>NZ_CP119754.1:2435352-4870704 GCF_029319185.1 Superficieibacter sp. HKU1
TGACGGCTTGATCCAGCAGATGCGGCCCCAGGTCATACCAGATACCGCTGCCCGGTCCACCCTGTTCACGCCAGCGGTTGCGCACCTGCGGACGATAACGATCAAAATGAGATTCAAACCACGCCACTTCGCCCAGCGTACCTTCTGCGAGCAGCGCTTTAACGGTCAGGAAATCACTGTCCCAGCGACGGTTATGAAACACAGACAGCAGACGTCCCAGGCTTTTTGCCAACGTATCCAGCTCCCGCGCTTGTGACAACGTCACGGTGAAAGGCTTATCTACGACCACATGTTTCCCGGCTTCCAGCGCCGCTTTTGCCAGCGGAAAGTGGGTATCATTAGGCGTAGGGATCACAACCAAATCAATAGAGGGATCGTTGAACAGGTGCTTCGGCTCGGAAACAACCTTTACGCCAGGCCAGTCGGCTTTAACTTTAGCTTCATCACTGCTGGAGATAACCGCCAGTTCTAGTCCCGGCGTGCCGTCAATGAGCGGTGCATGAAATGTTTTACTGGCATAACCGTAACCAATTAATCCAACGCGTAAACTGTCACTCATTTTATAGCCCTCTTTTTTACCAGCCTCTATTTCACCCTATCTTTCCTGCCGCCACAACACATTAATAACATCAACCAACCTCCGAATTTTCATCAGAGTTACTGAAAAATAACCTCGCAACACCGTGACATAAATTAAATAAGGTCAGTGACTTGCTGACCTCATACCTGCCAGCTAGCATTTACCGACATTTTCAATTAGGTTTATAAAGAATGTCCTCTTCTTTTTCACGCATCCTGCAAATGGCTGGTTGGGCTATTGTCGGCCTCACGGTCCTGTTACTTATCGCCGCCAATCATATCGACCGCTACGAACCACCTCAGACCGATACTCCGGCGCTGCATAAATAAACTCGCCGTGGAAAGTGATCCGGCTCGCAATGCTGCAACCGGTTTCTGAAACCGGTTGCATACCGTTAACGACTGTTCTTACACTGTTGTTTTTTGCGAACAGGAGATAAGCATGGCTGCTTTTCCGAACAATTTTCTGTGGGGCGCGGCGACGGCGGCGTACCAGGTTGAAGGTGCACATGATAAAGACGGCAAAGGCCCGTCTATCTGGGACATCTTTTCACATCAACCCGGTACAACCTACCAGAATACCAATGGTGATATTGCGGTTGATCACTACCATCGTTTTCGCGAGGATGTGGCGTTAATGGCGGAGATGGGGCTGCAAAGCTACCGTTTTTCCGTATCCTGGCCGCGCCTGCTGCCTGACGGGCGTGGCGAAATTAATGAAGCCGGGGTGAAATTCTACAGCGATCTGATCGATGAACTACTGGCGCATAATATCGAGCCTATGCTGACGCTTTACCACTGGGATCTTCCTCAGGCCCTGCAGGATGAGGGCGGCTGGGAATCCCGCGCCACGGCGGAGGCCTTTGTTGAATATGCGCGTCTGTGTTACGAGCGCTTTGGCGACAGAGTTAAGCTGTGGGCCACGTTCAATGAAACGATAGTATTTATCGGCCATGGCTACATCACCGGCAGTCATCCCCCTTCCGTTAACGATCCCGCCCGCGCAATTCAGGCCTGTCACCACGTTTTTATTGCTCACGCTATGGCGGTGCGTGCTTTTCGCGAAAGCGGCATTAGTGGTGAAATCGGCTTCGTTAATGTCCTTCAGCCGCATACTCCATTAACGCAAAGCCCTGAAGACATTGCCGCCACCGAATTGGCCGATGCCATTCATACGCACTGGTTTTACGATCCAATCCTTAAAGGCGCTTATCCCGACGAACTGCTTCGGCAGACCCGGCAGCTGTGGGGCGTACCACAATGCGCCCCTGACGATATGGCGCTACTGCGTGATAATCGCTGCGATTTTATTGGTCTTAATTATTATCGGCGCGAAACCGTGGCGGCGAATCCGTATGAAACACGTACGCAGGCGAATCACAGCGGTGAACGCCAGAGCGGCGGCGAGTTTGGCTTTAAAGGCCTGTTTAAATTCGTGCGTAATCCTGAAGGTGTTTATACCGACTGGGACTGGGAGATCTGGCCGCAGGGATTAACCGACGGCATTATGATGATAAAAGCACGCTATGGCGATATTCCGATTTATATTACCGAAAATGGTTTGGGCGCAAAAGACCCTGTCGTTGACGGTGAGGTGGTCGATGATCCGCGTATTGACTATCTGCGTATGCATATTGATGCCCTGGAAAAGGCCATCAAAGCAGGTGCCGACGTTCGCGGTTATTATCCGTGGTCTTTTATCGATTTGTTGAGCTGGTTAAACGGTTATAAAAAGCAGTATGGCTTTGTTTATGTCGATCATAACCAGAATTTAGCACGTAAACGCAAAAAGAGTTACTACTGGTATCAGAACGTGATTGCCAGCCGCGGCGAACAGCGTTAATCTTCTCTTAGCAGGTGCCTTTCGGCACCTGCTATGTCTGATGGATATGCTTTACATCCCTTTTAAGTAAATCAGAAATTATTCGTGTCCTTGCCTTTACCTTGTATTTTTTAAATACTGTCAGCGGCATTCAGCCAGGGAAAGCGTTGCTTCCAGGATGGGTGGTAAGCGGAGTACGGGTAAAAGCACGAGCAATGATGCATATCCTGATGTGATAAGTCTAAATTCATATAATTATTCTCATTATAAATGGACCCATTTAATATGACCGTTCAGGACTATTTATTAAAATTTCGTAAAATCAGTTCCCTTGAAAGCCTGGAAAAATTGTTTGACCATCTCAACTATAACCTGACCGATGAGACCGAAATCATCAATATGTACAGGGCTGCCGACCACCGTCGTGCTGAACTGGTGTCAGGCGGTAAATTGTTCGATATTGGCCAGGTTCCGAAGACCGTCTGGCGTTACGTGCAATAAAGTCTGTAAATAGTAGCGCCAGTTGTTTTATACTTCCCGCCCGGTCGTAGACCTCTTATCTGGCGCTAATTTCTGGAGTGGGCATGTCTGTAAAATCCGGTGAACGTATTGGCGGCTGGCTGCTGGCACCCTTAGCCTGGCTGTTGCTGGCCTTATTGAGCACGTCGCTGTCGTTGTTGATTTATGCGGGCGCGCTACTGACACCAGATATGCTGTCTTCGCTGAAGACGCAAAGCAGTAGCTATGTCGCCCTGTGGGCTATCTCCTGCGCGTTCGCCGCTGCCATGTGGTATTATACGCTGTGGTTAACCATTGCCTTTTTTAAACGGCGTAAAGCGGTGCCGAAGCACTATATTGTCTGGCTGCTCATCTCCGTCGTGCTGGCGATCAAAGCCTTTGCTTTTTCACCGGTTTCCGACGCGCTGGCAATCAGGCAACTGCTGTTTCCTCTTCTTGCGGCTGCGCTACTGGCCCCCTATTTCAGACGATCGCAGCGGGTTAAAAGCACTTTCGTCAATCTGTAATAACCCTACAGTTATCCTGTTGTCGCATGGTCTGGTTTGACCGATAATAGACGGCTTTTTTTGTTTCAGGTCGAATAATGACTGACTATTTATTACTCTTTGTTGGAACAGTCCTGGTAAACAACTTCGTCCTGGTGAAGTTTCTGGGCCTGTGCCCCTTTATGGGGGTCTCTAAAAAGCTGGAAACAGCGATGGGTATGGGTCTGGCCACCACGTTTGTGATGACGCTGGCGTCTGTCTGCGCGTGGCTGATTGATAACTGGATCCTCATTCCACTGAATTTAGTCTATTTACGCACTCTGGCCTTTATCCTGGTCATTGCCGTGGTTGTGCAGTTTACCGAGATGGTGGTGCGCAAAACCAGTCCGGCGCTGTATCGCCTGCTGGGCATATTTCTGCCGCTGATCACCACTAACTGTGCGGTACTCGGCGTAGCCCTGTTGAATATTAACCTCGGGCATAACTTTCTTCAGTCAGCGCTGTACGGCTTTTCGGCCGCGGCGGGTTTCTCACTGGTAATGGTTCTGTTCGCCGCCATCCGTGAGCGTCTAGCGGTGGCCGACGTACCCGCGCCGTTTCGTGGTAACGCCATCGCTCTGATTACCGCAGGGCTGATGTCACTGGCCTTCATGGGCTTTAGCGGTCTGGTGAAACTGTGATGACGGCAATCTGGATAGCCATAGCGGCACTCGGCATTCTCGGGCTGATTTTTGGCATTATATTGGGCTACGCCTCCCGCCGCTTTGCGGTCGAGGAAGATCCGATTGTTGAAAAAATTGATGCCATTTTACCGCAAAGCCAGTGCGGACAGTGTGGCTTTCCCGGCTGTCGCCCCTACGCTGAAGCGGTAGGCCGCAACGGTGAGAACATTAATAAATGTGCGCCCGGTGGCGAAGCGGTGATGCTAAAAATAGCCACCTTGCTTAACGTTGATCCTCAGCCGATAGAAGGCGATGCCCAAACGCTTGAGCCGGTTCGAATGCTGGCAGTTATCGATGAAGAGAATTGCATTGGCTGTACTAAATGCATTCAGGCCTGCCCGGTAGATGCCATTATTGGGGCAACCCGTGCAATGCATACCGTGATGAACGACCTGTGTACCGGCTGTAATCTGTGTGTGGATCCCTGCCCGACGCGGTGTATTACCCTGCAACCGGCAGCCACCACCACTGAAAACTGGAAATGGGATTTACAGACCATCCCCGTCCGTATCATTCCTGTGGAACACCATGTTTAAACTATTTTCTGCCTTCAGAAAGGACAAGATCTGGGATTTCAACGGCGGCATCCATCCGCCGGAAATGAAAACGCAGTCCAGCCTGACGCCGCTGCGGCACGTGCCGCTGGCGCAGCGCTTTGTTATTCCACTGAAGCAGCACATTGGTGCTGAGGGTGAGCTGTGCGTAAAGGCAGGCGATTATGTCCTGCGTGGCCAGCCGTTGACCCGTGGCTGGGGACGCATGCTGCCTGTACATGCGCCCACGTCTGGTGTGGTGACGGCGATTGCCCCCCACTCTACCGCGCACCCTTCCGCGCTGGCTGAATTAAGCGTCATAATCGACGCCGACGGCGAAGACCGCTGGATAGAGCGTGACGGCTGGCAAGACTATCACCATAAAAGTCGTGATGAACTGATTGAGCGTATTCATCAATACGGCGTGGCGGGTTTAGGCGGTGCTGGTTTCCCTACCGGCAGCAAACTGCGCGGCGGCGGCGATAAAATCGAAACGCTGATCGTTAATGCGGCCGAGTGCGAACCGTATATTACCGCTGACGATCGGCTGATGCAGGAGTGCGCCGCCCAGATCATCGACGGCGTGCGTATCCTCGCGCATATTTTACAACCCCGGCAGGTGCTGATCGGCATTGAAGATAACAAGCCGCAGGCAATTTCTATGCTGCGTGCGGTGCTGGCAGATGCGCACGATATTTCTCTGCGGGTGGTTCCAACCAAATACCCGTCCGGGGGAGCTAAGCAGCTTACGCAACTCCTGACCGGCAAGCAGGTGCCGCACGGCGGACGTTCATCAGATATTGGCGTGTTAATGCAAAACGTCGGTACTGCCTATGCAATTAAGCGGGCGGTTATCGACGGCGAGCCACTGACAGAGCGTGTGGTCACGTTGACCGGAGAAGCCGTTGCCAGGCCGGGTAATGTCTGGGCGCGACTGGGTACCCCAGTGCGTCATTTACTGGAATTCGCTGGCTTTTGCCCATCTTCCGACCAGATGGTCATTATGGGGGGGCCCCTGATGGGCTTTACCCTGCCGTGGCTGGATGTACCGGTGGTTAAAATTACCAACTGCCTGCTGGCTCCCTCCATCAGTGAAATGGGTGAGCAGCAGGAAGAAAAAGGCTGCATCCGCTGTAGCGCCTGCGCCGATGCCTGTCCTGCCGATCTTCTGCCGCAACAGTTGTACTGGTTCAGTAAAGGTCAGCAGCATGATAAGGCTACGGCGCATAATCTTCAGGATTGTATTGAATGCGGTGCCTGTGCCTGGGTTTGCCCCAGTAATATCCCGCTGGTGCAGTATTTCCGTCAGGAAAAAGCCGAAATTTACGCTATCAGCCTTGAGGACAAACGGGCGGCTGATGCAAAAGCTCGCTTTGAAGCGCGTCAGGCGCGCCTTGAGCGCGAAAAAGCCGCGCGTCAGGAGCGTCATAAGCGCTCGGCCATACAGCCTGCCGCGCAGGATCAGGATGCGATTCAGGCGGCTATTGCCAGGGTACGGGAAAAACAGCAGGCAGCAGGTCAACCGGTCGTCGTCCAGGCTGGAGAAACGCCGGATAACCGCGAGATAATTGCCGCACGTGAGGCCCGCAAAGCGCAGGCTCGCGCGCACAAAGCGGAAAAAATTCAGCAGACGGATAACGCTTCAGAGGCTTCCGATCCGCGCAAAGCCGCCGTCGAAGCGGCGATTGCCCGCGCGAAGGCCCGTAAAGCAGAACAGCAGACGCAAAGTGACGCGGTTTCGGAGCCTGTCGATCCGCGCAAAGCCGCCGTCGAAGCGGCGATTGCCCGCGCGAAGGCCCGTAAAGCAGAACAGCAGACGCAAAGTGACGCGGTTTCTGAACCGGTCGACCCGCGTAAAGCTGCCGTCGAAGCGGCGATTGCCCGCGCGAAGGCCCGTAAAGCAGAGCAGCAGATGCAAAGTGACACGGTTTCTGAACCGGTCGACCCGCGCAAAGCTGCCGTCGAAGCGGCGATTGCCCGCGCGAAGGCCCGCAAGCTTCAGCAGCAGGCCAGTGACCCCGCGCCCGGGGACGATCCGCGTAAAGCAGCGGTCGCAGCCGCAATTGCCCGCGTTCAGGCACGAAAATCAGCACAGCAGGCCGTTAACGAGGATTAAATGGTTTTCAGAATTGCAAGTTCTCCCTATACCCATAATCAGCGCCAGACATCCCGTATTATGATGCTGGTGCTGCTGGCAACCCTGCCGGGTATCGCCACGCAGCTTTGTTTTTTTGGCTGGGGAACGTTAATACAGCTGATCCTCGCCAGTGTGTCAGCCTGGGGCGCAGAAGCCATCGTACTTAAATTGCGTAAGCAATCTGTCGGCAGCATTCTGACTGATAATTCGGCGTGGCTGACCGGCGTGTTACTGGCTATCAGCATCCCCCCGCTTGCGCCATGGTGGATGGTGGTACTGGGCACCGTTTTTGCGATCATCATCGCTAAACAGCTTTATGGTGGCCTCGGACATAACCCGTTTAACCCGGCAATGATTGGTTATGTGGTTCTGCTGATTTCCTTTCCGGTCCAGATGACGTCATGGTTACCGCCGCAGGACATCGCTGCCAGAACACCTGATATTGTTGAGGTGCTGCAGATCATTTTTAGCGGCCATACGGCTACGGGTACTGACATGAATGCCCTGCGTCTTGGCATCGACGGTATCAGCCAGGCGACGCCGCTGGATACCTTTAAAACCTCGCTGCACGCCGGACGCGACGTGACGCAGATTATGCAGTCCACGATTTATCAGGGCGCGTTTGCGGGCGTTGGCTGGCAGTGGGTCAATCTGGCATTTCTGGCCGGTGGTCTGTTTTTACTGTGGCAAAAAGCGATCCGCTGGCATATCCCGCTGAGCTTTATTGTAAGCCTTGCCGTGTGCTCTACGCTCGGCTGGCTCTTTGCCCCCGACCATCTGGCGTCACCGTCCATTCACCTGCTCTCAGGTGCGACGATGTTAGGGGCCTTCTTTATTTTAACCGACCCGGTTACCGCCTCCACAACCAATCGCGGCAGGCTGATTTTTGGTGCGCTGGCGGGGCTTCTCGTCTGGCTTATCCGCAGTTTCGGTGGTTATCCTGACGGTGTGGCGTTTGCGGTACTGCTGGCAAATATTACCGTACCGCTGATCGATTACTACACGCGTCCCCGCGTTTACGGTCATCGCTGAGGAAAGAACATGCTGAAGACTATGCGTAAACATGGCGTCACGCTGGCACTTTTCGCCGTCGGCACAACGGGGCTAACGGCGGCCATCGATCAGGTGACAAAAAATACCATCGCGCAGCAGGCAGCTGGCCAGCAGAAAGCGCTTTTCGACCAGGTACTTCCCGCAGAACGCTATAACAACGATTTGCAAAAAAGTTGTTATCTGGTGAGTGCGCCAGCGCTGGGTAAAGGGCAACACCGGGTCTATATTGCAATGATGAATGAGTCCCCGGTTGCTGCCGTTCTGGAGACCACGGCTCCTGACGGATATTCCGGCGCCATACAGTTACTGGTCGGCGCAGATTTTCACGGTACCGTATTCGGTTCACGCGTTATTCAACATCATGAGACACCCGGTCTGGGGGATAAGATTGAATTGCGTCTCTCCGACTGGATCACGCATTTTGCCGGAAAGAAAATTGATGGTAAGAATGACAGCCGCTGGGCGGTGAAAAAAGACGGCGGTGATTTCGATCAGTTTACCGGCGCGACCATTACCCCGCGCGCGGTGGTGAATGCGGTTAAGCGCACCGGTCTCTATGCTGAAACGCTACCTGCGCAACTCTCTCAACTCTCAGCCTGTGGAGAATAAACCATGAGCGAAGTCAAAGACGTTATTGTACAGGGTCTGTGGAAGAATAACTCCGCGCTGGTGCAACTGTTGGGCCTGTGCCCCTTGCTTGCGGTAACCTCCACCGCCACCAATGCGCTTGGCCTCGGGCTGGCAACGACGTTAGTTCTGACGCTGACTAACACAGCGGTCTCCGCCCTTCGCCGCTGGGTTCCCGCTGAAATTCGTATTCCCATTTACGTCATGATCATTGCCTCAGTGGTCAGCGTCGTCCAGATGCTCATCAATGCTTTCGCTTATGGACTGTATCAGTCCCTGGGGATTTTTATTCCCTTGATCGTGACCAACTGCATTGTTATTGGCCGGGCAGAAGCGTTTGCCGCTAAAAAAAGCGTGCCGCTCTCTGCGCTGGACGGCTTTTCCATCGGTCTGGGCGCGACAAGCGCGATGTTTGTGCTTGGCTCGCTGCGTGAAATTCTGGGTAACGGTACACTATTTGACGGCGCGGACGCACTGCTCGGTCCGTGGGCTAAAGCGCTACGGGTTGAACTCTTTCATACCGATACGCCCTTCCTGCTTGCGATGCTCCCACCCGGCGCTTTTATTGGTCTTGGCATGATGCTGGCGGTAAAATACCTGATTGATGAACGTTCTAAAAAACGTCGGGCGCAGGCCGCGGTCAATACCGTGATTTCCGCCCCTACGGCGTCAGAGAAAGCCTGATGAACAAACAAAAACGACTGACTATCCTTACCCGCTTGCGTGAAAATAATCCGCATCCCACGACAGAACTGCATTTCACCTCACCGTTTGAATTGCTGATTGCGGTGTTGCTTTCTGCCCAGGCGACTGATGTCAGCGTCAATAAAGCGACCGCCAAATTATATCCGGTGGCCAACACGCCGCAGGCGATGCTTGAACTCGGCGTTGACGGGATTAAGTCTTATATCAAAACCATTGGCCTCTATAACAGCAAGGCCGGGAACGTGATTAAAACCTGCCGAATGCTGATTGAATTACACGGTGGCGCGGTGCCGGAAGACAGGGCTGCCCTCGAAGCGTTGCCGGGCGTCGGACGTAAAACGGCAAACGTAGTGCTCAATACCGCGTTTGGCTGGCCCACCATCGCGGTCGATACGCATATTTTTCGCGTTTGCAACCGAACACAATTTGCCCCAGGTAAAAATGTCGAACAGGTGGAAGAGAAATTACTTAATGTTGTCCCTGCGGAGTTTAAAGTGGACTGTCATCACTGGTTAATTTTGCACGGGCGTTACACCTGTATTGCACGTAAACCGCGATGTGGCTCCTGCATCATAGAAGATGTCTGTGAGTATAAAGAAAAGGTGTATGCCTGAGATCGCGCCTGGCAGGCAAAAGATAATGTCCGCTGCCTGCTGACTTTGGTTTTTGCCGCCGGTTAAGTTTTTTCTCACCCTCTGCTTTACCCTTTTTCGCTGCGTTAGACTCTCTTACCAGTGAAATCCTTTTTTCAGAGCGAAAATTTTCTAAGCGTTAACCTTACGGGTCATTTATTTAACGTAATGTTAAGAATTTGTTCTTACCCGGCGTAATTACATTTACATTACTTATATGAAACCATTGCAGAACAAAACAAAAAACCATCTTTTTTTCAGAATATAGCCCATATCACTACAAAAAACGTAAAACAGCAAAATATATCGCCATTGCGCCAGCTTTACCGGCTTTTACCAGTTTAAAAAACCACTAATAGCGAAACATTGAAATTAAACGCTGGATAACATTTGCAGAGCAGGTTAATTATACGGTAAAATTTATGTGTAACAGACTATTACAAAAGTATTGCCTGAGTGGACAGGATAGTGAACATTAGCTGCCGTTTCCCCTCCAGAATAACTATAAAGCGGATGTTTATTGAGCATCCCACCGAAAACGCCCCCGTTGATATGGGATGTAAAAAAAGAGGTATATGTGTCAACTGCAAACAATAAACCAACAGAAAGCGTGAGTATGAACGCTTTCAAACAACCAAAAGCGTTCTATCTGATCTTCTCGATCGAGTTATGGGAACGTTTTGGTTTCTATGGCCTGCAAGGGATTATGGCGGTTTACCTGGTAAAACAGCTGGGTATGACCGAAACGGACTCCATTACGCTGTTTTCATCCTTCAGCGCATTAGTCTATGGTCTGGTCGCTATCGGCGGCTGGCTTGGCGATAAAGTCCTCGGTACCAAACGCGTCATTATGCTTGGCGCAATCGTGCTGGCAATCGGCTATGCGCTGGTCGCCTGGTCCGGTCATGATGTTGCCGTCGTCTATATGGGTATGGCAACCATTGCGGTAGGTAACGGTCTGTTTAAAGCTAACCCATCCTCGCTGCTTTCTACCTGCTATGCGAAAGATGACCCGCGTCTCGACGGTGCTTTTACCATGTATTACATGGCCGTCAACATTGGTTCCTTCTTCTCAATGCTGGCAACTCCATGGCTGGCAGCAACGTTCGGCTGGAGCGTGGCGTTCGCCCTGAGCGTTGTAGGTATGCTGATCACCGTGATTAACTTCGCCTTCTGCCAGCGCTGGGTTAAACAGTACGGTTCTAAGCCGGACTTCGAACCTCTGAAAGTCGGCAAACTTTTAATCACGATTGTAGGCGTTGTCATTCTGATCGCAATTGCCACCTGGCTGCTGCACAACCAGGGTATTGCACGTATGGTTCTGGGCGTTATTGCGCTGGGTATCATCTGCATCTTCGCTAAAGAAGCATTCTCAATGCAGGGTGCTGCACGTCGCAAAATGATTGTCGCGTTCATTCTGATGCTGCAGGCTATCATCTTCTTCGTACTTTATAGCCAGATGCCGACATCGCTGAACTTCTTTGCAATCCACAACGTTGAACATGCTATTTTCGGCATTAACGTCCAGCCAGAACAGTATCAGGCGCTGAACCCGTTCTGGATCATTATCGGTAGCCCGATTCTGGCCGCTATCTATAACAAAATGGGCGACACGCTGCCGATGCCGACCAAATTTGCCATTGGCATGGTGCTGTGCGCGGGTGCGTTCCTGGTTCTGCCGTTAGGGGCTAAAATGGCTACCGATGCCGGCATCGTCTCTTCTGGCTGGCTGGTCCTGAGCTATGCCCTGCAGAGCGTTGGTGAACTGATGATTTCCGGTCTGGGTCTGGCGATGGTTGCACAACTGGTGCCGCAGCGCTTGATGGGTTTCATCATGGGTAGCTGGTTCCTCACCACGGCGGGCGCTAACCTGATCGGCGGTTATGTCGCAAACATGATGGCCGTTCCTGAAGACGTTACCGACCCTCTGGTTTCCTTACAGGTCTATAGCCATGTCTTCATGCAGATCGGCATTGTTACCGGCGTCATCGCTATTCTGATGCTGCTTACAGCGCCGAAACTTAACCGCATGACACAAAGTGACGAGAAAGACGTGAAAGCAGCGCAGACGCCTGTCGCGTAATATCATCGGGAAACACAGACTTTTGAGCCGCTAACTCCGTTAGCGGCTTTTTTTTTATCGGCTGCCGCACTACCATACGAATACGCATACTGTTGCCTTCGAAGGGGTGTACTGATGAAGCTATTTTATAAACCTGGTGCCTGTTCTCTCGCTTCACATATCGTTCTGCGTGAAAGTGGCGTGGACTTTACGCTGGAAAAAGTCGATCTGGCAAATAAACGTCTGGAAAATGGTGGCGACTTTTTCAACGTCAACCCCAAAGGCCAGGTTCCGGCCGTTCAACTGGATGACAACACGTTGCTCACTGAAGGCACCGCAATTATGCAATATATTGCTGACAGCGTACCTGACCGCCAGCTTCTGGCGCCGGTAGGCAGCATTACGCGTTATAAAGCCCTGGAATGGCTCAATTATGTTGCAACTGAGCTGCACAAGGGATTCACCCCGTTGTTCCGTCCCGATACGCCAGAAGAATATAAACCCGCCGTGCGCGCGCAGCTAGAGAAAAAATTGCGGTTCATTGAAGAGGCATTGAGTGATAAGCAGTGGATTAACGGTTTACGTTTTACCATTGCCGACGCCTATCTCTACACTGTTCTGCGCTGGGCGCGTGCGGTAAAACTCACGATGGACGATCTGAGCAATGTGAATACCTATATGGATCGGGTTGCGGCACGACCTGCGGTGATTGCCGCGCTGGCAGCGGAAGGACTGTCGTAAAGTTTCTTGTGCCTGAGCCAAAAAATCAGGGGCGTGGTTTCCCGCGCCCCTTCTTGCCTCGCTGATTTACTTCCAGCAGACCAGGCAGTAGTTTTTCTTACCCCGGCGCAGCAGAGTATAACGTCCGAACAGACGATCGCTGTCAGCAAAGGTATATTCCGGATCGGTCTGTTTTTCGCCGTTAATGGTGACCGCGTTAGAGGCGATAGTTTTGCGCGCCTGACCGCGAGAAGGCTGAAGTTCAGAGTCCACCAGCGCCTGCATCAGATCGGCACCTTTCTCCATTTCGATCATCGGCACGCCGTCCTGGGCCAGCTGTTCAAAATCGGCTTCGCTCAGGGCGCTGAGGGTGCCGTTAAACAGGCTTTCGGTGATGCGTTTCGCCGCCGTCAGACCCTCTTCACCGTGCACCAGACGCGTTACCAGCTCGGCCAGTACGTACTGTGCACGCGGTGCTTTACCGCTGTTTTTGTCTTCTTCTTCCAGCGCGTTAATCTCAGCGATATCCATGAAGGTGAAGAATTTCAGGAAGCGATAAACGTCCGCATCCGCCGTATTGATCCAGAACTGGTAGAATTTATACGGGCTGGTTTTCTTCGGATCGAGCCAGACTGCACCACCTTCAGTTTTACCAAATTTAGTGCCGTCTGCTTTGGTAATCAACGGAACCGTCAGGCCAAACACCTGATTTTGATGCAGTCGGCGCGTCAGATCGATGCCGGAAGTAATATTCCCCCACTGATCGGAGCCACCAATTTGCAGCGCAACCCCATGCAAATTATTCAGGCAGGCAAAATCGTAGCCCTGAAGCAGGTTATAGGAGAACTCAGTAAAAGAGATCCCCTGGTCGTCACGGTTGAGACGCTGCTTGACCGCTTCTTTGTTAATCATCTGGTTAACGGAGAAGTGTTTGCCGATATCGCGCAGGAAGGTCAGCACATTCATGCCGCCAAACCAGTCGTAGTTGTTGGCCGCAATAGCTGAGTTGTCGCCACAATCAAAATCGAGGAACGGCGCAACCTGTTTGCGGATTTTATCCACCCACTGTTGCACCGTATCTTCGGTATTCAGCTTTCGCTCGGCGGCTTTAAAGCTCGGATCGCCAATCAGGCCAGTCGCGCCCCCCACCAGTGCAACAGGTTTATGCCCGGCCTGCTGGAAGCGTTTCAGGCATAACAATGGAACAAGATGCCCCAAATGCAAGCTATCAGCGGTAGGATCGAAACCGCAATAGAGTGCAATTGGCCCTTGCGCCAGTCGCTCTGCTAACGCTTCTTCGTCCGTAATCTGGGCAATAAGCCCCCGCTCTTGCAATTGTTTAATCAAGTTACTGCTTGCCATCAAAATCTCCATGTATAAAACGACTGCACCTTTGCCGGTACACGACTGTTCGCCTGATGCGAAGGGGTTATAGAATAAAGCGCCGGAATCAGGAGTACCAGTACATAAAACAACATTTTGCCATCATTACGGTGCCAGACGATCTATTTTCCACTCATTGCCGTCACGCTGGTATAAAAAACGATCGTGCAGGCGATTTTCGCCCCCCTGCCAGAATTCCATTTGTTCATAGCTCACCCGGAAACCGCCCCAGAAACTCGGCAACGGAACCTCGCCTTGCTGGAACTTCTGCTTGAGTTCAAGAAACTTACTTTCCAGAATACCGCGCGCGGAAATACGGCTGGACTGCCGGGAAACCCAGGCTCCGATTTGACTGTCACGAGGGCGACTGTGGAAGTATTTAATCACATCAAGCGTTGATAACCGTTCGGCTTTACCGATGACCATGACCTGACGCTCCAGCATATGCCAGGGAAAAAGCAAACTGATACGCGGGTTTTGTTCAAGATGATGCGCTTTACGACTGCCAAGGTTGGTATAAAAAACCAGCCCTTTTTCGTCATAGTGTTTTAGCAACACAATCCGCTGGTACGGTTGTCCGTGTTCATCAACGGTTGCGACAACCATTGCTGTCGGATCGGCAAGCCGGGCATCGCACGCTTGTTTGAGCCAGCGTTCAAACAGCGCCAGAGGTTCCGGAGGGAGATCGTGGCGACGGAGGCCGCCCTGGGTATATTCACGGCGCAAATGCGCAATGTGCTGGAGATCGTCATTATCTGGCATAGCGTTTGACCTGGACTGTTATCTATCACGTAGCGCTATTGTGCGCTGCCCAGGTCTAAATCTCAACGCTTCGCCGTATGCAACTGACAGTTGTTCAGAACAATACGATCGCGGTTGTAAACCGTTGCGCTATCACCTTTCGACCAGAAGACCCAGATCCCGTCGGTATACCGCGAGCCAGAAGCGGACAGTCCCTGCTTAAGCGTGAGCGGTTTATCGTCATAGACAAAATTCACCTCCTGACGCGTATTATTAAGCTTTACGGTTAACGGTTTTTCGTCGCACTGGTATTCAAGAGTATCAGTATGCATGCGCTCAACCATTTGACCATAATAACTACAACCGGCAAGCATGAGCGGGAAGACGGCGATGGCTATTTTTTTCATGAGACGGATCCTTCAGACGTTCCGAACGCGGGAGAATATTTCCATCCTCCCTGGAAACGTCCAGTCTACCGATAGACTAGCCAGTCGGTTATTCGGTTAACTCTTATTTTGCCGGGGATTAGCCGGATAAATCGCCCCCAGTACGGTCGCTTCAGATGCGCCAGTAACTGACGGCAGATTCCCTGGCTTCCCGGCGATGGTGCGCCATGCCAGCCAGGCAAACGCCAGCGCTTCCATATCATCGCCTGAGATCCCGGCGGCGTCGGTAGTAGAGACTTCGGTTCCGGCAAGGAGCCCGGCCAGACGCGCCATCACCAGTGGATTTCGGCTGCCACCGCCGCAGACCAGCAAACGATCGCAGCCGCCGTTGAGTAATACCTGCTCTGCGATGGTCACCGCCGTTAATTCCGCCAGCGTCGCCTGTACATCTCCGGCATCCAGTCCAGGGTAGCGCGATAAATGCGACTGAAGCCAGCCATAGTTGAAATACTCTCTGCCGGTACTTTTCGGGGCCGGGGCCGCAAAGTAAGGATCGCTGAGCATCTCCTGCAACAGCGGGATGATCACCCTGCCCGCGCTGGCCCATTCAGCGTCTTTATCATACGGTTTTTGCCGCTGACGCCAGATCCAGGCGTCCATCAGCATATTGCCCGGTCCGGTATCATAACCCCGCACCGGCTTAGACGGGAACAGCAGCGACAAATTGGCAATGCCGCCAATATTAAGCACCATTCGCCGCTCGTCAGGATGTGCTAACAGCGCATGGTGAAAGGCCGGTACCAGCGGCGCGCCCTGACCGCCAAGGGCCATATCGCGGCGACGAAAATCACCTACCACGGTAATGCCGGTGCGGGCAACAATCTGGTTATTATCGCCAATTTGCAGAGTATGTGGGGCATCACCACCCGGTTCATGCCATACGGTTTGCCCGTGGCAGCCGACAGCGATAATGTCTTGTGGACGCAGATTTTCCTGACGCATCAGCGCCTGTACCGCCTCGGCGAACAGACGGCCAAGACGGGTATCTAACTGGCCAAGTTGCGACAATGTCAGCTGTTGCCCCTGGCAAATGGCCAGAATCGCCTCTTTAATTGCCAGCGGAATCGGCCATGACAAGCTGGCCTGCTGCGCCACCATATTCTCATCAATCGTTGCGAGGACAACATCTACACCATCAAGACTGGTGCCTGACATTACCCCAATGTAGCGACCGGATATCATTCGTCTTCCTTAATTTTTCTGGCGATGGGTTTACTCCATCATAAAGCGACGCCTAATACTATGATCCGTTAATATTTTTTATCAATATTTGTACGACCGGAAGCGCGGTTTACGTCCCGTTCATCCTCGGCAGATTATTATTTTTGCTATTGTTTCGCCGCACGCTATGAACTATGGCGATGAAACGCATATAATTACTTATAGACGGATGCTCGCCTGAGCTTTCTTGGTGAACAGGAGATTCATAGATGATTTTACGTGCATTAGCCGTTTCGATGATAGGTTTTACGCTGGCAGGCTGTGTGAACAACAGCGGCCTGTCCGGAGACGTTTATTCCGCATCAGAGGCCAAACAGGTTCAAAATGTGACTTACGGCACTATCGTTAACGTCCGTCCAGTGCAAATCCAGGGTGGTAATGATTCAAATGCTATCGGCGCGATTGGCGGCGCTGTGCTGGGTGGTTTCCTCGGTAATACGATTGGCGGTGGCGCAGGTCGCTCTCTGGCAACTGCCGCCGGTGCCGTTGCGGGTGGCGTGGCAGGCCAGGGCGTTCAGGGTTCAATGAATAAAACCCAGGGCGTTGAACTGGAGATCCGTAAGGACGATGGTAATACCATCATGGTGGTCCAGAAACAGGGTGATTCTAAATTCTCTGCCGGTCAGCGTGTGGCTATGGCCAGCAATGGCAGCCAGATTACCGTTTCCCCGCGATAATGTTTTGTGCGTGGTGAATATTCACCACGCACGCCTCTTCCTCCCGCCTCGGCACCACTACCCCATACAATATTCGCATTATTAATTAGCTTTATATTCACCACATTAATATATTAAATAACATTTCTTGTTAAATAATTTGCTCCTGAGCAATACTTATATTATTTATAAGTTATAGAATAGTTACCAAACAAGCTGAAGACCTGATAATAGACAGCTTTGTTTTTGGTATTCCTCTGGACAACAGGAAGTTATTGATGAGTGCAAAAAAACGTCTCCTGCATCGTTATTTCTCTTTTTTTGCGATCTGTTTTATCGCTATTACTTTACTGGAGCTGGCGTTCGGACAGGTAATGCAACTTGATCAGTCATTCTCACCTCTGCTTTTTCCGGCGTTGACTATCTTTCTGCTGGTTTTTCATGTCATGGTCGCTGGCTTTATGCTGATGAAATACATGTGCGATAAAAAACACCTCTATCTTGTCGCTATCGCCTGTGCGTTTGCCGGCTCTGCTATTATGATGCTCGGCACGCTGCGTAGTTTTCCGGCCTGGTTTATGTGTGACGCTACCACTGACGCTAACTACAACGATGCCATCATCTTTTTTACTTTCCGTAATATGATGATGGCGATGTTATTTGTCGCTTCTATCGTTTTATTTCGCCAGCAAAAATGGGCTGCGCGGGGAGCAGGGTTTCATACGATTATCGTTTCAGGAATCGTCTTTTTTACGTTATTAATGTTAACAATGGCGTATCTCTATTCCAGCTATACTCCGCTATTAAGCGTTTCGCTGGTGGATAATGAAACGCATGCTTTTACCGCATTGTGGAATCACTTTTTCAGCTGGCTATTGGTCGCATTATGGACATTAACATTAATCACACTGATACACGTCTCCCAATTAAAGTCTATTTTTTGGTTTAGCGGCGGATTCTTTTGCATCTGTTATATCTTTACCATGATGTTTTTGCTTTCCGATCGCAATAGTGAGGGACTGGGCTGGTATCAGGCGCGTTTTTTCGAAGCGACCTCAACGTTGTTTATAATCTTCACTTTGCTGTACGACATTTTTAATCTCTACCGTGATTCGCAGAATAAATATCTTCATTCGTACCAAAATTCAATTCGCGATCCGCTGACCCGCTTACACAATCGCAGCTATTTTTACGATACCCTGGTCAAACAACTGACTGAAGCGTCTGCGTTCAGGCCCGTTTCGGTTATCGTCAGCGATCTGGACCATTTCAAGCGCATCAATGACACCTATGGGCATTTGCAGGGCGATAAAGTCATTCAATTCGTTGCCAGCATCCTGCAACAGTCCATCCGCCAGGATGATGTCGCCGCACGCATTGGCGGTGAAGAGTTTGCTCTGCTTCTGACCAATACCACCGCTCAGGATGCACAACGTATTGCCGAACGTGTTCGTCTTACCATTGCCGGGCATGATGCCGCGACCAGCCAGCAGCAACTGCCGGAACCCATCACGATTTCTCTTGGAGTCTATACCGCTACCCACCCTTCACTCCCTGCCGAAACGTGCGTAGAACGCGCGGACAAGGCAATGTATCGGGCCAAGGAGGCGGGCCGTAATCAGGTGGTGGTATGGCAAGAGTAAGAGCCTTGCATTATACAAGGCTCTGCCTTCACCCTTTTGCCTGCAGGTCGATAATATTGTGTTCCAGACGCTGAATCATGTTAATCAGCGATTCCAGCTCCTCAGGTGAGATCCCTGACAGGATCTCGCCGCGCGTTTTGCTGATTACGCCTTCCATTTCCGCAATGAGAGGTTCAGCTTTTGCGGTGAGCTTAATACGTTTCGCACGGCGATCGTTTGCACAGGTTTGCCGGGAGATAAGCCCCTTTTCTTCCAGCTGATCTAACGTACGAACCAGGGATGGCTGCTCAATACCTATCGCTTTTGCCAGCTGAATTTGCGACTGTTCGGGAGGTAGCTGATGTATGTTATGCAGCGTGACCCAATGTGTCTGCGTTAACTCCAGAGGTTTCAGGCGATGGTCAATCAGAGCCCGCCAGATTCGCACTAAACGTGCCAGGTCGGATCCAAGTGGCGATTCCAATTTCATCTCCTTATAATTAGCTTGCTAAGTTATTATACTGATTTTAGAATAGTGTGCAGCATTTGTATTGCCAAAACAAATGCATTGCCGCATTCGCTCAGGGAATTGCAATGATTTACACTGAGTAAACCGGTGCACCGTTTGCAAGCTTAGTTGATGCTGACGAGTCAATACTCATTTACTGCAAAGGATTTCTGCTCGTGGAGTTGATTTTCAATGCTTCAGGATTACTCCTGGAGGATCTGGTGGCTGGTGCATCCATCTACTTTCCCCCACTTTTCAAAGCCGTGATCGTGGGCTTCATTATCTGGCTTGTTGTTCATCGCCAACTGCGTGACTGGATGTATGCTGGTGACATCTGGCATCCAATGCTGATGGATCTCTCATTGTTTGCGCTGTCTGTTTGTCTGGCGCTGGTTATCCTTGTCTGGTGGTGATGCTATGTCTTTCAAAAAACTAAAATATTTTTCCACCTTACTGGTGGTCGTCGCGGCGGTGGCGGCAGTGTGGGCGATGTGGAATTTTTATATGCACTCTCCATGGACTCGCGACGGCAAAGTTCGCGCTGAGCAGGTTAATATTACGCCGCAAGTCTCGGGGACGATCCAGTCCTTAAACGTGGTTGATAACCAGTTTGTTAAGGCCGGCGATGTTCTGTTCCGGATTGATGAAACGCCCTGGCGCATCGCCGTTCTCAATGCGCAAGCACAGTTAGCCAAAGCTCGCGCCGATCTTGCTAAAGCCAGCCATGAAGCCAGCCGTCGCCGCAATTTGCCACAAAACTATATCTCAGCAGAAGATCTCGACACCGCCAATACGACGGTAGATGCGATGAAAGCAAGCGTGGGGGCGGCTCAGGCAACGCTTGACCACGCCAGGTGGCAACTTGAACAAACCACGGTTAAAGCCCCGGTTGATGGCTGGATCACTAATCTCGCGACGCGCGTTGGCAACTATGCTTCCGAGGGCCAGCCGGTTTTTGCTCTGGTCGACAGCCATTCGTTTTATGTCATCGGCTATTTTGAAGAGACAAAGCTGCGGCACATTCAGCCGGGAAACGCGGCAAAAATCATTCTCTATAGCAGCGATCAAACGTTACAGGGTCACGTTTCCAGTATTGGCAGAGCGATATACGATCAAAGCGTTGAAAGCGACAGCGGACTGGTAGCCGATATCAAGCCCAATATTCCCTGGGTCAGACTGGCACAGCGTGTTCCGGTACGAATTGAATTCGATCATCTTCCGCAAGATATCACGCTGGTCTCCGGGACGACGTGCAGCGTGGCGATTGGCGACCACAAATGAAGCTTTTGCACCTGTCATGGCAAACGCTGCCCTGGTGTAAAGCCACGTCAGGGCAATGGCGTTATGCGCTGCGAAATACCATGGCGATGTGCCTGGCACTCAGTATTGCCTACTCTCTTAATCTGGATGAGCCATACTGGGCCATGACGTCTGCGGCGGTGGTTAGCTTTCCCACGGTCGGTGGCGTTATCAGTAAAAGCTTTGGCCGCATCGCCGGAAGCCTGTTTGGCGCGACAGCCGCGCTGATTATCGCGGGTCATACGCTGGTGGACCCGTGGCTTTTTCTGTTCAGCATTTCGGCGTGGATTGCCGTTTGCACCTGCGCCTGCGCCATGTTCAACAACAATGTTACTTATGCTTTTCAGCTTTCTGGTTATACTGCTGCAATCATTGCGTTCCCGGTAATTAACATTGTCGATGCCACCCAGCTATGGGAAATAGCCCAGGCGCGTGTTTGTGAAGTCATGCTGGGCATTCTGTGCGGCGGTATGATGATGATGATCCTGCCCAGTACCTCTGATGGTACTGCGCTGCTGACCGCGCTTAAGAATATGCATGCGCGGCTGCTTGAACACGCAGCCTTGCTCTGGCAGCAAGACACAACAGATGCCATTCGGACCGCGCACGAAGGGGTGATCCGCCAAATTCTGACCATGAATCTGCTGCGCATTCAGGCATTTTGGAGCCACTACCGTTTTCGTCGGCAAAATAATCTGCTTAATTACCTTTTGCATCAGCAGTTGCGCATGACCAGCCTTATTTCCAGCCAGCGACGAATGCTGCTGAACTGGCCCAATCCTCCCGAGAATTTGCAGCAGGTGCTTGGCGATCTGATTCAGGCGCTATCCCGACCGGATGCGGACATCTATACCCTTTCCCGGATTATCGCTCCGCTCGCGCCGCGTGACCCACAGGATTATCGTCATCATGCCTTCTGGCAGCGATTGCGCTATTTTTGCCGCCTCTATCTGCGCAATAGCCGTTGGTTGCAACGACTGGAAAATGCTTCTGCGGTGGCGCAATTTCAGGTCCCTGCCAGCCCGGCACTGGCACGCCATACGGATTATATTGAAGCGCTGTGGAACGGTTTTCGCGCCTTTGCCGCGCTGTTGATGGTGGGCGCGTGGAGCATCAATACCCAGTGGGATTCAGGCTCGGCGGCGTTGTCGATGACGGCAATCGGCTGCGTGATCTACGCAACGGCACCTTCACCGTTTAATTCCCTCACGTTGCTGTTGCGAACCTTGCTGCTCCTGTCGCTTTTTAGTTTCGTGGTTAAATTTGGCCTGATGGTGCAGATCACCGGGCTGTGGCAATTTCTGCTTTTCCTGTTCCCTCTGTTGACCACCATGCAACTGTTCAAATTACAAATTGCCAGGCAGGCGGGCCTGTGGGGGCAGTTAATTGTCTTTATGGGATCGTTCATCGCGGTAACCAATCCGCCGGTTTACGATTTCGCCGATTTTCTCAATGATAATATTGCCAAAATACTGGGTGTTGGCCTGGCGTGGCTGGCCTTCGCCGTGCTCCGCCCCGGTTCAGACGCGCGAAAAAGCCGGCGCCATATTACGGCGTTACGGCGTCACTTTATCGATCAGTTGCGCTCGCATCCGACCCGCAGTGAGAATGAATTTGAGTCGCTGGTTTATCACCGTATCAGCCAGCTCAGTACCAGCCAGGACGCGCTGGCGCGGCGCTGGTTATTACGCTGGGGCGTGGTGCTTCTGAATTGCACGCATGTGGTCTGGCAGCTACGTGAATGGGAGACGCGCTCCGATCCTCTGGCGCGGGTTCGTGATATTTGCGTTGGCTTGTTGCGCGACGTTATGAGCGAGCGTGGCGTTCAACAACGCCCGCTGGCCGCCACGTTAAAGGAATTACAGCATATTAGTGATACTCTCTCACGGCATCACCAGCCTGCCGCCAGAGAACTGGCGGCGATTGTCTGGCGTTTGCAGTGTTCGCTCTCACAGCTGGAAGCGACATCGGACATCACCGCGGTTCAGCAATGATTATTTAATCACGCCGCAGGCGAAACGTGCTCCGCCACCGCCTAAAGGTTCAGGTTTGTCGGACATGTTGTCACCGCCGACGTGGATCATCAGCGCCTTGCCCTTCACTTCATCAAGCTTTTTCAGACGCGGGGCAATCACAGCCTGAGTAGCTTTACCGTCTTTGTCCACCACCAGCACGGGCAGATCGCCGGCATGACCATGACCTTCCGGTCCTTCATGTTTACCGGTTTTTTGCGGATCGAGATGTCCACCTGCGGCTTCCGCCGCGCTGGGTTTACCCTCTTTCATCGCCGGTTCGCAGCTGCCCATGGCGTGAACATGAAAACCACGCTCACCGGGCGGCAACGCTTTAAGATCCGGAGCGAACTCCAGCCCTTTATCGGTCTCGCTAATTTTCACTTCGCCGATGGACTGACCAATCCCCTGCGAGGTGACCAGATTCATCTTCACTTCTTCACTTGCGGCCTGGGCGCCGGTACAGACAACCAACGCTAAAAGAGCCAGATTGAAACGCTTCATACGACCTCCGGTAAATTCAGTGTCCGCGATAAGTGTAAACCACGGCCACTGCTTTCACCGGAAAGTGCTTAAAAGCGTGCGTCAGGGCACATCATAACCAAGGGCTGCTTTACGGATGCGGAACCACTGCTGACGAGTCAGTTGCAGTTGCTGAGCGGCGATAGCCGAGCGTACGCGCTCGATTTTGCCGGAACCAATAATCGGCAGCGGCTGCGACGGCAAACGCAGGATCCACGCATACACCACCTGCTCAATGCTGTCAGCACCGACTTCCTGCGCCACGGTCTTCAGCTCATCGCGTAATGGTCTGAACGATTCGTCGTTAAATAAACGCCCGCCGCCCAGACACGACCACGCCATTGGCCGAATGCGCAGTTGCTGAAGCTGGTCTAACGTGCCGTCAAGCAGCAACGGCTGGTGCACCGGAGAGATTTCGACCTGATTTGTGGTCAAAGTAAACGGCAGGCGCGATTGCAGAAGGGTAAACTGGCGCGGCGTAAAGTTAGATACGCCAAAATGACGCACTTTCCCGCTCTGATGCAGCGCCAGAAAAGCTTCCGCGACGTCATCCGCGTCCATCAAGGGATCGGGGCGATGGATCAGCAATAAATCCAGACGGTCGGTTGCCAGATTTTTCAGCGACTGTTCGGCACTGCGGATAATGTGATCGCTATCGGTGATGTAGTGCCCCAGCGTGTTTTCCGGCCGGGCAGTGATGGCTATCCCGCATTTGGAGACAATTTCCATCTGCTCACGTAAATGCGGCGCGAGTTTTAGCGCCTCACCGAACGCGGCTTCACACTGATAGCCACCGTAAATATCGGCATGATCGACGGTCGTTATTCCCAGTTCAAGATGCGCCTCGATAAAACTGACCAGTTGCTGCGCAGACATTTTCCAGTCCATCAACCGCCAGTAGCCCATCACAAAACGTGAAAATTCCGGCCCTTGTGGAGCCATAGTAATACGTTGAACCATTATGTTTTCCTCAACAAAGAATTTCATCGAGTATACGTAATTACGTTATCAAAAAAGTGAGGGTTGCTGCGGTTCTTCATCGGAAGTGGGTTTGTTTGCGCGTAATTTACGCAGTAAACGCTGGCGGCAGAGTCGCAGCACCTGCTGTTTTTGCGCATCGCTGAATTGCTGCCAGTTAAAACGCTCTTCCCGGCTGCGCATACAGCCGCGACAAAATCCGCGTTCATCCACCTGACAGATGCCACGGCAAGGGCTTTGCAGCGGGAAAAATTCCAGTTGTTCTGCCACGAATACCTCGCGTATGTGGATAATATAGTTATTGAAGACCCTCATCGCGGAACGCGCAACTTAAAATGACGGGTTGCATTAGACCGACTGGTCTATTAGAGTAACTGTATGACCAGACATACTGAACATGACACCCGCGAACATATCCTTGCCACTGGCGAGCAGCTTTGTATGCATCGCGGCTTTACCGGCATGGGGCTGAGTGAACTGTTGAAGACGGCTGAAGTTCCTAAGGGGTCGTTTTATCACTATTTTCGCTCGAAAGAGGCGTTTGGCGTTGCCATGCTGCACCGGCATTATGCGGGCTATCAGCAGGCGCTCAATCAGCATTTTTTTAGCGCGCAGGGTTCGTCCCGCGCTCGTGTACTGGCGTGGTATCAGCAAACGATTGAGCAATTTTGCCAGCATGGCACCATCAGCGGCTGCCTGACGGTAAAACTGTCTGCGGAAGTGTGTGATCTGTCGGAAGATATGCGTGCTGAGATTAACGTCGGCGTCAGCACGATCATTTCCCTGCTGGCTCGGGCGCTGGAGCAAGGGCGTGAAGAACAGAGCCTGGCCTTTGCAGGTGACGCCCATACCCAGGCGCAGGTGCTCTACTCTTTATGGCTGGGAGCGAATTTACAGGCCAAGATGTCGCGCAGTGCTGTTCCACTGGAAAGTGCGCTGGCTCATGTTAAAACCATAATTGCAGCGCCTGCCTAATCACAGGCGTTTTTTATTTCCTTTTTTTCAAGACGACCGGTCTACTCAGGAGTGAATATGACAACCGAAAAGCTGTTTACCCCCCTAAAAGTGGGTGCGATTACTGTTCCTAATCGGGTCTTTATGGCTCCGCTTACCCGTCTGCGCAGCATTGAGCCCGGCGATATCCCGACGCCACTGATGGGCGAGTATTATCGCCAGCGCGCCAGCTCCGGGTTGATTATCTCTGAAGCAACGCAGATCTCCGCGCAGGCTAAGGGTTACGCAGGCGCACCAGGCTTACACAGTGCCGAACAAATCGCCGCATGGCAGAAAATTACCGCCGGGGTTCATGCTGAAGATGGCCGTATCGCCGTGCAACTCTGGCACACCGGGCGTATTTCCCACAGCAGCATTCAGCCTGGTGGACAGGCGCCGGTCGCACCGTCGGCACTGAATGCTGGTACGCGCACCTCGCTGCGTGATGAAAATGGCCACGCTATTCGTGTCGATACCTCCACGCCCCGCGCGCTGGAAACCAGTGAAATTCCGGGTATCGTCGATGATTTCCGTCAGGCGGTGGCAAATGCCCGCGATGCAGGGTTTGATCTGGTTGAACTGCACTCGGCACACGGTTATTTGCTGCACCAGTTCCTGTCCCCCTCTTCCAACCATCGTACCGATCAGTACGGCGGCAGCGTAGAAAACCGTGCTCGTCTGGTGCTGGAAGTGATTGATGCCGTTAGTAAGGAGTGGAGCGCCGACCGCATTGGCATCCGCGTTTCACCCGTCGGCACGTTCCAGAATACGGATAACGGGCCGAACGAAGAAGAAGATGCCCTGTATCTGATTGAAGAGCTGAACAAGCGCGGCATTGCCTATCTGCATATGTCTGAGCCCGACTGGGCAGGCGGTCAACCGTATAGCGAGGCGTTCCGTCAGAAAGTTCGCGAGCGTTTTGATGGCGCGATTATCGGTGCCGGTGCCTATACGCCGGAGAAAGCCGAAACCCTGATCGCCAAAGGTCTGATTGATGCAGTTGCTTTTGGCCGTGATTACATCGCCAACCCGGATCTGGTCGAGCGCCTGGCACGCAAAGCGGAACTGAACCCGCAACGTCCGGAAAGTTTCTACGGCGGCGGTGCTGAAGGCTATACCGATTACCCCTCTTTGTAATCCTGCATTGATAGCGGCAAGGATCCGCCGCTATACTAAAACGACGTTTCTGTTTGAAATGAAAAGACAAACTTTTACCTGAGAGGATGAGATGCGCTTACTTCACACTATGCTCCGTGTTGGCGACCTGCAACGTTCTATCGATTTCTACACTAAAGTCCTTGGCATGTCGCTGCTGCGTACCAGCGAAAATCCGGAATATAAATACTCTCTCGCCTTCGTCGGTTACGGCCCGGAAAGCGAAGAGGCGGTGATTGAGCTGACCTACAACTGGGGCACCGACCATTACGATCTGGGTACGGCGTACGGTCATATCGCACTGAGCGTTGATAACGCCGCTGAAGCCTGTGAAAAAATTCGCCAGAACGGCGGTAACGTAACCCGTGAAGCAGGTCCGGTAAAAGGCGGTACGACCATCATCGCCTTTGTGGAAGATCCGGATGGCTATAAAATTGAGCTGATTGAAGCCAAAGACGCAGGTAAAGGTCTGGGCGATTAATTGCCGGTGGGCCTGTTCTGGCCCACCCTTTTCTCTTCGCATACTGCAACGCCGGGCAAAATTTGCCATAATGCGCGCTACTTTTTTCTACTAAGAGATACTGATGTCCGATAACGCTCAACTGACTGGTCTGTGCGACCGTTTTCGTGGTTTTTATCCTGTCGTCATTGATGTCGAAACGGCTGGATTCAACGCCAAAACGGATGCACTACTCGAGGTCGCTGCTATTACCCTGAAAATGGATGAACACGGTTGGCTGATGCCGGACACGACGCTGCATTTTCACGTTGAGCCTTTTGAAGGGGCAAATTTACAGCCTGAAGCGCTGGCATTTAACGGTATCGATCCCACTAATCCGCTGCGCGGCGCCGTCAGCGAATATGACGCGCTGCACGCGATTTTCAAAGCGGTACGTAAAGGCATTAAAGATCAGGGCTGTAACCGGGCAATTATGGTGGCGCACAATGCGACCTTCGACCATAGCTTTATGATGGCCGCTGCCGAACGCGCATCGCTGAAGCGTAACCCGTTCCACCCTTTCGTCACCTTCGATACCGCCTCGTTGAGCGGGCTGGCTCTGGGGCAAACGGTCCTGTCCAAAGCCTGCACTACCGCCGGGCTTGATTTTGACAGTACGCAGGCACACTCCGCCCTGTATGACACGGAACAAACCGCGCTGCTGTTTTGTGAAATCGTGAATCGCTGGAAACGCCTTGGCGGATGGCCGCTGCCCGTACAAGATGAAGCATAATAAAAAAGCGACCCTGGAGTCGCTTTTTTTTTGCCGGTAGCTTACTGAGCGTCGGTGCCGTCAGTCGCGTGTTTGGCGGCAGTCTCTTTGATCAATGACTGCAGCTCGCCACGCTGATACATCTCGATAATGATGTCGCAGCCGCCAACCAGTTCACCGTCTACCCACAGCTGTGGGAAGGTCGGCCAGTTCGCGTATTGCGGCAGTTCCGCGCGAATATCCGGGTTTTGCAGGATATCAACGTAGGCAAAACGTTCGCCACAGGCAGAAAGCGCCTGTACGGCCTGAGCAGAGAAACCGCAGCTCGGTAATTTCGGTGAGCCTTTCATGTACAGCAGGATCGGGTTTTCAGCGATCTGACGCTGAATTTTTTCAATTGTCGTACTCATTGTCATGCTTCCTTAACTTCTTTTACGGCAGTAGTCTGTCATTGTAGCGTTTCAGGCCCTGGACCGAAAATAACATTTTATTCACTCACTATTATTCTATCGTCTGAATCCAAAAGATGCTTTATCAATACCGTTTTATTATCGATGAGACAAATTAATCGCACAAACTGTGCGCAATTTGCCCGCCAACGGGCGATTTTTTTTGCGCCCGGTAACGAATCAGTCTTTTAGATGCAAAAAGACTATTAACTTTCTGGCTTTTTATGCATTAGAATCGACTGGCTTTTTGTCACCATCATGCGCAGGCATATCTTCATGCCTGCCCGAACCAGGGGAATGCTCAGTGGCGCGGATAAATAAAGTCTCGATCACGCTCTGTGCCTTACTGTTTACATCGTTTGTTTTTTCACCACTTGCTCAGGCTTCTGAGCAGGCGAGAGCGTCTGCCATACAGAAAACGCATTTAGCAAAGACCTCAGAACAAAAAACGAAAAGTAAAACAACCAGTAAAAAATCCAGCAAGACCGTCACTAAAACAGCGACGAAATCCAGTAAAAGCACCAGCAAAACGAAAGCCAAAACGGCCCTCACCTCCAGTAAATCCAGACGCGATAAAACCAAACCCACCAAAACCGCTGTCGTAAAGCTGGCCGATAAAAAATGTACGGTGCGTAAGGGTTATAAGAATAAATGCCTCAATGCCTCGACCAAACCGCTGGCGCTGAGTGACGTTCACAAGGTCCGTATGCAGAAAGCGCAAAGAACGGCCATGTCCAAGTTAATGAATCAGATTGGCAAACCCTATCACTGGGGTGGTTCGTCACCGCGTACCGGATTCGATTGCAGCGGTCTGGTTTACTACGCGTACAAAGACCTGGTTAAAATCCCGATCCCGCGCACGGCGAACGAAATGTATCATCTGCGCGATGCTGCGCCGATTGAGCGCAGCAGCCTCGAAAGCGGCGATCTGGTCTTCTTCCGCACTCAGGGACGCGGCACCGCCGATCACGTTGGCGTTTATGTTGGCAACGGCAAATTTATTCAGTCACCGCGTAGCGGCCAGGATATCCAGATCTCGTCGCTGAGTGAGGATTACTGGGTACGCCACTACGTTGGCGCACGCCGGGTCATGACGCCGAAAACCATTCGCTAATCGCTGTCCTGCTGCTCATGCAGCAGGACAGGCTCTTCTTACGGCTCCGTTATTTTGTTAATATACCCGTGCTTAATATGTGGATATTGAGTTATCAAAATAAAAAGGAGTATCGCAATGTCGTTCGAACTGCCTGCATTACCGTATGCACAAGACGCGCTGGAGCCGCATATTTCTGCGGAAACCCTCGCTTATCATCACGGCAAACATCACCAGACCTATGTGACCAATCTCAACGCACTCATCAAAGATACGGACTGGGAAAATAAATCACTGGAAGAGATCGTTCGTGGCGCCGAAGGCGGCATGTTTAATAATGCGGCTCAGGTGTGGAACCACACCTTTTACTGGAACTGTCTTGCCCCTTCTGCCGGTGGTGAACCTGGGGAAGCGCTGGCAAATGCGCTCAGCCAGGCCTTTGGCAGCGTAGACGCATTTAAAAAGCAGTTCACCGATGCGGCAATCAAAAACTTTGGTGCAGGCTGGACATGGCTGGTCAAAAAAGCGGACGGCACTCTGGCGATCGTTTCTACGTCTAACGCTGGCACGCCGTTAACCACCAGCGATACACCCTTGCTGACCGTGGATGTCTGGGAGCACGCTTACTACATTGACTACCGCAATGCCCGTCCGGGTTATCTGGAGCATTTCTGGGCGCTGGTGAACTGGCCGTTTGTGGCACAAAACCTGGCAGCCTGAGTAACTGCGCAGAAGACGTTTGCCTTCTGCGCTATCGCTTAACGGCTGGCGCAAACTTCACGCGCGGGCTGACGGGCGGAAAAGAACACCACCAGCAGTGCCAGGCCCGCAATGATGGCCCCCATTACCGGAACAAAGCTATAACCCAGCCCGCCGGAGATCACCGCTCCACCGGCCATCGCCCCTAAAGCATTACCGAGATTAAACGCCCCGATATTCACCGACGATGATAAGCCCGGCGCTTCGCTGGCCACGCGCATAACGCGCATTTGCAGCGGTGGAACCACGGCAAATGTCGCGGCACCCCATACCAGCATACTTAACGCCGTGCCAAACTCATTGCGGGCCAGCAGCGGGATAGCCAGCATGATCGCAATTAATAACAGCAGAAAACCTTTTAACGTGGCATTCACTGAACGATCGGCAAATTTACCGCCGAGATAATTGCCGATGGAGAACCCTGTCCCCACCAGGACCAGCATCGCAGTAATAAAGAGTGGCGTTGCCGCAGACAGACTGTGCAGAACCGGCGCGATGTAGGTGTAAAGCGTAAACATCGCGCCTGCCCCCAGCACGGTCGTCAGCAGTGCGCTAAGAACCTGCGGACGCAGCAGCACCGTCAGTTCCTGCCGCACGTTGGGCCGCTCCCCTGCACTGCCTTTTGGCAGCGAGAACCACAGGCTCGCCATGGCAATAACCCCCAGACCCGCCGTCGCAAGAAAGGACATCCGCCAGCCAATCGCTTCACCCAGCCAGGTGGCCGCCGGAACGCCGCCAATGTTGGCGATGGTGAGCCCCATAAACATGGTCGCCACCGCGCTGGCCTGTTTATGTTTTGGCACCACGCTTGCGGCAACCACCGATCCCAGACCAAAGAACGCGCCGTGGTTAAGGCTGGTGACAATACGGGAAAGCATCAGCGTGGTGTAATCGGGTGCAATCGCAGAAAGCACATTGCCGAGGGTAAAAATCGCCATCAGAAAGATTAGCGCGTTGCGCCGGGCGCGGTGGGAAAGCAGGAGCGTCATGATGGGAGCACCGACCATTACGCCAATCGCATAGGCGCTGATAAGCATACCCGCAGTGGGAATAGAAACATCGACCCCTTTGGCAATCGTGGGCAATAATCCCATCGGAGAAAACTCGGTGGTGCCAATACCAAACGCACCGATAGCCAGCGCCAGCAGGGGAAAATTAACTTTCATGAACAGACTCCGTTTTGGCCGACATCACCACGACACGACGCAAAGAAGCCAAAAGCATGACATCAATCACAAAAAAACGAAAGTGAGGCAAAATGCAAAAGAGTTTTGCTGAGAGGTGCAAAATCGCAAAAGCGGCGTGAGGGAGAAGACTCTCCCTCGGATGAATCAATGCAGAACGGCAACCAATGCGCTGGCAACAATCAACCCCAGCACAATAATGGTCGTTACCAGAGAAAACTTAAGATCGGCACTCATCAATTTTTACTCCTTGTTATGACCCTGTGAAAAGTGAGCTTGTTCATTTTTACACACTTAACGGCGAAAATCTTGCAGGATTTAGATTGATATACATTTTTTCTCTTTCCCTTTTCATCAGGATCGGCCAAAATTCCACGCTTAATTATAAGCGTACCAGCCATTGACCCCCACCTGACGTTCTGTGTCGATTTCCCGACCTAAGCAATGATCGCAAAATTGCGCCAGGGGTGTGTGAAGGCAAACGTTTACCCTCCTATTTGCAGGCGTTCAGGCCAGGGTCCGGAGTAAGATGTAATGGCAACAATTAAAGATGTCGCGAAACGCGCAAACGTTTCCACTACAACTGTGTCACACGTTATCAACAAAACCCGTTTTGTTGCTGAAGATACGCGTAATGCAGTGTGGGCGGCAATTAAAGAACTTCACTATTCTCCCAGCGCTGTTGCCCGCAGCCTGAAGGTTAATCACACCAAGTCGATTGGCCTGCTGGCGACCAGCAGTGAAGCGGCCTATTTTGCCGAAATTATTGAAGCGGTTGAAAAAAGCTGTTTCCAGAAAGGTTATACCCTGATCCTTGGCAATGCGTGGAACGATATTGAAAAGCAACGCGCTTATTTGTCGATGATGGCGCAAAAACGCGTCGATGGCCTACTGGTCATGTGCTCTGAATATCCTGAATCGCTATTAAGCATGCTGGAAGAATACCGTCACATTCCGATGGTAGTGATGGACTGGGGCGAATCAAAAGCGGACTTTACCGACTCGGTGATTGATAACGCGTTTAAAGGTGGCTATATGGCCGGGCGCTATCTGATCGAACGCGGCCATCGTGATATCGGTATTATTCCAGGTCCGCTGGAACGTAATACCGGGGCCGGGCGTCTGGCCGGGTTTATGAAAGCGATGGACGAAATTCAGGTCACGATCCCTGAACAGTGGATTGTCCAGGGGGATTTCGAACCGGAATCCGGCTATCAGGCGATGCAACAGATCCTCAATCAGTCCCAGCGCCCCACCGCCGTCTTCTGCGGTGGCGATATCATGGCGATGGGGGCATTATGTGCCGCCGATGAGATGGGCCTGCGCGTGCCGCAGGATATTTCGGTGATTGGTTACGATAACGTGCGCAATGCCCGTTTCTTTACGCCAGCGCTGACGACGATTCATCAGCCGAAAGATTCCCTCGGCGAAGCCGCGTTTAATATGCTGCTGGATCGCATTGTGAATAAGCGGGTTGAATCGAAGTCCATTGAGGTGCACCCCCGCCTGATTGAACGCCGCTCGGTAGCCGATGGTCCGTTCGTCGACTACCGCCGTTAAGTTAGCCTGCGGGAGCCGTTTCTTCCGGGTCCCGCAGCCACTCTTTGTTCAGCGTTTCGCTGTCTCCCAAATACTCCAGCAGCCATCCCAGCGCGGGCGAGATATCGCTCTGCTGCCAGGTTAAGCAGCAGGCCGCATCAGGAAACGGGTTCTCGAGGGCCAGCGCGACCCACTCGCCCGAATCTGTCCATGGCCGGGCAAAATGTGAAGGCACCATCGCCGCACAAAGACCCGCTGAGATACAGGTTGCCGATGACTCCCAGTCCGGCACCACGACGCGCTTTTGATTGTCCAGCAGCCACGTCGTGCGCTTTGGCAACGAGCGTGAGGTATCCTCGCGCACCAGTGAAGGCCAGTTACGTAGCTCATCGTCGCTTAACGGCCCCGGCTGTTTTGCGAGGGGATGGTCGCAGGAGACAACGCAGTTCCAGCTCAGCATTCCCATATCCCGAAACGCGTAGCGCCCACCGACCGGAATAGCCTGGGTTGCGCCGATGGCCAGTTCCACCCGCCCATCGGCCAGCGCATCCCACACACCGTTGAACACTTCCTGAAAAACAATCAGTTCGACGTCAGGAAAATGGCGATAGAAATCGACAATCATTTGCCGGGTACGTTCGGGCCTGACAATATTATCTACGGCAATGGGAAGCTGGCTGCGCCAGCCATTGGCAATTTGCTGACACTGCTGACGGGTGATCAGCATTTTTTTGATAACAGTGCGCCCTTCTTTTAAAAACCAGCTGCCGGCCGGGGTTAACTCTACATCGCGATGGCGCCGCTCAAATAGCGGCACCCCCAGCCACTCTTCCATCTGACGCACGGTATAACTGATTGCTGACGGAACACGATGCAGCTCCTGCGCCGCTGCGCTAAAGCTGCCGTTGCGGGCAACCGCATCAATGACTTCAAGAGAATATTCTGACCACATTTTCTGCCTGCAAATTTTTTGATGTCAATGTACAAATATTAGCGTTTCACAAGTCTTATTGCACTGCCTACACTCTTGCTCCTGTCACCTGCTTGTAAAAAAGAGAATGTATATGCAGCCTGGAAAAGGGTTTCTGGTCTGGCTGGCCGGACTCAGCGTGCTGGGATTTCTGGCCACCGATATGTATTTGCCCGCGTTCGCGGCGATTCAACACGATCTTAATACCCCGGCCGCCGCGGTCAGCGCCAGCCTGAGCTTATTTCTGGCCGGCTTCGCGCTGGCCCAGCTTATGTGGGGCCCCCTGTCGGATCGCTTCGGGCGGCGTCCCATTTTGCTTATCGGGCTGGCCATTTTCGCCGTAGGTTGCCTGGGTATGCTGTGGGTGCACGATGCCACGATGCTGCTGGCGCTGCGCTTTATACAGGCGACGGGCGTTTGCGCTGCCGCTGTGACCTGGCAGGCGATGGTGACTGACTATTATCCGGCTCAACGCGTTAACCGGATCTTCGCCACCATTATGCCGCTGGTGGGTCTCTCCCCCGCTCTGGCACCGTTGCTCGGCAGCTGGATCCTGACCCATTTTGACTGGCAGGCCATTTTTGCGACGTTATTTGCTATCACCCTGCTTCTGATGCTCCCGGCACTGCGTCTGAAATCCGTCGCGCATCAAAAAACGGATAGCGAAGAGAAGCTGACATTTGCCACGCTGCTGCGCTCACGGTTATATCTCGGTAATGTACTGATTTATGCCGCCTGTTCGGCCAGTTTCTTTGCCTGGCTCACCGGCTCGCCTTTTATCCTCAGTGAAATGGGCTACGGTCCGGCGGCGATTGGCCTGAGCTATGTCCCGCAGACCATTGCATTTCTGGCAGGAGGATATGGTTGTCGTGCGGCGCTGCAAAAATGGCAGGGAGAGCAGTTACTACCGTGGCTTCTGGGATTATACGCCTTCAGCGTGGTGGCAACCTGGCTGACGGGCCTCCTTGACGGCAGTTCGCTGACGGCGCTGTTAATCCCCTTCTGTGTGATGGCGATAGCCAACGGCGCGATTTACCCGATTGTGGTGGCACAGGCCCTGCGCCCTTTCCCTCAGGCGACCGGGCGTGCTGCTGCGTTACAGAATACCCTCCAGCTCGGCTTGTGCTTTCTGGCAAGCCTGGTGGTCTCGTGGCTGGTGGCAACGCCGCTTCTTACCACCACCAGCGTGATGCTGATCACGGTGCTGCTGGCGGGCGCAGGCTACTGGATGCAGCAGGTAGCAAGCCGCGCTGCTCAGCAAAAGATGGCGGCAAAAACCTGTCGGGCGTAGCCTTACAAACGACCCGTTAGTTAGGCTGCTAACATTTTTGTATTGAATCAGCGAGTTTAGCGTCCTATACTCGATTCTGTTGCCAAATTATTATAAAAGAGTGTTACTTAGCGGATGATGGATTTCATCCGTTTCTCCCATGGACGGCATTTCGGCAAGGGTCTTCTCCCTTCCTCTGTTTCTACGTCGGATAGCAGGCTTACGGATTTCCCGTAAGATTTCTCACAAACCAAAATAGCATCTACGCTGTTTTAAGGTTCTGATCACATACGCGTGATGGAGAAGCTATGAGTTCATCGTGTATAGAAGACGTTAGCATACCGAACGACGACTGGTATCGCATTACGAACGAGTTATTAAGCCGCGCAGGTATTGCTATTAATGGTACTGCTCCCTGTGATTTACGGGTTAAAAACCCGCATTTCTTTAAGCGAGTACTGCAGGAAGGGTCGCTCGGTTTAGGCGAAAGTTATATGGATGGCTGGTGGGAATGTGACCGGCTGGATATATTCTTTACCCGCGTTCTGCGCGCCGGACTGGATACTCAGCTACCGCACCACCTGAAAGATGTGCTTCGTGTCGCCGCCACCCGCCTGATTAACTTACAAAGTAAAAAGCGCGCCTGGATTGTCGGTAAAGAGCACTACGATCTGGGTAACGATCTGTTTACCCGCATGCTCGACCCGTATATGCAATATTCCTGCGGGTACTGGAAAGAAGCTGATAATCTGGCCGATGCCCAGCAGGCCAAGCTACAGCTTATTTGTGAAAAACTACAGCTTGAGCCAGGCATGCGCGTGCTGGATATCGGCTGCGGCTGGGGGGGGCTGGCGTCATGGATGGCGAAACACTATGACGTGAGCGTTACCGGGGTGACCATTTCTGCTGAGCAGCAAAAACTGGCTCAGGCCCGCTGCGCCGGGCTCGACGTGACCATCCTGCTTCAGGATTATCGCGACTTGCAGGATCAATTTGACCGGATCGTGTCCGTCGGCATGTTTGAACATGTAGGACCTAAAAACTATAAGACCTATTTTGATGTCGTGGATCGTAATCTGAAACCGGACGGCCTGTTTTTGTTACATACCATTGGGGCGAAAAAAACGGATAATAATGTCGATCCATGGATCAACAAATATATCTTCCCCAACGGCTGCCTGCCGTCAGTGCGCCATATTGCGATTGCCAGTGAACCCCATTTCATTATGGAAGACTGGCATAATTTTGGCGCCGATTATGACAAAACACTCATGGCCTGGTACGAACGTTTTGAAGCCTCATGGCCAGAAATTGCCGGTAATTATTCTGAACGCTTCAGGCGTATGTTCCGCTATTATCTGAATGCCTGCGCCGGAGCATTTCGTGCCCGGGATATCCAGCTCTGGCAGGTGGTTTTTTCGCGCGGCGTGGAGAATGGTTTACGCGTCGCCCGCTAACCTGTAAAAACCCCGGCCTGCCGGGGTTTTTAACATCACTCAGCCACGTTCTGTAATAGCGCCGCTTCCCGCGCGGCCAGTACCCGCTCAACCGTATCCACTACCGCCTGGGTTTGCGGGTCGATTTCAATATTAATTCGCTGCCCCAGTTTTTTCTGGCCGAGGGTGGTGCGCTGTAATGTTTCCGGGATTAGATGCACGCAGAAGCGGGTCGCAGTCACCTCTCCCACGGTTAAACTAATGCCATCGATACCGATGAATCCTTTATAGAGGATATATTTCATCAGCGTCGGGTCCTGCAATTTAAACCAGATCTGACGGTTATTTTCTGAGGTAAGAATTTTCGACACCTCAGCCGTGGTCATGATATGGCCCGACATTAAATGCCCACCAATTTCATCGCTAAATTTTGCCGCACGTTCAACGTTAACGATATCACCTGGCTGTAAATCACCAAGATTGGTGATGCGCAGCGTTTCTTTCATTAAATCAAAGCTAATATGATTACAGTTGATTTCTGTCACTGTCAGACAGCACCCGTTGTGCGCCACCGACGCGCCGGTTTCCAGCCCGTCAAGCATATCGTCGGGTAATGCCACGACGTGAGTACGGAAATTGGGTTTCTCATCAATGGACACAATTTTTGCAGTGCCCTGCACGATACCAGTAAACATGCTTTTAACTCCTGTATGCCATCAAGGCGGTCTGTTCCCCGCCATTCTGTCAGGCACAATAACAGGTGGAAAATAGGCTTGCCAGTCCAGACTGTGCGCTATCCACTTTTTCACTGGCTTAATAGATAATCCTCGTTACAATAGCAGCATAACCTCTTGTTAATTCTTTCCTGCTGCCTTTTATGGCGGCTTTTTTAGTCTCTCAAATAACAACAATACTAAAGGTGTTCACGTGCAGAAGTATCTCAACGAAGCGCGTCAGCTTCTGGCGCTGGCAATTCCGGTGATTATTGCGCAGGTTGCGCAAACGGCGATGGGTTTCGTCGATACGGTCATGGCGGGCGGCTACAGCGCCACCGATATGGCCGCCGTGGCTATCGGCACCTCCATCTGGCTGCCCGCCATTCTGTTTGGTCACGGTCTGTTGCTGGCTCTCACCCCCGTTATCGCCCAGCTTAACGGCTCCGGACGACGCGATCGCATCGCACATCAGGTGCGTCAGGGTTTCTGGCTGGCGGGCTTTGTCTCCGTGCTGGTAATGGTAGTGTTATGGAATGCCGGGCACATCATCCACGCCATGCATAACATCGATCCAGAACTGGCAGATAAAGCCGTTCGCTACCTGCGTGCGCTGCTGTTTGGCGCGCCTGGCTATCTGTTCTTTCAGGTTGCGCGTAACCAGTGCGATGGCCTGGCAAAAACCAAACCGGCGATGTTTATCGGTTTTTGCGGACTGCTGGTTAATATCCCGGTGAACTACATTTTTATCTACGGTCATTTCGGGATGCCGGAACTGGGCGGCGTTGGCTGTGGCGTGGCAACGGCTTCAGTTTACTGGGTGATGCTGCTGTGCATGCTCTCTTATATTAAGAATGCCGGTTCAATGCGCGATATTCGTAACACAATGCGTTTTAGCAAACCGGAATGGGCAACGATGCTACGTCTCGGACAACTGGGTTTACCCATTGCGCTGGCGCTGTTCTTCGAGGTGACGCTGTTTGCGGTCGTGGCTCTGCTGGTTTCTCCGCTGGGGATCGTGGATGTTGCCGGGCACCAGATTGCGCTGAACTTCAGCTCACTGATGTTTGTCCTGCCGCTGTCGCTGGGTGCGGCGGTGACGATTCGCGTGGGCTATCGCCTCGGACAGGGATCGACGCTGGAAGCACAAACTTCAGCGCGTACCGGTCTTGGCGTCGGCGTATGCATGGCTGTTCTGACCGCGATTTTTACGGTCTCACTGCGCGAGCATATCGCCCTGCTTTATAATAACAACCCTGAAGTAGTTACCCTGGCCGCGCACCTGATGCTGCTGGCTGCCATTTATCAAATCTCCGATTCTATTCAGGTGATAGGCAGCGGCATTCTGCGTGGATATAAAGATACCAGCTCGATTTTCTTTATTACGTTCATCGCCTACTGGGTGTTAGGTCTGCCGAGTGGATACGTGCTGGCGTTGACCGACTGGGTAGTGGAACCGATGGGGCCCGCAGGTTTCTGGCTTGGATTTATCATCGGTTTGACCTCAGCGGCGGTGATGATGATGGTAAGAATGCGCTTTCTGCAACGTCAGCCTTCAGCCGTCATTTTGCGCCGCGCCGCACGTTAAGTCTGCGATAGCCGCCGCCGGGCGGCTACTTTCTCAACATTTTGCGCAGTAGTTCCGCAATCGCGTGAATTATGAAAGAAAAATAGCGTTTTCCTCTTGCCACATCCCTACGCTGCCGCTAATATTCGTCCCCGTTGTCAGGCACAACAATGCGTTCATAGCTCAGTTGGTTAGAGCACCACCTTGACATGGTGGGGGTCGTTGGTTCGAGTCCAATTGAACGCACCATTCTTCAGTGCGTCCGTAGCTCAGTTGGTTAGAGCACCACCTTGACATGGTGGGGGTCGGTGGTTCGAGTCCACTCGGACGCACCATTCATGATGTTTCCGTTTTTCTCCTCCCCTTTTATCAGCTTGTTCTTTTCCTGCTATAACCGCACCAGCAACCAGGTTACGATCCCGCCAGCGCTTTTACCACCTGCTCCATCGCCTCGCGATTCAGGTCAGAGCGAACCGTTTTTTTATTTGCCAGGGCGGTTCTTATTACGCCAGCAATAACGATATGCTTAGGCTCCTGACCCAGATCGCGCATTTCAAGAACGACTTTGCCGACAACCCGGCACATTTCCTGATATAGCTCGTTTTCTTTTGCCCGGTTACCCATCATATATTCCTGAAAGTTTTAACAACATAATTACATTATTGCCAAAAAATCGATGTAAATCAAACAACACCCGCGTGCCATCCCGTTTTTAAACGCCCAACTGGCAAGAGAGCGTAGCAGGCGCATTACTCCCTTCTAACATTCACCCAACAACCTCTGGCAGGATGCCCAAATCCATATTAAAACGCTGTTTTTATTTTCCTTTTAGTTTGTAACATCGTATAATGCGCACCGTTTCTTAATTGAATGGTTTCAGCGCCTTGAACTATCTACTCAAACGCGTATATCTTCATTTAATCTCCTGGGCTGAACCACCAGCGCACATTCCTCTGCACGCTTTTTTGATGTCACCTATCCTTATCACGTGGCATCGCAGTTTTCGTATCACAGGTTTGACTCCGTGCTTGTACCGTTCCGGAGCGTTACCTCCATATTCTTCTCAACTTAAAGACTAAGACTGTCATGAAAAAGACCAAAATTGTTTGCACCATCGGCCCGAAAACCGAATCTGAAGAGATGCTGACCAAAATGCTCGACGCGGGCATGAACGTTATGCGTCTTAACTTCTCCCACGGTGACTATGCTGAACATGGTCAGCGCATCCAGAACCTGCGCAACGTGATGAGCAAAACCGGTAAAAAAGCGGCGATCTTGCTGGACACCAAAGGTCCGGAAATTCGTACCATCAAACTTGAAGGTGGAAATGACGTCTCCCTGAAAGCGGGTCAGACTTTTACTTTCACCACGGATAAAACCGTCGTGGGTAACACCGACACCGTTGCGGTTACTTATGAAGGCTTCACTTCTGACCTGTCCGTCGGCAACACCGTTCTGGTAGACGATGGTCTGATCGGCATGGAAGTTACCGCTATTGAAGGTAACAAAGTCATCTGTAAAGTGCTGAACAACGGCGACCTAGGCGAGAACAAAGGCGTTAACCTGCCGGGCGTTTCTATCGCTCTGCCAGCACTGGCTGAAAAAGACAAACAGGACCTGATCTTCGGTTGCGAACAGGGCGTAGACTTTGTTGCTGCCTCGTTCATCCGTAAGCGCTCTGACGTTGTTGAAATTCGCGAGCACCTGAAAGCCCACGGTGGCGAACACATCCAGATCATCTCCAAAATTGAAAACCAGGAAGGTCTGAACAATTTCGACGAAATCCTTGAAGCCTCTGATGGCATCATGGTTGCGCGTGGCGACCTGGGCGTAGAAATCCCGGTTGAAGAAGTGATTTTCGCGCAGAAAATGATGATCGAAAAATGTATTCGCGCACGTAAAGTGGTCATCACTGCTACCCAGATGCTCGATTCCATGATCAAAAACCCACGCCCGACCCGTGCTGAAGCTGGCGACGTGGCAAACGCCATCCTGGACGGTACCGATGCAGTCATGCTGTCAGGCGAATCGGCAAAAGGTAAATACCCGCTGGAAGCCGTATCTATCATGGCCACCATCTGCCAGCGTACCGACCGCGTAATGACCAGCCGTCTGGATGATAACCACGACAGCCGTAAACTGCGTATCACTGAAGCCGTATGCCGTGGCGCGGTGGAAACCGCCGAGAAACTTGAAGCTCCGCTGATCGTAGTGGCAACCAACGGCGGTAAATCTGCGCGTGCAGTCCGTAAATACTTCCCGGATGCCACTATCCTGGCACTGACCACCAACGAAGTGACCGCACGTCAGCTCGTTCTGAGCAAAGGCGTTGTGGCGCAGCTGGTGAAAGAAATCAACTCTACGGATGATTTCTACCGCCTGGGTAAAGAAGTTGCGGTAGAGAGCGGTCTGGCGCAGAAAGGCGACGTTGTCGTGATGGTTTCTGGTGCGCTGGTCCCGAGCGGCACAACAAATACGGCCTCTGTGCACGTACTGTAATTATTAACAGATATGTTAATTTGTTTAAAAAGCGTCCTCCGGGGCGCTTTTTTTATTTGCATCGTGGAAGGCTCCATTCGAAATGCAAATCGTATTTTACTATTTAAATTGCCAATTATCTAAGATGAATCCGATGGAAGCCTCCTGTTTTAACACAGTTTTTTTGATGTAACGAGGCCAGTCGATGCTTCTTTGAGCGAACGATCAAAAATAAGCGCATTCCCATCAAAAAAATATTCTCAATATAAAAAACTTTGTGTAATACTTGTAACGCTACATGGAGATTAACTCAATCTAGAGGGTATTAATAATGAATCGTACTAAACTGGTACTGGGCGCGGTAATCCTGGGTTCTACTCTGCTGGCAGGTTGCTCCAGCAACGCTAAAATCGATCAGCTGTCTTCTGACGTTCAGACTCTGAACGCTAAAGTTGACCAGCTGAGCAACGACGTGAACGCAATCCGTTCCGACGTTCAGGCTGCTAAAGATGACGCAGCTCGTGCTAACCAGCGTCTGGACAACCAGACTCGCACTTACAAAAAATAAGTGTTACTGGTCTAATAAAATGGCGCACAGTGTGCGCCATTTTTTTTGCCCTTTTTCTCCCCCTTGCTACTGCACGACCAGGCTGTTTGCCGTTACCAGCGTTCCTTCTGCCTGAGTAATGGGCGCAGGAGCCACTCTCACGCTCTGTACGGGCGTTACAGGCACCGGTTGACCCATTGTTGCATTCACCTGCACCGGATACCCTGCGCGGCGCGTAATGGCGCTGTTGATGCTGTTGCTGTCACTTCCCGCATCATCGGCAAAACGACCAAAGCTTGCGGTCACGGCAATTGGCACCGTCTGAGGATCTTCCCAGTCATTTTGTGACAGCGGCTGGTGCACTTCCACGTAACGCCGGCCATCGGGTTCAACCGAGAATTTGATCGGCTCATTGATGATTTGTACGCGTGTTCCCCATGATGCCTGTGAAAAGAGCGTCTGAATATCGGCGGCACGCATTCGCATACAGCCAGAGCTGGCGCGTAAACCCACGCTGTTACGTGCGTTGGTGCCATGAATGAGGTATTCCCCTCCTCCCTGTTCCAGACGCAGTGCAAAGCGTCCCAGCGGGTTATTTGGCCCGGCGGGGATCACTGCGGGCAGCTTAATCCCCTGCGCCAGCGAACGGGCGCGGATATTGGCCGTTGGTGTCCAGGTGGGATTGGGGATTTTCTGGATAATACGGGTGGTCATAACCGGCGTTTCTCGCCCCTGTTGGCCAATGCCAATCGGGAACACCTGCACGATATTTTTGCCCGGCGGATAATAGTACAGCCGTAGCTCAGCCAGGTTAATGACGATACCTTCTCGCGGCGCGTCAGGAAGCAGCATTTGCGAAGGAATGGTCAGCTCGCTGCCCGGCATCGGCAAAAACGGATCGACCGTGTTATTGGCCTCCAGCAACAGCAATATGCCGGTATCAAAACGCTGGGCAATCGACTCCAGATTTTTACCATCGGTCGGCACGCTATAAATCTGGTTTTGCCCGATAATCCGGCTGCCCGGAGCAGGCAACAGATAATCCACCGCCAAGGCGCTTTGTGCAGCGCTGAGCGAGCCGATAAGACTTAGCGTAATAAGAGACGCGCGTTTCATACTGGAATTCCTTAATCACTGGCTGAACGCCAGAAAGCTGAAAACCAGCGAGGCGTATAAAACGCCTCGCGTAACAGAATGAAAGCTGTTTTTTGAGTTTAGCTGAGATTTGCAGCTTTAGCGCGAATGGCGCGGATCATCGCTTCAAGTCCCTGTGAACGGGACGGGGTAAGATGCTGTGTGAGGGCCATTTTTTCAAACCAGGGGCGGACATCGAACGCGACGATATCCTGTGCGGTCATGCGATCGTAGAGGATAAACACCACGGCAATAAGGCCTTTGACAATGGCCGCATCGCTGTCACCCTGTAGTTCAATAATGCCCTCATCATTACGCTCAATGACAATCCACACCTGGCTTTGACAGCCCTGAATGGTATTTGCCGGGTTATGAGCATCTTCGCTAAGGGGAGGCAGACGCTGCCCCAGCTCAATAATATAGAGATACTTCTCTTCCCAGTTGTCACAGCGCTGGAAATTTTTCAGCAACTTTTCTCTGTCCGGTAATGCAGCCATAAAATCTCCCTGTTAACCGAGTAGCTGATGAATGCGTTTTAACCCCGCCACCAGCCGATCCACTTCTTCATGGGTATTGTACATGGCTAACGACGCCCGGCACATCGCCGGCACCTGATAATGCGCCATCAGCGGCATCGCGCAGTGGTGCCCGGTACGGACGGCAATGCCGTAGTTATCCAGAAAGCTGCCGACATCGTAAGCGTGATGCTGCCCGAGATTAAAGGCAATCACTCCCAGACGCGCCTGCGGGCCATACAACGTCAGATCGGGCACGGTCGCAAGTTCACGAAGCGCATACTGCATCAGTGCCTGCTCATAATCATGAATATTCTCAAGCCCCAGGGCGCTGACGTAATCCAGTGCCGCGCCGAGGGCGATGATCCCGCCTGTGTTGGGCGTGCCGGCTTCAAAGCGCCACGGCGCTTTAGCGAACGTCGTCCCCTGAGTCAGGCTGACGGTCGCAATCATCGAACCGCCGCCTTCCCAGGGCGGCATATCCTGAAGGATCGCTTCTTTCACGTACAGCACGCCGATACCGGTCGGCCCATAAAGCTTATGCGCCGAGAAGAGGTAAAAATCGCAGTCCAGCGCCTGGACGTCAACCGCATGATGCATCACCGCCTGTGCGCCATCGACCAGCACTTTTGCCCCGTGCTGATGCGCAGTGCGGATGATTTCCGCTACCGGATTTTCGGTGCCCAGTACGTTTGAGACATGCGTCACGGCCACTAACCGGGTTCTGGCGTCGAGAAGTCCGGGAAGCGCGTCCAGCGCAAGGGTACCCTCCGCGGTGAGCGGGATAACCCGCAGCTCGGCATTTTTACGCGCACAGAGCATCTGCCACGGCACGATATTCGCGTGATGCTCCATCTCCGTGATGATAATGTTATCACCCGCCTGAATCTGACTTTCGCCCCAGCTATTCGCGACGAGGTTAATACCCTCTGTGGTGCCGCGAACAAACACCAGTTCTTCCGGAGAACGGGCATTCAGGAAGGTCGCTGCCTTAAGCCGTACCTCCTCCATACGCTGTGTAGCTTCCGCGCTGAGCGTGTGAATGCCACGATGCACCGCCGCATAGCCGTGGCGGTAGAATTCACTTTCGGCGTCAATGACCTGGCTGGGTTTTTGTGCGCTGGCCGCGCTGTCCAGATACGCCAGCGTCTGACCGTTAACTTCACGCGACAGTACCGGGAAATCTTCCCGCACCCGCTGAACGGAAAATGTCATGCTTTGCCCCCAGGAAGACGCTGACCGATACGGGCCAGCACCTGTTGTTTTAGCGCTTCGTCGCTAATGGCTTCCGTCAGTTCAGCGGCAAAGGCATAGATAATCATCTGCTGTGCGGCCTGTTCATTAATGCCGCGCGAGCGTAAATAAAACAGTTGCTCATCGTCGATACGCCCAATCGTGGCCCCGTGGCTACACTTGACGTCATCGGCATAGATTTCCAGCTGTGGTTTGGTATCCACTTCTGACAGACGCCCCAACAGCAAGTTATTGTTGGTCATCTGACCGTCAGTTTTGATCGCATGTTGCGCCACGTTAATCAGACCGTTAAACACCGCGCGGCCTTTGTCATTAACAATAGTTTTATGCAACTGACGACTGTTACAGTAACCCTTGTTGTGTTCAAGCCAGGTACGGCTATCGCAAACCTCAGATTTTACCGGCATGGCCAGGCTGTTCAGGCGCAGCGTGGTATTTTCGCCATTCAGCTGGCTGCTGGTGTTGTGGCGCAATACGGCACTGCCCAGCAAGAAGCTGTGGCTGAAGGCTGCCGCATCCTGGCCGAGAACAATGTCATTATGCGCAAAGTGATAGCTGACCGGGGCTTCAAACGCCAGTTTCATATGATGTAACTGCGCATTCGCCGCGACGTTCATAGTGATCCTGGAGCCGGTAAAATGACGTTCGTCATTCAGGCTGACATAGTGTTCAATCAGCGTCGCCTCAGCGCCTTCAGCCAGTTCAATATGATGGCGGTAATGCGCCGTATTCATCTCTTCGCCAGAGACGCCCCGGGTAATATGCATCAGCAGTAAAGGCTTAGCCGGACGCTGATTGCGGGCGACGCGGATGGTCGTCACGCTGGCGGCCAGGCTTTCCGTCAGATGCAAAAACACCTCCGGCTGGATAGCGGCGGGCAACACAGGGCTTTCCTGACCAATACTAACGTCAAAGCCGCTATTCTCCACGCTGCCGCTCAGCGCTGCGCTAAATTGCCCGTCAATAAACACCAGCCTGAGCGCATCCACCTCCAGCGCCAGCCCGTCACGCTGAGCGGCGGTCACTTCAGAGGAAGGCAGCGTGACGAAGGTGCTGCCCAAAAGCCCATCCAGCGGCGTATATTTCCAGTTTTCATGCTTACGCGTTGGTAAACCAAGACGCAGCATCTGCTGAAGATGCTGTTGCGCCTGCGGGGAACGCTGCGCACCCTGCGCTTCAAAGAGATGATGCCACTGTTGCAGCGCGTTACTGTTGTTCGGTAAGCCAGCCATAGCCCTGCTCCTCCAGCTGTTTGACCAGGGTAAAATCACCCGATTTCACAATCCGTCCCTGATACAGGACGTGGACGTAATCCGGCTTGATATAGTCCAGAATACGCTGGTAGTGAGTGACGATAACAAAGGCCCGCTTGCCGTCACGCAGGGCATTCACCCCCTCTGAAACGATTTTCAGCGCATCGATATCCAGCCCCGAATCAGATTCGTCAAGAATGCACAGTTCCGGCTCCAGTACTGCCATCTGCAGAATGTCATTGCGCTTTTTCTCGCCGCCGGAGAAGCCTACGTTCACCGAGCGGGTCAATAAATCTTCCGGCATCTTCAGTAACTGAATTTTTTCTTCCATCAGATCCTGAAAATCAAAGCGGTCGAGCGTCTCCTGACCACGGTAGGTACGCACCGCATTCAGTGCCGTTTGCAGGAAAAACTGATTGCTGACGCCGGGGATCTCTACCGGATACTGGAAGGCCATAAAAATGCCCTCGCCCGCACGATCTTCCGGTGCCAGCTCCAGCAGATCTTTGCCCTTGAATTCCACGCTGCCGCCGGTGACTTCATAATCTTCACGCCCGGCCAGCGTCGCCGACAGCGTACTTTTACCGGAACCATTGGGTCCCATGATGGCGTGCACTTCCCCTGGCCGAACTTCAAGGTTCAGCCCGCGCAGGATTTCTTTATCTTCTACCGATACCTGTAAATCTTTAATGCTTAACATGGTTGTTCCCTTAGATACTTAACCGACGCTGTGTTCGAGACTAATAGCCAGCAGTTTTTGCGCTTCAACGGCAAATTCCAGCGGCAGTTCAGAGAAGACGTCCTTACAGAACCCGTTGACGATCATCGAGATAGCGTCATCCTCACTGATCCCACGTTGCAGACAGTAAAAAAGCTGATCCTCGCCAATCCGCGAAGTGGTCGCCTCATGCTCGAGCTGAGCACTGTTATTACGGCATTCGACATACGGGAAAGTATGCGCCCCGCTGTCCGGTCCAATGAGCATGGAATCACACTGGGTAAAGTTGCGCGCATTGGTGGCGGTCGGCATGATTTTAACCAGTCCACGGTAGCTGTTCTGGCTGTGTCCGGCAGAAATCCCTTTAGAGATAATGGTCGATTTGGTGTTTTTACCAATATGGATCATCTTAGTGCCGGTATCGGCCTGCTGATGGCCGCTGGTCAGGGCGACGGAGAAAAACTCGCCGATGGAGTTATCACCCCGCAGAATACAGCTTGGGTATTTCCAGGTTATCGCTGACCCCGTCTCGGACTGGGTCCAGGACATTTTACTGTTCTCACCTTCACACAGCGCGCGCTTGGTCACGAAATTCAGGATCCCGCCGGTATGGTTATCGCCAGGGAACCAGTTCTGCACCGTAGAGTATTTCACTTCGGCATCTTTATGGATGATCACTTCGACCACCGCCGCATGAAGCTGATAGCTGTCGCGTACCGGCGCCGAGCAGCCCTCGATATAGCTCACATAGCTACCTTCGTCAGCAACCAGAATAGTCCGCTCAAACTGACCGGTTTTTTCCGCGTTAATACGAAAATAGGTTGAGAGCTCCATCGGACAGGTGACCCCTTTAGGTACGTAGATAAACGTACCGTCCGATGCCACTGCCGCGTTCAGGGCGGCGAAAAAATTATCATTACTCGGGACAACGGTCCCCAGATATTTTTTCACCAGCTCAGCATGATCGTGGATCGCCTCACCAAATGAGCAAAAAATAATGCCCTGCTCGGCCAGTTTTTCGCGGTAGGTGGTCGCGACGGAGACCGAGTCGAAAATAGCATCCACCGCCACTTCACGGCCTTCACGAACCGGTACGCCAAGCTGGTTGAACGCCGCTTCGACTTCATCGGTCAAAAATGACGCCGGGCCGGTTTGCTGTAAGGCACCGGGCTGGGAGGCGCAGGTATCGTCACAGTTGCCGCAGGACGGCGCGGAGTAATAGCTGTAATCCTGATAATTCAGCTTATCGTAATGGGCTTTTAACCAGTGCGGCTCTTCCATTTCAAGCCAGGCCTTATAAGCGCTAAGCCGAAACTCCAGCATCCAGTCGGGCTCGTTACGTTTTGCGGAGATCGCGCGTACGACCTCTTCGCTGATACCGTGGGCCAGCTCATCTGTTTGCAGTTGAGTAAAGAAGCCCTCTTTATAATTCAGCGGGCCGGACCACATTTTGACATCGTCAGTTGCTTCAGTATTACGTGACATAGTTATTCCGCCTGCACCCCAAAACTTTCACCACAGCCACACTCGTGCTGAGCTTTTGGGTTATGAAATTTAAAGATTTGGTTTAAGCCTTCACGGACATAATCGACTTCGGTGCCATCAATAAACGGCATCGCCTGTAAGGGTACCCACAGGCGTGCGCCATCAACCTCAAAAAGAAGATCGTCTTTTTGTGGTTCACTCACCGTATCCAGCACGTAACCGAAGCCTGCGCAGCCGGTCTGCTTTACGCCCAGCCGCAACCCTTGCACGCCAGGCTGTTTGCTGACCAACTGACGAATATGCCCGGCAGCCGCCGAGGTCATCGTCAGACCATGCCAGGCAAACTCATTGGGATCAAAAGTCCCTGCTTGTAAATCCATAGGTCCACCTCACGTTAAGAGACTGAAAAGTTAACACTATGTTAGTGATAATGATTATCACTTCAACCCACTTGCAGTACGGGTATTGTTTATAGCGGCCTTTTCATTGCCCATCCATTAAGCATAGACCCTGACAGTAATCTGATAAAAGGGATTCGGGAGGAATTATCTTGCTGATTTTTATTGCCTTTTACGCTCAACGCATCGTCAGAAACGGGCAATGGAAAAGATGCATAGGCAATACCTATTTTTGAAATCAAAAAAGGCGATTATGCGATGTGGAGTAATAATTTCGTTTTAATATGCGTGCGTGATGGATAAGAAAGTGTAACATTGGCTCGTTGTAAATCATTAGAGCCGTTGTGCCTTTAAATAGTCGCCACCTTTGCAGGGGCAATGTTTGCCGTTAGCATTGATGCTAACAGGGAGAAAAAGATGACCAATATTATTTTAGGCATGATTGCCAAGATATCAAGAATGGACGCGGAAACTAAGCAACTTAGTGCGCGAATTGAAGCCCAGTCTCTTCTCCTCAGCGCCTTTTTGTTGGCCGCAGGAAAGGAAGGAGGCGCGATGGAAATGGTTGATGCGGTTAAAAAAGCCATTAACGCCGCTGTAGAACTGGCCGACAATCCGCTCAAATCAGATGCGGAAATTTTACTTAATGAGTTCAATGACATTCTTTCGATGGCTCAGTTGCTGACGAAAGTAGGTGCTGAACTGGATATTGAGGCAATGAAATCCGTCACGTCCGAGGATAATGACAAGACATGAGGTATCGGGGCCGTTGCCCCGATACACGCTACTCTTGATTAGACGTAAAGCGACGCTTCGCCCGTTGGACGGGTTTTAAACCGGCGATGGATCCACAAATACTGCTCGGGAGCACGTAAAATTTCATGCTCAATCATTTTATTGATGTAGCTTGCCGCTTCATATTCACTCCCGCGCGGAAAATCTTCCATCTTTTGTCCGATATGCAGGGCGTAACCGCGAGCGTTGTCTTTACGTACCATTGAGATCGTCAGCATTTCCGCGCCTGAAAGCCGCGAAATCACGTATGTTCCGTTGGTCGTTGCCGCATTTTCGACTGAGAAGAAAGGCGCGAAGGTGCTGCCTTTGGGACCATAATCCTGATCCGGCGCGAACCACACGGCCTCGCCGCCTTTCAGTGCATTAACCAGTCCCTTCAGATTATGTCTGTCAATCATCGACTTATTGGAGCGCAGACGACCACGCGTTTGCACCCATTCCATGACCGGGCTGTTGTGCGGACGATAGGTGGCCATCATTGGCTGGCAAAGCCCCATGACCCGACCGCCCAGTTCAAGTGACATAAAATGAACGCCAACCACCATAACGCCCTTCTGCTTGCGCTGTGCTTCCAGCAGATAATGATAACCTTCGACATCAAACCATTTGCGCACCCGGCGATCCGACCAGAACCAGGCCATCCCGGTTTCAAGCAGGGCCATTCCCAGCGAGGCAAAATTTTTCTCTATCATCATTTTGCGCTGCTGTGCATTCATGCCCGGAAAACAAAGTTCAATATTGCGGTTGGCAATAGTCGCCCGCCGCTGGAGAAAACGTTGTGACGTGCGGCCCAGTGCAGAGCCAAACCAGAACAAAAAAGGATAAGGAAGCTGGACCAGCAGCCAGAGAATGCCTAAACCAAACCAGGTCAGCCAGTGACGCGGGTGCAGGAATGCGAGTTCAAACGTGGGACGGGCCATATTTTGTCCTTAAGCGGGAGTGATGTAGCGCTTAAAGGAGAAACGAAAGTATTCATTAGTCATTACGCGATACGGTTTTAACTGAGACAATCAGAGGGGAAAACAAATCCGTCGGCGGAGAATATCACAGGCGATTTAAAGTAAAAGGATATTACAGGCGGGCACGCTTCTTTTCAGAAATGTGCCCGAGGCGTTATAGCACGGCGGTGGTGAGCCGGGATGAACAGCATAGCCGTCCCTGCTCATCCACGATCTCAATCTGCCAGACCTGATGTCTGTTGCCGAGGTGTAAGGCTTTGCATATGCCGCGTACCCGGCCGCTTCGCACGGAACGAAGGTGATTGGCATTGACCTCCACGCCAACCACCTTTTGTTCGCCGGCGGTGCACAGGTAGCCCGCCACAGAACCCAATGTCTCGGTCAGTACCACCGACGCACCGCCGTGGAGTAAACCGAATGGCTGATGGGTTCGGCCGTCTACCGGCATCGTGGCTTCCAGACTATCATCCGTGATTTTTTCAAAACGAATATCCAGCAGCCCCACCATATTATTCGTTCCCATGGCGTTCAGCGCTTCCATAGTCACCGCCCGTTTCCAGATCATCCCACGATCTCCAGCAGTGCCTGAAGCGGATGGCGCACGCCATTCCCTTCAATACGTTTTACCTGGCTGCGGCAGGAGTAGCCGGTCGCCAGACAGCGATTGCGCGGCAGGCGCTGCATCGCCTGCTGCCAGGAAAGCGCATAAATCCCCAGTGAATTCGCATGATTTTTGACTTCATGGCCGTAGGTTCCCGCCATACCGCAGCAGCCGACGTTAACGCTTTCCAGTTTTGCGCCATAGTGAGCGAAAATAGCGGCCCACTGGTTTGGCGCGCCAGGTAACGCTGTCACTTCCGTACAGTGGCCAAACAGATACCATGATTCCCCGCTTACCTCCTGGCGAGTGCCGCCGTCCAGCGCCAGCGGTAGCCATTCGTGGACCAGCATGACGTGAAAATCACCCCGCGCGTTGCCCAGCACCTGTTTATATTCATCGCGATAACAAAGTACCAGCGCCGGGTCGACGCCCACCATGGGGATCTCAAGTTGCGCGACGCGGTTAAGAAAATCTGACGTCTTACGCGCCGTTTTCGCAAAGCGGGTCATAAAGCCTTTGATGTGCTGCGCTTTACCGTTAGGGGAAAACGGCAGGAGCACCGGCTGGTAACCGAGCTTTTCCACCAGCCGGACAAAATCCTCCACCACCTGCGCATCGTAATAGCTGGTGAACGGATCCTGCACCACCAGTACTATCCGCGCCTTTTGCCCGGCATCCAGCGCTTCAAGCTCCTCAAGCGTCATATTCGCTGAACGGTGCGCCACCATTTTCTGCTGAAGCGATGGCGATGAAAGCAGAGGTAAATCAACCATTCCAATGTGGGTTTCTGAAAGCCTGCGCACCCACGGCTGGCTCATAAAAAAGTTGAAGGTCTTTGGCGCCCGCGCCATTAGCGGCGCATAGCTTTCCACCGACGCCACCAGATGATCGCGCAGCGGGCGCAGGTAGCGGGAGTGATAAAGTTGCAGGAACCGCGAGCGAAACTCCGGCACGTCGATCTTCACAGGACACTGAGTTGAACAGGCCTTACAGGCCAGGCAACCCGACATCGCCTCTTTCACCTCGTGGGAAAAATCATATTCGCCTTTACGCGCATGCCAGCTGTTGCGCGTGCGCTCAATAAGCGTGCGCAGACTGGCGCGTTGCTCAGGCAACTCTTTTTCGAGCTGGTTTGGATCGATTCCCCTGTCCGCCAGCAAGCGCAGCCATTCTCTGACCAGCGTTGCGCGGCCTTTCGGCGAATGAATGCGGTTACTGGTGATTTTCATTGACGGACACATCGGGCTTTTCACGTCAAAATTAAAGCACAGACCGTTGCCGTTACATTCCATCGCCCCGCGCCAGGCTCCGCGCACCGCAATCGGGATTTGCCGATCCCAGGTCCCGCGTTTAACCGCGTCCACTTTCATCATCGGCGCATCCACGCCTTCCGGCGGACAAATTTTTCCCGGATTTAAACGGTTATCGGGATCAAACGCGGCTTTAATTTTACGCAGCTCATCATAGAGCTGTTCGCCAAAAAACGCCGGGCTGTACTCGGCGCGAAATCCTTTACCGTGTTCCCCCCACAGCAGTCCGCCATATTTCGCCGTCAGCGCTACCACCTCATCAGAAATCTGCTTCATCAGCATTTCCTGTTGCGGATCGCACATATCCAGCGCAGGACGCACGTGCAATACGCCTGCGTCCACGTGACCAAACATCCCGTAGCTCAGCCCGTGGCCGTCCAGCAGCGCGCGAAACTCGGTAATATAGTCGGCCAGATGCTCCGGCGGTACGCAGGTGTCTTCGGCAAAAGGAATCGGTTTTGCCATCCCTTTTGCGTTCCCCAGTAGCCCCACCGCTTTCTTACGCATGGCGTAGATGCGTTCAATCCCTGCGAGATCGTCACATACCTGCCAGCCGATAACCCCTCCGGCTCCTTGCGCCATTAAGGCGTCCAGACCGGCACAGAGCCCGTCAACCTGACGGGTAATCAGCTCGTCATCATCGCCGGCAAATTCAACGATATTCAACCCGAGCATCTCTTTATCCGGCACGCTGGTGATCAGCTCGCTGACCGAATGCCAGACAATATCTTCCCGCGCCAGGTTCAGCACTTTCGAATCGACGGTTTCGACAGACAGCGCCTTCGCTTCCACCATAAACGGCGCGTTGCGCAGCGCTGAATCAAAAGAGTCATATTTCACATTGACCAGACGACGCACTTTCGGCAGCCGGGTGATATCCAGCCGTGCTTCCGTAATAAACGCAAGCGTGCCTTCCGAACCGGTCAATATGCGGGTCAAATCAAACTCGGTCATCGCGTCATTAAAGACGTGACGCAGGTCATAACCGGTGAGAAAGCGATTCAGTCTGGGGAATTTATCCAGTATCAACTGGCGATTCTCCAGACAGCGCTGATACACCGTGCGGTAAATACGTCCGGATGCGGACTGTTCTTTCGCCAGCGTTTCCGCCAGCGCCACCGGCATCGGTTGGGTATCCAGAATATCGCCGCCGGTTAATACCGCGCGTACGCCCAGGACGTGGTCGGAGGTTTTGCCATAGGCCAGCGATCCCTGCCCTGAAGCATCGGTATTAATCATGCCGCCCAGCGTGGCGCGGTTACTGGTCGATAATTCCGGAGCAAAAAAGTAGCCGTAGGATTTCAGATACTGATTGAGCTGATCCTTGATCACCCCGGCTTCGACGCGCACCCACCCTTCTTCGGGGTTAATTTCAATAATGCGATTCATATAGCGGGACATATCAACAATAATGCCCTGATTCAGCGCCTGCCCGTTGGTGCCCGTCCCGCCGCCGCGCGGCGTGAAGATCAGCGTTTTGAATCGCTCCTCCGCCGCCACCCGCGCCAGCAGCGACACGTCCGCCGTAGAGCGCGGAAAAACGATGGCATCGGGAAGAAGCTGGTAAATACTGTTATCGGTCGCCATGGTTAGCCGGTCGGCATAACGGGTGGCGGTATCACCTGTAAAACCCTGTTGCTCCAGTGACTGCAAAAAATTCAGCACCAGTTGAACGACACCTGGAGCCTGAGAAATCTGTGGGATCATTACCGTTGACCCTGCCTGACTGTTGTGATGTGAGTGATTAATCGTTTGCGTTGTGCATTCATCGTTTTACCACATTTTTTTCTTACCTGCCTGACAGAATTACGGACTATAAACGCTGTCGAAATCACTGGTATCATTAATGGTCCAGCTTTATGCCGCGCCCGCATGGTGGCGAAATTAAAAAGGTAAATTTACGTTATGGTTAATCCAAACCAGCCCAGGGATGTGCCGCAAATTTTGCTGTCGGTGCTGTTTTTATCACTCATGATTGTCGCCTGCCTGTGGATTGTACGGCCTTTTATTCTTGGCTTCGCCTGGGCAGGAACCGTGGTTATTGTTACGTGGCCGGTGTTAATCCGTTTGCAGCGATTGCTGTTTGGACGGCGCGCGCTGGCGGTACTGGTAATGACGCTGCTGCTGTTTCTGCTGTTTATTATTCCGATTGCGCTGCTGGTTAACAGTATGGTTGATAGCGGCGTGCCGCTAATCCGCTCATTATCGTCGGGAGAGATGACGCTGCCGGACTTAAACTGGCTTAATAGTATACCCATGGTCGGCGAGCGCCTTTATACCGGCTGGCATAACCTGCTTGATATGGGCGGTACGGCGATTATGGCGAAAATCCGTCCCTATATCGGCACAACGACGACCTGGTTTGTAGGCCAGGCCGCGCATATTGGCCGCTTTATGATGCACTGTGCGCTGATGCTTTTATTCAGCGCGCTGCTCTACTGGCAGGGTGAAAAAGTGGCGCGTGGCATCCGTCACTTTGCCACCCGCCTTGCCGCCAGACGCGGTGACGCGGCGGTAGTTCTCGCCGCGCAAGCCATTCGTGCGGTTGCGCTAGGGGTGGTGGTGACCGCTCTGGTGCAGGCGGTGCTTGGTGGCGTTGGTCTGGCTATTTCCGGCGTTCCTTACGCGACCATCCTCACCGTGGTGATGCTTTTCTCCTGCCTGATCCAGCTTGGCCCGTTGCCAGTGCTGGTCCCGTCAATTATCTGGCTGTACTGGAGCGGAGATACCACCTGGGGAACGGTACTGCTGGTCATTAGCTGCGTCGTCGGCACGATTGACAACGTGTTGCGTCCAATCCTGATCCGCATGGGTGCCGATTTACCGATGATCCTCATCCTCTCCGGCGTGATCGGCGGGCTGGTTGCCTTCGGTATGATCGGCCTGTTTATCGGTCCGGTGCTGCTGGCCGTCACCTGGCGTCTGTTTGATGCCTGGGTGAAGGAAGTGCCGCCGCCGCAGGATACTGTTGACGAGGTGGCAGACGAAGTTACGCCACCTGAGTCGTCCAGTTGTTGATCGCAAAACAGCCTGCTTTTTAGCAGGCTGTTTTATTTAATAGTTAAGCATGGCTAATTAAAAGTTTAGCTTTTTAATATTGCTGACGGTTATTTCCCTTGTACAAAAGGAATATAGCTTTCACATTCATCACATTCATTAAACTAATGAGATGAATCTGATCGACGCGGGAGATGGCGCACTCTACTATTAGGACACGGTTATAAATCAACGCCTTGATTTATAAGCATGGAAATCCCCTGAGTGAAACAACGAATTGCTGTGTGTAGTCTTTGCCCATCTCCTATGATGGGCTTTTTTTTATGCACTTTTATTTGATGTAATAATAAAAAAATCCCCGGCATCTCTGCCAGGGATCAATAAAGCTGCCGGATATATTATTTATTCAGTTCAGCCAGACTCAGCCAGGTTTGCACCACGGTATCTGGATTCAGGGACAAACTATCAATTCCTTCTTCCATTAACCAGGCGGCAAAATCCTCGTGGTCGGAAGGCCCCTGACCGCAAATACCGACGTATTTGCCCTGTTTTTTCGCCGCGCGGATCGCCATCGAAAGCAGCGCTTTCACCGCATCATTACGCTCGTCAAACAGCTCGGAGACTACGCCCGAGTCGCGATCCAGACCCAACGCCAGCTGCGTCATGTCATTGGAACCAATCGAGAAACCATCGAAGTGCTCAAGAAACTGCTCGGCCAGCAGCGCGTTCGACGGGATTTCACACATCATGATGATTTTCAGTCCCTGCTCGCCGCGTTTCAGCCCCTGGCGTGCCAGCTCATCCACCACGGCTTTCGCCTGATCGACGGTACGCACGAAAGGCACCATAATTTCGACGTTAGTCAGGCCCATTTCATTACGCACCCGCTTGACGGCATCGCACTCCAGCGCGAAACAGTCACGGAAGCTGTCGGAGACATAACGACCCGCACCACGGAAGCCGAGCATCGGGTTTTCTTCTTCCGGTTCGTAGCGTTCGCCGCCGACCAGATTCGCGTACTCATTCGATTTGAAATCCGACAGGCGCACGATCACCCGCTTCGGCCAGAATGCCGCGCCGAGGGTGGCAATACCTTCCGCCAGACGGCCGACATAAAACTCCTTCGGCGAGTCGTAGCCCTTGATCATTTCACGAATTTCATTTTGCAACTTCGCGTCCTGATCGTCGAACTCCAGCAGCGCACGCGGGTGAACGCCAATCATACGATTGATGATAAATTCCAGACGCGCCAGGCCGACCCCCTCGTTAGGCAGACAGGCAAAATCAAACGCGCGATCCGGGTTGCCCACGTTCATCATAATTTTCAGCGGCAGATCGGGCATTTTATCGACGCTGGAGCTTTTAACGCTGAAGTCGAGTTTTTCGGCATACACATAGCCGGTATCGCCTTCGGCGCAGGAGACGGTCACTTCCTCGTCGTCCTTCATCCGCTCGGTGGCGTCGCCGCAGCCAACCACGGCCGGAATCCCCAGTTCGCGCGCAATGATCGCCGCGTGGCAGGTTCGTCCGCCACGGTTAGTGACAATAGCAGCCGCCTTCTTCATGATCGGTTCCCAGTCCGGGTCGGTCATGTCGGTGACCAGCACGTCTCCCGGCAGGATGCGGTTCATTTCACTGATATCGTGAATGACTTTTACTTTTCCGGCACCAATGCGATGACCAATGGCGCGGCCTTCAGCAATGATTTTACCCTGCGCGTGCAGCGTATAGCGTTCCATGACCTGCCCACGCGAACGCACGGTTTCCGGACGCGCCTGTACAATAAACAGCTTGCCGGTATGACCGTCTTTCGCCCACTCGATATCCATTGGCCGGCCATAGTGCTTCTCGATCTGCACCGCCTGCTGTGCCAGCGCCTGCACTTCATCATCGGTGAGGGAGAACACATCGCGCTGCGCCTGAGGCACATCTTCGATGTCGACCTGTTTGCCATGCTCCTGACTCGGCGCATACACCATGCGGATCTTTTTTGATCCCATAGTACGGCGCACGATAGCGGGACGTCCCGCCTCCAGGGTTGGCTTATGCACATAAAATTCGTCCGGATTCACCGCGCCCTGCACCACCATCTCACCCAGTCCCCAGGCAGAGGTGATAAAGACCACCTGATCAAAGCCAGATTCGGTATCGATGGAGAACATCACCCCAGAGGAGGCCAGGTCGGAACGCACCATTCGCTGTACGCCAGCGGAAAGCGCCACGCCGCGGTGATCGTATCCCTGGTGAACGCGGTATGAGATCGCTCGGTCGTTAAACAGCGACGCGAAAACATGCTTCACGGCCACCAGCACGGCGTCGTAGCCTTGCACGTTGAGAAACGTTTCCTGCTGTCCGGCAAAGGAAGCGTCCGGCATGTCTTCTGCTGTAGCGGAAGAACGCACGGCGAAAGAGGCCTCACTATCATCAGCCGAAAGCTGGTCATAGGCTTCACGAATAGCGTGTTCCAGCTCACCCTGGAACGGAGTATCGATGATCCACTGGCGGATCTGTGCCCCGGCTTTCGCCAGTTCAGAGACGTCGTCAATGTCGGTTTCATCCAGCAGTTCATAAATGCGCTGGTTGACGCCGCTTTGATCAAGAAACTGATTAAACGCATCAGCGGTTGTGGCAAACCCGTTGGGTACGGCAACACCCACAGAGGCCAGGTTTGTAATCATTTCTCCCAGGGAGGCATTTTTGCCTCCGACTCTGTCTACATCATTCATGCCGAGTTGGTTGTACCAAAGCACCAGCGGTGACGAGCCATTGTTGGACATCGATCAATCCTTTTGTGATTTATGTGCGAGAGATAAGAATCAACTGATTCGTCATTTATCCTGACATAGTTAATCCTTTAAAAAAAACGGTGAATCGTTCAAGCACCCTATTTTTTTATTTTTTAGGAGAGTTTACCCGCTTATGCTAACGCTATGATTCAGATAGATTCCCTGCAGACCAGCGGTCTATTGTTCGTCCTGAAAATGAACCAGTCATTTCACAAAATATAAAAACAGCATTTCATTTTTAGTCAGCGACAAAAAAGTCTGGAATGTGTTTAACTTAATTCATACGACTCATTGATCACGCAAAATAATCAGGATGAATAAAATGGATAGTTCTGTCGATCGCCACGTTTTTTATATTTCTGATGGTACAGCCATTACCGCTGAAGTGTTAGGGCATGCGGTAATGTCGCAGTTTCCGGTGGCAATAAACAGTATCACGCTGCCGTTTGTGGAAAGTGAAAGCCGCGCCAGGGCCGTGAAAGATCAGATAGATGCCATTTTCCAGCAGACTGGCGTTCGTCCACTGGTATTTTATTCAATTGTGATCCCTGAAATCCGCATGATTATTTTGCAAAGCGAGGGGTTTTGTCAGGACATCGTGCAGGCGCTGGTCGCCCCTTTACAGGAGGAGCTGAAGCTCGATCCGACGCCCATTGCTCACCGCACGCATGGCCTGACGCCGGGCAATCTGACCAAGTATGATGCGCGTATCGCCGCCATTGATTACACCCTGGCACATGACGACGGAATTTCGCTACGTAATCTCGACCAGGCTCAGGTGATCCTGCTTGGCGTTTCACGCTGCGGCAAAACACCTACCAGCCTGTATCTGGCAATGCAGTTTGGCGTTCGCGCCGCTAACTACCCCTTTATTGCCGATGATATGGATAATCTCGTTCTGCCGGCGGCACTCAAGCCGTTGCAGCATAAGTTATTTGGCCTGACCATTCATCCCGAGCGGCTCGCGGCGATCCGCGAGGAGCGCCGGGAAAACAGCCGCTACGCGTCTATGCGCCAGTGCCGAATGGAAGTTGCCGAGGTGGAAGCGCTGTATCGTAAAAATCAAATTCCGTTTCTCAACAGTACCAACTTTTCCGTTGAAGAAATGGCGACCAAAATTCTCGATATCATGGGGTTAAGTCGCCGGATGTACTAACGGACTAGTACGATAGCAAAAATTCAGTTATTATCTGTCTCCAGAATTCAGACGCCACACGCCCTGCACTTGAAATCGGCAGGGATTGGTTTATCGTGATGCGCATCACTTCCCGGCACTGATGTCGCGTAAGTAAAAAATTTTTGAGACATTTAATGAATAAGACAGATGAACTGCGCTCCGCGCAGATCGATAGCCTCGTAACGCCTGCTGAACTGGCGTTACGCTATCCCGTCACGCCTGACGTCGCGGAACACGTTACCGCCTCGCGCCGTGGCATTGAGAAAATCCTCAGTGGTGAAGATCGCCGATTGCTGGTGGTTATTGGCCCGTGCTCCATTCACGATCTGGATGCCGCGATGGACTACGCGCGCCGCCTGCAACCCATGCGCGAGAAATATCAGTCGCGGCTGGAAATCGTGATGCGCACGTATTTTGAGAAACCGCGCACGGTCGTCGGCTGGAAAGGGCTGATTTCCGATCCGGACCTCAACGGTAGCTATCGTGTTAATCACGGTCTCGAGCTGGCACGTAAGCTTTTACTGCAGGTTAACGAATTAGGCGTTCCCACCGCGACCGAATTTCTCGATATGGTGACCGGTCAGTTTATCGCTGATTTGATCAGCTGGGGAGCTATCGGCGCGCGAACCACGGAAAGCCAAATCCATCGTGAGATGGCTTCGGCGCTCTCCTGCCCGGTCGGTTTTAAAAACGGCACGGACGGTAATACGCGTATTGCAGTAGACGCAATCCGCGCCGCGCGCGCCAGCCATATGTTCCTTTCGCCGGATAAAAACGGTCAGATGACCATTTATCAGACCAGCGGCAACCCCTACGGCCACATCATTATGCGCGGGGGCAAAAAGCCTAACTATCAGGCGGACGATATTGCGTGCGCCTGCGACACATTGCATGAATTTGATTTACCAGAGCAGCTGGTTGTCGATTTCAGCCATGGCAACTGCCAGAAACAGCATCGTCGGCAGCTGGAGGTTTGTGATGATATCTGTCAGCAGATCCGCAATGGTTCAACCGCCATTGCCGGGATTATGGCAGAAAGTTTCCTGCGTGAGGGAACGCAAAAAATCATCGCCGGACAGCCATTGATTTATGGTCAGTCGATTACCGACCCGTGTCTGAGCTGGGAAGACAGCGAACAGCTGCTGGAAAAATTGGCCACCGCCGTGGACAGCCGCTTTTGATATGCTGAAATAACGCCATGGCGATTGCGATGGCGTTTGCACTGTTTCTGTGGGTTCTGCGGCAATATTTCTTGCCGCCAGCCAGACTATTCGTGATAATGATTATCAATACGAAATTGATAATCATTTTATATTATTACGCTATGCAATCCACAGACCTCGCTGAAACCGGTAAACGTTACGCCCCACATCCTGAGCCAGAAGATCGACGCATTGACAGTAATGAATTGCTGGGCCGCGAAGGCCGTGTCGTCATCGAACATGATGGTCAGCAGTATTTACTGCGTCAGACCCAGGCCGGTAAGTTGATCCTCACCAAATAACGCGCGTTAACTTGAACAGCTTACTTCAAGTCGCTTGCCCCAGTCCGGCGGGCGACCAGCATAATCATCGTCTCTCTCACGGAACGGTTCCCGCAACACGGCGTGTAATCGCTCAAGCTCGCTGACATCCCCGTGTTCGGCTTGCTCAATAGCGCGTTGAGCCAGCCAGTTACGCAACACCACGCAAGGATTGACGTTTTGCATCGCCTGCTGACGCTGCGCGTCGTCAATCTGTTCCGTCTGTAACCGTTCGCGATAACGTGCAAACCAGCTGTCAAAGGCACCGCGATCGATAAACTCATCGCGCAGTGGGGAAGCCGCACTGCCCTGCTCCGTATGGCTAAGCATTCGAAAGGTGCGCGTATAATCGCTGCCTTCGCGCGCCATAAGGGCAAAAAGCGTATTTAACAGTTCGTTGTCAGCCTGTTGTTCGCTAAACAACCCCAGCTTACGGCGCATTCTCAGCCCGTACTCGGTAAAAAGCGCATGCTGATAATGATCCAGCGTCGCGTTCAGGGTATCGACATCAATAAACACGGAAAGCGTTTGCGCCAGCCGCTGAAGGTTCCACAGGCCAACGGCTGGCTGGTTATCAAAGCTATATCGTCCCTGAGGATCGGAATGATTACAGATAAAGCCGGGCTGATAATCATCAAGAAACCCGTACGGGCCGTAGTCCATCGTCAGGCCAAGAATCGACATGTTATCGGTATTCATCACGCCGTGCGCAAAGCCGACCGTTTGCCAGCGGGCAATCATTATCGCCGTGCGTTCCACTACATCGCGGAACCACAGGGCATATTTATCCGCCTCATCCTGCAAATGCGGCCAGTGATGGCGGATCGCATACTCCGCCAGTTGACGCACTTTTTCCGGCTCACGACGATAATAAAAATGTTCAAAATGGCCGAACCGGATATGGCTTTCAGCGATGCGCATTAACATCGCGCCCTGCTCAGTGGTTTCACGTTGCACTGGCGTATCGCTGGTGACAATCGACAGCGCTCTGGTTGTGGGAATGTCCAGCCAGTGCATCGCTTCAGAGGCGAGACTTTCACGAATTGTCGAACGCAATACCGCCCGCCCATCCCCCATACGGGAATAAGGCGTCTTTCCGGCCCCTTTCAGGTGCCAGTCGAATGTACGTCCATCGGGCAACTGCTGTTCGCCAAGTAAAATCCCCCGACCATCGCCAAGCTGCCCGGCCCAGACGCCAAATTGATGTCCACTGTAAACCTGCGCGAGAGGTGACATGCCGGGTAACAACGTTTCCCCACCCCAGACGCCTGCCCCTTGTTCAGGGTGAAAAAGGCGTTCAGGCACACCGAGCGTCTCTGCCAGAGCCTCATTACGCCAGATGACGCGGGCATTGCGCAACGGCGTTGGGGCCAGTGCGGTGTAAAAATCTGGCAACTCATCGCGCCAGCGGGTAATAAAAGACAGGTCCATAGATCCTCCTGCCTGTAAGTGTAGTGCCTCAGGCCGGGAGTGAACACGGAGGGTTTACAGGGTTATCACTTGACCAGCGACGTAACCTCTTCTTTATTGACCATCGGCCATAAAGTGCCCTGCATCGCACTGAAGGGAAAAGCCGTCACGCGCTGATATATTTCTTCACTGTCTATGCCAGCAATCATAACGGAAGTGCAGAAAGAACTTATCTGTGCAAACAGCGCACGCATAAAGGGTTCGAAAGCAATACCTGATAATTGTCGGTGGACAAAGTTCTTATCCAGCGCAATACGTTTGAATAGCCCGGCGAATACCGCATGGGTAGTCGCGTCTCCTGCGCCAAAATTGGCTAACACCAGAGGGTAGCACTTTGACAGGCGCACCAGCGGATGACTTTCCGTTAATGTATTTAACCCTGGATAATTCTCATTTAAGGTCAATTCGAGAAAAGGAAATCGTTCAATTACGCAAGCCAATTCAGCATCCGTTAACAGCGCATCGACAATGGCCGGAGTAATTGAAATCCAGGCTAATAATTGTTGCTGAATAAAAAATATCTGACAGGTTTCCAGTAGCGCCAGCTTTTCCAGAAAAAGGCTAATTTCCTGTTCCGCACTAAGAAGAGGAGAAAGGAGTTCGACGGGGAAGCGGACGTCGGCCCTGACTGCAGAAAAGGTGGCGACGATTTCAAGACCAACCAATTCGCCACTACCATTTCTGGCAGGCAGAAATAATAGATCTGAACGATAATCATTATCCAGAGAAACTATCATTGGACCAACCCCTCATTAAGGGTAAGAACAGGCTTTTTAGTATGATAAGTTAAGTGGCTCTGCCAACAGGCTTTTAATGAAGAGTGTTGCATATTGTCCATTTTCATTACGGATTTTCCCTACCCTTTGCGTTTCAGTGTAATCTATGTCGGGTAAGTAATACAATTAAAGCATCTGGTGGAAATATCTGAATTCAACGGAGCTTTTTATTGCCACCGTGACAGTGACATTACTTAGCAGGCTCTCTTTTTCAACGTCGGTCCCGTCACCGGGAGGTGCTTATAAATTAAAGTAAAAATCAGGACGAATGCAGAGTGTTGCTGATTAACCCACCCAGGAAAACCAGAAACTGATAATACGTTCAGAATTAGTTAAGGAATTTGCGTTAAATCATCTTTTATTGCGTTGAGAGAAATCGCATATACCCTTCCCCCCGTTAAATGCGTCGCGCCTGCCAGAAATTTTTGCTCCAGTAGACGTTATCCAGCGAAGAACGCATCACCCCGCGGCTGGTGGAAGCATGGATAAAGGTATTATCGGTATCGTAGATGCCTACATGAAGTCCGCTCGCACCCGATCCGGTTTTGAAAAAAACCAGATCGCCCGGAAGAAGGTCGTCTTTATCAATTTCAGTACCTATTTTGGCCTGCTGCCGGGTTTCTCTGGGCAGCCTGAGGGCAAATTTGTCGCGAAATGTCATCAGCACAAATCCCGAACAATCGACCCCGCGATGGCTCATGCCACCATAGCGGTAAGGCGTACCTCGCCAGTCATGGAGCTGCTCGTTAAGATTAGCAATAACGATAATGGGGTCCGCGAGTCGCGGATTTGGCGGAGGTGCCCGATGCGAGCTACAACCCGCTAAAAGGAGTGCCGTAAATAAAATAAACCAGCAACGCATGTCCGTGCGATCCTTCTACGCTTTTGATGACGGAATAATTTACCCTGTTAATTATCTGACTGGCAAGAGACCAATCACACTAGCTGCCAGAAAGCAGAATACCATGGCCTTCAACGTCCAGACGACGAAACGGCACTCTGTAGGCGGTCGCAAGCCATGCTGGCGTCAGCGCCTCATCAGGCGTTCCGCAGGCGATCATTTGGCCATCACGCAGTAACCAGACGCGATGCGCATGACGCAACGTATGATTGAGGTTGTGACTGCTCATCACAATGGCTATTCCGGCCTGACATAACTCACCGAGTAGAGTATCCAGCGCGGTCTGCTGCGCCACATCCAGGCTATTCATCGGTTCGTCGAGTAATAATAGCTGCCCGTGGGAATTGCCGCCGGGATGAATTTGCAAAATGACAGCACATAGTCTGACGCGCTGCCATTCACCGCCGGACAGATGATTTACCTGACGGCCCAGCTTATCGCATAACTCAAGCCTGGTAGCGACATCCTTAAGCAGCCCCGGCTGTGCATGAGCTGCCTGATGTAGCTTCAGGTAATGCCATACCGGCATGGCAAACGGCGGCGTTTGTAGCTGGGCCAGAAAAGCGCGATGGCGGGCCAGCGCGGTGGCAGGCCACAGTTCCAGCGGCCGATGGTTCAACGCTATCGTACCGCAGCCTGAACTAAGACCGGCAATGCGGGTTAATAACGTGCTTTTACCGGCACCGTTTGGCCCGACCAGATGAACAATCTCTCCGGGATTAACATCGGCGGAGAACGGGCCAACCCGCCCGGCCTCCACGACATTACGTATCTCTAACAACACGGACATTATTTGGCTAAGGCCAGTTTAATCGCTTCCATAACAATAGGATCTTCCGGCAGCATATCCGGTGAGAAACGTTGCACCACCTGACCGTCGCGGCCGATGAGGAACTTTTCAAAATTCCATAAAATATCGTCAGGATAAAGCGGCGCGCGCCCTTTACTTGCCATCCGCTCGTAAAATCCGCTGCTTTCCGGTGCGACGGCCGTTGGTGCGGCCGCGATCAGTTTCTGATACAGCGGGTGACGGTTTTCGCCATTGACATCGATTTTGCTGAACAGCGGGAAAGTGACGCCATAGGTTGTGCTGCAAAAGGTTTTAATCTCCTCTTCACTACCCGGCTCCTGCCCCAGAAACTGATTGCAGGGGAATCCCAGCACCTTAAAACCTTCTTTTGCCCATGCAGCGTGGATGTTCTCCAGGCCTTCATATTGCGGCGTCAGCCCGCATTTTGAGGCAACGTTGACTATCAACAGAACATCGCCTTTATAGTGCTCAAGCGTAGTGTTCTCTCCATCAATGGTGGTCACACTGGTATTCAGAATATCGTGTTGCATAGCGTCCCCTTAGTTGATTTCCCGGATCTTATCGCCCGGCCTTTAATAATAGCCAGATAAAAACAGGTGCGCCCAGTGTTGCTGTAACCACTCCAATAGGTAATTCAGTTGAAGCTAACGCCAGGCGGGCGATAATATCGGCGATTAACAATGCTATCGCGCCTGCCAGCGCGCTGGCGGGTAACAGCACACGATGATCGGTCAGGCCACATAAACGTAATATATGCGGGATCACCAGGCCAATAAAGCCTATCGCGCCAGCAAGCGCCACGCTGACGCCGACCATCCAGCCGGTCGCTACCACCAGCAGATTTCGCCATAGCCCCAGCGGTAATCCCAGCTGGCGGGCGGAGGTTTCGCCCAGTGCCAGTAAATTGAGGGCGGAGGACTGAAAACAAACCCATGCCATGACCGGTACCAGGGCCACCATCAACCAGCTTTGCTGCCAGTCAACGCCGCCGAAACCGCCCATCATCCAGTACATCAACTGCCGCAGGTCGAAAGAGGTTGAAAAATAGATGGCCCAGGTCATGAAGGCGCTGCAGATAATCCCCAGCGCCACGCCCGCAAGCAATAAACGGCTGGTGGAAAGATGACGCCTGGCAAACCGCAGCAGAATAAGCGTGATGATAAGCGCTCCGGCAATGGCGCACAGCCCCAGCGCCCATTGCGGCAACCTGCCGCCGCCTGTTAACACCGCCGCGATTAACCCTACGCCCGCGCCGTTTGAAACACCGAGTAATCCTGGCTCGGCCAGTGGATTATCAAAAAGCGCCTGCATAATGGCGCCGGAGAGCGCCAGCGCAGCCCCCACCAGGATCACAGCCAGCGTGCGGGGTAATCGTATTTGCCAGACGAAGAGGTGCCCCTGCGGGGTGGACCAGGAGGCGGGACCGATCCACTGCTCGCCTGCACAAATGCCGAGTATCACGACCAGGACCAGCGCCAGGATCAGACTGATAATCCAGTATCGGTCGCGCCGCTGTTGTCGTTGTTCCCAGACAAGCATGTGAATGTCTCCGTAGAAAAAAACTCCATCCTCATGGAGAAGAAACGACTGGAATATACTGGATTACAGGATGAATAGGAACACCGGCCCGGCCGCAGAGTACACAAGAAAAAAGGCCGCATAAGCGGCCTTTTTGATTAGTTCAGATTACTCTGCTTTGGGCGAAGCGTTTTCGACACGGCTTTTTAACTTCTGACCGGGTCTGAAGGTCACTACGCGCCGGGCTGTAATGGGAATATCTTCGCCCGTTTTCGGGTTACGTCCCGGGCGTTGATTTTTATCACGCAAATCAAAGTTACCAAAACCGGACAGTTTTACCTGCTCACCATTTTCCAGAGCGCGACGGATCTCTTCGAAAAACAGCTCAACCAGCTCTTTGGCATCCCGTTTGCTAAGCCCAAGCTTATCAAACAGATATTCTGACATTTCAGCTTTTGTAAGCGCCATAGGTTCAATCCCTCAATGATGCCTGGAATCGCTCTTTCAGTGCCTCTACGCATCTGGCAACGGTAGCGGCAATCTCCTCTTCTTCGAGTGTACGGCTGGTATCCTGAAGGATGAGGCTAATAGCGAGGCTCTTGTAACCCTCCGCTACGCCCTTACCGCGGTACACATCAAACAAGTTTACGCCAACTATCTGATTTACGCCAACTTTCTTACATTCTGCCAAAACATCTGCTGCGGCGACGTTTTCAGCCACTACAACAGCGATGTCGCGGCGGTTTGCCGGGAAGCGAGAAATCTCCTGTGCCTGAGGCACCACGCGGTCTGCAAGCTTGTTCCACTCCAGTTCAAACACCAACGTGCGACCGTTAAGATCCAGTTTACGTTCAAGCTCAGGATGAACAACGCCAATAAAACCAATACGTTCATCTTTCAGATAAATCGCTGCTGATTGACCAGGATGCAGTGCCGGATTGGCTTCTGCTTTGAACTGAATTTCAGCTAATTTGCCGGTCAGGTCGAGAATCGATTCCAGATCGCCTTTCAAATCATAGAAATCAACGCCCTCTTTCGCCAGATTCCAGTGCTCATCATAGCGGTTACCACAGATAACCCCTGCCAGCATAAGATCCTGACGAATACCCAGATTGGCCTGCGTATCCGGAACAAAGCGTAAGCCGGATTCAAAAATACGTACCCGGTTTTGCTGACGGTTCTGGTTATACACCACGGTGCCAAGCTGACCCGTCCACAGCGACAGACGCATCGCTGACATCTCAATAGAAATCGGGCTTGGCAGGATCAGCGCCTCTTCTGCCGGATGAATCAGCTGTTGCAGCTTAGGATCGACAAAGCTGTAGGTGATAACTTCCTGATAGCCTTTATCGTTAAGCAGCGTTTTCACACGCTTCAGCGACAGGTTAGCTTCACGATGGTTACCCATGATCAGACCCGCCTGTACTGGCGCATTCGGAATATTGTCGTAGCCGTAGACGCGCGCCACTTCTTCGACCAGATCCTCTTCGATTTCCATGTCGAAACGCCAGCTCGGGGCGACAGCCTGCCATTGGTTCTGGCCTTCCGTCACGTCACAACCCAGGCGACGCAGAATATCGCTGACCTGCTCGTCAGCAACAGGATGACCAATCAGGCGGTCCAGTTTGCTACGACGCAGGGTAATGGTGGCGCGTTGTGGCAGCGTGGCTTCGTGGGTAACATCAATCACCGGACCGGCTTCACCGCCGCAGATATCAATCAACAGACGCGTGGCACGCTCCATTGCTTTGTATTGCAGTGCCGGATCGACGCCACGTTCGTAACGGTGAGAGGCATCCGTATGCAGGCCGTGACGGCGTGCACGGCCGGTGATGGACAGCGGGCTGAAGAAAGCACATTCCAGCAGCACGTTTTGCGTTTCTCCGTTGACGCCTGAATGCTCGCCGCCAAAGATTCCGCCCATCGCCAGCGCTTTTTGATGGTCGGCGATAACCAGCGTATCGGCGCTGAGTTTGGCTTCGCTGCCGTCGAGCAGTACCAGCGTTTCACCCTCTTTCGCCATGCGCACCACGATCCCGCCTTCGATGCGATCTTTATCGAACGCATGCATCGGCTGTCCCAGTTCAAGCAGGACGTAGTTGGTGACGTCCACTACCGCATCAATAGAGCGAATACCACAGCGGCGCAGTTTCTCTCGCATCCACAGCGGCGTCGGTGCGCTAACGTTGATGCCTTTAACCACGCGGCCCAGGTAACGCGGACACGCCTCCGGTGCGTCAACGGTAATCGGCAGCACATCGCCAATCGTTGCTGACACAGGAGTAATTTCTGGCTCAATCAGCGGTGACTGGTTCAGGACTGCGACATCACGCGCCACGCCAATGATGCTCAGACAGTCGGCGCGGTTCGGCGTAACGCTGATTTCAATGGTGTTATCATTAAGCTTCAGATAGTCACGAATATCCGTCCCAATCGGTGCATCCGCTGGCAGTTCGATAATGCCGCTATGATCGTCGGAAATACCCAGCTCAGAGAAAGAGCACAGCATCCCTTCCGACGGCTCACCGCGCAGTTTGGCGGCTTTAATTTTAAAATCGCCCGGCAACACTGCGCCAATCATTGCCACAGCGACTTTCAGCCCCTGACGGCAGTTCGGCGCGCCGCAGACGATATCAAGCAGACGCTCACCACCAACGTTGATTTTGGTTACTCGCAGCTTGTCCGCATTCGGATGCTGAGCGCATTCAACGACTTCACCGACCACAACACCGTTGAAGGTTCCTGCGACCGGTTCCACGCCATCGACCTCAAGGCCCGCCATGGTAATTTGATCGGATAGCGCGACGCTATCAATAGCCGGGTTCACCCATTCGCGTAACCACAGTTCACTAAATTTCATTGTTTTATCCTGCCCTTATTTAAACTGTTTGAGGAAACGCAGATCGTTTTCGAAGAACGCACGCAAATCGGTGACACCGTAACGCAGCATGGTCAGACGTTCCATCCCCATACCAAAGGCGAAACCAGAATAGACTTCCGGATCGATACCCACATTGCGCAGTACGTTTGGATGCACCATGCCGCAGCCCAGCACTTCCAGCCACTTCCCGTTTTTGCCCATCACGTCGACTTCCGCAGAAGGTTCAGTAAACGGGAAATAGGACGGACGGAAACGGATCTGTAAGTCTTCCTCAAAGAAGTTACGCAGGAAATCGTGCAGCGTCCCTTTCAGGTTGGTAAAACTGATATTGGTATCAACAATCAGTCCTTCCATCTGATGAAACATCGGGGTATGGGTCTGATCGTAGTCGTTACGATAGACACGGCCCGGGGCGATGATGCGGATTGGGGGCTGCTGGTTTTTCATGGTGCGGATCTGTACACCTGAGGTTTGGGTACGCAGCAGACGGGTGGCATCAAACCAGAAGGTATCGTGATCGGCGCGCGCGGGATGATGGCCCGGAATATTCAGCGCGTCAAAGTTATGATAGTCATCTTCAATCTCCGGGCCAGTCGCCACGGTAAAACCCAGCTCGCCAAAGAAGCTCTCGATGCGATCGATGGTACGGGTCACCGGATGCAGCCCACCGTTTTCGATACGACGGCCAGGCAGCGAGACATCAATGGTTTCCTGCGCCAGACGTGCGTTTAATGCGGCGCTTTCGAGGTCCGCCTTACGCGCGTTCAGCGCCTGCTGAACCTGCTCCTTGGCCTCGTTGATCACCGCACCTGCCGCCGGACGCTCTTCTGCTGGCAGTTCACGCAGGGTCGTCATTTGCAGGGTCAAATGCCCTTTTTTGCCCAAATATTCAACGCGTACGTTATCTAACGCGGCAACATCTGACGCCTGGTTAATGGCTGCCTTCGCACTGGCAACCAGCTCTGCGAGATGTGACATGATTTTCCTCATTATGTGACGATATATAAACGCCAGATACAAAAAAAGCCTCCACTGGGAGGCTTTCTGGCGCTGTTTTCCGTTTCTTTTCTCACGCGCTAGCCTCCCGGTTTCAGGTGCTAAAGTAAAAAAAGAAGCGGAAAATAGCAGCATTCATGCTTGCGTTACCTTGTGTAAGTCGAAACTCTAAGGCTTCATTGAAAAGGCTTAGCAGAAAAATGTCAATCAAAACAAAAAAGAGGGAGCCAGGCTCCCTCTTCTCAACTGGCTTATGCCAGAGCTGATTTCGCTTTTTCGACCAGAGCGGTGAACGCTACTTTGTCGAATACTGCGATGTCAGCCAGGATCTTACGGTCGATTTCAACAGAGGCTTTTTTCAGGCCATTGATGAATTTGCTGTAAGAGATACCGTTCTGACGTGCTGCTGCGTTGATACGCGCAATCCACAGTTGACGGAACTGACGCTTACGTTGACGACGGTCACGGTAAGCATACTGACCAGCTTTGATAACAGCCTGGAAGGCAACGCGGTAGACGCGTGAACGCGCACCGTAGTAGCCTTTGGCTTGTTTCAAAATTTTCTTGTGACGTGCACGGGCAACTACACCACGTTTTACGCGAGCCATATGTGCTCTCCTGTATCTATTCTAATTAAAAAGTTAAAAGGGTTAACGACTTATGCGTACGGCAGGCACGCGATGACCAGGCCCAGATCGCCTTTAGAAACCATGGCTTTCGGACGCAGGTGACGTTTACGCTTGGTAGCTTTTTTGGTCAGAATGTGACGCAGGTTAGCGTGCTTGTGCTTAAAACCACCTTTACCGGTTTTTTTGAAGCGCTTAGCAGCACCGCGTACGGTCTTAATTTTTGGCATTTTAATAACTTCCACTTCGCATTGTTAATAAACGAAACAAAGGCGAATCCACCTGTGGACCTGAGCCCACAGGTAAGATTACTTGATGGCCTTACTGTTTCTTCTTAGGAGCGAGCACCATGATCATCTGGCGGCCTTCGATCTTCGTTGGGAAGGATTCGACTACTGCCAGTTCACTCAGATCGTCACGGACGCGCGTCAGCACTTCCATACCAATCTGTTGGTGGGCCATTTCACGACCGCGAAAACGCAGCGTGATTTTAGCCTTATCGCCATCTTCCAGAAAGCGAACCAGGCTGCGGAGTTTTACCTGGTAGTCGCCATCATCGGTGCCAGGACGGAATTTAATTTCCTTGACCTGGATAACTTTCTGTTTCTTCTTCTGTTCCTTAGAAGACTTACTCTTTTCATAAAGGAACTTGCCGTAGTCCATAATACGACAAACTGGCGGTTCGGCGTTAGGGCTGATTTCAACTAAATCTACTCCAGCTTCTTCAGCCTTTTCGATAGCTTCTCTCAGACTCACAATACCCAAAGCTTCGCCTTCAAGACCTGTTAAGCGAACTTCCAGGGCGCGAATCTCGCCATTGATACGATTCGGACGTGCCGTTTGAACTCGTTTTCCGCCTTTAATACCTTATTCCTCCAGTTGTTGAAGACTGCGGCTGCGAATCTCTTGTTGCAGCTTCTCGATAACTTCATTTACGTCCAGGCTGCCCAAGTCTTTACCACGACGGGTGCGCACAGCAACTTTGCCGGCTTCAACCTCTTTGTCGCCACAGACCAACATGTAAGGGACACGACGTAAAGTGTGCTCGCGGATTTTAAAGCCTATCTTCTCATTTCTCAAGTCCGCTTTTACGCGAATGCCTGCATTTTGCAGTTTTCGCGTTAATTCACTGACATATTCGGACTGAGAATCGGTAATATTCATGACCACAACCTGCACGGGTGCAAGCCAGGTTGGGAAGAAACCGGCAAATTCTTCAGTCAGGATGCCAATAAAGCGCTCCAGTGAACCAAGAATAGCACGGTGGATCATTACCGGAACCTGACGTTCGTTGCTTTCGCCGACATAAGAGGCGTTCAAGCGCGCAGGTAACGAGAAATCCAGCTGTACCGTTCCGCACTGCCATGCACGATCGAGGCAGTCATACAGGGTAAATTCAATTTTCGGACCGTAGAACGCCCCTTCACCAAGTTGATACTCGAAGGGGATATTGTTCTCTTCCAGCGCGACGGCCAGGTCCGCCTCAGCACGATCCCACATCTCGTCGCTGCCAATACGTTTTTCCGGACGAGTGGAGAGTTTGACGACGATCTTCTCGAAGCCAAAGGTGCTATACATATCATAGACTAAACGAATGCAGCCGTTAACTTCATCACGCACCTGCTCTTCCGTACAGAAGATGTGAGCATCATCCTGAGTAAAGCCGCGAACACGCATCAGGCCGTGCAGCGCGCCTGATGGCTCGTTACGGTGGCAGCTACCAAATTCAGCCATACGCAGCGGCAGATCGCGGTAAGACTTCAGCCCCTGATTGAAGATTTGCACGTGGCCCGGACAGTTCATCGGCTTGATGCAGTATTCACGATTCTCTGAAGAGGTAGTGAACATCGCATCTTTGTAGTTTTCCCAGTGTCCAGTTTTTTCCCACAGTACACGGTCCATCATAAACGGACCTTTAACTTCCTGATACTGGTACTCTTTCAGCTTAGAGCGAACAAACGTTTCCAGCTCGCGGAAGATAGTCCAGCCATCGTTATGCCAGAAGACCATACCCGGCGCTTCTTCCTGCATATGGTACAGGTCAAGCTGCTTACCAATTTTACGGTGATCGCGTTTGGCCGCCTCTTCCAGGCGCTGCAGATAAGCATTCAGCGCTTTTTTATCTGCCCAGGCCGTACCGTAAATGCGCTGCAGCATTTTGTTGTCGCTATCGCCACGCCAGTACGCGCCTGCGGTTTTCATCAGTTTAAAATGATGGCAAAAACGCATGTTTGGCACGTGCGGTCCACGGCACATATCAACGTATTCTTCGTGATGATAAAGACCAGGCTTATCATCATGGGAGATGTTTTCATCAAGAATGGTGACTTTATAAATTTCACCGCGCTGGACAAACGTTTCACGCGCTTCGTGCCAGCTTACGTTCTTCTTAATGACGTCGTAGTTTTTCTCGGCGAGCTCGTGCATCCGCTTTTCGAGCGCGTCAATATCTTCCTGGGTCAGCGTATGGTCGAGATCAACGTCATAGTAGAAACCGTTGTCGATAACCGGTCCGATCGCCATTTTGGTATGAGGCCAAAGTTGCTTGATGGCATGGCCTAACAGATGTGCGCAGGAGTGGCGAATGATCTCCAGACCTTCTTCATCTTTTGCGGTAATGATGGCTAACTGAGCATCGCTTTCAATAAGATCGCAAGCATCTACCAGCTCACCGTTAACGCGACCAGCGATACAGGCTTTTGCCAGACCAGGTCCGATATCAAGGGCAACATCCAGCGGGCTTACGGGGCGGTCGAATTGGCGTTGGCTGCCATCAGGAAGAGTAATTACAGGCATTCTATGTCCTTATTTGCAGTGGTGACCCACACGAAAGATCACATACAAAGAGAATAATCGTTTATGAACAGTAAATTGCGACGCCATCTAACCAACAATTGCTAAATTGGGACGCAATTTGAAAACCCGGTGCGCATTATTTTTCACACCGTCAGAGAATAATAACATTAAAAAAAGAGCGTGTGCACCACTGTATTTCCTGGCGGTTCTATTGATTTTTCAGGTATAGCGCAATAGTTAATCGTGGATTTGTAAAGATAAAAGCAGATCAAAAAACAGCGTCAGAACGACCAGCGAGGAAAACATCAGACGATCGGGCCGGTGTTATTCGGCCCGATAATATTACATTTTGTAGCCCAGCGAGAGCGTCGTACGGCGATCGGTATGTTCTGGCGCAGAGTCAGGCGGGTTGGAGTTCCAGGTCAGGTTGTACGCAACCTTCAGACCGAAATGCTCGTTAATGGCGACATTAAGCGCGCTTTCAGAGTTGACGGTGGTATCTTCGGCACCAAACACGGAAACACCCTGGGTAAATTTGGCGTTATCCGTCAACTGCCACGCATACGTGCCAGACGCGTAACCCAACGGTTGCGTTTCATTGCCGCCGTCGGTGTATTCATCGTAGCGAACGCCAGGACCAAATTCAAAACGCAGGCTGTGTACCGGACCGTTTAAGAACTGGCGACCATAACCAGCCGTCACGATATCACGTTCCTGATAACCATTGTAACGGTCAGTTAACCAGCTACCCTGCCCAAAGAGATAGTTTACATCTGACAGGTTATAGCGGGTACGACCACCGACAGCATACTTCTCAGAAGAACGCTCGTCGTTGGATGAAGTGTTACTGGCGTTTCCCCATAAAGACCAGGCGGTAGTATTGCCGTACCAGGTCAGGGTTGAGTCGGCGGTAAGCGAGGAACTTTTGGTATTCCCTGACTGAGACAGATAACCCGCGTTGACATTACCTTCAAACGGTTTTTTCGCAGTAGAGGGATCGTCCATGACAGTAAAAACGGTATCGTCGGCTGCTGCGTACATTGACGCAAACACGCCTCCCGCCAACAGCACAGCGGCGGGAACTGTCTTTAAGAGCTTCATTTATAATAAGTCCGTACAACAAAAAAAGAGACCATCACGGTCCCGGAAACTTTCATGAGGATCAATGTTAACAACCCAGAGAAAGGTAACAAATTATAAAAAGGCTCAATTAACATAGCAATGAAATATTGCAGGATTTTTTGAATAAGAACGGTCCCAAATCGACGGTGGTTTATTAGATAGTTCAGTACGGTAAGGCACGTATTTATTTGTAAAATCATGCTGTTGCCCTACCGTTCTTTGCGTTTCGGTGCCAGACTTAATGAAATCCGTTCCCGGACTTCGCTTCAAAAGAATGCAAAGGAGGTACGATTATGGTTAAAATTTATACCCTCACTTTCGCTCCATCGCTGGATAGTGCAACCCTGACACCACAACTTTATCCTGAAGGGAAATTACGCTGTAGCGCGCCGGTCTTTGAATCCGGCGGCGGAGGCATTAACGTTGCCAGGGCAATCACCTTCCTCGGCGGCACTGCCACCGCCATTTTTCCGGCGGGCGGCGCAACGGGCGAGCATCTGGTCAATTTGCTGGCCGATGAACACGTCCCGGTTCAGGCCGTTGAGGCGCAAGACTGGACCCGACAAAATCTGCACGTTCACGTAGAGTCCAGCGGTGAGCAGTACCGCTTTGTGATGCCGGGCGCATCGCTCACGGACGATGAGTTCCGCCAGCTTGAAGAGCGCGTGCTGGAGATTGAACCCGGTTCCCTGCTGGTCATCAGCGGTAGCCTGCCACCCGGCGTGAAAATCGATCGGCTGATACAACTGATAAAAGCCGCCCAACATCATCGCATTCGTTGCATTATGGACAGCTCCGGAGAGGCCCTTGCCGCCGCGCTGGAGGTGGGCAACATTGAACTGGTGAAACCCAATCAGAAAGAATTAAGTGCCCTGGTCCAGCGTGAGCTCACTCAGCCTGATGATGTCCGCGAAGCCGCTCAGGAAATTATCAACAGCGGAAAAGCATTACGCGTCGTCGTTTCTCTGGGACCACAGGGCGCGCTGGCAGTAGAGCGTGACAGCTGCGTACAAATCGTTCCGCCACCGGTTAAAAGCCAGAGCACCGTTGGCGCTGGCGACAGTATGGTCGGCGCAATGACGCTAAAAATGGCCGAAAACGCGTCGCTGGAAGAAATGGTCAGCTATGGCGTGGCCGCCGGTAGCGCCGCAACTATTAACCAGGGTACCCGGCTATGCTCGCGCGAAAATACGCAGAAAATTTATGAGTACCTGCGCCGGGTATGATCCCGACGTCAGGATCTTACTGTGCAGGTAACATCAGCGATACTAAAAAATTTAAGCTAACTAACGAGGTAGATCATGAGCGAAGGCGATATAAAACGTTATGTCGTAACGGTGAAGTTTCATGAAGAAACGCTGACCCAAATTAATGAACTGAATAATGCGCTTACCCGCGCAGGCTTTACGCTCACGCTGAGTGATGACGAAGGCAAAGTGCATGAACTCGGAACCAACACGTTTGGTTTTATCACGCCGCAGCGTGAGCAAGAGGTCAACGCGCTCACGACCGGCCTCGCTGAAAGCGCGCTGGGCGTCGCCCCTGACGTCGAGGTTACGACGTTTGAGACATGGCTGACGGATAAACAATAAGTGCCATTGCCCCCGGCAGTCTTTTCAATTGTGCGTGAGTTCGGTTTTTTCAAAGCATTTGTGCGCTAACGTTATGATATGGCAACAAACATGGGAGAAAGAACATGTGGCAGGCTATCAGTCGACTGTTAAGTGAGCAACTTGGCGAAGGTGAGATCGAACAACGTAATGAACTGCCGGGCGGTGAAATTCATGCCGCATGGCATATTCGCTATGCCGGACGTGATTTTTTCGTTAAATGCGATGAACGCGAATTATTGCCCTGCTTCACCGCAGAAGCCGATCAGCTGGAACTGTTGTCGCGCAGTAAAACCGTTACCGTTCCCCATGTCCGGGCTGTAGGTTATGAGCGGGATTCTGCCTTTCTGGTAATGGATTATTTGCCCGCCCGCCCCCTGGACGCGCATAGTGCCTTTCAGTTAGGACAGCAGCTGGCGCATCTCCATCAGTGGAGCGATCAGCCACAGTTCGGTCTTGATTTCGACAACGACCTCTCCACCACGCCGCAACCCAATGCCTGGCAACGTCGCTGGTCGACCTTTTTTGCCGAGCAGCGAATAGGCTGGCAACTCGAACTCGCCGCCGAAAAAGGACTCGAGTTTGGCAACATTGACGCTATCGTTGCGCAGATCCAGCAGCGGCTAAGTGGCCATCAGCCCCAGCCCTCGTTATTACACGGCGATTTATGGTCGGCGAACTGCGCATTAGGGCCGGAAGGTCCATTTATCTACGATCCCGCCTGTTACTGGGGAGACCGGGAGTGCGATCTGGCTATGCTGCCGCTGCACCCCGATCAACCGCCGCAGATTTATGACGGGTACCAGTCAATCTCTCCTCTGCCGACAGGCTTTCTGGAGCGCCAACCTGTTTATCAGCTATATACGTTACTTAACCGTGCGATTTTATTTGGCGGGCAGCATCTTGTCACCGCGCAGAAAGCGCTGGAGCGGGTGCTGGGATCCTGAGCCTCCCGGGTGGGAGGCCTGGCTGGGTTTGTTAATTGATCTGAACGCCGCCGTTGATGCGGAATTCGATATTCATGATAAGCCCACTGCCAGGCTTACCTGATTGATAGCGCCATTTACGCATCGCCGTTTTGACTTCGCGCTCAAACATGTTCGCCGGTTGCGCAGAGAGAATTTGTACGTTATCCACCCGACCATCAGCGGTGACATCGAATTTCACCCGTACTTTACCCTCCACCCGCAACGCCAGCGCGCGAGCCGGATAAGAGGGCTGATTACGCGTTAAAGCACGCGGCCCGGTTGGCGTCGTAACGGCAGGTTTTGCCGCAGGCGGCGTACTATTGTTTACCGGACGCGTTGGCGCGGTGTTTTCAAACGGCGACGCCGGACGCGGCTCAGCGGGTTTCACGTCGCGTTTCGGTTGCTCCACCTTTTTCACCGGCTTTGGTTTTGGCTTCGGCTTAGGTTTAGGCTTTGGCTTCTCGATCACTACCGGCGTTTCTTTCGGCGGCTCAGGAACAGGTTCCGGCTCGGGCTCGGGCTCGGGTTCGACGACAGGTTCCGGTGCCGGAGGCTGAACGACAGGCTCTGGCTCTGGCGGTGCGACCAGCGTGATGGAAATCGGCTGAGCGGGCGCGGGCAATTCAATAACCTGATTTACCGAGGAATAAAGCAAACCTGCTATTACAGCGCCGTGGATAGACAAAGCAAGCAATGTAGGCCACGGAAAGCGGCGTGGTAAATCAAGGGCCATTGAAGTCATAGTCGTTACTGTTGAAAAATGATGGACTAATTTTAAATGCAAATAGCAATCATATTCAATAAGCCTTTCTCACTTCGACCGCTTTTTGCCAAAATCGGCACTGTTTTTCCCTGTTTTTTACCGGGTTTTTCATCTTCATCAAGGAGGATGATTGCAGTCTGCCCCACTTTCACTTACCGTATTTCAGCAAACTGTGGATAAGGAGTTCTTACCGTGCTGTACGTTATTTATGCTGAAGATGTCGTTGATTCACTGGAGAAACGCCTGTCAGTGCGCCCGGCCCATCTGGCCCGCTTGCAGTTATTACATGATGAAGGACGGCTTTTGACGGCAGGTCCAATGCCTGCTGTTGACAGCAACGATCCTGGCGCCGCAGGTTTTACCGGCTCGACCGTAATCGCGGAATTTGAATCAAGTGAAGCGGCAAGAGAATGGGCTGATGCCGATCCGTATGTCGCAGCGGGTGTTTATCAGAATGTGACGATAAAACCGTACAAGAAAGTATTCTAGGATGATGGGCACCTTTACCGGTGCCCTTTTTACTTAAAGGTCGTAAATCGCAAACAGCAGAATATTGCGGTGCTGATTAAGTAGACACTTCCTGATGGAGTGAATACGCATATTGCGACGAGACTGTCCTTCAAGCCAGCGGGATTTGCGGCGGCTTGCCTGTCTCAGCATGCGCCAGCGCCCCACTTCCGTTCTACTACGCTTCATTTTTACCGCTCTTATAAAGGAAGAACGTGCATTATAAACCCTTGCCGCGCCCAGAACAGCGCTTTTCATCTCCGCTTTTTATTTGCCAGACGTTTCTGTCCGCGTACACTCATAACAATACGCTATCAAAAGGATTTTTTTACTTATGACAACCTTCTACACGGTCGTGAGCTGGATGCTAATCCTGGGATACTGGTTACTCATCGCGAGTATAACCTTACGCATCCTGATGAAGCGCCGTGCAGTTCCTTCCGCGATGGCATGGCTGTTAATTATCTATATCCTGCCACTGGTCGGTATAATCGCTTATCTATCCGTAGGTGAACTGCATCTTGGCAAGCGACGCGCTGAGCGTGCCAGAGCCATGTGGCCTTCCACCGCGAAATGGCTCAACGATCTTAAAGCCTGCAAACATATCTTCGCCCAGGAAAACAGCGCCGTTGCCTCATCGCTGTTCAAACTCTGTGAGCGCCGCCAGGGCATTGCCGGCGTGAAGGGTAACCAGCTACAGCTGTTGACGACGTCCGATGACGTCATGCAGGCGCTTATACGTGATATTCAACTGGCGCGGCATAATATAGAAATGGTCTTTTATATCTGGCAACCAGGTGGGATGGCCGATCAGGTTGCTGAATCGCTGATGGCCGCCGCCCGGCGCGGAGTGCACTGCCGCCTGATGCTGGATTCTGCGGGCAGCGTCGCCTTCTTTCGCAGCCCGTGGGCGAATATGATGCGCAACGCCGGTGTCGAAGTGGTCGAGGCGTTGAAAGTGAATATCATGCGTGTGTTTCTGCGCCGTATGGACCTGCGTCAGCACCGCAAAATGATTATGATCGACAACTACATCGCTTATACCGGCAGTATGAATATGGTTGATCCCCGCTTTTTTAAACAGGATGCCGGTGTTGGTCAGTGGGTTGATTTGATGGCCCGCATGGAAGGACCCGTCGCCACGGCAATGGGCATTGTTTATTCATGCGACTGGGAAATTGAGACGGGTAAGCGCATTTTACCGCCTACGCCTGATAACAATATCATGCCGTTTGAAGAAGCGAGCGGGCACACGATCCACACCATCGCCTCGGGTCCTGGCTTCCCGGAGGATCTTATCCATCAGGCGCTACTCACGGCAACCTATGCTGCGCGCGAATATTTAATTATGAGTACGCCCTATTTCGTTCCCAGCGACGACCTGTTACATGCCATTTGCACTGCCGCCCAGCGTGGCGTCGATGTCAGCATTATATTACCGCGCAAGAATGATTCCCTGCTGGTTGGCTGGGCCAGCCGCGCCTTCTTCACCGAATTACTGGCAGCAGGCGTTAAAATTTATCAGTTTGAAGGCGGACTGCTGCATACTAAAAGCGTGCTCGTCGATGGGGAACTCAGCCTGGTGGGTACGGTAAACCTGGATATGCGTAGTCTGTGGCTTAACTTTGAAATTACGCTGGTTATTGATGATGCCGGATTTGGCGGCGACTTAGCCGCGGTTCAGGATGATTACATTTCTCGCTCGCGGTTACTGGATATTCGACTGTGGGTAAAACGTCCTCTGTGGCAGAGGATCACTGAGCGACTGTTTTACTTCTTCAGTCCGTTGCTGTAAAACGAGCGCAATAGATAGCTAACAGGTGTACTTATTATGGATATGGATCTCAATAACCGTCTGACCGAAGACGAAACGCTTGAGCAGGCATACGATATTTTTCTTGAGCTGGCGGCGGATAACCTCGATCCAGCTGATATCATCCTGTTCAATTTACAGTTTGAAGAGCGCGGCGGCGCGGAACTGTTCGATCCTGCTGAAGACTGGCAGGAGCATGTGGACTATGATTTGAACCCGGATTTCTTTGCCGAAGTGGTAATCGGTCTTGCTGACACCGATGGCGGCGAGCTTAACGATATTTTTGCACGCGTGCTCTTATGTCGGGAAAAAGATCACAAGCTATGCCATATTCTGTGGCGTGAATAATTTCAGGGCAGCATGGCTGCCCTTTTCATTTCTCTTCTGCCAGCGAATGCCCGCACGCCTTACAGTATTTTGCCGTCATCTCATGACCATGCTGATGGCAATGCGGACATATTCTCGCCAGACGACGTTTTTGTATTTCACTGGTCATCTGTGAAGTAATGATACCCGTCGGGATGGCAATCACGGAATAGCCAATCAGAATAAGTATTGACGCGACGATTCTGCCCGCAGGCGTATGTGGCGTAATATCCCCATAGCCGACCGTTGTGACGGTAACGATAGCCCAATAGACAGACGTACTGAGCGTGGTAAAACCATTCACCGGCCCTTCTATGCCGTACATTAATGCCCCGGCAATTATCATCACGATAGCGATAAAAGAATAAAACAGGATGAGCTGATGACGAGAATTCACTACCGCTGCCCACAGCCCACTTAGTGCCGGCATCAGCCGCAGTAATTTCAGGATCCTCAGTACGCGAATGACGCGCAACGCTCGCCAGGCAAACACATATTCAATGCCAATCTGCGGCCACAGAAGAATAACGAAGAGTGGCAGGATAGTGACCAGGTCGATGATGCCCCAGAAGCCGAAGACATATTTCGCAGGCGTCGGCCAGCTCATCACTCTCAGGCAGTATTCCAGGGTAAAAATAAGGGTAAATCCGGCTTCCAGCCAGAGGAAAAAATGCCATTCACTCAAGGATAAACGAAAGGTGGTGCCGATCCCGGACTCAAAGAAAATGGAAATGACGCTAAGCAGCGCCAGGAAACCACACAGCGCTTCGAAGCGGCGTCCCGAACGACTATGGTGATCGAACAATGAATGATAAATGCGCTGACGAATTGTGCGAACAGTAGCCACGCAGCAACCTCATTAAAATAAGGGCCGACAAATGTCGGCCCTTTTTATTATAACGGGTCGACCTTCAGACAAGACACCGCGTGGCGGAAGCTTCCTTCCAGCACGGGGCGCGTTTTGGCGCATTCCGGTCCGGCAATAGGACAACGAGTGCGGAAAACGCAGCCAGAAGGCGGATTAATAGGTGAAGGTAACTCCCCCTCCAGCAACTGGATAGTTTTATTCTTTTCCAGATCTGGATCGGGCACCGGCACCGCCGACATCAGCGCCTTAGTATAAGGATGCAGCGGATTATGATACACCTCGTCATACGTACCCAGTTCTACGGCATGCCCAAGGTACATCACCAGCACACGATCGGAAATGTGTTTGACCACCGCCAGATCGTGCGCGATGAAAATCAGCGACAGCCCCATCTCGCGCTGCAACTGCTGAAGCAAGTTGACGACCTGCGCCTGAATTGATACATCCAGCGCCGACACGGGCTCGTCACAGATGATCAGTTTCGGCTCAAGAATTAACGCACGCGCAATACCGATACGCTGGCATTGTCCGCCGGAAAATTCATGCGGATAACGGTTGATGAGGTTAGGCAATAATCCCACTTTCATCATCATGGTTTTCACCCGATCGCGTACTTCCTGGCGCGGCATTTTCGGATGATAGGTGCGCAGCGGTTCGGCAATAATTTCACCAATGGTCATACGCGGATTCAGGGAAGCCAGCGGATCCTGAAAAATCATCTGAATATCGCTACGTACCGCCCGCCATTCATCCGGCTTCATGCCCAGCAAATCTTTACCCAGCCATGCCACTTTGCCACCGGTAGCGTTGACCAGACCGATGATGGCGCGGGCGAAGGTTGACTTACCGCAGCCCGATTCGCCCACGACGCCCAGCGTTTCGCCTTCGTACAGGCGTAACGTAACGCCATCGACGGCCTTGAGCGTTTTAGAAGGCTGCCAGAACCACTGTTTGCCATCTTTAATGTCGAAATGCACCTTTAAATCGGCAATTTCGAGCAGCACATTTCTGTTTTCAGTTACGGCATTCATACCAGTTCCTCCACCGGCTTAAAGCAGGCACGCAGGCGGCCCGGCGCAAACTCCACCAGCGGTGGTGCGCTATTGCAGATTTCCATCGCGTGCGGACAACGTGGCTGGAACGGGCATCCTTTCGGCAGGCGCAGCAGGTTTGGCGGATTGCCGGGAATGGTCAGCAACGACTCGCCTTCAGCATCAAGACGCGGAACGGCGTTCAGCAGGCCAATTGAGTACGGATGGGCGGGCTGATAGAAGACGTCACGGGCGTGACCATATTCCATCGTGCGCCCGGCGTACATCACCAGCACCTTATCGCAAATACCGGCAACAACGCCGAGATCGTGGGTGATCATAATAATCGCGGTGTTAAACTCGCGCTTCAGTTCATTCAGCAGGGTCATGATCTGTGCCTGAACGGTGACGTCCAGTGCGGTGGTCGGTTCGTCCGCGATGAGTAGCTTAGGCCTGCACAGCAATGCCATCGCAATCATCACGCGCTGACGCATACCGCCGGAAAATTCATGCGGGTACATGCGCATACGCTTACGCGCTTCCGGCATTTTTACCGCATCCAGCATTTTCACCGACTCTTCAAACGCTTCGGCCTTCCCGATGCCTTTGTGCAGCATCAGCACTTCCATCAGTTGCTCATCCACCCGCATATAAGGGTTAAGCGAGGTCATCGGATCCTGAAAAATCATTGAAATTTGCTTCGCGCGCAGCATGTTCAGCTCTTTCTCGGGCAAATTCAGGATCTGCTTACCGTTAAAGAGTGCGGAGCCATCAATGCGGCCATTCGACGCCAGAAGCCCCATTAACGCGAACGCCGTCTGTGATTTGCCCGAGCCGGACTCGCCCACGATCCCCAGCGTTTCGCCAGCCCGCAGGCTAAAATTAAGATCGTTGACGGCGGTCACATCGCCATCCGGCGTTTTAAACGTCACGCGCAGGTCTTTTACATCCAGCAGCAGGCCAGATTTCTGTTCCACCGGAGAAGTGGCAATAATACTCATGGCGGTGCTCCTTAACGATCTTTCGGGTCGAGGGCATCACGCAGGCCATCGCCGATAAAGTTAAAACAAAACAGGGTCACAACCAGAAAACCTGCCGGAAAGAGTAACAGCCACGGAGAAACTTCCATTGAGTTTGCCCCATCGCTCAACAGCGCTCCCCAACTGCTTAACGGCTCTTGCGTGCCAAGGCCGAGGAAGCTCAGGAAGGATTCAAACAGGATCATGCTTGGCACCAGCAGTGAAGCGTAAACCACCACGACCCCCAGCACGTTAGGCACAATATGCCGCACCACGATATTGGCCGTGGAAACGCCACCGACCTGCGCCGCTTCAATAAATTCTTTCCGTTTCAGGCTCAGCGTCTGGCCGCGCACGATACGCGCCATATCCAGCCAGGAAACCATACCGATGGCGACAAAAATCAGCAGGATGTTCTGACCAAAGAAGGTCACCAGCAGAATGACAAAGAACATGAACGGAAAGGAGTTCAGGATCTCCAGCAAACGCATCATCACCGAGTCCACTTTGCCGCCAAGGTAGCCAGAAAGTGAACCATACAGCGTACCGACAATAACCGCCACCAGCGCGGCCGCGATACCGACCATCAGCGAAATGCGCCCGCCGATAGCGACGCGTACCAGCAGATCGCGTCCCGAGGAGTCGGTGCCAAAATAGTGTCCTGACGCCATATCCGGTGCCGCTGACATCATCTCCCAGTCGGTATCAAAATAGGTAAATTGCGACAATACCGGGGCTAAAATGACAAACAATGCGATAATAATCAGCATAATCAAGCTGGCGACTGCCGCACGGTTATGAACAAAACGCCGCCGTGCGTCCTGCCATAAACTGCGCCCTTCAATGTCGAGTTTTTCACTGAAGTTTTCCAGCGCCTCGCTGTTTTTCTTACTTAACATCATGGCGAACTCCAGCGTCAGTAACGAATTTTCGGGTCGATAACGGCATACAGCACGTCAACTACCGCGTTAAACAAAATAGTCAGCGCACCGACCAGGATCGTCAGGCTCAACACCAGCGAATAATCGCGGTTCAACGCGCCATTAACGAATAACTGACCGATCCCCGGCAGGCCATAAATGGTTTCAATAACCATTGAGCCGGTAATGATGCCGACAAAGGCCGGACCCATATACGACAATACTGGTAACAGCGCAGGTTTTAACGCATGGCGGAGAATAATACGCCGCATTGGCAATCCCTTGGCTTTCGCGGTGCGGATAAAGTTGGAATGCAGCACTTCAATCATCGAGCCGCGGGTGATACGCGCAATGCTGGCAATATAGGCCAGTGATAACGCGACCATCGGCAGGATCATATAAATAAGTGCCCCACCGTTCCAGCCGCCACCGGGTAACCATTTAAGGGTAATGGCAAATATCATTACCAGTAACGGCGCGACGACAAAGCTCGGGATAACCACCCCGGTCATCGCTATCCCCATAACTGAATAATCCCATCTCGTATTTTGCTTCAGGGCAGCAATAACGCCGGCGGATACCCCGAGGATCACCGCGAGGAAAAATGCCGCCGCGCCAAGCTTCGCGGAAACCGGAAAGCTGGCTGCAACCAGATCGTTAACCGAATAATCTTTGTACTTAAACGACGGTCCGAAATCACCGTGCGCGAGCTGCTTCAGATAATTGAAGTATTGCGTGGAGATAGGATCGTTCAGGTGATATTTCGCTTCAATATTCGCCATCACTTCCGGCGGCAGCGTACGTTCCCCGGTGAAAGGACTTCCCGGTGCGAGGCGCATCATAAAGAACGAAATTGTAATAAGAATAAATAGCGTCGGAATCGCTTCCAGACAGCGACGGAGAATAAATTTCAACATTGCCCATACCTTCTGGCGTGTGCCTTTGTGGTGCGATGAAATAAGACACTGCGGGGCAGATACACGCTGCCCCGCTTATTGCCATTAGTGCTTAATAATGTACATATCTTTGGTGTAGAGATCGTCCATCGGATCTTTACCGGAATAGCCGCCGACCCATGGTTTTACCAGGCGCGCATTCACGTAGTAATAGACCGGAACAATGGCGCTATCTTTACCCAACTGCTGTTCAGCTTTGTCGTACAGCTCAGTACGCTTGGCTTCGTCAGTTGCCTTGACGGCATCGGCCATGATGCTGTCGAACGCCGGGCTCTTATAATGGGCGGTGTTCATTGAGCTGCCGGAGAGCATGGTATTCAGGAAAGAGGTAGGTTCGTTATAGTCCGCACACCATCCCGCACGCGCAACGTCATAGGTGCCCTGATGGCGGGTATCGAGGAATGTTTTCCACTCCTGGTTAACCAGTTTAACGTTCACACCCAGATTTTTCTTCCAGATAGAAGCAGCGGCAATGGCCAGTTTCTTATGCAGATCGGAGGTATTGTACAGCAGGTTAAACGTCAGAGGCTTATCTGCCGTGTAACCCGCTTCGGCCAACAGTTTTTTAGCTTCTTCATTACGCTTAGCCTGAGTCCAGGTAAACCATTCCGGCTTGGTCAGTTTAGCACCATCGGTATACGGCGGCGTATAGCCGTAGGCCGGCAAATCGCCCTGGGCTTTTACTTTATTCGTGATGATATCGCGATCCAGGCCCAGCTTGAGCGCAGTACGAACCCGTGCATCGGTAAACGGCGCTTTCTGGTTATTGATTTCGTAATAATAAGTACACAGATACGGGTCAACATGCACTTCATTCGGGATCTCTTTCTTCAGTTTCTGAAAGAGTTCGATCGGCAGGTTGTTATAGGTCATATCGATTTCGCCGCTGCGGTAGCGGTTAACATCGGTGACTTCTGAAGAGATAGGCAAATAGGTAACCTGATCGATGGCGGTTTTCGCGTTATTCCAGTAGTTGGTGTTACGCTCCATCACGATACGTTCGTTGACGACCCAATCTTTTAGTTTATAAGCACCGTTAGAAACAATGTTCGCCGGCTGGGTCCACTTCTCACCGAATTTATCAATGGCAGCTTTATTAACCGGCGACATTGCCGGGTTAACCAGCAGCTTGTAAAAATAAGGCACCGGCTCGCTGAGGGTCACTTCCAGCGTATTGGCATCAATCGCTTTTACACCCAGTTCGGACGGCTTTTTCTTACCCTCAACGATTTCATCCACGTTAAGGATATGGCCGTACTGCGGATAACTGGCATAGGGAGATGCGGTATTAGGATCGACCAGACGCTGCCAGCTGTAGACAAAATCCTCGGCAGTAACGGGCTCGCCGTTAGACCATTTGGCGTCTTTACGTAAATGGAAGGTCCAGACTTTAAAATCTTTGTTTTCCCAGCTTTCGGCCACGCCCGGAACCGGGTGTCCGTCAACGGGTGATGTTACCAGCAGACCTTCAAACAGATCGCGGCTCACGTTTGCCTCAGGAACCCCTTCAATCTTGTTTGGATCCAGCGATTGCGGTTCAGCGCCGTTGTTACGGATCATGGTTTGCTTTTCAGCAAGCGTAACACCTGCCGGAATATCGGCTGCCAGTGCAACATTTCCTGCGATTAGCGCTGCCAGAACGCCTGCCGCAACCAGACTTTTTTTTGTGATGATGGACATTGTGTTAAGACTCCAATAATTATAATTACTGGCCCGGGGCCAGCCTCTTCAGTTCCCGTTAGGGTTCCCGGTCAATGCAGGAGCTTGTGGCGACTGCCGGGCTGCTTTTCTTGCTGCTATCACCGACTTATTTATTACGGTTGGCTCTAGTGGCAACCTTATGTCGATTCCTTTATATGTCTCCCCTGTCGAGACATATTCATTTACGGCGTAAGACAAGCTATTTGAAAATAATTCTCATCTACGCAAGTTCTGCTGCAAATTAGCTGGCCGGAAAGTATCAAATGCCTACGGCCGCCGCCAATATAATTTGCAAAATTGTTAACCAATTCTCTTTTATGTCATGTCAACCAGTCATAAAAATGGCTTTAAAATAGACAATTTAACTAAAAAATACTTGTTTTTCAATCAAATAACATCTATTCCAGCGCAGAAACGTCACATCATGATGTCATGAGGCGGCATTTTGCAAAAAATTAACATTTGCTTACTATTTAGCACATTTGTCTGTAAGAACGTTGAAATAACTAATATCATTTCAATTATCCGGGAGCAAGCCCCAGAGTGTGATGTGAGAAAAATAACAGTCTGCCCGCTGATAATCCAGGCAACATGCAACACGCGATGATTTTAACTTATTGATATGCAATGAGGTTGCCTGTTAATGGATTTTATTATGTATAAGTAGAAATCCGGCTTTATATATACGCTTTGCTAATAATGGCGCATACGATGGTAACCTCGTTTGCGCCTGTGAGGACGTTGAGGAAGGCGTTAGTGGACAAGACCCGGGAAGATGCTTTTTATGCCGGTGACAATAAACTCAATGCCCAGCGCCATTAGCAATAACCCCATAATACGCGTAATAACGTTGATGCCTGTCTGGCCCAGCAGCCTGACCAGCCACGGTGCCATACGGAAAACGCTCCAGCAGCAAAACGCAAAGAGTGCAATGGCCAGTGAGAAACCCAGCAGATGCATAAAATTGTGGTAGCGAGCCCCCCAGACAATCGTCGAACTGATCGCCCCCGGCCCCGCCATTAATGGTAATGCCAGAGGAACTACCCCAACACTCTCGCGAATAGCTGTTTCTGATTTTTCCTGTTTGTTCTGTTTATCTTCACCCAGTTTCCCGCTAATCATCGACATGGCGATGGTCACCACCAGGATCCCGCCGGCAATACGGAAAGAATCAATGGAGATACCAAACAGCTGAAGGATGCTGTCGCCAAGAAAGAGTGAAGTCCACAGAATGATGGCGACGGAGAGATTGGCGGTCAGGTTGGTTTTGTTACGCGCCACTGCCGTCTGGTAACTGGTCATGCTTATAAAGACCGGCATGATGCCGATTGGGTTAACCAAAGCGAAAAGACCAATAAAAAACTTAAAGTAAGTAGGGAAATCGAACAGCGATTGGCTCACGACGGGCTCCGCACCTTCATCAAAAGTGGTAGTTGACGACACATTATTATCATTGCGCGCCGAAGATACGCTTTTTGTCAGGACACTTCACCACAAATCTGCCTAAAAAACCTGATATTCCATCGTGTTATATATTTGTATTGATTATGATAATGTGGATTATGTTAACGCCGTAAATATTTAACACTTGATACATTATCTCTAAAACAGCCTGCTGAAAGGTGTCAGCTTTGCGTAAACTTGATATAGATCACGTATTTCATACTCAGAAGTGAGTAACCTTACTGACACCGCCAGGGAGAAAAATGAAATGCAAGGTGGTGCGTCAAGTGAAGCTGTTTTAGTAAATCAGTAAATCAAGTGTAAGAAAGCCTTTGTTTTGTAAGCGCTTACGCAAGCCGTGCCGGGTCTGACTATACTTACCAATTGGGCCAGTGATTTACTAAAAAAGTTTAACATTATCAGGAGACCATTATGGCTGTTACTAATGTCGCTGAACTTAACGCACTCGTAGAGCGTGTAAAAAAAGCCCAGCGTGAATACGCCAGTTTCACTCAAGAACAAGTCGATAAGATCTTCCGCGCTGCCGCTCTGGCCGCTGCTGACCATCGTATCCCTCTCGCTAAAATGGCCGTTGCCGAATCTGGCATGGGTATCGTGGAAGATAAAGTGATTAAAAACCACTTTGCTTCTGAGTATATCTACAACGCCTATAAAGATGAAAAAACCTGTGGTGTTCTGTCCGAAGATGACACTTTTGGTACCATCACTATTGCTGAACCTATCGGTATCATCTGCGGTATCGTCCCGACGACTAACCCAACCTCTACCGCCATCTTTAAATCTCTGATCAGCCTGAAGACCCGTAACGCTATCATCTTCTCTCCACACCCGCGTGCTAAAGATGCAACCAACAAGGCTGCTGATATCGTTCTGCAAGCCGCTATCGCTGCTGGTGCACCGAAAGATCTAATTGGCTGGATCGACCAACCGTCTGTTGAACTGTCTAACGCCTTAATGCATCACCCGGATATCAACCTGATCCTCGCGACCGGTGGTCCGGGCATGGTTAAAGCAGCGTACAGCTCGGGTAAACCGGCTATCGGCGTTGGTGCAGGTAACACGCCTGTCGTGATTGATGAAACAGCGGATATTAAACGTGCTGTCGCTTCTATCCTGATGTCCAAAACCTTCGATAACGGCGTTATCTGCGCATCTGAACAGTCTGTCATCGTTGTTGATTCAGTCTATGACGCGGTGCGTGAGCGTTTTGCCAGCCACGGCGCGTATATGCTCCAGGGCAGCGAACTGAAAGCAGTTCAGAACGTGATTCTGAAAAATGGCGCGCTGAACGCGGCCATCGTTGGTCAGCCAGCCTATAAAATTGCTGAACTGGCAGGCTTCAGCGTCCCGGCTAACACCAAAATTTTGGTCGGCGAAGTGACCGTTGTTGACGACAGCGAGCCGTTTGCTCACGAAAAACTGTCCCCGACGCTGGCAATGTACCGCGCGAAAGATTTCGACGATGCGGTCGTTAAAGCAGAAAAACTGGTTGCCATGGGCGGTATCGGTCACACCTCTTGCCTCTACACCGATCAGGATAACCAGCCTGAGCGCGTGCAGAAGTTTGGCGCAGAGATGAAAACCGCGCGTATCCTGATTAACACCCCGGCTTCACAGGGTGGTATCGGTGACCTCTACAACTTCAAACTCGCACCTTCCCTGACTCTGGGTTGTGGTTCCTGGGGTGGTAACTCCATCTCCGAAAACGTTGGTCCAAAACACCTGATCAACAAGAAAACCGTTGCTAAGCGAGCTGAAAACATGTTGTGGCATAAACTTCCGAAATCTATCTACTTCCGCCGCGGCTCCCTGCCGATCGCGCTGGATGAAGTGATTACTGATGGTCACAAACGCGCCATGATCGTGACTGACCGTTTCCTGTTTAACAACGGTTACGCCGACCAGATCACTTCCGTGCTGAAAGCCGCGGGCGTTGAAACTGAAGTCTTCTTTGAAGTAGAAGCGGACCCGACGCTGACTATCGTACGTAAAGGCGCTGAGCTGGCCAACTCCTTCAAACCAGACGTGATCATCGCACTGGGCGGTGGTTCCCCGATGGACGCAGCAAAAATCATGTGGGTGATGTACGAACATCCGGAAACTCACTTTGAAGAACTGGCGCTGCGCTTTATGGATATCCGTAAACGTATCTACAAGTTCCCGAAAATGGGCGTGAAAGCGAAAATGATCGCTATCACCACCACTTCTGGTACGGGTTCAGAAGTTACGCCGTTCGCGGTAGTAACAGACGATGCCACCGGTCAGAAATACCCGCTGGCAGACTATGCGCTGACGCCGGATATGGCCGTTGTTGATGCGAACCTTGTGATGGACATGCCGAAGTCACTGTGTGCATTCGGTGGTCTGGATGCGGTAACTCACGCCCTGGAAGCTTACGTTTCCGTACTGGCGTCCGAGTTCTCTGACGGTCAGGCTCTGCAGGCTCTGAAACTGCTGAAAGAAAACCTGCCGGCGTCTTACCATGAAGGTTCTAAAAACCCGGTTGCCCGTGAACGCGTTCACAGTGCAGCGACTATCGCCGGTATCGCGTTTGCCAACGCCTTCCTCGGGGTATGTCACTCTATGGCACACAAACTGGGCTCGCAGTTCCACATTCCGCACGGTCTGGCTAACGCCCTGCTGATCGGCAACGTTATTCGCTATAACGCGAACGACAACCCGACTAAGCAGACTGCATTCAGCCAGTACGACCGTCCGCAGGCACGTCGTCGTTACGCTGAAATCGCTGACCATCTGGGTCTGAGCGCACCGGGCGACCGTACCGCAGCGAAAATTGCTAAGCTGCTGGCATGGCTGGAAGAGATCAAAGCTGACCTGGGTATTCCTAAATCTATCCGCGAAGCTGGCGTACAGGAAGCAGACTTCCTGGCTCACGTTGACAAGCTGTCTGAAGACGCATTCGATGACCAGTGTACCGGTGCTAACCCGCGCTATCCGCTGATCGCCGAGCTGAAACAGATCCTGCTTGATACCTACTACGGTCGTGAATACAGCGAAGGTGCTCCTGCTGAGAACGCTGCTGTCGCTCCGGCAATAAAAGCTGATAAAAAAGCGAAAAAAACCGCTTAAGTATTAGCAAACCATCGTAATAAAAAGCCCCATCTCTGATGGGGCTTTTTTTATGCCTGAAAGCGCGCCTGTAACGACTTGCTACAGGCGCAAAGGGTTAGCGTGCGCTACGACGGTGGCGCTCCTGTATTGCGCTCAGAGAGCCTGTATGGAGCGCTTCTTTATAATGTTTACGGCACACCGAGATATAACGCTCATTGCCTCCGATCACCACCTGCTCACCTTCGTTATACGGTCGCCCTGCCTGGTCGAGGCGCAACACCATGCTGGCTTTGCGCCCGCAGAAGCAAATGGTTTTCAGCTCAACCAGTTTATCTGCCCAGGCCAGAAGATACTGGCTGCCCATAAACAACTCACCGCGAAAATCAGTCCTGAGTCCATAACACAGTACCGGAATATCGAGGCTATCCACGACCTCAGAAAGCTCGAGAACCTGCTGACGCGTAAGGAACTGGCACTCATCAACCAGAACGCAGTGAACGCTTTCCTGCGCATGCTCCGCGCTAATTTCAGCCAGTAATGACGTATTCTGGTTAAACAGCTTAGCGGGCGACGACAGGCCAATTCTGGAACTTACCTTACCTGAACCAAAGCGGTTATCAATTTCTGCGGTATATACTACCGCCCGCATACCACGTTCCTGGTAATTGTATGATGACTGCAGCAACGCAGTCGATTTCCCTGCATTCATTGCTGAATAGTAGAAATATAGTTGTGCCATTGGCCGCATAACCCCAATCAAAGTGTATTAATAGCGGCCGCGAGTGTAGCATATTTTTTGCCTGCACTATGTGACGGCGTTAAACAGAAAACACCTGCACCAGATGGTGCAATGCCGGGAGATATAGTGATAACCAGCCCTGTTATGATGCAATTGCTCATTAATGCCGGGATCCTCTTTGACATTACATTCTTCTAACAACCCTGACCTTTCTTTGATTTTCGCCCACGATAGCGGTACCGGCTATTTTGCTTTTCTGCTTGCAAATGTATCGATTTGCTAATACACAGGCACCGTATTTATCCGTGAAGACAATAATTTGTTGTAAAACAGTGCAAAAAAATCATCTGCCATCAGGGGTTAACGATGTTGTTTATCGAACGCTATATGAATAGTGAAAGCGTGATAGCGAGCAAAATTTAAGTTAACAGGAATTTGAATCATGAAAAATAATAGACAATTTTGAGTTCCTTACATTTCTCCCTATTGCACAACGCCAATTATCGCTCTATTATTAGCTTAACAAACCACCCCACAATATAAGTTTGAGATTACTACAATGAGCGAAGCACTTAAAATTCTGAACAACATCCGTACTCTTCGTGCTCAGGCCAGAGAATGCACCCTTGAGACACTGGAAGAGATGCTGGAAAAATTAGAAGTAGTTGTTAACGAACGTCGTGAAGAAGATACCGCTGCTGCCGCGGAAGTTGAAGAGCGTACGCGTAAACTGCAGCAATATCGTGAAATGCTGATTGCTGATGGTATCGATCCTAATGAATTGCTGAACAGCATCACTGCAGCAAAAACCGGTACTAAAGCAAAACGCGCTGCGCGTCCGGCTAAATATAGCTACACCGATGAAAACGGCGAAACCAAAACCTGGACCGGCCAGGGTCGTACTCCTGCTGTAATCAAAAAAGCAATGGACGAGCAAGGTAAACAGCTGGACGATTTCCTGATTAAAGGCTAATCTCGCTGCTTCCACAATCCCGCTATGGCGGGATTTTTTTTGCCTGAATAAAGAATGATTAGGTCATTCCCACGCTCATTTTAAGCGGAATGTCTATTTTACAGGCATAAAAAAACCGGGATCGTACGTCCCGGTTTTTTCTGTTACTAAAAGATTACTTTGATACGCCCACGGTCTCTTCGAGCCAGGCTTTAAATTCTTCGCCCAGTGAGTTATGGCGGATACCATACTCAACGAAAGCTTGCATATAACCCAGTTTATTACCGCAGTCGTGGCTTTTGCCTTTCATATGATAGGCTTCAACGGTTTCTTTTTCGATTAACATATCAATCGCGTCCGTCAGCTGAATTTCATCACCTGCACCTGGAGGCGTTTTTGCCAGCAAAGCCCAAATTTCAGCGCTAAGCACATAACGGCCTACAACCGCAAGATTTGACGGCGCAACGTTTGCTTTTGGTTTCTCGACAACGCCTACCATCGGCACGCTTTCACCCGCCTGGAGCGCGACGCCTTTACAATCAACGACACCGTAAGCGGTAACGTCATCAACCGGCTCAACCATGATCTGACTACAGCCCGTCTCATCAAAACGTTTAATCATTTCAGCCAGGTTATCCTGAGAGAGATCGGATTCAAACTCATCCAGAATAACGTCTGGCAGAATAACGGCGACGGGCTCATCACCTACTACCGGTTGTGCGCAAAGTACTGCATGACCCAGCCCTTTCGCCAGCCCCTGGCGCACCTGCATAATAGTGACGTGAGGAGGGCAAATAGATTGTACTTCTTCCAGCAGCTGACGTTTAACACGTTTTTCCAGCATCGCTTCAAGTTCAAAGCTGGTATCGAAGTGGTTTTCGATCGAATTTTTGGAGGAGTGCGTGACCAGTACGATTTCAGTAATACCTGCCGCAATGCATTCATTGACTACATATTGGATGAGCGGTTTATCAACCAGCGGTAACATCTCTTTGGGGATAGCCTTGGTTGCTGGCAACATCCTCGTGCCCAATCCCGCAACCGGGATAACGGCCTTTTTGACTTTTGAATTTAAAGCAGCCATTGAACTCTCCTGAAGTGTTCGAAATCTGAACTTCTCATTAATAAATTAACGCGTTGAGTATATCAGTACCGGAAGACAATCCTGGTCTGAAACAGACGCGGTAAGCTCGAATTAGGATTTTTACGCATTAACATAAGCATAGTACCACTGCGGTACATTGGCAGGTAAACCTATCGCAAGCGTAAAATTCATTTGCTCATTCTGCAGACAGCATTAAACGCAAACGGCCACCAGCGCCCCATATCTGACACTGCCATGCCTCGCTGCGCTGGCTGATTTGATTGAAATACGTATTACCCAGCGTTCCGAGCGGAACGCCCGTACTGATCTGTACCTGATGGTCGCCGGTATTTAATGTTCCATTAAGACCAGCAGAGACGAGAATTAAATTTTTTAATCCGCTGTGATAATAACCAATAAATAGCGGAAACTGGCCGGGCAAATTGGCCTGACGCAACAGATTATTCACCTGCTTAAGCAAACTGCCCATTTCTGGCAGACGCTGACCCTGTTGTGACAGTTGTTCCTGAAGTAGCCCGTTAAATAGCGCCCGTAATAACAGCGCGGCCAGCACGCCGTTGTCGCCTGCTCGCGTGACATCAAGACAGTAGAAGGCAAGATCGTCATCTGAAAGCGGAGCGATATCCAGCACCAGCCCCGGTTGCTCGGCGGCGACCAACTGGCGGTAATTGATACGACAGTGCGAAAGCACCTGCTGAACGGGTGGCTGCAGCTCCTGGAGTAATTTTGCGGCAGCCGCAGGATCGCTAACCAGTGCATCCCAGTCCTCAAACAGGCGCTCTTCTTCTTCAACCCTGGAATTAAACAAATCAGGATAGAGACAGGCAAAAACCGTTTCGCGCAGGCGCTGGAAATCTTTGACCGGCTTTAACAGGACATCCTGGACTCCGATACGCAGCGCGCGCGCGATGTCTGACATGTTCTCAGTCGCCGAGATAACAAGAATAGGCAGCGGATTGCCCGCATTGCGCAAATGCTCAATCAGCTTAAGCCCGTTCATCCGTGGCATCGCGATGTCGCAGATCATCAGATCGATCTGCTGGTTGGTCATTTTCTCAATGGCGTCCATACCATCCTCGGCGAGCAGCGTGGTCGCCCCCAATGACAATAACCAACTGTCCAGCAAAGTGCGGAAAACGGGCTCGTCTTCAACTATGAGTATATGTTTTCCCGCCAGTGGCTGCGTCATGGTATCTCCTCTGACTTGCGATAACTTAATACTGGCATGCTATCTGCGCTATCGCTTGTCAGAATTTGCTGAAGTATTCTTAAAAACACAGCACGCTTAAACATTGCTAACAACCACAGATTTGTTATTTAGAATTTTTTCTCCAGCGGACAACATCATGGCTGCACGAAAAGGTACATACGTAAGCGATTCGCCGGAACAAATATCATGATGGAAAAGTTGTAACAAAATATCAACCTTTTGCTGATATTTGCCTGCAACTTTTTGCCACCCGCCTGCACTGCCAGACAATCCGCCATGACGGGCGCGGTGCAGCGAATGAAAGCGCTTACCATCATACCGTTGCGGAGCAAAAAAATAAGGTGAAGAAAAGAAGCTGGCGGTGGGGGACATTACACCTGCAGAAAATAGCCTTGTAAATAACGCGGAAATAAAATAAATGACAACACAGCTTTCTGTCAGCAAACAAACTAAAAAATTTGCGCCGCTATAAATGTGATCATCTGATTTTGGCGGAAGTTCAACCGTCGTGGACGGTGAACGACCCCGGATAACACCACAATTACGCGTTATCTCCATCGTCATTGTTTTCATTATGTCAGGCTAACATCTCTCCAGCTTCTCGCGTGCAACATTGGCATCGCTCAGTTAACATAACGCTACCAGGCGCATTGACGCCGTTATCATTTTTTGCAAGGTGACAATTTTGTTAAAACTCTGTCCCTGTGGCAGCGCTGTCGAGTATAGCCTATGTTGCCAACAATTTGTGTCCGGCGAGCGGGATGCGCCGGATCCATCACATCTTATGCGCTCTCGTTACAGCGCGTTTGTGATGAAAAATGCGGACTACCTGATTAATACCTGGCACCCTTCCTGCCAGGCGAGCGCGTTTCGCCAGGAAATCGAAAACGGATTTGCCCATACCCAATGGCAGGGGCTGACGGTTTTCTCTACGGAAGATAGCGCTTCAGCAGACGAAGGCTTCGTCAGCTTCGTGGCAAAATTCAGTGAGAACGGCAAACCCGGCGTCATCATTGAACGGTCGCGATTCTTAAAGGAGGGCGGAAAGTGGTATTATATCGACGGGACCCGTCCGCAGTTTGGTCGAAACGACCCCTGCCCTTGCGGGTCAGGTAAAAAATTTAAAAAGTGCTGTGGACATTAAGCCTGGCCCCGCACAACAAACACCAACACCTTCAACAGGATTTTCCCTGCAATGCATTCACTACAACGTAAAGTTCTGCGCACCATTTGCCCCGATCAAAAAGGATTAATCGCGCGGATCACTAATATTTGCTACAAGCACGAACTTAATATTGTGCAGAACAACGAATTTGTCGATCACCGTACCGGGCGCTTTTTTATGCGCACTGAACTCGAAGGGATCTTCAACGACACGACCCTGCTTGCCGACCTCGACAGCGCCTTGCCGGAAGGATCGGTACGTGAATTAAATCCCGCCGGTCGCCGCCGCATTGTTATTCTGGTCACCAAGGAAGCACATTGCCTGGGCGATCTGCTGATGAAAGCCAATTATGGCGGTCTGGATGTGGAAATTGCTGCTGTTATCGGCAATCATGAAACGCTGCGCACCCTGGTAGAACGTTTTGAGATCCCGTTTGAGCTGGTGAGCCATGAAGGCCACACCCGTGAAGAACACGATCAACTGATGGCCGATGCGATTGAAGCGCACCAGCCTGATTATGTCGTTCTGGCTAAATATATGCGAGTCCTGACGCCTGAGTTTGTCTCTCGCTTCCCGAACAAGATTATCAATATTCACCACTCCTTCCTGCCAGCTTTTATTGGTGCTCGACCTTATCATCAGGCATACGAACGTGGCGTGAAGATCATCGGTGCCACCGCGCATTACGTAAATGATAATCTGGATGAAGGCCCCATTATCATGCAGGATGTGATTCATGTGGATCACACCTACACGGCCGAAGATATGATGCGTGCCGGGCGCGACGTTGAAAAAAATGTCTTAAGCCGCGCGCTTTATCAGGTGCTGGCTCAGCGGGTATTTGTCTACGGCAACCGGACGATTATTCTTTAATCGGTAATGAAATGAATTGATTAGCATTGCTGCGTTACGGATGAAAAGTACGCAAACGATTCATGTTAAGCAAAGGAATGCTTTACAGCGGCGCGTCATTTGATATGATGCGCCCCGCTTCCCAGATTGGAAGCAGGCCAGAGTAATATGCATTGCCCCGTGGTGGGGTTCCCGAGCGGCCAAAGGGAGCAGACTGTAAATCTGCCGTCATCGACTTCGAAGGTTCGAATCCTTCCCCCACCACCATTTTCAAATCACTGAGCATTACCCCTGGTGGGGTTCCCGAGCGGCCAAAGGGAGCAGACTGTAAATCTGCCGTCACAGACTTCGAAGGTTCGAATCCTTCCCCCACCATCATCTTCCAGAAAATACAAAACTTAATAATAATTCTTACCTTACCTGTTTGCCCCGACGGTTTACCCTACCAGTTTACGCAGCACATCCCCTCCCTGCTCAAGGCTGGCAAGCCCGCCACGCAACCAGACGCCTCTCCCGCTGTACTCCAGCCTCGCGGCATGGTCGAACTGGTCATAATCGACCGGATAGACCAGCGCCGGAATGTTGCGCGTCAGACAATGCCACAGAATTCCCGCGCCGCCGTGGTGGATCACCGCATCATAGCGGGATAACCAGCGGTCATAATCTACCCATGCTACCCGAGAAAAATTACCCTGCTGATGGCGCTGTACGCCCTGCCCGTCGCCGTCGGTAAAATGGAACTCCCACTCCGGCATCGTCTCCGCCAGCACGGCAATGGCACTGGCGACAGCATCTTTGTGCCAGTCCAGATGGGTGCCGAGCGTGACCAGCACATGTCTTTTGCCTTCTTTAAAGGCAGGCTCCTCATAGCCGAGCGGCGGCGTATAAAGCGCCGGGCCAATAAATCGCAGTGAATCAGGCCAACGTTGCGGGAATTCAAACTCGGGTTCACTGAGGGCGAGGATCCGCGTCGGCGAGTAGGCGCTTTCACTGCCGTCGGAACGGTAGAGACGCGTGATGCCTGTCTGGCGGATCACATCACGAAAAAGCCAGAAGACAGCGCGCTTAAAGATCCTGACTTTTTGGCGATGCACAGCGTGCCAGGCACGCTCTCTTGCGTTTTTAGCCGGCATTAAACCACCGCAGTAGGCGGGTGGACCGTCCGGGCTTTCCAGTACGCAGGGCGACGGCATACTGGTCCACCAGGGCAGCGCAAATTGATGGCAGACCTCTCCCACTATCGGTAGCGTAAAATCGGCTATAGCCAGTTCGGGAATACCGTGCTGACGCCACAGCTGCGCCAGTTCATCGGCAAAATTTTTCAGCAGCCCGACAACCGCACGGAACTGGCGGTACAACTTTATCGGACTGGATTTGATCGCATAATTCGGGTTTGCCACCGCCAGCAATGGCCCATCGTATTCACCGGGCAGGATCAGCGCCGCAAGTCCGGCCGCCTCGATCCGCTTCTGCGCCCCTGAGGTGTTGATTATTCGGACCTGATAATGCGCCGATAACGCTCTCCCCATGGCGAGAACCGGATGCAAATGCCCGGCAAATGGCGGAGCCAGCAGATCAATGCGGCTGATACCAGCGGGGATCAAATCGAGTAAGCGTTGCATTAAAGGGTCCTGATAAAACGTGTGCACCTGTCAGTCAGCTCAGGTTGAGAAAGATAATTCATATGCCCGCAGGCAATATATTCATCCACATCGCGAAACCATAACCGGGAAATCCAGTCCTGCCGTCCCTGAACCAGCAAGTGCCTGCACGCCGGGCGACGCCGGGCTACCGGCCCGAAGGCAAAAATACTCACCCGCGGCATCACTGAAGCAGGAAGCTGAAGATTATTAAACAATTCAAGCCCACAACTTCCGCACAGCAGCAGCGTATGATCGGCAGATGCCAGCAGCGCCAGCGCCCCCGCCTGATAAGCGCCGACGAACGCCGGACGGCGCGAGCCAAGATAATCTCGCGCGTTGTTGATACTCGCTCGCAGCAACGGCGTGGCTTGCCAGGCTTCGCCTTGCGCTATCCACGGGAAATTTACCGCTATGCCTTCAGTATTCTTTCCCAGCCCGGCCATAAAAGCGTGCTGTTCCGGGCTTAACGAGGTGTTTCCCGGCTGGCTTCTGCCGGTAAGAAATGCAATTTGTAAGCTCATCGTGAAATAAAACGATCGTTGCTGAAAATACGGTAGCGCCGTGAGCGCCAGTAAATGGTGTGGTTAACAAGCGCATGGAGCAAATGCAGCGGCTGGAGCAACTCGGATAACAGCGAGAGCAGCGGATGCGATGAGATATGCGTTGAAACCTCGCGTTGTACCCGGCGTAGCACAAGGTGGCGAATAACCAGAACACCCGTCATGATAGCCGCGTCAACCGCATCGCCACTCAGGGCCAGAATTAACATCGACCAGAGTAACAGCGGATGAAGGCCCTGAAGCAGGAAAATAGCCAGATTGACCGGCACCGATTTCTCCCGCATCAGCAGCGTGGCAAACAGAAACCAGCGATGCATCTGGCGGCTATAGCGCCTGAAATCCGGCACGCTGGTTTGTACCTGAACGGACGCCGTGGACTGAACGATATTGACCTTTTCACGCGCCAGCAGGCTTGCCAGCGCCAGATCGTCCGTCAAATGATGCATGATCGATGTAAACCCTCCAACCCTTTCCAGCACGGCGCGATGCAAAACATAACACATGCCGTTCAGGGTTAACGGACGAGTAAAAGGCAATAAGGGAAGATAGGTCAGCGCCGCGTTATCGTTAACGAACTGCGCCAGCAGGCGTGACGGCAGTGTTTGCGCGGCACAATAATACGGTAGCGCGGTCACCAGCGACGCGGCATCCAGCTCACTTAACATTCTGTGCAACGAGGCCGCACTCAGCGTCGCGTCATCGTCCAGCACCATCACCCAGTCAGTTTTTACCTGCGCCCTCGCCTGCTCAAGTTTGAATAGCTTGGGGTTCTGCCCTTGCGGCGCAGGCGGGTAACGAAGCAGCGTGATAGCGCAGTGCGGATTACGCTGCTGCAAATCCTGCGTGACGCGCCATCCTTGATCGTCATCGTCATCCACCAGCCACAGAAAATGCGCATCAGGTAAATGGTGCAGATTTGATTGCAGAACCGACGCCAGCGCCGGATCGCCACCGAGGATCGGTTGCATCACGGTGACGTCACCGCTGCTTAGTGCACACTCGCGCCGGGGAAGGCGCAACATCTTAAGTGCAAATCCTGACTTAAACAGGAGTATGACCAGCCACAGTAACGCTATCGCTATCATTGCCATTGCGCCTTATAGTCCTGTAAAAAACGGGTCAGACTGACGGGGAACGGGACTTGCGGCGCACCGAAATCCTCCAGCATCAGACTGACGTCCAGGGTTGCGGAGTAGCCAAAAACGCCCACGCCAAAACGGGTGATCGGCGGCTCGCCGCCGAGCGGCAGACTGCGCCAGAGCCACTCCAGCCCACCGGCAATACGCAGCGCTTTCGCCACTGAAAGCGTGCGCGTCGGCACGGGTAAATCAAGCTGGTTTAACACCGTTTGCAGCAATGCCTCCGTAGCCAGCGGATGCGCGGCAGAAATGTTATAGCAGGGTTTCAGGCGCGCAGACATGGCCGCCAGCATCAGGTAATCACACAGCGTAGTCACGTGCATTATCTCAGCCTGCGCCGGATGTTCGCTGCGCAGATTGACCAGCCTTTTTTTCCGCGCGGCCTCCAGCAGCGGCGGCAGCAATAATGCGTCACCAGCACCAAATACCGCACAGGGGCGAAAAATTGTCTTCTCTCCGGCGTAATCGTTGACCAGCTGCTCGGCCAGATATTTGCTACGCCCGTACTCGCTGGTAAAAGCGTGCCCGAGGGCCGCGTGTTCAGGCAGATGATATTGATGGGCGAACCGATAATATACCGCCGCCGTAGAGATAAAAATCAGCCGGGGTAGCTGACGGGCATGACAAAATGCAATCACCTGGCGCGTGGTCTCAACGTTATCGCGATAATATTGCGCCGCGCTGCCCCAGGGTGAGGCTCTTCCCGCCGCGTGGATCACCACATCCGGTTCAACATCAAGCGTCTGCAACTGGTCGAGCGGAAGGGCCTGATAGCTCACCCCGGGTGGAAGATCCTGCAACGTCCGGCGGCCTGTGCCATACAACGATACCCGTGGATCGGCGGCAAAACGGCGCAGAAAAGCACTGCCAATAAAGCCGGACGCGCCGGTTACCAACACCTTCATGGCCCGCTATCCGCACGTTGAGGAGATTCGCCCATCCGTTGCAGAAAGCGTTGCTGTAGCGACAGCAAATCCCGCAACGTCAGTCGCCGGTAATCCAGTCCCTGCTGACCGGCAATGCTGGCAATAATGCCGCTGAGCGCCGGATAGTGGCGATGATGCCAGTGGGGAAAGAGATGATGGGTTAAATGAAGATTAATCCCGCCAAGCCAGTACCCTATCCACGCGGGCGTGGGGAGCCAGTCAAAGGTCGTGGCAAACGTATGCTCCAATCTGCCCTGCGGCATTCGTCCCTCGCCAGGCGGAAGATAATGGTGCCCTTTAGCCCAGTGAGTACCAATGATCAGCATGACGAAAATCAGTGACGCTACCATCTGGCTGACGGCCCAGGTTATCAGCACGGCAGCTACCCCAAATCGATCCGTCAGTAGCCAAAGAAGGAGTCCGGGCGCGATAATCATATGCACGATTTTGCTGACGAGAAAACGGCTCCAGCCAGCGATACCATGATGCGTCAGATGCGGCGTGACCGGAGTCAGCCCTGCTCTGTCGAGCCAGTCGACAACCCAGATATACCAGGGGAAGGTCATCCCGGCGATCAGCGGCCAGTAAAATCGCTGTAACCGCATGAAAGGCCGCCAGCGCTGCCACGGCGTCTGACGCAGCAGGCCGTTTTCAGCGATATCCGGATCGTAGTACTCGACATTAGTAAAACCGTGATGAAACCTGACGTGGCGCACGCGCCAGCAGTCTGCGTCCAGTCCCAGCGGGAGCGCTGCGAAGAAACTGAGCCAGGCGTTCGCCCGTTTCCCCCGCAGAAAAGCATTGTGCGAGGCGTCGTGTACCACGTTAACCGCCAGCAGCATGGCGCAGAGCATCACCGCCAGATATGCCAGAAAAAAGAAAACGGCACTCTGCTGGCGAAGCGCCACGACATAGCAAATAAAGCCCGCCACGACCAGCGCCAGCGCCTTGCCGATCGCCCATCGGTCGGCATAACGATGATCGCCACGCGACGTCAATAAGGCCTGGCTTTGTGAATGCAACGCTTTAACCAGCGCCGGATTATCGGCGGGAAAGGTCAGCCGCCCCCGGGGGTTAAACAGATTCACACTTGCCTCCCGCGGTACGGGTTCCCATTCCGCAGGCCAGGATCACGCTATGTGCAACCAGCAGAAGAGTGAGGATCGGCGCAAAAGGCACCACCCCGGCAAACAGTATCGCAAAAACGAGCAGCGACAATGTCACCGCGCACCAGGCTATTTTCCCCCAGCGCTGCCCGTCACTGACGCCACCCAATGCAACGGAACCGGCCGCCAGCAGGACAAACAGCAGCGCCTGCGCCAGCGAGACATGTTGAATATCGTAGCCATAACGCTGGATGTAACCCAGCACCAGCATAAACAGCAACAATGCCCCGGTGACGATGGGCAACGTGGCGCAGATGAAGTGACGCTCAGGCGTTCGTCCGGTTTGTGAAGTACCGATCAGTTGCTGAAATGGCAGATTACTCTCCCGCAGCGGATTGGCAGAAAGCTGACTGCCCTTCACGCCAAAAGCGGTCATCTGAGACGGCGGCATGGCGCAAAGCGTACCGAATAACCGGTCCCAGAGAATAAAGGTGCCGCCATAATTCGTATCCGCGTAGCGCCGCTCGTTAAGGTGATGGACACGATGATGCCACGGGGTTATGAAAATCTTTTCAAGCCAGCCGAGACGGGGAGTCAACGCATTATGATTAAAAAACTGGATGCTGTAGTGGATGACAGAAACCGCCAGGTAGACGCTCAACGGCACCCCGCACAGCGCCAGCAGCATAAAAAAAGGAATCGAGGTCAGAGAGGAGTACCAGGAGTTTCTTACGCCCAGCGACAGGTTATAATTCTCTCCGTGATGATGCACAACGTGTACCGCCCACAACCCTCGCCATTCATGATGCAGACGGTGAAGCCAGTAGAAGCAAAAATCCCACACCAGCAACGTGAACAGCCATACCCAAACCGTAGCGATGCCGTCAAAAAGATGCAGATTAGCGTACTGAAGTATCAGCGCATAACACAGCACTTCCAGACAGCGAAACAGCCACAGAATGATGTGCCCGGAATTAATATTAAAAATGATGTCGTGCCAGTCTATTTTCTGCCGCCCCGTCACCTGCAAAAAGCAGGCCTCGCCGAATACCAGCGCGATCATAAACAGGATCGGGATCAGTAACTCACTCATAGCGTATTTCCCTGTGTTGTTTTTTCCGTATTTCCAGATGCATTGCCAGCCAGCCGCTGCCCCATGCCAGCAGCGCGCCGCCCAGCAAATCAATAAATAAGTGTCTGCGCAGTTGCAGAATAGAAAACGCAATAGCCAGCGCCCACAGCACACTTGTGGCAGTGATAAAAAAGCGTCCTCGCGCGGCGATGGCGACGACGGCAAGGATGGTCAGCGCCGCGTGTAATGAGGGGAAGCAATTTTGGCTGGAGTCGATCTCAATCAGCCAGCCCAGCACGGCGGAGGAGGTACCGTCATGTGCCACCGGTGGATAGTGCATCGTCGTCGGCCATAACACATAAATGACTCCGGCCCCCAGCGCCGATAACTGCATGGCACAGGCAAGCCAGCGTAAACGAGATAACGGCACCAGCAGATAGCCTGCGGGCACAATCAAAAAAAACGATAAATAGAGCCAGATGGCGGATGATGAAAACGGAATTGCGCTGTCGACTGCCCACGCGGTGAGCGGGTGCCCCTCGCCCTGGAGGCGATCGCAAAACGAATAAATCAACCCAACGGTTCCCCAGCCAAACAGCATCTGTTTTAGTCGCTGTACGATAGCCATTACGCCTCCCTCCACTGGCGGATGATGCGCCGCCGCTTTGCGCCGAACTGCACCTCCGGGCGCTGTGAAACCAGCTGCCATTTCAGGCGTTGCACATCTATGCCCTGGCGGGCAAAAAACGTATTTAACGCCAGCTGGCAGGCTTCCAGCACGGCGGGTTCGCAGTCCGCCGTCAAACACAGCGTACCCGCCGCCGTCTGTACCAGCCGGTAGTCTGCGCCAGGCGGTAGCGTTATCGCCAGCACCCGGCTACAGGGATCGGCAAAGACCCCTTTCCCCTGCCCGCTGGCGTCAGGTAACTGCAAACTATCGTCCTGGCGACCTTCAATACGGGCAATCGTCCGCGTCACGCTACCGCAGGGACACGGCTCCTTGCCTGCCACCAGTACGTCATCAAGCCGGTAGCGAACCACAGGCTGCGTGCGGCGGGTAAAGTCGGTAATAATGGGAATGAAGCGGTGTTCATCCAGCCACTCAGGCTCGACGTGAATAAATTCCTCGTTCAGATGCAGCGTGCCGCAGACACAGGTCGATGCCAGAAACCCTTCCGTCGCCTGATAAATCTCGCCCACCTCGCCAAATGCCTGGCGCAGCAACACGCGATCGTGATCTTCCAGCACTTCCGCTACCGAAATCACTTTTTTAACTGTAAGCATCAGGGTACCGGCAAGAACCTCCAGCGCCAGCGCGCGCAGCACCTGAGCGGGGGCGACGATAATGGTGGGGGATTGTGCCTCAAGCCGCGCCAGCTGCGGCGCAAACGGAGCGAGCAGATCGTAAAATGCCAGACTGAGCCAGCGGTTATTGACGCTGCGATACAGATTGTTATCCGCACGCAGAAAGAGCGCCACGCGCTCGCCCGCCAGTAAACCATCGGGCAGCACTTTTGCCAGAATCGCCCCCGCCCACAGCGTTTGTTCTTGCGGACTCACCACAAACAACCCGCGCCGTCCGGAGGTGCCGGACGACAAACCGACGCTGAAACGTCCGACTTTAGGCGAAAAATCACGGCTTTGTTCGCTGCGCAGTGCACATGCCATCAGCTCGTCGCGCTGTAGTCCGGCGGTGTTCATGTCATCGAAATGCGCCATCATTAACGCTTTATCCATCGTTGGCCACTCCTGAAACGGCAGCGCAAGATAGCGGCGGAACCACGGGCTTTTCGTCAGCACGCTGCGGCGAAACGTGCGCATTTTTTTGTTCTGCCACGCTTCAAGCCTCGCGCGATCGGTAAAACGCAGTTTACGGGTGCGGAAATAGTGCCAGAGCAGATGAAATGGGATCACAAATCGCCCTCGTGGCAGAGGCGAATATCCACCGAGCCCTGTTGCCAGAGCTGGTTAAGCCGCTCAAGCGTCTGGTAATAGGCCGTCGCATCCGCCATCACCAGATTTGCCAGCCGTGAGGGGCCACGCAACTCGCGGTAGTTTGCTGGCGACCAGGCGGCATCGGCTGCCAGCAGCGTCCAGCCATCGTCGGTCAGTATGAACGCACCAATGTGCCCGGCGGCGTGGCCAGGAAGCGGAACCAGAATAATTTGCCCCTCGCTCCCCGGCAGTACGTAGCCGTGCGTAAACGGCGCCAGCGCGGCGGGAAGTTGCCGCGCGTCAAAACCTTCGATAAAGGTTAATGACGTCTCAAAATCCGCCGGGAACAACCCCGGAACGAATGCCTGGCGCAGGGCCGCGAATCCACGCAGCGTTCTGACCTGCTCCCAGCCTTCGCCCGAGCAAATACACTTCACGCCGGGAAAATCACGCAGCCCGGCGACATGGTCAGCGTGAAAGTGCGACAGAATGATGCCCTGAATATCGCCGCCGACCAGCCCCTGCGCAAGCAGTTGCCGGGCCAGCGACTCTTCAGGATCGAAATACACCGGCGTAACCTGGCGGTAAATTCTGAAGACGCCTGAGCGGGTATACTGTTCAAACCAGGAGGCGTAGCCGGTATCCCACAGCCAGCGCCTGTCGCCCACCTCCAGCAGCCAGGCCCGCGACGGAAACCGACAGACGCGCAGCCCGGCCCCCTTCAGCGCCATGCAGCCAATATGAGTACAGTATCCCACTTCAAAGGCGGTGATTGTGGCCATGTTCCCTCATCCATTTTCCGGTCAACGCGATGCCATCTTCCATTGAATACCGGGGCCGGTAGCCCAGTTCCTCAATCGCCTTGTGCGCACTCAGCGTCATATCAAAACACACGGTCCCGGCGCTATAACGGGTCACCGGCGGCTCTTTGTTAAGGCAGTGGCCGAATATTTCCATGCCGCGCGCCGCGAGCGACAGCACGGGCCACGGCACATTACGGATCTGATAGTGCAGTCCCAGCTGCTCGCGCAGCAGCGCGTCGAGCATCGTCCTCAGACGCTGCGGCTGGTGGTTAGTGACGTTATACACGCTTCCGGAACGCAGGGTTCGACGAGTTGCCAGTTCCATCGCGTATACCACGTTCTGCACAAAAGTCAGATCCAGCAGCGCTTCGCCGCCGCGCGGCAACCGCAGCACACCGTTATCCCGGCGCAGCTGTTGCAGCAGGCGCGGGACAATCACGTTGTCGTGCGGACCAAATAAACCGCGCGGGCGCAGTATGACCCAGGTTGTTGATGCAAAACGCGCCACCGCATCAGTGATGACCTGCTCGGCAGCCTGTTTACTGTGGGCGTAATGGCTACTGAAACGCCGGGCGCGGTAATTTTCCGTCAAATCATAGTGATGCTGAAAATCAAAATATACAGCCGGGGTAGAAATATGAATGAAGCGCGGAACCTGAACCGTGCCTGCCGCCTGCGCCAGGCGCTGCGTGACCTGCACGTTGGTGAGCCAGAAATCAGCCCGACGGCCCCAGGGCGAAGATTTGGCCGCGCAGTGCCATACCGCATCGCAGCCTTCCACCAGCCGAATGCACTCCTCTACGCTCGCGGTGGTCAGATCGCGCGGCACAAAGGTGGCGCCCATCCGCTGAAGCTGTTCGCCCTGCGCCGGGTTACGCCCGATAGCCACTACGTCATGCCCGGTCACAAGCAGATGCTCTGCCGCATTGCGTCCCAGTCCGCTGGTGGCGCCCGTCAGCAGGATCTTCACGGCAGAAATACCATGCCTGCCAGCGTCAGTCCCGCCGCCGTACCAATCAGCATCGCCGGCTGGCCGCCAATCAACCGTCCACTTACCACCGCTTCATGTAGCGCGAAAGGAATGGACGCCGCCACCTGATTGCCATGATGCCGGTAAATATCAATCAATACCGATTCCGGCACGCGCAGTCGCCTGCGCATATGTTCGAGAGACAGGTGGCTGGCCTGATGCGGCACCACCGTGGCAAGATCCGCCAGCGTCACGCCGCTTTTTGCCAGCAGTCGGGCAAAGTAGTCGTCAATTAATGAAGAGGCGTAGCGAAACAGCGCTTTTCCCTGCATATGAAACAAAAAATCACTCTCGCTCATTCCTGCTCTGGGATTACGCCGCGTGCCGCCAGCGCGAATTTCGCACAGCTCGCTGCCGTCCGGGTACATCTCGATCAGACTCGCCATAATGCCGCTGGAGCCGTCGCCGCGTTCGACAATCGCACATGCGGCACCGTCGCCAAAAATCAGCGAGGATTCTTCATGCGCCCAGTCGATACCGCGGGAGGCAATGTCCGCAGATACAATTGCAATGCGCCGGTATGCGCCGGTATTCAGCAATCCGCCAGCGACTTCCAGCGCGGAAATAAAACTGACGCAGCTGCTGTTAATATCAAAGCCCGCTATGCCTGCAGGCATTCTGGCGGCTTTCAGAATATGGATGGCGCTACAGGGCAGCGCCTGAACGGCAATCGCCGAGGCGCAAATCAGTAAATCAATCGATGAGGGAGACAACGCTCCTGCGTTGAGGGCGTTATGCAGCGCCTGCGCCGCCAGCTCAGCCTGACTGGCGTCGTTAGTAACGTGGTAGCGCCAGGCAATACCCGAGCGTTTTTCCACATAGCCCGCTGGCTTGCCGAGCCGGATATCCAGCATTGATGAGGTAATACGCTCCGTTGGTAGCGCGGTGCCCGTTGAGACGATTTTTAGCGCGACGGTAACGCCAGGGCGGGTCGAATACTCCATTATACGTTCACTTCCTGATTCCACGATGCGCATCATGATATAAATAAAACGCAAAAAAAACCCAGGAATATTTGTTCCTGGGTTTTGCGACGCTATGCCGTTAATCAGCGGCGGGCGCGGACTATCTGGTATTTACGCGTCAGATACTCCACCGGCGCACTCCAGATATGGACCAGTCGGGAGAACGGAAACAGCAGGAACAATGTCATCCCCAGCACCAGGTGAACGCGGAAAATAAACGCCACGCCCTCGAGGTGGGAAGACGCGCCACCGTGGAATGTCACCACCGATTGCGCCCAGCCCACCAGCTTCATCATCTCGCTACCGTCCATATGTTGAGCGGAGAACGGAATGGTCAGCAGACCGAGGGCGCACTGCACCATCAGCAGGGTGAGGATCAGAATATCCGCCCCGGTGGTGGTCGCCCGGACACGCGGGCTGAACAGGCGGCGCTTCAGCAGCAGCAGGCCGCCAACCAGAGTCATTACGCCGCAGGCACCGCCGGCAATCATCGCCATTTTCTGCTTCACGTCGAGGGGTAAGAAGCCTTCATACATCCAGTGCGGGGTGAGCATGCCCAGCAGGTGCCCGGCAAAAATCCCGAGGATGCCAAAGTGGAACAGGTTTGACGCCATGTTCATGCCTTTACGATCCAGCATCTGACTGGAGCCGGCGCGCCAGCTGTACTGACCGTAGTCATAGCGCAGCCAGCTACCCACCAAAAATACCGTACCCGCAATGTAGGGGTAGATATCGAAGAAAAACGTGGTCAGAAATTGCATTATTGCTGTCCTCCAGTGGAGAGATTCAGATATTGCGGAGCAACGGCACCGGCAAAACGACGCTGGTGGTCGGAGATTTCCGACTCACCGCAGCCCTGGTCGGCAAAGAACTTCACCTGTTCCTCTTCCCAGACGGCGTCCAGCGCCTGCGGCGTATCGTCGCGGGCTTCATCGGCGATCTTCTCGGCCACTTTTGCGTTATCAATCGCGGTATTCGCCAGCTTCAGCAGCAAATCGAACAATACGGCGTAGCGGCTTTCCCGCTGCCCGAGGCGCGCGCTTAACAACGCCAGGATCGGCGCAATATCCTGCAAGCCCCCCAGTGCCTCGCTCACCGGCAGCTGTGCCAGATATTCGAGATACAGCGGCAGGTGATCCGGCAGTTCACGACTGTCGAGATGCAGGCCGTGACGCTCGTACTGCGCCAGCAAATCGACCATCGCCTGACCACGGTCGCGGGATTCACCATGAACGTGCTCAAACAGCAGCAGCGAGGTGGCGCGACCGCGATCGAACAACTCGCTGTAGGCGGATTGCACATCGAGCAGATCCTGCCCGGTTAAGTCGCGCAGGAAAATGCCCAGTGTGTGCGCGTCTTCTTTGCTGAGATTTTCCGACGCGGCCAGCGCATCAAACAACTCCTGCTGATGCTGCCACAGGGCAGCATCCGGGTATTCGAGCAGGCGCGAAACAATGACGAGTTCAATCATTGGTGCGGCTCCGTTCTGGTGGTCACATCAATGGCATCGATGCGACGGCTGTTAAACAGGTTAAATTTGCTGTCGGAACCGTGGCAGCCGTCACCGAAGGTGAAGCCGCAGCCGCTTTTCTCCGGGAAAGCGTCGCGCGCCAGTTCACGATGGCTGCTCGGGATCACAAAGCGATCTTCGTAGTTGGCAATCGCCAGGTAGCGGTACATCTCCTGCGCCTGGGCTTCGCTTAACCCCACCTCTTCCAGCGCACGGGTATCCAGCTTGCCGTCCACGGTTTCTGCGCGTTTATAGTGACGCATCGCCAGCATCCGTTTCAGCGCCAGCAGCACCGGTTTGGTGTCGCCTGCGGTCAGCATATTTGCCAGGTATTCGACCGGGATACGCAGGCTGTCCACGTCCGGCAGAATACCGTTGCTGCCCAGCTCGCCCGCGTCAGCGGCGGACTGAATCGGTGACAGAGGCGGCACGTACCAGACCATCGGCAGCGTGCGGTATTCCGGGTGCAGCGGCAGCGCCAGCTTCCAGTCCATCGCCATTTTGTACACCGGCGACTGCTGCGCGGCGTCAATCACGCTCTGCGGCACGCCGTCTTTCAGCGCCTGGGCAATCACCGCCGGATCGTTCGGATTGAGGAAGATGCTGAGCTGACGCTCGTAAAGATCTTTCTCATTCTCGGTGCCCGCCGCCTGCTCAATGGCGTCGGCGTCATACAGCAGCACGCCGAGATAACGAATACGGCCCACGCAGGTTTCGGAACAGACGGTCGGCTGACCGGCTTCGATGCGCGGATAGCAGAAAATGCACTTCTCGGATTTGCCGCTCTTCCAGTTAAAGTAGATTTTTTTGTACGGGCAGCCGGTGATACACATCCGCCAGCCGCGGCACTTGTCCTGGTCGATCAGCACGATGCCGTCTTCTTCACGCTTGTAGATGGCGCCGCTCGGGCAGGTCGCGACGCACGCCGGGTTAAGGCAGTGCTCGCACAGGCGCGGCAGGTACATCATGAAGGTGTTTTCGAACTGGCCGTACATCGCCTTCTGCATATTCTGGAAGTTCTGATCTTTGGCGCGCTTCTCAAACTCACCGCCGAGGATCTCTTCCCAGTTCGGGCCGGTGGTGATTTTGTTCATCCGCTGGCCGGTGATCAGCGAGCGCGGACGGGCGATCGGCTGATGCTTGCCTTCCGGCGCGTTGTGCAGGTGCTGATAGTCGTAGTCAAACGGCTCGTAGTAATCATCGATGCCCGGTAGATGCGGGTTAGCAAAGATTTTCCCCAGCAGCAGCGCGCGGTTGCCCATACGCGGTTGCAGTTTGCCGTTGATTTTACGGATCCAGCCGCCCTTCCACTTATCCTGATTTTCCCACTGGTTCGGGTAGCCGGTGCCGGGTTTACTTTCGACGTTGTTAAACCACGCGTACTCCATCCCTTCGCGGCTGGTCCAGACGTTCTTACAGGTCACGGAACAGGTGTGGCAGCCGATGCATTTATCAAGATTCAGCACCATGCCGACTTGTGAACGAATTTTCATTTTACGCCCTCCTGTACCTGGTCATTGCCTTCGCCATCCAGCCAGTTAATGTTTTTCATTTTGCGTACCACCACGAACTCATCGCGGTTAGAGCCAACGGTGCCGTAGTAGTTGAAGCCGTAAGCCAGCTGCGCGTAGCCGCCGATCATATGGGTCGGTTTCGGGCTGATACGGGTGACCGAGTTATGGATGCCGCCGCGCTGGCCGGTGATTTCCGACCCTGGCAGATTCACGATACGCTCCTGCGCGTGGTACATCATGGTCATGCCGGACGGTACACGCTGGCTCACTACCGCACGGGCGGTCAGTGCGCCGTTGCTGTTAAACACTTCGATCCAGTCGTTATCCTCAATCCCCAGCTCTTTGGCGTCGATTTCACTCATCCAGACAATCGGACCGCCGCGTGACAACGTCAGCATCAGCAGATTGTCGCTGTAAGTTGAGTGAATGCCCCATTTCTGGTGCGGCGTCAGGAAGTTCAGCGCTTTCTCCGGGTTACCGTTGGACTTCTCGCCCATCACCGCTTTTACCGAACGGGTATCAATGGGGGGACGGTACACCAGCAGGCTCTCGCCGAAGTCGCGCATCCACTGGTGATCCTGATACAGCTGTTGACGACCGGACAGGGTACGCCACGGGATCAGCTCGTGAACGTTGGTATACCCGGCGTTGTAAGACACGTGCTCGTCTTCAAGACCGGACCAGGTCGGGCTGGAAATAATCTTGCGCGGCTGGGCCTGAATGTCGCGGAAGCGGATTTTTTCCTCTTCTTTATTGGTCGCCAGATGCGTATGGTCGCGGCCGGTGAACTCGCTCAGCGCTGCCCAGGCTTTGACCGCCACCTTGCCGTTGGTTTCCGGGGCCAGGGTGAGGATCATCTCCGCCGCATCAATCGCCGTATTGAGCATCGGCTGGCCTTTGGCCGGGCCTTCCGCTTTGGTGTAGTTGAGCTTGCGCAGCAGATCCATTTCGCTCTGGGTGTTCCAGGCGATGCCTTTTCCGCCGTTACCGATTTTGTCCATCAGCGGACCGATGGAGGTAAAGCGTTCGTACGTCGCCGGATAATCACGCTCGACCGGAATAATGTGCGGCGCGGTTTTACCCGGGATCAGGTCACATTCGCCTTTTTTCCAGTCTTTCACGTCCAGCGGCTGCGCCAGTTCGGCGGCGGAATCGTGCTGATCACGAAGAAGATGTGGTCACGGCGCTGAAGCGCGGCGCGGACGGTTATCTGCTGAAAGACATGGAGCCGGAGGACCTGTTGAAAGCGCTTCAGCAGGCCGCTGCCGGAGAGATGGTACTTAGCGAGGCGTTAACCCCGGTGCTGGCCGCCAGCCTGCGGGCGAACCGGGCGACCTCCGACCGCGATGTTACCCAGTTAACCCCACGCGAGCGCGATATCCTGAAGCTCATCGCTCAGGGCCTGCCGAATAAAATGATCGCCCGCCGTCTGGATATTACTGAGAGTACCGTGAAGGTTCATGTCAAACACATGCTGAAGAAAATGAAGCTCAAATCCCGCGTCGAGGCTGCCGTCTGGGTGCATCAGGAGCGTATATTTTAATCGCGCTACGGCATGTTCTCATTTTTGAACGCCACCAGCGGTTCGGTCAGCGCCAGCACGATCTCATTGGATGAGACGCGCTGCCCGCGTTGATCTTCCACCGTTACCGCCAGTCTCCAGCGGTTTTCCGCACCCTCGGTATAATCCCACGCCGGCATAATAATGGTCCAGCCGTCGGCGGAGTTGCCGTTGGCCGGCGGCGTCAGGCTGAGCGGCTGCGTATCGCCCTGCCACTCCAGCGTTTTAATGCCAAAACTGCTGCGGATTTGTAACTTAAGCGCCACCGTCTCGCCAGGCTTCAGATCCCACGGCGGGGTCGCCAGGTATACCGACAGCGTTTTACGCTGGCGCGATTCCATCACCGGCAATGTGCTTCGCTGTACTGCGTCGTAACGGCTGCCGCGCAGCGAGCGGCTGGCCGCCACTTCGTTGGCCTCAAGCTGCTTTTTCAGCGGCACGCCAAAGCGATAGTTAAGCTTCAGCCCGACATCGTTCTGACTGGCTCCACCCTCACCCTGTTTGTGCTGTGCGCTGAGCGTCACCAGCGGTACCGGGGTATAATCCAGCCCCAGTTTCACCGCCATCGGGTTATGTTCGCCCGTACCGTTGCTGAACAAATCCACGCTTTCACCAAAATACTGCTCTAGGCTGAGGCTGGTATTCAAATGCTGATAAAACGGCAAACGGGCTGCGGCGGTCACGTCGTAACCGCGCGCCATCCGCTGCTGGAGGGTCATGGAGGTGTTGTGCCAGTTTTGCAGCGGTTCGTAATAATTCGCCGACAGCCGCAGGTTTTCGCCCCACGCTTCCGCGCCCAGCCCGGCCCTTGACAGGTTTTCGTCAAGCAGGTTGTCATAAAAGGTGTTGTAGCCGAGCAGCCAGTGTCCGGCGGTCCAGCGCTGACCGATGCCCGCGTTAGTCACCAGTCCCTCGTCCTGGCGGGTGACGCCAAACTGGGTCCAGCTCAACCGATGCTCAAGATCCTGCAACGGGAAAAACCAGCTACCGCGACTGCCGGAAAAGTCGCCCTCGTCATCAACGCGCAGCTCGACGCTGGCATTGGTGCCCGGTGCCAGCCAGCTCTGCAACTGCTGATTGACCTCGGAACTCAATGCGTCACGCGCCTGCCCGAGGGCAAACGTTCTGGCCTGCTCTCCGGCATCCAGCCCGTTATCGGTCATACTCGCTTCGCCAAACGCCTTCGCCATTTCAGCGAGGCTTTTTTCACCTTCATGGGTGGGCTGGGCGAGACCTAAATCCGGCAGGCCATCCTGATTATTGTCCAGCGGATTTTTCGCCTGCTCGACGAATGCGCCCTGGGCATGCGCCACACCGCCTGCCAGTAGCAAGAGTAATGACGCGGGGGATAAAAAGAGGAATTCTCTGGACATTAACCTCGTAGAGGTAAAAGCAGGCAATGACATACCCTTACCTTAGCCTTTTTCCTGCCGGTTTTCATCCCGGCACGAAATTTCAGGAAAATCCCTAACCCTGCCGCTGCGGTTTAACTACAGTTAAGGCGTAACCTACCGGAGAGCATCATCATGCTAACGACGCTGAAACCTTTATTGTGCGGCGCATTACTGATCTACGCGGGCGGCGCTGCGGCCGATTCGCTTTTTATGCTGCAATCTCCCGCCTTCGCCGACAACGGGATGATGGATAAAAAATTTGCCGGCAATGCCAAAGATAATCCTAACTGTACCGGTGAAAACAACTCTCCGCCGCTGGTGTGGAGCAATTTACCGCAGGAAACGAAAAGCCTGGCGCTGATTGTTCACGATCCTGAAGGCGCAAAGGGATTAGGAGTGACGCATCTGGTGGCGTATAACATTCCCGCCTCGGCGGCCGGGTTTACGGCTAACGCGCTGCGCGACGGCAAAGGCTTTACCGGGGGTAAAAATACGCCGGGCAACAATCGCTGGCACGGCCCCTGCCCGCCCCCCGGCAGCGGCGCGCATCATTATACATTTACCCTTATCGCCACATCCCTCGCCCCCGACCTTCCGGAGGGATTAACCCGCGAACAGCTTTTCGACAAGTTGAAAGGTAAAACGCTGGCCGCCGCCGGATTAATCGGGCGCTTCGGACAGTAGCGAGGATGTCATGCCTGCCTGTTTAGCGGTAGCATAGGGCATTCACCCCCTTCTCTGATAAGAGGAATAACGATGCAACGCCTTGTGATTATCGCTAACGGAGCGGCTTACGGCAGCGAGTCGCTGTTTAATAGTCTGCGGCTGGCCATTGCCCTGCGTGAGCAACAGTCAGATCTGGATCTACGCCTGTTCCTGATGTCCGATGCCGTAACCGCAGGCCTGCGCGGACAAAAACCCGCGGAAGGCTATAACATTCAGCAAATGCTGGAAATTCTCACTGCGCAGAACGTGCCGGTCAAACTGTGTAAAACCTGTACCGATGGCCGTGGAATAACGGCCCTGCCACTGATTGACGGCGTGGAAATCGGCACCCTTGTCGAGCTGGCAAACTGGACGCTGGAAGCCGACAAAGTATTAACCTTTTAATTCTGTAGCGCTGCTTCATATTTTTTTCTTATGACTTAACTCAGAGCATCAAGTTTACCTGCGGTGTTGCCGATAAATTTCGAAACAACACCGCAGGTAAATTACTATGTTCAGGTCCATTCGCACTCGCATCATTGCCGCAACGGCCGCCTGTTTAGCCATTGCCCTTCTTCTTAACACCGTGATTAATTACCAGGTTACCCGGCATAATAATCAGCGTTCGCAGCAGGAGATCATCGCCAGCGCGCAGGCCAGCCACGGCATGGCGATTACGGACTGGGCCAGCGGTAAACTGGCGATGATCGCCTCCCTGCAACCCGCCGCCCTGTCTGCCGATCCGATCCCGGTACTGTCGCAGATCGCCCGCGCGGGCGGATTTATTAACGTTTATGTTGGCTACGCCAGCCATACGGCAAAATTTTCCGACGCTAACGGCATTCCTGCGGATTACGATCCGACCATCCGCCCGTGGTATCAGCAGGCGGCAAAAGATAACGCTCCGGTTGTTACAGCCCCCTATGTCGATGCCGGAACCGGTAAGCTGGTGGTGACATTCGCCGTGCCGGTCAGCGAAAACGGCGAACTGAAAGCCGTTGTTGCCGGGGATGTCTCAATGGATAACGTGGTCGCTAACGTGCGGGAAATCCACCCGACGCCGGCCAGTAGCGGACTTCTGCTCGACAGTGACGGTACCATTATTGCCGCCAGCGATCCGGCCCTGACCTTAAAGCCGTTTAGCGAAATGGTGCGCGGCGCGGACGTTGCCGCACTGGCGGCAGGCAAAACCGTGGAAGGCCAACTTGGCGGCGCGGACAAAATATTGTCGGCTACTCCGGTTAAAGGCACCCACTGGCGGTTGGTCATCGCCCTCGATCGCAAGGATGCTACCGCCGGAATGGTTTCGCTGCTGAAAGCCTCGGCATTGTCATTGATTATCCTGGTGCTGCTGGGTGGCGCGGTAGTCCATGCCATCGTTGCGGCGCTACTCAGACGACTGCTGACCATCCGCGATGCGATGCTCGCTATCAGCAACGGCACCAACGATTTATCGCAGCGCCTGCCGGAAAAGGGTCACGATGAAATCGCGCAAATTGCCCATGCCTTTAACGCCTTCAGCGATAAGCTTGCGGTGGTGATGGTGCAACTGCGTGACGCCAGCGCCTCGGTCCAGACCGCGGCGCGCGAAATCGCCGCCGGTAATCAGGATCTGTCCACCCGTACCGAGCAAGCGTCCTCCAGCCTGCGTGAAACCGCCAGCGCCGTTGAGCAGATCACCGCCTCGGTCACCCAGTCCACCGAATCCGCCGCCGATGCCAACGAGCAGGCGCAAAAAGCCAGCAAGGCCGCGTCGCGCGGCGGCGAAGTGGTATCTCACGCCATTGAGACAATGCAAACCATTGAGAGCGCGTCGACCAAAATCGGCGATATCACCAGCGTGATTGACGGTATTGCTTTCCAGACCAATATTCTGGCGCTGAACGCGTCGGTGGAAGCGGCGCGGGCCGGAGAACAGGGGCGCGGTTTTGCCGTGGTGGCGGGGGAAGTGCGCAACCTTGCCAGCCGCAGCGCGCAGGCGGCGAAGGAAATTAAATCGCTTATTGATGCGACTACCGACAGCGTGGCCACCGGCTCACGCTATGTCCGGCTGGCGGGTGAAAGTATGCAGGATATCGTGGCCAGTATCGGTAGCGTATCCGGCATTATGCGCGAAATCAGCGTCGCCAGCAGCGAGCAGATGCGCGGGATCCGTGAGATAAACCATGCCGTCAACGACCTTGACCGCATGGTGCAGCAGAATGCGGAACTGGTGGTGGAATCTGCCGCCGCTGCCGGAGCGTTACAGGGCCAGGCGGGCGACCTTGCTGAAACGGCGGGTCATTTCCGCATTTAATATTACGCTGGCGCGCAATTTTCGCTTATTTGCGCGCCAGCGGAAACGTTTCAGGCATTTTGTCATTTTTGTTTAAGCTTTATACCCTTTTTTGATCAAAATCAGCATTTGTTGCCTCCCCATTTGGTGTTATGCAGAGAGTGAATTGTGAACAACATCACAGACAGGATTTTCCGACAGGGAACGCGTTGAAACTTTTGATGGGGTATAAAATGGCACTGGTGAAAGCAAGTTTAAAATTGTTTGGTGGCGATACGGTGGTCATTCGTTGTTCCGAACGTTGTCATATTCATTTAATGAGCGCGAAAGAACGCACTCAGGATCTGCAATCGGATATTCTTAGCGTGCAGGATCGTGAAAACGCTTATCTGACCGTACCGTACAGCGGAACCTGGAACGTCCTGATCGATAGCCACAGCCAGTCGCTGGAACACTCTATCAGTTACGTCGCAGCGTAATACCTGTGCCCGGTAGCGCTTACCGGGCATCATTCTCAGGCCAGCCCTGACAGCCGCGCACCGCCCAGCAGCGTGCGCACCTTCCCTACCAGCTCGTTCAGACAATCATCGTGCATACCCAGTTTGATCAGCTCTTCTTCCAGAGAAAAAAGATACTGGGCGTTAGTGCCCAGCGGACCGCTGGCTGCCGCAATCAGTGGCGCAATGGTCTGCGCGCGGGTATCGGATTCATAAAGCGGATGACGCGGGTCCATGATGAAGACCAGCGCGTTGACCGTACGACCATCGTCCAGCGCAAGCTGGCACCAGGTGGGCAGATAACAGCCGGTGATCATCTCCCGCTTCCATAGCAGGGTGAGTTCGTCCTGCAGGACGTCATCACGCAGACGATAAGCGACGCCGGTGGTGCGTCCGCCCTCTTTCAGTGCAAGCATCCGGCCAGGCTGGCAGGCGGTGCCGCGTCCGGCCGTTAACCGCAGGCAAAAGGCGCGATGCCATCCCGGCAGAGTGGCCGTCGCGGACTCGGAAAACTCAAGCGCCGGATTCCACATCAGCGAACCGTAGCCGAAAATCCATACCGGGCCGTCATCGGGCCGACAGGCCAGCGTCGCCGCCAGCGATGATGCCCGCTGTTCCGCACTCCACAACAGCGATTCCTCAATCACGCCAAATGCCGTTTTACAATCTGCGTTCAGCAGGAAATCACGGGTTAACACGTTATTCTACCTCCACCACGACTACGGCATCCTGCCACTTACGGTCATCCTTACGCTGATGCTTTATTACTCAGCCTGTCCTCACGATATGCAAAATGCAGACCGGATGCAACCGTCGCACTCTGAGGGCGAGAAAAACCGCGGTGGTGGAGGTCAGCGGCTACTTTTTCTTATGCCACTTATCGTCATCGCCTTTCTCGTAGTCATTTTTCACCGCTGCCCATGCAACGCGGTGGGCAGTCTCTTCCCGAGTGGCATCCCCTCGCCGGTCTTCTTTATCCTTATATTGATCCCAGGCGCTATTGAAGGCCTCTTTGTAGATCTCCTGCGCGTGGGCGGGCAGGACGTTGGTAACGTTATCGGGCAGATCGCTTTTGTTTTTGTACGGCATACTCTTCTCCTCTTAACAGTAAATAATAAGCCTGGTTCAGGAATGCCGTGCCTGCCAGTGAGAGAGTTAAGTGATAAGGAGAAAATCATAATGCTTTGTAATTTCGAATGAATATTTAATAAAGATAGAAATAAGGCTGCTAAAACCATTTTTTACTCCAGTAGTAAATAAAAGTAAAAAATCGCTTAAAAACACCCGTATTCTGCTACTTTATGGCTTTCGCTTATCTATAATTACAACACATACATATAGGGAGATGGTTTATGCCTCACGCCTCAGAGGCGGTTAAAACCCGCCACAAGGAGACCTCGCTTATTTTCCCGGTGCTCGCCCTGGCCGTGCTGCTGTTATGGGGAAACAGTCAGTCACTGCCAGCGGTTATCGGGATTAATGCGCTGGCATTAGTCGGTATTCTGGCCAGCGCGTTTAGCGTCGTTCGACATGCAGATGTGCTTGCCCATCGCCTGGGCGAACCCTTTGGTTCTCTTATTTTAAGCCTTTCAGTTGTTATTCTTGAAGTCAGCCTTATTTCTGCATTAATGGCCACCGGCGACGCCGCGCCGACGTTAATGCGCGATACGCTTTATTCCATCATTATGATTGTGACCGGCGGGCTGGTCGGGTTCGCCCTTCTGCTGGGCGGGCGCAAATTTGCCACCCAATATGTCAACCTGTTCGGCATTAAGCAGTATTTGATCGCCCTGTTTCCGCTGGCGATTATTGTGCTGGTATTTCCGATGGCGCTTCCCGGCGGCAACTTTACGACCTCACAGGCGCTGCTGGTGGCGCTAATTTCCGCAGGCATGTACGGCGTATTTCTGTTGATTCAGACTAAAACGCACCAGAGTTTGTTTGTTTATGAGCACGAGGATGAGGGTGACGATGACGACCCGCATCACGGTAAGCCGTCTGCACACAGTAGCCTCTGGCATACCGTTTGGCTGATCGTGCATCTGATTGCGGTGATTGCCGTGACCAAAATGAACGCTCACCCGCTGGAGGCGCTGTTAACCGAGCTGAATGCGCCGGTAGCCTTTACCGGTTTCCTGGTCGCGCTGTTGATCCTGTCACCGGAAGGTCTTGGGGCGATGAAAGCGGTGCTGAATAATCAGGTACAGCGCGCGATGAACCTTTTCTTCGGCTCGGTGCTGGCGACGATTTCCCTGACCGTGCCGGTGGTAACGCTGATTGCTTACCTGACGGACAATACGCTGGTCTTTGCATTGGGCGCGCCGGAAATGGTCGTTATGCTCGCGTCCCTGATGCTATGCCAGCTCTCCTTCTCGACCGGGCGTACCAATGTCCTGAACGGCGCGGCGCATCTGGCGTTATTTATCGCCTATTTGATGACGATCTTTGCCTGAGTGTGGCGTGATGCCGGGTGGCGCTTTGGTATGAACCGGAAACATGGGTAACACTTTAGACCGGATACATGGGTAACAGTTATAACTGGCATAGAAGAGGAGACTCGCTATGCCCTGGACTGAGACCCGACCTATGCAACGCCTTGATTTCATCCGTGCCTGCCATGCAGGTACGGATTCCTTCTCCGCTCTTTGCCGTCTTTTTGGCATCAGCCGAAAAACCGGTTACAAATGGCTTGAGCGTTTTGACCCTTCTGACCTGTCATCTCTCTCCGACCGGTCGCGCGCTCCCCATTCCCACTCCCGGACGGTTCCGGATGATATCGTCGGACATCTCACTGCCCTGCGGCAAAAACACCCTGACTGGGGGCCTAAAAAACTGCGGATGTGGTTACTCAATCATCATGTCGATTTTGCCGTACCTGCTGCCAGTACTATCGGCGATATCCTTAAGCGTAAAGGCCTGGTCCCGGATAAAAAGAAAAAACGCAGAACGCCGGGTAATCGCCAGCCCCTGACCACCATCAGTGAGAACAATCAGGTCTGGAGTGCTGATTTTAAAGGTAAGTTCAGGTTGCTGAGCGGAGAATACTGCCATCCCTTCACCCTGACCGACAATCACAGCCGGTATCTGCTGAGCTGCCGGGGAACACACCGGGAGAGTGAGTCCTTTGTCAGAGCGTGCCTGACCGATGCGTTCCTGGAATATGGTCTGCCGGAAGTGCTCAGAACCGATAACGGTCAGCCCTTCGCGGGAACAGGTATAGCCGGATTAAGTCGCCTTGCCGTCTGGCTAATCAAGCTGGGTATCAGACCGGAACGCATCAGAAAGGGTCATCCGGAAGAAAATGGCCGCCATGAACGAATGCACCGTTCCCTGAAAAGTGCGGTGAAATACGGTAACACCTTCATGACGATGGAAGAACAACAGCGGTGGTTCAGTGATTACAGGGAGGAGTTTAACTATGAAAGACCGCATGAAGCACTGGCGGGCGCAACGCCCGGAACGGTGTGGCAGCCCTCGGGTCGACACTGGGATGGCAGGGTTCCTGAATACACTTATCCGGCAGAAGGAATGGTCTACAGGGTGAAATCGAGGGGAACACTTTATATGGGTAAAAAGGGGACGGTGTTCCTGAGTGAAGCGTTGACGGATGAGTACATTATGATGAAAGAACAGGATGATGGCCTGGAGGCCATCATCTTTAATGGAATAACGCTTGCGTACTATGATCGAAAAACCCAGAGTATGATCCGGATAGACTAAAAGTGTTACCTATGTTCCCGGTCTGATCTGTCACCTATGTATCCGGTCATACACTTTGCTTACCCGGCCTACCAGACCCTCAATATACCCACCCCATTATCCATCAAACATCAGGCATCCCTCGCACACAGCAAACTCCCTCCCACCCGTAGGCCTGTGCAAGCGAAGCGCCGCCAGGCATCCTTGAACTCATGCCAATAAAAAACCCGCCGCAGCGGGTTTTTTATTCAGGTGAGGTTTAGTTGCTGGTATCCAGCTCATCAAAACCTTTCACCAGATCGTCAATCGCTTTCATTTGCCTGAGGAACGGCTCCAGCTTATCCAGCGGCAGCGCGGACGGGCCATCGCATTTCGCATTGGCTGGATCCGGGTGCGCTTCAATAAACAGACCGGCCAGACCGACCGCCATCCCGGCACGAGCCAGTTCGGCCACCTGACCACGACGGCCACCAGACGCTGCGCCAAACGGGTCGCGGCACTGAAGCGCATGGGTCACGTCGAAAATCACCGGTGAGTTGTTAGACACTTTCTTCATCACGCCGAAGCCGAGCATATCCACAACAAGGTTGTCGTAACCGAAGTTCGCTCCACGGTCACAGAGGATCACCTGGTCGTTACCGCCTTCAATAAATTTGTCGACGATATTGCCCATCTGCCCCGGGCTGACGAACTGCGGTTTTTTCACGTTGATTACTGCGCCAGTTTTCGCCATCGCTTCCACCAGATCGGTCTGGCGAGCAAGGAACGCAGGCAGTTGGATCACGTCAACCACATCGGCAACCGGCTGCGCCTGGCTGGCTTCGTGCACGTCAGTAATGATTTTCACGCCGAAGGTCTGCTTCAGTTCCTGAAAAATCTTCATGCCTTCTTCAAGGCCGGGACCACGGTAAGAATTAATAGAGGAACGATTGGCTTTATCAAAAGAGGCTTTGAACACATAAGGGATGCCCAGTTTCTGCGTCACGGTTACGTAGTGTTCACAGATACGCATCGCCAGATCGCGCGATTCAAGAACGTTCATCCCGCCAAACAGCACGAACGGCAGGTCGTTTGCGACGTTGATATCGCCAATGCTAACCACTTTTTGTTTCATAGGATCGCCTTATCAGGGTTAAATCGGAGTCATTCCAGATTAATGCAATGTAATATGTTTATGCGAAATCGCGTTAATTTGTGAGCGGATCATCTCACTGATCGGATCTTCCGGACACTGCTCGACGAAATAGTTTAAATCGGTCAATGCAATGTGATCGCATTCAAGCTGCGCGTAGATTAGGCCCCGGTCGCGGATTTCATACGGGTCTTCCGGGTTGAACGTCAGGAGCGCTTCGCTGGCCCGCAGTGCCATTTCCATCTGTCCCTCTTCCATCAACGCGGCTTTCAGGGTGTCCAGCATTTTATGCACGACTTCCGCGTTGTCGGCTTCGTCCAGATCTTCGTTAAAAAGTTCTGCAATCGGACTAATATTGCCTTTCAGCCACACTTCCAGCGTATGCTCGTCGAGCGTGTCGCCATTGAAGGGGTTAATCAGCCATAACTCTTCAGACGTTTCAGCGCGCAGTATCAATTGCGTCGGGAAAATCACCGGAGCCAGCGGCAGCGAGAGTTGCTGAGCGATCCACAGCAGGATAGCCCCCAGAGAGACTGCGCTGCCCTGACGCTTTTGCAGCACCTGATCCAGCCATAGCGCATCAGAGAGGCGATAGATCCCACGACAGGCACCAAATCCCCACTCGTCAAAAAAGAGTTCCAGCAGCTTTTCAAGCTGCCGTTCTTCACTCCAGGCCGCGCTGATCTCTTCCTGCGCAAGACTGACCAGATTTTCCAGCTCGTGATAAACGGCCTGCGTCGGAAAATCGGCGCGCACGGTTTCTGAAATGCGGATCACGCCCTCGCCCAGAGATGCTTTGTTAAATTCGAAATCGGCCAACGACCTCATAACTTACCCCAATAACGGTATTTTTGTGGTGGCGAGTTTAATGATGATGTAAAGCACCACCAGCCCCAGCATAAACGCGATAAAACCCGTTTGCTGGCTGCGCGGACAACGACGGCCGAGCGCAACAAAACCCAAAACGATGTAAATAATAACGCCAAATAGCTTTTCAGTCAGCCACGCGCCGTGTGCGGTGAAGGGCAGATAGTGCGTTATAGCGATAAGCCCGACGCCGCTTAACAACAATACGGTATCGACAATATGCGGCACCACCCGAACCCAGCGCTTTGCGGCAAGGGCATTTGCGGTATAGCGCCACCAGTAGCGCAGCACAAACAGGCTAATCGACAGAGTAACCGCGACGATATGCGTATAAAACATCAGCCTGAAAAGCGTCATTTGTGCATTACTCCTGTTGCGGTCGCAGCCCCAGCGTCAGGCGCTCATTGCCGCCGTAATCCTGACAGGTTTCCACCTGCTGATAACCCGCCGCCGTGAACAGCGCGCGAACGGCTTCCCCCTGCCGCCAGCCGTGTTCCAGCAGCAGAACGCCTTCCGGCAGCAGGTAATCGCGCGCGGTAGTGATGATATACGCCAGATCGGCCAGCCCGTTCTCCGCCGCTACCAGCGCGCTTTTCGGCTCAAACCGCACATCACCCCGATCCAGATGAGGATCGGTTTCATCGATGTAAGGCGGATTGCTGACGATAGCGGCGAAATGCTGCCCTGTCAGCGCGCTAAACCAGTCGCTGTGCAGGAGGGTGACATTACGAATAGCAAGATGCTGCGCATTGCGTGTCGCCAGCGCTACCGCCTCCGCCACGAAATCCACTGCCGTCACCTGGCAGTCCGGACGCTCCGTCGCCAGCGCTAACGCAATCGCGCCCGTACCCGTGCCGAGATCAAGGATCTGGCATGGTTCAGCGGGCAGACGCGCCAGCGCCTGCTCCACCAGACATTCGGTATCCGGGCGCGGAATGAGCGTCACCGGCGAGACAAACAGCGGCAGCGACCAGAATTCACGCTGCCCGGTGAGGTGCGCGATCGGCTCGCCGCGCTCGCGGCGGACCAGCAATGCCTCCAGCTGTTCCCGCTCGGCAGAGGTCAGCATCGTTTCGGCAAAGGCGAGAATATAGGTTCGCGCCCTGCCCGTGACGTAGCCCAGCAAAATCTCCGCGTCGCGACGCGGACTTTCGCTGGCACCTAAACGGCCAATGGCCCGATCCAGCCACTGTTGAAAATCCATCATTCCTGATCGGCCAGCGCCGCCAGTTGATCGGCCTGGAATTCCTGCACGATAGGCTCGATCAGCATATCCAGCTTTCCTTCCATGGCTTCATCCAGACGGTAAAGCGTCAGGTTGATGCGGTGATCCGTCACGCGACCCTGCGGGAAATTATAGGTCCGGTTACGGTCGCTGCGATCGCCGCTGCCCAGCAGATTGCGACGGGTAGACGCCTCCGCCTGCTGACGACGGGCGGTTTCTGCCGCGTGAATGCGCGCCCCGAGCACCGACATCGCTTTGGCTTTGTTTTTGTGCTGAGAACGCTCGTCCTGGCACTCCACCACAATCCCGGTCGGCAGGTGGGTAATACGAATCGCGGAATCGGTGGTGTTAACGTGCTGACCACCCGCCCCGGAGGAACGGAAGGTATCAATACGCAGATCCGCCGGATTAATATCCGGCATTTCGGCTTCCGGCAGCTCCGGCATCACCGCGACGGTACAGGCAGAGGTATGGATACGCCCCTGAGATTCCGTGGTGGGTACGCGCTGAACGCGATGTCCGCCGGACTCAAATTTCAGCCGACCGTAAACGCCGTCGCCGCTGACTTTAGCAATGACCTCTTTATAACCGCCGTGCTCGCCTTCGCTGGCGCTCATGATTTCCACGCGCCAGCGGCGGGATTCCGCATAGCGGCTGTACATACGGAACAGATCGCCGGCAAACAGCGCGGCTTCGTCACCGCCGGTTCCCGCGCGAACCTCAACAAAGGCGTTGCGTTCGTCATCGGGATCTTTGGGCAGTAATAACAAGTGTAACTGCTGCTCGAGTTGTTCACTTTTTTCTTTCGCATCGCGCATCTCTTCCTGCGCCATTTCGCGCATTTCGGGATCGTCGAGCATCAGTTGCGCGGTTTCAATATCTTCCTGAACCTGTTGCCAGTCAGTGAAGCAGCGTGAAACATCGCTAAGCTGCGCGTATTCGCGCGACAGCGCCCGGAACCGCTCCTGGTCGGCGATGGTTCCTGCATCGCCCAGCAGCGCCTGAACTTCTTCATGGCGCTCGTGCAGAGCTTCCAGTTTAGCAACGATAGAAGGCTTCATAGGCGTTAATGCACCCTGTTATAAGAATGGTTGTGCTACTCCAGCCCGAGGCTGTCGCGCAAAATATGCAGGCGTTCTTCGTCCCCGTCACGGGCAGCCTGCTGAAGAGATTTGGTTGGTGCGTGGATCAGGCGATTGGTCAATTTGCGCGCCAGATCCTGCATAATGGCCTGCGGATCGCCTCCCTGTTGCAGAGACGCCAGCGCTTTGGCCGTCAGTTCATCACGCGCTGATTCGGCCTGGCTGCGGTATTCGCGGATGCTGATGCTGGCGCTTTGCGCGCGCAGCCACGCCATAAATTCACTGGCTTCCTGCTCCACGATTGTCTCAGCCTGTACTGCCGCCGCCTTACGCTGCGCCAGGTTGTGCTGAATAATATTTTGCAGATCGTCAACGCTGTACAAATAAGCGTTCGACAATTTGCCGACTTCCGGCTCGACGTCGCGCGGCACGGCGATATCCACCAGCAGCATCGGCTGATTGCGCCGCGCTTTCAGTGCGCGCTCAACCATGCCTTTGCCGATAATCGGCAGCGGGCTGGCGGTGGAGCTGATAATAATATCGGCATCCTGCAAGCGGGCATCGACATCGCTTAAGGCAATCACTTCCGCGCCAACCTCTTCCGCCAGCGCCTGCGCCCGTTCACGGGTACGGTTGGCGATAATCATCTTGCTCACGCGATGCTCGCGCAGATGACGGGCGACCAGTTCAATGGTTTCACCTGCGCCGACCAGCATCACCGTAACCGTGGAGAGTGATTCGAAAATCTGCCGCGCCAGAGTACAGGCGGCAAACGCCACCGACACCGCGCTGGCCCCGATGTCGGTTTCGGTGCGCACGCGTTTGGCCACCGAGAACGACTTCTGGAACATCCGCTCCAGTTCGCTGACGTTAAGGTGCCCGCGCTCGGAATCGGCAAAGGCTTTTTTCACCTGGCCGAGGATTTGCGGCTCGCCCAGCACCAGCGAGTCCAGACCGCTGGCAACGCGCATTAAATGGCTTACGGCGTCGTTATCCTGATGCCAGTAGAGGCTGTTGCGCAGATCGTCTTCGTTAAGATTGTGATAATCACTCAGCCAGCGGATCAGCGCCTCACGCAAATCACCCTGCTCCTCAACGCTGAGATACAGCTCAGTCCGGTTGCACGTGGACAGCACCACCCCACCCTGCACCATTGGCTGCGCCAGCAGGCTTTCGAGCGCCTGATCGAGCGTATCCGGCGCAAACGCCACGCGTTCGCGTAGGGCGACAGGAGCGGTTTTGTGATTGATGCCAAGCGCTAAAAGGGTCATGGATGCGGGAGTAGTACCAGCGTTGATAAGGTTAGTCTGAGCGCATCATACAGGATGCGCGAGGTCAATAAAAGAGACGCTACCCTTTCGGAGTAATTGGTGATAATGCGATTTAAGATAACGTGAACGTAGACGGTATCTTACTGTAACGCTAGCATTAAGCGTTAACTCCGCAACGCACATCAAGGATTTAGGATGATTAAAAGCCGTTTACTTCGCCTGCTACCGCTGACCGCGCTGGTTCTGAGCGCCTGTATGACTCACCCGCCGAAAGGTCCGGGCGCCAGCCCTGATGCGCCGCAGTGGCGTCAGCATCAGCAGGAAATTCGTCAACTGAATCAGTATCAGACCCGCGGTGCGTTTGCCTATATTTCTGAACAGCAAAAAGTGTACGCCCGCTTTTTCTGGCAGCAAACCGGCCAGGACAATTATCGCCTGCTGTTAACCAACCCGTTAGGCAGCACCGAGCTTGAACTGAATGCCAAACCGGGTTCGGTTGAGCTGGTGGACAATAAAGGCCAGCATTATAACGCTGACGATGCGGAAGAGATGATTGGCAAACTGACCGGCATGCCTATTCCGCTTAACAGCCTGCGTCAGTGGATCCTTGGCCTGCCGGGCGATGCAACGGATTACAAACTCGACAGTCAGTATCGCTTAAGCGAACTGAACTACGCCCAGAACGGTAAGACCTGGAAAGTGGTTTACAGCGGCTACGACAGCAAAACGCAGCCTGCACTGCCGACCAACATGGAACTGACCCAGGGTACGCAGCGTATCAAGCTGAAAATGGATAACTGGATCGTTAAATGACGCTACGCTTGCCCTCGCCCGCCAAACTGAATCTGTTTTTGTACATTACCGGACAGCGGGCGGACGGTTACCATACCCTGCAAACGCTGTTTCAGTTCCTCGACTACGGCGATACGCTCACCTTTCACCCGCGTCAGGACGGGCAGGTCCGTCTGCTGACGCCGATGAGCGGCGTCCCGGATGAACAGAACCTGATCCTGCGCGCCGCGCGCCTGCTGATGCAGGTGGCGAGAGACAGCCAGCGCCTGCCGGACGGTAGCGGTGCCGATATCAGTATTGAAAAACGCCTGCCGATGGGCGGTGGGCTTGGCGGCGGCTCGTCGAATGCAGCCACCGTGCTGGTGGCGCTCAACGCGTTGTGGCAGTGCGGTCTGTCGGTCGACGAGCTGGCAACGCTGGGATTAAGCCTGGGTGCGGATGTCCCGGTCTTCGTGCGCGGACATGCGGCGTTTGCCGAAGGCGTAGGTGAAATCCTGACGCCGGTGACGGTGGCGGAAAAATGGTATCTGGTCGCGCACCCTGGCGTAAGCATCCCGACGCCGGTGATTTTTAAAGACCCGGACCTGCCGCGTAATACGCCAGAAAGGTCAATCGACACGTTATTAAAATGTGAATTCAGCAACGATTGCGAGGTTATCGCAAGAAAACGTTTTCATGAGGTTGATGCGGCGCTTTCCTGGCTGTTAGAATACGCGCCGTCGCGCCTGACTGGCACAGGAGCCTGTGTCTTTGCTGAATTCGAGACCGAAACTGCTGCTCGTCAGGTGCTAGAGCAAGCCCCGGAATGGCTGCAAGGCTTTGTAGCACGTGGTATGAACCACTCACTGCTACAGCAAGCCCTTTCGGAGCTCACTGAGTTTCGGTGACAACGTCACCCTGTTTCAGACGTTGCATCGCGCTCTTTAATACACCGCCTGGATGAAATCGTACCTGGCCCGCACAGTTTTTGGCACATTTCATCCACCACTGGACGCATGCCTGAGGTTCTTCTCGTGCCTGATATGAAGCTTTTTGCTGGTAACGCTACCCCGGAACTAGCACAACGTATTGCCAACCGCCTGTACACTTCTCTCGGCGATGCCGCTGTAGGTCGCTTTAGCGACGGTGAAGTCAGCGTACAAATCAATGAAAATGTACGCGGTGGTGATATTTTCATCATCCAGTCCACTTGTGCTCCCACCAATGACAATCTGATGGAACTGGTTGTTATGGTCGATGCCCTGCGTCGCGCTTCAGCAGGCCGCATCACAGCCGTTATCCCCTACTTTGGTTATGCCCGTCAGGACCGTCGCGTACGTTCTGCTCGTGTACCCATTACCGCGAAAGTCGTCGCTGACTTCCTGTCCAGCGTTGGCGTTGACCGCGTACTGACCGTTGACCTGCATGCTGAACAGATCCAGGGCTTCTTCGACGTACCGGTTGATAACGTATTTGGTAGCCCCATCCTGCTCGAAGATATGCTGCAACTGAATCTTGATAACCCGATTGTGGTTTCTCCGGATATCGGCGGCGTAGTTCGCGCGCGTGCGATTGCCAAACTGCTTAACGATACCGACATGGCGATCATCGACAAACGCCGTCCACGCGCTAACGTGTCCCAGGTGATGCATATCATCGGTGACGTGGCAGGCCGCGACTGCGTGCTGGTTGACGATATGATCGACACCGGCGGTACGCTGTGTAAAGCAGCTGAAGCCCTGAAAGAGCGTGGCGCAAAACGCGTGTTTGCCTACGCGACTCACCCGATTTTCTCCGGTAACGCCGTGAATAACCTGCGCAACTCCGTGATTGACGAAGTTGTCGTCTGTGACACTATTCCGCTGTCTGAGGAAATCAAAGCCTTACCGAACGTGCGTACCCTGACGCTGTCAGGCATGCTGGCAGAAGCGATTCGTCGTATCAGCAACGAAGAATCCATCTCTGCTATGTTCGAGCATTAATCGGGCCAGTACAAAAGACCCGCTACGGCGGGTTTTTTTTGCTGTTATGTTTATTTGTATGACTAATGCCTCCGTCATCGGTCTTATTCTTCCCCGATGATGCGCTCACGGACGATCACCATCGTGAAAAATATTCTTTCTCCAGATGTGATGCCTTTCCGCGCCCTGATTGATGCGTGCTGGAAAGAGAAGTACACCGCCTCACGCTTTACGCGCGATGTCATTGCGGGCATCACCGTCGGTATCATTGCCATCCCGCTGGCGATGGCGCTGGCTATTGGCAGCGGCGTAGCACCCCAGTACGGCCTTTATACTTCCGCCGTTGCCGGGATTGTCATCGCCCTGAGCGGCGGGTCGCGCTTTAGCGTTTCGGGGCCAACAGCTGCCTTTGTGGTGATCCTTTATCCGGTAGCGCAGCAGTTTGGTCTGTCGGGCCTGCTGATGGCGACGTTAATCTCTGGTCTGTTTTTGGTGCTCTTTGGGCTGGCGCGGTTTGGGCGACTGATTGAGTATATTCCGCTCTCCGTCACCCTCGGCTTTACCTCCGGGATTGGCATCACCATCGGCACCATGCAGATTAAAGATTTCCTCGGCCTGCAAGTGGCGCATGTGCCGGAACACTACCTGCAAAAGGTAGGCGCGCTGGTGATGGCGTTACCGACCATCAACCTGGGCGATGCCGCCATTGGCGTTGTGACGCTGGGAACGCTGATTTTCTGGCCGCGGCTGGGCATTCGTTTGCCAGGCCACCTGCCGGCCTTGCTGGCGGGCTGCGCGGTGATGGCTATCGTTAACATAATGGGATTCAACGTGGCGACGATTGGCTCACAGTTCCACTATGTGCTGGCTGATGGCTCAACAGGGAACGGTATTCCACAGCTGCTACCCCAGCTGATCCTGCCGTGGGATCTGCCCGGCTCCGCCTTTACCCTGAGCTGGGACTCGCTGCGCGCCCTGCTTCCCGCCGCCTTTTCCATGGCGATGCTCGGTGCAATTGAATCCCTGCTGTGCGCCGTCGTGCTTGACGGCATGACCGGCACCAAGCATAAAGCCAACAGCGAGTTAATCGGTCAGGGTCTCGGCAACCTCGTCGCTCCCTTCTTTGGCGGCATTACCGCCACCGCCGCGATTGCCCGTTCAGCGGCCAACGTGCGTGCCGGAGCGACGTCTCCCGTTTCGGCGGTAATTCACTCAATACTGGTTATTATGGCGCTGCTGGTGCTGGCCCCGCTCCTTTCCTGGCTGCCGCTGTCGGCGATGGCCGCGCTGCTGCTGATGGTGGCATGGAACATGAGCGAAGCCCATAAAGTGATTAACCTGCTACGCCGCGCGCCGAAAGACGACATCATCGTCATGCTAATTTGCATGTCACTGACGGTGCTGTTTGATATGGTTATCGCTATAAGCGTCGGCATCGTGCTGGCCTCGCTGCTGTTTATGCGCCGGATTGCCCGCATGACCCGCTTCGCGCCGGTTAATGTGACCGTCCCTGACGATGTGCTGGTGCTGCGGGTCATTGGTCCGCTGTTTTTCGCCGCGGCGGAAGGATTATTCACCGAGCTGGAATCGCGTATTGTCGGCAAGCGTATTGTCGTACTGAAGTGGGATGCGGTACCGATCCTCGACGCAGGTGGGCTGGATGCTTTCCAGCGCTTTGTGAATAAGTTACCGGAAGGATGTGAGCTGCGGGTATCAAACCTGGAGTTTCAGCCGCTGCGCACGATGGCACGCGCCGGCATAAAACCGATGCCGGGCCGGCTGGCGTTCTATCCCAATCGTGACGCTGCGCTGGAAGATGTCACGACGTCCAGTTAACGCTCCCCAAACGGCACTCAGATGAGGGCCGTTTTTTTTAATTCTGGTTAACTATGGCGACCGTCGCGGCGGCAGCGTTTATCGTAGTGGCGTACCCACCAGTAACGATCGCTGATCTGCTCATGCCCACTGATACGCGCTCCGGCCAGCCACAGGATAGCGCCGAGGAAAATACTGAATACCGCACCATGCGCGAAAAACTGTGGCAGGTTAAGCTGAGGTAACTGATTCAGAATGGAATATCCGACGCCGACGACCATCACGACCAGGCCCAACACCATAAGTGTATTACCGCATAACGAAGCGTTTCTACGTTTCATATGAACCTCCGGATCGTTGGGTGGAAGGGAAAACCCCTTTTCCTTGTGGATAAAGTATAGCCACCCACCCTGGCGAGGATTGCGTAGCGGATCACATTAATGAACATAAAGTCAACATAAATTTACAAATAAGCCATTGAATCGCATAAAATTCTAATAGTTCATTTTGGCAATTAATGCGCTTTTCACATCCCCGTCGCGTAATTTTGTCATTACCCCGCACAGACAGTACACTACGCGCAAAATATCGACCCTTCAGGAATAACTACGTGAGCATAAAACTGATTGTCGGCCTGGCGAATCCCGGCGCGGAATATGCGGCAACGCGTCATAACGCGGGTGCCTGGTATGTGGATTTGCTGGCCGAGCGTCACCGCGCCCCGCTGCGTGAAGAGGGGAAATTTTTTGGCTATACCTCGCGCCTGACGCTGGCCGGGGAAGACGTACGTCTGCTGGTTCCCACCACCTTTATGAATCTGAGCGGTAAAGCCGTCGCCGCAATGGCAACCTTCTATCGCATTAATCCCGATGAAATTCTGGTGGCGCATGACGAACTGGATCTGCCGCCAGGGGTGGCGAAATTTAAACTCGGCGGCGGTCACGGCGGCCATAACGGCCTGAAAGATATCATCAGCAAATTAGGCAATAACCCTGGGTTTCACCGCTTACGCCTCGGCATCGGTCATCCCGGCGATAAAAACAAAGTTGTTGGTTTTGTGCTCGGCAAGCCGCAGGCGGCGGAGCAAAAGCTGATTGATGATGCAGTTGACGAAGCGGCGCGCTGTACTGAGGTCTGGCTGAAAGAAGGTTTGACCAAAGCGACGAACCGCTTACACGCTTTCCGGGCGCAATAGGCCGCGATGTGCGGTATTTTTGTCTGGCTCCGTGTATAATAGGCTAAGTTATTTACTTTTATACAATCTGTTATCGATAACAGGTTGATTATCAAGATATTAAGGTGATCTACATCATGGGATTCAAATGCGGTATCGTCGGCTTACCCAACGTCGGAAAATCCACTCTGTTCAATGCGCTCACCAAAGCCGGTATTGAAGCAGCAAACTTCCCGTTCTGTACCATCGAGCCGAACACCGGTGTCGTTCCGATGCCCGATCCGCGTCTGGATAAGCTGGCCGAAATCGTCAAACCACAACGCATCCTGCCCACCACGATGGAATTTGTCGATATCGCCGGTCTGGTAAAAGGCGCGTCCAAAGGTGAAGGTCTGGGCAACCAGTTCCTGACCAATATCCGCGAAACTGAAGCTATTGGTCACGTCGTGCGCTGCTTTGAAAACGACAACATCATTCATGTGGCAGGTAAAGTCGATCCGGCAGAAGACATTGATACTATCAACACCGAACTGGCGCTCGCCGATCTCGATACCTGTGAACGTGCCCTGCACCGCGTGTCGAAAAAAGCGAAAGGCGGCGATAAAGACGCTAAAGCTGAGCAAGCGGCGCTGGAAAAATGCCTGCCGCAGCTGGAAAACGCCGGGATGCTGCGCGCGCTGGCGTTAACGGATGAAGACAAAGCCGCTATCCGCTACCTGAGCTTCCTGACCCTGAAGCCGACCATGTACATTGCCAACGTCAATGAAGACGGTTTTGAAAATAATCCATATCTGGATAAAGTCCGCGAAATCGCCGCGAAAGAAGGTTCCGTCGTGGTTGCCGTATGTGCCGCCGTCGAATCCGATATCGCCGAATTGGATGACGCCGACCGCGACGAGTTTATGGCCGAGCTGGGCATTGAAGAGCCGGGCCTGAACCGCGTGATCCGTGCAGGCTACGAGCTGCTGAACCTGCAAACCTACTTCACCGCAGGCGTGAAAGAAGTGCGTGCCTGGACCATCCCTGTCGGCGCAACCGCACCGCAGGCGGCCGGAAAAATCCACACCGATTTTGAAAAAGGCTTTATCCGCGCACAGACCATCGCCTTTGACGATTTCATTACCTATAAAGGTGAACAGGGCGCGAAAGAAGCCGGCAAGATGCGTGCGGAAGGTAAAGACTATATCGTTAAAGATGGCGATGTGATGAACTTCCTGTTCAACGTCTAGCCCTCTTTTGCCCTCCACAATCCACGCTCCGGCGTGGATTTTTTTTATCCACTCACGCCTCAGCCTTTTGCCCTTAGCTCAGTAATACCCTGTACGCCTCACGCGGCAGTGTACTGAATCCGCTAATCAACGTCGAGGCACAGCGTTCAGCGTAGCGGGCAGAGGTGACCAGAGTATGCAGGACCTCGCGTAAGCCCTGCACGGTTTCGCGTGGCGTCTGTGCCGCAGTAATCAGCGGCAGTCCCGGCGTTGAAGGCGTATAGCCAATCACCGCCAGTTCACGCATTCGTTGCGGTTCATCGCGCCGTAACAGTGCCAGCGTCACGCAGTCGATAGCGGCGAGATCCGCACGCTGGTTGACGATCTCCACCAGCGACTGACGGTGGCTGCCGCTTATCACGACCTGTGAGAAAAAAGCGCCCTCCTGTGCCAGCGGCGTGACCATTTTCCTCAATGCGTTAAAACCGGACTGCGAATCAACGGCATTACAGGCCGCGCGCCTGCCGAAGAAATCCGCCAGCGTCTTATTCTGGTCTTCGAGACGAACCACCAGCGCACTACGATAATTAACGCCTTCGCACCCCGGCGCGGAATAGTGAAACCCGCCCACCACCTGCACGTCCGGCAGCGCGGTCATCAACGGAAATCCACAGGTCTGGCTTAACAGCACATCGCTGCCACGCCAGTGGGCAAGCAAATCAGCTGCCGGAAAAGCCAGCCTGGCGACAATATTTCTTTCCGCTAACAGTAGCTGAATGGCCTGGAGCAAGGCGCGTGTCTCGTGGCTTTGCGGTCTGTACATTGGCAGTGAAATCGTTTGCTGCATGGGCGTTCTCCTGCTGGAAACCCGAAGGAGCATTAAGGTTAGCCGGTAAGGTAACGAATTTACCCGACTAATGTGCCAAAAATTTCCGCAGTCACAGTTGACTTATTTTATACAAGATGTACTTTTCAGGACATGAAGAAAATACTGATTATTGTCCCCGATGGCGGGATGCTGTTCGAAGCCGCCGGTATTGCGGATATCCTGATGCAGGCCAACCGTCTGCATCAGGGTGAGTGTGCTCGCTCGCGCTACAGCATCACCCTTGCCACTCCCCAGCCGCATCAGGTGATCCACGGTCAATCCGGACTAAATCTGCTGGCCGATCACCGCCTGCCGGATATTGATCCGCGAGAGCCCCTCGACACCATCATCATCACCGGGCGCGGTTTAAATGCTCAGGAAGGCACAGCGGTCGTCGACTGGCTCAACCTCGCCGCTCCCCACGCCCGGCGCGTGGCGTCTATCTGCGGCGGCGCGATGCTGCTGGCACAAAGCGGCCTGCTGGATGGACGGCGTGCGACGACGCACTGGCGGCTGCTGGAAACGATGCAGAAGACCTACCCTGCGGTGAACGTTGAAGGCGGGCCGCTCTACATTCAGGACGGTCCGATCTGGACCTCTGGCGGCGTCAGTTCCGGCTTTGATTTAACCCTCGCCCTGATAGAAGAAGATTATGGGTTTACCCTCGCGCGCGACGTGGCGCAGGATTTAGTGATGTACCTGCGCCGTCCCGGTGGTCAGCTCCAGTTCAGCCGCTTTAATCTCAAACAGGCCAGTACCTCAGGCCCGATTAGCGCCTTGCAGGGCTGGATTTTACAGCACCTCGCGGCGGATCTGTGCGTCGAAAGGCTGGCGGAGCAGGTATCGATGAGCCCGCGAAATTTTACCCGCGTCTTCACCAGGGAAACCGGTGTCTCACCTGCTCGTTACGTGGCGGAAGCGCGTCTGGCCGCGGCCCGGCAACAGCTTGAGCAAACCATGGAATCGCTGGATCGCATCGCCGAACAAACCGGTTTTGGCAGCAGTATTAACCTGCGCCGGATTTTCGAAAAGCAGCTTCACCTGACGCCCGGCGACTACCGCCAGCGCTTCCACTGCCGTAAAATGGCGTAAAGTGATCTATTTTTGTCATTTACGCCACATCTCCTGCGTCCTACAGTAACTTCAGACAACTGAGAGAAGGAGTTGATTATGGTTAAGGTCGGTATTAACGGTTTCGGCAGGATCGGACGCAACGTCTTACGCGCAGCGTTGGGCAACCCGGATATTCAGATCGCGGCAATCAACGATCTGACGGACAGTAAGACGCTGGCGCATTTGCTGAAATACGATTCGCTGCTCGGTACGCTCCCTGTCCCGGTTGAAGCGGCTGATGATGCGCTGCTTGTCGACGGCCAGCGGATCCGCGTTTTCAGCGAACGCGATCCGGCCAACATCCCGTGGCGCGACGTGAATGTGGATATTGTTATCGAGGCGACCGGCTTCTTTACCGGGCGTAAGCAGGCCGCCGTGCATATTCACCGCGGTGGCGCAAAACGGGTGATCATTTCTGCGCCGGGCAAAGAGGATGACTTAACGATCGTGATGGGCGTTAATCATCAACACTACGATCCGGCGAAACATTCCGTGGTCAGCAACGGGAGCTGCACCACCAACGGGCTGGCTCCGGCGGCGCTGGTACTTCATCAACATTTTGGTATTGAACATGGGCTGATGAACACCACTCACGCCTATACCAATAGCCAGGTACTGCACGATCAGCCGGAGAAAGATCTGCGCGGCGCGCGTGCGGCAGCGCTGTCCATCGTGCCCTATTCCAGCGGTGCCGCTAAAGCGCTGGGGAAAGTGATCCCGGAACTGGATGGCCGACTGACGGGCTATTCACTGCGCGTTCCGGTGCCGGTGGTGTCGATTGTCGATCTGACCGTCACGCTTAAACGTGATGTCACGGCGGAAGAAGTTAACGCTGCGTTTCGTGAGGCGGCGGCATCCGGTCCATTACAGGGTATTCTCGGCTATAGCGATGAACCGCTGGTCTCCAGCGATTATCAGGGCGATCCCCGGTCATCGATTATTGACGGGCTTTCCACGCTGGCGATCGGCGGTAACATGGTGAAAATCCTCGCCTGGTACGATAATGAATGGGGATTCTCTAATCGACTGGTTGATCTGGCGCTGTTTATGGCCCGGAAAGAGCAGTAATCCTTCCCGCAGGGCTGGCGACTCAACGCCAGCCTTATGGCTTCCGCCTCGTAATGTCCTCTCTTACTGGTACATCCTTTCTTTACCAACTATAACCTATTGATTGAGCTGTTCGTTTAGAGGTGAAGTATGGGGTATCTGGGGTGGACAGCGGCGACGGGCGTCTTATTACTCTTAATGTCGTTGTCCTATGGCTGGATCAGCCGTTTTGCGGTTCCGGTCTTTGGCTTGTATTTACTGGTGGGTATTGCCTGCGGTCCGTGGGGGCTGGGAATACTACGCATTGATATTGTTGAACACGCGTCGTTAACCAGCCGGATCACGGAAATTGCGATGGCGGCGTCGTTATTTATTACCGGGCTGAAAATCCGCCTGCCGCTGAGGTTCTCCTTCTGGAAAACCGGCATTATGCTGGCATTGCCGGGGATGCTACTCACTATTGGCGGCATTATGGTGGTCTCGCACTTTCTGACCGGCATTTCATGGCCGCTGTCGCTGGCGCTTGCCGCGATCCTCGCGCCTACCGATCCGGTACTGGCGAGCCTGGTGGCGATTAACGATGCCCAGGACGGCGACCGGCTGCGGATTTCGTTATCCAGCGAGGCGGGACTGAATGACGGTACGGCCCTGCCCTTTTTAATCCTCGCCCTGCTGTGGAATAACGCCGGGTCGGCGCTAAGCGGTGAGGAATTGCTGAAATGGTTTAGCGTCGATCTGGTATGGGCGCTGGTCGGCGGTTTAGCGATTGGGTTTCTTCTCGGACGCTTCATCGGCATGATGGCAACCCGTTCACGCCATGCGCAGGGCGAGGTTGCGCCGAGTGATTTTGTCGCACTGGCGTTAATCTGTCTGAGTTTTGCGCTGGCGCAGTGGGTCAGCGCGTCCGGTTTTCTGGCCGCCTTTGCCGCTGGTGTCGGGCTGCGCAGCACCGAAATCAGCGTACAAAAAAGACATGCCGATCAGAAGGAAGACGAGGATGATTTACCAGCTGAAATGCTGGTGAATCCGCATACCCGCCACGGTCTTAACGTGCAGAATCCGATCAAATCGGTAGGGCTTATCATCGGCGATGCCCTCTCTTTCGGCGATACCGTAGAACGCCTGTTTGCTGCGGCGCTCATCATCATTCTTGGCATCACCCTGGCGCAGCACTGGAGCAGCGCCGCGTTACCGCTGGCGTTTATTATTTTCTTCCTCATCCGCCCACTGGCCGTGTTGCTGGTGACCCTGCGCTCAAAAAACGCGTGGCTGCACCGACTTAGCCTCGGCTGGCTGGGGATCCGCGGTATTGGCAGCCTGAACTATATCGCCTTCGCGTATATGCACGAATTTAAGGGGGATGGCGCGAGCCTGGTGACGGATACCGCCATCACCATTGTGACCATCAGCGTGCTGGTGCATGGCATTACGGTGACGCCGCTGCTCACCTTACGGCGCAAAAAAGAACAGCGCTAACGCTAACGGGGCCGCCGGATTGACGCTGGCGCGCCCTCATCACCTTCTCCACCTCACAAGCCGAAAAGCCGTCTACGCTTAAAGATATTCCAAAAATAGCGCACCGCGCCCTTGAGTTATTGGTTTTTTGCTCCCTGAATACTGGAGAATCTTTATGTGTAAGCAATCGTCCAGCGCCACTGGCTGTCTGTCGCCAGTAGAAACGGCGCATCTGAAATTCACCGTCAATGGTGAAAAATACGAACTGGATCTTGATACCCGTACCACCCTGCTCGACGCCCTGCGTGAACATCTCCATCTGACCGGCAGCAAAAAAGGCTGCGATCACGGTCAGTGCGGTGCCTGCACTACGATCGTTAACGGACGGCGGATCAACGCCTGCCTGACGCTTGCGGTAATGCATCAGGATGCCGACATCACCACCATTGAAGGTCTCGGCACGCCGGACGATTTACACCCAATGCAGGCGGCATTTGTTAAACACGATGGTTTCCAGTGCGGCTATTGCACCTCGGGACAAATCTGTTCATCGGTAGCGATGCTAAAAGAGATTGAAGCAGGCATCCCGAGCCACGTCACAGACGATCTGCTGGCCCCTTCCGGCCTGACAGCTGACGAGGTTCGCGAACGGATGAGCGGTAATATCTGCCGCTGCGGCGCGTACAGCAACATTCTGGCCGCCATTAGCGATGTTGCCGGGGGTGAACCAAAATGAAATCGTTCACCTATGAGCGCGCCACTACGCTGACCCAGGCGGCAGCCAGCGCAGCACAGCATGCCGGCGCACGGTTTATCGCCGGGGGGACCAACCTGCTGGATTTAATGAAGCTGGAAATCGAAACGCCGGGGCATTTGATCGACGTTAACGGTCTGCCGCTGGACCAGATTGAATCGATGCCAGAGGGCGGCCTGCGGATCGGCGCGCTGGTGCGCAATACCGATCTGGCTGCCGACCTGCGCATCCGGCGTGATTATGCGGTATTAACCCGCGCCCTGCTGGCAGGTGCCTCCGGCCAGTTGCGCAACCAGGCGACCACGGCGGGCAATCTGCTCCAGCGTACCCGCTGCCCCTATTTCTACGATCCCAATCAGCCCTGTAATAAACGTGAGCCGGGCAGCGGCTGCCCGGCGCTTAAGGGCTATAGCCGCCAGTTAGCGGTGGTTGGCGCAAGCAGCCATTGTATCGCCACCCATCCCAGCGATATGGCGGTGGCGATGCGGGTCCTTGATGCGGTTGTTGAAACCGTCCAGCCTGATGGCACCCGGCGCAGCTTGCCTCTGGATGCGTTTTACCGCGCGCCGGGTGACACGCCGCATATTGAAACCAATCTGGCTCCCGGCGAACTGATCGTCGCCGTTACCCTGCCGCCCCCGGTGGGCGGCACGCATATTTATCGTAAAGTGCGTGACCGGGCATCCTATGCGTTTGCCCTGGTTTCGGTGGCGGTCATCATCCATTCCGATGGCAGCGGTCGCGTCGCCCTGGGCGGCGTGGCGCATCAACCCTGGCGCATGCCGGACGCGGAGGCAGAACTTGCCCACGGGGCGAAAGCGGTCTGTCAGCGGCTGTTCGCCGACGCCCGTCCCACGGATGACAATCAATTCAAACTGACGCTGGCAGAGCGCACGCTCGCCTCGGTCCTGGCAGAAGCGAGGGAATAAGCAGATGAAATTCGACAAACCCGCGAGCGAAAATCCCATCGACCGTCAGAACGTGGTCGGCCAGCCGCGCGATCGTATCGACGGGCCGCTCAAAACCACCGGCAGCGCGCATTATGCTTATGAATGGCATAGTGAAGTCGACAATGTGGCCTATGGCTATGTGGTCGGCTCCGCCATCGCCAAAGGACGCGTTAACGCCATCAATACCGACGCCGCAAGTCGTGCTCCCGGCGTGCTGACGGTGGTCACCGCAGAAAATGCCGGGCCTCTCGGCAAAGGCGAGATGAATACCGCCACTCTGCTCGGCGGCCCGGAGATAGAGCATTATCATCAGGCGCTGGCGCTGGTGGTGGCGGAAACATTTGAACAGGCGCGCGCGGCGGCGAGTCTGGTGGAGGTGCACTACCAGCCGCAGGAGGGCAACTTCGATTTAGCAAAGGCCCGACCGGAGGTTAACACCCCGCCAGAAGATACCCCTGACAGCATCACCGGCGACTTTTCCACCGCGTTTGCCGCCGCAGAAGTCAAACTTGATGCGACCTATACCACCCCGGATCAGTCGCATTTTGCGATGGAGCCGCACGCGTCGATGGCCGCATGGGACGGCGATAAAGTAACCGTCTGGACATCAAACCAGATGATCGCCTGGTGTCGCAAAGAGCTGGCAGCGACACTGAAGATAGAGCCTGAACAGGTGCGGATCTATTCGCCTTATATCGGCGGCGGCTTCGGCAGTAAATTGTTCCTGCGCAGCGATGCCCTGCTGGCGGCGCTGGGTGCGCGGGCGCTGCAACGACCGGTGAAGGTGATGTTACAGCGCCCGCTGATCGCCAATAACACCACCCATCGGCCCGCGACTATTCAGCAGATCCGTATTGGCACCGATAAGGTCGGACGTATTGCTGCAATTTCCCATCTGAGCTGGTCCGGCAATCTTCCGGGCGGCACGCCGGAGAACGCGGTGCAGCAAACCAATCTGCTGTATGCGGGTAACCATCGTCAGACGGGGTTGCGGCTTGCCGAACTCGATCTGCCGGAAGGCAATGCCATGCGCGCGCCCGGCGAGGCGGCGGGCCTGTTGGCGCTGGAAATCGCCATTGATGAGATAGCGGAGAAAGTCGGCATCGATCCGGTGCAATTTCGCATTCTCAATGATACCCAGGTCGATCCCACCCAGCCTGAGCGCTTTTTTTCTCAACGTCAGTTGAATATCTGCCTGCGCGAAGGGGCGAAACGCTTTGGCTGGCAGGATCGTGTTGCCCGCCCCGGGCAGGTCCGCGACGGGCGCTGGCTGGTGGGGATGGGCGTTGCCGCTGCCATTCGTAATAACATGGTGGATAAATCCGGTGCGCGTGTCCATCTGGACCCGGACGGAACATTAACGGTCGAAACCGACATGACCGATATCGGCACCGGCAGCTATACCATCATCGGCCAGACGGCGGCGGAGATGCTCGGCATCCCGCTGGAAAAGGTGATGGTGAAACTCGGCGATTCCGACTTCCCGGTATCAGCCGGCTCCGGCGGCCAGTGGGGAGCAAATACCTCCACCGCTGGGGTGTATGCCGCCTGCGTCAAACTGCGTGAGCAGGTCGCACAGCGGCTCGGCCTGAAAAGTGACGGCCTCGATTTTTGTGACGGCGAGGTCCTGGCAGGCCCACGGCGATTTGCCCTTACCGAGGCGGTAAAAGACGGGCGGCTTACGGCAGAAGACACCATGGAATACGGTAATCTGGATAAAGAGTTTCAGCAGTCCACGTTTGCCGGGCATTTTGTGGAGGTCGGCGTGGATATGTTTACCGCCGAGGTGCGCATTCGCCGCATGCTGGCGGTCTGTGCCGCGGGACGGATCCTGAATCCTAAAACCGCCCGCAGTCAGGTGATCGGCGCGATGACCATGGGTGCAGGTGCTGCGCTGATGGAGGAACTGGTGGTGGATCCACGCCTGGGCTACTTCGTCAATCACGACTTAGCGAGCTATGAAGTGCCGGTGCATGCCGATATCACCGAACAGGAGGTGATTTTCCTTGATGAAACGGACCCGATTTCGTCGCCGATGAAGGCTAAAGGCGTCGGAGAACTGGGCCTTTGCGGCGTCGGTGCGGCCATTGCCAACGCCATCTATAATGCGACTGGCGTCCGGGTGCGGGAATACCCGATTACCCTCGACAAACTGCTGGCAGAGATGCCAGAACCGGCGCTGAAAGGATGACCGCCATGTTGCAGCACGTCACCGCTCAGCACAGCCAGAGCATACCGCGAGCGGCGTTTCAGACCGACGACCCGCTGGTTATTCTGCGCTTCGCGGCCGACGCCCTGCACGCAGGTATGGCGTCGGCGCTGGTGACTCTCACCGACATTCGCGGCGGATCGGCGCGTCCGCGCGGCGCGCAGATGGCGGTGCGGGAAGACGGACAGTATTGCGGCGTGGTGTCCGGCGGATGCGTTGAAGCCGCCGCGGCGTACGAAGCGCTTGAGGCGATTCATAGCGGTCGCGATCGCGATATTGTCTACGGCCAGGGTTCACCGTATATGGATATCGTCCTGCCCTGCGGCGGCAGTATCACTCTGCATGTCCGCCTGATACGCTCGGCGCAGCCGCTGCTGGCGGTGCTCACCGCGCTGGAACAGCGTCAGACAGCAGGCTTGCGCTGGCATCCCGATGCGCCGGGCTTCAGCGCCGTCAGCCATTCACTCAAAACCGGACGCGATAAGCAGGCTTTTCAGGTGGGCTATCGCCCTCGCCCGCGCATTATGCTGGTCGGTCGCTCAGCGGCGGCTGACATCACCGCGAGGATTGCTGAAGCCGCCGGGTATGAGGTGCATTCCTGCAGCGGCGTGCATCCCGCCAGCGGGAGCGTTGATGACGACACCGCCGTGGTGCTGCTCTACCACGATCTGCATCAGGAATTACCGTTTCTTGAGGCGGCCCTGAACGCCGCGCCGTTTTATATTGGCGCCCTGGGCAGTGAACGCACTCATCAGCGGCGCAGCGAAAGCCTTATCCAGCGCGGCTACTCTCCGCAGGCCATCGCGCGTATCAACGCGCCCATCGGCCTGTTCCCGAAAGCCCGCGATGCCGGTTCGCTGGCGCTGTCGGTGCTGGCCGATGTGGCGGCGGCGCGAACGGCCATGCTGGAAGATCGTTGATGCCGGTAGTCATTATTCTGGCAGCCGGTCAGGGCGAACGCTTTTATGCGTCGGGTGGAACGCGCCACAAGCTCGACGCGCTGCTGGAAGGGCAATCGGTCCTGCAACATGTTATTGCGGCGGTGAACGCCTCCGGTCTGGACTGGCATCTGGTCCGCCCCGCGGGCGGCACGGCGGGGATGGGCGCATCCATCGCCATGGGCGTCCGGGCGACCGCCGATGCCGGAGGCTGGCTGATCCTGCCAGGCGATCTGCCGCTTATCTGCCCGCAGACCCTGCTACAGGTCGCCGATGCCCTCAAGACGCATTCCATCGTAGTTCCCCATTTTCATCAACGTCACGGACACCCGGTGGCCTTCGGACACGAACATCTGCCAGCGCTGACCTCGCTGTGCGGGGATGCCGGCGCGGCGGCCATTGTTCATACCGCCAGAGCGGAAGGACGCGTACAGGATTTAGCGCTTAACGACGCTGGCATTATTGATGACGTTGATACCCTTTCCGATCTCGCCAGGGCGCGCCGACATTTCCTTGCACGGCAAAAACGCGCCCTTGCAGAAGATAAACCTTAAGGAGAACGGCATGACTCAGGCATCCTCTTTTACCGATAACGATCTTCATCTGCTCGATCGCTACTGGCGCGCGGCTAACTATCTTTCGGTGGGACAAATCTACCTGATGGATAATCCGCTGCTGCGCGAACCCCTAAAGCCGGAACACATTAAGCCGCGCCTGCTCGGCCACTGGGGCACCACGCCGGGCCTGAATTTTATCTATGCGCACCTTAACCATGCCATTCGCCAGCGCGACCTCGATATGATTTATATCTGCGGTCCAGGCCACGGCGGACCGGGGATGGTGGCGAATACCTGGCTGGAAGGCAGCTACAGCGATATTTACCCTGATATCAGTCAGGACGCTGAAGGGATGAAAAAACTGTTTAAACAATTTTCATTCCCCGGCGGTATTCCCAGCCACGCCGCGGCGGAAACGCCCGGCTCGATTAACGAAGGCGGTGAGCTCGGCTATTCGCTGTCGCATGCGTTTGGCGCGGTGTTTGATAACCCGTCGTTAATTGCGGCCTGTGTAATTGGCGATGGTGAAGCGGAAACCGGGCCGCTGGCCTCAAGCTGGCACGGCATCAAATTTCTTAATGCCGCCCGCGACGGCATAGTGCTGCCGATCCTGCATCTTAACGGCTATAAAATTGCTAACCCGACCATTCTGGGGCGCGAAAGCGACGACAGCCTGCGTCAGTATTTCAGCGGTCTGGGCTATACGCCGCTGCTGGTCAGCGGACACGAACCGGAGAAAATGCACCGGCAAATGGCGCAGACGCTGGCAGAAGCGCTGGATGCTATTGAGCGTTATCAGCAACAGGCCCGACGCGGTGAAGCTGCCGATGATCTGCCCCGCTGGCCGATGATTATTCTGCGCAGTCCAAAAGGCTGGACCGGGCCACAAACCGTAGACGGTAAAAAAGTTGAAGATTTCTGGCGCGCGCATCAGGTTCCGGTTTCCGCCTGCCGGGAAAATGATGAGCACCGGCAGATCCTGGAGCGCTGGATGCGCAGCTATCACCCGGAGGAGTTGTTCGATGAGCGCGGACAGCTTAAGGCTGAATTACAGGCGCTGGCCCCCAAAGGGGATAAACGGATGGGCGCTACGCCCTGGGCCAACGGCGGAAGGCTGCGCCGCGAACTGATTACCCCGTCGCTGCATGACTACGCGATAGACGTTCAGTCACCGGGAGAAACCCAGGCCGAGTCCACCGACGCGCTCGGCAGCTACCTCGCTGGTATATTCCAGCGCAACGCCGATAATTTCCGCCTGTTCGGGCCGGATGAAACCGCCTCCAACCGGCTGGGTAAAGTCTTCAACGTCACCAGCCGCACCTGGCAGGAGCCGATAAAACCGTATGACGAACAGCTGGCTGCGGATGGCCGGGTGATGGAGATCCTCAGCGAGCACCAGTGTCAGGGCTGGCTGGAGGGGTATTTGCTTACCGGTCGGCACGGTCTGTTTAACTGTTATGAAGCCTTTATTCATATCGTCGATTCGATGTTTAATCAGCACGCCAAGTGGCTTAAGGTCTCCCGAACCCTGCCGTGGCGCAAACCGGTCTCTTCGCTTAACTATCTGCTGTCGTCGCATGTCTGGCGGCAGGATCACAATGGTTACAGCCATCAGGACCCGGGGTTTATCGATCATGTCGCCAATAAGAAAGCGGATATTGTGCGCATTTATTTACCGCCGGATGCCAATACCCTGCTGTGCGTGGCAGATCACTGCCTGAAAACCTGGGATCGCATAAATGTGATTATTGCCGGGAAACAACCCGCGCCGCAGTGGCTGACGCTGGAGGAGGCGCAGAAGCACTGCGCGGCGGGAATGGGCATCTGGCACTGGGCCGGAAACGAGCAGAGCGGCGGCGCGCCGGATGTGGTGATGGCCTGCGCGGGCGACGTGCCGACCATGGAAGCCCTGGCGGCGGTGGATCTGCTGCGCGAGTACCTTCCCGATCTGCATGTGCGGGTGGTTAACGTGGTTGACCTGCTGGCATTGCAAACGAAAGAGCAGCATCCGCACGGGCTGAGTGACGACGATTTTGACGCCCTCTTCACCCCGGATAAACCGGTGATTTTTGCCTTCCACGGCTACCCAAGCCTGATCCACCGGCTAACCTACCTGCGTAACAACCATCGTAATTTCCACGTCCGCGGCTTTATGGAAGAAGGCACCACCACCACCCCGTTTGATATGACGGTGATGAACGGGCTGGACCGTTTCCACCTTGCGCAGGAGGCGATCCTGCGTGTTCCGCAGTTGCAGGGTAAAGCCGACGATATTCTGGATACGCTACAGGAGAAAATCGCCGAACATCATCGCTACGTGCGCGAACATGGCGAAGATCTGCCCGAGGTGCAGGGATGGAAATGGCCGTCGCAGCAGGGCGGCGAAAATATACCGGAGTAGCGGGATGAGGGTGGAACGAATGCCGGGTGGCGGCTTCGCCTTACCCGGGCGACTTACACCATACCGTAGGCCCGGTAAGCGCAGCGCCACCGGGCATCAGGGGCACGATGCTGACGTCCATACCGGATAATACCGGGTGGCGGCTTCGCCTTACCCGGCCTACGGCCATACTCCGCATCCTTGCCGCGTATCTGGTAACGTTAATGACTCAAAATCTGCTCCAAAAACTGCCGGGTGCGCGGATGTTCAGGCTGGTTGAAGAACTGCTCCGGCGGCGCGGATTCCACAATCCGCCCGTCGGCCATCAGGATCACGTTATCCGCTACGGTGCGGGCAAAGCCCATCTCATGCGTCACGACGATCATCGTCATCCCACCCTTTGCCAAATCCAGCATTACATCCAGCACTTCCTTAATCATCTCCGGATCAAGCGCCGACGTCGGCTCATCAAACAGCATAATTTCTGGCTGCATGCACAGCGCGCGGGCTATCGCCACCCGCTGCTGCTGGCCACCCGATAGCTGAAGCGGAAATTTGTAGGCCTGATTGCCGATATGCACTTTCTCCAGATAATGCATCGCCAGCTCCGTCGCCTGTTTCTGGCTCATCTTGCGCACCAGCCGCGGGCCGATGGTGAGGTTGTCCAGCACGCTAAGATGCGGGAACAAATTAAACTGCTGGAACAGCATGCCGATGCTCAAACGAATGCGATTAATATTGCGCACGTTGTCATTCATTTCGATGCCGTTGACCAGGATCTGCCCCTGCTGATGCTCTTCCAGCCGGTTGATACAGCGAATTAAGGTCGATTTGCCCGACCCGGACGGGCCGCAAATCACCACCCGCTCGCCCTTCGCCACGTTGAGGGAAACATTGTCCAGAACCTGAAACTTTCCGTACCATTTACTGACGGCATTCATTTCAATGATCGGTTGAGGTAAAGCTGCGGACATCAGGAGGCTCCTTCTGCGTGGTGGCTGGCGTCAATGCGTTTTTCTACCCAGATGGCGTAGCGGGAAAGCATAAAGCCGAACAAAATATAAATAGCCGCGATAAAAAGATAGGTTTCGATGTAATAGCGTCGCCACTGCGGGTCCTGCATCACGGCGCTGGTCGCGGTGAGCATGTCAAACAGGCCGATAATAATGACGAACGAGGTGTTTTTCATCGCGGCGATGATATGGTTGGTCACCGCGGGCAGACAGATGCGCAGCGCCTGCGGCAGAATGATTTTGGTGGTCGTGTGCCAGTAGCCGAGATTCAGTACCGTCGCCGCCTCATACTGCCCACGCGGTACAGACTGTAAACCACCGCGGATCACTTCCGCCTGATAGCAGGCAAAAAACAGCGCAATACCAACAATAATGCGCAGCAGTTTATTCACTTCCATATTGGTGGGCAGGAACAGCGGAAACACATTCACCGCCACGAACAGAATGGTGATCAGCGGCACGCCGCGCAGCCCCTCAATAAAGACCACCGACAGTCCACGGAAAAACGGCAGCGGCGAGCGACGGCCCAGCGCCAGCGCTACCGAGACCGGCATACCGAGGATCACCGTGCCGGAAAATAGCAGCAGCGTCAGCGGCAGTCCGCCCCAGTCGGCCGATGGTACCGGCGACAGCCCCAGCACCCCGCCGCTCATCAGACAGTACATCGCCACCAGCGCGACGGCCCACAGCGGCCACAGAAACCGTGAATGCCAGCAGGCAGGCGACAGCGACAGCCCGACGCTCACAAACCAGATCAACATGCACAGCGCCGGACGCCACTGCTGCTCATACGGATATAACCCGAACAGGATAGGCTGGTACTTTTCGCCGATCACCGCCCAGCAGGCACCTGCGGCGGCCCGACACTCCGCCGCTCCGCCGCTGAATACCGCGTCCGTCACGCCCCAGCGCAGCAGTTTTGCGCCGATGGTAACGATGACCGTCAGCAGCACCAGCGTTAATACCGTCTGCAGCGCGCTACTGAACAGGTTGCGACGCAGCCAGTCAATTGCCATAGGTTGCATAGCCTCTCCTTAGCGCTCTTTAATGGCGACGTAACGGTTAAAAAGATTCATCAGCAGTGAGGTCGTAATGCTGATAATCAGATACACCACCATCATGATGGCGATCGCTTCGAGTGCCTGACCGGTCTGATTCATCAGGGTATTGCTGATGTTCGCCAGTTCCGGATACCCCACTACCACGGCAATGGAGCTGTTCTTTGCCAGGCTGACATACTGGCTGGCCAGCGGCGGGACAATCACCCGCATTGCCTGCGGAATAATGACGTGGCGGATCACATGCCAGGGCGAAAAGGAGAGCGAGCGTGCCGCTTCAAGCTGCCCTTTCGGCACCGACTGGATCCCGGCGCGGACGATCTCGGCAATAAACGCCGAGGAATAAAGCGCGATACCCAGCAGCAGCGCGGTGAACTCCGGGCTGATGGTGAAGCCGCCGCGAAAGTTGAAGCCACGCAGTTCCGGGCGATCGATGGCATGCGGCGCGCCGCTCAGCCACCAGACCAACAGCGGCAAGCCGACGAGAAGGACGATTCGCAGGCGCGCCACCGGCAGCAGGCGGCCACTCCGCTCCCGTAACCGCCGGGCCAGCATCGCCAGGGCGAGACTGAGCACCACGCCTGCCGCCAGCGCCCACAAGGTCCACACCCAGCCGGGATCGGCCTGTAACACCGCAAAGGTCAAACCCCGGTTCGTCAGATAACCGGCGCCGGCCAGCTCAATGGCCCCGCGCGGCGACGGCAGATTGCGGATCGTCACCGCCCAGAAAATCACCTGTAAAATCACCGGCACGTTGCGCAGCAACTCCACATAGCCTTCGGCCAGTTTCTTCAGCAGCCAGTTTTTGGACACCCGCCCCAGGCCGACGATAAACCCCAGAACCGTCGCCAGCACAATGCCGCAGGCCATGACATACAGGGTGTTGAGTAAACCAACCAGCACCGCGCGGGCATAGCTGTCGCGCGGCGTATAGTCGATCAGCGTTTCACCAATCGCAAAATGGGCGCTTTGGTTGAGGAACGCAAACCCGGTGGTAATACGCTGGGTTTGCAGATTCTCCACCACGTTGTGATAAAGCCATCCGCAAAAGCCGACCAGCAGCACGGCGAGCAGGATTTGATAGCACCAGGCTCGCGTCGTTTTACTGCCGATGAGCGTCGTGAGGCCAGCGGGGCTGACCTGCCCCGGCGCATCAAGCGTTTCGGTGTGTTGTGATTGTTTCATCATGTCAGGATCGGGCGCATAAACGAAGGTTAGCGGATCGGTAAGCCATACAGCAGGCCACCGTCGTTCCATAATTTATTCAGATCGCGATCCAGCGGCTCTGCGCTCTGGGGACCAAAGTGGCGGTTATAAATATCGCCATAGTTGCCCACCTGCTTAATGATGTTGTAAGCCCACTGGTTATCCAGCCCCAGCTTCTGACCGAAATCGCCACTGACACCTAAAAGCCCCTGCACATCCGGATCGGCGGATTTCAGCTGCTGATCGACGTTCGCCTGGCTGGTTTTCAACTCTTCCGCGTTAAACGTGGCATACACTACCCATTTGACGATATCAAACCACTGATCGTCACCTTTACGCACCGCCATCGCCAGCGGCTCTTTCGAGTAGATCCCCGGCAGGATCACATGGTCGTCCGGGTTTTCGGCATCCACGTTTTTTACGCCGGGTAAGGCGACTTTGTCGCGGGCCAGCACATCGCAACGTCCGGCAAGGTAGGCCGCCACGTACTCTTTATTATTTTCAATCACCACCGGGGTGTAGTGCAGATGGCGGGAGGTAAAGATTTGCGCCACGTTCTGCTCGGTGCTGCTGCCCGGCGTGATGCAGACGGTGGCCCCGTCCAGATCCTCAATTGTTTTCACGCCGCTGTTGGCGCGGACCATAAATCCGGTGCCGGTGTAAAAATTTGGCGGCGCAAAGTTGAGGCCCAGCGACACGTCGCGGGTCAGCGAGGCGGTAATATTGCGCGACAGGACGTCCACCTCACCGGACTGAATGGCCGGAAAACGCTGCGCCGTGGAGAGCGGCGTAAAGCGAACTTTTTTGGCATCGCCTAAGACCGCCGCCGCCAGGGCGCGGCAGAAATCCACATCCAGCCCGATCCACTGGCCTTTACTGTCGATGGAGGAAAAGCCGTGGCGCGCCGGATGAACGCCGCACACCAGTTCGCCCCGGGCTTTAATTTTCTTTAGCGTCTCCCCGTTGCTGGCGGGCGCGTCGGCGGCCTGCGCTGAGAAGGCAAGGTTTCCGCTGGCGATCAGCAAGACCGCCGCCAGCATTTTCATTTTTTTGATCATCATCGACCCTTTTCCCGGTTAATTTTTTGTATTTACAACGCGTCTGACTATGTTCCGCGCTACGCCCGGCCTCTGGCAAAGAAGGAATATGGCGTAGCACATGCAAAAATGATCTAACCCATCCAGCCCTGCGCGCCCTGCCACAGCAGTTGCAGGCTCAGCAGCAGCATCGTCACCCGGAACACTACGCGGAATAGCTTTTCCGGCAGGTTGTCGAGCAGCCGGGAACCCAGCCAGGTGCCCAGCGCGCCGCTGATAATCATCGCAATGAGCACCGGTAGCCAGGCCGCCCAGGCGAAGCCCATCAGACCAAAAGCGAGTATTTTTAATCCGTGCTGAAGGACCATGCAGGTCGCATGGGTGGCAATCAGCGGTTGTCTCTTCAGCCCCTGAGAACTGATAAGTCCCGCGACCATCGGCCCCGTCGCGCCCACAATCATCGTCCCGATGCTGCTGATCCCACCGCCGATGACAAAAAACAGCTTATTCGTCGGCTTCGCCTCACTGCGTTTGTGAAAGACCGTCCAGAGGATAAATAGCGCTAAAGCGATACGCGCCAGGCTGTCCGGGATCGCCGCCGCCAGCGGTGCACCGAGGGCGATACCGACCGCGCTGCCGAGCAAAAACCACAGCACCAGCGGCCAGACCACATACATGCGCTGGATCAGCGTCCGGCTCAGGTTCGATCCTAACTGCACCATCCCGTGCACTGGCATCAGGCTGGCGACCGGCATCCCCAGCCCCATCACCGCCAGCAGCGCCGTGCCGCCGCCTAATCCCATCGCCGCCGTCAGCGCCGAGGTCAGAAAACTGCAAAACACCATCACCCCGGCAAACAGCGGCGAAATGTCAGCAGGAATAAGCGATAAGGTCATAGCGGTTCCACTTAGCGATAATCGTCTTGCAGCAGGCGGGCATACAGCGCCTGCGCGTCTTCGGCAGACATCACGCGAGTGGCACAATCGATAAATTTTTGCGCCAGCACGCCCTCCGCCAGCGGGTTATCCGGGCTGGAGCCCCGCGCCCCGGCAATCGCCTGTTGAAATTGACGCCCGTCTGTGGTGGTCAGGGTGACATAGGCTCGATGCGTCGTCGCCTCGTCATGGCAACCCAGCGTGACCTTGTGCATTAACGACTGCGTTGCCGGATCGGCAAAACGCGCCGTGTCGATAAAATCGTCCAGCGTCAGCGTCCCGGCGACAAAGGCCCGCGCCACGCAGTAGTGCAGACTGAATTTTCCTGCCAGCGGAGTTTCCGGCTGCGGAATATTGATATGCGGGAAGCGGATCGGATGCACCTGCACCTCAATGCGTTCGATCTGTTCTGGTTTCAGGCCCGTCTGCTTGCGCAGCGCCAGCACGCCGTCCACCGGCGAAAGAATGGCGTAACAGCAGGAGAAGTACTTAAAGTTGTTGCTCTTTTCGGTGTCAAGAATGTACGGCGTGCCGTCCCAGCGTTCGGTCAGCGCGGCAGGATCGACATTTTCGCTGCCGTTAAAAACGTTGAAATAGCCATGATGATGTTCCAGCGCCGTTTGCCCGGCGCTGAAGCCTTCCCTGGCCAGTTGCACCGCCATCACCGCACTGCGTGCCGCCTGACCGACGACCAGCGCTTTGGTCTGGCTGCCAAAATTGGATTTAATGCCGGACGCGAGCGAGGCACATATCGATAGCGCCGTCGCGGTGTGTTCTGGCGTTAAGTCGAGCAGCACCGCGCAGGCAGCGACGCCGGCAAAAATACCCACCGTGGTGGTAGGGTGCCAGCCGTGCCGGTACTGGAACGGGCTGACCGCTTTGCCCATCCGCACGGCGGTTTCATAGCCGCATAAATAAGCGCGGATAATCGCCTCGCCGTTAAGCGCGTGCTCGTCCGCCAGTGCCAGCACCGCAGGCAGGACGGCAACCGAGATGTGGCCGTGCAGCCAGGAATTTGAATCATCATAATCCAGCAGATGCGATGACGTGCCGTTGAGCAGCGCGGCATCCAGCGCGTTAAGCCGCAGATCGGTGCCGAAAACCCGGCTATTCCCGGTCGCGGCAGAAGGAACAATGACGCGGCGCAGCTTTTCCGCCCCGTCCTGCACGCCGCCCGCCAGCGTCACCCCGAGGGTGTCAATAATAGCGGTTCGCGCCTGCTCTCGGGCTGCTGGCGAAAAGCTTTGCTGCGAAAAGCGCAACAGATTTGCAGCGAGTTGTCCGGCAATACTCATACCTCTGCTCCTTTAAAATCATTGTTTTCGCCTGCCAGTAGCGCGGTGAGGGTTGCCAGGGCGCCCGGACGCTCAAAATGCGCCGCCGCCTGATACAGCGCTTCACTCTTCTGCGCCCCGAGCGCCGGGATCGCCAGCGAATCAAATTTGGCGCGCAGCTCCTCATCGGTTAAGGGGTTTTGCGCGTGACCGCGATACACCTCAGTATGGGCGTGCAATACCTCGCCATCCTCCAGCCAGACGTCAATAAAGGCCGAACTGGCGGATTGCCCTTCGACGGCCTCAACATTCAGTAACTCCAGCAGCGCGCGCGGCGCGGGATCGGCCACCGTTTGCGGCGTGAAATCGGTATCGGTCAGCGCATATCCGCTCAGCGCCAGCACGATGCAGTGCGGGATACTGAATTTGCTCTCCAGCGGCGTTTGCGGATTGAGGATCCCGGCGTTAACCATCCCCATCGGATGCACTTTGGCGTCAATGCGAATAATGGCGCGGCCTTGTAGCTGCGGGTAAAGCTGTCGTGCGGTTTCAATGGAAGCATGGGTCCCCCGGCAGCTGGCATACAGCTTGTAGCCGTTGGTCAGCAGTTCCCAGCTTTCGCCGAAATCCAGCGGCGGTATTTCCGCGCTGCCGTCCTGGATAAAGTTTTTCACCCAGCCGTCCGTTTCATAAAAATGATGCGCGCCGACGAATCCTTCCGCGGCCAGTTGCGCCGCGAGGATCCCGTCCATCGCGGCTTTTCCGGCATGGAAAGGCTTGCCGTGCGTACCCGAGGACTTTTGCAGCCCACCCATCATGGTTGCCGCCGCGCCGAGCGCGTTTTGAATTTGTGGCTCGCTAAGCCCGAGAAGCGAGGACGCCACCGCTGTCGCGCCCGCGCGTCCGACGATGGCGGTCGGATGAAAACCGCGGCGTTGCAGATTACGCCCCACCCCCGGCACCCAGCCGCCGCCAAGTTTTGCCATCACTTCAAATCCGGCGATAAAGGCTTTCAGTACCTGTTCCTCGCTGACCGGATGCGCCTGCGCCATCGCCAGCGCCGTTGACCAGCACGGCCCCCCCGGATGGCCCGCTCCCGCAGGATGGGTATCGTCATAATCTGCCGCATGGGCCATAGTGGCATTTATCAGCGCCGCCAGTCCCGGCGCGGTGGTTTCGCCAAGAATAACCCGCGCCGCGCCGGTGGCATTCCACTGGCGTGCCACCTGGCGCACGGCGCGCACCGCATCATCATTCACCGCGCCCAGCGCTACGCCGAGGTAATCAATCAGCGCGCGTTTGGCCTCATGCAACACCGTCTCCGGGATCGGCATCGTATGAGCGCGATGGATAAAATGACTGAGTTGATCTGCCCGGGGATAAGCGCCAGATACGGTGTCTGTTTTGGTCATGGTAAAATTCCCTGATGCTGACAAAAAACTTATAAAACAACAAGATGATTAATTGAATTCATTTGTATACAATAAATCAGGCCCTCAACATACCAGCGATGGCGCGAAGGTCAAAAGACGATTTTTAGCTATGCTAAGAACAAATGAGCGATGAAACATGATTTACTGTGGCAATATGGCGCTACATTCATGGTACGCGCTTCTGGCCTGTAAACTGGAAAAAAACCTCTGAAATTATGAACGTAAAACCTGGCGAGCGTGATGTGACGTTGTCACCTTTCGAGATACTGATCACGGCGATTGAACGCGGCGAGCTGCTGCCCGGCGAACGACTACAGGAAACCCGGCTGGCCGCACAGTTTGGCCTTAGCAGAACCCCTATCCGCGAGGCACTGCATCGCCTGGAAACTCTGGGCCTGGCAGAGCCGGGGCCGCAACGCGGTTTGATCGTCGCCAATATCAGCTATGACCGTCTGCGTCAGCTTTTTGCCGTCCGTGAAGGACTGGAGAAGATTGCCATGCAGCTGGCGGTGGCAGCCGCCTCTGATGAAGAAATCGCGCTCCTGCAACGCATGGTGGATGCAGAAAAAACGCTGACCGACAGTAAAGCGCTGCACGATCATAACCGCCTGTTTCACCGGCAGATTTATCGCTCCACCCACAATCCGTATCTTAATGAGATGCTGGATAATCTGCGCATTCATCTGTCACTGCTGCGTGGTACCACCTATGCGCTGTCGGACCGGGCGGAAGAGGCAAAGTGCGAGCATCAGGCGATGGTTGATGCCCTCACCCGCCGCGATGCTGAGGCGGCGCAGGACGCTGCCTGTCAGCATATCCGCAATGGCTATCGCGCCCGCCTCGCAATTATCAGTCAACTGGATAACTAAACCAGCTGCGAAGCCCTATTTCCTTGACCGCTGCCAGTATTCGCTAAGGGCAGGCGTCATACCATTCACCGGATCGCTGTCAGGAAACGGCAGCGAGGCAATACGGGCCAGCATCTCCGGCGTCGCCGCCGTCTTACACAGATCCGGCTCCTGCCCGGGTGGATACGCGCCAACCACCAGAAAATCGTCGGAGGCGGATAACCGGCGATGCCCGGTGCCCGCCGGCAGCAATATCACATCGCCTTTACGCACGTTGAATTCTTTACCGCCCGGACCACCCAGCAGCAGGCGAGCCGAACCGGCGGCAATGCCCAGTACCTCATGCGCGGTAGAGTGGTAATGATGATAGTCAAAGACGCCATTGCGGCGGCCAGCCGTTATCGGCAAAACGCTGCTCAAACTGGCTGGCGATATCCCCTTCGGTCACCACGCGCTGATAAAGCAGCACCGTCAGAAAAGGATGATTAGGGACCCATTCATGGGCAACGAAATGTTGCGTCTGCGGTAAAACCGGGGGCTGATGATGGTCGGGCATCGTTATTCTCCTTTGTTGTCGACACCCTTTAATACTAGTCGTTATTGAGATACTGCCCCGGCGTAGTGCCAAGGGTCTTTTTGAACATGGTAATAAATGCCGTTACCGAGTCGTAGCCCAGTTCCCAGGCGGTATTCTGCACCGACATTCCGGTCACCAGCAGGCGAATAGCAACCAGCACCTGAAGCTGCCGCCGCCAGCGGCCAAAGGTCATGCCGGTCTCTTTCAGTACGAAACGTTCAAAGCTGCGGGGACTCATTGCCAGGCGGCTGGCCCATACCGCGAGCGGGCAACGATCTGCCGGATTGGCCATCAGACTGTCCGCCAGCTGTTTGATCCGGGGATGCTCGCTGATTGGCAGGCTCAGCTGTTCTACCGGCATCAGGGTTAATTCATGCAGCATCACCTGCGCAAAACGGGCAACGGGGCTGTCGGACAAATAATCCTGCGGCAGATCGGCAAAATGTTTCAGCATCTCGCGCAGCATGGGGCTGATTTGCAGGGTGCAACACGCCTGCGGCATACCCTGTACGTCCGGCTCAATATATAAAAATAAAACGTCGCCAGAAGGCGTTACCCGGTTGCTGTGAGCTACCCCGGCGGGGATCCACGCGGCGCAGTTAACCGGGATCATCCAGTATGCCGTCGGTGCCAGACAAGTAACGCCGCCGTGCAGCGTCAGAATCAGCTGCCCTTTACGATGGCGGTGAAACGGCACCTCTTCCTGTTGCCCGGCAGAGTGCACCTTCAGCGCCACCACCGGATTCGGGTTGCGATCGATAGCAAAATGTTCAAGGGAATGCAGTAACGACATAGCGAGAATGTGCTGCGCCAGTGTTGGCGAAATTTAGCGATAGATTGTTGTTATATCGATATTACGGCAAAGCGGCAAGCCTTTATAGTAAGGCTGAAATTTGATTCAGAGCAAAAATCATGCGTAACGTGCATAAAAAAAACCTGCTGCTTATTGTTGGCATTCTGCTGATCGCCACTAACCTGCGCGCGCCGTTTACCAGCGTCGCACCGCTGCTGGAGATGATCCGTGCTGAACTGGGCTTAACGGCGACCCTGGCGGGCCTGGTGCAGACGCTGCCATTACTGGCTTTTGCCGCCTTCTCACCTTTCGCTGCCGGAGTAGCGCACCGGTTGGGGATGGAGAAGGCGTTATTTCTGGCGCTGATCGTTATTGCGGTCGGTATCGTAGTGCGCTCGTATGCCGGGCTACCCGGACTGTATGCCGGAACCCTGATCGTGGGCTCAGGCATTGCTATTGGTAATGTGCTGCTGCCCGGTATTTTAAAGCGCGATCTGCCGCATCGCGCGGCGAGCCTGACCGGGCTGTATGCCCTGACCATGGGACTGGCCGCCGCGCTGGGGTCGGCGGTGATGATCCCCCTGGCGCAACCGCTTCACGCCGGGTGGCATAATGCGCTGCTGAGCACGTTGCTGCTTCCGCTCATCGCAGTAGCCGTCTGGCTACCGCAATTATCGCGTCATACGCCGCGGCCTGCGGCACAGCACGGCGAGCATCGCCGTCACGCGTCAGGAGTCTGGCGTGCGGCGCTGGCCTGGCAGGTCTCCCTGTTTTTCGGCCTTAACTCATTTATTTACTACATTATTGTTTCCTGGCTCCCCGCGATGCTGGCAAACCTCGGCTTTAGTACCGCAGAAGCCGGATCGCTGCACGGTGTTCTGCAACTGGCGACGGCCCTCCCCGGCTTTTTTATCGGGCCGCTGCTCGGCCGACTGCGCGATCAGCGCGTGCCGGGGGTGGGTTTCGCCCTGATCGGCGCGATCAGTCTGGGCGGCCTGCTGCTGGCGCCATCGCTGGCAACGTTATGGGTGGTGCTGATTGGGATAAGCACCGGCGCGGGCGTGATCCTCGGGCTTGCCTTTATCAGCCTGCGCTCCCGTAATGCGCTACAGGCGGCGACGCTCTCCGGAATGGCGCAGTGCGTGGGTTATCTGCTGGCAGCTGGCGGGCCGCCGCTGGTGGGCCTGCTGCACGACAGTCTGGGGGGCTGGAAACTGCCGCTGACTGGCTGCACCGTGCTGGCACTGGTTCTGTCGCTGCTCGGCTATCTGGCTGGCAGAGCGCGTCATCTGCCGCTTGTGGACGCGGTGAAGACTGAGCAACACGCGTAGTGCAATGTGAGCCGTTATAAGAGATGCGCGCACCGACGCCATCCATATGACTGAGGGTTTGGGGGGCGCTCTGTTATCCGACGGGCCCTCCCTTTTTTCATGCTGTATGCCCTTTCCCGCCGCTATTTTTGCTGCTCGCGGAAACGCGCCACTTTGGCGCGGTTGCCGCACAGCGCCATGCTGCACCAGCGGCGGCGATGTGATTTGGTGTGATCGTAAAACCACAGCGTACAGTCGGGATGCTCGCAGGTTCTGATGAGGCCAAAATCGGGTTCAGCGAGCAATGAAGCCGCCAGTTCCGCCACCGGTCCCAGTAAATGCGCCGCACTGTGGCCGGGATAGATTTTCACTATCTCTACGCTATCACCGCTGCCGCTACGCAGTTGTTTACAGGCGGGGATCGACGCCAGGAAATGATTCAGCGCCTCCGGCTGCAATGTTTCCCCCGCTTTCTTCTGCGCCACCAGGACGCGAATCGTTTCCCGTAGTTGTCGCGCCTGTTGCAGTAACTCGCCCGCGGCCCACGACGCTGTCTCAACCGGACTTGCCAGCCCTGCATGGGTAAGCCAGGCCATGACATCCTCGTCTGACTGCCACATGTCCTGCGGCTGGCCGTTTACCTGCATAACCGTATTCAGAAAATCCAGCGCAGCATGATCCGCCAGAAATAAAGGGGCGTGGTCAGACGTCATAGAACACCTCAATAATAAAAACACTTTCACTTATGGTAGCTGAAATACGCGCCGATGTAACCCTTAAAAAACAATTTGACTGGTTACTTATTTTGCGCATACTGACACTGTGTAACCACATATTGTCATTTTAACAGTTACATCCTGGAGGCATTGATGACTACCAACATTCATTATCCGGTTCGCTATCAGTTTGCCGAGGCCGACGGCGTGCGCGTATTTTACCGGGAAGCCGGCGATCCTTCGCTGCCGGTATTGCTGCTGGTCCACGGGTTTGCCAGTTCTTCCCATCAGTTCCGTGAGCTGATCCCGCTGCTGGCCGATAAATTCCACCTGATAGCTCCCGATCTGCCGGGCTTTGGCTTTACCGAGATGCCGGATGCGCGCGATTATCCCTATTCCTTTGACGCCCTCGGCCAGACGCTGACCGCGTTTGTTGATGCGCTGGATCTGAAGCGTTATGCGCTTTACGTGTTTGATTACGGTGCGCCCGCCGGGCTGCGTCTGGCCCTGAATTATCCTGAGCGGGTCAGCGGTCTGATTTCGCAAAACGGTAATGCCTACCTTGAAGGGCTCGGTGATGCGTGGGAGCCGGTGCGCGCCTACTGGGACGATCCGTCGCAGGCCAATCGTCAGGTGGTCAACGATGCGGTGTTAAATATGGAAGGAATTCGCTGGCAGTATCTGCACGGCGTGCAGGATCCGCAGAGTGTCGCGCCGGAAACCTGGCATCTGGATACGCTGCTGATGGAGCGGCCGGGCAACAAAGCGATCCAGCTGGATCTGTTCCTCGACTATGCCAACAACTTAACGCGCTACCCGGATTTCCAGGCTTTTTTCCGCGCCAGACAGTTGCCAACGCTGGTGATCTGGGGCAAACACGATCCGTTCTTCATTCCACCCGGCGCGAAAGCCTGGCAACGTGATAATCCGCACGCGGTGGTGGAACTGCTGGATACCGGTCATTTTGCGCTGGAAACCCATGTGGGTTATATCGCTAAACGCATTCGCGAAGTCATTGGCGAGGCGGTGTAATAAGGTAAAACCGCCGCGCCGCGACAGTGCGCGCGGCAGTTTTATTAATCCTGTGCTGGTGCGGTGGCGACATCTACCCGCACCCGTAGTCCTGTCAGTAGTCCCGCGACCAGCATCACTACGCCCACCGCCATGCTCCAGAAAACCCAAGGGCAATACCTCACAGGCCGCATTCAGTCGGGCGTTTAAACGGGTTACCGGGCAGCCGCCGGGAGCCAGCCGACTGAAACTCGCCGCCGGTAATGATTAAAACCGACGCCGCTCCCAACAAAGCCGACCCACGCGTCATTTTTTGCCGCCATTTTGCGACATAAAAATGTCTGCCACGCCGCAAAATGCCACATTCGTCACGCGCTGCGGGCGATATTCGTCTAAGGTTTTCAGATGGTTGATTGCAGCGGATCTGCTGATCGCCTGGCCTAAGGAGAATAATCGATGACAATACCTGCTACGCGCCGCCCTTCTGTGCTCGCGCTGAACATTGCCCTCGGCACGCTGCTGTTCGCTGCCGAAGCCGCACTGGCGGATGATGCGGTCAAACAACCGCCAGATATCCTGCTCGGCCCGCTTTTTACCGATGTGCAGAGCGCCAAACTGTTCCCCGATCAGAAGACTTTTGCCGATGCGGTGCCAAAGGGCGATCCGCTGATGATCCTCGCCGATTACCGGATGCAGCGCAGCCAGCGAGGTTTTGATCTGCGCCACTTTGTGGACGTGAATTTTACGCTGCCGGGCGAAGGTGATAAATATGTGCCGCCTGCGGGCCAGACCCTTCGCGCGCATATCGACGACCTGTGGCCGGTGCTGACCCGCACTACCGATAGCGCGAGCAAGTGGGATTCCCTGCTGCCGCTGCCTGAATCCTATGTGGTTCCCGGCGGACGCTTCCGCGAGGTCTATTACTGGGACAGCTACTTCACCATGCTGGGTCTGGCAGAGAGCGGTCACTGGGATAAAATCGAGGATATGATCGCCAACTTCGCCTGGGAAATTGATACCTTCGGACATATTCCGAACGGCAACCGCAGCTACTATCTCAGCCGCTCGCAGCCGCCGTTTTTTGCGTTTATGGTGGAGTTGCTGACCGATCACAAAGGCGATGAAGTGTTAAAACAGTATCTGCCGCAGCTGGAAAAAGAGCACAACTACTGGATGGAAGGCGCGGATTCGCTGGCCGCCGGGCAAACCAATAAACGGGTGGTTAAGCTGGACGATGGCGCGGTGCTTAATCGCTACTGGGATGAGCGCGACGCGCCGCGTACCGAATCGTGGCTCGACGATGTGACCACCGCGAAAAATACGCCGAATCGGCCGGCGACCGAGGTTTATCGCGATCTGCGCGCCGGGGCGGCCTCCGGCTGGGACTTCAGCTCCCGCTGGATGGACGATCCGAATAAGCTCGGTACTCTGCGTACCACCAGCATCGTGCCGGTGGATCTGAACTCGCTGATGTTCAAGATGGAGAAAGTGCTGGCCCGCGCCAGTAAAGCCGCGGGCGATAGTGCCAAAGCCAGTCAGTATGACGCCGAAGCCAGCGCGCGCCAGCGGGCGATGGAAACTTACCTGTGGAACGATAAAGAGGGCTGGTACGCCGATTACGATCTGAAAACGAAAAAGGTGCGCAATCAGCTTACCGCCGCTGCGTTGTTCCCGCTGTACGTGAATGCGGCGGCGAAAGATCGGGCGGATAAAGTTGCCACCGCCACCGCCTCACAGTTGCTGAAACCCGGCGGCATTACCACCACCACTGTCAACACCGGGCAGCAGTGGGATGCGCCGAACGGCTGGGCTCCGCTCCAGTGGGTGGCGACCGAAGGACTGCAAAATTATGGCCATGAAAAAGTGGCGATGGATGTGACCTGGCGCTTCCTGACCAACGTTCAGCACACTTACGACAGAGAGAAGAAGCTGGTGGAAAAATATGATGTCAGCTCCACCGGTACTGGCGGCGGCGGTGGCGAGTATCCGCTGCAGGATGGCTTTGGCTGGACTAACGGCGTCACGCTGAAAATGCTTGACCTGGTTTGTCCGAAGGATAAACCCTGCGACAACGTGCCTTCCTCTCGCCCTCAGGCGGCAAATGACGATTCACTGACCCAAAAACAGGCGCAGTAATCGCTCTGGCCCACTACCCGTTCTGGTAGTGGGCCATCTCTTGCATCATTAATTTTCCTTTTCTGATATCGACTTAATGCTGAATCCCTTGATTTGGCAAGGCTTTCTGCGCCTAAAATGCTTGAACACTGAAACGATAACAATAATAATTCGCATTCCATTGTTACGATTTTACACAACCCCGGAATGTGCGATGACCCGATTGATTGCTAAACGCTCCACGCTGGCCTGCGCCCTGGCGCTGGCGCTGCCTCCTTTTGCGCTGGCGGAAGAAACGGTGGTGGTGACCGCCGCCCCCGTTGAGTCTGCCGTTGCGCCAACCAAAGGCTACACCGCGAAAACCTCGCGCGGCTCCACGAAAACCGATGAACCGCTCATTACCACCGCCCAGTCGGTCTCGGTGGTCACGCGTCAGCAGATGGACGATCAGGGTGCCAATACCATCAGTCAGGCACTCAATTATACGCCGGGGGTGTACTCCAATTTTAGCGGCGGCGCGACCCGTTTCGACACCGTATCACTGCGCGGCTTCCACGGCGGCGACGTGGATAACCTGTTCCTCGACGGCATGCGCCTGATGAGCGACGGCGGCAGCCATAACGTGATTCAGATCGACCCGTGGTTCATTGAGCGCGTGGACGTGGTGAAAGGGCCGTCGTCGGCGCTGTACGGGCAGAGCGTGCCGGGTGGGCTGGTGAATTTGACCTCTAAGCGTCCGCAGTTTACGTCAGAAGGTCACGTTCGCCTGAGCGGAGGCACGCAGAATACCAAAGGCGGCGCGTTTGATTATACCGATGCCATCAACGACCAGTGGGCGTACCGTATCATCGGTATGACCCGCACCAGCGATACCCAGTACGACCATACCCGCGAAGAGCGTTATGCCATCTCGCCTTCCCTGCTGTGGCAACCGGACACTGACACCAGCCTGCTGCTGCGCGCGTATCTGCAAAAAGATCCGTCCGCCGGCTATCACGGCTCGCTGCCGCTGGACGGTACGCGCTACGCGCACAACGGTCACAAACTGTCGAACAGCACCAATGAAGGCGATCCGGGCGATGGCTATAAGCGCCGCGAGCAGATTTACAGTATGGAATTCGACCATCAGTTTGACGATATCTGGTCGGTGCATTCCAGCGGCAGCTACACCCACTCCAATGTCTCGCTGGATCAGGTCTATCAGGTCGGCTGGATCGACGGTTCCGACAATCTGTCTCGCGGGTACAGCGGCTCGCGCGGCTCGCTGGATGCCTGGTCAACCGATAACCGCGTTCAGGCTGATTTCTCCACCGGTGAGGTGGCACACACCGTTGTCCTCGGCGGAGAATACCACCGCTTCCGCAATGATTTGTGGACCGGCGCAGGCGATGCCGCCGCGCTGAATCCGTATACCGGCTATACGCCGCAAACCGGACACACTATTACCTACAGCGACTATAACAATCGTCGTTACTATCAGACCGGGGCGTATCTGCAGGATGAGATGGTGTGGAACCGCTGGCATCTTGACTTATCCGGACGCTTCGACCGCATTGTGTCTGAGCAGGTCAGTGATACCAACAGCACCAAAAGCCGTCGCTCGGACGATCATGTCAGCACGCGCGCGTCACTGCTTTATGCTTTCGAAAACGGTTTATCGCCGTATATCAGCTACAGCGAAGCCATCACCCCGGCAACGCTGGCGGGTGCCGACGGCACGCTGCTGAAACCGACCACCGCCGAGCAGTACGAAGCTGGTCTGAAGTTCCAGCCGCCGGGAACGTCCGATCTGTATAGCGTGGCGATTTATGATTTAACGCAGAAAGATGTGGCAACCCGCGATATTAACATCGCCACCGCGACCTTTATTCCGGCCGGTAAGGTGCATTCGCAGGGCGTGGAGCTGGAAGCGCGTAATCAACTTACCCCTGAGCTGAGCACCATTGCGTCGTACACCTGGAACCGTCTGCGCTTCCAGGATTCGCTCGACGGCAACGACGGTAATATGCCGCAGCTGACGCCGGATCAGATGGCCTCGTTCTGGGCGCACTACCAGTTTGCGGGCGGGATCAGTGTCGGTACCGGCGTGCGTTACATTGGTAAGCAGTGGGCCGACGATCAGAATACCGAGCGTCTGCCGTCAACGACCCTGCTGGATGCCTCGGTACGAGCCGATCTGGGCGCGTGGACGCCATCCCTGAAAGGGGCATTTGTCCAGGTTAACGCTAACAATCTGACCGATCGTGACTATGTGGCGGGCTGTTACGGAACAGGGAACTGCTATGTGGGAGCGGAACGAAGCGTGATTGCGACGGTAGGTTACAACTTCTGATGAATGTGCCGGGCAGCAGACGCTGCCCGGCGAAAACGGCAATACAGGTTATCGGCGCACCATACGGAAGATAGCCAGCACCACAATGGCACCTACCACCGCGACCATAAAGCTACCCAGGTTAAAGCCGCTTACCGGGCCGCCAATACCAAACAGCGTACTCAGCCAGCCACCGACCACCGCACCAATAATCCCGAGGATACAGGTGAGGAAGAAACCACCCCCATCGCGTCCCGGCATGATCAGTTTGGCAATAATACCTGCGATAAGTCCAAATACGATCCAGGCAATAATACCCATTAGTCCATCCTCCTGTAAGTCACACAAAATGCAGGTGTTGTTTCCCTGCGCTAACGTTTCAAGTATAGGTAGATCCTGATAAAAGTGCGGCGACGGAGAAAATTTTTCTCACTGGCAAAAAAATAAATCGCTGCTATGAAGTTCTGCCGCCAGCCGCCGATACTTCAGCAAAGAAATATCATCAGGGAATTATTGAGCGTGACTCATCACAGTGAACAATTTCTTAAACAGAACCCGCTGGCGGTCCTGGGCGTGCTGCGCGATCTGCATAAGCAGCAGATCCCAATCCGCGTGTGCTGGGCATCCGGACAATTTATCAGTCGCATTCTGGACGTGACGCAGGAACAGCTGATCATCGATTTCGGCAGCCAGGATTATGAAAATAGCGCGGTTCAGCGCGCGCAGGGTATTGAGATCACCGCCGAGACCCAGGGCGCGAAGGTGGAATTTCATCTGCCCGCATTGCGTAGCGCTGCCTGGCAGCAGCTTCCGGCGTTTGTTACTCCTCTGCCGCCGTCGCTGTGGTTTTTGCAGCGCCGGGAATATTTTCGCATCAGCGCCCCCCTGCACCCGGCCTATTTCTGTCATGCAACACTTGCCGATAACAGCGCCCTCCGCTTTCGTTTATACGATTTGTCGCTGGGCGGGATGGGGGCATTAATGGATAACGCGCCGCCGGACTGTTTGCAGCCAGGCGTGCGTCTGTCGCAGATTGAACTGGATATGGGTGAATGGGGGCGTTTTCATTTTGATGTGCAGCTGATCGCCATTACCGAGCGCAAGGTGGTGGACGGTAAGAATGAAACCATCAGCACGCCGCGCCTGAGTTTCCGCTTTCTTAACGTTAACCCGGCGGTGGAACGCGAACTCCAGCGGATTATTTTCTCGCTGGAGCGCGAGGCGCGCGAACGCGCCAAAAAAGTCCGCTGATTACATGGCGTCCATCGCTTTCTGCACCTTCCAGATGTAGCGCGGAGCCTGCGGCGATGGATGTTTGTCGGCGACGTGCTCAACAAATTCGTCCGGGCTTAAATCGTTAATTTCTTCAATCGCTTCTTTACGATCGGATGAAAAGGTTCTGAGCAATGCGCCTGCCCCGTTGGCATATGCCACCACCAGCGCGTATTGCATGGTTTCCGGATCTTTGATCCCCGCCAGCGCGCCGTGTTCCAGAATGCTCAAATAGGCGGTGCCCATCGAGATATTGCGCTCCGGATTTTTCAGCTCGCTGGTGGACGGCTGTCCGCTCCAGCCCATATGGCGATACACGTCGCGCCCCGACGTTGAGGCTTTAAGCTGCATCAATCCTACGGCATTAGATTTGCTGACCACCGTCGGATTACCGCCGGATTCGATGGCGATAATCGCCGTGATCAGCCGCGGGCTGACACCCCACGCCTCACCCGCTTTCTGGCTTATCGGCATCCACTGCATCGCCCGTTTCACCGGCACTTCAGGGTTCCACGGCGGGTTGGTATAATCCTGTTTTGACGAACATCCGGCCAGTAATACAATCAAAAAAGCAAACCATCTTAATTTCACGCATCAATCCTTTTATACCTGCAATCCGCCGCTGCGGATGACAACGGTTGGGGTTAAATGCATGATAACCGTTTCATTCCCAGCAAGGAAATGCCATGTCTCTGATTCATCTTATTGCCCCTTCCGGCTATTGCATTAACCAGATTGCCGCGGCGCGTGGCGTTGAACGTCTCGAAGCTGCCGGGCATCAGGTGGAAAATCGTGAGGTCATTCTGCGCCGCGAGCAGCGTTTTGCTGGCCCGGAGCAGGCCCGTCTGGCGGATATCAATGCCCTGGCGACGCTTGTAGGGGAAAACCGGATCGTAATGGCGGTACGCGGTGGCTACGGAGCCAGCCGCCTGCTGGAGGATATCGACTGGCCAGCGCTGGTCGCGCGCCAGCAGCAGGATCCGCTGTTGATTTGCGGCCACAGTGATTTCACCGCCATTCAGATGGGCCTGCTGGCGGCCGGTAACGCGATCACCTTCAGCGGCCCGATGCTGGCCGGCAATTTTGGCGCAGAAACGCTGGACGCGTTTACCGAATACCATTTCTGGCAGGCGCTGCGTAATCCGGTCTTCACGCTTGAGTGGAACGGCGGCGGCCCGGCCTGTAAGGCCTCCGGCACGTTATGGGGCGGCAATCTGGCGATGCTGGTCTCGCTTATCGGCACCCCCTGGCTGCCCGCGATTGAAAACGGCATTCTGGCGATCGAAGATATTAACGAACATCCGTTCCGCGTTGAGCGCATGCTGCTCCAGCTTCATTATGCAGGCATCCTTAACCGTCAGCAGGCCATCGTGCTGGGCAGTTTTAGCGGCGTTGCCGCCAATGACTATGATGCTGGTTACGATTTGCAGAGCATGTGCCGCTATTTGCGTTCGCGTCTTCGCGTGCCGGTGATTAGCGGACTGGATTTTGGCCATGAGCCGCGCACCGTAACGTTACCGCTCGGGGCGCAGGCGACGCTGGTTCACCACGGGACAACCTCGACGCTGACGGTGAGCGGTCATCCGGTGCTAAATACCTAAAAAAATCCATTCATGGCACGTATTAGTCTCATCGAATTCTTGCAAATATGGTACTTTTTTGCAAAGACCATTCACGAAGATGAGGAGTACGTGAACTTTGGACGCCACGGCGATAATTAGTCTGTTCATTCTGGGTTCGGTGTTAATCACCAGTAGCATTTTATTGAGTTCATTTTCGTCGCGTCTTGGTATTCCTATCCTGGTTATCTTTCTGGCTATCGGCATGCTGGCAGGTGTCGATGGCATTGGCGGCATTCCCTTCGATAACTATCCGCTGGCTTATATGATCAGTAACCTGGCGCTGGCGGTGATCCTGCTTGATGGCGGGATGCGTACCCAGGCCAGTTCGTTTCGCGTGGCGCTGGGTCCGGCCATTTCACTGGCGACCGTCGGCGTGTTAATCACCTCCGGGCTGACGGGCATGATGGCGGCGTGGCTGTTTAAGCTCAATATGATTGAAGGTCTGCTGATCGGCGCGATTGTCGGCTCGACCGATGCGGCAGCGGTGTTTTCGCTGCTTGGCGGCAAAGGGCTTAATGAGCGTGTGGGGTCAACGCTGGAAATTGAATCCGGCAGTAACGATCCGATGGCGGTATTTTTAACCATTACCCTGATAGAGATGATCCAGCAGCATGAAACCGCGCTGAGCTGGATGTTCGTGGTGCATATTATTCAGCAGTTCGGGCTGGGTATTGTGATCGGGCTTTCCGGCGGCTATCTGTTACAGCAGATGATTAACCGTATTAGCCTGCCTGCGGGATTGTACCCGCTGCTGGCACTGAGCGGCGGGATCCTGGTCTTTGCGCTGACAACGTCTCTTGACGGCAGCGGCATTCTGGCGGTGTATCTTTGCGGCTTCTGGCTGGGGAATCGTCCTATCCGCAACCGCTTCGGTATTCTGCAAAACTTTGATGGCCTGGCCTGGCTGTCGCAGATCGGCATGTTCCTGGTGCTGGGCCTGCTGGTAACGCCGTCGGATCTGCTGCCTATCGCCGTGCTGGCCCTGATCCTGTCGGCATGGATGATTTTCGTCGCCCGCCCGCTGTCGGTGTTCGCCTCTTTGCTACCGTTTCGCGGGTTTAATCTGCGCGAACGTATTTTTATCAGCTGGGTGGGCCTGCGCGGCGCGGTGCCGATTATTCTGGCGGTGTTCCCGATGATGGCGGGTCTGGAAAACGCGCGGCTGTTTTTTAACGTCGCCTTCTTCGTGGTGCTGATTTCGCTGCTGTTACAGGGGACGTCGCTCGGCTGGGCCGCGAAAAAGGCCAAAGTGGTGGTACCTCCCGTCGGCTGGCCGGAATCGCGGGTCGGGCTGGATATTCATCCGGATAACCCGTGGGAACAGTTTATTTACCAGCTCAGCGCCGATCAGTGGTGCGTCGGTGCCGCCCTGCGCGATCTGCACATGCCGCGTGAAACGCGCATCGCCGCGCTGTTTCGTGATAATGCATTGCTGCATCCGACAGGCAGTACGCGGCTGCGGGAAAACGATGTGCTGTGCGTGATTGGCCGCGAGCGCGATCTTCCGGCGCTCGGTAAATTATTCAGCCATTCACCGCCGGTATCGCTCGATCAGCGTTTCTTTGGCGACTTTATCCTTGAAGCCAGCGCCAAATTCGCCGATGTGGCAATGATTTATGGGCTGGACGGCGGTGAAGAATTCCGTGATAGCCAGCAGTCGCTGGGTGAGATTGTGCAGCGGCTGCTCGGCGCTGCGCCGGTGGTGGGCGATCAGGTGGAATTTGCGGGTATGGTGTGGACAGTGGCAGAAAAAGAAGATAACGACGTGCGTAAAGTCGGCGTGCGCGTGGCGGAAGAGGACGCGGTGGGATGACATGCCGTTAGCTGGCGGAGATGTTGGCTATGGTGGACGCGATGCCGGGAGGCGGCTTCACCTTGCCCGGCCTACGGTAAAGGTTGAGTCTGGCACTAAGATTGTAGGCCCGGTAAGCACAGCGCCACCGGGCAGGCGGTACGGCGTTGGCTATTGTGGGCGCGATGCCGGAAGCGGCTTCGCCTTGCCCGGCCTACGGTAAAGGTTGAGTCTGGCACTAAGATTGTAGGCCCGGTAAGCGCAGCGCCACCGGGCAGGCGGTACGGCGTTGGCTATTGTGGGCGCGATGCCGGAAGCGGCTTCGCCTTGCCCGGCCTACGGCAAAGGTTGATTCTGGCACTAAGATTGTAGGCCCGGTAAGCGCAGCGCCACCGGGCAGGCGGTGCGGCGTTGGCTATGGTGGACGCGATGCCGGGAGGCGGCTTCGCCTTGCCCGGCCTACGGTAAAGGTTGAGTCTGGCACTAAGATTGTAGGCCCGGTAAGCGCAGCGCCACCGGGCAGGCGGTACGGCGTTGGCTATTGTGGGCGCGATGCCGGAAGCGGCTTCGCCTTGCCCGGCCTACGGCAAAGGTTGATTCTGGCACTAAGATTGTAGGCCCGGTAAGCGCAGCGCCACCGGGCAGGCGGTGCGGCGTTGGCTATGGTGGACGCGATGCCGGGAGGCGGCTTCGCCTTGCCCGGCCTACGGTAAAGGTTGATTCTGGCACTAAGATTGTAGGCCCGGTAAGCGCAGTGTATGACCGGATACATAGGTGACAGATCAGACCGGGAACATAGGTAACACTTTTAGTCTATCCGGATCATACTCTGGGTTTTTCGATCATAGTACGCAAGCGTTATTCCATTAAAGATGATGGCCTCCAGGCCATCATCCTGTTCTTTCATCATAATGTACTCATCCGTCAACGCTTCACTCAGGAACACCGTCCCCTTTTTACCCATATAAAGTGTTCCCCTCGATTTCACCCTGTAGACCATTCCTTCTGCCGGATAAGTGTATTCAGGAACCCTGCCATCCCAGTGTCGACCCGAGGGCTGCCACACCGTTCCGGGCGTTGCGCCCGCCAGTGCTTCATGCGGTCTTTCATAGTTAAACTCCTCCCTGTAATCACTGAACCACCGCTGTTGTTCTTCCATCGTCATGAAGGTGTTACCGTATTTCACCGCACTTTTCAGGGAACGGTGCATTCGTTCATGGCGGCCATTTTCTTCCGGATGACCCTTTCTGATGCGTTCCGGTCTGATACCCAGCTTGATTAGCCAGACGGCAAGGCGACTTAATCCGGCTATACCTGTTCCCGCGAAGGGCTGACCGTTATCGGTTCTGAGCACTTCCGGCAGACCATATTCCAGGAACGCATCGGTCAGGCACGCTCTGACAAAGGACTCACTCTCCCGGTGTGTTCCCCGGCAGCTCAGCAGATACCGGCTGTGATTGTCGGTCAGGGTGAAGGGATGGCAGTATTCTCCGCTCAGCAACCTGAACTTACCTTTAAAATCAGCACTCCAGACCTGATTGTTCTCACTGATGGTGGTCAGGGGCTGGCGATTACCCGGCGTTCTGCGTTTTTTCTTTTTATCCGGGACCAGGCCTTTACGCTTAAGGATATCGCCGATAGTACTGGCAGCAGGTACGGCAAAATCGACATGATGATTGAGTAACCACATCCGCAGTTTTTTAGGCCCCCAGTCAGGGTGTTTTTGCCGCAGGGCAGTGAGATGTCCGACGATATCATCCGGAACCGTCCGGGAGTGGGAATGGGGAGCGCGCGACCGGTCGGAGAGAGATGACAGGTCAGAAGGGTCAAAACGCTCAAGCCATTTGTAACCGGTTTTTCGGCTGATGCCAAAAAGACGGCAAAGAGCGGAGAAGGAATCCGTACCTGCATGGCAGGCACGGATGAAATCAAGGCGTTGCATAGGTCGGGTCTCAGTCCAGGGCATAGCGAGTCTCCTCTTCTATGCCAGTTATAACTGTTACCCATGTATCCGGTCTAAAGTGTTACCCATGTTTCCGGTTCATACCCAGCGCCACCGGGCAGGCGGCACAGGATAAGCAAATTGATTAATGATGAGAGCCGTTTTCACTCTCAGGAATGCAGTTGCTTTAATTCTCGCTCACTCAAACCGGTGACTTCCAGAATGACGTCGTGCGATATCCCCTGTTGTAATAAATTACGGGCTATTTTCAGCGCTTCGTTGATTCGCCCTTTTTCCATGCCTTTCTCAATCCCTTTCTCAATCCCTTTCTCAATCCCTTTCTGTTCCAGTTGTTGTGCAATGGTCATGAGTTTATCTCCGTGCTGCGGCACACGCTGTGCCAGTTCGCGTAAAAAAGCGTCTGCGTCTGCCGATTCCCCTACCTGTATAATGTAGTTTACCAGCGATATTACCTGTTGTCCGGTATTGTAATCCGCCCGCAAAACCCGCCCCAGTTTATCAATAAGTTCAATTAAATCGCGCTGGTAAATGTGTTTTTGTAGCAGGGTGAGCGCCGCCATGCTGCGGTGTTCCATGATCTCATCGTCCGGGATGACCGTGACATCCACCAGCGGAAAGGCATTATTGTATAATTTTTCAGCCAACGCAGGGTTATCAAATTCCTGAAGCCAGCACGTTGAGTATGGATAAGGGCTGCGTTTTCCGGCGTAAAACAGAACCGGGATCACCAATGGTAATTTTTGATGTCCGGCATCCAGATGGCGCTGCATCGCACCGATTGCATACCTCATCAGGCGAAACGCCATATGGCTGTCGGGCCTGCTTTGATGTTCAATCAGCACATGAATATAGCCATTCCCCGTGGTGGTTTTAAGGCTGTACAGCACATCGCTATAATATGGGCGTAAATCATCTTCAAGAAACGACCCTGATTCCAGTTTCAGGGTATTTAAATCACAGTGGCTGCGCAGTTCGGTGGGTAAATGTAGTTCCATAAAATCTCTGGCGGTGTCAGGATGCGCCAGAAACTGTTTAAACATCGCATCGTGGGGAGTTGGTGTGACCTGTTTTTTCGTCATGTTCGCGGCTCCTTTGCGTAACCGCTGTATATTACCACAGTGCTTTATATTTTATAGAGTGCCTTTTTTATTAAGGATGATGACGGTATGCAGAAAAAAATTGGCCTGCTGGTGGTACTGGCGCTGCTGTTACCAGGCAGATACTTCCGTTTCCGGGGCGGGAATTTTACGTTAGATTTACCGATCGGACAGTACATCACCAGCCAATAGTGACACCACCAAACGTTACACCGTCACAACCGGCACCCGCGCTGCCAGGGCGCACATTAATTCATAACCGATAGTGCCAGCGGCGGCTGCGACCTCATCAATTTTGATCTCCTGTCCCCACAACTCAACCGAGGTGCCAATACCTGCCTGGGGGCACGGCGTGAGATCAACTGCCAGCATATCCATCGACACCGCGCCAATCAGCCGGGTGCGTACGCCGTCTACCAGCACCGGCGTGCCGTCAGGTGCGTGGCGCGGATAGCCGTCGGCATAGCCACAGGCGACAATCCCAATCCGCTGCTCTCCACCTGCACGATAACGGCTACCATAGCCAACTGTGTCTCCTGCTTTCAAATTCTGCACGCCAATGATCTCGCTGCGCAACGTCATCACCGGCTTCAGTCCGCTGTCGGCGATATCCTGCCACTGTCCGGAAGGCGAGGCGCCGTACAGCACAATCCCCGGACGTACCCAGTCAAAATGGGCTTCCGGATGCCATAACGTCGCCGCCGAATTAGACAGCGAGCGTGGCGCGTCAATTCCCTCGGCCGCCTGTTCAATATGCTGCATAGCATGAGTAATGCCGTCGGGTTTTTCCGCATCGGCAAAATGCGCCATCAGCGTCAGTCCGCCGACGTTGCTCAGGCCTCGCAGCTGCTGCCAGACCGTGTGAATGCGATCCGGCATAAAACCGAGACGGTTCATACCGCTGTTGATTTTCAAATAAACATCCAGCGGCGCATGCAGACGGGCATTCTGAATCACTTTGATTTGCCAGTTACTGTGTATGCTGGTGGTCAACCGGTACTTATCAAACAGCTCCAGTTCATCTGCGTGGAAAAAGCCTTCCAGCATCAGGATCGGCCCTTTCCAGCCGCGCTCACGTAACAGAATCGCCTCTTCCAGATTAAGCAGCGCAAAGCCATCGGTCGCGCCTAAGGCGTTCCATACACGATCCAGTCCATGCCCATAGGCGTTTGCCTTAACAACCGACCAGATGCGGGCATCGGGCGCGGCGCGACGAACAATGAGCAAATTCTGCCGCAGCGCGCTGAGATCCAGCGTGGCAAGAACGGGTCGGGACATAACGGCTCCTTATGAGTGTGCACCGTGCAAATGCGTGGAAGAGGACGGTCTGAAACCCGCCCCGTAGCGCGCCACGCCAAGATCGTCGAACGGAATGGCGGGCGTCCGCCCGGAGATAAGGTCGCTGATAAGCTGGCCGGAGCCGCAGGCCATGGTCCAGCCCAGCGTACCGTGACCGGTGTTCAGCCACAGATTTTTATACCCCGTGCGTCCGACTATCGGCGTGCCGTCCGGCGTCATCGGTCGCAGACCGGTCCAGAAGGTTGCCTGTTCAACCTTTCCGCCGCGTGGAAAGAGATCGCGAACCACCATTTCCAGCGTTTCCCGACGCGGCTGCAATAGCTGGGTATTAAAGCCGACAATTTCCGCCATCCCGCCGACGCGAATACGCTGCTCAAAACGGGTAATAGCAATTTTGTAGGTTTCATCAAGGATAGTTGAAACGGGCGCACCATCCTCTTCGGCAATGGGAATAGTTAGCGAGTAGCCTTTCAGCGGATAGACCGGAATATCGACCAGCCCTTTGAGTATTGAGGTTGAATACGAGCCAAAGGCCATGACGTAAGCATCGGCTTTGACGATCTCATCGCCGCATTTCACCGCATAGATTTTATTACTTTCATACAGTAGCCGATCTACTGGCGTGTTATAGCGGAAGACCACGCCTGCCTGTTGCGCCATGTCCGCCAGACGCTGACTGAAAAGCTGGCAGTCGCCGGTTTCGTCATTAGGCAGCCGCAGCCCACCGGTGAGACGGTGCGAGACCTCCGCCAGCGCAGGCTCGGCTTCCGCCAGACGACTGGCTTCCAGCAACTGATACGGCACGCCCGCCTCTTCCAGCACCGCAATATCCCGCGCGGCATTTTCATACTGCTGCGCGGTGCGGAATAACTGAAGCGTGCCCCCCTGCCGTCCTTCGTACTGAATGCCAGTCTCAGCACGCAGCACCTTCAGGCAATCGCGACTATACTCGGCCAGACGCACCATCCGCCCTTTATTTTCCATATAGTGCCGGGTGTCGCAGTTGCGCAGCATTTGCCACATCCATTTGAGCTGTGACGGCGTGCCGTCGAGGGAGATGGCCAGCGGCGCATGACGCTGAAACATCCACTTGATCGCCTTGAGCGGCACACCGGGCGCGGCCCACGGTGCAGCATAGCCGGGGGAAATTTGTCCGGCGTTGGCGGCGCTGGTCTCCAGTGCCGGGCCGGATGCCCTGTCGATCACCGTTACGTCGTGCCCTGCCTGACGTAAATACCAGGCGCTGGTCACGCCTACGACGCCACTTCCCAGTACGACAACGTGCATATCCACTCCATCATGAGTAAAAGAACAATCGTCTGATTACAAATTGATAACTCAGATGAAAATATTATTCAACATTCGACTTTTTTATGGTGAGCTACCTCACATCATGCCCGTCAGCTATGGCAAGCCCGCTTTTGGCATCTCCTGCTGGAGGATATTTTTATCCAGCATAAAAAACCGGAAAAAAATAGTTTTTTATTATGTTGCTCTGGAAAGGCGGTAAAGAAAAGATTTCTTACCCTGCACGCATTTTATCCGGTGTTCTATGCTTGAAATGAGGCTCTCCAGACAGAGAGGGCCGCCAACAATGAGGGCGCGCTAATGGCAACGATTGATTCCATGAATAAGGACACGATACGTTTGAGCGATGGACCCGACTGGACGTTTGAGCTGCTGGAAGTGTATCTCCAGGAGATTGACCGCGTCGCAAAGCACTATCGGCTGGATACCTACCCGCACCAGATTGAAGTCATCACCTCTGAGCAGATGATGGACGCCTATTCCAGCGTCGGGATGCCGATTAACTATCCGCACTGGTCGTTCGGTAAAAAATTCATTGAGACGGAGCGACTGTATAAGCACGGTCAGCAGGGGCTGGCGTATGAGATTGTGATCAACTCCAATCCCTGCATCGCCTATCTGATGGAAGAAAATACCATTACCATGCAGGCGCTGGTGATGGCGCATGCCTGCTACGGCCATAACTCCTTCTTTAAAAATAATTATCTGTTTCGCAGCTGGACCGACGCCAGCTCCATCGTCGATTATCTGATTTTCGCGCGCAACTACATCACCCAGTGTGAAGAGCGTTACGGTGTGGATGAAGTCGAGAAGCTACTCGACTCCTGTCATGCGTTGATGAATTACGGTGTGGACCGCTACAAACGTCCGCAGAAAATCTCGCTTCAGGAGGAGAAAGCGCGGCAAAAAAGCCGTGAAGAGTATCTGCAAAGCCAGGTGAATACCCTGTGGCGCACGCTGCCCAAACGCGAAGAAGAAAGAGCGGTAATTGAAGCGCGCCGCTATCCTTCCGAGCCGCAGGAGAATCTGCTCTATTTTATGGAGAAAAATGCGCCGCTGCTCGAACCATGGCAGCGTGAAATCCTGCGTATTGTGCGCAAGGTCAGCCAGTATTTCTATCCGCAAAAACAGACGCAGGTGATGAACGAAGGCTGGGCAACGTTCTGGCACTACACCATTCTCAATCATCTTTATGATGAAGGGAAAGTGACCGAACGGTTTATGCTGGAGTTTTTGCACAGCCACACTAACGTGATTTTCCAGCCGCCGTATAACAGTCAGTGGTATAGCGGTATTAATCCTTATGCGCTGGGATTTGCGATGTTCCAGGACATCAAACGGATTTGCCAGTCGCCGACGGAAGAGGATAAATACTGGTTCCCGGATATTGCCGGTTCCGACTGGCTGGAAACGCTGCATTTCGCGATGCGTGATTTCAAAGACGAGAGTTTTATCAGCCAGTTCCTGTCGCCAAAGGTAATGCGCGATTTCCGCCTGTTTAGCGTGGTGGATGACGATCACCATAATTATCTGGAGATCTCCGCCATTCATAATGAAGAAGGCTATCGTGAACTGCGCTCGCGTCTCTCCTCGCAGTATAACCTGAGCAACCTTGAGCCGAATATTCAGGTCTGGAATGTGGACCTGCGCGGCGACCGTTCGCTGACCCTGCGCTATATTCCGCACAATCGCGTACCGCTGGATAAGGGGCGGCGCGAGGTGTTGAAACACGTGCATCGTCTGTGGGGATTTGATGTGCAGCTGGAACAGCAGAATGCCGATGGCAGCATTGAACTGCTGGAGCGGAGTTCGTCGAAGATGAGTTCGCTGTAAGATGGAGCGTGCCGGGTGAGCGTCGAGCCTCACCCGGCCAGTCCGTAAATTATCGGCCCTGAATAGCTAAATCACCCGGCAACGTTTTTTGCATCCGATGCCAGATCTCACCGCTTTCACGTCCGTAGCGACGGATCGTTTCATACACCTGCTCATGCAGGTTCTGCTCGCAAAGCTCCACCAGCCGATGATAAAACCCCAGCGCCAGACTGCGAGCTTCCGGATTGGCGAAATAGTGGCGACCAATGCGCGTATAAAGCCCTTTCATGCCGTTGAGGATCAGGCCATAAATCGGATTGCCGGACGCAAAGGCCAGCCCGCGGAAGATATTGTAATCCAGCTCAGCAAAAGCGTCGGCGTGATCTTCAATTGCCCTGGCGCTATTCAACACCTCCAGCGCACGCTCCGGATGCTGACGGAAGGCGGTGCGGATAAAGATGGTTGAAATATTGGTGCGTACCGAGAGCAAATTGTCGATCAGCTGCGGGACGCTTTCATGATCGAGGCGCGCCAGCGTTTCGAGAATATTCAGACCGGACGTTTCCCAGAAATTATTCACTTTTGTCGGCTTACCGTGCTGAATGGTCAGCCAGCCATCACGTGCCAGGCGTTGCAATACTTCACGTAAAGTTGTGCGCGTTACGCCAATTAATTCAGAGAGTTCGCGTTCAGCAGGCAGGATAGATCCCGGAGGGAAACGGCTATTCCAGATGCTTTCAATAATGTACTCTTCAGCGAAACCCGCCGGGCTTTGCGCCTTAATTACCATAGTGATGTTTCCATTACTCAGCGTTGCAACGTTCACTCATCATACCAGAGCTCCCGCGGGGCAGATAGCACGGTTAATCAATTAAAAAGGGATCGCGGTTTCATTTTTTAGCTTTTATTTCGTCGGCTGGCATAGCGATTTCTTATCCTTCGCTGGCAGCTTTGCCGTTTGATTTGACTTTCTGCATAGTAAGTACGCATTTATGCAATATTTTCCGTACTGCTAGTGGCGTCCTGAATGATTTCGTTTACACTGCGGTCTCTTAGCATGTTCCAGGGAAATGATTATGTTGCGATTTTTAAACCAGTGCTCACGCGGTCGCGGAGCATGGTTGTTGATGGCGCTGACCGCCTTTGCGCTGGAAATGGTCGCGCTGTGGTTCCAGCACGTTATGCTGCTCAAGCCCTGCGTGCTGTGTATTTATGAACGTAGCGCGCTGTTCGGGGTGATGGGTGCGGGTCTGGTTGGTGCGATAGCGCCTAAAACGCCGCTGCGCTATGTCGCGCTCCTCATCTGGCTGTATAGCGCCTGGCGCGGTGTCCAGCTGGCGTGGGAACACACCATGATCCAGCTGCATCCGTCGCCGTTCCAGACCTGCGACTTTGCCGCACGCTTCCCGAGCTGGTTGCCGCTGGATAAGTGGCTACCGCAGGTGTTTGTTGCTTCCGGCGACTGTGCCGAACGTCAATGGTCTTTCCTGACGCTGGAAATGCCGCAGTGGCTGGTCGGTATTTTTGCCGCGTACCTGGTTGTCGCCGTCCTGGTGCTGATAGCTCAGCCCTTTAAGCCGAAAAAACGCGATCTGTTTGGCCGTTAATTCTGCCTGACCTGCACTCCCCGTTAGTCAGCCCGGCAAGCGCAACGCTGCCGGGCTTTTTTTGTTACCTCAGGCGCACACGCGGTAAATCAGAAAAGCGCGTGGTATAGCGTGGCGAGAGCATTTCACGCTTCATCTGCCACTGCTGTTCAATGCCCTGCCCGGCAAAAAATAGCGTTCCTTTCCCCTGCTTCTTATTCAGCGCATCCAGTACCGCCATCAGCGGCTCGCTATTGACGCGCGGCGCATTGCTGTCAAACAGGTTGAGCTGCGCCACCCCCTGGCTGAAAAAGTCGCTGAGCATAACGCCCGCTTTCTGATAGCGATGCCCTTCCCGCCAGATGGCGTCAAGACACTTTATGGCCGCGTCGATGATGTCGCGCGTATCCTGGGTGGGAACGTGAATACGCACGGAAGCGCTGTTGTCGTAGCGCGCGGGATACGGCTCGTAGGGTGAGGTTTTAATAAACACGGAAATAAAGCGGCAGTATTGATGCTGACCGCGCATTCTTTCAGCGGCCCGGGAGGCATAGCTGCTTACCGCTTCACGCATCGGCTGATAATCGCTTAAACGCTCGCCAAATGAGCGGGAGCACATGATCTCCTGCTTTTCAGGGATGAATTCGTCTATTTGCAGGCAGGGTTCGCCGCGCAGTTCACGGACGGTTCTTTCCAGAATGACGCTAAAATGTTTTCTGATAAAGCGGATATCTGCATCGGCCAGTTGCAGCACATTTTCGATACCCATTATCGCCAGTTTTTTAGCAATCCGCCTGCCCACGCCCCATACTTCGTCAACCGGCAGGTGGGCCATCAGTTTACGCTGGCGTACGGGATTTGACAGGTCGACCACCCCGCCGGTTTGCGGCCATTTTTTAGCGGCATGGTTTGCCAGCTTAGCCAGCGTTTTCGTCGGAGCGATGCCCACGCCGACGGTTAAATGCGTTCTCTGGCGCAGGATGTTCCGCACGTCGATGCCAAACTCCGTCAGATCCCGGCAGTGGTTCACCCCGGTCAGATCGCAGAAAGCCTCATCGATACTGTAAATCTCAATACCGGGCATGATGTCCTCCAGAATCGACATCACCCGCTGACTCATGTCGGCGTAAAGCTCATAATTGCTGCTGAAAACTGCAATCCGGTGCTGCTGAAAAAGCGCACGTTGCTTAAAGTACGGCTCTCCCATTTTAATCCCCAGCCGCGCGGCCTCGGCGCTGCGGGCAATAACGCAACCGTCGTTATTTGACAGCACCACCACGGGCCACCCTTTTAAATCGGGTCGGAAAACCGTCTCGCAGCTGGCATAAAAAGAATTTACATCCACCAGCGCAAACATGGTCAGCCTGTCGCTTTGACGATGTAAGTCACGACGCCGAATATTTCCAGCACCTCGTCACAGCCAATCAGGATAGGAACGTAGGCTTTATTGAGCGGATTTAAGCGGATGACCGGACGTAACTGGAGTTGTTTTACCGTAAACTCGCCTTCTACCGAGGCAATAACGATGTCGCCATGTTCGGCTGTTCTTGAACTATCGACGATCAGTAAATCCCCGTCGCTAATTCCTCCTTCAATCATTGAGTCACCGGAAGCGCGGACAAAATAGGTGGCGCTGGGATGGTGGATCATCAGTTCATTAAGATCGATGCGCTGTTCGACATAGTCCTGCGCAGGCGAGGGAAAACCGCACTGGACCAGGTCACTAAACAAGGGCAGCAAAACGACCGGACGCAGTTCCGCTGGTTGAATAAACATCAAAATGAACACCTCAATAAATTACTGTATATTTAAACAGTAATTTGAGTTACCTTCGAGATCAAGACAGGGAATAACTATTAATTTCTGACACTGAACGAAGCCATTCACGAAAGCGGTGAAAAACCGCTCAACGAATACCCTCAGGCGATACTCACTCCTCTTCTTGTAACGGCGAAACGGGATAAGATGCATACAGGTAAAAATCCAGTTTATACCGCCAGTTCTGTTGAAATTATAAAAAAATTTAACAATATACGTAAAACCTATGGCCAGACTCCCAATCTCTGCCATTTTTTCCCATTATCGCAGACGAAACATCACGGCACGATTAGTAAGGCTGGTAATTAAAAACGGCCTGAAAAAAAGGCTAACCTGTAAGCAAAAGTAAGCAGCATCAAATTTACAGGGAAAATTAAAATACCAATAAAAATAATATTGCTTAAAAAAGGTGTGTTTTTCATATTGTTATAAATGAGTGTTTCCTCAGCGAAGCGGCAATATCTACTAAGCGAAGCGGTAATTAAATGTTTGTGGTAATTTGACGGCCTGTATTTTTAGACTAACTTTAAGTACTGAAAGCAGTCGATATGCATCATAAGTATCGATTATATGTCTAACATACAGTGGAGATATATTATGGCTGAACATCGTGGTGGTTCCGGTAACTTTAAAGACGATCCGCAGAAAGCTTCCGAAGCCGGTAAGAAAGGTGGACAAAGCAGCGGCGGCGGCGGTAACTTCAAAGACGATCCGCAGAAAGCTTCTGAAGCCGGTAAAAAAGGCGGTCAGAGCAGCGGCGGTAAAAAATAAGGCTGCTGAATAACGCTTGAAAGCAATGTAAATTTATAACTGAAAATACATTATTTTTATAGCTGCAATGGCGAGTCGTTATTGGCTCGCCAGATTCAAAATCTCCCCTCCTTGCCGTAATTTCACGCCATAAAACCAGTAATAAGTTATTCCTTTTTATTACGGTTATTCAACTTATCCCGGAGAATGATCATGACTAATCAAGAAAATTATCTTGACTGGTTACGTGACGCGCACACCATGGAAAAATGGGCGCTGGATCATCTTCCCGACGTAACGCAGCAGTTTCTTCTATGCTCTGAAGCGCCCGGTGTTGAAGCCAAAAAGTAATCGCAACGGTTTACCGCTAACAAAAGAAAAGGTCACGCCTGAGCGTGACCTTTATTTATATGTTTTAGTGGGCCTTAAAAAAAGCAATGCGACAGGAGCCACCCAGTGCATTACTTTAATGCCGACTAAAACAACTCTGCCGCCTGGTGTTGGCGTAACAGCAGAGTCAGGTGAAATCTTACGCGCATAAATAAATTTATCAATCAAAACAATCATATTGATCGTCATAACCGATCAATAGTATAAAAAACAATCACCTTAAAAACTTTCACGTTCGCTCACGATTGATTTCTGTTAGTTATCATTAACCATCATAAATATTTCATTGGTTATCATTTTTCACGACAGGGTTAACAATTTTAGTTAAAGCAAGAAAACGGGCTTCTCTGCCTTCACTGGCATCAGAAAGCGCTGAAGCGGCTGCCGGACATGGCTGAATAATGTGCAGATTTAACCTATTATCTGGTCACTTTTATATAACAGGGTAATAATTAAGCAAATAAAAACCAATAACGCCAACAGGCCTTAAGGGTAGAAAAGTCTAAGAGGTTTACGTAAATCAGGGAAGTGAATAAAAATAAAATGGACTGACCTCGCGGAATATTCCAACTAGCTACCAATCCATGGCGACGAGGTCAGTGCGCTGGATAATATACAGTCCATTACTACTATTTTTAGCTCTGCGTGCTTAGCAAAGCTAATTTTAAACAATTAATAAAAAAAGCGTCATTTATTCAAAATGTCATTCAACGCGTTGATCGAATAATCATCGATTCTTTTAGATGATACTTAAGACACCCTATCAGGTACAAGAATAAATCCATAAAGACATCCTCAGGTCTTTCTCATGCTGACCTGAGGATGACGATTTACTTATCTTTATAAGGGTCTTCTTTATGATCGTTACTGCTATCACGCGTGCGCGGGATCTCACCGTGATCTTTTGGGTTACCGGTGACCGGACGGTCCTCTTCTTTTTTGCGATCGCGGTCGGCGTGGTGCTGGCTCATTTCACTTCCTCCATTTAGCCTGTGTTAGTAAAGCCTGGAAGAAAAAACACGTTTTAACAAGAAATTATCATTATAATGAAGGCCGATTCTGACATCTGACAACCGAAACCGACTAAATACAATACCCTGCTGGTTGAGGCATTTTCTTACCACGTCAATGTTCTGCGTTTCCATACGGTAACGTTTTTCTTTTTTTCCTGTGCCAGCAATGTGCGATTAACCGAGAACCACGCCGCCAGTGATAACAATACGCAGATTGCCGCCAGGAGCCACACATGCTCGATAAAAAAGAACGCCAGCAAAAATACCGCGGCAGGAACAGCCGCTGCGATACCGGCCAGCATTCGTATTTTTGTGCGGGCTTCGCGCGAGACATAGTTATTTATTTTATGAGCATGGCAATGCTCACAAACCTTAGCCTCGCTGGGGATAAGCTCATTGCACGAAGGGCAATGAGTATAGGCTATGGGTGCTTCTGTCATATTTCTCTCCCGATGCGATGAGTTACTTTTCAATTTTTAAATTGGAACTCAATACTACATTTTTTTTACCGCGCTTTTTTTAGAAGCGCACGAAAGGTAAATAAACATAGTTCATTGCAAGAGCACGACAATTGCTGATGTAATCAAAATAATGCTTTTATAACAACAGGTTAATCTTTACCTTCGTTATAAAAAACAGATCTTAGCTGGTTATTTTTTAAGAAAATTCTAGCATTTCAAGGGATTATTATTTCAGTGTTCATGGCAGCTAATATCCAATGCATTGTAAATTGATTTCCCTGTCAACGTCCAACACCTTTTAAATCGTAGCCGCACTTTTCCTACCATAAATGGTGGATGAATTCATTTACTCTTTCATTCGAAGGCGGGTAACGGCTATAAAGAGTGACTCAGAAGAGGTACAGAAACAAAAAGCATATAGCCAAAAAAAGATACATATAGATTAGTCTTATATTCAAAGTTATAGTGACATCTTCCGGCGGTGTCGTCAGAGGATGAAACATCAGACATGTATTTCATTCAGGAGAGAATAATGTCCACGTTTGCTATCATCGCGATACCCTTTTTTGTCGTTTCGGTCGTTTTTCTGTTGTTAGCCTTCCGGCAGAGACAAAAGGTCTGGTTTATCCTCGGCGGCGTATTTATGGCGTCCTCGCTGGTTAATGCGGTGATAGGAATGGCGGTACAACATTAACGTTTATAACAGGGGATTTATGAGATTAGGTATTGCTTTTCCAGTGGTCATCTTTTTTGTGGCGGTAGCGTTTCTGACGTGGTTTGTTGTTGGCGGCTATGCCACGCCAGGCTCATAACGCTATGCAGCTAACCAGCACGCGATTACTGTTAAGACCATTGACTACCGGGGATGCCGACGATCTTTATCGTATTTACGGCGATCCTGAAACAAATACGTTTAACCCCGTCGGTCCCTATCCCAGTCTTCATTATGCGCAACAACGGCTCGCCGTATGGATAGCGGAATACGAGCGATATGGTTATGGCAACTGGGCTATCGCGTTGCGTGAAACGCCGGCACGGATCGTGGGTTTTGCCGGGATAACGGTCAGGGAGCTTGATGGCGCGTTGACGCATAATCTGGGCTATCGTTTCTCGCCTGAGACATGGGGGAAAGGCATCGCCAGCGAATTTTGCCATTTCGCCGTGCGCTACGCGTTTACCACACTTGATTTGCACGAGCTAACCGCGGTGGTCAGGCCCGCACATCTGGCCTCACAGCGGGTGCTGGAAAAAGCAGGCATGATAAAAACCGCGACGGTAAATGATGTTCCGGATGCGGCTCCCAGCCTGGTCTATCGCCTGACCTCGTTAAAATGGCGGGAATATTGTTCACGCCAGCCTGGCGGCAGGTAACCGCCAATCCGCCAGATCATTACTGCTTTGCCAACGCCTGCCCTGCCAGGCGCGCAATCGCCTGCAAACGCTGTGAGTTATATCCTGCCCGTGATTTGGCTGAAAGGCCGGCCATAACTGTTCCCACGAAGTCGGTAAGCCGCTCTGCATCCTCCGGGTGACGTTCGGCGATATAGCGGCGAATGAGCGTCTCGGCGGCGGAATGAAAACCGCAGGCGGCTTCACGAGCAGAAGGATCGTCGCAGTGCGTCCCTTCCAGCACCAGGCATCCCGCGGCATCAGGGTTGGCCGCATAAAGCGTGGCGGCCTCTTCCAGCACGCGAGCCAGGCATTCCGCAACCGGCCTGTCGGCGCGCAAGAGCGTCTGCAACGGGATGGCGCCAGTACAGGCATAGCGATCCAGCACCCGCGTATACAACCCCATTTTGCTACCAAATGCCGCGTAAAAGCTCGGCGGCTTAATGCCGAAAGCGTCGGTAAGATCCGCAATGCTGACCGCATCATAGCCGCGTGAATGAAATAATTGCTGAGCCGTCGCGATTGCCTCTTCGGGATCAAAGCGACGGGGACGGCCCGGAGTACGACCTAATTTTTTAGTCATCGATACATAATTCCTTGACAGGCTTCTTCTCTGAATCATATTGTAACGGTCACTACAATATGATTCAAGGAAACGCGCATGTCTGTATTTCAACATAAATCGGTTCTGGTGCTCGGCGGCAGCCGGGGAATTGGCGCGGCCATCGTACAGCGTTTTGCCGCTGAAGGTGCTTCTGTGGCCTTCAGCTATGCCGGCTCGCGCGACGCGGCATTGCAGCTGGCGAAAGAAACGGGCAGCACCGCTATTCAGGCGGACAGCGCTGACCGGGAGGCCATCATTAAGCTGGTACGCGACGCCGGGCCGCTGGATATCCTGGTAGTCAACGCCGGGATCGCCCTGTTTGGCGATGCGCTGGAGCAGGATCCTGACGCAATAGACCGCCTGTTCCGGATCAATATCCACGCACCGTACCATGCCTCCGTGGAAGCGGCGCGCCAGATGCCGGAAGGCGGACGGATTATCGTGATTGGTTCCGTCAACGGCGACCGGATGCCCATTCCGGGCATGGCGTCTTATGCCGTCAGTAAATCGGCACTGCAAGGCTTAGCGCGCGGACTGGCGCGTGATTTCGGTCCACGCGGGATCACGATCAATATTGTACAGCCCGGCCCGATCGATACGGATGCCAACCCGGCTGAGGGGCCGATGAAAGAACTGATGCACAGCTTTATGGCGATCAAACGCCACGGACGTCCTGAAGAGGTGGCGGGAATGGTGGCCTGGCTTGCCGGACCGGAAGCATCATTTGTGACCGGCGCGATGCATACCATTGATGGGGCGTTTGGCGCGTAGCGCAGTCGATCACTGCGCCCAGTCAGGTTTGTTGAGGATGTGATCCTGCCAGTCATGTACTTCAGACTCACGCACGGCGATGTGGCGTACGGAAATGCGCTCGCCGTGCATGGCCGCCTTCGAGCCGGTCAACAGCGGGTGCCAGTGCGGCAGGTCTTTACCTTCAGCCAGTAAGCGATAGGCGCAGGTATGCGGCAACCATTCAAAGGTAGGCAGGTTTTCGCGCGTTAATTTAATGCAGTCCGGCTCATAGTCAAAACGACGCTCATAGTTGCGGCACTGGCAGGTCTTGATGTTGAGCTGGCGGCAGGCGACATTGGTGAAGTAGATCTCATCGGTGTCTTCATCCATCAGCTTATGCAAACAGCACTGTCCGCAGCCGTCACACAGTGATTCCCACTCTGTGTCAGACATCTCGTCGAGGGTTTTGCTTTGCCAGAAGGGTACATTGCTCATAAAGACGTCCACGATTAAGATTCAGGGTGCACCTTATAACCACTCTGGCACCCTGATGCAAGTATTGCCGCCGGAAACAACGGCAAGAGCGCGTTACAGCACGCGGGTGGTCAGCGAATTGCCGTTAAAACTCACCTCAAGCTCGTCGCCGCTTTGTAGCGGGCCAACGCCGTCCGGCGTGCCGGTTAAAACTACATCACCGGCTTTCAGCGTAAAGAAGCGGCTCATATAAGCAATCAGCGGCACGATTTTGTGGATCATATCCGCAGTGGTGCCCTGCTGGCGAACCTGACCGTTCACTTTCAGTCCCAGCGGGGTAGCCTGCGGGTCGCCGCTAAATTCTGCCGCCGGAATAAAACCGGATAGCGGACACGAATTATCAAAGCCTTTGGCTTTTTCCCACGGTTGACCCGCCTTCTTCATTTTCCCCTGCACGTCGCGCAGAGTAAGATCGAGGGCAACACCATAACCAGCAATCGCTTTAGCGACGTGTTCTTCCGAGGCCTGACGAAGCGTAGCCCCAATCAGCACCGCCAGCTCCACTTCATGATGCACCGAGCCATAGCCCTGAAGCAGCACCAGGGGCTGACGGATGTCGCATAGCGCCGTTTCAGGCTTGATAAACAGCACCGGCTCTTCCGGCACGTCACTGCCCATCTCTTTTATATGCTTCGCGTAATTACTACCAACACAGACCACTTTGCTAACCGGGTAATCCAGCAGAGCGCCCTGCCAGTTATGATGCTGATACATATTTTCCCCTACAGTTAATCAAATGTTCGATTGACATTATTTTTTGTCTGCCGACGCCAGATGCTGCTTGAGTAGATTTTCCGGCGGTGGCGGAAGTTGTAAATAATAGCCCTGCTCCGTTAATGCCTGCTTCACTTTATCCAGATCCGCACCGGCTAATTTCTTGCGACCGTCGAGCGGCAGAAGCATCGTGAGTTGCGGCTTGCCAAAGCCGTCCATCAGTTCAGGCGGCACGCGCGAGAAATCGTCCTTTTTTTCAACATACAAATAGGTTTGCTCGCGTCGGGTGCTTCTGTAGATCACACAAAACATAACTTTTACTCTGAATTAAGAGGGAGGTGGCTTGCCTCAATATAATAGTGACTATAACATGCCAGAGAGTCTTCGGAATATCATCCCACATCGGCGATGGTAAAAAGCAAATTGAGTAAGGCCAGGATGTCAAACACGCCAATCGAACTTAAAGGAAGTAGTTTCACCTTATCAGTGGTTCATTTGCATGAGGCAAAGCCGGAAGTTATTCGTCAGGCGTTAGAAGACAAAATCGCTCAGGCACCGGCGTTTTTACGTCATGCCCCGGTTGTGGTTAACGTAAGTACGCTGGAGGCTCCCTTCGAGTGGTTGCCCATTCAGAAAGCAATAACAGCAACAGGTTTGCGTATCATCGGTGTGAGCGGCTGTAAGGACCCTGCACTTAAGGCAGAAATCGACAGAGCGGGTTTTCCTCTCCTGACTGAAGGTAAGGAAAAAGTGGTCCGCTCTGCCCCTGTTGAAGTGGAGACGCCACCGCCAGCGGCTGTTACTCCCATCGCAAAAACACGACTGATTGACGTTCCGGTTCGTTCTGGTCAGCGCGTCTACGCTCCACAGTGTGATTTGATTGTCACCAGTCATGTCAGCGCGGGTGCGGAATTAATTGCCGATGGAAATATCCACGTGTATGGCATGATGAGAGGACGCGTTCTCGCAGGTGCCAGCGGTGACAGAAATGCACAAATATTTTGTACGCACCTGACGGCGGAATTAATTTCCATCGCCGGGCAGTACTGGCTGAGCGATCAAATACCAGCCGAATTTTACGGCAAAGCCGCGCGTTTACGTCTGACGAATGATGCTTTGTCGATCGAACCCTTAGAGTAATCCCTTTTAACAAGGAATTTTTATGGCACGCATTATTGTAGTTACTTCGGGTAAAGGGGGCGTTGGCAAGACTACCTCCAGCGCGGCCATCGCTACAGGTTTAGCCCAGAAGGGTAAAAAAACCATCGTTATCGATTTCGATATCGGCCTGCGTAACCTGGATTTAATCATGGGTTGTGAGCGCCGCGTGGTATATGATTTCGTTAACGTGATTCAGGGCGATGCCACGCTGAATCAGGCCATGATTAAAGATAAGCGCACGGATAACCTCTATATCCTTCCCGCGTCGCAAACGCGTGACAAAGACGCATTGACCCGCGAAGGCGTAGAGAAAGTGCTGGAAGAGTTGAAAGGGATGGATTTTGATTTCATCGTCTGCGACTCCCCTGCCGGTATTGAAACCGGGGCGCTGATGGCACTCTATTTTGCTGATGAAGCGATCATCACCACCAACCCGGAAGTTTCTTCGGTCCGTGACTCAGACCGTATTCTGGGTATTCTGGCCTCAAAATCCCGCCGAGCAGAAAATGGCGAAGATCCGATTAAAGAACATCTGTTATTGACCCGCTACAACCCAGGGCGCGTGAACAGAGGTGATATGTTAAGCATGGAAGACGTACTGGAAATCCTGCGCATCAAATTAGTTGGTGTGATCCCGGAAGACCAGTCTGTTCTGCGCGCTTCCAACCAGGGGGAACCTGTGATTCTGGATACGATTTCAGATGCGGGTAAAGCATACGCCGATACGGTGGATCGCCTGTTGGGAGAAGAACGCCCTTTCCGCTTCGTTGAAGAAGAGAAGAAAGGTTTCCTCAAGCGCCTGTTCGGAGGATAAGTTATGGCATTACTCGACTTTTTTCTGTCACGGAAAAAGAATACGGCTAACATCGCTAAAGAGCGATTGCAGATCATTGTAGCGGAACGTCGTCGTAGCGACGCCGAGCCGCACTACTTGCCGCAGCTGAAACGCGATATTCTGGAAGTGATTTGCCGCTACGTGCAGATCGACCCTGAAATGGTCACCGTGCAACTGGAACAGAAGGGAGATGATATCTCTATTCTGGAACTGAACGTCACTCTGCCTGAAGCGGAAGAGTCAAAGTAGCCGCAATCGTACCGGGCGGTCTCTTCCGCCCGGTGCCCTTCCTGGTTTAACTACGCGGATACTCCGCCAGCAGCGCCAGCAATGGCTCGCTCATCAGTTCCCCACGCCAGCCAGAAATCAGTTCAGGTAATAACGCCGACGTTTTAAGTTTCCAGTGCCAGTTAAGTAACTGGTTAATCTGACGACGGGACGCCAGCAGCTCAGCGCTAAGCCCTTTGGCCACGCTAATGTCCTGAACAATTGTCTTAATGTCTTTGAAGACTTTGCGGTAACCGGGCATGTCCATCAGGTTCAGGAGCGGCTCCGGCAGCGTCTCTTCCGCCATAGCCTGCGCTTTTTCCACCAGGCTCAGCAGCGTTTTGCCGTGGAAGCGAATTTCGCTGCCTGACAGACCCAGGCCGTCCAGCTCGCCGAGACTGCCTGGCATATAGCGCGCCACGGCCCACAGGTGTTCTTCACGAACCACGAAATTAACCGCCATATCACGGTCCCGCGCTTTACGTAAACGCCACGCCGCCAGCAGTTGCAGGCAGGCCAGCTGACGAGGACGCAACTGCCAGGCATTAGTAATGTCACGCCACGCGTCGTCGGGTTCGAGAATATCCTGACGGCGGTTTTTCATCAATTCACATTCGTCCAGCGCGGCGGACAGCCAGCCCGCGCGGTCGGTTTCGGCCAGCAGCTGATGGGCGACAGGCAGTAAATACCAGACGTCAGCCGCCGCGTAATCACACTGGCGCTCGGTTAGCGGACGGGCCAGCCAGTCGGTGCGCGACTCGCTTTTATCCAGCTTCAGACCGGTAAATTCTTCAACCATGGCGGCAAAGCCCCACGATCCAGGACGGCCACAAAATGACGCCAGGATCTGCGTATCGATGAACGGCTGCGGCATCACGCCAAATTCATTGAGAAAGACTTCCAGATCTTCGCTGCCCGCGTGAAGGTATTTAATCACTTCATTGTTCTGTAATAGCGCCCGCATCGGCGACCAGTCGGTAATGCCGAGCGGGTCGATCAACGCCACGCGCTGTCCATCAAACAGCTGAAGTAAACCCAGCTGCGGATAGTAGGTACGCGTACGCACAAACTCGGTGTCCAGCGCGATAGCCGGGGCATTGCGCGCCTCTTCACACAGGGCGAGTAGCGCGTCATTGGTGGTGATCATCTGGTAATTCAAATCATAGTCTCTTAACTTGCGCCCATAAAAAACGCCGGATTAACCGGCGTCTGGCGACGTGATCGTGGCTCAGGCTTTATTGTCCACTTTACTGCGCGCTTCGTCACGCAGTTCTCGTCGCAAAATCTTACCGACGTTGGATTTTGGCAGCTCGGCACGAAACTCTACCTGTTTCGGCACCTTATAGCCAGTTAACTGGCGGCGACAGAAGGCGATCAGGGAATCTTCGCTGAGCGTCTCGTCTTTCTTAACCACAAAAATCTTCACCGCCTCGCCGCTGCTGCCGGACGGTACGCCGACCGCTGCCACTTCCAGCACGCCCGGATGCTGCATCACCACATCTTCAATCTCATTCGGGTAAACGTTAAACCCGGAGACGAGGATCATATCTTTCTTCCGGTCGACGATGCGCAGGAAACCTTCATCATCCATTACTGCGATATCACCGGTGTGCAGCCAGCCGTCTTTGATGATTTCATCCGTCGCATCCGGACGCTGCCAGTAGCCCAGCATCACCTGCGGACCTTTAATGCACAGCTCACCCGGCTCGCCAGATGCCACTTCGTTATCGTCATCATCCACCAGCTTCACTTCGGTGGACGGCACCGGCAGGCCAATGCTGCCGCTGTGGTAATCAATATCATGCGGGTTAACGCTCACCAGCGGTGAACACTCGGTCAGGCCATAGCCCTCCAGCAGATATTGTCCGGTCAGTTTCACCCAGCGGTCGGCCACCGCCTGCTGCACCGGCATTCCGCCCCCCGCAGAGAGATGCAGCGTGGAAAAGTCGAGCTGCTGGAACTCTTTGTTATTCAGCAGCGCATTGAACAGCGTATTAACGCCAGTCATCGCGGTGAAAGGATATTTCGCCAGCTCTTTCACCAGGCCCGGAATGTCACGCGGGTTGGTAATTAAGACGTTTTGCCCGCCCAGTTCAATAAACAGCAGGCAGTTCATGGTCAGGGCGAAAATGTGGTACAGCGGCAGCGCGGTGATCACCAGCTCGCTGCCGCGATGCAGAAGCGGCCCATAGGTAGCATTGACCTGCTCCAGGTTGGCCAGCATGTTGCGGTGGGTCAGCATCGCGCCCTTCGCCACGCCGGTCGTGCCGCCGGTATATTGCAGGAAAGCCAGATCCTCGGGCACCAGTTCCGGCTTAACGTACTGCATGCGGTAACCGTTATGCAGGGCGCTGCGAAATGAAATCGCATCCGGCAGGTGATATTTCGGGACCAGCCGCTTGACGTATTTGACGACAAAATTCACCAGCGTGCCTTTGGTCGCCGAGAGCTGGTCGCCCATACGGGTCAGAATGACGTGCCTGACCTGGGTTTTGTTAACCACTTTTTCCAGGGTATGCGCAAAGTTTGAGACAATGACAATCGCCGTCGCGCCGCTGTCATTAAGCTGATGCTCAAGTTCGCGCGGCGTATACAGCGGGTTAACGTTCACCACCGTCATCCCGGCACGCAAAATGCCAAACAGCGCCACCGGATATTGCAGCAGGTTGGGCATCATCAGCGCAACGCGGTCGCCCTTTTTCATCCCCAGCCCTTGCTGTAGCCAGGCAGCAAATGCCCTACTACGCTCCTCCAGCTTGCGGAAGGTCATCACCTCCCCCATGTTGACGAAGGCAGGCTGGTCAGCATAGCGGTTCGCTGAATGTTCAAACAGTTCGATCAGGGAATGATAACGGTCAGGATTGATCTCCGCGGGGACATCCGCGGGATAACGGTTTAACCAAACCTTTTTCAATGCATCACCTCTAAAACCAGAATTTGTCGTCATCACAACCCCAGATAATAAACAAGCCGTTAACATTATATTAACTCAGCGTACCAGTTTATTAATCAACCAGAATTCAGGTTGCGAAGCGCGTCACTATTTATTTTTATTGTTCAGGTTGAGCATAAAGAAGCAGCGGACCGGCCGCTGCTTCTTTGCTTTATATTACAGTGAGTTACTCGGTAACTACACTCTGTACCTGGGCCGGGCCAGGGTTATACCAGCCACCGTAGCCCCAGCCCCACGGGTGCGGCCCCGGTCCCCAGAACCAGGGATCAATCGGCTGCGGCGGCAGCATAACCTGCTGCGTTACGCGCCAGCGTTTGTAACCGTTGACCTGCATGACCATAAATTTGTAAGGCGTGTTACCCACCTTGCCTTCAGCCGTACCGGTAATCGGCCCGACGACGGTAACGAGCTGGTTGCGGAAATCGACCGGGTCGAGAAAGCCGCTGACATCCGCGTAAATACGGCCACGCGACGGTTCACCCAGAACCGGACGTGCGCCGTCATCCAGTGAAACCGTCGCAATTTCCAGCCGGGTCTTGCCCTGCTGGTTTTCAATACCGACCACTTTCCCGCCGAAGCGTGCCTCCTGGCCCACGTAAAGCTGTGGCGCATTCATTACCCGGACCAGATCCTGCTGTGGAGTGGGACTGGAGCCTTTAATGGCATCAGGAATAGTGACACATCCGCTTAATGCCATGGCCAGCGCACCCGCGGCTATCCAGCGTACACTCTGTTTTTGAACCGCCATGATACAACCTCTTTTACTGAGTCTCTGTTACTGAGATTCATTCCCGGCCAGGAAGTTTCTTCCATGCGACTTCATTACGTAAATAGATCGGCTCCGCCGCCTCGACCGCGACGGTTTGCTGACGAGCCAGTCGCTGACAGGCCAGCGGTAGCATATCTTCGGCAACCGGCAGCAGGATCTCGCCGTCGGTCAGAGTAAGTCCGCAGCCCTGAGCTAAATCAGGCCATGCAGGCCAGCCAGTGCCTACGGTAGCCCAGTTACCGCTCAGGTTTTTCAACCGCGCGTTAACCGCGTCTGGTTTGAGTACGGATTCGGTCTCTTCGCCGTGCCAGACGCCCTCTTCATCGCGCTGATACTCTGCCCAGTAGACCTCGCCCATGCGGGCATCAATGGCCGCCAGCACGCGAGTGGCGCCGGTTTTGCGCCAGGCCCCCTGCGCCATCGTCATTAACGTCGAGATGCCGATCATGGGCAGGTCAGCACCCAGCGCCAGACCCTGAGCGATGCCAATGCCAATACGCACGCCGGTAAAGCTACCCGGCCCGCGCCCAAACGCCAGCGCGTCGAGATCCGCCAGCGTGACGCCGCCGTCGCTCAGTTGCTGCTGTACTAAAGGCAAAATACGTTGCGTATGTTCTCGTGGACACAGTTCAAAATGAGCACCGGTTTTACCGTCATTCCACAGGGCAACGGAACAAGCCTCGGTGGCGGTATCAATAGCCAGAATTCGCATGGGGATCGCGTCTTACACTCCAGATCAATAAATTGGGCTTATTTTACCACAGCCGCGCGTGAATTACCGCGCTGGCGGAACGGCCAGAAAACGCACGGCGCGGCTAATGTCGCGGGTGCGCGGCGTCGGCGGCAGGCTGGCAAGAAAAACCGCGCCGTAGGGACGCATCACCAGCCGGTTGTCGCAGATCACCAGCACGCCGCGATCGTCGACGTCGCGGATCAGACGCCCCACGCCCTGCTTGAGGGTGATCACCGCGTCCGGGAGCTGGACCTCATCAAACGGATCGCCGCCGCGCAGACGGCAATCTTCCATTCGCGCTTTTAACAGCGGATCTTCCGGCGAGGTAAACGGCAGTTTATCGATAATCACCAGCGACAGCGTATCGCCGCGCACGTCCACGCCTTCCCAGAAGCTGCTGGTGGCTACCAGCAACGCGTTTCCGGCGCTGACGAACTGCTGCAAAAGCTGCCCCTTGCTGGTTTCACCCTGCAGCAAAACCGGCAGCGTCATGGTGGCGCGGAACTGCTCGGCCAGATCGCGCATCATCGCGTGCGAGGTACAAAGCATAAAGCAGCGGCCATTGTTGGCTTCAATCATCGGCTTGAGCATCGCCGCCAGCTGGCGCGCTGCGCCGGGCTGGTTGGCGGTTGGTAAATTACGCGGTACGCACAGCAGAGCCTGATTCGCGTAGTCAAACGGGCTTGACAGCAGCAGCGAATGAGCCTCATCAATGCCGAGCCGCGAGGTGAAATGGTGGAGGTCGTCGTTTACCGACAGCGTGGCGGAGGTAAAAATCCAGCTGCCGGGCTTCTGCGCCATCACCTCTTTGAATTTGTCCGCCACCGTCAACGGCGTCAGCGCGAGGGTAAAATGACGCGAGTTACATTCATACCAGTAGCTATAGCCTGGCTGGTTAATCTCTTTCAGCCGCTTTAACCGGGCGCGGTACAGCGTGGCGCGCTCAAAAGCAGCATCCAGCAGCGCCGAGCGCCCCAGCGAAAGTTTCGCCACGTCGTAACAAAGTTCAAGCGCATCATCAAGCAGCAGCAGCGCGCGCTGAATATTGGCGTCAGCTAAAAGCTCGCGCAGGTTGCCGCGATAGCCAGGCTCGCCCAGTTGCAGACGAAAATCCTGCGCGCTTTGCGCCAGCCGGTCGGCGCATTTTTGCAGCTGTTGGGTATCTTTAACCTCGGTCCGGTAGGCAATGCTGATGTCCTTCGCCAGATCCAACAGCTGACGGCTGGAGAGCGACTGCCCAAAATACTGGCTGGCGATATCCGGAAGCTGATGCGCTTCGTCGAAAATCATCACATCCGCCTCGGGGATGAGTTCACCGAAGCCGCTGTCTTTAACCACCATATCGGCGAGGAAAAGATGGTGGTTTACTACCACCACATCGGCGTCCATCGCTTTCTTACGCGCCTTCACCACAAAGCAATCTTTATACAGCGGGCAGTCGCTGCCCAGGCAGTTGTCGTTAGTGCTGGTGACCAGCGGCCAGGCCTGGGAATCTTCCGCCACGCTGGCGCAGGTGCTGATATCGCCGTCAATGGTATTGTTGGCCCACGAGCGCAGGAGGATCACGTCGCTGAGCGTCTGTACCGGCAGGTCACCGCCCGCCAGCGCCTGCTGCTCCAGACGTTCAAGACACAAATAGTTAGAGCGCCCTTTCAGCAGCGCCAGCCTGCCGGTAAATTCCAGCGCTTTCGAAACGGTAGGCAGGTCGCGACTATAAAGCTGATCCTGCAACGCTTTTGAGCCGGTGGAAATAATGACTTTTTTTCCCGCCCGCAAGGCAGGTGCAAGATAAGCGTAGGTTTTCCCGGTCCCGGTCCCCGCCTCCACCACCAGCGGCTGCGTTTTCTCAATCGCCTCCGCTACGGCCACCGCCATCTGGCGCTGTGGCTCTCGCGGCTTAAAGCCCGGTATGGCTTTGGCTAACTGGCCGTCTGTTGCAAAATCGTCCGTCACGCTACCCCCTGGTTAAATCGCCAGTGATTATGTCAGGGGACAGCCGCTTTAGCCAGCCGAAGAGATGACGAAACGCAGACAATATGGCAGTCTTAAGCACTATCTATGAGAATTTAAAAAGGAAATCCCATGACCATTACCCGTATCGACGCCGAAGCACGCTGGTCAGATGTCGTTATCCACAATCAGACGCTGTATTACACCGGCGTACCGGAAAATCTTGATGCCGATGCTTTCGAACAGACGGCCAACACGCTGGCGCAGATTGATGCGGTGCTGGTGAAGCAAGGCTGCGATAAGACTAACATTCTGGACGCTACGATTTTTCTCGCTAATGCCGATGATTTTGCGGCGATGAATAAAGCGTGGGACGCCTGGGTAGTGGCAGGCCATGCCCCGGTGCGCTGTACCGTACAGGCGACGCTGATGAAGCCGCAGTATAAGGTTGAGATTAAGATTATTGCGGCGGTGTAATGTTATTTCTGTCATAGCGGCATTCGCTGCTATGACAGCGAACTCATAAACCGGAACAACCTTTACTCCATATCCAGAAAATCATCATATTCACTATAGTGGTTCAGCGCCCTGATGATCTCCCCTGCACTGGCTTCCGGCTTCTGCTCGATGGCTAATTCCACCACGCTGCGAAACTGATCCCCGGCATACGCATAATGCAGCGTAACGCCATCCACCTGAAACGTTAGCGGATCGTCCTCTCCCGTTTCAGGACCGGCAATAAAAACCTGCTCGCCCGCCTGAAAAGGCTCCTCGCTGGCGGAATAAATAGCGTAGTCAGTGTCCGTTTCCTGCCGGGATTTAACGCAGTCGATCAGTTCTTCCAGAGTAAAGAAGGCATCCAGTTGAAAGGTTTTCAGGCGCGGACCGTCGGGCTGAAATTCCACGCTCGCGCCGAGCGCGACCAGTGCCTCTTCCAGCGGGCGCAGGCGGATATGAAAATCCTCACCGGCAACGATCGGCAGTTGAGCGACAAACGCCATCACTTCAGAGAGGGGAAGGTTCAGCGTTTTGCGCAGGAGATGAATAACCTTGAGTTTTTGCGGACCTGTAGCAGTGATAACGAGACGCCCCTGCTGCCACGCCGCCGGATCGGGTGGCGCACAGAGGTCTTCTTCCTCTTCACGCGCCAGCCTTTCGCTGCGGACGTCGGACCAGAACGGCGACTGAGCGTCGGGAAGCGTATCGAGGTACTGCAGAAATGCAGCGTCATCGTCTGCCGCATCACGCAGGGCCAGCAGCCGCTCGCTAAAGCTGGCAAGCGTCGGCGCAATGCGTTCAGCATTCCAGCGTCCTGCGCCGTGAGGGGCATAATAGACCGGAAAGCCCTGAGCGGATTCACTGGAATCGATAAAAAAAGGATCGTCAAAGCCGTTAAGCGCGATGACGTACCAGCCGGGCTGCCACTCGCCCGCACGGCTGGCGGTCAGGTTCTCTCCCGTGATGCCATGCACGCGAAAACCACGCTGTTGCGCCTCCCACCGCTCAGGCGTTGAGTAGTGAAAAGGCAGTGTCATCTCGCCGGGCGTTACGGCTGCATCAAGAAACGCGTGGATGGCATCGGGTAAAGCAGCGTGAGACATACGAGTTACTCGTCTTCATCCTCAAAGCGCGCGACGATCCGCTCGCCGGTGTGCGTTGCACGTAGTTCATCCGCCACCTGGGAAATGGCCTGACCGCTGCTCATGCCCTGCGCCATCAGTTCCTGGATACGCTCGACCGCTTTCTGCTGCTGCTCATGGCTGAGCGAAGGTAAACCTGCAAACATGACATACTCCTGCTACATTATTGGCGCTTATTATTCCATGCTGTCCGGCGCATAGCCAGCAGGACAGCAAAGAGTCAGGTATCATGAACACGCATTCTCCCACCGTTATCACTTTACCGTGGCACCCGGACGCCGCCGAACGTTATTTCTCCGCGATTAGCCATCTGCCGTGGGCGATGCTGCTGCATTCAGGCCATGCCGATCATCCGCACAGCCGGTTCGATATTCTGGTCGCCGATCCGCGCACAACGCTGATTACCCGGGGCGAGACCACCCTCATCGCCAGCGACGGAGAAGAACGCCGTTCCCGGGACAATCCGTTAACCCTGCTGCAAAACGTGCTCGACGCGCTGCATTTGCAGCCTGGGCCTCAGGACGATCTGCCTTTTCAGGGCGGCGCGCTGGGGTTATTTGGTTATGATTTAGGACGACGTTTCGAGACGCTGCCAACAAAGGCTGAAGCCGATATTCCGCTGCCGGATATGGCGGTGGGGATTTATGACTGGGCGTTGATTGTTGACCATCAGCGCCTGCGGGTCACGCTGCTCAGTCATGGTAATGTCAATCAGCGGCTGGCCTGGCTGGCAGACAGACGCTTACCGGAACCGGCGGATTTCCGCCTGACCTCCGGCTGGCGGTCAAATATGACCCGCGCCCGGTACGGGGAGAAGTTCCGCCAGGTACAGGAATACCTGCACAGCGGCGACTGCTATCAGGTGAATCTGGCACAGCGTTTTCAGGCTCGTTATGAAGGCGATGAATGGGCGATGTTTTGCCAGCTCAATGCCGCCAATAAAGCGCCTTTCAGCGCCTTTTTACGCCTTGATGAAGGTGCAATTCTCAGCCTGTCGCCGGAGCGCTTTATCCAGTTGCGTGATGGTCATATCCAGACCCGGCCCATCAAGGGTACCCTGCCTCGTCTGAATAGCGCCGAGGACGATGCGCAACAGGCGGCAAGACTGGCCCGTTCGCCAAAAGATCGCGCCGAAAACCTGATGATTGTCGACCTGATGCGTAATGATATCGGACGCGTCGCCGTTCCCGGCACGGTAAAGGTCCCTGAACTGTTCGTGGTTGAACCGTTCCCGGCGGTGCATCATCTCGTCAGTACCGTTACTGCAACACTGCCAGAACATTTACACGCCAGCGATCTGCTGCGCGCCGCGTTTCCTGGCGGATCAATTACCGGCGCGCCGAAAGTACGGGCGATGGAGATCATCGACGAACTGGAGCCGCACCGTCGCAATGCCTGGTGCGGCAGCATCGGCTATCTGAGCCTGTGCGGCAATATGGACACCAGCATTACTATCCGTACCCTGACGGCGTATGAAGGCCAGCTATACTGTTCCGCAGGCGGTGGTATTGTGGCGGATAGTCAGGAGGACGCCGAATACCAGGAAACCTTTGATAAAGTAAATCGTATCCTGCAGCAACTGGAGAAGTGATCCGTGGATGTTCCCAATCTGACGCTTGATGATTTTCTGTCGCGCTTTCAGCTCTTACGCCCTCAGCTCGGTCGCGGCACGCTTAATAGCCGTCAGGCGGCGGTATTGATCCCCGTCGTTCGCCGGGAACAGCCGGGACTATTATTGACGCAGCGCTCCCCTCACCTGCGCAAACATGCCGGACAGGTGGCCTTTCCCGGCGGCGCGGTGGATGCCAGCGATGCCTCTTTGATTGCTGCCGCGCTGCGCGAAGCGCAGGAGGAAGTCGCCATTCCACCTGACGTGGTCGACGTGATCGGGGTGTTACCGCCCGTCGATAGCGTTACCGGGTTTCAGGTCACGCCGGTGGTCGGCATTATTCCGCCCGACCTGCCATGGCACGCGAGTGAAGACGAAGTTGCCGCCGTATTTGAAATGCCGCTGGCAGAAGCCCTGCGTCTGGGCCGCTATCATCCTCTCGATATTCACCGACGCGGTAATTCGCATCGCGTCTGGCTCTCCTGGTATCAGCACTATTTTGTCTGGGGCATGACCGCTGGCATTATTCGTGAGCTGGCGCTACAAGTGGGAATCAAACCCTGACTATAGTTGTGATGGCGGGGGGCGGTACTCATTAGTAAATCAGTGGTTACTCATTAGTTTAATTCATGTGAATAGTCGGGCTGAAATTGCCGTTCCCTCTTACACTAAGCCCAATTTTTACATCGTTACTGAGAATCAGTAACCCTGTCAGGAGTACATACCGTGATTAGTCTATTCGACATGTTTAAGGTGGGGATTGGCCCCTCATCTTCCCACACTGTAGGGCCAATGAAGGCCGGTAAACAGTTCGTCGATGATCTGGTCGAAAAAGATCTGCTGACAAGCGTCACTCGCCTGACCGTCGATGTTTACGGCTCGCTGTCGCTGACCGGTAAAGGTCACCACACTGATGTCGCCATTATTATGGGACTGGCGGGTAATCTGCCGGCCACCGTTGATATTGACAGTATTCCGGCGTTTATACGCGACGTCGAAACGCGCGGTCGCCTGCTGCTGGCGCACGGGGCGCATGAAGTGGATTTCCCCGCTAATGACGGGATGCATTTTCGCAGCGAAAACCTGTCGCTGCATGAGAACGGCATGCAAATTCACGCGTGGAACGGCGATAAGGTTATTTACAGCAAAACCTATTATTCCATTGGCGGTGGCTTTATCGTTGATGAAGAGCATTTTGGTCAGGATGCCAGCAGCGAGGTTAACGTACCGTTTCCGTTCAAATCGGCGAAAGAGATGCTGGGCTACTGTAAAGAAACCGGCCTGTCGCTGTCCGGTATGGTGATGCAGAACGAACTGGCGCTGCACAGTAAAAAAGAGATCGAAGACTATTTCGCCGACGTCTGGCAGACGATGCGCGCCTGTATCGATCGCGGTCTGAATACCGAAGGCGTGCTGCCGGGTCCGCTGCGCGTGCCGCGTCGCGCCCCCGCCCTGCGTCGGATGCTGGTGTCCAGCGACAAGCTGTCTAACGATCCGATGATCGTTATTGACTGGGTAAATATGTTTGCCCTGGCGGTGAATGAAGAAAATGCCGCAGGCGGACGCGTGGTTACCGCGCCGACCAACGGAGCGTGCGGTATAGTGCCAGCAGTCCTGGCGTATTACGACCACTTTATCGAGTCGGTCAGCCCGGATATTTATATTCGCTACTTCCTCGCCGCAGGCGCTATCGGCGCGCTGTATAAAATGAATGCCTCCATTTCCGGTGCTGAAGTGGGTTGCCAGGGTGAAGTGGGCGTCGCCTGCTCAATGGCTGCGGCGGGTCTGGCTGAGCTGCTGGGCGCGAGCCCTGAGCAGGTCTGCGTTGCCGCAGAGATTGGCATGGAGCATAACCTGGGGTTAACCTGCGATCCGGTTGCCGGCCAGGTTCAGGTGCCGTGCATTGAGCGTAATGCTATCGCTTCGGTTAAGGCGATTAACTCAGCAAGGATGGCCATGCGTCGCACCAGCGAGCCGCGCGTTTCGCTCGATAAGGTCATCGAGACGATGTACGAAACGGGTAAAGATATGAACGCTAAATACCGCGAAACCTCACGCGGAGGCCTGGCGATCAAAGTGCAGTGTGATTAACCCCTTCTTTCGCCCACCTGTCACAGGTGGGCAACCTGTTCGCTATTTTCTCGTCGCATTAGCCTTTCCGCACTACAATTTTAGCTAAGGTACCGCTGGCACCTTCGCCAGTTTCGCGAGAATGATCCAAACCAACTATGCAGACAGCGCAGCGGATTATCGTCAATTACCAGCGTAAACGATTTATCGTCAGCGCCATCGTGGCACTGGTGACGCTGAGTCTGACATTAGGCATACGATTTATTTCGCAGCGTAGCCTAAATCAGGAACGGATCCACGAGGCGGCGACGCAGGCCGTATCGACGCTTGATAAAATCCTGCTCCCCCTGGAAGATGGCCGGGAAGAAATCATACATCTTGTGGGATTGCCCTGTGATGAAGCACAGCCGCTGATCCGTAAAAAAGCGGCGGTACTGCAAACCGTGCGCTCGATTGCGCTGGTGAAGTCCGGGATCCTGTACTGCTCCAGTATTTTCGGCAGCCGCGACATGCCGGTAAATCAGCTACAGCCTGCGCTGCCTGCCAGCGAAGCGCGATTGCTACTCTCAACCGATCAGTCCTTGTTGAAAGGCTCGCCGATCATGCTGCAGTGGTATCCGGTCTCGGCTGATGGCGAAGACGGCGTGATGGAAAGTATTAACATTGAGTTGCTGAGTAGTCTGATCCTCAGTCCGCGCGCCCCGCTCATCTCTGCCCTGAGCCTGACGTTAGGCGATCGGCACTATATAGACGGTCTCGGCGTCGTCGACCGGCTGCCGGAAGATCCGGATCATCCTTTTTACCGTCTGGCGTCGGCACATTTTCCGTTTACCATCAACGTCAGTACCCCCGGTGCCACCGCGCTGGCGCTACGCGATTTGCCCGGTCAGCTTCCGCTGGCACTGATCCTCAGTAGCCTGCTGGCGTGGATCGCCTGGCTTGCCACCGCGGGACGGATGAGTTTTAGCTGGGAAATTAACCTGGGGATCGCCGCCAGGGAATTTGAGGTTTTTTGCCAGCCGCTACTCAATACCCGAAATAATCAATGTACCGGCGTGGAAATTTTGCTGCGCTGGAATAATCCCCGTCAGGGCTGGATTTCACCGGACGTTTTTATTCCGATTGCTGAAGATCATAATTTAATTATTCCCCTGACGCGGTACGTCCTTGCTGAGACCATGCGCAATCTGGCCGTTTTCCCGGCAGACAGTCATTTTCATATTGGTATCAATGTAGCCGCCTGTCATCTGCGCCGCGGGATGCTGCTGAAGGATTTGAATCACTACTGGTTCAGCGCCCATCCACCGCAACAACTGGTTGTGGAGTTGACCGAGCGTGCCGTACTGGACGATGTGGATTACCGTCTCGTGCGCGAGCTGCATCATAAAGGCGTTAAACTGGCGATAGATGACTTCGGTACCGGCAACAGTTCACTGTCGTGGCTGGAAAAGCTGCGTCCCGACGTGCTGAAAATAGATAAGTCTTTCACCGGCGCGATTGGCACCGATGCGGTTAATTCGACGGTAACGGATATTATTATTGCCCTTGGGCAGCGGTTGCGTATTGAACTGGTAGCGGAAGGCGTGGAGACGGAACAGCAGGCGACGTATTTACGTCAGAACAACGTGCAATTATTGCAGGGCTATCTGTATGCCCGGCCCATGCCACTTGCCGAGTTTCCAAAGTGGCTGGCGGAAAAGTCCTCTCCGCCAGCACAGCATGAGCGTCATCCGAATCCAATTATGCCGCTACGTTAACGATTACTCTTCTTCATCGTGTTCTGAAGGTTCTTTAACAACGCGAACCAGGTCGACGCGATAGTCATTGGCTTTAACAATAGTGATCCGCAGCGGAGCCAGTTCAATCACCTCGCCTGCGGCAGGAATATGACCGTTTACCGCGATCACCAGACCGGCAACCGTGGCGATATCGTCTTCATCGTTAACCAGGCTATCCAGCTCCAGCGCATGTTGTAGCGCATGAAGATCGGTTCCGCCCTTCACCAGCCAGCCATCGCCATCGGCAATGATTTCCGGTGTTTCATCCGCATCCGGGAACTCGCCGGCAATCGCTTCCAGCACGTCCAGCGGCGTGACCAGCCCCTGCACCACCCCGAACTCGTTGGTCACCATAACAAAACTGCCGCGCGCACGGCGCAGCACGCCTAACAGGTTGATGGGATCCAGCGTCTCGGGAACCACGATCGCCGGAGAAGCAGACGCCATCGCCGCAACGTCTTCACCCGCTTCCAGCGCCACCAGCAGCTCTTTTGCCCGTACGATACCAATCACCTCATCCAGCTCGCCCCGGCACACCGGGAACAGGCTATGCGGTGAGGAAAGAAGCTGTTGGCGGATGGCCTCAGCGCTAAGGTTGGCATCCACCCAGCTAATGTCTCCGCGCGGGGTCATAATGCTGCGCAGCGAGCGGGAAGCCAGCGTAAGAACGCCGTTGATCATATAACGTTCTTCGTCAGCAAAGGCTCCTTCCGGGATCGGAACGTGGGTATGGCTGTCCGACTCGCTTTGGGTACCGTTACGTTTGCGTCCGCCCATCAGACGCAGGATCGCGTCGGCGGTGCGGGCGCGCAGCGGCAGCGTTGACTGATGACGGATAAAGTTACGACGCGCCACCTGGTTGAAAAATTCGATAATAATCGAGAAGCCGATCGCCGCGTACAGATAGCCTTTCGGAATATGGAAGCCAAACCCTTCTGCCACCAGACTCAGGCCGATCATTAACAGGAAGCTCAGGCACAGCACCACCACGGTCGGATGCTGGTTAACAAAGTGGGTTAACGGTTTTGACGCCAGTAGCATTACCGACATCGCGATCACCACCGCCGCCATCATCACCGGCAGATGATTGACCATACCAACCGCCGTAATCACCGCATCAAGGGAGAACACCGCATCAAGAACGACGATCTGTAATACAACCACCCAGAAACTGGCGTAACCTTTACCATGTCCGCCGTCATGCTGGCGATTTTCCAGCCGCTCGTGAAGTTCCGTCGTCGCTTTAAACAGCAGGAACAGGCCTCCCAGCAGCATAATTAAATCGCGGCCAGAGAAGGCGTAATCCCAGACGCTGAAAAGCGGTTTGGTAAGCGTCACCATCCACGAGATAACCGACAGCAGCCCCAGTCGCATGATCAGCGCCAGCGACAGGCCGATTAAACGGGCTTTATCTCGCTGTTTAGGCGGCAATTTATCCGCCAGGATGGCAATAAAGACCAGGTTATCAATGCCAAGAACGATCTCAAGGACGACAAGCGTAAGTAGCCCGACCCAGATTGAGGGGTCCATTAACAATTCCATGATCTGCTCCTGCTGGCGACGTGTTTAGTCAACGCCAGGGGTAATTCAGGCGTGACAACGACGAAAGGAATAATGAACGGGTGACGGGTGGCACGAGCGTGCGTGAATGTAAAAAGACGTCGGTGACGGTCCATATGACGGGCAGCTGCCCTGTTCTCCTGCTATGTTAAACGAAAGGTAAACATAACAGACAGAAATAACATTTGGCAAAGATTTACCTGTCTTTGCAATCTGTGCGATTTTTTGCGCTGCGAAATTAATATCCGTACAAATTTAAATTACGGATCTTCATCACATTATTTATTTTTTTACTAACTAAAATAATTCACTGTAGTAATCATTTTGGGCCAGAGCAGAGATCTGAATCGATTCGGTTTCTGACGACGATTCGCAATGCATCTTATTAGTCGATGTATTAACGATAATAAAGGAGGTAGCAAGTGACGATTGCTATTGTAATTGGTACACATGGTTGGGCTGCAGAACAGCTGCTCAAGACGGCAGAAATGCTGTTGGGCGAGCAGGAAAACGTCGGCTGGATTGACTTTGTCCCGGGCGAAAATGCAGAAACGCTGATTGAGAAGTACAACGCTCAGTTAGCGAAACTTGATACTGCTAACGGCGTGCTGTTTCTCGTCGATACATGGGGAGGCAGTCCGTTCAACGCTGCCAGCCGCATTGTCGTCGATAAAGAGCACTATGAAGTTATCGCTGGCGTCAATATCCCGATGCTGGTCGAGACATTAATGGGTCGCGATGACAATCCGACGTTTGATGAACTGGTTGCCCTGGCGGTCGAAACGGGTCGTGAAGGCGTGAAAGCGCTGAAAGCGAAACCGGTTGAGAGTGCCGCGCCAGCCCCTGTTGCAGCAGCGCCACGCGCGGCGGCACCGGTGAAACCAATGGGTGCAAATGACTATATGGTCATTGGCCTTGCGCGTATTGATGACCGCTTGATTCACGGTCAGGTCGCTACCCGCTGGACGAAAGAAACCAACGTTCGTCGCATCATCGTCGTCAGTGACGAAGTCGCGGCAGACACCGTGCGTAAAACCCTGTTAACCCAGGTTGCGCCTCCTGGCGTAACGGCGCACGTGGTTGACGTTGATAAAATGATCCGCGTTTACAACAACCCAAAATATGCGGGTGAGCGCGTCATGCTGCTGTTTACCAATCCAACCGACGTTGAGCGTCTGGTGGAAGGCGGCGTGAAAATTACCTCCGTTAACATCGGCGGCATGGCATTCCGCCAGGGGAAAACTCAGGTCAATAACGCCGTTTCGGTCGATGAGAAAGACATCGACGCATTCAAAAAACTTAACGAACGTGGCATTGAACTGGAAGTCCGTAAGGTCTCCAACGATCCGAAACTGAAAATGATGGAGCTGATTGGCAAAATCGGTAAGTAACGCGTCGCGCTGGTTATCATTCAATTTTCATATTTTAGTCTTACGTTTATAGGAGAAGTACAATGGAGATTACCGTTCTTCAGATTGTGCTGATATTTATCGTAGCGTGTATCGCGGGTATGGAGTCGATACTTGATGAATTTCAGTGCCACCGTCCGCTGGTCGCCTGTACCCTCGTTGGTATTGTTCTTGGGGATATGAAAACCGGTATTATTATCGGGGGTACGCTGGAAATGATCGCCCTTGGCTGGATGAACATCGGTGCTGCGGTTGCACCTGATGCCGCGCTGGCATCTATCATTTCTACCATTCTGGTTATTGCCGGTCACCAGGGTATCGGTGCGGGTATCGCGCTGGCTATCCCGCTGGCAGCGGCAGGCCAGGTTCTGACCATCATCGTTCGTACTATCACCGTTGCTTTCCAGCACGCTGCAGATAAGGCGGCTGAAAACGGCAACCTGACGGCACTCTCCTGGATCCACGTCTCTTCCCTGTTCCTGCAGGCGATGCGTATCGCGATCCCGGCGGTTATCGTCGCGGTTTCTGTCGGGACCAGTGAAGTTCAGAACATGCTGAACGCTATTCCGGAAGTGGTCACCAGCGGTCTGAATATCGCCGGTGGTATGATTGTGGTCGTTGGTTATGCGATGGTCATCAATATGATGCGCGCAGGCTACCTGATGCCGTTCTTCTATCTGGGCTTCGTGACTGCGGCCTTTACCAACTTCAACCTGGTTGCGCTTGGTGTTATCGGCGCGGTGATGGCAGTGCTGTACATTCAGCTGAGCCCGAAATACAACCGTTCCGCAGGAGCCCCGGTTCAGGCGGCTGGTGCAAACGATCTTGATAATGAACTGGACTAACAGGTGAGCGAAATGGTTGATATCACTAAAACTACCACCGAGAAAAAACTGACTCCGGGTGATATTCGTGGCGTGTTCCTTCGTTCTAACCTGTTCCAGGGTTCATGGAACTTCGAACGTATGCAGGCGCTGGGCTTCTGTTTCTCCATGGTACCGGCGATTAAACGCCTGTATCCGGAAAACAACGATGCGCGTAAACAGGCTATCAAACGTCACCTGGAATTCTTTAACACCCATCCTTACGTTGCCGCGCCGGTTCTCGGCGTAACGCTGGCGATGGAAGAGCAGCGTGCTAACGGCGCTGAGATCGACGACGGTGCCATCAACGGTATCAAAGTAGGTCTGATGGGGCCGCTGGCAGGCGTAGGCGACCCGATCTTCTGGGGCACCGTACGTCCGGTGTTTGCCGCGCTGGGTGCCGGTATCGCGATGAGCGGCAGCCTGCTTGGGCCACTGCTGTTCTTCATCCTGTTTAACGTAGTGCGTCTGGCAACCCGTTATTACGGCGTCGCTTATGGCTACCGTAAAGGGATCGATATCGTTAAGGATATGGGCGGCGGCTTCCTGCAGAAACTGACTGAGGGGGCGTCAATCCTCGGCCTGTTTGTTATGGGGGCACTGGTCAACAAATGGACACATGTGAATATTCCGCTGGTGGTATCGCGGATCACTGACCAGACCGGTAAAGAAAACGTCACCACGGTTCAGACGATCCTCGATCAGCTGATGCCGGGCCTGGTGCCTCTGCTGCTGACTTTCGCATGTATGTGGCTGCTGCGTAAGAAAGTTAACCCGCTGTGGATCATCGTTGGCTTCTTCGTCATCGGTATCGCCGGCTATGCTGTTGGCCTGCTGGGTTTGTAATTCAGTATTATCCTGCCGGGGCTCTGCCCCGGCTTTTTTTTGAGGAAAATAAATGACCCTGACCGATATCGTGCTGGTCGTGTTTATCGCCCTGCTGCTGGGATTTGCACTCTACGATCAGTTCATCATGCCCCGCCGTAACGGCCCCACCCTGCTCGCCGTGCCCCTGCTGCGCCGTAGTCGCATCGACGGTATTATCTTTGTCGGTTTAATTGCTATTCTTATCTACAACAACGTGAATGCGCACGGTGCAATGATAACCACATGGTTATTAAGTGCGCTGGCCTTAATGGGTCTGTATTTGTTCTGGATCCGCATGCCAAAGATCATCTTCAAAAAAGAGGGCTTTTTCTTTACTAACGCCTGGATAGAATATAACCGTATTAAAGAGATGAATTTATCTGAAGATGGTGTACTGGTGATTCAGCTGGAGCAACGCCGCCTGCTGGTAAGGGTACGAAATATAGACGATCTGGAAAAAATATATAAATTACTCGTTACAAATTAACAGGTTATATTTATAGCCGCTGCTATATTTTCTTCACGTTCGTGTTTCTGAATATAGCCACGGCTATATTCGTTATGAAATACGCCTATATTTATTAACGTTTTATTTACCCATAAAACTAAATGAAAATCGTTATCAACCAGATAGCGAAATAATCAATTTTTGTTATTGTCTGATATTAATTAAATATGTTAAGGTTGCGCCCGTCATTGGGGAGTAGCCGATTTCCATATTCCCGGAAATGTACGTGTCAACATACTCGTTGAAAAACGTGGCACGTACGGTTCGCAACACTGCGTTCAGGCGAGACCATAGGCGCATCAACCGCTGTTTGCTGGGGGTGGTGGTGTGTTTAATGGATCCCGGTCAGGACGTTTTTATGAATTTATCCGCCACTGTTCTTCTTGCCCTCGGCATGTCGATGGATGCCTTCGCCGCCTCTATCGGAAAGGGTGCCACCCTCCATAAACCCAAATTTTCTGAAGCCCTGCGTACCGGCCTTATCTTTGGTGCCGTTGAAACGCTGACGCCGCTGATTGGCTGGGCACTGGGCTTGCTGGCTACCCAGTTTGTTCTGGAGTGGAATCACTGGATCGCCTTTTTCCTGCTGCTGTTTTTAGGCTGCCGTATGATATTTGAAGGTTTTCGCGGCAATGAAGAAGAGGAAATGCCGACGCACCGTCACGGTTTCTGGCTGCTGGTGACCACCGCGATCGCCACCAGTCTGGATGCGATGGCCGTCGGCGTGGGTCTGGCGTTCCTGCAGGTCAATATTATTACTACCGCGCTGGCAATTGGCTGTGCGACGCTGGTGATGTCCACCACCGGAATGATGATCGGTCGCTTTATTGGCCCGCTACTGGGCAAGCGGGCTGAAATTCTGGGAGGGATGGTACTGACAGGTATCGGCATCCAGATCCTCTGGAGCCATTACGCCGGTTAACTCTCCCGCTGCCAGCAATGGATGCTGAAATCCGTCTGGCAGCGAAACGCCGACTGCGCTTTTAACGTTTCCCATACCTGCGGCTTTGCCCGCCACGCAAAAGGCGTCATTTGGAGTAGCGCGACCGCTTCAGCACCGCTGAGCGTCATGTCATAACCCAGCGTGTCATGCTGGCGCAGCGCAAACCCTGCAAGCTGCTCATTCGACAGTTCATGCAGATGGACCCGATCGTAAATCAGCCCTTTTAATTCCATAAGATGTCGGGGTCCCGGCGTTACTGTTATTACCCAACCGCCCGGTTTGATCACCCGCGCCAGCTCCTGCGGATTGCATGGCGCATAGATGCGAATAATGACATCCATGCTTTGCGTGGTAAACGGCAGCCGCTGGCTGGATGCAACGCAAAAATTCACCTGGGGATAGCGTTTTGCCGCCGGACGAATGGCGGCTTTTGCCACGTCCAGTCCCCACGTTTCTCCGGCAATATCGGCAAACGCATGGGTGTAATAGCCTTCGCCACAGCCGATATCAAGCAGCGCTGCCGGTTTCCGTAAACGCAGCTTTTCCACCAGCGCATCGCGTAGCGGCTGGTAGTGCCCGGCATCAAGAAAGGCGCGGCGCGCCTGCATCATATCTGCACTGTCTCCCGGATCGCGTGAACGTTTATGCTGTACCGGCAGCAGGTTAACGTACCCTTCTTTTGCCCGGTCAAACTGATGCCGTTGCGGACAAAGATAGCTGTTTTCATGCCGGGCCAAAGGGGCATGGCAAAGCGGGCAACTGTAGGACATAACGACTCCGGGAAAAAATGAAGGGCGAAAGTGTAACGCTTATCGCCCCGTGAGGAAATCATTACAGTGCGGGAGACGCCGCTGGCGAGGAATGCATCACCAGGAGATTTTTTGAATCAGCAGGCATGCCATCCGGCATAACGTTTTCCAGACGCAACACATCCCCCATAATCTGACTAAAAACAGGTGCGGAAACGGCCCCGCCGTAATAGCTGCCATTTTGCGGATCGTTGATTACCACCACCAGCGCATAGCGAGGATGGCTGGCAGGTGCGACGCCCGCCGTGTAGGCGACGTATTTATCAATGTATTTACCGTCATCACCGATCTTCTTCGCTGTCCCGGTCTTCACCGCCACGCGATAGTCGCGCACCGCTGCTTTGATGCCGCCTCCGCCCGGTAGCGCCACGCTTTCCATCATATGCTCCACCTGATGAACAATGTCCTCCGGCATCACCCGTTTGCCTATCACCGGCGGATCGATACGGGTAATCGACAGCGGTCTCTCCAGGCCGAAACTGCCAATGGTCGCATAAACGTGCGCCAGCTGTAGCGGCGTTACCATCAGGCCGTAGCCAAATGCAAAGGTCGCCCGGTCGAGTAACCCCCAGTATTGACGCTGTGGCAGCAGGCCGCTGCTTTCCCCGGTCAGGCCAAGCCCTGTGGGTTCGCCAAAACCAAAGCCCTCATAGGTATCCAGCAGATGCTGAACGGGCATGGCCAGCGAAAGCCGGGAAACGCCGGTATCACTCGATTTTTGTAAAATGCCGGTCAGTGTCAGTTCCGGGTAGTAGCCCACATCGCGGATGCGATGGCCGTCCAGAGTATAAGGATGGGTATCGACTACGCTGCCGGGCTGTACGATCCCCTGCTGAAGGGCGGTCATGATCACCAGCGGTTTTACCGTCGAGCCCGGCTCAAAGGTGTCGCTAATCGCCCGGTTGCGAAAATCATCCAGCGTCGCATTTTCCCGGTTGTTCGGATTAAAATCCGGGTAGCTCGCCATTGAGAGGATTTCCCCGGTATCGATCTTAATTAATACTGCCGCCCCGGACTGCGCTTTATTCCAGCGGACGGCATTATCCAGTGCATCCTCCGTCACGGTTTGCAGACGTTCATCAATGCTGAGCTGAATATTGTGAGCCGGCACCGGCGTGACGTCGTTTAGATTTTCAATCACCTGCCCGTGACGATCGCGGCGCACCAGGCGCGCGCCCGCTTTGCCGGTAAGCTGGGCATTAAAGCTTTTTTCCACCCCTTCTATGCCCTGACCATCAATGTTGGTAAATCCAATCAGATTAGCCGCCACGTGACCTGCGGGATAAAAGCGTCGGGACTCATCGCGCAGATTAATCCCCGGCAGATTCAGCTTGCCGACCCATCGCGCCTGCTGCGGATCGACCTGACGTGCCAGGTAAAGGAAACGCGAGTGCGGATGTTCATTAATGCGCTGTGCAAGCGCGTCTAAGGGCATGTGTAACAGATTTGCCAGCGCCTGCCAGCGGGCATCTGTCCCCGGACCGCCTTTTTGCAGCAGCGTATACGGGTCGGCCCAGATGGCGCTGACCGGAACGCTGACTGCCAGCGGCCTTCCATTACGATCTTCAATCATCCCGCGCGGTGCTGCTGACGGGATCTCACGCAGCGAGCGCATATCTTCTTGTTGAACCAGCTTCTCCGGCTCAACAATTTGCAACCAGCCGACGCGCACCAGCAGAATGCTCAGACACCCTAAAATCGCAACGCACACCAGGCCAAAACGTATTGCCGTGAAATGATTACCCGAATTAATGCTTTTATTTTGCACGCAGACTCCATTCGTCCATTACAAGGCTATGATTGGGCTGGAGAATACCTTGTACGGTGGGTCAGCGGTGAGAATTTAGATGTCGTTTTGCAACAAACCACGACGAGGAGAGGCGTACTGTAACAATTTGAAATGTAGCGTAAAAAAGCCCCGCAATGGCGAGGCTTTAAAGCTGATAGTGATGCGCCTGCGCGCGACAAGATCAGTGGTTTTGAACTCAGATTGCGGTTACGTTAACAGCAGCCGGGCCTTTCTGACCGTCCTGAATTTCGAACTCAACGTTCTGGCCTTCAGCCAGAGTTTTGAAGCCGTTACCCTGGATTGCAGAGAAGTGTACAAACACGTCTTTGCTGCCATCAGCAGGCGTAATGAAACCAAAACCTTTAGATTCGTTGAACCACTTAACTTGACCTTTGATCTTCGCCATTTGCAAAATTCCTTAGAGAGTTTTCTTCGCCCGGAGGCTCTAACATGGATAAAACTGAGACATTACATTACTGCATGAGGCACTAATAAAAGGTTCGGCAGAGAAGTAGTATTCAACGCAAGGTGTTTACTCAGGACTTCTTTACTGAAAATGCCACACATAAACAGAACTGTACCTCGTTTAACCTGAATGTGTTATCACATACAACGTTAATTATGGCAAGCCATTTTTAAACACGTATCGATCCATCGCACATATTTATTAGTTCTTCTTTGACCAACCCGCATTTTATGCGCTTTTTTGGGTAGCCTGAGCTGTCCCTCCCTCCGCTGCGGACACGAGTGCGCAGAAGGCGAAGCGGGATTTTGCGCGGTAGCTCATTAAATTCCGCTGGTAAAGGCCGTTACTGACGCCAGCGACATTTATCAGCGACTTAGATGATTTTGTGCATAGTTATGCGCAAAAAATCATAGACACCAAATAGCTTTGGCATACTTCTTAGCCACAATAGCTAAAATTTAATCAATGCGTAATGTTAATTAAATACTTCTACAATATGCACCAAAATAATGAAGCGTGGAAAGTATTGCATCATTGAAAGGCAATAAAAACGTTTCGATGAAGATAAGCTCTTTCTTAATGAGATAATGACAAGAGGATTTTGGTTTATACAGCTGCGGCAGGTCAGGGATTATAATGCCGTTTTAAATGGTCAGGTTATCCGCATGAGAGAGAAGCTGTTTGCACCGCTAATGTGCAGGAGGGACCGGCAACGATAATGCATCGCTGCCGGGAAGCGCTGATTATCGTTCTGCAACCAGACGAATAAAATCGTCCTCTTCTGCTTCAGGCTTTTCAGGCTGTGCAACGGCTGCCGGCTTTTCAGGTTCATTAGCTTCACAAAGCCGACGCAACAATGCATTCTGCCTTTTTTGCTGATCGAGTAATGCTTCCAGCAGTTCTATTTGCTCACTGGTACGAGAACTTGCCCGGTTAACAAAAAACCACAGCACCAGACCGACAACAAGGATGACCAGAGAAACCAGCAGTGAGGCCAGATTAAGCGCCCCGGTACTCATTAAATCATTCATTTCACCACCTCAAAGGAAACACGCTATCTTACCACTCGCGGCGGGGAAGGAAATCACTGATGAAAAAAATGCTTACCAGGGGATGAATTTGTTTACTGCACAAATACCGCTGAAAAACTGAACGTCCTGATCGCACAGGATATTGAGCAACTGGGTCCAGATGAGCAAACCGATCACGATTGCCCCTATCAGCACCACCCACCTAAATTTTTTCACTCCGGACTCCAGATCATCACTCCAGACAACCAGGTTAACATGCCTATCTTAAACAGGGAGTTAACTGCGCGTATGTCATCTTATTTAAAGAATTATCGCCTTGCACCAGGCAATCAGCCCGGTAATCTGCATTCACGACGAAAGTACAAAAGGGGTTTTCATGCGGCTTATCATACGCATTATCATGTTACTGGCGCTGGTATGGATTGGTTTATTGCTCAGCGGTTACGGGGTATTAATTGGCAGCCATGTTAACGCGGCGGGCATGGGTTTGCAGTGCCAGTATATCACTGCCCGCGGCACCAGCACCGCTCAGTACGTGCACTCGGATAGCGGCATTATCGGGATGACGCATTGTCCGCTGCTGCGTAAAAGTGACACGGTGATAGCGCAGTAGTCTTCGCCTGAATCACGCCGCCACAGGCGGCGTGATCTTCATCAGAATGGATAGGCGTTGTAGCCCATTTGTTCTGAAATCTTACGTGCCGCGGTGTGCAGCATGGCCACATACTCGTGCAAACGTTCTTCAGAGAAACGCAGCGTCGGAAACGAGATGCTTAAACCGGCAATCACTACGCCAAAACGGTCGAATACCGGTACCCCGATACAGCGCAGCCCTTCTTCCTGCTCTTCGTTATCTTCGCCAAAGCCCTGCTCCCGGACCTGATCAAGCATCGGCAGTAAATCTTCCGTGCTGGTGATCGTGCGTTCGGTGCTGCGCTTGTACTCAACGCCGTCAAGGATTTGCACGACTTCATCACGATCGCGCCACGCCAGCAGCACTTTGCCAATCGCGGTGCTGTAAAGCGGGTTGCGACGGCCAATGCGTGAATACATGCGCAGATTGTACATGGAGTCGATTTTATGAATGTAGACAATACTGTCTTCATCCAGCGCGCCAAGGTGAATGGTTTCTTTCGTCAGACGCGACAGTTCACGCATCTGGATATCCGCACTGCGAATTAAATCGACGTTTTGCAGCGCGCGGGCGCCCAGTTCAAAGAGTTTAAGCGTCAGCGAGTACTTCTCCGACTCTCCTTCCTGAGCGACGTATCCCAGTGATTTCATGGTTTGTAAAAAGCGATAAACGGTGCTTTTCGACATCATGACGCGCTGCGACAGCTCGGTAATGCCAATTTCACGCTCTTCACCAAGCGCCTGCAGGATGCCAAAAACCTTCAATACTGAAGAGACAGAATCTGGCTGCTTGTCCAAATCTGCGAGTGCCATTTATCACCTCTGGGGTTTGTTTTATAAAAATCAGAACGAGTTTTTATTATAAATTCGTGCACCACTGGCCGCAACGGTTCTTCGGCGACTTCCTTACAATTCTGCGAACTAACATTGAATTATCAGTGCTAAAATTATGACCTGAATAATAATTTTCTCACCTTATCGTTTTACACTATGGATAAAACCTTTTCTGACGGCCTGCCCGTTGCTCAACGCTATGGGGCAATTGCCACCATTATTCTCGGCATTGCCATGGCGGTACTGGATGGTGCCATCGCCAACGTGGCGCTGCCGACTATTGCAGGCGATCTCAATGCGTCACCTGCCGCCTCTATCTGGATAGTCAACGCCTATCAAATTGCGATTGTTGTCTCGCTATTGTCGCTGGCGTTTCTCGGCGATATGTTTGGCTACCGGCGTATTTATAAATCGGGCTGGTGATTTTCACCTTTTCGTCGCTGGCGTGCGCGCTGTCGGACTCGCTATTGACGCTGACGCTCGCCAGGGTTGCGCAGGGGTTTGGCGGCGCGGCGTTAATGAGCGTTAATACTGCCCTGATCCGCCTTATTTACCCCCGGCATCAGTTGGGGCGCGGCATGGGAATTAACTCTTTTGTGGTCGCCGTATCGTCAGCCGCCAGTCCGACCATCGCGGCAGGTATTCTTTCCGTGGCGTCCTGGAAGTGGTTATTTTTGATTAACGTCCCGCTCGGCGTGATTTCACTAGTGCTGGCCCTTCGCTTTTTGCCACCCAATGGCGCGCGCAGCGGTATTCCGCGTTTTGATTTGCCCAGTGCGGTGATGAACGCGCTGACGTTCGGCTTGTTGATTGCCGCCCTGAGCGGCTTTGCACAAGGACAATCGATAGAACTGATTATGGCTGAAGTTGGGGTGATGCTGATCGCAGGCTTTTTCTTTGTCCGTCGACAGCTTCACCTGCCGGTGCCCCTGCTGCCTGTCGATCTGCTGCGTATTCCGATTTTTTCATTATCCATATGTACCTCCATCTGCTCGTTCTGTGCGCAGATGCTGGCCCTGGTTTCTCTGCCCTTTTTTCTGCAATCCATGTTGGGCCGCAGCGAAGTCGAAACCGGACTGCTGCTGACGCCGTGGCCACTGGCAACGATGGTAATGGCGCCGCTGGCGGGCTATCTCATTGAGAAAGTGCACGCGGGTTTGCTCGGGGCGCTGGGTATGATCGTGATGGCCTGCGGGTTATTCGCTCTGGCATTGTTGCCCGCCACCCCTTCTGACTGGAATATTATCTGGCCGATGATCCTGTGCGGGGCCGGTTTTGGCCTGTTTCAGTCGCCTAACAACCACACCATCGTCTCTTCCGCGCCGCGCCAGCGCAGCGGTGGTGCCAGCGGAATGTTAGGCACGGCACGCCTGCTGGGACAGAGCATCGGTGCCGCGCTGGTGGCGTTGATGTTTAACCTGTCCGGCAACGCTGGCACGCATACTTCACTGCTGCTGGCCGGGACTCTCGCCACGGTGGCAGCCATCGTCAGCGGTTTACGCATTACTCAGCCACGGGCGCAGGCATAAAAAAAGCCCGACCGTAAAACACGGTCGGGCTTTACCGTTCAGAAATTACTTCAGGTATTCGCCGCTGCGCAGCGCTTCAATCCGTTTATCCAGCGGCGGATGGGTCATAAACAATTCGCTCAGCGATTTGGATTTCCCGTTGATGCAGAACGCCATCATGCTGCTCGCTTCCTGCGGCTCATAGCTGGTTTTCAGCCGCTGCAAGGCAGCGATCATTTTTTCACGCCCCACCAGACGCGCCGAGCCGGCATCGGCATGGAACTCACGGTGGCGCGAGAACCACATGGTGATCATGCTGGCGAGAATACCGAACAACAACTCCAGTACCATGGCCACGGCGAAGTAGATCAGCGGATTGCCGTTGTTGCCTTCACCTTCATCGCGGTTGCCGCCGAGGAAACCGGCTGCAATCTGGGCGAGGATACGGGAGATAAAGATCACGAAGGTGTTCACCACCCCCTGAATCAGGGTCATCGTCACCATATCACCATTAGCAATGTGGCTGATTTCATGGGCGATGACGGCTTCCGCCTCGTCACGGCTCATGTTCTGCAACAGCCCGGTACTGACCGCCACCAGCGAGGCGTCACGACGCGCGCCGGTGGCAAAGGCGTTAATATCCGGCGCATGATAAACCGCCACCTGCGGCATAGCGATACCCGCCTGACTCGCCTGGCTGGCAACGGTCTGCATCAGCCAGCGCTCGGTTTCGTTACGCGGCTGCTCAATGACTTCACCGCCGACGGATTTGAGCGCCATCCACTTCGACATCAGCAGCGAAACGATCGAACCACCAAAACCAAACAGCAGCGCCATGATTAACAGGCCGGTCATACTGCTCGACTGAATTCCCGTCAGGCTTAGCACCAGCCCAAACACAACCATGACCGCCAGGTTGGTCATCAGGAAAAGCGCGATTCGCATCATAATATTTTTTAACCTCAGTTTAACAAAACGCACTATGCGATACCCATATCGTATGGGTATTACGGCGATTTTCAAGCAAAGCACAACGCTAAGTCACGAGAATCACGCAACTTTACACTTTGAAGGGGATTTCTTACGTCAGGCAAGATATGTAAAAAAACAGGCACAATTTCTTGTGCCTTAGATTGGTGACGAACCTGGTTTTGCTATTATGGATGCTGTTTTGCTGGGTAACAGCTATGCCTTCCTCGGCCTACGAAAGTCACCAATGTTAACGCTCTATTCGCAATCTCCAGGCCTGTACAAGCGCAGCGCCGCCAGGCATCATTCTGTGGTATGACGTTGTCCGTCTTGCAGCATTTTTGATTGTTGAGTTAAATTTTTTATTAATTAGGCATGCACATATAAAGATGGGAATACATATATTTAGGTAATATATGTATTTTATATAACACATTCTGCCTAACTGCATTGAACATTATAGATACACAATAATTCATTAATAGTTCTTTAGTTTCTATAGCGGTTATTCAGGAAAGAGTCCATTATCATGATATCTTTAATTTAGAGGAATACCAATTTGATAAGTTGCACATTTCGCCTTAATGGTGGAAAAATGTCCACATTAAGCTGCCCCGGATTAGGATTTTTTTGGCTTATTCAGGAAGCGCTGGTCCAAACAGAAACAATCCGGATGCTGCAAATATTAAAAACGTTGGTCCGTTGCCACCAGGACGCTACTATATTGTTTCACGCGAACCTGGGCCATTTGGCTCCCGGCTTAAAACGCTTGCAAAATCTATGGCATCGGGTTCAGATCATACGGTATGGTTCGCGCTCTACAGAGATGACAATAAAATTGATGATATTACATTCTACAAAAATACCGAGCGAGGAAACTTCAGGCTTCATCCGGCAGGCTGGAGAGGTATCAGCAATGGCTGCATTACCTTGCCCAACGTTGATGACTATATGACACTTTATAGAGCTCTGTTATCCACGCCAACAATGAGGATCAGTTCATTTACCGCTTTTGGTACCATGCAGGTGTATTAAATGAAACCCTTTCATTTTGTTTTATTCTGGACCTACAGCTTTATAACTTTTTTAATATTACTTTTTTTGCTATACATGTTCTCTCCGGAGTTATTTCTCTTTAATTGGTTTACCGAAAAGATCCGCTTTATTCCAGAAGAAAACTGGAATGAGATTTATGGATATGGTAGTTTTGCTTTCTGTTATTTTTTGAACTGTATCGTCGTTTGGTTAACAGTAAAAATTAAAATCACTAAAAAAATGAAGCCAGAGGAGAGGACAAAGCAACGTGCCTGATAATTTGAAAGGGGATCTTAAATATCTTACCCTATGGCCAAAAGAAAGCACCGAACGTAAATCGTTCGGTGCTTATCGTTATTTGCTTTTCGCGGGTTGGGCCGCAGGCTGCTCTTTTTCCAGATGGGCGAGATCGAGCGCGATATGCACCGTCTCATCAAGATACGGATCCGGCTCCTGATAATCCTTCGGCAGATCGTCGAGTTTTTTCAGCAGCGGCTTACCTTCGCGTTTGAAGCGGTCGTTAATCCGCGCCAGACGCGTGGCATCATCTTCGGCATTCTCTTTTTCACGCTGGGCGTAATTCAGAGAAACCGTGTTCCGCTTATCCTTCAGCGCATTGAAACGCGCGATGTCCTTGATGATGTACTGGAACTCGTGATCTTCAGCGATACGCGCGTTGTGATCTTTCAGCAATTCAGGACCAAACGGCGTCAGGTCGCCTGACTTGACGAAAGTTGCTGCGTTGATACTGTCCCACGGCAGCGCATTATCTTCGAACTTCTCACCGGTTTCCGTCTCTTCCGTGCCGGTCGGCATGAGAATATCCGGCGTGACGCCTTTACGTTGCGTACTACCGCCGTTCACGCGATAGAACTTCTGGATGGTGTACTGCACGGAACCCAGCGCCGGCCATTCAGGACGCAGCATCTGATCGTAAATACGGTTCAGAGAGCGGTACTGTTGAACGGTGCCTTTGCCAAAAGTGGGCTCGCCAACAATCAGCGCACGGCCATAGTCCTGCATCGCGGCGGCGAAGATTTCAGACGCCGAGGCGCTGAAGCGATCGACCAGCACTACCAGCGGGCCTTTGTAATACACCACGCCGTCGGTATCGCTGTCTTCGCGCACCTTACCGTTGTTGTCACGCACCTGCACTACCGGACCAGACGGGATGAACAAACCGGAAAGCGATACCGCTTCGGTCAGCGCCCCGCCGCCGTTAGTACGCAGATCGATGATCACGCTGCTGACGTTCTGTTTTTCCAGCTTTTGCAGTTGAACCTTAACGTCATCCGTCAGGCCGACATAGAAGCCCGGAATATCCAGCACGCCGACTTTCTCTTTACCGACGTTTTTCACCGACATTTTGACCGCACGGTCTTCGAGACGGATACGTTCACGGGTCAGGGTGACAATGCGCGTTTTCGTGCCTTTACCGGCAGGCAATACTTCGAGGCGAACCTTACTGCCTTTCGGCCCTTTGATCAGCGCCACTACGTCATCCAGGCGCCAGCCGATAACATCGACCATGCTCTGTCCAACCTGACCTACGCCGACAATGCGATCGCCGACAGCGATGGCTTTACTTTTCGCCGCCGGACCGCCCGCAACCATCGAATTGATCACCGTGTAATCATCATCCATCTGCAATACCGCACCAATCCCTTCGAGCGACAGGCTCATTTCGGTATTGAACTGCTCGGTATTCCGCGGCGACAAATAGTTGGTGTGCGGGTCAATCTCATGGGCAAACGCGGTCATCGCCAGTGAGAAGACATCTTCGCTGTTGGACTGCGCCAGACGACGGATCGCGAATTTATAACGACGGTTCAGCGTCTCGCGGATCTCTTTGTCGTTCTTACCGGTCAGCTTCAGGCTCAGCTCGTCATACTTAACCTTACCATCCCACAGGGCGTTCAGTTCGGCTTCATCTTTCGGCCACGGGGATTTACTACGATCGAGGTTAAACGTGTCGTTGCCGGTGAAATCCATCGGACGTTCCAGCACTTTTAATGCGTACTGGTAACGTTCGAAACGTCGCTGTTGCCCAAGATTGTACAGCGCGTAGAACACGTCCAGCTTGCCGGAACGCAGCTCGTCGCCGAGGGTCGTTTTTTTATCGGCAAACTTTTCTACATCGCTGGCGAGCAGAACGTTGTGGCTGTAATCGAGCAGGTTCAGATAGCGATCGAAGATTTTGGCGGAAAAGGCCTTATCCAGATCGAACTGGCGGTAATGCGAGCGCGTAAAGCGCGAGGTAACGCGCTCGCTTACCGTAGAGTGCTGAACGTCTTCCTTAAGAACCGGAATTTGATCGGCACGGGTGATCTCGTCCACTGCAAAAGCATGGCCTGCCGCTAAAAACATGCCTGCAATTGCAGTGAGCTTAAAAAATGTGTTCATGCCAGGCCTGGCCTCCGTTTCAGAACACCAGGTGTTCTGCGCGTACAATCATTGACATACCAGACGTCAGCTGTACTCGAACGCCATCTTTGGTGATTTCCAGGATGGTGGCATCCATGGCGTTATTCCCTGCCTTCACCTTCAGGGACTGACCTACGGACAACGTAGACAGATCTGAAACTGGAGTGAGTTTTTCTTCACGAGCCACAGGCTGCGCTTTAGGCGTCGGTTTGGCGGCGCGAGGTTTGCGTTCACCCTCTTCTTTACGACGCACCTGAGGACGTGGCTTACGCTCGCGACGCGGTGCATCAGTAGCCTGCTGGCCTTCACCTGCGGCTTCACGTTTTTTTGCCTGCTGCTCAGCACGCTGGGCCTGCACGCGTGCTTTGGCCTCTTCCAGCTGTTGACGAGCGTGAAGCACGTGCTGTTCGTCCAGTTCGCCACAGGCGTTACCGTCGAGATCGACACGCGTTGCGCCAGCTTTAATACCGTACAGATAGCGCCAGCTGGAAGTGTACAGACGCAGGGCAGAACGGAGCTGGGTCTTGCTGAGGCTCATTTCACCTTCAACGCGGGCGACCAGATCCTGAAAAATGCCGATTTTAAGCGGACGCGCTTCCCCTTCAGCACTGAAGCACTGAGGAAAACGTTGGGCCAGAAAAGCGATAACTTCTTTACTACTATTCAACTTAGGTTGATTTTCCATGAAATTTCCTGATTACAACGGACGTAGCCAACAAGCCCGCAGGCATGAACAGGCGTCATTATAATGACGCTATCGGTAATTGCTACGTTATCCGTTGATTATCCTGCTTTGAGGGCAAAGAATTTTTGATAATCGCTGGCAGCAAGCAGCTTCTCAAGATGCCCGACCAGTTCGCTCAGCCCCTGCTCGTCCTCGGTTGTAAAGCGCGAGAAGACCGTGCTGTCGATATCCAGAACGCCAATAATATGATTTTCTACCGTCAACGGCAGGACGATTTCAGCATTGCTGGCGGAATCGCAAGCGATATGGCCAGCAAAGGCATGGACATCTTCAACCCGCTGGATGCGGTTTTCAGCAACGGCGGTGCCGCAAACGCCCCGTCCCACCGGGATACGCACACAGGCAATTTTACCCTGGAAAGGCCCTAACACCAGCGTGTCGCCTTCCAGCAGGTAAAATCCTGCCCAGTTAACCCCTTCCAGACGCTCAAAAAGCAGCGCGCTGGTATTGGAAAGAATCGCCAGAAAACTGGTTTCACCTGCCATTAATGCCTTTAAATCACGGTTCAGATCCGCGTAAAATTCTGTTTTGTTCATTATCCAACCATCTGTATTCATCCGGACGTCGGTTCTTTGCCCGACTCTTTGCCCTATAAAATAAGCATTAAATGCGTTTATGCTCAAGGTGAATCCCATTCATGAGTTAAGATAGTGTTATATATTCATTCCTGTTCTCACTAAATGGCACTTAAAGCAAACACGATTACACCGACAAAAAAAATTATCGTACATTCGGTTAGCGATCCGCTGCCCCGCGCACATTATCAACGTTGTCCGCAATGCGATACGCTTTTTATGTTGCCGGTGATGAAATCACACCAGAGCGCATACTGCCCGCAGTGTGAAGCGAAGATCCGCGACGGTCGCGACTGGTCACTTACCCGCCTGGGGGCAATGGCGATTACCATGCTGCTGCTCATGCCCTTTGCCTGGAGTGAACCGCTATTACGAGTCTATCTGCTGGGCATTCGTATTGATGCCAACGTGTTTCAGGGGATCTGGCAGATGAAAGAGTTGGGCGATCCCATCACGGCGGCGATGGTCTTGTTTTGCACCGTCGCCGCGCCGTTGGTACTGGTCTGCGCAATTGCTTATCTGTGGCTGGGCAATGTACTGGGTATGAATCTGCGCCCGGTACTGCTGATGCTGGATAAACTCAAAGAGTGGGTAATGCTGGATATCTATCTGGTGGGTATCGGCGTGGCGGCAATAAAAGTTCAGGACTATGCCTTTCTGCAACCGGGTATCGGTCTGTTGGCGTTTATTTCGCTGATGCTGCTGAGCATTTTGACGCTGATTCACCTCAACATCGAGCAGCTCTGGGAGCGATTTTATCCCACCCGCCCGGCTACCCGCGCCCATGAAAATCTGCGCGTGTGCCTGGGATGCCATTTTACCGGCCTGCCGGATGAGCGTGGCCGCTGCCCGCGCTGTCACATACCGCTACGCCTGCGCCGCCGTCACAGCCTGCAAAAATGCTGGGCCGCGTTAATCGCCTCGCTAATCTTTTTACTGCCTGCTAACCTGCTGCCTATCTCCGTGATTTATCTTAACGGCGGGCGTCAGGAGGATACGATTTTTTCAGGCATCCTTTCACTGGCGAGCAGTAATATCGCCGTGGCGGCCGTGGTGTTTGTTGCCAGTATTCTGGTGCCCTTTACCAAGGTCATTGTGCTGTTCACTCTGCTGGTTAGCATCCATTTTAAATGGGCGCACGGGCTGAGGTTGCGCATCAATCTCCTGCGCATGGTGATTTGGATCGGCCGGTGGTCGATGCTGGATTTATTTGTTATTTCGCTGACGATGTCGCTTATTAACCGCGACCAGTTACTTGCGTTTACCATGGGGCCAGCTGCGTTTTATTTCGGCGCAGCGGTAATTTTGACTATTCTTGCTGTTGAATGGCTGGACAGCCGCTTACTTTGGGATGCACATGAGTCAGGAAACGCCCGCTTCGACGACTGAAGCGCGAATTAAAACAAAACGGCGCATTTCGCCATTCTGGCTGCTGCCGGTGATCGCATTACTGATTGCTGGCTGGTTAATCTGGAACACGTATGAGGATCGTGGCACGACGATCACCATCGATTTTATGTCTGCTGACGGCATTGTGCCGGGGCGCACGCCTGTGCGTTATCAGGGGGTGGAAATCGGTACGGTACAGGAGATCCGCCTGAGTGACGATCTGAAAAAGATTGAAGTCAAAGCCAGCATCAAAAGCGATATGAAAGACGCGCTGCGTAGCGAAACGCAGTTCTGGCTGATCACGCCGAAAGCGTCTCTGGCGGGCGTCTCGGGGCTTGATGCGCTGGTCGGGGGTAACTATATCGGCATGATGCCCGGTAAAGGTGAACCGGAAGACCACTTTACCGCGCTGGATACCCAGCCTAAATATCGCCTGAATAACGGCGAGCTGATGATCCATCTGCACGCCCCGGATCTGGGTTCTCTGAACAGCGGTTCACTGGTCTATTTCCGTAAAATTCCGGTGGGCCGGGTCTACGATTACGCCATTAATACCAATAAAGAAGGCGTGACCGTGGATGTGCTGATTGAACGCCGCTTCACTAATCTGGTGAAAAAAGGCAGCCGTTTCTGGAACGTGTCGGGCGTTAAAGCAGATGTGGATTTTAACGGCGCAAACATTCAGCTTGAAAGCCTGGCGGCGCTGGTCAACGGGGCGATTGCCTTCGACTCCCCTGAAGGGTCGAAACCGGCCACGCAGGACGATGAGTTTGGTCTGTATGAAGACCTGGCGCACAGCCAGCGCGGCGTGCTGGTCAAGCTCGACTTGCCCAGCGGAAGCGGCCTGAAAGCGGGCTCCACTCGCCTGATGTATCAGGGGCTGGAAGTCGGCGAGCTGAGTAAAATTAAACTTGATCCCGGCGGTGCCGTCAGCGGTGAAATGACGGTGGATCCGAGCGTGGTCAATCTGCTGCGGGAGAACACCCGCATTGAACTGCGCAGTCCGAAGCTGTCGCTGGATAATGCCAGCGTCAGTTCTCTGCTCACCGGCAGCACGTTTGAGCTGGTGCCAGGTGAAGGAAAACCGCGCGATCACTTCGTGGTGCTCCCGGCGAATAAAACGCTCTTGCAAGAACCTAACGTACTGACGCTGACGCTAACCGCGCCGGAAAGTTACGGTATTGATATCGGTCAGCCGCTGATCCTTCACGGTGTACAAATCGGTCAGGTGCTTGAACGCAAGCTGTCCAATAAAGGCGTGTCGTTTGCCGTCGCGGTCGATCCGCAATACCGCGATTTAGTCCACGGCGACAGTAAATTCGTGGTTAACAGCCGCGTTGATGTCAAAGTCGGTCTGGACGGCGTTGAGTTTCTGGGTGCCAGCGCCAGCGAATGGGTCAGCGGCGGTGTTCGCATTCTGCCGGGCAATAAAGGCGAAATGAAATCCAGCTATCCGCTGTATGCGAATCTGGAAAAAGCGCTGGAAAATAGCCTGAGCGATTTACCCACCACTACCCTGACGCTGACCGCCAGTACCTTACCTGACGTCCAGCCGGGTTCGGTGGTGCTGTATCGTAAGTTTGAGGTCGGCGAAGTGATCACCGTACGTCCGCGCGCCAACGCCTTTGATATTGAACTTCACGTGAAGCCGGAGTATCAAAATCTGCTGACTAAAGACAGCGTCTTCTGGGCCGAAGGCGGCGCTAAAGTACAGCTTAACGGCAGCGGCCTGACGGTACAGGCATCGCCACTCTCTCGCGCCATCAAAGGGGCGATCAGCTTTGATAATCTGAACGGCGCGGGCGGTGGTTTACGTAAAGGCGATAAGCGCATCCTCTACGCGTCAGAGACGGAAGCGCGCGCGGTGGGTGGGCAAATCACGCTGCATGCGTTCGATGCCGGTAAGCTGGCGGCCGGGATGCCGATTCGCTATCTGGGGATCGATATCGGCCAGGTCCAGACGCTCAATCTCATCACCTCGCGCAATGAGGTGCAGGCCAAAGCGGTGCTCTATCCGGAATATATGCAGACCTTTGCCAGAGCAGGCACCCGCTTCTCGGTGATAACGCCGCAGATTTCCGCCGGAGGAGTGGAACATCTGGATACCCTGCTGCAGCCCTACATTAACGTTGAGCCGGGTCAGGGCAATGTCCGCCGCGAGTTTGAACTTCAGGAAGCGACCATCACCGATTCACGCTATCTCGACGGTCTGAGTCTGGTGGTGGAAGCGCCGGAAGCGGGTTCGCTGAATATTGGGACGCCGGTGCTGTTCCGGGGTATCGAAGTCGGTACAGTGACCGGCATGACGCTCGGCTCGCTTTCAGACCGCATTATGATCAATATGCGCATCAGTAAACGTTATCAGCATCTGGTGCGTAATAACTCGGTCTTCTGGCTGGCCTCCGGCTACACGCTGGACTTCGGCATTACCGGCGGCATGGTGAAAACCGGCACGTTTAACCAGTTTATTCGTGGTGGCATTGCGTTTGCGACGCCACCGGGCACGCCGCTGTCGCCAAAAGCGCAGGAAGGTAAACACTTCCTGCTGCAGGAAAGCGAACCGAAAGAGTGGCGTCAGTGGGGAACCGCCCTGCCGCGTTAACCCTTTCTGCTCCGGCGTACCTGCGCCGGAGCAAATGTGGTACACTGCGCACCCGTTTTTTTCTCTGGTGTGCGCCGTGTCTACCCATTCTGTCTTCTTTCCTGATGAATTTCTGACGCAAATGCGGGCGATTATGCCTGCGCATCTGTCATTCGATGATTTTATTGCCGCCTGCCAGCGCCCTTTACGTCGCAGTATCCGGGTAAACACGCTCAAAATTTCAGTGGCGGATTTTCTGACGCTGGTTGCGCCGTACGGCTGGCAACTGACGCCGGTTCCCTGGTGCGCAGAAGGCTTCTGGATCGAACGTGAGGATCAAGACGCATTGCCTCTTGGCAGCACGGCAGAGCATCTGAGCGGGCTGTTTTACATTCAGGAAGCCAGTTCAATGCTGCCCGTCGCGGCCCTTTTTGCCGATGGCGCAGCACCGCAGCGCGTCATGGATGTTGCTGCCGCGCCGGGATCTAAAACTACGCAGATCGCGGCCAGAATGGGCAATCAGGGCGTTATTCTGGCTAACGAGTTTTCCGCCAGCCGGGTGAAAGTGCTGCATGCCAATATCAGCCGCTGCGGCATCAGTAATGTCGCGTTGACTCATTTTGACGGACGGGTCTTCGGGGCCGCCCTGCCGGAAGCCTTTGATGCCATCCTGCTGGATGCGCCCTGCTCCGGTGAAGGTGTGGTGCGTAAAGATCCCGGTGCGTTAAAAAACTGGTCCACGGAGAGTAATCTCGGGATCGCTGCCACCCAGCGCGAGCTGATAGAAAGCGCGTTTCACGCCCTGCGTCCCGGCGGCACGCTGGTTTACTCCACCTGCACCCTGAACCCGCAGGAGAATGAAAACGTGGTGCAGTGGCTGCTGTCCCGCTTTCCTCAGGCGGTCGAGATTGCCCCGCTGGGCGATCTTTTCCCCCAGGCCGAAGCTGCGCTTACCCCGGAAGGTTTTCTGCATGTCTTCCCGCAAATTTTTGACTGTGAAGGCTTCTTTGTCGCCCGTCTGCGTAAAACCGCCGCCATCGAGGCGCTGCCTGCCCCGGGGTATAAAGTGGGCAAATTTCCTTTTACGCCTGTGAAAACCCGCGAGGCCGCGCTGGTGGTCAATGCCGCCAGTAGCGTCGGCCTTCACTGGGACAACGGCCACACGCTGTGGCAGCGCGATAAAGAGATCTGGCTGTTCCCTGGCGAAGTAGGATCCATGCTGGGTCAGGTCCGTTTTTCACGCATCGGTCTTAAACTTGCCGAAACTCACAACAAAGGATTTCGCTGGCAGCATGAGGCGGTAATTGCCCTCGCCGACCGTGAAAAATGGCCTTTTGAACTCACCGCCGCAGAAGCCGAAGAGTGGTATCGCGGCCGGGATATTTATCCGCAACACTCCCCGTCCACGGACGATGTGCTGGTGACTTTTCAGGGTTTCCCGCTGGGACTGGCGAAGAAAATCGGTTCGCGCCTGAAAAACAGTTACCCTCGCGAGCTGGTGCGCGACGGGCGCTTATTCGCGGGCCAATCATAACGACACGCAAAGATTCAGCATCTTCTGACTGGCTATTTTAGTGCCGTTGACTACGCTAAAAGGTGGGCGACAGAACTGGTCGTACCACATTTTTAGCAGATCAACGGAGAGCAATATGACGAAAACCAATGTGCGTATCGGTGCCTTCGAGATTGAAGATGCTGAACTGAAAGGGGATGTCCAGGGTGAGCGAACGTTAGTGATCCCCTGCAGCTCTGACCCGGATTTATGTATGCAGCTTGACGCCTGGGATGCGGACACCAGCGTTCCGGCTATCCTTGACGGGGAACATTCCGTTCTTTATCGCGAACATTATGATCAACAGACCGATTCATGGGTAATGCGTCTTGCCTGACCCATAATGAACCCGTCCATGAGGCGGGTTATTTATTCTCTGATCTTTCCCCCGCATCGTTTCATCCCCTACACTTAATTTATGTTTTGCAGGCCTGAGGACAGGATGTACGCACTGGTATTGTTTATTTGTTATCTGGATGGCGGCTGTGATGACATCGTGGTAGATGTCTACAATACCGAACAGCAATGTATCGTGGCCATGCACGATCAGCGGCTGCGTCATGGCGGATGCTATCCTGTTGAAGAATTTATTGATGGTTTCTGGCGTCCCGCTCAGGAATACAGCGACTTTTAATCCTCTCTTTCTCACTGCTTTTCACTCCGGGTCATTCACTGGCCCTTTCAGCTGACGTGTCCAGCATGGTCATGCAAGCAGATAATCTCATCGCCTGCTGGCTACAAAAAATGGCTAATGTGCCGAAAAAGAGTAGACGCACGTAGGGCCGAGTATGATATGGTTTACAGCGAGTACGGAAAATCCAGGCGATTTTCGGGGAATGTAAAGGGATGTTAAAAAAAGCCCAACGTATTTAAACAGATAAAAAGAGACCGAATACGATTCCTGTATTCGGTCCAGGGAAATGGCTCTTGGGATAGAGCCGTGCGCTAAAAGTTGGCATTAATGCAGGCTTAGTCGCCATGCCTTATAAGAATAGTTGACCGTGCCAGGTTTTCCAGTCTGCTGTAAAAACGACCAGAAAAACCCTCTGTCATTAGCGTCAAAAAAGAAAAAAACCGCAGCTTTTCATAAAGATAAGCCTGCGGTTTTTTTATTGGGAATCAGCCAGATATTTCCCGTTACTGACAGAGTTTTTGTGCTCGCTCAATAAACGGGGCCAGACTCATTTTTTGCCCCGGATGATTGGGGTCGTCAATTTGAATCACGCTTAACGGCTGCCCGCTCATCTTGCCGTCTTTAATCTGCTGTTCAGCGACATCGTTCAGCGGATATTGCACCAGCGTCGAAGGATTAATGACAACCAGCGCATTGCCGGGTCGGCACGTCAGCATCACTTCTTCGCGATCGAACGCCCATTTATCCTTACCAATATCGAAACGGCTGACGGTAATCAGGCCGGGCGCAGCCAGCGCCGCGGCTGACGTTGCCAGTAAAACAGCAGAGATCATCATTTTTTTCATGGTTTTCACCAGGTTATTCAGAAAGGTTCCCACGTTGCGAACACGCTAACGGTAGCCAGCACCAGTGCGCCGAGGACTATTTCAGCGTGCGTCATACGAATAAAAAGCGTCTGTACCCGCGTACTATCGCGTTTCATTTTTGGTACCAGAACATAACGGTTCACCAGCGCAATAGCTACCATCAACGCCACAAGCGCACATTTCAACAACAGCGCACGGCCATAGGCTGACGCGCTTAGCAGCGTGCCCTGCACAAGCCAGGCGTTATTAATACCGGTAAACAGCATCCCCGCCACCGCCAGATGCCCGTAGCGCGAAAAGCGCATCATGGTGTAGATAGCGGGCTGTCGCCAGCGCCCGTTCGCCAGACGCAGACACCAGATAAAAGGCGGTAGCCCGCCGAGCCAGACTGAGGCGCACAATAAATGCAGCGCCTGATTTGCCCGGTGCAGCACTCCGGTCATTCCGCTGTGCATCGCCGTGTGGCCGGTACTTGCCTGAAGAACTAACTGGACGCAGAGCAGTACCAACAATAAAGCAAGTTTGCGCCGGGGGCGGAGCATGGCAATCACCAGCGTTAACCCGCTCAGCACAATCTGCCAGAGCCAGATATTGCCAAACCGGGTACCGATTACCGCCCACCAGACGTCGGGCCGCCAGACATCCGGCCAGCCGCCAGCCATCATCCCGCCCTGCACCATTAATAACAGCAGCGCGCTTATCGCATTAAGCGCAAGCAGGAAGCGTAGCGGTAAACGAAAACGGCGGGTAAGGCGCTGGCGAATCGCATCGGGAGCCAGCCACGCGCAAAAAAACACCCCACCAGAGGCTAACATCAGCGCCGTAAAGTGTAAAAAACGCAGCCCGACCCACGCCAGTTCCAGCATATTATTTCACGCTAAAGTGATATTGCCCCTGCGTCTTATGCCCGTCGACAGACACGACATGCCAGTCAACGGTATACTGACCCGGTTTGAGGGGCTGATTCAGCGGAACAATCAGCTGGGTGCGATCTTTTTCGTTACGCTTTGCTTTACCGGTGTCGATAACCGCCTGCGCCGGTCCGGTTAAGGTTACGCCGCTGAAGCTGGCTTCAACGCCTTCAGAGAAATTAAGCGTCAGCGCCTGCGGTGCTGCGGCCACTTCCGCATCGGCAGCCGGATACTGGTGTTTAAGATGGGCATGAGCCAGAACAGCCGGGGACGTCAATACTATCGCCAGCATAAGCATGGTGTTACGCACAGAAGAGGCGGTAAAGGCCATTATGTCATTCCTTTTTGTTATGTAATTGCATCAAAGAATAACGCTGTATAATGCCTTAGTCGAGAATAGTCATCGGCAGGCTTGTTATTCTGCGGCAGTCTTAGTAACTTTTGCGTGTTTGAAAAAGGAGAGACCGATGCAAACCAATCTGGCCCAGCTTTCCCAGCAGGAAATGGATAAGATCAACGTCGACCTGGCGGCCGCTTCCGTGGCGTTTAAAGAGCGGTACAATATGCCGATCGTTGCCGAAGTGGTGGAGCGAGAGCAGCCTGAACATTTGCGCGACTGGTTCCGCGAACGGCTGATCGCCCATCGTCTGGCGTCCGTTAACTTGTCTCGCTTGCCCTGGGAACCCAAAGCAAAATAAGCGCGATTTTTTAGGCTAATTCAGGAGTAAACCATGCTGCGCGTTATTGATACCGAAACCTGCGATTTGCAGGGAGGAGTGGTTGAAATCGCCTCGGTGGACGTGGTGGACGGAAAGATCACCAACCCCATGAGCCATCTGGTTCGCCCGGACCGCCCCATCAGCCCGCAGGCAATGGCTATCCACCGGATCACTGAAGCGATGGTCGCCGATCAGCCGTGGATTGAAGACGTTCTACCGTTTTATCAGGGCAGTCCGTGGTATGTCGCGCACAACGCCAGTTTTGATCGTCGGGTATTACCTGAGATGAGTGGTGAGTGGATTTGCACCATGAAAATGGCACGCCGCCTGTGGCCGGGGATCAAATACAGCAACATTGGTCTGTATAAATCGCGTAATCTGAACGTGCAAACGCCAGCGGGCCTGCATCATCACCGTGCGCTGTACGATTGCTATATTACGGCCGCGCTCCTGATCGATATTATTAACACCACGGGGTGGACGCCGGAAGAGATGGTCGACGTGACCGGGCGTCCGGGGCTTATTTCAACGTTCAGCTTTGGAAAATACCGGGGCAAACCGGTCGCTGAAGTCGCCGAGCGCGATCCGGGCTATCTGCGCTGGCTATTCAACAATCTCGACCGAATGAGTCCGGAGATGCGCCTGACGCTCAAGCACTATCTCGACAAAGCTTAACGCTCCGCATTTCCGGGTAGCGTGCCCTGGGCAAGTGCAATGAGGAACGTGTATTCCATGGCGACACCTTCATAGCTCTTAAAGCGCCCGGACTTGCCGCCGTGCCCGGAGTCCATATCAGTACAGAGCAGCAGCAAATTTTCGTCGGTTTTCAGCTCGCGCAGCCGCGCCACCCACTTGGCCGGCTCCCAGTACTGCACCTGTGAATCATGCAGCCCTGTTGTCACCAGCAAATGCGGATAGGCCTTCGCATCGATGTTGTCATAAGGGCTATAGCTTTTCATGTAGTGATAATAGGTTTCGTCCTTCGGATTGCCCCACTCCTCAAACTCACCGGTGGTGAGCGGAATAGATTCATCCAGCATGGTGGTCACCACATCGACAAACGGCACCTGAGCAATGACACCGCGAAACAGGTCCGGACGCAGATTGATGGCGGCACCCATTAACATGCCGCCCGCACTTCCCCCCATGCCAAAGCAGTATGTCGGATCGCCGTAGCCCTGTCTGAGCAACGCGTCGCAGACATCAAGGTAGTCGTTGAAGGTATTTTTCTTCTTCAGGAATTTACCGTCTTCGTACCAGTGCTGCCCCAGTTCTCCGCCGCCGCGCACATGCGCAATAGCGAAAACAAATCCCCGATCGAGCAGGCTCAGGCGACTACTGCTGAAATCGGCATCCATACTGGTCCCATACGATCCGTAGCCGTAAACCAGGAGCGGATTTTTACCCTTGCGGAAATGCTGCCGGTGATAAACCAGCGACACAGGCACTTCAACGCCATCACGCGCGGTGATCCACAGATGCTCGCTGCGATAGAGACTGCTGTCAAAACCAGCCACTTCTGACTGCTTTAACACCTGACGTTCACCGGTATCCATATCCAGTTCAAACAGCGTATCGGGCGTGGTCATGGATGAATAGCCGTAGCGCAGACGCGAGGTTTCCGGCTCCGGATTGTAGGCCAGCCAGGTGACATATGCCGGATCGTCAAAGGCGATGCCGGTTACTTCCCGCGTTTTACGATTAATTTGCCGCAGGCTGGTCAGCCCTCGCTGGCGCTCTTCCACCACCAGCCAGTCGGTAAAGAGCGTAAAACCTTCCAGCATAATGTCTTCCCGCGCTGGAATGAGGACTTCCCATTGCCGTTCATCACGCACGCGGCTGCGGTAAAGACCAAAGTTTTTACCGTCGCGGTTAGAGCGAATATAAAATTTATGCTGGTAATGGTCGATGCTGTATTCATGATCTTTACGACGCGGCAGAAAAGGATGTGGCTGCGCGTCAGCCAGCGATGCATCCAGCAGTAAAATCTCACTGGTGGTGGCGCTGGAGAGATAAATCACAATGAAATGCTGCGAGGTGGTTTTATGCAGGCCGACGTAAAAGGTCTCATCGCGCTCTTCGTAAATCAGCTCATCCGATGCCGATGAGGTGCCCACCATATGCCGCCAGACCTGGTACGGCAGCAGCGTGACCGGGTGTTTACGCACGTAATAAAGCGTCAGCGAATCATTGCCCCAGACGAAATCAGGGGAAATGTTATCCAGCAATTCCGGATACCAGTTACCGGTTTGCAGATTACGCAGACGCAGGCCGTACTGACGCCGCGACAGATAATCTTCCGCCAGCGCCATAATGGTATTATCCGGAGAAACCGCCATGCCTCCGAGGGTGTAAAACTCGCTGTGCGCCGCGCGTTTATTGGCGTCCAGCAATAGCTCCCACTCATCCCATTCCGCAAGCAGCACCGACTGGCGCTGATAAATAGCGTATTCGCAACCGGGCTCATAAATATGCCGGTAGCGATAGCCGTTTCGGGTCCAGGGAGCAGACACCTCTCGCTGCGGGATACGCGCGACAATTTCCTGCAAAATACGATCCTGAAGCCCCTGCTGCGACGCCATGACCCGATGACCGTAACTATTTTCCTGCTGTAAATAATCAAGAACCTCAGGATCGGAACGCGAGTCATCGCGCAGCCAATAGTAATCATCGGTACGTGTGTCGCCGTGGAGGGTTATATTGTGCGGTATACGTCTGGCTTTCGGTGGCATAGATCGGTTCTTTTGCGTTTTTACATCCTATAAGGTTGGCAAAAGACGCCAGCGATGCAAGCGGAACGCCGGCACTTTCCGCACAAATTACTCAGGAAGCGACTGTTTTTGCTGCTTAAGATCCTGTTCCACCCCATTACGCACTTCCTGGGGTATTTTCAGCGCATCACCGAGGGCGTTAAGATAGCTGCGCTCCATAAAATGATCGGCATCAATAGCAGCACAACTGAGGAAGTATAACTCGAGGGCTTCTTCTTCATTCGGCACATCGCGTGCCAGTCGCTGCGGATCGAGAGGCTGATCCATGGCCTGTGCCACCAGCGCTCTACCCTGCTCTTCAACACCCGCTTCACGCATCTGCAGTTCAATAGCTTCCCGCTCGCGGTCGTCAATATGCCCGTCGCTCTTTGCGGCAAATACCAGTGCCAGAATGAGTCGCTCCGTCCGCTTATCGAGCGGACTGCTTTGCCTGCCGTACTGCGGTTCCTCCTGATGCGCGTCGCGGATCTTGTCCTTGTATTTATTCCATAATACGGTCCCGGCAACGGCACCGCCGCCCATCAATAACGCGCCAGAGCCATATTTACTGAGAAGCTTACGGGATGATTTATTGCCCACCAGCAGACCGGCAAGACCGCCAAGCGCACCGGGTACCAGCAGCTTATTCAGCCCCTGCGTACCAGAGGAGGAAGAGGAGGCGCCATTTTGCGCCAGGAGAGACTGTAGCTGATTAAGCCAGTTTGCCATACGGATGGTCCCTTCAGTTACTGATAACGATAAGTTCAGAATAAGCGAAGGGACGTCAGAAATTGTCAAGCCGGCAAAAGGTGCGCAAATTACTGTCGACTACCGGCTCTGATAGCTGGCACTGCCTGCGGCACAATCAACCTGCACGAGATAGTGGATATCCGCACTCTTACCGCGTACGGTGACAGGCACTTTCCATTTGCCTTTCTCTCCCGTCACTTCATTGGCGTCTACCCACACCACGGGATCGGCCTGGCCGATTTTCTGCCGATCTTCAGCCCAGCGGACGATGCGGTTTTGCTGATAGTCACGTTTCACGCTTGCCGCAATGCCATCCGCATCCAGCTTTTCACAGTTGGGAAACTTGACCGTCTTCGAATGCGGATCCTGACTCACCGCGTGCACTGACGCACTCCCGGCCAGCAGCAGCAGACAGAAAAACGCTCCACGCGTATTCATTGTTTTCTCCTTAAGACCCGTTATTACCCAGGGGTTAAAGAAAAAGCATGGTACAAAACGGCGGGAGTGCAAGTGGCTATTACGCCGCTTTGGTCCGCTTCGCGGGCGCATCCTCACTCACGGCTTTAGGCGCAGGCAATTTTCCGGCTTTCAGCAGATTAGCGAGCACATCTTTTTGTTCGGCAAGCCACATCGCCATGATTTCACGCTGATCGTCTTCCAGCGTTACCGGCGACTGACCAAGCCAGTTCCCCAGCACTTCCGCCAGATCGAGCATTTTGTCATAAGCATCGGCTTCCTTTTTGCTGGCAAAAGACATTTTTTCCTCACCTTCACGGATCACAACGTATTTAACTTCAACCGCCATTTTTGCAGCCCCATATCACTGTAATTTTATACAGTATAACACCTCATTTTCAGCGAATCAATCGGTGAAAAGCATGCCGGCAAAGACAGACGCAAACGTTTTCGTTTATACTGCGCGCAAATGCATTAAGGGGAAAGGTCATGATTCAATTAGGTACCGCGCTGCGCCCGGCAGCCACTCGCGTGATGTTATTAGGTTCTGGCGAATTAGGAAAAGAGGTGGCGATTGAGTGTCAGCGCCTGGGACTGGAAGTAATTGCGGTCGATCGCTACGCCGATGCTCCCGCCATGCACGTCGCGCACCGTGCGCACGTCATTAATATGCTGGACGGTGAGGCGCTGAAGGCGCTGGTCGAAGCCGAAAAACCGGATTATATCGTGCCTGAGATTGAAGCCATCGCAACCGATATGCTGGTTGAACTGGAACAGTCCGGACAGAAAGTGGTGCCCTGCGCCCGCGCTACGCAACTGACGATGAATCGCGAAGGCATTCGTCGGCTGGCGGCGGAGACATTATCGCTTCCTACCTCGGCGTATCGCTTTGCCAGTGATGAAGACAGTTTCCTGCAGGCCGTGCGCGAAATTGGCCTGCCCTGCATTGTGAAACCGGTGATGAGTTCCTCCGGTAAAGGGCAATCTTTTATTCGAACAGAAGATCGGCTCAGCGAGGCCTGGCGCTATGCCCAACAGGGGGGACGCGCCGGAGCGGGACGGGTTATCGTTGAAGGGGTGGTGAATTTTGATTTTGAAATCACCCTGCTGACCGTAAGCGCGGTGGATGGCGTCCATTTCTGTGCGCCAGTAGGACACCGTCAGGAAGATGGCGATTATCGCGAGTCGTGGCAGCCCCAGCAGATGAGCCCGCTTGCGCTGGAGCGGGCACACGCCATTGCACGCGACGTGGTACTTGCCCTCGGCGGTTTTGGTCTGTTTGGCGTGGAGCTTTTCGTCTGCGGCGACGAGATTATTTTCAGCGAGGTCTCACCGCGTCCGCATGATACCGGGATGGTGACGTTAATTTCGCAGGATCTGTCAGAGTTTGCCCTGCACGTTCGCGCTTTCCTCGGCCTGCCAGTGGGCGGCATCCGTCAGTATGGCCCGGCAGCGTCGGCAGTGATCCTGCCGCAGTTGACCAGCCAGAACATTACGTTTAGTCACGTCGAGGCTGCTACCGGCGCAGGCTTGCAGGTGCGTCTTTTTGGTAAGCCGGAGATTGAAGGCACGCGTCGTTTAGGCGTGACGCTGGCAACCGGTGAGAATGTTGAAGACGCCATCGCACGGGCAAAAACGGCGGCGGCAAACATCAAGGTAGCGGGATAAAGAAACGGGCGCGTAAGCGCCCGTCATTGTCGACTTACTGCTTCGCGCCTTCGACGGCTTCACGCGCCAGTTGGGTAATGCGGTCATAATCACCCGCTTCCAGCGCGTCCGCCGGCACCAGCCAGGAACCGCCGATACACAGCACGCTTTTCAGCGCCAGATAATCACGGTAGTTTGCCGGAGAAATACCGCCCGTCGGGCAGAAACGAACCTGGGAGAACGGGCCCGCGATCGCCTGCAGCGCTTTCGTGCCGCCGTTAGCTTCCGCCGGGAAGAATTTGAATTCTTTCAAACCGTAGTCCATCCCCAGCATCAGTTCAGAAACGGTGCTGATGCCCGGGATCAGCGGAATCGTTCCTTCGGTTGCCGCTTTCAGCAGCGGCTCGGTCAGACCAGGGCTGATGGCGAACTGCGCACCTGCTTCGGTCACTTCCGCCAGTTGTTGCGCGTTCAGCACGGTACCGGCACCGATGATCGCATCCGGGACCTCTTTCGCAATCGCGCGGATAGCGTCCATTGCACACGCGGTACGCAGCGTCACTTCAAGTACGCGCACGCCGCCTGCAACCAGCGCTTTCGCCATCGGAACAGCGTGTTCCAGCTTGTTCACTACGATAACCGGTACAACCGGACCGGTGGTCAGGATTGCTTCTGCACTTGTTTTCCAGTTTTTCATCAGACTTTTTCTCTCGCCAGAATTACAAATTTATCATCTTAAAAAGTGATGCAGGTTGCCCCCTGCTCGGCACCGGATAGCTTCTCACGCAGTGCACTAAACAGTTCACGCCCCGTCCCCACACGCAGTGCGCTCAGGTCAGGAATATGCGGCTGTCGGCTCGCAAGTTCCTGTTCATCGACCAGCAGCGTCAGCTCGCCCGTCTGTCCGTTCACGCGGATCATGTCGCCATCACACACTTTTGCCAGCAATCCGCCGTCATACGCTTCCGGCGTCACATGAATAGCCGAGGGCACTTTACCCGACGCGCCAGAGAGGCGGCCATCGGTCACTAACGCGATTTTGAAACAGCGGTCCAATAATACACCAAGTGGCGGCATAAGTTTATGTAATTCTGGCATACCGTTCGCTTTTGGTCCCTGATGGCGAACCACCACAACGCAGTCCTTATCCAGCAGACCGGCTTCAAAAGCTGGCAGCACGTCATGCTGGCTCTCGAAAACCACGGCTGGCGCTTCAATCACCTGATTTTCAACCGGCACCGCAGACGTCTTCATTACCGCACGTCCCAGATTGCCGCTCATCACTTTCGTGCCGCCATGCTGAGAAAAGGGCGTGTCGATGGAAGCAATAATGCTGGTATCCAGCGAAGCCTCTGCGCCTTCCCGCCATTCCAGCTTGCCTTCGTTAAGCCACGGCTCCAGCGTATAGCGAGAAAGCCCAAAGCCCGCGACGGTGTTGACATCCTCATGCAGCAGACCGCCTTTCAGCAGTTCGCGGACCAGCACCGGCACACCGCCTGCGGCCTGGAAGTGATTAATATCTGCCGGACCGTTAGGATACAACCGCGCCATCAGCGGCACGATAGCGGACAGATCGGAGAAGTCGTCCCAGTTAATAATAATGCCTGCTGCCCGCGCCATCGCCACCAGATGCATGGTGTGGTTGGTAGAACCGCCTGTTGCCAGCAGCGCCACAATCCCGTTGACCACTACCTTTTCGTCGATCATTTTACCCAGCGGCATGTATTCCGCGCCGTTACTGGTCAGGCGCGTCACCTGCCGCGCGGCGGCAGACGTTAACGCTTCGCGCAGGGGAGCATCGGGCTGAATGAATGAGGAGCCGGGTAATTGCATCCCCATAAACTCAATCACCATCTGATTGGTGTTCGCCGTACCATAAAAAGTACAGGTGCCTGGCGCATGATACGACGCAGCCTCTGATTCCAGCAGCGCCATTCGGTCAACCTTACCTTCGGCATAAAGCTGGCGGATCCTGACTTTTTCTTTATTTGGCAGACCGCTGGCCATCGGCCCCGAGGGAATAAACACCGACGGCAAATGACCAAAAGAGAGCGCCGCCATCGCCAGACCGGGAACAATTTTATCGCACACGCCAAGCCACAGCGCGCCGTCAAACATGTTATGCGACAGCCCTACCGCCGCGGACATAGCGATCACTTCGCGGCTCAGTAAAGAGAGTTCCATCCCGTCCTGCCCCTGCGTGACGCCGTCACACATTGCCGGTACGCCACCAGCCACCTGCCCGACCGCATTCGCCTCGTGCAGGGCGTTGCGCAGAATATCCGGATAACGCTCATAGGGCTGATGCGCTGAAAGCATATCGTTATAGGAGGTAATGATGGCGATGTTGTTGCGCAGCATACTTTTTAAGGACGCTTTGTCATCCGGCTGGCAGGCCGCAAAACCATGCGCCAGATTTCCACAGGCAAGCGTTGAACGTTGTACGGTACTGCTTTTGGCTGCGTCAATGCGAGCGAGGTAGGCAGAGCGGGTTTTATGTGAACGTTCAATAATTCGTTTTGTTACCCGTAACAAATGAGGATTCATAAAAGCTCCTTAACATTTAATCTTGTCAGCGGCACCATAAGCGGACATTCACTACGTGGTAAATAGCGTATCGGCAGGATTAGCGCAGCTCAGAGGTAAATTACTGGCCGTAGTGTAATAAAAAAAGCCCTACGGGGAAATCCACGCAGGGCTTAAATGTTCGAAAATCGCGCGACAATCTGAGTTAGATCATGTTACCGGTAAAATAACCCGCAAGGATTATTCGAACTCGTTCCAGGAACGGCCATCGCGGGTGATCATCGCCACTGAGGCAACCGGTCCCCAGGTCCCCGCCTGATACGGTTTTGGCGCATCCTGATCGGCAGCCCAGGCTTCGGTAATAGAATCCACCCATTTCCACGCCTCTTCCACTTCGTCACGACGCACAAACAGCGCCTGGATCCCACGCATGGTTTCCAGCAGCAGGCGTTCATAGGCGTCTGCCAGATGCGTTTCGTTGAAGGTTTCGGAGTAGCTCAGGTCAAGTTTGGTGGTTTGCAGATTATGCTTGTGATCCAGCCCCGGTACCTTGTTGAGGATCTGAATATCAACCCCTTCGTCCGGTTGCAGACGAATGGTCAGCTTGTTCTGCGGCAGCTCCTGCCACGACTCTTTAAACAAATTGAGTTCCGGGTTTTTAAAATAGACCACCACCTCAGAACATTTGGTCGGCAGACGTTTACCGGTGCGCAGATAGAACGGTACGCCCGCCCAACGCCAGTTATCGAGGTCGACGCGGATCGCCACAAAGGTTTCCGTATGGCTGGACTTATTCGCGCCCTCTTCTTCCAGATACCCCGGCACTTTTTTACCCTGTGCGAATCCGGCGGTATATTGCCCGCGCACCGTTTTTTCACGCACGTTGGTACGATCAATGCGGCGCAGTGACTTCAGCACCTTCACTTTTTCATCACGAATGCTGTCCGCGCTCAAATCGGCTGGCGGAGACATGGCAATCATGCACAGAATTTGCAGCAGGTGGTTCTGGATCATATCGCGCATCTGACCGGCCTGGTCAAAGTAGCCCCAGCGACCTTCGATACCCACCTCTTCCGCCACGGTAATTTCAACGTGGTCAATGGTGCGATTGTCCCAGTTATTCACAAACAGTGAGTTGGCAAAGCGCAGCGCCAGCAGGTTAAGTACCGTCTCTTTACCAAGGTAATGGTCAATACGATAGACCTGGCACTCTTCGAAATATTCCCCGACCTGGTCGTTGATATCGCGAGAGGTTTCCAGCGAGGTGCCCAGCGGCTTTTCCATCACCACGCGCGCGGGTTTGGCATTTAGCTTCGCCTTACCCAGCCCTTTGCAAATGGCACCAAAAGTATCTGGCGGCATGGCAAAATAGTTAATCGTGACGCGATTTTCCTGATCCAGCATTTTGCCCAGACGCGAAAATGCCGCCGTATCATTGACATCCAATGTGCAGAAATCCAGACGGGCGCTGAGCTTATCCCACAGGCCCTCATCGATTTTTTCTTTCATGAAGGTTTCCAGCGCCTCACGGACAACGCTGGTATAGGCTTTTTTATCCCAGTCCGCCCGTCCTACGCCCAGAATACGGGTGTCATCATGAATTTGGCCTGCTTTTTCAAGCTGATACAGGGAAGGCAGCAATTTGCGACGTGCCAGATCGCCTTTCGCGCCGAAGATAACCAAATCACATGCATGAGCCGTTTGCGTTACCGCCATGTCATTCTCCTCAATTGGACATCCTGGTACTTATGCCAGGTCTTACTTGTAATTTTCTTACACTGCACTGTACTGTGTTTACCAATAACCTGAAACCCTTGCCCCTGGCGAGTGCCAGTAAAAGGCATAATTGGGAAAACGCGCGGGCTGCGCTTTAGGCATCTCCCTCATTTTCCTGTTACTTTTGTCCGGAATGTTGTGCCTGAAATCCGACCGCGATCATGTAATGAAAAAAAACAACACCATTTTGCCGCCTCTCTTCACCGTTCGCGATGTCGCCGGGGTATATTCGTGCTTAAACGCACGACAATTCTACTTATTAAGCGATCCTTTATCACCGTGAGCGCACCGTAAATAATGAATATGCTGGAAAAAATTCAGTCTCAACTGGAACACCTTAGCAAATCCGAGCGTAAAGTGGCGGAAGTTATTCTTACCGCCCCTGCACAGGCCATCCATTCCAGCATCGCGGCGCTTGCGGTGGAAGCCGGCGTCAGCGAGCCGACCGTCAACCGCTTCTGCCGCAGCATGGATACCCGCGGCTTTCCCGATTTTAAATTGCACCTTGCGCAAAGCCTTGCCAACGGGACGCCCTATGTGAATCGCAATGTGGATGAAGACGACAGCGTCGAGTCCTATACCGGGAAAATATTTGAATCAGCCATGGCCAGCCTCGATCATGTGCGTCAGTCTCTGGACATGGCCGCCGTCAACCGCGCCGTCGATCTACTGACCCAGGCCAAAAAAATTGCCTTCTTTGGGCTGGGTTCTTCCGCTGCCGTCGCCCATGACGCGATGAATAAATTTTTCCGCTTTAACGTCCCGGTCGTTTACACCGACGACATTGTTCTGCAACGCATGAGCTGTATGAATTGTAGCGATGATGATGTCGTAGTGTTGATTTCCCACACCGGCCGCACCAAAACGCTGGTCGAACTGGCAGAGCTGGCGCGTGAGAATGACGCCATGGTCATTGCGATTACCTCGCCAGGTACGCCGCTTGCCCATGAAGCCACGCTGGCTATCACCCTTGATGTACCGGAAGATACCGACATTTATATGCCTATGGTTTCCCGATTAGCGCAATTGACCGTCATTGACGTGCTGGCTACCGGATTTACCTTGCGTCGGGGGGCAAAATTCAGAGATAACTTGAAGCGTGTCAAAGAAGCGTTAAAAGAATCGCGTTTTGATAAAGCACTACATACTTATGGGGATCTCCCCAGAAAAACGATAACAAAGCTGTAACTTATTGCGTCATTCGGTTAAGTTCTTGCAGTGTTGTTTTAACGCAGAACCGCCGAATTCCTGTTCAGGCAACACCACAAATTGATTCAGTCAACGGAGTATTACATGTCCAGAAGGCTTCGCAGAACCAAAATTGTTACCACGTTAGGCCCGGCAACCGATCGCGATAATAACCTCGAAAAAGTTATTGCCGCCGGTGCTAACGTTGTGCGGATGAATTTCTCGCACGGCACCCCGGAAGACCATAAATTACGTGCCGATAAAGTTCGTGAAATTGCCGCTAAACTCGGTCGCCATGTGGCGATCCTCGGCGATTTGCAGGGCCCTAAAATTCGCGTATCAACCTTTAAAGAGGGAAAAGTGTTCCTCAATATCGGGGATAAATTCCTGCTGGATGCCAATCTGGGTAAAGGTGAAGGCGATAAAGAAAAAGTCGGTATCGATTATAAAGGATTGCCTTCCGACGTGGTGCCGGGTGACATTCTGCTGCTCGACGATGGCCGCGTGCAACTGAAGGTGCTGGAAGTTCAGGGGCTGAAAGTCTTCACCGAAGTGACCGTGGGTGGCCCACTGTCCAATAACAAAGGCATCAACAAACTGGGTGGTGGCCTTTCCGCTGAAGCGCTGACCGAAAAAGATAAAGCAGACATCGTTACCGCGGCGCAGATTGGCGTGGATTATCTGGCCGTCTCCTTCCCGCGCTGCGGCGAAGATCTGAACTATGCCCGCCGTCTGGCACGCGATGCCGGCTGCGATGCAAAAATCGTCTCCAAAGTAGAACGTGCGGAAGCCGTGGCAACTCAGGACGCAATGGATGACATTATTCTCGCCTCCGACGTAGTGATGGTTGCGCGTGGCGATCTGGGCGTGGAAATCGGCGACCCGGAACTGGTGGGTATCCAGAAAGCGCTTATCCGTCGTGCCCGTCAGTTGAACCGTGCGGTGATCACCGCGACGCAGATGATGGAGTCGATGATCACCAACCCGATGCCGACCCGTGCGGAAGTGATGGACGTGGCAAACGCCGTGCTGGATGGCACCGATGCCGTGATGCTGTCTGCAGAAACCGCTGCCGGGCAGTATCCATCAGAAACCGTCGCCGCGATGGCGCGAGTCTGTCTGGGCGCAGAAAAAATTCCGAGCATCAACGTTTCCAAACACCGCCTCGATATTGAATTCGATAACGTAGAAGAAGCGATTGCGATGTCGGCAATGTATGCGGCTAACCACACCAAAGGCGTGTCGGCGATTATCACCATGACCGAATCGGGCCGCACCGCGCTGATGACCTCGCGTATCAGTTCCGGCCTGCCGATCTTTGCCATGTCCCGCCATGAACGCACGCTGAACCTGACCGCGCTATACCGTGGCGTGACGCCGGTCTATTTTGACAGCGCCAATGACGGCGTGGTCGCCGCGACCGACGCGGTTAATCTGCTGCGCGATAAAGGTTATCTGGTGTCGGGCGATCTGGTGATCGTGACCCAGGGCGATGTAATGAGCACCATTGGTACGACGAATACGACGCGTATTTTGACGGTGCAGTAAGCAACGTTAGTTGATTCTGACCCGGTGGGATTACGCCGGGTCTTTCCCATAAAAAAGGGCCTCATCAGAGACCCTTTTTCTATTTCTTCTTCGGATACAACTCCCGCCGCCGGTACGGCTCGGTCTCGCCAGGTTTACGCGTCTTCAGCAGTTTTAAAAGCCAGGTATATTGCTCCGGATTTGGCCCTACCAGCTTTTCCACCTCTTCATTCATGCGCCGGGCAATAGTGCAATCGTCGGCGGTCAACAGGTCGTCCATCGGCGGGCGAACGTGAACGGTGAGGCAGTGCGTTTTACTGTCGTAGACCGGGAACAGCGGCACGACGCGCGCCTTACACACTTTCATCAGACGGCCCACGGCGGGCAACGTTGCTTTATAGGTACCGAAGAAATCGACGAATTCGCTCTGTTCAGGGCCGTGATCCTGATCGGGCAGATAATATCCCCAGTAGCCCTGGCGTACAGACTGAATAAAGGGTTTGATACCGTCGTTACGCGGATGTAAGCGGCCACCAAAACGTTGCCGGACCTTATTCCAGACATAATCAAAGACGGGATTTCCCTGATTATGAAACATGGCTGCAACCTGTTGCCCTTGCGATGCCATCAGCATCGCCGGAATATCCACGCCCCAGCCGTGCGGTACCAGTAAAATAACTTTTTCATTGTTGAGCCGCATCTCATCAATGATTTCCTTCCCCTGCCAGAGAATACGATCCTGCACCTTTTTTGCTTTACGCAATGCCAGCTCAGCCATAAGGACCATTGCCTGCGGCGCGGTCGCGTACATATCGTCAATAATCGCTTCACGCTGCTGTTCGCTCTTTTCAGGAAAGCAATAAAGCAGATTAATCTGCGCACGGCGGCGGGCGCTCTTACCCAGCCTTCCTGCCAGACGTCCCAGCTTGCCTAAAAGCGGATCGCGAAAGGCCGGAGGGGTCAGGGCGATACCTGCAAAGGCAAAAATGCCCAGCCATGCCCCCCAGTAACGCGGGTGCAAAAAGCGTTTCTCATAGGTTGGAATAAATTCACTATTGTTTTTCTTAGGTTCCATGCACGTTCCGGTCTGAGAAGTGACGTCAGAAATAATGTCTTAGTGTAGCGAGGCTGTGGGTGACGCACAAAAGAAAAAGCCGGTGCGCTGAGGTCACCGGCTTTATATGACTGCTTTTTAATCAAAACGCAGTTGTGGCATCACCTCTTTAACCTGCGCCAGATAATCAGTACGATCTTTGCCGGTCAGGCCCTCGGTGCGCGGCAGCTTCGCCGTCAACGGATTCACCGCCTGCTGGTTGATCCATACTTCATAGTGCAGGTGTGGACCGGTAGAGCGTCCGGTATTGCCGGAGAGGGCTACGCGATCGCCACGTTTAACTTTTTGCCCCGGTTTAACCAGCAGTTTACGCAGGTGCATATAGCGGGTGGTATAGGTACGGCCATGGCGGATCGCCACATAATACCCTGCCGCCCCGCTGCGTTTTGCCACCACGACCTCACCGTCACCGACGGCGAGCACTGGTGTTCCCTGCGGCATCGCAAAATCGACGCCACGATGCGGAGCAATGCGCCCCGTCACCGGGTTCAGGCGACGCGGATTAAAGTTGGAAGACACGCGGAACTGACGTGACGTCGGGAAGCGCAGGAAGCCCTTCGCAAGCCCGGTACCGGTACGGTCATAGAACTTACCGTCTTCTGCGCGGAAAGCGTAATAATCTTTACCATCAAGGCTCAAACGGACGCCAAGAAGCTGGCTTTGTTCGGCTTTCCCGTCCAGCATTTCACGCGACATCAGAACGGCAAACTTATCGCCTTTCTTCATTTTGCGGAAATCCATCTGCCACTGCATCGCTTTCACTACCGAACTAACTTCGGCACTGCTCAGCCCTGCGGCCTTCGCGCTGGCAATAAAACCTGATCCAACGGTTCCTTTCAGGCTACTGTTAACCCAGTCGCCCTGCTGCAGCTCGCTGCTCATTTTAAAACCGTTGGCGGTACGATCGTACGTGCGGGTTTCGCGGCGGGACATTTCCCAGGTCAGACGTTGTAAATCGCCGTCAGCCGTCAGCGTCCAGGAAAGCTGTTGACCGATTTTTAAATTACGCAGCTCTTTATCAGATGCGGCAAGCTGAGTGATATCTCCCATATCAATACCGTACTGATTTAACACGCTGCTCAGGGTATCGCCGGTTGAAACCACGTATTCATGTACGCCGGATTCGTTACCGATTTTGTCATCCAGCTCATCCTGCGGGATGGCTTCATCTTCCTGCGGTGCCTGATCGATAGGTTCACTGGCTTCGGGAAGCAGCGACCTGACCTCATTTTTCTCCAGCTCGATAACTTTAACAATCGGCGCGGACTGAGGATGGTAGACGTAGGGTCGCCAGACGGCGACCGCTAATGTGAGAACAGTAAGCGACCCCAGCATGACGCGATGAGGTCGGGGCAGATTATTAAATGCCAGGGCGACAGAGCGGGCTATCTGTTGCACGTATTCACTTCCTCGTTAATCTCCTTTCAGGCAGCTCGCATACTGATTCGCAAGCTGGGTCAGGAACTGGCTATAGCTCTCTTTACCCAACTTGATACTGGTGCCAAGAGGATCCAGCGTTCCCATTCGAACGGAGGTGCCTCTGGCGACCGCTTCAACGACCGCTGGCCTGAACTGTGGCTCAGCAAAAACGCAGGTTGCTTTTTGCTCAACCAACTGTGTTCTGATTTCATGTAAACGCTGAGCACCGGGTTGAATTTCGGGATTCACGGTAAAATGGCCAAGCGGGGTCAGCCCATAATGTTTTTCGTAATAGCCATAGGCATCATGGAATACGAAATAACCTTTACCCTTCAACGGTGCCAGCTCAGTACCCACCTGCTTATCGGTAGCGGCGAGTTGCGCCTCGAATGCCTGCAGGTTGGCGTCAAGTTTGGCTCGACTTTGCGGCATAAGTTCCACTAATTTTTCATGGATTGCAACCGCACTGGCCTGGGCGATCTCCGGGGACAACCATAGATGCATGTTATAATCCCCGTGATGGTGATGATGGTCACTGTTTTCACCATCATCATGATCGTGATCGTGCTCATCGCCATCATCGTCTGACCCTTTTTGCAGCAGCGGTTTCACCTTTGCCAGCTCAGCAATAGTGACTTTTTTTGCCTCCGGCGTACCCTTAACGGATTTGGTCATGAACGCTTCCATATCCGGCCCAATCCAGACCACTAAGTCTGCGTTTTGTAAGCGTTTTACATCGGAAGGACGCAGAGAATAGTCATGCTCGGAAGCACCATCCGGCAGTAAAACTTGCGTGTCTGTTACGCCGTCAGCAATGGCTGAAGCAATGAAACCCAGTGGTTTGATCGAAGCGACTACCGCAGCATCCGCACGCTGTGCTGCGCTACCCCAAAGTGCTACGGATAAAGCAGCGAAAAGAAACGTATTTTTATGTAACATAATGCGACTTATAATCATAATGGATAGGTGAATTGTGATATTATAACATTCATCATCTTGTGCAACCTTTAATTGAAATGACAAATCTAATCACTCTGGAAAAGGTCTCCCTCTCCTTTGGGCAACGCCGCGTACTGTCGGATGTCTCACTAGAGTTGAAAAGTGGGAAGATCCTGACGCTGCTTGGCCCTAACGGCGCAGGTAAGTCCACGCTGGTGCGCGTGGTGCTGGGACTGGTAGCACCTGACAGTGGCGTCATCAAGCGAGACGGCAAGCTGCGTATTGGCTATGTGCCCCAAAAATTACACCTCGATGCTACCCTGCCGCTGACCGTTAAACGGTTTATGCGTCTGCGCCCGGGAACCCATCAGGATGATATTTTGCCTGCGCTTAAACGCGTTCAGGCAGCTCATCTTATCGACGCCGCCATGCAAAAACTGTCCGGCGGCGAAACACAGCGCGTGTTACTGGCCCGTGCCCTGCTCAATCGCCCTCAACTGCTGGTCCTTGACGAACCCACGCAGGGCGTGGACGTTAACGGCCAGGTGGCGCTTTACGATCTTATCGATCAGCTGCGTCGTGAACTGGATTGTGCCGTGCTGATGGTGTCCCACGACCTGCATCTGGTGATGGCAAAAACCGACGAAGTGCTGTGCCTTAACCAGCATATTTGCTGCTCAGGAACGCCGGAGGTGGTGTCATTACATCCGGAATTCATTTCGATGTTCGGCCAGCGCGGCGCGGAACAGCTTGGCATCTATCGCCATCATCATAATCACCGCCACGATTTACAGGGCCGTATTGTATTGCGCCGGGGAAACGGACACTCATGATTGAACTTTTACTGCCCGGCTGGCTGGCCGGAATAATGCTCGCCTGCGCCGCCGGTCCGCTGGGATCGTTCGTGGTCTGGCGGCGAATGTCTTATTTTGGCGATACGCTGGCCCACGCCTCGCTGCTTGGCGTGGCGTTTGGCCTGCTGCTGGATGTGAATCCGTTTTATGCGGTTATTGTGGTGACGCTGTTGCTGGCCGCGGGGCTGGTGTGGCTGGAAAAACGTCCGCATCTGGCGGTGGATACGCTGCTCGGCATTATGGCCCACAGCGCCCTTTCGCTGGGCCTGGTAGTGGTCAGCCTGATGTCGAATATCCGTGTCGATTTGATGGCTTATCTTTTTGGCGATCTGCTGGCGGTTACGCCGGAAGATCTGATCGCTATCGCGGTGGGGGTTGCCGTGGTGCTGGGCATTTTGCTCTGGCAATGGCGCAATCTGCTGTCAATGACCATCAGTCCGGACCTGGCGTTTGTCGACGGGGTGAAGTTACAGCGGGTTAAGCTGCTGCTGATGCTGGTAACGGCGCTGACCATTGGCGTGGCGATGAAATTCGTCGGTGCGCTGATTATCACCTCACTGCTGATTATTCCGGCGGCGACCGCGCGTCGATTCGCCCGTACGCCGGAACAAATGGCCGGGGTGGCCGTCGGCGTGGGGATGATAGCCGTGACCGGCGGTTTAACCTTCTCTGCCTTCTACGATACGCCTGCAGGGCCGTCAGTAGTATTGTGCGCCGCATTGCTGTTCGTGTTTAGCATGATGAAGAAAACGGCGCAGTAACCCTTGCCTTCTTCCCCGGTGGCGCTGCGCCTACCGGGGTCACGCTATTTTTTCAGGCTGGACAGGGCACGGTTAAGGCCCACTTTACGGCATTTGCGGTGGCGTAATACCGAAGTGATCCCACGCCCGCACCGTTGCCATACGGCCGCGCGGCGTGCGCTGTAAAAAACCCTGCTGGATCAAATACGGCTCCAGAACATCTTCGATTGTTTCACGCTCTTCACCGATGGCGGCCGCCAGATTATCCAGCCCTACGGGTCCGCCGAAGAATTTGTCCAGCACCGCCAGCAGCAGCTTACGGTCCATATAGTCAAAACCTTCCGCATCAACGTTCAGCATATCCAGCGCCTGGGCAGCAATCTCCGCCGAAATAGTGCCGTCATGACGTACTTCAGCAAAATCACGAACGCGTCTGAGCAGGCGGTTGGCTATACGCGGCGTGCCGCGCGCCCGGCGGGCCACTTCCAGCGCGCCCTCTTCGCTCATTTCCAGCCCCATAAACCGCGCACTGCGACCGACGATATATTGCAGATCCGGCACCTGATAAAACTCCAGACGCTGCACAATCCCAAAGCGGTCGCGCAGCGGTGATGTCAACGAACCGGCGCGGGTGGTCGCCCCAATCAGCGTAAACGGCGGCAAATCGATTTTAATCGAACGCGCAGCCGGTCCTTCGCCGATCATGATATCAAGCTGATAATCTTCCATCGCCGGATAGAGCACTTCCTCCACCACCGGCGACAAACGATGAATTTCATCGATAAACAGCACATCGTGCGGTTCAAGGTTGGTCAACATCGCGGCCAGATCGCCCGCTTTTTCCAGCACGGGTCCGGAGGTGGTACGCAGGTTAACGCCCATTTCGTTCGCGACAATATTTGCCAGCGTGGTTTTTCCCAGGCCCGGCGGACCAAAAATCAGCAGATGATCGAGCGCTTCGCTACGCAGCTTCGCCGCCTGGATAAAAATCTCCATTTGCGAACGTACCTGCGGCTGGCCGATATATTCTTCCAGCAATTTAGGACGAATAGCGCGATCCGCAACGTCTTCAACCAGGGTATTGCCTGCTGAAATCAGGCGATCTGCTTCTATCATTGTTTACCTCATAGCGCCGCGCGCAGCGCTTCGCGGATCAGTGTTTCGCTGCTGGCATCCGGACGGGCAATTTTGCTCACCATCCGGCTGGCTTCCTGAGGTTTATAACCCAGCGCCACCAGCGCAGCAACGGCTTCCTGCTCTGCATCCTCAGTCGCCGGGCTTGCCGGAGAGGTCAATACCAAATCCGCCGCCGGGGTGAACAGATCGCCGTGCAGCCCTTTAAAGCGGTCTTTCATTTCGACAATCAGGCGTTCGGCAGTTTTTTTACCAATACCCGGTAGTTTCACCAGCGCCGCCGGATCTTCACGCTCAACGGCATTAACAAACTGCTGCGCCGACATACCGGAGAGGATCGCCAGCGCCAGTTTCGGCCCGACGCCGTTGGTTTTAATCAGCTCTTTAAACAGGGTGCGTTCCTGTTTGTTATTAAAGCCGTACAGAAGCTGAGCATCTTCACGCACAACGAAATGCGTAAAGACAATGGCTTCCTGCCCGGCGTCCGGCAGCTCGTAGAAGCAGGTCATTGGCATATGCACTTCATAGCCTACGCCGCCCGTCTCCAGCAGCACGATCGGGGGTTGTTTTTCGAGAATAATGCCTCTGAGTCTGCCTATCACGTAACGCTCCTGCGTTGATGGCTCACAATGTCAGCGTGTATCATACAAAAAAGGCTGGATAGATATCCAGCCGAAAAACGGGTTATTACGATTTTTGTCCTGTTCACTCACAGATCGAGTTTCCTGCGCCCTTTTCGGCTTCGTACATGGTAATTGGCGCATTTTATCATCGCTTTTTTACCGCCCGAAACAACGGCTTCCAGCGTCGTGTTGCTGGCTCGCAGACGATAGTGGCCCTTACGGATAAACTGCATGGCGTCTTCTGCAAGTCGCGTTTCGAACAGCAGATGAAACGACTTATTGTAAACGCGATATAGCTGCGGTTCTTCGGGCACAGAAAAACGCCGCTGCTTAAATTTGAGCATTAACATCGTTAAAAAAATAAAGCCGAGAACGGCCCATACCGTGATGACCGCCGGCAGATGACTGTCATTAAAAAAAATATTCTTACAGGGTTTGCCGATCTGTGGATTTTCCGGGACAACATGGACGCATTCAACGGCTGAAGGCTTCTCACGCTCATCGTCTGCATGATAGACATAGTCTTTATTCTGGCTGTACCAGGTGATGTCATAATCATAGCGCGCTGAGCAATCTTCCCTGCCACGGAAGTGAGTACAGGTGTCAGTCATTCGCCGCTCGGCGCTGCTGGTATAAACTACGTTCGAAACGATCCCGGTGGCGATACGGGCATGATGATGGTGCTGGTATTCGGTGAATACGCTATAGCCGGTAAACATCAGCCATAAAATAAGAAATATTTTTTTCAGGGTTCTGACGTTCATACTGGCTTTGCTGCTCCGGAATTATACTGGTGAAGTATAGTTTTGCATTATCATCGAAACATAACAATGTGTTAGTAAAAGATCCATTGATCGCCGGGGCTGACTGCCAGTCACCGCCTGCACGCATAAAACCATGGGATTGCGCCCAATAGCAAGGTGCCATGGCTTAAATAATCGGTGATATATATAGCTTCAAAAGAAACTTTTAAATATATCAACCTGATAATTCCCGGCACGATATCGCATTGAAATATTTCCGCCAACAATTAATAATACACATTCATTTGAATTTCTCATGCCTGTATCAAACTCAACCATTGTAATAATTGAATCTTTATTTAATCATATTGATCTTTTGCATTATCAGGCAGATGTTTGCCTTCAAATTATTAATTCAGAGAATGACATGATGACTATTCATTATCCAGCCAAATTTGAAACCGGCGATATTGTTTTCACCTGTATTGGCACCGTATTATTCGGGCAAATTTCAACCGCGTCGCTCTGCTGGAGCAATCACGTTGGTATTATTATTGGACACAACGGTGAGGATTATTTGGTCGCCGAAAGTCGGGTTCCGCTCTCGACCATTACCACCCTCTCCCGCTTTATTCAGCGCTCCGCAGAGCAGCGTTACGCCGTACGGCGATTGCAGGGGGGACTCTCGGACGAGCAAAAGCGGTTGATTGTAGAACACGTCCCCGCCCGCCTGCATAAGCTCTATCACACCGGCTTTAATTATGATTCTCCACGCTAGTTCTGCTCAAAGTTTGTGTTCGATATTTATAAAGAGGCGCTATGTATTCCTGTCGGCGAAATTGAGACGTTCGGGAAACTGCTGCACAGTAACCCTGACGCAAAGCTGACGTTCTGGAAATTCTGGTTTCTCGGGACCATTCCGTGGGAGCGAAAGACTGTCACGCCAGCAAGTCTGTGGCACCATCCGAATCTGGATCTTATATATGATAGCCGCCTGTATTAGCGCAGCCTTCCTCGCGCCAGATTCAGCCGCGATTCACTCATTTGCATCGCATTCTGACTAACGTGGCAGTGAGTGATAGCGATAGCCAGCGCATCGGCGGCGTCGGCCTGAGGGTTAGCGGGGAGTTTTAAGAGCGTGCGCACCATATGCTGCACCTGACTTTTCTCCGCGCTGCCCGTTCCCACAACCGTCTGCTTCACCTGCCGGGCGGCATATTCAAACACCGGTAAATCCTGATTCACCGCCGCGACGATGGCCACACCGCGCGCCTGGCCCAGCTTCAGCGCCGAGTCGGCATTCTTCGCCATAAACACCTGTTCAATGGCAAAAAAATCGGGCTGGAACTGGGTGATAATTTCCGACACGCCTGCATAAATCAGCTTCAGGCGTGACGGCAAATCATCGACTTTGGTGCGAATGCATCCGCTGCCCAGGTAAGTTAATTGCCTGCCCACCTGGCGGATCACGCCATAGCCGGTAATGCGCGAGCCGGGGTCAATACCGAGAATAATCGACACGCTATGCCCCCTGCCCGCAGGCGTTTAACAGCGCCATCACAGGGTCGCCGCCACCTCATCAGAGATTTCGCCGTTGTGGTAGACTTCCTGCACGTCGTCACAGTCTTCTAGCATGTCGATCAGGCGCAGCAGTTTCGGCGCGGTCTCGGCATCCATGTCAGCTTTGGTCGACGGGATCATGGAGACTTCTGCTGCGTCCGCTTTGATACCTGCTGCTTCCAGCGCATCGCGTACGGCCCCCATCTCTTCCCAGGCGGTATAGACGTCAATAGCACCATCGTCGAAGGTGACAACATCTTCAGCACCCGCTTCCAGCGCCGCTTCCATGATGGCATCTTCATCACCAGAAGCAAAAGAGATCACCCCTTTTTTGCTGAACAGGTACGCCACTGAACCATCCGTGCCCAGGTTACCGCCGGTTTTGCTGAAGGCATGACGCACCTCTGCAACGGTACGGTTACGGTTATCGGACAGGCACTCTATCATCACCGCCGTGCCGCCAGGACCGTAACCTTCATAAATGATGGTTTCCATGTTCGCGCCTTCGTCACCGCCCACGCCACGTGCGATGGCTCGGTTGAGGGTGTCACGCGTCATGTTGTTAGACAGCGCTTTATCAATCGCCGCGCGCAGGCGCGGGTTTGAGCCAGCATCTCCGCCGCCCAGACGGGCTGCCGTTACCAGCTCACGAATGATTTTGGTGAAAATTTTACCGCGCTTAGAATCCTGTGCCGCCTTGCGGTGTTTGGTGTTGGCCCATTTACTATGACCTGCCATAAATCTCTCTCCACGAAACTGCCTGTTCAGGCGGTATGAATAATAAATTCTTCAATCGCCTGCCGGTTACTCCACGACTTGGTTAATGCAGCCGCAGCGGGCGCATCAAGCCAGCGGTAGGTCAGATGTTCGGTAAACACAATCTGCCTTTCGTGAGGCAGCGCAAGACAGAACCAGGATTCCATATTGCGCTCAATCCCCGGCGCATAGCGATGACGTAAATGACTGAAAATTTCAAACTCCACCGTGCGCTGACAGTCGAGTAAGGTCAGTTGCTCGGCGGCAACATCAATGGTGACCTCTTCATTTACTTCACGCACGGCGGCCTGCCACGCGGTTTCTCCCTCTTCCAGGCTGCCGGTTACCGACTGCCAGAAATCGGGATCGTCGCGTCGCTGCAACATCAGCACCCGCTTCGTGTCCCGGGCGTAGATCACCACAAGGACAGAAACGGGACGCTTATAGCGCATATTACGTATTCTCCGGTGACTCTTTCTTGATCACGTCTATACCCAGCTCGGTCAGCGCAGCCTGATTGGCGAAGCTTGGCGCTTCGGTCATCAGACAGGCGGCAGCGGTGGTTTTCGGGAACGCGATGACGTCACGGATGTTGTCGGTGCCGGTCAGCAGCATGGTCAGACGATCCAGACCAAACGCCAGGCCCGCATGCGGCGGCGTGCCGTATTTCAGGGCGTCCAGCAGGAAGCCGAATTTTTCGCGCTGCTCCTGCTCGTTAATGCCCAGAATGCCAAACACGGTTTGCTGCATATCGCCGCGGTGAATACGCACGGAACCACCGCCCACTTCATAGCCGTTAATGACCATATCGTAGGCGTTCGCCACCGCGTCTTCCGGTGCGGCTTTCAGTTCATCAGCCGTCATGTCCTTCGGCGAGGTGAACGGGTGATGCATCGCCGTCAGGCCGCCTTCACCGTCATCTTCAAACATCGGGAAGTCGATGACCCACAGCGGAGCCCATTTGCTCTCGTCGGTCAGGTTCAGATCTTTACCCAGTTTGAGACGCAGCGCGCCCAGCGCATCGGCAACCACTTTCTTGTTGTCGGCACCGAAGAAAATCATATCGCCGTCTTGTGCGCCGGTACGTTCCAGAATCGCTTCAACAATGTCGGCATTCAGGAACTTGGCGACCGGGCTGTTGATACCTTCCAGACCTTTTGCGCGCTCGGTCACTTTGATATACGCCAGGCCTTTCGCACCGTAGATTTTGATGAAGTTGCCGTAGTCGTCAATCTGCTTACGGCTGAGCGTTGCACCGCCCGGCACGCGCAGCGCGGCAACGCGACCTTTGGCATCGTTAGCCGGACCGGCAAAGACGGCAAACTCAACGTTTTTCAGCAGGTCGGCAACGTCGACCAGTTCCATCGGGTTACGCAGATCGGGTTTATCAGAACCGTAACGACGTTCGGCTTCAGCAAAGGTCATTACCGGGAAGTCGCCCAGGTCAACGCCTTTTACGTCCTGCCACAGACCGCGCACCAGAGCTTCCATCACCTCACGCACCTGCGGCGCGGTCATGAAGGAGGTTTCCACGTCGATCTGGGTGAATTCCGGCTGACGGTCAGCACGCAAGTCTTCGTCACGGAAGCATTTAACAATCTGGTAGTAGCGGTCAAAGCCGGACATCATCAGCAGCTGTTTAAACAGCTGGGGAGACTGCGGCAGCGCGTAGAATTTACCTTTATGAACGCGCGAGGGCACCAGATAGTCGCGCGCGCCTTCCGGCGTGGCTTTGGTCAGCATCGGGGTTTCAATGTCGAGGAAACCGTGGTCGTCCATAAAGCGGCGCACCAGGCTGGTAATTCTGGCGCGGGTTTTCAGGCGCTGCGCCATTTCCGGGCGACGTAAATCGAGGTAGCGGTATTTCAGACGCGCTTCTTCGGTATTCACGTGATTGGAGTCGAGCGGCAGCGATTCTGAACGGTTGATGATGGTCAGCTCGGTGGCAAACACTTCCACTTCACCGGTCGCCATCTCTTTGTTGGTGTTTTTTTCGTCACGCGCACGCACGGTGCCCGTGATCTGGATGCAGAACTCATTACGCAGTTCAGAGGCCAGCTTGAAAGCCTCGTCACGATCCGGATCGAAGAAAACCTGAACGATGCCTTCGCGGTCGCGCATATCAATGAAGATAAGGCTGCCAAGATCACGACGACGGTTGACCCAACCACACAGAGTCACCTGCTGCCCCACGTGGGACAGTCGAAGCTGTCCGCAATATTCTGTACGCATGAGATATCCCTTAACTTAGCCGCAGGCTGGTTGTCGCCTGCCGTGCAGGCAATACTGTCGCAGCTTGAGCTGAATGTCACAACTGGATGAAAAAAGGGGGCTATTATACTGGAATTTCTGCCTCGCGATAAGTCCGATACGCACTGGAAGCGCGTTTGCTGCGCGGTTATTGCGTATTCTCACAAAAATTAACAAAATTTGGCGCGCTGACCGCGTAGGATTAACGGCTCACGTCATAAATTATGGGGAAGAATATGCTGGAATTGAACGCGAAAAAAACGGCACTGGTGGTGATTGATTTGCAGGAAGGTATTCTACCGTTCGCGGGAGGCCCCTATGCGGCTGACCAGGTGGTCGATCGCGCCGCCCAGCTGGCGGCAAAATGCCGTGAGCAGGGTTCGCCGGTCGTACTGGTTCGCGTCGGCTGGTCCGCTGACTTTGCCGAAGCACTAAAACAACCGGTTGATGCGCAAGCGGGCGGCGGAGTGCTGCCGGACAACTGGTGGCAGTACCCCGCCGCGCTTGGCAAACAAGACGGCGATATCGAAGTCACAAAACGCCAGTGGGGCGCGTTTTACGGCACCGATCTGGAGCTACAACTGCGCCGTCGCGGAATTGAGACTATTATTCTTTGTGGTATCTCCACCAACATCGGCGTGGAATCCACCGCCCGTAACGCCTGGGAACTGGGTTTTAATCTGGTGGTGGTTGAAGATGCCTGTAGCGCCGCGAGTGCCGAACAGCACCAGGGCAGCATGAGCCATATTTTCCCGCGCATTGGCCGAGTGCGCAGCACTGAGGATGTTCTTAACGCCCTATGATTTACATTGGTCTGCCGCAGTGGTCGCACCCAAAATGGGGACGGCTGGGAATTACCAGCCTTGAAGATTACGCCCGCCACTTTAACTGCGTGGAGGGCAATACCACGCTCTACGCGCTGCCAAAAGCAGACATCGTCGAGCGCTGGCGCGAGCAGACCCATGATAATTTCCGCTTTTGTTTTAAATTTCCGGCCACCATTTCTCATCAGGCCGCGCTGCGCCACTGTGACGACCTGACCGATGAATTTTTGCGCCGCCTGTCACCGCTGGCGGATCGCATCGGCCAGTACTGGCTACAGCTTCCGGCAACCTTTGGCCCGCAGGATCTCCCGGCGCTGTGGCATTTTCTTGACAGCCTGCCCTCGACCTTCACCTATGGCGTTGAGGTGCGGCATCCGGAATTTTTTGCCAAAGGCGATGCCGAGCTGCAATTCAACCGGGGACTTCATGAGCGCGGGGTCAACCGCGTGATCCTCGACAGTCGTCCGGTACATAGCGCGCTGCCCCACAGCGAAGCGGTGATTAAGGCGCAAAACATGAAGCCTAAAGTGCCGGTTCATGCGGTCGTGACCGCCAGCGATCCGATGGTAAGATTTATCGGCAGTGACGATATGGCGCAGAATCAGGCGCTTTTTGCAGAATGGCTGAAATTACTGCCGCAGTGGCAGGAAACCACCACGCCGTGGCTTTTTTTGCATACGCCTGACATTACTTTTGCCCCGGAACTGGTCGATACGCTTTGGCCCGCCTTGCGGGCGGCGCTCCCTACTCTTGGCGACGCTCCCGCCATCCCGCAACAATCTTCTCTTTTCTGATGGCAGCGCCTGGCTTAGACTGTGCGGCATGCCTGCCTGAAAGGAAATGTGTATGGTAAGCGCGCTGTATGCCGTACTGGGTGCGTTGTTGTTAATCAAGTTTTCGTTTGATGTCGCACGGCTGCGTATGCAGTATCGCGTTTCCTATGGTGACGGCGGATTTAGCGAACTGCAAAGCGCTATCCGCATTCAGAGTAATGCGCTGGAATACATTCCTGTTGCGCTGGTGCTCCTGCTGTTCATGGAAATGAACGGCGCGGAAACGTGGATGGTTCACGTCTGCGGTCTGCTGCTGCTGGCAGGACGATTGCTGCATTATTACGGGCTGCACCAGCGGCTGGGTCGCTGGAAACGGTTGGGCCTGAGCGCCACCTGGTGCTCGCTGTTGCTAATGGTGCTGGCTAATCTCTGGTATATGCCGTGGGAGTTGGTTTTCACCCTCCATTAGCGCACAATACGCCACTTTTTTTATTTTAGGTTTTAACGTTATGTCTGATCGCGACACGCTTTTTTCTGCGCCTATCGCCAGCCTCGGTGACTGGACCTTTGATGAACGGGTAGCCGAAGTCTTCCCGGATATGATCCAGCGCTCGGTTCCCGGTTACTCTAATATCATTTCGATGATCGGCATGCTCGCTGAACGTTTTGTTCAGCCGCAGACGCAGGTGTACGATTTGGGCTGTTCGCTCGGTGCTGCCACGCTCTCTATTCGCCGTAATATTGCACATGAAGGCTGTCAGATTATCGCGATTGATAACTCACCCGCGATGATTGAGCGCTGCCGCCGTCATCTTGACGCGTATAAAGCGCCCACGCCGGTTAACGTCATTGAAGGCGATATTCGCGACGTGAAAATTGAAAATGCCTCAATGGTCGTGCTGAATTTTACCCTGCAATTTTTGGCTCCCCCTGAGCGTCAGGCATTGCTGGACAACATTTATCAGGGACTGAATCCCGGCGGCGCGCTGGTGCTGTCGGAGAAATTCAGTTTCGAAGATGCGACCGTTGGCGAATTGCTGTTCAATATGCATCACGACTTCAAACGCGCCAACGGCTACAGCGAACTGGAGATCAGCCAGAAGCGCAGCATGCTGGAAAACGTAATGCTCACCGATTCGGTGGAAACCCATAAAGCGCGTCTGCGCCAGGCCGGTTTTGAGCACAGCGAACTGTGGTTCCAGTGCTTTAACTTTGGCTCGCTGGTGGCGCTGAAGGCCGGGGTTGCGGCATGATCGAGTTCGGAAGTTTCTATCAGCAAATCGCCAAAGGCCCGCTGGCACACTGGCTGGAAACGCTGCCTGCGCAAATCGCCAGCTGGCAGCGCGAATCGCAGCACGGGTTGTTCAGGCAGTGGACCAACGCCGTTGAATTTCTGCCGGAGCTGTCACCCTATCGTCTTGACCTGCTGCACAGCGTCACTGCCGAAAGCGAAACGCCGCTCAGTCAGGGCCAGTTGACGCGCATTGAAACTCTGCTGCGTAACCTGATGCCGTGGCGTAAAGGTCCGTTTTCGCTTTATGGCGTGGACATCAATACCGAATGGCGCTCCGACTGGAAATGGGATCGCGTTCTGCCGCACCTTTCCGATCTCAGCGGGCGCACTATTCTCGACGTCGGCTGCGGCAGCGGGTATCACCTGTGGCGGATGATTGGTGCTGGCGCGCAGATGGCGGTCGGCATTGACCCGACGCATTTGTTTCTCTGCCAGTTTGAAGCGGTGCGTAAGCTGCTGGGCGATGACCGACGCGCGCATCTGTTGCCGTTAGGGATTGAGCAGCTTCCGGCGCTCAACGCCTTTGATACCGTCTTTTCGATGGGCGTCCTGTACCACCGCCGCTCGCCGCTGGAGCACCTGTGGCAGCTTAAAGATCAGCTGGTTAAAGATGGCGAGCTGGTGCTGGAAACGCTGGTGGTGGAAGGCGACGAGAACACCGTGCTGGTGCCGGGCGATCGCTACGCGCAAATGCGCAACGTCTATTTTATTCCTTCCGCCCTGGCGCTGAAAAACTGGCTGGAAAAATGCGGTTTTGTTGACGTACGCATCGCCGACGTTTCTGTCACCACCTGCGAAGAACAGCGTCGTACTGACTGGATGATCACCGAGTCGCTGGCCGACTTCCTCGATCCGAATGACAGTCAAAAAACGGTCGAAGGATACCCCGCGCCGCTGCGCGCGGTGCTGATTGCCCGCAAACCCTGAAGATAAAAAAAGGCCCCTGTAAATGCAGGGGCCTGGTACAAGCAAGCATCATATGGGCGACATGATGCGCGGTAAAAATCGTTAATGCTGTTGGCTGAAACGCGTGATAATCGCCTTCATCTCTGCTACCGACTCTCGGTTAACGACGTAACGCTGATATTCATCCGCGTTCGGGTCCGTCGACATAGATAATCCAGGATTACGGTAGCGCATTGTGGAGGGAACCCATCCGCCAGCGGAGCTATGGACCTCTTTAACACCTGCGTTGAGAAACGTTTCGAGATTGCCAGCGCGAACGCCGGATCCGGCCATAATGATTGGAACACGGGAACGGGCAATAAGTTCCGCAATTAATGAAACTCCTTTTTCCGCATTAGCCTGTTGACCAGACGTCAGGATGCGCGCGACCCCAAGTTTGTTAAGGTTATCAAAAGCCTGAACGGGATCGGCACACATATCAAACGCCCGGTGAAAAGTGACGGACAGCGTGCCAGCCGCGTCCATTATTTGCGCCATCCGGGGTAAATCGACATTGCCGTCTTCATCCAGCACGCCGATCACCAGTCCGGGAAACCCCAGCTCACGCACGGTACGGACATCTTCCAGCATGGTGGAAAACTCGTCGTCACTGTAGCAAAAGTCTCCCCCGCGCGGTCGGATAATGGGATGAACCGGTATACTCACCTGCTGGCGAACCGATTTCAGTACCCCGAATGAAGGCGTCAATCCCCCTTCCCGCGGCGCGGCGCAAAGTTCGATGCGGTCCGCGCCGTGTTGCTGGGCGGCAATCGCGCACTCCAGGCTGTAACAACAAATTTCCAGCAGCGCCATAGGTTCTCCTTTAGTCCTTTACGGGTGTAAGTAAGCGATAGTGCAGAAGCTGCCGCGTGTGCCAGCCTGCTAAAATCAGCACCGTGGTCAGCGCGCCGAGCAGCGCACAAAACATATCCGACTGGGTATCCCACGGATCGCCCTGGGTGCCGAGAAAATCATCCGCGCCCTGCCCCATCGCCAGCGCGGCCCACCACTCAATCAGTTCATAGGTGGCGCTGATTGCCAGCGCAATGCAGCAGACGATAAATGCCAGCATTTTCTTGCCGCGGATAATCTGCCCACGCAGCAGGATCTCCCGCGCCGCCAGCGCCGGAACCAGCCCCTGAAAAAAGTGCCCCAGCTTATCGTAAGGGTTACGGCTCAGACCAAACCACGCCTGAACGTCGAAACCTATCGGCACTTTGGCATAGGTATACATTCCGCCGACAATCAGGATGATGGCGTGGAAAAAAATCAGAATATAAAGCAGCGGCGTCAGCGGATAGCGCCGCTGCGTCAGGAGCAATAGCGGAATAACGATAATCACCGGCGTCACTTCCATTAGCCATGTCGCGCCATCGTGGGTCGCCACCCCGGTATAGACCAGGATAAGTAACAGGATCAGCACGCCGGTTTTCATCATCAGCGGAGTTAGCGTCGGGGTCATTGCGGTTCCATCAGTGGCAAAAGAGGTTAACTATCAACCCTGCATGAAAAATTTTCAATCCTCTGTCTGCGTTTCGCTGGCAACGATGGCCTCAATTGACCACGGATGAAATTTGATGGTGATCTTACCGTCGGTAACCGCCAGCGTGGGGTTAGGCAGACGTTCATTATCGCCCTTCGGCGAACTGGTTTTCACCGCAATCCCAGGTTGACTAAGCCCGTCATCAGACAGCAATGCCAGCGCGCGGGCATTCAGCGTTTCCGGTGCGCCCGGCAGCACAATTTCAATATGTTCCCAGCCCTCATGCGGATAACGTTTTTCGCCGGGCCAGGGCAGCTCCACCACCGTGAAGCGCCAGGTGCCGACCTCAACAGGTTCCGCCAGTTTGAAAAGACAGATGGGGCGGCCATTGATGATATTCTCTGACAGTAATGCGCCACACTTTTCAAAACCGCGCCGCCAGCGTTCCGCAGTGGTATTTTGATGGCAGCGCAGCGAAATATGATCGGCGTCCAGCGGCGTAATATCCAGCCCCAGGCGGGCGCTGAGTTGTGTCAGCGCCTGGGTGAAACGCGGTAGGTCCGCGCAAATATCCTGCAATTCTTTTATTGTCTGCCAGTGGGCCATGGTCGTCGCCTGCAATTATCTGTAAAACCGCTAATTTACCCTGTCACCCCTGGCGAACCAACCTTTGATTAGCGTGTGCTGACGCTCCCTGGCAAATGCAGTATAATGACGGGCTAATTTTTCTCATGTCGGCGCGGCGCGGTATATTCCACGACGCCACGCCATCAACGTAAGGTATTCCGGTGAATATTCAGGCTCTTCTCTCAGAAAAAATCAGCCAGGCGCTGATTGCGGCAGGTGCTCCCGCCGATTGCGAACCTCAGGTTCGCCAGTCGGCTAAAGTGCAGTTCGGCGATTATCAGGCAAACGGCGTTATGGCCGTCGCCAAAAAACTGGGCATGGCACCGCGACAACTGGCAGAACAGGTTCTGACTCATCTCGATCTTAACGGTATCGCCAGCAAAACCGAGATTGCCGGGCCGGGCTTTATTAATATCTTTCTGGAACCCGCATTCCTCGCGGGACTGGTAGACGATGCGCTGAAATCTGAACGTCTGGGCGTCGAACAGCCGGAACCACAGACCATCGTGATCGACTACTCCGCGCCAAACGTGGCGAAAGAGATGCACGTTGGTCATCTGCGTTCAACCATCATCGGTGATGCAGCGGTACGTACTCAGGAGTTTCTCGGCCATCACGTGATCCGCGCTAACCACGTCGGTGACTGGGGCACGCAGTTCGGGATGCTGATCGCGTATCTGGAAAAACAGCAGCAGGAAAACGCCGGTGAGATGGCGCTGGCGGACCTCGAAGCGTTTTACCGCGACGCCAAAAAACATTACGACGAAGACGCTGAATTCGCCGAGCGCGCGCGTGGCTACGTGGTCAAGCTTCAGGGCGGCGACGAATACTGCCGCGAGATGTGGCGCAAGCTGGTGGACATCACCATGGCGCAAAACCAGATCGCCTATCAGCGCCTGAATGTTACGCTGACCCGCGATAACGTGATGGGTGAAAGCCTGTATAACCCAATGCTGCCGGGCATCGTGGCCGATCTGAAAGCCAAAGGGCTGGCGGTCGAGAGCGAAGGCGCGACGGTGGTTTTCCTTGATGAATACAAAAACAAGGAAGGCGAACCGATGGGCGTGATCATCCAGAAAAAGGATGGCGGCTACCTTTATACCACCACCGACATCGCCTGTGCCAAATACCGTTACGAGACGCTGCATGCCGATCGCGTGCTGTATTATATCGACTCCCGCCAGCACCAGCATCTGATGCAGGCATGGACCATCGTGCGCAAAGCGGGCTATGTGCCGGCGTCCGTGCCGCTGGAACACCACATGTTCGGCATGATGCTCGGCAAAGACGGCAAACCGTTTAAAACCCGCGCGGGCGGCACGGTGAAACTGTCCGACCTGCTGGACGAAGCGCTGGAACGCGCCCGCCGCCTGGTGGCCGAAAAGAACCCGGAGATGCCTGCCGACGAGCTGGAAACCCTGGCAAATGCGGTCGGTATTGGCGCGGTAAAATATGCCGATCTGTCGAAAAACCGGACCACTGACTATATCTTCGACTGGGATAACATGCTGGCCTTTGAAGGCAATACCGCGCCGTATATGCAGTATGCCTATACCCGCGTGCTGTCCGTTTTCCGCAAAGCGCACATTGATGAGCAGCAACTGCTGAATACCACGGTGCGCATCCGTGAAGATCGTGAAGCCCAGCTGGCGGCCCGCCTGTTACAGTTCGAAGAAACCATCACCGTGGTGGCGCGTGAAGGCACGCCGCACGTGATGTGCGCCTACCTGTACGATCTCGCCGGCCTGTTCTCTGGCTTCTACGAGCACTGCCCAATCCTCACCGCGGAGAGCGAAGAGGTGCGTAACAGCCGCCTGAAGCTGGCGCTGCTGACGGCGAAAACGCTGAAGCTGGGTCTGGATATGCTGGGAATTGAGACGCCAGAACGGATGTGATATCAGTCGGATGGCTCTGCTTTTCGCAGGGCCATTTCATTTTTATAGCAGCGGCTTTTGACAAGCGTGAGCAATTTTTATTAATTTTCCGTTGTCTTTCAGCCAGACGAATCTCTCATCTATATCAACGATTTCCCAGTCATAAAGTTCATCATAAAAACTTTTAAGATGGGGGCGGACCAGGCGGCTGAAACAGGGGCGTCGTAAAAATTTTTGCCAGCGATACTGGTAAATATTGACGTAAATATCAGCATATTCCTGATTGCCATAACCAAATGTTTCATCGTATGTTTTTTGTATAGTGAAATTATTTGCGTTGATACTCACCGCATAGTTATCAACCCATCTAAACGCAATCGTTTTATAATAGCTTTCTATAACCGTTATCGAATGGAAAATGAACCAAACGAATAACGCACAGAGAGTATATCGCCATAAGGATCTCATATAGTTCAGTTCCATCGGATAAAATCTTGCGGAAGGATATAGCCCTTATTCCCAATTTCAATATTACCGTCTGTTTTACAGACTATTTTGCTCCACTCTTTTTGTGCGCTTCGCTTATCAGCGACGACGGCAATCGGTTTTGAATAATTTAACCAGTAATTATCGAATATACTGGTTAAAAGTGCGTTATAAACTTGTGCACGTAATATATATCGTCCATCTTCCAGTTGTTCAGTATACAGATAGAACCCCAAATATTTTTCCCAAACCTGCTGTTGTATTAAATCCCTTCCATAACACCACTTTATAGCTATAATCTCATTAGTTTTAAGCAACTCATCTTTAATGACGACACATGACAGCATAGCCGCTGCAAAGATAAAAATGAAAATTAAATCTATAATTTTTTTTATTATATTCATGATAATTTAAATCGTCCCTTCCAGCCAGGTATATTGTTCAGAAAATTTCCCCCATATATTATATTCTCTGGCAAGCCCTAACTGGTGATAGCGGCCAAAATCATTGTCAGTCACTGGAGATAATAAACCAACGCGCTGCCCTTTATTCCAGTTATAGCGATCAAATAAGACAAACTCAAATATTAACTGATACTGATAGCGTGCGCGATTGTGGGTTCTACCAAATTTGTCATAAAAATAAAATGCCTTTAAAGAACTAGCCACCTCCTTATAATATAATTTTCCTTTTCCCCAAAACTGATATCCTCCTATTGCAAGAAAAAGATCTTCATTGCTTCTTATAAAATTACCTTGACCAACAGATGATGAAGTTATGTCGTACCATTTTTCAGGTGGATTGCTCAGTGATATTTTTTCGCAAAAACGTTTGGCTTTGATAAGCTCACGATTAAATATAGTGTTCAAATCTAAAGAAACATCCATGAAATATTGCATGGCTTTTTTCTCATAAAATATATCTTCGGGATCAGATCGTAATCCTCCATGATTTTCAAAATAGTGTTTAAGATGACTGGTCGCAACAGGATAGCGCACTTTAATATAATTGCCATCTTTGTTAAGGTATTGCAGGATCCTTTCAACCTCTGCAGTCTTTCTGATTTTTTCAAAACTTAACAGTAATGATTTAAACATCGACCATACATGCCCGTTTGTATGCTCTGAGCAAAGTGTACACCACGGGCCGGAACCATAGTCTTCGATGTAGTGGGGGTCATCCTTCCCGAGTTTATAGTCTGGCATTGATAAGATTCCATTATCCTGTATCAGGAAAAACAGCATGTGCTTTTGCAATAAGTATTGCAACAGAATTTCATGAAAACCTTCTATAAAAACCTTACCATTATTTTAAAAGAGAAAATATTTAACTTATCAATGCAATAACTAATTTCTATCCGCTTTTAATACATAACTATGATTTATGATTATTAACTTTAAATATTTAGTAAATATATCTTTGCAAAAAAAGCCAGTCAGTTTCCTGACTGGCTCATTCACCCTGCAAAAGTATCAAAAATACTTACGCAAATACTCCGTCAGGCACAAATTCGCCATCGCCTGCCCATAAGGCATCGAGGTCAGCGGGATCTGGCGATAAAAATCCAGATCTGACCCCATACCCGTACCGAAAGAGGTTTGCAGCAACTCCCCTTCCGGCGAAATGTGCGCCACAATCCCTTTAATCGCTTTCTCGGCGATCTCTGCATACTCCGGTCCAACGTAGCGTTTACGCACTGCCTTCAAAATACCATAGGCAAAACCGGCGGTGGCTGACGCTTCCAGGTAGGAGTGCGGATCGTCCAGCAGTGTATGCCACAGGCCGCTGTCGTCCTGGCATTTCGCCAGCGCGGCGATCTGCGCGTTCAGGACCTGCACCAGATAACGGCGCACCGCATTGTTGGCTGGCAAGTCCAGCAATTCGAGGAAATCCGGGATCACAATGGTTAACCAGCTGTTGCCACGCGCCCAGCGGGCGTTAGCAAAGTTATGGTGTCCGTCATAATTCCAGCCGTGGAACCACAAGCCGGTTTCCCGATCTATCAGGTTCTGCACGTGAAGCAGGAATTGATAAGTCGCCTCTTCAACGTACTCCGGCCGATTAAGTAATTTACCGATTTTCGCCAGCGGCAGAACGGTCATCATCAGCGTGTCGTCCCACATCTGCTGATGGTTCTCTTCCGCCAGGGTGATGTGCTGCATTCCACCGTGTTCGGTGCGCGGCATCTCGTACATAGCCCATTCCGCCCACGTCTCCAGCCATGGCAGATACGCCGGGTTGTGACTCTCCTCATAGCGATAGGCCAGTGTCAGGAACGGGGCCATGGTATTGACATTTTTGGTGGTCGCGCCCTGGGCAAAACGGTCGGCGAACCAGGCGTCGATAATATCACGCATCTCAAGATCGCCCGTTTGCTGGTAATATTGCCAGATACCGTACAGACCTACGCCGTGCGTCCATTCCCATCCGGCCCAGCCCTTAGTGTCGATCACCCGCCCGTCATCCAGCCGCAGCAGAAATTCACCGCTTTCATCATGAATATTGACCAGATTGTGGGTCACTTTCTGGATCAGCGCCTGAAGTTCCTCCTTGCTGATAAAACGCTCTGGCTGACGGAGTAACGCGCTATGTTTGACAGGCCAAACCTTCATATCCTTAACCTCTGTTGTATGTCGAATTCAATGGAGCACCCTGGCTGAGCGGACGCGCAGCGGGTTTATTACGATTGAGATAACCAATGTTGTTATTTCCCCACAGCGTGTCGTAGGGCAACCCCGCCAGCATTTCGACCGTCGCACGCGCCTCCGGCGTCACGCGTTCCGGCAACGCGTGTCCCGCCTCGCGCATCTTCGCGGTTTCTTCCCGCAGGACGCTGTGGGTTTTTAAATTCAGCTTGAAGCGCAGAGAGACCAGGAAACCGCAGGCCAGCACGATAATCGTGCCCACGCTGAGGATCATCAGAATGGTGTGGCTGACTTCCGCTGGCTGCGTTTTCTGCCCGGAGACGAAGCCGGACATCTGCATAATGATCCCCACCAGCATCACCGCACCCGCCTGCGAGGCTTTACGCGTCAGGGTCATAATCCCGGCGAAAATCCCTTCCCGACGCTGCCCGGTAATAACTTCATCTACATCGGCGATATAGGTATAGGTGTTCCAGGGTACGTAGTTGATCCCTCCGCGTCCCAGCCCGGCGACGGCGGAAAGCAACAGCAGCAGCGAATACACATCGCTAAGGCCCGCGTAATAGAGCACGGCATAGGAAATCGAGGCGAGACCAAACAGTACGACGACCATCCGGTAAGACGGCGCAGGCCCGAAACGGATACACAGCGGGATCATCGCAATCACCGCGATGAACTGGAAAATCGCCATCGTGCCCAGCAGATTCGAGGCCAGCGAGGCTTCCTGCATCAGTACGAAGACCACATAGTAGGTAAAGACCGCGTTAAACACGTCCTGGGCGATATAGCCGCCAAGATACATCCCGAGATGCTGACGGAAAATCTTAATGCGCAGCGTGGAGGAAAGCTCAATCACCAGCCGGTTCAGACTCTGGCCGAGCGTCAGGCTGCGTTTCTCTTCTTCCGCCCGCAGCGCCGCCTCGGTCCACGCTTCACGCGGACGCTCCCAGGTAAAGCACCAGACCAGGGTCAGCATGATCGCGCAGAGCACCGAGAACACCAGGCTCGCATAAAAGAATGAAACCGGATTATCTTTGCCAAACGCAGTCAGCAGTACGCCCGGCAGGAACGAGGCCAGAATAGCCGACATCTGCGCCATTGAAATTCGTGCGCCGGAAAATTTGGTTTTCTGTTTGAAGTCATCGGTCATCTCCGGCACCAGCGTTTCATAGGGCACCAGGATCATGGTATAGACCACGTCAAAAATGAGATAGGTCAGCAGGTAATACCAGAAACTCATCTCGCCTACCCACATCAGCGAATAGCTAAAGACGCAGGGAATGCCGAGCAGAATAAAGAATTTACGGCGGCCAAAACGCTTGCCGAGCCAGGTGGAACCGAAGTTGTCGGTTAAAAAACCCATCAGCGGGCTGACGACCGCATCCAGTACCCTGGCGGTCGCAAAAATAAAGGTGGCTTCAATCGGCGTTAAGCCGCAAAAGGTGGTGTAGAAATACAAAAGCCATGCGGCGGTGAGCGCTGTGGTTCCCGCGCCAAGGAAGTCGCCCGATCCGTAAGCGAGATAGTTAACGAGTCCTGGTTTGCGTGTATTCATTGCCGTACCCTTTTTTATTTTGGGATACCCCCGGCAATTTGGCTTCGCCAAAGGGAGTTATTACACGGCTACAGTAAAAGTATGCAGAATGGCTTACCTTTTCGTTTTTGCCATTACCTGGCCGTCAATGGCAAAAACGCAAAGAGTCGCGCCACTCACCTCACTGATTTATAAAACAGCGTTTCTTTTGTATCAAAAGGACGGGTCAAAAATGAGAGCCGGCCATCAGATTTGCCTGACGACCGGTGAAAAAGGCAGCGATTAGCGGTAGTTAACGATGACCTGATTGCTGGAGACGTTCAGCGCGGGTAGCAGGCGGCCTCCCCCCGGCACATCCCAGACGAAGCGCAGCGGCTCCACGGCAGGTACGCCGGTTAATCCACGGGTGGTACCGCTCTGTCCGTCCAGCGGCACACAGCGGCTTTGCGAACATAAACGCACATTCAGGCCGGCGGGCGTCGGGCCGTTCAGTTCGTAGCGCCAGGCCACGAGGGTTATGAGTCCGTTCACCGGTTGAGAAGAGGAAAGCGGCGCGGAGGAGGCCGCCACGCCGCGATGATTTAGCGTCACCCCTCGCCCGCTGGCCTGCCAGGCTCCCTCGCCCGCGGCCATAGCACTCAGCGGCAGCAACAGTAACCAGAGCAGGCTGCGCATTATTTGCCTCCGATGGTGGCGGTCATGCGGATGTTGCGGTTATCCGACAACTCCATATTCGACAGCACAACCAGCTGCGGCAGGCTGCGGCGCAGGAAACGCGCCAGCAGCGGACGCAGGGCATGATTCACCAGCAGCACCGGCGGCGCGCCCAGCATCTCCTGACGTCCCAGCGCCTCCTGGGTTTGTGCCAGCAGGCGATCGGCCAGACCCGGCTCCAGTCCGCCGCCGCCCTGCAACGCCTGAAGCAGCAGGCGCTCCAGCGGCGTATCCAGACCGATAACCTGAACTTCTCCGCTGCCGGGGAACCATTGTTGGGTAATGGCACGGCCCAGCGCTACGCGCACCACCGCGGTAAGCTCGTGCGGATCGCTCTGCACCGGCGCATGTTCCGCCAGCGTTTCAAGAATGGTGCGCATATCGCGGATTGGGATTTTCTCTTCCAGCAGGTTTTGCAGCACTTTATGCAGGGTGGTCAGCGTGACCACCCCCGGCACTAAATCTTCGGTCAGCTTCGGCATTTCCTGCGTCACCCGGTCAAGCAGCTGCTGCGCTTCCTGACGGCCAAACAGCTCTGCCGCAAACTGGCTGATCAGATGATTAAGATGGGTGGCCACCACCGTACTGGCTTCCACCACGGTAAAGCCCTGGATTTGCGCCTGCTCTTTCAGCGCGCTCTCGATCCAGATAGCGGCCAGGCCAAATGCCGGATCCACCGTCTGCTCGCCGGGCAACGACCCTGCGGCGGTGCCGGGGTTAATGGCCAGCCAGCGTCCCGGATACGCTTCACCGCTGCCGAGCTCCACGCCCTTCATTAAAATGCGGTAACGCGCCGGAGAGAGATCCATATTGTCGCGGATATGCACGACCGGCGGCAGGAAACCTAAATCCTGGGCAATCTTTTTACGGATACTGCGGATGCGTCCCAGCAGTTCACCATCCTGCTGAAAATCGACCATCGGGATCAACCGGTAACCGACTTCCATCCCCAGCGTATCTTCAAGCTGCACATCGCTCCACGTGGCTTCGGCGGCCTGATTATTTTCCGGCAGTTTCACTGGCGCAGGTTCGGCCTGTACTTTCGTCTCGCGTCCGCGACTCCACCATGCCAGCCCCAGCAGAGCGGCGGTGAACAGCAGAAAGACAAAGTTCGGCATTCCCGGCACCAGACCGAGCAAGCCTAATACCCCGGCGCTTAACATCATGACGCGCGGATTATTAAACAGCTGCGTCACCATCTGCTCACCGACATCCTGTTCGGTGCTGACGCGGGTAACGATAACGCCCGCCGCCGTCGAAATCACCAGCGCCGGGATCTGTGCCACCAGTCCATCACCGATGGTCAGCAGGGTGTAAGATTCCGCCGCCTTTGCCATCGGCATACCGTGCTGTAACACGCCGACCAGCAGGCCACCGATGACGTTGATCACCATGATCAAAATGCCGGCCACCGCATCGCCGCGCACGAACTTACTTGCCCCGTCCATTGATCCGTAGAAGTCCGCTTCCTGGGTTACTTCCGAACGGCGTTTTTTGGCTTCATCCTCACCGATAAGCCCGGCATTAAGATCGGCATCAATCGCCATCTGTTTGCCCGGCATCCCGTCCAGCACAAAACGCGCGCCCACTTCGGCGATACGTCCGGCACCTTTGGTGATAACCATAAAGTTGATGATAACGAGGATAATAAAGACCACGATCCCGATGGCAAAATTACCGCCGACGAGGAAGTGTCCGAACGCCTCGACCACCTTCCCTGCCGCCGCGCCGCCGGTATGCCCGTCCATCAAAATGATACGCGTTGAAGCGACGTTAAGCGCCAGACGCAGCAGCGTGGTGAACAGCAGGATCGTCGGGAAAGCGGCAAATTCGAGCGTGCGCTGGGTGAACATCGCTACCAGCAGCACCATAATCGACAGCGCAATATTAAAGGTAAACAGCAGGTCGAGAATAAATGCCGGCAGCGGCAATACCATCATCGACAGGATCAGTAGAATCAGCACCGGCCCGGCCAGCACCTGCCATTGGGTCGATTTCAGGTTGTTGGGCAGACGTAACATTGCCACCAGGTTAGCCATCAGTGTCCTTCTCATTCATAAAATCCAGCGCCTCTGGCACCGGAAGATTTTCAGGTTTTTGCGGGCGCTGCCCACCCGCCAGCCGCCAGCGTTTAAGCTGCCAGACCCATGCCAGCACCTCCGCCACCGCCGCATACAGCTGGCCGGGGATCTGCTGGCCGATTTCCGCATGGCGGTAAAGCGCACGCGCCAGCGGCGGTGCTTCCAGTACCGGCACCCGATGTTCAGCCGCAAGCTCACGAATACGCAGTGCCACCAGCCCCGCCCCTTTCGCCACCACTTTTGGCGCACTCATTTTGTTTTCGTCATACTGCAACGCGACCGAGTAATGGGTGGGGTTGGTAACAATCACATCGGCTTTTGGCACATCGGCCATCATCCGTCGCCGCGCCGCCGCACGCTGCATCTGGCGAATGCGCCCCTTCACATGCGGGTCGCCCTCGCTTTGTTTAAATTCATCGCGGATATCCTGACGCGACATACGCAATTTTTTCAGGTGACTGTGGATTTGCCAGAAAACGTCAAACCCCACCATCGGGATCACCCCGAGCGCCACCAGCAGCGCGCACAGGCCGACCAGATCCAGCGCGTTGCCCATCGCCGTCAGCGGCGACTGGCTGATTAAATGCATCATATCCGGCCAGTGCGACCAGAGATAAAACCCGGTCACGCTGCCCACCAGTACCGCTTTAAGCAGCGCTTTTACCAGTTCTGCCACCGACTGGGCTGAGAACATGCGCTTTAGACCGGGCAACGGGTTGAGTTTATCGAGTTTTAAGGAGAGCGACTTGCCGCTAAAAACCAGCCCGCCCAGCATGACCGGAGCCACCAGAGCAACGATCACCACGCCGGTAATCAACGGCAATAGCCCGAACATCGCCTCGCGGATCAGGCGGATAATTTGTCCGAGGATAAGGTTGGGATCGTTAATAATGCTGTGGTCAAAGCGCAGCCCGGTTGACAGCAAGCCCGCCAGCCTGCGCGCCAGCGATTCCCCGCCGATCCAGATGACGCTCACGCCGACCAGCAGGATCAACAGCGAGGTCAGTTCACGGGATCGGGGGATCTGCCCTTCCTCACGCGCTTTTTCAAGTCGCTGGGGTGTGGGGGACTCTGTTTTGTCCTCGCTATCTTCTGCCACGCGTTATGCTCGCCCTGCCTTTTACCAGCCGTTATCATGCCAGAATCAATAGCGGCTAATGCGCAGAATAGCTGAGGTAAAAAGGGCCTTTTAGGATGTTAACCTTGTGGGAAGAAAAGCGATTTGCTTCAGAAAGGATGCGCCGCTTTCGAAAAAGCGGCGCACAGGACATCAAAAACCCAAACTGTCCAGCAGGTCGTCAACCTGGTCCTGGCTGGCGACCACGCCAACTTTGGACGCATCAACCTGCGGGCCGTTGAGCAGGCTTTCGTTTTCACGTTTCGCCCGCGCGCCCGGCTCCGGCATGTTCTCCAGCAGCACCATTAACAGCTGGCGCTCGATTTCCTGGATCACATCCATCATGCGTTTAATCACCTGACCGGTGAGATCCTGGAAATCCTGAGCCATCATGATTTCCAGCAGTTGCGCGTTGGTGAAGCTGGTATGGCCCGGCACGTCCGCCAGATAGCTACGGGTGTCACTCACCAGCTCGCGAGCGTCCGACAGCTCAATCGGATTTTCAAACCACTGGTCCCAGCGCCCGGACAGCGCTTTGGCCTGGCTTTCCATCTGGTTCTGGTGGGGCTGGGAAAGCTCCACACAGTTCAGCGCGCGCTCTGCCGCCTGAGCGGTCATTTGTACTACATAGTCAAGACGATCGCGGGCATCGGGGATCGCCTCCGCCGCTTCGGCGATAGCCTGATCCAGACCCAGTTCGCGCAGGCTGTCACGCAGCATACGGGTCAGACTACCGATGCGGGCAATAATATCCCCGGCTGAATGTTCTTCAGCAAGATTGAATGATTGCATCATAACTGGTCCTTACATGCCAAGTTTCTCGAAAATCTTATTCAGCTTTTCTTCCAGAGTGGCTGCGGTAAACGGTTTAACCACATAGCCGCTGGCCCCCGCCTGCGCGGCAGCAATGATGTTTTCCTTCTTCGCTTCTGCCGTCACCATCAGTACTGGCAACGACGACATGCCGCCATCAGCACGAATGGTTTTTAACAGCTCCAGGCCATCCATATTGGGCATGTTCCAGTCGGAGATCACGAAGCCAAAGCCACCCGCCTGCAATTTGTTCAGTGCATCCACGCCATCTTCTGCTTCTTCAACATTGTTGAATCCCAGCTCTTTCAGCAGGTTACGCACAATGCGACGCATGGTGGAAAAGTCATCCACAACCAAAAACTTAAGCTCTTTATCCGCCATAAAAAATTACTCCTGGTTCAAATACGTATTGCCTGTCCGGCACTGATTTTCGCCAGCATCTGCTGGCTTATCTGACTAAGATCGACCACTTCGCTCACACCACCGTTATTGATGGCTTCGCGCGGCATGCCGAACACCACACAACTTGCTTCGTTCTGGGCAATGGTCCAGGCTCCCGCCTGGTACATCGCCAGCATTCCGGTCGCGCCATCGTTGCCCATTCCCGTTAGGATCACCCCGACGGCGTTGCGCCCCGCATGTTTCGCCACCGAATGAAACAACACATCGACTGACGGACGGTGCCGGTTAACCGGCGGACCGTCATGAATTTTGATTTGGTAGTTGGCCCCGCTGCGCGCCAGTTCCATATGCTTATCGCCGGGCGCAATGTAGGCGTGCCCCGGCAGCACGCGTTCGCCGTCTTCAGCCTCTTTCACGCTGATCTGGCAGAGTTTGTTCAGACGCTCGGCAAAAGATCGGGTAAACCCCGGCGGCATATGCTGGGTGATCAACACCGCGGGGCTGGAAAGCGGCAGCGGCTGAAGCACATGGCGAATCGCCTCGGTGCCGCCGGTGGAGGCACCAATTACCATCAGTTTTTCCGAACTCAACAGCGGCCCGGCCTTCAGCGTCACCGACGCCGCAACCGGTTTGTGCGCCGCCAGTTTGGCTCTTGAGGCGGTGCGCACTTTTTCGGCGATCGTCTCGCTGTAGGCCAGCATCCCTTCGCGGATGCCTAACTGCGGCTTGGTCACAAAGTCAATGGCCCCCAGCTCCAGCGCGCGCAGCGTAACCTCAGAGCCTTTACCGGTCAGCGAGGAAACCATCACCACCGGCATCGGGCGCAGACGCATCAGCTTTTCCAGAAAATCCAGCCCGTCCATGCGCGGCATTTCGACATCCAGCGTCAGCACGTCCGGGTTATATTTCTTGATGAGATCGCGTGCGACCAGCGGATCGGGTGCAGTCGCCACCATCTCCATGTCGCTATGGCTGTTTATAATTTCGGTCATGATTTGGCGCATCAGCGCCGAGTCATCGACCGAGAGCACCCTGATCTTGCTCATGCTTTTTCCTTACTCAGTGCGTAAACCGTCTGCCCGCGCAGGGTAAAATCGCGCACCAGCTGGCTGAAGTTTTCCGAGTGTCCGGCAAACAACAGCCCGTCGGGTTTGAGCAGCGGTACAAAGCGGCGCAGAATGTCCTGCTGCGTCGTTTTATCAAAGTAGATCATCACGTTACGGCAGAAGATAGCGTCAAAGGGTCCCTGCACGCTGTACTGCTTTTCCAGCAAATTTAACGGCGAAAACTCGACATAGTTCGCCAGCTCCTGCCGCACCCGCACCAGCCCGGAATGCGGCCCGGTGCCGCGCATGAAGTAACGCTGAAGCTGCTGTGGCGACAGGGTTTTTAACTCCTCCTGACGGTAAATCCCCTCCTGCGCTTTACGCAGTACTTCGGTATCAATATCGCTGCCGTAGACCTTCCAGCGCCCCGGCGCGGTTCCCAAGGTATCGGCGAGGGTGATCGCCAGCGAGTAAGGCTCTTCACCGGTAGACGCTGCCGCACTCCAGACGCGGTATTCCCCCTGGCGTTTGCGGGCATGCTCCGCCAGCACCGGAAAGTGATGTCCTTCCCGGAAGAAGGCGGTCAGGTTGGTGGTCAGCGAGTTAATAAACGCCTGCCACTCAGCGCTGTTGGGATTCGCTTCCAGCATGCCGAGATAATGACCGAAGTCTTCCAGCCCGAGGGTGCGTAAACGGCGCACCAGGCGGTTGTAGACCATGTCACGCTTGTGGTCCGCCAGCACGATCCCTGCGCGCTGGTAAATCAACTGACATATCCGACGAAAGTGCGTGTCGGACAGCGCGAGGCGCTGCGTCATCTGCATAAGTAAAGACGTTTGCCCGGCGGGCAGCGATGATGTCATAGCGCCTTCTCAATTACCTTCAGGAGATCTCTGACGCCACAACGGGCGGCGTCCGTACGTCTTGCGTTGCAGGTTGCTCTTCAAGCTGAAATCGGGAAACCAGTGCGGTCAGGTGGTTCGCCTGGCTGGTTAATTCACCGGTGGCGGCAGCCCCCTCTTCGACCAGCGCGGCGTTCTGCTGGGTGACCTGATCCATCTGGCTGACCGCCAGCGCCACCTGCTCAATACCGCGACGTTGTTCATCTGAGGCTGAGGCAATTTCGCCCATAATGTCGTTAACCTGGGTGATGGAGCGGACGATTTCACTCAGGGTTTTGGCGGCGGTGCCTGCCTGGGACGATCCGTCCTGAACTCGTGAGACCGAGGCTTCAATCAGCACTTTGATCTCCTTCGCCGCCTGCGCGCTGCGGCTGGCGAGGTTACGCACTTCACCCGCAACTACCGCAAAACCGCGCCCCTGTTCACCGGCACGCGCGGCTTCTACCGCCGCGTTCAGCGCGAGGATGTTGGTCTGGAAAGCGATGCCGTCGATAACGCTGATGATGTCGCCAATCTTCTGCGAGCTGGTTTCGATATCACGCATGGTATCGGCGACGTGCGCGGCCTGTTCGCCGCCTTTTTTCGCCGTGTCTGCCGCGCTGCGCGCCAGTCCGGATGCCTGACGAGCGTTGTCGGCGTTCTGCCCGACCGTGGCGGTTAACTGCTCCATGCTGGCGGCGGTTTCTGCCAGCGAGGCCGCCTGCTGTTCGGTACGTGACGAGAGATCGTTATTACCCTCGGCGATTTCTGAAATGCCCGTATGCATGGCAAAGCTGCCCTGGCGGACTTCGCTCACGGTGGTGCGTAGCGCCGTCTGCATCGCTTTCAGGCTGGCGAAAATCGCCGAGATTTCGTTTTTGCCGTACACCGCGACCGGGCGCGCAAGATTGCCCTGGGCAATACTGTCAAAGTGGCTGGAAATAATTGCCAGCGGCTGAACGATCATCCGTCGTGACCAGAACAGCGAGGCGGTGGTCAGCAGGCCGGCAATGATCACCATCGAGATAAAAATCGCTGCCGACATGTGGTAGTTCTTTTCGCTGCCCTGACGCGCCTGCGCCATCAGCTGGTCGATATACGTCTGCCAGGCGGTGAAGTTTTTATCAAACGCCTGCTGGGATTGCTCAACCGGGGCGCTCATAAAGTCGGAAAGCTGGTTGCTTTCAAGCCAGGTGGCCTGATGTTCCAGATCGTTACGCCAGGCGGTAAAGCTTTTTTTGGTTTCTGATTGCAGCGCCCTGCCGGTATCGGTTGCCGCAGGCAGCGCCATCAGCCCGGCAATGTGGGTATCCGCCTGCTTCATGCTGTCACGGGCGCGGGCCATCAGCGCCTTGATCTCTTCAGGCGGATAGCTCAGGGCCGTCAGCGTTCCCGCCTTATTCAGCGCGTTACTGGCCTGCAGCATCACCGCCCGGCTTTGCATCAGCAGCGTGCGCTGATGGTTGCTACGCTCGATTTGGTTAACGTTCTGCACGCCGTCGCGAAAGGCCCAGAATGACAGGCCGTTGCTCCCTACCTGTAGCACACCACAGAGTACGAGGATCAAAAATAACGTGGTCGAGATACGAATACGATTAAACATCAACGCTCCCATTACGCGGCAACGCGCCGCCATCACAAAAAATTAAAAGGTTTCCCAGTTATTATCAGCACCGACGATTGCCGGACGTGAATGCTGTGCTGCCACCGCCACCGGCTGTAAAGACGCGGTCTGAGCGGTGATGCCGGAGAGACGAAACGCCGATACCGCCTGGGTCAGTCGGCTTGCCTGCTCCTCTAATTCTGCGGCGGATGCAGCGGAACCCTGCACCAGCGTGGCATTTTGTTGGGTAACCCGATCCATTTCGGCTACTGCCAGCGCGACCTGATCGATGCCGCGGCTTTGTTCGTCTGAAGCGGAGGCGATTTCGCCCATAATGTCGGTCACTCTGGTCACGGCATTAACAATGTCGGCCATAGTTTCGCCCGCGCTTTCGACCAGTACCGATCCGGTATCGACGCGCGAAACCGAATCATCAATCAGGGCTTTGATTTCTTTTGCTGCCTGCGCGCTGCGGCTGGCAAGGTTGCGGACTTCGCCCGCCACGACGGCGAAGCCGCGCCCCTGCTCGCCGGCGCGTGCGGCTTCTACCGCGGCGTTCAGCGCAAGGATGTTGGTCTGAAAGGCAATGCCGTCGATAACGCTGGTGATATCAGCGATTTTTTTCGAGCTGGCAGCGATGTCGTGCATGGTGCTGACCACGCCGTCTACCACCTTGCCGCCGTGTTGAGCGGTATCGGATGCGCTGCGGGCCAGCCGGGAAGCCTGACGTGCGTTATCGGCATTTTGTTTCACCGTCGCGGTCAGCTCCTCCATACTGGCAGCGGTTTCTTCCAGCGCGGCGGCCTGCTGCTCGGTACGGGAAGAGAGGTCGTGATTGCCGCGGGCGATGTCGGTCATGCCGCTATAAATAGCATCCGAACCGCTGCGGACGTTGCTCACCGTATTGATGAGTTCCTGCTGCATATGATCGACCGTCCCGGCAAGCTCGGTCATTTCATTGCGCCCGGAAAGCGTTACACGTTGGGTCAGGTCACCGCCGGCGATGTGGCGCAGATGGCGCATAATCGCCGCCAGCGGGGTGAGTAAACTATGGCGAATGGCGTACCAGACCCCCACCAGCACTATCACCAGTACCACCGCCAGGATCGCCAGTTGCCATTGTGCAAAGCGATAATCCTGCGCGCTGGCGGTAAACGCGTCGTGGTACAGCGATTCGCTGAGCGCCGCATATTGCGTCATCGCCTCGCCCATTGCATTCTGCATTCCCTGCGTGGGCTGAGCGAAGTAAGCCTCCATCTGACCGCGTTCGAGGAACTGGATCAGTTCCGCCAGCGCGGCGTGGTATTTCTGGTAACTGGCGTCAAGCGTCTGACTGGCGGCCAGCATCTCCTTTGGCTGCGGCGTGCGCTGGAAAGCGGCGTAATGACTGGCGGCGTCATCAAGCGTGCTGCGGGCATTTTTCAGCAGATCGGTTTTCGCGCTGCTCTGCTGATTTGCCGCGTCCATCATCATGCGGGCGGAAGAACGGCTAAGGTTAATGCGCGTTTGCAGCATCAGCGCCCAGGTTTTATTGATTTCAGCCTGGTGGGTACGAAGATCGTTGGACAGGACAAAGCTCTGCTGATTCTGCTGTAAAGAAGAGAAAAGCAGACCGCCGGACAACAGTTGCAACAGCGCAAAAACGCCCAGCACCATCATCAGCAATGTGACAACGCGGATACGATTCAACATACATCACCTTCTCAATGGCTTGTTATCGAAGTTATCGGCACGCCGAAACGGAACTTTATGTTTGCGTTACGGAATAATCTTACAGGGGGTTTTCAGAAAGCGATGTCGATCAGCAGCGTGTCGCTGTAGTCGCCAACGGGGGGCGTCGTTTGCCCGCCCAGGATCCGGGCGGTGTAATTATAGGTGCGCAGTAATCCGTCCTGGCTTACTGCCGAAGAACCAGCGCTGTCCCAGCGTTCCGCGCCGGTGCTGCCCCAGCGGTTAGTCGTGCTGCCTTTGTAAATGTCATAGCTCAGCCGGTTGGTACCGAAAGCCATATTGCGCACGTTCCCGTTTGCCCAGCTTCCGTTATTAATCCCTACCGTGTAGTTACTGCCTTTAGTACAGGTAATCCCGACAGACTGAGAAATGACGGGAAAATCACGCACCATAGGTGCGCTGCCAAAGTTAACGTTGGGCGCATTGATGGTAATGCAATCGTTGGTTACGGTCAGATCGACCTGCGTACTCAGGGTTCGGGTGCCGGTTTGCGCGGTGGTGCAAAGTAACGATATGCCCAGTGAACAGACGCTGTAGCTTACCGAGAAATTGAGCGTCGCCCGGTAAGGCCCGGCGCTAACGCTTTGCCCACCCACAAGGCGTAAATAGAGCGGCAGGGTATAGCGTCGCGAGGTCAGAAGCGTAAGTAATGTATTCCCGCTCCAGGTATAGCTTTGCCCGGTAGTCACCTCAGTGGTAGAAGAACAGTTTTGCTGCCCACACAGGCGTACGGGGATCGCATCCAGGTTCGACGGAGCGTCGGTGCGTCGTAGCGCGGCGCGGCTGCCGGTACTGAATGAGGCGCTGGTATAGTTAAGCGTCACGGCATCGTTGGTCAGCAGATTAAGGATGGTGTCGCATTCCACCACCAGGTTAAAGGCGACCTGCGGCTCGCTGCCGCTGACGGCAAAGGAGGTGAGCGTGCCGAAAGCGCCATTACCGATACTCAGGGTGCAGGCCGCCTTCCCTCCTGAAGCGACCAGCATCAATAACACTATGAAGAAGCGCATCATGCCGCACCTTCTTTACAGATCAACGGCCCGTAAGTCTGCAGTTTATGCAGCGGATTAGCCTGTAGCATCAACGTGACGCGGCATGCCTTTCCGTCAGGTTTAACCACTTTCAGTTCATTCATTTCACTAAGATTTTCCAGCCACGCCAGTCCGTCATAGCCAACGACCGTGGTTGGCTGCATGGCACGGTACACCTGACTTCCTACCGGAATATCCAGCCCCTGTTCGTCGTGGAGGATCACACTGGCGACTTTGGTTTGCGTCATCGGAAACTCCACCAGATAGCCGCTGTTACGGCGCAGCGCTATACGCCGCTCGGTTTCGCGCAGGCGCGTGTCAGCGGGCAGATTCAGTGCATCAATACGGTAACTTGCCGGATAGTAAGCCGACACGTTGCTGATCAGCAGGTAGCCGTTTTGATCCGTTTTGCCGATTGACTGGTTTTCGTAGCTTACCGGGACATCCGGATAACCATCGGTGCTGATCACTACAAACGCGTCATTAATCTTATTGGCTGCGAAGAGTTGCCCCTCCATCAGCACCAGCGACCCCATCGCCTCGCCCCACCAGGTCATCATATCCCGTTCACCGTAGCCGCCACCCTGCAACTCGACGGTATTATTGCGCCAGCCAAGCGACGCCTGTTGATACTGACTGGCCTGCGACTGTCTGGCCCACGCAAGATTCCAGCTCATTCCGCCGTCGGTTGGCATTGCATGACTGTAATTAATGCGTTGCGTGCTGCCGGCGTCTGGCGTTTTTTCAAGGCTTATCCCCGCGCCGTCGCGTTCCCCAAGCGGTATCTGAACGGACATTGTCATTGTCCAGTCATCCCGTTGCTGATCCTGGCTGGCAGCCACGTAAATGCTACTGCTGCCCCACAGGTTACGGCTCCAGGATAAATTCAGCAGTTCGGTACGCTGGCGATCGAAGCTCTGCACGCCGATCCAGGCTGCGCCAATATTGCCAAACTCGCCCATATTAAGAGAAAGTGAGTACTGGTCGGCGCTTTTGCTCAGGCTGGCAATGGGTTCGTTATTTGCATCCATCATGACCGGGCGATCGTACAGCGCCAGGTTGCCGAAACCTTCGTTACGCCGGGTGTGCTGGGTTCCGAGGCTGAAGGTGCTGGTATTGTACTGATATCCCCAGTTAAGCTGATGCCCACGCTGGCCGCGCATCTGGCTCTCGCTCCACGCGCTGTTTACCACGCCGTAACGTCCGAGTTTGATGATGCTGCCTGCGCCGCCCAGCCCCAGCGCTTCCGCGGCTTCAGCATGGCTTTCCAGCGTCAGCCAGTCGGTAACGCCATAGCGGTACGATCCACTCCCCACCGCCGGGCCGTAGTCAACATTATCCATGCCATAACGTCGGCGCAATGCGCCCAGGGTGAGCGCACCGTCGCTCAGGCCCGGACTTAACAGCTCGCTATCAACATAAAAAGGCAAAACGGTACTGACCTGGCGGCCAAGCGCATCGGTCGTGACCAGCACCGCGTTACCCGCTCCGTTCACAAAGGGCAGATTTGTCAGGGAGAAAGGTCCGGGTTGCAGCTGAGTGGCCCCAGCGCGGTAGCCATTGATAAACAGATCGACAGATGTTGGCACTGCCGCCTCACCGGAAAAGGCGGGAAGCGGCCAGGTCACCAGATCCGGACGCAGGGAAAAATCACGGCCATAGCGAAGGCCCCCTATACGCACACTATTGGTCCAGTTCAGGGATTCGGAAATAACATCACCGACACTCTACTGCGTGGCATCATGCTCATCATTGATATCGAGCGTGGTGTCATAGCGAATATATCCATCCTGTTGAGGATAGTTGCCGCTCAGGGTGCGTCGTAAACTGCCCGTCGAGGAAAATGTCCCGGCATCGTAGAAATAGCGAAGTTCGTGCCAGGCAGAAATTTGCCCTGCGCCATGCTCGGTCTGACTGGTATAAATATCGTAATTAAGCACTCCCCCCGTGCCATTCACCGGCTCGACATGCGGCGGGGCATCCCGGAAGGCGGTGGCCCGTTCGGGGATCCATTCACGCGGCACGCGCAATAACAATCGCTGCCCGCTCCCGTCGTACTGAACGCGCACGCCAGGCAGCGTTGAGAGGTTAACGTCCCCCTGCGGCAGATGTTCCGCAGACAGTCCGGCGCGCTGCAAATCAGCGCTGGCAACATAATAGTCGCCCTGTCTCTGCGCCACCGGCACCACCTGTTGGGTATCATAATGATTGACCACCAGCGCCAGATGAAAGATTGCCTGGCGATCCAGCGCCGCCGCGTCCGGCGGCGGAGGCAGTGCATCATCGGCTTCCTGCGCGCTGGCAGCGGTGATACTGGTGAGAGAGGTCAGCAGCATTAGCACACTCAGTTGCCCGGAGCGGAGCGCCATTTTGCATCCCGTGCATTAACGGTCGCGGAAAGTTCGTCAGGTCGACTGACGCCCGCAGGTAAAGGCCAGCGCCGGGACTGGCCGGGCAGGACATAGCCCAGCAATCCTTCCGCCAGTTTATATTTTTGCCCTCCCTGATGAACCACGACCTGGCTTAACCGAAGATGTACCTTGCCGCTGTTCGTTATCTCCACCGCCGGATTGCCATTCTGCTGAACCCTTCGCCAGCGCAGGCGCTCTTTTTCCACATCGGCATGGTCGGGCGCATTGACCCGCGTGGGGATCCCGCTGCCGTATACAAACAACGGCAGGGAATAGCGCATTTGCAGTTTGATGCCCATCTGCGGCGTTTCTGCCGCGTTCGGCTGGGGTATTTCATCAATAATAATGCGATAGGCTTTTTCTGTCCCTGCGGGTGCAGCCGTCTGTTTGATCAGGCGAATAAGCTGTTTACTGCCGCGATCGATACGCAGAATGGGCGGGCTGGCAACCACGTCCTGCTGTGCCTGATAACGCTCATAGCCGTTCTCCTGCGTCCAGCGGACGACGCGTATCTGCATCGTGGTTGCTGTGCTTCCCTGGTTTTCAATCCACAGTTCCGTTGCGGTCATCTCCGCTCCCAGCCAGGGATCGATGGGCCACAGCAGGATAGTGGCTGCGGCACTGGCCTGCTTAATTGCGAAAGAGGAACCCACCATTAACAGGCAACTCATGAGTACCGATGCGGTAAAATCTCTCATGTTTCTTCTCCCTGCATCACCACGATAATGTCACGGTGAGTCGATCGTTATACACGCCAGCCGGATTCAGTCCCGTTAGCTGCGCTACGCCGAACAAGGTAAGCGCAACGTTATTGGTATCGTTTAGCGGGACGGTAACCGCCTGATTAACACCGATTTCACTGTCTGCTGCCAGCGAGCTGCTGCTGTAAAGCCGATAGGGAACCTGCTCCGTTCCATCGGTCCGCTGCAAATTGCGCACCGTGGTGTAGTGCTGGCCGCCGTTAATACTCATGCTCAGCGCGACTCCCGGCGTGCATGCCAGCGAAAGTGCGGTGTCGGGTACAAACCGGGTGCTGATCGGCCCGGACGTCACGCCTGAACGGGTACCAAAATTGAGCGTACCCAGTTCTCCCCCTGCACCACCGATCACCGAACAGCCAGGGACGATCGACGCATTAACCTGAAAAGATTGCGTCGTGACCGCCTCTGGCGAGATCAACGGAAAAAGGTTTGTCATCACGACCAAAAGGCGCAAGAGTGTCCCGGCTCCCGCTAAGGAGCCTGATTTTTTTCTCCACATGCCTGAAGCTAATAGGTAACGCTGACGTTAATGGTGTCGGTATAAGTTCCAGGGGCGACGGTGACATTATTACCGCCCCCCTGTATCCGGCCATAAAGGGTGTAGTAATCTACCCCGCCAGTATTGGAAGCAATGGGAAGTTCTGCTCCATCAGCGATTTCATCATTGAAACCACTGTCATTGTACAGGGCGTAGGCCACGCCCCGGGTAGTGTCATCGGTATTGACCAGATAGCGGGGTGCGGCACCTGGAGTGCCGACTGAATTTCCGGGATCGGTAACGTGCGTATTTCCGGTTATCTCAACCCGGTAACTTTCTGTGGTACATTGAATGCCAAAGCTATTACCGCCAGTGGCGCCGGTAAGTTGTGTCGTCAGCGTGGAAAAGGTCGCAGGATGCGTCCCGAAATCCAGTGTACCAAAATTAATCCCGTTCTGGCTGGGAGAGCCGTTAATTAAACAACCATTGGTTAACGTTAACGTAGCGCCAATTGTGCCGCTACTGGTCACCGCCTGTACCTGACTACTCATCAATACCAGCATACCGCCCGTAACAATATAAAGACGCATTCGGTTCATAGTACCGTCTCCGGTAAAAGGATGATTTCAGCGCATTTATTTACGCTGCTTTCCGAAAATAGCTGATGCTGCATATGCGCAGCCGTCTGGTTAAAATCTAGATTACATTTATCAGTTCAGGCAAGCAGGCTATATATTACTATTTTTAGTAGCTGAAATATTAAATATTAAAATTCATAGGCTTAAATTTTGAAATATTATTTCATCACTTTATTTCATGGATAATACGCCGGTTTTGTGATTTTTATCACAATGTCTGTACTGGTGCTTTTCCTTTTTTATACAGTAATACTGGCGTGAAGAGTTTATGCCTGAAAAAATGCCCCTGTCCTGTTACTGGAATGAGAGTGTAAAAACGTCTGCCATTATTATTTAACGGCTGCTTAATTATCTGGTAATACTAATTAATAGCGAGGAGAAACTATTCAAAATGATAGTATTTACCGGAGGGCATAAGGGACACAATATTGATTAATAAGAACGAACACGCAGATCGGTCAGGATAATAAGAGTTTCAGTGAGATCCCTTGCCCACGTTTCGGGGCAAGGAATTCAGGCCCGTCAGGCAGCGTGATTCGCAGCCGAGTCAAGCAGCGCCATTTCTTCGCTGTTCAGCAGTTTTTCGATATTGACCAGAATCAGCATCCGCTCGCCGATCGCGCCGAGTCCGGTGAGGTATTCGGTCGACAGCGTCACCGCGAATTCCGGTGCCGGGCGGATTTGCTCGGCCGTGAGCGACAGTACGTCAGAGACACCGTCAACCACAATGCCCACCACGCGCTGACCGAGATTAAGCACGATCACCACCGTGTTGTCGTTGTACTCCACGTCCTGCTGCTCGAATTTCACCCGCAGATCGACTATCGGCACGATCACCCCGCGCAGGTTAGTCACGCCTTTAATAAACGCAGGCGTGTTAGCAATGCGCGTGACCTGATCGTAGCCGCGAATTTCCTGCACTTTCAGAATATCAATGCCGTACTCTTCATCGCCCAGCGTGAAGACCAGAAACTCCTGGCCCGATGGCTCACCTGCCAGTTTTGTCACGTTATTCATACCGGTCATGTTTTTACCCTTTTACCTTAATCAGGCTGCTGTGTGCGCCATACGTTGTTCACGATTTAATCCCTGAAGCGCTGAGACATCAACAATCAGCGCGACGCTGCCGTCGCCAAGAATGGTCGCGGCAGAAATGCCAGGAACTTTACGGTAGTTGCTCTCAAGGTTCTTCACCACTACCTGATGCTGACCGATAAGCTGATCGACCAGCAACGCATAACGCCGTCCGGCCGTTTGCAGGATCACCACAATGCCCTGCGTAGCCTCGGTTCTGGCCCCCTGCACGTCAAAGACTTTCCACAGTTCGACCAGCGGCAGGTATTCGCCACGCACTTCCAGCACGCGCTCGCCACCCGCCAGCGGATGCAGATCTTCTTCGCGAGGTTGCAGCGATTCCATCACCGCATTCAATGGCAGGATAAACACTTCGTCGCTCACTTTGACCGACATGCCATCGAGGATCGCCAGCGTCAGCGGCAGCAGAATGCGGATGGTGGTCCCGGCCCCCTGCTTCGACTGGATCTCCACGTGGCCGCCCATTTCCTGGATGTTACGTTTCACCACGTCCATGCCGACGCCGCGCCCGGAAACATCGGTTACCTGTTCAGCGGTAGAGAAGCCCGGCGCGAAAATCAGCATGCCGACTTCTTCATCACTCATGTTGTCATGAACGGGCATACCCTGTGAAACGGCTTTGGCAAGGATGCGTTCGCGATTCAGCCCCGCGCCATCGTCGGTGACTTCAATACAAATGTTGCCGCCCTGATGCTCGGCGGACAGTACCAGATTCCCCACCGCGGATTTCCCGGCGGCAAGGCGCGTCTCCGGCGATTCAATGCCGTGATCGAGGCTGTTACGCACCAGATGCGTCAGCGGATCGATAATGCGTTCAATCAGGCTTTTATCCAGTTCGGTAGAGCTACCCATCAGGGTCAGTTCCACCTGTTTATTCAGCTTGCTCGCCAGATCGCGCACCAGCCGCGGGAAACGGCTGAAGACGTATTCCATCGGCATCATGCGGATGGACATCACCGATTCCTGTAAATCGCGCGCGTTGCGCTGGAGCTGCCCCATGCTGGTGATCAGATCGCCGTGCGTAACCGGGTCCAGTTCATTCGAACGCTGTGCCAGCATCGACTGGGTGATCACCAGTTCGCCGACCAGGTTGATCAGTTGATCGACCTTCTCCACCGCCACACGGATGCTGGAGGATTCGCTGACGCGCGCCGGTTTTTCGGCGCTATTGCGCCCGGCCGGTGCCTCTTTTGGCACCGCGACCAGCACCGGCGCGGCAGGCGCTGGTGCTTCTGCGACCGGTTGCTCGTCCTCTTCAGGCTCGTCGGCTTCCACTCCCTCAAAAGCGATTTGATCCGCTTCAATAACAAAGCACAGCACGGCGACGATGTCGTCCTGCTCTACGCTGCCGTCGAGGATCGCGGACAGAGAATCTGCGGTTTTTTCCACCCCGGCGAGGGTCGCCAGATTACCTAACTCCTCTTCCAGCAGATCCGGTTCGCCGGCTTTCAGGCGTGAAAGGATAATACGCGTCTGCCCGCTGGCGCTCGCCTGCGGCGCTTCTTTCTCTACTACCGTGAGTTTGGCGGCAGGTGGCGGGACAACCTCACCTTTTGCCTCCAGCGCTAACTGGCGCAGCGCAGCACAGATATATTCAAAGCTGGCAGCGTCCGGCTCCTGAGAGCTTTTATAGGCATCGAGCTGTTCCTGCATAATATCTTTGGTTTCCAAAAACAGGTTGATAATGTCGGTGTTGAGCTGCATTTCCCCACGCCGGGCTTCATCCAGCAGGTTTTCCATCAGATGCGTGGTTTCCTGCAAAACGGAGAAGCCGAAGGTGCCCGCTCCCCCTTTAATGGAGTGAGCTGCGCGGAAGATCGCATTCAGCTGTTCTCCGTCCGGCGACTCAGGGACCAGATCCAGCAGGTGCTGCTCCATGTCGGCCAGTAATTCATCGGCTTCATCAAAAAAAGTCTGATAAAAATCGCTAATATCCATGCTCACGCTATCACCTCGGATCGGCTTGTGGCGATGTGGGACTGGCCGCCTGCGGCGCGGCCGCAGATGACGATAATTCACTAAATGGCACGTTCTGGCTTTCGGCATTCTCATTGAGAATGGCCTGTTCGGTTCGTTTGTTGAGGACGACAAGGCTAATGCGGCGGTTAATGGCATCATCGCCCCCGCGGTCGGACAGGCGCATGGTCGCGGCCATGCCTACCACCCGCAGCACCTTGCCGCTATCCAGACTTCCGGCCACCAGCTCGCGACGCGAGGCGTTGGCGCGGTCGGCGGACAGTTCCCAGTTGCTGTAACCCTTGTCGCCGTTGGCGTAAGGGAAGTCATCGGTATGCCCGGACAGGCTGATTTTATTGGGGATCTCGTTCAGCACCGGCGCGATGGCGCGCAGAATATCGCGCATATACGGCTCCACTTCTGCACTACCGGTTTTAAACATTGGCCGGTTCTGGCTGTCGATAATCTGGATGCGTAAGCCTTCCTGCACGAGGTCGATTTTGAGGTGCGGCCTGAGCGCTTTTAGCTTCGGGTCGGCCTCAATAAGCTGGTCGAGTTCGCCACGAATTTTTTTCAGGCGGCTGATTTCCATCCGCTCCCTGAGCTGTTCCACGTTGGGCTGTTTATGCACTTCGCCCTGCTGCTGAGTGTAATCATCGCCGCCGCCGGGGATCGGGCTGTCGCTGTTGGAGACGCGTGGCCCGCCCGTCACCGCCGTTGCCAGCGGAGTGCGAAAATATTCAGCAATCTGGATCAGCTCTTTCGGGCTGGAGATTGAAATCAGCCACATCACCAGGAAGAACGCCATCATCGCCGTCATAAAATCGGCGTAAGCGATCTTCCACGACCCGTGAGCGCCGCCACCATGACTTTTATGTTTTCGCCGCTTAACAACGACGATGGGATGCGCCTGATTCTTCATGCGTCCTCAGTCGTGGTTTGTTGGGCAGAAGGGTTTCTCACCGCGCGCACGTGTTCTTCCAGCTCGACAAACGAAGGACGTTCGCTGGAATAAAGCGTTTTACGGCCAAATTCGACGGCAATCGGCGGCGCGTAGCCGTTGAGATTCGACAGCAGCGTAATTTTGACGCACTGCATCATCTTGCTGGTTTCGGCACTTTTTTGCCGCAGCACGCTGGAAAGCGGCGAGATAAAACCATACGCCAGCAGAATGCCGAGGAAGGTTCCGACCATCGCGTGCGCGATGAGCGCGCCCAGCTCCGCCGCCGGACGATCCGCCGAGGCCAGCGCATGTACCACGCCCATAACCGCCGCCACGATACCGAACGCAGGCAGCGAGTCACCGACAGACGCCAGCGCGTTTGCCGGCACCTCGGATTCACTTTCGTGCGTTTCAATCTCCTCGTCCATCAGCGCTTCAATTTCGAAGGTATTCATATTGCCGCTGATGATGAGGCGCAGGTAATCGATAATAAAATCCAGCATTACGCCGTCGGCGAGAATGCGCGGATAGCTGGCGAAGATTTCACTTTCCTGCGGGTTTTCGATATCCCGCTCAAGCGAAAACATCCCCTGCTGGCGCGACTTGGCCATCAGGCGATAGAGCAGCGCCAGCAAATCCATATACATGCTTTTGGTGTATTTCGAGCGACGGAACAGCAGCGGGATCGCCTTCAGCGTTCCTTTAATTGACTTACCGTTGTTGCCAACGATAAACGCACCCACGCCTGCCCCGCCGATAATAATAAGTTCAGCCGGTTGATAGAGTGCTCCAAGGTGTCCGCCGGTCATCATGTAACCGCCGAAAACTGTACCGAGAACGACCAGGTAACCCAATAAGATAAGCACGACATCATCCTTTCTGTTGACCAGAGCAGGATGCACAAATCGACCATTAACGCGTCAGGGAGGCAAAAAAAAGCAGCGGTAATTGCTTACCGCTGCTGGAGTGTTGACCACACCGTATCGGTTAAACAGCCTGTTCGATCTGTTCATCCAGCAGTTGTGGAGTACTATCGGCAATATCACGGGAAAGTTTACGTCTTTTTACGGCACGGGATGGCGGCTGGCATAAACTGCATACGAAGCTGCCCACCGGCTGATGGGCGTGAGTAATAAAATTGCCGTTACAGCAGCTGCAATGCGACAGCTGCAGCATTCCGCTTTCAACAAAACGCACCAGCGTCCAGGCGCGGGTGAGCGCCAGCAGCGGCGCTTCGCCGTCCAGCTGCGGGCACTGTTCAAGATACAGGCGATACGCTTTGATCACCGCATCAACGCCGCTGCATAACCCCGTTTTAAGCAGGTACTGCCAGGCATTACAGAACATGGATGAGTGAATGTTCTGTTCCCAGGTCATAAACCAGTCGGTAGAAAACGGCAGCATGCCTTTCGGCGGCGGGCTACCGCGCAGCTCTTTATACAGTTTGATAAGACGACCACGGCTCAGCTGTGTCTCACTTTCCAGCATCTGTAAGCGAGCGCCCAGCGTAATCAGCTCCATTGCCAGCTGAATATCACGGGCTTCCTGAACAATGCTTTTTTCGCTCATCCTCAGGCCCTTTTTTTGCGCGCGGCGGCAGCCTGGCCCGCGTCAGAGAGCAAACGGGTAGAAAGAAGGATCCCGGTATGAATTTGTTGCAGGTCATCGACGCGCGAATCCTGCGTCAGCCGGTTGATGGTCTCGTGACTATCAAATCGGAATTCACAAATAAGCTGATTAGTTTCAGCCAGTTTCACCATTTGTGGCAGCGTCAGTTCAACCAGCGTTGTTGCCATCTCTTCATTAATCCCGAGACGGAACATGGCTGACGGTTTGTCCTGACTAATCAGACGTTGAGCAAGGAGCAAGTATGACAGGTTGATGTCATAAATATGTTTTAGCAACTCGGATGTATGCATTTTACCCATCCAGCATAACCAACCATTGTTTTATGCGGCATAACCGCACCCCGTGATGTCGCCGGGAAAGTCCCGGTAAAAAAGAAAAGGTCAAAATGCATAGTTGTACTTAGATGCTACCGCAGTGGAAAAGTCTCTTTGTGGTGGACTATGTCATCAGAAACATGTTAAAGAATTCTTACAAATGTCTAAGATTTTTCCTAATTCGCCGCAACTTTACTCGTCAGCCTTATCACATACAACGAGTCACCGCCGTGATTTTAGGAACTATGTGATCGACATCACATAATGTACGCAAATATTAATCATAAATCCATCAATACCGATTATTAGTTGATGTATTTTTATGCATTTCTTCCGCTTACCTGTTCCCGCAAGACTGGCGGACAGGTCTGAAAGCGAAATAACATTATGTTAATTTTCTCAATGTCGCCATGCAGAATGAAAAAAATAAATTCCGTCTCTATTGTAGAAACTTATGCATAAAAAAACATGCATAAACATAAGCTTAGTATTTAATGTAACAAAAATAATTGCCATACGTAATTATCGCTCAAATGTTAATTTTGCAGCAATTAATTAACATTAAATGATAATAGTTTTCATATACGCACAACGTTCGCGCCTATTTTAGGGTTATTGCTGTCCATAAATGCATTTTATAAGAATAATTAATGAATAGTTTGACGCGCGGCGCAAACGGCAGCCTGAACCCTTGAAGTGAACGAATAAATGGAGTAATGAAAGAAGATAGCCCGGTTTTATGCGTCTGAAAGGAGGTCCGATGCGTTATCAACACCTGCTTGTGGCGGTTGCCGCTACCCCGGAAAGCCATCGTCTGGTAGCAAAGGCCGTCTCAATTGCCCGCCCGCTTAATGCGCGTGTCAGTCTTATCACCCTCGCCACTGACCCCGAGATGTACAATCATTTTGCTGCGCCAATGATGGAAAATCTTCGTGACGTGATTCAGGAAGAGACCCGGCAATTTTTAAGCGATATCGCGCAGCATATGGATTACCCCATTGCCGAAACCATTATTGCCTCCGGTGAATTGAGTGAACATATCAAAGATTTTTGCCGCACGCGGCAGGTAGATTTAGTCGTCTGCGGCAATCACAACCACAGCTTTTTTTCTCGGGCGACCTGCTCGGCCAAAAATGTGATTGGCAATACGCATGTGGATGTCCTGCTGGTGGCGCTGGAATAAAAAAGGCCCGGCAGCACGCGCTGCCGGGCCAGAGAGTTACGTTATTCAGGCCAGCTTCGGAAATGTCGCCACTTTATGTTGCAGCTGACTCTCTTCGCTGCGTGGCGCGATCTGCTTTAGGTCGCGAATAAACCTCTCCTGCCAGTGATTGATATCGTTCTTATGAATAACATCCATCATTTCAGCATGACGAGAAATACGCTCGGCCAGCGGCATATTCAGCGCGCGGTGTAACGCCGCCGCCACCTCATCCCGATCGTAAGGATTCACAATCAGTGCCGAGGTCAGCTCGTTCGCCGCGCCGGCGAATTGCGAAAGCACCAGCACGCCAGGGTTTGCCGGATCCTGCGCAGCCACGTACTCTTTTGCCACCAGATTCATACCGTCGCGCAGCGGCGTAACCAGACCGACATCCGAATAGCGGAAAACTTTCATCAGCAGTTTCCGATCGAAGTGCTGATTCAGATAATACAGCGGGGTCCAGCCCAGTTGTCCGTAACGTCCATTGATTCGCCCCGACAAATTTTCCAGCTGATGACGAATATCCTGATACGCCTGCACTTCACCACGTGAGGTGGGCGCTATCTGCGTGTAGCGGATTTTACCGTGATGCTCCGGGTATTTTTCCAGCAGCGTTTCATAGGCCATGAAGCGCTCCGGCAAGCCTTTGGAGTAATCCAGACGCTCAACGGAGAAAATGTTCTGGACATTCTTCAGTTCGTTTTTAAGCTGCGCCAGCTTCGGCGGCAGCGGACCGGTGGCCTGACGCGCGATTTCTTCAGGCTCAATACCAATCGGGTAGACTTCGGTACGGAAGTTTTTGCCCCACGCGGTATGGGTATTGCCATCGCGGGTGGTCAGACGCGTTTGCGCCGCGACGCATTCAAGGAATGCCTGACGGTCATTTTCAGTCTGGAAGCCCAGCAGATCGTAATCGCATAATTGTTCCAGCAGTTCAGCATTCGGTGGCAGCGCGTTGAAAATTTCCGGCGTCGGGAAAGGGATATGCAGGAAGAAACCAATTTGATTGTGAATGTTTCTTTTGCGCAGTTCACTGGCGAAGGGAAGCAGATGGTAATCATGGATCCACAGGATGTCATCGTTTTCTACCAGCGGCACCAGCTTGTCTGCCAGCAGTGAATTGACGCGCTGATAGCCTTCCCACGCGTCCCGCTGAAAGTTGACTAAATCGAGGCGGTAGTGAAACGCGGGCCACAGCACGGCGTTGGAAAACTGGCTGTAGTAATGTTCATAGTCCTGTTCGCTCAGATTAAATGAGGCCCAGGTAATGTTGCCTTTACTGACGGTCTTTAGAGGCTGGTCTTCGTTACCTACCTCCCCGCTCCAGCCAAACCACAGACCGCCTGCAGCTTTTAACGCGCCGAGAACCCCTACCGCCAGGCCACCGGCGCTGGCCTTCTTATCATCGGGCGGGGCAATACGATTAGATACTACGACTAAGCGACTCATGGCCATCTCTCCTGTCTGTTAGCGCTTTTTCTTGTAATAGTTGGTTATCAGCAATAGTTTGTAGCCACTGATGCACATCGGCGACACTCGCCAGACGCCACTGCGCCTGGGTTGCCCCCGGTCCTACTTTGATGGAAATCCCGTTGAGCTGGTTAACCACCCGGAACCCGGCTTCATCAGTGAGATCGTCACCCACGAAGACCGGCGTCCTACCGCGAAAAGGTGCTTCCTGCATAAAGGCAGCAATCGCTTCACCTTTGCTAATCCCCTGCGGTTTTAATTCGACAACACATTTACCCGGCTGGAGTGCCAGCTGCGGATACAGTCCCACAATACCTTGCGCCAGCGCCATAATGCGCTCTTCAAACTGCGGTGCCTGACGATAGTGCAGCGCAAACGCCATGCCTTTCGCCTCAAGCTCGCAGCCTGGCATCACCGCCAGGGCGGTGGTCAATTGATCGTTAAGCGTATGCACAACGTCCGCAGGCAGTTCTACGGTGTGCGTCTTACCATGAAAATCACGTCGCTGCGCGCCGTGCACCCCGGCAAGCGGAAAATGCAGCGGACTGGCGAGCGCGTCGAGTTCGGCCATAGAGCGCCCGGAGACCAGAGCCACCGCGCCCTCATTTTTCTCTGCCAGCAATTGCAGCGCGCTACGAACCTCGGAGGTCAGGAATACCTGATCCGGGTGCGGTTTGATTTCAGCGAGAGTACCATCGAGGTCAAAGAACCAGGCGTGATTTCCTTTAAGTACAGGCGGTACAGATAACTGGTCAGCCACCCTGATTTCCTCCTTACATTTACAGCCCAAAGCGGGTAATTAATCAAACGTTAGCAATGTAAGTATAGACAGTGTGACCAGCCTCGCCATTTTCAAATGAAAACGCCAGCGACATTGGCCGCTGGCGTCAGGTTAGAAGTAGACTTAAAAGTTAGGGCAATTTATCAGACGGTACGTTTCGCTTTTTGTTTGTAGCGGTCAAAGATCACCGCCGCCAGCAGGATCAGACCCCGCACCACATATTGCGAGAACGGCGAAATGTTAAGCAGGTTCATGGCATTCTCCACGGTGCCGAGAATTAAGATCCCCGCCACCACGTAAGAAATCTTACCAATTCCCCCTTTCAGCGAGACGCCGCCAAGCACGCAGGCAGAAATAACGATCAGCTCATAGCCGATAGACGTCATCGGCTGGCCGCTGGTCATGCGTGAGGCGAGAATAATACCCGCCGCCGCCGACACCAGCCCGGAGAGGACAAAAATAATTATTTTCGTCCGCACCACCGGCACCCCGGCCAGGCGCGCCGCTTCTTCATTACCACCGATGGCCAGCGTATTACGGCCAAAGGTGGTTTTGTTGAGCAGCAAACCGAAAATAATCAGGCAGCCTACCGTTAACCAGATAGGTGCGGGCAGTCCCAGCCAGTTCGCATAACCGAGCGCAAAGAAGCGCTCGTCTTCAATCCCCACCGCTTTCCCGTCAGAAATAATGTACGCCAGGCCACGCACAATCTGCATCGTGGCCAGGGTGGTGATCAGGGCGTTAATCTTCAGTCTGGCAATGACAAAACCGTTCACCAGGCCGCATACGACACCGAGCATCAACCCGGCAAATACGCCGAGCCACAGGCTTTCGGTCTGGTTAATCACTACCGCCGTGGTGACGCCCGCGCAGGCGATGACCGACGCGACGGAGAGGTCAAAGTCGCCGGAGGCCAGGCAAAACAGCATCCCGCAGGCCACCATCCCGGACATCGAGATAGCCAGCCCCAGCCCTTTCATGTTGATAAACGAAGCAAAGTTCGGCACAAAAATCGCGCAGGCCAGAAAGACCACGGCGAAAACGACCAGCATGCCGTACTGATCCCAGATCCGCCCGATGCTCATTGACGACTTCGACGCGCCCGTTGTGGTTACAGATGACATTTTCAACTCCTTCTCAGGCTACCGCCTGGCTGACTTTAGGCATCGCAAGGCTGAGCGCCTGCTGTTCTTTGGCGTCGTGATGCAGAAGTTCACCGGCCACCTCTCCTTCGCGCATTACCACGATGCGATCGGCAACGCCCAGCACCTCCGGCAGGTCGCTTGAAGCAAAGAGGACGGCGACGCCGGACGCGGCAAGCGCATAGATCACGTTATAAATTTCATGCTTCGCCCCCACGTCGATACCGCGTGTCGGCTCGTCGAGCAAAATGACTTTCATGTCTTCGGACAGCCAGCGCCCGAGGATCGCCTTCTGCTGGTTTCCTCCGGACAGGTTCATGATCAGCTGTTCCGCGCCCGGCGTTTTGATATTCAGCGACTGGATATGGTGCGCAGCGTTACGCGCTTCCCACGTATTGTTAATGACGCAGCCGGCGCGAATGTGTTTACGACGTGCGCTGATATTGATGTTGTCCTTTACCGAATGGACCGGAATGATGCCCTCGGCTTTACGATCTTCCGGACAGAGCATTATCCCGGCGCGAATGGCCTGGGACGGTTTCTCAATAGATATTGGCTGGCCGTCGATATAGACCTGCCCGCCAGTGATGCGCGTGCCGCCAAACAATCCTTTCATCAGCTCGCTGCGCCCGGCGCCCACCAGCCCGAACAGGCCGACGATTTCACCGCTGCGCACCGACAGACTGATCGGCATGCGCACGCCGGGTGCCTTAACGTTTTCCAGCCGCAGCCGCTCCGCGCCATAGTCGCGTGGCTGCCAGCCGTAGATATCGCCCAAATTGCGCCCCACCATCGCCTGCACCAGCGCGTCGTGATTGACCTTCTGCATGTCGGTAAAGGTACAAACGTAGCGACCGTCTTTAAACACGGTAATGGCATCGCTGAGGGCAAAGATTTCTTCCATCCGGTGCGATACATAAATGATGACCCGTCCTTCCTTGCGCAGCTCGCGGATCACCCGGAACAAATTGTCGATTTCTCGTGCGGAGAGGGAGCTGGTCGGTTCGTCGAAGGCAATTACTTTGGCATTGCGCGCCAGCGCTTTGGCAATTTCCACCATTTGCCACTGACCTATCGACAGGTACTTCAGCGGCGTTTGCGGGTCGATATCCAGACCCAGATGTTCCAGTTGTAATCGCGCTTCATAATTAAGCAGTGAGCGATTAACGATCCCGCCTTTGTGCGGGAGCTGCCCGAGGTAGATGTTTTCCGCCACGGTCATTTCCGGAATCAGATGCAGTTCCTGGTAAATAATAGCGACACCCGCATTCAGCGCGGCGGTAGTGTCGCTAAAAGCGACCTCTTTCCCCTGCAGCGCCAGCGTGCCGCTGGTCGGGGCATAATTGCCGCTGAGAATTTTCAGCAAGGTGGATTTCCCGGCACCGTTCTCACCCATCAGGGCGTGGATCTGCCCGGCATAGCAATCAAAGCTGATGTCGGAGAGCGCCTTTACACCGGGAAAGGTTTTGCTGATACCGCGAAATGAGAGATAAGGGGTAGACTGCTGCATAACGACTCCGCCATTCATAGTGGTACGTAAACGGCCCCTCGCTAAACGAGGGGCTGATTCATGGTTGACTGAAATCGATTAAAGACCTTTCTTCGCCAGCTCTGCTTTGAAGTTATCGCGGGTGATCAGCACGACGTCGGTGACCGCGGTGAATTTCGGCGGCTCTACGCCCTTCTCTACCCAGTTGTAGAGCATTTCACTGGTTTTGTAGCCGTGAATATCCGGACTTGGCAGCAAGGAGCCAAAGAAGCCGGTTTGCTGATTTTTCGACAGCTCGCTGACCGCATCCACGCCGTTGATACCGATACCGATCACGTCCGGGGCTTTGAATCCCTGACCTTCGGTGGCGCGAACGCCGCCAAGCACGGTGTTATCGTTCATGCCGACGATCAGCCAGTGTTTCACTTCCGGATGCTGAACCAGCAGCGAGTTGCCGGCATCGAATGCACCGGGGATATCGTTAGATTTGGTTGGCACCTGGTAAATTTGTTTTTCCGGGAAGCCTGCGGCTTTCAGGGCGTCCATCGAGCCTGTCGTACGGCGACGCGCGGTGTCGAGCTCGTTAGCGGTAATGGCCATGACGCCGGTTTCTTTCACGTCCCAGCCGCGTTTTTGCATCTCTTTATACAGCTCCTGCCCCTGACGCGCGCCAATTTCGCTGGCGGCCATCATCACCAGCGGAACGCTCTCCATCGGCTTCCCTTTCGCGGTGACAAACTGATCGTCCACGGCAATCACTTTCATGTCGTAGCCGCGTGCTTTAGCGACAATCGCCGAGCCGAGTTTCGGATCAGGTGTACAAATGACAAAGCCTTTTACGCCGCTGGCGGCGAGGCTATCAATGGCATTAAGGGTCTTTTCACCGTCAGGTACGGCAATCTTAACCACTTCAAATCCCAAATCTTTACCGGCTTTATCGGCGAATTTCCACTCCGTCTGGAACCAGGGTTCTTCCGGTTGTTTAACCAAAAAGCCCAGCTTCATGGATTCCGCAATAGCCGATTGTGACATAATCGCAGCCAGTCCGATGGCTGCCAGTGCTTTAGTGAATTTGTGCATGTTAAACTCCAGCGTTAACATTCTTCTATGTAGGGTAAATTCGTACTCAAATTTTTTTATCAGACATAAAACAACGCATTAGCATCAGAAGCCTGGTGAATGCTTTTGCTGGAACATTAATAGCGGGAAATTAATTCTCCATAGGAGAGCGGCATCACATCGCAGGATTACAGTTATTGCGTACATATATTCAGCAATAAATGACATAAAACGGAAGGGTATTGTCGGACAATTAAATGATGCTGTAACAGGATTGTCTATATCCTTAGCGAGCTTATCCTTGTCCCGGATGGGCGGCGCATCCGGGACCCGATATTACCAGGGATAATAAATATGTTCGGCGTGCTCACGCGCGGGGGCTTCATTACCCAGCAGGCGTGCGGCGACGGTCAGGGCAAAGTCAAATACCCGCCCCAGTCCCTTGCCGCTGATCAAATTGCCGTCCTCAACCACCGGCGCGTCCACATACTCGCCATCGGTTACCGATTGCCATAAATCGCCAGAGCACACATAGCGACGGCCTTTCAATAACCCATTGCCGCCCAGCACCCGGGCCGCGGCGGAACAAATGGGGCAAATAAGCTTACCGGCATTGTCGTGCGCCATGACAAACGCCACAACGTCCTCACTGGCCGCCAGATTAATACTGCCCTGTGGCCCGCCGGGCAGCACGATAGCGTCATAGCGATGCGCCTGACGCTCGGTCAGCGTCGCGTCGGCGACCAGCGGAATATTATGGTAACTGACCACGGCACGTGATTCGGCGCACGCCAGCGTTTCTACGTGAATATGCAAACGGCGTAATATATCGATGGTGACAATGGCTTCCGCTTCTTCAAAACCGGGTGCCAGTAAAACGGCAACGCTCTTCATTCTTTATCCCTTAAATTCATCTGTGAATGTCAAAACGCTCATCAGACCTTCAGGCTCAAATACCGGCGTCTGAGGACAATATCTGGTAAGAATAAAAATGATCTGGCGCAATTTATCACGGATTATGGAATATCATGAGCACGGTCAACATTGATGTACCGCACAGACGAATCGCGCCAGCTTTCATTCTCATTGCCATGCTACGCTTTTTAAAACGCTTTTTCAACTATTACAAAATATCGTTATTATTATATTTATCAATATGTTAACCATAAATATAAGTATTTAATAGTAGTTATAATTCTTTTTTCAGAAGTTGTAACCAGTAATGAATTCCGTGCGTTGAGACTTTTCTTAGCGACGGGATCGTTTTAATCTTGCGACAGGAATTACGGAAAATTCATCACCGATCACATACAGCAGCGGCAGAATGTATTTATTCTGTGGAGAGTAACGGTGGTGCATGAATAACGTCGAACCCGACATTTTCATGAATTATACGATTTCGTATAAATCGTCCCCCAGGTAATAAGGATATTGGTATGCTAGCTTTAGGAATGGTTCAAAAACTCAACGTCCAGATGAACCTGGAGTATAACGCGTCCAATCGCTACCTTCGTTTAAGCGAGTGGTGCGCTAAACGTAAACTGACTGGCACCGCCATTTTTCTGCGCTCGCAGGCGCAAATCAACGTTACCCGCATGATGCGCGTGTTTGATTTTATAAAAAAATCTGGCGCGAATCCGGTGGTCGCGACGACAAACCCTATTGAGGAGCAATGCACCAATCTCGAAGAACTCTTTTCCCAGACCATGATGGATTTTCAGCACCGCAGTGAAACGCTGACCAAACTCATAGAGGAAGCCCGGTCGCAGAACGATGCGGCTACGCTGGCTTTCTTAACCCAGATAGCCACTGAAAGGGAGGAGCACGGGCTTTTGTTGCAAACCATCTTTGAAGAAGTGCGTCATGCGGGTCAGGCCGGAATGAAAATGGAACAGACCGACCAGCACCTGTTAAACGTCGTTAATTACCAGCAACATTAATTTCTTAGTTCACCCCGGCCCGCTCATGGTCCGGGGTGGAATAGCACCTCTTTCCCCTCTTTACTGCTGATCTTGTCGCCTCACACCAAATACAAATGTTAATGAAATGTGTATAACGTGATGTTTTAATTAACATTTTATAAATTAGATCTATCTCTCATCGTTTACCCTTACAAAATGCAATGCTTCAGGGAAATCTGATGATGTTGCAAAAGGTGCTCTATGATTACCCTTGAGTTTGTGGTCATTATCCTCTGCCTGCTGGTGGGTACGCGCTTCGGTGGGATGGGACTGGGTTTAATTAGTGGGATCGGCCTGTTTATCCTGACCTTTGTTTTTGGTCTTGAGCCTGGCAAGCCGCCGGTTGATGTTATGCTTACTATCCTGGCGGTCATTGGCTGTGCCGCCACGCTGCAAACGGCGGGCGGGCTGAACGTCATGATGCAGTTTGCCGAACGCTTACTGCGTAAACATCCGCAGCATATTACTCTGCTGGCACCTTTTACCACGTGGTCCCTCACCTTCCTGTGCGGCACCGGGCATGTGGTCTACACCATGTTTCCCATTATTGCCGATATCGCGCTAAAAAAAGGTATTCGTCCTGAGCGCCCAATGGCGGTGGCGTCTATCGCCTCGCAAATGGCGATCACCGCGTCGCCGGTGTCGGTGGCGGTGGTCTCACTGGTATCGATTATCGGCGCAAATCACGGCGTGGGTCAGGCGTGGGGGATCCTGGAAATTCTGGCCGTCTCCGTTCCGGCCTCGCTGTTTGGCGTCGCTATTGCCGCTTTGTGGAGTCTGCGCCGTGGTAAAAACCTGGAAGACGATGCGGAGTTCCAGGAAAAGCTCAGGGATCCAAAACAGCGCGAGTTTATTTATGGCAGCAGCGATACCCTGATGGATCAGCGCTTCCCAAAACAGGCCTACTGGTCAACCTGGATTTTCTTTGCCGGGATCCTGGTGGTGGTACTGCTTGGGGCCATCCCGGAACTGCGTCCTTCATTTGAGTTGAAAGGAAAACTGACACCGCTATCCATGAACCTGACGATCCAGATGATGATGCTGATCGCCGGGGCCATTATGTTGATGGTGTGCAAAGTTAACGCAACAACGATTTCGAACGGGGCGGTATTTAAAGCCGGGATGGTGGCGATTTTCTCGGTCTTCGGCGTCGCGTGGATGAGCGATACCTTCTTTCAGGCCCATTTGAGCGAATTAAAAATGGCGCTGGAAGGAGTGGTTAAAACGCATCCGTGGACCTACGCCATTGTTCTGTTTCTGGTATCAAAACTGGTAAACAGTCAGGCTGCGGCGCTGACGGCTGTCGCCCCCATGGGATTGATGCTCGGCGTGGAGCCCAAAATGCTGGTCGCCTTCTTCCCGGCGTCCTATGGCTATTTTGTCCTGCCAACCTACCCAAGCGACCTCGCCTGCATTGGCTTTGACCGCTCGGGCACGACGCGCATCGGCAAATTCATCATTAACCATAGCTTTATTCTGCCAGGACTTATCGGCGTCAGCTGTGCCTGTGCCGCAAGTTACCTGCTGGTACAAACCTTTTTCTGATGCTGCCACCACGAAAAAAGCCAGGCTTGCGCCTGGCTTTTTAATGGGCTTCATCCTGCGGGGTAAATTTCATTTCGATCAGCGCAATGGCTTTTTGTATGCCACGCAGCGTGACGGGATCGGCGGCGGCGGGATGCATCGTGAAATCAATCGCTTTTAACTGGGCTGACATCTTTTCGCGAACCTCAGCGGGGGCGATGATTTCAATAACATCAAGAATTTGTTTAATGACCAGCTGGCAGGCTACGATATCGGATACCAGTTCCTGATCGGCACTCAGATTGTCGGACATATTGCGCTCCTTGTTCAAGGGGCGTAATAGTATCGCACGCGCGCTGAAATGTCAGAGCGGAAATTCAGACATAAAAAAACCTGCCGTGGCAGGTTTTTTTATCAGAACATAGCGCCTGGCGGTACGTCTTTGAAGGTTTTGCAGTAGTTTTCAAACATGCTTTTCAGGATTTTGCGAAATTTCATTTTGTACTCCGATTTTTGTTATGCAGGTGTTACTGTCTACACGTCTATAATATGACCTGCGTCACAAAAATCAACCACAACGTGATAAAAATCACATAAATTTTACACGTATTGGTAAAGTATTAAACAAAAGTTATGTCAAATCTGCGGCTTATCCGCGCCTTTACTGGATTTTTTTCTTTATGGTGGCAGGCATATAATGAGTGAATCAGTCTCTGACAAGGAAAAGCGCGGATTATCACCCGCCGCTTTACTGGTTGCTGGCGCTTTTTTTATGGAGTTTCTGGACGGTACAGTCATCGCCACAGCCCTGCCCGATATGGGGAAAACCTTTGGCGTAGAGGCGGTTGATCTTAACATTGGCATCAGCGCATATCTCATCACGCTGGCGGTATTGATCCCGGCGAGCGGCTGGATTGCCGATCGGTTCGGTGCCCGGAAAGTCTTTACCCTGGCGCTGGCCATTTTCAACCTTGCATCGGTACTGTGCGGCCTGGCAACCAGCGTGGAGAGTTTTGTTGCGATGCGCATTTTTCAGGCCGCAGGCGGCGCGCTAATGGTGCCCGTGGGACGGCTGGCGGTGCTGCGCACCACGCCAAAACACCAGCTGATCACCGCCATCGCCACCCTCACCTGGCCTGCGCTGGTCGCACCGATTATCGGTCCTCCGTTGGGCGGCTTTATTACCAGCTATGCGGACTGGCGCTGGATCTTCTTTATTAATCTGCCGATTGGCTTAGTTGCGATCCTGTTATCGCTGCGAATTATTCCTGACATACGCGATGAACAGCGCCGTCCTTTCGATTTGCCCGGTTTTCTCGCCACCTCGGTCGCAATGATAAGCCTGGTCTATGCGATGGAAGCGTTGGGAGCGGAAAACGTTCAGGGAGGGATCACCACGGCGCTGCTTGTTATCGGTGGGGTAGCGTCATTTTACGCCCTGCGCCATTTTCGTCATGCGGCATGGCCAATGATCCGCCTGGAAGCGATGCAGGTCCCGACCTTTCGCGTCACGATGTACGGTGGTTCACTGTTTCGCTCGTCGATCAGTACCGTGCCTTTTTTGCTGCCGCTGCTTTTTCAGGTCGGTTTCGGTATGGATCCGTTTCATGCCGGCTCGCTGGTGCTGGCCGTCTTTGTCGGCAACCTGACGATTAAACCGGCCACCACGCCCCTGATCCGCTGGCTGGGATTTCGCCGTCTGCTGTTGATCAACGGCGCGCTGAACGTGCTGGCGTTGCTGGCCTGCGCCTTTTTAACGCCGACTACCCCGGTCTGGCTGGTGCTGCTGATCCTGTACCTGGGCGGCGTTTTCCGTTCGGTGCAGTTTACCGGCATTAGCACGCTGGCCTTTGCTGACGTCCCCTCCAGCCAGATGAGTTATGCCAATACCCTGTTCAGTACCGCCACGCAACTGGCGGTCGGACTGGGGATCACCCTGGGTGCGATTGGTATTCGCCTCGGTGAACGCATCAGCGACTGGTTCGCACTCACCGCTATCCCCGGCATCAGCTTTCGGCTGGCATTTGGGTTTATTGCGCTAATCTGTCTGGCAGGAATGGCCGATACCTTCCGGCTGACCAGAGATGCGGGAAGCTCGGTGTCGAGAAAGAGGAAGTGAGGGGCTGTAATGGTGTGCTGAGAGGATAATGCCGGGTGGCGGCTTCGCCTTACCCGGCCTACAAAGACTGCAATATCAGATGGTTACATAACAATCGTAGGCCCGGTAAGCGTAGCGTCACCGGGCAAAACAGCGCGAATGGATCAGCCAATCATTTCGCGAACGAACGCTTCAATCTCTTTGTTCTGGCTGTTCTCAAAAAAACACTGCTGGAAGCGCGGGCCGGAAACCGCCGTCTTCACCAGCTCCGGATCGATAGCGCGCAGGGTATCCAGATAATTTTCTTTCACTACCGCTGCTTTCACCTGGTTGAGAATACCCGCGTTGCGCACCTGCGGTTCTTTACGCTCCGGCGGATAACCTTCACCGGTCCGGCCGGTAAACGCTTTTTCGAAAATGAAGCGCACATTCAGCTCGGCGCCCCAGCCAAAACCTTTGGCAAAAGGCAGCGCCAGCGCGTTACCGTTGTTAATCTGGGCGAAGAGGAACGCATCGGCGGGATCGATACAATAACCGCAAATCACCCCTGGATGGATATTCAGGGACATCAGCGCGCCCTGCCCGGTACCGCAACCCGTGACCACAAAATCGACCGCTTTCGAATTCAGCAAAATGCTGGCCATAATCCCCAGATGGATATAGGTCAGGTGATGATCGTTCTCATCGCTCATGCCGACGTTATAAACCGGGAAATTTTTCTCGCTTGCTACCGCGTTCAACTCATTGAGGATAACAGCGTTTTTGCTGGCCTGACTATTTTCCATCATCAGTGCAATTTTCATTTCTAACTCTCCTGAGTGCTGCGCGGGATGCCCCGCCTTGATGTCAGATGAGGTCAACTTTACTACCTGCCAAACATACTTTCAAATTTAATGAAAAATTGTTTTAAAAATCACAGATGGCATCACGTTTTTCCGCCACTGGCGGTGCAGCGCATTTTTCTCTCATATTCAAAAAATATCTATTCGCTGTGCTGAGGGTTGGTTAGACTTCAAATTAAACAAAACAATAACAGGAATCATCTGAGTGGATCAGCACAGCCCGCCCTCCCGACCCCTGGTATTTTTCGGAGCCCTGCTATTTCTGGCGCTGCTGTGCGTATTTCCCCTTTTTGCCGCCCCTTCTCCCCCAAAGGAGGCGGTTCCGGTCTGGCTTTATGACGCTCCGAGCTACGAGTTCTGGCGCGATCCACACGGTCATTATCAGGGGTTTTATCCACAACTCATTCAGGCCATAAATCAAAAATATGGCTACAACCTGCAAATCCAGCCCATCAGCGGTAATGAAATTAGCCAGAGTTTTAATAACGATCGCTATGGCCTGTATGCTGGCGTGATCCGAACGGAAGCCCGCGCACGAAACAAAATTCTCTCAGCCCGTATTTTTAGTAATGAAGTGCTCGCCGCCAGCCTGACCCGCACCATCACATCCGCCGATGAGCTAAACCAGAGCCGGGTGGTCTTTCGCCGCAATGATGCCACCTGGGATCAGGTTAATATGCGTTATGCCGATATCCACTTCAGTCAGGTCATTTTTGTTACCACCAGCGAAGAAGCCTTTCGCCTGCTGAGTGAAAATAAAGCTGATTTTTATATTAATGACGCTACCGAGATGGAAGATACGCTGCGTTATTACACTATCTCTCGTCCCTTTCCCGACCTGCACATCGCCTCGGTGCTGGGGTTCAGCCCTGAGCTGCGCGGCCTGAGAACCAATGTTAATCAGCTCATTAATGACTGGCAGCGCAATGGGAAATTGCGAAAACTGGAAGACCAGACGCGGCGTGATTTCCTGCTCAGCCGGATTGTGCTTAGTGAGGAAGAAAAGCGCTGGCTTGCCGCCAACACGCTCACCGTCTGGCTGCCCAAAAACGAGAATTTTGCGCCGCTAATCTGGAAAGATGCGCAGGGATATCACGGTTCGGTGGTGGATATGATTAACGACATACGCGATCTGCTGCACGTGAAAGTGGACGTTCAGTATGTTGATAATTACGTCTTGCGCATGCGGCAAGAAAAATGGCCCGTCCGCCTGGTTAATCTGGTTAATACCAACGATGCCAGCCAGTCGGATGGTATGATTGGGCCCGTGACGGCCTGGCACAATGTGTATTACAACCGCATCGGCCAGCCGTTCCTCTGGGATGAAGAACAAATTCGTCATCAGCGGGTCGGGGTGCTGCGCGGCTCGTTTTCCGCGCTTTATCTCAGGCAGCGCTTTGGCAATGAGATTTTTATCGTCAGCGGTGCCTCGGTTGAAGAACTGCTGGATGCCATCGAAAACCATCAAATTGATTATATCCTTGGCGATCTCAGTTCACTGGAGCTGTCATTACGGGGAAATGAACTGTTTCGCGGCGTGCTGAAAGTGGCCGGCCTGACCCGTATTGATTATGAGATTGGACCCTGGGTTGATCCCGCGCATCCGCTACAGCGTTTACTGGCGCAGATCCACCGTATTTCCAGCTTCCGCACTCAGATGGAGCGGCATGTCGAACCCACCCTGATGCCAGAACTCACCAAAAACACCTTTAAAATGATCAGCATTGTGCTGCTCATTACTGCGCTATTCAGCGTGTGTTTGCTCATCATCATGTGGCGGCAAATGAAGCAGAACCGGGCGGTTAACCGCAGTATTGTGGAGGCGATGGAAAAGGTGAACCGGGCGCATGATGACGAGACCGGCAGCCATATCCATCGCGTCGCTCAGTATTGCGGTTTGATGGCGCGGGAATTAAAACTGCCGCGGCGGATGGTGCATGAAATCGAGCATTTCGCCTCGCTGCACGACGTCGGTAAAATTGCGGTACCGGAACGCATTCTGCGCAAGCAAGGACCGCTTTCCCCGGGAGAATTTAGCGAAATGAAACTGCATACCCTAAAAGGCTGGCGCATTATTCAGGGGCTGGGGCTGGGTCCCGTTGCCGAAAATATTATTCATTTCCACCATGAAAAGTGGGATGGCAGCGGATATCCGGAAGGGCTGCGTGGTGAACAAATTCCCATCGAAGCGCGGATCCTGGCGCTGGCAGACGTCTATGATGCCCTGCGGCAAAAGCGTGTCTATAAACCTGGCTATTCGCACGAGCGCGCCTGCGAGATGATTTTTCAGGGGGCAGGACATCATTTTGACCCGCAGCTGGTAGCGCTTTTTCGCCAGCAGCATGTGAAATTTCAGGCCATTTTTGACTCGCAGGCCGATTAGCGCCCGCCGTTGTGATAACTGGGTGTAGATCCGCTGGCTATTCTGCGGATTGCGGCTGGCAGTAAACGGTAGGATAGGCAGACTCCCTTAAAAGCAGAACCGCGTAATGAATAAAGCTGCCATTCTTATTTCCCTGCTGACGCTTGCGGGCTGTTCGGTGAACCGACAGGCTGATGTCAGCGATGTTGATACCACCAGCGGCATCGTGCGTTTAACCTACGGACAAGCCATGCTTCAGTCCGCTACCACCGATCCTTACCTCGCGCAGGGTACCGCAACGCGGCAGTGCCAGCAGGCCGGTTACGCCACCGCGGTTGCCTACGGCCAGCCCATTACCACCTGCACGGTGACCAGCGGTTCGCTTTGTCTGAATGAAAAAGTCACTCTGCAATATCAGTGTCGCGGCGTGGCCGTTAGCCAGAATTCCGTGGTGAATTACTGGTGATCCGTGTGCCAGCGTTGCCGCTGGCGCTATTTAAACGGAATTATTCTTATTCTCGCGTTTATATTAAATAACGCAAATGCGTATTATTCCTGGTCGCATTTTAACAAATCAATTTTTTATTTAACCTTTTGCAAATAATTAAATAACAAATTATAGTGGCGGTATTATAACCCCTGGCAAATATTGCGGAGCGCGTCATGCTTAAAGCCGATATGATCGAAAAATTAAATGCACAAATGAACCTTGAGTTGTTCTCCTCTCTGCTTTATCAGCAGATGAGCGCATGGTGTAGCTATCACAGTTTTGAAGGGGCCGCCGCTTTTCTGCGCCGCCACGCGCAGGAAGAGATGGGGCATATGCAGCGCCTGTTTGACTACCTGACCGATACCGGTAGCCTGCCACAAATCACTGCTATCGCCTCGCCGTTCGCGGAATATGAATCGCTCGACCATCTGTTCCACGCCACCTATGAGCATGAACAGCTGATCAGCAGCAAAATTAATGAACTGGCCCATGCGGCAATGACCAGCCAGGATTACCCGACCTTTAATTTCCTGCAATGGTATGTCGCTGAACAGCATGAGGAAGAAAAACTGTTCAAATCCGTTCTCGATAAATTATCGCTGGCAGGCAAAAGCGGTGAAGGTCTTTATTTTATCGATAAAGAACTCTCCACCCTCGACGCGCAAAACTAATTCAGCGGGCCAGCTTCGCGCTGGCCTGAATTAATGTCGGCAAATTTTACTTTCGTGAGTGTTAAATCCATCCGGCTGCGCAATGAATTTGCCTTTTTGCTGTAAAAACGCCACTAATTCTTTGGCCGTCATATTTTCAGCGGAACAGGTGTGAAACCGCGCTAGCTCGCCAAAACGGGCAATAATTGCCGCTTCCAGACTGGCAGTGGTGTAACGCTCGCCAGAATTAATCATCATGTTCAGTACATCGTGACCGTGTATGGATGCCATAACCCCTCCTGAAAAAAGCCAGCATAGCCTTGCCGCCGTCGCGATGACTTGCGTTAAAACAGGTTCCGTTCTGTTGAACAAAGAAAAATGTAAAGATTTAAATACAGAGACTGTAATCCTGATTTGACGACCTTCATGAATTCCCCTATTCTGCGCGGCATAAATAACCATCAAATGCCGTTAGTAGCAGAGGAATTAGTGAGAAACCGCGCTCTGGGAAGTATTTTAATCGTTGCGGGCACCACCATTGGTGCAGGAATGCTGGCGATGCCGCTGGCGGCGGCAGGCACCGGTTTTGGTGTAACGCTGGGGTTACTCTTCGGATTATGGGCGCTGATGTGTTATACCGCGCTGCTGCTGCTGGAGGTCTATCAGCACGTTGCCGCCGATACCGGGCTTGGCTCACTGGCTCAGCGCTATCTTGGCCGCTATGGTCAGTGGCTGACCGGTTTTAGTATGCTGTTTTTAATGTATGCCCTGACGGCCGCCTACGTCAGCGGCGCAGGCGAATTGCTGTCGTCGAGCCTTAATGACTGGCTGTCCCTCACCCTGCCTCCCGCCATCGGCGTACTGCTGTTTACCCTGGTCGGCGGCGCGGTGGTGTGTATCGGGACATCACTCGTCGATCTCTTTAACCGCTTTCTGTTCACCGCAAAAACGATTTTCCTGGTGGTGATGCTGGCGCTGCTGTTGTCGCATATTCATCAGGTCAACCTGCTCACCCTGCCGCTGGAAAAAGGGCTGGCGCTGTCGGCGATCCCGGTCATTTTTACGTCGTTCGGCTTTCACGGCAGCGTGCCGAGCATCGTGAGTTACATGAATGGCGATATTAAAAAACTGCGGCGGGTCTTTATGGTCGGCAGTTTTATTCCGCTGGTAGCGTATATTTTCTGGCAGCTGGCGACGCTCGGCAGTATTGGCTCTCCCGCGTTTGCGGCCCTGCTGGCGACCCATGCGGGTCTCAACGGATTATTGCAGGCGATCCGTGAAGTAGTTGCGTCACCGCACGTCGAACTGGCGGTACATCTGTTTGCCGATCTGGCGCTGGCAACCTCTTTTCTTGGGGTGGCGCTGGGACTATTTGACTATCTGGCCGATCTTTTTCAGCGTAAAAATAGCCCGCTGGGGCGTCTGCAAACCGGTTTACTGACCTTCCTGCCCCCGCTGGCGTTTGCGCTGTTTTATCCGCGCGGATTTGTGCTGGCACTGGGTTATGCTGGCGTCGCGCTGGCGGTGCTGGCGTTGATCATCCCTTCCCTGCTGGCGATGCAAAGCCGTAAACGCTATCCGCAAAGCGGCTATCGTGTCGCGGGCGGCCAGGCGGTATTGTGGCTGGTCCTGGGCTGCGGCGTGGCAATCATCGCGGTGCAGTTTTCGATAGTTGCAGGCTGGCTGCCTGCGGTAAGCTGATCAAAAACGTCGATGGATATCCATTCTTCAGGTTGAGGGCACACCTGGCTTTGCTATTGTGCACGCCGTTTTGCCGGGTGGCGGCTTCGCCTTACCCGGCCTACAAAACCCTCAATATCAACAAATTATTCTGAATTGTAGGCCTGTGCAAGCGAAGCGCGGCCAGGCATCATTCCACGCTATCACGTTTGTCGCCGACTAAGGGACGATTATCCGTCCCTGATGAAGGTTTAATGCAGGCAGCACTGCTTGAATTTTTTGCCGCTGCCGCAGGGACAGGGATCGTTGCGGCCAACCGTTTTTTCTGCCCGTAACGGCTGCTGTACCGGGGTAGCCGGAGCGGGGATCTGATGGGTAGACCAGTAAGCGAACAGATTGAGTGCCGCAGGCTCCAGCTTATCAATACTGCGATCGCGCTCCTGCGGCGTCAGCGTATCCAGTTTATCGAAGTTAGCTTCCAGACCATGTAAGGCGATGGCATCAAGCTCAGGGCGCAACGTTTCCGGCAGCGATGACCAGTCGGCCAGCGCAACGCCGCGCATATAGCCAAAACACCACTCTTCAACAATCGTAAATTCACTTCCTTCGATTTCACGCGTGCCAAATACCGGTTCAAATTGCTCAGGATAATGTTCAAGCCGCTCGGCAATGTCGGCCATATGCTGAAAACACAGCGCCATAAACCGCTCCATCTCCCGCTCCGATTCCCAGGCAGGCACGTTTTGCGCACCACCCCAGATAGCCAGCAGCCAGTCGGTCGGCTCAATCTCATGCGGCGCAGAGAGCACGGCGGTGAGCAGTCCATCCAGTTCAGAGACGTCAAGAACGCCGTCGTCAGTGCCATATTTCACCAGCACATCATCGAGCCACTCCAGCTCAGTTTCGTTCAGTGGTCCGGTATTCATAAAAGGTTTCCTCTGCGACGGGCAATGTGGATGATAGTAACCTAATGGCGGACACAAGTCCTAAGCAATCAATCCCCTGGCCTTTGCCAGAAGAAAAGCCGTAACCGACGTGGCATCGGTGACTTTGCCATCAAGGATCAACTGCATAAAATCGTCTGTTTTGATTTTGCGGGCGGTGAGACCGTACTCTTCGGGATCGAGCGACGGCGCATGATGGGTTAATTCGGTTGCCAGATAAATATGATAGCCCTGCTGCGAATAGCCCTGCGCCAGCTTTTGATAGCCGACGCGGATCATCTTCCCGGCGACTAATCCGGTTTCTTCGCGCAGCTCACCGGCGGCAACCTGTTCAGGCGTGGCGGTTAACGTATGCTCCCAGGAGCCCTGCGGAAGCTCAATCGTTCGCTCTCTCAGCGGATAGCGAAATTGCTCCACTACGAAGATCGCATCATCTTCGACCGGCAGGATCACCACAAAATCCGGCTTTTCGATAACCGAGTAAATCCCCTGACTGCCGTCCGCCCGGAGAATGCGATCTTCGCGCAGCGCCATCCATTTATTACGGTAGATCTCTTCAGTCGAGAGCGTTTTTATTTCCATTGTCATGCCGGCCTTCGTTGGCAAAAGATTTACCATCAGCATACCGTTTGCAGGGTAGAGTATGAAGGGGTTTGCATAGCGACCCACGTTACCAGTTAAAACTTTTCACCAGCGTCAGTTCTCCGGCTTTGCGCATAGGGACGATGAAGGTTTCCTGCTTTTCACTGGCAGAGCCTTCATCACTGATAATGGTTAATTGGGCGGTGGTCAGTTCCGTCTCGCTACGGCCACCGTAGTAATTGATATACACCAGATAACGCCCCTTGACGGGCGCAGGCATTGCAAAAATCTCCGGGCCGTAGCCGGTTGTCACATCAATATCCAGCGCGCCGCCATTATTCAGCACGGGATTGCCATACCAGGCATGTTCACCGTCCGGCGTCACCACGTGCATGTCTAAATCGGTGTTATCGGTATCCCACGACAGAACCAGCCGCAAACGGGCACGGATTGCGCCGGCGCCCGGCGTTGAGTAAAACTGCATGCGGTTACGGCTCTTACCGTCAGGGCTGACGACTTCAATACTGTTACTGCCTTCCGGGAAAATATAAGGGCGCGCAAAGGAGCCGTCATCTTCAAAACGCTGCGGCATGCTGACGCCGTTGACCACCAGCCTGCCGGGTGCTTTTTTACCCGTTGGTGAGAAATTTTTGATCTGCCCGCGAATTTGCGCGGAGATATTTTGATCGCTGGCCATATTCACCGTTGACGCCGGGTAGTTCACCGACTGCGAAAATGCCGCATTGTCGCCTTCCGCCGCACGCCACCCGGACAGCGGTGCGTCGATCTGTACCTCCTGACCTCCCGCGCTGTCCGCCAGCGCCGGGAGTGAGATAAATAACAACGGAAATAAAATACGAGACACTGTACGCATAGCATTAGTCCATTAATAAATGACGGGCCAGGTTTTCCACATAAGACTCATCCAGCCCCGAGGGATAACCGTCGAAAGCCAGATGCAGGTACTCATGCGTGACATCCAGCCTGTCCTGTAGCGTAAAAAAATTGCGGATATACAGACGCTTTTGCTGCCTGTCGGTAAACGGAAAACCTGAAACCAGTTTGCAAACCGCAAATTTTGACGGCTCGCTGTAGCCAGGCTCCAGGTCCAGTTGCCTGCGCCACTGCTCCCTTTTCGCAATCAGCCAGCGTTTTGCCTCCGGCATCGGCAGACAGGTGGAGTGGGGATCGTCCCGGCGGCTCAGACTGGCGTAAGGAAAGGCTGCAGAGAGGATCGCGTCAAAGCGCTGTCCCTGCTCTGCCTGTTGACGCGCGTTTTGCCATGAGAGTAATCCGGCAGCGGCACGATCCCGGTGATAATTGACCGGCCCGCCCGCCAGGATTATATCCTGCGTCCAGGCCGTGACCTCACGCGCCGCACGGCTGGCAGGCGAAGGCGAAACGCGCTGGCTGGCGCTACTGTCGCTGATGCTCAGACACTCTCCCTCACGCTGCGCGTTTTGCAATAGCCACGTGCGGATGACAATGGTCATTGCTTTCGCCGCTTCCAGCGGCGTGCTTGCCGCTTCGCGATCCAGTACTCTGGCAACGTACTCTTCAAGGCCGAGGTGGGCCTCAAGATGCAACGTTCCTTTTTTTGCCAGAAGCAGGGTTTCGCCGTCGCTCACCAGGGTACTATGATTGCCATTGGTGAATGTCACCCGGTAGCGACCAAACAATGGACCGGCGGTAACGTTCTGACCAGTGTTTTCGTTGATTACCGACTGCACCGGGTAGCGGGCAAACATATCCACCTGCACACACTGTCCACTGGTGCCGCCTGACGGCACGGGCAGCAGTTGATTAAGAACGGTGGCATAGCGCATCAAGACCGTTTTGCTGGTGCCGCTACCGCCAGCCCACACTGGCGTACCGTCCGTCAACCAGCCAGCGAATCCTCCTTCACGGGAATGCGCTTTGTCACCGGCAAACCAGCTCCAGGTTTTTACCCGCAGCCGTCCGCCAAGCTGTGCGGCCACTCCGTCTTTGGTGTTATCCAGGAGCACATCCAGCAATACGTTCCGGGCTTTTTGCTGCGCGGGCAATATGGCTAATGAGTCGAGCAGCGTTTTAACGCTGACCTGCGTTTGCGGGCCGAGTGAGGACAGCGAGCCCACCCATGGCGGCGCATTGTGCTGTTGCCAGTATCCATCCCATGCGCTTTCATCAATATGTAACCGCGAGGGAGCAAAATAAAGCCCACACGAGCGAACCAGTGCCGTATCACGGGTGATGCTTTCTCCGGGATGGCAACAGTACACTTCCTCGGGATCGCCCCCCGTACACTGATAAGGCTGCTCCACCTGGTGGGTATCCTCCAGCCAGGCGTAAACATACAGTTTCCATACGCTACCCAGTGGAGAAAGCGTCTCTTCCGGCAGCGCCGAGGCATGGCTTATTCCCGCCTCGGTTAACGTATAGAGCCGGTCGCCCTCCGCCTCACGAATCGCCAGACGCAGAGACGATCCCTCTGCCGTTGCCAGCAGGGGGAGGAAACAAAGTAGCCATATCGCCTGTGCCAGCCTCACTTATTTCACCTGCATTTCAGTCCAGTCCGTGTCGGCGGCCAGGCTCTGCTGGTCAGGGGCGTAGCTGCGTACATAGCGAACGGGGGGTAATACAAATTTTCCTTTTTGCGAAAAGCGCAGCAGATGACGAAAGGTGGTGGTTCCGGTCAACGTGTTTACCGGGATCATATAGGCCAGCTCGCTTATTTCATTGCGTGCTTTTTCCAGCAGCTCACCTTTCTGGTTTTTCCCGCCCGGCTTGCGGATGGAAATCCCCCATGTTGTGCGCTCGACGTCGGCACCCGGCGGCAGCGGGACCTCAACCTGGCCGTAACGCAGCGGTGAGGTTTGCTCACTGGTCAGCGTAATTTCATCAAGATAGAGCGCGTCACTGTCAATTTCATTGCCCGCGACGGGTTGCAGGGTAAAGTCCATCGCCTCCTCACCCACTACCAGTTTGAATAAATGACGTTCGACTTTCACCGCGACGTTATTTTGCCGCGCGTTGTTGGCTGGTTCACGCCAGCGGATCTGCACGTTCTGCGGAGTCACGATATCATCCGGGAATGAAATAGCCTCCGGCACGCCCTGCCCGATCCAGCGCCAGTCGTCGCCTCCGTTCGCCGCATGGCGCTTCGCCCATGCGCCAGCAGGCGCAGGAAGCGTGGCAGCCGGCGTTGAACGCATCAGGGTCGTTAGCCAGGTCAATGCCAGCGCGCGATCCATGCCCGATTGCCGGGCGGTTAAGCTGCGCAGAATGGAGGCTGCCTGGCTCGCATCACCATTACCACTGAGCAGGACCACCGTGCGGGCCAGCGGCTGATTGCTGTCGGTCGCCAGACGCAGGGCAGCTTCTTGTGCGGTCTGACCGTCAACCGACGCCAGATTCACTTTTTTCAACAACGTGGTGGTCAATACTCTTGCCACCGCGTTGCCCAGCGCAGAATCAGGTTGCCAGAGGATCAGGCTGGCATTGTCATCCCCCTGCCAGGCGCCCGATGTCGCTGCACTGTTGGTGAAGGCTTCATCAAGGCCCTGCAACAGACTCTTCACCGGCAGGCCCATTTCCTGTGCCCAGGCCAGCACCAGCGCCCGATGCAATAGCGGCATGGCGTTTGCCTGCCCGGCGTAGCTGTCCAGCATGTGCTGCCAGTATTCTGTTGACTGAGGGACGCCCAGCGCCTGACTGGCGTGCCAGTCAGCGTACCAGGCCCAGGCGGTCAGCAATGCGCTACTGTCTTCACTGTCTCCCCACCAGGCAAAACGCGCCCCCGGCCCCGCCAGCTGCATCAAACGCAGACGGTCACTTTGCATCATCTGCCGCAGATCGTTGGCGGCTGCGCCGTCATGAGTGGGCAGCGCGCGCCAGGCCAGACTCAATGGGATCAAACGACTGGCCGTGTTTACCACGCCGCCGTAGGGCTCATCGACAAGCTCATCAAGGTTATTACGGAAGATGTCCTGCACACTATCACTGCTTTGCAGGCGAATGTTGCGCGCGTGTTCCGGTAGATCCAGCGCATTATCTCTGCCCGTTAACACTACGTTTTTTTGCTCATCCACCAGCCAGGCGTTATCAATAAAGTCCAGCTTCGCACTGATGCTGTCCTGGGGCTGGCCGTTTTGCAGCAGTTCCGCGTTGAACAGGCCAGACTGCTGAAAATGCTGGGTCAGTGGAATGTAGTTTGCTCCCTGATGGAGCGTCAGCGGCTGACGCTGTTCTTGTCCGGCAAAATGCGTTACCAGCTCAACGGCTGCGTTATCCTGCTGGCTGAAAATAAACACCCCGGACTCGGGCTGATCGCCTTCCCGGAACACTGTCGGCATGCTCAGCTTCATGTAGAGGTTTTTTTCTGAGCGCAGAAAGGCACGACGCTGCCCTACCAGACCGTCAGCATTCATTCCACGGGCGGTGATCCGCCAGCGGGTCAGGGAGTCCGGCATCAGGAAAGTAAAGTATGCTTTGCCCTGTTTATCCGTTTTCAGAGAGGGCTGCCACGCGGCGGTATCCACATCTTCGCGACGCGGACGTTCGAGCATTTTCACCCGCCGCTCGCTGCGGTTGGTCGCACCCGGCATCGTGGGTTCGCTGGAGAGCGCCTGATCGTAGCTAATAAATGATAAGCTGGCGCTGGTACGCACATTATTACGCCCCAGCGGATAGAAAAATGTGCCAATATTCGGCGCGATTTCCGGCTGGAGCGCATAGATCATTTCATCCACAACCCCGACCGTCAGCGTTGCAGGAGCCGGTTTGCCCTCCAGCAGCGACGTCAGTTCGACATTTACCAGCTCACCGGGTTGGTAGTGGGTTTTATCCGTTTTTACCTGAATATCCAGATGCGGCGTCACCACTTTAATGCCCGCATTCTGAAAACTGTACTGTCCGTTACGCGTATAAAGTACGGAAAACGTCGTATTGGGCGCAAAGGCGTCAACGACCGGTACCTGAGCAACGTACTGGGTATCATTCAGACGCTGGATCGTCAGCCAGCGTGCCGGGCGCGATAGCAGCGACTGCTTCTCAACGCTATCCCGCTCCAGCGTCAGCAACGCGTCCTGTACTGGCTCGGGGAAGGTAATGAGCATCTTCGCGGTTTCACCCGGCTGGTACTGGGTTTTGTCCGGTGTGATATCAATGGTTCCGGTTTGCGCCTTACTGCCAGGGCCCGTCACAGTATGTGTGATAGCACCGATGATTAAATCGTCTTTATCACGTAATGTCAGGGTGTAATTACCGGGCTTATCAAACCGTACGGTGAACGATTCTCCGTCTGCAGCGACATTTCCCCGTTGTGTTTGACGATCTTCAAGGCGGATCCATTCGTATTTCACCGGCTTCTGCTTCTCTGACGTCAACGCGGAATAGTGGAAAACCACATCATCTCCAGGCGTGCTGAACTGCGGCGCACTTTTCAGGGAATAGCTCGCCAGCCCGCGTTCAATCAGGATCTCTTTGGTCGAATTCACCCGATACGCTGCCCCGTCGCTGGCGGAAACAGTCAACAGATAGCGGCTGGGTTTTGCCGCGGCAGGCAAGTTTAGCGCCACTCGTCCGGCCTCATCAGAGGTCATTTCAGTGCTGGCGAGTTCAATCGGGAAATGCCCGGCGTAGCGGAGATCGTTACCGACCATCGACAGCTGCTGAGACCGGAGGCTTAACTGAATACGGGCATTTTTTACCGGTTTACCATCCGGATACAGCAGTAAAAGATGGCCCTTCACCTCTTCTCCGGTTTTGAACTCTTTTTTATCCAGCGTCAGCGCTACCTCGAAGTGCGGTTTGATATAGCTCGCCACCCGGAAAGCGCTGCTGTAGAGATGATTACGATACGCCAGGCGCAGTTCATACCCGCCGGAAACTGCGTTATTGGGCAGGCGGAGACTGACCTGCCCTCCTTTATCGCCATCCAGCATTATTTTCTGTGATTGCAGCACGCTGCCATTGGCATCAATGACGGAAAGGGTTGCGGGCGCGCTGATGATAGCCGATGAGTGCAACGGGTCGTGGAATTCGCGACCAAGCACCTTGATATCAACCCGATCGCCGGCACGGTAGAGTGGCCGATCGGTGAAGATATAGAGACGGGTGTTATAAATTTCACTGTCGTAGTAGAAGTTCTCAGAGACGAAAACACCGCCTTCAGCATCTTTACCCAGAATGTAGGATCGCTCCGGCGAAAGGTGTTTTAGCCGCAGGAGACCGTCAGCGTCCGTTATGCCACTGGCTAATACGCCCAGACCGTCCGTCCATAAAATATCCGTGCCGGGCTTCGCCTCACCGTTCGTTTTTCCTGCCGTCCATACCAACAGCTCGTTACCGGAAACTTTGCTGAGCGCGACGGTACTGGAAACGAAAACGACGGTGGTTGCCCGATACTTGCCGATCGTGGCCTCGACCAGATAAAGCCCAGGCTCCAGCTTACCGAGGGGAACATAAACGTTGCCTGGCTGGGCCTCTATAACGTTACTCGACGATCCTTCCAGCCTGACCCCGTCCTGCGGTTGAATCGGAGCCGCATCCCAGAGCGGATAACGAAACTGCTCAACCAGCGGGTATTTTTTCAATGGTGAGAACGGGTTCACCTGAACGTATTGCGATGGCATCGTTAACGCGTTGCCAATCTGTAATTCTGGCAGCGCCTGCGTCACTTTCTGGCGAGACTGTGCAGAAAAAGAACGCTGCATGACGCGACGTGATTTCCCGTACCAGTTATCCCATAAAAAGGTGAGCGTGTTCGCCAGCCCGTCACCCAGGTATTGCGGCTGAACAACAATGCGGTGCAGGTTTTTCTGCTGACGCAAAAAAGCCATCGGATCGGGAATGCGATAGAGACGAATATCTGCCCCACCATAGTCTTCCATGCGGTAGCGCTGATAATCGCGACCAGGCACTTCAAGTCTGACTTTAGCCTCTTCAGTACTGGAAAAACTGCTGTCAGCCAGTAAAAAGAAGCTGTCTCCCGTAAGCGATGAATAGCCGCTCGAGGGAAGCTCATCTCCGGCATGGGCAGGAGGTAATCCCAGCGCCGCCGCAATCAACAGCGGAAGACAAAGGCGAGAAAACGGCTGTCTGCTTACCGCGCCAGAAAATTTAAGCGATAAACGCCAATGAAATTGGGATTGGAGTCGTTGGGTATCCATCGGGTATCGTTCCATGTCATGAGTTGTTGCAGACTGACGGCGCGCATTCCATTATCCGCGTGGGTAGCACTTCCGGTATGGTAGATGACGTAACGCCCCATCCAGACCATCAAATGCTGATCGTCGCCCTGATCAAAAAAAATCATATCCCCAGGCAGCGCCTGGTTTATATCCCGGCCAACAAAACGGCTGTTGTACTGGACTAATTTAATCGCATTGACATACGGGCCGGATTGACCGTTGCCCTGATCCCAGTTCTGCGCCAGCTGGCGTTGCTGGGGCGTCAGCGTCATTTCCGGCGGTAAAAAGCGGTTTGAAAGGCCGTTACTGCGCAGCCATTGGCTGTTATGCGGCTTCAATGCTTCGTTGGCGGCAAACCGCACCAGCCCGGCACAATCCTGCTGATACCAGCGCGGACTGGGGCCCTGGCGCAATTGCTCTTCCGCGATACGCGTAAACCACGAGCGAAACAGCGCAGACTGCCCGGCATCCAGCGTGACGGTTTGCGCCGCTATCGCCATCGTTGACATCAGCCAGCAAAATGCTGCCAGCAAACGGATCATAATGCCTTCCAGGTCACCGGTAGCCACTGCCAGGCGTCACCGGGTTCAGGATCGGCAAGCGACATGGCATAACGAGGCTGTTCGGCTAACGCGTCGAGTTTTGGCATCAGCAGAGTTTGTGCGGCGTTAAAGAAAACCGGCTCAACATTCTTCGGCAGGCTCTCCAGCGTCTCGCGCCGTAATAGTTTTGCCATTCCCTGCGGGTTGATATAGAGCGGCACCGTGCTGCCAGTGGGAATAACATCTGCCATCGGGGAACGCGTTTTATTCAACGTTTGCAGCGCCTGGTTGACTAACGTGTCGTCGAGAGAAAATAAAACGGTTTGATCCTGCATCGCCAGGGATACGCGAAAGAAAGAGGCCGACATCAGTTGCTCAGGCGCTGCCGATAGCGCCGCCGGATACTGGCCATAACGTGAGCTGACCTCACGCTGCCAAAGCGTGGCCGCACCGGACTGCGTTTTTTTCACCGCTATTACGCCCTGCGGAGCATTGATTTCACGCGCTCCGATGGCCTTTTCAAACAGCGCGGCGGGAAGCTGCGCCCGTTCAGTGCCGCCGTTAATTTGCCCTACAAATAAAGGGCTCTGGAGTTGGGAATTCTCATACCAGCAAAGTCCGCCAGCGCCCTTCAGCAGTCCGTTAAGAGGGTGTTGATCTGCGTCCAGCCGGGCAAGCATCTGCTCAGCAATACCGTGGGAATACGGCACGGCAACGCAAAAACTGGCGCCTGAGGGCATTGCAGCCCAGACCGGGGCGGAGTCAAAGCTGGTATCAACGCTGGCAGATTTGTCATCGAGCGCCAGCCAGCTGTGCCATCCATCAGCTGACATGTCGAACCGTACGCCAGCAAACGCCGGGATCAAACGCTGATAGCCAAAGCCCAGCAAATTAGCGCTGACCACGATCCGTTGACGCACCGGCTGTTTCTCGCTGGTGGACGGCAGACGGGGCGCCAGCCCAAACCGGGTATTCCAGTGTTTTTCCCCACTTAACAGGCCGCGGGCGATATCCGTGGCCGTTGCATCCTGCTCGTCACCTTTGAACAACATATCGCTGCTGGAAAAAATCAGCATATTGTCATGCCAGGCAGCAAACAGCAGAGAACGATTACCGTTATAACGCAGCTGATAAATGGGAACGGTATCGTTATTGATTTTGATGCCGCTGATTTCAGTTTTGCTCAACTGCTTGTCGCTGGTCGCCGCAAACAGAATCGGCTCCAGCAGCTTGCTCAGCCCGCTACGCTTAATCAGCACCATATAATGTGACAGACGGCCTTTTTTATCGTGCCACAATGCCGCCTCGGCAGGCTGATCGAGCAGGGAGGTTAACAGCTTGTCCTGAAGCTTCAGATCGTGCTCATAGACAATGCGCCGGACGCTACCTTCGATCCCAAGGCGGTCGGCATTGTTCTGGTAATAGAAAACGACGTCTTCGCTGAGAACATCATGCAGAAAAGGGATCGTCAGGAGATCCCGGGGAAGTTGACTTAATGAGTTGCTGTCAATCAGCACATCCGGCGTGTTCAGGTCGATCTGCAAATTGGTTTGCACAACCCAGGGCGTCAGCGTTTTTTCCGCAACGTGCGCATAGTGCTGCCATCCCCAGACGGCGGCTGAAAGCGCCACGAGACCGCCTGCGATAATAAAAGCATACAGTTTGCGCCCTTTCGCTTTTTTAGCGGGTGACGTTAATTCGGTCATGACTACCATCCCTGACATATTTTATTCCGCTACTTCCAGGAGCGGAGGCAACACCCTCTCAGTGTCTATATGATGACATTAAGATGGGCTTCTGTTCTGACGAGCAAGACTACCTTTTCGTCCGGCAAAATCAATATCTGATAAAAGACCAGTTTCGGACACAAAAAAACCACCCGAAGGTGGTTTCACGACACTGCTTATTGCTTTGATTATTCTTCTGATTTCCCATGGTGCCCGGGGCGGGACTTGAACCCGCACAGCGCGAACGCCGAGGGATTTTAAATCCCTTGTGTCTACCGATTTCACCACCCGGGCGCGGGAAAAAATTGGAGGCGCGTTCCGGAGTCGAACCGGACTAGACGGATTTGCAATCCGCTACATAACCGCTTTGCTAACGCGCCTTTATTACTGTAACACCCGCAATTGCCGATGCTTTAAACTGGAGCGGGAAACGAGACTCGAACTCGCGACCCCGACCTTGGCAAGGTCGTGCTCTACCAACTGAGCTATTCCCGCAGTATCAAGTTAGATAATCACTTGATTTTGTTATCGTCTGGCATTCAGTGCTGCCGTTCGATGCGATGCATTCTACTTACCTGAGGCGATGAGTCAACGATATTTTTTACAACGACGGATCGTTTGCTGAAATTTACGGCGAAACGATCATGGTTCGAGCAAATCGCCGCGCGCCGCGTTCAGGTATTGCAGCATCGACCACAGGGTCAGCACTGCCGCCACGAAGAACAGCGCAGTACCCGCCCACGTTACCCACTCGTTTGGACGCCACAGCAGCCAGGTCAGCGCCACCATTTGCGCGGTGGTTTTTACCTTGCCTATCCAGGATACCGCCACGTTGCTGCGCTTGCCCAGTTCCGCCATCCACTCACGCAGCGCGGAGATAATGATTTCACGGGCGATCATCGTCGCGGCCGGCAGGGTTACCCACCAGCTGTGATAATGCTCGGCAACCAGCACCATCGCAATCGCCACCAGCACCTTATCGGCGACCGGATCGAGAAAAGCACCAAAGCGCGTGCTTTGATTCCAGCGACGGGCCAGAAAACCGTCAAACCAGTCCGTTACCGCCGCAATCAGGAAAATCAGCGCGCAAGCAAAGGGAGCCCAGACGAACGGCAGATAAAATGCCAGCACGAAAAAAGGGATCAAAATAACGCGAAACAGAGTAAGCAACGTAGGGATATTAAATTGCATAGTGACGGGTAACTATCTGTTGTCAGTAAAAATTAGCCCTATGTTGCTACAGAGCACTTAATGTTTCAACGAGTAGAAGATCTTTTCTGCCAGTCCTTGCGAAATACCCGGCACTTTTGCGATCTCTTCAACGCTTGCGTTCTGCAAACCTTGCAAACCGCCCATGTATTTTAGCAGCATCTGCCGCCGTTTGGGTCCTACGCCTTCAATCGTTTCCAGCGAGCTGGTATTTTTCACCTTCGCGCGCTTTTTACGATGTCCGCTGATGGCATGATCGTGAGATTCATCGCGGATATGCTGGATCACATGCAGCGCTGGCGAGTCCGGCGGCAGGCTGAATCCCTCCCCTTCCGGCTCGAAGAACAGCGTTTCCAGCCCGGCTTTACGGTCAGTCCCTTTGGCAACCCCGAGCAGAATGGGATGGTGTTTATCCCATTCCACGTCCAGCTCGGCAAACACGTTCTTCGCCTGACCAAGCTGGCCTTTCCCCCCGTCGATCAGGATCACGTCGGGAATTTTGCTTTCTTCGATCGCTTTGCCATAGCGACGACGCAGCACCTGATTCATGGCGGCGTAGTCATCACCCGGCGTAATACCGGTAATATTGTAGCGGCGGTATTCCGCCCGCAGCGGGCCATTGCTGTCAAAGACCACGCACGAAGCGACCGTCTGCTCGCCCATCGTATGACTGATGTCGAAGCATTCCATTCGTCTGACCTCGGGCAGCTTCAGCATCGTTGCCAGCGCCACCAGCCGCTGATGTACCGTCGACTGCTGCGCCAGCTTCGTGGTCAGCGCCGTCGCCGCGTTGGTACGCGCGAGTTTCAGGTAGCGGGCACGGTCGCCGCGCGGTTTGGTCTGCACGTTCACGCGCCGTCCGGCAAGCGTGGTGAGCGACTCTTCCAGCAGGGTTTTATCGTTGAGATTAAAATCGAGCAGGATTTCGCCCGGCAGCGTGCGCATCTGACTGCCCTGCAGGTAAAACTGGCCGACGAAGGTTTCCACAACTTCGCTCAGTTCCGTGCCTCCCGGCACTTTAGGGAAATAGCTCCGGCTGCCCAGCACTTTGCCCTGGCGGATGAACAACACGTGGATACAGGCCATTCCAGCGTCAAAGGACACGCCGATAACATCGAGATCGTCGCCGTTGTTGGAGACAAACTGTTTTTCCGTCACCCGGCGCACGGCCTGGATCTGGTCACGTATGCGCCCGGCTTCTTCAAAGTCCAGATTCTGACTGGCTTTTTCCATCCGCGCGATCAACTGCGTTAACACCTGATCGTCTTTGCCTGCCAGGAACAGACGAACGTAATCCACCTGCCGGGCGTAGTCCTCTTCGCTTACCAGCCCTTCGACGCACGGGCCGAGACAGCGCCCAATTTGATATTGCAGGCAGGGACGCGAGCGGTTGCGATAGACGTTGTTTTCACATTGCCGAATGGGGAAAATCTTTTGTAGCAATGCCAGGGTTTCGCGCACCGCATAGCCATTGGGAAACGGGCCGAAATACTCGCCTTTGGCGTGTTTTGCGCCGCGATGAGTCGCCAGACGCGGATGCGTATCGCCACTCAAAAAGATAAACGGGTAGGACTTATCATCACGTAGCAGGACGTTATAACGAGGCTGGTAAAGCTTGATGTAATTATGCTCAAGTAGCAGCGCTTCGGTTTCCGTGTGGGTAACCGTGACGTCTATTTGAGCAATCAACGCGACCAGCGCTTCCGTTTTCCGGGACGCAAGGTTGCCACGAAAGTAGCTGGACAGACGTTTCTTCAGGTCTTTGGCTTTACCAACATAAATAACGGTACCGCCGGCGTCGTACATGCGATAGACGCCGGGTTGACTGGTTACCGTTTTCAGAAAGGCTTTTGAATCAAATACATCACTCACAGATTTGCTAACGACTCCGCATTACACAGGCCATGGCGGATTGCCAGGTGAGTCAGCTCGACATCGCCATGAATGTTCAATTTGCTAAACATTCGGTAACGATAGCTGTTCACCGTTTTAGGACTGAGATTCAGTTGTTCTGAGATCTCATTGACCTTCTGACCTTTGGTAATCATCAGCATAATCTGCAATTCACGTTCAGACAAACTGGCGAACGGAGATTCCGTTTTTTCTGGCTTGATTTGGCTGAGCGCCATTTGCTGCGCAATATCTGAGGCGATGTAACGCTGCCCGGAGTAAACGGAACGGATCGCACTAATGACTTCCTGCGGCGCCGCGCCCTTACTCAGATAGCCCGCTGCACCGGCCTGCATGACCCTGGCAGGTAGCGGATTTTCAGTATGAACAGTGAGCATGATGACTTTAGTGTCTGGTGCTGCACGAGCGATTTTGCGGGTCGCCTCCAGGCCACCGATGCCAGGCATATTCATATCCATCAATACGACGTCAACGGAATTAGCCCGACACCATTTGACGGCGTCCTCACCACAGCAGGCTTCACCGACAACTTTTATGCCCTTAATATCTTCAAGAATGCGTCGTATCCCTGCGCGCACCAGCTCGTGATCATCAACAAGAAAAACGTTGATCAAAGGAATAATCTCCTGAAAAGGGATAACGCTAGTGACAACTTATCGGGAGTATATTAACGGGTTTTAGCTAAACATTGAAATGCAAAAAAACACCAGCGATAAGATTTCGCTCGCGTTTTTCAAAATTGAACGTGGTACAGGGCGTGGCGTAAGGCGAGAATGGGGTTTTGAATCTGACTTTTTTTCATCTTCGGCGTGATAACATGAAAAATACTTAACCAGACACTTAACAATAATTAACCATATGAGAACATAAAACAATTATTGGATACCCGGATTTAATCTTGATACTCATTTTCGTTATTCAGGATACCCACCGGTAACAGAACAAAAAACAACCACTGCATTTTTTGACTCAGCTTGTGATATACTCCGCCGCCTTTACTTTTACATCGCGCCAGCGCGCAGGAATCACACGAGGAAAATAAATGAGCGCACCCGATTTTTCCACTTCTGACAGTACTCAACAACTGGCTCAGGAAGTCTCTTGCCTGAAGGCGTTGCTTACGTTGATGCTACAGGCGATGGGGCAAGCCGATGCAGGCCGCGTAATTCTTAAAATGGAAAAACAAATCGCGCAGATCGACGATGAAAATCTGGCGGCGGTCTATTCCAGCACGGTTAAGCAAATTAAACAGGCTTACCGGCAGTAGCAGGAAGACCGGCTAAGAGTAAAACTCCTGGCCGGTTTTGCGTCTGGCACGCAGAACGTGGATCCCTTCAGATCAGACCAATGGCTACGGCGTAGCAGGCAATTTGCGTTTTATTGGGCGCATTGAACTTGCGCTGCATATTCTTCTGGTGAAAATTTACCGTATTCTCTGAGATGGAGAGAATAATCGCGATCTCTGCGGAGGTCTTGCCCTCGGCGGTCCACTTCAGTATTTCCAGTTCACGCTTACTAAACTTCATCTCCGGTGAGGCGACGAGTTCATCATTCAGACGCAGCAATGCTTCGGTACTTAATTCAATTAAGGTCCTCAGACGCAACTCTGTTTCATCGTCGCTGACCTTCTTATTGTGTACGTGCTGACTGGCGACTGACAGAAAGCCAGTGGCCCGATTCGGTAACACCGCACACTGGGTGATGCCGCCGCGCAACCCGTGGTCGCGAGCCGCATCCCAGAGATTCAGCGCCTCGGAGAACAAATCATCGCTCCAGTTCACGCAGCCATGTTGATAATTGTCCGTTTTTAATACGGGATCTATCGCAAAATAGTTCTCGGACTGATAATGCTTCAGCCAGGACGCCGGATAGGTTGCATGGAGCGATATTTTAGGCCGTGTAAAGGGCACCGGATGCCGGATACACAGCGAAAAAAAGTCATATTCAAGCCACTGAATTTGCTGTTGCAGCAGACTATAAACGTCCTCTGCCGCCGCCGCCGATTGAAAACGGTACAGCATGTCCCGCCGCCACGCGAAAAAGTCATTCTCCCTCATAACTGCCAGTAATTCCCCTGCACTTCAATAAATATTATCAATACATCAAGCTAACACATAAAACTTATTTATTAATATAAAATATCCGTTCTGCCCAAATAAACCGTGTTATCTGGGAAGTCGGATACCGATAAGTCAAGCTGACTCACGATATTTTTGATTTTTCAGGCCGAATGAAGGCAGGAAGGATTTTAAAAACGAAGCGGCAATGCGCTAGCTTAACTTAAGTTAAATTTATATTCCCGATAACCAGCGGCGCATCCACTGAGAGTGTGAATGCGCCAGAGCGGCATTAGCGGGTAAGAAATTTTTCCAGAAATTGCTTTGTGCGCGGCTGTTGCGGCGCGGTGAACAGGTTTTTTGCTGGTCCCTGCTCAATGATACGGCCCTGATCCATAAAAATCGCCCGATCCGCCACATCACGGGCAAAACTCATTTCATGGGTCACAATGACCATCGTGCGTTTCTCAAGCGCCAGCTGGCGGATGGTGTTCAGCACCTCGCCAACCAGTTCCGGATCCAGTGCAGACGTCGGTTCGTCAAACAGGATCACATCCGGGCGCATTGCCAGAGCACGGGCAATCGCCACGCGCTGTTGCTGTCCGCCGGACAGACGCTTTGGAAAGCTGTTCTCTTTCCCGCTTAATCCTACTTTTTCCAGTAGCTGCCGCGCGCGTAAGGTGGCCTCCTGCTTATCTTCGCCTTTAACGATGACCGGGCCTTCAATAATGTTTTCCAGCACCGTACGATGCGGAAACAGATTGAAGCTCTGGAAAACAAATCCGACATGCTGACGCAGCGTGCGGATCTTCTCTTTTTGCTGTCCCAGCGGGCGCGCGGTATCGATGGTAATGGTGCCGACCCGAATCGTTCCGCCTTCAGGCTGCTCCAGCAAGTTAATACTGCGTAATAGCGTGGTTTTGCCTGAGCCGCTGGGGCCGATAATAGCCACGACTTCGCCCTCTTCCACGTCAAGATCGATACCGTGCAGCACCGTTTGCCCGTGAAATTTCTTCAGCAAATTTTTAACTTCAATGGCACTCATTGCGGATCTCGCTCCTGACGGTTTAACCGATACTCGAAGTGGTTTTGCAGGGCAGAAAGCGCCGTCGCCATCACCCAGTAAATCAACGAGGCTGCAAGGTACATGGTAAACACTTCCAGCGTACGGGAGGTGATAAGCTGCGCCTGGCGGAACAGTTCCGGCACCTGGATAGTGGCGGCCAGCGAGGTGTCTTTCACCAGGCTGATAAAGCTGTTACTCAGCGGCGGCAGCGCCACGCGTGCGGCTTGCGGTAATATAGCCCGGCGCAGGGTCTGACCCGGCGTCATGCCGATACTGGCGGCGGCTTCCCACTGGCCTTTATCAATCGAGGAAATCGCGGCGCGCAGGGTTTCCGAAGTATAAGCAGCGGTATTTAACGACAGGCCAATCATTGCCGCCGGGATCGGATCCAGTTCAATGCCAAACTGCGGCAGGCCGTAGTAGATCATAAAGAGCTGGGCGATAAGCGGCGTACCGCGAAAAATGGAGATATAAAAACGCGCCAGCCAGCGTATCGGCAGCACGGGCGACATTCGCATTAGCGCCAGAATGAAGCCCAGCAGCAGGCCGAAGAACATTCCGCCAATACTCAGCTGTAGGGTAAATACCGCGCCACGCAGCAGGAACGGCGCGGAATCGAGGATTAACTGGAGACTCTCTTGCATTATCGTTGTTCTGCCTTAGACGTGCGGATGGTAGGCAAAGAGCGCAGGCGCGCCGCCGGTATGAATAAACAGAATCGGGCCGTCATCCTTAAAACGTTGACGGCTGATGCCATCAATCAAACCCGCCATAGCTTTACCGGTATAAACCGGGTCCAGCAGAATGCCTTCCAGCTTCGCCAGCAGCTTAACCGCCTCCAGCCCTTCCTCGGTTGGCATCCCATAGCCGGGGGCGAAATAGTCATCCCACAGCTGGATTTCTGCCGTAGCGGTCAGTTCCAGGCTCTGCGCCACAGCCTGTTGCAGGGTAACCACTTTAGGCTGCTGATCGGCCACCTTACGTGACACCGTCACGCCAATCAAATCCGCTTCCGGCATGAGCTGTTCCAGCCCAACGGCCAGCCCGGCATGCGTGCCCGCACTCCCCGAGGCCACAACTACCGAGGAGATAGTCACCGCGCCTTCGCACTGTTGCGAAATCTCCAGCGCGCTCTCCACGTAACCTAATGCGCCCAGCGCGTTTGAACCACCCACGGGGATAACATAGGGCCGAAAACCCTGTGCCTCGAGGCGGGTCGCCAGGTCACCAAGCTGCTGGTCAGGATTGTCCAGCGCGTCGCACATTTCAACCTGGACGTTGAACAGATCCAACAGCAGACGGTTGCCGTTAGTAAGATAGTTTTCTGCGGTAGTGCCAATCGGATTTTCCAGCAGCGCCACGCAGTGCAGGCCCAGCTTCGCCGCCACCGCCGCCGTCTGGCGAACATGGTTAGACTGGATCGCGCCAGCGGTGATTAAGGTATCCGCCCCTTCGCGCAGGGCGTCGGCGGCAAGAAACTCCAGCTTGCGCAGTTTGTTACCGCCGAGAGCCATCGGCGTCACGTCGTCCCGCTTGATAAAAATCTCGCGGCCTAGGTAGTCCGAGAAACGCGGCAAATATTCCAGCGGCGTCGGTGCGCCGATCAGTTCAAGACGGGGAAAACGCGTTAAATTGTGCAATGATATACCACCTCCTGGCTTATTTGTTTTTATTATGCACGCTATGCGCGAGAAATAAAAAAAGGCGCTGTGAATAGCGCCTTTTCTGTCCGGAGCGGGGTTATTTGGTCACGTCCGCGCCAAACCATTTTTCTGACAACGCCTTCAGGCTGCCGTCTTTCTGCATATCTGCAATGGCACTATCGACCGCTTTCAACAGATCTTCGTTGCCTTTACGCACCGCGACGCCAGCTTCCTGACGGGAGAACGCATCGCCGGCCACGGCCAGGGTATCTTTGGTTTTCTTTACCAGATCCAGCGCGGCCAGACGGTCAACCAGAATGGCATCGATACGGCCGACGCGCAGATCCTGGTATTTCGTCGGATCGTCATCATAAGTACGGATGTCCACGCCCTGCACGTTCTGGCGCAGCCACTCTTCATAATTGGTGCCCAGACCCACGCCGACTTTTTTGCCTTTCAGATCGGCGGCCGATTTGATGTTGCCTTCGTTGCCTTTTTTCACCAGCGCCTGAATACCCGAAACGGTGTACGGCGTGGAGAAGTCATATTTCTTTTTACGCTCGTCGGAGATGGTCACCTGGTTTATCACCACGTCGATACGTTTGGAATCCAGCGAGGCCAGCATCCCGTCCCATTTGGTCGGTTTAAGCGACGCTTTCACGCCAAGGTGCTGCGCCAGCTGTTCGGCGAATTCAACTTCAAACCCGGTCAGCTTGCCGTCATCACCCTGAAAGCTGAATGGCGGATAAGTGCCTTCCAGACCGACCAGCAGCGTGCCCCGCTCTTTCACTTTATTCAGCAGACCTTCGTCGGCGAAGGTTTTCGCGCTCACGCCTGCCATCAATGCTACTGCCATCACGCCCATCAGCGCCTGACGACCCAGAAGTGCTAGTTTCATAATTGCCCCGACCAGAGAAAAATTGACTGTATTGTAAGGCGTTAGCACAGGATCGCCAGCACCTTTGCGCTACAACTTATTCACTTTTAATATATATCACAAACTTCAGGGTACGCGAGCGCCTCTCTGTCCATCGACGCGCGGTGCCTTTGAAACTGGACATACTTACGCAGGGCAATTCGATAGTTATTAGTACTGGTGGTCGGCAGCCAGGGTTCGAGGTTTTCATCAGGGAAACCTTCATCCAGCAGCGTGCGGGAGATATTCTGCCCGGTCAGATGGCTACCAAGGCGGCGCAGGCGCACCACATATTCGCGCACGGTGCCGTGGCTCATCTCAGTGTGATCGAAAAGGTATTGTTTAAAGCCGATGATATCGAAGTAGTCGCTCTGCGTTTTGCAGTGCAGGTCGCCGCAGAAGCGGCACAGTGCGACCCATTTTTGTCGTTCCACCTGCCAGGTCTCATCATCAATCAGCATGTCGAGGCGGGAGATGGCAATTTTATTGACGATTTCGCCCTGCCGGACCAGCGTGATGCGGTCGAGCAGCTTGTGACAATGAGCGCAATGCGTCTGGCTGTGTTTAAAGTCTTTTAAATAGCGGCTTAAAGGCCGTCTTTTTACTTGCTGCACCGTCATGATAACTCCTGGTTGTCATTGCTTGTGCGGCACTTTTCAGGGGCGGTGAATTCACCACCAACCTATAACTTACCCAGGCGGCTCCTCAGACGTTTAATGGCCTGACTGTGCAACTGGCTGACGCGCGACTCGCCGACCTCCAGGACCGCGCCGATCTCTTTGAGATTCAGCTCTTCCTGATAGTACAGCGTCAGCACCAGCTGTTCGCGTTCCGGCAAGGCTTCAATCGCCTCCATGACGCGCTGGCGCAGGTTGCTGTCCAGCAATTGTTGCAGTGGATTTTCCCGTTGATGTTCGTCTGACACCAGTTCAATACCGTCGCCATGCTCTTCGTGATATTCGTCCCACGAGAAGATCTGACTATTATTGGTATCCAGCAGCATCTGACGATAATCTTCAACCGGGATGCTGAGATGCTGCGCAACTTCGGTTTCGGTTGCGCTACGTCCCAGCCGCTGTTCCAGCTGTCCCATTGCCTGCGCCACTTCGCGCGCGTTGCGGCGGACGCTGCGCGGGACCCAGTCCCGACTGCGCAATTCGTCCAGCATCGCCCCGCGAATGCGTTGCACTGCGTAAGTTGTAAATGCCGTTCCTTGCAGAGCATCGTATCGATCAACGGCATTTAATAACCCAATGCCACCCGCCTGAATCAGATCGTCCAGTTCAACGCTCGCCGGCAAGCGCACCTGAAGGCGCAATGCTTCATGACGCACCAGAGGTACATAACGCTGCCAAAGCGAGTGTTTATCCATTACACCTTCAGCGGTATAGAGTGAAGTCACGATAAACAGCCCTGCGTTAATGAGTTATCGGCATGATTATCCGTTTCTGGAGGGCTTTTAATCGGATGAATAGTGGGTGAAATGAGGGGTTATTTAGCAGTTACGACAGATCGGAGCAGTGAAAAAACCCCGCCGGAGCGGGGTTGGACAGGTCAGAGAGGCGATTAGCCCTGCAGCAGAGACAGGATCTGCTGTGGTACCTGGTTAGCTTTGGACAGCACGGAGTTACCAGCCTGCTGGATGATCTGCGCTTTAGACATGTTCGACACTTCGGTCGCATAGTCGGCGTCCTGAATACGGGACTGCGCTTCAGACAGGTTAGTGGTGGTGTTGTTCAGGTTGGTTACTGCGGAATCCAGTTGGTTCTGTACGGCACCCAGAGAAGAACGGAATTTGTCAACCATGGCAATTGCGTCGTCCAATGCAGCTAAAGGTTTATTAGTGGGACCTTCAGTTGCGATATCGTTAGATTTATCTGACAAATCTTTACCAGAAACATTGCTTAACTTATAAGTTTTGCCACTGGAAGCATCAGTAACGACTTCAGTAATACCGTCTTTACCGCCCAGTTTTACAGGCTGATCAGTTACAGCAGCACCAGTTGAATCTGTATAGCTGCCAACCTTCATTGAAACTGAGCCATCATCACTGTCTACTTCCGCTGCATAAAGGTTACCATCTTTATCCTGTAACGCGTAAGTATTAAGATCTTTACCATTAGCATCAGAGAGTTTTACGAGTGCAACATCTGCACCTAATGCAGTTTTAGTCCCAGCAGAAATGGTTACATCTGCGCCTGGAGGGCTATATTTTGTTACCTCAGTAGCATTTGTTGGGTCAACGGCCTCTTTAGTTTGTGTGCCAGACATGGTCGCAGCACCAGTATCACTTATTGTTACTTTATAATAGCCTGCGTTAGTTCCGCCTGTAGATTGAGTGTAATAGTTATCACCATCTTTATAAATCTTACCATCAAGAACGCCGCCACCAGCTAAAGCATCAGTTGAACCGGTTAAACCTGTCTTTGTAATTGTTACTGGAGCGCCATCAGGAAGCTTTTCAATTGCAGAACCAACCGTAACTTTAGCGTTATTTTCAACGTTGAAGCCATCCAGGCCCAAAGTATCGGAATTAATTTTTTTCAAATCAATTGAGATAGTTTGTCCATCATTCGCACCAACCTGAATTTTCATAGTACCGTCTTTTGCCAGTACGTCCACGCCGTTGAACTGGGTCTGACCGGATACGCGGTCAATTTCAGACAGACGGGATTTGATTTCATCCTGAATTGAAGACAGGTCAGAATCAGAGTTGGTACCGGTAGTTGCCTGAACGGTCAGTTCACGTACACGCTGTAAGTTGTTGTTGATTTCAGACAGTGCGCCTTCCGTGGTCTGTGCCAGAGAGATACCGTCGTTGGCGTTACGCGCAGCCTGAGTCAGGCCTTTGATGTTAGAGGTAAAGCGGTTAGCAATCGCCTGACCCGCTGCATCGTCTTTGGCGCTGTTGATACGCAGACCGGAAGACAGACGCTCGATAGAGGTAGACAGAGCAGACTGGTTTTTGTTGATGTTGTTCTGAGTGATCAGCGAGAGGCTGTTGGTATTAATGACTTGTGCCATGATTCATTTTCCTGTTTTGCAAGTCTACGATTAACGTGTTGGGTTTCCACCCGTCGGCTTCGTCGCCGTCAAACCTGTTATCGTCTGGTCGCTGATAACCTTTAGCTTTTTTTTCACAGCAGCGTTATTTTTCCTGAGCCGCGAAATACCCTTTTCTACCCCCCTTATTCCCGCCATTAAATAAACACAATTAATCGTAAACTTTGCGTTATTGAGGCCGATAACTCCGGTATTCGTTCTATATGTCGGTACATTAAGGAATTACTATGGCAAGTATTTCAACGCTGGGAGTCGGGTCGGGCCTGGATCTGAGCAGCATTCTGGACAGTCTGGAAGCAGCAGAAAAAGCAACCTTAAAGCCTATTTCGGCTCAGCAGTCCTCGTATACCGCCAAATTAAGCGCCTATGGCTCGTTAAGCAGCGCGCTGGAGAAATTCCAGACCGCAAATACCGCCCTGGGTAAAGCAGATTTGTTTACCGCGACCTCAACGACCAGCAGCAGCACGGCGTTTACGGCCACGACGTCCGGTAGCGCCATTGCCGGTAAATACACCATTAAAGTCACGCAGCTCGCCCAGGCGCAGACGCTGACCAGCCAGCAAACGCAGCTTGACAGTAAATCCGCGATTGCCACCAGCGATAGTACACTCACTATCCAGCAGGGTGGCGATAAAAAGCCGGTTACGATTGATATCAGCGCCGCGAACTCGTCATTAACCGGTATCCGTGACGCCATCAACAATGCCAAAGCGGGCGTCAGCGCCAGTATCATTAACGTGGGTGGCGGCGAGTATCGTCTGTCTATTACCTCCGACGATACTGGCGCAGACAACGCGATGACGTTAAGCGTCAGCGGCGACAGCGCGTTGCAGGAATTTTTAGGCTATGACGGTACTGACAGTACCAAAGGCATGGAAGAGAGCGTTACCGCCCAGGATGCTGAACTGTATGTCAACAACGTCAAAATTACCAACAGCAGCAACACCATCAGTAACGCGCTGGAAGACATCACGCTGAATCTGAGCGACGTGACCACCGGCAACCAGACCTTAACCATCACCAAAGACACCTCGAAAGCGGAAACGGCGATCAAAGACTGGGTGACGGCCTATAACACGCTGCAGGATACGTTCAGCAGTCTGACTAAATATACGGCGGTGGACGCTGGCGCTGAAAGTCAGGACACCAGTAACGGCGCGTTACTCGGCGACTCGACGCTGCGCACCATTCAGACGCAGTTAAAAGGTCTGTTAACGAACACGTCTGGTTCAACCTCTATAAAAACATTGGCGCAAATTGGCATCACGTCCGACCCGAGCACCGGGCAGTTAGAACTGGATGAAGACAAATTGAAAACCGCGCTGAAAACCGATCCTTCCGGTATCAAGGATATGTTCGTTGGCGATGGCAAAAAGACCGGGGTCACCACCACCATTGGCAGCAGCCTGACCAGTTGGCTATCTAAAACCGGCATCATCCAGGCGGCTAAAGATGGCGTGAGTAAAACACTGAATCATCTGACCGAACAATATAATGCTGCCAGCACGCGTATCGATTCACTGGTCACCCGCTACAAGGCCCAGTTCACCCAGCTCGATATTCTGATGAACTCATTAAATTCAACCAGCAGCTATCTGACTCAGCAGTTTGAGACGACCAGTAGCAGCAAAAATTAATTCATGCAGGAGACGTCATGTACGGCGCAAAAGGCACGCAAACCTACGCAAAAATTGGAGTGGAAAGCGCAGTGATGAGCGCAAGCCAGCAGCAGCTGGTGACCATGCTGTTTGACGGCGCGCTGAGCGCATTAGTGCGCGCGCGCCTGTTTATGCAGGACAACAATCTGGAAGGAAAAGGACTGTCTCTTTCGAAGGCAATTAATATCATCGAAAACGGCCTGAAAGTGGGCCTTGATGAAGAGAGTCATGACGAATTAACGCAAAACCTGCTGGCGCTCTATGCCTATATGGTAAGACGCCTGCTGCAAGCGAATCTTCGTAATGACGTTAACGCTGTCGAGGAGGTTGAAGGTCTGCTGCGCAATATCGCAGAAGCCTGGAAGGAATCGTTACTTACGCCTAATTTGATTCAGGATCCTGTCTAATGAACCACGCACCGCAACTGTATACCTCGTACCAGCAGCTGCTTGAACAAAGCAATATGATGCTGCGCCTTGCCACCGAAGGATTGTGGGAGGAATTAATCGCTACAGAAATGGATTACGTCAGTGCGGTGCAAAAACTCGCGCAGCTTACGCAGCAGGTTGCCCCTTCTTCCGTGATGCAGGACCAGCTTCGGCCCCTGCTGCGGCTGATTCTGAGCAACGAAAGTGAAGTAAAACGGCTGCTGCAAATCAGAATGGATGAACTGGCAAAGCTGGTGGGTCAGTCTTCCATTCAGAAATCCGTTCTCACCGCCTATTCTAAACAGGGCGGGCACGTACTGGTCCCACAGGATAACCTCGACACCAGCCATTAAGTTTACTTATCCCCCTGCCGCACGGCGCGAGAAAAATAATCTGACTCGTGCCAGGCACTTTTCAACCGTATATCCCATACTTGTGACACCTGGTTACATGGAGATTACGTATGCGCAACCCCACGTTGTTGCAATGCTTTCACTGGTATTACCCTGACGGCGGCAAACTCTGGCCTGAGATAGAAGAGCGAGCTGCCACGCTCAACGATATTGGTATCAATATGATTTGGTTGCCCCCGGCCTATAAAGCCGCGTCGGGCGGGTATTCGGTCGGTTACGATACCTACGATTTATTCGATTTGGGCGAATTTGATCAAAAAGGATCGGTTGCGACAAAATATGGTGACAAACAGCAGCTGCTGTCCGCCATCAACGCATTGCGACAAAACGACATCGCCGTGTTACTGGATGTGGTGGTGAACCATAAAATGGGGGCTGATGAAAAGGAGACGGTTCAGGTACAGCGCGTCAATGAACACGACCGCACGCAGATTGATGATGAGATCATCGAGTGTGAAGCCTGGACGCGGTACACCTTTCCGGCGCGAGAAGGGAAATACTCCCAGTTTGTCTGGGATTACAAATGCTTCAGCGGGATCGATCATATCGAGAATCCGGATGAAGACGGCATTTTTAAAATCGTCAACGACTACACCGGCGAAGGCTGGAACGATCAGGTCGATAATGAGCTGGGTAACTTCGATTATCTGATGGGTGAAAACATCGATTTTCGCAACCACGCGGTGACCGAGGAGATTAAGTACTGGGCGCGCTGGGTAATGGATGAGACACAGTGTGACGGTTTTCGTCTGGATGCGGTGAAGCATATTCCGGCGTGGTTCTATAAAGAGTGGATCGATCACGTGCAGGAAGTGGCACCGAAGCCACTGTTTATCGTTGCGGAATACTGGTCGCATGAAGTTGAAAAACTTCAGCAGTATATCGATCAGGTCGAAGGCAAAACCATGCTTTTCGACGCCCCGCTGCACATGAAATTTCATGAAGCATCGCTTCAGGGTCGCGATTACGACATGACGCAGATCTTCACCGGTACGCTGGTGGAAGCCGATCCGTTCCATGCGGTTACGCTGGTGGCAAACCACGATACTCAGCCGCTTCAGGCGCTGGAAGCCCCGGTTGAGGCCTGGTTTAAACCGCTGGCCTACGCGCTGATCCTGTTACGGGAAAACGGTGTGCCGTCAGTGTTCTACCCGGACCTGTTTGGCGCCAGCTATGAAGATACCGGCGGCGACGGTAATACGTATCAGATTGAGATGCCGATTATCGAACAGCTGAGCGAACTGATTATGGCCCGCCAGCGCTTCGCCCACGGTATTCAGACGCTGTATTTTGATCATCCGAACTGTATCGCCTTTAGCCGTAGCGGCACCGACGAAGCGGCAGGCTGCGTGGTGGTGATGTCCAACGGCGACGACGGCGAAAAAACCATCGAGCTTGGCGAAAACTACGCGAACAAACGCTGGTGCGACTTCCTCGGTAACCGTGAGGAAGTCGTTGAAACGGACGATCAGGGTACGGCAACATTCCTGTGCAACGGCGGCAGCGTCAGCGTATGGGTGATGGAGGACGTGCTGTAGGGGACTTACCACCCTCACCCCAGCCCTCTCCCTGAGGGAGAGGGCGCGGCACGGCGATGTCTTCAGGTAATGAGGATCATATGCCGCCCCGGTTCATCCTGACGCAGGTCCGCTAATCACCAGCGCCGCCGTATTTTTCTTAATGTAGGCCCGGTAAGCGCAGCGCCACCGGGCATTTCAGCCAGGCGGGCCGAATTCACGTATACTCACGTTGGGTCATTCACCCTCAACGGTAAAACCGGTTTTTCTTCTCTTTCGGCTTAGTGCTTTCAACTTTTTTCGCCGCAGGTTTCGCCACTACCGGTTGAGCCGACAGCGGATTTTTTGCCAGATAATCCGCGCATTCCTGCGTGGGGCGGTCAACACGATGCAGCGTCATACCGGCGTATTCCAGCTCTGCCCCGCTCCGCTCCAGGTTGTAAACCTCAAGTTTATTCGTGACGTTATAATAATCATCTGACCGCTTCATCAACTTGCCCGGCAGCGCAATCACCCGTTGCCACTGGCGACAATCAAGCGTATCGCCCTCACGCGTTACAATCAGGCTGGCAATCGCTTCCGGGCTCACCAGCTTGCTCTGCGGGCCGCTTGACTGCCAGTATCCGACCAGATCGCCAGGCGCAGGCGTTTTCACCACTTCCTCATAGTTATCGACCTGGGCACAGCCTGTCAGGGCCAGCAGCAGGCCGGCAAACGCTACTTTTTTCATCATCTATCCTGCAACGAACAAAAAAAACATTGTGGCATTAAAGCCCTGAGCCTGCCAGCCATTCCCCGCTGGCGTTATAAATTGATCTCATCGACCTTTTGTCTTTTTTCCATTAGTCATCTTTATCATTTCGCGTAATATTCCCTCTTCTTCAGCACGCTCTCATCGTGCGTATTAGTTCCTTCTGAGTTCAGAGGCTATATTAATGACCTGGCAACACTTCAAACAGGCTTACCTGATTAAATTCTGGGCACCTGCTCCCGCCGTTATCGCTGCGGGTATTCTCTCAACGTATTATTTTGGCATTACCGGCACCTTCTGGGCCGTGACCGGCGAATTTACCCGCTGGGGCGGACAGTTACTCCAGCTGGCCGGTGTCCATGCCGAAGAATGGGGATATTACAAACTTATCCATCTTGAGGGGTCGCCCTTAACCCGTATCGACGGAATGATGATTATCGGCATGTTTGGCGGCTGTTTTGCGGCGGCGCTATGGGCCAATAACGTTAAATTGCGTCTCCCGCGTAGCCGGGTTCGTATTTTTCAGGCCGTTGCGGGCGGCATTATTGCGGGTTTCGGCGCGCGTCTGGCAATGGGATGTAACCTTGCCGCGTTCTTTACTGGTATTCCACAGTTCTCCCTGCATGCCTGGTTCTTCGCCCTGGCCACCGCATTAGGATCGTGGTTTGGCGCACGCTTTACCCTTCTGCCGATCTTTCGTATTCCGGTTAAGATGCAAAAAGTCTCCGCCGCGTCGCCGCTGACGCAAAAGCCGGAGCAGGCGCGCCGCCGTTTCCGTCTCGGGATGCTGGTTTTTATCGGCATGCTGGGCTGGGCGCTCCTGACGGCGATGAATCAGCCGAAGCTGGGCCTGGCGATGCTGTTTGGCGTAGGCTTTGGTTTACTGATCGAACGCGCGCAGATCTGTTTTACCTCTGCGTTCCGCGATATGTGGATTACCGGACGCACCCATATGGCGAAGGCCATTATCTTCGGTATGGCGGTGAGCGCCATCGGCATCTTCAGCTACGTGCAGCTGGGCGTTGAGCCGAAAATCATGTGGGCCGGGCCGAACGCCGTGCTTGGCGGCCTGCTGTTTGGCTTCGGCATCGTGCTGGCGGGCGGCTGTGAAACCGGCTGGATGTACCGCGCGGTGGAAGGTCAGGTGCACTACTGGTGGGTCGGGCTGGGTAACGTTATCGGCTCAACGATCCTCGCATATTACTGGGACGATCTCGCCCCGACGCTAGCTACCCGATGGGATAAGGTGAACTTACTGGATACCTTTGGCCCGCTCGGCGGCCTGCTGATGACCTATGCCATGCTGTTTATCGCGCTGATGCTGATTATCGGCTGGGAGAAACATTTCTTCCGCCGTAAAACGATCCCGGTCACCGATGTTAAGGAGATGGCATGAAAACGATAGTACCGGATTACCGTCTTGATATGGTCGGTGAGCCCTGCCCTTATCCGGCAGTAGCTACCCTGGAAGCGCTGCCGCAATTAAAAAAAGGCGAGATCCTGGAAGTGGTCAGCGATTGTCCGCAGTCGATCAATAATATTCCGCTGGATGCACGCAATCACGGCTATACGGTGCTGGATATCCAGCAGGATGGCCCGACGATCCGTTATTTGATTCAGAAGTAACCCAACTGGCCGGGGATGTCGCCCCGGCCATGGTAATAGTAAAGGCTCTTTTTCCGGCGATTCGGTGCAGGTGGTTTGCAAAAGTAAAACGATCGGTTTACTTTTAAGGTATGCGAAAAAGAGACGATATCCTTCAGGCCGCCGAGCGGCTGTTCTATGAAAACGGGTTTCATAGCACCAGCACTGACCAACTCTGTCAGGAAGCGAAGGTGTCTACCCGCACGTTTTACCGTTATTTTCCGTCCCGGGAAATATTAACCGAAGCGGTGATGGCGGCACGTCAGCAGCGTTTTTTTGAAGGGCTGCATTCTCCCGATCATCCGCAGGCGATTAACCAGCTATTCTCACTTCTGGAGCAGTGGATGCGCGAGTACGGCACATCCGGATGTTTCTTTATCAAAGCCTGGGGAGAATATGCCCGCGAGGATGTGCGACTGTCCGCGCTGGCGCTGGATTTTCGTTACGCGCTGCGTCGTTATATCGCCGATTGCCTCGGCAATACTGATCCGGCACTGGCGGATACCGTCTGGATATTGTTTGAAGGCGCCATCACCTCTGCATTGATTACCGGCCCTGAAGCCGCGTGCCAGGCGGGTAATGCCGCCCTGTTCCTCCTCGCTCACAGCAGGGATCAAACATGAAATCGTCCCTGCCGCTGGCTTTCTCTGGCTTTGCCCTGATCGCCGTCACCTACGGACTGGCACGTTTTTCGTGGGGATTGATGCTGCCAGCGGTTAATCACGATATCCCGTTGCGCGCATCACAGGCGGGGATGATTGCTGCCGCCAGCTTTGCTGCCTACTGCATTGCCGTACTGGGCGCATCGCCACTAAGCGCACGGTACGGCTCCCGGCTGTCGGCCATCATCACGGCGCTTTGCGCGGCGGTAGGATTACTGCTGATGGCGATGGCCACCTCTCCTGCCATGCTGGGACTCGGCCTGTTTATTGCCGGCTTAAGCCCCGGTCTGGCATCGCCGTCACTGGCGGATGCGGTAAGTTTACGAGTGGCTGAGTACCGCCAGCCGCAGGTCAATACGTTGATTAACGCCGGCACCGGCGCAGGTATTATTCTTTCGGTACCCATCTTATTCTTTATGCCCGGCGGCTGGCGTGCCGCGTGCGTCGTATTTGCGCTTATCGCTCTGGCCTGTCTGCCGCTGATAGTGCGCTATCTGCCCGTAGAAAAACGACACGGAGATCGACACCGCGGACGTACGTGGTCCTCGGCGTTAAAGCGTCTGACGGTTATTGGGTTTATCTGCGGTTTTGCCAGCGCGGCATGGTGGAGTTTCGGGCCACAAATCCTGCAACAGCATCTGCATATCGAAAGCAAGGTAACCAGCATGCTATGGTTGCTGAGCGGCGGCGCAGGGATCCTCGGCATTTTTACCGGACCGTTGATCCGTCGTCATGGCGTTAACACCGTTTACCGTGTAGCACTGCTTTTTATGACGATACCGTTGCTGATCCTGACGTTCAGCCATGGGTTTCATCACGGCTTGTACCCTGCGGTGGCGCTGGCTGGCGTGGGCTATATCACGCTCTCAGCCGTGCTGCTGGTGAGCGGCGCAGCGGCCATCCCTGACGCGCCCGCCGCTGGCGTCGGTATTGCCTTTTTTATGCTGGCGGCGGGACAGGCTGTCGGTGCACTCACTTTCGGCAGACTGTATGTCGATATGGGAGCCTCCGTCACGCCCAGCCTTTTTGCTGCCACCGGCGCATTAATGCTGTTTTTCACGTTATCCGGGCAATCCGATCGGTGTACACAATGACCCTACTGCCGCACAACGTCTTTCGGTCTTACACACTCATCGCCATAATATCCTGATACGCCGCAATCAGCTTATTACGTACCTGAATCCCCATCTGCAGTGACACCGACGATTTTTGCAGATCGGTCATCACGTCATTCAGCGCCACACCCGGCTCGCCCAGCGAAAATTTTTCTGCCTGCACGCGGGCCGCATTCTGTGTATCGCTGATCCGGTCGATGGCGGCATGAAGCTGCCCGGCAAAGCCGACGGTCGGCTCGCTTTGCACGCTCTGATTGCGCGCGATACTGGCGGTTGCCTGTAGGGTGCTGAGCACCCCTTCAATACCCTGAACGGCCATGTTTTACCCCTGGTGAAATTCAACGCGGTGAGATTACCAGCTTGTCAATGGGATAAAGGCGTTAAATAACGCAGAAAAAACAGGTTATTTCGCCCATCGAAAATCGCAAACCGACAAATAATGGCGGGGCTAACAGTATGCGTTTGCCGACCCGGGAGTCTGTTTTGTTTCACTACACGTTTACCGCCATCCACCAGGATTTACGAGGTGCGCAATGAGCGCGGCTGCAACGACCACAACACAAGCGAAAACCGCCGAGTGGATCAATCGCCTGCGCGCCAATCCTAAAATTCCGCTGATGGTAATAAGCGCCGCTGCCGTGGCTGTGGTTGTCGCTATGGTACTGTGGGCAAAAAGCCCGGACTACCGCACGCTATTCAGCAATTTGTCCGATCAGGACGGCGGAGCCATCGTCCAGCAATTAACGCAGATGAATATCCCCTACCGCTTTGCCGATAACGGCGGCGCGCTTGAAGTTCCGGCGGACAAAGTGCATGAGCTGCGGCTGCGTCTGGCGCAGCAAGGGCTGCCGAAAGGCGGCGCGGTCGGCTTCGAGCTGTTGGATCAGGAAAAGTTCGGCATCAGCCAGTTCAGCGAACAGGTTAACTACCAGCGCGCGCTGGAGGGGGAACTGGCACGCACCATCGAAACCCTCGGCCCGGTTAAAACCGCGCGCGTGCATCTGGCCATGCCAAAACCCTCGCTGTTCGTGCGCGAGCAAAAATCCCCTTCGGCCTCGGTGACGGTGAATCTGGAACCGGGCCGGGCGCTGGATGAAGGGCAAATCAGCGCCGTGGTTCACCTGGTTTCCAGCGCGGTGGCGGGCCTGCCTGCGGGTAACGTGACGCTGGTCGATCAGAGCGGACATCTGCTGACCCAGTCCAATACCAGCGATCGGGCGCTGAACGATGCACAGCTGAAATACGCCTCCGACGTGGAGGGCCGCGTTCAGCGCCGCATCGAATCTATCCTCGGGCCTATCGTCGGTAACGGCAATGTCCATGCTCAGGTGACGGCGCAGATCGATTTCGCCGATAAAGAACAGACTGAAGAGCAATACCACCCGAACGGCGACAGCAGCCAGGCGGCGATGCGTTCCCGCCAGCTAAACCTCAGCGAACAGAACGGTAGCGGGATCGTGGGCGGCGTGCCGGGTGCGCTGTCTAATCAGCCTGCGCCAGCCAATACCGCGCCAATTGCCAATCCGCCGTCGACCACCGCGCAGAATGGCCAACAAAATGCGCAGCAAAACACGCAGTCAACGTCGACCGCCGGCAACAGCGCCGGTCCGCGCAGTTCCCAGCGTAACGAAACCACCAACTATGAAGTTGACCGGACTATCCGCCACACCAAATTAAACGTGGGTGATGTACAGCGACTCTCTGTCGCCGTAGTGGTGAATTATCGCACCCTGACGGATGGCAAGCCGCTGCCGCTGACCGCCGATCAGATGAAGCAGATTGAAGATCTCACCCGTGAAGCCATGGGTTTCTCCACCACCCGTGGCGACACGCTAAACGTCGTGAACTCGCCGTTCAGCGCGGTGGATGAAACCGGTGGTGAACTGCCGTTCTGGCAACAGCAGTCGTTTATCGATCAGTTGATGATCGCCGGACGCTGGCTGCTGGTGCTGCTGGTCGCGTGGCTGCTGTGGCGTAAAGCGGTGCGTCCGCAACTGGTGCGTCGTCAGGAAGAGATCAAAGCCGTGCAGGAAGAAGCGCAGGTGCGTCAGGAAAGCACCAGCACGGTGGATGGTGTTGAAGTTCGCCTGACCAAAGATGAACTGACCCAGCAGCGTCGCGCCAATCAGCGTATGGGCGCGGAAGTGATGAGCCAGCGTATCCGTGAGATGTCAGATAACGATCCGCGCGTCGTCGCGCTGGTCATTCGCCAGTGGATGAATAACGAACATGAGTAATCTTACCGGAACGGAAAAAAGCGTCATTTTACTGATGACCATTGGTGAAGATCGCGCGGCAGAGGTGTTTAAACACCTTTCCAACCGCGAGGTACAGCACCTGAGTTCGGCGATGGCCAACGTGCGGCAAATCTCCAACAAGCAGCTGACGGAAGTGCTGGGCGAGTTTGAGCAGGAGGCGGAACAGTTCGCCGCGCTCAACGTTAACGCCAGCGAATACCTGCGGTCGGTGCTGGTCAAAGCGCTGGGCGAAGAACGCGCCGCCAGCCTGCTGGAAGATATTCTCGAAACCCGCGAAACGTCGAGCGGCATCGAAACGCTCAACTTTATGGAGCCGCAAAGCGCTGCCGATCTGATTCGCGACGAGCATCCGCAGATTATCGCCACTATCCTCGTGCACCTCAAACGCGGTCAGGCAGCTGATATTCTGGCGCTGTTCGACGAACGCCTGCGCCACGATGTGATGCTGCGTATTGCCACCTTCGGCGGCGTCCAGCCTGCCGCGCTGGCGGAGCTGACCGAAGTGCTCAACAACCTGCTCGACGGTCAGAATCTCAAACGCAGCAAAATGGGCGGCGTGAGAACCGCAGCCGAAATTATCAACCTGATGAAAACGCAGCAGGAAGAAGCGGTTATCTCTGCCGTGCGCGAATTCGACGGCGAACTGGCTCAGAAGATCATCGACGAGATGTTCCTGTTCGAAAACCTGGTCGAAGTGGACGACCGCAGTATTCAGCGTCTGTTGCAGGAAGTGGATTCCGAATCCCTGCTGGTCGCACTCAAAGGGGCCGAGCAGCCGCTGCGCGAGAAATTCCTGCGCAACATGTCGCAACGTGCCGCCGATATTCTGCGTGACGATCTCGCCAACCGCGGTCCGGTTCGCCTGTCACAGGTTGAAAACGAGCAGAAAGCGATCCTGCTGATTGTCCGCCGTCTGGCGGAAACCGGCGAAATGGTGATCGGCAGCGGCGAGGATACCTATGTCTGATCAACTGCCGTGGAAAATCTGGCAGCCTGACAGCCTGTTTGCGCCGTTGACCGAGGCTGCGCCATTCGAGGATGACCAGCCAGCGCCGCTGCCTCAGGAGGAGATTTCTCCCGAACAGCAGCTACAGCAGCAGCTGGCGCAGCTACAAATCCAGGCCCATGAACAGGGTTACGCTGCCGGGATGGCCGAAGGCCGCCAGGCCGGTCATACGCAGGGGTATCAGGAAGGACTGGCGCAGGGTCTGGAGCAGGGGCAGCTTCAGGCGCGTCAGCTGCAGGAGCCGCTGCACGCGCGAATGCAGCAACTGGTGAGTGAATTCCAGAATACGCTGGATGCCCTCGACAGCGTAATTGCCTCACGCCTGACGCAAATGGCGCTGACGGCAGCGCGACAGATTATTGGCGAAATGCCCGCAGTGGATAACCACGGCTTAATGAAACAGATCCAGCAGTTACTTCAGCAGGAACCGCTGTTTAGCGGCAAGCCGCAGCTGCGCGTCCATCCGGATGATTTGCAGCGCGTGGAAGACGTACTCGGCGCGACGCTCAGTCTCCACGGCTGGCGGCTGCGCGGCGATAACACGCTGCATCCTGGCGGCTGTAAAGTCTCCGCCGACGAGGGCGATCTGGATGCCAGCGTTGCGACGCGCTGGCAGGAACTCTGCCGCCTAGCGGCACCGGGAGCCTGTTAATGACCTCCCGCCTCAGCCGCTGGCTGCAAACGCTGGATAACGTCGAGGCCAAAATGGCCCAGCTGCCGTCCGTGCGCCGCTATGGTCGGCTGACCCGCGCCACCGGACTGGTGCTGGAAGCTACCGGGCTCCAGCTACCGCTGGGCGCAACCTGCATTATTGAGCGTCAGGACCGGGGCGAAACGCAGGAAGTCGAAAGTGAAGTGGTTGGCTTTAACGGTCAGCGGCTGTTTTTAATGCCGCTGGAAGAAGTGGAAGGCATTCTGCCTGGCGCACGCGTTTATGCCCGTAACAGTAGCGGTGACGGCCTGCATAGCGGCAAGCAGTTGCCGCTTGGTCCGGCGCTGCTCGGGCGCGTCCTTGACGGCAGCGGCAAACCGCTCGACGGCCTCCCCTCCCCGGATACCACCGAAAGCGGGGCATTGATCACCCAGCCGTTTAACCCGCTGCAACGTACCCCGATTGAACACGTGCTGGATACCGGCGTGCGTCCGATCAACGCCCTGCTTACCGTCGGACGCGGGCAGCGTATGGGACTGTTTGCCGGGTCCGGCGTCGGTAAAAGCGTCCTGCTGGGCATGATGGCGCGTTACACCGAAGCGGATGTGATTGTGGTGGGGCTTATCGGCGAACGTGGACGCGAAGTTAAAGACTTTATCGAGAACATTCTCGGCCCGGAGGGTCGCGCCCGATCGGTAGTGATTGCCGCTCCGGCGGACGTCTCTCCCCTGCTACGAATGCAGGGTGCCGCTTACGCCACGCGTATCGCCGAGGATTTTCGCGATCGCGGCCAGCATGTGCTGCTGATTATGGACTCCCTCACCCGCTACGCGATGGCGCAGCGTGAAATCGCGCTGGCCATCGGTGAACCCCCTGCGACCAAAGGTTATCCGCCCTCCGTTTTCGCCAAACTACCGGCGCTGGTGGAGCGTGCCGGGAACGGGATCACCGGCGGCGGGTCGATTACCGCCTTTTATACCGTGCTCACCGAAGGCGACGACCAGCAGGATCCGATTGCGGATTCCGCCCGCGCCATCCTCGACGGACACATCGTCCTTTCCCGCCGTCTGGCGGAGGCAGGCCACTATCCGGCGATTGATATTGAAGCCTCGATCAGCCGTGCCATGACGGCGCTGATTGATGAGCGGCACTATGCGCGGGTGCGTAATTTTAAGCAGCTGCTCTCCAGTTTTCAGCGTAACCGCGATCTGGTCAGCGTGGGAGCCTATGCCAGAGGCAGCGATCCGCTGCTCGACCGGGCCATTGTGCTCTGGCCGCAGCTCGAGGCGTTTTTACAGCAGGGCATCTTTGAAAAAGCAGGCTGGGAAGAGTCGCTCCAGGCGCTGGAACTGATTTTCCCCACGGCGTAATGAAGCGGGAGAGCGAACGTGACGCAGAATAGCGCATTAGCCACCTTAAAAGATCTGGCGGAAAAAGAAGTCGATAACGCCGCGCTACGGCTGGGGGAAATGCGCCGTGGCTGTCAGCAGGCGCAGGAACAGCTGCAAATGCTGATGAATTATCAGGATGAGTATCAGTCCAGTCTCAACACCAGTATGAGCCAGGGAATTGGCAGTCAGCGCTGGCAAAATTATCAGCAATTTATTCAGACGCTGGAAAAAGCCATTGACCAGCATCGCCAGCAGTTAGCGCAGTGGAACCATAAGGTCGATCAGGCGCTCGGCGTCTGGCGCGAGAAAAAACAGCGTTTGCAGGCCTGGCAGACGCTATCGGACCGACAGGCTTCAGCCGCGCTGCTGGCGGAAAACCGTCTGGATCAAAAAAGAATGGATGAGTTTGCGCAGCGCGCAACCCAAAGGAAACACGAGTGATTACATTGCCTGATATCAGCGTCAGCGACGCCAACGTTACGTCCGGTGGACTGTCTGCTAAAAGCACAGACGGCGCGCAGGATTTTCTCGCCCTGCTGGCCGGCGCACTGGGCGGCGATAAAGCCCCGGCGACGCTGGCAGAGGTAGCAGACTCACGCCCGGTGGCGCAAAACGCACGCAAAAGCGGCCTTACGCTCGACGATCTCCATGCCAGTATGGAGGATGAAACGCTGACCGATCTCAGCGATATCCGCCTGCTGCTAAGCGGGCTGACGGCAGATCAAAAATCGGTGGTTAAAAGCGACGCTGCGGAAAACGATCTTCCGCCAGCGGACGTTCATGAAGACGATCTTACCGATCTGAGCGCGTTAATGGCGATGCTGCCGCCACCGTCCACTCCAGCGCCGACGCAGCCGGCAGCACGCGAGGCAACTCCGGCGCTCGCGAGCAGCGTTCCGCTCAAAGGGAATGTCAGTGGCGATAAAGCCTCATCACTGAAAGAGGCCATCGCTGACGGCCCGTCACGTCCGCAGACGACGGCAATTAACACGCAGCCATTCACGGCGGCACAAAGTAACGCAGCGGTCCGCGTTGAAACGGAAAGTACGCCGTCCCCCGTTGCCACCTCATCCAACGTCGCACCCGTCATCAGCCCGACCATGACGCCGGCACCGGCACACGCGGCGGCCATTGCCACCGTCAGCGCTCCGCTGGGCAGCCCGGACTGGCAGCAGACGGTGAGCCAGCACGTCACGCTGTTTACCCGCCAGGGCCAGCAGACGGCCGAACTGCGTCTGCATCCGGAAGACTTAGGACAGGTGCAAATCACCCTGAAAATGGACGATAACCAGGCGCAGCTACAGATGGTCTCGCCGCACAGCCACGTGCGCGCCGCGCTGGAAGCCGCGCTGCCGATGCTGCGCACGCAACTGGCTGAAAGCGGCATACAGCTTGGTCAGAGCAGCATCAGTAGCGAGAGTTTTGCCGGGCAGCAGCAGTCGTCCTCTCAGCAACAGTCGGCCCGCCATAGCCCGACTGGCGGCCAACTGGATGCGCAGGATGATGAATTGCTTAACGTGCCTGCCAGTCTGCAATCGCGCTCACGCGGCGAAAGTGCGGTCGACATCTTTGCTTAAACGCCAGAGGTAGCGTGATTATTCTCGTTTGTTCCACGCTTTGACCAACCGCGGACACGGGATAATCACCCCATAAGCAGTACCGAAACAGGAAGCACGTATCAGATGACCGACTCCGCCATCACCACCAAAAAAAGCAAACGCGCCATTTGGATCCCGCTGCTGGTGTTAATCACCCTCGCCGCGTGCGCCACCGCAGGTTACAGCTACTGGCGTATGCAGCAGCAGCCCGCCGCGCATGTGACCGCGGAAGCGCCGCCGCCCGCCGCGCCGGTGTTTTTTGCGCTGGATACGTTTACCGTTAATTTGGGCGATGCGGATCGTGTTCTGTATGTCGGCATCACCCTGCGCCTGAAAGATGAAGCCACCCGCGCGCGTCTTAACGAATATCTGCCGGAAGTCCGCAGCCGCCTGCTGCTGCTGTTTTCCCGCCAGGATGCCAGCCAGCTTGCCAGCAATGAAGGCAAACAAAAACTCGTTGCTGATATCAAGAGCACCCTGGCACAGCCGCTGATCGCCGGGCAACCAGGCCAGCAAGTGACCGACGTTCTCTATACAGCCTTTATTTTACGGTAGCGGCATGGGCGACAGCATTCTTTCTCAGGCCGAAATTGACGCGCTGCTCAACGGCGACAGCGATAAAACCGACGAACCGCAGCCGGGGAAATCCGCCGACAGCGACATTCGTCCCTACGATCCCAACACCCAGCGTCGCGTGGTGCGCGAGCGTTTGCAGGCGCTGGAGATCATCAATGAACGCTTTGCCCGCCAGTTCAGGATGGGGCTGTTCAACCTGCTGCGTCGTAGCCCGGACATTACCGTCGGCGCGATCCGCATTCAGCCGTACCATGAATTTGCACGCAACCTGCCGGTGCCGACCAACCTGAACCTGATCCACCTGAAGCCGCTGCGCGGTACCGGGCTGTTTGTGTTCTCTCCGGGGCTGGTATTTATCGCGGTGGATAACCTGTTTGGCGGCGATGGCCGTTTCCCGACCAAAGTTGAAGGCCGTGAATTCACCCATACCGAGCAGCGCGTGATTAACCGGATGCTGAAGCTGGCGCTGGAATCCTACAGCGACGCGTGGAAAGCGATTCACCCGCTGGACGTGGAATATGTGCGCTCGGAAATGCAGGTGAAGTTTACCAACATTACCACTTCGCCGAACGATATCGTGGTCAACACCCCGTTTCATGTGGAAATCGGCAACCTGACCGGCGAGTTTAATATTTGTCTGCCGTTCAGCATGATTGAGCCGCTGCGCGAAGTGCTGGTCAATCCGCCGCTGGAAAACTCACGCAGCGAAGATCAGAACTGGCGTGAAAATCTGGTGCGCCAGGTGCAGCACTCCGAGCTGGAGCTGATTGCCAACTTTGCTGATATTTCACTGCGCCTGTCGCAGATCCTGAAACTAAAACCCGGCGACGTACTGCCCATCGAAAAGCCTGACCGTATTATTGCGCATGTGGACGGCGTCCCCGTATTGACCAGCCAGTATGGTACGGTCAACGGTCAATATGCGCTACGCGTTGAGCACCTGATCAACCCGATTTTGAATTTGCTGAATGAGGAACAGCCCTAATGAGTGACATGAATAATCCTTCTGATGACAACAGCGGATCGATGGACGACCTGTGGGCTGAAGCGTTGAATGAACAAAAAAATCCCGCCGGGAAAAGCGCGACGGACGCGGTATTTCAGCAGCTGGGCGGTGGCGATGTGAGCGGTACGCTCCAGGATATCGATCTGATTATGGATATCCCGGTCAAGCTCACCGTCGAACTGGGCCGCACCCGGATGACCATCAAAGAGCTGCTGCGCCTGACGCAGGGCTCGGTGGTGTCGCTGGACGGTCTGGCCGGTGAGCCGCTAGATATCCTGATTAACGGTTATCTGATTGCGCAGGGTGAAGTGGTGGTGGTCGCTGATAAATACGGCGTGCGCATTACCGATATCATCACGCCGTCAGAGCGTATGCGTCGTCTGAGTAAATAAAATGAAAACCCAGGCCACGGTCGTTCAGCCGGCCGTTTCCCCTGCCTCGTCGCTGATGCAGGTCAGCGGCGCGTTACTTGGCATTATTTTCCTGATCCTGATGGCCGCATGGCTGTTAAAGCGGGTCGGGTTCAGCGGCAAAGGCAGCGCGGCTCGCGGCCTGAAGGTGAGCGCAGGGGCGACGCTTGGCCCACGCGAACGGATTGTGATTGTGGAAGTTGACGACGCCCGTCTGGTGCTCGGCGTAACGGCCGCACAAATCTCGTTATTGCATACGCTGCCCCCTGCCGCGCCGGAGAGTGCTCCGGCAACACCAGTCCCCCCCGATTTTTCGGCGATGATGAAAAACCTGCTTAAGCGTTCCGGGAGATCCTGATGCGCCGCGTACTACCCTTTTTGTTTGCCGGTCTCTGGCTGGCAGCCCCGGCGGCCATGGCCCAGCTTCCCGGCCTGGTCAGTCAGCCACTCGCCAACGGCGGCCAGAGCTGGTCGCTGCCGGTGCAAACGCTGGTGTTTATCACCTCGCTGACGTTCCTGCCCGCGCTGTTACTGATGACCACCAGCTTTACCCGCATCATTATCGTCTTCGGCCTGCTGCGTAACGCGCTGGGCACGCCTTCCGCGCCGCCGAATCAGGTGATGCTGGGTCTGGCCTTGTTTCTGACCTTTTTTATTATGTCGCCGGTGATCGACAAGATTTATACCGACGCATACCAGCCGTTCAGCGAAAATAAAATTTCGCTGGATGTGGCGATGGAGAAAGGCGCTCAGCCGCTGCGCGAGTTTATGCTGCGCCAGACGCGTGAAGCCGATCTCGCGCTGTTTGCCCGCCTGGCAAACAGCGCCCCGATTGCCGGCCCGGAAGCCGTGCCGCTGCGCATTCTGCTTCCGGCCTACGTCACCAGCGAACTGAAAACGGCTTTCCAGATTGGTTTCACCATTTTTATTCCGTTCCTGATCATCGACCTGGTGATCGCCAGCGTGCTGATGGCGCTGGGGATGATGATGGTGCCCCCCGCCACCATCGCTCTGCCGTTCAAGCTAATGCTGTTCGTACTGGTGGATGGCTGGCAGTTGCTGGTCGGCTCGCTGGCGCAGAGTTTCTACAGTTAGGGAGCGCGAAATGACACCTGAATCGGTCATGATGATGGGCACCGAGGCAATGAAAGTGGCCCTAGCGCTGGCCGCGCCTCTGCTGCTGGTGGCGCTGATCACCGGTCTTATCATTAGCATCCTGCAGGCCGCCACCCAGATTAACGAAATGACGCTGTCGTTCATTCCGAAAATTATCGCGGTGTTTATTGCCATTATCGTTGCCGGACCCTGGATGCTGAACCTGCTGCTAGATTATATGCGCACCCTGTTCAGCAATATTCCTTACATCATCGGATAACCGCCCCATGGTGCAGGCAACGAGCGATCAATGGCTTCACTGGCTGGGTCTCTATTTCTGGCCGCTGCTGCGCGTGCTGGCGCTGATTTCCACTGCCCCTATTTTAAGCGAGAAAAGCGTACCGAAACGCGTCAAGCTGGGGCTGGGCATCATGATCACGGTTATTATCGCCCCAACGCTGCCTGCCACAAATGTGCCGCTGTTCTCCCTTGAGGCGCTGGGGCTGGGGCTGGAACAAATCCTGATCGGCATCGCGCTCGGGTTTACCATGCAGTTTGCCTTTGCGGCCATTCGCACTGCCGGGGAGATTATCGGCCTGCAAATGGGGCTGTCATTCGCCACGTTCATCGATCCGGGCAGTAATTTGAATATGCCGGTTCTGGCGCGGCTGATGGATATGCTCGCCCTGCTGCTGTTTTTGACCTTTAACGGTCATCTGTGGCTGATCTCCATGCTGGCAGACACCTTCCACACCCTGCCCATCGGTGGCGACCCGATTAACAGCAACGCCTTTTTAGCCCTCGCCCGCGCGGGTGGGTTAATTTTCCTCAACGGCCTGATGCTGGCGCTACCGGTGATAACCCTGCTGCTGACGCTCAACCTGGCGCTGGGAATGCTCAACAGAATGGCCCCCCAGCTTTCCGTTTTTGTCATTGGCTTTCCGCTTACCCTCAGCGTCGGCATCCTGCTGATGTCGGTGTTAATGCCATTAATCGCGCCATTCTGTGAACATTTATTTAGTGAGATTTTTAATTTACTCGCTGACATTATCAGTGAGTTACCGAAAATAACATCCCGATAATTATCAGGTGTTATCTGAGGATAATCCTAAAATAAAAATTATTGTATACTCTCCACGATATACCGAATGGCTAATCGTTGTTTTAATTCCCATCACATAAACTTATCTGCAATTTAGTTTAAGATGATTCCTGGCAACTTATACGCAACTTTACGGGATAGTGCTCAGGCCTGAAAAACGCTGCCTGTATTATTAATCTAAAAAATTATTACCACAGGACGTTGTGAGATCGGCAAGGCAATGGGTTAATTATCGTTATGCATTGAGTGAGGGTATGCCATGTCAACGATTATTATGGACTTGTGCAGCTACACCCGATTAGGATTAATCGGATACCTGGCAAGTCGGGGGGTTAAACGACGCGAGATCGGGGATGCGAAGGACACAGCAGCCCTGGCGGTGGCCTGCCAGGAAAGCCGGCCTGACGTGGTGTTTATTAATGAAGACTGTTTTATCCACGACCCTGAAAGTAGTCAACAAATCAGGCAGATCATTAATCAACACCCCGACACGTTATTCATCGTATTTATGGCGATTGCTAATCTCCATTTCGATGAGTATTTACTGGTCAGAAAGAACTTGTTAATTAGTTCAAAGTCAATCAAACCTGAATCTCTGGATGATATTTTGGGTAATTGTCTTAAAAAAGGTAGCGAACATTTTAGCGCAATTAATATGCCGACACTGTCGTTAAGCCGGACTGAATCTTTTATGCTGCGAATGTGGATGTCAGGGCAAGGAACGATTCAGATTTCAGATCAGATGAATATCAAAGCAAAAACCGTTTCGTCACACAAAGGTAATATTAAAAGAAAGATTAAAACACATAATAAACAGGTTATTTATCATGTTGTCCGATTGACAGATAACGTTACTACCGGGATTTATGTCAACATGCGCTAAAGACAACCACTGGCGGGGCCACCCGCCAGTGATCCAGAATCAGCCATCGACCTTCTCAACGAAAACACCGTCATGATGTCCCAGTTCGTTAAAAAACCAAATCCCCATTGGATAATCTTCGAGCGACACCAGATACATTGTGCCTTCACTGAACTCTTCGATGGCCAGTACCACACCTGGCCGGCGCGGTCCGCCATCCGTCTTAACCGTCACACGATCGTTTACCTGCATAGGGTCACCTCCACATGTTTTTGTGCCAGTGTAGAACAAAACCGCGGTGCTGGCTGCGTCTGTCGTGACGAATGCTGCTTTTCTGGACGGTCTATACTTAGTCTGTGCGGCAGCCTGCGAGGAAATGATATGAAAACCGCAAAAGAGTACGACGATACGGCAAAACGCGAGGTCGGCGTTGACGTTGACGCCCTGCTGGCGGCGATCAATGAGATTTGTGAAGGTGAAGTCACGCGCGCGGAGGATGGCGACCCGCATCATGCGAGCGTCAACGGGCATGACTATCATACCTGGCGCGAACTGGCCGAAGCATTTGAGCTGGATATCCACGACTTCAGCGTGAGTGAAGTTAACCGTTAACCGGCACGAAAAAAAACCCGGCCCCATCAGGGTCGGGTTGAAGCTTGCGAATGCAAGAAGCACTTTAAAATTCGTTACACCAGGAAATCTGATGCGGCATTAAACATATCCGCAATTTTTTTGCATGACAAGATATATTCGCAAGGTGAATAGTTCATAACGATACGGTTTCAGACTGGTGAATTCTGATAGAGGGCATCGCGCCTCGCTTGTTGGGTTCGTTCCCATAAAAAGCGTTCAGCACGCCCGATTGTATTTAGGAATTATCTCAGGCTGATCATGACGGACTGAAAGGAGAAAAATATGCCCGACCTGCATCAACCGCTACTGGTTTTTACCGATCTGGAAGGCACCCTGCTAGAAAGCCATACCGGGGACTGGCAGCCTGCGGTGCCGTGGCTCAACCTGCTTAAAGAGGCGGGTGCGCCGGTGATCCTGTGCAGCAGCAAAACCGCTGCTGAAATGGCGCAAATCCAGCAGGAGACAGGGTTACAGGGGCTGCCTTTCATCGCTGAAAACGGCGCGGTGATCCAGCTTGCTGCTGACTGGCAGGATGATGAGCACTTCCCGCGACTGATCGCTGGTTCGCCTCAGGGGGAGATTGCTGAAATTCTGACATCGCTGCGCGAAAAAGAAGGATTTAAGTTCACCACTTTTTCGGATGTGGACGAGCAGATTATTAGCGACTGGACCGGCCTCAATAGCGCTCATGCCGCCCTCGCCCGTCAGCAGGAAGCCTCCGAAACGTTAATCTGGCGCGACAGCGATGCGCGCATGGCGGAATTCGCCACGACGCTGGCCTCATTCGGTCTGCAGGTGGTTCAGGGTGCCCGCTTCTGGCATGTTCTCGATCGGCAGGGCGATAAGGCGCAGGCGACAATTTTTTTACTCAATAAATACCAGCAGCGCGAAGGTAAACGGCGCACGACTCTGGGGCTCGGCGACGGACCTAATGATGCGCCTTTGCTGGATGTCGTTGACTATGCGGTGGTGGTGAAAGGTTTAAATCGCGATGGCGTGCAGCTAAAACGCCACGATCCGCAGCGCGTTTATCATACCACGCAGGAGGGGCCGGCGGGCTGGAGTGAAGGCATGGCGCATTTTTTCCCCGATGCTCAGCCACTGGAATAAACGCGGTTACGCCCGTTTTGTTTGGCCAGGTACAGGCGACGATCGGCAATGGATTGCAGATATTCAAACTCATAGCGACCATGCTCTTCCGTACTGCTCACGCCCAGCGAGGCGCTGATCCGCAGCGTGGTATTTTTGCGCACCAGAAACTCCTTTGCGCTAATGTGATTGCGGATCCGTTCAGCAACGCGCATTGCCATCGCCATGGTGGTATTGGGCAGGACAATACAAAATTCCTCGCCGCCCACGCGGCCCGCCACATCGTTCTCACGCAGGGCATTGGTGATGAGGCTCCCTACATGCGAAAGCACGCGGTCTCCGGCCTGATGCCCATGCTGATCATTAATCCGTTTGAAATGGTCGAGGTCGAACTGAATAACGCACAGCGGCTGCTGCGCCCGCTTGCAGGCCTGCACGGCCTCTTCCGCCCGGTCAAATAGTGCTCCGCGATTGGGTAGCCGCGTGAGGGTGTCATACCACGCGCGCCACTCAAGCGATTCCTGCATCGCGATCATATTGCGTACCATCCGGCGGATCACTATCCATGACAAGATCAGAATTAAGGTAAACGCCAGCCATAGCAGGCTCAGCGCAATAATAATATTGCCAAATGCGCCGCCAAGCCCTTCGCGCAGCGTATGGACATGCAAGACGATACCGTCGAAATTTTTGAGTTTTTGCCAGCTGATATAACCGCTGGTGGTCAGAATGCCCCCGCGCGTATCGCGGCCAATAGCGTCAAGAATACGCTGGCGATCCGTTGCGCTAAGGGTTGGCTCGTCAGAGGCGTCGGTTATGCTTGATGCCAGCCAGACAAGCTGACTATCGTAAAGTTGCCATCGCCCTTCATGCTGATCGCCGATGGCTTCCACCAGCAGGCGCTGCAATGCGCTAACGTCGACATCCATCGCCAGCACGCCGTACCAGCGATCGGCCAGCTCAAGAGGGATGCTGGCCGTAATGAGCTGCACGTCGTGCGCTTTACCCTGTTCCGTATACCAGCGGATCCCACGCCCACGATTATCACGTGTCGACTGAGTATAAAACCACGGTTTCGCAATTAACCATGCGTAATATGACCTGATATCCGCGATGGGCTGCGGATCGCTGGTGACGAAGAAGCCAGCCCGGGAGACATACTGCGTCCGGAATTCAATGCTGTTGCTGCTGGAGGAAAGATGCAGGAGATAGCCCAGTTCAAGGGCTGCCGTCAGCTCATTATGCAAAAGCGCATCATCCCGGTTCAGGTCCGGATCGTTTGCAACAAAGGCATCCGACACGCCATTTACGGTCAGTAAATGCCGGCTTCCGGAATGAACCGACCACGCATCCAGCCGGCGCTTGATATCAAACTCATGGCGGGCAATCGCCATGCTTTTTAATTGCAGAGGGGTTTTCAGGGCGGCCTGCATACCATTGCGCAGAAAAAACAGCCGGTCCATATTGAACTGAAGCTGCATATCCATGCCGTGTGAGACGCTCTCAAGACGATTGCGCTGGCTGCTAATATAGTTATCTTCCAGCACCGCGACTTCCCGCCAGGTCAAAAAAGACGAGCAGATCAGAACCACGATAAAACAAAGGCTGACCACCTGACCGGGCGTAAAGCGCAGGCCGAATTTTTTCAGCCACTGAGTTTTTTCCACTACTGTCTCGCGCTAAATGCAAACTCCAGGCGTCGCCTTATATGACCAGGATCTTGCTGGGGTGAATAATATGCCCGGCTCGCGGCAGGCCGGGCTTGAGGGAACGCAGCGACGCGCTTACGGATCCGGGTGGCGGTGAAAATAACCGTCCCCCGGTAATAACTCTTCTTCCCGAAACGCCTCCCGCTTTACGCCCAAGCCGTCATACCAGCGGCACTCCACCATGCCACTGGCATAGCCCGTGACCACCATGTGCCGCCCGCCGTTTTTAGTCATCACTTCATCGCTGACCATAAAGACCATTTTTTGCCTCCGGTATCAGAGTGAAACGATTTCACCTTAGACGAAATTTTGACGTTTTGCGTACCCTGTGATGGATATTTAATGAGCAGGCTGGCGCACGCGTGACACCATTTTCACCACCGCAACGACGATCAGGCCGAGAATAAATCCGAGGACCAGGTTAACCAGCGACGGAATTAACCACTGGATCGCCGCGCTCTGCTGCTCGCTAAAATGCTCTATGGCATGATGCAGCGGCGCGATACCGTGCACGACAATGCCGCCACCCACGAGGAACATCGCCAGCGTGCCGACCACCGAAAGGATTTTCATCAACCACGGCGCGATAAATAACAGCGTTTTGCCGAGAGCCTGCGCCAGGGCATTGGTTTTTTCCACCAGCCAGAAGCCCATATCGTCCAGCTTAACAATAACGGCAACAATGCCATATACGCCAATTGTCACAAGGATGGCAATGCCGGACAAAATCAGTACCTGAGTCAGCAACGGCGCTTCGGCGACGATGCCAAGGGTAATGGCCACGATCTCGGCTGACAAAATGAAATCGGTGCGGATTGCGCCTTTGACTTTATCGCGCTCGAACGTTTTCGGATCCTGTTTGGCGATAGAGGCTAATCGCTCCTGGCGCGCTTCGGGGCTTTCCTTATGTTTGCGCGCGTGCAGGGTATGGAGGATTTTCTCTGCGCCCTCAAAACACAGAAATGCGCCACCGATCATCAGCAGCGGCGTAATTGCCCACGGCAGAAACGCGCTGATCAGCAGCGCCAGCGGCACCAGAATCACCTTATTTAGCAGCGAGCCTTTAGCCACTCCCCAGACGACGGGTAATTCCCGATTGGCACGGACGCCGGAGACCTGCTGAGCGTTAAGCGATAAATCATCCCCCAGTACGCCAGCGGTCTTCTTTGCCGCCAGTTTTCCCATCAATGAGATATCATCCAGCAGGGTGGCAATATCATCTAAAAGCGTTAACAAACTCGATCCGGCCAAAATGTCTTTCCTTTGTTTAAAACGTCTCAGGTCAATAGTATGGAATAAAAGTGCCCGCTCGGGTATAGCAGAATAATGTCAACATTTAATTAACATCCAAATTAAGATTAACCGCTCGCCAGGCGGATAGTTTTGACGTTTACTATATGCGTCCTTTCTTTATGCTGTGAGGCAGTATGCGTTTCAGGCAACTTTTACCGCTGATGAGTGCGCTTTTCGCACTGTATATTATTTGGGGTTCCACTTATTTCGCGATAGGTATCGGCGTCAAGAGCTGGCCGCCGCTGCTGATGGCTGGCGTACGCTTTTCCACCGCAGGCGTGCTGCTAATGGCGTACCTGTTAATCATCGGCCACAAACTTCCTGCCCTGCGCCCGATACTCAATGCGGCGCTGATTGGCGTGCTTCTGCTCGCCGTAGGCAACGGTTTTGTCACCATCGCTGAACATCAGCACGTGCCGTCCGGGATTGCGGCGGTGATGGTCGCCACCGTACCGCTATTCACCCTGTGCTTTAGCCGCTTTTTCGGCATCGCCACCCGCAAGCTGGAATGGCTCGGCATTGCCATTGGCCTCGCGGGAATTATCCTGCTTAACAGCGGCGGCAACCTGAACGGAAATCCGTGGGGCGCAGTATTGATCCTGATAGGCTCGGTAAGCTGGGCATTTGGTTCGGTTTACGGTTCACGCATTGAACTGCCTGTCGGCATGATGGCCGGGGCGATTGAAATGCTGGCGGCGGGCATGGTGCTGCTGGCGGCATCGTTTTTAACGGGTGAGAAATTAACCGCGATGCCTGGACTGTCGGGGTTCCTCGCCGTCGGCTATCTGGCGATTTTCGGCTCGGTGATCGCCATCAACGCCTATATGTACCTTATCCGCAACGTCACGCCTGCGATTGCCACCAGCTACGCCTATGTTAACCCGGTGGTCGCCGTTTTACTGGGTACCGGCTTTGGCGGCGAACATCTCTCGTCAGTGGAATGGCTGGCGCTGGGAGTGATTATTTTTGCGGTGGTGCTGGTTACGCTGGGGAAATATCTCTTTCCGGGGCGTCCTGTGGTAACGCCGTGTGAGATCAAGAAATAACCGGCAGTGGATGAATGCCCTGAGTGTCGATCTGCGCGCTGTCACCGCCGCCGCAGATCCACTCCTCAAGCCGCTCAGTCAGGGCGCTGTCGCTGAGCTTTTCTCGTCCGCGTAGCGCACATTCCCAGACGATCAATACTCTCCAGCCCTGCTCCATCAGCCGCTGAACATCGCGGCGGTCACGCTCAACGTTTTTACCGATTTTTTCCAGCCAGAACTCCGTGCGGGTCGCGGGAACCTTAAACAGATAGCAGTCATGATGATGCCAGAAACAGCCGTGGGTAAAGATCACACAGCGGTACTCGGCAATCACAAAATCAGGACGCCCCGGCAGCGCGGCATCCTGTACGGTAAAGGTAAAACCGGACGTTTCCAGCAACAGCGCCAGCCGCTTTTCAATGGCCGTATCGCGGGTGCCTATTGCCCGCATATTCTTACTGCGCGTGGCCTTATTATGAACGTCCACCTAATCCGATCTCTTTTTTACGTAGCGCCACTGCCTGCAGGATGCGCGGCTTAAGTAATTTTGCCACCGCTGCAAATGCCGGAACCACCACCGAATTACCAAACTGGCGATAGGCCTGGGTATCGGATACCGGAATACGGAACTGAAAGCCCTGCGGCGCTTCAAATCCCATTAAGCGGGCGCACTCACGCGGCGTTAAACGACGCGGGCGATGCTGCTGATTCAGCGCATCATCGAAATTCGCCTCGCCTAGGGACATATCCCAGCCGCGATCGATAAGAATTTCGGCACCATCTTTGTAATAACGGGCGGAAAGCGTGCGGGCGACGCTATGGGGATTGGTCGGATCGACCAGCCCAAATCCAAAACCGTTGCCGCGCGCCTGATGCTTTTTGGCGTAGTGATAAAGGTATTTCCACAGCACCGGCGTCAGGATAAATTTGGCATCCACCACGGGCTCCAGCAGGTCAGCAAAGCGCAGCCGTTGCGCAGGGTAAAAAGCGGGAAGATCGCGCAGCGTAAACCCGTTATGCAGGTTGAGATCGCGGCGAAAGCCCACCAGCACGATACGCTCACGATGCTGTGGCAGAAAATGCTGGCCATCGACAATTTTTGGATCGTCCGCGCCCATTTCGGCGGCGTCGGACACTTCGTAGCCTAACTCATCCAGCGTCTGCATGATGATGCGGAACGTTTTACCGCCGTCATGGCTCTTCAGGTTTTTGACGTTTTCCAGCACGAAAATGGGCGGCCGGCGCGCGTCGATAATGCGCACCACATCAAAGAAAAGCGTCCCCTGGGTATCACAGGCAAAACCGTGCGCGCGGCCAAGCGCATTTTTCTTTGAGACTCCCGCCAGCGAAAAGGGCTGGCAGGGAAAGCCCGCCAGCAGCACGTCATGCTGCGGGATGACCTCGCGGATATGGTCTGCCGCCTGCCGATCGCTGACCTCTGGCTGGTGGCTCAGGGTAACATCACGAATATCTTCATTAAAATGATGCTGCTCCGGGTCACAATACCAGTTCGCTTTATAGGTACGCACCGCGTGTTTATTCCATTCGCTGGTAAACACGCACTGCCCGCCGATGGCTTCAAAGCCGTGGCGGATCCCGCCAATACCGGCAAAAAGATCAACGAAACGAAAAGCATAATGGGGATGATGGACGGGCGGTGATGGTAACAGCGCCGCAAGATGGGCCCGTTCATTCTCGCTCAGCCGCTGCCAGGCACGTTCACTGGTCGCCACGCGCTTGAGAATGGCGGGGCTCCAGTGATGTTCACCCAGCGAACTCAGTTCAGCGACCAGCGTTTTGACATCATAAATCGCCATTACCTGACGCAGCAAGGCGTGTACGGTGGCAGACGGCGCATCCGCAGTCCGGCCAGATGCCGCTGAGAGGGAAAGGTTTTCCTGCATAAAATTAACCGGGCAAGACAAATATTTCTCAGAGTATCATAAATTTGCTGCCAGCGTTTCAGCCCTTCGGCGTAAAACGCACGAGGATATCGTTATCCAGCGACTGATAGCAGCCCTGGAGTTCGGCGCTCAGTTTGGCCATGAACTGTACGAGGAAACGCACGTTCTCCTGGGCCAGCGCCCTCCCCTGTGGCGTCCGCATCGTGGATGGCAGACGCAGAAGCTTACGCTGGAAATGGTCGAGCGCGTACGCCCGGTCATCCAGCGGGCGACGATCGGCAAAGGGATCGTCGGCATCAAAAAGCGGGGTGTTGAGCGAGCCGGCAACGGCAAAGACTCTCGCCAGCCCAATGGCTCCTAGCGCTTCCAGTCGGTCCGCATCCTGAACAACGCGCGCTTCGTCCGTTTGCGGTTCGATTCCGGCGCTGTAGCTGTGTGCTTCTATCGCGTGCATTACCGCCTGGCAGCGTTCAGCAGGAAAATCGGCAAAATCCTCCGTCAGGATCCGCCGCGTCTCTTCAGCCGCCAGCGTTGAGGCGCGGTGCCGCTGTGGATCGTTTTTGGGCAGGCTAACGATGTCATGAAAATAGCAGGCGGTCAGGACCGTCAGTTCATCCACCGCCCCTCCCGATGCAAGCTGGCGGGCGGTGTTCCATACCCGGCGAAAATGCGCCAGGTCGTGCGCGGCATCATTGTTACGGTAATGTTGGTGGAACCAGTCTTCATAGCGTTGTTGCCAGTGGAGAATGTCCATGATCGGCACCGTCCTTACTCCTTAAAAATCTGCCTGCCGGGGTCGCGTATACCATGCCAGCGCGCCGAGCAGCAGCGCAACGGCGCTTAACACCAGAAAGCCCAACAAGGCGCCCAGCCATTTACCGGTCATGGTCCCCCAGTCCCCGTCCACCGTCGCGCCGGGGATACTTTGCACGTGGCTTACCACCCAAAAGTAGCGCACCATGGCCCAGGCAAAGTAGCCGCAAAAAGCATAAAAAAGCCACAATGCCAGTTTGCCACCAGGGCTACGGTTCATTTTTTCATCCATAAAATAGTCTCTGTTGATCGTGTTTGTACGCCCGGGCAGATAGCACCGTTTCACCACACAGGTGATTGACGTCACATTATAGTGCATATTCCGGGGTAGCCCGCGCGGATTAATTAAAATAATATATACAAATAAAATTTCTATTCACCTTTTAAATACATAAAGGCCAAAAAAATACTTTATCTTAAATAATAACTGTGCAATTATCTCTCCGTTATTAGCCTATTATCGTTACCACTGCACTTGTTATTATTGCCCTTCTTCTGTTTTCTATAAGCCTGACTTTGCGCCAGGCTTTTTTTTGCCACACAAAAAAGATGCAATTCATCAATACATACTACAAAGCAATCAGCCAGATTAATGCTATCCATGCAATGTATTGATTTCAATATACTATAATCCCAGTAAATACAACAATATCAATAATTTATATATTTAATTATTAAATCATAGTTCCCGTGAATTTAAAATAACATAGAAACATTTTGCAATACTACATATAACTTTATTACACCTTTCCCTTAAAATTTAATGAACTTAATAGAATAGTATCCGTGTTGTAGTCTGAATAAAGATTACATATATTCATAAAAATTATTCCTTGAAGGAAATATATAATGAACAGAAAAGTTCTGGCACTTCTTATGCCTGCCCTGTTAATGGCTGGCGCAGCAAATGCGGCTGAAGTTTATAATAAAGACGGCAACAAACTTGACCTGTACGGTAAAGTGGATGGCCTCCACTATTTTTCTGATGACGCGGGTAGTGATGGCGATCAGTCTTACGTTCGTTTGGGCTTCAAAGGCGAAACCCAGATTAGCGATCAACTAACCGGCTTCGGTCAGTGGGAATACAACGTTCAGGCAAATAGCACTGAAGGTGAAGGCTCCAATGCATGGACTCGTCTGGGCTTCGCCGGACTGGGTTTTGGCGATTATGGTACCTTTGACTACGGTCGTAACTACGGTGTGATTTATGACGTTGAAGCCTGGACCGATATGCTGCCGGAGTTTGGTGGTGATTCTTATACCCAGACCGACGTTTACATGTTAGGCCGTACCAACGGCGTGGCAACCTACCGCAATAATGACTTCTTTGGTCTGGTCGACGGCTGGAAATTTGCACTGCAATATCAGGGAAATAACGAGAATCCAGGCTCAGGTGAAGGCACCGGCAACGGCGGTGGTCGTAAACTGGCGCGTGAAAACGGCGACGGCTTCGGTATGTCCACCTCCTACGATTTCGACTTCGGTTTAAGCCTGGGTGCAGCGTATGCTAACTCTGACCGTACCGATAACCAGGTTGCGCGCGGATATCAGGATGGCCTCAACCACCGCAACAACTACGCTGGTGGTGATACCGCCGAAGCCTGGACCGTCGGCGCGAAATACGATGCGTACAACGTGTATCTGGCCGCGATGTATGCTGAAACCCGTAATATGACTTACTACGGCGGTGGCAACGGCGAAGCCAATGGTGGTATCGCGAACAAAACGCAGAACTTCGAAGTTGTTGCCCAGTATCAGTTTGATTTCGGCCTGCGTCCTTCCATTGCTTATCTGCAATCGAAAGGTAAAGACCTCGGTGGTCAGGAAGTGAGCCGCGGCAACTGGCGTTCTACTGATAAAGACCTGGTCAAATATGTTGATGTCGGCGCCACCTACTACTTCAACAAAAACATGTCCACTTATGTTGATTATAAAATCAACCTGCTGGATGAAGACGACAGCTTCTACGCAGACAATGGCATCGCTACCGATGACATCGTCGGCGTCGGTCTGGTTTACCAGTTCTGATAATCGCTGTATCGCAAAGCCCGCCGCGTGCGGGCTTTTTTATGGCTAAGAAAGAGCATTCTTATCGCGCGCGGAAGCCAGCGGCTATAAAATAATCGCTGGTGGGCAAAAAAAGCAACTGTGACGAGGGTCGTTGAAAGCGAAGCGGGTAAATGTTTGAATAATGGCGGAGAGAGGGGGATTTGAACCCCCGGTAGAGTTGCCCCTACTCCGGTTTTCGAGACCGGTCCGTTCAGCCGCTCCGGCATCTCTCCGTTTTGATGGTTGCAATAATGCCAGGAAATTTGGCATTTTAACAGTCCCAGTCCCTTCAATTCTGTTCAAGTGATGAGTTTGCGAGCAAAACGATGATTAAGTGGCCCTGGAAAGCACATGAATCAACCCGTAGCCCTGATTTCCCGTGGGAACAGGCACTTGCGATCCCTGTCTTAGCCAGTCTTACCATGGATGAACAAGCGAAACTGATACAGCTTGCTGAGCGTTTTCTCCAGCAAAAACGTATCGTTGCGCTGCAGGGGCTGGAGCTTGATACGCTGCAAAACTGCCGTATCGCTCTGCTCTTCTGTCTCCCCGTGCTCGAGTTAGGCATTGAGTGGCTTGATGGTTTTCATGAAATCCTGATTTACCCTGCGCCGTTCGTGGTGGATGACGAATGGGAAGATGATATCGGCCTGGTACATAATCAGCGTCTGGTGCAGTCAGGGCAAAGCTGGCAGCAAGGGCCAATCATTTTGAACTGGCTGGATATTCAGGACTCCTTCGACGCGTCAGGGTTTAACCTGATTGTGCATGAGGTGGCGCACAAACTGGACACGCGTAACGGCGATCGCGCCAGCGGCGTGCCCTTCATTGCGCTACGGGAAGTCGCGGGCTGGGAGCACGATCTGCATGCGGCAATGAACAATATCCAGGATGAGATCGATATGGTAGGCGAAAGCGCTGCCAGCATAGACGCCTATGCAGCGACCGATCCGGCCGAATGCTTTGCCGTGCTTTCCGAATATTTTTTCAGCGCGCCCGAGCTTTTCGCCCCACGTTTTCCTGCCCTGTGGCAACGTTTCTGTCTCTTTTACCAGCAGGATCCGCTTCAACGACTGCGGGAAAACAGAGAAGCGGATAGCGCCACGTCGCTGGTACATTAAAAGCACAGGTTGCATCATTATTAATCATTTGAATCAACGATTTAAATTTATCGTTGACACGAAATTGCGGGGCCAGTAATATGCGCCCCGTTCACACGATTCCTCTGTAGTTCAGTCGGTAGAACGGCGGACTGTTAATCCGTATGTCACTGGTTCGAGTCCAGTCAGAGGAGCCAAAATTCAAAGAAGCCCGCTTTTCAGCGGGCTTTTTGCTTTACGCCGTCCGGCCATTACCCCTACGTCAGTTCAGCCGCAGCCCGCTGGCGGCATCAAAAAGATGAGCATGACGGGCGTCCGGGACGATGCTCAACGTTTCACCGGGCGTCGCCGTGACGCGCTGGTGAAATAAGGTCGTCACTTTTTGCTGGCCGATGTTGAGCATAATTTGCGTTTCTGACCCGGTGGGCTCTACCACATTAACCTGCGCATCAATCGCGGCGCCCGGTGCCAATACAAAATGCTGCGGGCGCACGCCGTAAACCACGCGCTGTCCGATATCCACTCCTGACGTGGGTACTACCGGCAACGCAATACCGTCATCCGTCATGACAACACCCTGCCGCTCCACACGTCCGCTGAACAGATTCATCGACGGCGAGCCGATAAAACTCGCGACGAAGGCATTTGCCGGACGGTCGTACAATTCCAGCGGCGTCCCGACCTGCTCAATATGCCCGTCACGCAATACCACAATGCGGTCCGCCATGGTCATGGCTTCAATCTGATCGTGCGTAACATAAATCATGGTGGTGTTCAGCCGCTGATGCAGGGCTTTGATTTCGGTACGTAACTCAACGCGCAGTTTGGCGTCGAGATTGGATAACGGCTCGTCGAAAAGAAACAGCCGGGGATGGCGCAATATCGCGCGTCCCATCGCCACACGCTGACGCTGCCCGCCAGAGAGCTGAGCGGGTTTGCGGGTCAATAATGCTGTTAATCCCAGGGTGTCGGCGGCCTGGCGCACCTGCTGGTCAATGTTGGCCCTGGTCACGCCCTGCATTTTGAGCGAGAAACCCAGGTTTTCCGCCACTGACATATGCGGATACAGCGCATAGTTTTGAAAGACCATCGCCATATTACGATCCTGTGGAGACAGATCGTTAATCACGTCGCCGTCCAGCACCAGCTCACCGCCGTCAATACTTTCCAGTCCGGCAATCATCCGCAGTAAGGTCGATTTTCCACAGCCGGACGGCCCGACCAGCGCGATAAACTCGCCGTGATGGATGGTCAGGTTCAGATCCGGGATGATGGACTGCCCGTTAAAGGTTTTCGCGATATGTTGTAGTGTCAGCGTTGCCATAATTAATCCTTAATGCCCCCGGCGGTTAAGCCATGTACCAGATAGCGACGGACCAGCAGCGTAAACGCCACCACCGGCAGCATCACCAGCGTGCCGCTGGCGGCGATCTTGCTCCATTCCCAGCCTTCATATTGCAGGAAGTTCACAATGGCGACCGGTGCCGTGATGGCGTTAGTGCGCGTCAGGATCAGCGCGAAGAAAAAATCATTCCAGGAAAATATAAAGCACAGGATGGCCGTCGCCGCGAGGCCGGGTTTGACCAGCGGCAATGAGATGTGCCAGAAACTGCGCCACAGCGAGCAGCCGTCCATCCACGCGGCTTCTTCCAGCGCCACCGGGACCGCGGAAAAGAAGGTCTGCATCAGCCAGATCACAATCGCCAGATTAAACGTCAGATAGACGATCGCCAGCCCGATAATGGTGTCCTGTAAGCCCAGCCAGCGCCAGGCGAGGAAAAAGGGAATGGTGAACGCAATGGGAGGAGCCATACGGGTGACGAGGATCCACAATGCGACGTAACGGCGGGCGCGAAAACGCCAGCGCGTCAGCACCCACGCCGCCGGGACGCCCAGCAGCAGGGAAAACACGGTTGAAAGCACGCTGACCATCAGGCTGTTACCAAACGGCTGGAGAAAATTGCCGGCAATCAGCGCACGGTAGCCGTCAAGCGTCGGCGTAAACCATAACGTCAGCTCAAAGGCATCCAGCGAGGGGCGCACTGACATTATCACCATCCACAAGAATGGCGCGAGAAACACCCCCAGCAGCACCAGCGCCAGCAACGTGCGCTTTCCCCTGAGACGCCATTTTTTACGCCGGGCAGCAGCAAACGGCTGCGGCCGCGCGTCAGTGTGTTGTACTGTCATCGTTCCACCCTGCCCGGCCAATCAGCCAGCTTAAAATGAACACGCCCACCAGGATAACGACCGCAATCGCGCTGCCGTAACCCCACCAGGAAAAGTTAAACGCCTGAATAAAACCGTAGTAGTTAGTCACTTCCGTCACCGATCCCGGCCCGCCGTCGGTCAGGATATAAATGAGCGGGAACGCCTTAAAACTGTCGATCAGGCGGAACAAGATACACACGACCAGCACCGGCTTCAGATGCGGCAGGACGATATAACGAAAGATATTGAATGAGGATGCCCCGTCCAGGCTCGCCGCTTCCCGGGGTTCATTCGGTACCATCTGGAGCGCTGCCAGCACCATCAACATGGTAAATGGAAACCACTGCCAGACATCCGCCACCGCGATGGCCCATAACGCAGTGTCCGGGTTGGCAATCAGCGAGTCCAGCGGCAGGTTAAAGCGGTCCAGCACCTGATGCAGCGGGCTGATATCCGGCGTATAAATGATTTTCCAGATCAGCGCCACGATGATTGGCGGCAGGACCATGGGAATAAGCAGCAGCGTTCGTACGCCGTTCAGCCAGCGCGACGTCCCGTTCAACAGCAGCGCCAGCAGCAGTCCGATCAGCACCTGGAAAAACACGCTGACAATCGAAAGCTTAAGCTGTGTTACCAGTGAGCCGAGGAAACGATCATCGTGCAGTAACTGCTGATAGTTAACCAGCGGGTTGGCAAAGGTGAATGAGGTGTCCGGGTTGGTCAAACTGAACGGCGTCAGACTGGTAACCAGCAGCGCTAGCGCAGGCACCAGCGTCAGCAATGTCAGCACGATCAGCGACGGAGCGAGGCCCAGGAGCCAGGCATTACGCTGACGCGCGCGCCAGCTTAGTGATAACGCCATTTTCTCCTCCTCAGAGTTTCACGCCCGCACGCTGCAAATCGGCCACCGTGCCAGCCTGCGCTTTACCCATCGCCTCTTTGGCAGACAACTGCCCGGAAACAATAAGCGCAATCGCCTTATTCAGCTGTTGATCCACCTGCGGGTAAAACTCTACGGTACGATATTTCATGTAGCCGCCCTGTCCTGCCCGGTCGATCGCATCAATGGATAACTGCGCCAGATCCACGCCGTTAATCACCTGCTTACTGCGAAAGGCCTGCGAGTCAATGTCGCTGCGACGGGTCGGCGAGCCGTACCCTGCCGCCAGCGCGCGGGAAGTCATCTGTTTTGACAATGACCACTGAATAAAGGCCCACGCGGCTTCTTTGTTTTTCGAACCAACCGGGATCCCCAGCGCGTGCGTTGCCATACCGGGGAACCATCCTTTCGGTCCGTTGACCATCGGGCCGAAATGCGAGGTTTTAACCGTGCGCGAACTTTGCGCATTACCCAACTGCGCCAGATAAGTCTGACTGGCGTCGGAAAAGTTGACGCGCCCCTGCTTCAGCGCCTGTAGCGACTGGTCGGCCGTGTAGGTGATACCGCCATTAGGTCCGAAATCACGAATAAGCCGGGAAAAATACTCTGCCGCTTCGATGGCTTCTGACGTATCCAGCGTGGGGAAAAGATCGTCCGGCGGTGCGCGGAATACGTTGCCGCCAAACGCCTGCAGATAAGGGATAAACGTCCAGCCGTAGTGGTTATCCGTCACGTACCCGGCCACGCGCTCTTTTTTATTCACCGCCTGTAAAACCTTTACCAGTTCATCAGTGGTTTTCGGAAATTCCAGTCCTGCCTGCTGGATCAGATCGTAGCGCGATGCCCCCGCCAGCATCGCTTCTACAACATAAGGAATGCCGTACAGTTTACCGTCACGCCCGGTTTCTGCGGCAAGCGTGGCGGGCAGAAAATCCTGTAATCCCCAGTCCTGCGGGGTCAGGTTTGGATTCGTGATAAAGTCATTCAGCGGCGTCAGCCAGCCAGCGTTGATCCAGCGGCTGGTATAAATAAAGGTGACGTTCACCACGTCATACGCTGAGCCGCGAGTAGACAGCTCCAGATCGGCACGCTGGTTGTACACCGGGAATGCCGGCGTATCCAGTTGCACCTTTGCGCCGGTCAGCGCTTCAAACTCCGGTAGCCATTGGCGAATTAGCTGCGGCCAGGCGGTACTGAAGGTAGAGACATTCAGCGTGACGCCCTCATATTTTCGCGCCGTGTTTGCACCGCGCGCGATGGCGGGCACCATGCTGTACACGCCGAACGCTGCCATTGCTTTTAACAGATCACGACGCTGCATATTTCACATCCGTAGTTGGGTTAACCGGAGATCCTTCATTGACGGCATCCTGGGGACGGGCCACCGTGCGGCTGCGGCTGCCGTCAATGCCCGTTGCGGGCTCGCCCTCCACCGTCACCCGGCGTACCACGCGAGGCTGCGTTCCATAATCATTTACAGCGTAATGTTGCGTGCTACGGTTATCCCAGATCACCACGTCATCCTGCTGCCACTGCCAGCGGACGGTATTTTCCAGACGAATAATACGATTCTGCAATAAATCAAAAAGCTGTGCCGATTCGCGGCTGCTGAAGCCCACCAGATTTTTGACAAAATGGCCGAGTAATAAAATACGTTCGCCGCTCACCGGGTGAATATGCACAACCGGGTGTTCAGCTTCCCAGACGGAAGAGACAAAAACCTTTTTATGATGATTCAGTCGCTGTTTATCCGTTTCGACACGTTCAGCCGCATAATCATAATTATTAGTGTGAACGGCGCGCAGGGTTCCGACAAATTGTTTTAAGGATTCGGGTAATGATTCATACGCCCGTGCGGTATTAGCCCAGACCGTGTCGCCACCATATTCCGGGATCGTCACGCCGCGCAGAATCGATATTTTCGGAAAGGCTTCTACAAAGGTGACATCAGTATGCCAGGAATCAGCTCGTCCGCCGCCTTTGGAGGCGTCCAGTTCGAATAATTTGGTGCCATCAGGCGAGGGAACCGTAGGATGGGCAACGATTTTTCCAAAGCGTGCGCCAAATGCCTGGTGTGTTTCATCCGTTAAATGATGCTGGCGACGGAAAAATAAAACCTTATATTTTATCAGCGCATTTTCTATCTGCTGAATAACCTCGTCACTCAGATCCGCAGACAGGGATATATTACGAACCTCCGCACCAATGTTTCCGGCTACGGGATGAACATCTAATTGATCAAAGTCGCTACGGGCAACAGTAATTACTGAGGTCATGGTTGATTTCCTTAAATATTAACAGGAACTCAACTTTATTAATAAAGCGCGATGGCGGAAAAGACTTTTTGGTAATAAATATAGTAAGCGCTTCTGCATAAGCTAAGTCAGAAAACACAAATATACGTCACGGTAGTCTATTCATCTGGCACTACTGGCGAAAGCATGGGAGCAAGGATAACCGAACCCCATGCTTAAACAATAAAGCCCGGGTCCGGCAGGATGCCAGACCCGGGCTTTACCGACGCCAGACACGGCGTCAACCATTGCAAAGATTTAAATCTGGTAGTCAATCACCACTTCATCCGGCTCCATCGCCTGGCGTTTAATTTCCGCCAGCGACAGTCCGGCATTGCATAATTCGATAAACTGCCAGACATAATTACGCTGAAGCTGGCCGCGTTTAAGGCCCAGCCAGACGGTGCTGGCATCAAAAAGATGGCGGGTGTCGAGACGCACCAGCTTACCGTTCTCCTGCTCCCCGGCGGACTGCTCGGCCACCAGACCGATGCCCAGCCCCAGATCGACGTAGGTTTTGATAACGTCAGAGTCCTGAGCGCTCAGCACGATATCCGGCGTCAGCCCTTTACGGCTGAAGGCTTCATCAATGCGGGAACGACCGGTGATCCCCTGACGGTAAGTAATCAGCGGCCAGCCTGCGATGTCTTCCAGCGTCAGGGGGGAGATGAGCGTCAGAGGATGATCGTGCGGCAGCAGCAGGCTGTGATGCCAGCGAAACCACGGGAACGCCACCAGCGTTGGGTCATTACTTAATCGTTCACTGGCGATACCGATATCCGCCCCACCGTTATGCAGCAGCGCCTCTATTTCCTGCGGCGTCCCCTGCACCAGCTCCAGGCGAACCTCTTTAAAGAGTTCACGAAACGCTTTAATCACAGGCGGCAGGCTATAACGCGCCTGCGTGTGAGTGGTGGCAATAGTCAGCACGCCAGAGGCATCGTTAGTGAACAGGTCGGCCAGCCGACGCACGTTACTGGCTTCATTAAGGATCCTTTCCGCAATCACCAACAACGCTTTTCCCGGCTCCGTCATCCCCAGCAAGCGCTTGCCGCGCCGGATAAAGATTTCTATACCCAGCTCTTCTTCCAGTTCGCGAATGTGACGACTGACGCCGGATTGCGAGGTATAAAGCATGTTGGCGACCTCCGTCAGATTAAAATCCTGACGTGCCGCCTCGCGAATAATTTTAAGTTGCTGGAAATTCACCCTACCCTCCAGGGCCATATGACATAACGCTATTGTTAGAGTCCCGGGCCTGGCAGAACAAATAATAAAAACCAGCAACTTATTCTTTTTGGTTATATGGTTAACTGACCAGCAGTAATTCGCGGTTTTCCAGCGCCGGACGGGTGACCAGCGACATTAGGATCTCACGCACCGCCTGCGCCTGTGGCGAGAGTGCGCCCCGCGCAGAGACGTTTAGCGAAAGCGGCAGACTCATTGACGGCGTCGAGATCCGCGCCATCCAGCCATTCGCTGCGCCGGACAGTGAGCGGGCAGCCGACTCCGGCAGTACCGTAACGCCCATCCCACTGGCAATCGCCGCCGTTAGCGTTGCGATGGAGTCGATTTCGCCGACAATTTTCGCCGTCAGGCGGCGCAGCGAAAACGCTTCATCCACGCGTAAACGCACTGCGCTATAGTCCCGCGGCAGAAACAGGTTCATTTCCGCCACCGCCGCAAGATCGACGCTCTGCCCTGGACAATCACGCGTCCCGACAAGATACAAATCTTCTTTTAACAACGGCTGGCTGGAGATACCGGCCACGGGGGAACGCTCATACAGCACTGCCATATCAAGCTGGCCGCTGAGCAATTTATCATTCAACACCGAGCCGCTGTTTTCGTGCAGATAAACCTGCACATCCGGCAATTCCGCGCGTACCGCCTGTAACAGCGGCATGGTCACGGAAGACGCCGCGGTTCCCGGCGCAAGGCCAATCGATACCTGCCCGCGTAGCGTTTGCCCGACATTATTCACCGCCAGCTGCGCCTGTTCACACTGGCGAAGGATAGTGCGCGCGTGGGTATAAAGGATTTTGCCCGCTTCGGTCGGCGTCACGCCGCGTTTCGTGCGGATCAGCAATTGCTGATCCAGTTCCCCTTCCAGGGTGGCAACCTGCTGACTTAGCGCGGGCTGTGCAATATGCAGCACTTCCGCCGCCTGCGTCAGACTGCCAATATCGACGATTTTTACGAAATACTTCAGCCGTCTTAAGTTCATTTTGCCTCCGGTCAGGAAAGCCAGTAGTTATGCTGGCAATAATCTTATCGGGACTATTGCAAGATATTTGCCAGTTTTGACAAATGGTCTTTTTTGGACTCTAACCGGCTGGATAATAAGACATTGTGATGTGAAACAGCGTTTTTATCATTCAGCCAGTGGAAATGGCTATGCCCCATTAAGGGGTAGATTGCACCATCAGCGTGCGTGAATATCAGCAAAAACGCAGAACAGACCGTGTATTGTTGATTTTGTCAGCAATCAGACGTCTTCGCTGCATCCACCCTTTGACAAGATCTCTGACCCTCGCTACTATTCGCCCCGTTCACACGATTCCTCTGTAGTTCAGTCGGTAGAACGGCGGACTGTTAATCCGTATGTCACTGGTTCGAGTCCAGTCAGAGGAGCCAGATTTAAAGAAGCCCGCTTTTCAGCGGGCTTTTTGCTTTTCTCCCCTCCTGAAAAATCTCATACTTACCCCCACCGGACCGGGTGACTTTTACACCCTTGTTAATCGAAGGAACCGCCACGTTGAAATTACGTCTACTGCTTCTGCTTCCCACCTTGCTTTTACCGCTTTCCGCCCTTGCCAGCACCTGTACGCTCAGCGATCCAACGCTGACGGTGCAGAGTTATAACGTCAACGCGCAGCAAGAACGTATCGTCATGTACTGGAAAAAAGCGGATGGCGCCGCCTGGGAGTCATTGCTTAATCTGCTGGCGGACAATAATGCTGACGGACGGATACAAATGGCGATGAACGGCGGGATTTACGCAAAATCGTATGCCCCTCTCGGGCTGTATATTGAGAAGGGAAAGCAGTTAGCGCCGCTGAATCGCGCCTCCGGCGGCGGGAACTTTTTTATACGTCCCGGCGGGGTATTTTATGTGAAGGGTAAGCAGGCCGGAATTGTCAGTCTTGATACGTATAAACCCGCGCAAAGTATCGATTATGCCGTGCAGTCCGGTCCGCTGATGATCGAGAACGGCACCATCAACCGCCGTTTGCTCCCGTCCGCCAGTTCACGAAAAATCCGCAATGCGGTGGGCATCACAACGCGGGGCGAGGCGGTATTTATGCTGAGCGGGCGTGGAACCAGTTTCTATGACTTCGCCTGCTATGCCCGGTCAAAACTGGATGTCCGCCAGATGCTTTATCTCGACGGCACGATTTCCGCGATGTATCAGAAAGGCGCTGATATGCTGTGGCAGTCTCATCCGTTTGTGACCATGATCGCCGTAGAAACCCGGCATCCTGATTAACCGCCCGCGTTACCTTCAGTTTTATCTGCTGGCTTTTGTTTCATATTCCTGTGACATACTATCGGATACAGGCAGTCTATCTGACACATGGAGCGAATGATGAACAATAAGGGTACCGGGCTGACCCCGGAACAGGCGCTGGATCAGCTGGAAGCACTTTATGAACAGTCGGTAAGCGCGCTACGGGACGCCATCAGCACGTACGTGGCCGACGCCACTTTGCCCGACAGCGAGGCGCGCGCGAAAGGGCTGTTTGTCTATCCGCAAATTTCCGTGACCTGGGACGGCAACGCCCACAAGGCGCAGAAAACCCGCGCCTATGGCCGCTTTACCCACGCGGGCTGCTACACCACCACGGTGACGCGCCCCGCCCTGTTCCGCCATTATCTGGCTGAACAACTGACGCTGCTTTATGAAGATTACGGCGCGGAAATTATCGTGCAACGGTCGCAGCATGAAATCCCCTTCCCTTATGTCATTGATGGTTCCGAAATCACGCTCGATCGTTCGATGAGCGCGGGCTTAACCCGCCACTTCCCGACAACCGAACTGGCGCAAATTGGCGATGAGACGGCGGACGGGCTGTTTCACCCCACCGAGTTTTACCCGCTGTCGCACTTTGACGCCCGTCGCGTCGATTTCTCGCTGGCCCGTCTGCGTCACTATACGGGCACGCCGGTTGAACACTTTCAGCCGTTTGTCCTGTTCACTAACTACACCCGCTACGTAGACGAGTTTGTGCGCTGGGGATGCAGTCAGATCCTCGATCCTGACAGCCCTTACGTGGCACTCTCCTGCGCGGGCGGGATCTGGATCACCGCCGAAACCGAAGCGCCGGAAGCCGCCATTTCCGATCTGGCGTGGAAAAAACACCAGATGCCCGCCTGGCATTTGATCACCGCCGACGGTCAGGGCATTACGCTGGTGAATATTGGCGTCGGTCCGTCAAACGCGAAAACGATCTGCGATCACCTTGCCGTCCTGCGTCCGGATGTCTGGCTGATGATTGGGCACTGCGGCGGACTGCGTGAAAGCCAGTCTATCGGCGACTATGTGCTGGCCCACGCTTATTTACGGGACGATCATGTGCTGGATGCGGTTTTGCCGCCGGATATTCCCATCCCGAGCATCGCCGAAGTGCAGCGCGCGCTGTATGACGCCACCAAACAGGTGAGCGGCATGCCCGGCGAAGAGGTTAAGCAGCGTTTGCGTACTGGCACGGTAGTCACCACCGACGACCGCAACTGGGAGCTGCGCTACTCCGCCTCCGCCCTGCGCTTTAACCTGAGCCGCGCGGTGGCGATTGATATGGAGAGCGCTACCATTGCGGCGCAGGGCTACCGTTTCCGCGTGCCTTACGGCACTCTGCTGTGCGTGTCTGATAAACCGCTACACGGTGAAATCAAACTGCCCGGCCAGGCCAACCGTTTTTATGAGGGGGCGATTTCAGAGCACTTACAGATCGGCATTCGCGCCATCGACCTGCTGCGTGCCGAAGGCGAACGCCTGCATTCGCGCAAGCTGCGTACCTTTAATGAACCTCCGTTCCGTTAACCGCGATAAGGACTCTTTATGAACAGTTCTCTTTCTGCGCTCCGCGACGTTCTCATTACACAGTCGCTGGACGGTATGATCGTTCCCCGGGCGGATGCGCACCAGAGCGAAGACTGCGCCCCACACGATGACAAACTGGCGTGGCTTACTGGCTTTACCGGTTCCGCCGGGCTGGCGCTGGTCCTGCGCGATCGCGCTCTGCTGTTTGTCGACGGACGCTATCAGGTCCAGGCACGCAACGAGGTGGATCTCAACGCGTGGGAGATCCATCATCTGCATAATGAACCGCTTGCCGACTGGCTGATCGGCGAGCTTCCCGCGGGCAGCCGCATCGCTTTTGAACCGCTGCTGATGGTCAACAGCCAGTATGAGGCGCTCAGCGCCACCTCTTGTGAACTGGTGCCGCTGCCGCACGATCCCTTCGATGCGATCTGGACCTCGCGTCCCGCAGCGCCCGAGGGTGCTATTCGGGAAATGCCCACCGACATTGCCGGAGAGAGCAGCGAAGACAAGCGCCAGCGCATTGCCGCCCTGCTGCGCGAACAGAACGTTGATTTTCTGGCGATTACCCAGCCGGATAATATCGCCTGGCTGCTGAACGTGCGCGGGGCAGACGTGGCGATGAGTCCGGTTGCCCTTTCTTTTGCGCTATTAAGCCAGACCGGCGAGGTGGAATGGTTCGTCGCCGCGGGTAAAACGGCCGGATTGCCCGAATCGTGTCTTGCCTCGCTCACGCTGGCACCGGAGGACGCGTTTATTGCCCGCGTTCAGCAGGTTGCCACGGAAAAACGAATTTCGCTGGATGCGGATAATGCCCCGGTCGCGCTGCGTTTCGCCGTGGAGCAATCCGGCGGCGAGGTGGTCTGGCAGGCTGATCCCATCACGTTTATTAAAGCAAAGAAGAATCAAACCGAGCTGGAAGGCTACCGCCATTGCCACCGCTACGATGGCGCGGCATGGGTGAATTTTCTGGCGTGGCTGGCGCATGAGGTCTCGGCCCGTGAAGCTGCGAACAATCCGCTCACCGAACGTGAAGCGCAGGAAAAGCAGCTGGCGTTCCGCCAGCAGCAGCCGGGCTTTATTGAGCAGAGCTTCAGTACCATTTCGGCGGCGGGCAGTAATGCGGCGATGTGTCATTACCATTCCAGTGAGAAAACCAACGCCGCCATCACCGGGGCGAATTTTTATCTCAACGATTCCGGCGGTCAGTACGCTAACGGCACCACGGACGCCACCCGCACGCTGGCGTTCGGCACGCTGGATCCGCAGCGTCGCCTGCACTATACCGCCGTGCTGAAAGGCTTTCTGGCGCTGATCACCCTGCAATTTCCGGGCGGCACGCAGGGCCATCAGATCGACGCCTTCGCGCGCCGTCCGCTATGGGAGCTGGGCCTGGATTACGATCACGGCACCGGGCACGGCGTCGGCCATCAGCTGCTGATCCACGAGCAGCCGCACCGGATGGCGAAGAAAGTGAATCCCTGGCCGCTTACTCCTGGCAATATCATCACCATCGAACCGGGCCTGTATCTGGAAGATCGCTATGGCATCCGCATCGAAAACCAGGTGGAAGTGGTTGAAGGCCATCCGGGATTTTGTCGTTTCGCTTCGCTGACGCTGATCCCCATCGATTTAAGTCAGGTAGAGCTGTCGTTGTTGAGCGAGCAGGAGAAACAGTGGCTGGACGACTACCATCAGCAGGTGCGTGAAGCGCTTTCCTCTCTGGTGGAAAGCGATGCGCGTCCATGGCTGTTTGCCGCCACCGCGCCGCTGCGCGTGCAGGCGGGTTAACAGATAAATAACGGCGACCCGTTGCGGTGGTTTACCCCGCCGCAACGGGAATAATGCTATAAACTTTGCACTTATTTATAAAGCGCAAGATTTCCCGTCAGTTTGGTTATTTTCTTCTTCGGCCCTACCAGCCCGATAGCCACCAGTTCAATTGCATTGCTGTCTACCGAGGCAATTCTCTCGCCATACTCATCATAGGTTTTGCACGACTGTGCCAGCGCGCTAAAGGGCATAATTTCAATGTCATCGTCAGCTTCACCCGCGATCAATAACTCATGAATACAGGTTCCCGAAGCCCGCAGAACAGGAAGCGGACTGTATATTACACCGGGATAATTGATCCCATCACGGCTTTGCCTGTCAGGCCCCACAAGATCCTCAACGATGCGGCCAAAACCGATCCCTATAACGCTTGCGGCATTCATGGCAAGACCCACGGGTAGATCGTTATCAATAATAATCGTACAGCGATGCAGGCTGGCATCAAATTTCATCTTTCGTCCTCACTATAGCGGCATGTCTTCAGCAGGTGTCTGCAGGGTCGATACAGTATGCCGAAGCGAAACAGAAATGTGCTGCCTGTTTCATGTACTTACAGGACGATATCCGGTAAAAATAACCTTCTTATACTTCTTAAAAGAAAGGAATTCCCCGCTATGGTGCCAGACACGACAGAAATGAAACTCCTCAGGCTGTTGCAGGACAACGCTCGTATCACCAATCAGGAACTGGCTGACAAAGCGGGGATGTCCGCCTCCCCCTGCTGGCGCAAGGTACGCAAGCTGGAAGAAGATGATGTCATCCAGGGCTATCGTGCAGTTCTGAACCGGAAAAAAATCGGTCTGGGCGTGATGGTATTCATTCGGGTGACTATCGACAGCCATAGCGAAACGGAGGCGAAAAAATTTGAGGAGGAAGTAACCGCGCTGGAAGATGTCGTTGCCTGCTACAGCATCGGCGGGGATGCCGATTTTCTGCTACAGGTGGTGGCGTCGGATCTGGATTCGTATGCGGATTTCGCCATGTCGGTAGTGCGCAGGCTGCCGGGCATTAAAGAGATGCAAAGTATGTTTGTGCTCAAAGAGATCAAACCGCTGACCGCTTATCCCGTCAAGAGGCAGCGTTAAACGCAGAAAAGCAAAAAGCCCGCTACAAAGCGGGCTTTTTTGAATTTTGGCTCCTCTGACTGGACTCGAACCAGTGACATACGGATTAACAGTCCGCCGTTCTACCGACTGAACTACAGAGGAATCGTGTGAACGGGGCGAATAGTAGCGAGCCACCCGCCCCTTGTCAAAGCCTGTTTGGACAAATTCAATCGTTTGCCGATTTATTCTCCGAAATGCGCAGAAACAGCGCGATATCGTTCAGTTAATCGACCGCTTTCTTCTGCCGCGGATATTTCCACAGCCAGCGTCCGCTCACCATTCGCCAGTAGAAGCAGATGCCACGAACCGCCCAGTCGAAGAACATTCCCAGCCAGACGCCGACCACGCCCATACCGAGCATAATCCCCAGTACGTAGCCCGCCACCACGCGGCAGCCCCACATGCTGAGCATGGAGACCCACATTGAGAAACGCGCGTCGCGTGCGCCCTTCTGCCCGGCAGGCAGTACCCACGAGGCCGCCCAGATCGGCATAAAGGCGGCGTTGAGCCAGATAAGGATTTTAACCACTTCCTTCACGTCCTCCTCGCGGGTATAGAACGCGGCCATCAATCCGGCAAAAGGTGCAGTGAACCAGGCAATAATCGTCAGGCCAATGGTCGATAGCCAGAACACGTGGCGTAACTGGCGCTCGGCCTGGGCAATCTGCCCTTTCCCCAGCCGCTTACCGGTGATAATCGTCGACGCCGATCCGAGGGCGTTACCGGGCAGGTTAATCAGCGAGGCAATAGAGAACGCAATGAAGTTACCCGCGATAACGTCGGTCCCCATACCGGCAACAAACATTTGGGTCAGCAGTTTCCCGCCGTTAAACAGCACCGACTCAATGCTCGCCGGAATGCCGATCCCCAGCACTTCCCACAAAATGCTGAAATTCAGCGGTGCAAAGTAGCTTTTCAGGGAAATACGCAGCGCCGGGTTAAAACCGATCATCAGCACCATAATAATTGCCACCGCGCCGATATAACGCGCAATGGTCAGCCCCAGCCCCGCACCAACGAAGCCCAGCCCGTCCCAGGAAAAAACGCCGTAGATTAGCGCGCTGCTGATGATAATGTTCAGGATGTTCATCCCGCCGTTAATCAGCAACGGGATTTTTGTATTGCCCGCCCCGCGCAGCGCGCCGCTGCCAATCAGGGTGATCGCCGCCGCCGGATAGCTCAGCGCCGTTAATTCCAGATAGGTCAACGCCAGTTCTTTCACCTGCGGGGTGGCTTCTCCGGCGACAAAATCGATAATCTGACTGCCAAACGCGTGGATCAGTACCGTCAGCGCGATGGCAAACAGCGTCATGATCACCAGCGACTGCCGCGCCGCCGCCCGCGCCCGGCTGGGATCCAGTTTGCCAAGGCTGAAGGCCACCACCACCGTTGTACCCAGATCGACCGCGGTAAAAAAAGCCATGATGACCATATTGAAACTGTCGGCCAGCCCCACGCCCGCCATCGCCTCTTTACCCAGCCAGCTCACCAGGAACGTGCTGAGTACGCCCATCAACAGGACACAGGTATTTTCCAGAAAGATGGGAATGGCAAGCGGGGTGATCTCACGCCAGAAGAGAACCCGGTAACTCTTTCGTTTCGCATACCAGGGCGTGCGAGCGACGACCCGGCGCAGAGAAGCAGTAACGTCCAAAATTGACCTTAACAGAGAATGTTGAAACTACATTTCAAATGATGGGAGAGAAAGGCAAAACCTGCAAAGTATTTTCCCACAAAAATTTGTCGGCAAATACAACAGATTGTTGCAAAAAGAGCCAGTTGAACAACAAGCCCTGGATTGGGATTTGACAAAAGTTTTTACGCCGCTAAGATAAGCCTCCAACCGATTCCTCTGTAGTTCAGTCGGTAGAACGGCGGACTGTTAATCCGTATGTCACTGGTTCGAGTCCAGTCAGAGGAGCCAGATTTAAAGAAGCCCGCTTTGAGCGGGCTTTTTGCTTTTCTGGCGTAGACACCGTGACACGGCTGCATATTACGCCGTAATAACGTTCACCATCGTGGTGAACTTCTCCCACTGCTGCTGGAGCTTCGCCACGTGTGAAGAGGCAATATCCTTAAAAAAGTCCGTATCATTACCTGCGCCAATCCCCTGCCGTAATCCTGAAAACCAGGCCGAACTGTCAGTGGTGCTGTTGGTTAGCGACAGCATATCGCGCCGTTCATTTTGCGTTTCATGCTGGCCCGCATTGAGCTGCCTCAGCTGTTCGCTGAAGCTCTTCTCTCCTGCCGTATCACCGTATTGTTTTGCAATCGCCAGCGAACGGCTGGTCATATCTTTGACGATGTCATCCTGATCGTCAGCTTTTTTGGTCAGGTAGTTATTGATTTCAGCAACGCTTGCGGCCTGATGCTCAGATGGCACAAACTTCTGCACCAGAACGTTCAGTTTTGCCTGAGTAAGCGAAAGATCCATGGAAAGGGTTGTGGAGTTGCCTGAACCGCCTGGCGTCTGTAATGCTTCGGAAATCAGTCCGCCCATATCGAGCGAAGACAGCGAAGACTGTGAGAGCATGCCGGAAAAATAAGTATCAATGTCGTTTACGATAGCGTTGGTTTTGCTTTGAGTAAGTTCGATAATGCTATTTCTGGCCTGCAACATCTCCTTTTCGCTTTTGTCTATTGCTTCCTGACTCAACTGCGGATTGGCCGGGGCTTCTCCCGCGCGCATCCGTTCGATTTTTTCCTGTGAGAGAGAAATAGTAGTGGGCTGGTTGACTGCTTTCTTAAACACATCGTTCTGAGTCTGACTAAGATCCGTTACGCTCACGCTGCTCATACAAATTCCTTCGCGTTGTTTAGAAAATGATGTCGGGATTATCGGAAAAGCGGGAGAGAAACTTTAGCGGTGATTTAAGGCGTAATCGGCTTCAACGGCAGAGGAGTGCTCTTTTTAGCAGGTTGCAGCACAAATCGTTATGTAGTCAAATACATAACGAAGTAAAGCGCAAATGAGGGTTTTAATGAATCTGTATATGTTTTATATCGGCGGAAATGCCGGTAAATCGAATATTGAAGTGCATGACATTCAGTTTGTCGCTGCACGTGAGCCAAAAGAGGCCTGGCCTGCGCTTCGCGAGGCATGGTTTGGTGACAGCGATAAAATTCATATTGACGGCTACAGTCGCATTACGTGGGCCGACGGATATTCTGTTACGCTTTCGGCTGAAGCACCTCACTCTGCGGAACGGTTATTTTTCGTTAATGCCGGAGGTTACAGGCCGGACACCCTGGCGGAACTGCATGAGTTTGATCTGTTTGTCGCCGAAAATGCGCAGCGTGCTAAAAAGAAAGCGATGCAAACGCTGCTCCGTGGCGTCGATCATCAACATAAGGATAATTTAAAAGATGTTGATGATTGTCTGTTACTTGAAAAGGTGGGTGATTTATTTATTCACCTCACTCCCTGCGATGCAGGACATCGCGATAAACCTGAATGGCAAGGCTATCAACCGATTGGTGTCTGACACTGCAAAGACAGGCGTAGCAATCCAGGATGGAGAATGCCAGAGCCCGCGCCTTCAGCGGGCTTTAGCATCAGACGCCTTTACCCAATATCCACCACCCCTTCTGCCGTTCTCAACCACCGCGGCGCGCGCATTTCCGCTGAGAAGTAGCTGAGCAAGTCAAACAGCAGCCAGCTAAGGTATTTCTCCGTTTCTGAGGAAAACCCCGTCCCGGCCAGCGTTTGCGTCAGGGCCAGGCAGTAGTTGCACAGTTCAGTACATTCGGGGGTAAAACGGGGGACATCCTCCGGCGGCGCGTTCACCGTCAGGCTTTCAACAAGATGCGCCGGAACAGGGTCGAGCAAGGTGGGCTGTAATAACATCAGGCTGGCGTTGATTCTGCCGCACAGCGCCATTTTCAGGGTGGGATCGTTGCTTTCAATCAGCGTCCCGGCGAAGGTTTCGCAGTGTTCGGCCAGCACGGTGAAATCCGTGGCAGCGTTAAAGGGAACAGCAAGTAACGGGTGTGTTTGAGTGGGGATCGTAGCCATAAAGGCAACCTCCAGTGAGTAGTAAGTTATTTCCATCACCGGAGAGGCTAATCTCATGGGTGGTGGAACCGAACGGAGTTAGCCTTACCGGCCTCACTGACACCGGCGCGTCTTTCGACGCCCCCGTCCGGCCCCACCATTGAGGTGTAGCAGAACGCACGACACAAAAAAAGCGCAGACGCGCCTTGTGTCGTCAGTGAAGGATTTTCAGGAGGCTAATCCCGGCACCTGATTTTGCAGGTGCGGGAAAAGAATACTGCGATTGATAAGGAGCGGCAAGCGCGTTTCTGGAAGACGGCTCGCAAAATCATCACGCCGTCTTTATTTGATTAATCTCTACCCTTTCCACCCCATCGCAGGTGCCACGTGTTTCAGTATCGATTCAATCACGTGGACGTTATATTCCACGCCGAGCTGGTTCGGCACGGTCAGCAGCAGGGTATCCGCTTCGGCAATCGCTTCATCCTGTTTTAACTGCGTAATCAGCTTGTCCGGCTCGGCGGCGTAGCTGCGGCCAAAGATGGCGCGGGTCTGGTCGTCAATAAAGCCGACTTTATCGCTGTCATCGCCGCTGGCACCGAAATACGCCCGATCGCGATCGTTCATCAGCGCAAAGATGCTGCGGCTGACCGAGACGCGCGGCGTACGTGCATGCCCCGCTTCCGCCCAGGCGGCACGATAGGCGCGGATCTGTTTGGCCTGCTGAATATGGAACGGTTCGCCGGTTTCATCGTTCTTCAATGTAGAACTTTGCAGATGCATGCCCAGCTTCGCCGCCCAGACCGCCGTCGCATCGGACGAGGCTCCCCACCAGATGCGCTCGCGCAGCCCCTCAGAATAGGGTTCCGGGCGCAGCATTCCCGGCGGGTTGGGAAACATCGGCTGCGGGTTGGGTCTGGCAAAGCCTTCACCGCGTAGTACGTCCAGCAGCACCTCTGTATGCTGACGCGCCATATCGGCCTCGTTCTGCCCCTCAGCAGGCTGATAGCCGAAATAACGCCAGCCATCGATCACCTGCTCCGGCGAACCACGGCTGATGCCGAGTTGCAGGCGGCCACCGGCGATAAGATCCGCCGCACCGGCGCTTTCGGCCATATACAGCGGGTTCTCATAGCGCATGTCGATCACCCCGGTGCCAATCTCAATGCGGCAGGTCTTTGCGCCAATGGCGGCCAGTAAGGGAAACGGTGAGGCAAGCTGGCGGGCAAAATGGTGTACGCGAAAATACGCGCCGTCAGCGCCCAGCTCTTCAGCGGCAACCGCTAAATCGATGGACTGGAGCAGCGCATCGGCCGCGGAACGCGTTGCCGAATGCGGCGACGGCGTCCAGTGACCAAACGACAAAAAGCCGATCTTTTTCATGAGGGATTGTCCTGTTCTGGTAAATCATCAGCAGGCTCTCTACTTTACGCATGACTGTGAAAGAATAAATAGCGTTTGATTCACCTAAAACGTCAAATAAATTGACCAATTAAGACTGCTTTAAAGCGGGTGAATTTGCCCTGACGCATCGTTGCAGTGCTCACGCAGAATAAGCTACGCGTGATAAGGGCTAAGCAAATACGGGAGCGTGTCCCGCCATCATGGAATGTTTTTGCGCCAGATCTGGCTTAAGAAAGGATGCGGTGAGAGAGCCTCTCACCGCAGACCAGCATTACTCAGGCTGAGCATCCGTGTCGTGAACTTTCAGCTCGCCCATCACCTTCAGTTTTTTGGAGATTTCGCGGCGCTCTTTGGAGATTTCCGCATTTTTGATGATGTAGTCATCCACGCGATCTTCATAGTCGCTTTTCATGTTGGCGATGATGCCCTGAATCGCTTCCACGCTCATCCCCGGCTTGATGTAATCGCTGAGGTTGTCGAGCAGCAGTACGCGCTTCTGGTTATCACGGATCTTTTTCTCAACGTCCTGGATTTCACGCTGCAGTTTGTTTTTACGACGGAACAAACGAACAAACTCCAGTACGTCCTGAAATGAAGGCTTGGTGGTTTCCATTGCTATACCTCTGATAATTGAGATTCGGATTCGTTAATGCGACAGCCATAAGGTAAACACTACTGAGAGCTATCGCTGAAGACAATCATTTTTACTTTGTTCTTATCATACCGCTAAATGGGGCTGAATCGAAACACCTGGCGCAAAACCGCCGCCGTTTGCAGTTTATTTGCGCAGCGCCCGGCAAATCAGATGCGATAGCAGTTCCAGTTGCCGCGCCAGTTCCATGCTCAGCCACACGTAGCCGTGCATCGGTGTTTCGACCAGATCATCTCCTTCATACTCTTTGATAAGCTGACGAAGCTCGGCGACAATCTCATTGAGTTTTTCGCTATTGGCGAGGATCGGCTGCGGATTGCCTTCGTACAACGCATGAGCAATGGTCAGCAGCGTTTGCTGGGTCATCTGCTGGGTTTCGCGCAGGGTATGCGCGTTGAGCATGATGAAATGGCTGGCGCGCGAGGCCCAGAAGGCGTTGATTTGCAGCTCCAGGATACACACCAGATTGCGGTTAATGGTCTGGATGGCTTCAAAAATCGACTTCTGGATATGGGTTTCTTTGCTGGCGGGAGTAATCAAACCGCGCATTTTTACCACATCGTTAAGCACGTTTTGCTGGCGCTTTTCAAGACGCGGGCGCTCGACCAGGTTGGGCGAAAACCCGGCCTGATAAAGGCGGTTAAACGTGGTCACGTAGTTCGCCATCTGAATGCGCCAGTGCAAAAACGCCCGCTGCGGCCAGATGCCGGTAAAGAGCATTGCCAGCAAGGAGCCGAAAATAACATCGCCGCTTCGCCACAGCGCAGTGTGCATATCACCGACCGGCGACCCGACAACCACCGCGAGGGTAATGCCGATCAGTAGCGCCTGATAAGGTCGCTTGCCGAGCGTCAGCCAGGCGCATAAAAACATCGCGGCTGCACACCAGATCAGCATAATGGGCAATGAGTAGCGCTCGAGCTGAAGGGCCACCAGCCCCAGCGCCGAGCCGAGGATCGTGCCGCCGATACGCTCAAACGCGCGCGGCACCACGTTACCCCAGAACGAAATGGGCCCCATGATCACCACCAGGGTAATGAGCGGCCACGTCCCTTCCGGGATATCAAATAGTCTTACCAGTAAAAAGGTAAGAATAAACGCCAGTGCGATACGGACACCGTGCACTATCCGGTAGTGACGATACAAACGGATCTCAAAGGGACTTAAGGACTTATCAGCGCGCAAACCCGCTCTCCGGCCACTCGTTCAAAAGCGCAATTGTACCGTTTTTTTCCGGGCATAAGCATCCCCTCTGTGCGAATTCCCTTTCAATCAATAAGGCGATTTTCTTATGCATCCGCGAGCGGGATATACATATCAATATCCCAGTAGCCGTCCGCGTTACCGTCATTCAGGTAAATTTCAAAACAGGGACGAGGGGCAATCTGGTGGTTGCCATCCTGCGACAAGCTCTCAAAGAACTCACGCCACGGGGTGGCAAAATCATGATTGTCGACCCGCGCGCTGGCGATGGCGTACTGCCCGCCCTCAATCTCGGTATGGATCACGCCAGGGCTGTTTTCGCCAACGGTGAAGCCTTCTTCCACTCTCACCACCGTTGCACAGCGCAGTTTTTCGGCGGGCGTGTCATCCGGATTATCGTAATAAATCGCCAGCCATTCCTGCGGCTGAATATGCCGGGTATCAACCCACAGCACCAGTTGCTCAAAGCCCTGTTTAACCGTTTTCTCCCACGGTCCGACGAGGTGAAAACCTGCGACGTTGCGCGAGTCAGCCTGTTCAATGTGATAATCCATGTAGCCTCCCGTTGGATGACGATATGAAGCCGATAGGTTAAGTATGTCTGCTGAAAGGAGGAGATGCAAAAAGCGCCCCCGATGGGGGGCGCTGAAAATCAGGATTTGTGATGCAGATAATCGCTCAGGCGCGAGAACAGACCGCCTTTTTCCACGCTGTTCAGGGTGGTAAGCGGCAGCCGGGCGACGACCTTATCGCGATCGTAGAGTTCGATTTCACCGACAGATTGATGAGCGGCAATCGGCGCATCCAGCTCTTTGCCGTTCAGCACGTACCGGGCCTTAATATGTTCGATTTCCGTTTTCGGCAGCGCCATCCAGAAATCACGGTCCGGGCCAACGGCGACATTTTCTTTATCACCATACCAGACGCGCTCGTTGCCAATGGATTTCCCCTTCGTCAGGATCTGCACGGTGGCATAGTTCTGCTGGCCCCAGACCAGCAGCTTGCGCGCTTCATCTTCGCGGCCTTTGGCACTGGCTGCGCCCATAATCACTGCGATCAGCCGCTGATTTCCCTCTACGGCAGAGGCGATCAGGTTAAACCCGGCTCCCGACGTGTGACCGGTTTTCAGACCGTCGATTTTCAGTGTCTTATCCCATAACAGGCCGTTACGGTTCTGTTGGGTAATACCGTTCCACGTCAGGCTTTTCTCACTGTACATGTGATAAAACTCCGGCTCGCCGTGAATAATGGCGCGGGAAAGCACCGCCAGATCGTAAGCCGAACTGTGCTGCCCCGGCGCATCAAGGCCGTGGACGGTTTCGAAATGGGTATCGCGCAGGTTAAGCTTCTGAACATAGCTGTTCATCATCTTCACAAACTGCGGCTGGCCGCCGGCAACATAATCCGCCAGCGCCACGCAGGCATCGTTACCTGAATCGACAATCAGCCCCCGGCTCAAATCGTGTACCGTTAAGCGATCGCCGGGTTTAAGAAACATCAGCGACGAGCCGTCAAACACCGGATTCCCTTTCGCCCACGCGTCTTTGCCAACGGTTACAACGTCATCTGCACGAATACGGTGACTATCAATAGCCCGGTCAATAACATAACCGGTCATCAGTTTGGTCAGGCTGGCGGGGTTGCGCTGCTGATGTTCGTTCCCGGCGGTCAGAATTTGACCGGTGGTATAATCCATCAGCACCCAGGCTCCCGCCTGGACGGCAGGCGGCTGCGGCGAGACGGCAAAGGTATCGTCAGCCAGCGCGGAAGAAATCCCTGAAGCGAGTAAAGAAACAGCAATAAACAGACGGCGTTTCAACAGCATATCCTCATTCTATAATTCGCCGTCCTTTGTACGGGAGATCCTGACAACGTGCCCGGTTAAAGTGCAAGGAAATATGACATCCATCACGGACAGAAACCCGGAACTGACGCTTACGATGGCTGGCTAAATCGTTTACCATACCGGTGAGTCTCCCTCGCAGCCCATCACGGATTAATCATACCTATGCAAGATACGCCGCATCAGCCAGGATTTTTATTTCACGATTACGAAACCTTTGGTACCAGTCCGGCGCTGGACCGGCCTGCTCAGTTCGCCGCCATCCGCACCGATGCTGATTTTACCGTGACGGGTGAGCCCGAGGTGTTCTACTGCAAGCCCGCTGATGATTATCTTCCGCAGCCGGAAGCGGTAATGATCACCGGCATCACGCCGCAGGAAGCGCTGGCGAAAGGCGATAACGAAGCCACCTTCGCGCGGCGCATTCATGACCTGTTTACCGTGCCGAAGACCTGCGTGGTGGGCTATAACAACGTGCGTTTTGACGATGAAGTCACGCGGAATATTTTCTATCGCAACTTTTACGATCCCTACGCGTGGAGCTGGCAGCATGACAACTCGCGCTGGGATCTGCTGGACGCAATGCGCGCCTGCTACGCCCTGCGCCCGGAAGGCATTCACTGGCCGGAAAATGACGAAGGCTTGCCGAGCTTCCGCCTTGAGCATCTGACCAAAGCCAACGGTATTGAGCACAGTAACGCCCACGATGCGATGGCAGATGTCTACGCGACAATTGCCATGGCGAAGCTGCTGAAAACCAGACAGCCGCGCCTGTTCGACTATCTCTACACGTACCGCGGTAAAAATAAGCTGATGACGCTGATCGACGTGCCGCAGATGAAACCGCTGGTGCATGTCTCAGGGATGTTCGGTGCCTGGCGCGGCAATACCAGTCTGGTCGCCCCGCTGGCGTGGCACCCGGAAAATCGCAACGCGGTGATTATGGTCGATCTCGCGGAAGACGTCTCCGTGCTGCTGGACCTGGATGCCGACGCCCTGCGCGAACGGCTCTATACCGCGAAAGCCGATCTCGGCGATGCGCTGCCGGTGCCGGTCAAGCTGGTGCATCTGAACAAATGCCCGGTGCTGGCACAGCAAAATACGCTGCGCCCGGAAGATGCCGACCGTCTGGGCATCAACCGCCAGCGCTGCCTCGACAACCTGAAAATCCTGCGTGAAAACCCACAGGTGCGCGAAAAAGTGGTGGCGATCTTTGCCGACGCCGAGCCGTTTGTGCCGTCGGACAATGTCGATACGCAACTCTATAACGGCTTTTTCAGCGATGCCGATCGCGCGGCGATGAAAATCGTGCTGGAGACCGATCCGCGCAATCTGCCCGCGCTGGATATTACCTTTGCCGATAAACGCATTGAACGTCTGCTGTTTAATTACCGGGCGCGCAATTTCCCTGGTACCCTGGACGAAGCCGAACAGCAACGCTGGCTGCAGCACCGTCGCAACGTTTTCACGCCTGAGTTTTTACAGGGCTATGCGCAGGAGCTGGAAGCGTTGTGGGGGCAATATGAGGGAAACAGTGAGAAGCAGGCGCTGCTGAAGGCGTTATATCAGTATGCGCAGGAGACGGTGTAAGCCGTCCCCCGCGCCAGTCAAACTCAGGCTTTTTTGACGGTAATGGACCAGGCGGCATCGCCAACCTGCTGATAGTCGGTGATGCTGTGCCCCTCTTCTGCTGCCCACTGCGGGATCGCTTCCGTCGCCTGGGTACAGTCAAAGTCGATCACCAGTTCATCACCGCTGTGCATCTCTGCCAGCGCCGCTTTCGCTTCAATCAGCGGGAACGGGCAAACCTGCGTCACCACGTCGAGTTTTTTAATCGCCATTTCTACTCCAGTCAATCAATTAAGCGGCCGCAGCGGCGAGTTTTGCTTTACGCTGCGGACGTACATACAGGAACCAGGACGCCGTCCAGACACCGAGGATCATAAAGACCAGGCCAATCCAGCCCTGCCAGGTGAGCATGGCGGTCATGACCAGTCCGTTACCGATGGAACAGCCACCCGCGATGCTGGCCCCGAAGCCCATCAGCACGCCGCCGGAGGCGCTGCGCAACGTGGTGCCAACGTCAGCGGCACGCACGCGGAACTCACGGCTGGCCTTAGCGGCAATAAACGATCCGAGGAAAATCCCCAGCACTAGGAACACGCCCCAGTTGAGGAATTTGCTGTCACCCGCGACCAGAAATTGCAGGATATTGGCGGTTGGCGAGGTGATGCCTAAGCCGAACATGCGCCCGGTCGCTTCGCTGAGCGGCCATGCCAGCAGCGCAATCAGCCCAATCAGGGTTGCCGTGAAGAACGGATGCCAGCGCTTTTCGAACAGCAGATGCGCCAGACCGGTACGGCGCGGCGGCAGCGTTGCAACCCTCAGCTTCGGTTTACGCAGCTCTTTGAGTACCAGCCAGCCAGTGACCACCAGCAGGAGCGCAATCAACGGCCAGACGGAGACATTCAGCGTTTCGGCAATAGAGTTGTGCGCGGTGCTTTGTGTTTTCAGGAACTGGTTCAGCCCGGCGGCGTGCGGGGAGCGCATCACGGCACTCATCACCATGTAAGTCACCAGCGCGATCCAGCTGCCAATAAGCCCTTCTCCCGCCCGATACCAGGTGCCGGTCGCGCAGCCGCCGGCATAAACAATGCCGAGGCCAAAGACAAAGCCGCCCACCACGGTGCCGAGCCACGGGAATGCGCCCGCGTCGTATTGCACGATGCCCAGCTGGATCAGGGCAAACACGCCAACGCTCTGAATACAGATCGCGATTAACAGGGCGTAAAACATACGGTTATTTTTGGCGATGTACATATCGCGGAAGCCACCCGTCAGGCAGAAACGTCCGCGTTGCATCACAAAACCCAATAGCGCACCGCAAAACAGGCCGCTTACTATCATCTGCAACATAAGAAATACTTAATCCGGAAAATATCAGTCAGCAAATTATTCCTGACCCGTCCGGCGCAAACCAATAACCAAAGACTCTAAACCATAACCATGAGTTATAAGACATAAAAAAACCGGAGCACAAAGTCTCCGGTTTCGGGGGGCGTGGTGCCCGGCGGCGCTACGCTTGTGCGGGCCTACGGGTCATGGTTGACCGTAGGCCGGGTAAGGCGAAGCCGCCACCCGGCATTACGCCTTAATGATCAGGCGATATCTTCGTACTGCGGGACCGGGCTACGGAACACGCGGGTTACACAGGCCAGGTAAACCAGACCAATAGCGCCCCAAATCAGGCCGAGGATCATCGAACTTTCTTCGAGGTTAACCCACAGCGCGCCCACGGTCAGCGCACCGCACACCGGCAGGATCAGATAGTTGAAATGGTCTTTCAGCGTTTTATTACGCTTTTCACGGATCCAGAACTGGGAAATCACCGACAGGTTAACGAAGGTGAACGCTACCAGCGCACCAAAGTTAATCAGCGCCGTTGCGGTAACCAGGTCAAATTTAATCGCCAGCAGGGCAATCGCGCCAACCAGCAACACGTTCCATGCCGGGGTACGCCATTTCGGATGCACATAACCAAAGAAGCGGCTCGGGAACACGCCATCGCGCCCCATCACGTACATCAGACGAGACACGCCCGCGTGCGCTGCCATACCGGAGGCCAGTACGGTTACGCTGGAGAAAATCAGCACGCCCCACTGGAAGGTTTTGCCTGCCACGTACAGCATGATTTCTGGCTGCGAAGCATCCGGATCTTTAAAGCGAGAGATGTCCGGGAAGTACAGTTGCAGGAAATACGAAGCGACGATGAATACCAGCCCGCCAATCAGCGCGGTGAGGAAAATCGCTCTCGGGATCACGCGCTCGGCATCTTTGGTCTCTTCAGAAAGCGAAGAAATACCGTCAAAGCCCAGGAACGAGAAGCAGAGAATGGTTGCCCCGGTGATCATCGGCACGACATGTGCGCCTTCAGACCAGAACGGACGGGTGCTGGTCAGCGTCCCCGCGCCTTCGCCGTGATCGACACCATAAATGATCATCCCGACAATGACCGCCACGATGCCCATTTGCAGGATCACAATCAGGGTATTGAAATTGGCAACGGTCTTGATGCTGCGCAGGTTAGAGATGGTCATAAAGGCCACCAGCGCGACAACGAAAATCCACGACGGCACGGAAGGCACCAGCGCTTCAAAATAGATTTTTGCCAGCAGAATGTTGATCATCGGCATGAACAGATAGTCCAGCAGCGACGACCAGCCAACCATAAAGCCAACGACCGGGCTGATGGATTTCTGGGCATAGGTGTAAGCGGAGCCAGCGGACGGGAAACGACGTACCAGTTTACCGTAGCTCAGCGCCGTAAAGAGGATCGCCACCAGCGCGAAGGCGTATGCCGTCGCCACATGACCATCCGTCAAACCAGAGACTATGCCGAACGTATCGAACAGCGTCATCGGCTGCATATAGGCAAGACCCATCATAACAACCGGAATCAGCGTAAGCGTTTTACGCAATTCCACGCGAGAGGTGTTTGGAGTAACGTTATGCGACATGGTCATTCCCCTTTTCGGCGAATGCCGTCGCGTAAACAAAAAATTGCCCCATTTTCAGGATTCCTCAGCGACAACAACTGTCGGTTTTTAGTAAATATCTATCCGGTACGAAGCCCGGCCTCTTGGTATTGAATGAGTGTCTTTATGCAAAAAAATAACCGACGCGTTTAACGTCGGTTAGTTTCATTTTTTGCAGGCGGCGTATTTTGCCCTAAAGAAAGGCGGCCTGACAAGAGAATGCGAGGCAGATCATAAAATAACGCGCGTTAACTGACTGATTTTTAAGCACTGGCGGCATCATTAAAAGTATTAATAGCACTATTTGCTAAAAATACCCTACTCCATCGGCATAACCAGCGGATCGGGGAACTGATAGTCAAAGCCCAGTTCGTGACAAATCCGGCTGCCATCAATCAGTTTTCCTTTATTCTCTTCGGCACCCGAGGTGAATACCGGCGGCTCGAGTCCCAGTTGCCGGGCCATCTGCGGATAAAACACCGCGCGGGACGGGTGCTGCGGCGCGCAGATATTATAAATATGCCCGCCTTTAGGCGTCTGGAGCAGTAACGTGATGGCGGCAACAACGTCTTCCAGATGCACCAGATTAACGCCCTGCTGCCCGTCCGGTGCAGTTTTACCGGCAAAGAAACGCCCGGGATGACGCCCCGGCCCAACCAGCCCGGCGAGACGCACGATATCGACGGAGGTTCCCGGCAGATGGTGCAACCAGTCTTCCAGCTCCTTAAGCACCCGGCCACTGGCGGTAACCGGCTCGCGCGGTGCGTTCTCCTTTATTACCCCGGAGGCGTTACCGTACACTGACGTGGAACTGGTGAAAATAATTCGCTTCACCTGGTACGCCAGCGCACTGTCGACGATTTCCTGCACCGCCTGGAAATAGAAGTCTTCACCCGGTCCGCTGCGGCGGGCGGGCAACGTGATTACCAGCGCGTCAACGTTCATTAACGCGTCAAGATCGTCAGTCTCGCAGACCAGTTCCGGCTCCAGGCGCAGCAGATAACTGTCGATCCCGCACATCCGCGCGGCCTCAACCCCATCGGACGTGGTTTTACTGCCGGCGATCTGCCATCCTCGCGCCGTGAGTGAAAGCGCCAGCGGCATCCCCAGCCATCCTAAACCGACAATTGCGATCTTTTTCACGGCTTATCTCCTTAACGTGACCTGTTATTGATAAGGCTACGCCACCCTGACGGAACTGACAATTCAGTGGGTGAATATGAAATGAGTTAAAGTTGAAAAAAAGGGCTTGCCATTCTCAGGTGAAGTAGTTTAGGTTTAAAGCAACACGAATAAGCATTCATCGGAATTACTATGATCAGCGTTCAATTTAAACACCACCATCATCACCATCATCCTGACTAGTCTTTCAGGCGATGTGTGCTGGAAGACATTCAGATCTTCCAGTGGTGCATGAACGCAAGAAAAAGCCCCCGGAAGATCGCCTTCCGGGGGCTTTTTTTTGGACAGAATTCAGACAGGATAATGAGGACCACAGAATGTTAGATAACACCCGTTTACGCATAGCTATTCAGAAGTCAGGCCGTCTTAGCGATGATTCACGCGAATTACTGGCCCGCAGCGGCATTAAAATTAACCTGCACACTCAGCGTCTGATTGCGCTGGCGGAAAATATGCCCATCGACATTCTGCGCGTGCGTGATGACGATATTCCGGGGCTGGTGATGGATGGCGTGGTGGACCTCGGGATTATCGGTGAGAACGTGCTGGAAGAGGAACTGCTGACCCGCCGCGCACAGGGCGAAGATCCGCGTTACTTTACCCTGCGCCGTCTCGACTTCGGTGGCTGCCGCCTGTCGCTGGCGACCCCGGCCGATGAAGCCTGGGATGGCCCGGCGATGCTGGACGGCAAACGTATCGCGACCTCGTATCCGCACCTTCTGAAACGCTATCTTGATCAGAAAGGCATTGCCTTTAAATCCTGTCTGCTGAACGGCTCGGTTGAAGTGGCTCCGCGCGCAGGTCTGGCGGATGCGATTTGCGATCTGGTCTCGACCGGCGCGACGCTTGAGGCGAACGGCCTGCGTGAAGTCGAGGTGATTTACCGCTCGAAAGCCTGTCTGATCCAGCGCGACGGCGAAATGGAAGAAGGCAAACAGCAGTTGATTGACAAGCTGCTGACCCGTATTCAGGGCGTGATCCAGGCGCGTGAATCGAAATACATCATGATGCACGCGCCAACCGAGCGTCTGGAAGAAGTGGTCGCCCTGCTGCCCGGCGCGGAACGTCCGACCATTCTGCCGCTGGCGGGCGATCAGCAGCGCGTGGCGATGCACATGGTGAGTAGCGAAACCCTGTTCTGGGAGACAATGGAAAAACTGAAGGCGCTGGGGGCCAGTTCGATTCTGGTGCTGCCGATTGAGAAGATGATGGAGTAAGCGGCGTCGGCAAACCTGCCCGGTGGCGCTGCGCTTACCGGGCCTACAACAGGCAGGCAAAACGGTAGTCCATGCAAACCGGCAAACAGCCGCAAAGTCGGATATCCATCCGTAGGCCGGGTAAGCAAAGCGCCACCCGGCAGGCAGGCGCAAAAACGGATATTCATCCGTAGGCCGGGTAAGCGTAGCGCCACCCGGCAGGCAGGCGCAACGACTGGCGTTCAGCACAAACAGACAGGGTAATCATATGAGCTTTAACACCATCATCGACTGGAACAGCAGCACCCCGCAGCAGCAGCGTGAACTGCTGATGCGCCCGGCGATTTCCGCCTCCGACAGCATTACCCGCACGGTAGTGGAGATCCTCGACAACGTTAAAACCCGGGGCGACGCCGCGCTACGCGAGTACAGCGCCAGATTCGATAAAACCGACGTCAGCGCGCTGAAAGTGACCGCGCAGGACATCGCCGACGCCAGCGCGCGTCTGGATGATGACATCAAACAGGCGATGGCGGTAGCGGTGAAAAACATCACCACCTTCCACAATGCGCAGATCCTTCCCGCCGTGGATGTCGAAACGCTGCCCGGCGTGCGCTGTCAGCAGGTCACGCGCCCGATGGATTCCGTGGGCCTGTACATCCCCGGCGGTTCAGCGCCGCTGTTCTCTACCGTGCTGATGCTGGCGACCCCGGCACGCATCGCGGGATGTCATAACGTCGTACTGTGCTCGCCGCCGCCGATCGCCGACGAAATCCTTTATGCCGCGCAGCTGTGCGGCGTGCAGAACATCTTCAACGTGGGTGGCGCGCAGGCCATCGCGGCGCTGGCGTTCGGCACCGAATCCGTGCCCAAAGTGGATAAAATTTTTGGCCCCGGTAACGCGTTTGTGACCGAAGCCAAACGCCAGGTCAGTCAGCGTCTGGACGGCGCGGCCATCGATATGCCCGCCGGCCCCTCTGAGGTGCTGGTGATTGCCGACAGCGGCGCAACCCCGGATTTCGTCGCCTCCGACCTGCTTTCACAGGCCGAACACGGCCCGGACTCACAGGTGATCCTGCTGACACCGGACGCCGACATGGCGAGTCGCGTGGCGCAGGCCGTTGAACGTCAGCTTACCACCCTGCCACGTGCAGACACCGCGCGTCAGGCACTCTCCGCCAGCCGCCTGATCGTGGCACAGGATTTAGCCCAGTGCGTTGCCATCTCCAACCAGTATGGCCCGGAGCACCTGATTATTCAGACCCGCAACGCCCGCGATCTGGTCGACAGCATTACCAGCGCCGGCTCGGTTTTCCTCGGCGACTGGTCGCCGGAATCCGCCGGTGATTACGCCTCCGGCACCAACCACGTGTTACCGACTTACGGCTATACCCGCACCTGTTCAAGCCTCGGGCTGGCTGATTTTCAGAAACGGATGACCGTCCAGGAGCTGTCGCGCGAAGGCTTTGCGGCGCTGGCGTCGACCATTGAAACGCTGGCGGCGGCTGAACGGCTGACCGCGCACAAAAACGCCGTCACGTTGCGCATGAACGCGCTGAAGGAGCAAGAAGCATGAGCATTGAAGAATTAGCCCGCGCTAACGTCCGTGAACTGGTTCCTTATCAGTCCGCCCGCCGCCTTGGCGGTAAAGGGGACGTCTGGCTGAACGCCAATGAATATCCGCAAGCGGTGGAGTTCCAGTTGACCGCGCAGACGTTAAACCGTTACCCGGAATGTCAGCCGAAAGCGGTGATTGAAAACTACGCGCGTTATGCTGGCGTCACACCACAACAGGTGCTGGTCAGCCGCGGGGCGGATGAAGGCATTGAACTGCTGATCCGCGCGTTTTGCGAACCGGGTCAGGACGCGGTGCTGTTCTGCCCACCGACCTATGGCATGTACAGCGTCAGCGCCGAGACCATCGGCGTGGAATATCGCACTGTTCCGGCACTGGAAGACTGGCAACTGGATCTCCAGGGCATCGCCGACAAGCTGGACGGCGTGAAAGTGATTTATGTGTGTAGCCCCAACAATCCCACCGGGCAAATTATTAATCCACAGGATCTGCGCGTGCTGCTGGAGATGACGCGCGGCAAGGCAATTGTCGTCGCCGACGAAGCCTATATTGAGTTTTGCCCGCAGGCTTCGCTGGTTGGCTGGCTGAGCGAATATCCGCACCTGGTCATTTTGCGCACCCTGTCGAAAGCCTTTGCGCTGGCCGGGCTGCGCTGCGGCTTTACGCTGGCGAATGAAGAGGTGATTAACCTGCTGATGAAAGTGATCGCCCCCTACCCGCTTTCCACGCCGGTTGCCGACATCGCAGCCCAGGCGCTCAGCACGCCAGGTATCCTCGCTATGCGCGAGCGAGTACAACAGATCCTTGATGAACGCCAGCGCCTGATTGAGGCGCTGCAAAATATCCCCTGTGTGGAGCAGGTATTCCCGTCAGAAACCAACTATATTCTGGTGCGGATCACCGCATCGAGTGCGGTATTTAAATCTTTGTGGGATCAGGGCATTATCTTACGGGATCAGAATAAACAACCCTCTTTAAGCGGCTGCCTGCGTATTACGGTCGGCACCCGGGAAGAGTCTCAGCGCGTCATTGACGCCTTAAGTGCGGAGAAGGTATGACACAGAAGTATCTGTTTATCGATCGCGATGGAACGCTGATTGCCGAGCCACCCAGCGATTTTCAGGTCGATCGTTTCGACAAACTGGCCTTCGAGCCAGAGGCAATCCCGGCGCTGTTAACACTCAAGAAAGCCGGATTTAAGCTGGTGATGATCACCAATCAGGACGGGCTGGGGACTGACAGCCTGCCGCAGGCCGACTTTGACGGCCCGCATAATCTGATGATGCAGATTTTCTCTTCGCAGGGCGTTCAGTTTGAAGAGGTGCTGATTTGCCCGCACCTGCCTGCCGATAACTGTGACTGCCGCAAGCCGAAAACCCGGCTGGTGGAAGCCTGGCTGGCGGATGGCGTGATGGATAAAGCGCAAAGTTATGTGATTGGCGATCGCGCGACCGACATTCAACTGGCGGATAACATGGGCATTACCGGGCTGCTTTATAACCGCGACACCCTGAACTGGCCGGCGATTAGCGAACAGCTCACCCGCCGCGACCGCTATGCGCACGTCGAGCGCAACACCAAAGAGACGCAGATCGACGTTAAAGTCTGGCTGGACCGCGAAGGCGGCAGCAAAATGAACACGGGCGTCGGCTTTTTCGACCATATGCTCGATCAAATCGCCACCCACGGCGGCTTTCGCATGGAAGTGCAGGTGAAAGGTGATTTATACATCGACGATCACCATACCGTCGAAGATACCGGTCTGGCGCTCGGCGAAGCGCTGAAACTGGCGCTCGGCGACAAGCGCGGCATTAACCGCTTTGGTTTTGTTTTGCCAATGGATGAATGCCTGGCCCGCTGCGCGCTGGATATTTCCGGTCGTCCACATCTGGAGTATCGCGCCGAGTTTACCTATCAGCGCGTGGGGGATTTAAGCACTGAGATGGTCGAGCATTTCTTCCGCTCACTCTCCTATACCATGGGCGTGACCCTGCACCTGAAAACCAAGGGCAAAAACGATCACCATCGTGTCGAGAGTCTGTTTAAAGCCTTTGGCCGTACGCTGCGTCAGGCGATCCGCGTTGAAGGCGATACTCTTCCCTCCTCTAAAGGGGTGCTGTAATGAACGTCGCGATTCTGGATACCGGCTGTGCCAACCTGAATTCGGTTAAGTCCGCGATACTGCGCCACGGCTATGAGCCGGTGGTCAGCCGCGATCCGGATGTGGTGCTTCGTGCCGACAAATTGTTCCTGCCGGGCGTCGGTACCGCGCAGGCAGCGATGGATCAAATCCGCGAGCGTGAGCTGTACGATCTGGTCAGAGCCTGTACCCAGCCAGTGCTGGGGATTTGCCTGGGTATGCAGTTGCTCGGCAGCCGCAGCGAAGAGAATAACGGCGTCGAACTGCTGAATATCATCGATCAGGATGTGCCGAAGATGACCGATTTCGGTCTGCCGCTGCCGCATATGGGCTGGAACCAGATTTATCCGCAGGCGGGCAATCGTTTATTTCGTGGCATTGAAGACGGAGAGTGGTTCTATTTCGTACACAGCTACGCCATGCCGGTAAATACCTGGACTATTGCCCAGTGCCACTACGGTGAGCCGTTTACCGCCGCCATTCAAAAAGATAACTTCTACGGCGTGCAATTTCATCCGGAGCGCTCCGGTGCGGCGGGTGCGCAACTGCTGAAAAATTTCCTGGAGATGTGATGATCATTCCGGCTTTGGATTTAATTGACGGCACGGTTGTGCGACTGCATCAGGGCGACTACGCGCAGCAGCGTGATTACGGTAGCGACCCGCTGCCCCGGCTACAGGATTATGCCGCGCAAGGTGCTGAGGTCCTGCATCTGGTGGATTTGACCGGGGCGAAAGATCCGGCGAAGCGCCAGATTTCGCTGCTCAAAACGCTGGTCGCGGGCGTCACTGTCCCGGTGCAGGTCGGCGGCGGCGTTCGAAGCGAAGAAGACGTGGCAACGCTACTGGCGGCGGGCGTCTCCCGCGTAGTGGTTGGCTCCACGGCGGTCAAATCGCCGGAGGTCGTCAAAGGCTGGTTTGAACGCTTTGGTGCGGACGCGCTGGTGCTGGCGTTAGATGTTCGTATTGACGATCAGGGTAACAAACAGGTAGCGGTGAGCGGCTGGCAGGAAGATTCCGGCGTCTCCCTTGAAGCGCTGGTGGAAACCTATCTGCCGGTGGGGTTAAAACACGTCTTATGTACTGATATCTCCCGCGACGGTACGCTGGCAGGCTCCAACGTCTCGCTGTATGAGGAAATTTGCAGCCGCTATCCGCAGGTGGCATTTCAGTCCTCCGGCGGCATTGGCGATCTTAACGATATTGCCGCATTACGCGGCACCGGCGTGCGCGGCGTGATTGTCGGACGTGCGCTGCTGGAAGGTAAATTTACCGTGAAGGAGGCCATCGAATGCTGGCAAAACGGATAATCCCCTGTCTTGACGTGCGCGATGGTCAGGTGGTGAAAGGCGTACAGTTTCGCAATCATGAGATCATTGGCGATATCGTGCCGCTGGCCCAGCGCTACGCGGCAGAAGGCGCGGATGAACTGGTTTTCTATGACATTACCGCCTCCAGCGACGGGCGCGTGGTCGATAAAAGCTGGGTCTCCCGCGTCGCAGAAGTGATTGATATCCCCTTTTGCGTGGCGGGCGGGATTAAATCCCCCGAAGACGCGGCGCAGATCCTCTCCTTCGGCGCGGATAAGATTTCCATTAACTCCCCTGCCCTGGCCGACCCGGAATTGATTACCCGGCTGGCCGATCGCTTTGGCGTGCAGTGTATTGTGGTTGGTATCGATACCTGGCGTGATGAAAAAACCGGCAAGTACCATGTGAATCAGTATACCGGCGACGAAAGCCGCACCCGTATTACCCAGTGGGAGACCCTCGACTGGGTGCAGGAAGTGCAAACGCGCGGCGCGGGCGAAATCGTGCTGAATATGATGAATCAGGACGGCGTACGTAACGGTTACGATCTTGAACAGCTGAAGAAGGTGCGTGACGTCTGCCGCGTGCCACTGATCGCCTCCGGCGGTGCGGGTACGATGGAACACTTCCATGAAGCCTTCCGTGATGCCGACGTCGATGGCGCGCTGGCCGCGTCCGTCTTCCACAAACAGATCATTAATATTGGTGAATTAAAAGCGTTTCTGGTGACACAGGGCGTGGAGATACGAGTATGTTAACTGAGGAACAACGCGCAGCGCTGGACTGGGAAAAGACCGACGGGCTGCTGCCGGTGGTGGTACAGCACGCGGTGTCCGGCGAGGTGTTGATGCTGGGCTATATGAACCAGGATGCACTGGCAAAGACCGAGGAATGCGGTAAGCTCACCTTTTTCTCCCGCACAAAGCAGCGTTTATGGACCAAGGGCGAAACCTCGGGCCATTTTTTAAAGGTGGTGAGTATTACGCCAGATTGCGATAACGACACCCTGCTGGCGCTGGTGAACCCCATCGGGCCGACCTGCCATAAAGGCACCTCCAGCTGCTTCGGTGAGGCCAGCCATCAGTGGCTGTTTCTTTATCAGCTTGAGCAGTTGCTGGCCGCGAGAAAAACCGCCGATCCTGCGAGTTCCTATACGGCGAAACTGTACGCCAGCGGGACTAAGCGTATTGCGCAGAAGGTGGGAGAAGAAGGCGTGGAAACCGCGCTGGCTGCCACGGTGCATGACCGCTTTGAGCTGACTAACGAGGCGTCGGATTTGATGTATCACCTGCTGGTGCTCTTGCAGGATCAGGAACTGGATTTGACGGCGGTGATTGAGAATTTACGGGGAAGGCATCAGTAAAAAATACAGCGGTCAACATAACGTATGTTGACCGCCAGTGTTTTATCGGTTCATTTGCGTATAAAAGTAACGTTTACGATAAAACAGATCGATATGCTTTCTTAGACTACCGGTTTTATCAAACTCAATGCCATTGGTTTTGATAAACATCAGCAGATAAAAAATGATAACGACGCTCGTTTCTGCCCTTGCCATGATTGCCTCTGTAAATCCATAACAGATCAGCGAAAAGACCAGCACGATAAAGTACTTATTAGGGTTGTTGAGGATGGCCTGGTAAAGCATCCAGGTAAAAGGAATGATAAAAAATAAGCCGAGCGCACTCATTAGTATCAGATAGGAGTTATCGAGAGCATAATCCGGAAGCGCCGACCCAAATACATAATTGTAGGAATTAAGCGAGCTAAGATAATCATAAAAATAACTTAATCTTCCACTCAACATATAATCTAAATCGCCACCATGGTAATCCCACGGCAAAAACAAGGATATCGCCAGTAAAGTGACAGGCACCAGGGGCAAGTAGAAAACCACCAGATAGCGAAACAAGCCAATAGAAATGGCGACGTAAAAAATTAATGAAACAATCATCGCATAACCCGGCGTACGGGAATCTGCCAGGAAAGGTACACAGATGAAGAATACCAGAAGAATATTAGTAAACCAGCGAATAACGGAAGGTATTCTACCAGAAAGATATCCTTTACAGGCAAACAGAGTCATAAAGCAGGAATAAGCAATCATCCCTGGATAGTTTGCCGACCAGAATCCCATATTATTTCTATAGCGTCCAGTCTCAGGGATATAGACGATATCGGGATGGATGATGCCTTTGATGACTAACGCGGTGAAAAGCAGCGAAAACATTAATGTTGAATAATAAACAACTTCAATACTTTTAACCGCGCCTTTACGCCTTAACAGGTAAATAAACCATAGTGTAAAAATCAGGTTGATACAGGATTGGTTAAAGTTAAAGAGGAAAAAAACGGCAAGTACCACGCTACCGACGATGAGATTTAACTCTATATCAAGGTTTTTGATATAATAAATAACTATGATTATACCAATAGTGGCTCTTAATAACATTCCTGTTCGGTCGTCTATCACTTCCAGACCACTAATCAACAGCGAATTTGTTTGCATTAAAAACAATAAGAGTGCTGTCATATTATACGAAAATAGTTAATGTCATTAGAATATTTACCGGCATAAGATACGTCGTTAAAACTGTATCTGCCAGAAAACAATATACGTTACACCACCCTCCCTGGTAGTGTAATGGCTGGTCCGGCAAGCATCAATAAAATGATTTCAATACTTACCAGGAATCTTACTGCCTGTCATACATTTGCTTTATAATCACGCAATGCATTACGGGTTAATACAACACCAGCACCGATCATCAGCCCTAGGAATAAGCCAATAGCTACTGTTAAAGCACGTTTCGGACTGTCGCGGCGCACCGGCAATTTTGGCTTCATAACGTAACGATAAGAATGCAATTCAGAATCATCAATCTTAAGCGTACTGATTGCCATCAACGTCTGACGAGTCGCATAATAATCATCTGACAGTGCTAACGGGCGCGACTCTTCGTTCTTAACCATAGAAGCTAACGCATCGCTACCGAGCAAGAACATTGTATCCTGAGAAACTTGTTCAGCTTGTTGTGCCTGAGGCAATTTAATATTCGCCTGATTCGCCACGGTAAGCGCCTGATTAATTTGCGCCATCCGCTGATCCTTTTGCTCCTTAGCAATAGTCTCCTGGCGGGTTAAGGTTTGTTGTAGCTCAGCTGAACGAGCTTTAATATTCATCTGGAGATCGGCGCGTAGCTCTTTTGCTACTTCATCATCGACCTGTTGAATAGTCTCAGCTAACATTCTCTGCGCCAGTGCTGGTCCCTGATCAACATAAGATACTTTTATTGGGAGTCCCTGATCTTTCACGGCCGGTACGATATCAATAATTTTTTTATCTTCCCGATCGTTAACCGTCTCGGCAAGTGCTGAGAACGCAGCATTAAAGCGCTGAATAAAGTCCTGCTGAATGTTGGCCAGACCCGGGGCAGCAGGTCCGTACATGATATTCATTGCATTGCTATAAGCATTAATTTGACCAGCATCAGGTGCCGTAATAATTGACGTAGAAGTCCATTTCTCCTTCGCAATAGAAATATAACCCACCGATAAGACAATGCCGATAATAACCCAGATGGCAATTGTTTTTTTACCATGCCAAAGCTGCACCAGAAGGTCTATTAAATTAACCTGCTGGCGCTTTTTTGTGCGATTAACGTAACGCGTACTGGACTGATTCATATTAACCTTAAATGGAAATAATCATTCAAACTGATCGGAACGTAAATATTACTACGTGATATATCCTGCAAAGGAAGGTAATAACAACAGCCTGGGAATATCCAGGCTGTTGAGAAATCAATTAGTAGCCACTAATTTGATAAGGTACTTACCATAATTATTTTTCGCCAGCGGTTCCGCCAGTTTGTGAACCTGTTCAGCGTTAATAAACCCCTTGCGGTAAGCAATTTCTTCCGGGCACGCTACTTTCAGGCCCTGACGTTCTTCAATAGTCGCAATAAAGTTGCTGGCCTCGATCAGGCTCTGGTGCGTACCCGTATCCAGCCAGGCATAGCCACGCCCCATCATCTCGACGGAAAGCTTACCCTGCTCCAGATAAAGCTGGTTGATATCAGTGATCTCAAGCTCACCGCGCGCTGACGGCTTCAGATTTTTTGCGAGAGAGACAACTTCGTTGTCATAGAAATACAGACCAGTAACAGCATAATTGCTCTTCGGTTTGACTGGCTTTTCTTCCAGTGAAATAGCCTTACCATTTTCATCAAACTCCGCCACGCCGTAGCGCTCCGGATCATTGACATGATATGCAAACACGGTTGCGCCAGACGGTTGGTTCACAGCATTAGAAAGCAGTTTAGGCAGGTCGTGACCGTAGAAAATATTGTCACCCAGTACCAGAGCGCAGCTATCGTTACCGATAAACTCCTCACCAATAATGAAAGCTTGGGCAAGGCCGTCCGGACTTTCCTGCACTTTATATTGCAGGTTGAGGCCCCACTGGCTGCCATCGCCGAGCAACTGCTCAAAACGCGGCGTATCCTGCGGCGTGCTGATAATCAGAATATCGCGAATACCGGCGAGCATCAGGGTGGTCAGTGGATAGTAAATCATCGGTTTGTCATAGATCGGCAGCAATTGTTTGCTCACCGCCATAGTGACCGGGTAAAGACGCGTGCCCGAGCCACCAGCCAGAATAATACCTTTACGAGTTGTCATTGTTTTATCTCTGTTGTTCTTGTATTAAAGCGCAGCTGTGAACAGTTCCGCCAGCATTCGTTCAACGCCAGCCTGCCATTGCGGCAACTGGAGATTAAACGTGCTCTGGAATTTTTCTGTCGACAAGCGGGAGTTATTCGGGCGACGAGCCGGGGTCGGATAAGCGCTGGTCGGCACTTTCTTCACTTCCTGAACGGCAAGCTCAATACCTGCCTCACGCGCCTTTGCAAAAACCAGCTCAGCATAATCAGCCCAGGTGGTAATACCGGAGGCGACAAGATGATACAGCCCGGCGACGTCAGGCTTAACAAGTGCGGTACGAATAGCATGAGCGGTACAGTCAGCCAGCAGCTCTGCCCCGGTCGGCGCACCATATTGATCGCTGATAATAGAAAGCGTGTCGCGGGTTTTCGCCAGATTCAGCATTGTTTTGGCAAAGTTATTTCCCTTACCGGCATAGACCCAACTGGTGCGGAAAATAAGATGTTTATCGCAATGCTGCTGCAATGCCTGCTCACCAGCAAGCTTTGTCTCACCATAGACGTTAAGTGGTCCAGTCGCATCTGTCTCTTTCCACGGCGTTTCACCATCACCAGGGAAAACGTAATCGGTAGAGTAGTGCACAACCCAGGCATCCAGCTTCTGTGCTTCACGGGCGATAGCTTCCACGCTCTGCGCATTCAGCAGGTACGCCAGATCCGGTTCAGATTCAGCTTTATCCACAGCGGTATGCGCCGCCGCGTTAACGATCACGTCCGGGCGTAAGCGGCGCACGGTTTCAGCTACGCCTTCTGGTTTGGTAAAATCGCCGCAATAATCCGTAGAGTTAAAATCCAGCGCCGTCAGGTTTCCCAGCGGCGCTAACGCACGCTGAAGCTCCCAGCCTACCTGACCACTCTTACCGAATAACAAAATATTCATCACGCGCGATCCTTATAGTTCTGATCGATCCAGTTGGCGTAGGCACCACTTTTCACGTTATTCACCCACGCCTGATTATCCAGATACCACTGCACCGTTTTGCGGATGCCGGTTTCAAAACTTTCCTGCGGTGACCAGTTAAGTTCACGCTGAATTTTATCGGCGTCAATCGCATAACGGCGATCGTGGCCCGGACGGTCAGCCACCCAGGTAATGAGATCGCGATACGACGTTGCGGATGGAGCCAGTTCGTTGAGCAGATCGCAAATGGTATGCACCACTTCGATATTTTTCTTCTCGTTATGGCCGCCGATATTATACGTCTCACCCGGCTTGCCCTGGGTCAGTACGCAATAAAGCGCGCGAGCGTGATCTTCAACGTACAGCCAGTCGCGGATCTGATCGCCTTTACCATAAATCGGCAGCGGCTTCCCTTCCAGCGCGTTCAGGATCACCAGCGGGATCAGTTTTTCCGGGAAGTGGAACGGGCCATAATTGTTAGAGCAGTTGGTCACAATAGTTGGCAAACCGTAAGTACGTTTCCAGGCGCGAACCAGGTGGTCGCTGGAGGCTTTGGAGGCAGAATACGGGCTGCTCGGCGCGTAAGCTGTCGTTTCGGTAAACAGCGGCAGCGGTTCACTGCCGGTCCACTCATCCGGATGCGGCAAATCACCATACACTTCATCAGTGGAGATATGATGGAAACGAAACGCCGCTTTGCGTGCGGCATCCAGTTGATTCCAGTAAGCTCGCGCAGCTTCTAATAACGTATAAGTCCCGACCACATTGGTTTCGATAAAATCAGCAGGCCCGGTAATAGAGCGATCCACATGACTTTCAGCCGCCAGGTGCATCACCAGATCAGGCTGGTGATCGGCAAAAATACGCTCCATGGCTGCTTTATCACAGATATCTGCTTTCTCAAAAGCATAGCGCTCGCTGTCGGCCACGCTCTCTAGTGACTCAAGGTTACCGGCGTAGGTTAATTTATCAACATTAACAACGTGATCGGTTGTGTTCTCAATAATATGACGAACCACCGCAGAACCAATAAAACCCGCGCCACCTGTTACCAGAATTTTCATCAAATGGACCTTTATGTCGTAATTATTTAAAGTTGAGCAACGTATTCTTTGAAAGTCATTCCCTTCATGTCTTTCTCAGACAGAATAGGGTTGGTGACCTGCCAGTCGATATTCAGATCGGCATCATTCCACAGGATACATTTTTCACTTTGCGGATCGTAGTAATTAGTACATTTGTATTCGAAATCGACGGTATCGGAGAGAACGACAAAACCGTGCGCCAGTCCCGGCGGGATCCAGAATTGCTTTTTGTTGCTTTCGCTAAGAATGACGGATTCCCATACGCCAAAGGTGGGGGAATCTTTGCGGATGTCGACCGCGACGTCCAGCACTTCGCCCTGCACTACGCGAACCAGCTTGCCCTGTGGGTTGTTAGTTTGAAGATGCAAACCACGCAGGACGTTCTTCACGGAACGTGAATGGTTATCCTGAATAAAATCGAGATCGATATTCAGCATTTCCTTGTAACGCTGGGCATTAAAGGTTTCCAGAAAAAAACCGCGCGCATCTTCAAAAACGCGGGGCTCGATAATTTTCACACCCGCGATTTTGGTGTCAATAACGTTCATCATCATTCCTTTCGTACTTTTTAATATGCGCCGTCGCGTTTCAGAACGACGCCGACAGTTTTGAACAATATTACGATATCATTCCACAAAGACCAGTTCTTGACGTACCACGAATCAAAGTAGACGCGTTTTTCATAATCAACGTCATTGCGTCCGCTGACCTGCCACAGCCCGGTCATACCGGGTTTAGCCATGCGGTAATAGTCCGCATCATCGCAGTAGCGCAGCAGTTCTTCGGCAATAACCGGTCTGGGCCCGACCAGGCTCATCTCGCCTTTCAAGACGTTAAACAGCTGCGGGAGTTCATCAAGACTGGTACGGCGGATAAACTTACCGATTGGAGTAATACGTGGATCGTCTCGCAACTTAAAGTCTTTATCCCACTCAGCCCGTGCCACCGGATCGTTTTCCAGCAAGTTTTGCAAAACTTCCTGAGAATTCATGACCATTGAACGAAACTTGAGGCATTTAAACAGTCGGCCTTTGCGACCTACGCGTTCATGGCCATAGATGGCATAGCCACCATCTTTTTTCACCTGTAGGCTAAGATAGATAAACAGCGGCGAAAGCATGATAAGCAGCAGGCTGGAAACCACAATATCAAACGTGCGTTTAACAAAGCGGGAACTGCGTTTTGCCAGGTTATTGTTGACGCGTAATAACAGGACTTCGTGACTGAAAATAAATGCCATGTCCGTGCCGTACAGGGGTACGCCGCGAATAGTCGGGATGACGGAGATAGAACGGCATTTTTTCTTAGTCAGGTTTTTAAGCCATATCTCCAGCTGCTGAGAATCGCTTTCATCGAAAGCAAGTATGTACTGAATATTTTTATAATCTTTAAGGCGATAAATCTCTTCCTCGGAACTCAGTACCTTAATGTCTCCGTTAATCGGGACATCGTGCCCATTAACAGAATAAAAATACTGAATATCATATCCCAGGTTTTTTTCACTCATTAATGCCTGATAAGCATCATAAGCATTAATACCGCCGCCAAGAATGATGGTTTTTTTCTTCCACATGCCCAGTTTGTTGAGCAACAGCTTGATAAGTTTCCTGCCCACGGGTATGAACACAAAAATACCGCTCCATGTGAATACCCAGAGATAACGGGAAAAATGCCATTTTGAGAATGCCACCATCGCCAAATCGATGATCGCAAAAATGACAATGGTACGTAGTATCTCTTTAAGTTCATTCCAGAAAGGCTTACGGTATGTATAATGTCGTAAGCGTATCCCAAACCATGCTACCGCAATAAAGCCCAGGGCAAAATGCGAAAGCACACGGAAATTATAATCTTCCTGCGGCAAAAATGGGGAAAGGTCACCACCAAAAAACTGCTTTGTCAGCCACATTGCCACAAATAAACACGAAATATAGATACCAAAATCCATTAATGCAAAAAGGTATTTAGGTATAAAATGACGAACGCTATTACTCATTATACTCACCTGTTGTAAGCGCTACTGTCCCAGTACCTTCTGTGCATACTCATTTTCTTAACGAGTGAGAACGGTAGAGACTTATATTTCAAACCAAGTTTATAGCCAAGTAATTTAGCAGCATTATTAGCAAACGCTTTAGGCAATAATAATGGATTGTGTTTAATTAAATAGCTTATTTCTGATTTAATGAATTTACTACCCTCTGAAGAAACACCGTTGAACTCTTTTTGAATCCAGGGTTCATCATAATGAAATACACCGATGTCAAAATAGCGTTTAAACTCCTCAGTCGTGGAGTAGTTATGTGAGTGACGAGCTGCAGCATCGGCGCAATAGCCCGTTTTTAAATTTTGCTGGAGTGCCCTTGCGGCAAAATACATATCTTCACACAGGATAGTATCAACTGGAAAGCCGCCGATACGCTGAAAGTCAGCCACCTTGTAAGCTGAAAATGAGTTCGACATGAAGACCGTTTTAATACCACGTAATGAAATGTCCTGCCGCTGATTTACCAGTGAGCGATCGCCGTAGTTAAAGTAACGCGCATGCGCCGCCACCGCGTTGGCATCTAAATGCGGCAGCTGTTTACCATAGGCGGCACTGAGATCGTGCTCGATCATATAATTGACCAGAGTAGTAACGGCATCACTCGTGTGCAGGATTGCATCCTGTGTAAGCAGCACGACGTAGTCTTTATCGTGGAAAATGTCCATTGCCACATTACGTGTACCGCCATGATTAAATTCACTCCGAGCGATCTCATGGACAGTAAAACCATATTGTTTTGCAATCTGCTGGGTGTTGTCCCGGCTTTGAGAATCAATCACGACAACATCAATACCGGCCTGGCAATTCTGGTGAATAGCGTGCGCTGCCTGCTCCCAGATTTTTCCGCCATTATAAGTTACGACAGCAATACCTATTTTTACAGGAGAACTCATTATTTTGTTTCCAGAGAATCAAGAATATTTTTTACTAAAGCATCCCAGCTATGGCTAACTAAATATGCCGGATCATCAACAAAGCTTGTTGTACTAAAAATATTTTTTCCTTCACAGAGAGCAGTCAACTTTTCTGCCAGGTGCGTTACATCATCCGGTGGGAAAAAGGCAACCTTACCGTAATCACCTAGTGTCTCATGAGCATAGGGTAATTCAGCGCAAAGGATCGGCAAATTGAACGCCTTTGCTTCAGAAAGCGGCAAACCCCATGTCTCAAGCTTAGAAGGAAAGATCAGGGCATCTGTTTCGTTACGATACATCTCATCCAGACGCTGTTTACTCTGCAGGCCGATAAAGCGAATATTATCAAGCTGACGTCTTTCACATTCGTCAATGATGTAGTCACCAAATTTGGTCATTCCCTTGTCAAACGTCAGTCGGATCTGAATCCGATTATAAACCTCACACTGTCGCTGCTTAAGAAGGTCCATCGCTTCAACCAGTACAGAAAAATTCTTAAAAGTACGGGGAAAAGCAGGATAAAGTAACCTTTTGAGGCTATCGGGTTCTACAGTGGTACGCCTGTGCTCATCGTCTTTTTTGATGTTAGCTACCGGACGCGCAACCATAATGTTGTTAATGCCGTAGGTTTTCTGAAAATAGCGCGCAATCCACTGTTGTTGAACAATCACATAGCGGTTCGCTTTAATATTAATGCCATACAAAAACTTATAAAACTTAGTAAATAAGTAAAATGTGCGGTCATACTTTAAATCAACACTGCTGGACTGATAAAAAGGTGATGGATTATGGCAATAAACAAACTGATTCGGGACTGCCACGCGAGCTGACATATCGTGCAAAGAAATCCATGCGTCAGGTTTAAGCTCTTTGCTTAACGCATAGCTGGTCATATATTCAAATTTTATGCGTTTAAACCAGCTAGTTTTAATTTCTTTGTACTCACGAAACTCAACGTTGGGTAAGCCAACATAGTCATTAAACAGTGCAATATCATGAACCAGACAAATGAGTTTAACACCATGTACTTTACTAAAAGTGTCAATCATGGAGCGATACACGGTCAAAATCCCGCCCTCAACCATATTGACACCTGAAAGAACAATTAACTTATCCATGAATCAACCAAAGTATTGAAAAAATAATAGTGTAAGTCATTCTCTCTTTATAGTAAGGCAGGATGTTATTTTTAATAAATAATACCTTATCCTTTAACGAGATTCGACTTTGTGCATCTTTATGATGGAACATGAGATACATAAGGCGAGCGGATACCACCGATCGTTTGATTCCATTCAGGGTCTTCCTGAACCTTTTAATTCGAGCCAGTAAACCGCGCTGATGAGCACCAACAACATTGGCTGAGTGCTGACGATATTTTATTAATGCCTGATGTACGTAAAATATTTTACCATGTAACGCAGCCTGGAAAGCGTACCAGTGATCGTGCATAGCGATGTTCGCGGGGACGTTACCAGCCATATTCAATAAAAGCCGGTTCATTATTGTCGTACAACCGTATACCGACGAACGCCAAAGTAGATAATTTATATTAAGATTGTTTTCAGGCGTAAGCTGCGAAAAACGGTAAAAATCATGGTGAATGGTGTGTAAATGCTCGTCTACCACATGCAGGTTGGAAAAACCGAGACACGGATTCATTGTGCCATTGACGTTTTCAGTTTCGCATATCCGTGCAAGCATCACTTCAATTTTATTATTTTCCCACACATCATCTTGATCGCTAAACAAAATGTAGTCTGCATCACTATATTGCAATCCATAATTAAAATTGCTTACCACACCTGTTGAATCAGGACAAATATGCAGGCTAACCCGCGCATCCGTTGCTGCAATGCGCTTTACAATAGCTACAGTGGAATCTGTAGAACCGTCATCCGTGACAATTAGCTTTAATGCAATGTGTGTTTGCCCCAGAATAGATTCAATTTGTTCTTGTATATATTTTTCGCCATTGTGCGTGGCGAGAATGACGTCAACAACCCTATTACCCATAGTATTCATTGGCCTTGAACAATGCAAAATTGTCTTAATCAGATAACATCATTTGTAGGAAATATTTTGTTATGACTATCAGTAACTGAGCCACAGAGACTTTAACTAAAACAAACCTAATATTTTAGCTTTACTATTTTTCGTGAGAAATAGATCAATACCAAAGCATCAAATGTCATACGTGCCGTCCACGCAATCGCAGTACCCAGCAAACCATAGTGAAGAGTTAAAAGATAAAGCGCCAGTAAGTAAGGCACAATCTCGCACATATGAATAAATGCGGTGATTTTAGCACGGCCTAACGCTTGAATAGAGGAATAAGGTATTTGCGCTATCGAGTTCATATAGAATCCGATAATCAACACCCGCAGAATATTTGCTGAGTGTTCACCGAGTTCCGCCCCCATCCATAATGTCATAAGTTGTTGTGCAAGAAGAAGGCATACAATAACAACTGGTAAACATGCAACCGTCATTAGTACAAAGCTTTGCTTTTCAAGTTTTGTTCTTTCTTCAAGTGTCTTAGCGTAACTAAGCTTAGGAAACAACGCCCTTGACAGTGCCGCCGGAATATTTAATAACCGCCCTACCCCCTCGGAAGGTGCAGTATAGTAAGCTATTTTGTTTGCCCCGAGAAGATTGGAAATAATAAAACGATCGCAATAAACCATTAGCGGACTAATAATATTGCTAACGGTCAGCCATCCACCAAATTTTACCAAACGGTAGAATGTTTCTTTATAAAACTTAACGCCGCTGCTAATGATAATTTCACGACATATCACCAGCGTAATAAGAAATGAAATGACTCGCCCTACGACTAAGCCAAGAATAGCGGATTTTAACGACGCTTCAAAAAGACAAAACAATGCGGGAAAACTAGCAATAGCAGAGTTACTGATGGTCTTTTGAATGTTGATATTGAAGAACTTTTCATGACCTTCAAGCCAACCCAGCCATACCTGATTTAACAAATATATGGGTATTACCAGTGACAGAAATGCAAATGATTGTCGCACCTCCTGCGTATTACTCACCGAAACCTTCAGGAGGGTACCAAGATGTGGTGTGCTGATATAAAGGAGGAAAGCCGCAACAACACCAAGGATAAAAACGACGGTACTGGCAGTAGAAATGATTTTTTGTTGCTCCCCCTTGTCAGCGCGATACATCGAAATTTCTCTGATGACTGCCCGACTAAGGCCAGCATCAAATATGCTGGCATAACCTACAATAGCAAAAGCTAGCGTAAAAATACCGAATGCTTCGACGCCAATTGCACGCGCCAGGAAGCCCAGCGCTGGTACCGCGATCAAAGTGGGAATCGCAAACCCGGCCAAATTGTAAACGCTATTTTTTATTAAACTCATAATTTTTCTGTAATAGATAAAAAAGCAAGATGCGTGGGAACACAGCCAGGCACGCTACCGCCCCTGGCTTAACAGCTACCAGTGCACTGATCTGTAACCCAATTGGCCAGACTGACCTTGCGCAGGTTTGGAGTGATACCTACAGGCCAAAATTCTGCGATATTGTCGTTTGTATCATTACCAGATACAAGTAGCATTTTTGGTTATAATTTAACCCAACCATATAAAAAAGACGTAGTCACACGTCAGATTTCAACTGAACAGGGCCATAGTAAGGGCAATATTTATACTATTCATAGCGCAGGTACCAGATACGAATGTGAATGCATCTCAAACTTTTTCCCATAGCCAGTGTATTCATACCGCTCTTCTTCCCTCATACGTTGCCAGGTAATCCAGGAACACTTAACCGCCTGAAAAAATGAGTAAAGTAATCATAAATATGATGTGACATTATAGCCACTTCCAGTCACACCGCCAGCGAATGTCCATGCTTCGTCATGGGATTTGAGCCAACGGTATACCTTTTAAGCATTCTGAGCGCTAAGAATCTTCGCAAAACCTAGCGGTGATGTCATATGTAAAAAAAACCTCAGGGATTAGCTGGGGCTTTAAAGGTTATTACGTACTTTATGTATTAAGATGCATGTTGATATTTGACGTCTTTAATCACCCCCAAACAGATCTCGCGTATACACTTTATCCGCCACATCCAACAACTGATCAGCCATACTGTTCGAGACAATCACATCCGCTTCGTTTTTAAACACAGCCAGAGCGCGCACTACGCGTGAATGGAGAACTCATTTTCCGTCATTATTGGCTCAAAAACGATAACCTCGACACCTTTTGCCTTGATGCGTTTCATGATTAAACGGAGAATGCTGATGCCTTGCAGCATGAATCCTGTTGCAGCATGAACTCGTAGCATGCTATTGGACTAGACATATAAGATTTGGCCTATCAAAAAAATGTGTATCAGTTAGCCAACTCATACTTTTTTAGTAGTTGATAAGCCAAACCTAAATTAATGATTAGAAACCAATATAAATCAAGGTAAGATAAAGCCAGATAAGAAAAAACTCATATCCGGAGAAATACATGAAGTTTCTGATCACTGGTGCGGCAGGGTTTATCGGTTTTCACGTATCTCAGCGCCTTCTTGAAGCAGGTCACGAAGTCACAGGGATCGATAATCTTAATGATTACTATGAAGTTACGCTGAAAGAAGCTCGTCTGGCGCAGATAACATCACCACTTTTCATTTTCAAAAAAATTGATCTCGCCGACCGAATAGCGATGGAACAACTCTTTTCTGAGGGTAAGTTCGACCGGGTCATTCATCTTGCAGCACAAGCGGGAGTTCGCTATTCAATCGAAAACCCACATGCCTATGCTGAGTCTAATCTGATGGGACATTTAAATATCCTTGAAGGATGCAGGCATAACAAAGTAAAACATCTACTTTATGCCTCCTCAAGCTCAGTATATGGTTTGAACCGTAAGATGCCATTCTCAACCGAAGATTCAGTTGATCATCCGGTGTCTTTATATGCTGCGACAAAAAAAGCCAATGAGCTAATGTCACATACTTATTCGCATCTGTATGGGTTACCTACCACCGAGCTGCGCTTCTTCACCGTTTACGGTCCATGGGGAAGACCTGACATGGCTCTTTTCAAATTTACTAAAGCCATGATTGCGGGTAGAAGTATTGACGTCTATAACTACGGCAAGATGAAACGTGACTTTACCTATATTGATGATATAGCTGAAGCAATTGTTCGCCTTCAGGATGTCATCCCTCAGGAAGATGCTGAATGGACCGTCGAAAATGGCTCACCTGCAACAAGCTCTGCACCTTATCGAGTCTACAATATCGGTAATAGTTCCCCTGTTGAATTAATGGACTACATTACTGCACTCGAAGAGGCTCTTGGAATTGAAGCAGAAAAAAACATGATGCCAATTCAGGCGGGGGATGTGTTAGAAACAAGCGCTGATACTCAGGCGCTGTATGAAGTGATTGGATTCAAACCTGAGACTAGCGTCAAGAAAGGCGTCGCTAATTTCGCAGAGTGGTATAAGCAATATTATAATGTGTAAAAATAAAAGCCCTCAGAATGAGGGCTCGTTTCTTTTTTTGCAAATATAAATTATTTATTCAATCACCACCAAAGAGATCGCGCGTGTAAACCTTCGACGCGACATCTGTTAGCTCTTCAGCCATACGATTCGAGATGATAACGTCAGCCTCTTTTTTAAAAGCTTCAATATCTCGAATCACGCGAGAATGAAAGAATTCATCTTCGGCCATTACCGGCTCATAAACAATAACTTCTACGCCCTTCGCCTTAATGCGTTTCATGATCCCCTGAATGGAGGAGGCGCGGAAGTTATCTGAGCCACTTTTCATAATCAGGCGATACACCCCTACTACTTTTGGTTTCCGCGCAAGAATAGAATCCGCAATGAAGTCTTTGCGAGTGCGGTTAGCATCAACAATGGCTGAAATGAGATTATTGGGAACTGCTTCATAGTTCGCCAGCAATTGCTTGGTATCTTTTGGCAGACAGTAGCCGCCATAGCCAAAGGAAGGATTGTTATAGTGGGTGCCGATACGTGGATCCAGACAAACGCCTTCGATAATTTGTCTCGTATTGAGGCCCAGGCTCTCAGCGTAGCTGTCCAGCTCGTTAAAGTACGCCACGCGCATTGCCAGGTAGGTATTAGCAAAGAGTTTAATGGCTTCGGCTTCCGTTGAGTCAGTAAATAGCACTGGCACATCTTTCTTAATAGCTCCCTCCTGAAGCAGTGCCGCGAAACGTTCAGCACGTTCTGAGCGTTCACCAATCACAATGCGTGACGGATGCAAGTTGTCATAGAGCGCCCTGCCCTCACGCAAAAATTCAGGAGAGAATATAATGTTATCAACGTTCAGTTCTTTTTTAATCGCTTCTGTAAATCCCACCGGGATGGTTGACTTGATGACCATCACCGCCGAAGGATTGATTGCTGTGACATCCCGGATAACGCTTTCTACAGACGAGGTATTGAAGTAATTAGTTTTGGGATCATAGTCGGTTGGCGTCGCGATGATGACATAATCGGCATCGCGATAAGCTTCGTGCTTATCAGTCGTAGCCCGAAAGTTCAGTTCCTTCTCAGCCAAATATTGTTGAATCTCTTTATCAATAATAGGAGATTTTTTCTGATTAAGCATATCCACTTTAGCCGGGACGATATCTAATGCCACGACCTCATGATTTTGAGCAATCAAAATCCCATTTGATAAACCAACGTAGCCTGTACCAGAAATTGTTATTTTCATTAGAGAGCAACTTTAGTGAGTTTAAATGTGGAGGAGATGACTATACAGCCACCACGATATTCATCAGCTGTGAGAGTTTTTAACCCCGGAACTTATGGGCTGTCAAGAGGGGTATTTTAGGGCGCATAAGTTGTACCAACGGGAAACAGTGAGGTTTTTCTTAAAATTATTATAAATCGAGCGTATGTATAAAGGAATGCAAGCAAAAAAGCCCGGTCATTTTATTTCCCCGGGCTTTATTCTGACGACTTTCTAAATCAGATTAATCCAGCCATTCAGTGTGGAACACACCGTCTTTATCAGTACGCTTGTACGTATGCGCACCAAAGTAGTCACGCTGCGCCTGAATCAGGTTGGCAGGCAGTACAGCAGAGCGATAGCTGTCATAGTAGGCAACAGCAGCCGAGAAGGTCGGAACCGGGATACCGTTCTGCACCGCATAGGCAACCACATCACGCAGCGCCTGCTGGTAGTCATCAGCAATTTGCTTAAAGTATGGCGCTAAAAGCAGGTTGGCTATGCCGGCATTTTCGGCATAAGCGTCGGTGATCTTCTGCAGGAACTGCGCACGAATGATACAGCCCGCACGAAAGATCTTCGCGATCTCGCCGTAGTTGAGATCCCAGTTATGTTCATCAGACGCGGCACGAAGCTGTGAGAAGCCCTGCGCATAGGAGACAATCTTGCCCAGATAGAGCGCACGGCGCACTTTCTCAACAAACTCAGCTTTATCAGCAGCGGGTTTCGCCTGAGGACCACTCAGCACTTTCGACGCGGCTACGCGCTGTTCTTTAAGAGATGAGATATAGCGAGCAAACACAGACTCAGTGATCAGCGACAGCGGCTCGCCCAGATCAAGTGAACTCTGGCTGGTCCATTTACCGGTACCTTTGTTAGCCGCTTCGTCAAGAATCACATCAACCAGATATTTACCTTCTTCATCTTTCTTAGTGAAGATATCTTTGGTGATGTCGATCAGATAGCTGCTCAACTCGCCTTCGTTCCACTCAGTAAAGATGGACGCCAGCTCGTTATTAGACAGGTTCAGGCCACCTTTCAGCAGTGCGTAGGCTTCTGCGATCAGCTGCATATCGCCGTATTCAACACCGTTATGCACCATTTTTACATAGTGACCCGCACCGTCCGGACCGATATACGTCACGCAAGGTTCGCCATCTTCCGCAACGGCAGCGATTTTGGTCAGGATTGGCGCAACGAGCTCGTATGCATCTTTCTGACCGCCGGGCATGATTGACGGCCCTTTAAGCGCGCCCTCTTCGCCACCGGACACGCCAGTGCCGATAAAGTTAAAGCCTTCTTCAGACAGCTCACGGTTACGGCGAATGGTGTCCTGGAAGAAAGTGTTGCCGCCATCAATGATGATGTCGCCTTTATCCAGATACGGCTTCAGGGAATCAATGGCGCTGTCAGTACCTGCGCCCGCTTTTACCATTAACAGGATACGACGCGGCGTTTCAAGAGACTCAACGAACTCCTGCACCGTGTAGTAAGGAACCAGTTTCTTACCGGGGTTCTCGGCGATAACCTCTTCGGTCTTTTCACGGGAGCGGTTGAAAACGGAGACGGTATAACCACGGCTCTCGATGTTGAGCGCCAGGTTGCGCCCCATCACTGCCATACCGACGACGCCGATCTGTTGCTTGGACATTATGTACTCCTGTCAGGTGTTTTTATACATGCATAAAAGGTTGCAAGATATTAGCTCAAATATATTGTATTTAGAAGGACAACTATACATAAAAAGATTTACAAATCAAACTCTAATAAAGAGAACCCTATGAATAGCAATAAAAACTCATGACTACTGGTTCTTTATTGGAATCGAGCCTAATATTGAAATTATCTATCAATTCAGGAAGCATATATAAAACGTACCAAAAAAAAACACTAGAATATTCAGGGGAATAATTGCCACTATATCCATAAACATTATACTCTTTTCTCTTAATATCTAATGATTTATTTGAATTTTCAAACTCCATGTGTTTTTTTTCTCCAGTAGCATAGGGTAGAACCCATTTTGTTGCATCAATCAATTTTTTTTTACCATTGATCTGCATATCAATCCATGAGTCACCTTTTAATCTTGCATAGGATGCCGCCTGAAGAAGTGGTAAAAGATCATAAATTGCGTAACGTATAGCATTATGTTGCTTATAATCTAATGTAACAGAGTTACTATCAATATTATCTTTCAATTGCTTTAAGTATAACAATTTTGTCTCATTAAAAATTTCATCATTATGTAGAGAAACCCCCATAATAGTAAGCAATTTAATTCTATGACTTTGCCAGTTATTGTCAGAATTTTTTAAAAAAGGACCGTTAATTCTCTTCAGATAACCCTCCGCCCAATATTTTATTTTAGAATCGAAAAGATTACGCTCACTCTGTGTGAGGGAACTTCGAATCTTATAATAACTAAAAAATAAAGTATCAAACTTAGTTTCGTCGATTGGATTAAAATTTGGATTATATACCGTTAACCATTCGTTAAAATATGAAACTAATTTTTTCAAACTTTTTTCATCTTTATTAATTAACCAATATTTAGTCAACCTCCCTATTATAGTCATATCTTTCATGGCTATTATATCATTACTCTGAATCTGTTCAGGCAAAAGTCCTTCAAAGTGCATCTCCTTTTTTGGATTGGGGTGCAATAACAATATCTGATCTAATGGGATAATTTTTTTAGAAACCTCTTTACAAAACCTATCGTTACTAGGATAGGCTGGCAAACAATAAAACATAAAACAAATAATAAAAAAAATGTTTTTTTTGTTCATGATCTACTCGTAAAATTGATTAATCAAATTTAATTAATAACCCCTTGCAAAAAGCTGAAACTCCTGAAAAATAGCCTCCATTTATTTTAAATAATTTCCTACGAGATATAATAAATGGTAACGCCATAAAAAAACTGAAAAATCCAAAAACTTGGCGAAAGGTGACTCCTCTGGAGTAAGCCGTAATAACAGAGTTTTGTGTCCCGGATGACTCGCATGGATGTGAGCAAACTATTTTAGGATGGAATGATATTTTTTTTCCTTGCTTCAAAATATTAGCTAAAAAAATTGCTTCATCGCCGACCGGAAGATTTGTACCTGCTCCCATCTCCTCTGGAAAAAAATGGTTATGCGGTTTTTTTATTGTAATTTCTATAGTACCGACTGACATGATATTTAAAATACTTCTTTTTTTTATATCATTGTCAGATAGAATTTTTTTCCTTGGCTGCCCCGTCTCATCAACAATAATAAAAGTAATGACATCCGAATTATCTTCTAAATGAGATGAAATTATTTTTTCATAATAATTTTCAGCAAAAGTAATATCGTCATCACAGAACCAGATAATATCAGCATCAGATTTTTTAATTAAAAAATTTCTACTTTTAGTAACGCCTAGGCTGTCTAATCGAAAATATAAAACATCGCGTCTGCTGTTTATTATTTCCGAAACTTCCTCACCTACTCCAACATGATATTTTTGATGGCCAATCAAATAACGTACATTTTTCTTCTCAGATGGAAGTCGTTTTAAAATATCGAGTATCCTATCAGAATATGTTGAAATTAAAACATCTAAATTTTTGTTATTTAAACCATCCATAAAAACACCCTTTTAAAAAATAAAAAGATTTTAAAAATTCACCTTTATTGAAAGCACTAATTACAAGTCGCTTAAAAGGAGCCAAACACAATTTTGCTGCCCTATAGAACCCTATAATTCGGTAATTTTTTTTTATATAAAATGCATAACCGCCGCCGTAGGCTTGTAGACGAATTAATGTTTCCTTATCAAAATAATTCTCTTTAGCTTTATGATAAACAATTAAATCTGGATAATATAAACCTTTATGATTTATATGTAGTAGCTGAGTTATATAATCAGTTTCCTCTCCAGCACCATATTTCGTATTAGCACCAACCCCCATTCTCTCATCAAAATGAATCTCATCAAATTTTTTATTTCTTTTAAAGAAGTAAGTAAATGAGCATCCGGCTTTTTTATCAAAAGAAATCAAATGCTCATTCGAATCACAATACACGAGAGATTTTCTCGCATCCTTAGGATCGATTGTTTTGATTGAAAGGAAGTCAATTGAAGATTTTTTCTGAAATATATCAAAGACCTTATCAATCAATCTATTTGAATAGATGCAATCATCATCTGGAAAACAAATAAATTTTCCACTGGCATACTTCTTTCCATAATTCCTGGCCCTAGAAAGCCCACGAATATTAGTTTTAAGATGTTTAATATTTAAGAAACTATATTTTAATATAAGGTCATCAATTAAACCGTCATTGTTTTGATCAACAATAATTACTTCAAATTCCGTTTTATTTCCTATCAAAGAATTTAAAAAGAAATCAACATCATCATATCTATTAATGGTACATAATATTAAACTAAACATGTAGCCTCTTTTTCATTATTTTATTAAATAATATATACAATAAAAAATAAAAGAAGAAACCTACAAAACCGTTAGTTGCCAGTGGGTTCCTAAAAATCATCCCAAATGTTACGTTCAAAAAAAAGAGCATAAGCATAAATGAATTTAAGTCTTTCCTTAGCATTGCTTTTTTATAAACAATCCCATAAACAATCCCAAATATACTTCCATAAATGAGTGGGGCTCCCCACGAGAAATCTTGGTACATGTCATAAAAAATAGTATAAAAGGCATTAGCTTCATCACCATTATTGAGAACAATAAAAGAGTTTTTTAATAAATATTCTTGTGAATTAAAATATAGAAAATTTATAGAAAGTATTTTCGAAAAGGGATACAAAAGTAAATAAGAAAAACTGCCTAATGTGGCTTGCCCAAACCAACTACTAGTAGCGAAAAAAGAATTTGCCCCTCCGCTTTTTTCAAAGAGACTAAACCCGTAGAGATGATAGCCAACTATATACTTATCAATAAAGTAAGAAAGTGTAATTTCTCCACCAGCTCTATATGCAGATAAGAAAAATAATACACAAGCCAGAATAGATGCCAGTATAGGCACTTTTAAAGATAACTTACCATTTGATCTATAAATAATCGTAAAAATCACTAATAAAGCATAATAATATATTGGCGAGCGTCCTAGCATTACAATACTCATGACGAAAATCAGTACAAACCCTTTAAATAAATATGATTTTTTTCCAGTAAGTAAGTATAGAGACAAGAATGCAAATTGTATAAAATAGACTCCGCCTTCAATAAAGATAGTATATAAAATTCGTAAATTTTGATTTCCAAAAAGTATAGAAGCTTCATCATTGCTACCAAAAGCTTTTGCTCTATACTCCCAAATATTACCATTAGTCATTAATACTAATGATTTATATAATATGGGGATATATATACAAGTCACTATAACGAATAATATTTTAATGAATTTATAGTTAACAATATTTGTTTTTTGCAGAGGTGTTCTATAGAATGCTTTTGCTATTAAGTAACAAGTAATGAAAACTACTATAAAAGATAATATAAAAAAATAAGTATCTAATGAAATTCCTCCAATGCCAAAAAAATCAATATAAGCTAATGTGCTCCAAAGTAGAAGCCAAGTGCCCGTCCATACACCGATGTCTTTAGTGACTTTCATTGCGTTTCACTTTTTTCAAAATGTTATAAACACCCAATAGTTTGGTAATTACAATGATTTTTTTATACATCAATCCAACCATATGCTTATATTTCATTATAATATATCTTTTCTTTTGCAAAAAGATGAACCGTATTCCATATGTCCCACTTATAAAGTTTTCAATAAGTTTGATATCATCTTTGTCCTTTGACTCATTTCTATTCTTTTTAAAGTTATATAATTCATTTAATTCTATGAAGTTCACCCCTAAAAATGAAAAAGTCAAAGAATTAAAAATAAAATAATCACTAATTTTATGATTATAGTTTTTAACGTAGTGATTATGACTATTGCTCAGTAATTTCTTGTCGACGATGGATTTCGTAGATCCAATAGCGACAATATAATCAACATCATTAAATGATCTAATTCCTAATAGCCCTAAAATAACACTACCAGTAAAGACAAAGTTCTCACTATATAATTTATTCTTATCTAGGAAATAAATTATTTCCTTCAGGGCTGTAGTTTGTATATTATTTAATATAAGTTCACTATTTTGGTTAAATGTACACCTAACAAGGCCTAGTGTCTCCTCCTGATTATCAGTCATATGAATACAGTGTTTAAGGCCACTAAACTGTTGCCGGAACTTTTCCTTTATAAGGATATCATTATCAATCCCATGAGTTTTGAATAGCACCACATGAGTTTTTTCCTGATCGGAATAAACTTTTTTTGACTTTCCCCATGACCCATCCCATTTATTTTTGTAATTTCCAATCCACTTTTCTTTTTCGTAGCACGCAAGACATATATTATTTATACCATTTAGGCTAAGATCTAAACTTCTACTAAATATAAAATCTTCGTTAAGTAACTCCTCTAAATAGGAAGTATCTTTTTGTTTGGCGAACGGCCAAACAATTGCAATCCTAATGGCTTTATCAAAATGCGCCAACTCAGTTACTAAATTAAAAATTAATGAATCATCTTTAGTTTTTTTGTCAAAGTAATTTATATCATAATTACATTCAAGATTTTTTAATTCGATTACTGGAATTTTGATATTCAAAACATTTGCTATAGCAATACGGTGCGCACCATCAAGAGGCACTCCAGATGGACTGACTGGAACTAGTCCTTTTGTCTCATCAAAACCATTCTCTAATATATTTATATAAATTTCCCTGAAAGATTTCAGGTAATCTTGCTGGCTTCGCTTAAACGATTCACCGGGTTCGATAAAAGAATTATCAGTAAACGCTGATATAGTATCAATGTATAACTTTTCATAATAAGTGATCTTTTCAGCATCATTATTTATGATGGCTTTTAAAAAATTTATTTTTACAATAATATCAACACGTTTCGAAAAATCAATATCGTTCGTATCTAAGTAGTATATTTTGTTTTTAACATCATCTTTTAAGTAGGAATGAAATCTGCTATCAATAAGATTTTTATACATTTTTAGCCTTTATTTTTTTATTAATGATATATGTTACATATAGGTTCATTACTGCAATAAATAGTGGTGTATAATATATATTCATAAAACTACTAACATAAACCAACAGCGACATAGAGACATTTAACAAAAACAATATTTTAATCCTTTCTGATTTAAAACCTTGCCCATTCATAAGCGAAAGGTAAATATTAAAATAGCCTTGAATTATTATTAAAGGAATAAATAATATATATAAATTTAATGTTGAATCTAATTCATTAAGATATTTTAGAATCAAAAAGGCAGGAGCAACTGATGCTATTGAAAACAATACATTCAGAAAAAATGCTATTTTCTTCTTCTTTGCAAAGTACGAATAAACTGAATCTTGTCCGATTTTTTGATGATAAAAATTACTTTCTATTGATTGTATATATGTATTTACGGGTAATAAAGCAGTTGTTGCGAACCTTGAACATAAATTATATAGCCCCGAGATTTCACTTTTAAAAAATATATTAACTAAAATTTTATCTAATTGTTGATAGAGATTTCGAAGTGATGATGATGCAAGAAATGTGAGAGCTTCTGAAATATATTCTTTTACATCATTTAAATCAATTTTAGTCTTACAACTTCGTTTTATTATACCGTAGCTAAAAAATGCAAATGAAACCAAATTATAAGATATTACAAAATATACTATAGAATTTTTTTCAAGCGGCAAAAATCTTACTAATACAATTAGAAAAAACAAATATGAAACCCCAATTAACATATTGGACAAGGCCAATATCTTTATTTTTTTTTCACTATACAAAAAAGCTTTCGAAATTGATCTTAGCGATAAGTTTATAGTTTCAAAAAATAATATAAGAAATGCAAATTTAAATTCATTTATAAAGAAAACCCCAGAAACAATAAATGAGTAAATTATAGCGCTAAATAATGAAATTAAACATGCAATTTTAATTACTTTATTATAACTTGAATCATTACTATTTTTTTGAATTAAATTATATCCTCCAAAAACCGAGAACAATGCTAATATAGATGCCCATGTCATTAAAGTCGAATAGCTACCTAATATAGCCAATCCATAAGCTTTTGCTATATATATAGTTGACAACATTCGGAGGATTATCAAAAAAAATTCGCTGCTAAAAGCATTTAGCAAACTCAAATAGGAACGCATACACAAACCCTGTTAAACTCATCGCTAAGATAAATTATTTAAGCATAAAAAAATCTAAATTAGAAACATCCTGCCATTATAGCATACTTAGTATTATCTAATTAAACATCCTAATAAGCTTATATTTTAATCATCTTGCTACAGTCCTCCATGCATAATTAACAAAACACCAAGAGGCTTTTATTAAATTAATCCTTTCGATCTGCCTATAAATCTGCCATTGCCTCATGGCTTTTTTAAATTTATTCCTAGATATTGAGCCTTTAACAATTCTATAATGAGACAAAATTACTGGAAGTAAATGAGCTTTATTATCATTTTCTTTTAATAATTTTAACCACAATGCATAATCCTGTCCTGTACGAAGCAGGGGCATTTTAACATTTTTGTGATAACTTGCATCCAACATTACCGTTGAACAACCAAGCGTAACTTTTTTTAGTAATAAATCCTCGTAACATATTTCTAAACTATTTTCCCTGATATCGATTTGTTTGTTGATTGTAGTCCCCAGTTCACTGATAAGATCATATGAAGTGAAAGTAAATTTATATTCATTCTCTAACATAAACTTAAGTTGAGTTTCTAATTTATCTTTTTCCCAAAGATCATCACTGTCGATAAATGCTATGAAAGAACCCTGAGCATTTGCTAAGCTATTGTTTCTCGAATATGCAGCCCCACGGTTTCGTTCATTCTTAAACACTTTTACCCTTTGATCTTTCTCCTTTATCTGATCCAAAATTGCCCATGTCTCGTCTGTAGAACAATCATCTGTTACAAGCCACTCCCATTTTTGGTGGCTCTGATTAATTAGCGAGTTATAGGTTTGTAATATAAATGATTGTGAATTATAAGTAGGGGTAATGATTGAAACCAAGACAGAATTTTCCATTAGATATCTCCTTTGAAATCAACTTGGGATTTATATTTATTGAGTTAGGATATTAGCAATTCTAAAATCTATTACCTATGAAGTTAAGATATGCCGCTATAGGGCAGTTATTTAAGCCAAGCCCTTTAAATCCGACGTATAATCCGAAATTTTTTTTGCTTACAGTCCTCAGTTGGAGAGAATCTCCATTAAAGCCCTTTACAAATCGTGATAAGTTAGTTTATTGATTTTGCTGTTTTTTTCGGCACGCTACCGCTCTTGGCTTACAGCTACCACATTGCAATATCATGACAATTAGATTAAATTTTTCATATACACCATGTTAACCGAACATAGTGATAAGACAAGAAAATTCTTAATCTACATAATAAAAAATGTGTCTAAGCCTACCATTTTTAGTTGTTGATAGATAAGACAAAAACAAAACGGCAGTGGAATCATGATATGAGTAAAAACTCAAACATCATAATTCCACTGCCGTTGTCGGTATGGATTAACCGCGCCCCTGAAAGGGGTATTCGTTATCCTGCGTTAAGCAATTTTTTAATACTTTCGCGGAATTTTGCACCCTCATTCAGGTTACGCAGACCATAATTAACAAAGGCCTTCATATATCCCATTTTTTTACCGCAGTCGTAGCTGTCACCTGTCATTAGCATGGCGTCGACGGACTGCTTTTTAGCAAGTTCAGCAATGGCATCAGTAAGCTGGATTCGTCCCCAGGCACCGGCTTGTGTACGTTCCAGTTCCGGCCAGATGTCGGCGGAAAGCACATAGCGACCGACGGCCATCAGATCGGAATCCAACGTTTGCGGCTGATCCGGCTTTTCAATAAATTCAACGATACGGCTAACGTTACCTGCATTATCAATAGGCTCTTTGGTCTGAATAACAGAATATTCAGAGAGATCGCCTTCCATTCTTTTCGCCAGCACCTGGCTGCGTCCCGTCTCCTTATAGCGAGCGACCATTGCCGCCAGGTTATAGCGCAATGGGTCTGCGGTCGCGGTATCGAGGATAATATCTGGCAGCACAACGATGAAAGGATTATCGCCGATAATTGGTTGAGCGCAAAGAATCGAATGGCCGAGGCCAAGTGGCTGAGCCTGACGCACGTTCATAATGGTGACGCCTGGAGGGCAGATGGATTGCACTTCAGCCAGCAGCTGGCGCTTAACGCGCTGCTCCAGCAGCGCTTCCAGCTCATAGGACGTGTCAAAATGGTTTTCAACGGCGTTTTTGGAAGAGTGAGTGACCAGAACGATCTCTTTGATCCCTGCAGCAACAATCTCGTCGACGATGTACTGAATCATAGGCTTGTCGACAATCGGTAGCATCTCTTTCGGAATGGCCTTCGTGGCAGGCAACATGTGCATCCCTAAGCCCGCTACCGGTATAACCGCTTTCAAATTAATCATTATTTCTTCCACCTATAAATGATTTGTGAATTATAGACTCTAAAAATGTTTTATCCAGCCAGTTTTGGGATGATACGCCTTATCGCTGCTGAAAACCCGGGTTGAATTCTGAAGCGAGGCGTTTAATGTCCAGGAATCGTCGTAAAATTAGCGCCCCGGCAAATGAAAATTCACCCCTTCCACCCTCGCCACCTTCTGATCCACCCTATCGACGTCAACCGAACTCTCCCCTTTCTCGTTGACGGCTTTGATGTTCGCCATTGACAGCAAGGTGTCGTCGCGGGCCATAAACTTACCGCGTACGTCTTTACGCAGGTCGAAGTTGAGCTTTAAGGCAGAGCCGCGACGCGCCTCCTGCATGACGTTGATGTTACGCATGAAAAGATGCTGCGGTTTGTTATGAAACTCTAGCGAGGCGCGGGTGGTGGTAAGGTTGGTGATGGAGACGAACGAGGTGGCGTTGCCTGAAGAGATTTGAATGCCGCGCAGTTTCCACGGCAGATCGCCGTTATGGATGTGGATATTATTCAGGCGAAAGTTCTGCGGAATGGAGAGATAATTGCCTTTAATCACGCCGTAACCAATTAACATTCCGGCGCTGTTTTCCATATCGATATTATCAATGACGAAATTATCACAGCCATAAATAGCCACCGTAGCGTTATCAATGCCGGCGTTTTTGCTGTATTCCGGGGTGATATCCCGCGCTTTAACGTTACGGATAATAAAATGTTTGCCATTCTCGACGTGAACGAGCTGCCGACAGTGGCTACCGGTGATGTTGGCGACGACAAAGTTTTTTACCGTCATATGTTCCGGATAGTCGTTATCGTAGGTGCTGCCCGCGAGGCCGATGCCGATGCCCCAGTTGATTTTGCCGTTCGTGCAGTCGATGTGCTCAATCACATGGTCTGAGATCAGAATATCGCGGTCGTTAATAGCCACGTTCCATTCGATCGCATCGCCCTGCAGGTAGCTGAAGCGGCTGTGCGTGATTTTTGCATTCTCCACCGCGTCGTGGAAACCCTGACGCAAAATCCCGTAGTTGGCTTTGGTGACGGTAATGTCATTGATGGTCAGGTTGCGCATGGTCTGCTTTTTTTTGGTGCCGATGAAGATCTGCGCCACCGGACCATAGCCGCTCAATGTTACCCCCTGGATAACGCAATCCGAGCCACGCACATCGAGCATGATGTTATACAGGCTGGAGCCGGGCGTGCCGAGGATCTGGCAGCCATCGCTAAGGTTAAACCGCCCACGCCCGTTGCCCTTTAGCGCACCCTGTACGCGCAGGGTTTTACCCGGCGGCAGCGTAATACTGGTGTTGATGTTATCGCATACCACGCCCTTGGGGACCTCAACGGTGTCCGCCGCCGCAAATGCCAGCCTGAAGGCGCGGATCCAGTCGTTACCGGTATTGAAATCACGAATGTCCACCGCCTTCAGACTGCCAAGAGCGCGGGCCAGCGGACTGTGAAGTAAAGGAAGTACGGCAAGCGCGGAGCTTGCCGAGAGGAAATGACGGCGGGAGAGTTCTTGCGGATGTTTACCCATGGGACCTCGTTTTAAAGCGTTGGCAGCAGGCTGGCGAGGCGCTGGTTGATCACCTGCTGATTGAATTCAGTTTCGACTTTTTGCCGCGCGCGGTTGAGAACGGGAACCAGCGTCTCCTCGTCCAGCGTTGTGCATAAGGCCAGCCGGGCGGCCAGCGCGGCGGCGTCATTCTCGGCCACCAGCCAGCCGGATTTGCCGTCGTCGATGAGTTCGGGAATGCCACTGTGGACGGTTGAAACCACCGGAATGCCGACCGCCATGGCTTCCATCAGCGCGACCGGAATACCTTCCATATCACCATCTGCCCCGGTAATCGATGGCAGAAGGAACACATCGGCGTCATCCAGCATCGCTTTGACTTCATGGCCGGGACGGAAGCCGCACATCTCCACGACATCTTCCAGTTGATATTGCTCGATCAGCGTGCGCAGCCGCCGCTCCCACGGGCCGAGGCCGAGAATGCGGTAGTGGAATCTGACGCCCTGCGCTTTGAGCTGACGGCAGGCATCAATGGCGACGTGCAGCCCCTTTTTCTCGGTGAGGCGCGCGACAGAAATGATCTTCAATGTGTCGCCCGGCAATTTTAGCGGGCGACGGGAGAAGCGCTGCATATCGACGCCCATCCGTGAAACCACCACCTTCTCCGGCGGGCACCCCATCCCACTCAGCCGCTCCCCCCACAGTTCACTGATCGGCAGCATCGCATCCCCGGTGTGAAAGAGCTGCTGATACTGCGGGGTATAGCGGGCGAGTACCTCACGGCTGGAGATATCAATACCGTGAAAAATGGTGGCAATTTTGCCGTTGATGACGCCCAGCTCGCGCAGGCGGCTGGCGGTGACGCCCGCCGGGCCGAAGTGCGCGAGGTAAACGTCGGCGCTGAAGGTGCGCGGGGCTGTCGCGCAGATCGCCGGCAGGATCAGGTTACGCGCTTCGTCTCCGTAGCGGCCGACGTTAAGCGCCCGCCACACGGCGGGCTTGTGTGCGCCTTTCAACATGCTGAAGGCGCGGTAACGCAGTTTTGCCAGTTTGTTCTGCGGCTCGTCCTGCAACCAGTGGGTTTTTTCTGCCAGTCGATAGGTGTGAAAGGCAGGATGCGTGTTCTGCAAATCGCCTTTTTGCAGCGCGACGATCTCTACCTCATAACCCATGTCGATAAACGCGACGATCTGGTTGAGCACGAAGGTCTCCGACGACAGCGGGAATTTCAGCAGAAAGAAGCCGACCTTCATTTGGCCTCCCGGATCCTGTCGAGCACGGAGCCAATCATGGCGAAGCCTTTTTCACGTTCGGCGGAGACGGCCTCATCCACTTTCGCGCTCAGCGCGGGCAGCTGGTTGAGGATGTCGGCGACAACGCCCTTTAATGAGCCGTCAAGCAGATGACGGATGTCGATCGCCATCTCAGGCAGCCCCAGTTGCTGCATGATCCCGGCGGATTTGTGCTCATAGTTGATGGCGATGGCCGGCGTGCCGAAGTTCATCGAGATGATCGCCGAATGCAGGCGTGTACCGATGGTCAGCGCACATTCGGCGAGAATTTTGCCAAGCTCTACATCGTTCAGTTCGTCCATCGCAATGTGCAGTTGCTCGGGCGCGTTAACGTACTGCGCCATGCGCAGCGCCACCATCCGGTCGTCGCGGTTATAGCGGTCGATACTGGTACAGGTGGAGAGTACCAGCACCTGATAGCCATCTTCCATCAGGCGATTCACCACCCCGGCAAACGCCTGCTCGTAAGCCTGCTGAGTGGTTCCCAGACGTTTGTCGAACGGTTCGAGATCGCGCAGGGTGATGGCGACGGTTTTCTGGCGGCGCGCCACCTCCAGCCAGTGCTGTACCGCATAGCTGGGGGTAAAGGTGTCGTGGCGGCGATCCACCAGCCAGGCGGTATCCACGCCCTGCTCGACTTTGCTGGTATTAATATTGCTCTTTTCCATCAGATCGCGGCTGACGGTTTCACGCAGGATCAGCGCATTGGTGCGGGCAAAGACATAATTTGCCAGCTGGTTGAAGTCCGGGTTCTGGAACGGGCCGACGCTGTGACCGACCATATAGATCGGTTTGTTGGCCATAAAGGCGCAGAACGGATATTCGAAATGGGTCAGGCCGTAGAGATCGACATAGTTCGATCCCCCCACCTGAATGATCGCGTCGTAGTTTTTCAGGAACTCAGCGAAGCGGTTGAATTCCGGGGCGATGCGGAAATTACGCAGGCGGCCTTCGCCGGTGACTTTCGCCAGTAAAATGCGGTGCTGGTAGCGGCGACGCAGGACTTTTTTCACCCGTCCGCTCATGCCTGCCGCGGCCTGTTGTTTCTGGCTCAGTTGATACAGCGGATCGGCCATGATAGTGCGGCCCTGTAGCCAGGACGAACTCACCGGGAAGCGACTCATCACATCCAGTTCTGCCTCAGGCTCCTGACGAGTGATAGCGTCAATCAGTCCACGCATAATGGCGCTGTCGCCACGGTTTCCACAGGTGTGATTACCCAAAATTAATAATTTCATTATCGCCTCTGAAAGGTGTTTATTAATGCGCCCGCAGCAGCGTTTTTAACTTCTCGCTGCGGCAAAACGGCTTTTTCATTTCCACTACCAGGCTGTTGCGTGAAAGCACCAGCACCAGCCCAAAACTGATAACGCCTGCGGCGACCTGTGCGGCAAACAGCAGCGGCAGAGAGACGCGTCCCGCCAGCAGTTCGCCCAGCGCATAGCTGATGAGCAGCGTCGGCAGAGAAAGCCGCAGCGGCAGCCACAGGCTCTGCAAATACTGTTTGTAGCTCGGCCCGACTACCGGTTTAATCATCACGAAATAGCTCAGAACGGTGTTGAGGATCTGCACCAGCAGGAACCCCAGCGTCACGCCAATCACGCCCGCCAGATGCCCGCCGATCAGGATCGCCGGAATAAACAGGAAGGTTTTAAAGACGTTGAATTTAAAACTCAGATCGACCCGCGCCCGCGCCATCAGCAGCGAACCGATGGGGTTGCCTACCGAACGCAGCAGGCCAACGACGCACAGCAGTTGCAGCACAGGCACGATGTCCATCCACTTTTCGCCAAACACCAGCAGGACGAAATTGTTTGAAACCACCATCAGCCCCAGCAGCGCCGGGAAGTTGATGATCCCCACCACCGACTGCAGCTTGTAGAAGTTAAGACGCAGCTTCGCAGTGTCGTCCTGAATTTTGGCGAACGCCGGAAACAGCACGCGGGTAATGATCGGGTTCAGCTTCATCGGCGGTACGACGGCAACGTTCCACGCGAGGTTGTAGCCCCCCGCCGCGCTGGCCCCGAGAATACGCGCCAGCGCCAGCGTCGACAGGTTGGTATTGACGTAGTTGATGATGCTATCTGCCGTCAGCCATGCACCAAAACGCAGGTTCGGGGCGATAGATCGCAGGGAAAAATGGAAGCCCGGACGGTAAATCTTGCGACCGAACCAGCCGAACAGCAGGGTGCGCACCGCGCTGTTAACCAGATAACCGAGGATCGCGGTCATGGCGACAGGCCAGTAGCGCGCGCTGATCACCGTGAAGGTGAAGCCTGCCAGCACGGAAAGTGTTTCGATGGTGCCAATCTTGTTAAACTCCAGCTCTTTTTGCATCAGCGCACGGAACTGCTGACCGTGCGGCGTGACCACAAATGCCAGCGACAGGGTTTTGATCAGCGGAGCCAGATCCGGGTTATGCAGCAGCCCGGCAATAATATCGCTGAGTAAATAAATGGCGATGAACACCAGCACGCCCAGCCCAACGTTCAGCCAGTACAGGGTCGTCAGCTCGCCGTGGCTGATTTCTTTACGCTGGATAATCGAGTTGGCGATGCCAAAATCACACAGCGTATCGGCAAGAGCGATGATCACCAGCGAGATGGTCAGCAGGCCAAACTGATGACCGTCGAAAATGCGCGCCAGGAGGGTCATCTGAATCAGCCCCAGGCCGATGATGATCACCGTGGCGATGGCCGACCATTTTGCGCCGCTAAGGGTCTTTTCACGTAAACTCATTGACGATCCCTCAGTAGGCCGCTTTATTAACGAAGCCTTTGAACACCGTCAGGAAAACGATCTTGATGTCGAACCACAGGCTCCATTCACGGATGTATTCCAGGTCGAATTCAATACGTTTTTCCATCTTCTCAAGGGTGTCCGTTTCGCCACGCCAGCCGTTGATTTGCGCCCAGCCGGTAATGCCCGGTTTGACTTTGTGGCGCAGCATGTAGCCTTCGATCAGCGCCCGGTACTGCTCGTTATGTGCCACCGCATGCGGACGCGGGCCAACGATGGACATGCCGCCGGTAAGCACGTTGATAAACTGCGGCAGTTCATCTAGCGAGGTGCGGCGCAGGAAGTTGCCCACCGGCGTCACGCGCGGATCGTTCTGCGTTGCCTGAGTGACCACGGCATCGTTTTCCATCACCCGCATGGAGCGAAATTTCCATACCATGATCGGCTTACCATCCATGCCATAGCGCGTCTGGCGGAAAATCACCGGCCCCGGCGAAGTCAGTTTTACCGCCAGTGCGATGCAGCACAGTGCCGGGGAGATCAGCAGCAGGATCAGCGCGGCCAGTACGATATCTTCCAGCCGTTTGAGGATGCGGTTGATACCGGAAAGCGGCGTGTCGTACAGCGGCACCACGGGTACGCCGTTCACCTCTTCCACCCGCGAATGCAGGATATTGAAGGTAAAGAGATCGGGGATCAGGATCACCGAGCAGGTGGTGTCCGCCAGATCGCGCACCAGTTTTTTAATGCAGGCTTCATCCTGCATTGGCATCGCAATGTAGATATTGTGAATTTTGCCGTCGCGCGCATCGTCGACCAGTTGAGCAAAATCACCTGCACGCTCGCTCGTCTCGTTATCGTGATAAACCCCTACCACCTCATAGCCCAGCCACGGCTGATTGCGGAAACTTTGCAGCAGCGCCTGTCCGGCGGGCAGTTCCCCCGCTACGGCTACCCGGCGAGAGTTGTAGCCGAGATTGCGCAGCCAGCCCGCGCCAAAGCGGATCATGGTTCGGCAGGAGACCATACCGAAGGTGCTCAGCAGGTACCACGCCATTAGCGTCACAAAGCTGTGATCGAAGTCGTCGTTGAAGGCCATTAAGCCGGTGCCGAAAATCAGGCTCAGGGTCCAGTTCTGGATCAGCAGCAGCAGTTCGGTGGTCATTCTGACGCCGCGCCACGAGCGGTAGAAGTCCGTCATTCCACCAATCATCTGAAAGACGACCAGGGTGATCAGCGCCATGAGCAGATGCATATATAAAAATGGCAGCGCGCTGATCTGACAAACTACCCATAACCCACCGAACATGATGGTGATGTCAGAAAATCGCTGCACCATTGAGATTAACGATGCATTCGTTTTGGCTCGCTCGCGCTTTTTTAGAGTCGTCATCGTTGTTCCTATGTTTTCCCTTGCTTCAGGTTGGGAGATTCCCTTGCCCACAGGAAGGGAACTCCCCATGCCAAAGCCTGTTACTGGTTAAGCAGCGCCAGAATCGCCCCGGTCTGCGCCTGCATCAGCGCAGTATCACCGCGCGATTCCACGTTCAGGCGCACTACCGGCTCGGTGTTGGACGAGCGCAGGTTAAAACGCCAGTCGGCAAAGGCGAGGCTGATACCGTCGGTGCGGTCAGTCTCCAGCGCCTGCGGCGCAAAATGCGCCTCCACCCGGGCGATGGCCGTCGCCGGATCGGCCAGTTTGCTGTTGATCTCACCGCTCGCCGGGAACGCCGCCATCCGGTCGCGTACCAGTTCGCCCAGCGACTGCCCTTTCAGGCACAGCAGTTCCGTCACCAGCAGCCACGGGATCATCCCGCTGTCGCAGTAGGCAAAATCGCGGAAGTAGTGATGGGCACTCATTTCGCCGCCGTAGATGGCATCTTCCTCGCGCATCCGCTCCTTGATGAACGCATGGCCGGTTTTCGACATCACTGGCACCCCGCCCGCCGCGCTGACCACGTCCACGGTATTCCAGGAAAGACGCGGGTCGTGGATAATCTTCGCGCCAGGGTGTTTTTCGAGGAATGCTTCCGCCAGCAGGCCGACGATGTAGTAGCCCTCGATAAACTGCCCTTTTTCATCAAACAGGAAGCAGCGGTCGAAGTCGCCGTCGAAGGCGATGCCCATATCCGCACCGTGTTGAATGACCGCGTTGCGGGTATCGTCGCGGCACTCCGGCAGTAGAGGGTTAGGAATGCCGTTGGGGAAGTTACCGTTCGGGGTGTTGTGAACCTTGATAAACTCCACCGGAACGTTCAGCGCCTTAAAGCGCGCTTCAATGGCGTCCACCACCGGGCCGGCCGCGCCGTTGCCGGAGTTGATCACCAGCTTCAGCGGCGTCAGGTTTTTTACGTCGATGTAGCCAAGCAGATGGTCAATGTAAGCGGCGCGCAGATCGATGTGTTGATAGCTGCCGCGTTTCGCCGGGTTAACCGGCGGGAAGTCGTTGGCTTCTGCCAGACGCTGCACGTCGCGCAGGCCGGTATCGCCGCTGATGGGACGCGCGCCCTTACGCACCAGTTTCATGCCGTTGTAATCCATCGGATTGTGGCTGGCGGTGACTTCAATGCCGCCGTCCACGCCGAGATGGAAGGTGGCGAAGTAGATCTCTTCGGTGCCGGAAAGGCCGATGTCCAGTACGTTAACGCCCGCATCGCGCAGCCCTTCCGCCAGCGCCAGCTTCAGCGCCTCGCTGGTCAGGCGCACGTCGCCGCCCAGCACCACGGTTTCCGGTTTCAGGTATTCGCCATACGCACGTCCAATCCGCCGGGCGATGTCTTCGTTCAGCTCCTCGCCCAGCCTGCCGCGAATGTCGTAGGCTTTAAAACAGGTTAACGTTGTCATATTTTTTTCTCTTCTTTAGATATATGAAGTCTTTACTCGTTCTGCCCGGTGGCGCTTCGCTTACCGGGCCTACGGGTGGCTGCGCATTGCGGGGCACCGAACCGTAGGCCGGATAAGCGCAGCGCCATCCGGCAAATTTCGCCGGGGCTATACGCGCCCGTAGCGATCCTCAAACCGCACCACGTCGTCTTCCTCGAGATACGAACCGGAGCGCACTTCAATCAGGTCAAGCGGGATCTTGCCGGGGTTTTCCAGGCAGTGCGCCGCACCGAGCGGGATGTAAATAGACTCGTTTTCGCCCAGCAGTTTGATCTCGCCGTTGATGGTGACTTTGGCGGTGCCCGCCACCACTACCCAGTGTTCGGCGCGGTGATGATGCATTTGCAGCGACAGCCCTTCGCCCGGCTTAACGGTGATACGTTTCACCTGATAGCGATCCCCGGCATCAATGGAATCGTATTTGCCCCACGGGCGATACACTTCGCGGTGGATATGGTGTTCGTGGCGGCCATCTGCTTTGATCTGCTCCACCACCTTTTTCACTTCCTGCACGTGATGGCGATCGGCGATCAGCACCGCGTCTTTGGTCTGCACGACCACCAGATCTTTCACCCCGACGGTGGTCACCAGGCCGGATTCAGCGTACACGTAGCTGTTTTCGGTGTTGTGGCTGATGACGTCGCCGTGATGGACGTTTCCCTCCGGCGTGTGGGCGCTGATTTCCCACAGCGAGGACCACGAGCCAACGTCGCTCCAGCCCGCATCCATCGGCACCACCACCGCATCCGCCGTGCGCTCCATCACCGCATAGTCGATGGACTCTTCCGGGCAGGCGAGAAACGCCGCTTCGTCAACGCGAATAAAATCCAGGTCCGGGTCGACGGTGGCCATTGATTTTTCGCAGGCTTCCAGAATGTCCGGACGGTACTTCTTCAGTTCTTCGAGATAGCGTCCGGCGCGGAACAGGAACATGCCGCTGTTCCAGTAGTATTCCCCGCTGGCGACATAGGCCTGCGCGGTCGCCAGATCCGGTTTCTCAACAAACTGCGCCACCGAAAAGGCCACGCTGTCTTGTTCCCCCGGCGTGACGTCGCCGCGACGAATGTAGCCATAGCCGGTTTCCGGCAGATCCGGCACGATGCCAAAGGTCACCAGCTTGCCTGCCTGAGCATGCGGAATGGAGGCAGTGACCGCCGCGCGAAACGCCGCTTCGTCCTGAATCATGTGATCCGCCGCCAGCACCAGCAGTAGCGGGTCGTCCTGCGGCGAGTTGCGGGTGGCCGCCAGCGCCGCCAGCGCAATCGCAGGCGCGGTGTTGCGCCCCGCGGGTTCAAGAATAATGTTCTCGGTCAGCTTGTTAAGCTGGCGCAATTGCTCGGCGACGATAAAGCGGTGCTGCTCGTTGCAGATCACCACCGGGCTTTCGCATTCGACGCCGTTCAGACGGCTGATGGTGGCCTGAAGCATGGTCAGTTCCCCTTTCAGGCAGAGGAACTGTTTAGGGTAGAGTACGCGGGACAGCGGCCATAAACGGCTACCGGATCCGCCCGCCATGACGACCGGATAGAGCGTGGGTTGACTCATGTTAGTGATCCCGAATATCTGAAATAAATTGGCTTAACACGTTCTCTTTTTCGAGCGTGCGTTCGGCATAGTCACGTGCCACCGTGTTGGTTTCCGGCATCAGCAGCGCCTGCTCAATACCGGTAACGAGGGCGTCAACCACTTCCGGTTCGACGCAGACGGCGATGCCCGGGTACGTGCGGCAAAGCTGCCCTAATTCGGTTTCCGCTTCGGCGGTGATAACCGCATTGCCGCCGACCGCCAGAATATTGGTCAGTTTGGAAGGCAACACCGCATCCGCCGCGCCGCGCTTCTGGATAACCAGATGGCAGTCGCCCAGCGCGAGGAGCGCGGGCAAGTCGTCATAGGGTTGCAGCGGCAGAAAGCGGATAGTGGTCAGGTCGCGCTCGGCAACCATCTTCTCCAGCCGCGCTTTGCCCCCGCCCTGTCCGACAATCACAAAGGTCCACGGCCGGTCGCGCAGGCGGTCCGCCGCTTCAATCACGTTCTCCAGCCCCTGTTTCTCGCCGATGTTGCCGGAGTAGAGGACGATTTTTTGCGCGTCATCCAGACCGAGTCGGCTGCGCAGCGCGCTAACGTCCGCCGGGGCGACATCGCGAAAGCGATCCACTTCCGACCAGTTAGGGAAAAAGATAATGTCCTGCGCGGCGACGCCTTTTTCCTGCGCCTTGTTCATCATTGAGCGCGAGATGGTGGAGACCGCATCCACACCGAGCAAATTGCTGCGCTCAAACGCCGTCGCCAGGCGAGCGACTTTGCCGCCCTTACCTTTTCCCGCCATGCCCAGTCCGAGCATGGCGTCCACTTCATAATCCTGAATATGCAGGACGGTGCGCGCACCGCAGAGCTTTGCCAGCAGGCGCATGCCCGGCGTGCAGAACAGCGTTGGCACCACGCCAATAATGCGGTCCGGCTTCCAGCGACGCTGCGCCATCAGCGGGAAAAAGCTGCTCAGCGCGAAGCTGCCGAGATGGATCAGGCGCTTCAGGGTAGAAGGCTGCTTCGGCACGTAGAGCGGGCAGCGCCAGACGGTAGCGGCCCCTTCTTCGCGGCGGTAGCGCCAGGCGGAATACCCTTCGCCCACCTTCCACTCCGGGTAGTAAGGCGGGGCGGTGATCATCCGCACCTCGTGGCCCTGACGCGCCATCCACTCGACCATTTCGCCGGTGTATTTGCCGATGCCGGTCAGTTCGGGGGAGTAGTTAATGCCGTAAACGAGTATTTTCATAACCCCGGCACTCCCGCCAGGCGTTCGGCGAGGAAATAAGCGCGACTGTTGTCATGCACGTTGTCGCTGTCCAGCAGTGCTTCCGCCGTCAGCCAGCGGTACGCATTGTGCTGTTCGGTCGGCAATGGCAGCGCGCCAGCCTCCACCCGCAGGCGGAACGCCAGCACCACGTAGTGCGTCGAAAACCCGGTGCCGGAAAAGTTATCGTCATAAAAATGCTGCCAGACGCCGTAAAATTCGCCTGCCGTCATGGGCAGGCTGACGCCCAGCTCCGCTTTCGTCAGGCGGGCAAATGCCTGCTCCAGCGGCTCATCCTTCTGTACGCGTCCGCCAGGCACGAACCAGTATCCCTGCGCCGGGCGGTTGGTCCGCTGGCCGAGGAGAAACTCGCCGCGCGCGTTCTCCACGATCAGATCGATGGAGACGAGCGGCGTGGCGCGTACGACGGTGGCAAAATCTTCAGCGCTGAGAAACATCATTACCCCCGGAAACGCTGCTGGTTTTCCAGAAACCACTGGTATGTGCTGGCAAGCCCGGCCTCCAGGGTGATTTCATGGAACCAGCCGAGTTGATGCAGACGGGTAACATCCAGAAGTTTGCGCGGCGTGCCGTCAGGTTTGGTGGCGTCGAACACCACTCGCCCTTTAAAGCCCACCACCTGCGCAATCGTCAGCGCCAGTTCGCGAATGGTGCAGTCGACGCCAGTGCCGACGTTAATATGCGACAGCATCGGCTCGGTGTTTTCCTGCCAGACGCTGCGATCCAGCTCCATCACGTGAATGCTGGCGGCCGCCATATCATCAACGTGCAGGAACTCACGCATTGGCGTGCCGCTGCCCCAGACCACCACATCCGCCGCATTTTGTTCTGTCGCCTCATGGAAACGGCGCAGCAGCGCCGGGATCACGTGCGAATTGCTCGGGTGGAAATTGTCGTTCGGCCCGTACAGGTTGGTCGGCATCACCGAACGGTAATCGCGGTCGTACTGGCGGTTATAGGATTCGCACAGTTTGATACCGGCAATTTTGGCGATGGCATACGGCTCGTTGGTCGGCTCCAGGGTGCCCTGAAGCAGTTCACTTTCGGCCATCGGCTGTTTTGCCAGTTTCGGATAGATGCAGGATGAACCGAGAAACAGCAGCTTGTTCACGCCGTTGAGATGCGCAGCGTGAATGATGTTGCTCTCGATCATCATGTTTTCGTAGATGAAATCCGCCGGGTAAGTGTTATTCGCCACGATACCGCCGACTTTTGCCGCCGCCAGATACACCTGGTCGATACGTTGTTCGGCGAAAAACTGCTGCACCGCCGCCGGATCCAGCAGGTTCAGCTCATCGCGGCCGCGTAAAATCAGCTCCACGTCGCCGCGCTGTTCCAGCTGGCGAACAATGGCCGATCCCACCATGCCGCGATGGCCGGCCACAAAAATACGTTGTCTGGTCATGCTCAGGACTCCAGCGCGATGGCAACCTCGTAACCGTGGGATTTCAGCAGAGAGTGTTTCTTCGCCGCCTCCAGGTCTTTGGCAACCATTTCAGAGACCATTTCCTGCAGGGTGGTTTCCGGTTTCCAGCCCAGCGTCTGATGGGCTTTGGTCGGATCGCCGAGCAGGGTTTCCACTTCCGCCGGACGGAAGTAACGCGGGTCAACGGCAATAATCACATCGCCCGGCTTCACGCCCGGCGCGTCGTGACCGGTTACGGAAACCACGATGCCTTTTTCGTCCACGCCTTTGCCTTCAAAGCGCAGTTTGATACCCAGCTGTGCTGCCGCCATTTCGACAAACTCGCGCACCGAATACTGCAAGCCGGTAGCGATGACGAAATCTTCCGGTTTTTCCTGTTGCAGCATCATCCACTGCATTTTCACGTAATCTTTGGCGTGGCCCCAGTCGCGCAGGGAGTCCATGTTGCCGAGGTACAGGCAGGATTCCAGCCCCTGAGCGATGTTGGCAATGGCGCGGGTGATTTTGCGGGTGACGAAGGTTTCACCGCGGCGCGGGGATTCATGGTTGAACAGAATGCCGTTGCAGGCGTACATGCCGTAGGATTCACGGTAGTTAACGGTGATCCAGTAGGCGTACAGTTTGGCGACCGCATACGGCGAACGCGGGTAAAACGGGGTGGTTTCTTTCTGCGGGATTTCCTGCACCAGGCCGTACAGCTCAGAGGTGGACGCCTGATAGAAGCGGGTTTTCTTTTCCAGGCCGAGGAAGCGGATCGCTTCCAGCAGACGCAGGGTGCCCATCGCATCCACGTCAGCGGTGTATTCCGGTGATTCGAAGGAGACCGCAACGTGGCTCATCGCGCCGAGGTTATAGACCTCGTCCGGCTGCACTTCCTGCAGGATACGCGTCAGGTTGGAGGTATCGGTCAGATCGCCATAGTGCAGATGAAATTTCGGGTTGCTGGCGTGCGGGTCCTGATAAATGTGATCCACGCGCTCGGTGTTGAATGACGAGGCGCGACGTTTAATACCGTGAACCTCATACCCTTTCTCCAGCAGCAATTCTGCCAGATAAGACCCGTCCTGCCCGGTAACGCCGGTAATGAGAGCAACTTTAGACATAATCAGTTTCCTTTGTTAAACGTGTTGACCGTTTGATTCATGTAACGTTGTTGATAAGAGCGTGGTTATCGTTCGCGCACCGCCGTCGCCGGATTCCCCCGGCAAATCATCCCGCCAGGCAGCGAGGTAAAAACGCTGCTGCGCGCACCCACAACCGTGCCGTTGCCAATCGTGACGCCTGGCGCGACAAAGACATCCGTCGCCAGCCAGCACTTTTCGCCAATCACAATCGGCGTGGCGTTAATATCAAAATGCGCACTCATATAATCGTGGCTGCCGGTGCATAAATAACATTTCTGCGACACCACAGAATTAGCACCAAGGGTAATCTCGCCCAGGGTATATAACACCGCGTCATCGCCTACCCAGGCGTAATCCCCGATCGTTAATTTCCATGGATAGGTAATTTTTACCGAGGGCCGAATGACCACACCTTTACCTATTTTCGCGCCAAATAAGCGCAATAAAAACGCGCGCCAGCGATATAACACCTGCGGCGACCAGGCGAACAACGTTGCCTGAACGGCCCACCATAATTGCACTTTCAGCGCGTTACCGCCGCGAAAACCCCGCGGCACCGAGAAGCCGTTTAATTCCTGCATTAGTTTTCCTTATATTTACGATTTGTTATATAAGGCTTTGGTTTTGCCTGTGGTGCGCAAACGTAATCGATATGAAACTTCTGCAATTATTGCGGGTAAACGCAAAATACTTTTTTGCACTTTTTTGGCATCGCGGCACAGTTCCAGATTATTTGACGTTGACACACCGCCCATCGAAAATTCTGACACCAGCCCGTGGATCCGCTCAAACTTATAGCCTTTCTTATAGAGCTTTGCCGCTAAGGCATAATCCGAAGAGACGCGATATTGCAGATCGTACGGATAGTTTTTTAATCCCATCAGCGGAAAAAAGATCGCCTGATGGCTGGCGGGCAGGCTGTGATAAATATACCAGCCGCGTTTGGCGCTTCGTCGAATTTTTGTCCCGTCGCCAAAATCCAGCAGCGCATCGCCGATGTACATCGCGTTGTCTTTTTTATCCGCCAGCTGACGAACAAACTGCGCCACATCCGGGTGAAAAATGTCGCCAGAGTTCAGGAAGATGGCAAATTTACCCTGCGCCATATCAATGCCTTTATTCATGGCATCATACAGGCCGTTATCTCTCTCGCTGACGTAGCGTAAGTGGTACTCACCGTTGAGGTTTTCCAGGAACTCCGCGGTGCCGTCTGCGGAGCCGCCATCGACCACGATCCACTCGAACTCGATGTGCTTTTCGCGCGCCAGGTGCGCCAGCGACCGCCACGTTTTTACCACTCCATCGTAATTACGAAAGGCAACAGTAATGACACTTAACAGCATCTGACTTTCCTCATCTGGCCTGCACGATATTTAGCGCCTTGCGCAAAATAAACGGACAAACAATTAAAAACGCATATTCCGGGCTAAATATTGAACCGGTAAAAAACAATGATACTGGCGTAAAAAGATACAACTGAACGCCATAATTTTGGTTATTACCAAAAGCCTGCACCGCCATTTTTGCAACGTTGAATAAATACCATAGCGTCAGAAATACAGCGATCCATGAAAAATAAATAATTAACAGATACAGGCCATTGTCTATTGTTTTTCCGACGTCCGCACCGTTAAAGATTCCGAATGATGCAACATATTCATAAAGTGAGCCGAATCTGACAACACCGTCAATACTGGTTAATGAATGGCCAACCATCACTAACGGACCCACAATACGATAATAGGAGGACGTTCCTTCGGTTCCCAGTTCCCCCAGACGCTCAGCGATATACGGCATCGCGAAAAATACGCCAACCAGGAAAAAGGCCAGCGAGATAATCGCCAGCGGTAGCCGTTTTCTGATTGCCTCTTTATTCAAATACTGAAAGGCCCATTCCAGCAGGTAGAAAAGAATAAAGGTCATTACCCCCGAAAACGAACCTGAAAGCACTATCCCTGCGAGGATCATACCATCGGTCTTTGGTGTTTTGATACCAAACTGTTTGATGCTGAGCCAAATTGAGATTAGTGCCAGAGCGAAAAACGCCGGTTCAAAATAAAGTGCGGTAGTACGTTTTCCGCCATATTTGATAAAATTCAATACATAGCTGTTACTGTAAATAAGATATTTCGAAATTATTTCAATTAAACTACTGCCACCGCTGAGAATAATCTGCGCCATTTCGATGGCCGCCAGCATTACCACCAGCGTAACGACTATGTAGAAGAAGCGCAGGATCTTGCGATGGTTGTGCGGAGAAATGGTTTTAAAGCGGATACTCCACACCATTCCAATGATAATCACGATATAAACGAACAGCATGGTCGAGGTGACATATTTGCTGGCGTCCAGCGACTGACCAAACAGAAAGTTGTAGAGCGTCAACCCGGCCCCGGCCCCCAGCGCAATCATCAGTTTTTTGAGGCTGATTTTGTCAATAAACAGCAGCAACAGCAGCGGCAGAAAGGTCACGATGGTGACCGGAAAGCTTTCCCCCAACTGGACAATTTTGACGTTGACCAGCAGGTAGATCAGCGGCAGCAGCAGATAGCTACAGATTCTGATAGAACGAGACATATTCCTCCAGCATCTGTTGTCCGCTATAGGCCACGCGGCTGCGTTGATGAAACGCCGCGTGGGTGGTATTGAAAACCGCCTGGGCGATTGCCTCTCTTCCCTGCTGTACCAGCGTTAAAATGTCATCATCATCAAGCGTCACGCCGCCGGATTTATGCAGCACTTCCTGCGCCGCCTCACTGTGGGTGGCGATGACCGGTACGCCAATCGACAACGCCTCGCAGAGGATCAGCGGATAGTTATCCACCCTTGAGGTAAACAGCAGCGCATCCATCTGATTCAGGTCGGTCATGAGCTGGCGCTTGTCGGTCAGAAAGCCATGATTCACCACGTTATTTCCCTCGAAAGGAGAGAATTTACCGAAAGTATGCACTTCAACCGCCTCGCCCAGGGCGATCACATCGCGCACCAGTTGTTGATTTGTTTTACCGTCGTAGCGCAGGTCGTGCGCCACCACCGCAATTTTGGGTGTTCCGGCCGGGGCGACCGGGGCCAGACCCGCCAGAATGGTTTCGGTGGCAACGTCAATACCGTTATTTATGATCAGGCAGCGTCCTTTGCCATACAGGGTGTTAAACGCGTCGGCAACGTGCTGACTCGGCGAAATAAACTGGCAGCCGAGGGCCAGCATTTCGTGGATCAGCAGACGCTTTTTATCCACCAGTTGATGAGCACGATCAACCTTGACCGGCGGGTAATTGGCAAGCGTTGGACACTGTTTGCAGCCGGATTTCCAGCCATCGCAACCGTCAAGAAACGCGCAGCGTCCCGTGACGCTCCAGTGATCGTGCAGCGTCCAGACCAGTCTGACATCATGCTTGTGCGCTTTTACCCGCTGGCAAAAATCCACCAGCCGATCAAAGTTCAGCCAGTAGCTGTGTACCACGTGAAAATGCAGCACCATCGGCCCCTCGGTGCGGGTGACGGTGCGATACAAATTATCCAGATTGCCAAACACATCACGATTGAACAGGCGAAACAGCGCCAGATTCGCCATAGAGGTCAGGCGTGGCGTATGGCGAATGACATTCGGGTAAGCATCGTGACTGACGCTCTTTTTGCCGCCCTTGCCGTAGCCATAGACGAAACGTGAATAAAGCCCCTGTTGCAGCGCACGCTGATGGAGATCCAGCGCGACCCCTGCCGCCCCGCCCTCAGCGAGGCGAACGTTAAATTGCAGAATATTCATTGGCTCACCTTTATGCGCGCTTTCTCACCGACGACCAGGGCATTATCCGGCACGCTGTCGAGCACCACGCTACCCGCGCCGACTTTGACGTTATTGCCGAGGGTGATATCGCCGGTAATAATGACGTTCGCCCCCAGCTCAACGCCGTTGCCAATCACCGGACAGGCGAGATTTTCCGCGCCGCGATTGCCGATAGTCACGCCGTGGCGCAGGGTGAAATCATCACCGATGATGACGTTTTTGTTTATAACGACTGCGTAGCCATGATGAATGGTGAAGCGTCGGCCAATCGTTGCTCCTGCCTGAATTTCATAGCCGAACAAACATTCGGTCAGGAAGCGATAAAGCACCAGCACCGGCGCGGCCCACAGATTATTGAGCACGTTTTTCTTGCGCCAGACCGAGCAGAAATGGGCGATACGGTAGGCCACCACCATGCAGCACGGGCGCAGGCTCCAGCTATTCGCGCGTAAATCTTCCAGTAGCATTATTTCCTCCGCAGGCTGTCGGCCAGACGTTTACCGTTGCGCACCGAGAGCAGCGTCAGCCGCGTGCGCCAGTTCATGCGCTTGTTACGGATCTGATAGAGCGTAAACAGCTGATACTTTTTGCTGGCACGGTCAAATTTGTCTTTGTGCTTACGGTAAAACTGAAAATAGCCGGAGAATTTTTTCGGCGATGAGGTGATGCGCATTTCGCCGTGGTTAACGTGCAGAATTTGCGTCGCCTCTTCCACTTTCCACGGCTCGCCATATTCCACCACCATGCGCAGGAACATATCGTGGTCCTGTGCCGCTTTCAGGTTGATATCGAACAGGCTCTCTTTGAAGCGCTGCGCGTAGCTGAACACCTGATTGCCGATAATATTGCGCTTATAGAAACGCTTACGCGTATAGGGCGACTTTGGATACAGCGGCAGGCTGGCAGGCTGAGCGTAAATCTCGCCTTCACAGACATAGTCATTGGCATACAGAAACGCGTGGGTGACCAGCTGATGCTGATGTTCAAGGAACAATGAGAGGCGATTCGGCGTCCACTCATCATCATCATCAATGCCGGTAATAAAATGCCCTGTTGCCTGTTCAATTGCCTGATTGCGCACCGCACAGGCACCGGAATTGAAATCGTTATGAATATATTTCACGCGCGGGTCGTTCAGATCAGCAACAAACTGCTGAAGCTGTTCGAAGCTGGCAGAACAGTCGTCAACAATAAACATTTCCCAGTGCGGATAATCCTGACGCAGTACCGATTTTATCGCGCGGATCGCCAGCTGCTGCCGATTCCAGGTTGGCATATAGATGGAGATCAGGGGTGTTTTAGTAGTGCTCATTTTCCATTCTCCGGATGATTTTTCCCTCTCCCGGCGGGAGAGGATCGCAGTAAGGCGTTACTTAGCATCAGATTTGTATTCGTACTCGTAATACCCGTAGTCCTGATAGCCCGTCGCGCGGCGGAAAATAGAGTTCAGGACCACGCCTTTCACCGGAATACCGTTTTGTTCAAAGCGACTGATACTGGTTTCCACTTCGCGCAGGGTGTTCACCGCATAGCGCACCACCATCAGCGTGGTACCGGCATAGCGTGCGACCACGGCGGCGTCGGTGACGGCGAGGATCGGCGGCGTATCGATTAATACCAGGTCATAATTTTTACTGGCCCAGTTGATCAATTCGCCGAAGCGATCGCTCATCAGCAGCTCTGACGGATTCGGCGGCACCTGTCCGCGCGGAACGAGGTCGAAATTGGTAATGGAGGTAGGTCGGGCGCAGGCGGCAATTTCGCCATTTTCAATGAGAATGTCCGACAGGCCGTTAACGTTCGTGGTGCCCATCAGTTCATGGGTGTAGCCCTTACGCATATCGCAGTCGATCAGCAGCACGCGTTTATTGGTCTGGCTGATCACCGCCGCGAGGTTGGCGCAGACAAAGGTTTTACCAATTGACGGGCTGACCCCGGTCATCATCACCACGTTGTTGCTGGCCTGCATCATGGCAAAGTGCAGGCTGGTGCGCAGGCTACGAATGGCTTCAATCGCCAGGTCGGTCGGATTGCCCACGGCCAGAAGCTGACTCTGTTTATAGCGCTTCACGCCTTTGGACGTGGTCACGCGGTCGCGGGTTTTCTGCCATTCCGAGAGCGGGATGCTGGCGTAAACGCTAATGCCATGTTCTTCCAGAACCTGCGGACTTTCCACACCGCGGCGCAGCAGGGAGAACAGCAGCACGCCAACGATTGAGGCGATCAGACCGAACAGAATGCTGCCGAGAATAATCAGTCCTTTCTTCGGTTTCAGCACGCCCGGCTGGGTGATAGCGTCATCGACGATCCGCACGTCACCAACGGTGCTGGCTTCGTTGATTTTCAGCTCCTGTTGTTTGTTCAACAGTTGCATATAGACCTGCTGGCCGGATTCTACGTCACGGGTCAGACGCAGGATCTCCTGCTGGGTTTTCGGCATTGCCGTCACGCGCTTGTTAAGCTGGGCCTTCTCCTGCTCAAGCGCCTGGCGTTTTTCCATCAGCGTGCGGTAAGCCGGGTGACGTTTGGTATAAAGCTTGGAAATTTCGGCTTCTTTGAAGGTCAGTTCGTTGAGCTGGGCATCAATGTTAACCATCGAATCCAGCACCGATTTTGCTTCCAGCGGCAAATCGACTGAATCTTTCGTCTGGCGGAACGCGTTAAGTTTATTCTCCGCCACGTCGAGGTTGGCGCGCACTTCCGGCAGCTGTTTCTTAAGGAAGGCAAGGCTTTTCGACGCTTCTTCCGATTTCCGCGCCACGTTTTGTTTTACATAATTTTGGGTAATGCTATTCAGGATATCGCGGATCTGTTCGCGATCTTCTCCGGTGTAGGTCAGGGTGAGTACGCCGGTATCTTTGCCGTCTTCGGTCACGGTCAGGTTATTTTGCAGGGTATTGATCATACCGAGCGTGGAGAATTTAGTGACCGTAAATTCGGTATCAGGGCGCGCATGGATGGCGTCGACCATCAGCGTCACGCCATCCTGCTCCAGCCGTTTCCCCACCTGGCCGTCAGCGCTGACGCCGCCGTCGCTGGTCAGGCGATAGTGCTGTTTGTCCAGCACTTCCAGGGTAAAGACGTCCTGCCCCATGCCTTTCGGCAGGGTGAAGGTCGAGACGTTTACCGTCTCATTCTGGCGACCCATCAGGCGTTCCCAGCCGTCGCCGATCAGCGGCAGGGTATTTTTGGTGACGGCGATATCCAGGTCCAGATCGTCTACCGTTTGTCCCAGTACCAGACGCGACTGAACCAGCTTGATTTCCGCTTCTGAGGCGGGCGGCTTGTTGGTCAACGCGCTGTTAATATCCTGCACCAGCGCGCTCCCCTGGTTCTGCTCAATACGCACCAGCGCATCGGCGCTGTAAATCGGCGTGGCAAACAAGGTGTAAATAATGGCGATCAGCGCAAACAGCGCCGTGACGCCGAGCACCCACCATTTCGCCTCAATGACAGTGCCAACGAGGCGGCCAATATCGATTTCATCGCTGCCTGCACCAGAGGCGGCAGAAGGTTGTATTTTATCAGTCATTGTTATCCCTGCTGAACGTTCAGTGCCTGCGCCCACTGGCGGGCAGATTGATCGAGTAAGGCATACACCGCATCAAACGCATCGCGGCTTTTGCGGTACGGGTCGGGGATTTCACGCTCGCTATCCCAGTGACCAAACAGCATCACTTTGCCGCGCATCTCCGGGACGATTTCACACAGTGCGGCGATATGCTTTTTTTCCATCACCAGGATCAGGTCGTGCTCCTGGCACATGCGGCGGGTGATCTGCCGGGCGATATGGCCGTCCAGCGAAAGCTGGTGCGCCCCGGCTGCGCTGACCGCGCTGGCATCGGCCCCCTTCCCTGCCAGCGCACCGAGTCCGGCGGAGGTCACGGTGAGCTGAGGGGAGTAGTGCCGTAGCAGGCGTTCAGCCGTGGGGGAACGACAAATGTTCCCCACACAAACCACTAAGATTTTGTTAAACATCACGCGTTACCAGTTATGAAGGTCGGTCGCCGTATCGGTCATGTAGCGCACGCCGCTGATGGTTGGCAACAACTGGCTCACCAGACGGTTCCAGCGCGCCACCGGTGCGGTCGTGACGTACACCACGTCATACGGCTGGAGGCGGAAGTTGGTCGCCATGACCAGCGAGGTGGCATCCGACATATTGAGCTGATAAATATTGGCAATTTTGCCGCGCGCGGTGCCCTCGCCTTTCAGCGGACGAATCACGAAGATACCGCTGGCGTTGGAGGTAGTCAGGTCGAGACCCTCCGCCTGTCCCAGCGCTTCGGTCAGGGTCATGCCGCTGAAGTCCATTTTCAGGGTGCTCTGTTTTTTCACTTCGCCCATCACGAACACTTTCAGATCGTCGTTGCGCGGCACGAACAGAATATCGCCAGGATACAGCAGGCGGTTCTGGCTCAGGTCGCCGTTCTGCATCAACGCCTGGAGTGAAATACGCTGTTCCTTGCCTTTGTGGGTGAGGATTACGTTGCGCCAGTCCGCGGAATCCGTCAGGCCACCGGCGGCGTTAATGGCGTCAAGAATGGTCAGCGGAACGTTGGTAATCGCCTGCTGGCCGGATTTATTGACCTGCCCGGAGATATAGGCTTTTTGCGAGCGGAAGGCGGCAATATTCACGTCAACCTGCGGGTCGGTAATATAGCTCGCCAGGCGGCTGGAGATATCCGCACGGATCTCAGCCAGCGTTTTACCGCCCACTTTGATTCGGCCAACGTAGGGGTAAAAAATGGTGCCGTCAGGCTGTACCCAGTTCCCTGAATCGCTGGAGCTGCGGTACTGGCCCGCCGGGGTGGTCAGTTCCGGGTGATCCCAGACGGTGACGTTAAGTACGTCACCTGGCCCGATGCGGTACTGATAATTGCTTAGCTCCTGATCCAGCGACATGTTGGGCTGCGCCACGTCAGGACGTGGACGTAATTGCTCAATCAGCCGGGGCGTCAGCGGATAAACATTCACCATCCGATCGAGATCGAAATCAGCGTCCTGTTGTTTCACCACATCCTTGCCCATCGTCGACATATTACTGCCGGGAAAGACGGTACAACCGCTAAGCAGAATTGCAGACACCAATAATGGCATCAATTTTAGTTTGGGTTTCATCATTGATTAATTATCACTTTGGCAGAGTAATTATCCTGTGCGATTTAAATAAACAGGGACTGAGACAACTAAAAGAATGCCGGGAAACCTAAAAAAGTTAACTGGCATATATCCGAAAAAAAAGTTTATTCATCCGCAGGCTATTGACAGAATTGTCGAGGTTAATTGGCTGGCTTTCTGGCACGCTACCGCCCCTGGCTTTCAGTTACCAATTCACTATCGAATCATTCAGTTACAGGCACCACTCCGCATAAACGGCTATCGTGGAAATTATTTACGGCGCAGAAAGAGAAGCGATTACACCCCAGCGGGAATAACCTTTCCAGATGACCAAAAATGAATCTCCTCGTTTATGCAGGAGGAATTGTTGCAGCTAAGCTAAATACTGGCAAGGCGCTAATACTGACCATCGAGTTTTTTAAGAATAATATTAAGCGCAAAGTTTTGACGTTTTAGGAATTTATTGATATTGACATCAACCGATGAATTTGGATAGCGAATTAACGCTAAGATAAAGTCTGAAAATAAATTAACCTGTTGCAAATAAAAATAAAGTGCTATTTCGTATAGTTAATGAGTTACTGCCAGGATAAATCTCAGCAATTTATTGCATTTTGCCGTCGCTTTATCCATGATCAATTACTGACAAATGTCATGTTACGTAAGGTATTGCATCAATATGGAATGGATTGCCGATCCTTCAATCTGGGCTGGTCTGGTGACGCTGGTGGTCATTGAACTGGTCCTTGGCATCGATAACCTGGTGTTTATTGCTATTCTGGCCGACAAATTGCCCCCTGCAGAGCGCGATCGCGCCCGGGTCACCGGTTTGCTGATGGCGATGGTGATGCGCCTGGTACTGCTTGCTTCTATCTCCTGGCTGGTCACGTTGACGCAACCCCTTTTCAGCATCCGCAGCTTCAGTTTCAGCGCCCGCGATCTGATTATGCTGGGGGGCGGCCTGTTCTTGCTGTTTAAAGCCACCGTTGAACTCAACGAGCGCCTGGAAGGCAAAGACAGCGAAAACCCGACGCAGCGGCGCGGGGCAAAATTCTGGGCGGTCGTCGCGCAGATTGTCATTCTGGATGCGGTGTTCTCGCTGGATTCGGTGATCACCGCGGTCGGGATGGTTGACCATCTGGCGGTGATGATGGCCGCGGTGATTATCGCTATTAGCGTGATGCTGCTGGCCAGCAAGGCGCTGACCCGCTTTGTGAACAATCATCCGACGATTGTGATCCTCTGTCTGAGCTTCCTGCTGATGATCGGCTTTAGCCTGATTGCCGATGGCTTTGGCTACCATATTCCGAAGGGCTATCTGTACGCCGCGATTGGTTTCTCGGTACTGATTGAAGCGCTCAATCAACTGGCGAACTTTAACCGTCGTCGCTTTTTGTCGGCCAATCAGACGCTGCGCCAGCGCACGACGGAAGCCGTTATGCGCTTGCTGAGCAACCGGAAAGAGGATGCCGAACTGGACGCGGAAACGGCGTCGATGCTCGCCGATCATGATGACCGGCAGATTTTTAATCCGCAGGAGCGGCTGATGATTGAGCGGGTGCTGAATCTGAATCAGCGCACGGTCAGCAGTATCATGACTTCTCGTCACGATATTGAGCATATTGATCTGAGTGCGCCTGAAGAAGAAATCCGCGCCCTGCTGGACAAGAATCAGCATACCCGGCTGGTGATCACCGGCGGCGATGCGGAAGAAGATCTGCTGGGGGTGGTGCATATTCTGGATTTACTTCAGCAGTCGTTGAACGGCGAAGCGTTAAACCTGCGCGTGCTGGTGCGTCAGCCGCTGGTATTCCCCGAAGGGTTGCCGCTGCTTTCCGCGCTGGAGCAGTTCCGTAACGCGCGTACCCATTTTGCCTTTGTGGTGGATGAGTTTGGTTCGGTTGAAGGCGTGGTAACGCTCAGCGACGTGATGGAGACCATCGCCGGGAATCTGCCTAATGAAGTGGAAGAGATTGACGCCCGTCATGATATTCAGAAAGACGCCGACGGCGGCTGGACGGCGAACGGTCATATGCCGCTGGAAGATTTGGTTCAGTACGTGCCGCTGCCGCTGGACGAGCGCCGCGAGTACCACACCATTGCCGGTTTGTTGATGGAGTATTTGCAGCGCGTGCCGAAGGCCGGTGAAGAAGTGGTGGTCGGCGGATATACATTGAAGACGCTTCAGGTTGAGAGCCATCGCGTGCAGAAGGTAAAAATTATTCCACCCGCGGATGAGGATTTGTCAGATTACGAGGTGTAAGGCGTTGGGGATGGCGTGCGGGTAACAGGCCTGCGCCTGATGGCGGGGGTGGCGCTCTGCCTCCAATGCCGGATGGCGGCTTCGCCTTATCCGGCCTACAAATCGACAAATCCCACCAACCAACCACATCACAGGCCCGGTAAGCGCAGCGCCACCGGGCATTACCCGTAAAGCGCCCTGCCCGGCCCTATTTCTTGTCCATCAACTTTTTCACGTCCTGCGCATCGCGACTGTCTTTATTACGCTCAACCCAGTCATTAATCCGCCGTTTGGCTTCATCCTGGAGATATTTACGTAACGTCTGATCCAGCTGCAGGCTGTAATTAAGCGCCTGCCATTTGCCGTAAACGCGTAACGGAATGGCGGTATTTTTCAGCATGGCGATCAGCTTAGCATCACCCTGCCAGCCGTCGAGAACGCGCACATTAAACAGCATGTCCCCCTGCTGGTGAACCAGATCCAGCGCACCTGTACCGTCAAGCGCCAGCAGCGGTGAACTGCCGGAGAGATTTTCCAGGGTCACCTTGCCGTTCTTAAGTGACATATTACTGGTCAGCATATCCAGTCGCGTAGCGTTCTCATAACTTTCCTGCGCCCTGACGTTGGTGCTGCGTTCCACCGCCTGCTGCACAAGCTGCTGGAAGTTTAGCCCTTCAGAACGCACGTCGGCGATGCGGATTTGCGCCTCACCCTGCCAGTCCTGACGGAACGCCTGAGCATCCACTTTATGCCCGGAGAACGCCCCGCTGAGCGTCGTTTTGCCGGTCAGCGCAATAGGGTAATCAAACGCTTTCAGAATGGTGCCAATTTCAATATTCTCAAGCTGCGGCCTGAACAGGGCGACCGGGGTCACCGTCCGCGCGTCCAGCGAACCGGGAAGCGAAATATGGCCGCTGCCCAGGTTCCCCTGTAATTCATTAAACTTAAGCAGCCCGCCCTGATTAGTCACCTGAGTGCTCACCTGCGAAAACGGCATACCGCGCCACTGGAGCTGTTTGGCTTTCAGCAGCAGCTGAGCATCAAACCCGGCCAGATCGCGATAATCGGCCTCATCGCCATTCGCGGCAATCACCGGACGCGGCTGACTCTTCTGGCTTTGTCCCTGCTGGCTGACGGAAGTGCTGGCGGTCGCGTCGTCGCGAAGCAGCAGGTTATCAAGGTTAAGTTTGTCGAACTGAAGATTAAGCGACCACTGTGGCCGGTCGGCCAGCACCACGCTTCCTTCCCCTTTCAGCACGCTATCGCTGGCCGTAAGGTTAAGCTGGCTGAAGGCGATTTTTTTCTGCTCTTCCTGCCACTGCGCGTGCAGGCTCGCTTGCCCGCCGATGCCCTGCGCAGGCAGATCTGCGCCCTGAAGCTGCCAGTTTAGCTGGTTAATGGTCGCGGTTAATAAATGGGGATAATCCCCCGCATCCACCTGTGCTTTCAGGGACAGCGCCAAATCACGCTGGTTACGCGTAATATTGCCGGAGAAATCCACATCGGCCTGATGCTGTTTATTCTGCTGCATCTTCAGACGGATATTACGCACGGTGACCTGATCATCGCTGTCGTGCTGGAACACCAGCACGCTATCGGCGACCTGCAAACCGGCGATATCAAATGACCAGCCGCGATCTTCCGCCACCTGCGGCAGCGTGTTTTCTTTCGGGGCTACGGGGGCGTTATTCTCGCGCACCGCCTCGGTTTGCGGCGTGAGCTGGATCACCGAGCCTTTCAGCATCACCTGCTTCACCTGCAACTGATGAGAAAGCAGCGGCAGCAGCGAGACGTCGAGACGCATGTTATCCGCCACAATCAGCGGCTGGCTGGCCCCCGGCGCGGTCAGGGTCATTCGCCCGGAGATAATGCTTAACTGCGGCCAGACGTGCCAGCGCAGAGGACCGTCCAGCTTAAGCTGATAGCCGCTACGCTCGGCGACCTGACGCACCATATAGGCGCGGAAGTCGTTCGGATTAACCAACATCACCAACGCGGAAAGGCCGGCGACCAGCACCACCAGCAGGATCATCAGCGTCGTCAGAATTCGTCTCATGGCTTCCTCAGTAACACCGCGTTAACTCAGTCTTTATCGATACGGCTGGCGACAGCGCCCTGCTGATCGCGATACTTCGCGTCTTCACGGCGGTTGTAGGGACGCGCCGCCGGGCCGGAAAGCGGCTCAAAGCTCAGCGCGCCGATCAGCATTCCGGGACGCAGCGCCAGCGGAAGCTTCCCGGAATTATAGAACTCCAGCACGATACAGCCCGACCAGCCCGGATCGATACGATGCGCGGTGACGTGGACCATCAGCCCGAGACGGGCCAGCGACGAGCGCCCGTCCAGCCAGCCCACCAGATCGGCAGGTAACGTGACGGATTCCAGCGTAACCGCCAGCGCCAGCTCGCCCGGATGCAAATAAAATGCATCGCCTTCAGCCAGCACGATTTCATCGCTCATAACGCGATCGAGGGCCGCGCTCACTTCCGCTTTTGGGCCGCTGAGGTCGATAAATGCGGCAGTGTGCCCGCTAAAGGTACGGAATTTATTGCCGAGGCGAACGTCCACCGTCGCGCCGTTAATTCGCTCCACCGGAGGACGAGGATTAATCGACAGACGGCCTTCATCCAGCCAGGCTTCAATATCTCGGTCACACAGACGCATGCGCTTTCTCCTTTCGTGGCGCGTGCCCTTTCGCCAGCAGGCACAAAGGGTTAACAGATTCTCTCTGCACGTTACACAATTCGCGTGATTTATTCAAAAAACTGACTAATTTTGGCTTTCAGGATATCGATAGCAATCCGGTTTTTGCCACCGCGCGGCACAATAATGTCAGCGTACTGTTTAGACGGTTCGATAAACTGCAGGAACATCGGACGCACGGTTTTCTGATACTGCGCCATAACCGAATCCATAGAGCGGCCACGCTCGTTAACGTCGCGCTTAATGCGGCGCATCAGGCAGATATCCAGCGGCGTATCGACAAAAATCGAGAAGTTCATCGCGTCGCGCAGGCGGGCGTCGGTTAATAACAGAATACCCTCCAGAATGATGACTTTCTTCGGCTCGACGCGGATGGTTTCCGGCGTGCGGGTATGTTCAACGTAGCTATATACCGGGAGCTCAATCGGATTACCGCTTTTTAAGGATTGTAAATGCTCGAACAGTAAACTGTGATCCATCGCGCTGGGATGGTCGTAGTTGGTTTTTACGCGCTCTTCCATCAGCAGATGGCTTTGATCTTTGTAGTAGCTGTCTTCCGGAATAACGCCGATATGCTCATCACCAACCTGTTCACGTAACTCGCGATAAAGCGTGCTGGCGATGAGACTTTTACCTGAAGCCGATGCGCCTGCGATGCCTATGATGACGCACTGATGAGACTTATCAGTCATAAATTTAGCGACCTGATTAACCTGGATGTAAGGGAGGGCGACGCCGAAGCGCCAAACGCGGCAATTATAGGGATTTGTGCGTGATGATACCAGTCGAATGCGCGTAATGGTTTCAGACTCTCCTCACAGGCGGATCACGTCCCTTTAGTAAAATTTTTATGCTTAATTTTGATGCAGTTTCGTCTTTTTTTAACCAGACTCATTAATTAATATCTTTATGAAGTCAAATTATGACCAGTCACCATAGGAATTGTAAATTGTTTGTACTAGCATAATCCCAATTTGACATCTTAACGTCCGGGCTTGCTCCTGGCGCAGAGCCTGGCGGATAGAATGGTAATGAAGAAACCGTACCAGCGAGTATTAATCACTCCCACGCATCCACTTATGCGATTTATCAGCCTGGGGCTGTTGACCTTCATTTTTACCCTCTTTTCGCTTGAGCTGACCCGTTTTGGCACGCTTATCGCCCCGCTGTGGTTCCCGACGGCGATTATGATGGTCGCGTTTTATCGTCACGCCGGTAAAGTCTGGCCGGGGATTGCGGTGGCCTGCTCGCTCGGCAGTATTGCCGCGTCGATAATCGTCAACCCGCTTCAGACATTAAATCTGTGGTACACCAGCATCAATATTATTGAAGCCGTTGTCGGCGCGCTGCTGCTGCGCAAACTGCTGCCGCAGTATAACCCGTTAAAGGGTCTCGCCGACTGGATTCGGCTGGCCATTGGCAGCGCGATTATCCCGCCGCTGGTGGGCGGCGTGCTGATCCTGCCGCTGGCAAACGGCGGCGATACGGTGCAAATCTTCCTCGTCTGGGTGCTGTCCGAAACCATCGCCGCGCTGGCGCTGGTACCGCTGGGGCTGCTGTATAAGCCACATTATTTGCTGCGCCATCGGGAACCGCGCCTGTTGATTGAGACCCTAATCACCCTCGCCGCAACGCTGGCGCTCAGCGCGTGTGCCATGCTGTATCTGCCGTGGCCCTTTACCTGTATCATCGTGCTGCTGATGTGGAGCGCAGTACGCTTACCGCGGATGGAAGCCTTTCTTATTTTTCTGCTGACGGTAATGCTGGTGTCATTAATGCTGGCCACCAATCCGCGTGATTTGACCGCCACGCACATCGCCGCCATGACCAATGCCCCCTGGCTCCCCTTCCTGATGATGCTGCTGCCCGCCAATATTATGACCATGGTGATGTATGCGTTTCGCGCCGAGCGTAAGCACATTACCGAAAGCGAAGAGCGTTTTCGTAATGCCATGGAATATTCTGCCATCGGCATGGCGCTGGTGGGAACGGAAGGACAATGGCTACAGGTCAATAAAGCGCTGTGCCATTTCCTCGGTTATAGCCAGGAGGAATTGCGTAACCTCACCTTTCAGCAACTGACCTGGCCGGAAGATCTCAACTCCGACCTCGACCAGCTCAATAAACTGGTGCGCGGTGAAATTAACAGCTATTCGCTGGAAAAGCGCTATTACACCCGCAAAGGCGAGGTTGTCTGGGCGCTGCTGGCGGTATCGCTGGTACGTCATGCCGACGGCACGCCGCTCTATTTTATTTCACAAATTGAAGACATTACCGATCTTAAAAATACCGAATGGGTCAATAAGCGGCTGATGGAGCGCATCACCCTCGCCAACGAAGCGGGCGGTATCGGTATCTGGGAGTGGGAGCTGGAGCCCGACGTCATTAGCTGGGATCAGCGAATGTTTGAACTGTATGAGATCCCGCCCAATACCAGGCCGACCTGGCAACTGTGGTATCAAAGCCTACTTCCCGAGGATCGCGACAGTGCCTCAACAATAGTGCGTGATGCACTGCATAACCGCGCACCGTTTAAACTCGAATTCCGTATTCAGGTAAAGGAAGGCGTGCGTCATATCCGCTCTCTGGCAAGCCGGGTGCTGAATAAACAGGGCGAAGTGGAACGGCTGCTGGGGGTCAACATGGATATGACCGAAGTCAAACAACTTAATGAAGCGCTGTTCCAGGAGAAAGAACGTCTGCATATCACCCTGGATTCCATCGGTGAAGCGGTGGTATGTATTGATGATAATCTGCGGGTGACGTTTATGAACCCGGTCGCCGAGAAAATGAGCGGCTGGACACAGCAGCAGGCGATGGGCCAGTCGCTGCTTCAGGTGTTACAGATCACCTTCGGCGAAGACGGTCCGCTGATGGAGAATATTCACAGCGGCGATATGTCACGTTCGGCCATTGAGCAGGATCTGGTTTTAAAATGCCGCAACGGCGGCAGCTATGACATTCACTATAGTATTACCCCCCTCAGCACGCTTGAAGGACATACCATCGGCTCGGTGCTGGTGATTCAGGACGTAACGGAATCGCGAAAAATGCTGCGCCAGCTCAGCTACAGCGCCTCACACGATGCGCTGACCCATCTGGGAAACCGGGCCAGTTTTGAAAACCACCTGAAACGCATGCTGCAAACGGTACAGGAAACGCACCAGCGTCACGCGCTGGTATTTGTCGACCTCGACCGTTTTAAAGCGGTTAACGATACCGCCGGGCACGCCGCCGGAGATGCATTACTGCGTGAACTCTCCTCCCTGATGCTCAGTATGCTGCGCACCAGCGATATCCTCGCTCGTCTGGGCGGCGATGAGTTTGGCCTGCTTTTACCCGACTGCAATATTGAGAGCGCCCGCTATATTGCCGGACGCATTATCGAAGCCATCAATGACTACCATTTTATGTGGGAAGGCCGCCTGCACCGCATTGGCGCCAGCGCGGGGATAACGTTAATTGATGAGAATAATCATCAGGCGTCAGAAGTGATGTCGCAGGCTGATATCGCCTGCTACGCCTCGAAAAATAACGGCCGCGGTATCGTCACCGTTTACGAACCCCAGCAGGAACAGATACACGGTTCACGCAGCATGATGCCGCTGGAAGAACAGTGGCAGATGATTAAAGACAATGCGCTGTTGATGATGGCGCGCGGCGTCGCCTCGCCGCGCATTCCGGAGACCAGTTATTTCTGGCTGCTGTCGCTGCGTTTATGGACCAGCGAAGGCGAAATGATCGAAGAACAGGCGTTCCGCGCCGGGCTATCCGACCCGGAATTGCTGCACGCCCTGGACCGGAGGATCTTCACTGAATTTTTCGCCCATCACGCGCAGGCCGTCGCCACCAAAGGGCTGAGCATTACCCTGCCGCTGTCAACCGCCGGATTAACCAGCATGACGCTGGTCGATGAATTGCTGGCAAAACTCACGCATAGTGCGCTGCCGCCACGCCTGCTGCATCTGGTGATCGATTCAGAAGCGATTATGCGCAATGGTCATCAGATTCAAAACGGGCTGAAAAAACTGCGTCAGGCAGGCTGTAAAATCATTCTCAACCATATAAATCAGGATCTGGAGCTGTTTAATCGCCTGACGCCGCAGATGGCGGACTACATTTTGCTCGACCCTGAACTGGTCGCCAACATTCAGACCAACCTGCTGGATGAAATGATGGTGACCATTATTCAGGGGCACACTCATCGCCTGGGAATGAAAAGTATCGCCGGGCCGAGCAATACGCCGCTGATGATGGATGCGCTTTCTGGTATTGGTATCGACCTGATTTATGGCGATACCATTGCCCAGAATCAGCCGCTGGATCTGCTGCTCAACACCAGCTACTTTGCCATCAATTAACCGGCTGCCAGTCTTCGGTAAACCAGATATGCAGTAGCGCGTAAGAACGCCACGGCTGCCAGCGTTCGGCGTAGCGACGGATTTGCGCGGGCGTCATACCGTTGAAACGCTGCTTGATGGCATAATCATCCGGTAAAAAGATATCCTGCGCCTGCCAGCCGCGCAGGGCAAAGTAGTTAGCCGTCCAGCGACCGATGCCGGGAAAGGTTTGCAGCCATTTTACGCCCTGCTCCACATCCTCCGGCGCACGAAGCGGAAAACGCCCGTCCAGCGTTGCCTGCGCAAGATGAATCAACGCCTGGGCGCGCTTTAATGGCATTCCCAGCGACTTCAGCATCAGCGGATCGGCGACCGCCAGCACCTCTGGCGTCGGAAAGGTATAATACCCCGGCGCGTCGGCCAGCGGCTGACCGCAGGCTGCCACCACTTTCCCGGTGAGTTTTGCCGCCATGGCGACGCTAACCAGTTGCCCGAGAATAGCCCGCACGCCCTGCTCGAAAGCATCAATGGACCCCGGCAGGCGCAGCCCCGGCCTGGCGCTGGCGAGATCGCCCAGCGCGGCGGCGATCTGCTGCGGATCGCAACGTAAATCCAGCAGCCGCGCAATGCGCTGTAAACACGCTTCCGCCACCGGCAGCAGTCCTTGCGTCAGATGAACCCTCAGCGTATGCGTTTCCTGCTCCGGCGTTAACGTCATCACACCACGATGTCCGTCCAGTAACACGCTGCGGGTATAAACATCCCCTTCAAAGGTCTCAATGCCTTCAACGGCACGGGCGCGGAGAAAAGCCAGCATCCAGGGCCAGTCGTAGGGTGGGTGCCAGTGCAGCGTAAACATTTTCTCTCCTCAATAACGTCCGTTACCCATCATTAAACTATATGTTTTTATAAGAAATATTCCCAATGCAAATATTATAAAATTTAACTTTGCCAGCCGTTGCACCCTGCCAGCCTGTCAGCGTATATTTCTGCCTTCTCAGGATGATTTAGCATGGATGGCTAAATAATGAATATGTTGTCGCTCACCTTTAGTTATTTTTTCTTGCTCTTTTTCTTACTCTACTGGCTGTTGAACTCCTGGATTAACGTCCAGAACGGCCTTTTATTGCTTGCCAGCTATGCGTTTATCGCCAGCTTTTCAATCAGCTCTGTCATCATTTTATTAACCTATAGTTTATTGATATATATTTTAGGTAAATTTATTCACAAAACGAACTATGCCAGAACCGGCTATTCGGTATTGATTCTGCTGATTCTGACCTTTTTTATTGCGTTTAAATACTATCCCGCCAGCCGGGAAAGCCTCCAGCTAAGCCTGAGTCAGGCTAACATGGCGATTAATTTGCCGTTGATGGATATCATTGTCCCTCTCGGACTTTCTTTTTACATTTTTCATTCTGTCAGCTATATCGTCTCGATTGCCAAAAAAGAACTACCGCCCGCGACGCTGCTGAATACGTTGTTATATATCAGCTTCTTTCCCAGTGTGGTTTCAGGACCAATCAACCGCGCAAGCCATTTTCTGCCGCAAATCGCTACCTCAGCGCCCCGCACGCTGGGCAATGTGCAGAAGCCACTCTGCCTGCTGGCACTGGCCATCGCCAAATTATTTCTGTGCAGTACCTGGCTTGCCGACCAGTTCGTGAACCCGGTGTTTGATACCCCCGAAAATGCCACTTCGCTGCAACTGCTGGTGGCGGTATACGCTTATGCCTGGCAAATCTACTTTAACTTTTCCGGCTATACCAACCTGGTCACCGCGCTGGCCGCGCTGCTCGGCTTTACGCTGCCGGTCAACTTTAACGCGCCGTATCGGGCGCATAATTTACAGGCGTTCTGGAACCGCTGGCATATCAGCTTATCGCTGTTTATTCGCGATTATATTTACATCCCGCTGGGCGGTAATCGGCGAGGGTTTTTGCGCAAAAATATTAATTTGCTGATCGCAATGATCCTCTCCGGCATCTGGCATGGCACCGGCGTTAACTTCCTTATCTGGGGGGCGATTCACGGTGCCGGACTGGTGCTGTTAAATTATAAAAATCACCTTTTCCCGGTGCGCCACTCCGGACCGGTCATCACGTTAGTGTCCCGGCTACTAACCTTTCACTTTATTTGTTTTGCATGGATATTTTTCCGCGCGGCCGATTTACCAACGGCCTGGGCAATTATCACCAGCATCAGCCAGCTTCCGGTGTCTTCGCTGCTGACGGCGGCAGAAACGCCGGCACTCATTGCTTTTTTAATCTTCTTTATTATTTATCCTCAGCTGGATTCGTTGAGAATAAAACTCGGCGCGCTGGCCTGCCGCATTCCGTGGATATTGTTTCCGGTTCCGCTGGCGCTTTTTTTAACCGTGGTCTTTTTCTTTTCACCCGCCGGACTGCCGGGGTTTATTTATGCAAACTTTTGATAACGTCTCACTGTTTGGCAAAGTCTATAAATTTTTCTATATCCTGTTGTTCAGCACGTTATTTGTGGTCTGGCTCAATCAGCGCTCGCTGACGCTTTACTGGCAGCAGGAGTTTCATGAGGATTCGCCCTGGAGCGTGGTCAGACAGCCGCTATGGCTGGAAGGGGGAAAAATTTTAGCCGCCTTCTATGTCAGCAGAGAGGCGTTTAGCGAGGCGCTGGATGACACGCCCTCCGCGACCATCATGCTGCCTTTACCCCCCATCGCCGCACTACCGCCTGCACCTGCGGCGCTGCCACAGCAACCGGCAGCCCCTGCCCTGCCCGCGGTCCGGCATGATAAAGATCACATTACGCTAACGTCACACGGTAAAGTCTTTTTTGTCGGAGATTCAATGATGCAGGGCATTGCCCCGCATATCATGCTGGCGCTGAATAAGCGGTACGGCATTCAAAGCATCAACAAAAGTAAGCAGAGCACCGGCCTGACGCTGCCTGGTTTTTTTGACTGGCCGCGCACCGTCAGCGAAACGCTTCAGAGCGAGCCCGATATTGAAATGATGGTGGTATTCCTTGGTCCGAACGATCCGTGGTCAATGAAGCCTGACGGCGGCGGTCAGTACCTGAAATTTAAAAGCCCCGAATGGGAGCAGCTTTACCGCAGCCGTATCGACAATATTTTGCAAAGCGCGCAGCAAAAGCATATTCCGGTGGTATGGATAGGCCCACCGAATATGCGCAAAAAAGCGCTCTCCGAAGGCGTTGCCTGGCTTGATACCCTTTATTCTTCAGCCGTCACCGACGCGGGTCAATATTATCTCGCCGCGAATGACATCCTGGGTTATCAGGGCGATACCTATTCTGACTATCAGGAAAAAGAGGGCCGAAAATTCAAACTCCGCAGTGGGGACGGTATTCACTTTACTCCCTATGCGCAAAAACTGATTGCGAACAGAGTGCTTTCAATGATTGTCGTTGAAGGCGCAGAACAGGAGAAACCTGATGAATTACAATAAATGCTTACCCGTCGGTAAGCCGCTGGCGCTGCTGTTAAGCCTGCTGCTGATGATCTCATGTCACGACGAGGAACAAGAAGCGCCGGTTTTATCGGCGGGCCAATCGCAGGAGACGGTAAACCATAATCAACTGATCCGCTTCGGCGACGCCGGGCTGGACCGGCTGGCGGCAAAGCTACAGGCGGGCAATCAGCGCGTGCATATCCTGCAGCTGGGGGATTCCCACACCGCAGCGGATCTCTTTACCGGCCAGCTGCGTATGCGTTTTCAGCAGCGCTTTGGCGACGGCGGACCCGGGATGGTCAGCCCGGTGCAGGTTTCCGGACAGCGTAGCGCCGTGGTGAGTTTCAGCAAGCCCGGCCAGAGCTGGCAGCTCTTTTCAACGCGTAAGGATCCGGGTGAGGATTTTCCTTTTACCGGACTGATTGCCCAGCCGTTGCAGAATAACGCGACGGTGACATTGACCCTGACCAACGGCAACCCTGGCCGTTACCAGGTCAGCACGTTGTATAAGTCTTCCACAGATGCGACGCTCATGATGGGCAGCGCCAGTCAGACGCTGCCCAATAGCCAGAATCACTGGCAGCTCTCTGCGCCTCAACGGGCAACGTTTCCGTTGAACGCCACGTTGAGCGGCCAGGATCATAGTCAACTGGGCGGCTGGTTTATTTCTGCGCCGCATCCGGGCGTCATTCTTTCTGCGGTGGGCATCAACGGCGCGACGCTGTCGGCCTGGAAAAAATGGCAGGCCGATGCGCTGGCCCCTCTGGCCGCGTTAAAGCCCGATATGGTGATCCTCGCGTATGGCACCAACGAAGCGTTTGACGACGATCTCGATCCCGCGCTTTATCGTCGCCAGCTTGAAGCTCGCGTTGTGCAGATCCGTGAAATATTACCCGATGCGGTGATCCTGCTGATAGGTCCGCCAGACAGTATTAAAAACAAGGAGCAAACCCGCTGTAACCGTCGTGAACCGGTCAGTCTGGCAAACGTTATGCAGGTGCAAAAGCAGGTCGCCGAAGCACAGCAGCTCCTGTTCTGGGACTGGCGCGGCTTTATGGGCGGCGCCTGTTCAATAGAGCGCTGGTCTGCGGCAGGCTATGCGCGTCCCGATCTGATACATCTTTCTGCCGATGGCTATAAAAAAAGCGCCGATGCCCTTTTCAATCAGCTTATGACGCTGATGAAACAGGAGCAGTAAAATCGAGGCCCGGCGCAGCCGGGCTTGCAGCAATGCAGACATTTCGCTAAAGTCGCCCCCCTTCTTCACCGGCATGGGGATTCACCAGTGTTTATCGGATTTGACTACGGCACGGCAAACTGTTCGGTTGCCGTCATGCGCGATGGTGCGCCACAGCTATTGACGATGGAAAACGGCAGCACGCTTTTACCCTCCATGCTAAGCGCGCCAACGCGCGAAGCGGTCAGCGAATGGCTCTATCGCCATCACGATGTTCCGGCAACGCCGGGAGAAACGCAGGCGCTGCTGCGCCGCGCTATTAACTATAACCGTGATGAAGACATTGAGGTTCTGCCTGGCAGCGTCCAGTTTGGCCTTGCATCGCTACACCAGTATGTAGCCGATCCCGAGGAAGTCTACTTCGTTAAATCGCCGAAATCTTTTCTCGGTGCCAGCGGACTGAAGCCGCAGCAAATCGCGCTGTTTGAAGATCTGGTCTGCTCTATGATGCTGCATATTCGCCAGCAGGCGGAAAGCCAGCTCCCGGAAAGCATCACCCAGGCGGTGATTGGCCGTCCGATTAACTTTCAGGGATTAGGCGGCGACGAGGCTAATGCGCAGGCGCAGGGCATTCTTGAGCGCGCCGCCCGACGCGCCGGTTTTCAGGAGGTAATATTCCAGTATGAGCCGGTGGCGGCAGGTCTGGATTTTGAAGCCACCTTGCAGGAAGAGAAACGCGTGCTGGTGGTGGATATTGGCGGCGGGACTACCGACTGTTCATTGTTGCTGATGGGCCCACAGTGGCGTCATCGCCGGGAGCGGGATGCCAGCCTGCTGGGACACAGCGGCTGTCGTATCGGCGGGAACGATCTGGATATCGCGCTGGCGTTTAAAAGCCTGATGCCGCTTCTGGGACTGGGCGGCGAAACGGAAAAAGGCATCGCCCTGCCGATTCTGCCCTGGTGGAACGCGGTCGCCATCAACGACGTCCCGGCGCAGAGCGATTTTTACAGCAGCGCCAACGGACGCCTGTTAAACGATCTGGTGCGCGACGCCCGTGATGGCGATAAAGTCGCCCTGCTGCTAAAGGTCTGGAAGCAGCGCCTGAGCTATCGCCTGGTACGCAGCGCCGAAGAAAGTAAAATCGCCCTTTCCGATCGCCCGGAAGTGGTTACCACCCTGCCGTTTATCAGCGACGAACTGGCGGCGGCGATCACTCAGCAGGGGCTGGACGCGGCATTGAGCCAGCCGCTGACGCGTATTCTGGAACAGGTTCAGCTAGCCCTGGAAAACGCTCGGGAAACGCCGGACGTTATCTATCTGACCGGCGGCAGCGCCCGCTCCCCGCTGATTAAAAAAGCCCTCGCCGAACGCCTGCCGGGTATCCCGATCGCTGGCGGCGATGATTTCGGCTCGGTAACGGCAGGACTGGCTCGCTGGGCGCAGGTGATGTTTGGTTGATTTACAAGTAACACATTGATACTGATGACATTGTAGGCCGGGCAAGGCGAAGCCGCCTCCCGGCAAACGGCACAAAAAATATGTAATTCAGTTTTGTTATTACTCTCCCGTAATAGTATTCTCTGTCCTTAAAGACACTATTATTCTCAGGGGTGATCCCTGTGAAATTCTTATTTCCGTTAAAATTTTAATACCCTATACTGAATCGACGACCTGACGATAATCATCAGGTTATATTTATTTTTTAGAATACACGGATTGTGGAGAAGATATGAAATTTATAATGCTGACATTAACTTTGTTATTTTTTAGCGCTGCAGGTTATTGTGAAAAGCCCGATACGCTGGTGACAGAAGGTTATGATCAGCAAGAGATGTCCGCGGCAATCGCCCATGCACGCCGGGAGACCGACAACTTCATCGACATGCTGAATAAACATGATGCTGATTCATACGCGGTAAAAGCACCGATTACCGATCACGGCGACACCGAACATTTCTGGCTGACGGATGTTACCTACGCTGACGGCGTGTTTACTGGCAAAATCGGCAATGAACCCGGCATCGTTAAAAATGTACAGTACGGTCAGGAATGGAAAATTAAAAAAGCAGATATCTCTGACTGGATGTATACCCGAGGGGATAAAATCTACGGCGGGTATACTATCGATCCTTTACTGAGTACTTATCCTGAGGAAGAAGCAGCGGCGATGCGGGCGAGACTGGTTCGCTGAGTCGACGGGTAGTTGCTTTAACGGGTGCGTTTCTGCAATCAGGAAAAGCCGTTTAGCGCTATCAACGTGAGCGCTTAATATAATAAACGGTGCGAACGACTTCTTTAAATCAGGGCCCGGGAATGTATTCCCGGGCCTGTAGATGCGCCTATATAATATTGGCGAATGATAAATAAAGACTGAATATAATGTCGGGGTCATGGATTCTGAGCCTACTATCTCACCTCATGATGTAACATCCTGTAGTACCTGCATCGGGCGTTATCCATAACCGAAAACAGGCGTCCATCTCTGTCAGCAAAGTAACCGCTTTTGATGACGCCCCACGCCGTGCGCAGCCTCGCATTCAGACTATTCCTCCCTATCTTTCATACTTCCTCCATTTTTGTAAGGAGTTAGCTGACTAAACTAATATTATTCCGCGACCGGCTTCAGGAAGAGACACGTAAAACAATGAAAGGCAGTAACAAAGCCCGCTGGGCGACAGCGCTGATAGTGATTATTGCGGCCCTTGCCGCCCTCTGGTTCTGGCACAGCCGCAGTGCGTCAGAAAGCCCTTCGGCAACGACCGCTGCGCCATCCGGCGGTGGACGCCATGCGCAGCGTAATGCACAGCTGGCTCCGGTGCAGGCGGCGACGGCAACCAGTGAGTCGGTTCCGCGTTATCTTTCCGGGCTGGGGACCATCACCGCGGCGAATACCGTCACGGTGCGCAGCCGGGTGGATGGTCAACTGATGGCGATCCATTTTCAGGAAGGTCAGCAGGTGAAAGCGGGCGATGTGCTGGCGGAGATCGATTCCAGCGAGTTTAAGGTGGCGCTGGCTCAGGCGCAGGGACAGCTGGCAAAAGATCGGGCGACGCTGGCGAATGCCCAGCGCGATTTAGCACGCTATCAGCAGCTGATTAAAACCAATCTGGTTTCGCGTCAGGAGCTGGACGCCCAGCAGGCGCTGGTCAGTGAGACGCAGGGCACGATTAAGGCCGATGAAGCGAGCGTCGCCAGCGCGCAGTTGCAGCTCGACTGGAGCCGCATTACCGCACCGGTTGACGGTCGCGTCGGCCTGAAGCAGGTGGATATCGGCAACCAAATCTCCAGCGGCGATACCACCGGCATTGTGGTGCTGACGCAAACGCATCCTATCGATCTGGTGTTTACCCTGCCGGAAGGAGATATCGCGACTATCGTACAGGCGCAAAAAGCCGGAAAAACGCTGCCGGTAGAAGCCTGGGACCGGACGAATAAACAGAAGCTCAGCGCCGGTACCCTGCTGAGTCTCGATAACCAGATTGATGCCACCACCGGCACTATCAAACTGAAGGCGCGCTTTGATAATCAGGACGATTTGCTGTTTCCTAACCAGTTCGTTAACGCCCGCCTGCTGGTTGATACCCAACAAAACGCGGTCGTGATCCCTACCGCCGCGCTGCAAATGGGTAATGAAGGTAATTTCGTCTGGGTGGTTAACGCGGAAAACAAAGTCAGCAAGCATACCGTCGTACCCGGCATACAGGACAGCCTGAAAGTGGTGATTACCGATGGGCTTTCCGCGGGTGACCGCGTGGTGACTGACGGTATCGATCGCCTGACCGAAGGGGCGAAAGTCGAAGTGGTAGAAGCACAAAGCGCCTCTGCCACCGCCGCGGAAACCCCCACCAACCGCGAATACGGTAAAAAAGGAGCACGCTCCTGATGCAGGTGTTACCTCCCCGCGCTACCGGCGGCCCGTCCCGCCTGTTTATTATGCGCCCGGTCGCTACCACGCTGTTAATGGTGGCGATCATGATAGCCGGGATTATCGGCTATCGTTTTTTGCCGATTTCGGCGCTGCCGGAAGTGGATTATCCCACCATTCAGGTAGTGACGCTGTATCCCGGTGCCAGCCCCGACGTGACCACGTCCGCCATCACCGCGCCGCTTGAACGTCAGTTCGGGCAAATGTCGGGCCTGAAGCAGATGTCGTCGCAAAGCTCCGGCGGCGCGTCGGTGGTTACACTCCAGTTCCAGCTTACGCTGCCGCTGGACGTCGCCGAGCAGGAGGTGCAGGCCGCGATCAACGCCGCCACTAACCTGCTGCCTGACGATCTGCCCAACCCGCCGGTCTACAGCAAAGTTAACCCGGCGGACCCGCCGATCATGACCCTCGCCGTGACCTCTTCCGCCCTGCCGATGACTCAGGTCGAAGATATGGTCGAGACGCGGGTGGCGCAAAAAATCTCCCAGGTCTCCGGCGTCGGTCTGGTGACGCTGGCGGGCGGCCAGCGTCCGGCGGTGCGCGTCAAACTTAATGCGCAGGCCATTGCCGCGCTGGGGCTGACCAGCGAAACCGTGCGCACCGCAATCACCAGCGCCAACGTTAACTCGGCAAAAGGCAGCCTCGACGGCCCAACCCGCGCCATTACCCTTTCCGCCAACGATCAGATGCAGACGGCGGAAGATTATCGCCGCCTGATTATCGCTTATCAGAACGGCGCGGCGATCCGCCTCGGCGATGTAGCCACCATTGAGCAGGGAGCGGAAAATAGCTGGCTCGGCGCATGGGCGAATAAAGAGCAGGCGATTGTCATGAACGTCCAGCGTCAGCCGGGAGCCAACATTATCGATACTGCCGCAAGCATTCGTCAGATGCTGCCGCAATTGACGGAAAGCCTGCCGAAGTCGGTTCAGGTGAAAGTGCTGTCGGATCGCACCACTAATATCAGCGCCTCGGTCAGCGATACCCAGTTTGAGCTGATGCTGGCCATTGCGCTGGTGGTGATGATTATCTATCTGTTTTTGCGCAACGTCCCGGCGACCATTATTCCTGGCGTCGCGGTGCCGCTGTCGCTGGTCGGCACCTTTGCGGTAATGGTGTTCCTCGACTTCTCCATCAATAACCTGACGCTGATGGCGCTGACCATCGCCACCGGCTTTGTCGTCGATGATGCTATCGTGGTGATTGAAAACATCTCCCGCTATATCGAGAAGGGCGAGAAGCCGATGGCCGCGGCGCTGAAGGGCGCGGGCGAGATCGGCTTTACGATTATCTCCCTGACCTTCTCGCTGATTGCGGTGCTGATCCCGCTGCTGTTTATGGGCGATATCGTGGGCCGCCTGTTCCGCGAGTTCGCCGTTACCCTCGCGGTGGCGATCCTGATCTCCGCCGTCGTGTCGCTAACTCTGACGCCGATGATGTGCGCGCGCATGCTCAGCGTCGAGTCCCTGCGCAAGCAAAACCGCTTTTCGCGCGCCAGCGAGCGCTTTTTCGAACGGGTAATTGCCGCTTACGGTCGCGGACTGGCGAAAGTGCTTAATCATCCGTGGCTGACGCTGAGCGTCGCGCTGGCGACGCTGATCCTGTCGGTGATGCTGTGGATATTCATCCCCAAAGGCTTCTTCCCGATCCAGGATAACGGCATTATTCAGGGCACGCTTCAGGCTCCGCAGTCGGCTTCGTTCGCCAGTATGGCCCAGCGCCAGCGGCAGGTTGCCGATGAGATTCTGAAAGATCCGGCGGTGGAAAGCCTGACGGCGTTTGTTGGCGTGGACGGCACTAATCCCTCGCTTAACAGCGCGCGCCTGCAAATTAACCTCAAGCCGCTGGACGACCGCGACGATCGCGTGCAGACGGTGATTAGCCGGTTACAGCAGGCGGCGGGCCGGGTGCCGGGCGCGGAATTATATCTCCAGCCGACGCAGGATTTAACCATTGATACCACCGTCAGCCGTACTCAATATCAGTTCACCCTCCAGGCCACTTCCCTGGACGCGCTGAGCCACTGGGTGCCGCTGCTTATGACGCGCCTTCAGTCGCAGTCAGCCCTGGCGGATGTCAGCAGCGACTGGCAGGACAAGGGCCTGGTGGCGTATGTGAACGTCGATCGCGACAGCGCCAGCCGCCTCGGGATTAGTATGTCCGACGTGGATAACGCGCTGTACAACGCCTTCGGCCAGCGGCTGATTTCGACCATTTATACCCAGGCAAACCAGTACCGGGTGGTGCTGGAGCATGATACCGGGAATACCCCGGGCCTGGCGTCGCTGGACACCATTCGTCTCACCAGCAGCGACGGCGGCGTGGTGCCGCTGAACGCCATTGCCAAAGTGGAGCAGCGGTTTGCGCCGCTGTCGATTAACCATCTCGATCAGTTTCCGGTAACCACCATTTCGTTTAACGTCGCATCCGGTCATTCGCTGGGCGACGCGGTGGAGGCCATCACCACTGCCGAGAAAGATCTGAGCCTGCCCACCGATATCACCACTCAGTTCCAGGGCAGCACCCTCGCCTTCCAGTCGGCGCTCGGCAGCACGGTCTGGCTGATTGTCGCGGCGGTGGTGGCGATGTATATCGTGCTCGGCGTGCTGTATGAAAGCTTTATCCATCCGATCACCATCCTTTCAACGTTGCCCACGGCGGGGGTTGGCGCGCTACTGGCGCTGTGGCTGGCGGGAAGCGAACTGGACGTGATCGCGATAATCGGGATTATCCTGCTGATCGGTATCGTGAAGAAAAACGCCATCATGATGATCGACTTTGCGCTGGCCGCCGAACGCGAACAGGGGATGCCGCCGCGCGAGGCGATTTATCAGGCGTGCCTGCTGCGTTTCCGGCCGATCCTGATGACCACGCTGGCGGCGCTGCTCGGCGCGCTGCCGCTGATGCTGAGTACCGGAGTTGGTGCGGAATTGCGCCGTCCGCTGGGCATCGGCATGGTCGGCGGTCTGCTGGTCAGCCAGGTGCTGACGCTGTTTACCACGCCGGTGATTTATCTGCTGTTCGATCGTCTCGCCCTCAGGCTGCGCAGCCGTTTTCCGCAGCGTAATGAGGAGGCGTAAGTGAAGTTCTTCGCGCTCTTTATTCACCGCCCGGTGGCGACGTTTTTGATTTCGCTGGCGATAACCTTGTGCGGCATACTGGGCTTTCGTCTGCTGCCGGTCGCTCCCCTGCCGCAGGTGGATTTCCCGGTGATTATGATCAGCGCCTCGCTGCCGGGCGCGTCGCCGGAGACCATGGCGTCCTCGGTGGCAACGCCGCTGGAGCGCTCGCTGGGACGGATTGCCGGGGTCAGCGAAATGACCTCCAGCAGCTCGCTCGGCAGTACGCGCATCATTCTGGAATTTAATTTCGACCGCGATATCAACGGCGCGGCGCGTGACGTGCAGGCGGCAATCAACGCCGCGCAAAGCTTGCTGCCGAGCGGCATGCCGAGTCGTCCGACCTATCGCAAAGCCAACCCGTCCGACGCGCCGATTATGATCCTGACGCTGACCTCGGACACTTATTCGCAGGGCGAGCTGTACGATTTCGCGTCTACTCAGCTGGCGCAGACCATCGCGCAGATAGATGGCGTCGGCGACGTGGACGTTGGCGGCAGCTCTCTGCCCGCCGTGCGGGTAGGATTAAATCCGCAGGCGCTGTTTAATCAGGGCGTCTCGCTCGATGACGTAAGCAGTGCCATCAGCAGCGCCAACGTGCGTAAGCCACAGGGTGCGGTAGAAGACGGCACGCATCGCTGGCAGATCCAGACCAATGACGAGCTGAAAACTGCCGCCGAATACCAGCCGCTAATCGTCCACTACAACAACGGCGCGGCCGTGCGCCTCGGCGATGTCGCCACGGTTACGGATTCCGTGCAGGACGTGCGCAACGCCGGGATGACCAACGCCAAACCGGCGATCCTGCTGATGATCCGCAAGTTGCCGGAAGCCAACATTATTCAGACCGTTGACAGCATTCGCGCCCGCCTGCCGGAGCTACAGCAGACTATCCCGGCAGCCATCGACCTGCAAATCGCCCAGGACCGCTCGCCCACCATTCGCGCTTCGCTGGAGGAAGTGGAGCAAACGCTGGTGATCTCGGTGGCGCTGGTGATCCTGGTGGTGTTCCTGTTCCTGCGCTCCGGGCGCGCGACGCTGATCCCGGCGGTGGCGGTGCCGGTGTCGCTGATCGGCACCTTTGCCGCCATGTATCTGTGCGGTTTTAGCCTCAATAACCTGTCGCTGATGGCGCTGACCATCGCCACCGGGTTTGTGGTTGATGACGCCATCGTCGTGCTGGAGAATATTTCCCGTCACCTTGAAGCGGGAATGAAACCGTTACAGGCTGCGCTTCAGGGCACCCGTGAAGTGGGCTTTACCGTGCTGTCGATGAGCCTGTCGCTGGTGGCGGTATTCCTGCCGTTGCTGCTGATGAGCGGTTTGCCCGGACGGCTACTGCGGGAGTTTGCGGTCACCCTGTCGGTAGCGATTGGTATCTCGCTGGTGATCTCCCTGACCCTGACCCCGATGATGTGCGGTCTGATGCTCAAACGCAGTAAGCCACACCAGCCAACGCGGGTTAAAGGATTCGGGCGGCTGCTGGTCGCTCTTCAGCAGGGCTATGGCAAATCGCTGAAATGGGTGCTTAATCACGCCCGCCTCACCGGCCTGGTGCTGCTTGCCACCATTGTGCTTAACGTCTGGCTGTATATTGCGATCCCGAAAACCTTCTTCCCGGAGCAGGATACCGGGGCGCTGATGGGCGGGATTCAGGCGGATCAGAGCATCTCCTTCCAGGCGATGCGCGGCAAACTGCAGGACTTTATGAAGATTATCCGCGACGATCCGGCGGTAGATAACGTCACCGGTTTTACCGGCGGTTCGCGGGTTAACAGCGGAATGATGTTTATCGCCCTTAAAGATCGCAGTGAACGTACCGAAACGGCGCAGCAAATCATCGACCGCCTGCGCAAAAAACTGGCTAACGAGCCGGGGGCTAATCTGTTTTTAATGGCGGTGCAGGATATTCGCGTCGGCGGACGTCAGGCCAACGCCAGCTATCAGTACACGCTCCTGTCAGACGATCTTAGCGCGCTGCGCGAATGGGAACCGAAAATCCGTAAAGCCCTTGCCGCCCTGCCGGAACTGGCCGACGTTAACTCGGATCAACAGGATAACGGCGCGGAGATGAACCTGATTTATGACCGTGAAAGTATGTCGCGACTCGGCATCAGCGTGCAGGCGGCCAACAGCCTGCTGAATAACGCCTTCGGCCAGCGGCAGATTTCAACCATCTATCAGCCGCTAAACCAGTACAAGGTGGTGATGGAAGTCGACCCGGTGTACACCCAGGACATTAGCGCGCTGGATAAGATGTATGTAATCAATAGCGACGGCAAAGCGATCCCGCTCTCTTTCTTTGCGAAATGGCAGCCTGCAAACGCGCCGCTGTCGGTGAACCATCAGGGGCTGTCGGCAGCCTCTACCGTCTCCTTTAACCTGCCGACCGGGAAATCACTTTCAGAGGCCAGCGCGGCTATCGATCGCGCCATGACCCAGCTCGGGGTTCCCTCCAGCGTGCGCGGCAGCTTTGCCGGGACCGCGCAGGTGTTTCAGGAGACGATGAACTCGCAGGTGATCCTGATTCTGGCGGCTATCGCCACGGTCTATATCGTGCTGGGGATTTTGTATGAGAGCTACGTCCATCCGCTGACCATTCTTTCCACCCTGCCCTCGGCGGGCGTGGGCGCGCTGCTGGCGCTGGAAGCATTCGATGCCCCGTTCAGCCTAATCGCCCTGATAGGGATTATGCTATTAATTGGCATTGTGAAGAAAAACGCCATCATGATGGTGGACTTTGCCCTTGAGGCGCAGCGCAACGGGAACTTATCGCCAGAAGAGGCGATATTCCAGGCCTGCCTGCTGCGTTTTCGTCCCATCATGATGACCACGCTGGCGGCGCTGTTTGGCGCGCTTCCGCTGGTATTGTCCGGCGGAGACGGTTCAGAGCTGCGTCAGCCGCTGGGTATTACCATTGTCGGCGGTCTGGCGATGAGTCAGCTATTGACCCTGTACACCACCCCGGTGGTGTATCTGTTCTTTGACCGCCTGCGGCTGCGTTTTTCGCGAAAAACCAGACAACCAGTAAGCGAGTGATATGACAGAACTGCCCGCCAGCGTGCGCTGGCAACTATGGATTGTGGCGTTTGGCTTTTTTATGCAGGCGCTGGATACCACCATTGTGAATACCGCCCTCCCCTCCATGGCGCAAAGCCTCGGGGAGAGTCCGCTGCATATGCATATGGTGATCGTCTCCTATGTACTGACGGTGGCGGTGATGCTTCCCGCCAGCGGCTGGCTGGCGGACCGGGTCGGCGTACGCAATATTTTCTGTACCGCCATCGTGCTTTTTACCCTCGGCTCGTTATTCTGCGCCCAGGCGGGAAACCTTAATGAGCTGGTGATGGCCCGCGTGCTTCAGGGCGTGGGCGGCGCGATGATGGTGCCGGTCGGGCGGCTGACGGTGATGAAAATCGTCCCGCGCGAGCAGTATATGGCGGCGATGACCTTCGTGACCCTGCCGGGACAGGTCGGCCCGCTGCTTGGCCCGGCACTGGGCGGCGTACTGGTAGAGTACGCCTCCTGGCACTGGATCTTTTTGATTAACATTCCGGTCGGCATTATTGGCGCTATCGCCACCCTGATCCTGATGCCCAACTATAAAATGCAGACCCGGCGCTTCGATATATCCGGGTTTATTTTGCTGGCGCTGGGGATGGCAACCCTGACGCTGGCGCTCGACGGGCAGAAAGGCCTGGGCATTTCGACGCTGACGCTGCTGGCGCTGGTAGCCATCGGCATTCTGGCAATCCTGCTTTATTTGCGCCATGCAAAAGGTAACGACGGCGCACTGTTTAATCTCAACCTGTTTAAGACATCAACCTTCTCCCTCGGGCTGGCGGGCAGCTTCGCCGGACGGCTGGGAAGCGGGATGCTGCCCTTTATGACGCCGGTGTTCCTGCAAATCGGCCTCGGCTTCTCCCCCTTCCACGCCGGGCTAATGATGATCCCGATGGTGCTCGGCAGCATGGGGATGAAACGTATCGTGGTACAGGTAGTGAACCGCTTTGGCTACCGCCGCGTCCTGGTCGCCACCACCATTGGCCTGGCGCTGGTCAGCCTGCTGTTTATGAGCGTTGCCCTGCTCGGCTGGTACTGGCTGCTGCCGGTGGTGCTGTTTTTACAGGGGATGGTGAACTCTACCCGCTTCTCATCAATGAATACCCTGACGCTAAAAGATCTGCCGGATGACCTCGCCAGCGGCGGTAACAGCCTGCTGTCGATGATTATGCAGCTTTCAATGAGTATCGGCGTCACCGTCGCGGGCCTGCTGCTGGGGATGTATGGTCATCAGCACGTCGCCGTGGATAGCGGTACATCACACAGCGTCTTTATGTACACCTATTTCAGCATGGCGGTGATTATTGCCCTGCCGGCGCTGATTTTTGCCCGCGTTCCGGATGACACCAGCAAAAATGCGGTGATCGCCCGGCGCAAAAGGAGACACTCGTGAAATTATGGCGACCCGGCATTACCGGTAAACTGTTCCTGGCCATTTTCGCCACCTGCATTTTGCTGCTGGTCACCATGCACTGGGCCGTGCGCATCAGCTTCGAACGCGGCTTTATTGACTACATTAAGCGCGGCAATGAGCAGCGCCTGCAAATGCTCAGCGACGCGCTGAGCGACCAGTACGAACAGCACGGCAACTGGCGTTTTTTGCGCAACAACGACCGGTTTATTTTCCAGATCCTGCGCTCCTTTGAGCGTGACGATGAAGATCATCCTCATCCGGGCGGACCGGGTCCAGGTCCGGGTCCGGAGAACGATCCGAGGCCGGGAATGCCGCCGCACGGCTGGCGCACCCAGTTCTGGGTCGTGGATCAACAGCAGCAGGTGCTGGTGGGGCCACGCGCGCCCGTGCCGCCGGACGGCACCCGCCGGGCGATCGTGGTGGACGGACAGCGCGTCGGGGAAGTCATCGCCTCGCCGGTAGAACGACTGACGCGGAATACCGATATCAACTTTGACCGTCAGCAGCGGCGCACCAGCTGGATGATCGTTGCCCTCGCCACGCTGCTTGCTGCCCTCGCCACCTTTCCGCTGGCGCGCGGCCTGCTCGCCCCCGTTAAACGGCTGGTTGAAGGCACTAATAAACTCGCCGCGGGCGATTTTTCCACCCGCGTGGCGGCCAGCAGCCAGGATGAACTGGGCAGGCTGGCGCAGGATTTTAACCAGCTCGCCAGCACGCTGGAGCGTAACCAGAAGATGCGTCGCGATCTGATGGCCGATATTTCACACGAACTGCGCACGCCGCTGGCGGTGCTGCGCGGCGAACTGGAAGCGATTCAGGACGGGGTGCGCAAATTTACGCCGGAGTCGGTGAGTTCGCTGCAGGCAGAGGTCGGCACGCTGACCAAACTGGTTGACGATTTGCACCAGCTTTCAATGTCAGACGAAGGGGCGCTGGCCTATCAAAAAGCCCCGCTCAATCTTATTCCGCTGGTCGATATGGCTGCTGGCGCGTTCCGCGAACGCTTTGCCAGCCGGGGTCTGACGCTGCGGGTCATGCTGCCGGAAAGCGCCACGGTCTTTGGCGACGGCGACCGTCTGATGCAGCTATTTAATAACCTGCTGGAAAACAGCCTGCGCTATACGGACAGCGGCGGCCACCTGTTAATCACCGCGGCGCTCAGCTCCACCAGCGTGACGCTGGATTTTGCCGACAGCGCGCCGGGCGTGACCGATGAGCAGCTTGCCAGATTGCTTGAACGTTTTTACCGGGCGGAAGGCTCGCGCAACCGCGCCAGCGGCGGTTCCGGATTAGGGCTGGCGATCTGCCAGAATATTGTCGCTGCCCACGGCGGTACCCTGCGCGCAACGCACTCGCCGTATGGCGGCGTTAGTATTAAAGTAGAATTACCGCTGGATCGCGACGTACAGAGAGACGTATGACTGAATTACCTGTCAATGATAACACCCCACGCATTTTAATCGTGGAAGATGAGCCTAAACTGGGACAGTTGCTGGTCGACTATTTGCTGGCGGCGAACTATGCGCCGACGCTTATCAGCCACGGCGACAAAGTGCTTTCTTATGTTCGTCAGACGCCGCCGAATTTGATCCTGCTGGATCTGATGCTTCCCGGCACCGACGGCCTGACCCTGTGCCGCGAAATCCGCCGTTTTTCCGAGGTCCCCATCGTGATGGTGACGGCGAAAATCGAGGAGATCGACCGCCTGCTGGGCCTGGAAATCGGCGCTGACGACTATATCTGTAAACCTTACAGTCCACGAGAAGTCGTCGCGCGGGTGAAAACCATTCTCCGTCGCTGCAAACCACAGCGCGAACTGCTGGCGCAGGATGCGGAAAGCCCGCTGATCGTCGATGAAAGCCGCTTTCAGGCCTCGTGGCACGATAAGCTTTTAGACCTGACACCTGCCGAATTTCGTCTGTTAAAAACGCTGTCGCAGGAGCCGGGAAAAGTGTTCTCACGCGAACAATTGCTGAATCATTTATATGATGACTATCGGGTCGTGACCGACCGCACTATCGACAGCCATATTAAAAACCTGCGCCGCAAGCTGGAAGCGCTGGATGCCGAACAGTCGTTTATTCGTGCAGTGTACGGCGTCGGGTATCGCTGGGAAGCGGATGCCTGCAGATTAGGGTAGTTACCTCGTTAATCTTCTTACTGTATAAGGTTAAAAATCATGAAACCACAGTAAGGATTTAACCATGTTTGCAGTACGTGCCGGGATTTGCGCGCTGGTCATGTTGTCATTCGCTGCGCAGGCTGAAATTAGCGATGAGGAAGTCAAGGAAGCCTGCGCGAAGGTCCCTGAGCATGCCCGCAACGGCGAACAGGCTTACAAAGCGAAAAATTATGCCAAAGCCTACGATGCTTTTGCTGAACAAGTTATCTGGAGCGAAAGCTGCGACCTTGGAGACAGTGCCATCGCCACGGCCTACAACAACGTCGCCCTGACCTATATCCGGCAAAAAGAATATCGTAAAGCCCAGGCATGGTTAATGCTCAAGCCCAACGATCCGAAATCGGTTTATAACCTGAATCTGATTAAAGATAAGCTGGCTGCGCTGCCGGCGCCTGCGTCTCCCGCTGGCGAATACTGGCAGTATGCCGGCGGTTCCGCCTGGAATACGCTGACGCTGAAAGCGGGTAAATCAGCGGACGAATATCAGGCCGATTATATGGGCTATTACTTTGGCATCATGGGCGCGTGGATGGGGCCGAATACCGGCGAATTCTCCGCGCCGGTACGGTTAAAACAGGGCAAAGGCGTGATTGCCGTGCGTGACGGGAATATTGCGCATTGTGACATTGCCCTTACCGTGAAGCCTGACGTGGCGGTGTTAAAGACCGATGAACCGCAGGAGTGCGGCTTCGGGCATAATGTCGATGCTAACGGTGAATTCGTGCGGGTAAATTGAGCCGCACCGCCCTCTTGTGCAAAGAGGGCATTACCCCTGACGTTTAAACTCCCGCCACACCCGCAGCATCAGTATGACCAGCCCGGCAACGCCAAGCAGTAGCACGCCCCAGAGCAGGATTTTATTCAGCAGACTTGCCCGCTGCGCCGGATCGGTAGCGGTCAGCCGCGCTTCGCCGCCCAGCGCCACCGCCTCCCCGACGTAGGCAGAGGGTAAGCCAGAAATATCGGGCATATCAGGCGGGAGCAGCGCGGTGGCGCTGAGCGCCTGTGGCCCGGCAGCTTTATTACCCCACGCCAGCAGGAAAGGCGGATTGCCCTGGGCATTAAACGCCAGCGTGCGTTTTTCACGCAGCCCCGTCACTTCCGGCAAATCCTGGCCCCATTGTTGATTGATTCCTTTCAGGCGAATACCCTGAATCACTTTGCCATCCAGCGCCAGCGGCACAGGATCGTAACCGTTTACCGCATAAGCCACCTGCTTCGCCAGCGGATGCCAGCGGTCTGACGTGGAACTGCGGTATTCAATTTCCAGGGGTAGCACGCTGTTTTTAACCGACGGCACGATCCGCACGGCATTTAACGGCTGCGGCTGCTGCCAGAAATAGTGCGCCTCCGCCGGGGAAATCGCCTGCGCGCGCGGCGAAAGCGCCAGCATCTCCCGGGCAGTCGGCAGGTCATGGCTCACCGCCTGCGCCGCCACGATATTCAGCTTTGGCACCGCGTGAGGATCGCGTGCCAGCACCAGCCAGTATTTCTTCGCTCCATCGATATCCAGCGAGTTAAGCAGCAGTCGGTCGCTGCCGGAACTCAGATCCATCAGCGGTACGGCGTCAGCAACCGAATACCATGTTTTAAGATCGTTACTGGCAAGCACGTCCACGCTGGTTTGCCAGTTTTCTGGCAAGCGTTCCCATTCCAGCCTGAGTTGATCGACCCCATGCTGGTTACGCATTTTATCGCTCAGCTCAAGAAGCCAGCCTCGCTGCGTGGTTTGCCGATCGTCCGATCGCAGGGTTACTTCCAGTCCCGACGCTGAGCGCAGAGAAACCTCGCCCGGCGAGCCGGATGCCGACGCCGTCCGGCTCATCCGGTATACCCGCAGAAGACTGTTTTTCTCCACCACGGCGCGCGCGGGCGGCGGGACCCAGGCAAACGGCAGATTCTGCCCCTGACCATTAAAAACGCGAACGTCGCGCAGATCCGGCCAGACGCTTTGCGCGTATACGGCGTCAGGCAGCGCAATCTGATAATACGGCTCACTGCCGTCGGTGGTGAGCGATGTGCCATAGGCAAAATCCTCTGGCTTGTCCGCCGCATAACCCATCCCCGTGCCGGTCAGCGCGATCCCGCCGAGCAGAATAACGCTTAATACGATCCGTCTCATTTATCTGTCCTCTCGCTGGTCATTTTCCCCTGGCCGGGCGGCAGGGGTGAGAAATAACCAATGATCAATATCAGTACCGCTACGCCAATGAAGGCTACCGCACGCAGTGATCCACCGCCGCCCGCGCTGTCGACCAGGAAGAGTTTACTCACCACTACGGCTAACAGCGTTGCGCCGGTAAACCAGCCGATGCGGTGATTTCGCCGCGTGGCGATAGCCATAACGCTTAATGCCGTCAGCCCCCACAGCAGAGCAAACGCCGTCTGGATGAGGCGCGAATCCCAGAGCGTTTCAATGCGCCATGCGGTATCGGAGTAGTACGCCAGCGCGCGCAGCAGAATGCCGTTGCCCCACCAGAAAATCACCGCCGCGCTGAAGATCGCCATCGCCCGTCCCGACTGCGGATACGGCACGCGGCCTATTCTGCACCACCAGAGGATCAGCGTCAGCAGAGTGAGCATGGCGCTTACTTCGAGCGGGTTAAGCAGGGGAAGGTAATGCCAGTCCGGCATGACGCCATCCATCAGATTCCCGAACAGCAGGAACAGCACCGCCAGCGGGAGCAGCGGCAGCACGCCCCAGAAGGCATACAGCTGCCGGTAACGCGCTACCGGCCAGATACCCCGGCGCAGCGCAATCAGCACGATTTTGATGGTCAGCGCGATGGCGGTAACCCTTGCCGCCTCCCGCCACTCTTCCATACCCCATGCAAAACGGGCAGTCTGCCAGACGATTTCACCGCCGAGCGCAAACAGGATCGTCCAGAATAGCGCCAGATGCAGTCCCTGCTTGAGCGGGAATTTGACCGGCGGCACCACTTCGCGCCGCAGAAGGAAGATGGCGATAGCCAGAACGGGCAGCCAGAGAAGGTTCAGCCAGCCCGCGTGCAGCGGCGAGGTATCGACCAATACCTGCCAGAGGACGACGCCTGCCATTACCGGCCACAGCAGCCAGTCCGCGTAGCGCAGCGCTCGCCAGTGCAGACGCATCCCTGCCCGGCGCCACAGCAAACTGGAAGCGGCAACCAACGCCAGCAGCAGCAAAATTTGCCGCTGCCATGGCAATTGCAGCAGCCAGAGCGTCCCCATCAGACAGGCCATCCACAGGGCGATACCGCCGCTGAGCAGCCCCAGACTGATTAATCGCCAGAGCGCATGAATTCGCACGGCGCGCCAGATATAACACGCGATCAGCCAGCTTAGCGCCAGAATAGCGAACGTAAGACTAAACGTCAGCGCCCCCATGCCGTTTTGCCACGCCCATAGCGCCGATCCCAGCGCCAGTAACTGTAGCGCAGTGCCGCTGTAGCTCATACGGATCTGTTTTTGTGTATGCCCAAGCCACAGCACCCCCATTCCTTCCAGCGCCCACGCCATTGACGTCCACTGCGCCGACAGCGCCAGCGGAATGGCCAGGGTGACAAAAATCCCGCCCAGCGCCAGCGCGGCAATAACGATTTGTCTGCCGAGCGACGGGTACCGTTTCAGCGCCACCCACGCCAGTAGCAGATAGCCTGCGGCAAAGAGCAGCGCTGAAAACGCCGGGCCAAACGCCCAGTGACGGGTTATCGCGTACTGCATGCCAAAGCCAACCAGCGGCGTACCAAAAAGCAGTACGCCATCAACGATTTTTTCCCCCGGTCGCCGTGAACGTAATGCCAGCGCCACGCTCAATATGCCAAAGATGATCAGATTGGCTAACAGAAAGAGCTGACAGCTAAACCAGAACTCAGGCTGGTAGCTTTGCACTCCCCACAGCCCACCAACGGCGAAGGTAAATACAAAGCCAAGCAGATTCAGCGGCCGCCAGGGTTGCCAGAGACTAATGACCAGAATACCCAGCGACAGCAGTAGATAATAAGAGAACAGCGCGACGTGACTGCCGCCGCCGGTAGAGAGCAGGACGGGCGACAAATAGCCGCCCATGCTGGCGAGCATCGCCAGGCTCAGCGCGCGTTGCAGAACGGCCAGACCGACGCTGGCGACACAGACCACCAGCATCAGGCCAAAGGCGAGAAAATGTGGCAGCAGATGGTAAAGACGGAACGCGCCGAAGAGCGTGATATACAGCGCGCCGACCGCCCCGCCCTGAAGGATCAATGCATAGCGAGGATTTTTGTGCCGCAAGCGCCAGCCAACGACCAGCAGCGCTATGCTCGCCAGCGCCGCGCCCGTCAGACGCAGTTCAACAGGGAACAGATCGCGTTCGACGCTGTACTTCACCAGAAACGCCAGGCCGAAAAACAGCAGAATAATGCCCACTTTGGCCAGCGGATTGCCGCTGGTAAACCAGCTCAACAGCCCCATCACCGGCTGCGGAAGGGTATATTTCTCTTTCGCTGGCGCGAGAATGTCGTCCCGGATCTCATCCACTGGCGCGGGTTCGCTAACGGGCGACGCGGCAGGTGCAGACGGCCAGAATGGCTGAACCTCAGGCGACACGGTATCTGCAGCGCTTTCCGCTACCGCCGGCGTTTCATCCAGCGGAGGTTCATGGCGGGCGAGCTGATGTTGCAACTCTGCCACCTGCGCCGTTAGACGGTCGATTTGATACTGGTTACGCCGTCCTTTTGCCAGCGCGTTTAACGCCAGTGCGGGTACGACTAACAGGTAGAAAAGCGCGATAATAATGCCAAAAATGACGATCTCATCCATGTCTTTTTCCCTTAACCCACAATCCGCTTCGCTGATGGAGAATCATTTTCACTATAGCTGAAAAGCGCCGGGGCGTAACATGGCTGTATTTCCAGCCAGCGGGCAGCGCGAAATATTTACTCCCTGCCCACGAAAGCGTTACAATGCCCGCCCTTAATGTGGGGGCACTCCCCTGACGCCTTATCAGGTAAGGCGGATCTGACCTGTCATCAGAACGAGAATATCATGTTTAAACCGGAACTCCTCTCCCCGGCGGGAACGCTGAAAAATATGCGTTACGCCTTCGCCTATGGCGCGGATGCTGTGTATGCGGGCCAGCCGCGCTACTCGCTGCGCGTGCGCAATAACGAATTCAATCACGAAAATTTGCAGTTCGGTATTAACGAAGCTCATGCGCTTGGTAAAAAATTCTATGTGGTCGTTAACATCGCGCCACACAATGCCAAGCTGAAAACCTTTATTCGTGATTTAAAACCGGTTGTGGAGATGGGGCCGGACGCGCTGATTATGTCCGATCCGGGGCTGATTATGCTGGTGCGCGAGCATTTCCCGCAGATGGCGATCCACCTCTCCGTCCAGGCTAACGCCGTTAACTGGGCGACCGTGAAGTTCTGGAAACAGATGGGGCTGACCCGCGTCATCCTCTCCCGCGAACTGTCGCTGGACGAGATTGCTGAAATCCGCGAACAGGTGCCGGAAATGGAGATCGAAATCTTCGTTCACGGCGCGCTGTGCATGGCCTACTCTGGCCGCTGCCTGCTTTCCGGCTATATCAATAAACGCGATCCTAATCAGGGCACCTGCACCAACGCCTGCCGCTGGGAATATAACGTGCAGGAAGGCAAAGAGGACGATGTGGGTAATATCGTCCACAAATATGAGCCGATTCCGGTACAAAACGTTGAGCCGACGCTGGGCCTCGGCGCGCCAACCGACCAGGTATTTATGATCGAGGAAGCCAAACGTCCGGGCGAATACATGACCGCCTTCGAAGACGAACACGGCACCTATATTATGAATTCCAAAGATCTGCGTGCCATTGCCCACGTTGAGCGTCTGACCCAAATGGGCGTTCATTCGCTGAAAATCGAGGGCCGCACCAAATCGTATTACTACTGCGCGCGTACCGCCCAGGTTTATCGTAAGGCGATTGATGACGCCGCTGCGGGCCTGCCGTTTGATACCAGCCTGCTGGAAACACTGGAAGGTCTGGCGCACCGGGGTTATACCGAAGGGTTCCTGCGCCGTCATACTCACGACGATTATCAGAATTACGAGTACGGCTATTCCGTTTCCGAGCGTCAGCAATTTGTCGGGGAATTTACCGGCGAGCGCAAAGGCGATCTCGTCGCGGTGGCGGTGAAAAACAAGTTTTCGGTGGGTGATAGCCTCGAATTAATGACTCCGCAGGGCAACGTTAATTTCACGCTGGAACATATGGAAAACGCGAAAGGTGAAGCGATGCCAGTCGCGCCGGGCGATGGTCATACCGTATGGTTGCCTGTTCCGCAGGAGATGGTGCTGGATTACGCCCTGCTGATGCGCAATTTTGACGGGCAAAGTACCCGAAATCCGCACGCGAAGTAGTTTAATAAGGTTATTTTTACTCAGTGAAGGAATCTTAGAATCGGATCACACACCGCTGTGTTTAATAAGGATATTATCCCCCCGCTGAAAAACATAACTCATAAATGCTAGTTGTACCAGGAACCACCTCCTTAGCCTGCGTAATCTCCCTTACGCAGGCGCATTTTTTTGCCTCTTATAATTCAGCGTGTTCCTACACGTTCCTCTCTTTCCTGAGATACACTTATATTCTGAAATTCGGGTTACGATTAACTCGTCCCCGCCTGAAAAATGAGCATTATGTCAGCGCACTGCGACAAGAGGCAAAAAGGATGACCAATTTTCCCGCCAGTTTACTCATTCTGAATGGTAAAAACGCCGGCGACGAACTGTTACGCGAAGCGGTTTATATGCTGCGCAATGAAGGCGTGACGATCCACGTTCGTGTCACCTGGGAAAAAGGCGATGCGGAACGCTATGTTGAGGAAGCCCTGCACCTGGGGGTGGAAACCGTCATCGCTGGCGGTGGAGACGGCACGATTAATGAAGTTTCTACCGCGCTGATCCAGCTTTCTGGTGAAAACGTTCCGGCAATGGGCATTCTGCCGTTGGGAACCGCGAATGATTTTGCCACCAGCGCAGGCGTGCCGGATACGCTGGATAAAGCGTTAAAACTGGCCATCGCCGGTAATGCCGTGGCGGTGGATATCGCCAGAGTTAACCATAAAACCTGTTTTATTAATATGGCGACCGGCGGCTTTGGTCCGCGGATCACCAGCGAAACGCCGGAAAAGCTGAAAGCCGCCCTGGGCGGCGTATCCTATCTTATCCACGGCCTGATGCGTATGGATACCTTAACGCCGGATCGTTGTGAAATTCGCGGGGAGAATTTTCACTGGCATGGCGACGCGCTGGTCATTGGCATCGGTAATGGTCGTCAGGCAGGCGGCGGGCAGCAGCTTTGTCCGGATGCGCTGATCAATGATGGTTTGCTGCACCTGCGGGTGTTTACCGGCGACGGCCTGCTCCCGGCGATTTTTACCACCCTCACCCAGCCGCAGGACAGTCCAAATATTATCGACGGGGCATCGTCATGGTTTGAAGTCAGCGCTCCGCATGAAATCACCTTTAATCTCGATGGCGAGCCGCTGCGCGGGGAGTCTTTCCGCATTGAGATCCTGCCAAACGCGCTGCGTTGCCGTTTGCCACCCGATTGCCCGCTGTTACGCTGAGGGTTGTGCCGTTGTGCCCGGTGGCGCTGCGCTTACCGGGCCTACGGTATGGCGTCTGACGTTACAGCCTGATGTAGGCCGGGTAAGGCGAAGCCGCCACCCGGCATCGGAGGGAAGTAAGCGCTGAGACCTCCATAATGAGACCGTTTACATCCAGGAAATGTGTCTCAACGCTTACCTGTTCGTTAAATGCTTTCGCAGGACAGGGTTTTCAGAGAGGAGAGTTCCGCCACCAGTTCGCTGAGCGTGTGGCAATTTCCGGCGGCATGGCTGAACTTTTCCTGATGGCACTGCGGCGTCACCACCCACGTCTGCATTCCGGCGCGCTGGGCGGCGAGGAAACCATTGCCGCTGTCTTCAATCACCAGACATTGTTCAGGCGTCAGGGCTAGTTTTTCTGCCGTGGCCAGATAAACCGCCGGATCGGGCTTACCGCGTTCGACGTCAGCCGCGCTGCTGATCACATCGAAATATTTCCACAAACCGAGCTTATCAAAAACAACCTGAATCACCCGGTGGCTGGACGAGGTGGCCAGCGCAATTTTGTATCCTTCGCGGCGGAAATAGTTGAGCGCATCATACAGCCCTTCCATCGCCTCACCGGAGCGCTCGATCAGGCTGACTACCCGCGTCAAAATATCGGCCTCCAGCAGCAAAGGATTAATATCGAGATTAAATTTTTCCTGCCAGATACAGGCTATTTCATCTGAACGTCTGCCGGTAGTTAACTGCTCGCACTGTTCATGGGTGACAGCAATGCCAAACTCCGCCAGCGACGTGATTTGAGCGCTCTGCCATAGTGCCTCGGAGTCAATAATCACTCCATCCATATCAAAAACTGCGGCTTTAGCGTTCATCATAACAACATCATCCATAATACGCTGGCACAACGTCCGGTCGTGCCAGCTACGTTAAATCAGGAAACCTTCAGAGCACCATCTTCGGCATAACGCGTTTTACGTTCAAAACCCGGTTGTTCTACATCAATGAAATGGCAAATCACAAAGGCAATAAGGTACAGCGCGGTGTAGGCAATAACCACGCCAATCGTGTCGAACCACGGCAGCAGCACAACTGCGATAGCAGGCGCAAGGAAGTTAGACAGGCCGGCAGAGAGGTTATAAACCGAAATCGCCGCCCCGGTGTGATGCGGTTCCAGCGCCGGGAAAACAGCGGCCATCGGCACGAATGCGGCGACGAAAATACCCAGGGAAATAGCCGGAATCAATGCCATAGCAAAGTTATGACCTGCCCACAGCGGAATGTAGTAAAACGCGAGGCTGGACAATGCCATGCCGATGCAGCCAAACCAGCGCACCACTTTCATCCAGCCCATTTTTTCTGCCACGATGCCCCAGAAAATATTGGAGAAGATAGTGGTAAAGAAGAATACCGCCCAGACCTGCAACCATTCTGAGGTAGTAAAGCCGAGCTTATCAACAAACATCATCGGCATAATCACCGCGAAGCCAAACAGCGACAGCGTATTAATAATGCGCACAATACTGGAGCAGAGAATGTTTTTGTTGGTATAAAGCAGCGTAACCGCACGGCTCAGCTCGCTGAATTTTTCACGCGTGGTGAGATTATGCATCCGGGTCGGCGTATTAACGTTACGCAAAGACACCATGGCAATTACCCCCCCGGCGACACAGAAGGCCAGCGCCGTCCACAGCGTACCCAGTTCGCCCATCAGCGGGATGGTGAAGCTGGGAATATAACTTCCTGCCACGCCGATACCAATAGAGTAAACGGCCCAGTACCAGCCCAGCGCAGAGCTCGAACTGTCGCTCTTGACGTTGTGAATGATGATGACGATAAAGGAGTAGAGGAACAGCGGATAGGCAAAGCCGCGGATGCCGTAAAACAGCAGGATCAGCGCGTAATTCGCGTGACCAAGGCCGAATACCAGAAACAGAACGTGGAAAATAGCCCACATCACAAAACCAATAAACATGGTTTTTTGCGGCGTAATGATTTCAGCGACCACGCCAGAGATCCACGCGGACAGCGCTGCCGCCAGGCCATACAGCGTAAAGGCAAACGAGGCTTCCGCCGGGGTAAAGCCCAGGCCGGTGATGTAGTGAGAGAGGAAGGCCAGTTCAAATCCGTCGCCGGTCATAAACACCGCGATTGCGATATAGCCCCATAACAGATTTAGCGGCAATCCCAGCCACTGTTTATTGGTATTCGTCATAAGTGCCTCATTTGTAGGGTATAAAGTTCTGGCACCCACACTTACGCGGGGTGCCTTTGTAAAAATTATTTATTCCGTAACCTGAGATCGTTCTGATAAAGCGCGTTAAACGCCCGGTAGCGCTGCTGCAGAAGGTCCTGACGCGCAGACGTCGCCTGATAGATTTTATAAATTTCCGGTTTTTTGCAGACCGTTTCCACAGACTGTCCGGTTGCCAGACAAGCCAGACGTGCGGCCCCCAGCGCTCCGCCCGTTTCGCCGCCTTTATGGGTGACGATCGGCATGTTGAGAATATCGGCCAGCAGTTGCGCCCAGTAAGGACTGCGCGCCCCGCCGCCCACCAGCGAACATTGTTCGATGTGGGTGCCGCTCTCCTGCAATACCCGTAACCCATCGGCGATCCCGAAGCTCACGCCTTCAATCACCGCGTAGCCCAGCAGCGCGCGATTGGTGGAATGGGTCATGTCGTGGAACATCCCTTTCGCATCCGGATCGTTATGCGGTGTACGTTCGCCGGACAGATAAGGCAGGAACTGCGGTGCGCTGGCCCGCTGCTCGTCGCTAAGTTGCGCCACTTCTTCCAGCAGTTCCGCTTCGGTGATCCCCACCAGGCGGCAGAACCATTGCAGACAGCTCGCCGCGCTTAACATCACGCTCATTTGATGCCAGCGATTCGGCAGGACGTGGCAAAACGCGTGAACCGCCGACTGCGGTGCGGGACGATAGGCCTCGTTTACCACAAACAGCACGCCGGAGGTGCCAAGGGAAATAAAGGCATCGCCAGGGGCAACCGCGCCGACGCCAATCGCGCTGACCGCGTTATCGCCACCGCCACCCGCCACCACCACGGAAGGGTTTAAGCCCCAGCTTTCGGCAACGCGCGGGTCCAGCGTGGCGGAAGCGTCACAGCCTTCCACCAGGCTCGGCATGTTGCAGCGCGCCAGTCCGCATTTCTCCAGCAGATAATCTGACCAGTCGCGGCGCGCGACATCCAGCCACAGCGTCCCTGCCGCATCTGACATATCGGCAATTTTTTTGCCGGTCATTTTGAAGCGCAGGTAATCTTTCGGCAGCAGCACGGTTTGCAGTCGCTGGAAGTTTTCCGGCTCGTGCTTGCGTACCCACAGCAGTTTCGGCGCGGTAAATCCCGGCATGGCGAGATTACCGGCGATGGCGTGCAGTTCAGACGCGCTTTCTTCCAGCTCAAGGCACTCCGCGGCGCTGCGGGTGTCGTTCCACAGGATCGCCGGACGGATGACGGTATTGTCGCCGTCAAGCAGTATCGCGCCGTGCATTTGCCCGGAAAGCCCAATCGCTTTAATCGCATTCCAGTGCGGCGCGCACTTCTCGCGCAGCGTGGCAATAACGTAGTTGGTCGCATCCCACCACGCCTGCGGGTCCTGTTCCGACCAGTGCGGGTGGGGCCGCTGAATGGTCAGCGGCGCGCTATGGGTGGCGACGATATCGTGATTCTCGTCAATCACCAGCCCTTTGACTTCGGAGGTGCCCAAATCGATGCCTAAGTACATAGCGACCTCTCAATGGATCAGGGAGTAGACAGCGTTGATTTTTTCACGCAGCAGCGCGGCAAAATCGGCGTTGTTAGCCAGGTCGCCAAACAGCGCGCGGTCTTTGGCGTAAACGCTAATCGGGTCCGTCGCGTTAAACATCGCGTGAACGGTCTGCGCATCCAGAATGCCGTCCTGATACTCGTACGGCAGTTTGCCTTTATGCCACTGCTCCATGTAGACGAAGAACAGCGCTGGCAGCATGGCGGTGGCCGCCGGACGTACGCCGCGCTGGTAGCACTCCTGCAGGGTCGGGGCGATCATTGCCGGGATTTTAGAGAAGCCGTCAGCCGCAACGCGCTGGTTGGTGTCCTGAATATGCGGGTTGGTGAAGCGCTGCAACACCACGTCGCGGTATTTCGCTAAATCGATGCCGTTATCGCCAAGGCAAGGGATAACATCTTCAGTCACATAACGATCGGCAATCGCGTAGATGGCGTCGGTTAGCGTGCTTTCATGAATGTACTGCTGGCCCATCAGCGTACCGGCCCACGCGATGCAGCTGTGGGAAGAGTTCAGGATGCGAATTTTGGCTTCTTCATAAGGAATAACGGAATCCACCAGCTCGGCGCCCACGTTCTCAAAGGCCGGGCGTTCGGCTTTAAAATTGTCTTCGATAACCCACTGGATGAAGGTTTCGCCCATCACCGGCGCTTTATCGTCAATACCGGTTTGCGCTTTGATCCGTGCCGGCAGATCTGCCGCCGGACGCGGGGTGATGCGGTCCACCATGGTATTCGGGCAAGTGGCATTGTGATGCAGCCACTCAATGACCGCCGTTTTACCGGTCAGGGTGAGGAATTCAACCAGGCCGTCATGGAAACGCTCGCCGTTGTGACGCACGTTATCGCAGTTCAGCAGCGTCAGCGGGCCCGCGTTATCGGCGATACGTTTTTCAAGAATTTTCGTGATAGTGCCGTAAATCGTTTTGTTGCCGCCGTTCAGGTCGCTGACGATATCCGGGTTATTCACCTCCAGTTTATGACTGGTATTCAGGTAATAACCGCTTTCCGTGACGGTAAAGGCAATGACTTTGGTCGCGGCGTTAGCGCCTTCGTTAATCAGCGGCTGCAGGTTTTCCTGCCACGGCAGCAGTTTCTGAATAGAGGTAATTTCTTCGTACTTACGCTCGCCTTCCGGGCTGACGGTTTCCAGAACATAGCGCCCGTGTTGCGCGGTTAATGCCGACACAACATGTTCAGCATCGCTACGAATATTGCCAGCGGCGATATGCCATGTGGTGTCGCCGGACTCAATGAGTTTGTGCATGTACCAGGCTTGATGTGCACGATGAAAAGAACCCAGACCGATGTGTAACCATGTGTATTGATTGTTCATTGCTTTGCTCTCCATTGAGTTTATGCAGCTGAATGTACATGAGCAATTGATTGAAAATAGAGCTATGGATCACAAAAGAGCAATTGACCATTAAAATTACTTTTGACCAAAGCAGAACAAAAAGTTGCCTGCCATAACGGCAAACGCCACAATGAAAAGAGACGCCACTGAAATATTGTTGCCACGTTGTTAACGTAAGGGCCTGAAAATCATAATGAAAGAAGACGACATCCGATTTGACCAAAAAGTCAGAGCCGCATGGATGTATTATGTTGCGGGTCAGAACCAAAGTGAGATTGCGGCGTTGCTCGGCACATCACGGCCCGTAGTACAGCGCCTGATTGCGGCAGCAAAAGAAGAAGGTATCGTTTCTATCGGACTTCATCATCCGGTGGCTGCCTGTCTTAACTACGCCTCGCTATTGAAAGAAAAATATAAACTTCACGAGTGTAATATCGTGCCGACCTTTGCCAGCGAGTCTACGCTGGATAGCGTTTCTTACGGCTGCTATCAGTTAATGTCGCAATATTTGAAGGGCACCAGCGCCAAAGTCATTGGCATCGGCTCAGGTTTGACGCTGAAAAAAACCATAAAACGTATTGATTTCGAAAGCAAAAACAGCAAATGCGTGGCGCTGATCAGCGCGATGGATGAAAACGGCCAGTGTAACTACTACGATGATGTTCCGCTGTTGCTGGCGCGGAAAATCCAGGCGAACTATTTTCAGTGGCCCGCGCCGCGCTACGCAAAATCGCTTGCGGAACACAAAATGTGGTCCACCAACCGCCTGTTCGAAAGCGTCACCTCGGTGGCCGATCATGCGGATGTCATTTTTGTCGGTATTGGTGCGCTGGGCACCCAAAGTCCGATTTTTAAAGATGGCTTTATTAACCTTGAACAATTGGACGATTTGCGCCAGCGCGGGGCTATTGGTGAAATCCTTGGACGCTTTATTGATGCCGAAGGCCAGGTGGCGGAGTCCGATAGTAACCGGCTGATCACCAGCTATGATATCCGCCGCAACAGCCACCCGCGCATCGCCGTGGCCTGCGGCGAGGACAAGCGCCCGGTGATTCTGGCCGCGCTAAAAGGCGGCTGGATCAACGGTCTGGTAACCGATGAAGGGACCGCCCGCTGGCTGTTAACCCAGTAAACATAGCGGTCAGGAAACAAAAATCGGCGGGATCTCCCGCTGCTGTTTCTGCACGTCTCCGGCATCGATGATCTCAAAGACCGCCTTCAGCATGGCGGGCACATCCTGCCTCACCATTTCGATGTCGTGCCCCAGCAGGGTAACGAACGGGTCCCAGTCAAAACAGCCCATCGGCGGCTGATCGTGACCGCGATATCCCGCCTGCGTCAGCCAGCTTACAACGCCTTCCAGCGAGATCGTGGAGTTAACAAACAGACCGCCGGTGTGTTTCTCTCCCGCGCTGAAAAATGTGCGTAGCGCCAGCTCCGCTTTATGCGGCGCATAGCCGCAGGCCAGCATGTTCTCCCCGGGCAGCGTGAGACCCGCCTCCTGATGGGCGTCGCGAAAACCGCGCAGACGCTCGCGGGTGTTGTGATCGGATCCGCGTCCGCCCACGAACACCAGCGGGCGTTTTTCGCCGTAGCGTTTCTCGCTGTTCGCCAGGATACGCCGGGTCAGCTCCTTCGCGCCCGCGTAGTTATCCGAAATGACCGAGGGGGCAAGCGTGCCCGGCAGATCGAGATTTAGCGTCGGCACCCCGGACGGCGCACACAGTTCGGTGATTTTATCCGGATCGGTCGCCCCGGTGGCAATCAGCCAGTCCACCTGCCAGGAGAGCATCGTGCGCGCGGCTTCCAGCTCCAGCACCGGATCGCGGCGCGTACAGGTAATGATCGGAAACAGGCCGCGCTCACGCGCCATCGCCTCAAAGGTTTCGACAATCGAGCCAAAGTAGCGGTTATCGTACTTGGGCACGATCATGCCGATAATTTTTGACCGGTTACTGCGTAGCAGGCTGGCCTGCCGATTCACCGCGTAGCCCTGCTCCTGCGCGATTCGGGTTACCTTTTCCGCCAGCTGCGCGCTGATGCGCCGTTTTTTCCAGTTGCCATTGAGGATCGCACTCACCGCGCTGGCGGAAACGCCCGACAGCTCGGCCAGATCGTAGATAGTCGTTTTCCTGCTTTTTCCGATCCCGGTCACAAATATTTCTCTCCGTTTATCGCGAAACTTGCGCTTGTTTTTTGAAAAGTGCTAAATCAGCTTCATCGATTGAGCATGTTGCGCAAATCGCTGGCATTATGCAGGCAGAGGCGAAGAAAAACCAGCCTGAATTTGCTTAAAAAGCTATATTTTTCATCGACATGAAAGATAAAAAACCCTCACGACTGTACCCTACGTGCGGCCGAAATTTTCATCAGATTTATGAAGGATTATAAAATGAATTCGTCTGTAGTTTCTATGAATAGTCCACTGGCGGGTAAAGTCGCCGCGGTTACCGGTGCTGCTTCCGGTATTGGTCTGGAATGTGCCAAAACGCTGCATCAGGCAGGGGCAAAAGTGGTGCTGATTGACCGCGACGGGGAAAAGCTGAAGAAGCTGGTTGCGGAAATTGGCGAGAATGCGTTTGCTTTACAGGTCGATCTGCTCAAGCCGGCTGAAGTGTCCGGCATGCTGGACGGTATTCTTGAGCTGGCGGGCGGGCTGGACATTTTCCACGCCAATGCCGGGGCTTACATTGGCGGGCCGGTAGCCGAAGGCGATCCTGACGTCTGGGACCGGGTGCTCAACCTTAACATTAATGCCGCCTTCCGCTGCGTTCACGCCGTGCTGCCGCACATGATTGCCCAGAAATCCGGCGACATTCTGTTTACCAGTTCTATTGCGGGCGTCGTGCCGGTGATCTGGGAACCTATCTACACGGCGTCTAAATTTGCGGTACAGGCATTTGTTCATACCACTCGCCGCCAGGTCGCACAGCATGGGGTGCGCGTTGGCGCAGTGCTGCCGGGGCCGGTGGTGACTGCCCTGCTGGACGACTGGCCGAAAGCCAAAATGGATGAAGCGCTGGCCAACGGCAGTCTGATGCAGCCGATTGAAGTGGCGGAAGCCATTCTGTTTATGGTGACGCGCTCGAAGAACGTCACCGTCAGGGATCTGGTGATCCTGCCTAACAGCGTCGACCTCTGATGGCATGCCGGGAGCCTGTATGAATTACGATAGCAGAACCATTATTGGCGTTGACGTCGGTTCGGGAAGCGTGCGCGCGGGGATTTTCGATCTCAACGGTACCCTGCTCGCCCACGCCACCCGCCCTATCACCCTGTGGCGCGAGGCGGGACACATCGTCGAGCAGTCCAGTCGCGAAATCTGGCAGGCGGTCTGCCAGTGCATTAAAGAATCTGTCGCCCGTTCCGGCGTTGCGCCCACAAGCGTGGCGGGTATTGGTTTCGACGCCACCTGTTCGCTGGTGGTGCTCGACGGCGAAGGCAAGCCGTTGCCAGTCGGGCCGTCTGACGATCCGGACCGCAACATTATTGTCTGGATGGACCATCGCGCCACCGAACAAGCCGAGCGTATTAACCAGACCGGGCACCCGGTGTTGCAGTACGTTGGCGGTAAGATTTCACCCGAGATGGAAACGCCAAAGCTTCTGTGGCTGAAGGAACATCGCCGCAAAATTTACGACCGCGCCGGACAATTTTTTGATCTGGCGGATTTCCTGACATGGCGCGCCACCGGCGATGCGGGACGTTCAACCTGTACCGTCACCTGTAAATGGACCTATCTGGCGCATGAAAAACGCTGGGACCCGGATTATTTTCGCACTATCGGCCTGGGCGATCTGGCAGATGAAGACTTTGTGCGCATTGGTCAGCGTATTATGGAGCCGGGAACACCGTGCGGTAACGGTCTCACGCAGGAAGCCGCGGACGAGATGGGTTTGCCGGTGGGCACGCCGGTCGCTATTGGTATGATCGATGCCCATGCGGGCGGGATTGGTACCGCTGGCGTCGATCGCGGTGCGCTGCATAATATGGCCTGGGTGTTCGGCACCTCAGCCTGCACCATGATGTCGACGGAAAAACCGGTCTTCGTGTCCGGCGTCTGGGGGCCGTATTACTCGGCGATGGTGCCGGGCCTGTGGCTGAATGAAGGCGGCCAGAGCGCGGCGGGCGCGGCGATTGATCAACTGGTCGCTTTCCACCCTGCGGCGGCGGAAGCTCGCGAGCTGGCCACCGCCGCTGGCGTGCCGCTGCCGGTTTTCCTGGCCGATCGGGCGCTGAAAAGCGTCAGTTCGCCTTCAGCGGCGGTGACGCTGGCACTGGGGCTGCATGTTGTCCCTGAGTTTTTAGGCAACCGGGCGCCGTTTGCCGATCCGCATGCGCGGGCAGCCATTGCCGGGTTAGGCATGGAGCGCGATCTTGATAACCTGGTCGCACTGTACGTCGCGGGACTGTGTGGCATCGGCTACGGCTTACGCCAGATCCTCGAAACGCAGGGTGAGAACGGGATCAAAACCGAGAAAATCGCCATTAGCGGCGGGGCCGGGCAACATCCGCTGGTGCGTCAACTGCTGGCTGACGCCTGCGGCCTGCCGATTTTAACCACCGTCTCCAGCGAGCCAGTGCTGCTGGGCTCGGCAATCCTCGGGGCTGTGGCAGGCAACATGTCGCCGTCGGTAAGCGATGCGATGGCGCGCTTCACGGTGCTCGACAAGCAGTACGATCCCGATGCCGGGCAGCAAACCGTTCACCAGGAGCGTTATGAAGCCTATAAGTTGTTGCAGCAAACCGCACGCAAGCTGCGGGAGTTTTAAGCGGTGAGATTGCCCGGCGGCGAATGCGCCGCCGGGCAAACGTGGCACAGGGCCTGCGTTACCGTCAGGCGATACTGATCTTACCGTCCAGATACACATCCTGCACCGCGTTAATCAATTTCACCCCGTCCGCCATCGATTTCTTAAACGCTTTACGCCCGAGGATCAGCCCCATCCCACCGGCGCGCTTATTAATCACCGCGGTACGCACGGCGTCAGTCAGGTCGGTTTCACCGCCGTCTGCGCCGCCGGAGTTGATCAGCCCGGCGCGGCCCATATAGCAGTTTGCCAGCTGATAGCGCACCAGATCGATGGGATTATCACTGGTCAACTTGCTGTAAACGCGATCGTCGGTATAGCCGAACTTCACTGCTTTATAGCCGCCATTATTCTCGGCCATTTTCTGCTTAACAATATCTGCGCCAATAGTGGCGGCCAGGTGGTTGGCCTGCCCGGTCAGATCGGCGGAAACGTGATAATCCACACCGTCTTTCTTAAAGGCAGAGTTACGCAGATAGGCCCATAACACCGTCACCAGCCCCAGTTCATGCGCGCGTTCAAAGGCGGCGGAGATCTCTTCTATCTGTCGGCGCGACTGCTCAGAGCCAAAATAGATCGTCGCCCCTACCGCCACGGCCCCCATATTGAACGCCTGCTCAACGCTGGCATACAGCGTCTGATCGTATTCAGTCGGATAGCTAAGGGTTTCGTTGTGATTCAGTTTTACCAGAAAAGGAATGCGGTGCGCGTAGCGACGCGACACTGAGGCCAGTACGCCATAGGTTGAAGCCACGCAATTACAGCCCGCCTCCAGCGCCAGCTCCACGATATTCCTGGGATCGAAATACAGCGGATTCGCCGCAAAGGAGGCACCGGCGGAGTGCTCCACGCCCTGATCGACCGGTAAAATAGAAAGGTATCCGGTTCCTGCCAGACGTCCGGTATTATAGAGCGTCTGCATGTTTCGCAGCACCGCTGGCGGACGGTTGTTATCCACCATAACGCGATCAACATAATCGTGTCCGGGTAGATGAAGTTGGTCGGATGGAATGGTCATACAACGATGCTGTAACAGGCTGTCGGCGTCTTTGCCAAGCAACTGCGCAATATCAGTCATAACTATGCTCCCGTTTGTTCCGACATCGCGTCGGATGTGGGTTTTTCCTGTCCCGCCTTATGCGGGCAGCACTAAGTCTGGTACCAGGTTGACTATTTTTCCATCTTTAAGGCCATTTTTGCCGGCATCATCTGGCACGCCTGAAAGACAGTAAAAGTGTTAAGCCGGTCAAACTTTCATCTCAAAGGTATTTAAAAGGTATTATTGAATGGTATCTTCATTACGTACCTTACCTGTCATGAAGGATTTAAAGATGAAAACTACAGTTAAGCTGTCGTTCATGATGTTCATTGAGTGGTTTATCTGGGGCGCATGGTTCGTTCCACTGTGGCTTTGGCTGAGTAAAAGCGGCTTCAGCGCCGGGGAAATTGGCTGGTCGTACGCCTGTACCGCAATTGCCGCTATCCTGTCGCCAATCCTGGTCGGTTCGCTTACCGATCGTTTCTTCCCGGCACAAAAAGTGCTGGCGGTGCTGATGTTTGCCGGAGCGGTGCTGATTTACTTTGCCGCGCAGCAAACCACCTTCGCCGGTTTCTTCCCGCTGCTGCTGGCCTACTCGCTGACCTATATGCCGACCATTGCGCTGACCAACAGCATCGCTTTTGCTAACGTGGCGGACGTTGAAGGTGATTTCCCACGCATCCGGGTGATGGGCACTATCGGCTGGATCGCCTCCGGTCTGGTCTGTGGATTCCTGCCGCAGATGATGGGCTACAGCGATATTTCGCCAACCAATATTCCGCTGTTAATCACCGCCGCCAGTTCAGCGCTGCTGGGCGTTTTTGCGTTTTTCCTGCCGAATACACCGCCGAAAAGTACCGGAAAACTCAGCCTGCGCGTGATGCTGGGGCTGGACGCGCTGATCCTGCTGCGCGACAGAAACTTCCTCGTATTCTTTGTCTGCTCATTCCTGTTCGCTATGCCGCTGGCCTTCTATTACATTTTTGCCAACGGCTACCTCACCGAAGTCGGCATGAAGAATGCGACCGGCTGGATGACGCTCGGCCAGTTCTCTGAAATCTTCTTTATGCTGGCGCTGCCGTTCTTTACCAAACGCTTTGGTATTAAAAAGGTACTCTTGCTTGGTCTGGTGACCGCGGCGATCCGCTACGGGTTCTTTGTTTACGGCGGTGCCGATCAGTATTTCACCTACGGGCTACTGTTCCTCGGCATTCTGCTGCACGGCGTGAGCTACGATTTTTATTACGTCACCGCCTATATCTATGTCGATAAAAAGGCGCCGGTACATATGCGTACTGCCGCGCAGGGGCTAATCACCCTGTGCTGTCAGGGCTTTGGCAGCCTGCTGGGCTACCGGCTCGGCGGCGTAATGATGGAAAAAATGTTTGCTTATTCGCGGCCGGTGAATGGACTGACCTTTAACTGGGCCGGAATGTGGGCGTTTGGTGGCATTATGATCGCCATCATCGCCGTGCTGTTTATGTGGTTGTTCCGTGAATCGGATAAAGAAATCACCGCCATAAAGGTGAACACCGATGAGCGAGATATTGCGCTTACACAAGGGGAATCTAAATGAAATATGAACGTATTCTCGGTGCTCTTTACGGGCAGGCATTAGGGGATGCGATGGGCATGCCATCAGAGCTGTGGCCGCGCTCGCGAGTGAAAGCTCATTTTGGCTGGATCAACCGCTTTTTACCCGGTCCGGCGGAAAACAATGCTGCCTGTTATTTTAACCGGGCGGAGTTCACCGACGATACGTCAATGGCGCTCTGTCTTGCGGATGCGCTCCTGGCGCGTGAAGGCCAGATCGACCCGGACCTGATTGGCCGAAACATCCTCGACTGGGCGCTGCGTTTTGACGCCTTTAATAAAAACGTTCTCGGCCCTACCTCAAAGATTGCCTTAAACGCCATTCGCGACGGCAAGCCGGTGGCGGAACTGGAAAATAACGGCGTTACCAACGGGGCCGCGATGCGCGTTTCGCCGCTGGGCTGCCTGCTTCCGGCGCGCGATCTGGATACCTTTATTGATGCGGTGGCGCTGGCTTCCAGCCCGACACACAAATCGGATCTGGCGATTGCCGGTGCCGTGGTGGTGGCATGGGCGATTTCCCGGGCCATCGACGGCGAGGCGTGGCACAGCATTGTCGATTCCCTTCCCGCGATTGCCCGCCACGCGCAGGAAAAACGCATTACCACCTTTAGCGCTTCGCTGTCCGCGCGTCTGGAGCTGGCACTGAAAATCGTCCGCGAGGCCGATGGCCCTGAATCCGCCAGCGAAGCGCTGTATCAGCAGGTCGGTGCAGGCACCAGCACGCTTGAATCCGTTTCCTGCGCCATTGCGATGGTCGACCTGGCGCAGACCGATCCTAATCGTTGTGCCATTCTTTGTGCCAATCTCGGTGGCGATACCGACACCATCGGCGCGATGGCCACCGCGATTTGCGGGGCGCTACACGGCGTGCAGGCGATAGATCCGGCGCTGAAACAGGAGCTGGACGCGGTAAATCAACTCGATTTCGGGCGCTATGCGACAGCGCTGACGCGCTACCGCCAGCAGCGGGAGGAAGCATGAATGCCGGATTACTGCGGGAGAAACTGCCGACCCTGAACGCGCGCCGTCCGGTCACGGTGGTCGGCGCAGCGGTGATCGACGTCATCGCCGATGCTTACGCCCTGCCCTGGCGCGGCTGTGATATCGAACTGAAACAGCAAAGCGTCAATATCGGCGGCTGCGCGCTAAATATTGCCGTGGCGCTGAAACGACTTGGCGTTGCGGCCAACAACGCGCTGCCGCTCGGCCAGGGCGTGTGGGCGGAGATCGTGCGCAATAATCTGGCGAAGGAAGGCCTGACGAGCCTGATTGACAATGCCAGCGGCGATAATGGCTGGTGTCTGGCCCTGGTCGAGCCGGACGGCGAACGCACCTTTATGTCGTTCAGCGGCGTGGAAAACGCCTGGAACGCCGGGTGGCTGGAAAAACTAGATGTTGAACCCGGTAGCCTGGTGTCGCTGTCCGGCTACCAGCTGGCCTCCTCCTGCGGTGAGCTGCTGGTAAGCTGGCTGGAGGGATTACAGGAGGTCACGCCGTTTATCGATTTTGGGCCGCGCATCGCCGATATTCCCGCCCCGCTGATGGCACGGATCATGGCCTGCAAGCCGCTGGTGTCGGTGAATCGACAGGAGGCGGAAATCGCGGCAGACGCTTTTCACTTCAGCCGCGAGACGGCGGCGTTTGGCGCAGCCTGGCTGGAGAAATTTAACGCGCCGCTGATCGTGCGTCACGATAAAGAAGGCGCGTGGTATTTCAGTCATGAAGGTCAGGGAAACGTCGCCGCGTTTCCGACGGTGGTTGTCGATACCATCGGTGCGGGAGACAGTCATGCGGGCGGAACGCTGGCCGGACTGGCGAGCGGCTGGTCGCTGGCGGATGCCGTCATGCTCGGCAATGCAGTGGCGGCATGGGTCGTCGGGCACCGGGGCGGCGACTGCGCCCCCACCCGTGAGCAATTACTCCTCGCAGACAAAAACGTATAGATCGCTGCGGCAGTAGCTGATGCTGTACTCAATGGGCCGTTGTTGTTGATCGAGCGCTACCTGCTTTATCACCAGCACCGGCACTTTGCTTTCCATCTGAATGTGCGACTGAAACTCCGCGTCCGGCATCCGGGCACTGACCCGCGAGCGGGTGCGCTGCGGAAAAATGTGCTGGCTGCGAAAGTAGTCATACAGCGACACGCCGATGGCATCAACATCGTGGATCAGCTGCACGGGCACCCAGGACTCTTCAATAGAGACCGCCTCTTCATCAACATAGCGAATACGCTTAAGCAGAAAAACATCGCTTTGCGCGGCAATCGCCAGCTGTTGCGCGACCTCTTCCGGACATTTGACGATCCGCTTGTTGACCCACAGCGTATCCGGCTTCTTACCGCGCAACACCACCTGCTGAGAAAAGCCCCGCGCCTCTTTCAGTGAATACTCGAAGATATTATTGATTTGCGTCCCGTAGCCGCGGGCGCGCGTCACCACGCCCTCTTCCTCCAGCGTCTGCATCGCTTTACGCACGGTGATCCGCGAGACCCCGGTGAGCTGACTGAGATCCCGCTCGCCGGGCAAAATATTACCGTGTTCAAGCGCACCGCTACGTACCGCATTTTTGACTGTTTCTGCGAACTTCAGGTACAGCGGCGTGTGATCGGCAGCGGCGATGCGCTCATTAAGCTGGGCAATAAGCCGGGTATGCGCTTGTTCCATTTATCTTTTCCAGGCTTCGGGTCTGGTGGAAGTATACTCCTTTTACCACCACGCGTGAAAATGATGTACCGGACCAATACCTTTCCCGACCTCCAGCGAGTCGGCCTGCGCCAGCGCGGCGGAGAGCCATTCCTTAGCGTCCTTCACCGTATCCGCCCAGTTGCTGTGACGCGGGCGCAGCGCGGCCAGCGCCGCCGAGAGCGTGCACCCCGTACCGTGGGTATTTTTGGTCATAATGCGCGGCGCGTTGAAGCGCTGCTCGCCGTCGCGGGTAAACAGCCAGTCCGGGCTGTCGGCATCGGCCAGATGACCGCCCTTCATCAGCACCGCGCCGCAGCCCATAGCCAGCAACGCGCGCCCCTGCTCCAGCATTTCACGTTCGTTACGGGCATGAGGGGCATCAAGCAGCGCGGCGGCTTCCGGCAGGTTTGGAGTGATGACAGAAACGTGCGGCAATAAGCGCCTGCGCAGGGTGTCGACAGCGGCGGCAGACAGTAGCGGATCGCCGCTTTTCGCCAGCATCACCGTATCCAGCACTACGCTCTGCACCTGATAACGTTGCAGCCGCTCGGCCACCGCCTCGACGATATCCGCGTCAGCCAGCATACCTATTTTAGTGGTATCAATGCGGACATCGCTAAAAACTGAATCAAGCTGTGCGGCAACAAACTCCGGCTCAATGCGATAAACCGACTGCACGCCGCAGGTATTTTGCGCCACCAGGGCGGTAATTACCGTGCAGCCGTATGCGCCAAGGGCGGAGAAGGTTTTCAGATCCGCCTGAATCCCCGCGCCGCCGCTCGGATCGGTGCCAGCGATGGTCAGTGCGTTGATCCGTTTCATACCTGCACCTCCGCGTCCAGCGTCCACAGGGCGTCGAGAAAGGCCGGGATAAAACTGCCGGCACCGGCGCTTTGCTGCGCGGCGGTCAACCCGGCCTGTTTAATGAGCGCGCAGGCAGAAGCCACGTTTTCCAGCCTGTCACCGGGTAATGCGCAACTGGCGGCCACCACCGCTGAAAGCGCGCAGCCGGTGCCCACCACGCGGGTCATGAGCGCATCGCCCCCGGCGATGGCCAGCGTGCGGCTGCCGTCGGTGACGTAATCCACTTCCCCGGTGACGGCCACAATGGTCGAGGCTTCTCTGGCAAGCGTGCGCGCGGCTGGTAGCGCGGCGCCAGCAGTGTCGGTGGTGTCAACACCGCGCCCGCCTGCGCTCATGCCTGCCAGGGCGAGGATCTCCGAGGCATTACCGCGTATCGCAGCAGGCCGCAGCGCGATAAGCTCCCGGCAAAAGCGGCTACGTAATGTGAGTGCGCCCACGGCTACCGGGTCGAGCGTCCAGGGTTTTTGCGCCGCACTGGCGCTGACGACCGCCGCTCGCATCGCCTGCGCACGTTCCCCGGTCAGCGTGCCGACGTTAATTAACAGCGCGTCAGCGATGGCCGCAAACTGCGCGGCTTCCTGCGCATCAACGACCATTGCCGGCGATGCACCGAGCGCCAGCAGGACATTTGCGGTAAAGGTTTGAACAACATCATTGGTCATACAATGAACCAGCGGAGAACGGGTTCGAACGTGGTGTAGCGCGTGGGCGGTAGCCGTGCGGCTGTGCAGGTCAGGTTGCATAATTATGCTCCTGCCAGACGGTGAAGAAGGGACTTCTTTACAGGAGTCAGACTTCCCTACGCTGGCATTATCCAGATCAGGTGGTACGGGTATTTCTCAGCCTTCACCAGGAAGGGCACCCCGAGTCATCAAAATTCAAAACGTGCGATTAATGATGGTCATTAATCCCAGACCGGGATAATAATGCCAGCGGAAAAGCTTGTAAACGGTAAAAGCGGTGCGCCTGTGCTTTTCAGGCCAGAGACATGAGACGCTGGCAACCGCTGCCAGCGTCCTGGTTTTATTAATATTTGAGACGATTGGACTGCTGCACATAATCTTCAATGGCAATTGTGGCTCCCAGCCTTTCATACAGCATAAGAATACTTATCATCACTTCTCCGCCATACGATAATAAATCATCCGGTGCGGTATGATTTTCTTCGTTCGCTAAAAATTGCAGTTGCTCAATAATGTCATGGTATTCGCCGTAAATACCAATGGCCACATTATTTGCAGGAATACATTCCTGACAATAACGCAACGCATCCGCCGCTTTTTCCGGTATTGAGCGCCGATGTATAAAGATAACCATTAGCTCGCGGAGCTTAACCATCATCAATGTATTATTCATATATTCTCCTCCCAATACGAACGCCAGTAATAACTGATTGGGTGATAATTCGCTTTAAAATGTAAAAAATTGGGTTGCATTAAAATTCTCACATCTCAAATCTGAACTCAATGTTAATAATATGTTTCATTGATTAATGTCAATATCGTAATATCATTATATGTTTTAATAATAATTAACATTTAATTCATTCATGCCACACCTGAATTTACGCTAATTATTTTAGCTTTAAGGAGCGCGCGCACGCCTGTTTGACTAAAAAAAAACCTGCCGGAACCGGCAGCTTCTCAGTCGGTGACGCAGAAGTCGGACAAACGGTACTATTCATATCGTGAATAACAGGTATTCTACAAGAGGCGCTTAAGCCCTGTTACTTTCGATTTCGTGGAACAATCCTTCTATGCAAAAACTATTTCGCGTGCCGCTGCTGCTGGCGCTGTTGTCCTGTCTGATGATGCCGTGTTTTTCCTGGGCCGATGAGGCGACGGGTCAAAATGACGTTGAGCAGCCGCAGCCGGTGAAAGTGAACGTCAGTACGGCGCTGCCCGCGCTACAAAAACGGCTGGATTCGCTTAAACAGCGGGTAGCAACGGCAAAAGCGGATAAGCAGTTCACCACTCTGAATGACGATGCGCAAAAACTGGCTGCCGATGCCGAGAAACTGGCCGTCGCGCTGGCGCCGCAACTGGCGCAGATCCAGGGACAGTTAGACGTATTAGGCCCGGCCCCGGCGCCCGGTACCCTGACGGAAACGCCACAGGTGATTAGCCAGCGTAATAAACTGAATAACAATAAAACGCAGCTCACCACCCAGATCGAGCAAACCAAGGCGATAGGCGTAGGCGCGCAAAATCTTTCGGCGCAAATTTCCGGAATGCGCCGCGATGCGCTGAAAACGCAGATTGCCCTTAATACCGGCAGTATTCTTGGCGCAAAATTCTGGACGCCGCTCATCAGCCCGAGTGAAAAGGACGCCGCGCGGTTTGATGAGTTCGGTGCGCAGGTGGCTAGCGCGTGGAGTCAGGCATGGGACGATGAATGGCGCATCGGCAGCGGCTTTTTACTGCTACTGGCGCTGGCAATTGGCCTTGCTGGCCGCCGCGTGCTGGACAGACCGATTAACTGGATCCTGCCGCGCTGGCTGCCACAGGGCCGCTTTCGCCGCAGTTTCCTCGCCTTATTTACGACCTTAAGTACCACGCTGACGCTTGGGATCAGCATGCAGTTGCTGTGTTATATCTTTACCCGCCTGCCGGATACCACCCAGCCCGTGACTGAGTTTGCCGAGCTGCTAATTGGTCTGACCTACTTCTCGGCGGTTATCGCCGGACTGGGGATCGCCCTGCTGTCAAATCGTCACCCCTCCTGGCGGTTGCCGGGCATTGCCGATCCGCTCGCCAAAACGCTGGCCTCATTCCCTGTTCTGCTGGCCACCTTTATCTTCATTTTTGGCATTGTCGAACAGCTCAACGGTCTGATCGGGGCCAGCATTGACGCTACGCTGTTCGGTAACGGGCTGTCGGCGCTGCTGGTGGCGATTAACTGTCTGATCGCACCAATACGGGTTAACCGGATGCGGCGGACCATGCGTGCCGAAGGGGAGCAAACCGAGGCACGCTCAACTCTGGCGGGCCTGATTCATTTGCTGATAAGCCTTACCGCCTTTGTGATCCTGATGGCGCTGCTGATCGGCTATATTCCGCTGGCGCGTTTTGTCACTTTTGAACTGCTGTGGATTGGCCTGGTGGTCAGCTCGCTATATCTGCTGATTCATTTTGTGGTGGATCTGTGCGAAAGCGTATTTTCCCCCTCGACGCACAGCGGCAAAATTCTCAAAAGCACGCTTAGCCTGAACGATCGCCATCTCTCTCTGGCTTCCACCCTGTTCTCGGCCCTCGGCAAAAGTAGCCTGCTGCTGATGGCTGCGGTCGCCCTGCTCAATGGCACCTTTGGCACCACCACGCCGCTGGAGTTGCTGAGTAAAATTGCCGATATCTGGGGCGGTAAAGGGCCGGAGGAAATGAAAATTATCCCGGCCCATGCGGTTAATGCCGTACTGTGCCTGGTGATTGGCTGGTACGTGTTGCGCTCGTCGCGCCGCTGGCTGGACAACGATTTCCTGCCCAAAACCATGATGGATCGGGGTATGCGCGCGTCGCTGGTGACCCTGTTCACCAACGTAGGCTACGTGCTGATTATTATGCTGACGCTCTCGATGCTCGGCATTGAGTGGAACAAGCTGGCGTGGATTGTCAGCGCCCTGTCGGTAGGGATCGGTTTTGGTCTCCAGGAAATTGTGAAGAACTTTATCTCCGGGCTGATCCTGTTAACGGAACGGCCAGTTAAAGTGGGCGATCTGGTCAGTATCAGCGGAGTGGAAGGCGATATTCGACGTATTAACGTGCGTGCCACGGAAATCCAGCTCGGCGATAAGTCGACGGTTATTGTGCCCAATTCCCAGCTCATTTCACAGAACGTACGTAACGCCACGATGGGTAACGCGCAGGGCGTCGCCACCATCACCCTTACCTTCCCGCTGGATATCGATCCACAGAAGGTGCGCGATTTACTGCTGGAAGCCTACAACCTGCATGAGTCAGTGCTGGAAACCCCCTCGCCATCGGTGAGCTTTAAAGAACTGGGTCCGACCGGGATCGTGTTAAGCGTGACGGGTTATGTGAATAGCCCGCGTATGGTGAGCGCCACCCGCAGCGATCTGCTGTACGAAATTTTGAAAATGCTGCGCGATGAGGGGATCAGCCTGAGCCAGACCCAGACCATGATCCTGGAACAACCCACGCCGCGGCCTGCGACCGAAGAGTAATTATTGCCCGCGCAGTATGCTCAACAGAAGCTGAAAACAGGCTTCTGGCTGCGGTGCCAGCGGCTGCGGGCTGCGCATCAGGGCTACCGTGCGGGCCAGTGCCGGTTGCTGGAGCTGCACGACTTTCAGCTGCGGATCGCATAAATGAGTGGTATAGAGCTGCGGCAGAATCGCCACCGCCAGTCGGGAGCGCACCAGCCCGTAAAGCGTCTCAATATAGTCAACCTGATAGCGTAGCCGTAAGGTCAGGCGCTGGCTTTCCACCAGCGCCGACACCAGACGCGGGACGTTGCCTCGGGAAAAGACGGCAATATCCCGGGATACAAGCTGTTTCCACGGCAGATGCGCGGAATCCGCCAGCGGATCGTCACAGTGAATCAGCGCGATAAACGCATCTTCCCGTAGCGGAAAGGTCTGAAGCTCTGCGGGAACGGCGCTATCCAGCGCGCCAATGCCGAAATCAATCCCACCGTCGCGGATCTCTGCCACCAGCGAGTCGTTGGTATGATCGTGGAACTCAAGCTTTACGCGAGGGAAAGCCTGGGCCAGTTTTTCAGGTACCGAGGGGAACAGAAGCGAGCTCACGGAGGGAACCAGACCGATGCGCAAGGTGCCGTCACCGCCAGCGTCGACAATTTGCTGCATATCCTCAAACGCCCGCTGCGCCACGCTCAGCACGCGCTGAGCGTGCGGTAAAATCGCCACGCCCAGCTCTGTCAAAGAGACCGAAGACGCGGTACGGTTCACCAGTTTGCCGCCCAGCACGATTTCAATTTGCCGCAGCGCACTGCTCAGCGCAGGCTGGCTGATGGCAAGGCGGCTGGCGGTATCGGTAAAATGCCGTAGCTGTGCCAACGTGACAAAATACTGTAGCTGTTTCAAAGAAAGCGCGGGTAACCGCCGCCAGGGTTCCATCATTGTTGTCTTCAGAGGTTGTCCGTTCGCCTCAGAATAACTCTTTCTTATCGCATCATAAAATTATTCAGATAGGCAAACGTTTGCCGTCCCCCTACAGTAGGGCAACTTTTTTGATCGGATACTGTTTTTATGAGTGCGACAGATGATACCCGCCGTCGGGCTGTGCAGGCCGCCAGAGGCGAAATTCCTTTCGATCTTCTGCTGACCGATGCACACATCGTCGATATGGTGACGGGTGAGATCCGCGAGGCCGACGTCGGGATCAGCGGGGAATGGATTGCCAGTGTTCATCCACGCGGGCAGCATAAGGCGGCGAAAGAAATCCATTCGCTCGCCGGGAGCTTCCTCTCACCGGGCCTGATTGATACCCATGTCCATCTTGAGAGCTCACATCTTACTCCGGCACGCTACGCGCAAATCGTGCTGGCACAGGGAACCACGGCGGTATTCTGGGATCCCCATGAACTGGCCAATGTGCTCGGTATCGACGGCGTAAAATATGCCGTCGAGGCCAGCCGGGATCTCCCCCTGCATGTGATGATCGCCGCCCCCTCCAGCGTGCCATCAACGCCCGGTCTTGAGATGTCCGGCGCGGACTTTGCGGGGGAAGAGATAGCTTCATTGCTGAGCTGGCCGGAAGTCCGTGGGGTGGCGGAGGTGATGGATATGCACGGCGTGCTGCACGGTAGCGAGCGTATGCAGGCGATCCTCGCCGCCGGACAACGCAGTGGTAAGCTGATTGAAGGCCATGCCAGAGGGTTGAGCGGTGCCGATTTGCAGGCGTATCTCACCGCGGGCGTGACCTCCGATCATGAGCTGGTTTCCGCCGACGATGCGCTGGAAAAACTGCGCGCGGGTTTGTCATTGCAGATTCGCGGTTCGCATCCCTATCTGCTGCCCGGTATTGTTACAGCATTGATGACCCTTCCGCATCTGTCTTCACAAATCACCGTCTGTACCGATGATGTGCCACCGGATGTGCTGCTGGAAAAAGGCGGCATTATTGCTCTGCTCAATACCCTGATTGCCCACGGTCTGCCCGCCACCGAGGCGCTGCGTTTTGCGACGTTTAATGCCGCCCTCCGTCTGCAGCGTCACGATTTGGGCCTGATTGCGGCGGGTCGGCGTGCCGATCTGGTGGTTTTTGATTCCCTGGAGACGCTGACGGCTCGCCAGGTATATGTTGCAGGCAATCTGATTGCCCGTGACGGCAGGATGCTAAACGCGATTGTACCGATGGCGGAAAGCCTGCCGCCGCAGAATACCATGCAGCTTCCTCCCGCGGTGGAGGAGGATTTTGTACTGCGACTCGCGGCTATTCAGCACGGCGAGGCGCGGCTGCGTCACATTCGCGGCGCGCGTTTTACGCAGTGGGGCGAGGTGGATGTGCAAATTCGCCATGGAAAAGTGGTGATCCCCGACGGGTTTAGCCTTATCTGGGTGCGTCATCGTCACGGTCGCCACGAGGCCAAACCGCAGATGGCACTGCTGGAAGGATGGGGCGAACTGGACGGCGCAATTGCCACCAGCTATTCCCACGACTCGCATAATCTGGTGGTGCTGGGACGCGATCCGGCAGAGATGGCGCGCGCGGCCGGGCAGCTTATTGCCAGTGGCGGCGGTATGGCGCTGGCACAGCACGGTAACATTATTGCTCATGTGGCGATGCCGATTGCGGGCATCCTTTCCGATCTGCCGGCGGAAGAACTGGCCGCGCGGTTTAGCGATCTTCGCCAGCGCAGTGAGGATATCGCTGAGTGGGAGCCACCGTATCGTGTCTTTAAAGCGATTGAAGGCACCTGTCTGGCCTGTAATGCCGGACCGCATCTTACCGATCTGGGGTTAACCGACGGGCTGACGCGGCAAATTGTCGACCCGCTGATTTCATGCCGGGAGCTTCCCGAAGAAACGCCATCTGAGTATCGCCAAAGGAGAACACATAATGGCCGAAAATAGCGTCAATACGCCGGTATCGGGGAACTGGCTGGAACGACGTTTTGCCCTGTACTCACGTCAAAGTACGGTAAAAACAGAGTGCCTGGCCGGGATAACGGGTTTTCTGGCCGCCGCCTATTTGCTGGTTGTGATCCCCGGCTTACTGGCCGCGGGTGGCATAGATAAAGGCGCGGCGACCACCGGCACTATTCTGGTTTTTGTTGCCGGTACTCTGCTGATGGCGTTTTACGGCAACCTGCCGTTTATTGTAGGTCCGGGTATCGGCGGATCGGTGCTGGTGGGCGTAACGCTGGCGGGAAGTGAAGGGGTTGGCTGGCAAATCGGGCTCGGCATCGCCTGCTGGTCCGGCATTTTATTTTTCCTGCTTACCTGTCTTGGCCTGCGTGAAATCGTAACGCGCTCGGTTCCGCAATCGATAAAGCTGGGGCTGACGGCCTCCATCGGGCTGTTTGTCGCGGTACTGGGGTTTCGCAATGCCGGTCTGGTGCTGGCTAACGCAAAAAGTAACGCGCTGATGCTGGGCGACTTTCTCTCTCCCGGCGCGCTGGTCGCGCTATGCGGGTTATTTGTGGCTATCGCCCTTCAGGCGCGGCGTATTCCGGGCGCGATCCTGTGGGCTATTCTCTTCGCCACGCTGATTGGCATTCCGGCGGACGTAACGCGTTTGCCTGAGCATTTCATTGCCCTGCCCCACTCCCTGGCACCGGTACTCGGTCAGGTCGATCTGTTTGGCGCATTAAATGTCGTTTTTCTGCCTTTCCTGTTTGTTTTCTTCGCGTCTGAATTTTTTTCGACGATGGGAACCACCCTGGCCGTTGGTGGCGAGGCCGGATTGCTGGATAAAGACGGAAATATGCCCCAAATCAATCGCCCGTTTATCGTCGATTCTATCGTTGCCGCGCTGGGGCCGTGGACGGGGATCCCTGCCGCCACCGCCCTGATTGAGTCCTCCGCTGCCGCAGAAGCCGGGGGAAAAACCGGGATGACCGCACTGGCCGCGGCGATGATGTTCCTGCTGATGCTGTTTTTTACCCCGCTGGCGCTGATGATCCCTAAAGAAGCCACCGCGCCCGCGCTGATCCTGATTGGTCTGAATATGTTCAGCGGCCTGCGCAAAGTCGACCTGGCGAACTTTACCGATGGCCTGCCGGTACTGATGATGGTGATGATTACCCTGATCGCTAACAGTTTCGGTACCGGTATCGCTGGCGGACTGCTGTTTTTTATTGTCATTAAAGCGATTGCCGGTAAATGGCGTGAAATTCCGCTGGGTCTATGGATTATGGCGATCCCGCTGGTTTATTATTTTGCCACGCTGGTCAGGCATTAAAAGCACGCGGGTGACATAGTTCACCCGCGTCAGACGTTATACCGTGGAATTATGCCCGGCGGCGCTTCGCTTGCACGGGCCTGCAGATGATATATAACCTACCACCGCCATCCGGCGTTAATCGTATTTGACATGGATTAATGCCGTTGCCTTAAGTCCACCCGGTTTGACTTTGTTTTTGTCATAAACATAATAGCTGGCGGTCAATGGAATAGTGACTTGCGCATTGCTGATAATTCCCGCCTTGTTAATGCTCCACAAATTATCCGCGCTGGCAGAACTGCTCTCCACCGAAGATATATTGACGATTTTATTATTATGTTCCAGCACAAAGCCCACACCATTATGAGCATCGCCCTTTAATATTGAACGACTTCCGCTGGCTAAATCGCTGCTGGAAAGATAAACCGCCATTTTCCGCGAAGTTTGCTTACTGGTACCAAACAGGTTGTCGCATTGCAGTTCAATATTACCCGTCGTGCTCCTGAGCGTAGCTTTCCCCGTGGCGGGAAGTTCTGAAAGCGCGATACCTGGCAGCGTCATGGTTAAATCCTTTGCCTTACAGGTCGTTTTCTTCGGGTTGTAGTGGATGGTAAGATTTTCCACATAGGTATCGCCTTTAAGGGCTGTGGTTATATAGTCAACGCAGCCAGACCACCCCATTCCCTTACAAACCGCCAACGCTAAATTTATTAAAAAATTAGAGTTACCGCCGGTATTTGCTGCCATAACGCCAGGTAGCGTGATTGAAGCAGATCCTGTACCCGATGGTTCGTAGGAATCATGGGTAATCTTAACGGTATAATTAACCGTTTTTTCAGTCATCTCTGTCGTACCCACATTTTCAGACGTTTTTGGCACTGTGACGCTGATTTTCAGGTTCTCTCCGTTACTGAAAGGCCCAACCAGCTTATTCGTTGCCAGTGTCATATACGAGATAACATCTTTCTCTGAACTGCATTTTATGCCGGAAAACGTGGCCATTACCGACTGGCTATCCTGCCCTGTGACCGGAAACATTTCATTAATCGTAATAACACCCGTATGTTCTAATGACATATTGGTTAATTGACAGTTTGCCCACGAATAGCCAAAGCTACACCACAGCATGACTGCCAGAATTAAATTATTATTCATTACGCTGTCCTTAATGGTTACCGGCAAATGTAGATGTGCCTTTCATCAATCTTATTATTTAAGGTGATGGCGCATTTATTTTGCTGTTGTTTATCCGTCGCTACGTAGATCACTGGTGGCACGTCATTGGTGCGGATAAAAAGCTGACTTCCCTGACCGACGACGCCGATGTTATGGCCGCGCTCATCTTCCACCGCATAACCAAAGGTCAGGGGTGAACCATCCGTACGCAACGCTCTGATAAGCCACGGCTTGCGCCGGTCGGTAGCAAATTGCACCTGTAAGACCGCGCCACGATAAGGTGCCACCACTTTGCGATTGCCGCGTAATTCAGTCTCGCTTTCACTCTGCGAGGTATCGAGCATTAAATGGTTTTCCCGGTACGGCGTCAGATTGTCATAAACGACCGTGCCTTTATTATCGGTGGTGCGGTATTTTTGCCCGTTAACCCATGCTCCTTCCAGCCCCGGCGCCTGCATTACCGCAATGGTCTCTGAGAGCTGGTTAGCCAGATTCACGCCGCCAGACCATGCCACTACGCCGCCGGAAAGGCTGGCCCCGCTCTGCGTGTATTCAGACGACTGACTATAACTGCCGTTGAGCGTCGCGAAAGGCGTATTCCACGTCAGGTTAGCCCCGGCGGTGGTTTCACTGCGCTGCCGCTGATGGCTGACATTAATGCCGTAATTAAACTGATCGTGCTTTCCGACCGTTCCTGCCAGCCCGGTATTGTTCGAGGCAAAACCCTTGTCATCAAACAGCGTCGAGTTTGATAAATTCACATGGCGACGCGGCGTAGTAATGCCGTCTCCCCAGTTGAACGGAACCGAGAAAAAGAGGTTAAACCGTTTCTCTTCACGGCGCTCGTCGTCATAGGTTTGACTTGCCGATACGGTATAGCTGAGCTGCCGCCAGCGATTTGAATAACTTAACTGGTAATCCTTACTGCTGCCGCTACGTCCCCAATAGTTGCGCCACAGGCTGCTCAGCGCCAGCGAACCCCAGCCCTCCGGCAATGACTGGCTCATGTTGGCGGAAAAGCTGTTTTTACGCCCGAAGTCGTTCTGGTAGTAATCGGCGATATCATAAATATCGTTTTCGTCCCGCGCATATTCACGTTTATTATTCGCCCAGACATGATCGTTAAGGGTGCGATAGTCTCGTGACGAGTAGCGATATGCTGCCAGGCCAAAACGGGTGGCGGTTTGCGTCAGATATTTGTTATAGGCAATCTGGTAACTTTGGCCGTCAAAAACATCACCATTATCCTGCTTACTGTGGGATCGCGTTACATCGACGGAAATAGCGCCCAGGCGGGTATTCCAGCCGGTGCCCAGGGTAAAGGCGTAATAATCATCAGACAGCATCGTGCCGCCGTAAAGCGTCAGCACGTTATTTAAACCATACTGATAGCTGAGCTGAGCAAAATCAGCCTGGTGATTGGCACCTTCAATCGCACTGCGCCCGGCAACCACATCATATTTTGCTACCCCAGGTTGCAACATATTTGGTACCGCCGCAAACGGCACCAGATAACGGGTGACAGAACCATCGGCTTCTTTAACCGTGACATCAAGATCCGCACCGCCGCCCGCCAGTTGCAGATCGGCGATGGAAAAAGGCCCCGGCGGCACCTCTCTCTGATAAACAATAAAATTGTTCTGCTCAATGGTCACCAGCGCGTTACTGCGGGCGATACCCTGCACCAGCGGCGTAAAATTTTGCTTTGAATTAGGTAACATTTGCATGTCGCGATAAATCCGCACCCCGCGAAAGCGTAGCGCGTCAAAGATATCCGCAGACGTATACATCTCCCCGGCGCGCAGCGTCGCCAGCAGGGAGGCAACGCCTCTCTCCAGATAAAGCGTGTTGCTTTTCCATTCGCCGGAACTGTCGTCAGCTTTGTTATAACTGGCGTCGGAATGGAGCTGCCAGCCCAGTAAATTTATGCCGCTGCTAAAACGGGCGTAGGTACTTTTATTATTGCCCGCATGTTTATAATCGCTGAAATACTGACTGAGATAGTACGACGTATAAAATGCGTTAATCCCGCGATCCCAGTTTTCAGGTAATACATAACCCGCCTCAACGTCATTCACAAAAGCCTGTGGAACCACTAAATCAAGGCGGAAGGTACCGATGTCGAAAGAATAGCTACCGCCTCTTACTACAGTTTTCAATGTCAGACAGTCGGCGGACTTGTTTGGCTCAAGTCCCCGAGTGCTAATCCCGAGTTTGCTCAGCATGGAATAAGGGATACAGGTGTTATCCGGCTCATCGTCGATAGCAATATCATATTTTCCACGCCACTGCTTGTTGACATAAATGTCTAATTCATAATTGCCTGACATAGGTTTTTTGTCGTCAATATGAAAATTTGACAGTTTCTGGTCTTTCATGCCACCCATCATAAAATGGGTATCAAAGGTTTCTTCTGCTACCGCGCTGTCCGGGGAAGTTAACAGCAGTAATATTATCGCTGAAGCACGTGGCAACGTCCGTGGCATATTCAGCTCCTGTTATTTTACAGTGACTTTATCACTAATGTAATTACCAAAATCATCAACGATCGTGATCTCATAATGCCTGGCATGCGCATTTTTTAGCGTCACTGTCTGGCTGGATAAAGGGGCCAACATAATGCTTTGGTTATTTATTTTTACACCGCTGGCATGAATATCTGAAATAGTTATCCAGTTAGCGCTGTCATTTTTTATGGTGGCGCTATTTCCGTTTCCTGAAACGCTAAGTTTACGTATTGACTCTTTATTGACCGGGGCAATATTAGCCGGTCGCCAGATAAACTTTATCCGATTTTGCATGGCAAATTTAAGAACGTTTTTATCAGCATTCTCTGGATTGTTTGGTGGGATATCCAGAACGTTGAGAAAAAATAATGTTTCCCGATCTGCCGGTAACGCGTTGGCCATTTTTTTAATTTTAAGCTGCTGGCCGGATGCGCCAGCGACCCGCGACACGGGTGGCGTTAGCATAAAAGGAACCTGGATCTTTTCCGGCGGCAGTGAAGTATCGCCATCGTCAATCCACGCCTGCACCAGCGAAGTTTGTTTTCCCTCGTTCATCAGCTGGACAGTAATCTCTTTTTTTTCAGCCGGATAAATAACGCGAGTGCCGTAAATCACAATGCCAGCCTGAGCGGGCAGGATCATGGCGGAGAATAATAATGCCGCTAATCTTTTCATAGAATGAAGCCTTGCACAGAGAAACAACCGGCGACAGCCGCCGCCGGTAAAGCAGAATTAATCAGTGACGACCGTCATGGTTAAAGTTGATTTAACATCACCGGGAACAACGGTACCTTCTGCACGTGCATAACGGGCGAGGAAATTGAGGGTATATTCGCCTTTTTCGTCCACGTTCAGTTTTACCCCTTTTTGAGGATCGACTTGTGTTTTAGTATCACCGTAATAAACAGCAAAACCGACACCTTTCGCAGAACCGTTATTTAATGTCACGTCTTTACTATCAAACTGGGTGGTGGAAAAACTAATGGTGGGTGCTTTTCCATCGGCGCATTTCACTTTAAGCGGAACGGGGGTATTGGCTTCTACGCCGGTATAAACATCGCCCACATTTAACGATTGCAGTTTGTCGGCACCGATTTCGTTCAGGTTAATTTCAGCTTCGTTGCCGCCAATAAATGTACAGGTTGTGCCCACCACTTTTCCTGTAATTTCAAGGATACCTGCATCTTCATTAGCGGCATACGCCCCGGCGCTCACCAGAACAGAAGACAATACGGAGACAGCAATGAATGAATGTTTCATAGTTACTTCCTTTTTAATAATTAAGTTTCAGTTTCGTAAGAGATGTTAACCACTGAAACAAATTTCTCACATCTAAGAAGTTACTACAATGTAAACACTATGTTTTATTGATTTAAAGCAATTTAATTAATGCATTATAATCTTAACAAATAAGTCACCCTAATGTGTATTTACAGAATGAATCATTTTTCAGGAGAAATAAGCTAAATGATCTACTTAATCAATAAGTAATGCCGATATTATTCATGAAAATAATATCGGCGGAGTGAATTAGCGGAACGTTATTCGTAGCGGTTTAAAATAATATGGCGAGTGGCATCATCAGGCAGAGAAACAATCTCGGTACTCACTCCCCGGGCAGACGAAACGGGGGAGCCGGTAAGCGCTGTCAGTTGAATCGAATTACCGCAGCGCTGCTGCACATTATTGTTGCTGACTTCTGAACTGCAGGTTGGCGTACTGACGCGCCCGTTGATAGTCAGTGTTGCCGTGTCGGAGGCGACGGCAGGAAACGCGCTAATACCGCAGCCGAGAGCCAGGGTTCCCATCAGCAAACACGTTTTCATAATGGTCATCACTCCTTATTTGTTAGCAGAGCTAAGCTGCTCTGTAATAAAAATTATGAGTGTTATTTGCAGGAAAAGCGATACGCTTCAGATAAAGAGTAGCGCCTGTAGAAGGCGCTACTGCGTAACATTATCGTGCCAGCGATGCGGCCATTCTGACCCACGTGTGTCTGCGCCCTCGCACAGCCATTGACAGGGTATAAACCGCCTGCGGATCGGCCATCCCTGCGACGCCAGCATCGCCAAAGTTAAACAGATCGGCCCCGCAGCGTTTGCTGGCAAGGCCAATCTGGCGGATGGTTTCCTCATCAGCCCCTTCCTGGCTGCTGCTGATCGTGGTGATAGCAATCCCGCCTGCCTGCCGTATCGCTGACAGCGCTGCCTCAACGCGTGCTTCAGACGCGCCGCGACAGCTGGCGGGAGCCGGAACCACCGCGCCGTCAGCCCCGGCCGCGATAAAACTGGCATATTCTTCCGCCGGGGCCAGTCCTGCCGCATAAAATTTAGCGACGAGGATCATTTTATCCGTCTGCGCCCGGATCTGTTTTAACGCGTGGCAAACGCGTTGCGCGGTGACGCCAGGCTTGTCATACGCTGTCAGGCAGAAGAAATCGGCGTCGGCAACCTGAGCAAAGTTCGCCAGATTGCAGGCGCGCGGATTATCCTCCGCTTCATCCGCCAGCACTTCCAGACTGACGCCCACCATCCGGCCAGTGAGTTGCTTAAAATGCTGAAGGTCGCGGCAGCCCTGAATGGCCTGGGTGCGGCAATCCATACCTTTCACCAGCAGCAGGTCCGCGCCGAACGCGCACAGCAGTTCGCCGTTGGTGACTTCGCCGTATAATGGCGCGGCACCGGCGGCCACCTCCGCCATGATCGTTCGCCCTTCTGAGGCGATAATCGCCTGCCTCAACTCTCCGCTGCTGGCGGGCTTGGTAAAGTCACTGGTGCGACAGTTTAAAATACGCTGCATATTCTTCTCCTTAAGAAAGCGTCACCAGCGAAGGCGATGGCTGGCGGAAGGCAGTTTCGAGGATCTCCAGATTGGTCAGCGCCTCAACTTCACTGACATAATTCGCGGCACCGTTAGTCAATGTCTCGTACAGCGCATCGTAGACGCGGCCATAATCGCCTTTTACCGGCGGCAAATGTTCGGTATGCGTCTCGCCATGCTCATCGACATATTCCAGCAGCGCGCACTGGCTGTCCGCCGCGAAGTCCGGGTGATCCGGCATAATACCCGCCTTCAGGCTGGTCTCCTGCTAGTCGATTTGATAGCGCACGAAGCTGCCTTTGGTGCCGTGGACAAGGAATTTCGGGTACGGCACTTTGACCAGATGACTGGTTTTGATGATGGCTTTTACGTCGCCGTAAAACAGTTGCGCTTCGAAGGTATCATCCGGGTTGGCCTTCTGGCGCAGGTGACGCAGGTGATAAGCCACCTGCTGCGGGCGACCAAACAGCGACAGGATCTGATCCAGCGTATGCACGCCGAGACCGTAAAACGCGCCGTCGAACGCGCCGCCCGGCTGGAGGTCGGTCTCGGGACGGAAGTAGTCGAAGTGGCTTTCAACCTCAACAATATCGCCCAGTTTACCGCTGTCGATGGCCTGTTTCATGGTCAAAAAGCAGCTGTCAAAACGACGGTTCTGGAAGGGCGACACCAGTAAGCCTTTTTCTTTTGCCAGCGCAAACAGCGTCCTGGCTTCATCGAGGGTGGTGGTAAAGGGTTTTTCCACCAGCACGTTTTTGCCATGCTCCAGGCACAGCTTTGCATAGTGAAAATGGCTGTCAGGCCGGGTACAGATGGTCACCAGGGTGATGTGCGGATCGTTAAGGATCTCATCAATCTTATCGGCAAAGGCGATACCCTTATATTCAGGCAGGCTCTCACGCTGCGGATTGCGCACCACGTCAAAAATGCGTTTAACGGTGAATTTCTCTTTCCGGGTTAAGACGTAGGGCAGATGGTAACGGGTGGCGCTTTTGCCAAAGCCGATGAATGCACTATAAATCACGGTCGTTCTCCTTAACTGTTTATATATGGCAATGCGGCAAGCACGGCGGCTTTGCCGTCCAGCTTACTGAAGTGGCCCGCGTCCAGCGGTTGAACCGGGCAGCGGTCGTTAATTTCTTCACGGATACTTTCGCGCAGGTAGCCTAACTGCGGCCCCAACAGGATGAGGTCGGCTTTTTGATACTCTTCCTGAAGGCGCCCCACGTTGATGGCGTAAATGGTGAATGGGTAGCCCGCCGACTGGGCAAATTGACTCATTTTTCTTGCCATGATGGACGTGGACATGCCTTCATTGCACATCAGAATAATGGTTTTTTCCTGCTGCGTTTTGGGATCGGGTGCGGCAGTCTCAACGGGTATTCCCTCGGCTATCTCATTGACCAGCTTCTGGTTTTTTGCGCTCATCAGCGATCTCTCATAGGCGGCGAGGAACGGCAGGTAAATCGCCACGCCCAGCGCCAGCAGGATGATTTGCAGAATGACGTTGCGGAAATCACCGCCGGATCCCAGCCAGCCGGAGAGTAGCGGCGGCACCGACCACGGTACGTAGGCGACGATTTTTGACACCATTCCCCACTGGGTCGCAAAGTACGCGATGATAAAATTAATCTGCGGATAGATGATGAACGGGATCATGATCAGCGGGTTATATAACACCGGAAAACCAAAAATCACCGGCTCGTTAATGTTAAAGATCCCCGGCGCCAGCACCGTTCTGGCAAATTTCTTATGGCTCGACATTTTGCTGCGCAGGAACAGCGCTATCAGCAGCGCCAGCGTGGTTCCCGTCCCGCCCATATGTCCATACAGATCGCGAAACGGCAGGACGATGATATGCGGCGGCACCTCCCCCTTCGCAAAGGCGGCCATATTCTCCTGCATCGCCACCAGCAACGGCGGTTCGAGGATCGGGTTAATAATGCCGGAAGGATGGATGCCCAGCGAAAACAGCAGATTGGTTAAGGTGGTCAGGGTCAGAAAACCAGGCAGATTGGTCGTCAAATGGACCAGCGGTGCCTGAATCGCTTTCTGAATAATTTCATGCACCTCCATATGGAAAATAGTGTGCACCGCCCCTGCTACTATCGCAAAGGCCAGCACGGTGAGCATGATAGAGAACATCGACTGAAACGACTGCGCTACCATCGGCGGAACGTCATCACCCAGGCGAATTTGCAGCCGTTTGCTGTTGGAGATCCACAGAAAAAGATCGGTTGCCGCCACCGCCGTCAGGATCGCCACAAATACCCCGCCCGCGTTGGTGAGGCCAAAAGAAATGACTCCGCTGACCTGCACCGCCGTTTCGCTGCCGACCGGGATCAGTGAGAGTTGATTGGGCATCAGCACCAGAAACGCCGCCAGCGACACCATCGCCGGGATGACCGACGTGACGAATTTACGTTTGGTGGCGATACTCCAGGAAATCAATACCACCAGCATCAATGACAAAATGTTCATCGTGCCGTTGAGGATTCGATCGCCGACGCTTCTTAATGAAATAAGCGTGTCGCTGGAAAACGCTGAGGCAAGAAAGCCGTTCGGATCGAGGAAAACATAGTTCACCATGATGAACAGACCGGCCAGCACCAGGAATGGCACGGTGATGATAAAGCTGTCACGCAGACTTCGCAGATGAACTTCCGAGGCCATTTTCTGCGAGATATCGGTGATTTTTTGCAGTAGCGTTCCGCTGCCCATAACCTGTCCTTATTTCTCGTTGATCAATGCCAGCGCCTGTTCAACCACCGCCTGCGCATTAATGCGGCCAAAATCGATGGGGCTTATAACGGAGACGGGCAGCGTCTCCTGTACGCGTTTGCAGACAGACTCTTTCAAATAGCCGATCTGCGGCCCCAGCAGGACAATATCTGCTTCCCGGTATTGCCCTTCCAGCGCCGATTCGGGTATCGCCCACGCGTGGATATCCAGCCCCTGCTGTTGCGCATAGTCATTCATCTTGTTGCATAAGAAGCCGGTAGACATGCCTTCGTTGCAAATAAGCAGTATTTTTTTCATCATTTATATCCTTAATGATTATTTTGAAGCCGCCGTTTCCTGCATTGTCAGCATCTTTTCATACAGCATCAGGAAAGGCATATAGAGCAGAACCCCCAGCACCAGTAAAATAAGCTGCAAAATGACATTGCGGTAATCGCCGCCGCTGGCCAGATAGCCGGAAATGAGCGGCGGGACGGACCAGGGTATATAGACCACGATTTTCGATACCCACCCCAGCGCGGTGGCATAATAGGCGATGACGTAAAGGATTGAAGGAATAAAGGTAAAAGGGATCATCAGTATCGGGTTGAAAATAATCGGGAAGCCAAAGATAACCGGTTCGTTGATATTAAAGATCGTCGTCGGGATAACCGTGCGTGAAAAGGAACGCAGCTCCTGGCGTTTGCTTCTGAGAAATACTGCGATCACCAGGCACAACGTCATCCCGGTGCCGCCCATGCGTCCGTATAAATCACAGAACGGACGCACGATAATATTCGGGATTTCTTTACCGGCTGCCCACGCATCCATATTTTGCTGGGTCGCCACCATAATTGGCGCTTCCATAATCGCGCCTGTGATGCCGCCGGGGTTGATGCCCATAGAAAAGACGAAATTATTGATGATGTCGATCAGGATATAGGCTGGCAGGTTCGTCGCCAGCCCGAGCAGCGGTGCCTGGATCACTTTATTAATGATCTCATGCAGCTCCATACCGAAAAAAGCGACAATCAGGCAGGAGGCGAGCGCGAACAGCAACACGGTGATCATCACGGCAAACAGCGTATTAAAGGACTGGATAACTGCCGGAGGCACGTTGCCTTCAAGGCGAATTTGCAGGTGTTTGTTTTTACAGATTCGGGTAAAAATCTCCGTGGCCAGGCCGCCGCACAGCAGGGAAACAAAGGTGCCGCTGGTTCCCAGCAGCGCATAGGGCACAGCATCTTTGATCAACACCTTTGCCTGCGCGCCTTCAGGTGTAAAACCGTTCAGTACGGGCATCAGCACAAAAAGGCAGCTGACGGTGACCAGCGCGGCCATCAGCGGATTGGCAAACTGGCGGTTGCGCGCCAGGTTATAGCTGAAAATAATGCCTATGAGCATCCCGAGGATATTCATGGTGCCGTTAACCACTTTATTCCCCATCTCCTGCCAGGCCGCCAGCGTGGCATCGGCAATAAAGCCGGAAAGAATGCCGCCCGGATTTATAATAACATTGTTGACCAATATCATCATTCCTGCTAACACCAGGAACGGAATAAGCATAATAAATGCATCACGCATAGTCCGGAGATGAATTTGCGACGCCATCCACTGCGCCATGGCGAGGGTTTTCTTTAAAAATAGCTCTTTCATTATTTTTCCTCGATGGGTCCGATTTATATATTCACACCAAGAATTATTTAATGTAATCAATAAGTCATATTTATAATTAAATCGCGCTATCATCGGCGAAAGTAGAATGAAACGGCAGGCACCATAAAATCAAGGTTTTTATTTTAAAAGTAGACTACTTTTAAAATAAATGAGATCTGGATAATGTTTTACCCGACAGGATATAATCATGCCGTTGACGATAGAGGAGAGTCGTTTTGCGTAGATATATTCAGATATCAAATATAATAAAAGACAGAATTCAGAATGGTGAATATATTGCGGGCGAGAAGATCCCCTATGGCCATCAGCTATGCGAAGAGTTCGCCTGCAGTAAAATCACCCTGAATAACGCGCTGGATATTCTGGTCAATGAAGGGTTTATTACCCGGCAACGCGGGCTGGGGACCATCGTAAAAACCGCCTCCCCTCAACAGACGTCGTACACCTTACCAATTCAGGGCGTCAGCCGTCGGCTGGGGGCGCACGGAGAGGAAGTCCATAGCCACCTGCTGCATTTTGATATCGCCGTTCCGCCTGCGGATATCGCCTCGCAGCTGGCGATGGCGGAAGGGCATTACGCCTGGCATTTCAGGCGGGTGCGTTACGTCAGTCAGGAGCCGCTGTCCATTGAAGAGACCTGGATACCGGTCAAGATCCTGCCGGAATTTACCCGCCAGAATGCGCTGGGGTCGGTATACCAGTTCGTTGAACACTCGCTGAAGAAGATCCCCTGCAGCTCCCACACGCAGTTTTACTCCCTGCCCAGCGATGAAGAAGCCCGGGAATGGCTTAAGCTTCAGGCAAACGAACCGGTGAGCGTGACGCTTTCAGTGACCTATCTGAACGACGGCCAGCCGTTCGAATACTGCACCAGCCGCTATCATTACCAGCGCTTTAATTACAACGCGATTGTGCAGCGAAGCTAGCCTGTACGCTTGCGCATTGCGCTTTCACCGCGTCATACAGCAGCCGTACGGCGGGAGAAAGCTGCTGGCGGTGCGGACAAATCATATTCAGCGGTACGCTTTCGCCCTGATACTGTGTCAGGATCGGCTGTAAGCGCCCTGCGTCCACGTCATCGCTGACATCCAGCCAGGATTTATAGGCAATTCCCTCACCCGCTATCGCCAGACGACGAATAACTTCCGCATCATCGCTCATAATAGCGCCAGAGACATTTACCTCATGAATTTCCCCGTCTTTCAGTAACGTCCAGCGATCGTGTAATTTGCCACGCAACATAAAGGTGAGCGCATTATGCTGCGCCAGTTCGGATAGCGAACGTGGTTCCCCATGCTGACGCAGCCAGGCTGGCGAAGCCACCAGCACGCGCCGGTTGTCGGGCGCGACCGGCAACGAAATATAGGAAGCGTCGCCGTTAGTGCCGTAGCGAAACGCGACATCGACTGGATCTTTAAACACATCCGTAATCTGGTCGGAGAAAAGCAGGCGCAGGCGTAATGCGGGGTGCCGCTGACCAAAAGCGCGAAATACGCTAAGCAGGAGGTGACGCCCGAGGTCTGACGGTACCGCAATTTGCAGCGTGCCGCGCACGTCGTCATCGGGCGTCTGAATTTTTTGCATACCGGCATGCATGGTCTCCAGCATCTGCATGGCATAAGGCAGCCAGCTCTCCCCTTCCACCGTCAGCCGCAGGCTGCGCGTGGAGCGTGCAAAGAGGCGGATGGTTAACGCTTTTTCCAGCCGTTTGATGGCCGCGCTGACCTGCGCCGGGGGCAATCCCGCTTCGCGTGCCGCCTCACTAAAGCTGTTTAACGCTGCGGCGCGCACAAACAACGTCAAATCTTCCAGCCTGAACATTTTCACTCCCGGAATATAAGTGCTGTTGCCGGTGAACCGTTTTTCCCGTCGCAGGGGGAACTATTATTGATTCATCAACACAATAACTGTTTACCATCCCAGGAGTCATTATGAAAGCCATCGTCATTAACCGGGCTGCGCAGAACGGCAGCAATATTGATTTTTTACAGGATGTCGAACTGCCCACGCCAGTGGCGCACGGACACGATCTGCTGGTGGAGGTGAAAGCAATTTCGGTGAATCCCGTAGACACCAAGGTCCGCGCCGGTTTTGACGCTGACCAGCCGCGGGTACTGGGCTGGGACGCAACGGGCGTGGTGGTGGCCAAAGGCGATAAGGTGACGCTGTTCAATGAGGGAGATGAGGTGTGGTATGCCGGGGCGTTAACGCGAGCGGGCAGCAACAGTGAATTGCAGCTGGTGGATGAGCGTATCGTGGCGCTTAAGCCAAAGCGTATTGATAACGCGGCCGCGGCGGCCCTGCCGCTAACGGCGATCACCGCATGGGAGCTGTTATTTCACCGGCTGGGAATTAAAGAAGGCGGTGGTGAAGGCGAGAGTTTACTGATCGTCGGTGCGGCGGGCGGCGTGGGTTCAATTCTGACGCAGCTGGCGCGAAAATTAACTCGTCTGACGGTGATCGGCACCGCCTCGCGTCCGGCCAGCCAGCAGTGGGTGACGGAGGCTGGCGCACATCATGTGATCGACCACAGCCAGTCCTTCAGCGCGCAGCTTGAGGGCATCGGTATTAAAGAGGTGAACTACGTTGCCAGTCTGACCCATACCGATGAGCACTATCAGGCCATCGTTGAAGCGCTGGCACCGCAGGGTAAACTGGCGCTGATTGACGATCCGCAAAGCCTGGACGCTCTGCCGCTTAAAAAGAAAAGTATTTCGCTGCACTGGGAGTTTATGTTTACCCGCTCCATGTTCGGGACTCACGATATGATTGAACAGCATCACCTGCTCACCCGCGTTGCGTCACTGATTGACGATGGGACGCTGGTCAGCACGCTGGGCGAGCATTACGGAAAGATTAACGCGGAAAATATACGCAAAGCCCATCGGCTTCTGGAGACGGGACGCTCGGTCGGGAAGATTGTGCTGGAAGGATTCTGAGAGGAGAAGGCGCGACGGAGCGATCCGTCGCGCGCTTGAGCTTAACGGTGAAACACTTTCATTGAAAACCGGACCCACGCGGCAAAGCACAGCAGGAATAGCGTCAGGCTCACCCACTCGGCGATTTGCAGGCGATCAAAAACGATACCAACTGACGCACATAACACCGCAGCGGCGAAGAGGATCACCAGCGTCCGGCGGCTGCTGTAACCGCACTTCATGATGATATGGTGGATATGACCGCGGTCCGGACGGAACGGGCTGCTACCGCTAAGAATACGCCGCAGGGACACGGCGGACATATCCGCCAGCGGAAGCGCAATCAGCCACAGTGCGGTAACGGGCGCGATGATCGCATCGTCGTTTTGCGTTGCCATTACCAGCAGCCAGATGGCGGCAAAGCCGATCACCGTACTGCCGGCATCGCCCATAAATACTTTGCGTTTGGTGCCGCCAAACAGACCAAGATTAGCCATCAGATAAGGCATGATGGCCAGGACCAGCGCCAGACACCAGTGCCATGCGCCAATGTTGCCATGCAGATAAAACAGAATGCCCAGTGCGCCAAAGGTGACACACGATACTGCGCCGAGTAATCCATCAATGCCGTCAATCATGTTAAAAGCATTAATCGATGCCCAAATAGCAATCAGGGTAATCAGATATCCCACTACACCGAGCGTGACGACATAACCCGGAATAATTTCTCCCAGCGAGGCTAGCCATAATCCCGATCGCATCATCAGGACGGCGGCTATCGCCTGGGCAATCACCCGCGGCAGCACCGGAAGGTTAAAGCGATCGTCGAGTACGCCGACAATTAACAGCATTGAAATACAGAACCAGAATACCTGCTGGTGGGGTAGCCACTGCGGGTTTAGATATTGCAGGGCGCTCATCGCTACCCATACTGAAATACCGCCGACGAGAGGAATGTGACCTTCATGAACTTTACGTGCATCTGGTTTATCGACCAGCCCGAAGACGGGTGCGGTCAATCCTGCAACTGCCAGGCCACCAATAGCACTGATCAGGATCATCACGAAATCCATATAATTCTCCAGTATTTTCCGTGCACATAGACAGACCGCCAGGGGTCGAAACTGGCGGCGGATTTTTTTGATTTATAACGAAGCGAAATGCCCCGGCAGCGGATGCCGGGGGGTAGTGCGGGGATTATTTCTTATCGGTATAGCTATAGCCGTAGTGATTGTATCCGTAGCCATAGTAGCTGCTGGCACGTTTGATGACGCCGTTGAGGATCGCGCCCTTCACGTTTACGCCCGCCTGCTCAAGGCGCTGTACGCAGACCGTCATTTCTTTCACGCTGTTGACTTCGAAACGTGCCACTACCAGACAGGTACCGGCAGAGCGACCGATAACGGCAGCGTCGGTCACCGCCAGAATCGGCGGCGTATCAATGACTACCATATCGTAATGTTCGCTTGCCCAGGCCAGCAGTTCACGGAAACGATCGTGCATCAGCAGTTCAGCCGGGTTTGGCGGCACCTGACCACGGGTCAGAACGTCAAAACCCCCTTTGCTGAAGTTCTGGATAGCCGCTTCAACCGTTGATTTACCGGACAATACGGTAGACAGGCCGTCAGTGTTGCTGAAATTAAACAGATCGTGCGCATAACCGCGACGCATGTCCGCATCGATATAAAGCACTTTCTGTCCCGCCTGCGCAACGATAGCCGCCAGCGTACTACTGACGAAGGTTTTACCGCTGTCCGGCGTGGCCCCGGAAATCATCAGCACATTATTGGTCGATTCCATCATCGCAAAGTGCAGACTGGTACGCAGACCACGAATGGCTTCTACCGACAGGTCGATCGGATTATCGACCGCGAGGAACGGGATATTCTTGGTCTTATGCTGGGTACGGGAAGAGAAGATGTTTTTGCTTCTCAGGCGGGTTTTCTGCGCCAGCCAGTCGGACATAGGGATGGTCGCATATACGTTTATGCCCTGCTCTTCCAGCTGTTCAGGCGAATCAATACCCTTACGCAGCAGCATGCGCGCCAGCACCAGACCGATGGAAACAAACAGGCCCATCAATAAGCCCAGCGCAACTACCAGCGCTTTTTTTGGCTTGATCGGCAGCGGCTGAGTCACCGCCGGATCGATGATGCGCACGTTACCGATAGCGCTCGACTGGGCAATGCTCAGCTCCTGCTGACGGTTTAACAGCTGGAGATAGACCGCACGTCCGGATTCCACATCGCGGCTCAGACGCAGGATCTCCTGCTGGGTGCCCGGCATGGATGACACACGTTTATTCAGACGCGCTTTTTCCTGCTCCAGCGTTTCACGCTTCTCCATCAGCGCCCGGTAGGTCGGGTGATCCTTTTTATACAGCTGGGAGATTTCCGCTTCGCGGAAGGTCAGCTCGTTGAGCTGGTTGTCCGCATTCACAATCTGTTCAAGAACCGATTTTGCTTCCAGGTTCAGGTCGACGGAATCGCTCTGCTTACGATAGGCATTAAGTTTATCTTCCGCCTGATCGAGGTCGCTGCGTACCTGAGGCAGTTGCTTTTGCAAAAATTCCAGGCTCTTGGAATCCTGCGCCGCCTGGCGGGCAATATTTTGCTGCAGGTAGTTGTCAGAGATGCTGTTCAGAATGCGGGCGATGAGCTGCGGATCTTCTCCGGTGACGGTCAGACCCAGCATGCCGCTGTCTTTGGTTTTTTCGCTGACGGTGAAGTCCTTGAGCAATTCATTAATCGCTTCAAGATCGGTCAACTGACGCAGGGTAAAACGGGTGCCCGGTTCCGCAGCAATATCGGCGATTTTGAGGGAGAAACCGTTTTTATCGATCAGCTGACCAATCTGCCCGTCTACCGTAAAGTCGTCACCTTCTACCTGAAAATGCCCTTTTTCACCGACGGTAAGGGTAAATTCCTGTTGGGCCATCTCTTTTGGTACGGCAAGCCAGCTCAACGCAATCACGCCCGGCGTTTGGCCTGTTAATCGCGCCCAGCCACGACCAAAGACCGGAAAATAGTCCTGCTCGACGACATTACGCAGGCTAAGGTCATCAATGGTTTTACCAAGGATCATGCGCGACTGAAGCAGCTGAATTTCAGGCGCGGATTCCGGCGACGAATCCGGGATCATTTGGCTCAGGCTGCTGAGGATCGCATTCCCCTGCTTTTGTTCCACCTGAATTAACGCATCCGCCTGATATACCGGCGTAGAAAACAGCGCATAAATCACGGCGATAATCGTAAAAAACGCGGTGACGAAAAAGATAAGTTTTTTATGGTCGATCAGATCGCCCAGAAGACGCCCTAAATCCAGCTCGTTGTTCGCGGTTTCAGCAGGGGCAGTTGTGACTTTTGTCGACATAACGAATATTTATCCCGTTTTATTTTCCGAGCCTGACAGCCCATTCTTTACTGGCCTGCTCAAGCAGTCCGTAAACGTGTTCAAAGGCCTCATGGCTTTTGCGGTAGGGGTCAGGAATTTCCTTTTTACCCGCCCATTGACCAAAGAGCATGGTTTTGCCTCTTACCTCGGGCGCGATAGCCGTCACCTGCTCAATATGGGCAGGTTCCATCACCAGAATCAGGTCGTAATCGCGCGCCATGGCGGGAGTGAGTTTGCGTGCGATATGCCCTTCCAGCGAAACGCCGTGCGCTGCCGCCACTTCTATCGCGGTGGCATCGGCAGGCTGGCCGCTCAGGCCAAAAGTGCCTGCCGAGTCGACTTTCATGTCAGGAAGCGTATGCCGCAGCAAACGTTCCCCGGTAGGGGAACGGCAAATATTTCCGGTACAAATTACCAGGATCGAGCTAAACATTAATCTGGCCATCTTTCGATATAACGAGCGGTTTCCGTCAGGTCATGAACACCGGTGATAGTCGGTACCAGCTGTGAAATCACGCGGTTCCAGCGCACCAGCGGTGCGGTTGTTACATAAACGATATCGTACGGTTCAAGCTGGAATTCGGTTCCCAGCACCATCGCCGACGCATCCTGCGCGTTCAGCTGATAGATATTGGCGATTTTGCCGTTCTGCTTGCCTTTCAGGGAGCGGATAACAAAGATGCCGGTCGCGTCGGACATATCCTGCTTCATGCCTTCCGCATTGCCCAGCGCTTCGGCCAGGGTCATGCCGCTGCGATCCATTTTAAGCGTGCTTTGTTTACCCACCTCACCCATCACAAAGACTTTCAGATCGTCATTGCGCGGGATAAACAGGATGTCACCCGGATAGAGTAGTTTATTCTGGGTCAAATCGCCGCGCTGCATCAGCGCCCACAGCGAAATTTTGGTGTCGTGACCGTCATGCGTCAGTACTACGTTGCGCCAGTCGGCATCCTGCGTCAGACCGCCGGCGTTGTTGATCGCATCCATTACCGTTAAAGGGATATTGGTAATCGGCTGCTGTCCTGATTTCGCCACTTCACCCGTCACATAGGCTTTCTGCGAACGGAAGGCCGCAATGCTGACGTCAACCTGCGGGCTTTCGATAACCGAATCCAGACGTGCGGTAATTTCATCGCGCACCTGCGCCAGCGTTTTGCCCGCAACGCGCATTTTGCCAACGTAAGGATAGAAGATGGTGCCATCAGCACTCACCCAGTTACCGGTATCGCTAGCGCTGCGATACTGCCCCGCCGGAGTGGTCAGTTCAGGGTGATCCCACACGGTTACCATCAGTACGTCACCGACGCCGATGCGATACTGGTAGGTTTTCAGGAGATCGTCCAGCTGGGGATTGGCCTTCGAGATGACCGATACCGGACGAAGTTGATCAATCAGCCCCGGCGTCATGGGGTACACATTGACCATTCTGTTCAAATCGTAATCGCTATCAGGAAGATCGATAACATCTTTTCCACTGGTGCTCAAACCCTGCCCCGGAATGATGGTACAGCCTGCTAACGCCCCGACAGCCAATGCCACGAGAGAAACCCTAAGAATACTCTTTTTCATTATGTAAAATCATCTGTGGTTCAAATGGTTTAGTGTCAATCCGATTGCATTTCCGGCAATCTTATTAACGTGCGCTATCAATATTGTTTTTATCACGTCATGCGAAGAGATAAAAACAGAATGTCGGCCCTAAAATGAACGTTGTTCTCAAAGATAAAAATTTTTTACCTTTTGCGGGCGTTTACGCCCACCAGCTTAGTAGCCGATGGGAACATCGCGATCCGTCGTCATGTTATAAAGTTGATATTTCCGTCCAAGCATCTGTCCACCATCACGCGTCAGCGGCGTCCAGCTTATTGATGCGCGGCTGCGGGTTGGCGTGACGGTCATCAGATCCAATGGCACGGAGACATAGAAGCCTTTGCTGAACCCGCCTTCACCGTAGTCATCCTTCGATACGTTAGTCACTGCCGCCCATGCCCCGACCGTTACGCCACTGTCGAAGCGTTTTGAAATGTCGAGGGTGCCGCCTTTATCTTTTGCCAGATACTGTCCGAGGCTGAGTTTAAACAGCACGTCATCAAATACCGGCGGTGTCCAGTAGCCGGTCAGATGACCGGTTGGCGCTTTGTAGTCGATAAAGCGCATCATGTTGTTCCAGTCACGCTGCTTGACGTAGTTGCCGTCAATGCCCACGGCCCAGTTACTGTCCAGCGGACGGTACAGCACTTCCGCCCCTGCGCCGCCGTACATCGTTTCCAGATAACCGCCGTACACCTGGCCGTAAAAACCGTTGCCTAAGTAGCGGACGTAGTTACTTTGCAGGTTGTTAACGTAAACATCATTTTCAACGTAATCACGGATATGGGTACGTACCGGCGGCAGCGTTGAATCGCCCGGCGTGTCGGTGGATTTGAATTTGTTGTAGTTGTTATAAACGTTGGCAAAGACGCCGCCATCCACCAGCCAGTGATCGGTCAGCCAGTAATTCGCGCTGCCCATCACGCCAATCTGGAACATGTAGAAGTTTTCCGGGCCACCGAGAGACTGGCTGAGCACCGGCGAAATGGAGTAGCCAAAGCGATCCGGACGGATGCGATAACCGCGTCCCAGCGCATCGGTATCAACAGGATTAATACGGCGCTGTTGCAGGGTCTCTTCGTGACCCAACGGGTAGCCTTCGAGCTGTTTACGCAGGCTGGCAACGCTGGTTTCGGTGGTAACCTGCGGCAGATGCTGTGATTTCTGGGTCACGCTGATGGTATCGACGCCAGCTGGCAGGTTATTCATCAGAATGCGGTTTGCGCGGTCGACGCCTTCACGGGTGTCGCGGTAGCGGTACTGGACGCCGGTCATATACAGCGTATTCCCACGCTGGAGAATTTCCGGCTCGTCAAAACCAGCGTTATATTTCAGCTGGGTTAACGCATTCGCTGCGGTGGTGTATTGCAGGTTACTGGTCGGCGGTGCGGGCTGATAGGCCGGTTTCGGATTATCGCGCTGCGACGGTTTGAGATCGTTGAAATTGGTGCGCAGGGTGAAGCCAAACATCAGGGTATTGCCACGCTCATAGCTGAGGTTAACGTCTGCCCAGTCAGCGGCGCGATAAATCGCCCCTACGTTGAAGTGGCTGCGCTGGTCAATTCGCCCGGCAAAATCATCCTGGTAATCGTTGCCGTCATATTCCAGCTTCAGGCGCAGCGGCGTCCACGGCGTCTGATACTCTACGCCGCCGAAAATCGCCGCCGGTCCACGAAAGACATCGGTAAAACTGATATCGCCTGCATCATGAGAGTCAGCGCGAGTACAATATTTGTCGCTGGCGCGGCAGAACGGGTTGGTAATATTGCCGCTGTTACCGTTATAGCCCCAGCCCATACCCAGCGAGAAATCAAACGGGCCAACCATTTTGCTGGTGACCAGATATTCGCCATCAAACAGCCCCGTACCGGCGATATCACGTTTACCAAAGGCAAACTCAGGCAGCCAGAATCCCTCTTCCCATAAGCGCACTTTAAAGTCGAAAGATTTGTCTTTATAGGTTTGATCGCCACTGAAGTCTTCATTCTGGCTGTACTTACGCGTACGCACATCCGTGTAACGGACAGTACCTTCCAGCCAGGGAAAGAGTGCGATTGAGGTTGAGTAGAAACGGTATTGATCGTTATCGCGGTAGTTGACGCTGAATTCGCCTTCTTTGGCAATACGGGCATTCGGGGTCTGCATCAGCCCGGTGCCGCCAAAATCAGACTGCGAGGGCCCAATCGGGTCCGGATACGTCAGCACATCGGCATGACAGGCGCTGGATACGGCGATGGCCAGCAGGCTGACCAGATATTTTTTATTCATCAGTCAGGTATCCGGTGTGTCAGAACAGAGACAATTTGTTGATTTATTTTTTCGAATTCTCCGGGCGTAGCCCATGAGGAAAATCCCACCCAGATAATGCTGCCCGGCTCCGGTTCTACGTGACGATGATTCCAGTACGCAACCGGTGCTTGCTGGACGCTACCATCGGGGTGGATCACCACCGCGATATTGCGATCCGCGCCGGTCAGCCGTTCGCGTCCCGCCAGATAATCGCGCACGCTTCGCCCTGCCTGCCAGCTGATTTTGCCCGTGCCTTCAATCGCGCCAAGTAGCGTAATTGTCGTCGGACGCGCCGGTAGCCAGAGCGAATAACGCCCTTCAAGGCGGGGATTGTTTTCATCGCGGGTGCGCACCAGATCCGGGTCGAGAGGAACAAATTGACGTCCTGTCACCTTAATAGCCTGAAGCTGCTGAATGACGGCGCGAATGCTGGCGGCCTGGTCCACGCTTTCCGTCGCGGCCCAGGCATTAAGTTGTTGTAGCGTCTGCTGATACTGCTGCTGAATCACTGCCGTGGCCTGCGGTTCTGCAATCACCGCGCCCTGCCACCAGATCCCGGCGGGCAGGTTAGACACCGTAACGACCTGCGACAGTCGCTCTGCATGATCGATGGTCAACGTTTTACCCGAAGTGAGCGCGTGTACCGTGACCTGGCTATCTGCCCACGCGGAGCAACTGAGAGCCAGAAGCCCAGCGCTGGTGAGTAATGTTTTTATTTTCATAGCGTCGCTGGTTTCAGGATAGTGAAGTCGATAGGAAGGATCCCGGCCCCTAACATCTGGCGGCCCTGACGAACCTGCCCGCTAACCGCATCTACCCAGAAGGTGTTTTGCCAGTCGCGCGAAGGAGTATCCGTGTGGGCATTTTCATGCCATACCAGGCAGCGAACCCGTTTACCCGCAATGGTCAGCACGTCTTCACCGCCAGAAGTAAAGCGGGAAACCACGGTCGCCGAACGGTAGCGTTGATCCTCTGTCCAGCTTATCGTTCTGGTCCAGGTAGCGCCGTTTGTGAGCTGTCGGGCATTCAGGAGGGGGTCTTGCGGCTGATTGCTGACGTCAAGAAGGTTATCGGGCAAGTTAACGGTTTTCACTAACCGGCCGCTTTTCGTTACCAGCATCGCCTTATCCTGCGTCAGCCATTTACGCTGGCCGTTCTCAAGATAACCCAGTACCACAAAAATGCGCTGGCCGTCGTTAATGCGCAGATACATGGTGTTATAGGGCAGTGATTCAATTTGCTGGTTAGAAACGGTAACGTCCTTCGCGCCAAAAAAGGTCGAATCCAGGGTATCAACAATGCTTTGCTGGCTATGGGTGCAGCCCTGCATCAGCAGGCAGGCCATGAGGAAGAGGAGTATGCGCACCAGAGGATCCCTTTCACAATGTGTTAATACAAAAAATAACCTCAAAGAAGCGGTTATTTGCACGCACTTATTTGCCAGAAGACCGCAAAAGAGGGTTTCCAGCATTATACATAATTAGCGATAAAAATAGTTTTACGTGGGTATTATTTACTTTTTTAAGATGCCCGGCAAATCATATCTGCCGGGCATCTTATATACCATCCCACACTGTTAATTAACTGTACAGAAATTCAGTTAATTCTCAAGCTTAACGCGTAGTGGTGGTGGTAGTCAGGTTAACGCCAGAGCCGGAGCTGTCGTCGTCGCTTGCGGCAACGGCAACTAACGCAACCAGACCTGCTACTGCAGTTGCAGTGACGATAGTGGTGGTGCCGATTGCGCCTGCTGCAGCGCCGCCAGACGTAGTTTCAGTCCCGGTGGCCGGAGCAGCAAACGTAGCCGGGCTAACACCCGCCAGCGCCAACGCTGCGAGAACCGCACACATTGTCTTTTTCATTCACGTTCCTCATCATTCAACGAATGTAAAATTGATAGCCTGAAAACCAGGCAATATTAGCATACCATAACCTTCAGCTTTTGGGCTGAATAGCGGGCAGGCTACCGCCGTGGCTTAAAGCTACCACCCTGCACTAACTTCCTTTCTGCCAGATCGGAAATCAGAAACCGGCAATTCACTATTTAATACCTGACAAAACATTCGTGAACGCCATAACTCATTGAATTCATTCCAGTTATCATAAAACCATATTAAAGTAAAGCTTAATTCAGTTGACTAAGCTCATCCCTAATACGCAGACGAAACAGATGACAGATCGCATGCATCTTTATAATTAGATAACTGAGTTTTTATTCAATGAAACGGTAGGATAAGTCTTAGCGACATGAAAAACAACAACCAGAAACGATGTTTCGACAAATCTAACAAATTAGGATGACATGATACACATCAACCGCGCTAATATACCGCTCACTTTTGAGGCAATCCTTTGTAAACCCTACTAAATCTGGCAGGAAAGCGGCTAAGTGAAAATGTTTCAGGGTTACTCAGGACATAAGCTGGCCGGATTAAGTGATTAAGATTGCGCGTAGAACAAATATATTTTTTTGCAAGCATATCGATATTATTTCGTTAATACGCGAATTATGGCAAATAGCGAAACGGATCTTAAGGCAATAACAATATCAGAGGAAATCGGCCATTCAGACGAGGCTGAAAAGCTGACAAGATACAGAGTAATCAGGCACATTACGTTCGCCTCTGGTATCTTAGATAAGGTATAACCAGACGCGTAGTTGCGCTCCGGCCACGGCCTGTAATGATGATATGGAGAAAGAATGAAAAGAGTTAAGCTACTGTTATTGGGCGTTGCACTCGGCGTGGCGACCTGCGTGAGCGCTGCCCCGCAAACGGCGGTCAAGGCGCAGGGCACACAATCCTATGAGCTGAAAGAATTTTTCGCTGATTTCACCCATTTTACTATCGGTGACACGGTGCCCGAAATGTACCGTACTGAAGAATACAACATCAAGCAGTGGCAGCAACGTAACCTGCCCGCGCCGGATGCCGGAAGTCACTGGACCTATATGGGCGGTAACTACGTGCTCATTACTGATGCAGAAGGCAAGATCCTGAAAGTCTATGACGGTGAAATTTTCTATCACCGTTAAGTTGTGACGGCTGCCCGCCAGGGCAGCCGGAGACCTTATACTGCGCGGAAGGCAATTTCACTGGGGATCACGTCCCCCTGCCAGTACAGCTGTGCCGCCACGCGCCCTGCCAGCTGGCGATAGATAGCAGTAAATTCACTGTCAGGACGATGAATAACCGTTGGCGTGCCGTGGTCGAGATCCTCGCGCAGGCTGATATGCAGCGGCATTTGCCCCAGCAGCTGCGTATGATACTGTTCCGCCAGCTTTTCTGCCCCGCCAGTGCCGAAAATAGGCTCATGATGCCCGCAGTTGCTGCACACATGCATACTCATGTTTTCGACAATCCCCAGTACCGGCACGTCCACTTTCTCGAACATCACAATGCCTTTTTTAGCATCAATCAGCGCGATATCCTGCGGCGTGGTGACTACCAGCGCGCCCGTGACCGGAATGTTTTGCGCCAGCGTCAGTTGAATGTCACCGGTTCCCGGCGGCATATCCAGGACCAGATAATCCAGATCCGGCCACAGCGTTTCCTGGAGCATCTGCATTAGCGCTTTGCTGGCCATTGGTCCGCGCCAGACCATCGCATTATCATCCGTCACCAGATAGCCAATGGAGTTGGTCGCTAGCCCATGCGCGACAATCGGCGTCATATGCGTGCCGTCCGGCGAGGTCGGACGCTGGTGTTCGGTGCCCAGCATCGTCGGGATAGACGGACCATAGATATCGGCGTCCAGCAGGCCGACTTTTGCGCCTTCCGCCGCCAGCGCCAGCGCCAGATTCACCGCCGTTGAGGATTTCCCTACCCCACCCTTGCCAGAACTGACGGCAATAATATTTTTTACGCCGTTGATGCCCGGCTGATTGTTGACGCGCTTTAGCGTGGCGACAGTGTGAGACAGCTTCCAGTCAATCGCTTTAGCGCCGGTGATGCGCAACAGCTCCGCACTGGTCTCCTCTTTCAGATCCTCGAACGCGCTGGTCCAGACAAACGGCATCTGCAGTTCGATGTGGATGGTGTCATCCAGCCAGGCGACGTGATGCAGCGCTTTCAGCGTCGTCAGATTATGCTTCAGTGTGGGATGCTGAAAATTTGCCAGCGTCCCGGCGACCATTGCTCGCAAGCGTTCCGGGGATTTGGCCTGGGATTGTTCGTTCATCCCGACTCCTCTGTTGTTGTTCTGAAAAGACAGTGTAATTACCCAGTTTACCTCAGAGACGACAATTATTCATTTGTGGATAAATGCCCTTATCACTTGGCGCGGCAAATACCATTTTGGTACTATCAAAGCCCTTTTCATTACCAAAGAAGTAATACTCACTATGACTCAAGTCGCGAAGAAAATTCTGGTAACGTGCGCGCTGCCGTACGCCAACGGCTCAATCCACCTCGGCCACATGCTGGAGCATATCCAGGCTGATGTCTGGGTCCGTTACCAGCGAATGCGCGGCCATCAGGTAAACTTCATCTGCGCGGACGATGCGCACGGGACGCCGATCATGCTGAAAGCACAGCAGTCAGGCATCACCCCTGAGCAGATGATTACCGAAATGAGTCAGGAGCATCAGACCGATTTTGCGGGCTTCGACATCAGTTACGATAACTACCACTCCACGCACAGCGATGAGAACCGTGAGCTGTCGGAGCTTATCTATGGTCGTCTGAAAGAGAACGGTTTTATTAAAAACCGTACCATCTCTCAGCTCTACGATCCGGAAAAAGGCATGTTCCTGCCGGACCGTTTTGTGAAAGGCACCTGCCCGAAATGTAAGTCGGCAGATCAGTATGGCGATAACTGTGAAGTGTGCGGCGCAACCTACAGCCCGACCGAGCTGATCGAGCCGAAATCCGTGGTTTCTGGCGCGACGCCGGTCATGCGTGATTCTGAACACTTCTTCTTCGACCTGCCCTCCTTCAGTGAAATGTTGCAGGCGTGGACCCGCAGCGGCGCGTTGCAGGAGCAGGTGGCAAACAAAATGCAGGAGTGGTTTGAATCCGGCCTGCAACAGTGGGATATTTCCCGCGATGCGCCCTACTTTGGTTTTGAAATCCCGAATGCGCCGGGCAAATTTTTCTACGTCTGGCTGGATGCGCCAATTGGCTACATGGGTTCCTTTAAGAATCTGTGTGACAAGCGCGGCGACACGACCAGCTTTGACGAGTACTGGAAGAAAGACTCCGCGGCCGAACTGTATCATTTCATCGGCAAAGACATTGTCTACTTCCATAGCCTGTTCTGGCCAGCCATGCTGGAAGGCAGCAACTTCCGCAAGCCGACGAACCTGTTTGTTCACGGCTACGTCACGGTAAACGGCGCCAAGATGTCAAAATCGCGCGGTACCTTTATTAAGGCCAGCACCTGGCTGAATCATTTTGATGCCGACAGCCTGCGTTATTACTACACCGCCAAGCTCTCCTCGCGCATTGATGATATCGACCTGAACCTGGAAGATTTCGTGCAGCGCGTTAACGCGGATATCGTCAATAAGGTGGTCAATCTGGCTTCACGTAACGCGGGCTTTATTGCCAAGCGTTTTGACGGCGTGCTGGCGTCTGAACTTGCCGATCCGGCGCTCTACAAAACCTTTACCGATGCCGCGACGGTCATTGGTGAAGCCTGGGAAAGCCGCGAATTTGGCAAAGCCGTGCGTGAGATTATGGCGCTGGCCGATGTTGCCAACCGCTATGTCGATGAAAAAGCACCATGGGTAGTGGCGAAGCAGGAAGGTCAGGAGGCGGAGTTGCAGGCAATCTGCTCCATGGGCATCAACCTGTTCCGCGTGCTGATGACCTACCTTAAGCCGGTGATCCCAACGCTTGCCGGGCGCGCGGAAGCCTTCCTGAATACCACCCTGGAATGGGACGCTATTCAGAAACCGCTGCTGGGCCATAAGGTCAACACCTTTAAAGCGCTGTATAACCGCATCGACATGAAGCAGGTTGACGCACTGGTAGAGGCATCGAAAGAAGAAGTGAAAGCGATGGCGGCTCCGGTAGCGGGACCGCTGGCCAATGACCCGATTCAGGAAACCATCACCTTTGATGATTTCGCAAAAATCGACCTGCGCGTGGCGCTGATTGAAAACGCCGGCTTTGTTGAAGGCTCTGACAAGCTGCTGCGTCTGACGCTGGATCTGGGCGGCGAGAAACGTAACGTTTTCTCCGGTATCCGCTCCGCTTACCCGGACCCGCAGGTGCTGATTGGCCGTCTGACGGTAATGGTCGCCAACCTCGCGCCACGTAAAATGCGCTTCGGCGTCTCTGAAGGCATGGTGATGGCCGCAGGCCCTGGCGGATCAGATATCTTTCTGTTAAGCCCGGATGACGGCGCAAAACCTGGCCAGCAGGTGAAATAATATTTGCTTCAGGCGCCGCACTCGCGGCGCTTTTTTTATCCCTGTTTCGACCTTTTCCTACGACGAACTCCACTTCCGGACTGCGCAATATTTTAAAAAGCCTCTATGCTTTATTGCACTGGTGCAATTTGCGCTTCGCTACGCCGCTTCATGCGGTTATTTTTTAAACATTTTTATAAAATGGAGTTTTGTATGAAAGCATTAAATAAATTGTTGTCAGTTGCGTTTGCTTCGGCGCTGGTTGTTTCCCTGGCAGGCTGCGGTGACAAAGAAGAAACCAAAACCTTTAACGCTAATATTAACGGCGCTGACATCAAAATCACCTATACCTATGAAGGTGATAAAGTTCTGAAGCAAACCTCAGAGAATAAGATTAACTACTCCACCATCGGCGCGAAAAACAAAGAAGAAGCGGCACGCGTGCTGGATCCGCTGAGTGCAAAATATAAAAACATTCAGGGTGTTGATGAAAAATTAGATTACAAAGACACCTGGGCGGAAGAAACAGTTACCGTCGATATGGAAAAAGTGGATTTCAAAGCGCTGCAGAGCGTTTCTGGCTCCATGGTTACAGGCGATACCAGCAAAGGTGTCAGCATGAAGCAAACCCAGACTATGCTTGAGTCAGCTGGCTTTAAAGAAGTGAAATAAGCCCTTTCAGGCCGGGTTTAGCCCGGCCTGGTATTCTATTTAGCAGCGTGTTCACGCGCCGTCAGACCGCGCAGAAAATAACGCAGCATCTGATCGCCACATTCACGGAAGTTTTTATGATCCGGGGCGCGCATCATGGCGGTAATTTCCGGCATCGAAATGCGGAATTGCTGCTCAGTCAGAATAGCCAGAATGTCATCGGTTTTAAGTGCAAACGCAATACGCAGCTTTTTCAGGATCACATTATTATTGATGCGACGCTCAACCGACAATGCCGGAGTCGACTCATCACGTCCGCGTTTATCGTAAATCAGGCCGTTTAAAAAGCACGACAGCATAATATCCGGGCACCGCACGAAGCCATCTTCATCTTCCTTACGCAGCCAGGGCACCAGTTGTTCTGCGGTCACATCCGCTTCCCCCAGTGCAAAAATACGCACCAGATCGTTATTATTGTTTTTCAGAATGTAGCGGACGCTACGCAAAATATCGTTACTGACCATAGTGCCTTCGGTGATGAAAAAATGCGGGAGCTCATTCTACACCAATTACAGCCCCAGCGCCTCTTTCAGGTTTTTCAGGTAGCGGCGACTCACCGGCACCGTCTGCCCGGCGCGTAACAGCAGTTCGGCCTGACCGTTCTCTTCCAGGCGAATTTCTTTCAGGTGCGCCATATTTACCAGATACTGACGATGGCAGCGCAGCAGCGGCGTCCGGCTTTCCAGCGTGCGCAGCGTGAGTTCAGTGAATCCCTCTTTCCCTTCATGGCTGGTGACATACACGCCGCTCATCCGGCTGCTGACAAACGCCACGTCTTCCATCTGCAAAAGCCAGATCCGGCTGTGCCCGGTGCAGGGAATAAACTTCAGCGCCTGCTGATTCTCCGGCAGGACCGAAATGTCCTGCTCGCCGCGCTCCTGGCGCAGGCGGGTCAGGGTTTTATTCAGTCGCCCGGCTTCAATCGGTTTGAGCAGATAATCGAAGGCGTGTTCCTCAAACGCTTTTACGGCGTATTCATCAAAAGCCGTCAAAAAGACCACCCACGGCCGATGTTCCGGGTCGAGCATGCCGACCATCTCCAGCCCGCTGATACGCGGCATCTGAATATCAAGAAACAGCACGTCCGGGCGCAACGTATGCACCGCGCCAATAGCCTCAACGGCATTCGCACACTCGCCTACAATCTCGATGTCATTTTCGTCCTGTAGCAGAATGCGCAGATTCTCGCGTGCTAACGGTTCGTCATCCACAATCAGCACTTTTAACATGCGTTTTCCTCCAGAGGCAGTCGCAGGGTAATTCGGGTAAAACATTCTGGCTCACAGTTGACGGTAATCCCGCAGTCGTCACCAAAACGGGCGCGCAGGCGTTTGTCGACCAGACTCATCCCCAGCCCGCTGGCGCTGGCATTCGGATGATAAAGCCCGGCATTATCTTCAATATCGAGCTGTAAATAACGTTGATACTGGCTGGCATGGATCCTGATTTCCCCGACGCCAAGATGCTGCGACGTGCCGTGCTTAATGGCATTTTCTACAATCGGTTGCAACGTAAAGGCAGGAAGCTGGAGATGCGCCAGCGATTCCGGTACAAAAAGCTGCACCTGAAGGCGCGACTGGAAGCGCGCTTTTTCGATTTGCAGGTAGGCATTCACATGTTCAATTTCATCCGCCAGGGTCACTATCTCGGATGGCCGCTTGAGATTTTTACGGAAAAAAGTCGACAGATACTGGACCAGCTGGCTGGCCTGATCGCTGTCGCGGCGGATCACCGCCTTTAGCGTATTCAGGGCATTAAACAGAAAATGCGGATTGACCTGCGCGTGAAGCAGCTTGATTTCCGACTGGGTCAGCAACGCTTTTTGCCGTTCGTACTGGCCCGCCAGTATTTGCGCCGACAGCAACTGGGCAATCCCCTCCCCCAGCGTGCGGTTGATGGAGCTGAACAGACGGTTTTTCGCTTCATAGAGTTTAATGGTGCCGATCACCCGCTGGTTCTCGCCGCGTAGCGGGATCACCAGCGTCGAGCCCAGTTTGCACTGCGGATGCAGAGAACAGCGATACGGCACTTCGTTACCGTCGGCATACACTACTTCGCCAGTATTGATCGCCTTCAGTGTCCATTCGGATGAAATCGGCCGACCGGGCAGATGATGGTCGTCGCCGGTGCCGGTAAACGCCAGCAGCTTGTCACGATCGGTGATGGCGACCGCGCCGATATCCAGCTCCTGATAGAGTACCTGCGCCACCTTCATGCTGTTCTCTTCGTTAAATCCCTGACGCAGGATCCCCTCCGTCGAGGCGGCAACCTTGAGCGCCGTGGCCGAAAACGCGGAGGTATATTTTTCAAACATGGCGCGCTTGTCGAGCAGGATACGCATAAACAGCGCGGCCCCCACGGTGTTAGTGACCATCATCGGCGCGGCAATGCTATTAACCAGGTGCAGCGCATCCTGAAACGGACGGGCAATCAGCAGAATAATCATCATCTGTACCAGCTCCGCGACAAAGGTTACTGCCCCGGCCGTCAGCGGACTGAAGACGCGATCTGTCCTTCCCCGTTTGATCAACATGCTGTGGACCAGCCCGCCCAGCAAGCCCTCGACCATGGTGGAGATCATGCAGCTTAGCGCGGTCATCCCGCCCAGCGAATAACGATGTAGCCCCCCGGTCAGCCCTACCAGACCGCCCACGACCGGACCACCCAGCAGCCCGCCCATTACCGCGCCAATCGCGCGCGTGTTGGCAATGGAGTCTTCAATGTGCAAGCCAAAATAAGTACCGAGAATACAAAAAATAGAGAACGTCACGTAGCAAAGCAGCTTGTGCGGCAGGCGTACCGTAACCTGGATCAGCGGTATAAACAGGCGCGTCTTACTCATCAGCCAGGCGATGACCAGAAAAACACACATTTGCTGCAACAGCAGCAACACAAGATTAAATTCGTACATACCTGCCAACCACACTTTCTGAAAGCGCGTAACATACAGGTTGAAGGTTTAACTTTCTTTGAAGCGCGGCATAAAATCGAAAATTCGTGCGCCGGATCACTGAACGGGCGCACAAATGTACAAAAAACGCACTATCTAAAACCTGCTCGCTCACCATGACCAAAATTAATGGTTCATTAACACATCAGCTTCGCCGTATAATCTTTTGGTTAACATAAGGAGCAAAGTATGAGCATAGCCAAACTGGGTATCATCACCCTTTTTGTGGTCATGGCCGTAAGCGGCATCGGCGGCGTCATGCTGGCCGGATATACCTTTATTGTGCATGGCGGTTAAGATAACGTCTTCAACGCCCGGCCCCTATCGCGTCAGGCGGCGAACGTCAGGCTTGCCTACCGCCGTCAGCGGGATGTCGTTTATTACCTGAAGATCGACAGGCATCAGGTAGCGTGCGACCCGCGGCTTTAACCAGGCAAGCAGTTCCGCGTTATCGGTCTTTCCTTTTAACGTCACCCAGGCTTTTAGCCGCTGGCCAAATTCGGCGTCTTCAACGCCCGCGACCAGGCACTCCCTGACGGCAGGATGCGTCATTAACACCTTCTCCAGCTCCAGGGGATAAACATTTTCGCCAGCTGAAACAATCATGTCGTCTATGCGTCCACAGAGGAAATAATCGCCGCTGGCATTGCGCCAGGCCAGATCGCTCGTGGAAATGGGAATATTATCGCCCTGTGTGGACCAGGCACACTGAATAACAATTTCACCACGCTCGCCAACACCGGTGAGCATCTTTCCACTCTGCCGATCGCGCAGCGCCAGCGTTAGCCCGTGGACAGGACGCCCTACCATATCCGGGGCGCGCTTAAGATCCTCAGGCGTGGCAATCAGACAGATGCCCGCTTCCGACGTCCCGTACAAGTTGAATAGCGTATCCGGCAATCGCGCCTGTGTTTCCTGTACCAGCATCGGCGAGAGATGCGCACCACCGGAAATAATACAGCGTAACGATGACAGGCTGCCTGCATCATTATGGATCATTCGACTGAGCATTAAAGGAACTAAGGTGACCACCTCAATGTGGTGCCGGGCGATAAGCGCTGCGGAAGATCGGGCATCAAAGCGACGACGCAAATAGATCGTTGCCCCTAATAATACGGCCAGGCAAACCGTTGCCAGACCAAAGCCATGATAGACAGGCGTGGCAATATACAGGCTGCGATAGCGGCTCAGTTGTAACTTTTCCAACAGCGAAAAGAGTGGATTAAAGAAAGCGAATAATGAAGGTTTACGCGCCGCAGGTTTAAAATCACCGGTGTTGCCGCTGGTTAACACGGTGATACTACCAGCCCGCCAGGCGACTCGTTTGCGGGGTGATGGCGGCTGATGCGATCCAGTGCCGGGGTCATCATGGAGGGGCAGGCGCGTGCCGCGATAGCCGCTGTCATCAATACGGGAAGCCAACTCCGGGTCGTGAATAATGAGATCAAAGCGCTGCTTTTCCACTTGTGCTACCCACTGGGCTGGCGACATCTCGACATTAAGCAGACAGAGATCGGCTCCGGTGCTGGCACAGGCAAACAGCGCCGTCAGCAGTTCAGCGTGGTTGCAACAACAGAGCGCCACTTTTTTGCCCCGGGCAAGTTGATAATGGTTGCTGAGTTCTCCGGCCAGGCGGCGCGTGCGGGAATAGAGTTCAGCCCAGGTCATCCGTTGACGATCATCCTGCACGGCGATACGTTCAGGGAAGCGTCGTGCGCTGTAACCCAGCAATGCCGTCAGGCTGATCCCCTCAGCGCCGAGGGAGGTTATCAGCGTGATGATGCCCTTTGTTGTCAGCAGGCCCGTCTGATGCAGAAGTTTGAGTCTATGCATTACGTTTATGCCTCAGCCAGGCGATGCACAGCCGCCGCCATAATCCGTTAAACAACACGGAGCACAGTTGTCCCGCACCAAGCCACCAGGGTTTTAGGCTGCTTTTTTGCGTTAGTAGCACCCAGCACAGCACGTTAGCCGCCTTGCCGACCGCCAGAACCGGCACGTGATTCTTATCATACGTGGGGGTAATCATACGGGTATCGACCAGCGGAAAATAAACGGTGGTAACGCGCACGCCGTTAACACGCAGCTCGGGTTCAGCGCAGCGGAGCCACTGGTCAAATGCGGTTTTTGATGCCTGATATGCCGCCCAATAAGGCGCTGGTGCCAGAAGCACGTTGGCAGCGCTGACGTTGATAATGTGCCTGAGCGTTGGCGCGGAACAACGCAGCAGGCTGAGGCAGAGATGTACCGGGGCGAAGTAATTCAGGCGCATCGTGCGTTCCGCGTCATGCAGGCGGTCAAGAGAGTGCATCAGCGGGCGACAAATGGATTTCCCGGCGTTATTGACCACAATATCAACCGGATGAGCCTGCGTCCTGAGCGTGTCGATAAATGTCTGACGCGACGGTGCGTCAGACAAATCGGCGACAAAGATCTGACAGGTCGCGCGGCGAGAGGAAAGGCTTTCCTGAATCTGCACCAGCTTCTCCCGCGTGCGGGCGACCAGCAGCAAGTGCACCGGCATGTCGGCAAGCGCATAGGTTAATGCTTCGCCAATACCATAGCTGGCACCGGTAATTAAAATGGTTTGTTGATGAAGTGCCTGCCGTAGTGCCTGCGGGTTGACCTTCCGGCAAGGGAAAAGCAAGCCGGAGATCAGTCGGTTAAGTATCATAACGGTATTCTGAAAATCCTTTTCCAACCATGCCGCTGGTAATAGCATGGCACCGTCTTTTTCTCAATATGAAAAGCGGGACCGGATGCCTTTATTGTGCATGGCGGTTAAGATAACGTCCCAGCCGCTCGAACCCGCGGTCGACAATTACCGCCGCCAGTGCGACCAGGATGGCCCCCTGGATAATATACGCTGTATTAAATCCGCTCAGGCCGATAATAATCGGTGTGCCTAGCGTACTGGCCCCGACCGTCGAGGCGATGGCCGCCGTACCGATATTAATAATGATAGAAGTGCGGACCCCGGCGAGGATCACCGGCGCGGCCAGCGGCAACTCAACCTTGATCAACCGCTGCCAGCGATTCATCCCCATGCCTTCCGCCACGCTGGTAACGCCCGCGGGCACCGCGGCCAGCCCGGCTAAGGTTCCCTGTAAGATCGGTAAAACACCGTAGAGGATCAGCGCAATAATGGCGGGCTGCTGACCAAACCCCATCACCGGGACAGCAATGGCCAGCACCGCAACCGGCGGAAAGGTTTGCCCGATAGCGGCGATCGTCTCGACCAGCGAGCGGAATTCCCGCCCTGCCGGGCGCGTGACCAGGATACCGGCCCCCACACCAAGCACGATTGCCACCAGGCTTGACACGCCCACCAGCCAGAGATGAGCCAGCGTCAGCGCCAGAAAGCTCTCCTGCTGATAGACCGGTCGCGGCAGTTGCGGGAATAAGGCGCTGAACAGCCTCTCACTGTGCGGTAGCCCGACCAGTAGCGCGATAAAAAGCACCATCAGCCACAGCAACGGATCACGGATGCGTTTCACCGGCCCCCTCCTCACGCAACAGATCTTCGAAATGGAGGTTGCCGCAGAATCGGCCCTCTCCGTCGACGACCGGTAATACCAGACGCTGACGGGCGACGAAAGCGGAGAGCGCCTCGCGCAATGTCATGGCATCCACAACAGGCTCGCCCTCCACCGGCTCACCGTGGCGCAGATAATCCCGCACCGCACGCAGCGACAGCAGGCGCACGCCGAGCTCGCTGCGGCCAAAAAACTCGCGCACGAAGTCATTTGCCGGATGAGTCAGCATCTGCAGCGGCGTCCCCTGCTGCACTACCTCGCCTTTATCCATCAGGATCAGATGATCTGCCAGGCGCAGCGCTTCGTCGATATCATGGGTAACCAACACAATGGTGCGTCCCAGCAGGCGATGGATGCGGCTCATTTCTTGCTGTAGCGCACTGCGCGTCACCGGATCGAGCGCGCCAAACGGTTCGTCCATCAGCAAAACATCAGGATCGGCCGCCAGCGCACGCGCCACGCCAACGCGCTGCTGCTGTCCGCCAGAAAGCTGGTGTGGAAAACGTTCGCGCAGCGACGCATCCAGCCCCAGCAGGGCCATTAATTCATCAATACGCGCGTTAATGCGCTTGCGATCCCATTTTATCAGTTGCGGCACGGTGGCAATATTTTGCGCCACCGTCCAGTGGGGAAAGAGGCCGATAGACTGGATGGCGTACCCCATCCGCCGACGCAGCGCCAGCAGCGGCAGCTGGCCAATATCCTCCCCGGCAAAGCGAATGGTACCGCTGTCATGTTCGACCAGACGATTGATCATCTTCAGGGTGGTGGATTTCCCCGAGCCTGATGTGCCGATAAGGACCGAGAAAGCGCCCTCTTTCAGGTGCAGGTTGAGATTTTTTACCGCGTCCTGCCCGGCAAACGTTTTGCTTACCTGGTTAAATTCAATCATGCGCACGTTCCTTAAGCAGTGCACTCCACAGGCCGAATAGCGCGTCTACGACGACGGCCAGCGCAATCACCGGGATCACCCCCAGCAACACCAAATCAAGCGCGCTACTGAGTAGCCCCTGGAATACCAGCGCGCCAAATCCTCCCGCCCCGATCAGCGCCGCAATCACCGCCATTCCGATGGTCTGTACGGTGACCACGCGTAATCCGCGGATCAATACCGGCAGCGCCAGCGGCAGCTGGACGCGGAAAAAACGCTCGCGTGGGCTCATGCCCATCGCGGCGGCGCTTTCCAGTACGTCGCGCGGTACCTGTCCCATCCCGGCCACTACGCCGCGGACCAGCGGCAATAATGCATAGAGCACCAGCGCAATAAGCGCGGGCGTTCTTCCGGTTCCGGCCACGCCGATTTTTGCCAGCAGCGGAAAATGCTGCACCAGCCCGGCAAGCGGCGCAATCAGCAGGCCGAACAGCGCAATAGAAGGGATAGTCTGGATGATATTTAATACTGTAAACACCGGAGCCTGCCGCGCAGGATGGCGATAGCACCACAGCCCCAGCGGTACCCCAATCAGCAGGCCGGGCAACAGCGTACCGAACAATAGCGTCAGGTGCTGTAATAACGCGTCGTTAAAGACGTCCTGACGATTGGCGTACTCTTTCATCAGTGACAGCTCATTAAGCGCGCCGGATCCCAGCAGCACCAGCGGTAGCAGCCAGACCTGCGCATTTAACAGCCAGCGCCATGTCGCTTTATCTGTCAGCCGCCGAATGGTATCACTCAGAATGAGTAGCGAAAGCGCCAGCCATAGCCACAGGCCGCTTCCCGGTGAGGTACGCGCCAGCGGACTGCCGGTCTGCGCCAGCCAGCTGGCAGATTTTCCCGCCCCCCAGATCAGGGCGATAAAAATCAGCTCAACCGCCAGCAATGTTACTACCAGCGACAGGCGTCCGCGCAGGAAACTCAGCAGGATCAACCCCAGCGGCACGACCAGCAGCCAGAGCGGCGGAAATACCCAGACCTGCCAGAGTGCGCGACCTTCCCCGGAAACCAGTCGGTTAGGCGCATAATTCACAAATGGCAGCGCTGCCGCCGCCAGCGAAATCATCGCCAGCAGCAGCAGCACGCGGTTTTGACATTTTATATGCACAACGCCGTCCGTGTTATTTCACCAGCCCTTTTTCCTTCAGATAGTCGGCGGCGACTTTCTTCGCATCCAGACCTTCTACGGCAATTTTGGCATTCAACGTTTGCAGGGTTTTCTCATCCAGGCTGGCGAAAACCGGCTTCAGCCATGCGTCCATCTCCGGATACGCCTTCAGCACCGCCTCACGTACCACCGGCGTCGGGGCATAAATTGGCTGCACGCCTTTCGGGTCGCTCAGCGTTTGCAGGCCCAGAGCCGCCACCGGACCGTCGGTGCCGTAGGCCATTGCCGCATTCACGCCGGAGGTTTGCTGCGCGGCAGCCTTGATAGTCACCGCGGTGTCACCGCCCGCCAGCGACAGTAACTGGCTCTGGTTGAGCTTGAAATCGTAGGCTTTTTCAAAAGCAGGCAGCGCGTCCGTACGTTCGATAAATTCCGCGGAGGCCGCCAGTTTAAAAGTGCCGCCCTCTTTCAAATAGCGGCTGAGATCGCTTAATGAAGTGAGTTTATTTTTTGAGGCGAGATCCTGACGCACCGCAATGGTCCAGGTATTGTTGGCTGGTGCAGGGGTCAGCCAGACCAGCTTGTTCTTCTCCGCATCCAGCTGCTTCACTTTCTCATAGCCCTGCTGCGCGTTTTTCCACGCCGCATCGTTTTCCAGCTTGAAGAAAAACGCGCCGTTACCGGTATATTCCGGGTAAATATCCAGCTCGCCGGAGGTGATTGCGCCGCGCACGACTGGCGTGGTGCCCAGCTGAACTTTATTAACGGTTTTAACGCCGTGGCTTTCCAGAACCTGCAAAATAATATTGCCCAGCAGCGCCCCTTCGGTATCAATTTTGGAGCCTACTTTTACCGGTTCTGCTGCGTGTAGCGGCAGGCTTATTGCGGAGAATAATGCGATAGCGCTAAGCGTTCCCTTGAATGTCATCATCTGCTTTTCCTCGTTCTTTTACGACCCACTTACAGGGGCTTAAGAGAAAAGCGTAGACGAAAAAAGGGCATTTAACCTTTAAATGATGTGCGGCCCTCCCGCATTAACAACAAACGGGAGGGCCGACGAAAGAAATGCGATGTTACTGGATTACTGCAACTCAAATTCTCCCTGCTTCACACGCGCGGAATCTACGCCAATAAAGACGTTGAATTTGCCCGGTTCAGCATCGTATTTCATTTTCTGATTCCAGAACTTCAGCGCCTCAACGTCAATCGGGAAACTGACGGTCTGCGTTTCACCTGGCTTCAGCGTGACTTTCTCAAACCCTTTCAGCTGTTTTACCGGACGGCTCATCGAGGCGGTGACGTCCTGCAAATACATCTGAATAACCGTCGCCCCTTCGCGTTTACCGGTATTGGTGACCTCTACGCTCGCGGTAACGCTGCCGTCGCGCTTCATGGTCGGCGCGGAGAGTTTCACGTCAGAAACGGTAAACGTGGTGTAGCTCAGACCGTAGCCAAACGGATACAGCGGGCCGTTTGCCTCGTCGAAATAGCGCGAGGTGTACTTGTTGGGTTTGTCGGCGTTATACGGACGCCCGGTGTTCAGATGGCTGTAATACACCGGGATTTGCCCTACCGAACGCGGGAAGGACATCGGCAGCTTGCCGGACGGGTTGTAATCGCCAAACAGCACATCGGCAATCGCATTTCCGCCTTCGGTGCCCGCGAACCAGGTTTCGAGGATCGCATCAGCCTGCTGATCTTCTTTCACCAGCGCCAGCGGACGACCGTTCATCAACACCAGCACCAGCGGCTTACCGGTGGCTTTCAGCGCACTAATCAGATCGCGCTGGCTCTGCGGAATAGTGATATCCGTTCGGCTGGAGGCTTCGTGCGCCATGCCCTGCGCCTCGCCCACGACGGCCACGACGACATCAGACTGATTCGCTGCCGCCACGGCTTCGTCAATCATCGCTTTCGGCGTGCGCTCATCGACCTGCACCGCAGGCTCGTACTGGTTAAGGAAGGTCACGATGTCTTTATCGTTCGTGACGTTCGCGCCTTTGGCAAAGATCACTTTGCCCTGGTCGCCCATCACGTTTTTAATGCCGGTCAGCACGGTCACCGACTGGTCAACGACGCCCGCAGCAGACCAGCTGCCCATGACATCACGCTTGCTGTCGGCCAGCGGCCCCACGACGGCCACGGTCGCCGTTTTTTTCAGTGGCAGCGTGTCCAGGCGGTTTTTCAGCAGTACCAGGCTTTCGCGCGCCACGTTGCGCGCGTCCTGGCGGTGCAGGCGGCTTTCAGCATTGGTGTCTTTTGGATCGGAATCTTTCGGCCCCAGGTGGCTATACGGATCGTTGAATAGCCCCATATCGTATTTGACGTTCAGCACGTGACGCGCCGCATCGTCCAGTTCGGCCATCGGGACTTTGCCGGACTTCACCAGCCCCGGCAGGTACTTACTGTAGTATTCGTCGCTCATGCTCATGTTAATGCCCGAGTTGAGCGCCACGCGTACCGCGTCTTCCGGATCGGCAGCGGTGCCGTGTTTAATCAGTTCTTTGATGGCCCCGTGATCGGAAATGGTGATGCCCTTAAAGCCCCATTCATCGCGCAGCAGGTCTTTTAGCAGCCAGGAATCAGAGGATGCCGGCGTGCCGTTCAGCGAGTTCAGCGCCACCATCACGCCGCCGCTGCCCGCGTCCAGTGCGGCTTTGTACGGCGGCATATAGTCGTTGAACAGCCGCTGCGGGCTCATATCGACAGTGTTGTACTCTTTCCCGCCCTCGACCGCGCCATAGGCGGCGAAGTGTTTCACGCTGGTCATGACGGAATAGCGATCCGCCGGGCTTTTCCCCTGCATCGCGTCGACCATGGTTTTACCCATGATGGAGGTCAGGTACGTATCTTCACCAAAGCCTTCCGAGGCGCGGCCCCAGCGCGGATCGCGCGAGACGTCGACCATCGGTGCCCAGGTCATATTCAGGCCGTCGTCCGCCGCTTCATACGCCGAAATCCGTCCCACGGTTTTCACCGCGTCGAGATCAAAGGTCGAGGCCAGCCCGAGGCTTATCGGAAAAACGGTGCGCTGGCCATGGACCACGTCATAGGCAAAAAACAGCGGAATTTTCAGGCGGCTGAGTTCCATCACCTGATCCTGCATTTTGCGAATATCTTCACGGGTCACGGTATTAAAGATGGCCCCAACCTGCCCCTCTTTAATCATCTCGCGAATGGCTTCTTTCGGGTTATCCGGACCGACGCTGATAAGCCGCAGCTGACCAATTTTTTCATCCACCGTCATTTTTTTCAGCAGCCCGGTGACGTAAGCGTCACGGGCTTCCGGGGTCAATGGATGTTGGTTTTTGACTTCCTCTGCCAGCGCGGGATGACACGCCAGACTCACAGCGACACCTACAGAACACAGCCATTTCATATGGTTTACTCTCTTATGCTAAAGCCGGGGGGGGACGGCCTGATCCGTGCGAAGATCGCAGTTTGCCATAATCGTAACCGCGGTTGCAGTATCTTGCCTCGCTTATTCTCTTATTTTTCTGGCGTTTTTACCCTCCGCCTCGTTTTTCTCGGGCTATTCTTAAAGACGTTTATTTGTCCCACCACAAGGAGTGGAAGATGCCGTCTACAACTCATTATGATAATCACGCGCTACTCAACGAACTGACCCGCCTGGTGGGCCACTCTCATCTGTTAACCGACCCGGCGAAAACCGCCCGCTACCGCAAGGGTTTTCGTTCCGGGCAGGGCGAGGCGCTGGCCGTCGTCTTCCCCGGCAGCCTGCTCGAACTATGGCGGGTTTTAAGCGTCTGCGTGCAGGCCGATAAAATAATTCTGATGCAGGCGGCAAATACCGGCCTGACGGAAGGGTCGACGCCAAACGGCAACGATTACGATCGCGACATCGTTATTATCAGTACCCTGCGCCTGGATAAACTTCAGTTACTGGATAAGGGCGAGCAGGTGCTGGCATTTCCTGGCACCACGCTGTATTCGCTGGAAAAAGCGCTCAAGCCGCTGGGACGCGAGCCGCATTCGGTGATCGGCTCCTCCTGCATTGGTGCCTCGGTAATTGGCGGCATTTGCAATAACTCCGGCGGCGCGCTGGTCCAGCGTGGACCGGCCTATACCGAGATGTCGCTGTTTGCCCGGATTGATGAAAACGGACGCTTACAGCTGGTCAACCATCTGGGGATTGAGCTCGGGCAAACGCCGGAGCAGATCCTCAGTAAGCTGGACGATGAACGCATCACGACTGGCGATGTGCGCCACGATGGCCGTCATGGACATGACAATGATTACGTGACCCGCGTGCGTGATGTCGAGGCTGACACGCCTGCCCGTTATAATGCCGACCCGGATCGCCTGTTTGAATCTTCCGGCTGTGCGGGCAAGCTGGCGGTTTTTGCCGTGCGTCTCGATACGTTTGTGGCGGAAAAAAATCAGCAGGTGTTTTATATCGGCACCAATCAGCCGGAGGTACTGACGGAAATTCGTCGTCATATTCTGGCGAATTTTACTCATCTGCCGGTAGCTGGTGAATATATGCACCGCGATATTTACGATATTGCCGAGCGGTATGGCAAAGATACCTTCCTGATGATCGACAAACTCGGCACCGATAAAATGCCGCTGTTCTTTACCCTAAAAGGCCGCACCGATGCGCTGCTGGAAAAAGTCTCGCTGTTTAAGCCGCATTTTACCGATCGCACAATGCAGAAGCTGACCCGCGCCTTCCCTGCGCATTTGCCGCCGCGGATGAAAAGCTGGCGCGATAAGTATGAACATCATCTGCTGCTGAAGATGGCCGGAGACGGTGTTAGCGAAGCACAACGCTGGCTGAGTGACTATTTTAAAACCGCCGAGGGTGATTTTTTTGCCTGTACACCTGAAGAGGGCAGTAAAGCGTTCCTGCATCGTTTCGCCGCAGCGGGCGCGGCAATCCGCTACCAGGCGGTGCATGCCGATGAAGTAGAAGATATTCTGGCGCTGGATATCGCCCTGCGGCGCAACGATACCGAGTGGTTCGAGCATCTGCCGCCGGAGATCGACAGCCAGCTGGTGCATAAGCTCTATTACGGTCACTTTATGTGTCACGTTTTCCATCAGGATTACATCGTCAAAAAAGGCGTCGATGCGCATCATCTGAAAGAGCAGATGCTTGAGCTGCTGCGGGCGCGAGGGGCGCAATATCCTGCTGAGCATAACGTTGGCCACCTTTACGAGGCGGCAGAGAGTTTAAAAACGTTTTATCGCAAGAACGATCCGACTAACAGTATGAATCCGGGGATTGGTAAAACCAGTAAACAGAAGTACTGGGGCGAAGGCGCTTCTGCCGCACAACAGCCTGCCGAAACCGCAGAGAGTGTGCCGACGCCACCTCCTGCCGTTTGAGTTTTTGACCTTAGTCGTAATAAAGTGGTTCAACGTGCCAGAGACGGTGTTCTCTGGCTTTTTGTTGTGAGGAGCTTGCGTTATGTCTGCGGTTGACGTTTTAAACGGCGTGGATATTGAAGTCCGTGATGCCCTGCCCGACGATGTTCATGCCATTGCCGCGCTGTATGCCTGGCACGTACTGAACGGTCGGGCCTCTTTTGAAGAAGTACCGCCCCCGGTGGAAGAAATGCGCGAGCGGATGGAGAACGTCGCGGCGCAGGAGCTGCCGTGGCTGGTGGCGCTTTATCGCGGCGTGGTTGTGGGCTATTGCTATGCGACGCACTATCGTCCGCGTCCCGCCTACCGTTTCACCATTGAAGAGTCGATTTATATTGATACGACGATGACCGGGCGCGGTATCGGCACGCGCCTGCTGTCGCAGCTGATCGCCCGTTGTGAACAGGGACCGTGGCGGCAGATGCTGGCAGTGGTGGGTGACGGGCATAATAATTCCGGCTCGCTAAAGTTGCATCAGCAGCAGGGGTTTGACATTGCCGGACGGTTGCGCAGCGTGGGATATAAAAAAGGTGACTGGCGCGATACGTTGATTATGCAGCGCGCGCTTAATGACGGGGACTGGACGCTGCCGGAATAGGCTTCGGGAAGTGGCCCGGTGCGCATGATGCCGGGTGGCGGCTTCGCCTTACCCGGCCTGGGAGAAATAGCATCGCAACACCGTAGCTCTGGTGCCATCGGGCAATACCACCACACCGTAGGCCCGGTAAGCGCAGCGCCACCGGGCAAAGTGGCGCATAGCCCGCGTCATAACCACGCGGGTTAATCGTTTTGCGCGGTGAAATCCGTGCTGGCCATCTGCGCCGCCTTCTGCTTTTTATAGCTCAGCGCCGAGGCAGGAACCGGCATGACTTTCCCGGTCTCAATCCAGGTTTTCAGGCGGCTGGCATCGGCAAAGTGGGTATACTTGCCAAACGCGTCCATCACCACCAGCGCCACCGGGCGTTGATTGATCAACGTGCGCATCACCAGACAATGACCCGCCGCGTTGGTAAACCCGGTTTTGGTCAGCTGGATATTCCAGTTATCGCGATAGACCAGATGGTTGGTGTTACGGAACGGCAGCGTATAGGCCGGATTTGAAAACGTCGCCATATCTTCACGCGTGGTGCTGAGTTGACCAATCAGCGGATACTGCTTGCTGGCAATCAACAGCCGGGTTAAGTCGCGCGCCGTGGAGACGTTTTTAATCGACAGGCCGGTCGGCTCCACATAGCGCGTGTGGGACATCCCCAGCGCCTTCGCTTTTGCGTTCATCGCGCGAATAAACGCATCGTAGCCGCCCGGATAATGGTGGGCAAGGCTCGCCGCCGCACGGTTTTCCGATGACATCAGCGCCAGCAACAGCATATCTTTACGGCTGATTTCGCTATTCAGGCGCACGCGCGAATAAATGCCCTTCATTTCTGGCGTATGGCTAATATCCACCTTCAGTTTTTCATCCAGCGGCAAATGCGCGTCCAGCACCACCATCGCGGTCATTAGCTTGGTGATAGAGGCTATGGGACGCACCAGATCCGGGTGGCTGGCGTAGATCACTTTATTGGTCTGAAGATCGACAATCATCGCACTACCGGAGGCAATTTCCGGTTGTAACGCCGTGGCGGCCGCAGCCGTTTTGGCACTGACCTGTGGTGCGAAAACCACCGGGAGCATAAGCGCAAGGCTCAGCAAAGAAACGCGTAATTTCGGCATGATGAGATTCTGGTAGTTATATGCACAGGTTATGTTTTTGGGGCGTGATTCATTATAGATATCAATACAAAACACGCCTGCGCATCATACCCGCGGGGAAACGGCTCCGCCAGAGAAGAATCATGTCCAAATACTGCATGGCAAGCGCGGCTGGTAGCCGCGCGACATCTGTCAGATTAGATGGTAACCATAGCCCCACAGCAGCACCGTCAATGCCAGCAGAACCTCAAGCACCAGCACGCCGATAGCCAGCGTAGAGCTGGAAAAACTCAGTCCTTCTTCTTTGTTGATGTTGAGGAAGGTCGGGATACCCAGATAGAGTAAATAACCGGTATAAAACAGCGCCACCGTTCCCACCAGCGCGCACAGCCAGACCAGCGGATAGAGCGCCACGATACCACTTAAAAATATTGGCGTGGCGACGTAGCCCGCAAAGACCATGCAGCGTGCCAGCGAAGGGCGATGCGGATAATGACGCGCCATCCACCAGATCACCCGCCCCATCACCGCCACCCCCGCCAGCATCAGCCCGTAGAACAGGATCGCCAGCGCAAAGGCGGTAAACAGCGACAGCCGCACCACGTTATTTTCACCAAAATTCCAGCCAATCTGCGTGGTACCGATAAAGGCGCAGATAACCGGGATGGCCGCCATAACCAGTACGTGATGGGTATAATGATGCGAAACCGTTTCGTTTTCGCGCTTAATAGCCTGCATTTCACGATTAGGATGGGAGAGAAGTCCCCAGACATGGTTCATATAATCCCCTCAGCTCGACGTGTTACGACCGTGGCTAAAGTATAATGCACATCGATAGATTATTTTATGTACAGATTAAAAATACGTATCTTTCCTCGCCTGCAACATTTCGCATAGCGATTATGCTTGATGGGTGCGGTAGAAAGAGGAGAGATGTGTAACGCATGGATATCAATTTATTAATTACGGAGTATGGCTATGCGGCCCTGACGGTTGGCAGTCTGGCAGAGGGTGAAACCATTACGCTGCTGGGTGGCGTGGCGGCCCACCAGGGATTGCTGAAGTTTCCGCTGGTAGTCATTGCGGTCGCTCTGGGTGGGATCATTGGCGATCAGTTGCTCTATTTTTTAGGCCGTCGGTTCGGCAACCGGATTTTGGCCCGTTTCTCCGGGCATCAGGATAAAATCGACCGGGCACAGCGGCTGATCCAGCGTCGGCCGTGGCTGTTTGTGATTGGTAGCCGCTTTATGTACGGTTTCCGTATCATCGGTCCCCTGCTGATCGGAGCCAGTCGGCTGCCGCCGACGCTGTTCCTGCCGCTCAACATTGCTGGCGCAATTGTCTGGGCGCTGATTTTCACCACCCTTGGCTATGTGGGGGGTGAGGTGATTGGGCCGTGGCTGCATCATTTCAATCAGCATTTAAAACATCTGGTCTGGCTGGCTATCGCTGTCGTGCTGGTACTGGGCGTGCGCCTGTGGTTAAAACACCGGCAGAAACGGCAGTAGTCGCTGCCGTTCCCCCTGCAAGATCTATTTCAGCCCGGCAAACTGCGGGTTGACCAGCATAAAACCGCCGTCGACAATAAATGACTGACCGGTTGTATAGGTCGCGTATTCCGAGCACAACCATGCCACCAGGCTGGCAATTTCTTCCGTTTTACCGGGGCGAGTCAACGGGATAGTCGGCATGGAGCCGGGTTTAGCATCGTCATCGCTCATATCGTTCATGGGCGTGGCGATAGCGCCTGGCGCGACAGAGTTGACCAGAATATTATGTTTGACCAGCTCCAGCGCCATCGATTTGGTCAGGCCGCCAAGCGCATGTTTGGCGGACGTGTAGGCACTGGCATCAGGCAGAGGAGAATGCTCATGCACGGAGGTAATGTTAACGATGCGTCCACCCTCCCCCTGCTCTACCATCTTTCTGGCAGCAATTTGTGAACACAGGAATGCGCCTTCAACGTCTACCGTAAAAATCGCCCGCCAGTCTTCCAGCTTGACGTCGAGAAAGGCATCTTTGGTCATCATGCCCGCGTTGTTGACCAGCACGTCAATACGGCCAAACTGTTTAATCAGTTCTTCCAGCGCCTGCGTGCCTTCTGGCAGGTGGCTGAGATCCAGCTGTAGCGCAATTGCTTTGCGTCCCAGCGCCTCAACCTCTTTTACCGTCTCCTGCGCGCCCTTTTCATCCGAGTGCCAGGTCACGCCAATGTCATATCCGCCTTTAGCGAGAAATAACGCGCACATCTTACCGATGCCGGAATCCGACGCGGTGACTACTGCAACTTTGTTTGCCGCCATACTGACCTCCCGTTAAGTTCAGGAGGTAAGTATAGAAAACCCCGGCGCACTCTGGAGGTCAGGACGAGAAATGATAGCCGCCGCCAAGCGCAGAAGTCAGCTGGATAGAAGCATCCAGCCACTGTCCCTGCAATTTCAGGCCGTTAATTTGCTCCTCAAGGGCCGGAATGCGTGCCTGGTTAACGCGAGAGCCTGCAATCAGACCGGCTTTCAGCCGCGCTTCCGCCAGGGCAACAATGCGCGAGGCATCCTGCTGGACCTGTTTCTGACGCGCGTTTTTCTCCATCAGCGTTTCAACCTGGGTGGCGCTGCGGGCAACCTGATTCACCGCGTCAACCACCGCCTTATTGTAATTAGCGATGGAGAGACCGTTTTGGGCGCTGGCGATATCCAGATTCGCATTCAACCGACCGCTGTCAAAAATCGGCAGCGTCAGCCCCGCCGTCACGCCCATTTGCTGCGCGGAGTGACGGAACAGATCGCTGAGATGCAGCGCGTCCTGCTGTAAAAATGCCATCAGGTTGATGTCCGGGTAAAACGCCGCTTTGGCCGCATCCACGTCCTTTAATGAGGCTTCGATGTACCAGTGGGCAGCCTGCAAATCCGGTCGGCGCGCCAGTAATTCATAACCAAGGCTTGAAGGCATTTTCGTTTGTACGTCCGGCAGCGGCACGCTGTGCAGGGCAAGCGTAGACGATTGTCCGTTAGTCAACGCCTGAAGGCGGGCTTCTATAATTTTCATATTACCGGCGACTTCCGCCAGCTTCTGCTGGGTTTTACCCGCATTGATATCGGTTTCTGCCCCTTCAACAGAAGAGGTGATCCCCTGCAGATAGAGCTCGCGATCGACGGCAACAATGGCTTTCTGCTGCTGTTCGATATTGCTGAGTACGGTTTGGATAGCCGCTTCGGTCTGCCATTCCCAGTAGAGACGCGCCACGCTGCTGGCCAGCAGCTGCTGCGCCTGCTCTAATTCAGCATTACGCGCACGTACCAGGCCGATGCGCCCTTCCACTTCAGCACGGTTTTTGCCCCACAGATCTAAATCCCAACCGGCCGTCAGGCCGAAAGTACCGTTAGTATACCAGGGGCCGGTAGTCCCGGCCGCCGGATCGGTAAGCGCAAACGGCCCCATCAACCCCTCCGCCGACATTTTTTGCCGCTCAATGTCGGATGAGAAATTTACCGCCGGGCCATCTGCCGCTTCCGCCATCTTCGCCTGCGCTTCCGCCAGCGCGATACGCTGTTGCGCCACTTTCAAATCCGGCGCGTTGGTCAGGGCATGGGTAATCAGCGCATCAAGCTGCGGGTCCTGATATTGCTTCCACCACTGGCTTTGCGGCCAGCCGTTTTGTAACGCGGCCGGTAACGTACTGCTTACCGACACCGCCGGCGTTTGTGGTGTGATCCCGGCGTTAACATCATGTGAGGGGGCGCAACCCGTCAGGGTAAGGACCAGCGGCAGAACTGACATCGCAGTCAAAATCAGGGGACGATTCATAACGTATTTTTACGAGGTAATAAGGAGGCGGCAAGATTACGTGGCGGGTAAGAATTTTGTTTAGTAACGCGTGGCAATGAACAAATGGAAATAAAAAGAAATAGTTAGAAAATTATTCACCAAACTAATAATTAACAGGCTATTGATTAACAAAATTGTTCCTCGCCCAGGCAAATTCTCTCTGCTTTCCTATACTTGATGTGAATACAACAAAGAGGGAATGCGCGATGAAAATTTTACTATGGGCAATTTTGATTATTTTTCTGATTGGGCTGTTAGTTGTAACAGGGGTGTTTAAGATGATTTTCTGATGGTTATCGCCCCCTGCACGGGGGCGATAGTTTTCAGGTCCAGCGTTCAATGACCCGCGCGATGGACGTCGAATCCTGAAACGTCCGAATAGCCGTAAACAGTTCCAGCGCCTCATCATATTCTTTACGCAAATATCCCAGCCACTGTTTTATGCGAGCGACATGGTATAAACCGGTGTCGTCCTGCTTCTCGAGGCGAGAATATTTCCGCAGCAGTTCAACAACCTCCGGCCAGGGCATACGCGGCTCGTTATATTTGACCACCCGGCTAAGGTTTGGCACGTTTAGCGCCCCGCGGCCGATCATCAGGGCAGTGCACCCGGTGGTTTGCAAACAAGCCTGCGCGCTCTCCCAGTCCCAGATTTCACCGTTGGCAATCACCGGGATGGTCAGCCGCTGGCGGATGTCGCTAATCGCCTGCCAGTTAATCCGCTCCGCTTTATAGCCATCTTCTTTTGTACGTCCATGCACCGCCAGCTCGGTCGCTCCGGCCTGCTGTACCGCATCGGCAATTTCAAACTGGCGATCGCCGCTGTCCCAGCCAAGCCGGACTTTTACCGTCACGGGTAAATGTGCGGGCACGGCATCGCGCATCGCTTTAGCTCCCTGATAAATCAGTTCCGGATCTTTTAGCAGCGTTGCGCCGCCTCCACTGCCATTCACCGCTTTGGACGGACAGCCGCAGTTGAGGTCAACGCCGTACGATCCCAGTTCCACAGCACGGGCCGCATTCTCTGCCAGCCATTGAGGATACTGGCCCAACAGTTGAACACGCACCAGGGTGCCAGACGAAGTGCGGCTCTGGTGATGCAGTTCCGGACACAGTTTATAGAATGATTTGACCGGCAAGAGCTGATCCACCACCCGCAAAAATTCGGTGATGCACAGATCGTAGTCGTTAACCTCGGTCAGCAGCTCTCGCACCAGTGAATCGAGCACGCCTTCCATCGGCGCGAGGAGTACACGCATATCTTTACCCGTAAAAAAAGAGACGCTATGTTAGCTTCTCTGCGCCAGGGTTTAAAGCACCCGCGGAATTCACTGGCCGGATTCGTTCATTTGCCCGATGTTCCGCTTATCTATCTCAGCTATGCTTCGAATTCATGATGTGATCGGTAGCACATTTTAGGCTTTAATTGTATGATGAATGCGTTTTCGTAAGGATTGATACCATGAGCAAAACCTTCACAGTCATCTGGCAATACCTGCGTGCATTCGTTCTGATTTATGCCTGTTTATACGCCGGAATTTATATCGCCTCTCTCCTGCCGATAACCATCCCCGGCAGCATTATTGGCATGCTGATCCTCTTTTTTCTGCTGGCGCTGCAAATCCTGCCCGCTAAATGGGTTAATCCCGGTTGCTATGTGCTTATCCGCTATATGGCGCTGTTATTTGTCCCCATTGGCGTTGGCGTCATGCAATACGTTGACGTTCTGCGGGCGCAGTTTGGTCCGGTCGTAGTTTCATGCGCTATCAGCACCCTGGTGGTGTTTCTGGTGGTAAGCTGGAGTTCACATCTGGTGCACGGTGAACGTAAAATCGTTGGTCAAAAGGATGTGAAAAAATGATGGACTCTATCTGGTGGTCCTTGCCGTTAACCCTGGCGGTCTTTTTTGCGGCGCGTAAACTTGCCGCCCGTTTTAAGATGCCGCTGCTTAATCCGCTGCTGGTCGCCATGGTAGTGATTATTCCCTTCTTATTGTTAACCGGTATCCCCTACGATCGCTATTTTCAGGGCAGCAAAATCCTCAACGATCTTTTGCAGCCTGCCGTGGTCGCACTGGCGTTTCCGCTTTATGAGCAGCTGCACCAGATCCGTGCCCGCTGGAAGTCGATCATTACTATCTGCTTTATTGGCAGCGTCGTGGCGATGGTGACGGGGACCAGCGTGGCGCTGCTGATGGGAGCAACCCCAGAAATCGCCGCGTCTGTTCTGCCGAAATCGGTCACGACACCTATTGCGATGGCCGTTGGCGGCAGCATCGGTGGGATCCCGGCTATCAGCGCGGTTTGCGTGATTTTTGTCGGGATCCTTGGCGCGGTGTTCGGTCATACCTTGCTCAATATTATGGGGATTCGAACTAAAGCTGCACGCGGACTGGCAATGGGCACCGCCTCGCACGCCCTGGGGACGGCTCGTTGCGCGGAGCTGGATTATCAGGAAGGCGCGTTTAGTTCTCTGGCGCTGGTGATTTGCGGCATTATGACCTCGCTGATTGCCCCGTTTCTGTTCCCTCTGATTCTGGCCGTCCTGGGATAAATTTGCGATACGTCGCGCAATTTTCATTTTCATTGCAATAGTTGCACACATAATGGGATCTGGATCACGTTACAAATCTTCTGACGCCTCGTAAACTACGATTCCATTACATTGTTACGAGGCAACTCCATGCATCAACGTTTTCACTCTGCTCTCCCGCAGCTGTCGGGTGAGTTGCAGGCGGCGATGGCACCTTTGCTGGAAGATGAACATTTTCCCGCCATGCTGAACGCAGGGCAGATCTCATCGTTACTGAAGGCGACGGGAATGGACGAAGACGCGCTGGCCTTCGCCCTTCTGCCGCTTGCTGCCGCCTGCGCGCGCGCCGATCTTTCCAGCTTTAACGTCGGTGCCATTGCGCGTGGCGTCAGCGGCACCTGGTATTTTGGCGCGAATATGGAGTTTCACGGCGCGACGATGCAGCAAACGGTGCATGCCGAACAAAGTGCGATTACCCACGCCTGGTTACGGGGTGAAAAATCCCTCAATGCCATTACCGTGAACTACACCCCCTGCGGCCACTGCCGCCAGTTTATGAATGAACTGAACAGCGGACTGGATATCAATATCCATTTACCGGGCCGCCCGGCGCATACTCTTGGTCACTATCTGCCTGATGCGTTCGGTCCTAAAGACCTCGACATTAAAACCCTGCTGATGGACGAGCAGGATCAGGGTTACCGCGTGCAGGGCGATGCGCTGGCGCAGGCCGCCATTCGCGCCGCTAACCGTAGCCATGCCCCCTACAGTAATGCGCCGTCCGGCGTTGCGCTGGAATGTCGGGATGGCGCAATTTTCACCGGCAGCTACGCGGAAAACGCCGCCTTCAACCCTTCCCTGCCGCCGTTACAGGGTGCCCTGAACTTGCTGAGTCTGAACGGTTATGATTATCCGGATATTCAGCGAGCCATTCTGGCAGAGCGTGACGATGGCGCGTTGATTCAGTGGCAAGCCACCAGCGCCACCCTCAACGCGCTGGGCTGTGAGAATATTGAACGCGTATGTCTTGCCTGACAGTCAATGCGGACTTTCGGGTCCGCATTGATGAAAATCCCTGCAGTTGAGCGTCCGTTTCTTGCGCTTGCTTCACGGGTAAAGTAGCCTGAATGAAATTTTCGCCACCGCCGGGTCTGGATCCATGTTGAAGCGTTTGTTATACAGTGTGTTAGTCCTGATCGGCTTACTGCTGTTAACGGTGCTTGGCCTCGACCGGTGGATGAGCTGGAAAACCTCTCCTTATATCTACGATGAACTTCAGGACCTCCCCTGGCGACAGGTCGGCGTGGTGCTTGGCACGGCAAAATATTACCGCACCGGCGTGATTAATCAGTATTACCGCTACCGGATCCAGGGTGCGCTCAACGCTTACAATAGCGGGAAAGTTAACTATCTGCTGTTAAGTGGTGATAACGCCCAGCAAAGCTACAACGAGCCGGTCACGATGCGTAAAGACCTGATTGCCGCCGGCGTTGACCCTGCGGATATCGTGCTGGACTACGCGGGTTTTCGCACGCTAGATTCCATCGTCCGTACCCGAAAAGTCTTTGATACCAACGATTTCATCATTATCACCCAGCGGTTTCACTGCGAGCGCGCGCTGTTTATTGCGCTGCATATGGGCATCCAGGCACAGTGCTATGCCGTTCCTTCGCCGAAAGATATGTGGAACGTTCGGGTACGTGAATTTGGTGCCCGCTTCAGCGCGCTGGCCGACCTCTATATTTTCAAACGCGAGCCGCGTTTTCTGGGTCCGCTGATCCCTATCCCTTCCCGCCATGAAATCCCGGAAGATAGTCAGGGTTATCCGGCTGTAACCCCGGAGCAACTGCTGGAATTGCAGCCGAAAACGAGAAAGTAATCTTAGCGTGATATAAGTTACATTAATGCAGAAAAGAGTGTTCTATGCGTGTTATAGGGAACATTACTTGCCTTCAGCCTGCTTTATGCGTAATATTTTACTCATAATCTAAAGGAGGCATGATGGAATCCTTAACATTACAGGCTTTTTATAGTCAACAATGGCATGACATCGCGCAAATTACGTTTCCAGATAGTGGAAATCATGACTTCCGCCGCACAGAAATTAACTATCTATCAGATTATGCTGTCGACTTTCTGGATTGGGACGATTTACATGCCGTTTCATTAAATCATCCTGTCTCACTGTTTTTTGACGATGGCGGTGAACCGGGCTGGTTGAAGTTTATAGACGATATTATGCCCAGCGGAGCAAGCCGTCGCTACTGGGTTAATTATCTCGATCTTGCAGGACTCAGCGTTAACCAGCAAAATTTTATATTACTAAAATATGGGACAATGTCTCCTGTTGGTAATCTCCGTATTAAAGAATCGCTTCCTGAATATAATGTAACCGCAGAAAAACTATTCTTTTCAGTAGGCGATGTTATTAACAGAGCTGCTGACTTTCTTGACTACGCGCAGCAACGAGGTGCCGCGGCGGGAGGGGCGACCGGAGCAGGCGGTGAGGCACCTAAACTCCTGTTACGCTGTAGCGACGATCAAAGGATCTGGATTGATACCTGGCAAAACGATCCTGCCAATCGGGATCAGTATTTTCTGGTGAAATACCCTCGGGGGGCAAGAACGGAAATCGATTGTAATATACTAAGGGCGGAATATTTCTACTATCAAGAGCTTACTGCTATGGGCTTTGATACTATTCCTGTTGAAAACATGAAGCTGGAAGAAGGAATTAGCTATCCTTCACTCTGGCTCCCCCGGTTCGATATCGTTATGGGTGAAAATGGCCTCCTTCAGCGATACGGCCTTGAATCTGTTTATTCTGTTTTAAAAAAAGGCCCCGGCGTGACCCTTGATCATGAAACAACGATCAGGACGCTGATTGACAAAATACTTAATAGCCATATGGTGCAAGAGCAGGGATTCATATTTGATGTTCAGGCATTTGTCATCGAATGGGTTCGTCGCGATCTGCTCAACATTATCTTTGGCAATAGTGATAATCATGGTCGGAATACATCATTTATGAAAGCCGAGAACCGTATCATCCTCGCGCCGATTTATGACTTTGCCCCCATGAAAGCCGATCCTGAAGGCATTCCACGTAGCATGAAATGGTCCAGAGAACTGGAAATTGGCGGAGAGTATAACTTTCAGGGGATTGCACAAGCACTGTCAGATTTGGTTCCAGAAGATCTGTTGCTGGTAAAACTACGTGAAACGTCGGGACAGCTCATAGATTTAAAGACGCGGCTTATTGAGCGGGGCGTACCGACACAGATTATTACCATGCCTGCCATCGGCTTTGATTACATTGCCGAGAAATTGTCTCGCTGGAGGCTACTATGAGTTCATCCGATAAAAAACATGACGATGTGCAAACAGCGATAGAAAAGCTTCGCTCACAGAATAAACGGGCTGCTATGCATGAAAACACTGGCGTCTATACTGCTGTCGGGCTGAAAACATCATCCAGAAAACGGGTCTCCGACGGGACAAATAAAGTGGACAGTCTGGAACGAAAAGCGGTGATGAATGATATCATCAAAAAGCTTCTTTTGGGCGACATGACTCAGGGAGAGGCATTAAAACGTCTCCGTATTGATGTATTAGGTTTACAGCAAATGGCGTACGCTAATCTGGTCTCTATCTCGCGTAAAACCCTCTCGGAGATTGAAAATAACAAAGGAAATTACTCGGTTGAGGTGGTCAACAAGGCCTTCAGACCTTTTGGACTCGTTGTAGGTTTGGTTCCCGCTTCTAAACATTTGCTGAAGTCATTAATGGCGCAATAAAAAAGCCCGGCACGCTTGCGCCGCCGGGCATACAGAGATGAGGAATTATTTTTTACGCGCGTATTTCAGGGAATCCAGCGCCACGGCGAAGATAATAATGCCGCCCTTAATAATATACTGCCAGTAAGGGTTAACGCCGATATAGGTCAGACCGTAGTTAATAACGGTGAAGATGATCACACCGGTCACCACGCCGAGTACAGTACCGACGCCGCCGCTGAAGGACACCCCACCCACCACGCAGGCCGCAATCGCATCCAGTTCATACATAAAGCCGAGGTTGTTGGTCGCCGAGCCGATACGCCCCGCTTCCAGCATCCCGCCGAACGCGTAGAACACACCGGAGAGCGCATAGATCATCAGCAGGTTCAGCGCGACGTTAACGCCAGAGACTTTCGCTGCTTCCGGATTGCCGCCGATAGCAAAAATGTTTTTGCCGAAGCGGGTTTTATTCCACAGGATCCAGACGAACGCCACGGCGATCAGCGCGTAGAAGGTAATGTAGGAGAGGCGGAAACTGCCCAGCGCCACAAAACCCTGAGTAAAGGTAGAGAAGCCGCTGTCGAAACCGGAAATTGGCGATGCGCCTACGAAGTCGTAATACAGGGAGTTGATACCGTAGACGATAATCATCGTACCGAGCGTGGTGATGAACGGTGTAACGTTCAGGTAGGCGATGATAATACCGTTCACCAGACCAATTACCGCGCCAATGGCGCAAACTATCAGGATCACCACGAAAATCGGCATGGTAGCCATTTCCGGGAAGACCTTATTGGCGTTTTCCATCGATTGTAATAAGGTCGCCGCCACCACCGCGGCCAGACCGACCTGACGACCAGCGGAAAGGTCAGTACCCTGAGTGACAATAAGCCCTGCCACGCCCAGCGCGATAATAATACGCACCGAGGACTGGGTAAGAATATTACTCAGGTTCAGCAGACTTAAGAACGTAGGATCCTGGAAAATAATAATAGCCAGTAAGACTAAAAGAACGACGTAAATACCGCCCTCTTTCAGATAAGTGAGAAAACTTTTTTTATTTAACGCACTCATGAGGAGCCCCTGATCTTAAAGGTGCAAAGACGCAAGACGGAGTATTTCGTTTTGCGTGGTGGTTTTAGTGTCAACAATTCCGGAAACGAGACCATTGCTCATCACCAGAATACGGTCAGTGATCCCCAGCAATTCAGGCATTTCAGAAGAGATAATAATAATCCCCTTGCCTTTCTTCGCCAGCTCCGCGATCAGCTGATAGATTTCGAATTTCGCGCCAACGTCAATACCGCGCGTCGGTTCATCGAGCATCAGGATTTCTGGCTGAGTTAACAGCCAGCGACCGATAACCACTTTCTGCTGGTTGCCTCCGGAGAGCGAGCCAATTTGCGTACGGTGTCCCGGCGTTTTAACGCGCATGGCGTCAATTACCCACTGGGTATCGCTTTTCATACGCGAGTTATCCAGCAGCCCGACTTTATTCTTGTAATTTTGAATATTCGAAATCAGCGAGTTAAAACCAATATCCAGATAGGCATAAATACCGGTTGAACGACGCTCTTCCGTTACCAGCGCAAAGCCATGGTTAATGGCCTCGTTGGCAGTATGATTATTTATTTTTTTACCGTGCAGGGTAATCGTACCGCCTGATTTTTCACGGATACCAAACAACGTTTCGACAATATCGGTACGCTTCGCGCCCACCAGGCCCGCAATACCAAGGATTTCCCCTTTATGCAGATCGAAGGAGATATCGCGAATCGACGGCTGGCGCAGCGAGGTTAAATTACGGACTTCCAGGATCACTTCGCCCGGCGAATTTTCACGGTGCGGGAAACGCTGGTTGAGAGAACGGCCCACCATCATGGCAATGATTTTGTCCATGTCCAGCCCTTCCAGCGGCTGAGTGGCGATCCACTGGCCGTCACGGAGGATGGTGATCTCATCGCACAGCTGGAATATCTCTTCCATTTTGTGAGAGATATAGACAATGCCGCAGCCACGCTCTTTCAGTTTACGGATAATAGTAAAGAGGTGGCCGACCTCTTTTTCCGTTAATGATGAGGTCGGCTCATCCATAATGACGATTTTAGCGTCATAGGAGAACGCTTTGGCGATCTCAATCATCTGCATTTGCGAAACGGACAACGTACCGACGCGCGCCCGCGGATCGATATTGATATCCAGTTCGTCAAAAATGGCTTTGGTGTCGCGGTACATTTTGTCCTGATCGACAAACATACCTTTGGTGGGATAACGTCCCAGCCACATATTGTCCATCACGGAACGTTGCAATACCAGGTTCAGCTCCTGGTGCACCATTGAGATACCGTTTTCCAGCGCCTCTTTTGCCGAGTGGAAGTCGATCTCTTTACCCTGAAAAATAATACTTCCGGAATCTTTCTGATAGATCCCGAACAGACATTTTAATAATGTTGATTTACCCGCACCGTTCTCCCCCATTAATGCATGAATAGAGTGAGGACGAACTTTTAAATTAACATTATCGAGTGCCTTAACGCCGGGAAACGACTTGTTGATATTGCTCATTTCCAACAAGAATTCGCCTGACGACTCTGTGTTATTGCTGACCATAGCTATACCTGGCTGCGATAGTGTTGTTCCCGCTGTGTACCGTGGCGCGCACGTAACGCTCCCCGAATGAGTCAGGATATTTCTTTGTCGTTATTAATTGGGCGCACTGACGCGCGCCCAAAGTTAAAAAGCTTATTTATTGGTAAATTGAGACAAGTTATCTTTATCCACGCCAACATACGGGATGCGGACGATTTTGTTTTCAATTTTCCAGTCAGTACCGTCAGCCGCACCTTTACCATCGGCCAGGTTTTTCGCCAGATCGAAGGTGGCTTTCGCCTGGTTATTGGCGTCATTCAGTACGGTACCGGCCAGCGCGCCAGATTTAACCAGCGCCAGCGCTTCTGGCAGAGCATCGACGCCGAATACCGGCAGGCTGCTCTTATTGTGTGCTTTCAGCGCTTCTACCGCGCCCATTGCCATCGCATCGTTGTTGGCAATAACCACTTCGATTTTGTTAGCATTCGGACCGGAGAGCCAGGCATCCATCTTATCTTTTGCCTGAGCGGTATCCCACATGGCGGTATCTAACGCCAGCTGCTGCGTTTTGATGCCTTTGTCATTCAGCTCTTTAATGACGTAAGAGGTACGCGCTTCAGCATCCGGATGACCCGGTTCGCCTTTCAGCAGAACAAACTGGATCTGGCCGTCTTTATTCAGATCCCAGCCCTGGTTTGCCGCCCAGTGTTTAGCGATCAGATCGCCCTGGATGATACCGGATTCTTTGGAATCCGTGCCGACGTAATACGCTTTGTCATAGCTGTCCAGCGCTTTACGGGAAGGCTCTTTGTTAAAGAAAACAATCGGCACGTTTTGTCCGCGCGCTTTTTCAATCACGGTGCCTGCTGCTGCCGGGTCAACGAGGTTGATAGCCAGCGCTTTCACGCCTTTCGCCAGCAGTACGTCAATCTGGTCGTTTTGTTTGGACTGGTCATTCTGCGAGTCATTCATCAGCAGCTGAACGCCCGATGCATCTTTCGCATCTTTCTCAATCGCTTTACGCACGACGGACATAAAATTATCGTCATACTTATAAATCGTCACGCCAATACGGGTATCAGCAGCGTGAGCAGCCGCACCAAATAACATGCTTGCCATTACGGCAGACAGGGTAAGCACCTTCTTATTCATGGTATCTCCGGTTTTTGTTATGCAGGGTAGTACGGGTGAATAACTCTGGCAGGCAGCGCCTTAAGGAGAATTACTGCATGCCGAATTCACTTTTAAAGTTCTGCCTTCCGTTTTCGGTAATGCTCCAGTAATGCGCTCTATTATTTGTTTCAGGCACGGTTGCTATGGGTCGTGTGGTCACGCACTGTTACATAGTGTTTCAGCCTTGCAAACGATGTCATCATAGCTATCACGTTGTTAAGATACTGTGAATTTACTCACAAATTGAAAACGGTTACATCATGGAAATCTATAAGTTAGTGATCGGCCCCACAGTTTGTCGCTGGGCCACAGAATGCCGCCTTACCAGCGTCGGCATAAAGCAGTGAGTCGCGTTACGGTCCAGCTTACCCGCGGCACCCAGCAGCGCCAGTTCGGTGGCGAGTTTCGCCATGGAAGCGATGGGATAACGCACCGTTGTCAGCTGCGGGTCGGTGTAACGGGCCAGCGGAATATCATCGAACGCAATGAGTGACAGATTTTGCGGCACGGCAATGCCGTTATCTTTCAGCGCCGTCAACGCGCCTGCCGCCATGCTGTCGTTATAGGCAAACACCGCGGTTAACCCGGAGTTGCGGCCCAGCAGTTCGACCATTGCCGCTTCACCCCCCTGTAAATCAGGCGTGCCTACGCCGACCCAGCTTTCCGGCGCAACGATATCCTGCTCCTGAAGCGCACGCAGCCAGCCCTCTTTACGCATATCATCATCTTCAATGCTGTGGCTCGAGCCGAGATAACCAATGCGCTGATGCCCATGATTAAGCAGCATTTTGGTCGCCATCTGCGCCCCGCTGATGTTATCCAGGCAAACGCAGCGATGCGCGAAGCCAGAGACAAGGCGATTGATTAACACCATCCCGGGAATATGTTGCAGGAATTCGCTAAGCTCACTGTCGCTCAGCGCTTTGGAATGCACGATTAACGCGCTACAGCGCTGGCGGATCAGCACTTCAATCGCGTTACGTTCTTTTTCGGCTTCGTGATAGCTGTTGCCGATCAGCAGATATTTCTGGTTTTGCTGAGCGACGATATCGACGGCTTTGACCAGCGCGCCGAAGAACGCATCTGATACGTCCATGACCACCACACCGATAGTATCGCTCGCCTGCGTTGCCAGCGCCTGCGCGTTGGCATTCGGTCGGTACCCAAGCGCTGAAACTGCACTCATGACCGCGTCCCGTGTTTCAGGACTTACCAGCGCACTATTGTTGAGCACCCTTGAAACGGTAGCCACGGAAACGCCCGCCTGACGGGCAACATCACGAATGGTGATCATTATCACCATCCTGTTGTAGATTGCAGCGACTCACGGCCACCCCCTGTGTTAAGGAAGGTGCCCATTCTGGCAGCGATAAAGAGACGACTACGTGAGAGAGGTCACACGGATGAAAACGGTTACATCCATTTTGTTAATGAATGTGATCCAGATCGTTATCTGGATGTGTTTGTTAATGATATCCCTGAAGCACGTGCGGTTAACTGCCGCCACAGCCATTCAATCGGCCCCTGGCGATAATAACGCAGCCAGATGACGGAGAAGAGGATGTTTACCAGCCAGACAGCGGGAACGAATGCCAGCAATTGCAGTCGGTTAAACTTCATAAAGAGATCGCATTGCCAGAACAGCGTAGTGCAGATGAGCGTTTGCAGCAGGTAGTTGCTGAGCGCCATACGTCCCACCTGTGCAATAGCGCCCACCAGCCGGAAACGACACAGCTGCGGCCAGAAGCCATACGCCAGCGACGCATAGCCGATAGCCTGGAACGGCGCGCTGAGTTCACGCGGTGCCTGTAAAAAGAAAGCACACCAGCGATAATCCCACCCCACAGACCATTGAGCAATTATCCCCGGCACGTTAATGATAATACCCGTGGCGACTAAAAGTCCCCCAATGCGGCGATAGTGCGACAGGCTAAACTGCCCTTTCAGCCAGCCACTGCGCATCAGGGCCGCACCAATCAGCATCATGCCGGCCAGCTGCCAGCCGTACTGCGCGCCGAGCGCCAGCAGATTATTCGACAGCATATCCAGACGGTTGCTCATCGCGTCGGTGCCGCCCTGAAGCCGCCAGAAATGCTCATACTGGAGATTAGCGATATCCGGAACCCATGCCCGCGGATTGCCCGTACCGGAAATTTTCCCCAGCAGCAGCAAAATACCAATGCCCATCAGGTAAAGCACGACGCCGGTATTAAAGAGATTTTTGCCGTGCGAGGCATCGCGGATCATGCGCCAGCAAATCAATCCCACCAGCGCATAGGCCAGCAGAATATCGCCTTCCCAAAAAAACAGGACGTGCAGAAAACCAAGCAGCGCCAGCAGCGTCAGACGTGACTGGATCCAGCGCTTACCGCGCCCCAGCAGGATCTGCAGCCCGGCACCGAATAGCAGCGCAAAGAGGGTCAGGAATTTGACCTGGGCAAACAGGTCGAGCACCGCCCATGTCCAGGCATCAGTGCGGGTGATATCGCCATACCAGGCGGGATTGAGATAGGCCGCCTTCGGTAAACCGAAGGCGGTAATATTCAGCAGCAAAATACCGAGGATGGCCACGCCACGCACAAAATCCAGCGTAATATTTCGTTCCATGGTTCCTCTTATGCCTGATGAACGCGATTAGCTGCGATGTCGCACCGCGCGCAGGAACTCCTGACGTGTATTCTGGCTCGACTTAAACAGGCCACCCAGGGACGTCGTCGTCGTGGCGCTGGTGGCGTCACGAATGCCGCGTGCTTTAACACAATAATGCACCGCATCAATGGATACCGCTACATTATTTGTTCCCAGCAACGTCTGAAGCGCGGTCAGGATCTGCTGCGTCAGACGCTCCTGAACCTGAGGCCGTTGGGCAAAAAACTGCACGATACGGTTAATTTTGGATAATCCAATCACCGACTCTTTCGGGATATAGGCTACCGTAGCCTGACCGTCGATAGTGACAAAATGATGCTCACAGGTGCTGGTCAACGTAATGTCGCGCACCGTGACCATTTCATCGACCTTCATTTTGTTTTCAATGACGGTGATTTTCGGGAAGTTGGCGTAATCCAGCCCCGAGAAAATTTCATCGACGTACATTTTGGCGATACGGTGCGGCGTTTCCATCAGACTGTCATCGCTCAGGTCGAGATTTAACAGCTGCATAATTTCGGTCATGTGCCCGGAAATCAGGCGCTTCCTGGTTTCGTTGTCCATTTCGCGCACCGGTGGGCGCAAAGGCGTTTCCAGCCCACGAGCAACCAGCGCTTCATGAACAAGTGCAGCTTCTTTACTGAGTAATGACATCGTTATATTTCTCCCGCAGGTGTGGCTGCCTTTGCCTTGATTGAGCAAAGTGCGAACGTATTGTGCGTGAGGTGGCGCACATAATCCAGTATTCAGAACGATAATTATTGCAATTGCTACCGCCTTTGACTATGCGGCTTCCATACCAGCAGCCCGGCCACCAATAACGTCACCCCAGCCATGCCCAGCGCAGGCTCCAGGCGATGCGTCAGCCAGGTCGACAGCGCCGACGTCACCGGACCAAGTAATTGCCCGACGGCGTAGACCGTGGTCAGCAGCCCCGCCATATAGCGGATATGGTCGGGAGCCAGCTCACGACCATATTGCAGGGAAAGCTGGAGCGCGCAGAGGAAACCACCGCCCACCAGTACCGCGCCCAGCACCAGCCCGCTCATGCCGGGAACCAGCCAGGCGGCCAGCACCCCAATGGCCTGTAACCAGAGAACAATTGCCAGCCGCTGATAGCTGTGCCCCGTTTTGCGTGTGAGAATGCTGAGCACGATACCGACAATGGCCGCCGCTCCGAACATGGGCCAGACGAACTGTGCAAAAAGACTGCCGGGGAAACGCAGCGCCGCCATCTGCGATAAAAAAGTAGCCGGCAGAATGTAGCCGAATCCGGCAAGGGCGTAACTCCAGACCAGCCGCTGCAAATCCGGCGTTAACTGCAACGGCTCAGGGGTTGTGCCGCTACGATGAAGCGCCCCCGGCCGCGGCAAGTAGCGGGCAATAAAAGCAATCAACACCAGCGCCAGCACGCCGTATACCAGCCAGGCATCAGCGGCGCTTAATGCTTTTGCCTGAATGGCCACCGCCAGCAGACCGCTTATCGCAATCCCGCCGCCGGGACCGGCAAATACCGCTGCACTCAGGCTGGCGTGACCCGAACGGGAGAGCTGTTCATTAGTCCAGCCCGCCGTCATCACCATCGCCCAGCCGCTCATCGCGCCAATAACAAAACGCAGGGCGCCGTGCGTCAGCGCGTTATCCGCCAGTGAAGAGAGGAACGTCAGTGCCACTACGCCAACAATACCGAGCCACAGACGCACTTCAACGTGACGATGTGCACGCATGGCGTCCCACGCGCCGAGCAGGTAGCCAAGATAATTTACCGCCGCCACCAGCCCTGCGCTGGTCAGCGTAAGCTGTCCATCGGCGATCATCAGCGGCACCTGAGGCGTGAAAGCAAAACGCCCTATTCCCATTGCCACGACCAGCACGATAAAACCGCTGAACGCGATCCGCAGCGCCATGCTTACCTCAATTGTTAATGTAAAGTTATGTTTATGATGCAATATGTGTAAGTAATGGGGAAGTGAAAATTACTCACTGCGCATGAATCGTCTGTATGATGTTAAAATGTTTTTACATCATCACCCAGGGAGCCCGAATGGAACTGCTCGAAGAACATCGCTGTTTTGAAGGCTGGCAGCAACGCTGGCGGCACGACTCCACCACGCTGAACTGTACAATGACGTTTAGCATTTTTTTACCCCCACCGCGAGACGCGACGCCACCGCCGGTGCTGTACTGGCTGTCGGGGCTAACCTGCAATGACGAGAATTTTACCACCAAAGCCGGGGCGCAGCGGGTTGCTGCTGAACTGGGTATTGTGCTGGTAATGGCGGATACCAGTCCGCGTGGTGATGACGTGGCCGACGATGAAGGCTACGATCTGGGTAAAGGTGCCGGGTTCTACCTCAACGCCACGGAACAGCCCTGGGCGTCACACTACCGGATGTATGACTATCTGCGCGATGAACTGCCAGCGCTGATCCAGGACAAATTCAGCGTCAGCGAACGCTGCGCGATTAGCGGTCACTCGATGGGCGGTCACGGCGCACTTATTCTGGCGCTGAAAAATCCGGGTAAATACACCAGCGCGTCGGCGTTTGCACCAATTGTTAATCCGCTCAACGTACCGTGGGGGCAAAAAGCCTTCAGAGCCTACCTGGGGGAAGATCGTGCCGCCTGGCAGGAATGGGATAGCTGCGCGCTAATACAGGCCGCCGGGCAAGGGTCGAAGATCCCATTGCTTATTGACCAGGGCGACAGCGACCAGTTCCTTGCTGACCAGCTACAGCCCGCTCGTCTTGAGGACGTCGCCAGGCATAGCAACTGGCCGCTGACGCTGCGCAGCCAGCCAGGGTACGATCATAGCTATTATTTTATCGCCTCATTTATTGAGGATCATTTACGCTTCCACGCGCAGTATTTGCTGAAATAAAAAAAGCCCGGCAAACAGGTTGCCGGGCTTTGGCTATTCACAGATGGCCTTATTTCTTAAACCGTTCAGGAAATTTCATCTCCCGATAGCTCACAAAGTGCGTACCTTTGCTGAGTTTGTAGCCAAACCAGATAATCAGAAACAGCGGAATACCGATATAGGTCGCCGCGACGCTGCCCCAGTCAATAGTATCGCTGAGGAACGCTTCATAGTTCTGGCCCAGCGTGATAATCAGGCACAGTACGAAGGCGAAAATCGGCCCAATGGGGAAGAAACCGGAGCGGTACGGCAGGTTGTTGATATCGTTACCCTGCAACACATAGCCGCGACGGAAGCGATAGTGGCTAATGGCAATGCCCAGCCAGGCGATAAAGCCCGTCATGCCGGACGTATTCAGCAGCCACAGATAGACGGTCTGATTACCAAACATTGAGGTCAGGAAACACAGACCGGCAATCACCGTGGTGGCATACAGCGCATTACGCGGCACGCCGCCTTTCGACAGCTTCGCAAAAATGCGCGGCGCTTTACCATCGCAGGCCAGGGTGTAAAGCATACGCGTTGAGGCATACATGCCTGAGTTACCCGCCGACAGCACCGCCGTCAGGATCACCGCATTCATGATTGCCGCCGCGGAAAGCAGGCCAGCATGCTGGAATACAAGGGTGAACGGACTGACGCTGATATCCTTCACATCATTACGCAGCAGGCTCGGATCGGTATATGGAATGATCAGGCTGATAATCAGGATCGCAAAGACGTAAAACAGCAGGATACGCCAGAATACCTGACGCACCGCGCGCGGAATGTTTTTCTCCGGATCTTCCGATTCTCCGGCGGCAATGCCGATAAGCTCGGTTCCCTGGAAAGAGAAGCCAACGATCATTGCCACGCCAATCATTGCCGCAAAGCCGCCAGCAAACGGCGCTTCGCCGATGCTCCAGTTGCTCCAGCCCGCCGGTTCAGCGCCCTGGAAAATGCCGAGGATCATCATCAGGCCGACAATAATAAAGATGACGACCGTCGCCACTTTAATCAGCGAGAACCAGTATTCTGCTTCACCGAAGCCTTTCACCGAGATGTAGTTCAGCAGGAAAATCACGCACAGGAACAGCGCGCTCCAGATCCAGCCCGGCGTATCCGGGAACCACCAGTTCATCACCAGCTGTGCGGCGACCAGATCGACGGCGATCGTTACCGCCCAGTTGTACCAGTAGTTCCAGCCCAGCGCGAAGCCAAAACCTTCTTCAACATATTGCTGGCCATAAGTGGCAAATGAACCGGATACCGGCATATACGCCGCCAGTTCACCCAGACTGGTCATCAGGAAATAGACCATCAGGCCAATCAGAATATAGGAAAACAGCGCGCCGCCCGGACCCGCCTGAGAAATTGTTGCGCCGGAAGCAACAAACAAACCTGTACCGATGGAGCCGCCAATGGCAATCATCGTCAGATGACGCGCCTTGAGTTCGCGGCGTAGCGCGGGCGCTTGTGTGGTTTTAGTTTGGGAAACCATAGGAAAATGCTATCCATCCAAAAATTGAGGCGCGATTGTAGCAAACCATCAGGCGCTCTTCTGGCACAAATGCGCAGTTATAAGAGACCTTCATGATCATCCAGGGATTATAAGTAAAGCAGCCCTTTGTGATTATGGCGAATCAATGCAATGCCTGAAGAGAGGCAGTGCACAGGGAGATCAAAGCGAGATTTTCCCTCACGGGAGAAAGACCGCGTTCAAAGTACAGGCGAAACATTACTCATCACAATAGCTCAAAAAACGCAGTAAAGAATTCGACAGTCGCTTCTGCCGATGGCTAATGCGCCACAGCGTACGCGTCAGGCGTGGCAGCGAGGTTGCAATTTCACGCAGCGTTCCCGACGCCAGCTGTTCAGCAATGACGCGCCGCGAAAGACAGCTGATCCCCAGCCCATGACGAACCGCGTGTTTAATCGCTTCCGAATTGCCCAGCTCCATGCCCAGCCGAAACTGTGGCAGATGGGAAAGCAGCAGGAAATCGACGATTTCGCGGGTGCCGGAACCGTGCTCACGCAGGATCCAGGGAGCCGCCGCCAGGGCGTCGAGCGTTACCGGCTTATCAAACAGCGGCGACGTGGGCGCGGCGAAAATCACCAACTCATCTTCAAGCCACGGCTCGGCAATAATATCAATGTGATGGCAAGGCCCTTCGATAAGGCCAATATCGACGCGAAAATCCGCCACCGCATTGACCACATCCTGACTGTTACCCACGCTCATCTCGAGCGGCAGTTCGGGAAAATCATGCCGGTAACGGGCAATCACTTCCGGCAGAATATAATTGCCGATGGTGCTACTGGCCGAAACGCGGATCGCGCCGTTATCTTCTTTAAACAGCTTTTCTATTTCGCCCGCGTCTTCAAGCAGCAAAAGCGCACGTGAATAAAGCAGCCGCCCGTGTTCATTGACCACCAGCCGCTTCCCTACCCGGTCAAAAAGCTGCACGCCCAGCTGACCTTCCAGCTCGGTTAGCGCCGCGCTTACGGCGGATTGCGACAGCGACAGCATTTGCGACGCCTGGGTTGTCGAGCCACATTTGAGTACCTCAACAAAGACTTCAAGCTGGCGTAGCGTGATATGCATAACGGTTCCTGAGGAAGAAAAGCGCTTACCACTTATTCTGATTAATTATAAACATATAATCAATTTCATTTTTATATCGCTGCGGCATAACCTTATAGCCTGATTAAGGAGAGGGTTATGACTGACGTAATCACAGGTACATCACAGCGCCGGATAGGGCGATTTATTCCAGGATTGCTATTAAGCGCCGTGCTGGTAAGTATTGCCATCTGGGCCGGATCTTTTCCAGCCGTCGCCGGAGCCGGTTTTAGCGCCCTGACGCTGGCGATCCTGCTCGGGATGCTCATCGGCAACACCGTTTATTCCGGCCTGAGCCAGCATTGTGATACCGGCGTGCAGTTCGCTAAGCAGCGTCTGCTACGCCTTGGGATCATTTTATATGGCTTCCGCCTGACGTTTGCCCAGATAGCTGATGTTGGCGTCAGCGGCGTGGCAATTGACATCCTTACCCTGTCCAGCACCTTTTTAATCGCCTGCGTTGTCGGGCAGAAGCTCTTTGGCCTTGATAAACAAACGACGTGGCTCATCGGCGCAGGTAGCAGTATCTGCGGTGCGGCGGCAGTACTGGCGACCGAACCGGTGGTCAAAGCCGAGGCCAGTAAAGTGACCGTCGCCGTCGCCACGGTGGTGATTTTTGGCACCATCGCCATTTTTCTCTATCCGGCGATGTATCACCTGCTGGGCATGTGGTTCAGCAGTGAAAATTACGGCATTTATATCGGTTCCACGATGCACGAAGTGGCTCAGGTGGTTGCTGCCGGTCACGCCGTTGCTCCACAGGCGGAAAACGCGGCGGTCATTACCAAAATGATCCGCGTAATGATGCTGGCCCCTTTCCTGCTCATCCTGGCCGCGCGAGTGCGCCAGTTAGCCCCGGCGTCCGGCGAGCAGAAAAGCAAAATCACCATTCCGTGGTTTGCGGTGATGTTTATTGTGGTCGCCATTTTCAACTCGTTTCATCTGCTGCCAAAAACCATCGTTGATATGCTGATTACGCTTGATACGATTTTCCTTGCCATGGCGATGGCGGCGCTTGGGCTGACGACGCACGTCAGCGCGCTGAAAAAAGCGGGGGCTAAACCGCTGTTAATGGCGCTGATGCTCTTTGTCTGGCTGATTGTCGGCGGCGGGGCGATCAACCTGCTGGTCCATACGCTATTGAGATAAACCCTACAACTTCCTCCCGTTAACCCGCTATGATAGAGCGTCTTGCCCTGGCGGGTTTCACAGGAGTTTGTTATGAAGTATGTTGGAGCGCATGTCAGTGCCGCTGGCGGTCTGGCGAATGCCGTTATTCGCGCCGCTGAGATTGATGCAACGGCCTTTGCACTGTTCACTAAAAATCAGCGCCAGTGGCGCGCCGCGCCGTTGAACGAGGAAGGCATCAGTGCTTTTCAGGCGGCCTGCGAGAAATATCACTATTCTCCCGCGCAAATCCTGCCCCACGATAGTTATCTCATTAACCTCGGCCATCCCGTTGCAGACGCGCTGGAAAAATCGCGCGAGGCATTTATTGATGAGATGTCACGCTGTCAGCAACTGGGCTTAACGCTGCTAAACTTTCATCCCGGCAGCCATTTACAGCAGATCCCGGAAGACGACTGTCTGGCACGGATTGCCGAATCCATTAATATCGCGCTGGAAAAAACCCAGGGCGTCACCGCCGTGATTGAAAATACGGCCGGTCAGGGCAGCAATCTCGGATTTAAGTTTGAACATCTGGCGGCCATTATTGACGGCGTTGCGGATAAATCCCGCGTGGGTGTATGCATTGATACCTGCCACGCCTTCGCCGCCGGATATGATTTACGCAGCGCGGAAGTCACGGAAAAAACGTTTGCCGAGTTTGAACGGATCGTCGGTTTTAACTACCTGCGCGGGATGCATCTCAACGATGCAAAAAGCCAGTTTGCCAGCCGGGTTGACCGCCATCATAGCCTTGGTGAGGGCAACATCGGCCATGACGCGTTTCGCTGGATCATGCAGGACCACCGTTTTGACGGCATTCCACTCATTCTGGAAACGGTCAATCCGGATATCTGGGCAGAAGAGATCGCCTGGCTGAAGGCGCAGCAAACGCCAGAGACGGTAGCGTAAAGACGTGAATAAAAAAGGCCGATAAATCGGCCTTTGAGGTTAATGATCACTCTGTTTTGCTGGTGTGTGTCGTTTTGCCGGGTGGCGGCTTCGCCTTACCCGGCCTACGAAAACCAACAATATTAGTGGTTTACCGCAAACCGTAGACCTGTGCAAGCGAAGCGCCGCCAGGCATAATTCCACGGTATAACGTTTTTTCAGCACTAAGGGCCGATAAATCGGCCCTTTTTTTACATCAGCAGGGAATTAAGCGACTTTCGCTACCGTCTCCGCGTCCGGACGCTTCAGGAGCGCATAAGACAGCCCCGCCACCAGCGTACCGATAACAATGGCCAGCAGGTAGCCGAGAACCGGGGTAATCGCTCCTGGGATCAACAGTACAAACAGACCACCGTGTGGTGCCATCAGTTTTGCGCCCACCGCCATGGAGATCGCACCGGTCACCGCGCCGCCAACGATACAGCACGGCAGGACACGCATCGGGTCGCGTGCGGCAAACGGAATCGCCCCTTCAGAGATAAAGCACAGCCCCAGAACCAGTGCCGCTTTACCGCCTTCACGCTGACCTTTATCAAACTTACGACCAGCCACCAGCGTTGCGACGCCCATCGCCAGCGGCGGAACCATCCCGGCGGCCATGATGGCTGCCATCGGCGCATAAGTCTGCGTACTCAACAGGCCAACCCCGAACGCATAAGCTGCTTTGTTCACCGGGCCACCCATATCCGTACACATCATGCCGCCAAGGATCGCACCCAGCAGAACCGCATTCGCTGTACCCATGTTTTGCAGCCATACGGTCAGCCATTGCAGGATACCCGAGACCGGTTTGCCGATCAGGTAAATCATCGCCAGACCCACAATCAGACTGGAGAACAGCGGAATGATCAGGATCGGCTTCAGCGCTTCCATACTCTGTGGCAGCTTCACTTTAGTGCTGATCAGTTTTGCCACATAGCCTGCCAGGAAGCCTGCGATAATCCCGCCGATAAAGCCAGAACCGCCGCTTACCGCCAGCATACCGCCGATAAGACCCGGCGTCAGGCCCGGGCGGTCAGCGATGGAGAAGGCGATAAAGCCCGCCAGCACCGGCACCATCAGAGCGAAGGCTGATCCACCACCGATCTGCATCAGCGCAGCCGCCAGCGTATCTTTCACTTCAAAGGCTTTAATACCGAACGCGAAGGACAGCGCGATACACAGACCGCCCGCTACCACCATCGGCAGCATATACGACACACCGGTCAACAGATGGCGATAGGCTCCTGCGCTCTCTTTTTTCGTTTCGCTGCCTGCCGCCTGAGTCTGACCCGCAGGCTGATATGGACGAGCTTCGGCCTGTGCTTTATCCAGTTCCTGAGCGGTTTTCTTCAGCGCCAGTCCGGTAGAGGTACGGTACATCGGCTTACCGGCAAACTTCGCCAGATCGACTTCGATATCGGCCGCCACAATCACCAGGTCGGCCTGCGCCACTTCTTCCGGCGTAATCGCATTGCCTGCACCCACGGAGCCACGGGTTTCAACTTTCACCCACCAGCCGCGTTTTTTCGCTTCGGTTTCAATCGCTTCTGCCGCCATAAAGGTGTGAGCAACACCGGTCGGACAGGCCGTCACCGCGACGATGCGTTTCGGGCCTGCGGCGGTTGTGGATGCAGCAGGTGCAACGGCAGGCGCACTGTACGGGGTGGCCTGCGCTTTCGCTTCGCTCAGAAAGAGTTCCGCATGAGCGACTGCGCGATTAATATCGCCAAGAAAAACCTGTTTACCGTTCAGCGCGCTGTCCGCAGGCAGGGCGTTTCCCAGAACGATCGCCAGTTCAGCGTCATTCGGATTATCGGTGATTTCAACATGTGCTTTTTGCGCCGCAGCACCCAGCAGAGTCTTCGCCATATAGGCGCGAGCCTGTCCGAGACCGGCGTCAATAATCAGCAGCGTTTTCATTATGCCTCTCCTGCTGTTAATTAAAGGGTTGTAAGTCAACGCGCGCCATCATCGCGGCTAACTGGGTACGATCGGTAATGCCGACATTACTCTGACTGACAGCCAGTGCAGCAACCGCGGTCGCCAGACGTAATGTGTGTTCGCTGGATTCACGCATCAGCAAACCGTAAATCAGGCCACCAACCATGGAATCACCGGCACCCACGGTGCTGACAACCTCAACGGAAGGCGGTTTGGCGATCCATTCGCCGGAGGCGTTGACCCACAGTGCGCCTTCTGAACCCAGCGAGATCACCACGTGAGCAATACCCTGCTCGCGCAGCGCGTGGGCCGCTTCAATCACATCTTTCAGTTCAGGCAGTTTGCGTCCCGCCCAGATTTCCAGCTCGCGACGGTTAGGCTTAACCAGCCACGGGGCCGCTTTCAGACCGGCAACCAGTGCTTCACGGCTGCTGTCGAAAATGATGCACGGGCACTGGCTGCGCAGACGCGTCATCCAGTCGGTAAAGGCTTCCGGGCTGACGCCGGTCGGCAGACTGCCGCTGACGCAAACCATATCAAACTGCCCCAGCCAGGTCAGGGAATCGGCGACAAAGCGCTCCCAGTCAGCAGGCGTAACCTCAAAACCGGAGAAGTTGAAGTCGGTAACTTCGCCGTCTTTTTCGGTCAGTTTAACGTTGATGCGGGTACGCCCCTGCACCACCTGGAAACGGTTGGCGATGCCCAGTTCACTGAACAGCTGCTGAAAGCCGTCCTGGTTATCTTTTCCCAGGAAACCGCCCACGGTAACGTCAATGCCAAGATCCTTCAGCACTTTGGCGACGTTAATGCCCTTACCTGCGGCATGCAGGCCGGTCGTCCGCACCAGATTGACTTCACCACGCTCAACTTCAGGCGTATAGCCGACCAGATCGTAGGCTGGATTTAGCGTGATTGTTGCGACGCGACGGCTCATGCTGCGCCCTCCCCAAGACCGGCGGCAATCGCTGCGCCAATCGCGGTTAATGCTTGTTCAGCATCTTCGCCCTGAGCGGTAAAGCGCAGGCGATGGCCTTTTTTCACGCCCAGCGCGACCACTTTCATCAGGCTGCGGCCGTTAGCGGGTTTACCGCTGCCGTCGAGGTTAGTCACGGTAATTTCGCTGTTAAATTGTTTGATGGTGTTGACCAGCATGGTACCCGGACGGGCATGAAGACCATGCTCGTTGCGCACCACGAATTCAGCGTTCAGCACATCGTCAGCCAGCGCATCGTCACTGGTCAGCAGCGCAAGCAGCGTGGCCGCATCGGCACTGAGCAGACGGTCAGCTTTATTGCTCAGCAGTAGCTGGCTCAGACGGTCCAGTACGGGTGTCGGCTGGGAATCGGCCATGGCGACGGTAACCAATAGCGAGGCGGCCTGACCGTCAACGTCAAAACCTGAAGAGGCACGACTCACCGCGATAGCACTGCGCAGGTTGCCTTCAGCACTGTCGTTCAGCCAGATACCCTGCCCGAGGTTCAGCGGTTTCTGTGTAATGGCGTGAGTAACAAAGGCCGCATCTACTGCACCTGCTTCTTTCAGACGGCCGGCATTCAGCGCCTGTAACGTCACCAGATCGCTGGCAGCAATGTCCAGCGTCAGCGTTTCGTTATCAAGCTTCAGCATTTCGCTCTGCTTTTCGCCCATCAGCAGCGCGCGCAGCTCTTCAGCCGTGGTTGCGGTCTTAAGCTGTTCCGCAACGGAATCATCGCTTAAGACATGAGTCAGCTGACGCAACAGTCCAAGGTGTTCATCGGAACTGGCGGCGATACCAATCGCTACATAGGCCGTCTGCCCTTCGCCCCAGGTAACACCCTGCGGAAATTGATAGACCTGGACGCCTGTTTTCAGCACCTGATCGCGGGTATCCGTAGTGCCGTGAGGGATTGCAATACCATTGCCGAGAAAAGTGGAGGTCTGCTGCTCGCGAGCCAGCATACCGTTGACGTAGCCATCGGCCACATTACCGGCCTGCACGAGTGCGGCGGCAACCTGACGAATGGCCTCTTCTTTATTCCCTGCCTGTTGGCCGGGATGAATATCCTGCACAGATAACTGGAACATGGGTCTCCTCTCCGCTGAATTGAATCGTTTCAGCTACTATGAGAAAAAATGCGCCATCCCGGTTACGGCTAATGGAAAGATGACGCTGAAACGTTTCAAGGAGTCTGGTACTTTCCGACAATTCCTGCAAGAGATGTTATGATCTGGATGACAAAATTTAGAGGTACAGCACATTTTATTGTCTGTCACCTCGTCATTGCTGAAGTTTGCTGGCGTTGTTTTATGGCTGTTTCAGCTCGTTCAGCAGCAATGTCAATGAGTCTGAAAACCTGTTTTGATTTATCGTGCCTGTTTTGATTTAACTCACTGTTTATTTTACCTCAGGCGGCGTAAACTCCCGCGTCACTCCATTACGCTTAAAAAATTCGATGCAAACTAACCCTGCCGCCGCGTCGCCGCGCGCCTTTGATTTCACCTCCGCGTCCTTTCTGATCGTTGCCTTTCTGACCGGTATCGCTGGCGCACTGCAAACCCCGACGCTCAGCCTGTTTTTAACCAACGAAGTACATGCACGTCCGGCAATGGTGGGGTTCTTTTTCACCGGCAGCGCCGTTATTGGCATTCTGGTAAGTCAGTTTTTAGCCGGGCGTTCAGATCGTAAAGGCGATCGTAAAAGCCTGATCGTATTTTGCTGCGTGCTTGGCGTACTGGCATGCGTGCTATTCGCCTGGAACCGTAATTATTTCATCCTGCTGTTTATCGGCGTGTTTCTGAGTAGTTTTGGCTCCACGTCCAACCCGCAGATGTTTGCTCTGGCCCGTGAACATGCTGACCGTACCGGGCGGGAAGCGGTCATGTTCAGCTCTATCCTGCGTGCGCAGGTCTCGCTGGCCTGGGTCATTGGCCCGCCGCTGGCTTATGCCCTGGCGATGGGGTTTGGTTTTACCGTGATGTATCTCAGCGCCGCCGTCGCCTTTGTGGTTTGCGGCGTCATGGTCTGGTTGTTCTTACCCACCATGCCGAAGCTGAATGCCACCGCCTCCGGCAGTATTGAGGCCCCTCGCCGTAACCGTCGCGATGCGCTATTGCTGTTCGTGATTTGCACGCTGATGTGGGGCACGAATAGCCTTTACATCATCAATATGCCGCTGTTTATCATCAATGAACTGCATCTGCCGGAAAAACTCGCGGGGTTAATGATGGGGACCGCCGCGGGTCTTGAGATCCCGACGATGTTGATTGCCGGATACTACGCGAAGCGCTTTGGTAAACGCTTTTTGATGCGTATCGCCATTGTCGCTGGCTTACTGTTTTATGTCGGCATGCTGACCGTCCACACGCCTGCCCTGCTGCTGGCCATGCAATTGCTGAACGCCATTTACATTGGCATTCTGGCGGGCATTGGCATGCTTTATTTTCAGGATTTGATGCCCGGTCAGGCTGGTTCAGCGACCACGCTTTACAGCAATACCACCCGCGTCGGCTGGATTATTGCCGGATCGCTGGCAGGCGTGGTGGCCGAGCTGTGGAGTTATCATGCGGTATTCTGGATTGCGCTGGTCATGTGCGTGGCCGGTTTCGCCTGCCTGATGCGTATCAAAGACGTTTAGGGCGCGGTCAGCGTTTCCAGCGTGATGAGATAGGTCATTGCCTGGTCGCGACTCTCACCGCACATGTCAGCCGAGGGTTGCAGGCTGGCGCAGACGCTGGGCCGCAGCGGCGAGGTAAAAATTTTGCAGCGTAAATGCTCATCAAGCTGAATACAGGGCGTATTTGCGGGCTTGCCGTCCGGCATGCCGGGGATCGGACTGGAGATAGATGGTGCTGTGCAACAGGCACCGCAGTCCGCACGACATGGCATAAATACTCTCTTTGTGAGCAGGTAAGAGATCGCACAGTATCATCTCTTGCGTACCGATAGCAAAACCCTGCAAATCCACTTGCCTGAATGCCCCGGCGCGAGTACCTTGACGCGATATTTTCGACATCTCCGTAAACAGGATTATTGCAATGCCAAGAGCGAATGAAATTAAAAAAGGTATGGTGCTGAATTACAACGGCAAGCTGCTGATTGTTAAGAATATCGATATTCAGTCACCCAGCGCCCGTGGCGCAGCAACGCTGTATAAAATGCGCTTCTCCGATGTTCGTACCGGTCTGAAGGTGGAAGAGCGTTTTAAAGGCGATGATATTCTGGATACCGTAACGCTGACGCGCCGTTTCGTCGACTTCTCTTACGTCGACGGCAACGAGTATGTGTTTATGGATAAAGAAGACTACACCCCTTATACCTTTACTAAAGATCAGATTGAAGACGAGCTGCAGTTCATCCCTGAAGGTGGCATGCCGGATATGCAGGTGTTAACGTGGGACGGTCAGCTTCTGGCGCTGGAACTGCCGCAGACCGTAGACCTGGAAATCGTGGAAACCGCGCCGGGCATCAAAGGTGCTTCTGCCAGTTCACGTACCAAACCGGCGACAATGTCGACGGGTCTGGTGGTTCAGGTGCCGGAATATCTGACGACCGGTGAGAAAATCCGCATTCATATTGAAGAATGCCGCTATATGGGTCGCGCTGACTAAGCGATTTAACGGAGCCGGTGGGTTTGCAATTTGTAGGCTGGGTAAGGCGAAGCCGCCACCCGGCAACGCGACTTCACAACCTAACGCGATAACGACCCATGCCGTTATCGCGTTTTTTATGGCTTACAGCAGTTCAGGGAACAGCGTCTGCTTCAGCGCCAGCTCGACGCCGCGCACTTCCGCCATCCCTTTCAAACGACCAATAGCGGAATAACCCGGATTGGTCTTCTTACGCAGATCGTCAAGCATCTGATGGCCGTGGTCCGGGCGGAACGGGATCGGGCGCAGGTCCCCTGCTTTCTTACGCCGCAACTCCTCAGTCAGCACCGCTTTCACTACGGCGACCATATCCACATCGCCCTGCAAATGCGCCCCTTCATGGAACGTTTTAGGATTTTCTTCCCGGCAGGTGGATCGCAGATGGGTAAAGTGAATGCGATCGCCAAAGGTTTCCACCATCCGCACCAGATCGTTATCAGCACGCACGCCGTAAGAGCCGGTACACATGGTAAAACCGTTGTTGATGCTGTCAACGGTCTCTTTCAGCCACTGCATATCTTCAATGGTGGAAACAATGCGCGGCAGTCCGAGAATGGGACGCGGCGGATCGTCAGGATGCACCGCCAGGCGGACACCCACTTCTTCGGCCACAGCGACAATCGCCCGCAGGAAATACGCCATATTCTCGCGCAGCTGCGCTTTATCAATATGATCATATTCAGCCAGTCGCGCACGAAACTGATCGAGGGTATATCCCTCTTCCGCGCCCGGCAAACCGGCAATAATATTGCGCGTCAGCTTTTCAATATCATCGGCGCTCATGGCGTTAAAATAGGCCTGCGCCTGCTGCTGTTCCTGCTCGCTATAATCGGCTTTGGCACCGTCACGCTTAAGAATGTGCAATTCAAAGGCGGCAAATGCGATGTGATCAAACCGCAGCGCTTTGGAGCCGTCCGGCAGCGTGTATTCGAGATCGGTCCGCGTCCAGTCCAGAATGGGCATAAAGTTGTAGCACACGGTATCAATGCCGCAGGCGGCCAGGTTACGGATGCTCTGCTGATAATTGGCAATCCAGGTATCGTACTGTCCGGAATGGGTTTTGATCTCTTCATGCACCGGAATGCTCTCGACCACGGACCAGGTTAATCCTTTTTCTGCCAGCAGCGCCTGACGCTGTTTAATTTCTTCTACCGGCCAGACCTGACCGTTAGGAATGTGGTGTAATGCAGTGACTACGCCCGTTGCGCCAGCCTGACGCACATCATCTAAAGAGACCGGATCGTTCGGCCCATACCAACGCCAGGTTTGCTCCATCGCCTCACCCTCTTAAGTTGTTATACCAATTAAAACCATGCGAATGATGACTACCATACATGTTTCCCTGAGACCGTCAATTTACACGCCATCATTGATTGATCCAGCTCACAATCCCCGGATTTATAAGGCACACCAATTCAATTTGCTGTCATATAACTTTACAATGGTATTTGTTAAACTTTAGTTAACCGAGTGTGCCAATAATGAAGACTATAGCCTCCACCGTGCTACCTGATGCCGTACAGCAGCCAGATTACGACAGACAGCAATTGCGTTCCCGCATTGTGCATTTTGGCTTTGGCGCATTTCATCGCGCGCATCAGGCCCTGCTGACCCATCGGGTGCTGAACGCAAAAGGCGGCGACTGGGGAATATGTGAGATCAGCCTGTTCAGCGGTGATGTGCTGATGAGCCAGCTTCGCCAGCAGGATCATCTTTACACCGTGCTGGAAAAAGGCGCGCAAAGTAATGAGGCGATTATCGTCGGTGCCGTTAACGAATGCCTGAATGCAACGCTGGATTCGCTGGCCGCGATTATTGAGAAATTTTGCGAACCGCAGGTGGCGATTGTATCACTGACCATCACTGAAAAAGGTTACTGCATCGATCCGGCCACCGGTCGCCTTGATGTAAGCCAGCCGCGGATTATTCACGATCTGCAACATCCGACGGAACCGCACTCTGCGCCGGGTATCCTGGTTGAAGCGCTATCGCGTCGCCGTGAGCGCGGGCTTGCGCCGTTTACCGTGCTCTCCTGCGATAATATCCCCGATAACGGTCGCATTGTAAAAAAGGCGGTGCTCGATATGGCTGCGAAACGGGATGCGGCGCTGGCGGACTGGATTGAGCAGCACGTCACCTTCCCGGCCACCATGGTGGACCGCATCGTCCCCGCCGCCACAGAAGGATCGCTGAGTGAGATTGCTGAACACCTGGGCGTATTCGATCCCTGCGCCATTAGCTGTGAACCGTTTATACAATGGGTCATTGAAGATAATTTTGTCGCGGGCCGCCCCGAGTGGGAAATCGCGGGCGTACAGATGGTGAAAGACGTGATGCCGTGGGAACAGATGAAACTGCGGATGCTGAATGGCAGCCATACCTTTCTCGCCTGTCTGGGCTATCTGGCGGGACATCAGCATATCAGCGACTGCATGCAGGATGCGCCATTTCGTCACGCCGCCCGCCGCCTGATGTCTGACGAGCAGGCTTCCACCCTGAAGATTACCGGCGTTGATCTTAACGCCTATGCGGACAGCCTGATCGAACGTTTCGCGAATCCCGCGCTGAAACACCGCACCTGGCAAATCGCAATGGACAGCAGCCAGAAACTACCGCAACGCATGCTGGAAAGTATTCGCATCCACCTCCAGCGTCAGGAGGCATGGCCATTACTGGCGCTGGGTATCGCGGGATGGATGCGCTATGTCAGCGGGACAGATGATGCGGGAAACGCCATCGATGTGCGCGATCCGCTGGCTGACAAAATCCGCTCGCGGGTCGACAGCAGTGACGAATCACAGCGCGTCAACGCTCTGCTGAGCCTGAAAGAAATTTTCGCCAACGACCTGCCGGAAAACACAGAATTCGTTGATGCCGTTCAGCATGCCTGGCAGCGGTTATGCGAGAAAGGCGCCCGTCAGGCGGTGATTGACACACTCAACGATTAACGTCACGAAGCGCTTTAAGGTAAGCTGTAACGAAGTTGTTATAATGTACGGAGCTTACGTGACCAAAACTAACCTCATTACTGGTTTTCTCGGCAGCGGGAAAACCACCTCCATCCTGCATCTGCTGGCAAATAAACCCGCGAATGAAAAATGGGCCGTGCTGGTCAATGAATTCGGCGAAGTCGGTATTGACGGCGCACTGCTGGCCGGAAGCGGCGCATTGCTTAAAGAGATCCCCGGCGGCTGCATGTGCTGCGTGAATGGTCTGCCCATGCAGGTCGGGCTGAATACGCTTCTGCGCCAGGGCAAACCCGATCGTCTGCTGATTGAGCCGACCGGGCTGGGCCATCCAAAACAAATTCTCGATATTCTGACCGCACCGGTTTATGAACCGTGGATTGAATTACAGGCTACACTCTGTCTGCTGGACCCGCGTCTTCTGCTGGACGAGAAGGCGCTGAATAATGAAAACTTCCGCGATCAGCTGGCCGCGGCGGATATCATCGTGGCGAATAAAACCGACCGGACGAGTGATGAAAGCCAGCGGGCGCTGGAAAGCTGGTGGCAGCATTACGCTGGCGCGCGCGAGTTGATTTTCACCGAGCAGGGAAACATTGCCCCGGCCTTACTGGAAAAACCACGGCTTAACACGGCATCGCTTCCCTCCGCTTCCGGACATTCCCATCACCACGCGCCGAAACAGGGTCTTGCCGCGCTTAATCTGCCTGAGCACCAGCGCTGGCGGCGCAGCCTCAATAGCGGACAGGGTTATCAGGCGTGCGGCTGGATTTTTGATGCTGATACCTGCTTTGACACCATTGGTCTGCTGGAGTGGGCAAGACTGGCGCCCGTTGAACGGGTAAAAGGCGTTATGCGCATCGCGGAAGGGCTGGTTCGGATTAACCGCCAGGGGCAGGACCTGCATATCGAAACACAAAATGTCGCGCCGCCGGACAGCCGAATAGAGCTTATCACTGAAGCACAAGCAGACTGGAATGAACTGCAAAGCGCATTATTGAAGCTTCGTTTAAGCTGATGCCGTTAAGGTTGCGGTTGTTAACATCATACGTGGCCTTTTTTAATGAAAATTCAACTTTCCCGGATCCTGCTGCTCAACGCGGCGGGATTTGCGCTCTTCCTCTGCTGGTATATGCCGGAAAACCATGGAATGTGGTTTACGCTGGATACTTCCATTTTTCATTTTTTTAACCCGCTGCTGGCCGGGCATCGCGCGTTCGTCTGGTTTCTGGCCATCACCAATAATCGTGCTTTTGATGCCTGCTCCCTGTTGGCCATGGGGGCGCTGATGTTACGGTTCTGGCTAAAGAGCGATCCCGCCGGGCGTCGGCGAATCGTTATCATCGGTCTGGTGATGTTGTTGACCGCTATCATCGTTAACCAGTTTGCCCAGGCATTAATGCCGGTCAAGCGCGCCAGCCCAACGCTGTTTTTTAGCGACGCGCTTCGGGTCAGCGACCTGCTGCATATCCCAACAAAAGATGCGTCCAAAGACAGCTTCCCCGGCGATCACGGCATGATGCTGCTTATTTTCTGCGCGTTTATGTGGCGTTATTTTGGTCGCAGGACCTTTCTGCTGGCACTCGTGATATTTGTCGTATTTGCCTTTCCACGCGTGATGATCGGCGCTCACTGGCTGACTGATATTGTTATTGGCTCTCTCACATCGGTTCTCATTGGTCTGCCGTGGATCCTGTTAACACCGATGAGCGATAAAATGATTTGCTTTATGGATCGTTATTTGCCCGGCAAAAATAAACAAAAAATTAACAAATAAATAACCACAATTAATGCTGGCTATACATTATCGTTTTGCTGTTTTTTTAACACTTTTCTGGAGCGCCTTATGTTTTGTCATCACCTTGTCATACTCAGAACGACGTAAGTGAATGAATTGATAATTTTTTATCTAAAACGGGATGCTTTTTAGCCACTTCACTTTTTTAACTTTCTGTATCACTTTTTCTTATAAAAAAACACAGAAAAGCGCTCGCAATGCGGGTGGTGATAGGGTACTCTCGTTTACGTTTTGCCTCTCAGAGATAAATTATTCTCAATTTGAATAAATTTGTGCGTTTCAGCACAAATTTGAATAGAAAGAATTGTCTCGTTGTGCGCAGGTAATTAGTCTCGTCACGGTTGGCATTTTTATAACGATTTCTTCGTTAAGGACTTCAAGGGAAAACAAACAACATGGTCACATCTCAGCCGATTTTGAGATACATCTGGCGGGCTATCCCCGCGCTAGCTGTCGCAGCTTTACTTTCTGCATGTAGTACAACGAATACCGCAAAGAATATGCATCCTGAGACGCATGCTGTGGTCGAAGACACCTCTTCACTGCAAGCCTCTCAGGATGAATTTGAATCCATGGTGCGTAACCTCGATGTTAAATCGCGCCTGATGGATCAATACGCAAGCTGGAAAGGCGTTCGCTATCGCCTTGGCGGCAGTACGAAAAAAGGCATTGATTGCTCCGGCTTCGTACAGCGTACTTTCCGTGAACAGTTTGGCATGGACCTCCCCCGCTCCACTTACGAGCAGCAGGAAATGGGTAAATCTGTCTCCCGCAGCCATTTGCGGACTGGCGATCTGGTGCTGTTCCGTGCAGGCTCTACAGGACGTCACGTCGGTATTTATATCGGCAACAACCAGTTCGTTCATGCCTCTACCAGCAGCGGTGTGACCATCTCCAGCATGGACGAGCCTTACTGGAAGAAGCGTTATAACGAAGCGCGCCGTGTCCTGAGTCGTTCTTAATGTTTTCTGTTGTCGGTTTTCCCTTGGCTGACAACAGGACGAAAAAAACACTGCGCATGCAGTGTTTTTTTTTACCTTTATCCTGATGGCATAGTGACTAAACTATGCTTAGTGCATTCCACTTGCGGAACCATCGCCCTACCGTCACGGATAGCCTAATCTATGCTGACCCACAATTTCTCGACCGGCCGTAAACCAGCATTGATCAGCGTCCTGTCTGGCCTGCTGATTGGCTTACTGGTGGGCTGCACGCATTTTGCGGTGATTTACCACGAACGGGAAACGCGATTCGATAACATTACCCGCCATCTACAATACTATCTGAACAACGCCTTTAGCGAACTGCGCACCACCATTGATTCTTTACAGCCGCTGGCCGAGTATCCCTGTGCTGATATCGCCTCAGAATTAACGACCCGGGCTGCTTTTACGCTCAATGTCCGCGCCTTTTTACTGGTAGATCGTGGCCGCGCGGTCTGCTCCTCCGCTACCGGGCCAATGACCACGCCGCTTAACCAACTGGTACCTGAGATAGATGTCCGTAAACCCATTGATATTGCGGTGCTGGCGGGCACGCCAATGATGCCGGACAAGACGGCGATTGCGTTATGGGTACGCGATCCCCGGCAGCAAGACCGGGGAGTTTTCGCCTCGTTGAACGCTAATTTAACTCCGCTGCTACTCTATCCCTCAAGACACGATGATTTCTCGGGCATTGCGCTGGGGTTTGATAATCGTGCTATCTCTTCCTTTTCTCATCAACTGGTCAACCCACTACAATTAGCTCAGCCTCCTGTACGCCAGGTGAAGCTCAATGGGGTGCCGCTTGAGGTATATCTGTATGCCAGCGCCTGGCCGAAGGAAAACCTGCAATTCACTCTGTTACTGGCGTTGATGAGCGTGTTTATTTCCAGCGTGCTCTGTTTTTATATTATGACGCTGCGCCGACATCCCGGAAAAGAGCTGCTCGCGGCGATTAAGCACAATCAGTTTTACGTGGTTTATCAGCCGGTCGTTGATACCCGCACGATGGAAATTGCAGGTGTTGAGGCGTTGATGCGCTGGAAGCATCCTGACGCCGGGGAGATCCCGCCTGATGTATTTATTCATTTCGCGGAGACACAAAACCTGATTGTGCCGTTAACCCAGCACTTATTTAACCTGATTATTCATGATGCCCCCACCCTGCAAAAAGTGCTTCCTGCAGGCTCGAAGCTGGGCGTCAATATTGCGCCGGGGCATCTGCATGCTGACGGCTTCCGTCAGGATATACGCTCTTTTGTCGATGCTCTGCCTGCCGCCCATTTTCAACTGGTCCTGGAAATGACCGAACGCGACATGCTCAACGAGAAAGTCGCCACCCAACTCTTCGACTGGCTGCATGAAGAGGGGCATCTCATTGCCATTGATGACTTTGGCACCGGCCATAGCGCGTTGATTTATCTGGAGCGTTTTCGTTTTGATTATCTGAAAATCGACCGGGGATTCATTGCTGCCATTGGCACAGAAACCGTAACCTCACCGGTAATGGATGCGGTATTATTGCTGGCTAAGCGAATGGATCTTACCACTGTCGCAGAAGGCGTTGAGACGGCGGAACAGGCCGACTGGCTATGCGAACGCGGAGTGAATTACCTTCAGGGTTACTGGATCAGCCGGCCATTGCCCCTGAAGCAACTGGTCGCTGCGCACGACGAGCCTGCAAAATATTTCCGATCTTCTCAGACGTCTATTACTATTCAGGGACAATAGCTCAGTTCATATGAAACTGTTCACGTAAAGGATGGCCGTTCAGGTATGTTAGTACGCCTCGTTTTTTTGCTCATCGCGCTATTTAGCTGCATAGCCCAGGCGCAAACCATCAAAGAGAATACTGCGTTTGCAGTCATCGGCGAGCCCAAATACGCCGTCAATTTTACGCACTTTGATTATGTCAATCCCGCAGCACCGAAAGGCGGCGCGGTAACGATGGCGGCGATTGGCACTTTCGATAACTTCAACCGATTTGCGATGCGCGGCAATCCGGCGGAGCGGACGGGTGCGCTCTACGACACGCTGTTCACCACGTCCGATGATGAGCCAGGAAGCTATTATCCGCTGGTGGCCGAATCGGCGCGCTATGCCGACGACTATTCGTGGGTTGAGCTGAGCATTAATCCGCGTGCCCGGTTTCACGACGGCACGCCCGTGACGGCACAGGATGTTGTCTTTACGTTTAACAAGTTTATGACCGAAGGCGTGCCGCAGTTTCGCCTGATCTATAAAGGAACAACGTTTAAAGCCATCGCGCCTCTGACCGTGCGTATCGAACTTGCTCAGCCGGGTAAAGAAAATATGCTGAGCCTTTTCTCTCTGCCGGTCATGCCGGAGAAATTCTGGCGTAATCACAAGCTGAGCGAACCGCTCTCACAGCCGCCGCTGGCCAGCGGCCCGTATAAAATCAGCGCCTGGCGAATGGGGCAATATGTTACCTATTCGCGGGTGAAAGATTACTGGGCCGCGGATCTTCCGGTTAACCGCGGACGCTGGAATTTCGATACCATCCGCTACGATTACTATCTCGATGACAACGTCGCTTTTGAAGCATTCAAAGCGGGCGCGTTTGATTTTCGTACCGAAGGCAGCGCCAAAAACTGGGCTACCCGCTACATCGGCAAGAATTTCGCCAACCACCAGATTGTGAAAGAAGAGCTGGAAAGCGATGCCGCTCAGGACGCCCGCTGGCTGGCCTTTAATATTCAGCGTCCGGTGTTCAGCGACAGAAAAGTACGCGAAGCCATTACGCTGGCGTTTGATTTTGAATGGATGAACAAGACGCTGTTTTACAACGCCTACTCCCGGACTGACAGCTATTTCCTCAATACCGAGTATGCCGCGCGCCACTATCCGGATGCGGATGAGCTGACGCTGCTGGCACCGCTGAAAAAAGATCTGCCTCCGGAAGTATTTACCTCTGTTTATCAGCCGCCGAAATCTAATGCGGATGGCTACGACCGCGATAATCTGCTAAAAGCCAGCGATCTGTTAACCCAGGCGGGATGGGTGATGAAAGGTCAGCAACGGGTGAGTAGCCAAACCGGTAAACCGCTGCGCTTCGAGCTGCTGTTGCCTTCCGGCGGCAACGATCAATGGGTGCTGGCGTTTAAACACAACCTGGCGCGTATTGGCGTGACGATGGATATTCGCCAGATCGACAACTCCCAGCTCACCAGCCGCTTGCGCAGCCGCGACTATGACATGATGCCTCGCGTAGTACAGGCGATGCCGTGGCCAAGTTCTGATTTGCAGATTTCCTGGGCTTCAGACTATATCAACTCCAGCTATAACGCGCCGGGGGTGAAGAGCCCGGTGATTGACGCGTTAATCGCACAGATTATTCGCGAGCAGGGAAACAAAGAGAAACTATTGCCTCTCGGACGCGCGCTGGATCGGGTGTTAACCTGGAATTACTATATGCTGCCGATGTGGTATATGGCGAAAGACCGACTGGCCTACTGGGATAAATTTTCACATCCGGCTACGCGACCGCTCTACTCTGTCGGTTTCGATAACTGGTGGTACGATGTTAACAAAGCGGCAAAATTACCCGCAGCCAGACGTTAAGGAGCAGGCATGGGCGCTTATTTACTTCGCCGCTTATTACTGGTGATCCCGACCCTGTGGGCGATTATCACCATCAACTTTTTTATTGTCCAGGTGGCCCCCGGCGGTCCGGTCGATCAGGCGATTGCCACCATTGAAATGGGCCAGTCTGCCGGTTTACCGGGTGCGGGCGGCGGCGGCCTCGGCACATCGCATGCACGGCCCGGCGTCGGTAATCTGAGCGAAAGCCATTACCGCGGCGGACGCGGTCTCGATCCGGAAGTCATCGCCGAAATCACCCGTCGCTATGGCTTCGATAAACCCCTGCACGAGCGCTATTTTAAAATGCTGTGGGACTACGTGCGCTTTGATTTCGGCGACAGCCTGTTTCGCAGCGCATCGGTATTAGATCTCATCAAGCAGAGCCTGCCGGTATCAATTACCCTTGGGCTATGGAGCACGCTCATCATTTATCTGGTGTCGATACCGCTTGGCATACGTAAAGCGGTGCAAAACGGCAGCCGCTTTGATACCTGGAGCAGCGCGTTTATTATTATCGGCTATGCAATTCCGGCATTTCTGTTTGCTATCCTGATGATCGTTTTCTTCGCAGGCGGCAGCTATTACGATATTTTCCCGCTACGTGGCCTGGTGTCGGCTAACTTCGATACCCTGCCCTGGTATCAAAAAATCACCGACTATCTGTGGCATATCACCCTGCCCGTGCTGGCAACGGTGATAGGTGGTTTCGCCGCGCTGACGATGCTGACCAAAAATTCGTTTCTCGATGAGATCCGCAAACAATACGTGGTCACCGCGCGGGCAAAAGGTGTCAGCGAGAAAAACATTCTCTGGGGACACGTCTTTCGCAACGCCATGCTGCTGGTGATCGCCGGATTCCCGGCCACGTTTATCAGCATGTTTTTTACCGGCTCACTGTTAATTGAGGTGATGTTCTCCCTGAACGGGCTGGGACTGTTGGGTTATGAATCGACGATTTCCCGTGATTATCCGGTGATGTTCGGCACCCTGTATATCTTTACCCTGGTCGGGCTGCTGCTGAACATTTTGAGCGATATCACCTATACGTTTGTCGATCCGCGTATTGATTTTGAGGGCCGCTGATGCGTCAGGTAAATTCCATCAATCAGGCCCGCTGGGCGCGTTTTCGCCATAATCGTCGTGGCTACTGGTCGCTGTGGATCTTCATGGTGATTTTTATCTGCTGCCTGTTATCAGAAATAATTGCCAACGATAAGCCGCTGCTGGTGCAGTATCAGGGAAGCCTGTACGTGCCGGTGCTGAAAAACTACAGCGAACGTGATTTTGGCGGACCGTTTACCACCGCGGCGGATTATCAGGATCCGTGGCTACAAAAACAGCTGGCCGATCATGGCTGGGTGCTGTGGGCGCCTGTTCGTTTTGGGGCTAACAGCATCAATTTCTCCAGCGATAAACCCTTTCCCGCGCCGCCTTCAGCACTAAACTGGCTGGGAACTGACGCCAATGGGGGGGACGTGCTGGCGCGTATTCTCTACGGATCGCGGATCTCGCTGCTGTTTGGTTTGATGCTGACCCTGTGTACCAGCGTGCTGGGCGTAGTGGCGGGAGCCATTCAGGGTTATTACGGTGGAAAAATCGACCTCTGGGGCCAGCGGATCATCGAAGTGTGGTCGGGAATGCCGACGCTGTTTTTGATCATCCTGCTTTCCAGTGTCATTCAGCCCAATTTCTGGTGGCTGCTCGGGATCACCGTTCTGTTTGGCTGGATGGCGCTGGTCGGCGTGGTGCGCGCGGAGTTTTTACGCACCCGTAACTATGACTATATTCGCGCGGCGCAGGCGATGGGCGTCAGCGATAGCGCGATTATTTTCCGTCATATGCTGCCCAACGCAATGGTCGCTACCCTCACTTTTCTGCCGTTTATTTTATGCAGCTCGGTCACCACGCTGACCTCGCTGGATTTCCTCGGTTTTGGTCTGCCGCTGGGATCGCCGTCGCTGGGCGAACTGCTTTTACAGGGCAAGAATAATTTACAGGCTCCGTGGCTCGGCATTACTGCCTTTTTATCGATAGCCATTTTGCTGTCGCTGCTGATTTTCATCGGCGAAGCCGTGCGCGACGCCTTCGATCCTAATAAGGCGGTATAAGATGACGCATCCACTATTAGCCATCGACCGGCTTTCCGTTGCCTTTACGCAACAGGGTGAAACCCGCACCGTGGTCAGTGAGTTGTCGCTTCTGGTGGAAGCGGGCGAAACGCTGGCGCTGGTTGGCGAATCAGGTTCCGGGAAAACGGTGTCGGCCCTGTCAATACTGCGTCTGCTTCCTTCCCCGCCGGTAAGCTGGCCGGAAGGCGATATCCGTTTTCACGGTCAGTCGTTACTGCACGCTGACGAGCGGACCCTGCGCGGCATTCGTGGCAATCGCATCGCCATGATATTCCAGGAGCCTATGGTTTCGCTCAACCCGCTGCATACCCTTGAGAAGCAGCTTTATGAGGTTTTATCGCTGCATCGCGGGATGCGCCGGGAAGCGGCACGGGCAGAAATTCTTACCTGTCTGGACCGGGTCGGCATTCGCAACGCCGCCCGTCGTCTTGCCGATTATCCGCATCAGCTATCCGGCGGCGAACGTCAGCGGGTCATGATTGCCATGGCGTTATTAACACGCCCGGAGTTGCTGATCGCCGACGAACCGACTACGGCGCTGGACGTGTCAGTACAGGCGCAAATCCTGCAACTGCTGCGTGAATTACGCCAGGAGCTGAATATGGGTCTGCTGTTTATTACCCATAATCTGAGCATCGTGCGCAAGCTGGCGGATAACGTCGCAGTCATGCAAAACGGTCGCTGCGTGGAGCAAAACCGCGCCGTCACGCTCTTTTCTGCACCCGCACATCCTTATACGCAGCGTCTGTTGAATAGCGAACCGTCAGGCGATCCGGTGCCTCTGCCGCCAGAATCCACGCCTCTGCTACAGGTAGAGGATCTGTGCGTTGAATTTCCGGTGCGCAAAGGCCTGCTGCGACGCGTCGTCGATCATAACCGCGTAGTGAAGAACCTGAGTTTTACCCTGCGTCCCGGTGAGGCGCTGGGGCTGGTTGGCGAATCCGGCTCGGGAAAAAGTACCACCGGGATGGCGCTACTGAGGCTCATCGCCTCAAAAGGGCGTATCCAGTTTGATGGTCAGCCGCTGGACGGATTAAGCCGTAAACAGCTGTTACCGGTGCGCCATCGTATTCAGGTGGTATTCCAGGATCCTAACTCGTCGTTGAACCCGCGCCTCAACGTGCTGCAAATTGTGGAAGAAGGGCTGCGCGTGCATCAGCCAACCCTCAGCGCTCAGGAGCGTGAAAAGCAGGTCATTGCGGTATTAGAGGAGGTGGGACTGGACGCGGAGATGCGCCATCGTTATCCGGCGGCCTTTTCAGGCGGGCAGCGCCAGCGTATTGCCATTGCGCGCGCGCTGATTTTGAAACCGGAGTTGATTATCCTGGACGAACCGACGTCATCACTGGATCGCACCGTACAGGCGCAAATCCTTGCGCTGCTGAAGTCGTTACAGGAGAAGCATCGTCTGGCCTATATCTTTATCAGCCACGATTTGCACGTCGTGCGTTCGCTGTGCCATCAGGTGATCGTACTGCGACAGGGGGAAGTGGTGGAGCAAGGCGAGTGCGGACGCGTATTTACCGATCCTCAGCAGGACTATACCCGCCAGCTATTAACCTTAAGCTGACGGTCAGAAAGGATTATGGCCTGAAAACGGCTCGGCAATCGCCACCCCGAAATTTTTTAACCGGCAGGTGGCGGCAAACTCATCTTGTCGGTTCACAAACAGACACGGTTCACCCTCACACTCCAGGACGGAGCAGTCGACTTCAATATCGCTTAATGCCTGACTCAGGGTGTGCATCACCGGCCAGGCGTTATCACCGTCCGGACTCAAAAGCTTCAGTGCGACCAGGCAGTTTTCACAGGCAGGCGTACTTTGCGGAATCGGTTCAACTCTTGAACCCGCAAATCCGGACAGCCAGCGATAGCTCTGCGGCAAACGGTGTACGATGGAGAGTTGTTGATGAGTCACTTTTTGGTCCCCGGAAGCAGTAAAATTAACAATTGATTCACATCAATATTAACACATGGTTGACAATTCGTCGTGCATCCTGAAGAAAACGCTTTCATTCACAACCAGTAAGGATTCTGAGGCTCGGCCAGCACGGAAGTGATTGGCGTTACAGGAGCCTTTTGGCGCTATATGTACCCCTTTTTGTGATCTAAAACAACCTTTTTAACAACATTGGCGTGACTTTTTACATGAGATGTTTTTACAAAAAACAAACATTTCATGGGAAAGAGGCGGGTTCGGGGACCATAATGCCCCCGAGAATGCAGATTAGCGTGCGGATTTTTTACTGCGGCTGGCGTACAAACAGAACAGAATCGAGCTGGTCGCACACAAGGCGATTGACAGAATCATCGGCCAGGCGGTGCTAAACGTCGCCAGCGACAGCAGCGCACCGACAATCGCGCCGATGCCAAAACGGAAGGTGCCTGCCAGGGAAGACGCCGTACCCGCCATATGCGGAAACTCATCCAGAATGACCGCCATCGCGTTGGAGGACACCAGTGATACGCAGCCGACAAACGCCGCAACGCCCACCACCATCGACCAGAAGCCGACATCGAAAAGCCCGCACACCACCAGCCATACTGCGGTGGCAAACTGAACCCACAGCCCGGCGCGGAACATATTCAGCGCCCCTACCCGCCGGACAAATCGGCTGTTTACGATGGTCAGTGCAAACAGGAAAACGATATTCAGGGCAAAGTAATAGCCGAAGTGCTGCGGTGGAACATGATTTAGTTCGATGTAAACAAACGGCCCCGCGCTCAAAAACGAGAACATTCCGGCGAAGCTGAAGCCGCTTGCCAGCATATAGCTCAGCACGCGTTTATGCCGAAACAGCGAGGCAAAATTACCGCCCGTTGTACGAAGGCGGAATTTCTGTCGCCGTTCAACTGGCAGCGTCTCGTCGATGAAAAAGAAAATCATCGCTGAGGCCAGCAGCGCGGCAACCGCGAGGATCCAGAATATTGTGTGCCAGCTAAACCAGATGAGTACCGCGCCGCCGACCATCGGTGCCACCAGCGGGGCGATAGTCGTAACCAGCATCACGAACGACATCATGCGCGAAAATTCTTCTTTCGGATAAATATCGCGCATCAGAGCGTTAATCACCACGCTTGCCGCCGCCGCGGCCAGCCCGTGAAAGAAGCGCATCACAATCAGGTAGTCAATGGTTTGCGAAAGAGCACATGCCGCGGCCGCGGCCGCAAACACCAGCGTACCGCCAAGGATCACCGGCTTACGTCCAAGGCTGTCCGCCATCGGCCCGTACAGGAGCTGACCGAGGGCAAAGCCAAGGATATAGGTGCTGAGCGTCATCTGCGCACTGCCGGCAGGCACGCCGAACTGCGCGGAAATAACCGGCAACGCAGGCAAATACATATCAATCGAAAGCGGCATCAGCATGGCCAGCAGGCCAAGAATAAACACGATACCCAGCGAGGAGCGCTGCTTTGTCGTCACCCTTAACTCCTGTTATTCATATTACGGCGTGCCAGGACTGGCAATTTCTTCTTCCGTCAGCGCCCGGTATTCGCCCGGCGCCAGATCCGCATCCAGCACAATTCCGCCGATGCGCTCACGATGCAGGCCAACTACATGATTGCCCACGGCAGCAAACATGCGTTTTACCTGATGGTAGCGGCCTTCGCTGATAGTCAAACGCACTTCGGTCGGAGTGATCACCTCAAGCGTGGCGGGCTTCGTCAGATCTTTTTCATTGTGGAGCTGTACGCCACGCGCGAACTGTTCAGCGGTATCTTCCGTCACCGGCGATTCCAGAGTGACAAGATAGGTTTTTTCGCAGTGATGGCGCGGAGAAGTGATACGATGCGACCACTGGCCATCGTCGGTCATCAGCACCAGCCCGGTGGTGTCGATATCCAGGCGTCCTGCGGCATGCAGCTTGTACGCCACCGGTTCGTCGAGAAAGTAAAGTACTGTCGGATGATCCGGATCGTCAGTCGAGCAGACGTAGCCCTGCGGTTTGTTGAGCATGAAATAGCGCGGACCGTGCTGCTGGGCAAGCGGATTGCCGTCATAGGCGATCGCATGTTCCGGTTGAAGTTTAAAGGCGCTGTCCCTTACTATTTCGTCATCCACCGTGACACGGTTGGCACGAATTTCACGCCCGGCAATAGCACGGCTTACGCCAAGCTGCTGAGCGATAAATTTATCAAGTCGCATGAATTATTTTTGCCTGTAATTATGCCTGGAGTCGGACAACGTTGTCCGAAAAAAAGAAGCGGTTCTGCACCTCACAGTATAGCGGCCTGTGACTGCCGCTCAAGGGAAAAAGCACCACGGCATACTATTTAAGATGAATATGACCTTTACTCTTCGCCCTTATCAACGGGAAGCGGTGGATGCCACCCTCGCCCATTTCCGCCAGCATCAGGAACCGGCCGTTATCGTGTTGCCCACGGGGGCCGGAAAAAGCCTGGTCATTGCCGAGCTGGCAAGGGTGGCGCGTGGGCGCGTGCTGGTGCTGGCTCACGTCAAAGAACTGGTCGAGCAAAATCACGCCAAATACCTGGCGCTGGGGCTGGAGGCGGATATTTTCGCGGCGGGCCTGAAGCGTAAAGAGAGCCACGGCAAAGTAGTTTTCGGCAGCGTGCAGTCGGTGGCACGTAATCTGGAGGCGTTCCAGGGTGAATTTTCCCTGCTGATCGTCGATGAATGCCACCGGATCAGCGACGATACGGACAGCCAGTATCAGCAAATTCTGGCGCATTTATCCGCCGCCAACCCTCGTCTGCGGCTGCTGGGGTTGACCGCAACACCTTTTCGTCTCGGCAAAGGCTGGATTTATCGTTTTCACTATCACGGCATGGTGCGCGGCGATGAAAAAGCGCTGTTTCGCGACTGTATTTATGAACTGCCGCTGCGCTATATGATTAAACACGGCTACCTGACGCCGCCGGAGCGGCTGGATATGCCGGTGGTCCAGTATGATTTCAGCCGCCTTCAGGCCCAAAGTAACGGCCTATTTAGCGAGGCGGATCTTAACCGCGAGCTAAAAAAACAGCAGCGCGTTACGCCACATATCATCAGCCAGATTATCGAGTTCGCCGCGACGCGCAAAGGCGTGATGATTTTTGCCGCCACCGTGGAGCACGCGCGGGAAATTGTCGGCCTGCTGCCAGCCAGCGAAGCGGCGCTGATTACCGGTGAAACCCCGGGCGCACAGCGTGATGAATTGATTAGCGCCTTTAAAGCCCAACAGTTTCGATATCTGGTCAATGTGTCGGTACTGACGACCGGATTCGACGCGCCGCACGTCGATTTGATTGCCATTTTGCGCCCTACCGAGTCCGTCAGCCTGTATCAGCAAATTGTTGGACGCGGATTGCGTCTGTCGCCGGGTAAAACCGATTGCCTGATCCTCGACTACGCGGGCAATCCACATGATTTGTACGCTCCTGAGGTGGGAGCGCCGAAAGGCAAAAGCGATAACGTCCCGGTGCAGGTGTTTTGTCCAGCCTGCGGCTTTGCCAACACGTTCTGGGGGAAAACCACCGCCGACGGCACGCTGATTGAGCACTTCGGCCGCCGCTGTCAGGGCTGGTTTGAAGATGATGAAGGGCATCGCGAACAGTGCGATTACCGCTTTCGTTTCAAAAATTGCCCGCAGTGTAACGCGGAGAATGATATCGCTGCCCGCCGCTGTCGTGAGTGCGATACGGTGCTGGTCGATCCCGATGACATGCTGAAGGCGGCGCTGAAGTTAAAAGATGCGCTGGTCTTGCGCTGCGGCGGCATGACCCTGCAACACGGGGCCGATGAGAAAGGCGAATGGCTGAAAATTACCTACTACGATGAGGATGGAGCCGACGTCAGCGAGCGGTTCCGTCTGCAAACGCCTGCGCAGCGAACCGCCTTTGAACAGCTGTTTATTCGTCCGCATACGCGCACGCCCGGCGTGCCATTACGCTGGATCACCGCCGCCGATATCGTGGCGCAACAGCCGTTGCTGCGCCATCCCGATTTTGTAGTCGCGCGTAAGAAAGGTCAGTACTGGCAGGTGCGCGAAAAACTGTTTGATTACGCCGGACGTTACCGCCGCGCCAATGAATTGCGCGGTTAGGCGCGCTTTTCATTGCTGTTACGGACGTACGGGTATAGAATACCGCCCGCTTTTGCACACGCAAAGCAGATCGCTTACCTGTTACTGGGTCGCCTGTAGCAGGATTTATTGAAGAGAGAAATTAATGTCTACTATCAACGCAGAAGTACGTAAAGAGCAGGGTAAGGGTGCGAGCCGCCGCCTGCGCGCAGCTAACAAGTTCCCGGCTATCGTTTACGGTGGAACTGAAGCTCCGATCGCTATCGAACTGGATCACGACAAAGTGATGAACCTGCAAGCTAAAGCTGAATTCTACAGCGAAGTGCAGACTCTGGTTATCGATGGCAAAGAAGTAAACGTGAAAGTTCAGGCTGTACAGCGTCACCCGTTCAAGCCGAAACTGTCTCACATCGACTTCGTTCGCGCGTAATCGCTGACAAGTTAAGAAGAACCCCGCTCCGGCGGGGTTTTTTTATGCGCTAAATCTTATTTACCGCCGGAAGTGCGGCGCTGAAGCTGATCGCGCAGGTTCGGTGGCGTGCCTTTAATGGTTAGCGTATCGGTAGCCGGATCCCAGAAAATGCGCTCGCCAAGCAGCAAGGCGTCAAAGTTGATGGTTAATCCACCGCCGCTACCGGCGTATTTGGTTAACTGCCGCAGGGTGCTACGGTCTGCCGGAAAATGCTCTTCCAGCTCATAACCTTTCTCGGCGGTAAACTCGCTGAAGCTCACTTCGCTGACGCTGGAAAGCTCTTTCGACAGCGACTCCAGGGCAATTTCCTCCCCTGCCTGAAGCTGCTCGCTACAGTAATCGTACACCTGCTGGCGCACCGTCTGGCGTTCTGACTTATCCAGTTGCGCCTCGGCGGTAAAGTCGTCAACCGCCTGCAACAGGCCACGGTTTTGCGCTTTGGCATTCAGCCCTTCACTGGCACCAAGGAAATCCATAAAGAAATCGGCGACCTTGCGCCCTACCCGCCCTTTGAGGAACGTCAGGTAGCGCGTGGATTCCGGGTTGGTTTCCCACTCGGTCAAATCAATACGGGCAACGATATCCGCATGGTTAATATCCAGATAGTGAATAGAACTGATATCCAGATTTTCGTTCACCCGCATGCTGCTTAAGTTGTTCAGCACCGCCACCAACAGATATTCCACCGCCAGATAACGGTAATGGCAGAACAGGACGATACCGCCGTCAGCAAACGGATATTTCGCCAGCTCATCGCGCAGTCGCCCGGTTGCCGCCCGGCTGAAAGCCAGGAAGTCTTCCTCGCCCTGACGTTGCAGACGCAGCGCCTGCGCCAGCTCGCTTTCTTCGCTAAACAGGCCGTAGGCTTTGTTTTTGGCGCTGTAAACCCGGTGCAGCTCGGCCATCATCTCTTCGACGGGGGCCGTTGGCTCCAGCAATGAATCGCGCAGCACCAGTTCCAGGCTTTGTTCATCACGCTTGATTAACTGATGCAGGGCAATCTGGTTGATATCCAGACTCATGGTAAACTCTCCTTTTGGACCGAACGGTAATCAACCACCGTCGGTGGCCTCACAGTGTAAGGTGAAAAAAAGGGGAAAAAAAGCTGTTGCTACGGTAATATGTTGCCCTTTCATGAACAGACTGATTTTGATTTATGCCACAACACTCCCGCTATAGTGATGAACACGTTGAACAACTGCTGAGCGAGCTGGTCAATGTATTAGAAAAACACAAAACCCCCACCGATCTTTCATTGATGGTGCTGGGGAACATGGTGACGAATCTGATTAATACCAGCATCGCACCGGCTCAGCGTCAGGCTATCGCCCGTTCTTTTGCCCAGGCGCTGCAATCCTCGGTAAGCGACGAACAGGCGCACTAAGGAAAACGAACGACTGCATATGGTGACTCATCGTCAGCGCTACCGTGAAAAAGTCTCCCAGATGGTTAGCTGGGGGCACTGGTTTGCCCTGTTCAACATTTTGTTGGCAACGGCGATCGGTAGCCGCTATCTTTTTGTCGCCGACTGGCCGACAACACTGCCGGGACGCGTTTATTCGTACCTGAGTATCGTTGGGCATTTCAGCTTCCTGGTGTTCGCCACCTATCTGCTGATCCTGTTCCCGCTCACCTTTTTTGTGATGTCGCAGCGGCTGATGCGGTTTATTTCCGCCATTCTTGCCACTTGCGGAATGACGCTTCTGCTGATTGATAGCGAAGTGTTTACCCGCTTCCACCTGCACCTTAACCGCATCGTCTGGGAACTGGTGTTTAATCCCGATCAAAATGAAACCGCGCGCGACTGGCAATTAATGTTTATCAGCGTGCCGGTCATTTTGCTTATCGAGATGCTGTTTGCTACCTGGAGCTGGCAGAAGTTGCGCAGCCTGACGCGCCGTCGTCGCTACGCAAGGCCAGTGGTAGCGCTGTTCTTTATCGCCTTTATTGCCTCGCACAGCATCTATATCTGGGCCGATGCCAATTTCTATCGCCCGATTACCATGCAGCGCGCCAACCTGCCGCTCTCCTATCCGATGACCGCTCGCCGGTTCCTCGAAAAACATGGCCTGCTGGACGCGCAGGATTACCAGCGCCGGCTGATTGAGCAAGGCGATCCGGAGGCGGTCTCCGTTCAGTATCCGCTAAGCGATCTGCACTACCGCGATATGGGAACCGGCCAGAACGTGCTGCTGATCACCGTTGATGGCCTGAACTATTCCCGTTATGAACAACAGATGCCGGGGCTGGCCAGCTTTGCCCGGCAGAATATCAACTTTACCCAGCATATGAGTTCGGGTAACAGCACCGACAACGGCATTTTCGGTCTCTTTTACGGTATTTCACCGGGCTATATGGATGGCGTGCTGTCGTCGCGCATTCCCGCCGCGCTGGTGACGGCGCTGAATCAGCAGGGCTATCAACTGGGGCTGTTCTCCTCCGACGGCTTTAGCAGCCCGCTTTATCGTCAGGCGCTGCTCTCTGATTTCTCTCTGCCGCCTGCCCGGACGCAGTCCGATGCGCAAACGGCGAACCAGTGGATTAACTGGCTCGATCGCTACGCGCAGGAAGATAACCGCTGGTTCTCGTGGATAGCCCTTAATGGCACCAACGTCGATGAGAGCAATCAGCAAGCCTTTACCCGTCGTTACACGCGTGCGGCGGCGGATGTTGACGCACAGATTTCCCGCGTGCTGGATGCGCTAAAAGCCTCCGGCAAGCTGGACAACACGGTAGTGATTATCACCGCAGGTCGCGGCGTTCCGCTGGATAAACAGCGCGAGGAATTTGACTGGTCTCGCGCCCGGCTTCAGGTGCCGCTGGTTATTCACTGGCCGGGAACGCCTGCGCAGCGCATCAACAGCCTCACCGATCATAAAGACGTGATGGCGACCCTGATGCAGCGGCTGCTGCGGGTAACAACGCCTGCCAATGAATATTCTCAGGGCCAGGACCTGTTCAGCGTTACCCGTCGCTATAACTGGGTGACGGCGGCCAGCGGCAATACGCTGGCTATCACCACGCCGCAGGAAACCGTGGTGCTGGGGCATAACGGTGATTACAAAACCTGGAATGCCCACGGCGACAAAATACGCGATCGCAAACCGCAGATGAGTTTACTGCTCCAGGTTCTGACGGATGAAAAACGCTTTGTCGCTAACTGATTGATTAATTATAAATCAGTCAGCAAATCGGCAGCTTGCAATCGCTGAAGAAAGCGGTACTATTAGGCCCACAAATCGGCACGTAGCGCAGCCTGGTAGCGCACCGTCATGGGGTGTCGGGGGTCGGAGGTTCAAATCCTCTCGTGCCGACCAAAAAATCCCTTAAAAAAACCAACCGCAAGGTTGGTTTTTTTATGCCTGCCTGTCTCTTACCTCAGCACACCTTTATCTCCACCGCGTCTCGTCTTCACGCCCTCGCCGTTGTGCAAATAAATAGCCCCGTCAAATGAATCACTTAATGTACGCCGTATTTTGTTACCGGTATCACATTAAGCATTTTACATAACTGTAATACCAAATATCACAATTGTTTAACCTTTCTGTTCGCCCACACTATAGGCTGCTTTCAGGTAAGTTTGATTTCAACCAGGCAGGCGACATGACGACTACAAAGGTTACCCGTAAAGAAAAAATCAGCTATGGACTGGGGGATATGGCCAGCCATATCGGTCTCGACAACGTCATTATCTTTTTAACGTTCTATTACACCGACGTTGTTGGCCTGCCTGCAGCGTTTGTCGGCACCATGTTTTTACTTGCCCGTACCGCAGACGCCATTATTGACCCGGCGATGGGCTATATGGCGGACAGAACGCGCTCGCGCTGGGGCAAGTTTCGCCCCTGGATGCTATGGCTGGCGCTGCCTTTCGGCGCAAGCTGTCTGTTAACTTATGCTGTTCCTGAGTCGCTGGATATGACGGGAAAAATGATCTTTGCCAGCGTCAGCTATACCTTCATGATGTTGATGTATACCGCTATCAATATTCCCTACTGCTCGATGGGCGCGGTCATCACTCCGGATAACGATGAGCGTATCGCTTTACAATCCTGGCGTTTCTTCCTTGCCACCCTTGGCGGCGCGCTGTCGACATTCTTTATGATGCCGCTGGCGGAATACCTTGGCGGTGCCGATAAACTGGCGGGATATCGCTGGGCAATGGCCATTATGGCAGGCGTGGCGGTTATCATGTTCTGGGTGTGCTTCGCCAACACCCGGGAACGGATCAAAGCCCCGGCGACGCATAACAATTATCTGAGTGAGCTGCGTGATTTATTGCGCAACGATCAGTGGCGCGTGGTGGCGGTGCTGGTATTAACCAATATTGGTTTCGGCGTCATCCGCCTGGGCGCGATGATGTATTTCGTGACCTATTATCTGGGTAACGCCGCGTATTTTATGTGGATGCTGGCCGCGCATATCCTGGGTAAAGCAGCGGGTAGCGTGCTGGCTAAGCGTCTGACCCGCAACGCTAATAAGGTCAGAATGTTTGGCTACTGCTCCGTGCTGGCGGGCGTACTCAGCATCGGTCTGTTCTTTGCCCCTAAATCCGTCATCCTGCTGGTACCGATGACCTTCATTGTTTCTACTCTTTATCAGGCTACCACCACTCTGATGTGGGTAATGATGGCAGACGTCGCGGATTACGGGGAATGGCGTCAGGGTAAGCGCATGGATGGCATCATCTTTTCTACTTTTCTTGCCGTACTCAAGCTTGGTATGGCGCTCAGCGGCGCAATTGTTGGCTGGACTCTGGGCTTTAGCGGATACGTTGCCAATGCCCCGGAACAGGCGCCGCTGGCGATGTACTGTATTGTCGCACTGTTCACCGTGGTTCCGGGACTGCTGTCGCTTGCCGCCTTTGTGACGCTGCGCTGGTACCGACTTGATGATCACACCATGCAGGAGATCAACCTCTCTAAAGTTCAATCAATTGTTAAAGGATAATGAAGCCATGAGCGAATTACTTCAGCGAGATGGGGCGATAGAATGGCGCTTCGAACGACACATTCTGCGCATTGAGCCGTGGGGAGAACATAGCCTGCGCGTGCGGGCAACCTGCGCCCCCGGCTTCAGCGATGCGGCGCATGCCCTGCTTCCTCCGGAGGTATACCAGGGGAAGATTCAGCAGGATGCAGAAACCCTGACGCTGACGAATGGCAATATCTGCGCGGTACTAAATTTGAAAGGCCAACTGGCGTTTTACAACCAGCGTGGTGAACTTCTGCTGGAGGAAATGTGGCGTCAGCGTTCCACCGTAGGTATTGGTGCAAGTGAAAAAAGTCAGGATAAGTATGTCAGCGCGCTTAAACTGGATGGCCGGGAATTTAAGCCTCTCCCTGGAGGAAAATACCAGCTTACGGTACGTTTTGAAGCCCGCGATGGCGAACGCCTGTACGGGATGGGGCAATATCAACAGCCCTGGCTGGATCTCAAGGGATGCTCGCTGGAACTGGCCCAGCGTAATTCTCAGGCCAGTGTGCCCTTCCTCCAGTCGAATCTCGGGTACGGCATGCTGTGGAACAACCCGGCAATCGGTGAGGCGGTTTTCGCTAAAAACCACACTCACTGGACAGCGCGCGTTACCGGGGAGATGGATTACTGGATCACCGCAGGGGATAACGTCGCGCAGATCACCCGACAATATGCCCGCGCAACGGGTACGCCGCCCCATGCCCCCGACTTTATAAGCGGCCTGTGGCAGTGCAAACTGCGCTATCGTAATCAGCAGGAAGTGCTGGATGTGGCCCGCGAATACCGACGCCGTAATCTGCCGCTGTCGGTGATAGTGATCGATTTTTTCCACTGGCCGAATCAGGGGACCTGGTGCTTTGATCCGGTTGACTGGCCCGATCCCAAAGCGATGGTAGAGGAGCTCGAGTCGCTGGGTATTAAAGTGATGGTCTCCGTCTGGCCCACGGTGGAAGCCCGTAGCCCTCTGTTTCCCCCTATGAAAGCCAAAGGCTGGCTGGTGACCAGCGATCGCGGCGTACAGGTCAATCTTGACTTTATGGGTAACACTACCTTCTTTGATGCTACCCATCCGCAGGCGCGCCAGTTTGTCTGGGAGACCGTGAAAAAGAACTATTATGACCTCGGCATTAAACTGTTCTGGCTGGATGAGGCAGAGCCGGAATACCGGGCTTACGACTTTGATAACTATCGCTATCATGCCGGCCCCGTACTGGAAGTGGGTAATCGTTATCCGCGTGATTTTGCCCAGGGATTTTATGACGGCTTGAGAGAGGCAGGCGAAAGCGGGATCGTTAATCTGGTGCGCTGTAGCTGGGCAGGCAGCCAGCGCTACGGAGTACTGGCATGGTCTGGCGATGTTCACTCCTCCTTCCATGCTTTCCGTAACCAGCTGGCTGCCGGACTAAATATGGGGCTGGCGGGTATTCCATGGTGGACAACGGATATCGGCGGTTTTCAGGGCGGGAATATTCACGATGCGGCGTTCCATGAACTATTGATCCGCTGGTTCCAGTGGGCGGTATTCTGCCCCGTGCTTCGGATGCACGGCTATCGCGAACCGCGCGTTCAGCCGCCGGAAAGCTACCGCAACGGTATCCCGCAGTGCGACAGCGGTTCGCCGAATGAGCTATGGAGTTACGGCGAGGAAAACTTCGCCATTATGCAGCACTGGCTCGGCGTGCGGGAAACGTTGCGGCCATATATTGACGCTCTTTATGAAAACGCGCACCGTCACGGCGATCCGCTGATGCGTCCGCTGTTCTGGCATTACCCTGACGAACCGCAAAGCTGGCAAACAGAAGATCAGTATCTGTTTGGTGACGATTTGCTGGTCGCTCCGATCATGTATGCCGGTCAACGGCAGCGTGAGGTCTGGCTGCCGGGCGGACACGACTGGGTCAATCTCCAGGGCGAGCGTCTGCGGGGCGGACAACGCGTCATGGTAGCGGCCGGGCTGGAGACTATCCCGCTCTTCATCCGGGAAGGGAGTCCGCTGATCCCACTGCTGGTAAAATAATCCCTTCACGTACACCCGCAGCAGCGAATGACGCGGGCTACGCGTTTACTTGCGCATCATTGCCTCTGTTAAAAACCAGCCGTAAGGTTGGTTTTTTCGTTGGCTGGCCAGAGCGCACAAAAAGCCCACGAAAGCGCTGTACTTTCCCGTTGCGGCTGGTAAATTGCTGTACATAAAAACAGTGTCCCAGAGGCGGTAAAATGTTTGTAGAACTGGTTTACGATAAACGTAACGTGGCTGGCCTTCCCAACGCGCGGGAAATTATCCTTGAAGAACTTACGCGTCGCGTACATCGTATTTTTCCTGACGCCGATGTGCGGGTTAAACCGATGCAGGCCAACGGGCTGAACAGCGACGCCAGTAAGAGCGATCGGGAAAAACTGAACCGCATGCTGGAAGAAATGTTCGATGAAGCCGATATGTGGCTGGTGGCCGAGTAAGCGTTGCCTTCGCCGCGCTTACCCGGTGGATCACAGCGCGATGTCGGCAACCGGTTCAATACTTACCGGTTGCGGCTTACTCTGCGGCTGCGGTACTGCATCCGGCTGGCGCGGTGGTGCATAGTCCAGTTCCAGCACGTTGCTGGTCCATGCCATCATCTCCTGCATGGCGGCCGGACGACCGTCGAGAGGCATTCCGTAGCCAGGCACAATCTGTTTCAGTTTGGCCTGCCATTCTGGCGATGCCATTTTCCGGGCGAACACCTTCTCCATCAGGTGCAGCATAATCGGCGCGGCGGTTGACGCGCCGGGTGAGGCGCCCAGCAGCGCCGCGACGGTTCCTTCGTCATCAGACACCACTTCGGTCCCCAGCCGCAACACCCCGCCCTTTTGCGCATCACGTTTGATAATTTGCACCCGCTGCCCGGCCTGCCATAGCCGCCAGTCCGCTTTTTCAGCCTGCGGATAATACGCGCGTAATGCCGCAAAACGGTCCTCATCCTTTTGCAGAACCTGGCCGACCAGATACTTCACCAGCGCAAAATTATCCAGCCCGACATTGACCATCGGCAGCAGATTGGAGGCATTAGTAGAGCTAAGCAGATCCCAGAGAGAACCGTTTTTCAGAAAGCGGGTTGAAAAGGTGGCGAAGGGACCGAACAGCAGCACTCGCTTGCCGTCAATAATGCGGGTATCGATATGAGGAACCGACATCGGCGGCGCGCCGGTAGAAGCCTGACCATACACTTTCGCCAGATGATGCCGGGCAATCTGCGGATTTTCACAGACCAGAAACTGACCGCCTACCGGGAAACCGGCATAGTCGTTCGCCTGTGGAATACGCGTTTTTTGCAGTAATTTGAGCGCTGCACCGCCCGCACCGATAAAGATAAATTTGGCCCGGATCAGACGGCTGGCTTTCGGGTTATCGGCGTCTGACATCCGCACCGTCCAGCTGTTATCCGCATTGCGTTTAAAGCCGCGTACCTGGGTATTAAGCTGCAGGGTGAAGTTATCCTGCTTTTGCAGCGCCGCGATAAACTGACGGGTAATTTCGCCATAATTGACGTCGGTGCCATTGTCAGTACGCGTTGCCGCGATCTTTTGCTGTGGATCGCGCCCTTCCATCACCAGCGGCGCCCACGCTCTGATTTGCTGATGATCTTCTGAATAGCGCATGTCGCGGAACAGCGTGCTTTGCTGAAGCGCCCTGTAACGTGCTCGCAGGAAATTAACGTGCTCTTCGCCCCAGACGAAACTGATATGGGGCACGCTGTTGATAAAACTGCGCGGCTGGTGCAATACGCCGCGTTCGACCTGATGCGCCCAGAACTGGCGGGATAGCTGGAAAGCTTCGTTGATTTCGACGGCTTTCTCAATGCTGATCGAGCCATCCGAATGTTGCGGCGTATAGTTCAGTTCCATCAGTGCCGAGTGGCCGGTACCAGCATTATTCCAGCCGTTAGAGCTCTCCTGAGCGACACCGTCCATGCGCTCAACCATAGTGATGGACCATGCTGGCTCCAGCTCCTGAAGACAGGTGCCGAGGGTCGCGCTCATGATGCCACCGCCAATTAACAGTACATCGGTAACATGCTCACGGCGATGCGCGCCAGCACGGGCACGCGGCTCCCTTTCCCCGGCTCGGGGGATGGCGGTATTTCTTTTCATCGTAATAATTGCCTTACGGAACTTACGTTCTGACAGATGCAGGTGAAACGATTCGGGTATTCCACGTTATCACCGCCGTCTGAAAAATTAAATATTGTTTAAAGTTTAAATTTTGTTTTAGCTTGAGTTATGAAAATGTTTAATAATTGATGCAGTCAAACGATAAAAAGTGCTGGTCGTGCGGTGTGCCAGCCGTTACTATTCTCCGTTTTGTGATTTTCCGCACGGACGCCTGATAATCGTTATGGAAGCCCTCTTATTGCCTGCGGATCTGTATGTCTGAAACTCAATCGTCTTTATCGCCCGCCCGTCAGGGTGCAATTGGCAGCGTAATACGCTCGCCGTCGCTGCTGCTGCGCGAATCACTGGCCGGGGTGATCACCGCGCTGGCGCTGATCCCGGAAGTCATCTCTTTCTCCGTCATTGCCGGGGTTGACCCGAAAGTGAGCCTGATCGCTTCAGTGGTATTATGCCTGGCGATGTCGGTGCTCGGCGGGCGTCCGGCCATGGTTACCGCAGCGGCAGGTTCCGTGGCACTGGTGATCGGGCCAATGGTTCACCAGCACGGCGTGGCCTATATTCTCCCCGCCGTGGTGCTGGCCGGGATCATTCAAATCATTTTTGGTCTGAGCGGTATGGCACGTCTGATGCGTTTTATTCCGCAGGCGGTAATGACCGGCTTTGTAAACGCGCTGGGCATTTTGATTTTCTTCGCCCAGGTGCCGCACTTCTGGAGCCGAAGCCCGCTGGTGATCGGTCTGTTTGTGCTGACGCTATTGATTGTGCTGTGGGTGCCGCGTTTTACGAAAAGCATCCCCTCCCCGCTCATTGCCATTGTGCTGTTGACGATTTTTACCATCACTACCGGCCAGTTGATGCCTACGGTCGGCGATGAAGGGTCGATGGGCGGCGGAATGCCGGGCTTTAGCGAACTGCTGGTGCCGCTGGATCTCCATACCCTGAGTATTATCTGGCCGTGCGCGCTAAGCATCGCCTTCGTGGGATTAATGGAATCCCTGCTGACCGCAAAACTGGTAGACGACCTGACCGCGACCGCCTCGAATAAACATCGGGAAAGCACCGGCCTCGGCATCGCCAACATTCTGGCAGGCTTTTACGGCGGCATCGCCGGGTGTGCGATGATTGGACAAACCATCGTTAACGTGGAGATGGGCCGCGCGCGCAGCCGCATTTCTACCGTGGCAGCCGGCCTGGTGCTTCTGCTGCTGGTCACGGGCTTAAGTGAGGTGATGGCGAAAATCCCGATGGCCGTGCTGGCCGGGATTATGGTTATCGTGGCGGTAAAAACCTTTAGCTGGCACAGTATCCGCCCCGCCACGCTAAAAAGCGCACCGTGGCCGGAAACCGTGGTGATGATGATTACCGTTGCCGCGACGGTGACAACGGGGAATCTGGCGATTGGCGTACTGGCAGGCGTTATTACCATGGCCATCATGCCGCACCGCATTAAGCGAAAATACCGGCTTAAAGCAGAAAAAGCGTCGCCAGACCAAGAAAAATAAAGAAGCCACCGGTGTCGGTAATCGCGGTGATCATCACGCTTGAGCCGACCGCCGGGTCATGGCCCAGTTTGGTCATTATCATCGGGATCAGTACGCCCATTAGCGCGGCGACCAGCAGGTTGAGCACCATCGCCAGCATCATCACGCCGCCCAGTGCGGGATCGCCGTACAACGCCCAGGTCACGCCGCCCATAATGCCGCCCCAGACCAGGCCATTGATCAGCGCCACGCCCATCTCACGCAGGATCAAGAAAGAGAAATTGCCCGGCTGAATATATTGCAGGGCCAGCGCCCGGACGATCATCGTAATCGTCTGGTTACCGGTATTGCCACCGATGCCCGCGACAATCGGCATCAGAGAGGCCAGCGCCACCAGCCGGGAAATGGTATGTTCAAAACCATCAATCACCCGCGAGGCGATAAACGCGGTGCACAAATTGACCGCAAGCCACGCCCAGCGCGTTTTTACCGCTTTATGAACCGGAGCAAAAACGTCTTCGTCACCGCTTAACCCGCTCATCTGACGCAGGTCGTTATCGGTCTCGCGGTACACAACATCGACGATTTCATCTATGGTAATACGCCCCATCAGCTTGCCGTCGGGATCGACCAGCGCGGCGCTTATCAGGTTATCGCGCTCAAAGGTTCGCGCCGCTTTTTCCGCATTCTCTTCAGGATGGAAAGCCAGAATATCGCGCTCCATCACGTCGCCGACGTTCAGGCTGGCAGGCGAGATAAGGATCGTTTTTAACTCCAGCTCGCCCAGCAGCGTATTCTCCCTGTCGGTGACAAACAACTTGTCGGTGTTTTCCGGGATTTTACCCAGCCGCCGCAGATAGCGCTGCACCGTACCCAGCGTCACCTCCGGGCGCACGGTAATGACTTCAAACTCCATGATCGCGCCGACGCTACCGGGATCGTAGTTCATTACCTGCCGTACACGCGCCCGCTCCGCGGGCGACAGCGTCGCCAGCAGGCGTCCCGTCAGATTACGCGGCAGATGCTGAACAATATAAATTTGCTCATCGATATCAAGGGTATTCATGGCTTCCAGCAGCGCCTTGTCGCTCATCTGATCGATGAGATCGTCCCAGACGTTTTCGGACGCCTCAAGCAGAACCTGTCCACGCTTGTCGTCGCCAATCAGTAGCCACAGTGCGCGACGTTCTTCCGCAGGCAGGGCTTCCAGCGCATCAGCTAGATCGGCCGGTTTCAGGTGTTCAACCAGTACGCCAACTTCGGCAATTTGATTTTCCAGCGCGCCGCTGTCGAACTGCTCGACCAGGGTCAATTTATTCAGCAGTGAGGAGGTAATGGCTTTATCGGTGGTGAGCAGCCAGATCAGGCGTGCACGCTCTTCATCGCGCAATCGGGCGCTATTATTGGTCGAAACGGACATCGGTGGATCCTTGGGTCATTTCATTACGCCAGACAGGGTGGCTGGGGCATTAAGCATAGCGCGGAGTGGGCAATTAATGATAAACGAAGCGAATGAGTGCGGAAAAAATAAGCGGTAGCGCCTCCCGATGAGCGGGAGGCGCTATTGTCACGCGGTGCGGGCAACGGCGTCACGAGAGGCCAGCGCCCGCTCCTCGCCGGTGAGTTCAGAAAGCTGGCCGTCGCGCATTTCCAGCAGTCGGTCGGCGTGGATGAAATAGTGGTCGTCATGGCTAATGGCGAAAATGGTTTTACCCATCGCCTGCATCAGCGGCAGAAGAACCTGATAAAACTCGCGGCGGAAATGCGGATCCTGATCGGCGGCCCATTCGTCCAGCAGGATGATATCGCGCTCTTCTGCCAGCGCCAGCAGCAGCGCCACGCGTTTTTTCTGTCCTTTGGACAGCTTCAAATCGAGGATCCTGCCGTTTTCCAGGGTCAGTTTATGGCTCATTTTCAGCTGCGCGACCCAGCGTTCCACCAGCACAGGATCGGCAGGTTTACCTTCCGCGCCGAGCAGTTGATCGAATAGCCAGACATCGGTAAATACCGCAGAGAAAAGCTTACGGTAATCTTCCGGGTGGTCCGCTGCCAGCGGCTCGCCATCAAGTAGAATCTGGCCTGACACGGGCTGATATAACCCGGTAAGCAGCATAGCAAGGGTAGATTTACCACTGCCATTGCCGCCAATCAGGAAAACCAGCTCGCCGCGATTCAGGGTCAGGTTAATCGGCCCCACGGAGAAGGAGTTATCCCGGTAGCTAAAGGTGACGTCACGCAGTTCCAGGGTCTGCCACTGAGCATAGATTTTCGGCTGCGGAAATTCAGGTCTGAACGCCGCCAGGTCAAATTGTTTGAGCTTATTGAAGGCTACCTGGGCGCTGAGCAGCGTCGGCAGTGCGCCAACGGCGGAAAGCAGCGGCGTGCGCAGGAAGAGTAGCGTTAATGAATACGTCGCCGCGACGTTAGTGTCCGCCCAGCCGAGGCTGTTGGCCATCCAGAAAACCAGCCCGATGGCACCCAGCATCATAATGTTGGACCAGTTGACGGCGCTCAGATGGAAGGTATCCGTGCGCACAATATGATGACGATACTCTTTGGCGTCTGGCAGGTAGATGTTATTAAAAATATGCTCCGCGCGCTCGCGGTTGAGCGTCAGCTCCTTGCGCCCTTCCAGTACCATCTGATAGTCGTGATACAGTTTATCTTCGGTCTCACGCAGGGTGGCCATATGGCGATAGACGCGTGCGACCAGCACAAATCCCCCCCAGATGGTCAACGCCATCCACAGGGCGGTGATTAACAGCATTTTTGTCGAGAGCGTCGCCAGGTAAGCCGCCGATCCGATGGTCAGGATGATCCCCTGTACCAGCTCCGGCAGACGGACAAAAGCGATGGTGATATTACGGATATCGCTGCTCAAACCCGCCAGCAGCGTGGCGCTGCCCAGTTTCTCAATCTGCTCGATGCGGGTATCAAGAATACGTTTGATAAACTCACTGCGCAGGCGATAAACGAAATGATGGCCCAGCGTGGTAAGGGCCAACTGTGAGCCCAGCGTGACCGCCATCAGCAACAGCAGGAGGCCGAGGAATTCCGGCAGCACGACCAGCGTCGTATCCACGGATTCGATCAGGCGCAGGTTGATGAAGGCAATCAGGCCGATGCCCAGCGCAGCACTGACTAAGCTTAGCGCCATTACCGCGATGAAAGGCCAGCGATACTGACGCCAGACAAGCAGGAGGAGTTCCATAAATACAATCCGCAAGAAAAATCAGCCAGCAGTGTAAACTGCACGGCGCTGACATCAAGAATAATTCTTATTTTTATTCAACAAATCAGGTCTGGCGAAAAGTCAGATTGTAGCGACAGCGTCCGGTGACCGGGTGATCGCCCTCTTTCAGCGGTTGTATCCCATGATAAAACAACCGCGACGGCCCCCCCCATACCACGACATCGCCATGTTCCAGCAGCGTGCGCTGAAGGGGATCGCTGCGTTTCAGGCCGCCGAACTGAAAGATGGCCGGAAGTCCCAGCGAGACGGACACGATGGGCGCGCACAGCGCTTTTTCATCTTTGTCCTGATGCAGCGAGAGTTTAGTACCCGGCAGATAGCGGTTGATCAGACAGGCGTCCGGCGTGAAATCCGCGTAGCCTGCTGCCGTCGCCGCGTCATCGGCCAGCGTGCGAAAAATACCCGGCAGCGGCGGCCAGGGTTCCTCGGTCAGCGGATCGCGAGGTGAATAAAGGTAGCCCCGGCTATCAGTGGTCCAGCCCAGCGGGCCACAGTTGGTCATCGCCACCGACATGGTATAGCCGCCAGGGGTGATCATCTGGCGGAACGGCGAGACACGCGCAACCTCGTCAATCGCCGCCAGCAGCGGCACGGCGCGGCTGAGCGCAAAACGGCGCAATATTGTGGCGCCTGGTCCCAGCGGCTCCTGCCAGGGTTCAACATCGGCAAAGAGATCGAGCATTATTCCTCCTGCTGTGCCTCACGGCGTAGTAAAGCGGCTTTACGCGATACTCCCCAGCGGTAGCCGGAGAGCGCGCCATCGCCTCGCACTACACGGTGACAGGGGATCACTAACGCCAGTTTGTTCGCCGCGCAGGCGCTGGCGACGGCACGCACGGCGCGCGGATGACCGATTGCCTTTGCGATTTGCTGATAGCTGCGGGTTTCACCGGCGGGAATTTCCCGCAGCGCCTGCCAGACGCGCATCTGAAAAGCCGTCCCGCGAATGTCCAGCGGCAGCGTAAGGGATGCCGGATCGCCATCCAGGCAGGCAATGACCTGATTGAGCCCGGCGGAAAATGCGCTATCGCCCGGCACGCATTGCGCCTGGGGAAACATCGTCGCAAGCGAAGCCACCAGGGCGTCATCATTTTCGCCCAGTAAAATCGCACATACGCCACGTTCGCTGACCGCGACCAGACAGCGCCCCAGCAAACAACTCTCCAGAGCAAAACGGATGGTCATCGCTTCGCCACCGCGACGGTACTGACGCGCGGTCATCCCCAGAGTGGCGTCGGCCTGACGATAAAAGGCGCTGGTGGCGGAGAATCCGGCGTTCATTACCGCGTCGGTGACGGCCTCGCCCTGCGTCAGCGCATTACGCAAACGCCGGGCGCGTTGCGCCTGCTGCCAGGCTTTTGGCGTCATTCCGGTGACCGATTTGAACAAACGATGTAAATGAAAAGGGCTTACGGCCAGGATATGCGCCAGCATGTTTAGCGTAACGGGCGTTTCCTGCTCCAGGAGGCGACAGGCCCGCGCCACAAGATCAATATGTCTGGTATGCGGAGAAAGCCCCGTCGGCTGACAGCGTTTACAGGGACGAAAACCGGCGGCCAGCGCCGCCTGCGCATCGGTATAGAAGCGAACGTTTTCCCGCAGGGCATGGCGCGCCCGACAGGAGGGACGACAAAAGATACCCGTGGTGACCACGGCGAAAACAAACTGACCGTCGGCACGGGCATCGCGCGCAAGCACCGCTTGCCAGCGGCGCTCGGCATCGGTAAGGGTAGTGTGTGTCATAAGCAGGCTCCTGTAATAAGGGTAGCTCTACTCTGGCAAAACGCCGCCGGTAAAAAACCGACAATCTTGCTTTTTAATTTTTTTCAGCCAGTAAAAATCCGGCAAACTGCGGTGACATCCAGGTTTTAAACGCATCACCCTCTTTCACGATCATATACACCGCCAGTCCCTGCTCCCTGACCACCTCTTTTGCCTGCTCGGGGCCGAGTACCATCAGACCGGTATCCCAGCTGTCGGCTTCCAGCGCGCTGGGGGCGATGACCGTGACCGACACCAGCGTGTGCTCAATGGGCCGTCCGGTCTGCGGATTAATCACATGGGAGATGCGTTTGCCGTCCAGTTCATAATAGTTGCGGTAGCTGCCGGACGTACTGATGCCATGGCCGTTGATATCCACGATGGCCTGAACGGCGTTCTCGCGATCGGTCGGCTTCTGAATAGCGACGCGCCACGGTTTGCCCTCGCCGTTCATCCCCCGGCTGACCAGCGCCCCGCCAACGGAGACCAGGTAACGTGAAATGCCCTCCTGCTCCATCAGCCTGGCGAGATGATCGGCGGCATAGCCCTCGCCTACCGTGGAAAGATCGATGAACAGATCGGGAATATCTTTTTGCAGGTATTGCTGCCCTGCCCGTGAAATAACGGTGAGATGTTGCAGGCCGGTACGCGCCCGGGCTTCGGCGATTTGCTGGTCGCCCGGGGTGGTGACCGGCTGCTTATCCGGACCAAATCCCCACAGGTTCACCAGCGGACCGACGGTGATATCCATCGCTCCGTTGGTTTTAGCGCCAATGCGCAACGCCTCGGTGACGATATCCGCCATCGCCTCACTCACCGGCCACAGCGTCGTACTTTGCGAACGATTAAAACGCATCAGCGCCGAGTCTGGTTTCCAGGTCGACAGAAGTTGATCGTCAGCGTCAAGCTGGATCTGAATTTTTTCCCGGAGCGATTCGAGGCGCTCTGGCTCTACGTTGATGACGCTGACCCGCCAGACGGTGCCCATCGTTTTTCCTTCAAGCACGGTGGGAGGCGTGGTGTCAGAAGGCGCAGAAACCGGTGCATTATCGCAGCCGGTAAGTAAAACAAAGGCGGTCACTATCACCGCGCGAAGAAATGTCATGTCCATTGGTTTTTTATCCTCTTACTGAGGGGCGTAAGAGTACACCTGTTCGACCATTTTTGAACACCCGATCCGTGCGCAATAAAAAAGGGCCCGCAGGCCCTTTACCGAAAAAGTCAGCACATCAGAACTGGTAAACCAGACCCAGCGCCACGATATCATCGGTGCTTACGCCCGCGTTGCGGGTGAAGTCGTTGTCATCCAGCAGGTTGATTTTGTAATCAACGTAGGTAGACATGTTTTTGTTGAAGTAGTAAGTCGCGCCAACATCAACGTATTTCAGCAGATCCTGATCGCCATAGTCTCTGGTGCCGTTGTTGATGTCTTTACCTTTCGACTGCAGGTAAGCCACGGACGGACGCAGGCCGAAATCGAACTGATACTGGGCTACCGCTTCAAAGTTCTGCGCTTTATCTGCAAAACCGTATGCGTCACCACTGCTGCTGCCGCCAAAACGGGTAGCGTTATAAGACTGGGTATACTGCGCTGCCAGGTAAACATTGTTAGCGTCATATTTCAGGCCGCCGGAGTAAGTGGTTGCGCGATCGCCGCTACCGTAGATGCCCGGCAGATCGTTCTGATCAGAGGTACGTTTGGAGCTGGCAACCGCACCACCGATGCTGAAGCCTGAACCCAGATCGTAGGTTAAAGAACCACCGACGCCGTCGCCATTCTGACGCAGGACGCTACGACCACCCGCATCTTCTCCGTCAACGTCGCCATTGCTGCCCTGATACTGTACGGCAAAGTTCAGGCCGTCAACCAGACCGAAGAAGTCGGTATTACGGTAGGTTGCTACGCCGTTAGCACGAGATTGCAGGAAGTTGTCTGCACCGTAAGTGTCGCCGCCGAACTCTGGCAGGACGTCGGTCCAGGAGGTCACGTCATAAACGACGCCGTAGTTACGACCGTAGTCGAAAGAACCCGCTTCGTTGAATTTCAGGCCCGCAAAGCCAACACGGGTCCAGGAATCGTTTGAACCTTCATCGGTGTTACCCTGAACCTGGTATTCCCACTGGCCGTAACCGGTGATCTGGTCATTGACCTGGGTTTCGCCTTTGAAGCCGATACGCACGTAAGTCTGGTCGCCATCGCTACCGTCGTCATCGGAGAAATAGTGCAGACCATCAACTTTACCGTACAGGTCTAATTTGTTGCCGTCTTTGTTATAAACTTCAGCCGCATTCGCTGCGCCTGCTACCAGCAGAGCTGGTACCAGGAGGGATAGTGCTTTAACTTTCATGTTATTAACCCTCTGTTATATGCCTTTTATATGCTTTTTTTAGTTGCCACTGCTTTACTGGTTATTGGTTGCCCATTAACCCGTCGGCGAAACCATTTTGCGGCAAAATACAGAATAATCCAACTGGAATATGATACGAAAACTTCTAAGATGTTTCAGTTTTCCATATAGGTGTTTCATTTTGTGAATTTTTGGGAACTTTTTTTTGCTACAAATAGCTAAAAATATCCGCACTAATAATCAAAATAAAAATATTAAATAACCCAATCAATCACTTAGGTTAAAAAAATGTTTTAGCACTGATTGCCAAAACAAAACCTGTGAAGGCGACTAGAATAGATATCGCTATCATCATTAACTTTATTTATTACCGTCATTCAGTTCTGAATGTCTGTTTACCCCTATTTCTACCGGATGCTTCGCATCCGGTTTTTTTTTACCTTTCTTTACGTTAATTGATAAAGGATGTACTACCGCCTGGAAATCATAACGACTATTAATTAATCATTTTAATCACTTAAGGTGATAATTCCCGCTCCGTTTGTTGCGGTATTTTGTTTGATATTTTGTGCGACTCTCGGTACCTGAATTGTCTTTTGTACCGCCAGAGGAAGACATCATCCCCACCACGTGTCTTACTCCACGACCGTTTCGCTGTAGTAAAAATCAGGTAACTGGCTCGTTAAGAGTCTGGAATTTCATCCATTACCCTTTATACTGCGAGCAGTACAAAATCATGCAGCATAATGGCTTACATCAGCTTTCTTAATGTGGCTGCAATGCAAAAGCATGGTCAACACAGTATCTCAGTTGCGCTAACGGCTCTGAGCTTTTTTCGTCTTTCAGTGCGGTCACAACGGGTACACATGCAAAATGAGTCAGTCTGATACAATGAGCCCTTCTAAGTTCTCCCTGATGCCAGCAAGCCTTACGCGCTACTTTCTGCTGCTCATCATTGTATTGCTGGTAACAATGGGTGTGATGATCCAGAGCGCGGTCAACGCCTGGCTCAAAGACAAGAGCTATCAGGTTGTCGATATCACTCATGCCATTCATAAACGGGTTGATACCTGGCGCTATGCCACCTGGCAGCTTTACGACAATGTCGCCGCCACGCCGCTCACCGCCGGAGAAGGCCTACAAGAAACGCGTCTCAAGCAGGACGTGTACTACCTTGAGAAGCCTCGCCGGAAAACCGAAGCGCTGATTTTTGGCTCGCATGACAGTTCGACGCTGGAGATGACCCAGCGTATGTCAACGTATCTGGATACGCTCTGGGGCGCGGAAACGGTTCCCTGGTCGATGTATTATCTGAACGGTCAGGACAACAGCCTGATCCTGGTCTCAACGCTGCCACTGAAAGATCTCTCCTCTGGTTTTAAAGAATCCAACGTCGGCGGCGTCGTCGATTCTCGCCGCGCGGAAATGCTTCAGCAGGCCAACTCGCTGGACGAGCGTGAAAGCTTCTCTGCCCTGCGCCGTCTGGCCTGGCAAAATGGCTATTACTTTACGCTACGCACGACCTTTAACCAGCCGGGACATCTGGCGACGGTGGTGGCCTTTGATTTGCCGGTTAACGATATCATTCCGCCAACTATGCCGCTGGAAAGCTTCCGTCTGGAGCAGGACAATACGCCGTCCGCGCTGCGCACGGCGGAAAAGGAGGCGGCAGACAGCGCCAGCGTTAACCTTAACGGCTCGCGTATTGAGATTGCTTCCGCTATCAACTCCACCGGCATGCGCCTCGTGTGGCAGGTTCCTTTCGCCACGCTGCTGCTGGACACCCTGCAAAATATCCTGCTGCCGCTGTTGCTGAACATCGGTCTGCTGGCGCTGGCGCTGTTCGGCTATACCACCTTCCGCCATCAGCCAATACGTCAACAGGGTGAACCTGCCACGCCAGCGGTGGCGAATAATGAACTGCGGCTGCTGCGCGCGATTAATGACGAAATCGTCTCCCTGCTGCCGCTGGGTTTGCTGGTGCACGATCTGGAGTCCAACCGCACGGTACTGAGTAACAAGATCGCTGACCATTTGCTGCCGCATCTTAATTTGCAGAATATTACCAGCATGGCCGATCAGCACCAGGGCGTGATTCAGGCGACGATCAACAATGAACTGTACGAGATCCGTCAGTTCCGCAGTCAGGCGGTGCCGCGCACGCAAATCTTTATCATCCGCGATCAGGACCGGGAAGTGCTGGTCAGTAAAAAACTGAAACAGGCTCAGCGGCTGTATGAAAAAAACCAGCAGGGCCGCACCGCCTTTATGCATCATATCGGCGATGCGCTGAAACAGCCGGCCAGAACGTTAGCTTCTGAAGCCGCGATGCTGGGGACGGACGAAAGTAAAAAACTTGCCCATCACGCTGATATTCTGGTGCGGCTGGTGGATGAAATCCAGCTGGCAAATATGCTGGAAGACGGCAGCTGGCAAAGCGCCTCCCGTGAATTTTCGATTCAGGAATTGATTAACGAGGTAGTGCCGGACGTGCTGCCGGTGGTAAAACGTAAAGGTTTGCAGCTGCTGATCAACAATAACCTGCCCGCCAGCGAACAGCGTTATGGCGACCGTGATGCCCTGCGACGGATCCTGCTGCTGCTGATCCAGTATGCGGTCACCGCCACACAAATTGGCAAAATCACCCTGGAAGTGATCGCCGACGAGTCGGCAGAAGATCGCCTGACGTTCCGCATCCTGGATACCGGCAACGGCGTCTCTTCGCGTGAAATCGACAATCTGCACTTCCCGTTCCTTAACGATACTCAGGCCGATCTTTACGGTAAGGCCAATGCGCTCACCTTCTGGCTTTGCGACCAGCTGGCGCGTAAACTGGGCGGCCATCTTAATATCAAATCTCACGATGAACTGGGCACGCGCTACTTATTGCATGTGAAAATGGCGGCCAGTGCGCCGGAGACAGAATCGGATGAACGTTTGCTGGATGATGTGGTGGCGATGATTGACATCACCTCCAGCGAAATCCGCAGTATCGTCGTCAGACAACTTGAAAACTGGGGTGCCTCATGCATTTCCCCGGATGAAAGAGGCGGGAGTCAAGAATTTGATCTCTTTTTAACGGATAATCCGTCTAATCTTACAGCCGCGGGCTTGCTTTTAAGCGATGATGAGCCTGGCGTGCGAAGAATTGGCCCCGGTCAGCTACGGGTCAATTTTAATATGAGCAATGCTATGCAGGATGCTGTACTGCAACTGATTGAAGAGCAACTGGCTCAGGAAGAGAGTGTGGAGGCTCCCGGCGCAAACAATGAAAACGCCGAACTCCACGCCAGCGGCTATTATGCGCTGTTTGTTGACACAGTACCGGACGATGTTAAGAAGTTGTATACTGAAGCGGCAACGGATGATTACGCTGCGCTGGCGCAGACGGCTCACCGCCTGAAAGGAGTATTTGCCATGCTTAATCTGGTACCCGGCAAGCAGCTATGTGAAACTCTGGAACATGTCATTCGTGAGAAAGACTCTCCAGGCATAAAAAAATACATCAGCGACATTGACGCTTACGTCAAGAGCTTACTGTAGCAAGGTAGCCTTATAGATGAACAACATGAACGTAATTATTGCCGATGATCATCCCATCGTCCTGTTTGGTATCCGTAAATCACTGGAACAGATCGAATGGGTGAACGTTGTCGGCGAATTTGAAGACTCCACAGCATTGATAAATAACCTGCCAAAGCTGGACGCTCATGTGCTGATCACCGATCTTTCCATGCCAGGCGACAAATACGGCGACGGGATCACTTTGATCAAGTATATCAAGCGCCATTTTCCCGGCATTTCCATCATTGTCCTGACAATGAACAATAACCCGGCGATCCTGAGCGCGGTGCTGGAACTGGATATCGAAGGGATCGTCCTGAAGCAGGGTGCACCAACCGACCTGCCAAAAGCGCTGGCGGCGCTGCAAAAAGGGAAGAAGTTCACCCCGGAAAGCGTGTCGCGCCTGCTGGAAAAAATCAGCGCCGGTGGTTATGGCGACAAGCGTTTATCGCCTAAAGAGAGTGAAGTACTGCGTCTGTTTGCAGAAGGTTTCCTGGTTACGGAAATCGCCAAAAAGCTCAACCGCAGTATTAAAACGATCAGCAGCCAGAAAAAATCAGCGATGATGAAACTGGGTGTGGAAAACGACATCGCTCTGCTGAATTACCTTTCTTCGGTAACCCTGTCCTCTGCGGATAAAGAGTAATTCCCCTTTTCACCCCGGCCAGTGGCCGGGGTGATACTCCCCTATTCCCTGGCTTTTCTGACGCGATTGGCGTAAATGGTTAACGTCTGCTTAAGCACATCCAGCGTTACCGGCTTCGATAAACAGCTATCCATTCCCGATTCCAGACAACGCTGCCGCTCTTCTGCCAGCGCATTGGCCGTCACGCCCACCACCGGCAGCGTCAGTCCGAGCTGACGAATACGCTGCGTCAGGCGATAACCATCCATATTCGGCATATTCACGTCGCTGAGAATAATATCGATATGATTTTTGCTTAACACGTTGAGCGCATCCACGCCGTCGTTTGCCGTTTTACACTGATAGCCCAGCGATCCGAGCTGATCGGCGAGCAGACGGCGGTTAATCGGATGATCGTCAACTACGAGGATCATCATGTCGTCATTGGCGGCGATAGCGCTTTCACCCGCAGGCAGCGAGGCACTGCTGTCGGTGCTTTCGACATCAAGACTGTAAATTCTCGCCATCAGCGCCATCAGCTCATGCGGTGCAGCGACGCTGTGAACCCACTCTCCCGGCGCGCGCTCCAGTGGAATACCGATGTGGCGGCGGCAGAAAGCGATCGTCGCCCGTCCACCCCATCCCTCCGGCGGGGTGCCATCAGTAATGAGCGTATCTTCATGGTCGGGATATTGCCCTTCGTAACGCTCGACGCGCACGCCGTGGCGTTGCAGCAGGTTTTCGAGGAACAGATACAACGACGCATTATTCACCGCCAGCCAGCAGCGCTTATTACTGAGGCCGTGCAGCGAAAGTTGCGGCATATCTTCTACGCCGTACAGCGGAATGCGAATGGTGAACTGGCTGCCCATGCCCGGCTCGGTATCGACAGAAATATCGCCGTCCATCATGCCGATCAGCTTCTCGCAGATCGCCAGCCCAAGGCCGGTTCCCTGGAAGTTACGCTGCACGCCCGTCCCGACCTGGAAGAACGGATCGAACAGGCGCACCACTTCTTTTGCCGGGATACCCACCCCGGTATCGCGCACGCGAATGGAGAGGTATTCTTCGCTGCGCTGAATATGCAGGATAATACAGCCGGTATCGGTGAATTTGATGGCGTTGCTCAGCAGGTTAGAGATCACCTGTTGCAGACGCATCGGATCGCCCTTCATCTGCAGCGGAACGTCAGGCTCCACAAAGCAGTACAGCCCAAGCTGTTTTCTGACCACCAGCGGCAGATAGTTGGCCGTAATGTGACTCATCACCTCACGCGGCGAGAACTCGCGCGGCTCAATTTTCAACTGCTCGGATTCGATTTTCGAGAAGTCGAGAATATCGCTAATAATTTTCAGCAGCAGCGCCGAAGAGTTGTTCATCGCCGTCACCAGCCGGTCGACGCTTTTCGGTAACTCTTTGGTTTGCAGCAAATCGAGGTTGCCGATAATGCCATACAGCGGGGTGCGCAGTTCATGGCTGACGGTTGCCAGGAACATGGACTTCGACTGGCTGGCCTGCTCGGCGGCATGCGCCATTTCCTGAAGCGACTCTTCCATTTTGACGCGCGAAGAGACATCCACCAGCACGCAAATTGCCACGTTCTCGTTGCGGTAGCGCGAGTGAACGAAGCTGATTTGCAGATTGGTATTATTACTGGTCAGCACGTCAACAAAATTAACCTGCTGGCCGCAGATGATTTGCGTCAGCCGCTGGCGATCTTCGTGTGTAAGCATGTTGAGATAGTCATGCGCCAGCTCGTTACTCAGGATGTTAGTGCCGTCGAGGGTACGTAAAATACAGATCCCCACCGGCGCAGAGGCAACAATTTTGCGGTTGAACTGCTCATGCTCCTCCAGCCGCTGCGCGTCGGTTTCCGCCGGAATAAACAGCTTGCGCTCATACACCCGCGCCAGCCAAATCAGTCCGATACCGACCAGAATATTCAGCAGCGCTGCATTCATTATCAGCATCCGGATACGTTCCAGCACTACGTCTATCGGTACCGAATACACCACGCTCAGGGAAGATGGCAGCAGGTTTTTCTTCAGCACCAGCTCGCGGTAGCCGGAGGTATAGCCAAACCACATCCGCTCCTGCATCCAGCGGGAATCGATTTGCAGGGTGTTTTCCGGCCCGGTCAGCGCAATCAGCGAATGCCCGCTTTCATCGAGGATCGTCACGCCCATAGGCAGGTTGCCGGGTGTAAAAAAGTTTTCCATGCGAATGGTTTGCTCAACGCCCATCAACGCCTGTAAACGGTTTGCCAGATAGACGGGCGTTAAGGCATAAAAATAGCCGATGCCCGGACGCGGACCACGGCTGATCCAGAACAGATTATCCCCCCGCTCTTCCTGCGGCGCGCTGCGGTATTTCATGATCCGCTCATGTAGCGCGCTTAATGCTTCATCGCGTTCTACCGGAATATCACGCAGGCCAAAGTTCGCCATGCACAGATTTTCACCGCCGATCAGAAAAACGCGGTTCAGATCGTAGGCCGCTGAGAAATTGTCCCGCCAGTAGCGCATAAACCACGCCATTGATTCCAGCGACCCACGCCAGGTATTCCCCATAGCGGAACAATCAGAATCAGGGAATAGCGGCGCAAACTCAGGAATATTCATATCATTGAGGCGATTTCGTCCCGCTAAAACGCCATTTTCAGCCGTAAGACGATTCTCAGCGATGTATTTAAGCTCTTTCATCACATCGGAGGTTCGCTGGATATAACGCTGCGCCTGATCGGCGTTTAACGCAAATTCCTGATGAATTTCAGCTTCCCGGTCATGAAGCGCATTGACGATGTAAAAGACAGAGGCCAGCGCGATAAGCAGCCATAGCAGCAGCGCCAGCGCGCGAAACATATAGCGCGAGATTTTGAGCGTATTACGAAAGGAGGCAAGGTATTTCAAAGGAAGCAGCCATCAGAACCATCGGGATGGAAATAAAGTAGCGGTAAAACACGCTACCCGCAACGGTAATAAAAAGGGCCGGATGATCCAGCCCTTTCTTTACGCGTTCTGTATTAACGACAGGTGATAATCGTTATTCGTCGGCGTCGTCAGCAACGTCGTCATCGGTATCCGCTTCCGGGGCGATGTCTTCATCCCCTTCTGCCACGCTACCGTCGATTGAATCCAGTTCTTCATCATCAACCGGTTCAGCGACACGCTGTAAGCCCACCACGTTTTCATCTTCCGCGGTACGGATGAGGATCACGCCCTGAGTGTTACGGCCTACCACGCTGATTTCCGATACGCGGGTACGCACCAGCGTTCCGGCATCGGTGATCATCATGATCTGGTCGGTGTCAGTAACCTGCACTGCACCCACCACGGAGCCGTTACGCTCGGTGACTTTAATGGAGATAACGCCCTGAGTGCCGCGGGACTTGGTCGGATACTCGCTTTCCGCGGTACGCTTACCGTAGCCGTTTTGCGTGACGGTCAGAATGGCACCTTCACCGCGCGGTACGATCAGCGAAACGACCTTATCTTCTCCGGCCAGCCTGATGCCACGCACGCCGGTCGCGGTACGTCCCATTGCACGCACCGCGCTGTCTTTAAAGCGCACCACTTTACCCGCGGCTGAGAACAGCATGACTTCATCTGCCCCGGAGGTCAGATCAACGCCAATCAGTTCGTCGCCGTCGTTGAGGTTCACCGCGATAATACCGGCAGAGCGCGGACGGCTGAACTCGGTCAGCGCCGTTTTCTTCACGGTACCGCTGGCGGTCGCCATAAAGACGTTCACGCCCTCTTCGTACTCGCGTACCGGCAGAATCGCGGTAATACGTTCGTTGGCTTCCAGCGGCAGCAGGTTGACGATAGGACGCCCACGCGCGCCACGGCTCGCTTCCGGTAGCTGGTAAACCTTCATCCAGTACAGACGGCCACGGCTGGAGAAGCAGAGGATGGTGTCATGGGTGTTGGCCACCAGCAGGCGGTCGATAAAGTCTTCTTCTTTAATACGGGCGGCTGACTTGCCTTTACCGCCACGACGCTGGGCTTCGTAATCGGTCAGCGGTTGATATTTCACGTAACCCTGGTGAGACAGAGTGACGACCACATCTTCCTGGCTAATCAGATCTTCGATATTGATATCAGCGCTGTTGGCGGTGATTTCAGTACGGCGCGCGTCACCAAACTGCTCGCGTACCAGTTCAAGTTCTTCGCGGATCACTTCCATCAGACGCTCAGCGCTGCCGAGAATGTGCAGCAGTTCAGCGATCTGTTCCAGCAGCTCTTTGTACTCGTCGAGCAGTTTTTCGTGCTCAAGGCCGGTCAGTTTCTGCAAACGCAGATCCAGAATCGCCTGTGCCTGCTGTTCGGTCAGATAATACTGGCCGTCACGCACGCCGAATTCTGGCTCCAGCCATTCCGGACGTGCGGCGTCATCACCGGCACGTTCCAGCATCGCAGAAACGTTACCCAGATCCCAGGAACGCGCGATTAAACCCGCTTTCGCTTCAGCCGGCGTCGGCGCACGGCGAATCAGTTCGATAATCGGATCGATGTTCGCCAGCGCAATCGCCAGCGCTTCAAGGATATGCGCCCGATCGCGCGCTTTACGCAGTTCGAAAATAGTACGGCGCGTCACCACTTCACGGCGGTGACGCACGAAGGCGGCGATAATGTCTTTCAGGTTCATGATCTTCGGCTGGCCATGGTGCAACGCCACCATGTTAATACCGAAAGAAACCTGCAGCTGAGTCTGCGAATAAAGGTTGTTGAGAACCACTTCACCGACCGCGTCGCGTTTCACTTCAATCACGATGCGCATGCCGTCTTTGTCAGACTCGTCACGCAGCGCGCTGATGCCTTCCACGCGTTTGTCTTTCACCAGCTCGGCGATTTTCTCGATCAGGCGCGCTTTGTTTACCTGATACGGGATTTCGTGAACGATGATGGTTTCACGCCCGGTTTTCGCGTCAGCTTCCACTTCCGCGCGAGCGCGAATGTACACTTTGCCGCGACCGGTACGATAGGCTTCTTCGATGCCACGGCGACCGTTGATGATCGCGGCGGTCGGGAAGTCCGGGCCGGGGATATGCTCCATCAGCCCTTCAATGCTGATGTCTTCATTGTCAACATACGCCAGACAGCCGTTGATCACTTCCGTCAGGTTATGCGGCGGGATGTTGGTGGCCATGCCGACCGCGATACCTGAGGAACCGTTAACTAACAGGTTCGGGATCTTGGTTGGCATGACATCTGGAATTCGCTCGGTTCCGTCGTAGTTATCGACGAAATCCACCGTCTCTTTTTCCAGGTCGGCCATCAGTTCGTGGGCGATTTTCGACATACGGATTTCCGTATAACGCATCGCTGCGGCGGAGTCGCCGTCGACAGAACCGAAGTTACCCTGGCCATCTACCAGCATGTAACGCAGGGAGAATGGCTGCGCCATACGAACGATGGTGTCATACACGGCGGTATCACCATGGGGGTGATATTTACCGATAACGTCACCCACCACACGGGCAGATTTTTTATAGGCTTTGTTCCAGTCATTGCCCAATACGTTCATGGCGTATAGTACGCGACGGTGAACCGGCTTCAGGCCATCGCGGACATCCGGCAGCGCACGGCCAACAATGACCGACATCGCATAATCCAGATAGGAGCTCTTCAGCTCTTCCTCGATGTTAACCGGTGTAATTTCTCTCGCAAGGTCGCTCATCTAACCGCTATCCCTCTACTGTATCCCGGATTCAAAGGTCGCAAATTATAACACAATCGTCATAAGACAGGTAAAGGGAATGGCGCTCAGGGAAGGCTTTATTCATCCTGGTGTGCTGATATACTCAAACGAATTGCCAAATAAGGAGTAAAAGCGCCAATGAATGCCGAAAAAGCCCCGGTGGCCCCGAATGTTGACCATCAGGAGATTGCCAAATTTGAAGCGGTCGCCTCACGCTGGTGGGATCTGGAAGGTGAATTTAAGCCCCTGCACCGCATTAACCCGCTGCGTCTGGGTTATATCGCTGAGCGCTCAGGCGGCCTGTTTGGTAAGACGGTGCTGGATGTCGGCTGCGGCGGGGGCATCCTTGCCGAGAGCATGGCGCGTGAAGGCGCGACCGTTACCGGGCTGGACATGGGCGCAGAGCCCTTGCAGGTTGCCCGTCTGCACGCGCTGGAAAGCGGCGTCACCGTGGAGTACGTGCAGGAAACGGTCGAGGAACATGCGGCTCAGCATGCACAGCAGTACGACGTCGTGACCTGTATGGAAATGCTTGAGCACGTACCGGACCCGCAGTCGGTGATAAATGCCTGCGCGCAGCTGGTTAAACCCGGCGGTCACGTTTTCTTCTCGACGATCAATCGCAACGGTAAAGCCTGGCTGATGGCGGTCGTCGGCGCGGAATATGTCCTGCGGATGGTGCCGAAGGGCACGCACGACGTGAAGAAATTCATTCGTCCTTCTGAACTGCTGGGCTGGGTGGACCAGACGTCGCTTAAGGAAGTTCATATGACCGGGCTGCATTACAATCCGCTGAGCAATACCTTTAAGCTCGCGCCTGGCGTTGACGTTAACTATATGTTGCATACAACCGCCAAAAACGACTGACCTTAGTAAAAATAGTTCTGAAGATTGCGCGGTATCAAACGGCGCAATCTTTCAGGTCGTCGAAGAAATCAGCGCTCGATCAAAAATTCTATTTTTTTTCCAGAATATTGACATGCCCTCCAGCCCTTATGTGACGTGGATTTTGCCTTTCTTACGCTTCCGCAACCTCAATTTAACCTCAAAATCAACTCTTGTACTCAAAAGAATCCTTACTAGAATACTCACCATATAGCGTTCATTTTATTCATCACCCCCTACATATAGTATTTATCCACAGAGTTAGTCACAGCGACGTTTTGTGGATAAGCGGGGGATATTTCTTCACGGACAGGTAAAAACTACATGAATCAGAGTCTGCTGGTGACAAAGCGCGACGGTCGTACCGAGCGTATCAATCTCGACAAAATCCATCGTGTGCTGGATTGGGCGGCAGATGGGCTGAGTAACGTCTCTATTTCGCAGGTAGAATTGCGTTCGCATATTCAGTTCTATGACGGCATCAAAACCTCCGATATCCATGAGACGATCATCAAAGCGGCGGCGGATTTGATTTCCCGCGACGCGCCGGATTATCAGTATCTGGCCGCTCGCCTGGCGATTTTCCACCTGCGTAAAAAAGCCTACGGTCAGTTTGAGCCGCCTGCCCTGTATGATCATGTGCGCAACATGGTTGAACTGGGTAAATACGATACCCATTTGCTCGAAGATTATACTCAGGAAGAGTTTGCGCAGATGGACGCGTTCATTCAGCACGACCGCGATATGACCTTCTCCTACGCCGCCGTTAAGCAGCTGGAAGGCAAATATCTGGTGCAGAACCGCGTCACTGGCGAAATCTACGAGAGCGCCCAGTTCCTGTATATTCTGGTTGCCGCGTGCCTGTTCTCAAATTATCCTCGTGAAACCCGCCTTGACTACGTAAAACGTTTTTATGATGCGGTGTCGACCTTCAAGATTTCTCTGCCGACGCCAATCATGTCAGGCGTGCGCACCCCAACCCGCCAGTTCAGCTCCTGCGTGCTGATCGAGTGCGGCGACAGCCTTGACTCCATCAACGCCACCTCCAGCGCGATCGTGAAATACGTTTCCCAGCGCGCCGGTATCGGCATCAACGCCGGACGCATCCGTGCGCTGGGTAGCCCGATTCGCGGCGGTGAAGCGTTCCACACCGGCTGTATTCCATTCTACAAGCACTTCCAGACCGCGGTGAAATCCTGCTCGCAGGGTGGCGTGCGCGGCGGGGCAGCGACGCTGTTCTACCCAATGTGGCACCTGGAAGTCGAAAGCCTGCTGGTGCTGAAAAACAACCGCGGCGTGGAAGGCAACCGCGTGCGCCACATGGACTACGGCGTGCAGATCAACAAACTGATGTACACCCGTCTGCTGAAAGGTGGCGACATCACGCTGTTCAGCCCGTCTGACGTCCCTGGCCTGTACGACGCCTTTTTTGCCGATCAGGATGAATTCGAGCGCCTGTACACAAAATATGAACAGGACGCCAGCATCCGTAAGCAGCGTATCAAAGCGGTTGAGCTGTTCTCGCTGATGATGCAGGAACGTGCCTCTACCGGCCGTATCTACATCCAGAACGTCGACCACTGTAACACCCACAGCCCGTTCGATCCGCAGGTTGCGCCGGTTCGTCAGTCAAACCTGTGTCTGGAAATCGCCCTGCCGACTAAACCGCTTGACGATGTTAACGATAAAAACGGCGAAATCGCCCTGTGTACGCTCTCCGCGTTCAACCTTGGCGTGATTAAAAACCTCGACGAACTGGAAGATCTGGCGGTGCTGGCCGTGCGCGCGCTCGATGCCCTTCTCGACTATCAGGATTACCCGATCCCGGCCGCCAAACGTGGCGCAATGGGACGTCGTACCCTGGGTATTGGCGTGATCAACTTTGCCTACTGGCTGGCGAAAAACGGCAAGCGCTATTCTGACGGCAGCGCCAACAATCTGACCCATCAGACATTTGAAGCGATTCAATATTATCTGTTGAAAGCTTCGAATGAGCTGGCGAAAGAGCAAGGTGCCTGCCCGTGGTTCAACGAAACCACCTATGCGCAGGGTATCCTGCCGATCGATACCTATAAGAAAGATCTCGACGGCATTACCGATGAGCCGCTGCATTATGACTGGGAAACGCTGCGCGAATCCGTCAAAACGCACGGTCTGCGTAACTCCACGCTGTCAGCCCTGATGCCGTCTGAAACCTCGTCGCAGATTTCAAACGCCACTAACGGCATTGAACCGCCGCGCGGCCATGTGAGCATCAAAGCGTCGAAAGACGGCATTCTGCGCCAGGTAGTGCCGGATTATGAGCTGTTGAAAGACCAGTACGAACTGCTGTGGGAAATGCCGAATAACGACGGCTATCTGCAGCTGGTGGGAATTATGCAGAAGTTTATCGACCAGTCGATTTCTGCCAACACCAACTACGATCCGACGCGTTTCCCGTCAGGTAAAGTGCCAATGCAGCAATTGCTGAAAGACCTGCTCACCGCCTACAAATTTGGCGTGAAAACGCTGTACTATCAGAACACCCGCGACGGCGCGGAAGATGCTCAGGACGATCTGGCACCGTCTATTCAGGACGATGGCTGCGAAAGCGGCGCGTGTAAGATCTGATGAACTCTGCCGGGTGGCGCTACGCTTACCCGGCCTACGGTTTCACGGTTTGAAGGCCGGATCCGCTATCCGGCACGCATCCCACAAAGGACTCACTTTCATGGCATACACCACCTTTTCACAGACGAAAAATGATCAGCTGCTGGAACCGATGTTTTTCGGCCAGCCGGTGAACGTGGCACGCTACGATCAGCAAAAATATGACATCTTCGAAAAGCTGATTGAAAAGCAACTCTCCTTCTTCTGGCGCCCTGAAGAAGTCGACGTCTCCCGCGACCGCATTGACTACCAGGCGCTGCCGGAGCACGAAAAACACATCTTTATCAGCAACCTGAAATACCAGACGCTGCTGGACTCTATTCAGGGACGCAGCCCGAACGTGGCTTTGCTGCCGCTGATCTCGATCCCTGAACTGGAAACCTGGGTAGAGACCTGGGCCTTCTCCGAAACGATCCACTCACGCTCTTATACGCATATCATCCGTAATATCGTTAACGATCCGGCGATTGTATTTGACGATATTGTCACCAATGAGCAGATCCAGAAGCGTGCTGACGGCATTTCCAGCTATTACGATGAATTAATCGAGATGACCAGCTACTGGCATCTGCTGGGCGAAGGCACGCACCAGGTGAAGGGTAAAACCGTCACGGTTAACCTGCATGAGCTGAAGAAAAAACTCTACTTGTGTCTGATGAGCGTGAACGCGCTGGAGGCCATCCGCTTCTACGTCAGCTTCGCCTGCTCATTTGCCTTCGCCGAGCGTGAACTGATGGAAGGCAACGCCAAGATTATCCGCTTGATCGCCCGCGACGAAGCGCTGCACCTGACCGGCACTCAGCATATGCTGAACCTGCTGCGCTCCGGAACCGACGATCCGGAGATGGCGGTAATCGCTGAAGAGTGCAAACAGGAATGCTATGACCTGTTCGTACAGGCGGCGTTGCAGGAGAAAGAGTGGGCAGGCTATCTGTTCCGCGATGGCTCTATGATTGGCCTGAACAAAGATATTCTGTGCCAGTACATTGAGTACATCACCAATATCCGCATGCAGGCCGTGGGTCTGGATTTGCCGTTCCAGACCCGCTCGAACCCTATTCCGTGGATCAATACCTGGCTGGTGTCCGACAACGTACAGGTTGCACCGCAGGAAGTGGAAGTCAGTTCTTATCTGGTCGGTCAGATTGACTCTGAGGTCAATACCGACGACCTGAGCGATTTCCAGCTCTGATGAGCCGGGTCACGCTGTGCATCACTGGCACCCATTTGCTGTGCCAGGATGAGCACCCGTCGCTGCTGGCGGCGCTGGAATTTCATCAGGTGACGGTGGAATACCAGTGTCGTGAAGGGTACTGCGGCTCCTGTCGCACCCGGCTGGTGGCAGGTCAGGTCGAATGGCTGACGCAACCGCTGGCATTCATTCAGCCCGGCGAGATTTTGCCCTGCTGTTGCAGGGCGAAAGGCGATATTGAAATTGAGATTTAAGCGGCTTAATGCAGTTCTCTGGTGGAAACCAGCTTGACGTTGCCGCGCATTTTCATCTGTACGATATACAGCGCACCAGCAAGTACCACCACCACCGCGCCTACCAGATAAATCGCCCGATACCCTGCCCCCTCAACCATCAAGCCCATAATAAAGGCACCCATGGCCATGCCGGCATCCATCGCATTAAAAAATAGCGAGTTGGCGACGCCGATTTTATGCGGCTCAACCGAACTGATAATCTGCGTCTGGAATACCGGGGTGACTGAGCCGTAGCCAATACCGATCAGCGCCCCTGACAGCACCATAGTTACGCTGCCGTGGGTATAGCCCAGCACCACCAGCCCAAGAGTAAAGGCCAGCAGGCAGGGATAGACCACATACTTTGGCCCTTTCTTGTCGCAGAGGTTGCCGGTGAAAGTACGGCACGCCATCAGAAATAGCGCGTAACAGAGCAGAAAATTACTGGCCGCCGCCATTAAATCCAGCTCGTGCGCCATTTTGAAACGCACTATCCGCATATTAAAATTATCCCCTATGAAGCCAACAGCGCGGAAATAATAGACTCGCTGCAAAAAGCAGACATCGATGCCGGCTTTGTCCATTTTCCGATAAATGGCCTGTATTCTGTCCCGGTTTATACCGATAAATTTTGCGTGGTAGTGCCTGAACAGCATCCTTTTGCGCAGCGTGAGAATGTCGCCCTTGAGGCGTTATTTAATGAGCCGCTGATTATCAGTAAAGGGCGCTATGAATTAAGTATTATGAGCCTGTTTAAAGAGCATAACATCACGCCCAGAATTAAATATGAATTTAACCATCCGGCAACGGCCATCAGTTTTATTCGTCAGGGGCTGGGGATCGCTCTGTTACCCGAGCTGACGCTAAACAGCGTGGAGCATAATCTCTGTTCTGTGCCGCTGGAGCCAACCTTTTACCGGACTATTTCGCTGGTCAGTAAAGAAGAACCCATCAGCGGTAGCCCGCTCGCGTTGCTGAATGCCTGCCTGCAACATTCTGCGACCGTGAAGTAGCCGGGCGGCCTTGCGCCGCCCGGCCAGTATTACCGTTGCTTCTGCGCAAGGGCAGCATGGTGACGCTTCTCGCCGATCATCACCACAATCAGCAGGAGCACGGCCAGCACGCTGCCGCCAATCATCACAATAAATCCGCCGTCCCAGCCAAAGAAGTCGACGGTATAACCGACAATCGCACTGGCCGCTACCGATCCGCCGAGGTAGCCAAACAGGCCGGTAAAGCCCGCCGCCGTACCCGCCGCTTTTTTCGGTGCCAGCTCAAGGGCATGCAGACCAATCAACATTACCGGGCCGTAAATCAAAAAGCCGATGGTAATCATACAGACCATATCGACCGTCGGGTTGCCCGGCGGGTTAAGCCAGTAAACCACGGTGGCAATGGTCACCAGCGTCATAAAGAAGACGCCGGTCGCACCGCGGTTACCACGGAAGACTTTGTCCGACATCCAGCCGCAAAGCAGCGTACCGGGGATCCCCGCGTATTCATATAAGAAGTATGCCCAGGAAGATTTATCCAGCGCAAAATGCTTCACTTCTTTCAGATAGGTCGGTGACCAGTCGAGAATGCCGTAGCGCAACAGGTAAACAAATACGTTAGCAATGGCGATATACCACAACAGTTTGTTGGGCAGTACGTACTGCATAAAGATTTGCTTCGCGGTCAGTTCCTCTTCCGCTTTCTCGTTATAGTCATCCGGATAATCGTTTTTGTACTCTTCAATAGGCGGCAGGCCGCAGGACTGCGGGGTGTCGCGCATCAGGGAGAAAGCAATGACAGCCACCACAATCGCGGCAAACGCTGGCATATAGAGCGCCGCTTTCCAGTCGTTAAACCACGCCATCCCCAGCAGAAATAACAGCGGAGGAATACCGCCACCGACGTTATGCGCGCAGTTCCACACCGAGACGATCCCACCGCGCTCTTTTTGCGACCACCAGTGGACCATCGTGCGCCCGCACGGCGGCCAGCCCATGCCCTGAAACCAGCCGCAGATAAACAGCAGCACAAACATGATGGCGATGCTGGAGGTGGCCCAGGGCACAAAGCCCATAAACAGCATCACTAACGCCGCCAGAATCAGGCCCGCCGGGAGGAAAACGCGCGGATTCGACCGGTCGGAAACCGAGCCCATAATGAATTTGGAGAAACCGTAGGCGATGGAAATCCCCGACAGCGCAAAACCCAGGTCGCCGCGTGAAAACCCTTGTTCAACCAGATACGGCATGGCGAGAGCAAAGTTTTTACGCACCAGATAATAGGCGGCATAACCGAAGAAGATCCCCAGGAAAATTTGCCAGCGCAGTCGACGATAAGTCGGGTCAATTTCCGCCTCAGGCAGGCGCGCCCGATGAGGAGCAGGTTTAAAAATACTCAGCATAATAGCCTCCGTGGCCATGTCATATTCAGAGGTAAAAAGCAGAACGTCTGCTTCAGGGGGTTCATACGTTATAAATCGGCAACCACAGGCTGAAGTAAAGCACAGATTGTTACATTTTTATGACAAATGTTCAGAAAGGCGCATGCGGTCACATTTAATCTTCGTAAAATGCGCGAATGTGCTCGAAATCAAACATTCCTTACCTTTTCTATGGCTAAATGTTAATAAACGAACAGTAAGGGGAAGGCGATGAAGGCACCGGTAGCGCAGGAAAGTGATGTGATTGTCATTGGTGGCGGAGCCACCGGTGCCGGTATCGCGCGCGACAGCGCCCTGCGCGGGCTGCGGGTTACGCTTCTTGAACGCCATGATATTGCGACGGGTGCCACGGGGCGCAATCATGGATTGCTGCACAGCGGCGCGCGTTATGCGGTGACCGATGGCGAATCAGCGCGCGAGTGCATTAGCGAAAATCAGATCCTCAAACGCATCGCCCGCCACTGCGTTGAACCCACCGATGGCCTGTTTATTACCCTGCCAGAGGATGAGCTGTCATTTCAGGCAACCTTTGTCAGCGCCTGCGAAAGCGCCGGGATCCGCGCGGAGATTATCGACCCGGCCCTCGCCAGGCGGATTGAACCCGCGGTTAACCCGCACTTAACGGGTGCCGTCAGAGTCCCGGATGGCACCCTCGATCCTTTCCGCCTGACCGCCGCGAACATGCTGGATGCCCGCGAGCACGGTGCCACTATTCTTACCGCCCATGAAGTGACCGGGCTGGTGCGCAACGGCGCGACGGTGTGCGGCGTGCATGTCATTAATCATCTGACCGGCGAAGCGCAGACGCTTTATGCCCCGGTCGTGGTCAACGCGGCAGGGATTTGGGGTCAGCGCATCGCGGAGTATGCCGACCTGAGTATTCGCATGTTTCCGGCCAAAGGATCGCTGCTGATCCTCGATCACCGTATTAATCAACACGTGATCAACCGCTGCCGCAAGCCTTCCGACGCCGATATTCTGGTGCCTGGCGATACCATTTCGCTGATTGGTACCACCTCCCTGCATATTGATTATGCTGAGATTGACCAGAATCGGGTGACGGCCGAAGAAGTGGATATTCTGTTGCGCGAGGGGGAAAAGCTGTCGCCGATTATGGCGCAGACCCGTATTTTACGCGCCTATGCCGGGGTTCGCCCGCTGGTCGCCAGCGATGACGATCCGAGCGGGCGCAACGTCAGCCGGGGCATTGTTCTCTTCGATCACGCCAGCCGCGACGGTATGGAAGGCTTTATTACCATTACCGGCGGCAAACTGATGACCTACCGGCTGATGGCGGAATGGGCAACCGACGCCGTCTGCCGCAAGCTGGGAAACCATCAGCCGTGCACCACCGCCAGCACGCCGCTGCCCGGATCGCAGGGGCCGGTGGAACATACGCTGCAACGCATGATCTCGCTTCCTGCGCCGCTGCGCGGCTCGGCGGTATACCGCCACGGCGACCGCACTCCCTCCTGGCTGGGCGAAGGCCGCCTGCACCGCAGCGTGGTGTGCGAATGTGAAGCGGTGACCGCCGGAGAAGTCCAGTACGCGGTGGAAAATCTGGCCGTCAACAGTCTGCTCGATCTGCGCCGCCGCACCCGCGTCGGCATGGGAACCTGCCAGGGCGAACTGTGCGCCTGCCGCGCCGCAGGCCTGCTCCAGCGGTTTAACGTCACCACATCAGCCCAGTCATTACGCCAGCTTTCCGACTTTCTTAACGAGCGCTGGAAAGGCATCCAGCCCGTCGCGTGGGGCGATGCGCTGCGCGAAAGTGAATTTACGCGCTGGGTTTATCAGGGCCTGTGCGGTCTGGAGAAGGAGCAAAAGCATGAGATTTGATACGGTGATCATCGGCGGCGGTCTGGCGGGTCTGCTGTGCGGGCTGCGATTACAGAATGCAGGTCTGCGCTGTGCGATTGTCAGCCGGGGGCAAAGCGCCCTCGCCTTCTCCTCCGGATCGCTCGATCTGTTAAGCGTCCTGCCGGATGGCACGCCAGTCAGTGATATTCGTACCGGTCTGGAAAAACTTGGCGTGCAGGCACCAGAACATCCCTATTCGCTGCTGGGGGTGGAAACGGTGCTCACGCTGGCCCAACAAACGCAGCACCTGCTGGCGGAATGCGGGGCATTAATGCAGGGAAACCTCAGCCACAATCACTCCCGCGTGACGCCGCTCGGCACGCTGCGCAGCGCCTGGCTTAGCCCGCAGGAGGTACCCGTCACGCCGCTGACTGCCCGGCGAATTTGCGTGGCGGGCATTACCGGCATGATGGATTTCCAGCCCCACCTCGCAGCCGCCTCGCTGCGCGACTACGGACCCACGGTGGAGGTCGCCGAGATCGACCTGCCAGAACTGGATATGCTGCGCGACAATCCCACGGAATTTCGCGCCGTCACCATCGCCCGCGTGCTGGACGATGAAGCGCACTGGCCGCGGCTTTATCAGGCGCTTCTGCCGCTGGCGCAGCGCTGCGATGCCCTGTTTATGCCCGCCTGCTTTGGCCTGGAAGATCGTCGCCTTTATGAATGGTTAAGCCAGCGGCTTCCCTGTTTGCTGCATTTATTACCGACGCTGCCGCCGTCGGTGCCTGGTCTGCGTCTGCATCGTCAGCTACAGCGTCAGTTCGTTAAATCCGGCGGTACCTGGCTGCCTGGCGACGAAGTTAAGCGGGTCACGCTGAGCGAAGGAAACGTGAGCGAAGTCTGGACCCGTCATCATGCGGATATTCCGCTGCGTCCACGTTTTGTGGTTCTCGCCAGCGGCAGCTTTTTCAGCTATGGCCTGCTGGCCGAACGCAACGGTATTCGTGAGCCTGTTTTAGGGCTTGAGGTCCAGCAAACCGCCAGCCGCGCCGACTGGTATGCGCGTGATTTTTTTGCCCCTCAGCCGTGGCAGCAATTTGGGGTGAAGGTCGATAGCCACCTGCGTCCGCAAGCGGCTGGCGAAACCCTTACCAATGTGTTCGCGGTCGGCGCGGTCCTTGGCGGATTTGATCCGATTGCCCAGGGTTGCGGCGGCGGCGTCTCAGCCGTTACCGCGCTATTTGCCGCCCGGCACATTATCGCGCTTGCCGGAGGCCAGTCATGAGCGATACGCGTTTTGAAAGCTGCATCAAATGCACGGTTTGTACTACCGCATGCCCGGTGAGCCGCGTTAATCCACGCTATCCCGGCCCGAAACAGGCCGGGCCGGATGGCGAACGGCTGCGTCTGAAAGATGGCGCGCTGTATGACGAGGCGCTGAAATACTGCATCAATTGCAAACGCTGTGAGGTGGCCTGCCCGTCAGACGTGAAGATTGGCGACATTATCCAGCAGGCTCGCGCGCGCTACGCTACCACGCGTCCTTCATTACGGAATATTATACTGAGCCATACCGATTTAATGGGCAGCCTGTCCACGCCCTTCGCGCCCGTGGTTAACGCCGCAACCTCGCTGAAGCCGGTGCGTCAACTGCTTGATCATGCATTAAAAATTGACCACCGCCGCACGCTGCCAAAATATTCTTTTGGCACCTTCCGCCGCTGGTACCGGAGCGTGGCGGCGCAGCAGGCGCAGTACCCCGATCAGGTCGCCTTTTTCCACGGTTGCTTTGTGAATTACAACCATCCGCAGCTGGGTAAGGATCTCATTCGCGTGCTGAATGCGATGGGCACCGGCGTACAGCTACTGAGTAAAGAGAAATGCTGCGGCGTGCCGTTAATCGCCAACGGTTTTACCGATAAGGCGCGCAAACAGGCAGTCAGCAATGTGGCGTCGTTACGGGAAGCGATTAGTGAGAAAGGTATCCCGGTCATCGCGACCTCTTCCACCTGCACGTTTGCCCTGCGCGATGAATATCCGCAGGTGCTGGACGTGGACAATAGCGGACTGCGCGAACATATTGAACTGGCAACCCGCTGGCTATGGCGCAAACTGGATGCGGGGCAAAGGCTGCCGCTGAAAACGCTGCCGCTGAAAGTGGTGTATCACACGCCGTGCCATATGGAAAAAATGGGCTGGACGCTGTATACGCTAGAGCTGCTGCGCCTGATCCCAGGGCTGGAACTCACGGTGCTGGACTCGCAGTGCTGCGGAATTGCCGGCACCTACGGCTTCAAGAAGGAGAATTACCCGACGTCGCAGGCAATAGGCGCGCCGCTATTTCGGCAAATTGACGAGAGCGGTGCCGATCTGGTGGTGACGGACTGCGAAACCTGCAAATGGCAAATTGAGATGTCCACCAGCAAACGCTGTGAACATCCCATTACGTTACTGGCGAAAGCGCTGGACGGGTAACAGCGCCACATTAGCAGAAGTGCCTACAGCGCCAGCGACTCCACCACGTTAATCCAGCCGTGTTCGCTGGCAATCGGTTTACCCGCCAGCCAGCGGCGCAGCATATTGAGCGCCATCATCGCCGCAACCTCCTGGCGGACCTGAAGGGAATGACGGGTGGCACTGAACTTCACCCGCAGCGCCCACGTACCATCCGGGGTAGAGAGGGCAAAGTTCAGGTGATCGGACTCCAGCCCGGTCACTGCCAGCGCCAGTCCGGCAAAATGGCTGCGGCGACGCTCTCTCACCCAGCGCGCCGTCTGCGCCAGCGTCTCTTGCTGGGCGGGGATCACTTCTGAAGCCAGCAGCGGCGCTCCGGCGCGCGAAAGCTGTAATGCCACCAGACCGGCGGTAAACTGTTCGCTGAGGGTCAGACTAAGCTGTCGTTCCTGAAGCTGGTGGGTAATTTCCGCCGGAAGTCCATCGGTGCCTTCGAAAATCAGACTCTCCCCGGCGACGCGTTTCACTTCCGGCCACAGGGCCAGCATCGCGTCGCGCTGCGCGGCAGGTCCGGTCAGCTTCAGTTCAATAATCGGCATTGAAGAGCGGTAGCCCATCGTGACGCCCGGCGGCAATGCCAGCGGATCGAGGCTTTGCGCTAAATCGCTTTCTGAACGACCAAAGGTGGTCAGACGCAGGCACAGCGGCGGTTCGACGTGGGTATAACGTTTCTGTAAACGCGGCAGGATCTGCTGCTCGACCATCACTTTAAATTCCGACGGCACGCCGGGGGTGAAAAAAATCAGGCAGCGGTTAAGCTCAAGGGCAAATCCACAGGCGGTTCCCACCGGATTGTCCACCAGCTCCGCGCTGGCCGGAATTTCGGCCTGCTTACGGTTACTGGGGGCCATGACGCGTCCACGTTCGCTAAAAAAGCGCTCCATTTGTACCAGCCACACTTCATGCAGCACCAGCGCTTCACCTTTCGCCGTGGCGGCGGCTAAGGCGCTTAAATCGTCACTGGTCGGCCCCAGTCCACCGTTAACGATCAGCACATCTGCATGTTCGCTGCGCTCACGCAGGACGGCGACTAAATCGTCCAGGTTATCGCCAACCGTATTGCGGCGAGAAAGCGGAAATCCCTGAGTAAATAAAAAATCGGCAAGCCAGGCGGCGTTGGTATCGACGATCTGCCCGTGCAGCACTTCGTCACCCGTGGATAGCATCTCCACATTTATCATCATTTTCTCCAGCAAAAGAGGACGATTCACTATAGCGCATGCGGAGGGGAAAAAAAGCGGCGCGGCGATTTACCGCACCGTGGGGATCAGAAGCTGGCATTCACGCCGACGTAAGGGCCGTCTGCCACCGCGCTGTCGCGGTCACCATCTTTACCGGACAGATTGATATAGCGATAACCGGCTTCAACGCTTAACGGACGCATGATGGTCATACGCGCACCCGCGTTAGCTTCCTGGTAATCTTTCACCCCGCTGGAGAGGGAGTCAGGAGAATAGTAATACTCGCCAAACAGACGGAAACGATCGCCGATTTTCCACTGCAGGCCACCGCCAACTGCCGCGGCATAGCCCTCATCGCCTTGCTGAGGATTAAGGTAAACACCTTTTCCGCCAGCGGTCGCCAAAAACGGACCCAGCGGAATATTTAAACCTAAGCCCAGCCCAGCGATATCGCCGTCATCATCGTTATGCGCCCAGTTGCCGGTCATGGCCAGGCCAGTAGACTCGGTGCCCAACCCTACGTCGATATTGGTGTAATCCTCACCGGCCTGGCCGCTAATGCTAAGCGCGTTAGCGGCAGCAGAAACAAAAAGCAGTCCACATACGCCTACCAGAATTCTTTTTTTCATTGTATTGCTTCCACACAAATGCAAAGTAAACATCCCAAAACGCCGGGATTGTACAGCTGAATCAGAGAGAAGCAATGCACGAAAAACGCGATCGCAGGTAATAAATGTAAAACAGGATTACCGCCAGGTTGAGAGGTACAAGGTATGGTTGTAATAGCGAAAGACAAATTGCGTGAGATCAATATTTTGCTTACAAATATGCTCTAGATTAATTTCTTAAATTAAACGGAAATTAAATATTTTTTTAACATTTATATCCTGAATAATTCGAGTTGCATCATACAGTAGGCAAATGAATATATCTCCAGGGACATCGATAATGATGAAACTGGGATAAATAAGCCTGATGCAGTTTGAAGTATGACGGATATGTCGGGAGATAAAGATGAGCAAAAAAGGATTAACCACCTCCGCTGGCGCACCGGTTGCGCATAATAATAACGTCGCCACTGCCGGTCCTCGCGGTCCCATGCTGTTACAGGACGTCTGGTTTCTGGAAAAGCTGGCACACTTTGACCGCGAGGTGATCCCGGAACGTCGTATGCACGCCAAAGGCTCTGGTGCGTATGGTACGTTTACCGTCACCCAGGATATTACCCGTTACACACGCGCTAACCTATTTTCTGCGGTTGGCAAAAAAACCGATCTGTTTTTACGCTTCTCTACCGTCGCAGGTGAGCGCGGCGCGGCAGATGCCGAACGCGACATTCGCGGTTTCTCGATTAAATTTTATACCGAAGAAGGCAACTGGGATTTAGTCGGTAATAACACGCCGGTGTTTTATCTGCGCGATCCGCTAAAATTCCCGGACCTGAATCACGTAGTGAAACGCGATCCGCGCACCAACCTGCGCAATCCGACCTATAAATGGGATTTCTTTTCGCATTTGCCGGAATCGCTGCATCAATTGACCATTGATTTCAGCGATCGCGGTCTGCCCTTCTCGTATCGCACGATGCATGGTTTTGGTAGTCATACGTTTAGTTTTATTAACCATAACAACGAACGCTTCTGGGTGAAGTTCCACCTGAAATCCCGGCAGGGGATTGCCAACCTGATGGACGATGAGGCCAAACGGCTGGTGGCAGAAGATCGGGAAAGCTCGCAGCGTGATTTGTTTGATTCCATTGAAAAAGGCGATTTCCCGCGCTGGACATTTTACGTGCAGATCATGCCAGAGGCTGAGGCATCAAACGTGCCTTACAACCCGTTCGATCTGACGAAAGTCTGGCCGCACGGGGATTATCCGCTGATTGAAGTTGGCGTGCTGGAACTGAACCGTAACCCGGACAACTATTTTGCCGAGGTGGAACAGGTGGCGATGTCGCCCGCTAACGTGGTACCGGGCATTGGTTTCTCTCCGGATCGCATGTTGCAGGGCCGTCTGTTTTCCTATGGCGATGCGCACCGCTACCGTCTCGGCGTCAATCACCATCAGATCCCGGTGAATGCCCCGCGCTGCCCGTTCCATAACTACCATCGCGATGGCGCGATGCGCGTGGACGGCAACAGCGGCAACGGTCCAACCTACGAACCGAATAGCTTTGGCGTGTTCCAGGAGCAGCCGGATTACAGCGAACCGCCGTTAAGCCTGGAAGGTGCAGCCGATCACTGGAATCACCGCGAAGATACCGACTATTTCAGCCAGCCGCGTAAGCTGTATGAGTTACTGAGCGAAGAGGAGCATCAGCGGATGTTCGCCCGCATTGCCGGGGATATGAAAGATGTGCCGGAGTTTATTCAGCAGCGGCAGATTGGCTTATTTAGTGAAGTGCATCCGGAGTACGGCGCAGGCGTGGCGGCCGCGCTGGCGGCATTGAAGGAAGCAAACTAATCACCCGAAGGGGCTTTATGCCGGGCGGCGCTGTGCTTGCCCGGCCTGTAAAATTCTGCCATATCAATGAGCTGGCATTGTCACCGCATTGCCGGGTGGCGGCTTCGCCTTACCCGGCCTACATTTCATTGGTGGTTTGGGGATCATTGCGGGGTGGAGATTTCATTACTCGTAGGCCCGGGCAAGCGCAGCGCCGCCGGGCATGTTGTGCGCTGGTGCGTCGTTTAACACCATGCCAAAAACCTTCACCTCGTCTGCTTATTGCCCTGCTACCCACGCCTGTAACGCCTGCCGGGAGATTTTGATCCCCCCGGTCTTGAGCGTATCGGGCAGTGGCAGCCAGCGTACCGGCTGCTGAAAACCGGCGAGTTTGTCTTTAACCCACAGGGATAGCTGCGCGCTATTCAATGGCGTATCGCTCTCCACCACCGCCACCGGGCGTTGGCCAAATTCCGGGTCCGCGACGGGCACCACAAATACCTGCATCACCTGCGGGTGCGCGGCAATAACCCGCTCCACCTCTTCCGGCTGAACGCCCTCCCCGCCGCTGAAAAAGAGATTATCCAGCCTGCCGAGAATGGTTAGCCTGCCGTCACGCAGTTCACCGCAGTCGCGGGTGGCAAACCAGCCCTGGTCGTTTACCAGCGGCAATACGTTTCCGTCACGCCAGTAACCTTCAGCCATACTGGCGGCACGCAGCCAGACTTCGCCGTTGACCAGTTGTATTTCTCGCCCCGGCAACGGCGTACCCACATCGGCCAGACCGTCCGCTTCCTTCGCGCAAACCGTTGAGGCGAATTCCGTCAGACCATAGCCGCACCAGCTGCGAATGCCGCGCTGCTGCGCCTTGCGGGTCAACTCAACCGGGATCGCCGCCCCGCCCAATAATACGGCTTTCAGCGCGATGCGGGCATCGTTCTCTAACAGCCGCCAGAGTTGCGTCGGCACCAGGGAAGCATGAGTACATCCTTCAAGCGCCTGCTCCAGTGGCTGCTTCACGCGCACCGTCAGCCGCGCACCCGCCCGTAACCAGCGCCAGAGTATTCCCTGCCCGGAGACGTGAAACAGCGGCAGCGAGAGCAGCCAGTCGTCGTCACGGGCAAAGGGGATCATCGCCAGCACGCCTTTGGCGCTGGCAAGATGCGCCTCGCAGGTATGCACCGCCGCTTTCGGCAGGCCCGTTGAGCCGGAGGTCAAGGTCATTGAGGCCAGACGCTGAGGCTGCCAGACGACGGCATCCTGTCCTTCCGTTTCTTCCAGTCTTAACGCGGTGAGACCGGGAAAATGCCCATCGCTTTCCGCATCCAGCGCATGATGCAACGTCAGCCGGGGCAGCAGCCGATCCAGCAACGGCTGAGGTAACTGCGGATTGACTGGCAGTACTCTTGCGCCGCACTGCAACAGCGCCAGCCATGACAGGAGCACCGAAGGATGATTCGCGCCGCGTAACATCACGCCATCGCCCTCGCGCACGCCCTGCGCCGCAAAGCCTGCCGCCAGGGCGTCAATGCGCAGGCACAGCGTACTCCAGCTTAACGTCTGGTTGTCGAGACGCAGCGCCTGCGCCTCGCCCCGCAGCCGTCGCCAGTGTCGCCACGGCCAGTCGGTAAAGATCATAGCAGCGGCTCCAGCGCGCATTTATCCAGGCACGGTAACGGGCTGCCGGGCCAACGGCGAAGCAATTGCGATTGCATCAAACTCAGGGTATCAAGACCGGGAATCGTCTGCGGCGTCAGCCAGGCGGCAATGCGTGCCAGCTGGGTCAGCCCTAAGCTGGACTCAATCGACGAACTGATCACCGCCGTCAACCCCAGCGCGTGGGCGGCGTTGACCTGCTCACGCACCTTTTGCACACTGCCGGTTAATGTCGGCTTGATGATAACCGCCCGCAGTCCGGGCTCCGCAGCAAACACAAAATCCGCCTCGCGCAGGCTTTCGTCCCACGCGATACCGATTCCGCTTTCCCCGGCAAACGCGCGGGAATCTTCGCGGGTTTTGCATGGCTCCTCCAGAAAGGCAATGCGATCACGCCAGGCAGGGTTAACGTATTTAGCAAACTGCTGCGCCTTGAGCGGCGTCCAGGCGCGGTTGGCGTCAAGCCGAAGTTGCAGATCCGGAATGGCTTCCAGCAGCAGGTTGACCACCATACCGTCACGCACCGCCTCATACAAACCGACTTTCACCTTCGCCACTTTCTCGCCGGGCATCGCGGCCAGCACCGGCAGAAGCTCATCCGGATCGCCGGTGCACAGCGGTGCGGCGCGATAGTCCGCCGCCTGCGGTAGCTCGCCGTTCAGCTCAGCCAGCGCGCAGCTGGTGCCAAACGCTACCGAAGGGAGGACGGGCACGTCAGTCTCGCCGTACTGCTGCCAGCGCTGCGCCCACTGAAGCAGTTCAGCCTGCGCCTCTTCCCGGGTTTCCTGACTGAACCCGGGCAGCGGGGAGATCTCTCCCCACCCTTCGCGCTCACCGTCACGCAGGCATAAAAACAGACCGTCGCGGGTTTTTAAACGCCGGTCCCGCAGTACGACGCCCGCGTCCATCGGGATCTGCCAACGCCAGACCTGTGCGCGACGCATTATGGGTTCCGTTTGAATTTACTGAAGTCAGGCTGACGCTTCTGATTAAACGCGTTGCGTCCTTCCTGCCCTTCTTCAGTCATATAGAACAGCATAGTGGCGTTACCCGCCAGCTCCTGCAATCCAGCCTGACCATCGCAGTCAGCATTCAGCGCGGCTTTCAGGCAGCGCAGCGCCATCGGGCTGTTTTGCAGCATCTCACGACACCAGCGCACGGTCTCTTTTTCGAGATCCGCCAGCGGAACCACGGTGTTAACCAGGCCCATATCCAGCGCCTGTTTTGCATCGTACTGGCGACACAGGAACCAGATTTCACGCGCTTTTTTCTGCCCGACGATACGCGCCATGTAAGACGCACCCCAGCCGCCGTCAAACGAACCTACTTTCGGCCCGGTCTGACCAAAAATTGCATTTTCAGCGGCAATCGTCAGATCGCACATCATATGCAGCACGTGACCACCGCCAATGGAATAGCCAGCCACCATCGCCACCACCGGTTTTGGACAAGTCCGGATCTGGCGCTGGAAATCCAGTACGTTCAGATGATGAACGCCAGAATCATCCTGATAGCCGCCGTAGTCACCGCGTACTTTCTGATCGCCACCGGCACAGAAAGCCCGATCGCCTTCGCCGGTCAGAATGATCGCCCCGATATTGTCATCGTAGCGGGCATCGGCCAGCGCCTGAATCATCTCTTTAACGGTCAGAGGACGAAACGCATTGCGCACCTGCGGACGATTAATGGTGATTTTGGCGATGCCATCAGCAGATTTTTGATAGCGAATATCGGTGTAACCTTCCGAACAGTCCTGCCATTCAGCGGGGGCGTAAAGCATGTTTTCATCAGGATAAATCATCTTGTTTCCTTAGATCAGAGTGGCAATAGCTGCACCAGAGCGGCCGCAACGCCAGCGGGTGCTTCCCGGTGGGCGTTATGTCCGGCGGCAGAAATACAGTGGCAAGGCACGTTAAGTTCATCAGCAATCGCCCTGAACTTCGCGTCACGCTCGCCGCAGAGATACCAGAAGGGAAAATCCCGGGCATGGAGTGCCGGGCGTAAATCAGGCTGCACCGCCAGCGAGGTCGCCAGCAGCATATCCGCCAGCGCCGGACCGTTATTCTGCTGGCGGAGTAAAACCAGTTCATCACGCTGCGCGGCGGTAAGCGAGGCAAAAACGGGCTGCTGATACCAGAGCGCAAAAACCTCGTCGAGCGGCGGGTGACGAAAGCGCCCGGCCCAGCGCTGGTCTGAGAGCCAGCGATCGTGGCGGGCTGTGTCATCCTGCAAGCCCGGATGCCCGCCCTCCACCACCACGCCCCGCAATCCGGGCCATTTGGACTGGCAAGCCCAGTGCATCGCAACGCGGCCGCCGAGCGAGTACCCCACCAGCCAGACTTCAAGTATGTTGTAACTAATTAGCGTAGCGGTAAGCGCCGCATCCACGTCGGCGAAATCATCAACCCGCAGCGCCGCTGAACCGCCGTGACCGGGCAAATCAATATAGAGACGCGAATAGTCCTGAAACTGCTCCCCGATTTCACGCCATTCGCGGTGGTCGCCGGAAAAACCGTGCAGGAAAACCAGCCAGGGCTTCGTCGCCGATCCACGTTTGGCCACCGCATGGAGTTTCACAGCTGGCTTACCTGGGCAAGAAGATGCTGCAGGGTCTGCGCCCCGTCGGTGCCGTTCACCACCACCTCAACAATCGTTGCAGAAGGCATTCGCCATGCCCCCGCCAGCGCATCTTCAAACGCTTCCCAGTCACTGACGCGGGCATAGCCGAGGCCAAACATTGCCGCCGCATGATCAAAGTGAAGGTTTTGCGGCATCGTGTAGAAACGTTCGCGTTCGTTAACCGGGGTCGGCAGCAGGGAAAATATCTGCCCGCCGTTGTTATTGACCACGATAAGCACCAGCGGTGCTGAGACCTGACGCAGCAGCGCCAGGCTATTAAGATCGTACAAGGCCGATAAATCACCAACCATCGCCAGCGTCGGTCTGGCGCTGGCACGCTGAACACCCGCCGCGGTGGCGATCAGCCCGTCAATGCCGCTGGCCCCGCGATTGCTGTACACCGGATAGCCAGCGGGAAGCTGGCCCAGGGCGTCAATCAGACGCACCACCAGGCTGTTGCCGACAAAAAGCTGCCCCTGTTCCGGCAGATAGTCGCTGATACGGTGCGCCAGCTGTGCTTCGCCAAACGTCTCGCGACTGGCCTGCACTTTCTGCCATGCCTGCTGCGCCAGCTGCGGAACGGCCACGCACCAGGGCTGGCGTTTTTCTGCCGGATGCGTCGCCAGCCAGTCGCTTACCGTGCTGACCAGTCGACGTCCACGGTGCTGTGCCGGATCAAGACGTCCGGTAAGATTATCGACCAGCCAGTACTCTTCCGGCGCGCAGCTCATTTGCCACTGCAACAGCCGTTTCCCGGTCAGACTGCTGCCGAACTGCACCACGATCTGCGCCTGCTGAAGCTCGCTGACGGCACGCGAATTGCCAAGCCATAAATCCGCGCAGGGCAGCGGCTGCCCGGTCTGCGCCAGCACATCGCCAATCAGCGGCCAGCCCAGCGTTTTCGCCCATTCCGCAACCTGTTTTCCCTCGCTCGCGCTCATTCTGCCGGCAATCACCACACCGCGTTTTTGCCGCCAGTAAAACCAGTCGCGCTGGGTCTCGCTCTTAAGCGTCAGGGTACTCTGTAGCCAGGGCTTTTCATCCTGCCACCAGTCGCCCAGCGCCTGTTGCCACGCCAGGTCGGTCTCATCCATTTCACCGTACAACGGCTCGGCAAAAGGACAGTTAATATGGACGCCGCCCGCGTGCAGAGTGCCGAGCGCGTTGTCAATGGAGGACACCAGCCATCTGGCAGGAATATCCGGGCTGGGGCGAGGCAGAGACAGCGATCCGGCAGGATGAGTGGCAAACATGCCCGGCTGACGAATCGCCTGGTTTGCGCCGCAATCAATCAGCTCCGGTGGACGGTCGGCGGTGAGAAGAATAAGTTTTTCACCGGTCAGCCCCGCCTCAATCAGTGCCGGATAGAGATTCGCCACCGCCGTTCCGGAGGTGACAATCACCGCTACCGGCTCGCCGCTGACTTTTGCCAGCCCGAGCGCCAGATGTCCCAGCCCACGCTCATCAAAATGGGTGTGCGGGATAAGCGTTCGGTTTGCCGCCGCCGCAAGCGTCAGCGGCGTGGAGCGGGAGCCGGGTGCGATACATACATGCCGTACGCCGTGACGCGTTAAGGCTTCAAGAATGACCGTCGCCCAGCGTCGGTTAAATGCGCTTACTGACATAAATTTGTCCGCTATCAATATTGCGACACATTATAAATAATAGAAAATGATGAATTTTTGATATGGGTCGGGATTGTGTGAGTCATTGCAACAAAAGCGGCAATAAATCCGGTCACGCGGTTTCAAGAGAGAGAAGGAAGATCGTGGGCTATACAGTCAGGGAATCAAACGTCTCCTGCTTAAAACCCGGCAATTATAAAGGGTACTGCCGTAAAAGGCAGTACCCATGAGGAGGGAGCGTCAGAAAATTAGCCGCGAAGCAGCAGACCCAGTACCAGACCCGCTGCTGCACCGATACCCACGCCCTGCCACGGTTTTTCACGCACGTAGTCATCGGCGCGGTAAGCAACTTGTTTTGCCCGGTAATAATAGGTGTCAGACGCCTGGCTTACGCGGTTTTTCACGTCTTCCAGAGACTGCTCGGCGCGGGCTTTCAGCTCAATGTATTTCTGATCGGTAGGATCCCCGGAGGAGCGCAGTACTTCCTCCAGCGTCTCGCTCAGAAGAGTCAGATCGTCGTCGATTCGTGATTCATAAGAGTGATAAGACATTTGCTTTCTCCATGTTTTACAAGGCCAGTCAGTTAACTATAGACAATGACTTTGCGTTACGCCTGGTCAACTTCGCGTGCCATGCCGATATGCGGAATATCATCCTCAAGATAAATGTCCGTCACCGGGCGGAAGCCGAACCGGGCATAGAAATTTTGCAAATGAGCCTGCGCGCTCAGGTATAACGCGTGCTGCGGCCAGTGCTGCTCGCAGCTTGCCACCGCTCTGGAGAGAAGCTGATACCCCAGTTTTTCACCGCGAACCGCCTCGCTGACAATCACCCGGCCAATCACCACCGGGTCATATTCGCTGTCACTTTTCAGAATCCTCGCATACGCCACCAGCGTATTATCGCGCCAGCCGAGGAGATGCCGGTTCTCGCCCACCAGATCGTCATCATCAATATCCAGATACGGACAGTTTTGTTCAACGACAAAGACTTCACAGCGCAGTTTGAGCAACGCATAAAGCTGAGGAACGGTTAACTGCGAATGATGAAGATCCTGCCACTGAATCATGCCGTGCTCCTTAATGAGATCGTCGCGTTATAATAAGGTTTTCATACGCGGCGAGGATAACAATTGATGGAATTAACTTTTTTGGGAACGTCCGCCGGGGTGCCGACCCGTACGCGTAATATGACGTCGATTTTAGTCAATTTGCAACAGCCAACCGCATCAGCCATATGGCTGTTTGACTGTGGCGAAGGCACTCAGCACCAGTTGCTTCACACCGCTTTCCATCCTGGCAAACTGGATAAAATCTTTCTTACCCATCTGCACGGTGACCACCTGTTCGGTCTGCCCGGCCTGTTATGCAGCCGTTCGATGCAGGGTAACCCGCAGCCGCTCACGCTCTACGGACCACAAGGGTTACGCGAGTTTGTCGAAACCGCGCTGCGCTTAAGCGGCTCGTGGACCGATTACCCGCTGACGATTGAAGAAATCAGCGCCGGGCACGTGTTTAGCGACGAACACTATACCGTCACGGCGTTTGCCCTAAATCATCCGGTCGAGTGTTACGGCTACCGTATCGAGGAGCACGACAAACCCGGCGCGCTGAATGCCGCCGCGCTGAAAGCCCAGGGCATTGCGCCCGGCCCGCTGTTCCAGCAGCTCAAACAGGGGTTGAGCGTCACTCTGGAGGATGGTCGGGTGGTTAACGGTCAGGATTACCTGAGCGCGCCAACGCCGGGTAAAACGCTGGCTATTTTTGGCGATACCGCGCCCTGCCCCGCTGCCTTAAGCCTCGCTGACGGCGTGGACCTGATGGTGCATGAAACCACGCTGGAGCACGCCATGGCGGAAAAAGCCAATAGCCGGGGGCACTCCTCAACGGTCCAGACCGCCGAACTGGCAAAGGCGGCCGGGGTTGGCAGGCTGGTCGTGACTCACGTCAGTTCCCGCTACGATGCTGCTGGCTGCGCAGAGCTTCTGGCTGAATGCCGTCGCATCTTTCCTGAAACCCAACTGGCGGAAGATTTCGCCGTCGTCACGGTTTGAACGTAAAGCCCTCGATTTTTTCTACAAGGTGCCGATAACCCGGTAATACGGTTTCGCGTTTACCTTACCTCCTGAGGGCTTTATGGATACTTTTCAGAAAGACATCGACGACAGGGCCAATCTGACCCTGTCGAACCGCTTCGAACTGCTGCTGTTTCGGCTGGGCGAGTCCGCCCATGATGCGAAATCCGAGCTGTTCGGCATTAACGTCTTTAAGCTGCGCGAGATTGTGCCGATGCCGGCCTTCACGCGCCCGGCGGGGATCAAGCCGCCGCTGCTCGGAATGGTCAATATTCGCGATCAAATTATTCCGGTGATCGATCTGCCTGCCGTCGCTGGCTGTAAGCCCTCAACAGGGCTGAATATTCTGTTAATTACGGAGTACGCCCGCAGCGTGCAGGCCTTTGCGGTGGAATCGGTGGAAAACATTATTCGCCTCGACTGGACGCAGATCCACACCGCCGAGAAAGCCATTAACGGTCAATACATCACCAGCATTGCCTGTCTTGATGAAGATAAAAACAGTAATAATCTCGCGCTGGTTATCGACGTTGAACAGATCCTGTATGACATCGTTCCGGCGGAACACGATCTGCACGCCACCAACTTGCAGACGCAAAAATTTAAGGTCAAAGACGGCTCTACCGCCATCGTGGCGGAGGATTCGAAAGTGGCAAGAATGATGCTGGCGAAAGCGCTGGAGTCGATGGAAATCCCGGCGCAGCTGCATATTACCGGTAAAGAAGCGTGGGAAAAAATCGAAAAGCTGGCTGAAGAAGCCCGCAATGAAGGCGTACCGGTGACCGATAAAATTTCGCTGGTGCTCACCGACCTCGAGATGCCGGAGATGGATGGCTTCACCCTCACCCGCAAGATCAAAACCGATGAGCGCCTGAAACACATTCCGGTGGTGATCCACTCGTCGCTGTCCGGCAATGCTAACGAAGATCATATTCGTAAAGTGCAGGCCGACGGCTACGTGGCCAAGTTTGAGATTAACGAACTCTCGTCGGTCATTCAGGAAGTGCTGGATCGCGCGGCAACAAACGGTCAGGGACCGCTGATCAGCCGCAAAAGCGCCTGACGTTAAAGGGGATGCCTGTCATGCAGACATCCCCGGACAATCAATGAGATAAGCCTTCCGCCAGTTTTACCAGTTTGATAAACTCCGCGCGATAGCCCTGTTTATCTTCCCCGCGGGCCTGTTCACCCCATTTGATAATTTGCGGCCAGGTCGTATCCGCCAGATATTCTGAACCACGCAGTTTTTCCCCGTATGCCGCTACCGCAGCCCGGAAACGAAAATCTTCAGAAGCGTTAGTAAAGGTTGGCATCTCTCCCTTAACGACCGGGAACTCGGCTAAGGTGCTTTCGCTGGCCTGCGGCGCTTTCCAGCGCAGCTTGATCCACGCCAGCTCGCTTGATTTTGTTGGCTTTGATGCGGCGTTGTCCTGAGCGTAGCGCAGTTTATCCACCGAGGCTTTCTGCCCGTTAAGCGTCAGTTCAAAGAACAGCGTGACGTGTTTACCCGCGCCGATATCACCAGCATCCACCTTGTCGTTATTAAAATCCTCGTCGCGCAACTGGCGTTTTTCATAACCAATCTGCCGGTACTCGGTCACCCACTGCGGGTTAAATTCGATTTGCGATTTTACATCTTTGGCAACGGTGACCAGCGTTTGATGCATTTCATCATTGAGGACTTTTTGCGCCTCAGAGAGGGAGTCGATATAGCTGTAATTGCCGTTACCTACATCAGCAATTCTAACCATCATGGCTTCGTTGAAGTTGTCATCGCCGACGCCCAGCGTGGATAAGGTGATACCTTTCTCGCGCTCTTTTTTCACCAGCGCTTCGATGTCTTTGGGATCGGTAATACCGAGGTTAAAGTCACCGTCGGTGGTCAGCAAAATACGGTTTACGCCGCCTTTAATAAACCCTTTTTCAGCCTGCTCGTAGGCCAGCCGTAACCCAGCCTCTCCTCCCGTACCGCCATAAGCATTCAGGCTGTCAATTGCCGCTTTAATCGCGTTTTTGTCATTCCCTGCCGTGGACTCAAGCGCGACGCGAGTTTCGCCCGCGTAAGTCACGATGGTGATGTGATCCTGCGCGCGCAGGTCGTTAACCAGCAGCTTTAATGCTGACTGGATCAGCGGCAGGCGTTCTGCGGAGTGCATTGAGCCGGACGTGTCAATGAGAAAGACCAGATTGGCAGGCGGCAGCTCCACGGTCTTCATGTCCCTTGCCTGAACATCGACTTTTAACAGCGTGCGCTGCGCATTCCACGGCGAGGGAGCCAGTTCGTATTTGACCGCAAATGGCATCGGTTTACTGGCGGCCTGTGAGGTGTTGATATCTTTTTTAACCTGAGGGGCAGGAAAATAGTTGAGCATCTCTTCTACCCGCACGGCGTCGGGCGGCGGCAGTTGCCCCTGATTCAGAAAGCGCCGCACGTTAGCGTAGCTGCCAGTGTCTACATCCAGACTAAACGTGGCGAGGGGTGACTGGCTTACTTGTTTGATCGGGTTTTCATCGTAGTGTTCGTAACGTGCGGTACCCGTCCTGGGGTTTGAAACACCATTAAGGTTTGCTTGCAGGCGACCGCTTAGTGCAACGGGCACTTTCTGTGCCCGTGCTTTAGCACGTGACGGCATCTCATATTGCGTTGCATCGGCTGCTGCCTGAGCTTCGGCTTCAGCTGCCATCTTAGCGGCGCGTGCTTTAGCTTCAGCATTAGCTTTATCTTCGGCTGCTTTTTCCGCTGCCTGGCGGGCGGCCTCGGTTTGACTTTTCGCGATGGCGTTATCCCCGGCCTGAGCGCTATTTTCTTTCTGAACAGCCTGCTCCTGTTTTGGCTCATCCGGATTATTTCCTTGCGGGTCGGAAGGCTCTGGCCCACAGCCTGAAAGAATAACTCCACCCATCAACAGCATTAATGCTTTTCTATTAAGCATACAAATTCCTTTTCAATTATACCCGGTAATTCCCGGCAGATAGCCTGCATTATATTCCGCTTTACTTTTATTATCAGCATAGCGAAAGTAAAATATCGCATCACCCGCAATCGATAACCGCCAATAATAAAAAACACAATTATATTTTTGAGGTAAATAATGTTCAGGTTTAAACGGGGGTTATTCACCGCTCTGTTCATGGCTTTTATTGTTATCGCGTCTGCCGCTGCAATCCTGTATCAGCCCTGGGTGACGCCCTTGCCTCCCGGTAAACAGCATGCCGATCCACAACGGCTGGAGAAAGACGTTCGCTATTTCTCCGAAACGCTTTTTCCACGCAGCGCCGATCGCCGCGAACATCTGGACGCCGCAGCAAAGTATATTACGCAGGTGTTTGAGCAACATGGCGCACAGGTCAGCGAACAGGCTGTGCCGATAACGGGAGGCCCTTTCCGTAATATCATCGCCCGCTATGGCCCGCAGCAAGGCCCGGTGATTATCATCGGTGCGCATTATGACGCCGTGGCCGGAGATGATGGTGAGGCGATGCACTACACGCCCGGCGCGGACGACAACGCCAGCGGCGTCGCCGGTCTGCTGGAGCTGGCTCGCCTGCTACAACACGCGCCGCTAAAAACCGGCGTCGAACTGGTCGCCTATGCTTCGGAGGAACCGCCCTTTTTCCGCAGCGATGAAATGGGCAGCGCGGTCCATGCCAGCACTGTGCAGCGCCCGGTAAAACTGATGGTGGCGCTGGAAATGATCGGCTATTACGATTCACAGCCCGGCAGTCAGCGCTATCCCTTTTCCGCACTCAGCACGTTATATCCCGATCGCGGAGATTTCATCGCCGTAATTGGACGACTGAACGATATCAGCGCGGTGCGCCAGGTGAAAGCGGCGTTGCTGGGTGCCGAAGGCTTACCCGTCTACTCCATCAACGCCCCGGAATGGGTGCCTGGTATCGACTTTTCCGATCATATGAATTACTGGCGTCAGGGCATCAGCGCTGTGATGGTGACGGATACGGCATTTTATCGTAATACAGAATATCACCAGCCGGGAGATACGGCGGATCGGCTGAATTATGAGAAAATGGCAAAAGTGGTGGATGGGGTTTTTATATTATTGATGAATGATAAAAATGAATAAAGCTTTCCGGCTGCTGGCGGATGCATTTTTATTACTGCCATGCTATTAATAATTAATCTTTATTATGCATTATCATTTCAGGCCAGGAATCGTCAATGAAACTCCCTTTTTTAAATCATTCCTTATCCATAGAGGCTGATGGCATTTGTCCCGGTCCTTTTCCGCCTTGCGGATTTCTTCCTCTTGCGGACGCGGCACTGGGTAATGGTGACTGTTTTGGCTTGTACTGGCCACTGGAGAAAGAAAACAACGATCCTATCGTTTGTGAGCTTTACCACGACGAATGGCTTATGGTGCCAGCATTCTCCAGCGTAGAGAAATTCAGAGAATGGCTGGATATCAATGACGGCGATCCTTATGAAAATGATATCGCGATTGAAGATCACAGCTTTGCTCCTGTGCAATTCAGGTTAGCCAAAGAATATCTGTCTTCCGGGGAAATGGATGACGCCCTGCCCCGCTTAATCAACGCCACAAAGCAATTGCCCGAAGTCAGTGAGTATTGGTTAACCCTTGCTGGTCAGCATCGTCGGCGCAGAGAAGACGATGCTGCCGCTGAAGCAGCGCTTAACGCCTGGCTCAGTAACTGGACCTTCGGTATGCCAGATAATAAAGTTATTCAGATGCTGACTCAGGCAGCCAGACTGCCTCAATTCAGGGACGATCCTGTTGTACGCAGAGTAGCGGCAAAAGAAATGGATCTGAACTATGGTGGCGTTAAAGAAAATACTAATTACCTGATGATGCAGGCCTGTATTGATGATTATTTTTCTCAAGACAAGCCACGATTGGCACTAACGTTATTGCACAATTATGGCTATATCATGTCCAGTGAGACGACGGCGTTTCAGGATCGATATGGTTTTAATTTAAATGAATGGCGAATGCAGTTCAGTAAATTGTGTTCAGAGCATCTGGGTGATGCGCGTAACCATGCGGAATAACATATTATGTAGTACTATTATTTACCCGGCTAACTAAATAAAAAAGCTGTTCCTTAATGAAACGAAATGCTTTATTAAGGAACCTTTTGATGACGGCATGGAAACACATCAAGATTATTTTTAGCCAGCGTCACCAGGGCGTCATCAATGGCGTACTCCTGCTGATGATACAGCGCTTCTAACGCGTTAAACCGCTTGTCCTGGCAGACTATTTCATGTGCTTTTTTACCATGCACTGATAAGAGTTCATCATAATATTTCCTTGCAGTCATCAATGTTGCTGCCAGCTTATGTAACCCCAGCATTGTTAATTGTTCACAATATCTCGTCAATTCAAAGAATAGTGCGCTGGAGAAATCTTCCCAGCCATCATAATTTCGCCATTCGCAAACCAGCATAAAGCAGCGTAAAACGGGCGGCAGATTTTTCAGATCATCATCGCAAAACCAATAGCGGCGAGTGAGGTTCCATTCATACGCAATGGCTAACGCGATCTTGTCTACCGCTTCATTTTTATTGTTATATTTACGCAGGATTAATTCAGTCAGCGTATAGCGTTTTTGTTCTATAAGTTTGAGGGACTGCGCAAAATCATAGCCAGCCTGAAGCAGAAAGCGCTCTGCCTCCTGAAGCGTGATACCCGCTTTTTCCTTCAACAAAGCCGTCTGTTCGGCATGAAAACACGTCACTGCCGCGGCGACATCGCCTTTGGTTTGGGTTAACAATCGTTGGGCAGGTTTTATACCTACGGGGATGCGTTCCCTCAATTGCTGAATTTCAGTCCACAAGTGGATGCTCATTTTCACGTCCCTGTCTGATAATGCGTTCCTTTTATAACATGTTCGAAAAAAGATCGGTTAATGTATCGTTGGGAATGTGCCATAAAAAAACCGCCGGTTTCAGAGCGCTGACAAATGTTAGTCCGTGGAATTATGCCTGGCGGCGCTGCGCTCACACAGGCCTGTGGATCACGAATAACCTGTTGATATTCATCATTTTCGTAGGCCGGGTAAGGCGAAGCCGCCACCCGGCAAAACGGCGCATACAATAGCCAGGCAGGTTTGTTATCGACCATAAAAAAACCGCCTATTCCGGCGGTTTTTTTACTTCTGCATCGCGCTTACATCAGCGGTAATGCCCGCTGCACAATACTAATCAACGGCTGCGGCCAGACGCCGAGGATCAGCACCAGCAGCGCGGAGATCAGCACCACGATACCGCCCGCGCTGTACTGCCAGTTTGATGGCGCATCGCGGTTCAGTTTCTCCGGCGCGCTCAGGTACAGACTCACCGCCACGCGCAGGTAGTAGTAGAGACCAATCGCGGAACCGACCACCACCGCGCCAACCAGCCACCACAGGTTCGCCTGGACACCGACGGCCAGCACGTAAAATTTACCGATAAAGCCGAGCGTCATCGGAATACCCGCCAGCGACAGCATCATCACCGTCATCACCGCGGCCAGAATCGGACGGTGCCAGAACAGACCACGATAGGAGAACAGCGAATCAGCATCCGGGCCGCGATACGGGCTGGACATCAGGCTGACCACGCCAAACGCGCCGAGGCTGCTGAACAGATAACCGGCCAGATAAACGCCTACTGCTTCCATCGACATCTCGCCGCTTTGCAGGGCAATCAGCGCCACCAGCAGGTAGCCGAGGTGGGAAATGGAGGAGTAACCGAGCAGACGTTTGATGTTGGTCTGGCTCAGCGCCATCAGGTTACCGAAGATGATGGAGGCAAAGGCAATAATGCCCAGCACCACGCGTACCGCTTCACTGTGGCCGACCGGGGCATAGAGGAACAGACGCATTACCACGCCGAAGATAGCGATTTTGCTTGCCGTCGCCAGGAAGGTGGAAACCGGCGCAGGCGCGCCCTGGTAAACATCCGGCGTCCACAGGTGGAATGGCACCAGCGACAGTTTAAAGCCGAGGCCAACGATCATCAGACCAAGCCCCGCCAGCAGCAGCGGCTCGTGCAGCATGCCGTCGCCGAGGCTCTTACCGATGGCGAGGAACGACAGGTTGCCGGACTGCGCATACACCAGCGCCATGCCGAACAGCAGGAAAGACGAGGCTGCGGCAGAGAGGATGGTGTATTTGATGCTGGCTTCCAGCGAGCGTTTCTGGCGGAAAGCGTAACCCACCAGACCAAACAGCGGCAGCGAGATCAGCTCAATACCGAGGAACAGCGACGCCAGATGGTTGGCGTTTGCCAGCAGGATCCCGCCCAGCGCGGCAATCAGTACCAGCAGGTAGAACTCTTCCTGGTTATCGTTATAGCCTTCCAGCCACGGATAGGCAAAAGTACAGGTGGCGAGGCTCGCCAACAGGACCAGCCCGGTATACAGCATTGCATATCCATCGACGCGCATCAGCGGCGTGACGTCCATTGCGCCCGCCTGGCCAACAAACCAGAGCGAAACTAACGCGACATTAAGCCCAATGACCGACAGCGTGGCATTGAGAAAATGATTGCGTCGCCACGCAATGCTGAGCATCACGACCACCACCGTCAGACCGACGATTAGCAGCGGTAGCAGCGCAATCAGGTGTTGTGGAGTTATTGTCATGGCGATTTACGGCCTTGTAGTAGAAACGGAATTAACAAACCACTGCTGGATGTTGCTCATCGCTGAATGCGAGGTATCCAGAATCGGCTGAGGCCAGAAGCCCAGCAGTACCAGCAGCACAACCAGTAGCAGAATGATAGACAGCTCGCGCAGCGACATTCCCGGCAGTTCTTGCGCGGCGATTTCGCTCTTCGCTTTACCGAAATACGCGCGGTGCAGCATCGCCAGCGAATATACGGAGGCGAACACCAGACCGAAGGTTGAAATCACCGTAATGACCGGAACCACCTTGTAGCTGCCGAACAGGATCATAAATTCGCCGACGAAGTTACCGGTGCCCGGCATCCCGAGCGTTGCCACTGCGAAAAACAGCGACATGGCTGGCAGCCATTTAATTTTGCTCCACAGACCGCCCATCATGCGCATGTCACGGGTATGCAGACGCTCATAAAGCTGGCCGCAAATAATGAACATCCCGGCGGCAGAAAGTCCGTGGGCAATCATCTGGATCACCGCGCCCTGGTACGCCAGCTGGCTGCCAGTGTAAATTGCAATCAGCACGAATCCCATGTGCGACACGGAGGTGTAAGCAATCAGACGTTTGATATCGGTCTGGGCAAAGGCCATCCACGCGCCGTAGAAAATGCCGATCACGCCGAGCCACATGGCAATCGGCGCAAATTCCGCCGACGCGTTCGGGAATAATGGCAGGGAGAAACGTAGCAGACCGTAGGCCGCCGTTTTCAGCAGGATGCCCGCGAGGTCGACGGAACCGGCAGTCGGGGCCTGCGAGTGTGCGTCAGGCAGCCAGCCGTGCAGTGGCACCACCGGCATTTTCACCGCAAAGGCGATGAAGAAGCCCAGCATCAGCAGGTATTCCACACCGTGCGACATCGGCGTTTTCAGCAGCGCTTCGTAGTCGAAAGTCCAGACGCCGGTCGCGCTGTAGTGCACGAATACCAGCGCCAGAATGGCAATCAGCATGACCAGACCGCTGGCCTGGGTATAGATGAAGAACTTGGTGGCCGCAGAAATACGCGTCTTCCCGTCGGAGGCTTTGTGGCCCCATAGCGCAATCAGGAAGTACATCGGTACCAGCATCATCTCCCAGAAGAAGAAGAACAGGAACATATCGATGGCGAGGAACACGCCGATAACGCCGCCGAGGATCCACATCAGGTTCAGATGGAAGAAGCCCTGATATTTTTCGATCTCACGCCATGAGCAGAGCACCGCCAGTACGCCAAGCAGACCGGTCAGGGTCACCATCAGCAGCGACAGCCCATCCAGCGCCAGATGAATGGAGATACCAAAACGCGGGATCCACGGCAGCAAAAATTCTGACTGCCACTGCGGTAAACCGGCGGATTGCGTCAGAGAATAGCCACCCTGCAACCAGAGTTGCAGGGAGAGCAAAAACGTCAATCCCATGGTGATCAGCGCGATCCAGCGCGGCACCTTCACGCCGAAGCGTTCGGTCTGCCAGCACAGGAAGCCGCCGATAAAGGGAATTAGTATTAGCCAGGGTAATAGCATGGCGATCTTTGTTCCTTGTTTAAGTCTCCTGAGAGACCTGATTTCAACGAATTCTCACAAAACTCACGTGGGACTTTGGGACTTGATGCCCGGTGGCGCTGCGCTTACCGGGCCTACTCTATGCAGGTCGGGTCAACACAGCCCGACCATCCCAAAGTCTCAACTCAACGCAATACCATCAGCAGACCCAGCACCACGACTGCGCCAATGCTCATCGACGCCACGTACCAGCGCAGATAACCGTTTTCGCTGAACAGCAGTCCTTTACCTGCAAAGCGGGAAAGGATAGCCGGGATGTTCATCAGCGCGTTAAGCGGATCGCGACGGATAAGCCAGGCAATGCCAAGGAACGGCTTCACGAACACTTTGTCGTACAGCCAGTCAAATCCCCAGGCATGGAACCACCAGGTGCCGAAGAAGCGGCCCGGTGCGCTGTTCGCAATTGAAGTCACCAGCGTGCGTTTACCCAGCCACAGCCAGGCAGCAATCAGGATACCGGCAATCGCCACAACGCCTGAGGTGAACTCCAGCGTCAGTACACGTCCGTGCTCCATCTCAGTGGTATGCGGCAGCACATTCTGCAACGGCGGCACAATCAGCGCGCCGAGGAAAGTGGACAGCAGCATCAGCACGATCAGCGGCAGATGGTGAGTGATCCCCTTCCCTGCGTGGGCGTGGATCTGTTCTTTGCCGTGGAAAACAATGAAAATCATCCGGAAGGTATAGAGCGAAGTCATAAACGCCCCGACCAGACCGGCAACCATCAGGTTGATGTGACCGTTGGCCATCGCACCTGCGAGGATTTCGTCCTTACTGAAGAAACCTGCGGTAATCAGCGGCAGCGCCGACAGCGCCGCGCCACCAATCAGGAAGCTCAGGTACACCAGTGGAATCGACTTACGCAGGCCGCCCATTTTAAAGATGTTCTGCTCGTGGTGGCAGGCCAGGATCACCGAGCCGGATGCCAGGAACAGCAGCGCTTTAAAGAACGCGTGGGTCATCAGGTGGAAAATCGCCGCATCCCACGCCTGAACGCCCAGCGCCAGGAACATGTAGCCAATCTGACTCATGGTGGAGTAGGCGAGCACGCGTTTGATGTCGGTCTGTACCAGCGCGGCGAAACCTGCCATCACCAGCGTCACCGCACCGACGATACCGACCAGATGCAGGATTTCCGGGGTCATCAGGAACAGGCCGTGCGTACGTGCAATCAGATACACGCCCGCGGTGACCATCGTTGCGGCGTGGATCAAAGCGGAGACCGGCGTCGGACCGGCCATCGCATCAGCAAGCCAGGTCTGCAACGGCAGCTGTGCCGATTTACCGACCGCGCCGCCCAGCAGCATCAGCGTTGCCCACTGCAGCGTGGTGCTGCCGTTGGCGAAGTGCTGCGGTGCCAGTTCGACCATTTCGCGGAAGTTCAGCGTACCCAGTTCGTTATAGAGAATGAACAGCGCGAAGGCGAGGAACACGTCACCGACGCGCGTCACCACAAAGGCTTTCATCGCTGCCGCGCCATTCTTCGGATCGGTATAGTAGAAGCCGATCAGCAGATAGGAGCACAGGCCCACGCCTTCCCAGCCGAGATACATCAGCAGCAGGTTATCGGCCAGCACCAGAATGACCATGCTGGCGATAAACAGGTTAGTGTAGGCGAAGAAGCGGGAGTAGCCCTCTTCCCCACGCATGTACCAGGAAGCGAACATATGGATCAGGAAGCCGACGCCGGTTACTACCGAGAGCATGGTCAGCGACAGGCCGTCCAGCACGAGGTTAAAACCGATATTAAAATCGCCGACCGACATCCAGGTCCACAGCGGCTGGCTGAACGGGGTACGATCGCCATTCAGGAAATCCATGCCGACAAACGCGGTGACCAGCGCCGCAAGGCCGATAGAGCCCACGCCAACCGTGGCTGAGAGATTCTCAGACCAGCGTCCGCGTGAGAACGCCAGCAGAAGGAAGCCAATCAATGGCAGAATAATGGTTAAGGCAAGCATGTTCATCCACGCAACTCACTTACTGAATCGATGTTCAGATTCTGGCGGCGACGATGGAGCTGCAGCAACAGCGCCAGGCCAATACTCGCCTCGGCAGCCGCAAGGCTGATGGCGAGAATGTACATCACCTGACCATCGGTCTGGCCCCAGTAGCTTCCCGCCACCACAAAGGCCAGCGCGGAAGCGTTAATCATGATCTCAAGCCCAATCAGCATAAACAGCAGATTGCGGCGGATGACCAGTCCGGTTAAACCCAGCACAAACAGAATGGCTGCAAGGATCAGCCCATGTTGTAAGGGGATCATGCGTGCTCCTCCGTTTTTCTTTTCGCGCTGTCATTCGGACGGTTGCTCAGCACCTCGCCCGCGCGATCTTCGCGCCCGACGTGGAAAGCGACAACCAGACCCGCCAGCAGCAGCATAGAAGCCAGTTCAACCGCCAGAACGTAAGGGCCAAACAGCGTAATGCCAACCGCTTTCGCGCTGATTGCCGCGCCGTCGATACCCTGATCGTTAACGTGCAGAATGGCGTAAATCATCACCACCAGCAGCACCGCGGATAACACCGCAGGGCCAGCCCAGATTTGCGGCTTCAGCCACTGGCGCTCCTGTTCGATTTCAGAACCGCCCAGGTTGAGCATCATCACCACGAAAACGAACAGCACCATGATGGCCCCGGCGTAAACGATGATCTCCAGCGCCCCGGCAAAATACGCGCCGAGGGAAAAGAAAACCCCCGCAATCGCCAGCAGGGACACAATCAGATACAGCAGCGCATGGATCGGATTGGTATGCGTAACGACCCTGAGCGTCGTCAGGATGGCAACCAGGCCACAGATATAAAAAGCGAACTCCATTGCCCCTCTCCTTACGGTAACAGGCCTTTGACGTCGATAGGCTTAGCTTCGTTTTCCGCTTCGCCCTTATCTTTGCCGTCGATTGCCATACCTGCCATCCGGTAGAAGTTATATTCCGGGTATTTGCCCGGACCGGAGATCAGCAGATCCTCTTTTTCGAATACCAGATCCTGACGCTTGTACTCGCCCAGCTCAAAGTCCGGCGTCAGCTGAATCGCCGTGGTCGGACAGGCCTCTTCGCACAGGCCGCAGAAAATGCAGCGTGAGAAGTTGATGCGGAAAAATTCCGGATACCAGCGGCCATCTTTGGTTTCCGCTTTTTGCAGCGAGATACAGCCTACCGGACAGGCTACCGCACACAGGTTACAGGCAACGCAGCGCTCTGAACCATCCGGATCGCGCGTCAGCACGATACGGCCACGGTAGCGCGGCGGCAGGTAAACCGGCTCTTCCGGATACATGCGCGTTTCGCGTTTGGCGAAGGCGTGCAGGCCGATCATCCAGATACTACGAACCTGGGTGCCGAAGCCCACTACTAATTCTTTTAAGGTCATGGTCTATAAGCCCCTTATTGCGCCTGCCAGAGAATGACAGCCGCCGTTACCAGCAAGTTGATCAGCGTCAGCGGCAGGCAAATTTTCCAGCCGAAGGACATTACCTGGTCATAACGCGGACGCGGTAACGATGCGCGGATCAAAATAAACATCATCATAAAGAACGCCGTTTTGATGGCGAACCAGATGAATGGCGGTAAGAACGGGCCCTGCCAGCCCCCGAAGAACAGGGTGACAATCATCGCCGATACAGTAACGATACCGATGTATTCCCCCACAAAGAACAGACCGAATTTCATGCCGGAATATTCAATGTGGTAACCGTCAGCCAGTTCCTGCTCGGCTTCCGGCTGGTCAAACGGATGGCGGTGACAGACCGCCACGCCCGCGATGGCAAAGGTCACAAAACCAAAGAACTGCGGAATGACGTTCCAGATGTCGGCCTGGTTATTAACGATGTCGGTCATATTGAATGAACCGGCCTGCGCCACCACGCCCATCACGGACAATCCCAGAAACACTTCATAGCTCAGGGTCTGCGCAGACGCACGCATCGCACCGAGCAGCGAGTATTTGTTATTACTGGACCAGCCGGCGAACAGCACCGCATAGACTGCCAGACCCGCCATCATCAGGAAGAACAAAATCCCGATGTTCAGGTCGGCCACTACCCAGCTGGGACTAACCGGCACGATAGCGAAGGCCAGCAGCAGCGAGGTGAAAGCGATCATCGGTGCCAGGGTAAAGATGACGCGGTCCGAGAATTTCGGGATCCAGTCCTCTTTAAAGAACATCTTGATCATGTCCGCGACCAGCTGGAGCGAACCGCCCCAGCCCACGCGGTTCGGTCCGTAACGGTTCTGGAACAGACCGAGCAGACGACGTTCGCCGAAGCTCATGAACGCGCCGCAGGTTACCACCACCAGCAGGATCACAACTGCTTTCAGGATGCTTAACAGAACATCAATAACTTCCGGTGTTAACCAGCTCATGCTTGTGCCTCCCGCAGATCCTCAAGACGTGCGCCAGCCAGTACCGGGGCGATACCCGGCATCCCCATCGGTAAGCCCACCTGCCCTGCCGTCAATCCTTCGGCAATCACCACCGGCAGGCTGACGGTCTGGCCTTCATAACTGAAGGAGACGTTGGCCCCGGCGTTAACGCCAAGTTTGGCTGCATCCGCCGGATTCAGGCGAATATAAGGCTGCGGCATACGCTGCTGGAACACCGGCGAACGCTGCGACATTTCATCGCTGCCGAACAGATGGTAGTAAGGCGCGATACGCCATTTCCCGTCTTCTGCCCGGAAGCTTTCCGGCACGCTGGCAAAGAAATCCAGCCCCGTTTCGGAGGCTTCAATCAGGCGCACGCCCGGATCGCCATGACGCAGATGCCCACCCACTTCGGCCTGGAACTTGTTCCACGCCTGCGGGGAGTTCCAGCCCGGTGCCCAGGCAAACGGAATTTGCGAGCGCGGCGCGGACGGCTGGTTGTTCCCTTCCATGGAGAAGGCGAACATAGTGTCTTTATCCTGCGGCTGACGCGGTTCATGCACGCTGATATTGGCGCGCATCGCCGTGCGGCCACTGTAGCGGTGCGGTTCACGCGCCAGTTTCTGTCCGCGAATACGAAACGCGGCATCCGGCGCAGCATCTTTAATGCCTGCCAGTTGCGGCATCGCCGCGATGGCCGCGTCAATGACATGGTCAAGCTGCGTCCAGTCCACTTCGCGATTTTCGACGGTGCTGTGCAACGAATGCAGCCAGCGCCAGCTTTCCAGCATGACGGTGCTGTTATCGTAATACGCCGGATCGTAAACCTGGAAGAAGCGCTGCGCGCGGCCTTCGTTGTTAATGACCGTGCCGTCGCTTTCAGCGAAGCTCGCCGCAGGCAGAACCAGATGCGCATAATCCATAATGGCGGTGCGCTGATGGTCAACCACCATCACCAGCGGTGCTTTGGCAAGCGCAGCATCAACGCGAGCGGCGCTGGCGTGACGATGCAGATCGTTTTCCAGTACCACTACCGCGTCTGCCGCGCCGGATTCCAGCTCGTCAAGCGCGTCGTCCAGCGAGCCGCCGCCAATCATGCCGAGGCCCATGCTGTTAACCGCGCGCGCAATCATGGTGATGCCCACGTCCGCGCCACGCCCGTGAAGTGCTTTCGCCACGTTGGCCGCCGCCTGGATCACATCCGCGCTGCCCGAGTTAGTCCCGGAGATAATCAGCGGTTTCTTCGCCCCCGCGAGGGCCTGTACCACGACGTCAATTTTGTTTTGCAGATCGCGATCGATACCGTCTACCGCCGGCGAATTGCTGTCCAGCGCGTTAGCGATGGCAAAGCCAAAGCGCGCCTGATCTTCCACCGGGGCACGGTAGGTCCATGCCGCGATGTCGTCCAGACGGGTGCTATCGACGTTGGTCACAAACAGCGGATGCTTCGCACGCTGGCCGATGTTCAGGATGGCGGCAATCTGCCAGTCGGCGACTTTCTGCGCCGCTGCCATTTCGCGCGCTTTACCCTTCACTGCCTGACGCACGGCCAGCGAGACGCGTGCGCCGGTCTGGGTAATGTCTTCACCCAGAATCAGCACCGCATCGTAAGATTCGATTTCACGCAGCGCCGGGGTACGGATGCCGCCTTCGCGCAGCACTTTCAGTACCAGTTCAAGGCGCTGCTGCTCGCCGCGCGCGATGCCGGTATAGAAGTTTTCCGCGCCGACCAGTTCACGCAGCGCGAAGTTACTTTCAACGCTGGCGCGTGGTGAGCCGATACCAATCACTTTTTTCGACTGGCGCAGAATATCCGCCGCGCCCTGCATCGCCTGTTCGGCGTTGAGGGTGATGACATCCGCGCCACGGCGCTGTACCGGCTGACGCGGACGGTCTTTCAGGTTCACGTAACCGTAGCCAAAACGACCGCGGTCACAGAGGAAGTAGTGGTTCACGGTACCGTTATAACGGTTTTCGATGCGACGCAGTTCGCCGTAGCGCTCACCAGGGCTGGTATTACAGCCCAGCGAGCACTGCTGGCAGATGCTCGGTGCAAACTGCATGTCCCACTTACGGTTATAACGCTCGGAGTGGGTTTTATCGGTGAACACGCCGGTCGGGCAGATTTCCACCAGGTTGCCGGAGAATTCGCTTTCCAGGGTGCCGTCTTCCGGACGACCGAAGTAGACGTTGTCGTGCGCGCCATACACGCCCAGATCCTGACCGTCGGCATAATCTTTGTAGTAACGCACGCAGCGGTAGCAGGCGATGCAGCGGTTCATTTCATGCGAGATGAACGGCCCCAGATCCTGATTGCGGTGGGTACGTTTGGTAAAACGATAACGACGGAAGCTGTGGCCCGTCATTACGGTCATATCCTGAAGGTGACAGTTGCCGCCCTCTTCACACACCGGACAGTCGTGCGGGTGGTTGGTCATTAACCACTCCACCACGCTTTCGCGGAACTGTTTCGCTTCTTCATCATCGATGGAGATAAACGTTCCGTCCGAGGCCGGCGTCATACAGGACATGACCAGGCGACCACGCGTGTCTTCCGCGTTTTGATATTGCTTCACCGCACACTGGCGGCAAGCCCCGACGCTGCCCAGCGCCGGGTGCCAGCAAAAGTAAGGAATATCAAGGCCGTGAGACAGACATGCCTGTAGCAGGTTGTCCGCACCGTTGACCTCGTATTCTTTGCCGTCTACATGAATCGTAGCCATTAGCATGCTTCCAAATTAAAAATCGTTAACTCACCAGCGCGCTTTCAGCAGGTTCGGCTGAATACCACCAATCACATGGGTATTGCTGAAGGTCTGCTTGATGCCTGCTTCGAATTCGTCGCGGAAATATTTAATCGCGCTTTGCAGCGGTTCGACCGCGCCTGGCGCATGTGCACAGAAGGTTTTACCCGGCCCGAGGAAACGACACAGTTGCTCAAGTGTCTCGATATCCCCCGGCTGGCCTTCGCCGCGCTCAAGCGCGCGCAGAATTTTCACGCTCCACGGCAGACCGTCGCGGCACGGCGTACACCAGCCGCAGGACTCGCGGGCGAAGAACTCTTCCAGGTTGCGCACCAGCGGCACCATGCCAATTTCATGGTCAACCGCCATCGCCAGCGCCGTACCCAGACGGCTGCCCGCTTTGCCGATGCTTTCAAATTCCATCGGCAGATCAAGATGCGCTTCGGTCAGGAAGTCGGTTCCCGCGCCGCCCGGCTGCCAGGCCTTGAATTTCAGCCCGTCGCGCATGCCACCCGCATATTCTTCGAGGATTTCGCGCGCGGTGGTGCCAAACGGCAGCTCCCAGACGCCCGGATTTTTCACCCGGCCGGAGAAGCCCATCAGTTTGGTACCCGCGTCTTTGCTGGTTGAAATGCCCTGATACCACTCCACGCCGTTGGCAAGGATCGCCGGTACGTTACACAGGGTTTCGACGTTATTGACGCAGGTCGGTTTGCCCCACACGCCGCTGCTCGCCGGGAACGGCGGCTTGGAACGCGGGTTGGCGCGACGGCCTTCCAGAGAGTTAATCAGCGCGGTTTCTTCGCCGCAGATATAGCGCCCTGCCCCGGTATGCACGAACAGTTCGAAATCAAAACCGGTGCCGAGAATATTTTTGCCCAGCAAGCCCGCTTCGGTAGCTTCAGCAATCGCGCGGCGCAGATTTTCCGCCGCTTCGATATATTCGCCGCGCAGGAAGATGTAGCCGCGGTACGCTTTCAGGGCGAACGCGGAGATCAGCATGCCTTCCACCAGCAGGTGGGGCAGCTGCTCCATCAGCAGACGGTCTTTATAGGTGCCGGGCTCCATCTCATCGGCGTTACACAGCAGGTAACGGATGTTCATGGATTCGTCTTTCGGCATCAGGCTCCACTTAAGACCAGTGGAGAAGCCCGCGCCGCCGCGACCTTTCAGGCCGGAGTCTTTCACCGCGTTAACGATATCGTCAGGGGCCATGCCGGAGAGCGCTTTGCGCGCGCCTTCATAGCCATTTTTGCTCTGATATTCGTCCAGCCATACCGGCTGCTTGTCGTCGCGCAGACGCCAGGTCAGCGGATGCGTTTCGGGAGTGCGTATAATGTTCTTCATTTATACTGCTCCAGCAGATCGGGGATCGCCTCCGGCGTCAGATGGCTGTGAGTATCCTCATCAATCATCATGGTCGGCCCTTTGTCGCAGTTGCCCAGACAGCAGGTCGGCAGGAGAGTGAAACGCCCGTCAAAGGTGGTCTGGCCCGGCTTGATATTGAGTTTTTTCTCAATCGCTGCCTGAATGCCCTGATAGCCAGTGATATGGCAAACCACGCTGTCGCAGTAGCGGATCACGTGACGGCCCACCGGCTGACGGAAGATCTGGCTGTAAAATGTCGCCACGCCTTCAACGTCGCTGGCCGGAATTTGTAAGACTTCAGCAATAGCGTAGATCGCGCCATCCGGCACCCATCCACGCTGCTTCTGAACGATTTTCAGCGCTTCAATGGACGCGGCACGCGGATCTTCATAGTGATGCAATTCATGTTCGATTGCTTCACGTTCTGCCGCACTCAGCTCAAAAGCCTCGGTCTGTGGTTGTTGATTTTCGTGCATAATTAGCGGTCCACGTCTGACATAACAAAATCGATACTGCCCAGATAGACAATAAGATCCGACACCAGGCTGCCGCGGATCGCCGAGGGGATCTGCTGCAGGTGCGCAAAGCTTGGGGTGCGCACGCGGGTGCGGTAGCTCATGGTGCTGCCGTCGCTGGTCAGGTAGTAGCTGTTGATCCCCTTGGTCGCCTCGATCATCTGGAAGGATTCGTTAGCAGGCATGACTGGCCCCCACGATACCTGCAGGAAGTGGGTGATCAGGGTTTCGATATGCTGTAGCGTGCGCTCTTTCGGCGGCGGCGTCGTCAGCGGATGATCCGCTTTGAACGGGCCTTCCGGCATGTTATTGAGGCACTGCTCAAGAATACGCAGGCTCTGGCGCAGCTCTTCAACTTTCAGCATTACGCGGGTATAGCAGTCGGACACCCCGCCGCCGAGCGGAACTTCAAAGTCGAAGTTTTCGTAGCCAGAGTAAGGACGCGCCTTACGAATGTCGAAGTCAATGCCGGTCGCACGCAGGCCCGCGCCGGTGGTGCCCCACTCCAGCGCCTCTTTGGCACCGTAAGCGGCCACGCCCTGGGCACGGCCTTTCAGAATGGTGTTGCGCAGCGCCGCTTTCTCATAGGACGCCAGACGTTTCGGCATCCAGTCGAGGAATTCACGCAGCAGACGATCCCAGCCGCGCGGCAGATCGTGCGCCACGCCGCCGATGCGGAACCATGCCGGGTGCATACGGAAACCGGTAATGGCTTCCACCAGATCGTAGATTTTCTGACGGTCGGTAAAGGCGAAGAACACCGGCGTCATCGCGCCGACGTCCTGAATGAAGGTCGAGATATACAGCAGATGGCTGTTAATGCGGAACAGCTCAGAGAGCATCACGCGGATGACATCAACGCGTTCCGGCACCTTAATGCCTGCCAGTTTTTCTACCGCCAGTACATAGGGCATCTCGTTAACGCAGCCGCCGAGGTACTCGATACGGTCGGTATACGGAATGTAGCTGTGCCAGGATTGGCGCTCGCCCATCTTCTCAGCGCCACGGTGGTGGTAGCCGATGTCAGGCACACAGTCGACAATCTCTTCGCCGTCCAGCTGCAGGATTATACGGAACGCACCGTGCGCGGACGGGTGGTTCGGGCCGAGGTTGAGGAACATAAAGTCCTCGTTTTCGGTACCACGCTTCATCCCCCAGTCTTCCGGCTTGAAGGTCAGCGCTTCCATTTCCAGATCTTGTTTCGCTTTGGTCAGCTCAAACGGATCGAACTCGGTGGCGCGCGCCGGATAGTCTTTACGCAGCGGGTGGCCGGTCCAGGTCTGCGGCATCATAATGCGCGTCAGGTGCGGGTGGCCTTCGATATCAATACCGAACATTTCCCAGGTTTCACGCTCGTACCAGTTGGCGTTAGGGAAAAGTTTGGTGAAGGTCGGCACGCGCAGGTCGTTTTCAGACAATGCCACCTTGAGCATGATATCGCGATTGCGTTCAATGGAAATCAGGTGGTAGAAAACGGAAAAATCCGCGGCGGGTAACCCGTCACGGTGCGTGCGAAGACGTTCGTCCATGCCGTGTAAATCAAACAGCATGACGTAAGGTTTTGGCAGTCTCTTTAAGAAATCGCCCACTTCCAGTAACTGCTCACGCTTAACCCAAACAACGGGAACCCCGGTGCGGGTCGCCTGAACGGTAAAGGCATCCGGCCCAAAACGGTTGCGCAGTTCGCCAATGACCGGGTCATCCAGATGGTCCCGGGTCTGCCATGCAGCGTCTTGCGCGGTTAAATCGGTCATAATGTTCACCATTGCAAATGGTCCGTGGTGACTGTCCGGCAGAGCTTCGCGCTATTTGTTTTGCTATGCGAAGATGTTGTCCTCTGCCGACAGGCGCAAATTAAATCTCGTCAGGCGTACGCAGATTAGTCACTGCAATACGTTCGCCGCGTTTACGCTCGCGTTCCGACTGCATGTTGGCGCGGTACACGCCCTGATCGCCGACCACCCATGACAGCGGACGACGCTCTTTGCCAATCGACTCCTGCAGCAGCATCAGTGCCTGCATATAGGCTTCCGGACGCGGCGGGCAGCCGGGGATATACACATCCACCGGGATAAATTTATCGACGCCCTGCACCACCGAGTAGATATCGTACATACCGCCAGAGTTGGCACAGGCGCCCATGGAAATAACCCATTTCGGCTCCAGCATCTGATCGTACAGACGCTGGATCACCGGGGCCATCTTGGTAAAGCAGGTTCCCGCTACCACCATGAGATCCGCCTGACGCGGCGAGGCACGCAGAACTTCTGCGCCAAAACGCGCAACGTCATGCACCGCAGTGAATGACGTCACCATTTCGACATAGCAGCAGGACAGGCCGAAGTTGTACGGCCAGATTGAGTTTTTACGGCCCCAGTTCACCATGTCATGCAGGGCGTGCTCAAGCTTGCCCATGTACACGCTTTTGTTAACTTCCTGCTCGAGGGGATCGGTTACAATCTCCTGTTTTTGCAGGGGGTAACGGTCGTTCTCACCGTTAGGATCTATGCGGGTGAGCGTATAATCCATCTTATTGCCTCGCTTCTGGCGTTAACGATTAGTGCGGTCTGTTTCCGGGTTCATCAGTTCACGGCGCGAACGTACAGGCGTCCAGTCCAGGGCACGCACACGAACGAGGTAAACCAGGCCAGCCAGCAGCACTAAAATAAAAATTGCAGCTTCTGCAAAACCTACCCAGCCACTTTCGCGGATTGAAGTCGACCATGCAAAGAGATAAAGGGCTTCTACGTCAAAGATAACGAAGAACATCGCGACCAGATAAAACTTGGCGGACAGGCGCAGTCGGGCAGTGCCGACTGAATCAATACCCGATTCAAAGGGGGTGTTTTTGTGCCTGGCACGGGCGCGGCCGCCAAGATACCAGCCGCCAACCAGCATTAAGCAGCACAGGCCGATGGCAACGACGAGAAATACAGCGAATGCCCAGTGATGAGCGATGACTTCAGTGGATGTTGACATACGCATTGCTTAGCTCAAAAGGTAGCACTAAAACCCCTGCTCTTAACGGCAGGTGAGCGCCACATCTGTTCATGGGGAGGAATAAAAAACCATACATTTACTGGGTAAATATTAAAACCGCTAAATGATGTGGTTTTTTACTCCTTTCTATAACCTTTTGTCAACTTTAACAAAAGTTTCTTCACATTAATTCACATCAAACACGTTTCATTAACATTTAGTGCCTTTTCCCCTGAAAGAAACCGGGTTCATTGTCAGGGTTTGGCGCTGTTGAATCGTGTCCGTCAGCGACAGAGAAATGTATTACCCTCCTATTTTGACAGGATTTTGCCGTAATGCCTCCCCCTAATGAGGAGTATTTTCTTGATCTGTGACACGCTTTTGTTAATCCAACCCTAAAAAAGGCAACAAATTTGCGGTAATTATTAACATTAGCCAATAGTCTGAAGAGAAAAAGGGTTATTCAACAATAAAGGTTAAACAAGGACTTAAGCGTGAAGCAGCCAGAAAACCAGCTGGAGACACGATCGGTGTACATTGACAATTGTTCAAAAAATAAACCACAGCGACGTTTTCTGTCGTCTGCGGTTTATTTTTACATTTACAATTTGTTACGGGATAACGCGGAAAGCGTTACTCGACATCCTCTTCAATGACGAGGTTTTTCTCTCCCCCTTCATAGGTAGGCAGCGGACTCAGCAAAGGACGTTGAGCGTCATACAATGTTCTGAAAATAGTATGCGCCAGCTCATTGGTGCTGTACGGGTTATAACAGAGCTGATAGTCCGTATCCGGTAATGAAGGTAATCCGTCGGCACGCCCTAATACCCGCAACTCCGGTCCCATCATTTCCACAGGTCGGGCGGTCACGCCTAACCCGGCTTTTACGGCACTCCTGACCGCAGAGAGCGTGGAGGCGACATAGGCAAGCCGCCATGGAATTTGGGCTTCATCCAGGGTGCGAATGGCCATTTCCCGGAACGGGCTCGGTTCATCAAGGATGACCAGCGGAATCGGCTCCGATTTCTGTAACATAAATTCCGCTGCACAATACCACAGCGTAGGGGAAGTCCGTAACATCTGACAGGCAAACTGCGACGGGCGTTCGGTGGTCAACATCAGGTCGACTTCCTGACCTTCCATCATGTCAACAAGAGTCGAGTTGTGCTTTATACGAATATCCAGCGCCAGCCGCGGCCAGGCTGAGCTAATACGGTTGAGCAAAAACGGCAACAGAATATCAGCAGATTCGCTGGATGCCCCGATAGTCAACTCGCCGTGTAAATCATTGAAGACCAGCGACGAACACGCTTCATCATTAAAACGCAGGATTTTGCGTGCGTAGCCCAAAAGCTGGATCCCCTGTTCGGTGAGCAGCTTATTACGACCATGACGAACAAAAAGCTCTTTTTCTACCAACTGTTCGAGCCGCTGCATCTGCTGACTGACGGCAGATTGAGTTCGACAAACCGCGACAGCCGCCGCTGCAAAGGTGTTGCAATCGGCGACCGCCACAAAGGTTCTCAGCAGATCGAGGTCGAGATTAATTATCGGACGATTTGCGTTAATCATATTTTTCCACTTACAGGCTGCTCGCAACTGACCTGCCTGGATTGATGCTGTGCTCAAAAAGTCAGGCAATTCCATTTATACCCACCCGACAGGTTTGTCCTGCACAGGGGATCTGAACGAGCGTTATTGCAAATACATACCTGCTAACACTCAGCAGGCTCCCTGGCTATATTTTGAAATGCAAAAGTAAGAAAGAATATTCACGCCGGGCATTTATAGATAACGTCAGCCATAAATACTTCACGCCTGCAAACTACCGTGCAATACGGTTTGTGACCGCTTTGCACGATATTCCTTACTATATTGCAAACGAAACATAAGCAATAACAACGTAATAAAGCATTTTCACATGAAGGTCATGGCCGCGACTGGCACGCCCCCAGACTATTCATACTGGTATCTTAACCGAAAAATTCTTCGGTTATAAGAGCATCTACGAATAATCTTACAAAGATCTTTTTCGTCGTCGGAATTCACTTTATTCAATTAACATTTACTTAAGCTGAATCATAAATAATAAAGAACCTTTAATTATCTAATGAATATTTTATTAACAATATTTAACACCAAATTCACATAAATGGTTTCATATATTAGAGATATATTGCTCAGACAAATAAATGACACCGTTGGACAGTACAGAAGATATGCGCTTGCTTAGGGCGGTCTATGAGTGCGCTTAGCCACCGATTTTCAGCATAAAATAGAGTTCTGTAAGCGGAACAGCAGACATAAATCACCCCCTTTACTATTACATTAAAGGTTAATAGCGTTTATATGATGTAAAGCAGCAAGAATGCGCGGGCTGAAAACCGCTATTTCGCGAAATCTTCATCTATAGACCCTTCAAAAAACGCCCTGTGGGGAGTACATTATTCGGTAACGCTTCCACGGCAGGGAGTGGTACTCATCGCTAAAAGGTCAAGGTTCATGTCCCCCATCGAAAAATCCAGCAAATTAGATAATGTCTGTTATGACATCCGTGGCCCGGTTCTGAAAGAGGCAAAACGTCTTGAGGAAGAGGGTAATAAAGTTCTGAAGCTTAACATTGGTAACCCAGCCCCTTTTGGCTTTGAAGCACCCGATGAAATTCTGGTCGACGTGATCCGCAACCTGCCGACCGCGCAGGGCTATTGCGATTCAAAAGGGCTGTATTCCGCACGTAAAGCCATTATGCAGCACTATCAGGCGCGCGGTATGCGCGACGTCACCGTTGAGGATATTTATATTGGTAACGGCGTGTCTGAACTGATTGTGCAATCTATGCAGGCGCTGCTCAACAGCGGCGATGAGATGCTGGTTCCGGCTCCGGATTACCCGCTGTGGACGGCGGCTGTCGCGCTCTCCAGCGGTAAAGCCGTACACTATATTTGCGACGAATCCTCCGACTGGTTCCCGGATCTCGACGACATTCGCGCCAAAATCACTCCGCGCACCCGCGGGATTGTCATCATCAACCCGAATAACCCAACCGGCGCGGTGTATTCCAGAGAGCTGCTGCTGGAGATCGTCGAACTGGCACGCCAGCATAATCTGATTATCTTTGCTGATGAAATCTACGACAAGATCCTCTACGACGAGGCAGAGCATCACTCTATTGCCCCGCTGGCTCCGGATTTACTGACCATCACTTTTAACGGGCTGTCAAAAACTTACCGTGTGGCGGGTTTCCGTCAGGGCTGGATGGTGCTGAACGGGCCGAAGAAACACGCGAAAGGCTATATCGAAGGGCTGGAGATGCTGGCCTCCATGCGCCTGTGCGCCAACGTTCCGGCGCAGCACGCGATTCAGACCGCGCTCGGCGGCTATCAAAGCATCAGTGAATTCATTCTGCCGGGCGGACGGCTTTACGAGCAGCGCAACCGGGCCTGGGAACTGATTAACGATATTCCTGGCATCTCCTGCGTTAAACCGAAAGGCGCGTTGTATATGTTCCCGAAAATCGACGCCAAACGCTTTAATATTCATGACGATCAGCGCATGGTGCTCGATTTTCTGTTACAGGAAAAAGTATTGCTGGTCCAGGGCTCCGCCTTTAACTGGCCGTGGCCGGATCACTTCCGCATCGTGACGCTGCCGCGCGTGGACGAACTGGAAATGGCACTCGGCAAATTTAGCCGTTTCCTTTCCGGCTATCATCAGCTTTAATTTCGCCTTCTCTGGCCGCCGGGGTTTGCATCCGGCGGCCCTCTCAGCGCACAATGCCCTTCACTGTTGTTGTTCAAAAGGGTCACCATGAGCCAGAGTCATTTCTTTGCCCACCTCTCCCGCCTGAAGTTAATTAACCGCTGGCCGCTGATGCGCAATGTGCGCACCGAGAACGTTTCTGAGCATAGTTTACAGGTTGCGATGGTTGCTCACGCGCTGGCGGCGATCAAAAACCGCAAGTTTAACGGCACGCTGAACCCCGAACGTATTGCGTTGCTGGCAATGTACCACGATGCGTCGGAAGTGCTGACCGGCGACTTACCGACGCCGGTGAAGTATTTCAACTCGCAAATTGCCCAGGAATATAAGGCAATTGAAAAGATCGCCCAGCAAAAACTGGTGGATATGGTGCCGGAAGAGCTGCGCGATATTTTTGCCCCGCTGATTGATGAGCATCAGTACAGCGAAGAGGAGCGGTCCATCGTCAAGCAGGCCGATGCGCTGTGCGCGTATTTAAAATGCCTCGAAGAGTTATCTGCGGGGAATAACGAATTTTTGCTGGCGAAAGGCCGCCTGGAAAAAACGCTGGAAGTCCGCCGCAGCGAGGAGATGGATTATTTCATGCAGGTGTTTGTGCCAAGTTTTCATTTGTCGCTGGATGAGATTAGCCAGGACTCGCCGCTGTAACCGGAGTATCGCCCACAGCATTGGCCCGGTGCACACGATGCCGGGTGGCGCTGCGCTTACCCGGCCTACGGTATATTACCCGGACTTACGCCTGCAAATTAAGTCAGTTTAAGGCCGGGTAAGGCGAAGCCGCCACCCGGCAAAACTGCACAATGCCCCAGCCGCCCTCCGTCAGAACGGAAACAGCACCGGGATAAGCAGCACGCAAACCACCATTACCAGCACGGTAAACGGTACGCCGATTTTAACGAAATCGCTAAAAGTGTATTTCCCTGGCCCAAGCACCAGCGTATTGACCGGCGAAGAAACCGGGGTCATAAAGGCGGCTGAAGCCGCCATCGCCACCATCATGGCAAAAGGATATGGCGAAACGCCCATCGATTTGGCCGCGGCCAGCGCGATGGGGGCCATTAGTACGGCGGTGGCGGTGTTCGAAATAAACAAGCCGATTACCGCGCACATGATAAACAGGCAAATCAGCATAAAATACGGTCCCCTGCTGCCGCCAAGTTCCATCAATCCTTTCACCACCAGATCGATACCCCCCGTTTTTTGCAGCGCCAGCGCAAAAGGCATCATGCCGATGATCAGGATCACACTCGGCCAGTGAATCGCTCTGTAGGCGCTGGCGGCATCAATACAGCGAAACTTCGCCATCAGCAGGCAGGCAATAATGGCTGCCACCGGGTTGGGGATTTCATCGGTCAGCATCAGGGCTACCATCAGCATTAAACAAAATACCGCGTGCGGAGCCTGGCTGTGTGCAGGAGACGCGTCGCTCTCCTCTACAGGCATGTTATGTACCACAAAGTCGCGCCCGGTTTGTGCCAGCTGGCTTATCTGCCGCCAGTTTCCCACCACCAGCATAATGTCGCCAACCTGCAAAGGTTCATCGACCACCGCCCCTTCCATGGCAACGCCGTTGCGCTTCAGGCCGACGATATTCAGTCCATAGCGAGTACGAAAAGCCATCTCGCGCACCGTTTTACCCACCCGCTCAGAATCAGGGATCAGCGAAATTTCCGCCATGCCGACATCCAGCGCCTGCTCGGAGAAATACTCCCCGCGCAAAATCATCGGTTCCAGCATTTGCTCGCCGCAGAACTGGCGTAAATCGACGTCCGCCGCCGACATATCAATCAGCAGGACATCACGGGCACGAAACTCGGAAACCCCGTTAACATTGACAATTACCCGCCGGAAACGTCGCCAGCGCTCCACGCCAATCACGTTGGCACCGTATCGCTCACGCAGTTTAAGATCGTCCAGCCGCTGTCCGACCATCGGTGAACCGGGACGAATGGCCAGCCGCCGCGCCCGTCCCGTCAGATGATAAGCTTTGATTAAGTCACGAAACGATGAGCGTTTGCTGCTCTCGCGCAGGGGATCCTGTTTTTCGCCGTTCAGCATAAAGCGCATCAGCAGCATGTAAATCACGCCCAGCACCAGCACCACCACGCCAATTGGCGTGACGCTGAAAAAGCCAAACCCGTCCATGCCTGCACGCAGCAATTCGCTGTTGATCACCATGTTCGGCGGCGTGGCCACCAGCGTCATCATGCCGCTAATCAGCCCGGCAAAACTTAGCGGCATCATTAGCCGTGAGGGGGAGGTTTGCATCCGGGTGGCGACGCTGAGCACCACCGGAATAAAAATGGCGACGACGCCCGTCGAGCTCATGAATGCCCCCAGGCAGGCGACGGTGAGCATCAGGTAGACCAGCATTTTGATTTCGCTGTTGCCAGCGACTTTGATTAGCCACGCCCCCATACTGGTCGCCACGCCGGTACGCACCAGCCCGTCGCCAATGATAAACAGGGCCGCAATCAGGATAACGTTCGGATCGCTGAAGCCGGAAAAGGCTTCTTCCGTCGTTAACGTGCCGCTCAGAATAAACGCCACGATCACCAGCAGCGCCACCGCATCCATGCGAATTTTACCCGTGGCGAACAGAATGATCGCCACCGCCAGAAGACAGAGAACCCAGATTAATTCACCGTTCACAACATATCCTTGTCAGCCCAGGGGAATTCTTATAGTGCCATAAAAAAGCCCCGCAGAAGCGGGGCTATATCATGAGATCAGGCGTTAATGCTTACCCTGACCGTACTATCGGGTTGTTTTTGCACGACAACGTTGGCAAGCGTGTTGAGATTAAAATCGACTTCATTCAGTCGTGGCATATCCTGGGGAACGTTTACCGCCATCACGCGACACCCGGCGGCCAGACCAGAAAGCACGCCAGCGGCAGCATCTTCCACCACCATGCACTCCTGGGGAGCCAGACCCAGCAGCTCAGCGCCGAGCAGATAGGCATCCGGCTCCGGCTTGCCGCGTTTCACGCGTTCGGCGGTGACAAACACCTCTGGCATCGGTAAACCCGCCGCTTTATGACGCGCATGGGCGACAGGAACGGAGCCTGAAGTCACAATGGCCCATGGAATATGATGTTGCTCAAGCGTCTTCAGCAGCTCCAGCGCCCCCGGTAACGCCACAATACCGTTAGTGTCGGTGGCTTCAATGCGCTCAAGAAGGGTAAATTCAGCAAGAATTTCTTCTTCCGGTCGTCCCGCCAGAAAGTGACGCAGGGAGGTGATCGCCTGCTTACCATGGATGTAATTCAGTATTTCATCATGGCTGATGCCAAACCGATCTGCCCACTGGCACCACGATCTTTCCACCACGGGAAGCGAATCGACCAGCGTCCCGTCCAGATCAAACAGAAATCCTTTGCACAGCACAGCACTCTCCCTCAGGCGTTGATGATTTGGTTAATCTCGTTGCTGCTCAAATGATACTGCCGCGGGCAGTTATGCCAGGCGCTCAGCATACGCTGATATTTTTCCCACATCGGAGTTTGCGCATTGAAACCGTGAGTTCCCGCGTCGAAATGGGTATAGCGGCCTTCGGTATTGACCATAAAACGGACGTAGCTGAGGTAGCGCGCTTCGGTCGCCGCATCAAAGCCGAGAAAGGTCACGCGACGCTCGTCGATGGTGTCCTGATCTTTGAGATTGTCCCAGGAGACGCGCAGCGCGTGGTACATCTCCATAATATCAATGATCGAGCGGCAGGTTTCTTCAGTGAGCTGGCCGAATTCACGATCCAGTTCGCGCATTTGCAAGCCGTAGCCACGCTCAATGATGGTTTGCAGACGACGATAGCGTTCGGCATTATCCGGGTCGAGCATGGTCATCATTTTGTACTGATTAGACAAAATCAGGCGTTGAGCGTTGGTCATTTCCATTTCTGACTCCTTTAGCACTTCTCGGCGTTAAAAAAAGAGGCACATTATTTATGTGCCTTCTTTTATATGCGTAATTGGAGGGTATTACAAATCATCCAGGAAAGTTTTATCCAGTTGTTTGAAGGCGCGCTTAAGCGTGTCAGCTAATGCCTGGTAATCCGGTTTGCCTTCGACTGGCGCAAGCGCCTGCCCGGATTCCTGAAGTTTCCCACGCACTTCATAAAACCAGTTTAAAATAGAAGGAGGGAGCGGCGTGACTGAGCGTTTACCCAGCCACCATAGTCCCTGCATTGGCAGGCTGATGGCAAAAATGGCCGTGGCGACCGCAGGCCCAAGTTGCCCACCCAGCGCGATTTGCCAGCAAAGGGTGAAGATAGCAATGGGAGGCATAATACGAATACCGAAACGTGTCGCCCGGATCGCCCGATTTTCAACAAACACCGGCGCGAGGCGTTTTTCCATCGGCCACGTCTTTGCGTAGTGCTGACCCCGACGAAAATGGCTGAAGAATCCCGACGGGCTGATTTCTGGTGTCGACATGGCTCTACCTCAACTTCACATATAAAAATTAAAAAATTTGTGCAAAACAACAACTGAGTACGGCATCGTTCAAAACATTTTGTCACGGGGGCCCGGTATCAGGTATCCTGTGCCCGCTGAGATGGCCTTAGTCCCCATTCTCTGGCTTGTCAACTTGTCGTAAAGCCAGCTGTTGGCTGAAAATTACGCAAAATGACATAGACTCAAATGAATTTCTTCCATCGTGCCCGAAAAGCGATTTGAGCATGATGTTAATCATAAATGTCAGTGTCGTCATGCGCTACGCTTTAGACTCCTGACGTTTTTTTAGCCACGTATCATAAATAGGTACTTCCATGTCGAGTAAGTTAGTACTGGTTCTGAACTGCGGTAGCTCCTCACTGAAATTTGCAATCATTGATGCAGTCAACGGTGACGAGTACATTTCTGGTTTAGCCGAGTGTTTCCATCTTCCGGAAGCACGTATTAAATGGAAAATGGACGGCGGTAAACAAGAAGCGGCTTTAGGTGCAGGTGCCGCTCACAGTGAAGCGCTGAACTTTATCGTTAATACTATTCTGGCACAAAAACCAGAACTGTCCGCTCAGTTGACCGCAATCGGTCACCGTATCGTTCACGGCGGTGAAAAATACACCCGTTCCGTAGTGATCGACGAGTCGGTGATTCAGGGTATCAAAGATTCCGCCTCTTTTGCACCGCTGCATAACCCGGCGCACCTGATCGGTATCGCTGAAGCGCTGAAATCCTTCCCGAATCTGAAAGATAAGAACGTTGCCGTATTCGATACCGCGTTCCATCAGACTATGCCGGAAGAATCTTACCTCTACGCCCTGCCGTACAGCCTGTATAAAGAACACGGCGTTCGTCGCTACGGTGCACACGGCACCAGCCACTTCTACGTGACTCAGGAAGCAGCAAAACTGCTGAACAAACCGGTTGAAGAACTGAACATCATCACCTGCCACCTGGGCAACGGTGGTTCTGTTTCTGCTATCCGCAACGGTAAATGCGTTGATACCTCTATGGGTCTGACCCCGCTGGAAGGTCTGGTCATGGGCACCCGTTCTGGTGATATCGACCCGGCAATCATTTTCCATCTGCACGATACCCTGGGTATGAGCATCGAACAGATCAACAAGATGCTGACTAAAGAGTCTGGCCTGCTGGGTCTGACCGAAGTCACCAGCGACTGCCGCTATGTTGAAGATAACTACCAGGCCAAAGAAGACGCGAAACGTGCAATGGACGTTTACTGCCACCGTCTGGCGAAGTACATCGGTTCCTACACGGCGCTGATGGATGGTCGTCTGGATGCGGTTGTCTTCACCGGGGGTATCGGTGAAAACGCGGCGATGGTACGTGAACTGTCCCTCGGCCGTCTGGGCGTACTGGGCTTTGAAGTTGACCACGAGCGCAACCTGGCTGCCCGCTTCGGCAACACCGGTTTCATCAACAAGGAAGGCACCCGCCCTGCGGTGGTGATCCCGACTAATGAAGAACTGGTCATTGCGCAAGACGCCAGCCGTCTGACTGCCTGATTCACCTCACCGCCAGCCAATGCTGGCGGTGCTGTTTTATCTCCCGCCCACACCGGGTGGTAACGAAAGAGGATAAACCGTGTCCCGTATTATTATGCTGATCCCGACCGGAACCAGCGTCGGCCTGACCAGCGTCAGCCTCGGCGTGATCCGCGCTATGGAACGTAAAGGCGTGCGCCTGAGCGTGTTCAAACCTATCGCGCAACCGCGTGCCGGTGGCGATGCTCCTGACCAGACCACCACTATTGTGCGTGCAAACTCTGGCCTGCCAGCGGCTGAACCGCTGAAAATGAGCCACGTTGAATCTCTGCTTTCCAGCAATCAGAAAGATGTGCTGATGGAAGAGATCATCGCTAACTACCATGAAAGCAGCAAAGACGCTGAAGTTGTGCTGGTAGAAGGTCTGGTACCGACCCGCAAACATCAGTTTGCCCAGTCGCTGAACTACGAAATCGCCAAAACGCTGAACGCCGAAATCGTGTTCGTGATGTCTCAGGGTACCGATACCCCGGAACAGTTGAAAGAGCGTATTGAGCTGACCCGCAGCAGCTTCGGCGGCGCGAAAAATGCCAGCATCACCGGCGTTATCGTCAACAAGCTGAATGCGCCGGTTGACGATCAGGGCCGTACCCGTCCTGACCTGTCCGAAATTTTTGACGATTCCACCAAAGCGCAGATCGTGAAAATCGATCCGGCGCAGCTGCACGGCTCGCTGCCGGTGCTGGGCGCGGTGCCGTGGAGTTTCGATTTGATTGCCACGCGTGCTATCGATATGGCGCGTCACCTGAATGCCACCATCGTTAACGAAGGCGACATCAATACCCGCCGCGTGAAATCCGTGACCTTCTGTGCACGCAGCATCCCGCACATGCTGGAACATTTCCGCCCGGGCTCACTGCTGGTGACCTCCGCTGACCGTCCTGACGTGCTGGTTGCCGCCTGTCTGGCCGCCATGAACGGCGTTGAGATTGGTGCCATTCTGCTGACCGGTGCCTACGAAATGGACCCGCGCGTCAGCAAACTGTGTGAACGCGCATTCGCCACCGGCCTGCCGGTATTCATGGTGAACACGAACACCTGGCAGACCTCGCTGAGCCTGCAGAGCTTCAACCTGGAAGTGCCGGTTGATGACCATGAGCGTATTGAGAAAGTGCAGGAATACGTTGCCAGCTATATTAACGCCGACTGGATTGAGTCTCTGACCGCAACGTCAGAACGCAGCCGTCGCCTGTCTCCGCCGGCATTCCGCTATCAGCTGACTGAGCTGGCGCGCAAAGCGGGCAAACGCGTGGTGCTGCCGGAAGGCGACGAGCCGCGTACCGTTAAAGCCGCGGCTATCTGTGCCGAACGTGGTATCGCGACCTGCGTACTGCTGGGTAACCCGGATGAAATCACCCGCGTTGCCGCGGCTCAGGGCGTGGAACTGGGCGCTGGCATCGAAATCGTCGATCCGGACGTGGTACGTGAAAGCTACGTTGCTCGCCTGGTTGAGCTGCGTAAGAGCAAAGGCATGACCGAAGCCGTTGCCCGCGAACAGCTGGAAGACAACGTGGTTCTCGGCACCCTGATGCTGGAGCAGGACGAAGTTGACGGTCTGGTTTCCGGTGCGGTGCATACCACTGCCAACACCATCCGTCCGCCGCTGCAGCTGATTAAAACCGCGCCGGGCAGTTCACTGGTGTCTTCCGTGTTCTTCATGCTGCTGCCGGAACAGGTTTATGTTTACGGTGACTGCGCAATCAACCCGGATCCGACTGCAGAGCAGCTGGCTGAAATCGCTATCCAGTCTGCGGATTCCGCGATTGCCTTCGGAATCGAACCGCGCGTGGCGATGCTGTCCTACTCCACCGGCACCTCTGGTGCAGGCAGCGACGTAGAGAAAGTACGCGAAGCAACGCGTCTGGCGCAGGAAAAACGTCCTGACCTGATGATCGACGGCCCGCTGCAGTACGACGCCGCGGTAATGGCAGACGTTGCGAAATCCAAAGCGCCGAACTCCCCGGTTGCCGGGCGCGCTACCGTGTTCATCTTCCCGGATCTGAACACCGGTAACACCACCTATAAAGCGGTACAGCGTTCTGCTGACCTGATCTCCATCGGGCCGATGCTGCAAGGGATGCGCAAGCCGGTGAACGACCTGTCTCGTGGCGCGCTGGTTGACGATATCGTCTACACCATCGCTCTGACCGCGATCCAGTCTTCACAGCAGCAGTAATCCTGCTTATTAAAAAAGCCGCAACGGTTATCGTTGCGGCTTTTTTTTACAGCTTACGCAGGATCAGAATGACCAGCGGACATTGGCGTTAACCGCATTATCGCGGGTATCAGAGCCATATTGCCCCTGGTAACCGAGATCCAGACTGGCAGTACGAGACAGCCTGACGCTTACGCCAACATCACCCACCAGCGTATCCTCATCCACCGCGTTACCCTGAGTGACAAACGTGTCGCTGCCGGTAAACGCCATCCGCGATGACGCCGTTTTATCGCCATAAGCATGCTGCCAGCCGAGCGAGCCATACAGGCTGACATTCTGCGGCAGTTCGGTAATACCGCGAACGCCCAGCGTGGAGAAGAAGGTGTCCATAGTGTCATTACGCACGCTCAGCGCGGCGGCACCGCCTTTTTCCTCAAAACTATCCGTGTGCAGGCGAACATAGCTCAGATTGATGAACGGCTCGACGTTGAGTTCCGGCTGGCCAAAACGGTAAGCCGCTTCGGTGAACGCCAGCAGCGAGTTCGCATCGTAATCCGATTTCAGACGATCCGAGAAGCCGCTGAAATCAACATTCCGTTCGCCGTCGATTTTATGCCAGGTATAACCGACTGCGCCGCGCAAGGAGAACGCCTCCTGCTGTCCTGCCGCGTACAGACCGAGATGGTAGTTATCGCTGTCGATGCTGGAACGACGGCTATCGACGTCATAATCACCCCGGCTGTAGCCAAAATAGCCGCCGATGCGCACGTTGTTGTCATCCAGTTTGCGATCGGCCCCAATCAGGAAACCAGCGGTGTTGCCATCCAGCTTACCGGTATTACCGTCGCCGCTGTTTTTGCTCCATGAGCCAAACGTCTGGCCCCATACGCCGTTGTTCTGATCCTGCAGCGGCTGTACCAGAGACATCGCCATCGGCGGTACGGGCAGCGCGTCATTATCGAACACGCGCAGCATACGCTGATTCAGGACATTGAACAGTTTGTTACTGCCCGCAATCAGGTTTGACTGCATGGACGGATAGACTTCGCCTGAGAGCTGGTTAAACGCCTCACGCGCTTCTGGTGCACTTAACAACAGCAGCGAGTTATACAGCGCCAGCGAAGGACCGCTCTGGGTCAGCGTGGAAAGTGCGCCAGCGGTATTCCACTGGTTGCTGGTTTCCGCCACCGTCTGGAAAATGCCCGGCTTGCTGCCGCCTGGGTTCTCGCCACCCGGATTTCCAGCGCCGGGGCTTTCACCGCCCGGGTCACCACCGCCGGGATTCTCACCGCCCGGGTCACCACCACCCGGATTTTCACCGCCCGGATCGCCACCGCCGGGATTCTCACCGCCCGGGTCACCACCGCCAGGATTTTCACCGCCCGTATCTTTCTGCGCGATAGTTAAGTCAACCGCATTTGCGCTCTGGTTAAGCGCCACGTCCAGGAAGGCGGATTTGGAAATCGCCGAGGCAAACTGACCGTCAATACCGCCATTTGACGTCAGGATGCGGTAGTTTTGTCCGGTCTGATAGCTGGTCTGCGGATCCAGGGCGGTTACCTGTACCTTTGCCTGGTCGCTAATGGTGGTTTTCCCCTCCACCAGCAATTGATCGCTGCGACCATCGCCTGCGATATCAACGTCGTAGAACGATTCACCGATAAAGTTAAGATAGCGCTTTAACGTCAGCGTACCGATATTGCCGTCACCCGGAGAAATATGACCGCCAGCCAAAATCTCAGTTTGTCCCAGCGTACCGTTACCGCCCAGCGTACCACCGTCTTTGATGGACGCGGCGCTGCTGTAACCCAGCCCGTTGCTGACATCCGCGCCAGCGGTGCCGTTGAGGATCAACGTACCACCGTTCTCGGCGCTGAGGGTTTGCACATCGAAAGGACTGTCTTCTTCGCGGGTATTGATGTCGCCTGCGATGATAATTTTCCCACCGCGGGCAGTAACGTTAGCCTGCAGTTGCGTCAGATCGCCAGTTAGCGTCGTCTGCCCGGCAGTATTAATTACGTCGCCTTCGCCGCTCATCGTGTTGCTGAATTCATAATTTTCTTCAGTATGGTTAAAGTACACATAGCTGCCGAAAAGTCCGCCCCGCAGATTTATTGCGGTTTGCGCGTCAATAACCCCTGCCCTGCCTGCTGCGTCAAGCGTTGGCTCAGTCAGGCCAGTGCCGGTATCCATATTGCCCCGGCTACCCACGATCAGCGCACCCCGGTTCGAACCTGAACCGGACGTTCCCAGCACCAGTTCGTTATTGCCGGCGGAGAACACCCCGCCATCGGCCACCGACAGTACGCCATTGCCGTAATCCCCTACCGCAACGCTGCTGCCGCTGGTAAAGCGTGAACCTTCACCGGCAATATATAATTCGGCGGTTTTACTCGATCCTGATACACCGTTAACCTCGACGTTGCCGACATTCACCGCCCCGCCGTTCAGTACGTCCAGATCGCCGTTAAGGGTAAGCGCGTTGGTGACATTCCACCGGGAGTTATTGCCCGTCACCGTCACTTTTGGATTGCCTTTGTCAGCCTCATCGGGCTCGAAGCCATCACCAATGCGCGCCTGATTTGCCGTCTCCATTACCGCACCCTCTTCAATCAATACGGTGGAGCGCGCGCCTAAATCAGTCCCTACGCTGAGATAGTTGCTGGTAACCCGGGAACCTGCTCCCATCGCAATAAGGTGGCTGTCATAACCCCGATTCGCGCCAACGACGATCTCTTTCGCGCTGGCCAGTGCGCCATCTTCGACCCGCAGCGTGGCCAGTCCGAGATTCAGGTCACCACGTAAAACATACTGATCGTTGACCGCATTTAATTCGGCATTGGGTCCTCTGACGGTTACCAGACTGTCATAAACCTGGCCGTTAGATACCCTGCCAATATTAATGTTATAGGCGGTAATCTTGCCATTATCGATAAGCAGATTGGCGCTTTGATTACGTCCTGCATACATATTTCCGGTATAGCCCAGCGACTCGGTAACGGTCGATTCGCCGTCAAAAATAACATCATCAGCGCGTGCACTGTCGACAGGTGCCAAAAATAGTAGGGGTGCCGAGAATAACGCGAGGTAAAGTTTTGAAAGCGGTGTTTTAACCGCTAGCGGATGCGACAGATTTTCACTCACGGGCTTTCTCCGTTTTTTATTAGCGTGATATCGCGAAGGTCGCTGTTATAAAAAATCCAGTTCACCACGATGTTTAACCCGTTATTTCGCGAAAGCAGGCTTGCAGGTTTACTTGTCAGCGCAGCGAGAGCTTATTGTTTTCTCTCGCGTCGCCAGGCAGTGGCCGGGAACAGTAACATTGTTCCCGTAACAGATTATTTATGGGTAACTATTGGCACGCAGGTTGGCGCACTTAATGTTGGCGCAGAACCTAAAATGCCCGGCATCATCAGTGATGAACAATCAAAAATTCGCCCTTTTTCGGTCGTCGCCCGATAAGAAAGTTTTTGCCCGCCCAGCGCATCAGGCTGCGCGCCATTCACATTCGTTACGGTAATTTCATCGGATGAACCAAGGCCCAGCATTTTTGCTGTTTCCGCTTGCAGCAACGGAACTGCCTGATCGGTTTTCATTGTGGAACAACCCGCTATCATCATCGTAGTGGTTAAAGCGATGAGTACTTTTTTCATAAATTATCCTTTTTCTCCAGACAGTTGCAAACGCTGAATGGCTTTATATTTTCTTATACCAACATCCTGAGATAATATATTTTGCTTTCCTAAACAAAAAAACCCTCCTAAAGTAGGGAAGGTTCATTAATAAAATTCGTCAGTTTTTTCTGAGACCCACAGTGAAAAGGAGAGACCTTTGCACCAGGATTATGCGTTGGTCGTCGATGACCATCCGTTAGTCGCCAGCGGTATTGCCAATTTCCTCAATACGCATTGTCAATTTAAAAAGGCGTGCGTGGTAACCTCCGAGGATAATTGCTACCGTCATATTTTGGACTACGGCCCCCCACGTTTATTGGTTATTGACTTTTGGCTCTCTTCCGGCACCGCTTTGAAATTACTTAAAGAAATAAAAGAACGCTATCCTAAGGTACGTCTGCTGGTTGTCAGTGGTGATGAAAATAACGAACTATGTTTAAAAGTACGACATGCTGGCGGGCATGGTTTCGTGCTGAAAAACGAGTCGCCAGAAAAATTCGCGCGGGCGGTAATGGCACTGAAAGAAAATAAAGAATGGTTTCCGGTAGATGATCCAGCAGCGGTAGTAAGCGATAATGATTTGCTGCGGAAATTTAACTTAACGCCGCGCCAGATAGACGTTATCAATATGATGATGCGCGGCTTACCAAATAAAAGGATCGCGTCACAACTCTCAATTTCTGAGCCTACCGTAAAAGAGCATATTAGCAATATCCTGAAAAAAATTGGCGTCAATAGCCGGGTTGAGGCCATCACTCTGCTCCACAGCAAGCGTGGGTCATCGCAATGATTTTTTCTCAGGATTTACAAAAAGATGGCATTTCTTCTCGTGCGCAGATCAGCATGCTCGACAACACGTTTCTGCGCCTGGTTTTCAGTTTTTCCGCCGTGCCTTTTGTTGGTATTCCCTTCGCGATCTGGCTTTATTTACTGGACGATGAACTGGGTCCGACGATTGCCTGGATAATCTTTTACCTGTTCTGCGCCGTCGCCATCAGAATATGGCATCGCCATTATCTGCGTGATAGCCAGGAACATGAGGCAGATGCCGTATTACGCCGCTGGCTACCGCGGGTTAATAATATCGCGTTCATCCATGGGCTAGGTATCTCGTCGCTCTATGCCATTATGCCGCAAACGCGTAATTTCGATTTTTTCCTGCTACTTAATATCAGCATTGCCGCCATTGTCGCCGCTAATGCAACCCATTTGACCCCGGTGATCAGCACCTTCACCCGCTTTTTCTTCGCCTCCTGGGGAGTATTAATTTTTGGCATGCTCTGGCGGCTTAACGACGCTATGGTCATCGTGTTGATGCTGAACCTGCTGTATGGTTTTGCCATTTACCGTCACGCCTTAACGTCGCATGCATTTTTCATCCAGCAGGCGCGGCTTGAAGAACAAAGCTCCCGCCTGGCGGAACAGTTTCGTCAGGCCAAAGAAGAGGCGGAACAGGCGTTGCTGGATAAAAACCAGTTTCTGACCACTGCCAGCCACGATCTGCGCCAGCCGGTGCATGCGATGGGATTTCTTATTGAAGCGATTATTCACAAAAATCAGGATGACACCCTCACGCCACAACTGTTGGATCTGCAACAAAGCGTGCGTTCAGTACACCTGATGTTCAATTCGCTGCTCGATCTCAGCAAAATAGAATCCGGCAACGTCAGTATTGCCACCACGCGGGTGGATATCGGTGCCCTGCTCAATTCAGTGATAGCCTTGTTTCGTGAAGAGGCCAATAGCCGTTCGTTGACCCTGCGCATCTGGCGACCCAAACGACGCATTATCGTGATGGGCGATCCGCTACTCATGCGGCAATCGCTGATTAACCTGATACAAAATGCGCTGCGCTATACACAACAAGGTGGCGTGCTGGTCGCCATTCGTCCGCGCGGAGCGGAGTGCCTGACAGAAGTCTGGGATACCGGCGTAGGTATCGCCGATGAAGAGAAAGGCAAGATTTTCTCCCCTTACTATCGCCCCGAACTGGCATGGAAAATCGACAGTGCCGGTCACGGCCTGGGGCTGGCCGTCGTCGCACGCTGCGCCAAGCTGATGAAGGTCAGGTACGGTATGCATTCTGTTGAAGGGAAAGGCTCGCGGTTCTGGATGCGTTTTACCCAGTACGTCGGGGACGAAAATATGCCTGAAAGCCTGCCTGCCGGGGAAAATACGATTGCACCCGCGCGCTATGCGCCGCTGCGCGGTTCCTGCCTGGTGGTGGATGACGATCCGCTGGTCACCTCGGCGTGGGAAAGTTTGATGAGTACCTGGGGGATCACGGTGCGCTGTGCGGCCTCTGCGGGGGAGGCTTTCGCCATCATTGATGAGGGTTTCAGGCCGTTTGCCGTGCTGTGCGATCAGCGCCTGCGATCCGGTGAGAGTGGCTTTGATGTTCTTAAAGCGCTGTTCGAACGTCTGCCGGAGGTGAGCGGCGCGATGGTCAGCGGCGAATTCAATTCGCCAACGTTGCAGGAGGCCGAGGAGGAAGGCTATCTGGTGCTGCGCAAGCCGCTGGAGCCTGCGAAGCTGTATGCCCTTTTGACGCAGTGGAGCACGCGTTAGCTCAACTGAAACACTTTCCCGCGCGGCACAAAAGGCAAGCGCCTCCCCTGCGGTAACAGCCACGCATGTTCCATTGCCACGCTTATCCGATCTTCACAATAGCCGTCGGTGATCACCAGCACCGGCCCGCCTTTGGGAAAATCGCCTTTCATCGCCAGCGCGCTGAGCATGTCTATTCCCGGCTGTAGCACGGTACCGCCGCGCCCCTGAAGGGCGAAATGATGTAAAAGCTGCTCTGGCGGCACCCAGCCGCGATCGTACGCTCTGGCATCACAGCAAATAAAACGTACCGCAAAAACCTCCCGCGCCAGAGAATAGCTGGCAATCGCGCCCAGCGCTTTGCCCAGCAGCTGCGGATCCATTGAACCTGAGGTGTCGAGCACGACGCCAAACACCCGCGAACGGCGCTCCTCTTCTGAGGGTTTCATTATTGCCGGACGTGGAATGGCGGGCGTGGCGCTCTGGCGACGCGAGGGCCGGGCGTAGCTGCGCCGCTGTTCCGGCGGTGGAAAATGCTCGTCAAACCACTCTGCCAGCGCCACATCCCACGGCACCGGCGGCTGGGCCAGACTGCGGATCTCTTCGATAAGGCCCGCCGGCAGCGTTCCGCGCGTCGGGGCATAAAGACAGCGGTCCAGCCCCTGATACAGCGCCCGCCGACACCAGGCTTCGGCATCGGTAAACCGGCTTTCATTTTCTTCCGTCAGGATGTCGCCCCCGGCACGCCCGCGCAGGGTGATTAACTTGCGCGACTGACGCATATTCTGCGCCAGCGCATCGTAGATCTCTTCCGCCGACATCATGCTGAACTGGGGATCGTAAAGCAGCCCCAGTTCTGGTGGCGTGCCGACCTGCATCTGGATCAGCCAGTCGTTGATAATAAAATCGCAGGCGACGTTCCACAGTTCAGCATCGCGTCCGCGACGGCGCGAGGCGTGGTTCAGCCCCGCATGCAACAGTTCATGCGCGAAGACGAACACCAGTTCATCATGCTGCAGGCGGGCGTGAGGGTTAATCCAGATCTTGCCGATGCTGACGTCAATCGCCGCCACGGCAATGTCGTACTGGCTGCAAAGCTGGCCGTCCTCTTCGATATCAAAACTGGCGGCCAGCGCACCCAACAGCGGATAAAGCGTCATAATGTGCTGACGCGCTTTCTGCGCCGCGCTCATTTTGTACTGGCTGCGATCGGAAGGTTGATAGCCCCCCGCCTGCTCCAGCGCCAGACTCACGCTATTGCTTAGTCCGTCAGCCAGCAGCATTTTCCAGTCGGGAGGCGAAGAATAGTATTTCTTCGGCGTGGAAAAATGAAAGCAGCTTTGTTCACCGCCGCAGTAGCGCATATGCCACTGATACAGCTCATCCGCGATGCCCTCTTCGCGCATCTGGCGAAAAAGCGCGTCGGCATCCGCGTGGTTTCCCTGCGGAAAGGGAAAAGACTGTAACTCTTCCGGCAACGGGCCGATTTTCAGCTCGTCGCAAAAGCGCATCATGGCGATCAGCACTGCCAGCTCCCATTGCAGCGCGGGCGCTGGCGCAGGGTCGCGGATCAGACCAAAGCCGAGCGCCGACAGCGCCTGGGCGATCATCCGCGCCCACTGCTCAGGCGTGGCATGCCGCTTTGCATTGAGCCATAAATAGCCGTCGTTGCCGATACTTAACCAGCCTTTCGAAGAGACGCAGGTACGGTCATGGTCAAAACGCTCGTACACCCGCGACCACATCGGCGCAAACAGCGGATGTTTCGCCACGATAGCAATGCCCGCTTTGCACGCCTCAAGCGCCGGATTGCGCACCGCTTTACTCATGACGATTTTGCCCGTGCCGCCAGACGAGGCAAATCGCGCGCCACCTCAATCAAAAACCAGGCAGGTAATTTTTTACCATTTTCATCCTCGCTCATCACCGACTGGGCAATCTCCACGCTAATGCGCGCCAGGGTTTTCAGGCAATCTTTCGCCTGCACCGCCAGCCGTTTGTGCTCGCTGCGCAGGGATTGATCGTCAACCGGCAACTCTTTATACAGATAAGAGCGGAATGACTGGGCCAGAAAATAGAGCACGTCGCGATCGGCAGGATCGTCCGGCCACACCGCGTCACCTTTTAAAATCGCCGTGACCGTATGCTTCTGGCGGATTTGCTTAACAAAACCTTTGAAGCTGCCTGCATGTGCCGGAGAGAGCAGCCCGTAAATCAGCGCCTCGAGCATTTCGACCGGGATATCTTCACCGAAGGAGAACAGCGCATCCGACAGCATATGCCAGCTGCGCGGCGTGGAAAAAGGCTCCTCGTGTTTTGGCGGTTCATTCCAGAGCTGATCCGGGCGCAGCTGGATGTATTCCACCACCCACGGATGAAGCCCGGCGTCATTAATCGCCCAACGCAGCCACTGGCGATGATCGGCACGTAAGTGAACGTGTACCATACGGTTAATCAGCGCCGATGGCATCGGTTTAACAATCGCGGCATCTTTTGCCCGGTTCCCGGCACCGATGACCACCGTGCCTTCCGGCAGGCGATATTCACCGATACGCTGTTCCAGGATCAGGGAATAGAACGCTTTCTGGATTTCATGTGAAGAAGCGTTGAGCTCATCCAGAAACAGTACAAAGGGTTTTTGGCGCACGATATTCGCGGGCGGATAAAAACGCGAACACTGGCCGTCAATTTGCGGGATACCGAGAAGATCTTCCGGCGCCAGCTGGCTTCCGAGCAGGGAAACGCACTCCATCCCCACTTCATCGGCGAAACGCCTTACCAGCGCACTTTTACCAATCCCCGGCGCGCCCCACAGAAACACAGGACGGGTGATGGCAACGTTAAGGAGAAAATCAAACGTTTGTTCAGGGGTTAGCTGAATCGCAGACTGCATGCGGTGATTCCTTTTCGTCGTTATGCACAATTTTCAGCATAACCTTTTAAAATACGCCTCACCGGCGTCACCGCAACTGCTAAAAAAAGCAGTGGCCTTTATAAATTCCGAATTTTGCCCCGTCCCTTAACGCCATATGGAATAATTATTCCACTATTCGCATACTTATGCTTTCGCCTTGCAACAGGGATAGTTTGCTATGTCTGCTATACAGAATGCTCAACCGGTCAGAAAATGGGCGATGCCCGACACGCTGGTCATCATCTTCTTTGTCGCTATCCTGACCAGTCTGGCGACCTGGGTTATCCCGGTCGGCCTGTTTGATAGTCAGGAGGTGCAGTATCAGGTTGATGGACAAACCAAAACCCGCCACGTTGTTGATCCTCACTCATTTCGCATCCTGACCAATGAAGCGGGAGACGCGCAGTATCACCGCGTTCAGCTTTTTACCACTGGCGAAGAACGCCCCGGTCTGATGAATTTTCCTTTTGAAGGCTTAACCTCCGGCTCTAAATTCGGCACCGCCGTCGGCATTATCATGTTTATGCTGGTGATTGGCGGTGCGTTTGGCATCGTTATGCGTACTGGCACCATTGATAACGGCATCATGGCGCTGATCCGCCATACGCACGGCAATGAAGTGTTATTCATTCCGGTGCTGTTTATTTTGTTTTCCCTCGGCGGCGCGGTGTTTGGCATGGGCGAAGAGGCGGTGGCGTTCGCCATTATTATCGCCCCGCTGATGGTGCGGCTGGGGTACGACAGCATTACCACGGTACTGGTCACCTATATTGCAACCCAGATTGGCTTTGCCAGTTCGTGGATGAACCCGTTTTGCGTGGTGGTCGCGCAGGGTATTGCCGGTATACCTGTGCTTTCCGGCTCCGGACTGCGCATTGTCGTCTGGGTTATTTCGACCCTTATCGGACTGGTATTTACACTGGGCTATGCGGCACGCGTGAAGAAAAATCCGCACCTGTCGAGAGTGCATGGATCTGACCGCTACTTTCGCGAAAAGCAGGAGGATATCGTCCAGCGTTCCTTCACGTTCGGCGACTGGCTGGTGCTGCTGGTACTGACGGCAGTCATCGTGTGGGTGATCTGGGGCGTCGTGGTTAACGCCTGGTTTATCCCTGAAATTGCCAGCCAGTTTTTCACTATGGGCGTCGTTATCGGCATTATTGGCGTGGCTTTCCGCCTGAATGGTATGACGGTGAATATCATGGCATCTTCATTTACGGAAGGCGCGAGGATGATGATTGCCCCGGCACTGCTGGTGGGCTTCGCTAAAGGCATTTTGCTGCTCATCGGTAATGGCGAAGCGGGCGATGCCAGCGTGCTCAATACCCTGCTTCACGCTATCGCGCAGGGCATCAGTGGCCTGAACAATGCCGTGGCCGCCTGGTTTATGCTGCTGTTCCAGGCGGTGTTTAACTTCTTCGTGACCTCAGGCTCGGGGCAGGCGGCGTTGACCATGCCGCTACTGGCACCGCTTGGCGATCTGGTGGGGGTTAATCGTCAGGTAACGGTACTGGCATTCCAGTTTGGCGACGGCTTTAGCCATATTATCTATCCGACGTCCGCCTCGCTGATGGCAACGCTGGGCGTTTGCCGGGTCGATTTCCGCCACTGGCTGAAGGTGGGCGCGACGCTGCTGGGGCTGCTGTTTATTATGTCCAGCGTGGTGGTAACTGGCGCGCAGTTGATGGGATATCATTGACGGAAAAGCATCGCCGGGCGGCCTGCCCGGCGATGCTGATATTACAGGAGTTCTCTTGCCGCCTTCACGATGTGCTCTGCCGTAAGTTCATATTCCTGCTGTAAAAAGTCCTGCGTTCCCACCTGTCCGTAGCGCTCCTTAACGCCGACGCGACGCATCGGAACCGGACTGTTTTCCACCAGCACTTCTGCCACCGCTGAGCCGAGGCCATTATGAATACTGTGATTCTCACAGGTCACGATGCGACCGGTTTTCTCGGCGTAATTTTTCACCAGCATGCGGTCAATCGGTTTGAGGGTGAACATATCAATCACCGCAGCGCTCACGCCTTCCACCTCCAGTATCTGCGCAGCCTTCAGCGCTTCGGTAACCATAATGCCGTTGGCAATGAGCGTAATGTCTTTGCCTTCACGCAGCACGTTGCCTTTGCCAATCGTAAAGACCGATCCCTCGGCGTAAATTTTCGCGGCCTGCTTGCGAATGGTGCGTACCCAGTAAAAACCATCGAGCGCCATAAGCTGATGAAGGATGTTGTCAAACATCACCGCGTCGGTTACTTCCAGTACGATGGAGTTTGCCAGCCCGCGCACAATGCCCATGTCTTCGAACGACATATGCGTACCGCCGTTATGGCAGGCGGTCACCCCAGAGTCAGAGGCGATAACTTTGACGTTATTGCGCTGATAATCGAGCGACATAAAGAGCTGGTCGAAACAGCGGCGGCTGGCAAACGCGGTGAAAGTATGCACAAAAGGTTTGCGTCCGGTCAGCGCCAGTCCGGCAGCCGTGCCAATCACATTCGCTTCCATGATCCCGCAATTAATCACCTGCTGCGGGTATTTTTTATGCACGCCGTCCATCGCCATGGAACTCATCAAATCCGCTTCAAGGGCGATGATCTCGCTACCCGCCTCAATCTGCTCGCTGACAAAGCCTGCATAGACCTTGCGCATTTCAATACTGTCTTTTTCCCCGATGGGTGCAACCTTAATCATGCGCGGCCTCCAGTTGTGCAATGGTGCGGGTAATTTCCTGGGTCATTTCGTCCGTCAGGCGCAGATGATGGGAATTGCCTAACTGTTCCAGATACGGCACCCCCTGCCCTTTAATACTGTCAAGGATCACCACGCGCGGGCGGTCTGTTGCCTGCGGGCGCGGTTTTACTACCTCCAGCAGACCGGCAATATCGTCGCCTTTTACCTTGCAGACGTCATAGCCGAAGGCGCGGAACTTCTCTTCAAGATCGAAGGCACAGATGATTTCATCCAGCTCGCCATCGAGCTGCTGCTTATTCCAGTCGATGAAAATGGTCAGATTATTCAGACAGTGGTGCGAAATAAACTGAAACGCCTCCCAGCATTGTCCTTCGTTCAGCTCGCCATCCCCCACGATGCAAAATACGCGGTTATCGCGCCCGGCAAGCTTATGCGACAGCGCCATCCCGCCAGCGATGGAAATGCCCTGCCCCAGTGAGCCGGTGGTGGCATCCACGCCGCGGGTTTTCAGACGGTCAGGGTGGCTCGGCAACCGGGTGCCGTTTTGATTAAGCGTCTGTAGTTCATCAACCGGAAAATAGCCTTTGATTGCCAGCGTGCTATATAGCGCTGGCCCGGCATGCCCTTTCGACAAAACAAAATAGTCACGTTGCGGCCAGTCCGGATCCGCCGGATCGATATTCATGACGTCGCCGTACAGAACCGCCAGCGTTTCGACGACCGACATGCTGCCGCCGTAATGGCCAAATCCCAGCGTCGTCAACGATTTCAGCGTAGCGAGGCGGATATCGCGCGCCAGTTGTGTCAGCTCTTTGATGTTACTCATAACTTTTCTCCGGTATTGGTGTGCCCTGGATTACCGGCGGAACGGTTTTTCGCCAGAATGTTATAGATAACCAGCACGGCGAATAGCGCCACGACGACACCCGTAATCGCCAGCGGCGGCAGATAGCGCGCCAGGTTGCCCAGCACAATCCCTATTACGCCAAAGTCGGCGTCGGAAAAGGTGGTATTGGCAAAGCCCAGGGCGCCCAGCACGGGCAGCAGTAGCACGGGCAGGAAGGTAATCAGCAGGCCGTTAGCAAATGCGCCCAGCATCGCGCCGCGTCTCCCTCCGGTAGCGTTACCAAAAACGCCTGCCGTTGCGCCGGTGAAAAAGTGAGGGACTACGCCTGGCAGGATCAGCACCAGTTTCATCTGGCCGAGAAGAAACAATCCCACCAGCCCGCCCAGAAAGCTGAACAAAAAACCGATTAATACCGCATTCGGCGCATACGGGTAGACCACCGGGCAATCCAGCGCCGGGCGGGCATTCGGCACCAGCTTTTCCGAAAAGCCGGTGAAGGCCGGTACGATTTCCGCAAGAATGAGACGCACGCCCTGAAGAATAATAAAGACGCCCGCTGCGAAGGTGATCGCCATGATGATGGCGTAGACCAGATAGTTTTGTCCGCCGCTAAACTGGCTTTCTACATATTCTCGCCCGGCACAGACCGCCATAATCAAATAGATGATCATCATGGTCAGCGAAATTGAGATTGAACTGTCGCGCAGAAAACTGAGGTTTTTCGGCAGGTTCATCTCTTCCGTAGAACGGGAGTTTTTACCGCAAATGCTGCCAATCCAGCCTGAAAGCACATAGCCCAGGGTGCCAAAATGACCGAAAGCAATATCATCATTGCCGGTGATACGTTTCATATAACGCTGTGCCAGCGCGGGGAAGAAGGCCATGACCAGCCCTAGGATCAACGAACCGGTGAATACCAGACCGATACCCTCAAACCCGGCAACCGTCAGGATCACGCCAATCATACAGGCCATATAAAAGGTATGATGGCCGGTTAAAAAAATGTATTTGAGGCGCGTAAACCACGCGACAATAATATTCGCCACCATCCCAAACGCCATAATAAGCGCAGTAGAGGCACCGTATTTCTCCAGCGCAATAGAGACTATCGCTTCGTTATTTGGGATAATCCCCTGAATAGTGAATGCATGTTCAAACATTCCTCCTAATGGATTAAGTGAACCGACTAATACGGTTGCACCGCCCCCCAGCACAATAAAGCCGAGAATAGTTTTAACCGTACCTTTTACAACATCCGAAAACGATTTTTTCTGCGCTACCAGACCAATTAATGCAATTAGCCCTACCAGCACCGAGGGTACTTTCAATATATCAACGACAAAATTTAGCGTTTCAAGGATAAACATATCCACCTCGCTTTAGGGTGAGTTACCGTTGGTCGAAGTAAGCGCTGAGCTTCGCTTCCAGTTCATTGATGTCAATAATGTTATTAATGACCACGAGCTGACTGGCGGGTACGCTGGCGCTATCGGCTATGTCTTTAGCCATGACAAACAAGTCTGCCGCGCCGGGCGTCGCTGAAGATAAATCCGAGTGTTCAACCTCTGCGTCGATATTCAGCTTTTTGAGCACTTTTTTGATATTCATCTCGACCATAAAACTACTACCAAGTCCGGAACCGCAAATCGCCATGATTTTCATTATTTCACCTTATTTTGAGTAGAGTACATGCGCATCATGTCTGGCAACATAATGGTGTTATTGAGGCTGATAACAAACCGCCCGTGAAATACGGGGCAGCCACCTGCGTTGTCGACAATCTGATTGTGATGTTATGACGCGAAATTAGAATGCGTAAATAATGGCTTTTATCTCCTCTGGATGATTTGCTTTGTGTAATTTTTCCATTTCAGACTCGCTGGAAAATAATTCTGCCAGCGCGGCGATCATGTCAATATGGCTATGCTTATCCGGCGCTGCCAGCATAATAATCAGATCGACCGGATCAAATTCTCCGGCGGAAAATGAAATCCCCTGGTGTAATTTCAGTAAGGATAACCCCATGCCCCGAGCCCCCTCTTCGGGGCGAGCATGCGGCATGGCAAGCCCGGGCGCTAACACAAAGTAAGGACCGAGCGTTTGGTGCTGCTGAACGATCGCCGTGACGTAGTCGGGCGTGATCACCTTCGCCTCAAGCAGCGGCTGCGCACAGATTTCCAGCGCCTGCGTCCAGTGGTCAACGCGCTCATGCGTTTGTATGGTGCTATCCGTAAGCCATTTTTCGAGCATTACGCTTTCCTCACTTGCTGAAAAGGTGAACAAACTGTATGCGAGGAAATCACCATTAGCTGTGACAACAGTCACAAAGATAGCGCTATCAAAAAGCCGTTATCAAAAGTGTGATAGCGCTATCAAATTACAATCATTGCCTGAAATCGCATCAAAGATGAGGTTATCAGGCGTATACTAACGATCTCAGACGCGCGCAAAAAAACGAAAAAGCGTATAAGTTCATTGAGGTTACGCAGGAAACAGAATGGCTATCACCCGAAAACGGCGAAATACCGGTAAGGTCACGCTGGCAGACGTTGCCCAGCTTGCAGGCGTAGGGACAATGACTGTATCGCGGGCGATCCGCACACCGGAGCAGGTTTCAGACAAACTACGTGAGAAGATTGAGGCGGCGGTTCATGAGCTTGGCTATATGCCAAACCTGGCCGCCAGCGCCCTGGCCTCGGCCTCGTCGTGGACTATCGCGATGGTAGTGCCGAATCTGGCGGAGTCCGGCTGTTCTGAAATGTTTGCTGGCTTACAGCAGGTTCTACAGCCCGCCGGATATCAGATTATGCTCGCGGAGTCTCAGCACCGTCTGGAGCAGGAAGAAAAACTGCTGGAGACACTGCTGGCTTCCAATCTTGCCGCAGCCATTCTGTTAAGCGTTGAGCACAGCGAGACCGTGCGACAATGGTTAAAAAACGCCACTATCCCGGTGATGGAAATCGGCGCGGTAAGCGCCTCCCCAATCGATATGAACATTGGCATTGATAACGTGGCGGCGATGTTTGAACTTACGCAGACGCTGATTGAACGCGGCTATCAGAACATCGGTCTGCTGTGCGCTAATCAGGAGCAGTGGATTTTTCAGCAGCATCTTCAGGGCTGGTACAAAGCGATGCTGCGCCACCATATGTCGCCGAACCGGGTAATTAATGCGGCGGCCGCGCCGACGTTCTCAACCGGTGCGGCCCAGTTACCGGAGTTTATTCTTGCCTGGCCGGAGCTGGATGCGCTGGTATGCGTGTCGGACGAGCTGGCCTGCGGCGCGCTGTACGAATGCCAGCGCAGGCGAATAAAAGTGCCGGACGATCTGGCGATTGTTGGCTTTGGCGATAGCGACGTAAGCCGGGTCTGCCAGCCGCCGTTGACGACGATCTCCGTGCCGCACCGCCAGATTGGAATTGAAGCAGGACGCGCACTGCTGGCGCGCCTGAATGATGAAACGTGGAAAAGCAAAGCGCCGATTGCCTCGAAGCTTTGCCTGCGTGAGAGCTGTTAACTTACTCCGCGACTTCCAGCTTCGATGCCTCATTATTAGCGTTGCGTGTCATCCACAGGGCCAGCGCTTTTAATGAATCCGCAGTGAATTCATCACAGCGGGCGGTAATTTCAGCGGGCTCCATCCAGCTCACTTCGCTGACTTCCTCTTCCTGTAATGCGAAAGGACCGTGTGAGACACAGCTGAAGAGTCCACCCCAGACGCGACAGTGTTTGTCTTCAAAGTAGAACTGACCATGCTCGGCAAACGGCACGCCGGCAATGCCCAACTCTTCTTCTGCTTCCCGACGCGCGGATTCCAGCATGCCTTCATCAGCCTGCACAACGCCACCGGCGGTGGCATCCAGCATACCGGGCATAAAATCTTTGTTGTCGGTACGGCGCTGCACCAGGATTTTGCCCATTCCATCGTGAACGACAATATAGGTTGCACGATGACGCAGGCACTGCGCGCGCATTTGCGAGCGAGTTGCCTGAGCCACGACTTCATTGTCCTCGTTGACAATGTCCACCCACTCCATACCTGCCAAATGCGTCTGCTCCACCATCAGAAAACCTTCTCTTACAAGCGCTCTAAAGGCGCGTTTATGGTTGACGGGTAAGTTACGGATTAATCGCTATTTCTGCAATAACCCGTTGATCATTGAGTGCGATAACGCGCAAAACATTGTTCTCAAGCATGCCATAACTGGCGTCATTGCCGCCTTTGGGAATACTCACCGAGCCCGGATTAAAATGGTAGATGGCGTCACGTTTTTCCGCCACTGGCAGATGCGTATGGCCGTAAATCAGGATATCTCCTGGTGATAACGGCGGCGGATTGTCTGCCCCAAACAGATGCCCGTGAGTCAGAAAAAGCCGCTGGTCGGCGATTAACACCTGCTGCCACGGGGCCATTATCGGAAACGTCAGCAGCATCTGGTCAACTTCGCTGTCGCAGTTACCGCGCACGGCAATGATGCGTTCCGCCTGTTCATTAAGCCGCTTCGCCACCTCAGCGGGCGCGTACCCTTCCGGTAGCGCGTTGCGCGGGCCATGATTAAGGACATCTCCCAGAATGACCAGCCAGCGCGCGTCACTCTGCGCGAAAAGCGCCAGTACGCGCTCCGTCGCCGGTAACGAGCCATGAATATCCGAGGCAAACATCAGTTTCATCGCGGTTATCTCCTTTACATTGATTAGCCGATAGTAAGGGATTTTACGATTTCCCGCCTTGATGAAAACCCGCCTGGCTGCAACCGCCTATACTTTCTCATAACATGAACAAAGCTGAGCATAAAATAATGATTGATCTCTACTATGCCCCAACCCCTAATGGCCATAAGATCACGCTCTTTCTTGAAGAAGCCGGAATCGACTATCAGTTGCTGCGGGTCAACATCAGTAAAGGCGATCAGTTTCGCCCCGATTTCCTCGCTATTTCGCCAAATAATAAGATCCCTGCCATTGTTGACCATTCCCCTGACGACGGCGGCGAGCCGCTCAGTCTGTTTGAATCCGGGGAGATTTTACTTTATCTGGCGGAAAAATCAGGCCAGTTCCTCAGCGGCGAATTGCGCGAGCGTCATACCACGCTTCAGTGGTTATTCTGGCAGGTGGGCGGGCTGGGGCCGATGCTCGGCCAAAATCATCATTTTAACCATTTTGCGCCACAGCCGGTGCCGTATGCCATTGAGCGTTATCAGGTTGAAACCCAGCGTCTTTATAACGTGCTTAACAAACGGCTGGGACAGTCGCCGTGGCTTGGTGGGGAACACTACAGCATCGCGGATATGGCCTGCTGGCCGTGGGTCCACTCCGCTCAGCGTCAGCGGATTGATTTGAATAATTATCCGGCGGTCAATAACTGGTATCAGCGCATTCTTCATCGTCCGGCGACGGAAAAAGCGCTCCAGCTGGCACAGCCCGTGTAGTACCGATAAACTTCATGCGCTGCGCTATGCCGACGCCGTATCAATGACCCTGAACTGGCAGCGTTAAGCGCTACCATGGAGGTTGTATGAATATTCTGATTACCGGGGGCACCGGTCTGGTAGGCCGCCACCTTATTCCACGCTTACTGGAACTGAAGCATCAGGTTACCGTGGTCACGCGAAATCCCGAAAAGGCGCGGCACACATTTAGCGATCGGGTGACGTACTGGAAGGGCCTGGCAGGCCAGACGCATCTCAACGAGATCGATGCGGTGATTAATCTGGCGGGAGAACCGATTGCCGATAAACGCTGGACCGAGGCGCAGAAGCAGCGGCTGTGTAATAGCCGCTGGAATATGACGCAGCAGCTGGTTGATTTGATCAACGCCAGTGATACGCCGCCAGCGGTATTTATTTCCGGGTCGGCGATTGGCTACTACGGCGATCTGGGCGAGGTGGTGGTGAACGAAGAGGAGCCGCCGCACAATGAGTTTACCCATAAGCTGTGCGCCCGCTGGGAGCAAATTGCCTGCGGCGCGCAAAGCGATAAAACCCGTATTTGCCTGCTGCGAACCGGCGCGGTGCTGGCTCGCCATGGCGGTATGCTGGCGAAACTGCTGCCGATTTTTCGGCTCGGTGTGGGCGGGCCGATTGGTGATGGTCGTCAATATCTGGCGTGGATCCATATTGATGATATGGTCAACGCTATTCTCTGGCTGCTGGACAACGACCTGCGCGGCCCGTTCAATATGGTCTCCCCCTACCCGGTACGCAACGAACAGTTCGCTCACGCCCTCGGCCATGCGCTGCATCGTCCGGCCATCCTGCGCGCGCCGGCACCGATAGTGCGACTGATGATGGGCGAATCCTCGGTACTGGTGTTAGGCGGCCAGCGCGCGCTGCCGAAGCGGCTTGAGGCCGCCGGTTTTGCCTTCCGCTGGCACGATCTGGAGGAAGCACTACAGGATTTGGTAGGGTAGCCACGTTGATTCAGGGATGATTTTATTCGCAGACCGGTGATATGGTTATTTGCCTGTTTCACCGGACTGATGATATTCATGCTCACGCTGTTAACTCCCCGCTTTACCCTCTCTTCATTTCAGGAATCTGACTGGCTTTTCTTCCGCCATCTGCGACAGAACCGCGAGGTTATGCGCTATATGGCGGGCATTGCTTCAGAAGAAGATACCCGCCGCGTGTTTGAACAACGGCTGCTGGAAAAAAATGCCTTTGTCATTCGTATGCATGGCGATGATACCGCGTTAGGGGATGTTGGCCTGCGTATCAGCAAATTACATCCTGACGAGGCGGATGTAGGCTATTCCGTTCTACTGGCAATGCAGGGGCGCGGTATCGCCAGCGAAGCGCTACAGGCGGTGTGCCAATACGCGTTTTACCAGGCGAGCGTCAGCGCGTTAAATGCGTGGGTGCTGGCGGAGAATACCGGCTCGGTGAGAGTGCTGGAAAAGGCGCGCTTTCGCCGGGTACAGACGCTGGAGAAGGCCTTTTTGCTTAATGATGAATATTATGACGACTGGGCGTTCCGTCTGACGAAAGCGGACTTTTTACAGGCGGGCTGATCCCCACGGGAGGATCAGCCCATCACCGCTACTTCAGCGATCCCTTCAAAAACTGCTGCAAACGAGGACTCTGCGGATTACCGAACACCTGTTCCGGATCGCCCTGCTCCTCAATTTTGCCCTGATGGAGGAAAATAACGTGGGAGGAGACGTGGCGGGCAAAGCCCATTTCATGCGTCACTACCACCATGGTTTTCCCCTCTTCGGCCAGCTGTTGCATGATGCGCAGCACTTCTCCCACCAGCTCTGGATCCAGCGCGGAGGTCGGTTCATCAAACAGTAAGACTTCCGGCTCCATTGCCAGCGCGCGGGCGATAGAAACGCGCTGCTGCTGGCCGCCCGACAAATGCACCGGGTACTTACCCTGCGCCATTTCATCAATGCCGACTTTTGCCAGGTATTTCATCGCCCGCTCGCGCGAGGCTTGTTTACTCAGCCCCAATACCTGAATCGGTGCTTCCATCACGTTTTCCAGCACCGTCATGTGGCTCCACAGGTTAAAGTGCTGGAACACCATGGTGAGCCGCGTACGCAGTAGCCGGAGCTGATTTTTATCGGCGACCTTAAGCTGTCCGTCTTTATCGCGCACCAGAGTGATATTCTGCCCGCTGACGGTAATGGTGCCTTCGCTCGGTTTTTCAAGAAAGTTAATACAGCGCAAAAAGGTACTTTTACCCGATCCGGAGGAGCCGATAATCGAAATCACATCACCGGCGTTAGCCGTCAGCGAAACCCCTTTCAGCACCTCATGCTCGCCGTAGCGCTTGTGCAAATCAATCACGTTTAATTTGTTTTCAGACATCGTATTTCTCAGTGCGTCGATGAAGGTTTCACGTGCTGTAACCAGCGCTTTTCCGCCTTGCGGAATAAACTAATCAGCACATAAGAAATCATTAAATAAAGAACGGCCGCAATACCGAAAGCGGTGAAAGGCTGATACGTCGCTGAGTTGATATCACGGGCAATTTTGAGCAGATCCGGCACCGTGGCGGTAAACGCCAGCGCGGTCGAATGGAGCATTAAAATCACTTCGTTACTGTACGCTGGCAGCGCAATGCGCAGGGCTGAAGGCAGAATAATGCAGCGGTACATTTTGAACGACGAAAAGCCATACGCGCGCGCCGCTTCAATTTCACCGTGCGGCACCGAGCGAATAGCCCCGGCAAAAATCTCGGTGGTATAGGCGCAGGTGTTGAGCGTCAGCGCCAGCACCGTACAGTTCAGGCCGCTGCGAAAAAAAGCATTCAGTAGCTCGGTGCCTTTCACCACTTCCAGCGTATACATGCCGGAATAGAACACCAGCAGCTGAACGTAAAGCGGCGTTCCGCGGAAAACGTAAGTAAATAACCAGATGGGATAGCGGATTAATCGATTGCTGGAAACGCGGCCAATCGCCAGAAGAACCGCCAGCAGGCCGCCCATTACCACCGAGGAGATTAGCAGCCACAGCGTTACCGCCACGCCGGTCATCCGGTAGCCATCGCTCCACAGTAATGACTGCCAGTATTCCTGAATAATGTCGATCACAGGTCAGCCCTCTTCACACCTACGGAGTAGCGGCGTTCGAGCAGCAGCAGCACACCATTAGAAACCGTGGTAAATACCAGATAAATCAGCCCGCAGACGATAGCGAAATAGAACGGCTGCCAGGTACTTTTACCTGCCAGCTGCGTCGCCTTTACCACATCTTCCAGTCCAAGCAACGAGACCAGCGCCGTTGCCTTAAGGATCACCTGCCAGTTATTGCCGATGCCCGGTAAGGCATAACGCATCATCGCCGGAAACAGAATACGCCGGAAGGTCTGGCTGCCGGTAAAACCGAACGCCGTTGCCGCTTCAATATGCCCTTTCGGCACCGCCATAAACGCGCCTCGAAAGGTTTCAGTGAAGTAGGCGCCATAGATAAAGCCGAGGGTAATAATGCCCGCCACCATCGGATCGATGTCAAATTGCGCCAGGCCCAGCGCATCGGTGATGCTGTTAAGGGCAATTTGCAGACCGTAAAAGATCAACAGCATCAGCACCAGATCCGGCACGCCGCGAATCAGGGTGGTGTAACCTTCAAAGATCAGCGCCAGCGGGCGACTACCGGAAAGCTTTGCTCCCGCGCCAATCAGGCCGATTAGCACTGACAGCACCACGGAACTTAAGGCCAGCTCCAGCGTGACTATCGCGCCCTGTAAAATTACCTGTGAAAACCCGTGCAGCATTCAGTCTTTCCTGTCCTGGTACGGACCCGGCGTTGAGTTAACCGGGTCCGGGCGGAGATTAACCGCCGTAAACGTCAAAATCGAAGTACTTTTTCGCCAGTTTGTCGTACGTTCCGTCAGCACGCATGTCGGCAAAGGCTTTATTCAGCGCTTCGCGCAGTTCGTTATCCTCTTTGCGCAGGCCCATTCCGGTCCCGACGCCAAACAGTTTTTCATCTTTGATTGACGGACCGCCGAAGGCATAGTCCTGACCGATCGGCTGTTTCAGAAAGCCCTCGCTGGCAGCCACTTCATCCTGAAACGCCGCATCAATACGTCCGGCGGTCAGGTCAGCGTAGATATTGTCCTGGCCCTGATAGGAGACGATCTCGACGCCTTTCGGTGCCCAGTGGACGTTGCCATAGGTTTCCTGGGTGGTTCCCTGCAACACACCGATGCGTTTGCCCTGCAGTTTGCTCAGCTCTGGTGCAATGTCAGAGCCTTTCTTCACGACCAGACGGGAGTCAGCCGCATACAGCTTGTCGGTAAAGGCAATCTCCTGCTGGCGTTTTTCAGTAATCGACAGCGAGGACATAATAACGTCGATTTTTTTCGCTTTCAGGGAAGGGATCAGCGCGTCCAGCGGGTTTTCCATGAAGGTACATTGCGTTTTAATCCGCTTACAGAGTTCTTTTGCCAGATCGATATCAAAACCCACTAATTCACCCTGCGAATTTTTGGATTCAAACGGGGCATAGGTTGGATCGGTACCAATACGCAATTTTTGTGGAAGAGCGGCGAAAGCGCCTGAGATACTGGAAACCGCCAGCACTAAGGAAAGAGACAACACCAGCTTTTTCATAATTATCCTCAACAAACCGTCATTCTAATGGGATTCATGGCCCAAATAAGGTGCAGATATCGTGCCATTATTCGGGGCGGCAAGGCAAAATATTCTGCACGCTTATCGCATTTTTTTCGCATTATAAACGCGTAACTATGCATTAGTGCCCAACCGTAGTGCATCCTTCGCACCACTACGATGCATAAATCTCATTAATACTCCGTGCTGAAGATCCAGCACGGAGGACGTTGAGTTCGTTGTCGCAGGCTTAATCGCCGTAAACGTTGAAATCGAAATATTTTTTCGCCATTTTGTCGTAGGTACCATCAGCGCGCAGGTCTTTCAGCGCTTTATCAAAGGCGGCCTTCAGCTCGGTGTCATCCTTGCGCAGACCGACGCCCGTGCCATCGCCAAAGAATTTTTTATCTTTTACCGAGGCCCCTGCAAAGGCAAAGTCTTTCCCGGCGGGCTGTTTGAGAAACCCTTCGCTGGCGGCGACTTCGTCCTGCAAGGCGGCGTCAAGACGGCCTGCGGCGAGGTCGGAGTAGATCAGATCCTGGTTAGCGTAGGCAATGACATCCACACCTTTGCTGCGCCAGTGGTCGTTGCCATAGGCTTCCTGAGTGGAGCCCTGAAGCACGCCAACGTGTTTGCCTTTCAGTGATTCCAGCGTGGGCTGGATTGGCGAGCCTTTGGCGGCAATCAGGCGAGAGTCGGCAGCGTAGAGCTTGTCAGAGAAGGCAATTTCCTGCTGACGCTTTTCGGTGATGGAAAGCGAAGAGATAATCGCATCGATTTTTTTCGCTTTCAGCGACGGAATGAGCGCATCAAAATCGCTGCCGACCCAGGTACATTTGACCTGAATGCGTTTGCACATTTCGTTGCCCAGATCGATATCAAAACCGACAAACTGCCCTTTTGCATCTTTCGAGGAAAAAGGCGCATAGGTGGCGTCAGTGCCAATCCGCACCGTTTGCGGTAGCGCGGCATAAACGCTGGCGGCGCTGCTTAAACCGACCAGTAAAGATAGAGCCAGGACCGACTTCTTCATACATTCCCCTCAATGTGGTGATTTTATTATGTACTGTCTGTGTTGTGCTGCGGATAAGCCTTGCAGGTTTTGTGCCATCTCTGCGCCCGGAACGGGGATACACGGATGTGTTAATAAAACGTTGCAAACTATCGTAAGGTGAAAGATAGCAGGTCCGCCGAGCGAACCGCAGCGGTAAAAGAAGGAAAATGTCGGGGATATGATCGCGGTTACAAAAATGCCCTGAAACAGGGCATGAAGGTGTGACAACTAGTCGATGAGATGCGGCGGGTGCCTGGTTTGGCTTTCTTTCGATGGCGCGTCCTTGCACGTCACTCAGCAACCGATCTTGATAAGTATGCAAATATATTCATCGCTAACCATCATTGATTTTATTTCATTCATATTCTGAATGATTATTATCGCCCACATTATGGATAAAATTTATTAAATGATGCCGTCATATAAAACGTTAATACTCCCGTCTGTTATGTAGTACCAGGCATCATGACAATAATTCAGATCTCAATTTCTTGCCTGAACTATGAGGAGAATGCTTTGCTAATATTTAGCCAATTCGTTGATAGATATATATATTAACCAACGATAAAAGATCTCCTTGTCTTGTATACTTCTCAAGGATGTCTCCCGTGCTTCTCTCTATTACCTTCCACCTTTCAGAAAATAGAGACTTCACTGATTAAAACATAAATAAAATTGTTGATTTCCAGGGCATGCCTTCATAAGATACATTCATAATTAACAAGACACGCCCTCTGTTTATGGGAGTATTATGGATGATATAACATAATATAATTCATGCAATCAATATACTTCACTGAAGATATAGAAATCATTTATCATTCATAGGATGAGTGAAAGTCACAATCTCATTCACGGCACTACTAACTAACATAGCTTTTATAAGCTTACATCGTGGCATTTTTATTTACTGACAACGGTAAATACATTATTGCAACAAGTATAATTATGAATATTAAACATGGCATCTATTATATTAATTTATAAATAAAAAGGAGATATCCAAAATGGCTCAGAATATTATCAAAATTGAGCGTTTTTTTGACACTGAATTGTCGACAATAAGTAGGTATCATATTGCTGGAACACGTATAAAGGGATATGTACTGGAGTGCCCCGGCCCCGACACGACTATGTCAAATCAACGTAAAAGAATCCCGGTTGGCACTTATAAACTAAAATGGCACAACAGCCCTTCTATGCCCGCACATAATCCTCTGATATTACTCCATAATATCAATGTTCCAGAGTCAAGGAAAATTCTTATTCATTGTGGAAATACCGTAAATGACACTAAAGGCTGTCTAATTGTAGGCAGTACCTTCAGTCAAAATCGCGTAATGCAAAGTGGAGCAGCGTTTACAGCATTACAGACGTACATAAGTAGCATAGGTATTGAAAGATTTGAAGTTGTAATTAGTCAAAATTTAGGTGAACGTATTTAATGGCAAGATGAATAAGGACATCAACATGCTAAAGAAATCTGTATTCCTATTGTTATTTTTATTTATTTCTCAAAATTCTTTTGCCGCCTCAAAAGAGGTACATAATGGCGTCCTACAAGCGTACTGGGAGCTTGAATGGAACAAAGACTTTACCAAAAGCATCCCTAAATTACATTTGCGCTATCTTGTTACAGAAAAATCTAAGTCTGTTAAAGTTATTATGCTTGATATGAAGCAAAGTGACATTAAACATGTAATTAATCTATATTTTAAAAAGATCCCACCTTCATTTTATAAATATAGCGAAGGCCATATAGAAAACAGTGGGGACATTATTATTGATAACGTGGTCGAGACAGGTGATTGTGATGGAACATTCAGTTCTGCTCAGTTACAATCCTATACCCCATTAGCGTCGATAACATTAAAAGATATCGATACCATGCAAAGGGCTATATTGTGTGATATATCACACCCATATACAACAACTTATGAGCCAGGAGAAGATCTGAAAGATATATACTTAAGAAAAAGCCCCTCACTTGAATCAGAAATTGTTGCTCAGGTACATGCGACAAATGCATTAGTCAAAATAAAAACTGTCGATGATAAATGGATACTAGTTGGGGTCTATGATTATAATGCTCCTGATTTCATAGGCACACCTAAAGGATATGTCGAGATTAAAAATCTTAATTTAAATAATTAAAAAACGAGTAATAAGTATATTAGTGTCAAAAATATGATGGAGTCGAATGATGCCCTGAAACAGGGCATCATTTTATGCATTTCACTCAGCGGCAGCGCCGCCCGGCCAGCGGGTGAAAAGGTCTTCCGGTAGTTCGATAGCGAACTGGTCGAGCACCCGATTAACGGTCTGGTTGATCAGATCGTCAATGGTCTGCGGCCGGTGGTAAAACGCTGGCACCGGCGGCATGACCACTGCGCCCAGTTCCGCCGCCTGGGTCATCAGGCGCAGGTGGCCCAGATGCAGCGGGGTTTCCCGCACGCACAGCACCAGCGGGCGGCGCTCTTTCAGCACCACGTCCGCCGCGCGGGTCAGCAACCCGTCGGTATAGCTGTTAACAATGCCGGAGAGCGTTTTGATCGAGCACGGGAGGATCGCCATGCCCGCCGTTTTAAACGAACCGGAGGAGATACTGGCGGCGATATCGCGGGCGTCATGAACCACATCCGCCAGCGCCTGAACCTCGCGCAGGGAAAGATCCGTTTCCAGCGCCAGCGTCTGCCGGGCGGCCTGGCTCATCACCAGATGAGTTTCGACCTCTGCGACGTCACGTAAAACCTGTAGCAGCCGCACGCCGTAAATCGCGCCGCTGGCGCCGGAAATCCCTATGATGAGTCTCTTCACATTCGTCGTCCTTTAAGTCGCTTTGGCAAATTTTGCCCGATTAAGACGGCGAACGCAAAGGCGTCAGGCCACCAGAAGAGCTTTCACGAACGACCAGGCGAACTGGCAGAAGCAAATTTCTTTCCCCCTCCTCGTTTAACAACAGACGAAACGCATCGCGTCCAAGTTCGCGTTTATCTATCGCTACCGTGGTCAATGGCGGGTGCGCCCACGCCGCGGTATCAATATCATCAAAACCGACAACAGCGATATCTTCTGGCACCCGAAATCCCTGACGTGTGCAGGCTCGCATCGCGATTAGCGCCGCCACGTCGTTATAGGCAAAGATAGCATCGGGTGGCTGCGGCAGGGCCAGCAGCTTGTTCATGCCATCTGTCAGCGCCTGTTCGATGTCTTTGACGGGCGGCATTTCTGTCCGGTATTCCTGCGGCATCGACAGCCCCGCGTCGAATAGCGCCTGCTGATAGCCTTCAAGACGCTGACGGATACTGTAATGGTGCTGAGAATTGCCGAGAAACGCAATTTTGCGCCGCCCCTGCTCAATTAAGTGGCGCGTGACCACAAACCCGCCGTGATAGTTATCCGGGTTTACGCAGGGAAAATCCGCCGCCCACAAATCTACCAGCGCAATGGGTAATAAAATTTTACGCAGCCCGGCAAGAATTTCCGCCTCGAGATATCCAGCGCAAATTAACGCGTCAGGCTGATGTAACGCGATAAGCTCCGCTATTGAATCATCGGGGCCGATGGGCTGGAAGCTCATCGCGATATCATTTTCCCGGCAGGCGTCCGCCACCCCCAGCATGACGGTGGAGTAAAAAGGCAGCGCGCTGGCAATATTGTGCTGACGGTGGAGAAGAAACAACAGCCGCTTAATGCGTCCGCTGCGCAAACGGCTGAAGTCATAGCCTTCAGCTTCCGCCATGGACAAGATCCGCTGACGCGTCTCATCGCTCAACCCCGGCTGCCCTTTCAGCGCCCTGGACACCGCGGCGAGAGAAACGCCGCACGCGGAAGCGATATCTTTAATTCTGGTTTTTTTTACCATTCCGTTTGTTCTTCCGCTTCCGGGACAGCGCCTCTTTTCAACCCGCATGACGGGTGATCCGTAATGCCGCCTGCTATCTGTTATGCAAAAGAAACGCTAAGAGTACCATGCCATAGTATGTGGCATTCAACCGTTTTGCCTTCTTTTATACTAAAAACGTTTCACGCCATCCTTTTGCTATGCATCATTTCTCGTAAAAAAGTTCATGAAAATAAAGAAAAATATAGGCACAAAGCAGCTATAAGCGAAAATTTGTGATCTATATCGGCATTTAAAAAACTTTTATAGTAAAAATTCAGATCATTTTCACAATGAAAGCAGCCCGATATGTACCGAAAGTCCTTTGCAGATTTATGCTTGGCATCGTTGTTTTTTACTAAAAATAGTCAGAGATATGTCGTAATGACTTTTTATCCCTCACAACGTGTTAACGCATAAAAGGATTGATTATGACTACTGCTCACGATCTGGATAATGAAGTGCAGATAGTTGATGCGGGTGAAACGCTCTCTACCCGCGAAAAGATAGGCTATGGATTAGGGGATGCCGGAGGACACTGCATTTCTGACTTGATTAGCGGTTTTTTGCTTTTCTTCTATACCGACATTTTCGGTCTTAGCCCGGCCATTGTCGGAGCGATGTTTTTGATATTGCGGATCTTCGACGCCGTCTCCGATCCGGTGATGGGCGTTATTGCAGACCGCACCCGTAGCCGTTGGGGCCGTTTTCGCCCCTGGCAGCTATGGATCGCCGTTCCGCTGGGCATTATTGGTATTCTGACTTTTACCGTACCGGACCTGAGTCCGAACATGAAAATTGCCTGGGCGTTCGGCACCTACTTTTTACTTTCAGTAGGTTACACAGCAATCAACGTTCCCTACTGCGCCTTGATCAATGTGATGACCAACCGCCACGATCAGGTCATGTCCTGTCAGTCATGGCGTTTTGTGCTTAGCGGAATTGCGGGGTTTCTGGTCTCCGTCGGGCTACCGTGGATGGTGGACGTTTTCGGCAAAGGCGATCTGGCGACGGGCTACCAGTACGGCGTCACCGTACTCTGCACGATTGGCGTAGTGATGTTCCTGCTGTGTTTCTTTTGGGTCAAAGAACGGGTGCCGTTATCGTTGGCGGGTACGTTTACCCTGCGTCAGCATCTGCAGGGGCTGCGAAAAAACGATCAGCTTTTAATGATGCTAATAATGTCTTTTTTACTGGTGAATATTCTCTGTATCCGCGGCGGCGGCTACATGTATTTTATTTCTTACTCCCTTCAGGGCAGCGCCGGGTTTATGTCGCTGTTTTTCGCCATTGTGACCTTTGCGGCTATCCTGGGAGCGATCGTGGTAAATCCTCTTTCTCGCCGTATCGACATGGTAAAACTGTATTACTACACCAATCTGACGCTGGTCGCCTTTGGCGTGGCAATGTGGTTTTTACCGACCGGACCGCAATACCAGACGCTGTGGCTGGTCTGCATTTTAATCAACAATATTGTCCTTGGATTTACCCTGCCGCTGCACTTCTCCATTATGGCGTTTGCCGATGACTACGGCGAATGGAAGAACGGCGTGCGCTCTTCCGGCATGAACTTCGCGTTTAACCTCTTTTTTATCAAGCTCTCATGGGCGTCATCCGGCGGCATTATCAGCCTGATTCTGATCCTCGTGGCTTATCGCCCGGGTCTGGAAAATCAGACCGCAGCGTCAATCCAGGGCATTAACACCTTACAAAGTCTGGTCCCGGCAATTTTCCACCTCGTACTGGCGTTATGCCTGCTTAAGTGCCGCCTGAATGGCCCCTTAATGCAACGCATTTCTCACGATCTTCAACAACGACATTTACACATTTCCTGAGGTAAACATGATGCAGTCTGATGTGATCGAGGCCGATCTAAACCGAATCACCATTACCGATCCGTTCCTGGGAGAGTACCAGCGGTTGATTAGAGAAGTTGTCATTCCCTGGCAGTGGCAGGCGCTTAACGACACGCTTCCTGATACGGAACCGAGCCACGCCCTGACCAATTACCGTATTGCCGCAGGTCTACAGGAAGGTGAGTTTTACGGTATGGTTTTTCAGGATAGTGATGTCACCAAATGGCTGGAGGCGGTCGCGTGGTCGCTAAGCCAGAAGCCCAATGCGACGCTGGAAAAAACCGCCGATGAGGTTATTGAACTGCTGGCACTGGCGCAGTGCGAAGACGGCTACCTTAATACCTGGTACACCGTGAAAGAGCCGGGCATGCGCTGGACAAACCTTGCAGAGTGCCATGAGCTTTACTGCGCCGGGCATTTGTTTGAAGCGGCGGTGGCGTTCTGGCAGGCCACCGGTAAGCGCCGGCTGCTGGATATCGTCTGCCGTTTCGCCGACCATATTGCTGACATTTTTGGTCCGAACGAAGGCCAGCTCCGCGGCTATCCCGGACATCCGGAAATCGAGCTGGCGCTTATGCGCCTCTATGAAGTGACCCGGGAACCGCGTTATCAGGCGCTGGCACGTTTCTTTCTTGAAGAGCGCGGCCAGCAGCCTTACTACTATGATATTGAGTTTGAAAAACGCGGCGGTACCTGGCACTGGGATAACTGGGGCGATGCCTGGATGGTGAAAGATAAAGCCTACACGCATGCACATAAACCGCTGAAGGAACAGGATCAGGCGGTCGGGCATGCCGTCCGCTCGGTTTATCTGATGACCGGACTGGCGCATCTCGCCCGCACCACGCAGGACGAAGAGAAACGCCAGACCTGCCTGCGCATCTGGGATAATCTGGTGCAGCGACGCATGTATATCACTGGCGGCATCGGCTCACAGGCGATTGGTGAAGCATTTACCAGCGATTACGACCTGCCGAATGACACCGCTTACGGTGAAAGTTGTGCTTCCATTGGCCTGATGATGTTCGCTCGCCGGATGCTGGAAATGGAGGGCGATTCACGCTACGCCGATGTCATGGAGCGCGCGTTTTATAACACCGTGCTCGGCGGTATGGCGCTGGATGGCAAACACTTTTTCTACGTTAACCCGCTTGAGACCTATCCGAAGAGCATTCCGCACAACCATATCTATGATCACATCAAACCGGTACGTCAGCGCTGGTTCGGCTGCGCCTGCTGTCCGCCCAATATCGCCCGCACGCTGGTCGGTATTGGTCACTATATTTTTACGCCGCGCCCGGACGCGCTGTTTATCAACATCTACGCGGGCAGCCAGGCGCAATTTGCCGTTAATGGCGGAGACCTGCGGCTGACGATCGCCGGAAATTACCCCTGGGATGAACGCGTCGAAATCACCTTCGATAATCCGCAGCCGGTCGAGCATACTCTGGCGCTGCGTCTGCCGGAGTGGTGCGACGATCCGCAGTTCCTGGTTAACGGCGAAGCAGCTCAGGGCGAAAGAATTAAAGGATATCTGCATCTTCATCGTCGGTGGCAGCAGGGTGATACCCTTACCCTGCTGTTGCCGATGCGCGTTAAGCGGGTTTACGCTAACCCTCTGGTGCGCCATGCGGCGGGTAAAGTGGCCATCCAGCGCGGGCCGCTGGTGTATTGCCTCGAAGAGGCGGATAATGGCGCAGAATTGCATAATCTTTCATTGCCTGCACAAAGCGGATTTCGGGAAATTGCCGGCACTGGCGTACTGAAAGGAAAAATACTGTTGCAGGCCGATGGAGTCCGCGTGACGACACCGTCTGAAGATCAGCCGCTTTACAGCTTCGATCGGCAACAAACGCCCGTGAAGAATCAGACGCTAACCTTTATTCCGTGGTTTAGCTGGGCCAATCGAGGCGAAGGCGAAATGCGGATCTGGGTGGACGAAGCCTGAAGCAGCAGAAACAACGCCTGGCGTGCGTTGATGAAAAACCTGTTTTACAGGTGTATGCGCCGTTTTGCCGGGTGGCGGCTTCGCCTTACCCGGCCTACGAAAGGCATCAACATCAACATCAACATCAACATCAACATCAACATCAACATCAACAGGTTAGTCGCAACCTGTAGGCCTGCGCAAGCGAAGCGCCGCCAGGCATAATTGCACGGTATAACGTTTGTCAGCAGTCTGAACGCCTGGCATTGCCAGGCGTTGTAAAGGATTTACCCTTCGTTGTGCATCTCAAGGTTTTCCACTTCGTTCTGCCGCTGCACCGCTTTGGAGTCATCGTTACGCAGAGAGTCAAGATAATCGAGATACTGCTGATCGACATCTTTGGTCACGTAGATACCGTTAAAGACCGAGCATTCGAACTGCTGGATTTCCGGGTTTTCCGCGCGAACCGCGTCGATCAGATCGTCGAGATCCTGGAAAATCAGCCCGTCCGCACCGATGATCTGGCGAATTTCATCGACTTCTCGACCATGCGCGATCAGTTCGTTAGCGCTTGGCATATCAATACCGTACACGTTCGGGAAGCGAATCTCCGGTGCCGCGGAAGCCAGATAAACCTTTTTCGCACCCGCTTCGCGAGCCATTTCAATGATCTGCTCAGAGGTGGTACCGCGCACGATGGAATCATCCACCAGCAGCACGTTTTTATCACGGAACTCGGCGCGGTTAGCGTTCAGCTTGCGGCGCACCGATTTACGGCGCAGCTGCTGGCCCGGCATGATAAAGGTACGGCCCACATAGCGGTTTTTCACGAAGCCCTGACGATACGGTTTGTCCAGGATACGGGCGATTTCCAGCGCGATATCGCAGGAAGTTTCCGGGATCGGGATCACCACATCGATATCCAGATCTTCCCACTCGCGGGCAATTTTTTCGCCGAGCTTTGTGCCCATATTGACGCGGGCGCTGTAGACGGAAATTTTGTCGATGAAGGAATCCGGACGCGCGAAGTAGACGTATTCAAACAGGCACGGATTGCTCACCGGATGGTCGGCGCACTGGCGGGTAAAGAGCTGCCCTTTTTCAGTGATATAGACCGCCTCGCCCGGCGCAACGTCGCGCAGGAATTCAAAGCCGAGGGTATCCAGCGCCACGCTTTCAGAGGCGACCATATACTCGGTGCGGCCATCGCCGATTTCACGTTTGCCCAGCACCAGCGGGCGAATGCCGTTTGGATCGCGGAAGGCGACCATACCGTGACCGATAATCATCGCCACGCAGGCGTAAGCGCCGCGGATCAGGCGGTTGGTGGCGGCAATGGCGGCAAAAATGTTGTCTGCTTCCAGCGGATAGTGGCGGAAGTTATCCAGCTCGCTGGCAAACACGTTGAGCAGAACTTCAGAGTCAGACGTGGTGTTGATGTGACGACGCTTCTCTTCGAACAGCTTTTTACGTAGTTCGTGCGCGTTGGTCAGATTGCCGTTGTGAGCAAGCGTAATACCATAAGGGGAGTTAACGTAGAAAGGCTGCGCTTCAGAGGCGCTGGAGCTGCCAGCTGTTGGGTAGCGAACGTGGCCGATACCCATATTGCCCTGCATACGCTGCATGTGACGTGCTTCGAACACATCGCTCACCAGACCATTAGCTTTACGCAAACGAAAGCCGTTATTCGCATCAATGGTGATGATGCCTGCGGCATCCTGCCCGCGGTGCTGAAGCACCGTTAACGCGTCATAAATAGACTGGTTGACCGGCATAACACCGGCGATACCGACAATACCGCACATACGTCTTTTCCTCGTTAAGCTACGACCCAAAGTTTATACTTTGGGCAAGAAACTTGACGAGCTTTGGAGGTATTCGAAAAACCATCTGATGACGGGGGAAAAATAAGGAATAAACTGCGAGTGCTGCCAGTCATCGCTCTTCGCCATCCCTGTGAACGTGTCAAGAAAGAACAGGATAGCAGCGATGATCAGTACCCCACGCAATGCGCCGAAGCAGATCCCCAATACCCTGTCTGTACCCGACAGCCCGGTCTTCTCCACCAGTTGACCTATCACGTAGTTCACGATGGCACCTACGATGAGCGTCGCAATAAACAGCGCCGCAATAGCAATCCCATTTCGAACCCGTTCATCTTCAAAGCCCGTAAACCAGACAGACAGTTCCGTGTAGTAATGGCTGGCAACATAAAAGGCACAGCCCCATGTCACCAGCGATAATGCTTCACGAACAAAGCCGCGGATAAGGCTCACTAAGCAAGAAAAGCCCAGTACCGCGATAATGGCGTAATCAATCCAGACCATATATGTCCCACGATGTTACGCCCTGTCGTCCAGTTGGGGCGCATTCTAACAGAAAAAGAAAACGTTTGCGTAGGGATTTCCCGTCCCTGGTCAAATAAAAATGGCGCTGAAAAAACAATCAACGCCATCGCCATTTTGGGGTACGAGGGGCAAAGCCCTTCGCCCTAGTTCACGCTGTAGTTCATCACTACGCCGTTCAACCCCGATAACTGGTTCAGCTCACCCAGCGAGCCTTTAAGCTTATCTTTCGATGCGTCGGGCCCGACCAGAATGCGGGTAATTTTACCCTGTACCGGCGTCGAAGGCGACGTATAAACCCGGTATCCGGCGCCGCGAAGTTTGCTGACGATCTCGCTGACTTTATCAGCATTTTTCAGCGCGCCCAGCTGCACCACATACGCCTTGCCGGTGGGCGCAGGTTTATCTTCAGCGACGGGCTTCGCTGGCGGCGTTTCGCTGGCCGCGGCCAGTTGTTCGCTGGCTTTGTCACGCGCCGGTTTTGGCTGCGGTTTGTCGGCCGGTTTCGGTTTTGGCGGATCGGGCTGGACCGGGATTTGATCGATATCTGCGCCGTTGTTCGCCGCCAGACGCGACGGGTCCAGCGTCGGTGCCGCAGCATCGCCCGCCCTCACCTCTTCTGCCGCGCCTTCCGGCGGCTGAGCAGGTAGCGCCTGCGTTGCGGCAGGCAGCATATCAGGCTCGTCACGATCCCCCGCTTTCGGCACCAGCGGGATTGCAGCAAACTCATCCTGATAATGTTTTTTCTGGCCGTCGAGCAGGCCGGGCAGAATGATAACGCCCAGCGCCACCAGCACGATAGTGCCCACTAAACGGTTCTGAAACTTACTTGCCACCGGATCTCCCCGCCTCTATTTCTTCCATTACATGCGCTACCGTGTGGAACGATCCACACACCAGCACGGTGTCTTCTGGCTGTGCATTCGCCATCGCGGCGCGCCACGCCTTCCCTACTGTGGCATAGATTTCGCCGTCAGGTAAATGCGCCAGTAACTGCTCTGCCGATGCGCCGCGCGGCCCTTCTAACGGTGCACAATACCAGCTGTCCACAATGTCAGTCAGGCAGGCCAGCGTTCCGGCAATATCTTTATCGTGCAGCATACCAATGACCGCCAGCACGCGCCCGGTTTTTGCTTGCGTTTTGAGACGCCCGGCTAAATATGCTGCGGCATGCGGATTGTGCGCCACGTCGAGGATCACCCGCGGCGATTCGCTGATGATCTGAAAACGGCCCGGCAGAATAGCGCTGGCAATGCCGTCGCGGATCGCCTGCTCGCTGATCTTAAGCTGACTGGCGCGCAGCGCCGCCAGCGCGGTGGCCGCATTCGGCTGCGGCACCTGCGGCAGGGGCAGCGCGTTGAGTTCGCCCTGCGCGTCGACAAAGCGCCAGTGGTGTTCGTTGATATCATAATGCCAGTCAACGCCGCGACGCAGCAGGATTGCACCTTTTTCTTGCGCGACAGCGGCAATCGACTGCGGCATATCCGGCTCGCCAACGACAGCCGGCTTACCGGCGCGGAAAATCCCGGCCTTTTCGCGCCCGATGCTTTCACGGTCCGGGCCCAGCCAGTCGGTATGATCGAGCGCAATACTGGTCACCACCGACACATCCGCGTCCACCATATTGGTGGCGTCGAGCCGTCCGCCCAGCCCCACTTCAAGGATCACCACATCAAGCTGCGCCTGTTTAAACAGCCACAGCGCTGACAGCGTGCCGTATTCAAAATAGGTGAGCGAGGTTTCACCGCGTGCCGCTTCAATCGCCGCAAATGAGGCCGTATGCGCCGCTTCCGGCAATTCAGCACCCTGTACGCGCACGCGCTCGGTATAGCGCACCAAATGCGGCGAGCTGTAAACGCCGGTTTTATAGCCCGCTGCCGTCAGGATCGACTCCAGCGTGCAGCAGGTAGTGCCTTTACCATTGGTGCCTGCCACGGTGAAGACGAAGGGCGCAGGCCGTAGCACATTCAGGCGAGCGGCAACCTCGCCGACGCGCGTCAGCCCTAAATCGATGGTCTTCGCGTGCAGATTTTCCAGATAAGAAAGCCACGTCGTCAGGGGCGACGTGGCGTCAGGGATGAGTTCTTTTTCCATGATGTCCGCAACGTTTAACGGGAAAGGAAAGCAAAAGGGCAGCGCCGTCTGGCCCTGCCCTTGTGCATTATCAGGCCTCGATTTCCTGATCCGGTACCGGAGGTACCACCACCTCTTCGCGTGGCGCATCCGGATCCGGTGCCGGAAGATTCATCAGCTTCGCCAGGATGCTGGCCAGCTTCAGGCGCATCTCCGGACGGCGGACAATCATATCGATGGCCCCTTTTTCGATCAGGAATTCACTGCGCTGGAAGCCCGGCGGCAGTTTTTCACGCACAGTCTGCTCGATAACACGAGGACCGGCAAAACCGATCAGCGCTTTTGGCTCAGCGATGTTCAGGTCGCCCAGCATGGCGAAGCTGGCGGAAACGCCACCCATGGTCGGGTCGGTCAGCACCGAAATATACGGCAGACCGCGCTCCTGCATTTTTGCCAGCGCCGCAGAGGTTTTCGCCATCTGCATCAATGACATCAGCGCTTCCTGCATACGTGCGCCGCCTGAAGCGGAGAAGCAGATCAGCGGGCAGTTGTCTTCCAGCGCCTGTTCAACCGCACGCACGAAACGTGCGCCGACGACGGACCCCATTGATCCCCCCATAAAGGCGAACTCAAAGGCCACTGCGACGACCGGCATGTCATAGAGCGTGCCTTTCATCACCACCAGCGCGTCTTTCTCGCCCGTCTCTTTCTGCGCACTTGCCAGACGATCTTTGTACTTTTTGGAATCTCTGAACTTCAGTACGTCCTTAGGCTCAAGCTCGCTTCCTAGCTCGACCAGCGATCCTTCATCCAGCAGGCTATGCAGGCGATTACGCGCCGACATACGCATGTGATGATCACACTTGGGACATACTTCAAGATTGCGCTCCAGCTCGGCCCGATAAAGAACCTGACCACAGCTATCGCATTTCGTCCACACCCCTTCAGGGATACTGGCCTTACGGGTGGGAGTGATGTTGCTTTTAATTCGTTCAATCCAGCTCATTGATAACCTTTCTGCCTGAACCTGGTCGATGCCAGTTTTGTCAGCCGGGATGGATTTTCACTCCCGTCTGACCATGAATGTTGCACATTAAAACATAACGGTTCGCAAGTTGGGATAAAAAAGTGGTCGAACCGCCGTTACCCCGTCATTTTCTCAGCTTTGACGCTGCCCGTTTGTGGCGGATGATTTCAATCACGCCAGGTAAAACCGACAGCACAATGATTGCTACAATCAATAGCTTAAGGTTTTCCTGTACCACAGGGAGATCGCCAAACAGGTAGCCTGCATAAGTAAAGAGCAGCACCCACAGCAACGCGCCTGCCACGTTCCAGGCGGCAAAATGACGATACGACATCTTCCCCATTCCCGCCACAAAAGGCGCAAAGGTTCTGACGATGGGCACAAAACGCGCAAGAACGATCGTCTTCCCACCGTGCTTATCATAAAACGCGTGGGTTTTATCCAGATAGCTGCGGCGGAAAATTTTCGAGTTCGGGTTACTAAACAGTTTATCGCCAAATACGCGTCCAATCGTGTAGTTCACCGCATCGCCCAGTACCGCCGCGACGATCATCAGCGTCACCATCAGGTGCACGTTCAGATCGTTGGTGGGCAGCGCGGAAAGCGCCCCGGCCACGAACAGTAACGAATCGCCCGGCAGAAACGGCGTCACGACCAGACCCGTTTCGCAAAACAGGATCAAAAACAGGATAGCGTAAACCCAGACGCCATACTCCGCGACCAGTTCCGCCAGATGCACATCAATATGCAGAATAAAATCAATCAGGAAATAAATCAGATCCATGAGGTTATATGCCTTTATACAATCCACTCAGTCCGCTAAAAACAGCGGGCCCATCGGCATGACCGGAAGCCCGAAATGGTCAGGATAATCTACCGCCACCAGATACAGCCCTTCCGCTTTTGCCGTTGCTGCCGCCAGATTCCGGTCCTTTGCAGCAAGCAGTTCTGCTATCCAGCTCTCTGGCCGGTTGTTCGCGCCCACTTCCATCAGACTGCCGACAATATTCCTTACCATATGATGAACAAAGGCATTCGCTTTGATATCAACCACCACGTAAGCGCCGTAACGCTCGACGTTAATGTGCATGACGTTACGCCACGGGGTGCGCGACTGACAATGCACCGCCCGGAACGACGTAAAATCATTCTCACCTAACAGCGACTGGGCGGCACGATGCATCCGTGCGGCGTCCAGCGGCAGGTAGTAATGGGTCACGCCCTGGCCTAACACTGCCGGACGTAAACGCTGATTGTAGATGACGTAGCGGTAACGGCGCGCCGTGGCGCAAAAACGCGCATGAAAGTCATCCGCCACATGTTTCACCCAGCGCACGGCAATGTCACCAGGTAAATTCGCATTTACGCCCAGCGTCCAGGCAGCATCCTGACGCACGGCGCGCGTTTCAAAATGCACGACCTGGCCGGTACTGTGAACGCCTGCGTCGGTACGCCCGGCGCAGAAAACGTTAATCGGCTCGTCGGCGACTTTTGAGAGCGCTTTCTCCAGCTTTTCCTGCACGCTGCGCACTTCATTCTGCCGCTGCCAGCCGTAATATTTACTGCCGTCGTACTCAATGCCGAGCGCAATTTTCATGAGCGGCTGCTGTAACACTTCCGCCATAATTACAGGTACTCCTGCACCAGTTTCTCGGCGATTTTGACCGCCATCAGCGCGCCGCCAAAGCGGACGTTATCGGCAACGGACCAGAACTGGACCTGTTCCGGCATCCCGTAATCGTTGCGCACGCAGCCAACTGACAGGTGCGCGCTGCCGGAAGCGTCGCCGACCTGGGTGGGGAAATCATTTTCTTCAGACAGCACAATGTCTTCACCACGCGCAAACGCATCACGCGCTTCTTCCGCAGCCAGCGGACGCATCGCCTCGAAGCTGACCATCTGCGCGTGGCCGTAAAATACCGGCGTACGCACGCAGCTGGCGGAAATCATCAGCCCCTCGTCCTGCAAAATTTTGCGCGTCTGATCGACAATGACGCGCTCTTCGCGCACGGTGCCTTCGCGATCGGCCACGAACGGCAGCAGGTTAAACGCCAGCTGGCGCCCAAAAAAATCGTCTTCATCAATTGGGATACCGTTAAGCAATTTCGCACTCTGTCCCGCCAGCGCATCCACTGCTTTTTTGCCCTGTGCGGAGGCAGAGAGCAGGCTGGTAACGCTGATACGTGACAGTCCGCCGTCGTCAATCAGCGGCTTCAGGGCGATCAGCAGCTGGCTGGTCTGGCTGTCGGGAACCGCAATGATATTGCGATTACGGTAGTCGGCCAGTACGAACGGATTTACCTCCGGTACCACCAGCGGAACGTCTGGCTCAAGGGCAAACAGGCCGCTGGTGTCGATAACCAGACACCCTGCATTGGCAGCATCTTCAGCGTAAGTCGCCGCCGCTTCAGCGCCCGCCACAAAGAAGGCCAGCTGGACCTGCGTCCAGTCAAAGTCAGCGGCATCTTCTACACGCACGGTTTTACCTGCATAGCGCAGGGAATCTCCGGCACTGTCACCGCGTGCAAGGGCGTACAGTTCGCCTGTCGGAAATTCACGCTCGGCAAGCGTTTCAAGCAAAGCTTCGCCTACGGTGCCCGTAGCGCCCAGCACGGCAATATTCCAGCCTTCAGACATGATGATTGACTCCAGAAATAGCAATGCTCCCCGCCCCATCAGGCAGGGAGCATAAAAACAGGATTAACGAATGGGGTGATGAACGGCGTTAAAACCGAGCTCATGCAGCAGCGTTGCCGCCTCAGCGTCGTCACACTGCACATATAATGAAGACCACTCGCGGCGCTCAAGATAATTTTTACGCAGCTTGTCGAACTCACCCGGCACGCCTGCCACTTTTCGCAGCGGCGCATCGTCGCGGCGCACATCATACACTAAATGCACCAGCCTTTTTAGCGTGGCTTGATCGACCGGTCCCTGCAAGGTGATGCGGCCAAATTCCGGTGCGGGCAACAAGGTTGCCAGCGCGACCTGCTGGCGTTGGCCGATAAACTCGCTAAACGCCTCGAAGACCTGAGTGGTGCCGCGCGCTTTGCCTTCCAGCGTGTAACCGGCAATGTGCGGCGTACCGATATCGACCCGTTCCAGCAGGTCAGTCAACAGATCCGGCTCCGGTTCCCAGACGTCCAGCACCACGCTCAGCGCCTGGCCCGCCTGCAAACAGGCTAACAGCGCGGCGTTATCCACAACCGGTCCGCGACAGGCATTAATCAGAATGGTGCCGGGTTTCAGGCGGCGGAGAAGCGCATCGTCTGCCATGTGCAGCGTTTTGTACGGGCCGTCTTTATACAGCGGCGTATGGAAGGTCAGCACGTCAGCTTCCTGCACCAGCTCGTCCAGCGAGCGGAAATCGCCGTCGTCACCCCGATCGGCCCGCGGCGGATCGCAAAGCAGCGTGCGTATGCCGAGCGCCTCAAGACGCTCAGCCAGACGCCGTCCGACGTTACCGACGCCCACAATCCCTACCGTGCGATCGGTCAGGCTAAAGCTATCGCGTTCTGCCAGCATCAGCAGCGAGGAAAAGACATACTCGACGACGGCAATGGCATTACAGCCCGGCGCGGCGGAAAAACCAATCCCCGCCTGCGTCAGCCACGCTTCGTCAACATGATCGGTGCCTGCCGTGGCGGTGCCGACAAATTTAATGCCCTGTCCCGCCAGCAGCGCTTCATTCACTTTCGTGACCGAACGTACCATCAGCGCGTCTGCACCCGCCAGCGCCGCCAGCGGGATCGGACGTCCCGGAACCGCTGTTACCTCGCCCAGACGGCTGAACAGTTCACGCGCGTAGGGCATATTTTCATCAACGAGGATTTTCACGATAAAGTACCTGTCTGAAACGAGAGATCATCAGGCAAGTGTGCCATAATCCCGCCGCCAGGCATACTCGCAAACCTGGTTGAGTATGATGACATTAAGGATCCCGAATGACGCAACCCATCTCAGGTATGCCCGCTCGCCCTCCGGGTGATGGACCTGCCACATCTTCAGTCGCCGGAGAGCAGCCGCTTTCCACCCAGCAGCGTACCGTGCTGGAGCGTTTAATTACGCGCCTTGTCGCGCTGACTCGCCAACAAAGCGCTGAAGTCTGGGCCGGGATAAAACACGATCTTGGTCTGAAAAATGAGATGCCGCTGCTGTCGCGTCATTTTCCTGCTGCCGAGCAAAACCTTACGCAGCGGCTGGATGCGGCTCAGCAGAGCCACAGCAACCGCCAGACGCTGGCGCAGCTTACCGAGCTTTTGAATCTGGGCAATAACCGCCAGGCGGTGAGCGATTTTATCCGCCAGCAATACGGGCAAACCGCGCTCAGCCAGCTTTCGCCTGAGCAGCTTAAGGGCGTGCTCAGGCTGCTCCAGAATAACGAGTTATCCATTCCGCAGCCGCAGCAACGGCCGGGGACCGATCGTCCCCTGCTGCCCGCTGAACATAATACGCTCAATCAACTGGTGACGAAGCTGGCGGCGGCCACCGGTGAATCCGGCAAGCTGATCTGGCAGTCGATGCTGGAACTTTCCGGGGTGAAAACCGGGGAGCTGATCCCGGCCAAACAGTTTACCCATCTGGTGACCTGGCTACAGGCGCGGCAGACGTTAAGCACGCAGCCTGCGCCGACGCTGCATACGCTCCAGGCGGCGCTAAAACAGCCGCTGGAACCGCAGGAATGGGATCAGCTTCAGGATCACGCCCGGCAACAGTGGCAGGTGACTCCGCAGTCGGTGCTGACCACGGCGCAGGTGCAGGATTTGTTGAATCAGGTCTTTTTACGCCGGGCAGAACGTCCGCAGAATGCTCCGGAAATTGGCGACATTCAGCCGATCCATCGTCCGTTTGCGCCGCTATATGACACCGTCAAAGCGCTGTCGGCACGTCCCGGCCTGATGTTGATTGCGCTGCTCGTGGCTTTCGCTGTGCTGTGGCTGGTGCTGTAAAGGCTTGCCCCTGCGCCAGAGCGGCTCAGGGGCGTGATGCTTACTCAGTCGGTTGCGATACATTGACCTTATTTGCCGCGATCACAAACGGCAGATAGATAAGCGTCGCCGCGGCGAGACACAGAAGGCCCACCACTAACGCCATCCAGTTTCCCCCCGTACCAAAAAAGGCAATCAGCGGACCGGGCGTGGTCCACGGCACGGCATACGCGATAGGCGGAATGATACCGGTACTAATGAAGATATACCCAATCAGCGAGCTGACCATCGGCACCAGGATAAAAGGGATAAGGAATATCGGGTTCAGAACGATGGGCAGTCCAAACATCACCGGCTCGTTAATGTTAAACAGCCCCGGTACAAATGACATCTTCGCCAGATCGCGATAATCAGAACGACGTGAGGCGATAAAAACCGCCAGCAGCAGTCCCAGCGTCATGCCGGAGCCGCCGTAATTGGCAAAGGCATCGTTTATACCCGTCCAGGTAATCGGGTAAGGTGCGCCCCAGGTATCACCGTGCTGCGCCGCCCACGACAGGTTTTCCAGATTGGCTTCGGAAAAAATCGATTCACGGATCGCCGCGATGGTATTCGGTCCGTGAATGCCGAGGAACCACAGCAGATTAGACACCACGCCGAGAATAAGCACCGCAAAGATATTGGTCCCCATATTTTTCAGCGGAGCCTGAATCAGCTTGTAGATCAGGTCATTCAGCCCTTCCGGCGACAGCATTAACAACAGGTAATTGAGGATCGAGAAAAGCATCATCACCACGATGATGGGGATCAGCACTTTAAAGGAGCGTGCCACCGCAGGGGGAACCGCGTCAGGCATGGTAATGGTAATTTTGGGGTTTTTCGCTAAGCGGCAGAAAAGCTCACTGGACAGTATCGCCACGATCACCGCGACAAACAGCCCCTGCGGACCGAGATATTTGGTGGTCATATACGCCTGACCGCCGATCTCCTGATACGGCGTGTATACCACGAAGAAAGCGCCAATGGCCGTCAATCCGCAGAGCAGATCGTCTTCGTGAAAGCTTTTTGCCATATTCCGGCCTACCAGGAAAGCAATCAGGATCGACATAATATTGACCGAACCATTCATTACCGGCGTAAAAATAGCCTGTGCCTTTTCAAGGTTGGGAAATACCGCGTTCAGATGGAGCAGTGTTGCGACAAAACCATCCGGCGATAAGATAGCAAAATTGATTAATACAATGATGGAGCTGGCCATCACAATCGGAAACGATAAAATAAACGCATCACGAATTGCAGAGACATGCCGCTGCGAATTCAGTTTAATCGCCACCGGGACCAGGATTTTCTCCATCCCTCGTTCAAACGAGCGCATAAACGACATAATGACTCCTTGCTTTACAAAAACTTATCTCCTTCAGGTAGCCATACTTTATTGAACGTTAAGATTTTCTTTTGTTATTTCGATCACATTTAGTGACTGAACCCGGCGTAATACAAATCCCGCCTACACAATAATATATTTAAAACAAAAGAAATGAATACCTCATATTAACAGCATGAATAATTACAATGGCATTAATGTGCAATATTCGCTTAAAAATAAGCGTTCAGCGAATAGTATTAATTAACCTTATCCGGGAAGCATTAATTATTAAGCAGCATCATTAGATGACAGGCAGGAGTCGCTGCTCCTCTGACAGAAGCAGCGACAAGTTTTGATTTACGCTTTACGAAACGAAACCAGAGTGACAATAATCCCAACGACCGCGGAAACCGCGCCAGCCAGGAAAACAGACGGGTAGCCGTACGACGTCGCCAGGACTCCCGCCAGCGGACCGGTAACGCCCATTGCGATATCCTGGAAGGCCGCGTAGCCTCCCAGTGCCGTGCCCCGTACCTGCGGCGGTACACGCTTCACCACTTCTACTCCCAGCGCCGGGAAAATGAGCGAACATCCGGCGCCTGTCAGCGCTGCGCCAGCCATCGCTACCCAGGAGACGGGTGCCAGCCACAGTAGCGCCAGCCCGGCAGTCTCAACCAGCAGTGAGAAAATAGCCACTCTGACGCCACCAAGACGATCGGGCATCCAGCCAAACAGGATCCGCACCAGCACGAAAGCGCCGCCGAAGGCGGTGAGCGTAAAGCCGGCCATTGCCCAGCCGTTACTGGCGAAATAAAGGGAAATAAATGTGCTGATAACGGCAAAGCCAACGCCCTGCAGCGCCAGTCCTACCCCTGGCTGCCAGATAAGCCCGACCACGCTCCATAATGAAGGACGCTCCCCGCCGTGCGCGGGCACCTTGCGTACCGTGCCGTTAAACGCCCAGGCGAGTACCGGCAGCAGCATGGTGACAATCGCCAGTACGGCGAAGCCATAGCGATCGTGAATAAACAGCCCCAGCGGCGCACCGGCAGCCAGTGCGCCAAAAATGGCCATCCCATTCCAGGACATCACCTTGCCCGAGCGCGCAGGCCCTACCAGCCCCATGCCCCAGGTCAGGGTGCCGGTCAGAAGCTGGCTTTCACCAAAACCGAGGATCAGGCGGCCAACGATGAGCAGGCCAAATTTTGCCATTGGATCAACCGGCAACAGCGCTGCCAGCAGCCAGGCACCCCCTGCTAACGCGCAGGCAAACATACCCTGCATCACCGAGCGTTTGGCGCCGAACTGATCGGCCAGGCGCCCGGCATAGCCACGGGTTAACACGGTGGCAAGAAACTGAATACCCACGGCCAGACCCACCAGGGTATTGCCATAGCCCAGTTCCTGATGCACGAACAGCGGAATGACCGGCAGCGGGAGGCCAACCGTCATATAAGTCAGAAAAACAGCAAACGCGATGCGAAAAAGCGAAGCGCTTCCTGACGAGGTAGCGATCTGAGGTGTTGCAGATGACATGCATTACTCCTAAATGCGAAGTAAGGCGGGAAGAAGCCACGCCCCCTTCACCCAAATAAACAGGATTAAGGTGCGTTGGTTAACGTTAAACGCTTACGCATTATCGCGTTGATAATGTTGGGGCGGAATTTTGCCTGCCGGAACCGTAGATTGTCAACACTCGCGGCCGTCATTGCTTATCACTGCGGGCAAAAGCGCTCTAATCCCCTCAGAATTAAACAGCGTAATAGCGCGCTGTTTCTGTTCCGCTGTCAGCTGTCTGAAAATAGAGCGCCACGTCTCTTCAAGCGGTAAGGCTCCCTCTTCCTCAACCCGACCGTAAACCGGTTCATCAAGCAGCCAGGGGCGGACATACAGGGGAAACAGGGAAATATGGTACTCCCAGGCTTTTGAACCTTTACGCTTGCGTATAAAGTCTGGTTTATCCTTCGCCAGCTGATTAAGCCTTTCACGCACCGAAGGCGCTGTTTTAGGATAACCAGGCAACGCCAGACATTCTTTCACCGTAAACCACTCTTTTGCCATCAGCTCGCTTTCCTTTCCCTGATTAAAGAATGTTTTAACTTTTGCGTCACAATATATAGTCGATGGGCTTGTATTAGCCGTTTTCGTCGACAATTCGTTTTAATAAAAAAGAAAGAAACATTCTTTACTAACTTTCTTTTGTGATTTAAGGTGCCTCATTCCTGGCTCAAACAGGCATATCGGCACCGATATAATAGTAAGGATTATTCAATGGAAAGTAAAATCCAGGACTGGCATCGCGCAGATATAAAAAGCGCACTGGAAAAGAAAGGTAAAACGCTGCGCGATTTGTCGCGCGAAGCGGGTCTGTCTCCTGATTCTCTGCGGAATGTTTTCACCCGCCGCTGGGCGAAAGCTGAAGCGATTATTGCTGATGCGCTTGACGTCTCTCCTGACGTGATATGGCCCTCACGCTACCCCTCACCGAATAACGACACCTCTGCTCAGAAACATTTGTCTGGAACTGATTCATAACTTCAATATATAAGACAAAAACATTATAAATCATATGTAGTTATTTCTACGTTTTTTATGACCCGCCCTGCTTCAGCATCTTTTGTAAAAAAGCGCGATCGGCACAGGCGCTTAATAAAACCTGTAACGTAAACACGTAATAGGGATTTTTATGGTCTGGGATAAACGTGCAGCCGGGAATTATGCGAAAGCAAATGCTCATGCTAACTCAATAAGAAAATGTGCGGAATATACCCGCAAGGCGATTGCGGCGGGAGGTATCAACATTGGCAATACCTTTCATGCGAAAGATTACGGTCCTTTCCTGGAAACAGCAGGATTTAGACCTGTCGGAACCTACGAGTCACCAAAGGCTGGCGACGTGGTCGTTATTCAGCCTTATGAAGGCGGTAACCCCAGCGGCCATATGGCCATTTATGACGGGCAGAACTGGTACTCCGATTTTAAACAGCGCGATATGTGGGGAGGTCCGGGCTACAGAACCGCGCAGCCTGCCTACAAAATATACAGGAAAGAATAATGCGAATACTTTTTATGCTACTGATGGTAATCACTCTCGGTGGCTGTAGTACGACACCTCATGATAGTGCCGATACGGTCAGCCAGTTTTATCATCACTATATGACGCGCTATACCGCCGACGATACGACTGCCCTTGATGATTATTCAGATCCGCTTTATCAACACTATGTGGCTAACGATGTCATTACCAGGCTGAAATATATTGCCGGTCTTGATGAACAGGAAATCGTTAATTCGGACTATTTTCTTTATGTACAGGACTTCTCCCCCGCGTGGGCCACAACCTTCAGAGTGGGGAAAGCAAGCGCCTTTCTCGGGGGTGAGCAGGTCGATGTCTGGATCGGCGGTCCGGGAGATATGCAGCAACATCTGAAAGTCTTTACCCGGCGGGAGAATGACACATGGAAAATTTATCGTGTCAGAGATGAAGGGCATCATTATGAGCAGGCCATCTATAGCCCGGGGGCGGTGACACAGGCAGCGGCGTGGGCTGAGCAGCTAAAAAAAGCATAACGCCGCCCAGGCTGCTGGCGCAAGTGCTGATATCTGCCGGGCTGTAGGTGTAACATCCCGGCCAGGCTAGTTTGCGGTAGAAAAATTAAACAGCACAATGCACGCCCAGCTATTATTCAGCGCATGCAGCAGTATTGGGATGAGCAGACCACCGTTATTGATCCTCACCGTGCACAAAATGGCTGAAAAAATAAAAAGATAAATAAAGGTGCTTATCGCCGAGTACTGAATGTGGATCAGTGCAAATAGCGCAGATGTAACAATGATGCCTGCTGTTTTTGCATAACGCCCCCAGCCAATGCTGCTATTGAGCACAAATCCGCGGAAAATAATCTCTTCGTTAACCGGCGCAAAGAGACTTATCGCCAGAATAGTTGCCCATTTTACAAAAGGCGTTTGCTGAGGCAGTTCATTTAGCCACGGCTCCGGCCGGGCAAAATAGCCGTGGATAAACGTCAGTACAATCAATGCTAACGCAGGAAGCAGAAAACCCTCAAAGGTGAAGCGTCCCAGCGTCAGAAAGGGGTAGTGTCGGGAATATAATTTCCACGCCATCACGGCGAAAGGGCACAGGATAACGGCGGTGACGAAAGACAATGCCAGCCCTGATTTATAAAGCGCAGTGTAACCGGGCAAAAACCAGACCAGAAAAAAACATCCATACCAGCCGGTAAAACCTGCGAGACATGTCAATGTATGGGTGAGGCGATCTGAGTGGCTATTCATAGTGTGTAATACGGTCCCTGTAATTATCTTTCCTTAAATGCAAAAAAACTGGCTACTTCATATAGCCAGTTTTGTCCTTTTGCGAAAACAGCCCCGCTTACGCTTTCAGCTTGCGCATAACCAGCGTGGCGTTGGTGCCGCCAAAGCCGAAGCTGTTGGACATTACGGTCGTCAGTTCGCGCTCGGTCGGCTCGGTAACGATGTCCAGGCCAGCCGCCTGCTCGTCAAGCTCGTCGATGTTAATGCTCGGCGCGATAAAGCCATGTTCCAGCATCAGCAGCGAGTAAATCGCTTCCTGTACACCTGCGGCTCCCAGAGAGTGACCGGTCATCGCTTTCGTTGCGGAGATAGCCGGAGAGTGGTCGCCAAAGACTTCACGGATCGCACCCAGTTCTTTCACGTCGCCAACCGGGGTGGACGTGCCGTGGGAGTTCAGGTAATCAATAGGGGTATCGACCCCGTGCATGGCCATCTGCATGCAACGCACTGCGCCTTCACCAGACGGTGCCACCATATCAGCACCGTCAGACGTTGCGCCATAACCAACGATTTCTGCGTAAATATGTGCACCGCGCGCCAGGGCATGTTCGAGCTCTTCGACCACAACCATACCGCCGCCGCCAGCGATAACAAAACCATCGCGGTGGGTGTCATAAGTACGGGACGCTTTTTCCGGCGTGTCGTTGTATTTGGTCGACAGCGCGCCCATAGCGTCAAATTCGCAGGACATTTCCCAGCACAGTTCTTCACCGCCGCCCGCAAATACAATGTCCTGTTTACCCAGCTGGATCTGCTCTACCGCATTGCCGATACAGTGCGCGGAGGTGGCGCACGCGGAGCTGATAGAGTAGTTCACACCGTGGATTTTAAATGGAGTGGCGAGACAGGCAGACACGCCAGAGGCCATCGCTTTCGTCACAACATAAGGTCCTACGGCTTTCAGACCGCGCGGACCGCGCATCGCATCTGCACCGAAGACCTGGAATCGTGGGGAGCCGCCGCCGGAACCTGCAATCAGGCCAACGCGCGGGTTATTCTGATAAACCTCTTCAGAGAGCCCGGCATCCGCAACCGCCTGCTCCATAGAAAGGTATGCATAGATAGAAGCATCGCTCATAAAGCGCACGACTTTACGATCGATGAGGCCAGTGGTATCCAGTTTTACGTTGCCCCAAACGTGGCTACGCATGCCGGCGTCCTTCAGCTCCTGAGAGAAAGTGATCCCTGAACGTCCTTCACGCAGAGATGCCAGGACTTCCTGCTGGTTATTACCGATGCTGGAAACGATGCCCAGGCCAGTAATCACTGCACGTTTCATTCAATACCTCTGTAAGTCCACTATTTAAAGATTCGAGTCGCACAATAGCGTACACTTGTACGCCGAACAAGTCCGATCAGCCAAATTATGTTGAAATTTGCTCCGGCCCGCACACATCGCTAAGATCGTGCTACTACCTGTCAGACGAGTAACTTACGTGAAACATAACGCCATACAACCCGCCAACCTTGAATTCAACAGTGAGGGTACACCTGTTTCTCGAGATTTTGATGATGTCTATTTCTCAAACGATAACGGGCTGGAGGAGACGCGTTACGTTTTTCTTGAGGGCAATCAGTTACAGGAACGTTTTATCACCCATCCCCGGCCCTGTTTTGTGGTCGCAGAAAGTGGATTTGGAACCGGGCTGAATTTTTTAACGTTGTGGCAGGCGTTTACCGCCTTTCGCAACGCACACCCTGAGGCATCCCTGCAACGGCTGCATTTTATTAGTTTCGAGAAATTCCCTTTGCGGGCAGAAGATCTGCGGCTTGCGCACCAGCACTGGCCGGAACTGGCTGACTGGGCGCAGCAGCTTCAGGCGCAGTGGCCGTTGCCGTTTGCCGGATGCCACCGTTTGCTTCTGGCGGAAGGTCAGGTCACGCTTGATCTGTGGTTTGGCGATATTAATGCACTCACCGATCGGCTGGATGACTCCCTTCAGCAGAGCGTTGATGCCTGGTTTCTCGATGGCTTTGCCCCGGCGAAGAACCCGGATATGTGGACGCCACAACTGTTTGCCGCTATGGCGCGGCTTGCCCGTCCGGGGGGGACGCTGGCCACCTTCACCTCTGCGGGTTTTGTCCGTCGGGGATTGCAGGAAGCCGGTTTTACCATGCGCAAACGTAAAGGGTTTGGTCGCAAGCGTGAGATGCTGACGGGCGTGATGGAGCAGATGCCTGCGCCTCTCGCTCACGCGCCGTGGTTCGCCCGCACGGCAGCGACCGCGCGTGAGGCGGCCATCATCGGCGGAGGCATCGCCAGTGCGTTACTGGCGCTGGCGCTTTTGCGTCGCGGCTGGCAGGTGACGCTTTATTGTGAGGATGCTCTGCCCGCACAGGGCGCCTCCGGAAACCGTCAGGGAGCGCTTTATCCGTTGCTCAGCGCTCACGATCCGGCGCTGGCACGTTTCTTTCCGGCTGCCTTCACTTTCGCCCGTCGTCTTTACGATGCCCTGCCCGTCGAGTTCGCTCATGACTGGTGCGGCGTGACCCAGACAGGCTGGGACGCCAGAAGCCAGCAGAAGATAGAACGGCTGCTGGAAATGGCCCTGCCACCCGAAATTGCCGTCGCCGTTGACGCCCGGCAAATAGCACAGACAACGGGCGTTGCCACTGGCTGCGACGGTGTGCAGTACCCGCTCGGCGGCTGGCTGTGCCCGGCACAGCTTACGACGGCCGCGCTGGCGCTGGCAACCCGTCAGGGTTTACGTACCGTCTGGCAAAAGCAGCTGGTTACTCTGGAAAAGGCGGACAGCTGCTGGCAGTTAACCTTTGCCGATGGCGAGGTGCTGCAGCATAAGGTCGTAGTGCTGGCAAACGGGCATAAAATCACCCGTTTCCCCCAGACGACGATGCTTCCGCTGTATGCCGTCGGGGGACAGGTGAGCCATATTCCGACCACGCCCTTGCTCTCCCGGCTGCGTCAGGTGCTGTGCTACGACGGCTATCTGACGCCGCAGGATCCTGATAATCAACAGCACTGTATCGGGGCCAGCTACCATCGCGGGCAGGATGCTATTCAGTATACGCACGCCGATCAGCAGCATAACCGTCAGCGGCTGATTGACTGCTTCCCTGATGCACCTTGGGCGCAGGACGTGGATGTGAGCGCAGGCCAGGCCCGTTGCGGCGTGCGTAGCGCCACCCGCGATCATCTGCCGATGCTCGGTAACGTGCCGGACTACGAGGCCACGCTTAGCGCCTATGCCGGGCTGGCGGAGAGCAAAGAAAACGCGGCCAGCGCGCCGGTTTACGCGGATCTGTTTATGCTGGGCGCGCTCGGCTCACGCGGTCTGTGCAGCGCCCCGCTGGCGGCGGAGGTGCTGGCATCACAGATGAGCGATGAACCCTTGCCGCTGGATGCGGAAACGCTGGCAGCGCTGAACCCTAACCGGTTGTGGGTGAGGAAACTGTTAAAGGGGAAAAAGGTGAAAACGGCGGTGGATTGACGGCCGCTCCCTCCGTGGATGCCCGGCGGCGCTGCGCTTGCACGGGCCAACAAGTAATGCTATAGCGTTGATATTGTAGGGTTTCGTAGGCCGGGCAAGGCGAAGCCGCCACCCGGCATCATGTGCACAGCGCCAGCCGTTATTTAAACTTCGCCTGCTGGTATAACGTATCCCACATCCCCAGCACCAGCGACTGATCGCGCGGAGAAAGCTCACCGGCATGAATCGCGGTTTGCAAACTATTGGTCACCTGCGCGTAGACGGCTTCCGGTGAATGGTCATCGCCATTTTCCAGATCCGCCACCGCCAGCGTCAGGTGCCCTCGCAGATAACCGCTGGCAAATAACTCGTCATCACTGGCGTGCTCAACCATATCATCAATTAATGCCAGGATACGTGATTCAAACTCCGCGATCATCTTCTTTCCTCTTGTCTTAACGTGGCTACAGGTCTTCCGGCCACGGGAACTGTTCTGCCGTCAGCGACGGCGTATGATAATACTGTTGTAATGCCTGAATAAAACGGGCCGGACGTTCCGGGATCCCCTGTTCAAGGTAAGCCATTACCTGTGCATGTACGCGACGCTGGAAAACAATGCGGTCTGGTTCGAATTCGCCTTCCAGGTTGTCGCAACTGACATTAAAGGGATAGCCTGCCGCCACGCAGAACAGCCAGTCAAAGGCCTGCGGTTTGACTTCCACATCCTCAAACTTACTCTGCGTGGCCGCATCGCGACCGTCCGGGCAGTACCAGTAACCGAAATCGACCCACTCACGGCGCGCTTTGCCGGCGATGCACCAGTGAGAAATCTCATGCAGCGCGCTGGCGTAGTAGCCGTGAGCGAAGACGATGCGGTGATACGGCACGCTGTCGTCAGCAGGAAGATAGATCGGTTCGTCGTCGCCTTTAATCAGACGGGTATTAAAATCATCGGCAAAGCAGCCGTTAAATATCTCAATCAACTGTTCGTAGTTATGCGTACTGTTCATTAGTTCATCCCCAACCAGTGGAGGATCTCCTGTCCGTGGCTGTCATACAGTAATTTGGCGCTCATCACCGCAGAAACAATGACAATCATCGGGCGAATCAATGTCTGTCCTTTACTGAGCACCAGTCTTGAGCCCATGCGGGCACCGATAAATTGTCCAATCAGCATCACAAAGCCCGTTGCCCAGATGACTTTGCCGCCGAGAATAAACAGGAGCAGGCCACCCACATTGGACGTGGCATTAAGCACTTTGGCGTGAGCGGTGGATTTGGCGAGGTTATATCCGCACAGCGTGACAAACGCCAGCGCATAGAACGATCCTGCTCCGGGGCCAAAAAAACCATCGTAGAAGCCCACGCAGCCGCCCGCGACCAGTGCAAACGGTAAACCGTACAGTCGACGCTGGCGATCGTCTTCTCCTAATTTCGGCATCAGTAAAAAATAAAGACCGATGCAGATCACCAGAATCGGCAGGATTTGACGCAGTAAATCGGCTTTAACAAATTGCACCAGCAGCGCGCCGCTGGTCGACCCGATAAAGGTCATCAGAATATTTAATTTCTGCTCGCCCAGATTTACCACCTTACGGCGAATAAAGTAGAGCGAAGCAGAGAGCGAACCGCCGCAGGCCTGGAGCTTATTGGTCGCCAGCGCCTGTGCAGGGGACATACCTGCCGCCAGCAGCGCGGGCACCGTCAGTAGCCCCCCGCCACCGGCCAGCGAGTCGATAAATCCGGCCAGCAGGGCGACAAAAAACATAACCGCCAGCATCAGCGGCGACATCATAAACAGTTGGCTAAACGTATCCATTTACAGTACATGCTCATCCAGTAGCGCCTGACAGGAAGGATGCAGCGGAGGCGGCGTCTTCTTCGCAGGTGGGGTTGTTCCAGGTTTTGCTGGCTCAAACCAGCTTTGCAGTTCGGCTCCGCAGCCATCGCCCGGCGGCGGCGGTGCCTGATCCTGACATTCCAGACTGTCGGCCGGGCAGCGCAGCCGCACGTGCATATGCGCGCGATGCTGGAACCACGGACGAACCTTATTCAGCCAGTCGCGGTCGGTGCCGGCATCCAGGCAAAGCTGCTGTTTGATGGCCGGATTGACAAAAATGCGTGTCACTTCGGTATCCTGCGCCGCCAGCTTGATCAGGTTGCTGATGTCCGGCTGCCACAGCGATGAGACCACATGTTTACCGTCGCGGGAAACCAGATCCAGCGCCTGCGGCTTGAGAAGCTGCGCCGAAGTCCAGCGCGTTTTCGGCAGCTGCAGAAAGATATCAACATCCAGACCCGACTGATGGCTGGCGTGGCCGCCGTTAAAGCGCCCGCCTGCCGGCATCCCCATATCGCCAATCAGCACCGTTCCCATGCCCAGATTATGCACCCGGCTGGTCAGACGCTGAATAAACAGCAGCAGGTCCGGATGGCCGAAGTAGCGACGCTGATCGGTGCGCATTACTTGATAATCGTCAGATTCAAGCGGTAGCGCCCGGGCACCGACGATGCAGCCGTTAGCAAACGCGCCAATCGACTGCGGACTACCGGGGATCGGTTGGGTAATTTTCTGCCACGGTGTTGCCGCCGGGGCTGCGGCGCTGGCGACCAGCGCCAGCAGTGCAAGAAGCGCTTTTTTCATGGTTACCAGCGTGGAAGCGTTGTCGTGACGTCAGCGTTTTGCGCGCGCTGGCGCATCAGATGATCCATCAGCACAATCGCCAGCATCGCTTCGGCAATCGGCACGGCACGAATGCCGACGCACGGATCGTGACGGCCTTTGGTGATCATTTCCACTTCTTCGCCGCTGCGGTTAAGGGTGCGTCCCGGCACGGTAATACTGGAGGTAGGCTTGAGCGCGATGTTGGCAATAATCTGCTGACCGCTGCTAATGCCGCCGAGAATACCGCCTGCATGATTGCTCTCAAAGCCCGCTTTGCCGATCTCGTCGCGATTCTGGCTACCACGCAGGGCCACCACCGCAAAACCATCGCCGATTTCGACCCCTTTGACCGCATTGATACTCATCAGCGCATGAGCAATGTCAGCATCCAGGCGATCGAATACCGGCTCGCCCAGGCCCGGCGGCACGCCATCCGCGATAACAGTGACTTTTGCACCGATGGAGTCGCCCTCTTTCTTCAGGCCGCGCATCAGTTCGTCCAGCGCCTCGATTTTATCCGCATCTGCACAGAAGAACGGATTCTGCTCAACCTGATCCCAGTCTTTGATCGCCAGCGGAATATCGCCCATCTGGGTCAGACAGCCGCGAATAACGATGCCAAACTTCTGCGCCAGGTATTTTTTGGCGATCGCGCCTGCCGCCACGCGCATGGCGGTTTCACGGGCGGAAGAGCGTCCACCGCCGCGATAGTCGCGCAGGCCGTACTTTTGCTCATAGGTATAGTCGGCATGACCCGGACGGAACAAATCTTTGATGGCACCGTAATCCTGCGAGCGCTGATCGGTATTTTCGATCAGCAGACCGATACTGGTCCCTGTCGTGACCCCCTCAAAAACGCCGGACAGAATTTTGACCTGATCCGGTTCGCGGCGCTGGGTGGTGTAGCGCGAGGTACCCGGACGTCGGCGGTCGAGGTCATGTTGCAGATCGGCTTCGGTCAGCGGAATGCCCGGGGGCACGCCGTCCACGATGCAGCCAAGCGCCAGACCGTGAGATTCACCGAAAGTGGTTACGCGAAAAAGTTGTCCAATACTGTTTCCTGCCATCACGGCTCCGTTATCGTTGTTGTGTTGTTGAGCGCCAGATTAGTCTTTGTAGATGCTGAAATATTCGCGTGCCGCCACCAGCTGCGCTTTGGTCAACATAAAGACGCCGTCACCGCCGTTATCAAACTCCAGCCAGGTGAACGGCACATCCGGGTATTGTTCCATCAGATGTACCATGCTGTTACCCACTTCACAAATCAGAATGCCGTCATCCGTGAGATAGTCCGGCGCGCAGGCGAGGATGCGGCGCGTCAACTTCAGACCATCGCTGCCGGAGGCAAGGCCCAGTTCCGGTTCGTGGCGATACTCATTCGGCAGGTCGGACATATCTTCCGCATCTACGTACGGCGGATTGGTGACGATCAGATCGTACTGCAACGTCGGCAGGTCGCGGAACAGATCGGAACGGATCGGCGTGACCTGATTGATCAGACCATGTTCTTCAATATTGTGCTCGGCCACCGCCAGCGCTTCCGGCGAAATATCAACCGCATCCACTTCGGCCTCCGGGAAGGCGTAAGCACAAGCGACAGCGATGCAGCTGCTGCCGGTACACATATCCAGAATGTGCTGTGGCGCATGGCCGAGCAGCCCGGCAAAGCGGTTGTTAATCAGTTCACCGATGGGCGAACGCGGCACCAGCACGCGCTCGTCGACGTAGAATTCGTGGCCGCAGAACCACGCTTTATTGGTGAGATAGGCGACCGGAATGCGCTCGTTGACGCGGCGGATCACCCGCTCCACGATGCGGTGTTTTTCGCTGGAGGTCAGGCGCGCGCTGCGCATATCTTCCGGAATATCCAGCGGTAGCCAGAGCGTCGGCAGGACCAGCTGCACCGCTTCGTCCCACGGATTATCGGTGCCGTGACCGTACCAGATATTTGCCGCGCTGAAGCGGCTAACCGACCAGCGCAGCATGTCCTGAATGGTTTGCAGCTCGTTTACCGCTTCATCAACAAAAATTTTATCCATCGTGCTCTCCAGGGCATGCTCGCATTAAATTCGGCGGCTAGTTTGCCACGAAGACGGTGATAAATCAGCATTCACGCGTTGTCGAAACGGGGAAAAAATGCGTTTTCGCTGAACAGGCCGCCCCGGAGTCGGGTAAACTACCCGAAAGTATTGACGAGACTGTGAAATGAAAAAGAAAGAACCATTGACCGGGGAGGATAAGGCGCTGTTCCGTCAGCTGATGACCGGCACGCGTCAGATTAAGCAGGACACCATTGTTCATCGCCCCATCCGTAAAAAAATCACCGAAGTGCCGGTAAAGCGGCTGATTCAGGAGCAGGCCGACGCCAGCCATTTCTTTTCCGATGAGTTTCAGCCGCTGCTGAATACCAACGGGCCGGTGAAATACGTGCGCGAGGATGTCAGCCATTTTGAGCTGAAAAAACTGCGGCGCGGAGATTATTCGCCGGAACTGTTTTTGGATCTGCACGGATTAACTCAGCTTCAGGCCAAGCAGGAGCTGGGCGCGCTGATTGCCGCCTGCCGCCGCGAGCATGTTTTTTGCGCCTGCGTTATGCACGGCCACGGCAAACATATTCTTAAACAGCAAACACCGCTGTGGCTGGCCCAGCATCCACATGTAATGGCCTTTCATCAGGCGTCAAAAGAGTACGGCGGAGATGCCGCATTGCTGGTTCTGATTGAAGTGGAAGAGTGGCAGCCACCGGAGCTGCCATAGAGATCTGGCGGGTTGCATCAATGCTCCCCGCCGCGAATCAAATCGCTTTTTGCATCTTCAGATTGCAGGGATTCATCTGCCAGTTGAAGGTGCCTTTCCCGCCTGCATCCAAAGTGACGCTGGCTATTGCCGAGGTGGAGAACATCGGCGGCGTTTCACCAGGGCAGAGTTCAGCCACCAGATAGCCGACCAGCGGCAGGTGAGAGACCACCAGTACCGACGTTACGCCTTCATCGGCCAGCATCTGAAGATATGCATGTACCTGAGCGACATCGCCGCCGGGCGTAAGCTCGGGCAGCACGTCAACTTTTGCAGGCAGGTGCATACACTCCCCTACCACATCCAGCGTTTGTTCAGCGCGTAAATACGGGCTGACCAGAACGCGTTCAATATCCACTTTTTGACCTTTCAGCCAGGTTGCCATCAGACGGGATTCATCACAACCACAGTGGGTTAATGGACGAGCCGAGTCGCTGGCAGCCTCGAGAGCTGCGTCGCCGTGACGCATGATAAAAACTTGCATATTGCACCGCTTTTGTTAACCAGAAGCACCCTGGTTTCCCGCAGAGGACATCATATTCATACAGAAAACCGGATGGCCGGGCATTGTGCCTTATCCGTTTGCTCAATGAAACGCTGTGTTTTACCTTAATGGTGTAAGTATAGTCAATCAGTGTTTACAAAATAACCCGATGACCTCTTTACAGCGCTATCACTCTCTTATTTGACCCTCAAATTGCGGGTCAGTTTCTTTTCGCGACCAAAAGGCCTGTCGTTGCTCCGCCATGCGTAATAAGGCATCGCAAGGGGTAAACCGTGGACCATACTGGGCAGCAAGACGTTGCAGAACCGCAACAACTTCATTTGCGCCCAGCGTATCCATATAGCGCAACGGCCCTCCCAAAAATGGGGGGAAACCAATGCCAAAAACGGCACCGATATCACCATCGCGCGCACTGCGGATAATACCCTCCGCATAGCACCGTGCCGCCTCATTTAGCATCATCATGACGCATCTTTCACTCATTTGTTGGGGTGAGAGTGCGCTGCTCTGCCCGGTGGCCCCAATCAGCGGGTAAATCGCCGGATCGGGCTGCTTTTTGCTTTTACGCCCTTTTAGCGAGTAAAGATAGAAACCACGACCATTTTTTCTGCCTTTGCGATCGTCGTTCAAAATTGCGCTAATAATGTTTGCCGGCGGGCTAAAACGTTCTCCGTATGCTGCCTCCAGCACCGGAATAATCTTCGTTCCGGTATCAATACCGACCTCATCAAGTAGCTGGACAGGGCCGACCGGGAAGCCAAATTTGACCAGCGCGCGATCAACCTGGTCGATTTTCGCGCCTTCCGTCAGCATGCGCATCGCTTCGTTGATATAGGGCGCGAGAATGCGGTTAACATAAAATCCGGCTTTATCGGCCACTACGATCGGCGTTTTACCCTGTTTTTTCGCCAGCTTCACGGTGGTGGCAATAGTTTGTGGCGAGGTGGTCGCATGGGGGATCACCTCCACCAGCGGCATTTTTTCTACCGGGCTGAAAAAGTGCAGGCCGATGACCTGCTCCGGACGCGCAGCCTGTGCGGCAATATCGCTGATAGGCAACGAGGACGTATTAGAAGCAAAAATGGTCGTCGGCGCGCAGTGGGCTTCAACCTCCGCCACCATCTGCTGTTTCAGCGCCAGATCTTCAAATACCGCTTCAATCACCACATCGCGATGGCGAAAGCCGTGATACGTCGTCGAGCCAGAAATTAACGCCATCTGGCTATTACGCTCAGCGGGTTTGAGATGGCGACGACGGACTTTAGTATCCAGCAATTCCCAGCTGTATTTCAGCGCATGGTTAATACCCTGCGGCTTGATGTCTTTGATCCGCACCGGCAGTTTGCCTTTGCTGGCGGTGACATAAGCAATACCCCCGCCCATTAACCCTCCTCCAAGCACGCCAACTGAGCGCAGCGGCCCTGCTGACGCCTGCGCGCCCGGATCTTTTTTGACCTCGGTGCTGGCAAAGAAAATCGCCCGCAGCGCGCTTGATTGCGGCGTCATCGCCAGTTCACCAAAGGCGCGCGCTTCGGCGTCATAGCCGCTGCTGCTGCCCTGACTTAATCCGGTTTCAATGACCTGTAAAATACGGTCAGTTGCCGGATAGTTGCCCTGCGTTTTATGCGCGGTTTTTTTGCCCACCACACGGAACAGCACGTTACGGCCTAAAGGCCCGGCCAGAATACGCTCGCGCACCGGCAGGCGGCGGGACGGACGCCCTTTTTTGGCCAATTCTATGGCGGCATCCAGCAATATGGAGGCAGGCACCACTTCATCGACAAGGCCCACTTTTAACGCCTGCCGCGCTCTGAGTTGTTTCCCCGTCAGGATCATCTCCAGCGCGGTACTGACGCCAATCAGCCTCGGCAGACGCTGAGTTCCGCCGGAGCCGGGCAGCAGCCCAAGCTGCATTTCCGGCAGGCCAAGCACGGTTTTAGGATCGTCAGTGCAAACCCGCGCATGGCAGGCCAGCGCCAGTTCCAGACCGCCGCCCAGGCAGGCTCCGTTAATGGCGGCCACGACCGGGATGGGCAACGCGTGGATGTCCGCCATGATTTGCTGCCCCTGACGCGCCAGCGTTTCCGCCTCCTGCGCCGTCTTGCAGTTGCCGATCATATTGATATCGGCACCGGCAATGAAGTTATCCTCTTTCGCGGAGATGAAGACCACGCCGTTCAGGGCTTTGTTCTCGCGGATTTGCCTGAGAATAGCGCGCACCTGATGACCAAATTCCGCCTTCAGGGTATTCATTTTTTCACCGGGCACGTCGATGGTAATCACCGCAATATTGTCCGCGCGCACGCTGAGAGTAAACGCTGATGTCGTCTCCATTATTCGGCCTCCAGAACCATTGCCGCGCCAAGACCACCTGCCGCGCAGGCGGTCACTAAACCAAAACCGCCACCGCGACGACGAAGTTCGTGCAGCGTCTGGGTGATCATCCGCGCCCCGGTAGCCGCGAAAGGATGACCGTAGGCGATCGATCCCCCAAGCACGTTAAACTTACTGTCATCGACTTCCCCCGCGGCCTGAGTTCGTCCCAGCACCTCGCGGGCAAAGCGGTCGCTGGCAAGCATCTTCAGGTTGGTTAAGGTCTGTGAAGCAAACGCTTCATGCATATCGAACAGGGTTAAATCGGCGAGCGTTAAGCCTGCGCGATCCAGCGCCAGCGGCGTGGCCCATGCCGGGCCGAGCAGCATATCCTGCCAGACATCGATGGCGGTAAAGGCGTAACTGCGCAGGTAGCCAAGCGGCACCAGCCCCAGCTCCCTGGCGCGTGATTCGGTCATCAGGATCACTGCTGCGGCACCGTCGGTCAGCGGCGTACTGTTCGCCGCCGTTACCGTCCCTTGCTTACGGTCGAACGCCGGGCGCAGTTTGGCATAGTCAGCCAGCGAGGAGTTGGTGCGCACGTTATTATCGCGCTCAACCGGGTCGCGGTAAGGCGGTGCATAAGCCGTCATCACTTCCTCTGCCAGCTTCCCCTCCTCCCACGCGCGGGCGGCAAGCTGGTGGGAACGATGGGCCAGCGCATCCTGTTCTTCACGCGTGATCCCCCAGCTTTTCGCCATTTGTTCCGCTGTATCGCCCATCCGCAAACCGGTCGAATACTCGGCGACCGCAGGCGGCACCGGCAATAAATCACGTAAGCGCAGGCGGGAAAAGAGTTGCAGGCGCTGGCTCAGGGTGCGGGCTTTGTTCGCATCCACCAGCGTACGGGCCAGTTTTTTACTGACGCCAATGGGTAAAACAGAAGAAGAGTCCGCGCCACCGGCGATCCCGGCGCGAATAGTCCCGGCCATCAGGCTTTCCGCCACGTTTGCCACCGCCTGAAAGCTGGTGGCACAGGCGCGGCTGACGCTGTACGCGTCAGTATGCACGCTCATGCCGGTGCCGAGCACGATTTCACGGGCGATATTGGGTGCTTCCGGCATCTGCACTACCTGACCAAAGACCAGTTGTTCGATGATTTCCGCTGGGATCTCGCTGCGGGCCAGCATCTCACCGACCACCATTTTTCCCAGATCGATAGCCGGAACGCCATGAAAGGCGGTTGCCTGGCGGACAAAAGGCGTCCGTAACCCGGAAACAATGGCAATGCGATCGCCCTGACGGGTGACAAGCGGTAATGCCTGACTCATAACGCTCCCCTGTTAACAAAAATAAATTAAGTGGTCTGACCTGAACATAGTCTTAACCATTTTTTTACATTTCGCCAAGAGGAGGTACTGAAAAGTGCGAGCTAAAACACACGGATAGAAAAAGAAAACGCCTCCACAGAGGGAGGCGCTGGAAGGTGGCTTAACGCAGGCCGAGCTGGAAAATGAGCGTTTCGGCTTCACAGGCAAACTGGAAGTCGATATCCAGTTTTACGCCTTCAGTTACATCGGTAAAGTTGGAGGTAATCTGGCATGGCTCAGATTCAACGCCGCGTGCTTTTTCAGTCAGCGCCGCCAGCGTCTCTTCCGCGTCAGCGCGGTTAGCGAATACACGGCTGTAAGATGCGGTACAGTCGGTGTTGTCCATAATGGTACCAACATCCATACAGCAGCAAACCGGGGTTTCATCAGCACTACATTTACTCATTGTAGATTTCCTCTTTCTAAACACCTGAACACTATTGCGTCTATTTTACGCTCTACGACCGGGGGGCTCCAGTCGTTAATTTCCTGTGAGCCGATTAGTGATGAAAATCACATTTAAAAATGATCTAAAACAAAATTCTCCCTTATTAGTGGCGCGCAAAAGGGGCAAATTTGCCAGCGGGATCGCGTTTCTTAGATCATATTCGAAAAAAATTAGAAACATACTTGCAACATACTATCTGGTCAGACCTATACTCTCGTCACTGGTCTGCTTTCTCTGCCGTACAACAGACCCTACACTTCGCAATTCGTTACGCCATGTAACTTTTTTAAATAAAAAATAACTCAATGAGGTTATGGTCATGAGCCAGAAAACCCGGTTCACCAAGTCTGCTCTCGCAGTGGCAGTGGCAATCGTTTCAACCCAGGCCTGGTCAGCAGGCTTCCAGCTAAATGAATTTTCTTCCTCTGGTCTTGGCCGGGCTTATTCAGGCGAAGGTGCTATTGCCGATGACGCCGGTAACGTCAGCCGTAACCCAGCTCTTATTACCATGTTTGATCGCCCCACCTTTTCAGGCGGTGCGGTTTTTGTTGACCCGGATGTGAACGTATCGGGCCGCTCTGTTATTGGCAATGATGCCAGTCAGGATAATATTGCGCCGACTGCATGGGTGCCTAACCTGCACTTTGTAGCCCCGATTAACGATCAATTTGGCTGGGGCGCTTCCGTCACTTCCAACTATGGTCTGGCAACCGAATTTAATGACAGTTTCGCTGCAGGATCGATGGGCGGGACAACCGATCTTGAAACCCTGAACCTTAATTTAAGCGGCGCTTATCGCCTGAGTAATAGCTGGAGCTTCGGCCTCGGTTTTGATGCCGTCTACGCGCGAGCGAAAGTTGAGCGCTACGCGGGCGATCTGCCGCAAATCATCGGTGCAAATATTCCTGCGCTGGTGCGCTCTGGCCAGCTTACGCCGCAGCAGGCAGCCGCTGTTGGCGCACAGGCGGGCGGGATTAGCCGCGATACGCAAATTGCGCATCTGAAAGGCGACGAGTGGGGTTTCGGCTGGAACGCCGGTATTCTGTATGAAGTTGATAAGAATAACCGCTATGCCCTGACCTACCGCTCGGAAATTAAAGTCGACTTTGACGGCGACTATAAAAGCAGCCTCCCGGCAACGCTGAATCCGATTAATGCCGCGCTGGGCCTCGGCCTGCCATACGGTACCGGCGGTTCAACCATTGACGGTTCACTCAGCCTGCATCTGCCTGAAATGTGGGAAGTCTCCGGCTATAACCGCGTTGCACCGAAATGGGCGGTTCACTACAGCCTGGCCTATACCAGCTGGAGCCAGTTCCAGGAGCTGAAAGCGAAAGGTGACGGCGGTAATACCCTGTTCTACAAAGATGAAGGCTTTAAAGACGCCTACCGTATTGCGCTGGGAACGACCTATTATATGGATGATAACTGGACCTTCCGCAGCGGTATCGCCTTTGATGACAGCCCGGTTCCGGCGGATCAGCGCTCGATCTCGATTCCTGACCAGGACCGCCTGTGGCTGAGCGCCGGTACAACTTATGCCTTTAATAAAGATGCGTCGGTGGATGCGGGTGTTTCTTACATGCACGGCCAGCACGTCAAATTTGAAGAAGGTCCATACCAGTTCAAATCTGAAGGTAAGGCCTGGCTGTACGGCGTTAACTTTAACTACGCGTTCTAATTCCCTGCCCGGCGGCATCCGCCGCCGGGTTTTACTCCATCATTTTGCCAATCAAGGCGCTAAATTGCTCGCGCTCCCCGGCACTCAGTTTCGTCAGAAACGCCTCATCGACACCGTCGCCAACGGGCCTGCTTTTCTCCAGCACGCTTTTCCCCTCTTCGGTCAGAAACACAAACCGGCGACGTTTATCTGCAGGATCGGGCTCCCGCCGCACCAGACCACGGCTTTCCATGCGGCTCAGCATTTCCGCCAGCGTGGCTTTGGTACTTACCGCCGCTTCCGTCAGCGCAACCTGTTCAATGCCCTGATGTTCTTCAATAGCACGCATCACGGCATATTGTGGTTTGGTCAGTTCAGGCAAGTCGTGCTGCCAGCGGGCGGTATGTTGCTGAAAGAGCTGGCGTAACAGATGAAATGCTTCATCCCGTAATTTCATGGTTGCTCCCTCGCAAGCGCTTTCTTTTATCATAGCGTTTTAGGTCATCAATAATCACCTTTCTCGGGTTGATTAAACGTGCGCGTCGGGGATCTACATGTTGTCAGCCAGCGAATTCAGGAGTAATTTCCATCAATAAAGTTCGCATACGAACAATATGGATACTCACAGACAGCTCTGCTGAATCTTTCACAGGAGAATAAACAATGGCTTTCGATGACTTACGCAGCTTTTTGCAGGCGCTGGATGACCAGGGGCAACTGCTGAAAATCAGTGAAGAGGTCAATGCCGAGCCGGATCTGGCCGCCGCCGCGAATGCGACGGGCCGTATCGGCGACGGCGCACCTGCACTGTGGTTTGATAATATTCGCGGTTTCACCAGCGCCCGTGTGGCCATGAATACTATCGGCTCCTGGCAGAACCATGCGATTTCGCTGGGATTAGCGATGAACACGCCGGTGAGAAAACAAATCGACGAGTTTATCCGCCGCTGGGACAATTTCCCCGTTGCGCCGGAACGCCGCACAAATCCGCCGTGGGCGGAAAACACCGTTGACGGTGACGCTATCAACCTGTTCGACATTCTGCCGCTGTTCCGCCTCAATGACGGCGACGGCGGTTTCTATCTCGACAAAGCCTGCGTCGTTTCCCGCGATCCGCTCGATCCGGATAATTTTGGCAAGCAGAACGTCGGCATCTACCGTATGGAAGTCAAAGGCAAACGCAAACTTGGCCTGCAACCGATCCCGATGCACGACATTGCGCTGCATCTCCATAAAGCGGAGGAGCGCGGCGAAGATTTGCCGATTGCCATCACCCTTGGTAACGATCCGATCATCACGCTGATGGGCGCGACGCCGCTGAAATACGATCAGTCTGAGTATGAAATGGCCGGAGCGTTACGCGAAAGCCCCTACCCGATTGCGACCGCGCCGCTGACCGGCTTTGACGTGCCGTGGGGTTCGGAGGTGATCCTCGAAGGGGTGATTGAAAGCCGCAAGCGTGAAATTGAAGGGCCGTTCGGCGAATTTACCGGTCACTATTCGGGTGGTCGTAACATGACCGTCGTACGTATTGATAAAGTCTCTTATCGCAACAGGCCGATTTTTGAATCGCTGTATCTGGGGATGCCGTGGACGGAAATCGACTACCTGATGGGGCCAGCTACCTGCGTGCCGTTGTATCAGCAACTGAAAGCCGAGTTCCCGGAAGTGCAGGCGGTTAACGCCATGTACACCCACGGTCTGCTGGCCATTATCTCTACCAAAAAACGCTACGGCGGCTTTGCTCGCGCGGTTGGCCTGCGCGCCATGACCACGCCGCACGGTCTGGGTTACGTGAAAATGGTCATTATGGTCGATGAAGACGTTGACCCGTTCAACTTGCCGCAGGTGATGTGGGCGCTCTCCTCGAAGGTCAACCCGGCGGGGGATTTGGTGCAGCTACCGAACATGTCGGTGCTGGAACTTGACCCCGGTTCCAGTCCGGCGGGGATCACCGACAAATTGATTATCGACGCCACTACTCCGGTTGCGCCGGACAACCGTGGTCACTACAGCCAGCCGGTGCAGGATCTACCTGAAACTAAAGCCTGGGCTGAAAAACTGACCGCTATGCTGGCCAACCGTAAGTAAGGAGGAAATGATGATTTGTCCACGTTGCGCCGATGAACATATTGAAGTAATGGCGATATCGCCGGTAAAAGATATCTGGACGGTATACCAGTGCCAGCACTGCCTGTACACCTGGCGCGATACCGAACCGCTGCGCCGTACCAGCCGCGAGCATTATCCAGAAGCGTTTCGCATGACGCAGAAAGATATTGATGAATCACCGATGGTACCGGGCATTCCGCCCTTGCTGACGGCGGATAAACGCTAACAAAAAGGCCGCAACCAGTCAGGATTGCGGCCTTTCGTTTATTCTGAGTCGATATCCTTCAAATCGCCCTCAATCGCCTTAGCGTTCGGGTTTTCCTGCGGCTTCAGCTCGCCGCCGTTAGCGATAAAGTCATGTCGCTGGAAGTAGGCTTCACGGACCATAATATACGGGTCGGAAGACTGACGCAGCAGACCGTCGGAATCCAGCAGTTGCGCACGGGTTTCGACACCTTCCACCGCCCATTTACCCAATGACAACGGCCATGTCAGCCAGGAGAGTACCGGATAGGTCGTATCCGCCATGTCGCCGACATCTTCACGCAGGGTAAAGCTACCGTAGAAAGGAAGCTGCAAATAAGGGCCATAACCTACGTCATAATGACCGAGCGTACTGCCAAAACGGTGCGGCTCAACACGCTGCAGTTTCGGATTCGCCATACCGGCCACGTCGATAAAGCCCCCCATTCCTAATATCGTGTTCAGGAAGAAGCGGGTGAAATGCACCATCCCCTGATACGGATCGCCTTGCAGGAAATAGTTAACCATCGTCGCCGGCTCCTCAAGGTTGCCGGTGAAATTGCCCAGGCCGGTACGTGCAGGCTGCGGCACATAATCGCGCCACGCCACCGCAACAGGACGCAGAACATACGGGTCCACCACGTTAAAGTTGAAATCGTACATGGTGCGGTTAAATCCTTCGAAAGGATCTGAACGCCCCTGTTGGTCCCCGGAGCTTGCGCAGCCCACCAGTAAAGTAGCGCCCACTGCAAGCGCCGACAGCCGAAAATTCATAGATGTCTCCCTGTAAAATATGGCTATCGCTGTTTGCCATCTGACGGAACGGGTGAAAATCCGCCTCATCGCGTGCAAGTGATTGTATCAGCACGTTTCACGATGTCTACGCACACGGGCAATATGGCTGCGACCTGCATTCAGCATAGCCTGTATTTCGCGGTCTGGTTTCATCAAAGAGTGTAAACATCCGCAGAAACATTCTTAACACTATTTATGCTTTCAGCTCAAAAAAAATCGTCTTATTTCACACCTTCGTTTCTGCGTAAAGCCGCTACGCTTAGAAGATATTTTCGAAGCAGGTGAAACGTATGGACAAATTAGAAGAAGAAAAAGTGGGTAAAGAGGAAGACGAGCACGCGGTAGAGAGCGACGAAAACTCGCAGGGTAAAGACATCGAAGTTGATGAGGACCGCCTTCCCTCCCGTGCGATGGCAATCCACGAACATATTCGCCAGGATGGGGAAAAAGAGCTGGAGCGCGATGCGATGGCCCTGCTGTGGTCAGCCATTGCCGCCGGCCTGTCGATGGGAGCATCTCTGCTTGCCAAAGGCATTTTTCACGTTCAGCTCGAAGGCGTGCCGGGCGGTTTTCTGCTGGAAAACCTGGGCTACACCTTTGGCTTTGTGATTGTCATCATGGCGCGCCAGCAGCTTTTTACGGAAAATACCGTCACGGCGGTGCTGCCGATTATGCAAAGCCCGACGTTGCGTAATATTGGCCTGCTGCTCAGGCTGTGGGGCGTGGTGCTGCTGGGTAACCTGATCGGCACCGGCGTCGCCGCCTGGGCATTTGAATATATGCCGGTGTTTGATGAGCCAACCCGCGATGCGTTTGTAAAAATCGGTATGGACATCATGAAGAACACGCCGTTTGAGATGTTTGCCAACGCCATTATTTCCGGCTGGATTATTGCCACTATGGTATGGATGTTCCCTTCCGCAGGCTCGGCAAAAATCGTGGTGATCATTCTGATGACCTGGCTTATCGCCCTGGCAGATACCACGCACATCGTGGTGGGCACGGTCGAGGTGCTGTATCTGGTGTTTAACGGCACCCTGCACTGGCAGGAGTTTTTCTGGCCTTTCGCCCTGCCGACCCTTGCCGGTAATATCTGCGGCGGCACCTTTATTTTCGCCCTGCTCAGTCACGCGCAAATCCGCAATGACATGAGTAACGCACGTAAAGCGGAAGCAAAGGCACAGGCTAAAGATCGGAAAAAAGAGGCTAAACAAGGCTGACTGGCGACTCTTTGAGCAGTCAGGCGGCAAGATGCTTAACGCAGTAACGAATTACCGTTATACTCTTGCCGCCTTGTCCCCTTAGTTAAATGGATATAACGAGCCCCTCCTAAGGGCTAGTTGCAGGTTCGATTCCTGCAGGGGACACCATCATGTCTTCCTGTTTTTACTTTTTTGAAACAACCACCTGCAAACCCTTACCACCGCTGCCATTACATGTCATCCTTTGCTCAGACCGATCTAAATTTATTCCTATAATGCTCTGTGGCCTCTCGTCTTCCTCGTAAATTTCGTTTTATGTTCATCTGACTATTCACTTTTTGTCAGGAGGACACCATGAAAAATACCTCTCCGGGACAGGAGAAGGTCAGTTGGGTAGGCTATCTGGCTTTTTTTATCACCGTTATCTTCTTTTCAGGTATGTTCGCGAAGAGCACCGAATGGTGGCGAGTATTTGATTTTACGGTCTTAAACGGTTCATTCGGGCAGATTAATGCGGCAGGTGAAAAAGCCCTCTCCTTTCGGGGTACCGGCGGCACCGGCGCAAAAGATGGTTTTCTTTTTGCACTGGAGCTGGCTCCCTCAGTCATTCTCTCGCTTGGCATTATTTCCGTTACTGAAGGGCTGGGCGGATTGCGTGCCGCCCAGCAGCTGATGACCCCCATCCTGCGTCCGCTGCTCGGCATTCCTGGCATCTGTTCTCTGGCGCTGATCGCCAACCTGCAAAATACCGATGCGGCAGCAGGGATGACCAAAGAGATGGCGGAAGAAGGCGTCATCAGCGAGGAGGAAAGAGCCATTTTTGCCATGTATCAGACCAGCGGCAGTGCCATTATTACCAACTATTTTTCTTCCGCCGCTGCGCTGTTTACCACCATTACCGTTCCGGTTATAACGCCACTGGCCGTGATCCTCGTGTTCAAATTTATCGGCGCAAACCTGCTCAGGCTGTGGATTGCCCAGATAGAAAGCCGTCAGGCAAGGAGAGCGTAACGTGACCGTACAAACACGTAAAAATATCATGGATCTCTTTACTGACGGGGCGCGACGCGGTTTTACCATCGCCACGACCAGTCTACTGCCCAACGTGGTGATGGCGTTCGTTATCATTCAGGCGCTGACCGTCACCGGACTGCTTGAGATCGTCGGTAAAATTTGCGAGCCCGTCATGGCGCTGTGGGGTCTGCCGGGAGAAGCGGCAACGGTACTGCTGGCCGCGGTCATGAGCATGGGTGGCGGCGTGGGGGTATGCGCCAGTCTGGTGATATCCGGTGTACTAAACGGTCACGATGCCACGGTGCTGCTGCCCGCCATTTATTTGATGGGGAATCCGGTACAAAACGTGGGTCGCTGCCTGGGTACAGCAGGCGTGAAGCCAAAATATTACCCGCACATTATTACTATTTGTGTCATCAACGCCCTGCTCTCCTTGTGGGTGATGCAGGCACTGGTTTAAAAGGAGTCTTACATGAATTTGTCAGTGCTGGGGCTGAAACTTTTCCGTCAGGCGGCTGTGTATTCACCCAATCATCTGGGCCTGCGGGATGTGCTGGTGGCCGGCGGCAAGATTGTCGCTATTGAGTTGACTATCGACCCACAGGCATTACCCGACTGCGAAGTGATCGAGCTGAACGGCGCGATTCTGTGCCCGGGATTTATCGATCAGCATGTTCATTTGATCGGCGGCGGCGGCGAGGCGGGTCCGCATACCCGTACACCTGAAGTGCGCTTATCAGATCTGATTAAAGCGGGCATCACCTCGGTTGTTGGACTGCTGGGCACGGATGGTATTACGCGTCATCCGGAATCATTACTCGCCAAAACGCGCGCGCTGGAATACGAAGGTATCAGCGCGTGGATGCTGACCGGCTCCTACTCTCTTCCTTCCACCACGCTTACTGGCAGTATCGACCGTGATGTGGCGCTGTTCGATAAAGTGATCGGCGTAAAATGCGCTATCTCCGATCATCGTTCTTCCGCGCCGCAAACCAGCGAGCTGGCGACGATGGCCGCGCAGGCAAGAACCGGTGGGCTTCTGGGCGGCAAAGCAGGCATTAGCGTTTTTCATATGGGAGACAGCCCACGATTGCTTGAACCGATCTATGAGGTGTTGCAGAATTCCGATGTTCCCATCACTAAGCTCCTGCCAACGCACGTTAATCGTTCAGAAGCGCTTTTTTTAGCGGCGCAGCATTTTGCCCGTGAAGGCGGCTATATCGATATCACCAGCAGCATTGATGCACCCGTCGATCCGGCGACAGCGATTGCCACCGCGCTGACGGACAAAGTCCATCTGTCACGCCTGACGTTAAGTTCAGACGGTAACGGTAGCCAGCCGGAATTTGATGAAGAAGGCAACTTAATCGGCTTCGGCGTGGCGGGTTTTGACTCAATGCCGGAAACGGTCCGCCAGTTGGTACAGCAGCATAACCTCCCGCTGGACGTGGCGCTGCATCCGTTGACCCGCAATGTCGCCGAGTTCCTGGGCCTGGCGCATAAAGGCCAAATCGCAGTGGGCTGCGATGCGGACCTGGTGGTGTTAAATGACGATCTGCGCGTGCAGGACGTCTGGGCAAAAGGAAAGGCCATGATGCGTGATGGCAGTGTCTGCGTTAAGGGCACGTTTGAATAAAAATCATCGCGGCGAAGGTTATCCGGCCTTCGCCCCCTCCCCCGCCAGTATCGTCTGAATGGATTACCATTACGCCTTATTTATCTTCGCCTGAGTGAAATAATCAGGTTCGCTGGATGTTGATTTATTACCTGATGAAATCAAAGTGTCGCCGATATGAGACACTCATAAGTAACTAAATTTAAATAGAAAAACGACGCTTGTCACCACACTTTTTTAGGCGTACATTAGCCCCCGTATTGCGTTACCAGACGCATAATTCCAGGGTGGTGCTGGTGTCAGAAAAGAGATAAATCTCAATTCGGGACGGGTACAGCGTCAGCTCTCTATACTCAGTGAGCCTTGTTCTTTTGGCGTATCAATGGATACGCGGAGCGATGAAACGTGAAATATTTTTTTATGGGCCTTTCGGTGATGGTAATTGTCTGGGCCGGAACATTTGCCTTAATGATCTGAGCAAAAAATGAGTGTAAAAAAAGCGCCTGACGGCGCTTTTTTCATTCCTGCCCGGCGCTTTCCGCCACAACCTTCGGCGCAGCAGGAAGCAGGCCATCCGCCCGGAACATGGCTTTAATGCCACGAATAGCCTGACGGATGCGATCGCGGTTCTCGATCAGCGCAAAGCGAACGTGAGTATCGCCATAATCGCCAAAGCCGATGCCCGGCGAAACGCAGACTTTTGCATCCTGCAGCAGCTTTTTAGCGAATTCCAGCGAGCCCATGGCCGCATATTGATCCGGAATTTTGGCCCATACGTACATAGACGCTTTAGGCATCTCAACCATCCATCCGGCTTCATGCAGCCCTTTTACCAGCACATCGCGGCGGCGCTTATACTGTTCGGCAATGTCCTTCACGCATTGCTGATCGCCTTCCAGAGCGGCAATGGCCGCCACCTGAAGCGGCGTGAACGTACCGTAGTCGTGATAGCTCTTAATCCGTGCCAGCGCGTTGACCAGCGTTTTATTCCCCACCATAAAACCGATACGCCAGCCCGCCATATTGTAACTTTTCGACAGGGTGAAAAATTCAACCGCCACATCACGCGCGCCGGGAACCTGCATAATGGACGGGGCTTTCCAGCCGTCGTAGACAATATCCGCATAGGCCAGATCGTGCACCACCAGCACATCGTAACGCTTTGCCAGCGCGACGACTTTTTCAAAAAATTCCAGCTCCACGCATTGCGCGGTAGGATTCGACGGGAAACCGAGGATCATCATCTTCGGCTTGGGGTAGCTTTCCCGGATAGCCCGCTCAAGCTCATTAAAGAAATCGACGCCTTCCACCAGCGGGACGGAGCGCACTTGCGCGCCCGCTATTACCGCACCATAAATATGGATCGGATAACTGGGATTCGGCACCAGCACCGTATCGCCATGATCGAGCGTCGCCAGCATCAAATGCGCCAGCCCTTCTTTCGATCCGATGGTGACAATGGCTTCGCTTTCCGGATCGATATCGACCGCATAGCGATCCTGATACCAGCGCGAGATAGCACGCCGCAGGCGCGGAATGCCGCGTGAGGTAGAGTAGCCGTGCGTATCGGGACGCTGCGCCACGGTACACAGTTTTTCAACAATGTGCGGCGGCGTCGCCCCATCGGGGTTGCCCATACTGAAATCGATAATATCTTCGCCGCGCCGACGCGCAGCCATTTTCAGCTCAGCCGTAATATTAAACACATAAGGGGGAAGACGATCGATACGCGTGAAACGGCGTTCAGGAGTGAACTCAGCCATAAATACCTCAGATTACGTTAGCGCCCGGACCGTCCGAGCGACGCGGCCACTGATGTGGCACATTTAGAAAATAACCTGAAAAAATTCCTGCTGTCGAGAGGGGAAGATAAAAATAATGGCGGCCTGTTAAAACAGGAAGTTTAAAAACGACAACCGTTTAAATCAGGATGTATTTAGCGATAAATGAAATATTTATTTAACACAATGATATAAAATAATTCACCTCAAAGCGCCCGTCTGCTCGCACGCTCCCAGCGTGTATGCACACATTATCCAATCCCCTTTTAATTTTGTGGTATTTCCCCATTCATCAGCAAGACGTGCTGCTGGTCATCTGTCCCCAGGTTTTTTATCATAGCGTTTTCACACGCTTTACATGGGCACCCCATGCACGAAATATTTACTATGCTGCTGGCGGTTTTCGATCGCGCGGCATTAATGCTTATCTGCCTGTTTTTCCTGATTAGGATCCGCCTGTTTCGCGAACTTTTACACAAATCAGCGCATACTCCCCAGGAACTGCTGGCGGTGACCGCGCTCTTTTCGCTCTTTGCCCTGTTCAGCACCTGGTCAGGCGTGCCGGTGGAAGGTTCGCTGGTCAATGTGCGGGTCATTGCGGTGATGTCCGGCGGCATTCTGTTCGGGCCATGGGTGGGGATCATTACCGGTATTATTGCCGGGATCCATCGCTATCTGATCGATATTGGCGGGGTAACGGCGGTTCCCTGTTTTATTACCAGCATTATTGCCGGGATCCTCTCTGGCATCATTCACCAGAAGGTTCCTAAGGCGCAGCACTGGCGCATCGGCATCCTCGGCGGAATGCTCTGTGAAACTCTGACGATGATCCTTGTCGTCGTCTGGGCGCCTACTCTGGCCCTGGGCCTGGATATTGTCTCTAAAATTGGCGTGCCCATGATCCTCGGCAGCGTCTGTATCGGCTTTATCGTTCTGCTGGTGCGCAGCGTGGAGGGTGAAAAAGAGGCCAGCGCTGCCCGCCAGGCTAAGCTGGCGCTGGATATTGCCAATAAAACACTGCCGCTATTTCGCAATGTCAATGTCGAATCACTGCGCCAGGTTTGCAATATCATCCGCCGCGATATCAATGCGGATGCGGTCGCGATCACCAATAACGATCGCGTGCTGGCCTATGTCGGCGTCGGCGAAGATAACTATCATAATAACGATGATTCCATTAGCCCCACCACCCGGCAGGCGATCGACTCAGGCAAGATCATCATTAAAAACAATGATGAAGCCCACCGTACGCCGGAAATTCACTCCATGCTGGTGATCCCGCTCTGGGAAAAAGGCATCGTCACCGGCACGCTCAAGATCTACTATTGCCACGCCCACCAGATCACCTCTTCCTTACAGGAAATGGCGATCGGTCTGTCGCAGATAATCTCAACGCAGCTGGAGGTTTCCCGCGCCGAGCAGCTGCGGGAGATGGCAAATAAGGCCGAGCTGCGCGCGTTGCAGAGTAAAATTAATCCGCATTTCCTGTTTAACGCCCTGAATGCGATTTCCTCCTCCATTCGCCTCAATCCGGATACCGCGCGCCAGCTGATTTACAATCTTTCCCGCTATCTGCGCTATAACATTGAGTTAAACGATGACGAGCAGATCGACATCAAAAAAGAGCTGTATCAGATTAAAGACTATATTGCGATTGAGCAGGCGCGATTCGGCGACAAACTGACGGTCATTTATGACATTGATGATGAAGTGAGCTGTGTCATTCCCAGCCTGTTAATTCAGCCGCTGGTAGAAAATGCCATTATCCATGGCATTCAACCCTGTAAAGGCAAAGGCGTGGTGACCATCAGTATTGCCGAATGCGGTAATCGGGTGCGGATTAGCGTCCGGGATACTGGCAACGGAATCGATCCTCAGGTCATCGAACGGGTTGAAGCCAATGAAATACCGGGCAATAAAATCGGCCTGCTTAACGTTCATCATCGGGTTAAATTGCTGTATGGCGAGGGTCTGCATATCCGCCGTCTGGAACCGGGTACCGAAATTGCGTTTTATGTACCGAACCAGCGCGCGCCGCGTGCCGCGCCGGCAACGCTGCTGACCTGACCGGAGAAAACGATGAAAGTCATTATTGTCGAAGACGAAGTTCTGGCACAGCAGGAGCTAAGCTGGCTTATTAAAGAACACAGCCAGATGGAGATTGTCGGTACGTTTGATGATGGTCTCGACGTCCTGAAATTTCTCCAGCACAACAAAGTCGATGCGCTGTTTCTTGATATCAACATTCCTTCGCTGGACGGCGTACTGCTGGCGCAAAATATCAGCCAGTTCGCGCAGAAACCGTTTATTGTATTTATTACCGCCTGGAAAGAGCACGCGGTAGAAGCATTTGAACTGGAAGCGTTTGACTATATTCTCAAGCCTTACCAGGAGTCGCGGATTATTACCATGCTGCAAAAGCTGGAAACCGCGTGGCAACAGCAAACGGGCACCGGCGTCGTTCCTGCCGTCATCCGTGAAAATGACACCATCAATTTGATTAAAGACGAGCGTATTTACGTCACCAGCATCAACGATATTTATTACGCTGAAGCCCATGAGAAAATGACCTTCGTCTATACCAAACGCGAATCCTGGGTAATGCCCATGAATATCACCGAATTTTGCAGCAAATTACCCGCGTCGCATTTTTTCCGCTGTCATCGCTCGTACTGCGTGAATCTGAATAAAATTCGCGAGATTGAGCCGTGGTTTAATAACACCTATATCCTGCGCCTGCGCGATCTGGAATTTGAGGTACCGGTCAGCCGCAGCAAAGTGAAAGAGTTTCGCCAGTTAATGCATCTGTAGACAGTCGCCGGGCGGGAAGACCCGGCACATTGTTAGCTCAGGTTACAGCGTTTGTCCCAGGGTCTGACGCAAATGCGCGCCGGAGCCGAGCAGGCCAGGGTTATCGTGAACAATCAGATACACCGGGATATCCTGAACGTAGGCTTTGAAACGACCTTTATCTTCAAAGCCGCCACGAAAACCTGACGCTTTGAAAAACTCGAGGAAACGCGGCACGATGCCACCGGCAATATACACCCCGCCGAAGGTGCCGAGCGTAAGCGCCAGATTACCGCCAAAACGGCCCATAATGACGCAGAACAGGGACAACGCACGACGGCAGTCGGTGCAGCTATCTTCCAGCGCGCGGGTGGTAATATCTTTTGGTTGCAGGTTTTCCGGCAGCCGTCCGTCGGATTTCACAATCGCCCGGTACAGATTCACCAGCCCCGGTCCGGAAAGCACGCGCTCGGCGGAAACGTGTCCCAGTTCGGCACGCAGTTCTTCAAGAATGATCGCTTCTTCTTCACTGTTTGGCGCAAAGTCAACGTGACCGCCCTCGCCCGGCAGACTAACCCAGCGCTTATCAACATGAACCAGATGCGCTACCCCCAGGCCAGTCCCGGCACCATAAACGGCAATCGGTTTGCCCGAAACGGGCTGCGCGCCACCAAACTGGATCAGATGCTCGTCTTTCAGCATCGGAATGGCCATGGATACGGCGGTGAAATCGTTGATGATTTCCAGGTGCGCAAAGCCGAGATTTTTCTTCATTTCGGCAATCGAGAACGCCCAGGTATGGTTGGTCATCGCCACCCAGTCATCGGTAATCGGGCAGGCAATAGCGATACAGCCGTCTGTGACCTCAACGTTATGTTCCTGCAGATAAACGCGCACTACCGCTTCCAGGCTGGGATAATCCAGTCCTGAATAGGTTTTGGCCTGGGAAATCTCACCGCTGGTGACATCGCACAACGCCAGGCGCGCGTTCGTCCCCCCCACGTCCCCCACTAAAGCATACTTTGTCATTCTTTTACTGCTCCGCTAAAGTCAGAATAAATCTTTTGGCACACTGTAAGTTCATGGCGAGCTAACAACAATGTCCATATCATAAGTGCCCCCGGATTATAGATCTATGTCACATAATAACTTTACCGTTTCAGCACCATTTGCACTAACGCTCCGTAAAAGTATGGGCACAGTGATGCCCGAGTTCAGTTAAAAGGAAATCATCATGCTCCATCCGCGAGCCAGAACCATGTTGATATTGTCTGTCCCCGCCCTGTGCATCGGAATTGCATCCAGTCTGATTCTGATAGTGGTGATGAAAATTGCTGCCGTGCTGCAGTTTGCCCTGTGGACGAGCGTACCTGCACGGCTGGGGATCGCGCTGGACTCCACAGTATGGATGGTGCTGATACTGACCCTGACCGGGGTAGCGGTAGGTTTAGTGATCCAGTATAGCGCAGGCCACGGCGGGCCCGATCCGGCAATCGAACCGCTGATTGGTGCACCGGTCAATCCCGCGGCGCTTCCGGGGCTGGTGATAGCGTTGATTCTCGGGCTGGCAGGCGGCGTTAGCCTCGGGCCGGAACATCCGGTGATGGCGGTGAATATCGCGCTGGCCGTGACGCTGGGCGCGCGGTTTTTCCCACGGGTTAACGCTCTGGACTGGACGATCCTGGCCTCTGCCGGCACGATTGGTGCTCTGTTTGGCACCCCCGTCGCGGCGGCGCTGATTTTCTCCCAAACCTTAGGCGGCAACAGCGATGTCCCGATGTGGGACCGACTGTTTGCCCCGCTACTGGCTGCTGCTGCGGGTGCGCTGACGACCGGGCTCTTTTTTCATCCACAGTTTTCGCTGGCGATCCCACATTACACCCAGCTCAGGCTAGTCGATATCGTCAGCGGCACGGTAGTGGTTGCCATCGCTATCGCCGTGGGGATGGTCGGAGTCTGGTGCCTGCCCCGTCTGCATATGCTGATGCATCGGCTAAAAAATCCGGTGCTGATCCTGGGCATCGGTGGATTTGTCCTCGGCCTGCTGGGGATCATTGGTGGTCACATTACGCTGTTTAAAGGGCTGGATGAAATGCAGCAGCTGGGCTTCAGCCAGACGCTGAGCGCCTCTGACTTTTTACTGATCGCGGTGGTGAAACTGGCGGCGCTGATCGTTGCCGCCGCCTGCGGATTTCGCGGTGGACGGATCTTCCCGGCGGTCTTTGTCGCGGTAGCGCTGGGACTGGGTCTGCACGCGCACGTTGAGGCGGTGCCCGCCGCCATTACCGTTTCCTGTGCCATTCTCGGGCTGGTGCTGGTAGTGACGCGCGACGGCTGGCTAAGCCTGTTTATGGCGGCGGTGGTTGTTCCGGACACGACGCTACTGCCGCTACTGTGCATCGTGATGCTTCCGGCATGGCTTTTACTGGCGGGTAAGCCGATGCTCATGGCATATCGTAAGAAAGAGTAACAAGATTATCGGGTTACGCCTGAATCCAAAGGAAAAATAGTCTGAGAAACACGCTTTTTTGTGAACGCCGTCAGGTAATGAGTGCTGAAAGCGTGTACTGTGTAAACGCATACATTTGTCTTTGATAAGGATAAAAAAGCATGGTTTACCAGGCAAATCCCGCACGTTATGAGACCATGGAATATCGCCGCTGTGGGCAAAGCGGGCTTAAACTTCCGGCGGTATCGCTGGGGTTATGGCACAACTTCGGCGATGCAACGCTGGTAGAAAAAAGCCGTCAGCTTTTACAGCACGCATTCGATCTGGGCATTACGCATTTTGATTTAGCCAACAACTACGGCCCGCCCCCGGGATCGGCTGAAAGCAATTTTGGCCGCATCCTGCGTGAAGATTTCCTGCCCTATCGCGATGAGCTGATTATCTCCTCTAAAGCGGGCTACACCATGTGGGACGGCCCTTACGGCGACTGGGGCTCGCGCAAATACCTGATCTCAAGTCTCGATCAAAGCCTGAAGCGGATGGGGCTGGAATATGTGGACATCTTCTATCACCATCGCCCGGATCCGGATACGCCGCTAAGTGAAACCATGCGCGCGCTGGATCATCTTGTGCGTCAGGGAAAAGCGCTTTATGTGGGCATTTCCAATTACCCGGCGGAACTGGCGCGTCAGGCGATAGATATCCTGAACGATCTCGGCACGCCGTGCCTTATTCACCAGCCTAAATATTCGATGTTTGAGCGCTGGGTGGAAGATGGATTGCTGGACGTGCTACAGGAAAAAGGCGTGGGCAGCATCGCGTTTTCACCGCTGGCGGGCGGCCTGTTAACGGATCGCTATCTTAACGGTATTCCTGCGGACTCTCGTGCCGCCAGCGGCAGCCGTTTCTTAAATCCCGAGCAGATTACCGAAGGCAAAGTTGAAAAGATCCGCCAGCTTAACGCGCTGGCAGAAAAACGTGGGCAGAAGCTATCGCAGATGGCGCTTGCCTGGGCACTGCGCGGTGACCGCGTGACGTCAGTGCTGATTGGTGCCAGCAAAACTGCGCAGCTTGATGATGCCGCAGGGATGCTAAAAAACCGTCAGTTCAGCGAGCAGGAATGTGCCGCCATTGACGCGATTCTGAACCGCGCGGACTGACACGTTTTTTAACAAAAAATGCGCCTGAATGTAATTTAAGAGTTAAACCGATGCTTCAGGGCTTTACCGCCCCGTAATATTTGTTTAACAGACCGATATCGATCCGGTCGTGAAGGAGAAAATTATGTTCAGGTCGCTGATTCTGGCTGTGGTACTGGCCGCCTCAACCGCCCCGCTTATTGCCAGCGCGGAAGAAATTACCCTGTTGCCATCAATTAAGTTACAGATTGGCGATCGCGATCGTTCAGGTCACTATTGGGACGGCGATCACTGGCGCGATCGTGATTACTGGCACCGGAATTACGAATGGCGGCAAAATCGCTGGTGGCGTCATGAACCTCCACGTCACCGGGGATGGGACAACCGCCGCGCTTATGAACGCGGCTATCGCGAAGGCTGGCACGACCGCAATGACCGTCGTGGCCCTCCAGGACGCGGCCATCACGGACATCATCATTAAGAAAACGCCGTGACCTGAATCAGGTCGCGGCGTCAGACTGCTGACAAATGTTTTACCGTGGAATGATGCCTGGCGGCGCTGCGCTTGCTCAGGCCTACGAATGGCAACTAACTTATTGATAGTGAAGATTTGTAGGCTGGGTAAGGCGTAGGCGCCACCCAGCAAATGGCAACTAACTCATTGATAGTGAAGTTTTTGTAGGCCGGGTAAGGCGTAGCCACCACCCGGCAAATGGCAACTAACTCATTGATAGTGATGATTTTGTAGGCCGGGTAAGGCGTAGCCGCCACCCGGCAAAACGGTGTACAGAATAGCAAATCAGGTTGGTCATCAACTTCACGGCGTTTTATCAGGCTAAATCCAGTAATGTTCCCACCAGCAGCCAGCCGTTAAGCACCACCACCAGTACCACAATGGTCCAGCCGGTCCGCTTAACCAGCGTGCTGTTGACCAGTTCCCCCATCAATTGACGGTTACTGGTGAACACCAGCAGCGGCACCAGCGCCAGCGCAATACCAAAGCTGAGCAGCACCTGACTCATCACCAGAATACGGGTTGGATCTAACCCCATCAGAATGACGATAAACGACGGCAGCATCGTCACCGTGCGGCGCACCCACAGCGGAATGTGGAACCGAATAAAGCCCTGCATCACCACCTGCCCGGCCAGGGTTCCCACCACCGTTGACGACAGCCCGGCAGCCACCAGACTCAGCCCGAATACGGTTGCCGCCGCATGGCTGAGCAGCGGCTCCAGCGTCAGATAGGCCTCTTCCAGATCCGCAATTCCGGTGTGGCCGTTGAAGTGAAACGCTGCCGCCGCGGTTGCCATCATCGCCAGGTTAACGAATCCGGCAATGGTCATCGCAAACGCCACGTCCCAGCGGGTCGCGGAGTAGCGCTCTTTACGCGTACCGGCGTGTTGGTTCTGGGTCAGAGAAGAGTGCAGATAAATAACGTGAGGCATGATAGTCGCCCCCAATACACCTGCCGCCAGGAATACCGCATCTGTTCCCGGCAGCGAAGGAATAATCATGCCGCGCGTCAGGGCCGCCATTTCCGGGCGCGAAAATATCAGTTCAACAATATAGGCTGCCGCAACAAACAGCAGCAGTCCACCGATCACCACTTCCAGCGGTTTTTGCCCGCGGCGCTGGAGCATCAGGATCAAAAAAGTCGCGATCCCGGTCAGCACCGCACCCTGTAACAGCGAAACGCCTAACAGCATTTTGAAACCAATCGCGGCGCCAATAAATTCCGCCAGATCGGTCGCCATGGCGATGATTTCCGCCTGCACCCAGTAAAACCAGACCAGCGGACGCGGATAGTGATCGCGGATTTGTTCCGCCAGGTTTTTGCCGGTAGCGATACCCAGTTTGGCAGAAAGCACCTGGATCAGCATCGCCATCAGGTTCGCCCACACCACCACCCACAGCAGCTGATAGCCGAAACTCGCCCCTGCCTGAATGTTGGTAGCAAAGTTGCCCGGATCGATATAGCCAATAGCGGCAATGAATGCTGGCCCCATTAGCGCCAGTCTTAGCCTGCGCGCGGCCCTACCAGTAGTACTCTCAACGCGACTGTTGCTCATTCTTTGCCTCTAAATATAGCCTTTGCTATGTTTCATGCTATCAAAATGAGAATGATTATCAAGATCATTTATAAAGTTGAAATTGATTTCTCTGATAGGCGGAAACAATAGCCGGGCTGGATGTCTGGTGGAATGGTATTTGTTTTAGTTATCGGTGCTAATGTTAACAGAGTAGTACATCAGCGCAACATTTCACCCTTTCCGGTGACATAATTAAAATGTCTGGTAGATCACCTTTTTTGAGATTGCTCACAGGAACTTACTATATTGCGGGTTTGATCTCGTTTTCTTTGGTGTTGTTACATAGAATGTGCACGAAAACTAAACCTGCCTCATATTCGGAGCAAATATGTCCGCCGTTCTGCACTTTATCCTGGCGTTAGTCGTTGTTGCGCTGCTCGCTCTGCTGGTCAGCAGCGACCGTAAAAAAATTCGCATTCGCTATGTCGTTCAACTTCTGGTGATTGAAGTTTTACTGGCCTGGTTCTTCCTTAACTCGGATATTGGCCTGGGTTTTGTGAAAGGCTTCTCCGAAATGTTCGAAAAGCTTCTTGGCTTTGCGAACGAAGGGACTAACTTTGTCTTCGGCAAAATGAATGATGAAGGTCTGGCATTCTTCTTCCTGAAAGTGCTGTGCCCTATCGTCTTTATCTCCGCGCTGATCGGTATTTTGCAGCATATCCGTGTGCTGCCGGTGGTGATTCGTGCGATTGGTTTCCTGCTTTCCAAAGTCAACGGCATGGGCAAGCTGGAATCCTTTAACGCCGTCAGCTCATTGATTCTGGGACAGTCCGAGAACTTTATCGCCTATAAAGATATCCTCGGCAAGATGTCGCGTAACCGCATGTACACCATGGCGGCAACGGCAATGTCTACGGTATCCATGTCTATCGTCGGTGCGTATATGACCATGCTTGAACCTAAGTATGTCGTCGCCGCGCTGGTGCTCAACATGTTCAGTACCTTTATTGTTCTGTCGCTGATCAACCCTTACCGTGTTGACGCGCATGAAGAAAATATCCAGATGTCCAACCTGCACGAAGGCCAGAGCTTCTTCGAAATGCTGGGTGAATACATTCTGGCAGGGTTTAAAGTGGCCATTATCGTTGCGGCGATGCTGATTGGCTTTATCGCCCTCATTGCTGCGCTGAATGCCCTGTTCGCCACCGTCACCGGCTGGTTCGGCCATAGCGTTTCCTTCCAGGAAATCCTCGGCTATATCTTCTACCCGGTTGCCTGGGTGATGGGTGTTCCGGCACACGAAGCGTTGCAGGTCGGTAGCATCATGGCGACTAAACTGGTCTCGAACGAATTCGTGGCAATGCTGGATCTGCAGAAAGTGGCCGCTACGTTGTCGCCGCGTTCGCAGGGCATTATCTCCGTCTTCCTGGTATCCTTCGCTAACTTCTCGTCTATCGGTATTATCGCAGGTGCTATCAAAGGTCTGAACGAAGAACAGGGCAACGTGGTGTCCCGCTTCGGCCTGAAGCTGGTCTACGGTTCAACGCTGGTGAGCGTGCTGTCCGCATCTATCGCCGCGCTGGTACTGTAATCCCCTTCTGAATAAGCCGGGACGCGTTCCCGGCTTTTTTACGCCTGTCGTTTATCCCACGCTATACAAAGCGTATGCCTTGTCATTATGACAATCAGCGCGATAAAGAAATGATGCCGAAAGGCGTTAACTGTTTTTTCTGACGGAATAAAAAAACCCCCGCCAAAGGCGAGGGTCTGAATGGTGGTGGAGCTAAGCGGGATCGAACCGCTGACCTCTTGCATGCCATGCAAGCGCTCTCCCAGCTGAGCTATAGCCCCACATCATCTTTACGCACCAAACCTGATGGGAGCAGGATTTGGTGGAGCTAAGCGGGATCGAACCGCTGACCTCTTGCATGCCATGCAAGCGCTCTCCCAGCTGAGCTATAGCCCCGTTGCGTAAAGCTTGTCGAGTAGACGGGCGGCATAATATGAATTCCCTTCCCCAGTGTCAACGGCAAAATGGATTTCAGCCTTTCGTTTGCTGAAAAAGCAGGCAACCCCAAATCAGGTTGCGAGCCGCCTCGCAGCATGCCGTTATTCTTATCACGCTTTCCTGTAAAATAATGCTATAACATGAACTACTAATTCCATACACATGGTCAGGGAATAGTATGATCAAGGAACGAATGACGCCGGATGAAATCGCGCGTCTCACCGGTTACAGCCGGCAGACTATTAATAAATGGGTACGCAAAGAGGGATGGGAAACCTCACCAAAACCTGGTGTGCAGGGTGGTAAAGCACGGCTGGTTCACGTTAATGAACAGGTCCGCGAATTTATCCGCAGCGCCCGCCGGGTTTCAGACAATACGGCAAGCTACCATACAGCGGTCAATGACACCTCGTTTGACATGCTGCTCCTCACGCTAGCCAATGAAATGACCGATACCGAACAAAAACAACTTACCTCACTTTTACTACGTGAAGGCATCACCGGTTTGCTGGAACGTCTTGGAATTCGTAGCCAGCCATCATGATCACATTACAAAGTAAGATGACAACCGATGAGTTAGCGGAATGCCTCGGCATGACGAAACAAACCATCAACCGCTGGGTCCGCGAGCAAAAGTGGCGTACCGAGAAAATTCCAGGCGTAAAAGGTGGGCGTGCAAGGCTAATTCATATTAACCAGCAGGTATGCGAATATTTGACCAATGTTCCGGCGCTGCGCCATCACACGATGCCGCTTCTGGCTCACGACGTTGGTCAGGACTATGGCGTGGTCGACGTAAACACGCCGCTTTATCAGATTTACCAGATCCTGCAGAAATTAACGCCGACGGAGCAGCAACAGCTCAATGTCTTCTTGGCGCGGGAAGGTATTCGCGTTTTTCTGACTCGTCTGGGGATTGGCGACGACAGGTAAAAGAGATGCCTGAGGCAGGGTATCCTCACCTCAGGCATGTTTGACGTGGTTACTGCTGTTTTTCGCGCTCAGCAATAAAGGCGAGCGCTTTATTGATGCGCTCAATGCTACGAGTCTTACCAATAGCATGCACCGTCACGTCCAGCGCCGGAGACTGCCCTGCCCCGGTCACCGCTACGCGCAGTGGCATACCGACTTTACCCATCCCGACGTCCAGCTCGTCCGCCGTCGCCTGAATAGCGTGATGCACGTTTTCCGCTGTCCAGTCAGAGAGTGCGGACAGTTTGTCGCACACCACTTCCAGCGGCTGACGCGCGACCGGACGCAGGTGTTTTTTCGCAGCATCCGCATCAAACTCAGCAAAGTCTTCGTAGAAATAGCGGCAGCTCTGCGCCATCTCTTTCAGTGTCTTGCAGCGCTCGCCAAGCAGTTGCACCAGCTCACTCAGCTGCGGTCCGGTACGGGTATCAATATTTTCCTGCTCAATATGCCACTGTAAATGGGTAGCGACATATTCCGGTGCCAGCGTGTTGATATAGTGATGGTTCAGCCACTGCAGTTTTTCGGTATTAAACGCACTCGCCGATTTGCTCACCGCGTTCAGGGAGAACAGGTTAATCATCTCTTCACGGGTGAAGATCTCCTGATCGCCGCTCGACCAGCCCAGGCGCACCAGATAGTTCAGCAGCGCTTCCGGCAGGTAGCCATCATCACGATACTGCATTACGCTGACGGCACCGTGACGCTTGGAGAGTTTTTTGCCATCGTCGCCATTAATCATGGAAACGTGAGCGTAGACCGGCACCGGCGCGTTCAGCGCTTTCAGGATGTTGATCTGGCGAGGCGTGTTGTTGATATGGTCTTCACCACGGATCACGTGGGTGATCTCCATATCCCAGTCATCAACTACCACACAGAAGTTGTAGGTCGGCGAACCATCGGTGCGGCGGATAATCAGATCGTCCAGTTCAAGGTTGCTGAACTCAATCGGACCACGGATCTGATCGTCAAAAATCACCGAGCCGTCCTGCGGGTTAGCAAAACGCACCACGCACGGTTCGTCATCCGCATGATGTTCATGACCGTGGCGGCAACGGCCATCGTAGCGCGGCTTCTCACCTTTCGCCATTTGCTCTTCACGCAGCGCGTCGAGACGCTCTTTAGAGCAGTAGCACTTATAGGCGGTGCCCGCTTCCAGCATCTCGTCAATCACCGCGTTATAACGGTCGAAGCGTTTGGTTTGATAATACGGGCCTTCATCCCACTCCAGGCTCAGCCAGTTCATACCGTCCATAATGGCTTCAATAGCTTCCGGGGTGGAGCGCTCAAGGTCGGTATCCTCAATACGCAGCACAAACTCACCGCCGTGATTACGGGCAAAAAGCCAGGAATAAAGAGCTGTACGTGCACCGCCGACGTGCAGATAGCCGGTCGGGCTGGGCGCGAAGCGAGTTTTGATTTTCATGAAAAGGCCTTACGTTTATAAAGATGCCGACAACCGGCAAATCCTGAAAAATGCGAGGCGGATATTCTATCACTCCCGCCTGATTCCTCAATGTTGTTACCATGGGAACGTCATGCTTTCCTGTTTTTGTTTAGAAATCATGCCGAATTGCGCCTTCAATCATGGTTTTGTTTAATTTTACGACGAACGAACAAAAACTTAAGAAAAGGCGTTGACTCATTTTCAACTCTCCCTATAATGCGACTCCACACAGCGGGGGTGATTAGCTCAGCTGGGAGAGCATCTCCCTTACAAGGAGAGGGTCGGCGGTTCGATCCCGTCATCACCCACCACTACTTCGGTAGTCTCCGCCGTGTAAAGCAAGAAATTGAGAAGTGGGTGATTAGCTCAGCTGGGAGAGCACCTCCCTTACAAGGAGGGGGTCGGCGGTTCGATCCCGTCATCACCCACCACTTTCTCGCCAGCTGGATTTCTTGCAGTAAATTGAAGTACCGAAGTGGGTGATTAGCTCAGCTGGGAGAGCATCTCCCTTACAAGGAGAGGGTCGGCGGTTCGATCCCGTCATCACCCACCACTTCGGGTCGTTAGCTCAGTTGGTAGAGCAGTTGACTTTTAATCAATTGGTCGCAGGTTCGAATCCTGCACGACCCACCAAATTCAAACAAAAGCGCCTTCTGGCGCTTTTGTTGTTTTCATGCGCTGCGCATGAAATTTATCGGCGCTTTACATACCAATTCCAATCTTTACCTTGCCCGGCAACCCTCTCCTGCCGGACACTAATCACCTTTCCTCCACCAGCGAATGTCAATTAACAATGGTGTTTCATCGTTTTCTGCCGATAACCCTTGTTTACAGACAAAAGGGTAAAAATCATGACCACCATTTCCTCCGCTTTACCCGCGCAAAGCAGCGGCAGCGCCTCTTCTGAGATCGCCGGAATTTACCGGCAGATAACCAAACTCACCCAGCAGCTTAAAGAGTTAGCGGATTCCAGCCTCGGCGCGGATGAGAAGCAAAAGCAGCAGGAGCTGATCCAGTCGCAAATTGAAATGCTTCAGGCGCAGCTGGCGATGCTGCAAAGCAAGCAGCTGGAAAAGTCGCAGCAGGAACAGGCAGAAAAAGTCGAAGGCATTAATCGCCCTTCCGCCGACAATCAGATCGATATCTATATTTGATAGAGCGGATCCTGCGCCCGCCCTGCGGCCAGCTCGCCTGCCTGCGCACGAACGATTTCCCACAGTGCCTGCGCAGCGGTGGAGAGTGAGCGGTTTTTCCTGCGAGCCAGCATCAGTTGCCTCTCAACGCCTGGCGTCAGGCGCTTGACCATCAAATGACTGTCCTGCGGTAATGGCAGCGCCAGCGCGGGAAGCACGCTGATGCCGATGCCCGCCTCCACCATCGGAAACAGCGTGGCTGGATGGCCAATCTCCTGCACGATCCGGGCGCTCACAGAAAAGTGAGCCAGCGCGGCATCAATCAGCGGTCGGCTGCCGGAGGCGTAGTCCTGAAGAACCAGCCGCTCACACTGGAGATCGTGCCAATCGATGCTTTCGCGGCAGGCAAAGCGGTGATCCTGACGGCACAGCAATAAAAAAGGTTCGGAAAGGATCGTTTCACACTGCAAATCGTTGACCGCGCCGGGGTCGATAACAATACCGAAATCCACTTCGCCCTGACGAATGCTTTCCAGCACCCACTGCTGCGGACGATCGTGCAGCACAAAATCAATTTCCGGATAGCAACGGTTACTTTCAGCGATGCACCGGGGAATAAGATGCGCGGAGATAGTCTGGCTGGCGGCGATCCTGACCTTGCCGGTTAGCTGCGTGCCTACCCGCCCCGCTTCCCGCAGCGTGCTGTGGAGTTCATCCAGTACTCGCTCAAGCCGCGAGGCCAGCTGTTGCCCGGCTTCGGTTAGCGCGACTTCACGCGTGGTGCGGTCCAGCAGGCGCACGCCGGTTTGTTGTTCCAACTCCTTAACGCTGTGGCTGACAGCCGACTGACTTAATCCGACAATCTCCCCTGCCCGGCTAAAACTACGGGCCTGAGCGACGGTGACAAAAACGCGAAGCTGACGAAGTGAGTAATTCATCTTTTTTATTCATGAATAGATGCAATAAATCAATTTTATTTCTCAAACCGGAAGAAGCACAATAGGAATATCGATTTTCAGGAGCCTCTATGAAACTTTTTCGTATCCTCGATCCCTTTACGCTTACCCTGGTCTGTGTGGTGCTGCTGGCGTCCTTCTTCCCTGCACGCGGTAATTTTGTACAGTACTTTGAGTGGCTGACCACAGCGGCCATCGCGCTGCTGTTTTTTATGCACGGTGCCAAGCTATCGCGTGAAGCAATCATCGCGGGCGGCAGCCACTGGCGGCTACATTTGTGGGTCATGTGCAGCACGTTCATCCTGTTCCCGGTTCTGGGGGTACTATTTGCCTGGTGGGCACCGGTAAATGTCGATCCGCAGATCTACACAGGTTTCCTCTACCTGTGCATTCTGCCTGCAACGGTGCAGTCGGCGATTGCCTTTACGTCGCTGGCGGGCGGTAACGTTGCCGCGGCCGTTTGCTCTGCTTCGGCCTCAAGCCTGCTGGGGATCTTCCTTTCACCGCTGCTGGTGGGGCTGGTGATGAATATGCACGGCGCAGAAGGAAGCTTACAGCAGGTCGGCAAAATTATGCTGCAACTGCTGCTGCCGTTTATCCTCGGCCACCTTTCACGCCCGCTGATTGGTGACTGGGTGGCGCGGCATAAAAAATGGATTGGCAAAACCGATCAGACCTCGATCCTGCTGGTCGTTTACTCGGCCTTCAGCGAGGCGGTGGTTAACGGCATCTGGCATAAAGTCGGGCCGGGCTCACTCCTCTTTATCGTTATCGTGAGCCTGGTACTGCTGGCGATCGTCATTGCGGTGAACGTTTTTGTTGCCCGTAAAGGCGGCTTTAATAAAGCGGATGAAATCACGATTGTGTTCTGCGGATCGAAGAAAAGCCTGGCGAACGGTATTCCGATGGCCAATATCCTTTTTCCGGTGTCGGTGATTGGGATGATGGTTTTACCGCTGATGATTTTCCATCAAATTCAGCTGATGGTATGTGCGGTGCTGGCGCGTCGCTACAAGCGCCAGACCGAGAAATTGCAGGCGCAGGAAACCACCCACGCCGCAAAAGTTTAAAGCGGCCGTTTCAGGGGCTGCACCAGCTGTGTCAGCCCCTCAGTTTTGATCAGCAGCGTTATCGCCATCAGTTCGCCCAGCCGCCCGGCAGGGAACTCATCTTTGCGGGCGAACCACAGCAGATACTCCTCCGGCAGGTCGATCAGCCTGCGCCCCTGATATTTACCGAACGGCATCACCGTATTGGCAATCTCGATAAGCTGCTCTTTCTCCACTTAATCCCCCAGCAGGCGGATCATTTCCGCTTCATCGATAACCTCGATCCCCAGCTCCTGAGCTTTTACCAGTTTTGAGCCTGCCGCTTCTCCGGCAATCACCAGATCGGTTTTCTTCGACACGCTACCGGACACTTTGGCCCCCAGCGCCGCCAGACGATCTTTGGCCTCATCGCGCGACAGCAGCGTCAGGCTACCGGTCAGCACCACCGTTTTTCCGGCAAACGGGCTGTCGATCTCTTCTGCTTTGACCACCACCGGCGCGGGCCAGTGGATACCCACCTCGTCGACCAGCTGGCGGATAACATCCCGGTTGCTGTCTTCCTCAAAGAAGTTGAAGACATGTTTTGCGACAACCACGCCAACATCCGGCACTTTTTGCAGCTCCTCTACCGAGGCCGCCGCTAACGCTTCCAGGCTACCAAAGTAGCCTGCCAGCCCTGCTGCGGTAGATTCACCTACTTCACGAATGCCCAGCGCATACAGGAACCGGGCGAAGGTGGTTTCTTTGGCGGCATCCAGCGCGTTAACCACGTTCTGCGCGGATTTAGGCCCCATCCGATCCAGCCCGGTCAGTTTTCCTGCCGTCAGACGGAACAGGTCAGCCGGAGTATGGACATACTCTTTTTCCACCAGCTGATCGATAATTTTGTCCCCCATGCCGTCCACGTCCATAGCACGACGTGAGACGAAATGCTTGAGTGCCTCTTTACGCTGGGCACCGCAGATCAGCCCACCGGTACAGCGGGTTACCGCCTCGCCCTCAACGCGCTCAACGTCAGAGCCGCATATCGGGCAGTGGGACGGGAATTCAATTGGACGCGTTTCATCAGGGCGCTCGGAGATGACCACGTTAACCACCTGCGGGATCACATCTCCGGCGCGGCGAATAACCACTCTGTCACCAATGCGCAGCCCCAGGCGCTCAATTTCATCGGCATTGTGTAAGGTTGCGTTGCTGACCAGCACGCCTGCCACCTGTACCGGCTCCAGACGGGCGACCGGGGTAATGGCTCCGGTACGTCCCACCTGAAACTCGACGTCGCGCACCGTGGTCATCTGCTCCTGAGCGGGGAATTTAAACGCCACCGCCCAGCGCGGCGCGCGGGAGACGTAGCCAAGCTGTTCCTGAAGCGCCAGAGAATCCACCTTGATCACGACGCCGTCAATATCAAACCCCAGCGTGGGACGATCTTCACCCACCTGATGATAGAAAGCCAGCACCGCGTCCGGGGAATCACACAAACGTACGCGATCGCTTACCGGCAGTCCCCAGGCTTTAAACTGCTGCAAACGCCCCATATGGCTGGCGGGCAGTTCGCCGCCTTCGAGAATGCCGATCCCGTAGCAGAAGAAGGTTAGCGGCCGTTTTGCTGTAATGCGCGGATCGAGCTGGCGCAGCGATCCTGCCGCCGCGTTGCGCGGGTTGGCGAAGACTTTACCGCCCTTTTTGCGCGCCTCTTCGTTGATTTTTTCGAACCCGCTCTGCGGCAGAAAGACTTCCCCACGCACTTCCAGACGCGCCGGAATACCCTCGCCGTGCAGCTTCAGCGGGATCGCGCGGATCGTGCGTACGTTAGCGGTGATATCTTCACCGGTGGTCCCGTCACCACGCGTCGCTGCCCGCACAAGCACGCCATTTTCATACAGAATGCTGACCGCCAGACCATCGAGTTTCAACTCGCAACAGTATGTCAGGGCGTCAGTGTTCTTGAGTCGGTCCTGCACGCGCTTGTTAAAGGCCAGAAAGCTTTCTTCATCAAAAACGTTGTCCAGCGACAGCATGGGCACTTCATGGCGGACCTGACTAAATGAGGTCAGCGGCGCGGCACCAACGCGCTGAGTGGGTGAGTCCGGGGTGATCAAATCCGGATGCTGTTCCTCAAGCGCCCGCAATTCGCGCATCAGCCTGTCGTATTCGGCATCCGGCACTTCCGGCGTATCCATCACGTGATAAAGGTATTCATGATGGCGAAGCGTGGTTCGCAGCTCGGTCAGTTGTTGTTCAATAGATTCCATATCACACCATCAATATAAAAAACCCCCGACATGCGGGGGTTCAGAAGAAAGAGTGAAGCAGCCAGCCGCTATGCGTTGGCGTCTTTCACTTCGCGAATACGATCCTGATACTCACGCAGTTTTTGCGGGGTCATCATCCGACGCTGATCGTCAAGTACGACGCCGCCCACTTCATCGGCAATATATTGTGCAGATTGCAGCATCAGTTTGAAGTTCTGCAATTCGTCGCCGTAGGAAGGGACCTGCATAAACATAGTGATACCAGGCGTAACAAAGTCCGTCATTGATTCAGACTCGAAGAACCCCGGTTTAACCATGTTCGCCAGGCTGAAGAGCACCGGGCCACCGCCATCGGTACTCAGATGCCGATGGAAAATATTCATTTCGCCAAATTTAAAGCCCGCCTGCTGGATACTGTTGATCAACAGCTCACCGCTGATCTGCGCGCCCTGATGTGCAGAGACGTTCATCACAATGACCGTTTCAGCACGCTTCGGCTTTTCAGGCGCAGGAGCCACTTCAGCCGGTTGCGGCTGATGCTGCGGTTCAGGCGCAGGCTGAGGTTCGTGTACCGGCTGAGGCTGCGGCGCGTGTTGCGGTGCCGACGGCTGTGGCGGTTGACGCACGGACTGCTGCATCGGTTGCTGAGGCTGTGTCGGCTGCGCATGCTGAACGGGCTGCGGCTGCTGAACAGGCTGCTGCGGCTGCACCGATGGCTGTTGCTGGACGGGCGGCTGACGTACCGGCGCGTCCTGCGGAACCGCAGGCGGAGCCTGACGTGGCTGCGCCGACTCATAAGGCGGCTGATAACGGTGCTGCGGCTGTTGAGGCACGTCATGTTCCCCAGGCGCGGCGTTAACCCGGTGGACGCGCACTTCGCCCACGCTTTCGACATCATCGTCGAAATCGCGGTTATCAGACTCGTCATCATCACGCTGCGACTTCATGCGCTTAAGTGGGCGATCGCGAAACATAGAAGAGCGCTCTTTACGGCTGGTCCAGAAACCGTGAACCAGTAAAGCGATTATGGCGATCGCGCCAACAATGATTAATATCAGACGCAAATCCTGCATCATTATATTCTCTGTTGTTCTAACACCTTGCCACCACGGCAAACATTTACACCTTAAGAGTATTTGCCGATGACGTTGAGTGCAAGTGCGCTCGCGGATTTCACCGCATAAAGATGAACTAAATCGTGCCTTTTGCTGTTTTTTCGAACATTTCTCATCTGGTCATTGTCACTCAACCGGATAATATAGGCGCGTAACTCATCTGGCAGCAGTAAAAGGAGCTTTGCCCGAACATGACGTCATCCACTTCAGCCTCCTCTCGAAGCGGCATTTTTTATTTTTCACAGGGATGGAAACTGATCGCGCTTCCGGGTATCCGGCGTTTCGTTTTTATGCCGCTGCTCATTAACGTTCTGCTGATGGGCGGGGCGTTCTGGTGGTTATTTACCCGTCTCGATCGCTGGATCCCTGCCCTGCTGAGCTACGTACCCGACTGGCTGCAGTGGCTCAGCTATATTCTGTGGCCGCTGGCGGTGATTTCTATCCTGCTGGTCTTCGGGTATCTTTTTTCAACGATCGCTAACTGGATTGCCGCGCCGTTTAACGGCCTGCTGGCAGAACAGCTTGAAGCCCGCTTAACTGGCGCAACGCCGCCTGATAGCGGCATCCTCGGGATTATGAAAGATCTGCCGCGGGTCATGAAACGGGAGTGGCAGAAACTGGCCTGGTATCTGCCCAGGGCGGCAATCTTACTGATTCTCTATTTTATTCCCGGCATCGGGCAGACCGTGGCACCCGTGCTCTGGTTCTTGTTCAGCGCCTGGATGATGGCAATTCAGTATTGTGATTATCCTTTCGATAACCATAAAGTGTCGTTTCGCACCATGCGTGAGGCGCTGCAAAAGCGCAAAATGACCAATATGCAGTTTGGAATGGTGGTTAACCTCTTTACCATGATCCCGTTCGTCAATCTGATCATCATGCCCGTGGCGATATGCGGGGCAACATCAATGTGGGTAGACCAGTACCGTCAGGATCATGCGTTATGGCGTTAAGCACAGCGGCTGGATAATTCCGCGTCTTATTCCATACTGGTCATCATTATTTCCCGGTAGCATATAGATATGCGAAATCCTTACTTCCGCATATTGTCTGAGCAGGTATGCTGGTGCCGTCATCCCAAATTTCAAACAGTTAAGGACAGGCCATGAGTAAGATTTTTGAAGATAACTCGCTGACTATCGGTCATACGCCACTGGTTCGACTGAACCGTATCGGTAACGGACGCATTCTGGCGAAGGTGGAATCACGCAACCCGAGCTTTAGCGTAAAATGCCGCATCGGTGCCAATATGATTTGGGATGCCGAAAAACGTGGTGTATTAAAAGCGGGTATCGAACTGGTCGAGCCGACCAGCGGTAATACCGGCATCGCGCTGGCCTATGTCGCCGCTGCGAGAGGTTATAAACTGACGCTGACCATGCCGGAAACCATGAGCGTTGAGCGCCGCAAACTGCTTAAAGCACTGGGCGCGAATCTGGTGCTGACCGAAGGCGCGAAAGGCATGAAAGGTGCCATCCAGAAAGCGGAAGAGATTGTCGCCAGCGATCCGGCTAAATATCTGCTGCTTCAGCAGTTCAGCAATCCTGCTAACCCGGAAATTCACGAAAAAACCACCGGCCCTGAAATCTGGGAAGACACCGATGGTCAGGTTGATGTGTTTATCTCGGGCGTTGGTACCGGCGGTACGCTGACAGGCGTGAGCCGTTACATTAAAAAGACCAAAGGTAAAAGCGATTTGATCACCGTGGCGGTTGAGCCGACCGATTCCCCGGTCATCGCGCAGGCGCTGGCAGGAGAAGAACTGAAACCCGGTCCGCATAAAATTCAGGGGATAGGCGCAGGTTTTATCCCCGGCAACCTGGATCTTAAACTGGTCGATAAAGTGGTCGCCATCACTAACGAAGAAGCGATTTCCACGGCGCGTAAGCTGATGGAAGAAGAAGGTATTCTTGCCGGTATCTCTTCTGGTGCAGCCGTGGCCGCCGCGCTGAAATTGCAGGAAGATGAAACCTTTACCAATAAGAATATTGTGGTTATCCTACCCTCTTCGGGTGAGCGTTACCTGAGCACCGCATTGTTTGCCGATCTGTTCACAGAGAAAGAGTTGCAACAGTAGTGCCAGGTTGTAAAGATTGCGTAAAAAAGCACCCTGCCGGGTGCTTTTTTTGTGGCGCACTTCAAATTTTTGCCCTCACAAGCATTGCTTCACCCCGTCAGGTCTGGTATTTAACCAGCAGAATTATTTTGATCCGCGAAATTATTCAAAAGTGGCTTTTCCACTGGCTGAATCGATTTTATGATTTGGTTCAAATCTTGCTTTCGCGGCATAATGTTTAATGACGCGCTAAACGTCTACGGCCAGTAGTTCCTGTTCCGGATTACGTTTACAGACAACTGTGTCGTAACCGTTAACGCAGGCGCTTATTGATCCAGGCTAAAATTTGGCCGACAGGCTAAACTTTAGATCCACAACACTAAACCTATAAGTTGGGGAAATATAATGTTCCAGCAAGAAGTTACTATTACCGCTCCGAACGGTCTTCACACCCGCCCTGCTGCTCAGTTTGTGAAAGAAGCGAAAGGTTTTACTTCCGAAATTACTGTGACATCTAACGGCAAAAGCGCCAGCGCAAAAAGCCTGTTCAAACTGCAAACTCTGGGTCTGACTCAGGGTACCGTGGTCACCCTGTCTGCAGAAGGTGAAGACGAGCAAAAAGCAGTTGAGCATCTGGTTAAACTGATGGCTGAACTCGAGTAAGTCCACGGGTTCTTTTCAATATCAGTCACAAGTAAGGTAGGGTTATGATTTCAGGCATTTTAGCATCCCCGGGTATCGCTTTTGGCAACGCGCTGTTGCTCAAAGAAGATGAAATTGTCATCGACCGGAAAAAGGTTTCTGCCGACAAAGTCGATCAGGAAGTTGAACGTTTTCTGAGCGGTCGCGCCAAAGCGTCTGCCCAGCTGGAAGCCATTAAAACCAAAGCTGGCGAAACTTTCGGCGAAGAAAAAGAAGTCATCTTTGAAGGGCATATTATGCTGCTCGAAGATGAGGAGCTGGAGCAGGAAATCATAGCCCTGATTAAAGATAAACACATGACTGCGGACGCCGCAGCGCATGAAGTTATCGAAGGGCAGGCAACTGCTTTAGAAGAGCTGGATGATGAATACCTGAAAGAACGTGCGGCTGACGTACGTGATATCGGTAAGCGTTTAATGCGCAACATTCTGGGCATGCCAATTATCGACCTGGGTTCCATTCAGGACGAAGTCATTCTTGTTGCTGCCGACCTCACCCCGTCAGAAACTGCACAGCTGAACCTGCAAAAGGTGCTGGGCTTTATTACTGATGTTGGTGGCCGTACCTCCCACACGTCTATCATGGCGCGTTCCCTTGAACTGCCAGCTATCGTGGGCACCGGTAGCGTAACGGCTCAGGTGAAAAACGGCGATTATCTGATTCTGGATGCCGTAAACAATAAAGTTTACGTCAACCCAACTAACGAAGAAATTGAGCAACTGCGTGCCGTTCAGGAGCAGGTTGCCAGCGAAAAAGCTGAACTGGCTAAGCTGAAAGATCTGCCGGCTATCACCCTTGACGGCCATCAGGTTGAAGTGTGTGCCAACATCGGTACCGTGCGTGACGTAGACGGTGCTGAGCGTAACGGCGCTGAAGGCGTGGGCCTGTATCGTACCGAATTCCTGTTTATGGATCGCGACGCCCTGCCGACTGAAGAAGAGCAGTTCTCTGCCTATAAAGCCGTGGCTGAAGCCTGTGGTTCTCAGGCGGTAATCGTGCGTACCATGGATATCGGCGGCGATAAAGAACTGCCGTACATGAATTTCCCGAAAGAAGAGAACCCGTTCCTCGGCTGGCGTGCCGTGCGTATCGCGATGGATCGTAAAGAGATCCTGCGCGATCAGGTGCGTGCGATCCTGCGTGCCTCCGCGTTCGGTAAACTGCGCATTATGTTCCCGATGATCATCTCTGTAGAAGAAGTCCGCGCGCTGCGCAAAGAGATCGAAATCTACAAACAGGAACTGCGTGACGAAGGTAAAGCCTTTGACGAATCAATTGAGATTGGCGTGATGGTGGAAACACCGGCTGCGGCAACTATCGCTCGTCATCTGGCAAAAGAAGTCGATTTCTTCAGTATTGGTACCAATGATTTAACCCAGTACACCCTGGCGGTTGACCGTGGTAATGATATGATTTCACATCTTTACCAGCCAATGTCACCGTCCGTACTGACGCTTATTAAGCAGGTTATTGATGCTTCTCATGCAGAAGGTAAATGGACAGGCATGTGTGGTGAGCTTGCAGGCGACGAACGTGCTACACTTCTGTTGTTAGGGATGGGTCTGGATGAGTTCTCAATGAGCTCCATTTCTATCCCGCGCATTAAGAAAATTATTCGTAACACGAATTTCGAAGATGCGAAGGTATTAGCAGAGCAGGCTCTTGCTCAACCGACAACGGACGAGTTAATGACGCTGGTTAACAAGTTCATTGAAGAAAAAACAATCTGCTAATCCACGAGATGCGGCCCAATTTACTGCTTAGGAGAAGATCATGGGTTTGTTTGATAAATTGAAATCTCTGGTTTCTGATGATAAGAAAGACACCGGAACTATTGAGATTATTGCTCCGCTGTCTGGCGAAATCGTGAATATTGAAGACGTGCCGGACGTTGTTTTTGCTGAAAAAATCGTTGGTGATGGCATCGCTATCAAACCAACCGGTAACAAAATGGTTGCACCGGTTGATGGTACTATTGGCAAAATCTTTGAAACCAACCATGCGTTCTCTATCGAATCTGACAGCGGCATTGAGCTGTTCGTGCACTTCGGTATCGACACCGTTGAACTGAAAGGCGAAGGCTTTAAGCGTATCGCGGAAGAAGGTCAGCGCGTTAAAGTTGGCGATCCGGTTATTGAATTCGATCTGGCACTGCTGGAAGAGAAAGCCAAGTCTACCCTGACGCCGGTTGTTATCTCCAACATGGACGAAATCAAAGAGCTGATCAAACTGTCCGGCAGCGTGACCGTAGGTGAAACGCCGGTTATCCGCATTAAGAAGTAATTCTTGCCGCAGTGAAAAATGGCACCCTCGGGTGCCATTTTTTATGCCTTGCGCTCTGTCGGAGGGAGGATTAATTCGTCGCAGCCGCAGTGTTGCGTCCAGGTCATGACCTTGAGCACGCGCTCAGCGGCATGCCGTGTTGCAAGGGTTAAGGGAACACCCTTAACGATACCGCTGATCAGTTCGGCACAGAACAGATCGCCCGTCCCTTTAAGATCGGTTTTCACCCGGGGATGCTCAATCACATCCACTCCGGTCGCCGTCACCACCGCCACGTTAATGGTATCGCCGGTTTCACCAGGCGCACTGGTGATCACAATCCACTTCAGCGTGTCTGAAAGCAGCGATGTCGCCGCTGCGACCGCCTCAGTCAGCGTGCCGCACGGTTTTCCACTCAGCATTTCCAGTTCAAACACATTTGGCGTCAGTCCTTCTGCCAGCGGCAGCAGGTGGTGACGATAAGCTTCCGGGATTTCCGCTTTTACGTACATTCCGCTATCGGTATCGCCGATCACCGGATCGACCAGAATCGCGACATCAGGATGGCTTAACCGCACCGTTTTCAACCACTCCGCCAGCAGTGCGATTTGCCCTGCGCTGCCCATATAACCGGTGGTTACGGCTTTCAGCTCGCGTAGCGCATCGCGCTCGCTCAGCGCCTGCAGATAGCCACGGAACCAGTCGTCGGGAATAATCCCCCCATAATACGTTTCGTAATGCGGCGTGTTGCTGAACAGCACCGTTGGCACCGCCGTCACCCGTAAACCGTTCGCTTTGATAGCAGGCACTGCGATGCTGTTACCGACGCTGCCGTACACTACCTGTGACTGAACGGCGACAATATCGGTCTGTAACGCGCGATGTTTGTCGTCGAAAAGCACTGACTGTATATCACTATCCTGACCCACACACTTCTCCTGTCGCTGGCTCGCTCCTGACGGGTAAGAATTTTGCGCGTTTATGAAAAAGTTAGCAAATGTCTTGTCCGCCGCTGGACGCCAGATGTGAAACTTCTTGTGTCCTCAGCGGCCTGACAGAGGTTAACCGAAAGGATTATTCAATGAAGAAAATGACTTGTGCCGTTGTTGCCATGGCGCGGACCGATTAAATCCCCGCCCCCTGGCTGAAGTGCTCTTCGCCGAACACGCCGGTAGACAGATAGCGATCGCCTCGGTCACAGATAATCGCCACCACCACCGCGCCTGGCGTTGCCCGCGCCACGCGCAGCGCCCCTGCTACCGCGCCGCCGGAACTGACGCCGCAGAAAATGCCTTCGCGCACCGCCAGTTCACGCATGGTGTTTTCCGCGTCCTGCTGATGAATATCCAGCACCTCGTCCACCAGCGACGCATTGTAAATGCCCGGCATATACTCCGCAGGCCAGCGGCGAATGCCAGGAATGCTACTGCCCTCCTCCGGTTGCAGGCCAACAATGGTCACCGGTTTTGCCTGCTCGCGCAGAAAACGCGACACGCCGGTAATGGTGCCGGTAGTGCCCATGCTGGAGACAAAATGGGTGAGGCGGCCTGACGTTTGCCGCCAGATTTCCGGGCCGGTGGTGGTGTAATGCGCGTAGGGATTGTCCGGGTTGTTGAACTGATCCAACAGCTTGCCTTCGCCGTTTTCAGACATTGCCAGCGCTAAGTCCCGCGCGCCTTCCATGCCCTGCTTCTTACTGACAAGAACCAGCTCCGCGCCGTAGGCACGCATCGCGGCGCGGCGCTCCTGGCTCATGTTATCCGGCATCAGCAGCTTCATACGGTAGCCCTTCAGCGCGGCGATCATCGCCAGCGCGATGCCGGTATTGCCGCTGGTGGCCTCGATAAGCACGTCGCCCGGCCTGATATCGCCGCGTTTTTCCGCCTCGACGATCATCGACAGCGCCGCCCGGTCTTTCACCGATCCCGCCGGGTTATTGCCTTCCAGCTTGACCCAAATTTCACTGCCGTTGTCCGGCACCAGACGTTGTAATTTGACCAGCGGCGTATTGCCGATAGTTTGTTCTAATGTATTCACGTTTTCTGCCCATGAAAAAGCCGGGTGGCGCTACGCTTACCCGGCCTACAAAACCATGACATAGGCTCCAGGCCCGGTAAACGCAGCGCCACCGGGCGATGAAACCTGCAAATTAACCTATCAGGCGGATTCCGCCAGCGCAAGCGTCTGATGTGACGCTATACGTTCGTCACCGTTATAAAGACGCGCATGCTGTAGCCCGACAAACAGCCTGTCGCCACGCTGCGGGGCGTCATCGTCTCGCATGACCACCGTCAGCGGCTCGCTATACCAGCCCAGCGGCTGCACAACCAGTTGGGTGTAGTGGCCTTTTGGGCTGGCTTCCAGTACCTGAACCGGCAGCGGCGCATCGAGGCTGGTGCGACGGCTGATATCCACTTCCCACGGGCGCAGGAACAGTTCTACCGGCCCCTGAAAGGCAGGCGTATAGCCCAGCGGCCAGCGATGTGCGCCGACGTGGAACTGTCCGCCGCGGATCGTCCCCTTCAGCCGGTTGACCTCACCCATAAACTCCAGTACGAAGCGGGTAGCGGGTTCACGCCAGACCTGATCCGGGACGTCCACCTGCTCGATATTTCCCTGGCTCATGACCACCACGCGGTCGGCGACTTCCATCGCCTCTTCCTGATCGTGGGTCACAAACACGCTGGTAAATTTCAGCTCTTCATGCAACTGACGCAGCCAGCGTCGCAATTCTTTACGCACCTGCGCGTCCAGCGCGCCAAACGGTTCATCCAGCAGCAAGATTTGCGGCTCCACGGCCAGCGCACGCGCCAGCGCCACCCGCTGCTTCTGCCCACCGGATAGCTGCGCCGGATAGCGTTCGGCAAGATGCGCAAGCTGCACCATCTCCAGCAGACGGGTCACTTTCGCTTTGATGGTCGCGGCGTCAGGACGCTCACGACGCGGCAGCACGCTCAGGCCGAAAGCGATGTTGTCGAACACCGTCATATGGCGAAAAAGCGCGTAGTGCTGAAAGACAAAGCCTACTTTGCGATCGCGCGCGTGCAAACGGCTGACGTCGGTGCCGTGAAATCGAATATTGCCGCTGGTTTGATGCTCAAGCCCGGCAATAATGCGCAGTAGCGTCGTTTTACCCGAGCCAGACGGCCCCAACAGTGCCACCATTTGCCCGGAAGGGATATCCAGCGAGATATCATTCAGCACCTGGGTGCGACCAAAAGACTTCTTAATTCTGGCAATCTCAATGCTCATGATTTCCCTCCTGTTGCAGGCGGCGCTCCTGATTGCTCAACCGCCACTGCAACGCACTCTTTAAAAACAGGGTCAGAATCGCCATCAACGCCAGCAGCGCGGCGGCAGTAAACGAGCCGACGGTGTTATAGTCCTGCTCCAGCAGTTCAATCTGCAGCGGCAGCGATAAGGTCTCACCGCGAATAGAGCCGGATACCACCGATACCGCACCGAACTCGCCAATGGCGCGGGCGTTAGTCAGCACCACGCCGTACAATAACGCCCAACGAATATTCGGCAGCGTGACGCGGCGGAACATTTTCCAGCCGGACGCGCCAAGTAGGATCGCCGCCTCGTCTTCATGGCTGCCCTGGCTGAGCATCACCGGCACCAGCTCGCGCACCACAAATGGACAGGTCACGAAGATAGTCACCAGCACCATCCCCGGCCAGGCGAACATCACCTGCAGGTTATGCTCATCCAGCCAGCCGCCGAGCGGCCCGTTCGAACCATAAAACAGCAGATAAATCAGCCCCGCCACCACCGGCGAGACGGCAAACGGCACATCCAGCAATGTGAGTAACAACTGGCGGCCAGGAAAGTTAAAGCGCGTCACCAGCCAGGCCAGCAGCGTACCGAACAGCAGGTTGACCGGTACGGTAATAAGCGCGATCAGCACCGTCAGCCAGATGGCGTGCAGCATGTCCGGATCGCTTAAGTTTTGCAGTACCAGCGCCAGTCCTTTGCTGAAGGCCTGCACAAAGATATAGATCATCGGCACGACCAGAATGAACACCGACAGCAGTACGCCCGCGCCGATCAGGAACCATTTCCCCCAGTTCACCCGGGGAGCGTCATATCGTTTCAATTGAGTCAATTCCGCCATTAATGACCTACCACGCGCCGACCAAAGCGACTTTGCAGCGTATTGATTGAGAAGAGCAGCAGCAGCGAGACCGCGAGGATCACCGAGGCGATGGCGCTGGCCGCCGGATAATCAAATTCCTGCAGGCGCACAAAAATCATCAGCGAAGTCACTTCCGTTTTCCAGGCGATATTACCGGCGATGAAGATCACCGCGCCGAATTCGCCGAGGCTACGGGTAAAGGAGAGCGCTACGCCCGCCAGCAGCGCCGGGGAAAGCTCGGGCAGCACCACTTTGCGGAAGCTTTGCAGCCGGGTCGCGCCGAGTGTTTCCGCCGCCTCTTCATACTCCGGCCCAAGTTCTTCCAGCACCGGCTGGACGGTACGCACCACAAACGGGATGCTTGTAAAAGCCATCGCTACGGCAATCCCCAGCCAGGTATAGGTCACTTTGATACCTAACGTTGCCAGCCACTCGCCGTAAAAACCGTTTACCGAAAACAGCGACGCCAGCGTCAGACCGGCCACCGCGGTCGGCAGCGCAAACGGCAGATCGATAAGCGCGTCCAGCAGCGTGCGTCCGGGGAAGCGATAGCGGGTTAAGATCCACGCCATCAGCAGGCCAAACACGCCGTTGAATATCGAGGCCACAAACGCCGACAGCAATGTCACTTTATAGGCGGCCACCACCTGCGGGTTGGTGATCACCTCCCAGTATTGCGCCCAGCTCATCTGGGAAAGCTGCATGACCAGCGCGCTTAACGGCAGCAGCATGATCAGGCAGACAAACAGCAGGCTGGTGCCGAGACTTAAGGTAAAGCCCGGCAGTACGCGCCGGGAAGAGACAGCAAACATCACTTACGCCCCGCCGCCAGCAGCTTGTCCAGTTCGCCGCCGCTGGCAAAGTGCGTTTTCATCACCTCAGGCCAGGAGCCGAAACGGTCTTCCACGCGGAACAGCTCGGTCTGCGGGAATTTGTCTTTCAGTTTGTCCATCACCTGCGCGTCATTTACCCGATAGTAATAGTCGGTAATGATGGTCTGCGCCTGTGGGCTATAGAGCCAGTTCAGGTAGGCTTTCGCCGCTTTTTCGGTACCGTTAGCTTTGACGTTTTTATCCACCCACGCCACCGGGAACTCCGCCAGAATGTTGACCTTCGGCACCACAACCTCGAAGCCCTGCGCTTCGTACTGTTTGCGGATGTTATTCACTTCCGACTCAAAGGTGATTAGCACGTCGCCCAATCCGCGCTCCACGAAGGTGGTGGTGGCCCCGCGGCCGCCGGTATCAAACACTTCGACGTTCTTCAGGAACCGGGTCATAAACTGCCCGGTTTTCGCTTTATCGCCACCGTCGGCTTTATCCGCCGCACCCCACGCCGCCAGGTACGTATAGCGCGCGTTGCCGGAAGTTTTCGGGTTCGGGAAAATCAGTTTTACGTCAGAACGCACCAGGTCATTCCAGTCGTGAATATTTTTCGGGTTGCCTTTGCGCACCAGGAAGGCCATCGTCGAGTAGAACGGCGAGCTGTTATTTGGCAGGCGGCTCTGCCAGTCCGCCGGGATCAGCTTGCCTTTGTCATGCAGGATCTGCACGTCGGTGACCTGATTGTACGTCACCACGTCGGCCTTCAGCCCCTGAAGGATCGCCAGCGCCTGTTTTGATGACCCGGCATGCGATTGTTTAATGGTCAGCTTATCGCCGCCGTTGTCCTTCGCCCATTGCTGTTCAAAAGGAGGATTCAGGGCGGCAAATAACTCGCGGGAAACATCGTAGGAACTGTTCAGCAGTTCGGTCGCCTGCGCCTGCGCGGCCAGCAGCATTGACGCCGCCAGAACCAGATACCCTTTTTTCAGTGATTTAGCGGCCATTGCGCACCCTTATAAATTTGATGACTTTCTAATAGCCATAATATTTATAACGGACACTAAAGGAGTAACGGTTTTATATACCGTTTGGTGATTTGCCAGTCGAAAAGGGAATAAGAAATAGCGGGGCAGCATCGCGCGCTGCCCCGTTTTACTAGCGCTTCAGCGCGCCGTAAACGCCGTCGACAATCCAGCCGTAGGTGGCCGCCGGAAGCTGGCCGCTGACAAACACGTTGGGATTGGCCTGCGGGTCCGCCACCGGCGAGTGGGGCTTGTTGCCGAGGATCACGATTGCCATATGGTTGACCGGATCGATGGCCGTCAGCGTCCCCGTCCAGCCGGTATGACCATAGGTTTGCGGGGGAGCCAGCATGCCGAAAGTCGCGGTCATGGAGGCGTTAGCATTGACGCGCCAGCCCAGACCAAACGTGGGATCGTCTTTCGAACGTCGGATAAACGCCCCGACGGTATTCCGATCGAACAACGTAACGTTTTTATAGCTGCCGCCATTAAGCATCACCTGCATCAGGACGGCCATATCACCGGTGTTCGAAAACAGCCCGGCATGACCGGAGACGCCGCCCATCGCGTACCAGGCTTTTTCATCGTGCACTTCGCCCTGCAGGGTAGCGGTGCGAATGTGGGGAAAGTCGATGACGCCGTCGCGGGTATTGCCGTGCAGTTCCGTCGCGGCAATTTGCTGGCGCTGAAAGCCTTTTTGCAGCGGATTAAATACCGTATGCGTCAGCCCCAGCGGGCGATAAATCGTTTGTTCGACGTATTTATCCAGCGGCATGCCGGTGACCGATTCGATGATAAAGCCGAGGATCATATAATCGACATCGCTATAAACGTGCCGGGTACCGGGGGAATAATCCAGCGGCGTGCGCTTGATCATTTCAAGCGTGGTGGCTTTATCCTGCGAATATAACTCACCCGCCACCTTTTTATTCGGGTATTGCGGATCGGCGGGGAAACCGGCGGTGTGATGTAAAATATCGACGATACGCAGCTGATCCTTGCCCTTGATCTTATCCGTGGGCCGGTCGGCAAAACCGGGGAGGTATTTAGAGACGAGATCATCGACGCTGATTTTCCCCTCGTACACCAGCTTTTGCAGCGCGAAGTTGGTGGCATACATTTTCGTATTGGAGGCGAGATCGTACAGGGTCTCCGGCGTGGCCTTAACGGGCGCGGCCATTAACGTTGAGCCGTCGTATTTTTTCGCATATCCCCAGGCCTTCTGATAAACAATGTGATTATCTTTCAGAATAAGCAGGTTCATCCCCGGATAGCCTGCGTCAACCTGCTGCTGGATCCAGACATCCAGTTGATGCAGTTTCTGGCTGTCAAAACCTGCTGACTCCGGGCTGGCATGGGTTAACGGCGGAAAATCCGTCGCCTGGGCGGGAGCCCAGACGGCGAGCAGCGCCGCCAGTAAAAGCGTTGTTTTCATTGCTATTCCTTTAACTCAGATCGACATTTTTACAGCCAAACAGCGCGGTGATGATAAACCCCGCGACGTAAGCCACCAGGATCCCCCCGCCGTAAACCGCAATCGCGGCCAGGATCCCGTCATGGGAGGTCATCAGCGGCAAGGCCACCAGACCGGAAGGGCCAAAGGCGCTATTCAGCCCGACCGGCAGCCCCAGCCAGGCGATAGTCCCGATAAACAAGCCGCCGACCGCGCCGCCCAGACAGGCGGTAACGAAAGGTTTCATGCGCGGCAGCGTGACGCCGTAAATCAACGGTTCGCCGACCCCAAGCAGGCCGGGGATGATCGCGCCACGAATTTGCGAGCGAAGCAGCGAGGTGTTGTCAGAGCGCCAGTACAGCGCCAGCGCCGCGCCTACCTGCCCTGCGCCTGCCATGGAAAGGATGGGAAACAGGGAGTTAAACCCTTGAGAATCCATTAGCGCCAGATAGACAGGAATAAAGCCCTGATGAACGCCGAAAACTACCGCAATCAGGAACACCCCGGCCAGCACCGCGCATCCCAGCGGATTGCTGTTAAGATGCATAAACAGCCAGGACATTCCCTGGAACAGCCAGACCCCGACAGGCATGATGACGATAAACGTCAGCGCGGCGGTGATGATTAACGTCAGCATTGAGGTCAGGATCATATCCAGTTCGTCAGGCACGTAGCGCCGGATCACACGCTCAATTTTGGCTCCGGCCCACGCCGCCAGCAGTACGCCGATAATATTGCCGCGCGGATCGATAGCTATGCCGAAGAAATCCTGCAGTCCGGAATAGTAGCCAACCGTTGCCTCCGGGTTATAACCGAGGATAAAGAGCGAGGCGATGATCGCGCCGTTAACGCCAGTGCCGCCAAAGGCTTTCTGCGCGTTATAGCCAACCAGCAGCACCAGGAACGTAAACAGGCCCTTGCTGAACACCTTCAGGAAATTCAGCGCATCCGGTAGCGTCCCTTTAGCGTCCGGCGCGATATGCATTAGCGTACCGATCAAGGTCGCGATGCCCAGCATCAATCCTGCCGCAATAAAGCCGGGAATAAGCGGGGTAAAAATGGTGGCGAAATTCGCCAGAAACTGTTGAACGGAGGATTGCTGTTTACTTTTCAGCTGGCTTTTATTTTCTGCTGCGATGGATTTGAGATCCTGATTACCAAGAAGCGCGTTCATCGCTTCCGCCGCGCGCTGGGCTTTCCCGACGCCAAAGACCACCTGGACTTCATTACCGTTTATCACTACCCCACTCACCTGCCCGGCGAGTTTTTCGCTGATGTGGTTATCGACCAGCGTCGTGTCTGCGACGCGCAGCCGCAGACGGGTCATACAGTTACCGCAGGAGGTAATATTTTCTTGCCCGCCGACAAGGGCAATAATGTGCTCCAGTAAATCCTTACCGATTGTTTTAGCCATGTTTATCCTCATCTGTTCCCCAGAAGATTGAATAGAAACATTATGCGCTCAGGGAGCGTGGCGCCCAGCTCTGGACGAAAGATTTTCCAGAAAGGTCACAGTATGGGCGGGAAAACGGAATAACGCATTTTAAAACAATGACAAGGGAGAACGTTGCGGTTTGGGGGCTGTGGGGCACACAGGCTGAGGCATTGTGCGCGATAATGCCGGATGGCGGCTGCGCCTTATCCGGCCTGAGCGCTCCGGGGGATTACATTGGTTACAGCGCCAGCAGCCTGTTAAGAGAGGGCGCGAAGTAATAACCACCCGTGACCGGCCTGGTGAAGCGCAGCATGGCATCACGCTTGCCGTCGGTATCGCCAAACATGCTCAGCAGCTGTTGTTCGATGTTGTACAGGCGCGCGCAGTAGGCGCAGAAGTAGAGACCGTGGGTACTGCTGGCCGTGCCGTAGGGCAGGCTCTGGCGAACAATTTTCAGTCCTTTGCCCTCTTCTTTCAGATCCACGCGGCTGAGGTGCGAGGTCACGGGACGTTCGTCGCCGTCAATTTCTTCATTGGCGCTTTTGGTACGGCCAATCATCATTTCCTGATCGTGAACACTCATCCGGTTAAGCTGTTTGAGATTATGTTCCCAGCGCTGGACGAACACGTAGCTGCCACCTGCATCAATACCGTCTTTGATCACCGCCACGTCACGACGCGTTTCTTCACCCGCCGGGTTTTCGGTACCGTCGACAAAACCGCTTAAATCGCGATCTTCCACCCAGCGGAAGCCGTGGATCTCTTCCTGCACGTCCAGCGCGTCACCGAACGCTTCCAGCGCTGCCTGGGCAACAGAAAAATTGACATCGTGACGCAGGGAGAGAATATGGATCAGCACGTCATACTGGGTTGCCGGAGCCAGACCTTTGCCGTAAGGAATAAAGTCCTTCAGCTCTTCAGCCCCTTCTCCGCCGCTCAGTTCACGCCACGTGTTATGTCCGAAAGCCACCACCGCACCGATCTGCGCATCAGGAAACTGCGCCTGAAAGGTTGCCAGCTTATCGGCAAAAATTTTACTGCCCGCGCGCAGGGAGTCGATCTTCCCTTTAACATTGGCTTCGATCCAAATCGCTGCGCGACAGTGTTCTGGCAAAATGCCACTCTGAACCTGGGACATTGCTTCTCCTGAAAAAAAGCCACGCAACGGTGGCGTTAATGCGGCTATTGTACCGCGATTTCAGCAGGGCAATTTGTTCAGGCGCAAATTAACGACGCCAGATAATTTTGCTCACTTTCCAGTTTTTCAGCGCATCGTCGGACGGCATCAGATCTGCCGGCCCGCTCCATTCGCCAGTAAACAGGTAGCTGATATGCTGGCTACCTTCTGCCTTACACTCAACGTCGCCAGCGTGATCGCCCGAGGCTTTCTGACAGTTGCCGTACGCTTTTTTATACAAGTCGCTGAAGACGCTGCCGATTTCACCGCCGTCGGCGGTTTTGATCTCAGGATCCTGAATATCAATCTGGCTGACCGTGCCGCTGTCGCCGTTAATCACCAGGGCGACTTTGTTATCTTTTAACGCTTCAAAAAAACGTACGATATTGCCGTTATCGGTTTTCATACCGCTACGCAGATGGTAGTCATCGCCCAGCGCCTCGCTAATGGCCTCTTCTTTTAACGGTGTCGCAGCGGTGATCCCGGCGACGCCCTGTTCAGTTACTTTGCCGGATGAGCCAAACCAGTTCCACGGATTTGCTGCCGACCAGTTAACCGAGGAGAGTGTTGAACACCCTGCCAGTGCCAAAGGCATAACGCACATCAATAAGCGAAGCGATTTCATTCACACATCCTCTCTTTTAAATTCAACGCCTGTTGGAGTACAGCGACGGCAAAAAGTGCCGTTTAATCTGCCTGCAGAGTAAAACAAGCGCGTAAACGTCGGCTCGCCAGCAGCCACCACAGGGCATAAACGTCCAGCACCACCAGCGCCACTCCTGCCCCGCTGACCGTTTCGCCGAAGTACCACAACAAAGGTTGCCAGATCAGCAGACTCAGTTGGGCGAGAATTAACGCCCAGCGTAATGCAGACCACAAACGCGGAAAAACCTGGCGCCGGCCAGCCAGTAAGAAGGCCGTCACGGCGGGCATTCCCGGTAGCAACCCCAACCAGAAGTTATCGTGATCGGGGTAGAACAGGTTCAGCAATGTGTCGCCCTGTCCGCGCGACGCGCCCGCCATCACAAACAGTACCCAGGTGCGGGCCTGAAGCACCAGCACGCACCAGAACAGAAAGGGGAGTTTCAACAGTCCATGACGGTCATAATCAGAAGGAAACAGTAAAGGCTTAGTACTCTTCATCTTCAATCAATCGCTTGCCCAGAATCAGTACGTCGGCGGTTTCATAACCCAGCCGTTCATACATTCCCAGCACCACATCATTGTCTTCCCGCACCATAATTTGCACTTTCGGACAGCCGCGGGCGATGAGCTTTTTCTCCAGCCGGTTTAATAAGGCATTGGCAATACCGCGTCCGCGATACTCCGGATGTACACCCAGGTAATACGCTGACCCGCGATGCCCGTCATAGCCGCCCATTACCGTGCCCACCACTTCACCGTTGACTTCAGCGACCAGGAACAAACTGACGTCATGATTTACCTTACGCTCAATGTCCATTTCCGGATCGTTCCATGGACGCAGCAGATCGCAGCGCTCCCACAGAGTGATGACCTCTTCGAAATCTTGCTGGCGAAATACGCGTATCTCCATGGTATTGAGAGCCTTTTCGGGTTAAAAAAACTGATTATGGCGCGAACGTGTCGATTAGCCAATATCTTGCGAAACCAGAGTAAAAAAATGGCATAATGTTGTCCGTTCATCTATTGAAATGAAAAGTAAAACAATTCTCATCACGATTGTTCGTAACGACCATCGCGATACGATATAACATCTGTCACCTTTTTCTTTACAACCCAGGCCGAATGAGCACTTTTAAACCACTGAAGACACTCGCATCGCGCCGCCAGGTACTTAAAGCCGGGCTGGCTGTCCTGACGCTGTCAGGTATGTCCCACGCAAATGCCAAAGACGATGCCCTTAAAACCAGCAATAGCCACAGTAAACCCGTCGCGAAAAAAGCCGGTTCCAGACGCATGGTCGTCCTCGACCCCGGTCATGGCGGCATTGATACCGGTGCGATCGGCAGCAGCGGCTCGAAAGAAAAACACGTCGTGCTGGCGATTGCCAAAAACGTGCGCGCCATTTTGCAAAGTCACGGTATCGACGCTCACCTGACCCGCACTGGCGATACCTTTATCCCGCTTTACGATCGCGTGGAAATTGCGCATAAACACGGTGCCGATTTGTTTATGTCAATTCACGCGGACGGCTTTACCAACCCTTCCGCAGCGGGCGCATCGGTTTTTGCCCTCTCCAACCGCGGGGCGAGTAGCGCCATGGCAAAATACCTTTCCGATCGCGAAAACCGCGCGGATGAAGTCGCCGGTAAAAAAGCCACCGACAAAGATCATCTCCTGCAACAGGTGCTGTTTGATTTGGTGCAGACCGATACCATTAAAAACAGCCTGACGCTCGGCTCGCATATTCTTAAAAAGATTAAGCCGGTGCACCGCCTGCATAGCCGCAGTACGGAACAGGCGGCGTTTGTGGTGCTGAAATCGCCGTCCATTCCGTCCGTGCTGGTGGAAACGTCATTTATCACCAACCCGGCAGAGGAAAAGCTGCTTGGGACGACGGCGTTTCGCCAGAAGATCGCCAGCGCCATTGCCTCCGGCATCATCAGCTATTTTAACTGGTTCGATAACCAAAAAGCTCACGCGAAGAGACGTTAATGAAACCCGACGCCCAACAGGTAAAAGCCTTTTTACTCCAGTTGCAGGATGACATCTGTCAGCAGCTTGCTGCGGAAGGTTGTAATACCTTCACGGAAGATAACTGGCAACGCGAAGCGGGCGGCGGCGGACGCAGCCGGGTGCTACGCAACGGCGGCATTTTTGAGCAGGCGGGCGTCAATTTTTCCCACGTCTTTGGTGCCGGGATGCCCGCGTCCGCCACTGCACACCGTCCGGAACTGGCCGGGCGCAGCTTCGAAGCGATGGGCGTTTCGCTGGTGGTTCACCCGCGTAATCCGTATGTGCCTACCAGCCATGCCAACGTGCGCTTTTTTATCGCCGAAAAACCAGGCGCCGATCCGGTGTGGTGGTTTGGCGGCGGTTTTGATTTAACGCCTTATTATGGTTTTGAAGAAGACGCGGTGCACTGGCACCGCACGGCACGGGATATCTGTCAGCCGTTTGGCGATGATGTTTATCCACGCTATAAAAAGTGGTGTGACGACTACTTTTTTCTCAAACATCGCAACGAACAGCGCGGCATCGGCGGCCTGTTTTTTGACGATCTGAATACGCCGGATTTCGCTACCTGCTTCGCTTTTATGCAGGCGGTCGGGAAAGGCTATACCGAGGCGTATATGCCGATTGTCGCCCGTCGCCGGGAAATACAATTCACCGAACGCGAACGCCATTTCCAGCTTTACCGTCGCGGGCGCTATGTGGAATTCAACCTGGTATGGGATCGCGGCACCTTGTTTGGCTTACAAACCGGCGGGCGCACGGAGTCTATTCTGATGTCAATGCCGCCGCTGGTGCGCTGGGAGTATGATTATCAACCGGAGGAAGGTAGCCCGGAAGCGGCGCTGAGCGAGTTTATTCAGGTGCGGGACTGGATATAAAAAGCAGGTGATGAAAACTCAACTGACAATAGATCCTTTCTGCTTCAGGGATGACGGACTATCGTGACGATCTTCCTGCAAACCTAAGGATCGCATCGGGTAAAAAAAAGCGCGGGATGAACCCGCGCCTGCATTATCAGATAAATAATTACAGCGGCTGCGTCTGCGCCTCCACCACTGCCAGCGCCACCATATTCACAATCCGGCGTACCGAGGCAATCGGCGTTAATACATGCACCGGTTTCGCCACGCCCATCAGCACCGGCCCGACGGTCACGCCTTCTGAACTGGAAACGCGCAGCAGGTTGTAGCTAATACGCGCGGCTTCCATATTCGGCATCACAAGAATGTTGGCCGAACCTTTCAGCGGGCTGTCCGGCATCCGCTCGTTACGAATGCTTTCCACCAGCGCGGCGTCGCCGTGCATTTCGCCGTCAATCATCAGCTCAGGCGCGCGTTCGCGCACCAGCGCCAGGGTATCGCGCATTTTGGTCGCCGCCGCGCAGTTGGATGAACCAAAGTTGGAATGCGACAGCAGCGCCACGCGCGGTTCGATACCGAAGCGACGCACGGTTTCCGCCGCCATAACGGTGATCTCCGCCAGCTGTTCCGGCGTAGGATCGTCGTTGACGTAGGTATCGGCAATAAAGGTGTTGCCGCTCGGCAGCAGCAGCGCATTCATGGCTCCCGCGGCATGCACCCCATCGCGGTAGCCAAACAGCTGCTGGATAACGTTGAAATGCTCATGATAGTCACCAATTGTGCCGCAAATCATGCCGTCGGCTTCACCACGCTGCACCATGATCGCGCCGATCACCGTGGTGTTGCTGATCACCGCGCGCTGCGCCTGCTCCTGCGTCACGCCGCGGCGTTTCATGATGTTGTAGTACTCCATCCAGTACTCTTTGAAGCGCGGATCGGATTCATTGTTGACGATCTCAAAGTCAACGCCGGGTTTGATTTGCAGACCCAGTTTCTGAATACGCATTTCAATTACGCCCGGACGGCCTACCAGAATCGGTTTTGCCAGACCCAGCGTCACCAGTTCCTGCGTCGCGTGCAGCACGCGGTTATCTTCCCCTTCAGCCAGCACAATGCGCTTCGGCTCACTGCGCGCCTGAGAGAAGATCGGCTTCATAAACAGGTTGGTTTTATAGACAAACTCGCTGAGCTTATCGACGTACGCATCAAAGTCTTCGATAGGACGCGTCGCCACGCCGGAATCCATCGCCGCTTTCGCCACTGCCGGAGCGATTTTAACAATCAGACGCGGATCGAACGGTTTAGGGATGATGTATTCCGGGCCGAAGCTCAGATCCTGATCGCCATAGGCGGACGCCACCACTTCGCTCTGCTCAGCATGCGCCAGCTCGGCAATTGCATGTACGGCGGCCAGTTTCATCTCTTCATTAATGGCGGTTGCGCCAACGTCCAGCGCGCCGCGGAAGATGAACGGGAAGCACAGCACGTTGTTGACCTGATTCGGGTAGTCCGAGCGTCCGGTGCAGAGAATCGCATCGGGACGCACTTCCTTCGCCAGCGGCGGCAGGATTTCCGGCTCCGGGTTAGCCAGCGCCAGAATCATCGGCGCGCGGGCCATTTTTTTCACCATCTCCGGGGTCAGAACTTTCGGGCCCGAGCAGCCGAGGAAAATGTCTGCCCCTTCCACGACGTCAGCCAGCGTGCGTTTGCCGTCATCCTCTACCGCATACGCGGCTTTCGTCTCGGCCATGTTCGGTTCGCGGTCTTTATAGATAACGCCTTTCGAGTCGCATACCACGATATTGTGTTTTTGCATCCCCAGCGCCACCAGCAGGTTCATACAGGCAATCGCTGCCGCGCCTGCGCCGGAAACCACCATCCGCACATCGGAGAGATTTTTTTCCACCACCCGCAGGCCGTTGAGAATAGCGGCGGTGCTGATGATAGCCGTGCCGTGCTGGTCGTCATGAAACACCGGAATGTTCATGCGCTCGCGCAGTTTTTTCTCAATGTAGAAGCATTCAGGCGCTTTGATATCTTCGAGGTTGATGCCGCCAAACGTCGGTTCCAGCGCGGCAACCACGTCGATCAGTTTGTCCGGATCGTGTTCATCAATTTCAATGTCAAAGACATCAATCCCGGCGAATTTTTTAAACAGCACGCCTTTCCCTTCCATGACGGGCTTACCTGCCAGTGCGCCGATATTGCCCAGTCCCAGTACGGCAGTACCGTTTGAGACCACCGCCACCAGGTTGCCGCGCGCGGTGTATTTATACGCCGCCAGCGGATCCTTCTCGATTTCGAGGCACGGTGCCGCCACGCCCGGCGAGTAGGCCAGCGCCAGATCGCGCTGGGTCGCGAGCGGTTTGGTTGGTGATACCTGGATTTTCCCCGGAACAGGGTACTGGTGGAAATCAAGTGCGCTTTGTTTCAACTGGTCATCCATCTTCTTGTTCCTTTCATTTCGGACTAAAGGTGATTCTGATGCTCACCTGGAGGTCTACAGAGATCCCGATGTAAGAGAGGCTCACCGGTGGGATAGCCCCTAGTATCGCCCCAGTCAGCTTCGTAAACTTTGAAGGCCGCCAAACTCTTACCATCTAAAAATACAGTTTTTTAACAAAACACACACGAACTCGTTGCACCCATCGCCAGCAAGACCCTCTCCGTCTGCTATGCTTTTTGGTTATGTACGTTGTTTTTCATCCAGAAGTGCGAGCCTAAGCACTCGTATATCTTTTTGCTTTTTAAGGAGTCTTTAATGAACCAGCTAGACGGTATTAAACAATTCACCACCGTCGTGGCTGACAGCGGTGATATTGAATCCATTCGCCACTACCAGCCAGAAGACGCCACCACTAACCCTTCCCTGCTGCTGAAAGCGGCGGCGCTCGACCATTTCGCCCATCTTATTAAGGATGCGATTGAGTACGGTAAGCAGCGCGGTAAGACGCAGGAACAGCAGGTGGCGGAAGCCAGCGATAAACTGGCGGTCAATTTTGGTGTGGAAATTCTGAAAAGCGTGCCGGGCCGCGTCTCCACCGAAGTGGACGCCCGTCTCTCGTATGACAAACAAAAAAGCATCGATAAAGCGCGAAAATTTGTTCAGCTTTATCAGGATCAGGGGATTGATAAATCGCGCATCCTGATCAAGCTGGCGTCAACGTGGGAAGGTATTCGCGCCGCAGAGGAACTGGAAAAAGAAGGCATCAACTGTAACCTGACGCTGCTGTTCTCCTTCGCCCAGGCGCGCGCCTGCGCGGAAGCTGGCGTATTCCTGATTTCACCTTTCGTCGGACGTATTTACGACTGGTATAACACACGTAAACCGATGGACCCCTATCGCGTTGATGAAGATCCGGGTGTTAAATCGGTACGTAACATCTATGACTATTACAAACAGCATCGCTACCCTACCATCGTGATGGGCGCGAGCTTCCGCAAAACCGAACAGATCCTGGCGCTGGCAGGCTGTGACCGCCTGACTATTTCTCCGGATCTGCTGCAAAAATTGCAGGACAGTACCGATCCGGTTGAGCGCAAGCTGGTGCCGCCGTCCACGACGTTCCATCGTCCGGCTCCGATGACCGAAGCCGAGTTCCGTTGGGAGCATAACCAGGATCCTATGGCGGTAGAAAAGCTGTCGGACGGCATTCGCCAGTTCGCCGTCGATCAGCGCAAACTCGAAGATTTGCTGGCCGCTAAACTGTAACTTATTGTCACGGAGAACATTATGTCCCGAAGAGAGCTTGCCAACGCCATCCGCGCCCTGAGTATGGATGCGGTGCAGAAAGCCAATTCCGGCCACCCCGGCGCACCAATGGGGATGGCGGATATCGCTGAGGTGCTGTGGAACGACTTCCTTAAGCATAACCCCACCGATCCCACCTGGTATGACCGCGACCGTTTTATTCTCTCCAACGGCCACGCCTCGATGCTGCTGTACAGTCTGCTGCATCTTTCCGGTTACGATCTGCCGATAGAAGAACTGAAGAACTTCCGTCAGCTGCATTCTAAAACGCCGGGACACCCGGAGATTGGCTATACGCCGGGTATTGAGACGACCACCGGGCCGCTCGGTCAGGGTCTGGCTAATGCCGTCGGCCTGGCGATCGCCGAGCGCACGCTGGCCGCTCAGTTCAACCAGCCGGATCACGAGATTGTCGATCACTATACCTATGTGTTTATGGGTGACGGCTGTCTGATGGAAGGTATTTCGCACGAAGTCTCTTCCCTGGCGGGCACTCTGGGCCTTGGCAAACTGATTGGTTTCTACGATCACAACGGCATTTCCATCGACGGGGAAACCGAAGGCTGGTTTACCGATGATACGGCGAAACGCTTCGAGGCGTATCACTGGCACGTGGTGCATGAAATTGACGGCCACGATCCGGAGGCGATCAAAAAAGCCATTCTGGAAGCGCAAAGCGTCAAAGATAAACCGTCATTAATTATCTGCCGGACGGTGATTGGTTTTGGCTCGCCGAACAAAGCCGGGAAAGAGGAATCGCACGGTTCCGCGCTCGGTGAGGAAGAAGTGGCGCTGGCCCGCAAGCAGCTGGGCTGGAATCACCCGGCTTTTGAGATCCCCAAAGAGATCTACCGCGCCTGGGACGCCCGTGAACGGGGTGAAAAAGGCCAGCAGTCGTGGAAAGAGAAAATGGCTGCCTATGAGAAGGCGCATCCGGCGCTGGCCGCAGAATTTAAGCGCCGGATGAGCGGCGGGATGCCGGAAGACTGGCAGCAGACGGTACAGGATTACATCAACAAGCTGCAGGCGGAGCCGGCGAAAATCGCCAGCCGTAAAGCCTCGCAGAACGCGCTTAACGCCTACGGTCCGAGCCTGCCTGAACTGCTTGGCGGCTCGGCAGACCTGGCGCCCAGCAACCTGACGATCTGGAAAGAGTCGGTGTCGCTGAAAGAAGATCCGGCCGGTAACTATATTCACTACGGCGTACGTGAATTCGGCATGACGGCGATCGCCAATGGTATTGCCCATCACGGTGGATTCATCCCCTACACCGCCACCTTCCTGATGTTTGTCGAGTATGCGCGTAATGCGGCGCGTATGGCGGCACTGATGAAGGCGCGGCAGATCATGGTCTATACCCATGACTCCATCGGACTGGGGGAAGATGGTCCGACGCACCAGGCAGTCGAGCAGCTTGCCAGCCTTCGCCTGACGCCAAACTTCAGTACCTGGCGTCCGTGCGATCAGGTAGAGACTGCGGTAGCGTGGAAAGCGGCGATTGAACGTCATCACGGGCCGACGGCGCTGATCCTTTCTCGTCAGAATCTGGCGCAGATGGAGCGTACCCCGGAACAGGTGGCGGATATCGCGCGCGGCGGCTACGTGCTGAAAGATGCGGGCGGCAAGCCGGATCTGATCCTGATTGCCACCGGTTCGGAACTGGAAATCACCGTGCTGGCGGCAGAAAAACTGCGGGCGGAAGGCGTCGCAGTACGGGTCGTTTCCCTGCCGTCTACCGACACGTTTGACAGTCAGGATGAAGAATACCGTGAATCGGTACTGCCGTCTGACGTCGCGAAACGGGTCGCGGTAGAAGCCGGGATCGCCGACTACTGGTATAAGTACGTTGGCCTGAAAGGCGCGATAGTCGGGATGACCGGCTATGGTGAATCAGCCCCGGCTGAAAAGCTGTTCCCGTACTTCGGCTTTACCGTGGAAAATATCGTCGGGAAGGCGAAAAAAGTGCTTAACGGGTGATCCACAACGTGGGCCAGGCATCTGGCCCCTGCCAGTTATCGCAGTTAGGTTCCTCCGCATAACGCACCAGACTAAAGCGCTGGCCGTCAAAACGCCAGCGCGTCTGAATGCCGCAGTCCGCCAGTCCCCGCCCTTTTGCCAGCGTCGTCAGTTCGCGGGTTTTCTCGTCAAATCCGGCGTTCATCAACTCCATATCCGTTTCACCGCTGCCCGGCGTAAACGGCAGGCGTAAACGTACCTGATACGAGGTAAAAGGCTTACGTCGCGACACCAGCCAGGCGAGGTCGACCGTATTGTAAGCCCCCGCCTCACAGCTTATCGCCATTAGCGCTTTATGATCGGTCAGCGCCCAGATGCGCACTTCGCGGCGGCTGGGATCCAATGAACACTGAATATTACTCATCTTCCAGTTGCCGTAGTCCAGCAGCGCGCTGCGTTCTTCATGCGTTAACGGCGTGGGCGTCGGGTTCACTGCCACCACCGTTTTGAGCGCGGGCGCAGGCGGGACGCGCAGCGGCGGATTATTGCCTTTGCCTATCCAGGCCGTCTGGCTACCCACGCGTTTTTGCCGATCGTCGATAAACAACAGCGCGGCCTTCAGGCCTTTCAGGGAAATAGTCTGTTGTCCACCGGCCAGAGTAATGGCCTGCCCGTCCTGAATCTGGGCTAAAAACGCGGCGACCGTCGCACCGTCGCTGGTCATGATGCGTAACGGATCGATGCGCCAGCGCGGGGAGGTGAATTTCAGGGGTTGTCCATCAAAGAGAAGGCGTGGTGCAATGGCGGAAGGTTTCGGTAATGACGTTTCTATTCCGCCACGTTCAATACGCAGGCTGGCATCGTTATGCGCGCCTGCGCTGCGACCGATGGTCATCACCAGACCAAAATGCTGACCGGTATTCCGCGCCACGCAAAAATTTTGGTTATTACAGGTGACCTGCCAGTCGGTAAACGCCTGTTGCACAGGCGCAGCCCACGCAGCGGAGGCCCAGCACCCTCCGATAAACCAAAACAGAAAAACGCGAAAATACATGAACGGCACAGCCCCGGCAGAATAGAGTCATTTCACACAGGGCGTAACTCTACTGGCAAAAATGTACCGCTCAATCAGAATTATCGGATTGCGCTCATTAAAAGGGGTTGAGCCGATGTTAGCGTTGCATAAGCCCGGATGCCTGCAGATATTGCAGCAGGATCACCGTCTTACCGTCGCGGATTTCGCCTGTAGCGACCATTTCCAGTGCGCAGCTAAACGGAATTTCCAGCACCTCAATATCTTCGTCTTCCACACCGCCACCTGCGTTTGCGCGCAGCGCATCGTCGTATTCAGCAATAAAGAAGTGGACGATTTCGGTCACGCCGCCGGGAGACATATAGAGTTCAAAGACCTTACGCACCTCGCCGACACGATAACCCGTTTCTTCAATCGCTTCTTTGCGAATACAGGCTTCCGGCTCGTCGTCGTCCAGCAGGCCCGCACAGGTTTCGATAAGACGTCCATCTTCATTACCATTAACCCACGTCGCCACGCGGAACTGGCGGATCAGGACCACGGTATGTTTATCGCGGTTGTAAAGCAGGATCGTCGCACCATTTCCCCGATCGTACACTTCGCGCTTATGACGGATGATTTCGCCATTTTTTCGCGTTAAATCGTAGGTAATGTTGCGCAGAACGAAGTAGTTTTCGGAGAGGATTTTATCTTTTATAACGTCAATCTTGAACGACATACAGGCTCCGCGATGAAAGAAGGAAGGGGTATCTTACGCCGCGAAGCCGCATTTGTCGTTAATGCGCTTTAAGCTGGCTGACGCCCAGCCATTGCAAAATGCCCTGCGCCGCGTGGCGTCCTTCCGCCATCGCGGTCACTACCAGATCGGCTCCGCGCACCGCGTCTCCCCCCGCGAAGATTTTCGGGTTGCTGGTCTGATAGCGATAGCGGCTGTTCACGCTGGCGGCAATCCGTCCCCAGCTATCCATCTGGACACCCTGCGCTTCCAGCCACGGCATACGGTGGGGATGGAAACCAAAGGCCATGATCACCGCGTCCGCTGGCATCACAAACTCGCTGCCGGGCACCGGCTTCGGAGCCCGGCGGCCTTTCGCATCCGGCTCCCCCAGTTGCGTACGCAGGAAACGCACGCCGCTGACGCGCCCCTCGCCGTCCACTTCAATCGTCACCGGCTGAACGTTAAATTCGAATTCCGCGCCCTCCTCCCGGGCATTTTTCACCTCTTTCTTCGACCCTGGCATGTTGGCTTCGTCGCGTCGATAGGCGCAGGTGACGTTACTGGCCCCGTGACGCAGCGCGGTACGCACGCAGTCCATTGCCGTATCGCCGCCGCCCAGCACCACAACATTCTGCCCGCAGGTGTTAATCCAGGGCGACTGCGGCGACTCGCTTAATCCCATCACGTTTTTGGTGTTGGCAATCAAAAACGGTAGCGCATCATAGACGCCCGGCGCATCGTCATTCGGCAGATCGGCCTTCATGGAGCGGTAGGTGCCAACGCCGACAAATACCGCGTCATACTCTTCCAGCAGGGTGGCGAGCGGAATGTCTTTATCGATTTCGCAGTTAAGCTCAAAACGAACGCCCATAGCGGTGAAGATTTCCCGACGTCGCGCCAGCAGCGACTTATCCAGCTTGAAGGAGGGAATACCAAAGGTCAGCAGCCCGCCGATTTCCGGATGCCGATCGAACACCACCGGCTGCACGCCCTGGCGCACCAGCACATCGGCGCAGGCCAGACCCGCCGGGCCTGCGCCGATAATGGCGACGCGTCTGGTGGTGGCAGTGATGTGCCCCAAATCAGGCCGCCATCCCTGCGCCAGCGCCCGATCGGAAATATAGCGTTCAATATTGCCTATCGTCACTGCCCCGTGAGGATCGCGCACCGTACAGACCCCTTCGCACAGCCGATCCTGCGGGCATACGCGGCCCGTGATTTCCGGCAGACAGTTGGTCTGATGCGACAATTCAACCGCCGCCATGATGTCGCCCTGCTTCACATGGTCAATCCACTGCGGAATATGATTGTGCAACGGGCAGTTCCATTCACAAATGCTGTGCTCGCCGCAGGTCAGGCAGCGTACGGCTTCTTGCTGTGCCTGAGCATCGCTGAACGGCAGATAGATCTCCGCAAACCCGTTTTTACGGGCGGTGATATCCAGCTTATCCGGCTCGCCGCGCGGCGGCGTAGTGTTCATTTGATCGCGTTTGCTGAGTACCGGCACGCTTTGCGATTCAGGCCAGTGCTGTGTTTCACGCCGGGCAGCGTTCAGCCGACGCGCTTTTGCCAGCCCGCTCAGTCGCTCTGAGGTCATCATATGCAGCGCATCTGCCGGGCAGTTCTGCACGCAGGCTGGCCCGTTCTCCCGGCTCGCGCACAAATCACATTTATGCGCAGTGGCTTTCACTCGCCCCGAGGCAACCGGCGCAATGACCATCTGCAGGGTGCCAAATGGACAGGCCACCACGCAGGATTTACACCCGATGCACTTTTCGTTGTTGACCTGTACGGCGAGGTCTACCAACTGGATGGCGCCGTTGGGACAGCTACGCGCACACGGCGCGTCTTCACAGTGGTGACAGGTCACGGCATTGCGTTGCTCCCCATTTTTCACCACCGTAATGCGCGGCCTGAAATGCGATTTGGCGACGACGTGTTGCTCATCATTATGCGCCATCACGCAGGCCACTTCACACGAGTGGCAGGCAATACATTTTTCACTATCAGCCATAATAAAACGATTCATGGCAGGGTTCTCTTGTTGCGGAATAAGCCTCAATTTCTATAGGTGTATTTTCTTAACCGAACTCCGCAGACCCGGCAATGGACATTTGCCCGGAAAACCGCAATATGTTGTGGGAACCTGTAATAGATCAATTTATTTAGCGTCGTTTGAAATTACGTTTCATTCGCCGCTAATGGCAGGAGTTATCCTGCACGGTAAGCGAATGTAGAGAAAGGCAGGAAAGCGGTATGATAATTTACATTATCTCCTTAATTTCTCCACGATTACGCCCGGCCTTGCCGCTACAGTGTTGCGAGCAATGCAATAACAAAAAATGAGCAAACGAGGTTCTGATTCCGATGGCGAATTTCTTTATTGATCGCCCCATTTTTGCCTGGGTGCTGGCGATTCTGCTGTGCCTGATGGGGACCCTGGCAATTTTTTCACTCCCCGTTGAGCAATATCCCGATCTTGCGCCGCCCAACGTGCGTATTACGGCCAACTATCCCGGTGCTTCAGCACAAACGCTGGAGAATACGGTTACCCAGGTTATCGAACAGAATATGACCGGCCTCGACAACCTGATGTATATGTCGTCGCAAAGCAGTGCCACCGGACAGGCCACCGTTACCCTGAGTTTTATCGCCGGAACCAATCCTGACGAAGCGGTGCAGCAGGTGCAAAACCAGCTTCAATCGGCGATGCGCAAACTGCCCCAGGCGGTGCAGGATCAGGGGGTGACGGTGCGTAAAACCGGTGACACCAACATTCTGACCATTGCCTTTGTGTCCACCGATGGCAGTATGGATAAGCAGGATATCGCCGACTATGTTGCCAGTAATATCCAGGAGCCGCTGAGCCGCATCAACGGTGTGGGCGATATCGACGCCTACGGTTCGCAATATTCCATGCGCATCTGGCTGGACCCGGCCAAACTGAACAGCTTCCAAATGACGGCGAAAGACGTCACCGACGCTATCGAGTCGCAGAACGCGCAAATCGCCGTCGGCCAGCTCGGCGGTACGCCATCGGTCGACAGGCAGGCGCTGAACGCGACCATTAACTCACAGTCGCTGTTGCAAACGCCGCAGCAGTTCCGCGACATCACTCTGCGGGTGAATCAGGATGGCTCTGAGGTGACGCTGGGTGATGTGGCAAGCGTCGAAATGGGGGCGGAGAAATATGACTATCTCAGCCGCTACAACCGCCAGCCTGCGTCCGGTCTGGGCGTCAAACTGGCGTCCGGAGCCAATGAAATGGCGACGGCGGAACTGGTGCTGCACCGTCTGGATGAGCTTTCGGCGTATTTCCCCCACGGTCTGGAATACAAAGTGGCTTACGAGACCACCTCTTTCGTCAAAGCCTCCATTACCGATGTGGTCAAAACGTTGCTGGAAGCCATTGTGCTGGTGTTCCTGGTGATGTACCTGTTTTTGCAAAATTTCCGCGCCACGTTAATCCCCACTATCGCGGTCCCGGTGGTATTAATGGGCACCTTCGCCGTACTCTACGCTTTCGGTTACAGCATTAACACCCTCACCATGTTTGCGATGGTGCTGGCCATCGGTCTGCTGGTGGATGACGCCATCGTGGTGGTGGAAAACGTCGAACGTATCATGAGCGAGGAAGGGCTTTCGCCGCGCCAGGCGACGCGCAAGTCAATGGGCCAAATCCAGGGCGCACTGGTGGGGATTGCGATGGTGCTTTCCGCCGTGTTTGTACCCATGGCGTTCTTTGGCGGCACCACTGGCGCAATTTATCGCCAGTTCTCAATTACTATCGTCTCTGCCATGGTGTTGTCCGTGCTGGTGGCGATGATCCTGACGCCTGCTCTCTGCTGTACCCTGCTCAAACCGCTGCATAAAGGTGAACAGCACGGGCAGCGCGGATTTTTCGGCTGGTTCAACCGCACGTTCAATCGCAATGCCCGGCGTTATGAATCTGGCGTGGCGAAGATCCTTCATCGCAGCCTGCGCTGGATACTGATTTACGTGCTTCTGCTTGGCGGCGTGGTGTTTATCTTTCTGCGCCTGCCCTCTTCCTTTTTACCGCAGGAAGACCGCGGTATGTTTACCACCTCGGTTCAGCTTCCCAGCGGCTCTACCCAGCAGCAGACGCTGAAAGTCGTGCAAAAAGTTGAGGACTATTTCTTCAGCCACGAGAAAGACAATGTGACGTCTATCTTTGCCACCATTGGCTCCGGGCCGGGCGGCAACGGGCAGAACGTGGCGCGTATGTTTATACGCCTGAAGGACTGGGATGACCGCGATATGAGCACCGGCTCCTCTTCTGCCATTATTGAACGCGCGACGAAGGAGTTTGCTCATATCAATGAAGCGCGCGTTATTGCCAGCAGTCCGCCAGCGATCAGCGGTCTCGGCAGCTCTGCCGGGTTTGATATGGAATTGCAGGATCACGCCGGCAAAGGTCACGATGCGCTGATGGCCGCCCGTGACCAGCTGCTTGAACTGGCGGGGAAAGACACATCGCTCACCCGCGTACGCCACAACGGCCTCGACGACAGCGCACAATTGCAGATCGATATCGATCAGCGTAAAGCGCAGGCGCTGGGTGTGAACATCGACGATATTAACGATACGCTGCAAACCGCGTGGGGTTCCAGCTACGTTAACGACTTTATGGATCGCGGACGGGTGAAAAAAGTGTACGTCCAGGCGGCGGCCAAATACCGCATGCTGCCGGGCGACATTAATTTGTGGTACGTGCGTAATAAAGACGGCAACATGGTGCCGTTCTCCGCCTTTGCGACGTCGCGCTGGGAAACCGGTTCGCCGCGTCTGGAACGCTATAACGGTTATTCCGCAGTGGAGATAGTCGGTGAAGCGGCACCGGGCGTCAGCACCGGTAGCGCGATGGATACGATGGAAAAACTGGTGCGTCAGTTGCCCGGCGGTTTTGGTCTGGAATGGACCGCGATGTCTTATCAGGAAAGACTGTCTGGCGCGCAGGCTCCAGCGCTCTACGCCCTTACCGTGCTGGTCATTTTTCTCTGTCTCGCCGCGCTCTATGAGAGCTGGTCGGTGCCTTTCTCGGTGATTCTGGTGGTGCCGCTTGGTATTTTGGGGGCGCTGCTCGCCACCTGGATGCGCGGTCTGGAAAACGATGTTTATTTCCAGGTCGGACTGCTGACGGTCATTGGCCTGTCGGCGAAAAACGCCATTCTGATTGTGGAGTTCGCCAATGAGATGAACCAGAAAGGTGAGGATTTGGTGAAAGCGACGCTTGACGCCTGCCGTCAGCGTCTGAGGCCCATCCTGATGACCTCGCTGGCCTTTATTTTTGGCGTGCTGCCGATGGCGACCAGTACGGGCGCGGGTTCGGGCAGCCAGCACGCGGTAGGTACCGGGGTAATAGGTGGCATGGTCTCAGCAACCATTCTGGCGATTTTCTTCGTCCCGCTGTTCTTTGTGCTGGTACGCCGCCGCTTCCCGCTTAAGCCTCGACGCGAATAAGATGTTCAACCGTTATGAACAAAAAAGCGACCTTAACGGTCGCTTTTTTCTTGTACTGTATTGACTGCCAGTACGGCTGAAGATTTTATTTGCGCAACATGCCTTCAATAAAATCTTTCCAGTTCCCCAGTTCACGTTCAATCATATACAACCTCTCTTTCTTATTATTGCTATTCTACAAAACTCTTTTATATATGTGAAGAAAATGATGCCACTGCAATGATTATCGCCTCCTGGGGTATGCTTATCGGGTTAAACATAATATGAGCGCAATACGTTGCTTTTTATGTGACACATAGCAATATTTTGAAACAATGTTGCTAAGAGAAAAGAAATGATAATCCACATCAATTGCAGGGGCTGTTTTCGCTGCCATGAGCGCGACAGCCCCAGGAATGCTAAACACAGCGCTTATAGCGGGTAAGTTAATAGTGTTAACCCTCAACGCGAGGATTGTTAGCGTACGCAATTTATCTTGTTACAAATCAGATCCTGTATGACAATAATATGACGATCCGGAGGATAAAAATGCGGTGAGCGCAATAATAAGCGGAATTGCGGGAAAAAGGACTATTGATGCGTTTCTGTTATGACCCTTTTTTATATTCAGCCCAATCTGAAATTTAGCTGACAAGCAAATCAATACAGGCATTTTTTATGCACTTTATATAAAGTTCGTTGCCATGCGATTACTTATGCGACAATACTGAATAATTAAATTTCATTCAAACTATCTGAACAAAAATAACAATTCAATGCAAGAGGATTAAACATGATCGTTCTGTACGGGATTAAAAATTGTGACACCGTCAAAAAAGCGCGTCGCTGGCTGGATGAACATGACCAGACATATCGATTTCATGACTATCGTAGCGATGGCCTGGACGATAAACTATTGAGCACATTTATCAATGAGCTTGGCTGGGAAGCGTTACTGAATACCCGCGGCACCACGTGGCGTAAGCTGGATGACGCGCAAAAAGCGGCGGTAAAAGAGGCGAATTCGGCCGCCGCATTAATGCTCGAAATGCCAGCAATCATCAAACGCCCATTGCTCTGCGCGCACGGGAAGCCTATGCTGCTTGGTTTTAATGATTCAGGTTACCAGACCTATTTTGACGAGGTGTAGTGTATGTCTTGCCCGGTCATTGAGCTGGCACAGCAGCTTATCCGCCGCCCTTCCCTGAGTCCCGACGACGCGGGATGCCAGGCATTAATGATTGAACGTCTGCGCGCCATTGGCTTTACCATTGAGCATATGGATGTGGGCGATACCCGCAATTTCTGGGCCTGGCGTGGACAGGGTGAAACGCTGGCCTTTGCCGGACATACCGACGTGGTGCCCGCCGGCGATGCCGATCGCTGGATCAATCCGCCTTTTGAACCGACGATCCGCGACGGTATGCTGTTTGGTCGCGGCGCTGCGGACATGAAAGGTTCGCTGGCGGCGATGGTGGTCGCTGCAGAACGTTTCGTGGCGCAATATCCGCATCACCGGGGCCGGCTGGCGTTTCTTATCACCTCAGATGAAGAAGCCAGTGCAAAGAACGGCACGGTTAAGGTCGTTGAAGCGCTAATGGCGCGCCGTGAAAGACTGGACTATTGCCTGGTGGGTGAACCTTCCAGCACCGAAGTTGTGGGGGATGTCGTCAAGAATGGTCGACGCGGTTCGCTTACCTGCAACCTGACCATTCATGGCGTGCAGGGCCACGTAGCCTATCCGCATCTGGCCGATAACCCGGTTCACCGCGCAGCGCCGATGCTGAACGAACTGGTCGCTATTGAGTGGGATCGGGGCAACGATTACTTCCCACCGACCAGCATGCAAATCGCCAATATTCAGGCGGGTACCGGCAGCAATAACGTTATTCCGGGCGATCTGTTCGTCCAGTTTAATTTCCGTTTCAGCACCGAACTGACGGATGAGCAGATTAAAGCTCACGTGGTTGCCCTGCTGGAAAAACACCAGCTGCGCTATACGCTGGACTGGTGGCTTTCCGGGCAGCCGTTCCTGACTGGCCGTGGCAAACTGATTGAGGCGGTGGTCAATGCCATTGAGCACTATAATGAAATTAAACCGCAACTGTTAACCACAGGCGGCACGTCAGACGGACGTTTTATCGCCCGCATGGGGGCACAGGTGGTTGAACTCGGTCCGGTCAACGCGACCATTCATAAAATAAATGAATGCGTCAACGCTGCGGATTTGCAACTGCTGGCCCGGATGTATCAGCGTATTATGGAACAACTCGTCGCCTGACGCGCCGCACAACATAGAGGATTCGCACATGGAATGGCTGACAAAATACTGGTGGGTTCTGGTACTGATTTTTCTGGTAGGCGTACTGCTGAACGTAATAAAAGATTTGAAACGCGTCGATCACAAAAAATTTCTTGCCAACAAGCCGGAGCTGCCCCCGCATCGTGACTTTAATGATAAGTGGGACGATGAAGACGACTGGCCGAAGAAAAAGTAGTGCTGGCGGCGGAAAAGCGTACCTTTTCCGCCGTTTTTATTTTCAGAACAGTTCAACAATCCCGTCATCGTTCGGCTTGCCACCGCTTAACGCTTCATCAAAATAGCGTTTTGGTACGGTGTAACGAAGATGATCGAGCGCAAGCTGCATACTGCGATCGTCGATGGCATGGCCAAGTTCTTCCACGATGTCCAGCGTGACATCGCCCCCCGCACTCACCAGCGCGTCCTGGGCGGCAACCGCCCAGGCAAGGTCAATCACCGGATCGTCGCCACCGTGAATCAAATGAATGGTAGCGGCGGTTGAGGCCGTTTCTGGCAACGTGGCGTAGCGCCCGTTAAAGACAATCACCCGCGAGGCAAGATGCGGTTCTGCCTTAATGCTTTCCAGCGACATAATCGCCCCCTGAGAAAAGCCGATGAGCGCCGTTGCCAGCGGTCCAACGCCGCTTTGCTGTTGCCAGTAGCGCACCGTGGCAATAAAGGCCGGCATAATGGCGTCAATACGTGACTGGCGGTTGGACTCAGTGATGTCCTGAACCGAAAACCACTGACGACCCGGTGCCGGGCCGGAGGGCTCCGGTCCGCCGATGCTGACGATCAGCGCATCCGGGAAAAGCGGCGCGAACCAGCTACCTAACTGGCCCATTGAGACAGGGTTATCGCCCACGCCATGAAACAGCAGCAGCAATTGCTGCGCCGGTGTGGTCGGACTCTGGACGATAAAATGATCGTGTTTCATGGCTGTCTCCTTTGTTGTGACAGGCAGTTTACGCCGTCCGGGGGTAATGACCATGCCATTTAACTGAATGAGTTAGTTAAAAATATTGCAGTTGAACCACCTGGTCGCGCAGCGATTCCGTCCGCGTAGCGTCGAGTGTTTTCATCGCACTGGCGGCCTCCTGACGCATCTGATTAAGCAGCGCTTTCCGCCCGTTGAGCGCCAGTTCAACGCAGAGCGCAGCCTCACTCTGCTGCGCCATCCTGCCACGCAGGGCGGGAAGCGGCAAAGTGACCTGCTGTTGCAGACGATTGAGACTGCCGACACAGGAAAGCAGCGGCCGATGGGCAAAGGCAAACCCCGCCAGTTCCCACCAGTCATCTTCATTAAGCATAGCGTCATCGCAGGGAGTTAGCGGCAATGTCTCGTCAAGCCACAAGCTTAGCCAGGGCAGATCGCGCTTCAGTCGCTGATGCTCGTGCGCTGCCAGCGCCTGTCCGCTGGCGGTGAAGGGGCGGATCGCCATCGCAGTGTAGCATCCGCTACTCGCTTCGCGATGGCTGCCAATACGCACCAGCATAAAGCCGCAGCGCTGCCAGAAACGCCATAGTTCGGGCGTATAGCCGAAGCTGACCGACAGATAGTCGCAATCTTCTGCGGCGCGACAGGCCCGCTCCACCAGCCGCTGACCGATGCCTTCGCGCTGGCGCAGTGGATGCACCGCAATACGCGTGATCCGTCTTGCGCTGAGCGTAGCGGCAAACGGACTGCCGCCATGTGCTGCCAGCGACTGAGCAACCAGATTGCCGCGCGGGCGGCGAAACCCTGCCCACACAGCCTGACTTAACCCGGCGCTTAGACCTCCCTCTTCCACCAGCCACAGCGCGCCAGCAGGAACGGTGTCACTTTGAGCGGCGATAAAATGCTGCCCCGGCGCGTCCATCATCCGGCGTAAATCCAGCGGCGACGTGCGGTAATGCGCCCCCGACAGCAGTTGATACAGGGCGGCGGGCAGTGGCGGCTGCACCTGCCACGCCCGTTGTTCTACGCGGCTAAATCGCAGCTCCCCTTCGGGCCGGATAAAAAATGTACCATCGTTAAATAACAGCGCCGCGTTAATGACTGCCTCCAGCGGACAATTCGGCGCCCAGCGCAGCGGCTGTTCGAGCGTGAAGGTCTTAAGCTGCGGGAAACGGGCACAAAATTTGAGCAGAAATCCGCGTCCGGTGCCTTCGTAGCCCTGAACGGTGGTGGTTAGCAGTACGTGCGAAAAACGTGCCGCCAGCCGCTGCAATAGCGGACCGGGGATCGCCGCCGCTTCATCAACAATCAGCCAGTCAGCAACCGCCTGCGATGCCAGCAACGCATCGGGGGCCATAAAGTGATAGCCATCGCCCGCAAAGGCGGCCAGCACGTCGGTCGCCGCTTTCGCGGGGGCGGTAACGATCGCGGTTCCGCGTAATTGCCGAATAAACATGCCCGCCAGCGCCGATTTTCCACGGCCGCGTTCTGCGGTCAGCACCACGACACCTTCAGGTAATTGACTCAACTGGCTGAGCACCCGTCCCTGTTCAGCGTCCGGTTCGCCGGAGGCCGGACGCCACGAGGGTCTGGCGGGATAAGCCGGAACCCGCAGCGGCTCTCTCTGCTGCCAGACCAGAGTGTGAGGGTGTAAATGAAGAACACGGCAGAAGTGATGGACGAAATTTGGCGTCGGGATGGGCGCGGAGGTGTCACTCCAGCGGACAGCGTCGTCGTCGGGTTGCGCAGGCCAGTCCGCCAGCGGCGGCACCAGCAGCACCAGCCAGCTTCCGGCCCGCAGCGTTCCGCCCAGCGCGGCAAAGGCTGCCACGTCAAAGCCACTGCGCGCATCAAAAATGGCGTGATGAAACTCGCGGCCCAGCAGGGTAACCAGCGCGCGAGGCAGACAATGCGGCTCGGGCATAGCCTGCGGACTCACGGTCAGCCAGTCACCGGGCAGGCACTGGCGCAGAGAAATAGCCTGCGCCAGACTCCATGACGGATCGCCGCTCACCACCAGCAGGCGGCGAATGCCTTCCTGCGCCATCGCCGCCGTCAGCGCGCGTAGTTCGTCCATGACTGCCCTTTGTCGAATTAGAGTGATTTACCGAAAGTATTACACTGCGCCGGATCGCCGCTGTCAAAACCGCGTTTAAACCAGGTATAACGCTGCTCGGAGGTACCGTGGGTAAAACTGTCCGGCACCACGCGACCCTGACTCTGCTTTTGCAGGCGATCGTCGCCTATAGCTTCAGCGGCATTCAGCGCTTCCTGCACGTCCCCCGCTTCCAGCACATCCTGTTTCTGCATATCGTTGCCCCAGACGCCGGCAAAGCAGTCAGCCTGCAATTCCATACGCACGGAGAGACGGTTCACGTCGGTCTGCGAGGCATTTTGCTGCTGCTGGCGTACTTTTGCTTCGATACCCAACAGCTTCTGCACGTGATGCCCGACTTCGTGAGCGATGACGTAGCCCTGGGCAAAATCACCGTCCGCGCCAAGCTTGTTTTTCATGTCGTCATAAAACGAGAGGTCGATATAAACGGTGCTGTCCGCCGGACAGTAAAATGGTCCCATAACCGACTGCCCGGTACCACAGCCGGTGCGGGTCGCGCCACGATACATCACCAGCCGCGGCTGCTGATACTCACGCCCCATTGCGGAAAATTGTTTGGCCCAGGTATCCTCTGTGGTCGCAAGGATAACTTTGGTGAATTTTGCGGCTTCCTCATCCTGCGGACTGACTGAGCGCTGCGTCTGCTGCTGAGATACCGGCTCTCCCGTGAGCAGACCGGTCAGATCCACCCCGTAATATCCCGCCACCACGACGACCAGCAGGATCACGATCCCGCCTTTACCCGTGGGAATACGAAATCCCCGACCGCCGCCCATCATTGGCGATCCCGGGTCGTTCCGCCTGTCCTCTACGTTGTCACTTTCCCGACGCCCTTGCCAGCGCATAACGACCTCTGTCTTTTAGTTATTGATGTTGATTATGATCGTAGGCGGTATAACGCAGGATTACCACTGAAAAGCGGGGACAAAAGCCAGAGGATGGGGCCATCCTCTGGTGAAGGATAACGAAACCAGATTAATCCAGCTTCACGCCCAGGCGCTTCGCTACGGCTTCATAGGCTTCGATAACGCCGCCCAGGCTCTGACGAAAGCGATCTTTGTCCATTTTATCGAGCGTTTCTTTATCCCACAGACGGCTGCCGTCCGGAGAAAATTCATCGCCCAGCACGATGTCGCCTTTGTACAAACCAAACTCCAGTTTGAAATCGACCAGGATCAGCCCGGCATCGTCAAACAGCTTTTTCAGCACGTCGTTGGCTTTGTAAGTCAGCTCTTTCATCCGCGCGAGATTTTCTTTGCTCACCCAGCCGAAGGTTTCGCAATATGAGTCATTGATCATCGGATCGTGCATGGCATCGTTTTTCAGGAACAGGTCAAACAGCGGCGGGTTTAGCTCGATACCTTCTTCAACGCCCAGACGTTTCACCAGCGAACCGGCAGCGCGGTTACGGACCACGCATTCTACCGGCACCATATCCAGTTTTTTCACCAGACATTCGGTGTCTGAAAGCAGCGCTTCCATCTGCGTGGGGATACCCGCTTCTGCCAGTTTGCTCATAATGAAATAGTTGAACTTATTATTCACCATGCCTTTACGATCAAACTGCTCAATGCGCGCGCCGTCCCCTGCTGACGTATCATTGCGGAATTCGAGCACCAACAGATCCGGGTTTTCCGTGCTGTGTACGGTTTTCGCTTTACCACGATACAACTCAGCTTGCTTTTGCATCTTTATTACCCCAGCTATGATTTAACGTTAAAAATTGTACTTTTTTGCCGACGCACACGTTTGCGTGGCCGTCAGAAAAAAGGGCCGGATTGCTCCAGCCCCTGATATTACTTACTGAATGCGGCCTGGAATACGGCAACCAGCGCGTCATTCTGCGACTGCGTCAGCGTATGGCCTTTCGGGTCGATGAACTGCAGGCTGCTGCGGTTATCGAGATCGCCGACCTGCAATTTATAGTCGCCGGAGACCAGACCCGGATCGCGCGCGCCCAGCTCCTGCCAGTCGCTGTCAGACAGCGGCTTGTAGGTTACCGCCAGGTTACCCTGCGAACGGGTGCTGTCCGTTACTTTCATACCCACTTTTTCCAGCGCGGCTGGCAGACGCTGCCAGACAACGTTGAACGGACCGCGCACCACCAGCATCGGTAAACCGGTGTCATCGGCAGCACTTTGTACGTCAAGCGTGGCGCTGGTACGGCTCTGCGCCGCATTCTGGGCATCGGTGGCATTCTTGTCCAGACCAGCGGAAATGACGTTCATCATCTGTGCGCTGTAGCGCTGTAATGAAGAGACGTCGGCAACCGGCTTACCGGCCTGCTCAAGGTTAACCAGCTTGACGGTCACCGCCTGCTGATAGCCCTGGGTTTTCACGCTGATTTGATAACGGCCACGATACTGTTCGTCTTCGTCCAGACGGTTCCAGTTTACCCAATCTGTCGTCAGGGTCTGGCTGGCATCGTCGCGTTTATCAATGGTGTAGTTCTGCGCCTGAAGCACGCTGACCACCTGCGGCCACAGCGAACTGTTGCGATTACCTTCGACTAACAGCGTAGAGGTATCACCGTTAAACTGAGTACGCGCCCCGGAAACCAGCGCCAGCGGCTGTGCCGGCGGACGGATGTCCAGTGCTTTACCCACCGCCCCGCTGCCGTTGGCGACAGGAACGTTATAATCACCATTCTGAACCGGCAAAATCATGCCTGCTGGCGCATGTAATTCGGCAAGCGGTGCCGCATCCAGGTATGACTCGTCGCCGCTGACCTGACGCTTGTAGCGCGAGTCAGAATTACAGGCGGCGAGAAGCATCACAAGCGAAACACCCGCTACCTTTGCCAGGCGCGACTTCTGTACTGAGTAAGCCATCAAATCTCCCTAAACTTTACAGCAATCCGGCATGCTTCAGCGCTGCGTTGACGATTTCACGACCGTGGTCGGTAATCGGCGTCATCGGCAGGCGCATCGTATCGGTCGCTACAAGTCCCAATTCCTTACAGGCCCATTTCACCGGGATCGGATTGGGTTCGACAAATAATTTAGTGTGTAACGGCATCAGGCGCTGATTAATGACGCGAGCCTCAGCAAACTGCCCTTGTGCCGCCAGTTTACACATTTCAGCCATATCACGGGCTGCAACGTTAGTAGTAACCGAAATGACGCCGTGACCGCCAAGCTGCATAAAGTCCAGCGCGGTCGCGTCGTCGCCGCTCAGCAGAACAAAGTCATCTGAAACCAGCTCTTTGATCTGATGAACACGACTTAAGTTCCCAGTCGCTTCCTTAATACCGACAATATTTTTTATTTTTGACAGTCGGCCTACGGTTTCCGGCAGCATATCGCATCCGGTACGGGAAGGCACATTATACAGGATTTGCGGCAGGTCAGTATGCTCGGCAATCGCTTTGAAGTGCTGGAACAGACCTTCCTGAGTCGGACGGTTGTAGTACGGCGTAACGGTTAAGCAACCCACAATACCGCTATCGTTAAAACGTTGGGTCAGGCTGATCGCCTCTGCGGTTGCATTCGCTCCCGTTCCGGCAATAACAGGGATGCGGCCATCAGCAAGCTCAAGCGTCATCATGACCACATCGCCATGCTCATCGTGACTCAGCGTTGCAGACTCGCCCGTAGTGCCGACCGAAACGATAGCTGACGTTCCGTTATCCACATGATAATCAATCAGTTTTTTCAGGCTTGACCGACAGACTTTACCTTTTTCATCCATCGGCGTGACAAGCGCTACAATACTTCCCGTGAACATGGGTCATCCTCTGTGCTGACAAGAACCTTAATGGTACGTTTGGAACTGTAATAAAAGCAAGAGACTCAGACCTTTGAGCCTGTTGTATGACGGTTTTTTTTGTGCTTTCCTTATGATTACCCTCCCTCTGACAGGAAGAACAGGTTTGACAGCCTCATCACAACACTATCTGGTTATCACTGCGCTGGGGGCTGACCGTCCGGGAATCGTCAATGCGATCACCCGTCACGTCAGTAGTTGCGGTTGTAATATCGAGGACAGCCGCCTGGCGATGCTGGGCGATGAATTTACGTTTATTATGCTGCTTTCCGGGAGCTGGAACGCCATTACGCTTATCGAATCGACGCTACCGTTGAAAGGCGCAGAGCTGGATTTACTGATCGTTATGAAGCGCACCACCGCCCACCTGCGTCCGGCTATGCCGTCTATGGTCTGGGTTCAGGTAGAGGTGGATGATTCTCCGCATCTTATTGAGCGCTTTACCACCCTGTTTTATACTCATGAGATGAATATTGCCGAACTGGTATCGCGTACTCAGCCCGGTAGCGACAACGTCGTTCCACAGTTATTTATTCAGATCACCGCTCATAGCCCGGCCTCGCAGGATGCATCACTTTTTGAACAAGCGTTCAAAGCCCTATGTACAGAATTGAATGCACAAGGCAGTATAAACATCGTCAATTATTCACAGCATGATGAACTGAATGGAGTGTAGTAATGAATCCACTGAAAGCCGGTGATATCGCACCGAAATTTAGCTTGCCCGATCAAGACGGTGAACAAGTAAATTTGGCCGACTTCCAGGGGCAGCGAGTACTGGTTTACTTTTACCCGAAAGCCATGACGCCAGGCTGCACCGTACAAGCATGTGGTCTACGCGATAACATGGATGACCTGAAAAAAGCGGGCGTCGACGTGCTGGGCATCAGCACGGATAAACCAGAAAAGCTGTCACGTTTTGCCGAAAAGGAACTGCTGAATTTTACGCTGCTTTCCGATGAAGACCACCAGGTATGCGAGCAATTTGGCGTCTGGGGCGAGAAATCCTTTATGGGTAAAACCTATGACGGCATTCACCGCATCAGCTTCCTGATTGACGCTGACGGTAAAATTGAACACGTCTTTGATGATTTCAAAACCAGCAATCACCACGATATCGTGCTGAACTGGGTAAAAACCAACGCCTGATATACCTTTTGCGGCCTCGCTTTCGCGCAGGCCGCGTCGTCTACTCTTCTAGCGTTAATCCATCCGGCCAGGCGTGAACGACGGCTTTGATCAGCGTCGCCAGCGGAATAGCAAAGAACACACCCCAGAATCCCCACAGCCCGCCGAAAATCACCACCGACAGAATGATCACCAGCGGATGCAGGTTGACCGCTTCAGAAAACAGTACCGGCACCAGCAGATTGCCGTCGAGTCCCTGAATAATGAGATAGACCGCAAAACAGCTCCAGAACTCAGTGCCGAGTCCGAACTGGAAAAGCGCCACGCAGATCACCGGAATGGTAACGACAAATGCGCCGATGTAGGGGATCAATACCGAGAATCCGACCAGCACCGCCAGCAGCAGCGAATAATTGAGGCCAAATAAAATAAACCCAATCCAGGTTGCCACGCCAACGACGATCATCTCCAGCACTTTACCGCGAATATAATTGGTAATTTGCTGGTTCATCTCCTTCCAGACCTGCCCTGCCAGCCCACGATTGCGCGGCAAAATGCGCCGCACCGCGTTCAGCATCTGCTCTTTGTCTTTGACGAGGAAAAAGACCATCAGCGGCACCAGCACCAGATAGACAGCGATGGTCAGTAACCCGACCAGTGAGGCAAGCGAGTATTTCACCACCGAATCGCCGAGGGTCAGCATCCGTGAACGCATGTTTTCTGCCATCGCATCAATAATGCCCGCGTCCATTAACGCTGGATAGCGGCGCGGAAGGTTTGCAGCATAGTCAGACAACTTATTGAGCATTCCCGGCATATCGCGGATCAGGTAAATTCCCTGCTGCCAGGCGACGGGGAAAACCACCAGCGCCATCAGCAACAGGATGCCGACAAAGAGCACCAGCACGATGGACGCGGCCCAGCGCCGGGAACAGCCGATGCGCTGCAGCCTTGCCGTCGGCCACTCCAGCAGATAGGCCAGCACGATGGCGACCAGCAGCGGTGCCAGTAAGCCGCTGAAGAAAAACAGGATACAAAAACCCGCGACCAGGATGACCAGCAGCGCAATCGCCTCCGGATCGCTAAAGCGACGGCGATACCACTGCATTAACATTTCTAGCATAAAACCTTCCCTGCGGGCGTGACTGAAGCAATAGATGAGAATTGTATCGAACTGTCACAAAAAAACCTTCGCTTTTTACGTGGTATCGGGGAAACATTATCCGTTGCACAATTATTATTTTCTTTGTCCCGGCAGGCGGCTACACTCGCAGCTCACCAACGGTGGAACATTACGTGACATTGCCGGTCAAACTGGCAAATTCAGATAACAGGATTGAGGTTATGTTCAGGCAGTTGAAAAAAACGCTGATAGCCACTCTTATCGCCACGCTAACGCTGGGACAGACGCTGCCCGTCTTCGCCGATCCCGCAGATACGCTGCCGGATATGGGCACCTCCGCAGGAAGCACGCTCTCCATTGCTCAGGAACTGCAAATGGGAGATTATTACGTTCGCCAGCTTCGCGGCAGCGCACCGTTAATCAACGACCCTTTACTGGTTCAGTATATTAACTCGCTGGGTATGCGGCTGGTCGCGCACGCCAACTCCGTACGTACGCCGTTCCACTTCTATCTGATTAACAATGACGAAATTAACGCCTTTGCCTTTTTTGGCGGTAATGTGGTCCTGCACTCTGCCCTTTTTCGCTATGCCGACAACGAGAGCCAGCTGGCCTCGGTGATGGCGCACGAAATTTCCCACGTGACTCAGCGCCACCTGGCGCGTGCGATGGAAGATCAAAAAAACAGCGCGCCGCTGACCTGGGCGGGCACGCTGGGGTCGATCCTGCTGGCGATGGCCAGTCCACAGGCCGGGATGGCGGCGTTGACCGGAACGCTGGCCGGTTCTCGCCAGGGAGTAATCACCTTTACCCAGCAAAACGAACAGGAAGCGGATCGCATCGGCATTCAGGTGCTGCAACGTTCCGGATTCGATCCGCAGGCGATGCCTGGTTTTCTGGAGAAGCTGCTGGATCAGGCGCGCTACTCGTCCCGCCCGCCGGAAATTTTGCTCACTCACCCGCTGCCGGAAAGCCGTTTATCCGATGCCCGTAACCGCGCAAATCAGATGCCAACCGTGGTTGTTCAGTCGTCAGCCGATTTTTACCTGGCGAAAGTCCGCGCGCTGGGGATGTACAATTCCGGACGTAACCAGCTCACCAGTGATATGCTGGATAGCTGGATGAAAGGCAATATTCGCGAGCAGCATGCCGCGCAGTATGGCCGGGCGCTGCAGGCCATGGAAGCTGGCCGCTTTGACGAAGCCAGCCAGACGTTACAACCGCTGCTGAAAGCTGAACCGAATAATGCCTGGTACCTTGACCTGGCGACGGATATCGATCTGGGGCAGAAGAAAGCCGCTGACGCCATAAACCGGCTGAAGAATGCACGCGAGATCCGCACCAATCCGGTCCTGCAGCTTAACCTTGCCAACGCCTATGTGCAGGCCGGTCAGACCCGCGAAGCCGCAACCATCCTCAATCGTTATACCTTCACTTATAAAGACGATCCTAACGGCTGGGATCTGCTGGCAGAAGCCGAGGCGGCAAACGGTCATCGCGATCGTGAACTGGCTGCCCGTGCGGAAGGCCAGGCGCTACTGGGACGTCTTGACCAGGCCATTACGCTACTGAGCAGCGCCAGCGCGCAGGTTAAGCTCGGCAGTCAGGAACAGTCGCGCTACGATGCGCGTATCGATCAGTTACGCGCCCTGCAGCAGCGCTTCCGCCCGTATGAAAAAATGTGAGGAATGTTCATGTCCGACACGGTAACGATTTATCATAACCCTCGCTGCTCTAAAAGCCGCGACACCCTGAGCCTGCTGAAATCGAACGGCATCGACCCGCACGTAGTGCTCTATCTGGAAACCCCGCCGGATGCGGCCACCCTGCGCGAGCTGTTAACGATGCTCGGTATGACCGACGCGCGGGAACTGATGCGCCAGAAAGAAGACCTGTATCGCTCACTCAACCTGGCTGATGAACATCTGAGCCAGCAGGAACTGATTCAGGCGATGGTGGACAATCCAAAGCTGATCGAACGCCCTATTGTCGTTAGCAACGGCCAGGCACGGATCGGTCGTCCGCCTGAGCAGGTGCTGGAGATCGTTAACTGATATTTTCTCCGAGGCGTCTCGCAAAACGTTTTACTCAGTGCAGCAGGCGTTTTTTTCCATGGTAGAGTCGCCCTGAAATCATTCAGGGGTATGGATGCCATGAGCAAAAGAGCAACCTCATCACCGCATGACGCGGTTTTTAAAACCTTTTTGACACATCAACAAACGGCTCGCGATTTTCTTGAAATTCATCTTCCGCCCGTTTTACGCGCTATCTGCGATCTCAGTACGCTACAACTGGAGTCCGGTAGCTTTATTGAAGAAGATTTGCGAGCCTACTTTTCCGATGTCCTTTATTCACTCAAAACAGAAGACGGCGACAGCTATATCTACGCGCTGATTGAGCATCAAAGTTCACCGGATCGCCATATGACGTTTCGTCTTATGCGTTATGCCATTGCCGCTATGCAACGGCATCTGGACGCCGGACATGAAACCTTGCCTCTGGTCATCCCGGTACTGTTTTACCACGGCAACGAAAGCCCTTACCCCTATTCAATGCGCTGGCTTGATGAGTTTACCCGTCCCGATATCGCGCAAAAACTTTATAGTGGGGCTTTTCCGCTGGCCGATATTACCGTCATTCCTGATGATAAAATCATGCAACATAAACGAATGGCGATTCTTGAACTGCTGCAAAAACACATCCGCCTGCGCGATTTGGCGGAACTGACAGAGCAACTGGTCACGCTTCTGCCTCTGGGATACACTACCCACAATCAGTTAAAAACGCTGCTGAATTACATGGTACAAGCCGGGAGCACCCGCGATCCAGAAGCGTTTATTCGCCAACTGGCTCACCGCTCGGCAGAACATAAGGAGACGCTAATGACGATTGCAGACTATCTGGAACAGAAAGGACGCGAACACGGACGTCATGAAGGGAAGTTGCAGGGCATTCAGGAGGGAAAACAGGAAGAAGCACTTCGGATCGCACAATTAATGCTACAAAAAGGGCTCAGTCCCGCGCTGGTGATGGACATGACCGGCCTCTCTGAAGCACAGCTTCCAGAATACCAGCATTAATGCTCCGGGCCTGGCTTACAGGCCCAGAATATCTTTCACGAAGGGAATGGTCAGCTTACGCTGGGCGGTAATCGACGCCCGATCCAGCTGATCGAGGGTCATAAACAGCGTGCGCATTTCCCGATCCAGCCGTTTTAACAGAAAACGGCAGACATCTTCCGGCATCTCAAACCCACGCTGGCGCGCGCGTAATTGCAAAGCCTGGAGCTTATCTTCATCCGACAGCGGCTGGAGTTTATAAATCTGCCCCCAGTCGAGGCGTGAAGCCAGATCGGGAAGCCCCAGCTTAAGCTGACGCGGCGGTCTGTCGCCGGTGATCAGCAGGCGCGTTTTACCGGATTCCAGGATGCGATTATAAAGATTGAACATCGCCATTTCCCACGGTTCATCCCCGGCAATGCACTCGATATTATCAATACACACCAGCGAAAGTTGTTCCATGCCTTCCAGTACTTCGGGCACAAACCAGGTGCGTTTATCCAGCGGGACGTAACCCACCGCATCGCCGCGCTGGGAGAGTTCAGCGCAGGCCGCATGTAACAAATGGCTGCGCCCTGCTCCTTCGCGTGACCAGAAATAGATATAGCCGCTGTGATCCTGGCGCAGCACGTTTTGCAATGCGGCCAGCAAAGAGGGGTTATCGCCCGGCCAGAAACTCGCAAAGGTTTCGTCGTCGGGAAGATAGAGTGGCAGTGAAAGCTGCGCCGGTGTGTTCAGATGGACCTCAATCTGGGCTTCTAAAAATCGCGTTGAGTTTATCACAAAACGGTTGTCTGAGAACCGGGTGGATCGCCACCCGGTTCTACACTCGCCTTCACTATGCGTCGCTGTCGGTGGCGTCCAGTACGACTTCTTCCGGGCGCAACACGCTGATCAGCTTGAAGATCAGGCTCAGCGCCACGCCAACCACGGTCGCCAGCGCCATCCCTTTTAGCTCTGCCGCACCGATGTGTACTTTCGCGCCGCTAACGCCGATGATCAAAATGACCGAGGTCAGGATCAGGTTTTGCGCTTTGCTGTAGTCAACTTTTGACTCGATCAATACGCGGATACCGGATGCGCCAATCACGCCGTACAACAGTAGCGAGACGCCGCCCATTACCGGCAGCGGAATGATCTGAATGGCCGCGGCCAGTTTTCCCACGCAGGAGAGCAGGATGGCGATAATCGCTGCCCCGCCGATCACCCAGGTGCTGTAAACGCGGGTGATCGCCATCACGCCGATATTTTCACCGTAGGTGGTGTTTGGCGTGGAGCCAAAGAAACCAGAAACGATGGTCGACAGCCCGTTAGCAAACATTGAACGGTGGAGGCCCGGATCGCGAATCAGGTCCTTTTTGACAATATTGGCGGTAACCACCAGGTGCCCGACGTGTTCGGCAATCACCACCAGCGCGGCAGGCAGAATGGTGAAAATCGCAAACCACTCAAAGCGCGGGGTGTAGAACGTCGGCAGCGCAAACCAGTGCGCTTGTGCAATGGGCGTGGTATCCACAACACCCATCACGAAGGAGAGTGCATAGCCCACCAGGACGCCAATCAGGATCGGGATAATCGCCAGGAAGCCGCGGAACAGCACCGAACCAAAGACGGTCACGCCCAGCGTCACCAGCGAAATGATAATGGTTTTGGTATCCGCAGATTGCCCATCCGGCGGCAGCAGGCCCGCCATATTGGCCGCTACGCCTGCCAGCTCAAGCCCGATGACCGCAACAATGGCCCCCATCGCCGCAGGCGGGAACATCACATCCAGCCAGCCGGAACCTGCTTTTTTGACGATGAAGGAGACCAGGCAAAACAGCACGCCGCACATAATGAAGCCGCCGAGCGCCACTTCATAACCCAGCGGCAGAAGCAGCAACACCGGGGAAATAAAAGCAAAGCTCGACCCTAAATAGGCCGGAATTTTGCCTTTACAGATAAAGAGATAAAGCAGCGTACCGACGCCGTTGAATAACAGCACGGTTGCGGGGTTAATATGAAACAGAACAGGCACCAGCACGGTTGCGCCAAACATGGCGAACAGATGCTGCAAACTAAGCGGGATCGTCTGTAAAAGCGGCGGTCTTTCACTTACCCCGATAGCACGGCGCGTCATAGTATTACCTCTGAGTGTTGTATGTGGGTTGTTTTACTCAAAAAAAAGCCGACTCTCAAAGTCGGCTTTTTTTATTTATTCATTTACTTGGTACCAAAGAGCTTGTCACCGGCATCGCCGAGGCCCGGAATAATGTATCCGTGCTCGTTAAGCCCCTGATCAATGGATGCGGTATAGAGCTCGACGTCCGGATGCGCTTTCTCCAGCGCGGCAATACCTTCCGGTGCGGCGACCAGTACCAGCACCTTAATGCTGGAGCAGCCAGCGTTTTTCAGCAGGTCGATAGTGGCGATAACGGAACCGCCGGTCGCCAGCATAGGGTCAACGATCAGCGCCATACGCTCATCAATATTAGAAACCAGTTTCTGAAAGTACGGTACGGGTTCAAGCGTTTCTTCGTTACGGTACATACCTACTACGCTGATGCGCGCGCTCGGTACGTTCTCCAGTACACCTTCCATCATCCCCAGACCCGCACGCAGGATTGGCACCACGGTGATTTTTTTACCTTTGATCTGGTCAATCTCTACCGGGCCGTTCCAGCCTTCGATAGTCACTTTTTCCGTTTCCAGATCGGCAGTCGCTTCATAGGTCAGCAGACTACCCACTTCAGAGGCGAGTTCGCGAAAGCGTTTAGTGCTGACATCCTGCTCACGCATCAGACCCAGCTTGTGTTTGACGAGTGGGTGTTTCACTTCAACGATCTTCATTCTCTTTCTCCTTTGAGGGGCAGCCACAAAAAAATCGACGGATTATACCGCCTTTCTTTTAGTCAACAATGTTTTTTTGTTTGATGTCGATCAAGCATATGCGTGCAAAAGAAAATTTTGATTATTAATTAAAGAGTTACATGAAGGAAGATCAGCGAAACACATATGGGGCACGCTTTCGCAAGTTGAAAGACGGCGATAGCGTAAGAAAAAAGCGGTCAGCCAGCGACTGACCGCTAAACCGCGGATTACAGTTTTTCGCCGTTAGTGGCAATCACCTGCTGATACCAGTCGAAGGATTTTTTGCGGCTACGCGCCAGCGTGCCGTTGCCATCGTTGTCTTTGTCGACGTAGATAAAACCGTAGCGTTTTTTCATCTCGCCGGTGCCGGCGGAAACCAGATCGATACAGCCCCACGGCGTATAGCCCATCAGCTCCACGCCATCTTCCACGACCGCTTTTTTCATTTCGGCAATGTGCGCAGAGAGATAGTCGATACGATACTGGTCGTCGACCGAACCGTCTTTTTCCAGCACATCGATCGCGCCAAAACCATTTTCAACGATAAACAGCGGCAGTTGATAGTGATCCCAGAACCAGTTCAGGGAGTAGCGCAGGCCCACCGGGTCAATCTGCCAGCCCCAGTCGGATTTCTGCACGTGCGGGTTGGAGACCAGGCTCTTCGTTTCGTCGTAATCCAGCTGCGGGTTATCGGCGGTCGCTTTAGTGGCAAACGACATATAGTAGCTAAAACCAATGTAGTCGACGCAGCCCTGCTTCAGCGCGGCGAGATCGTCTTCGGTGATATCCAGTTTAAAACCGCGACGATCAAAGTATTTCAGCAGATGCTGCGGGTAGCTGCCGCGGACGTGAACATCGGTGAACCAGTAACGACGATGCATCGCATTCATCGCCATCATCATGTCGTTTGGCGCACAGCTCAGCGGGTAGATCGGGCACATGGCAATCATGCAGCCCACCAGCAGCGACGGATTGATCTCTTTTGCCGCTTTCACCGCCAGCGCGCTGGCGACCAGTTCATAGTGCGCCGCCTGATACATTACCGGCTCACGATCTTCGTCAGGCGCATATTTCAGCCCGGAGTTGGTGAACGGGGCAAAATCTTCGTGATAGTTAGCCTGGTTGTTGATCTCGTTAAAGGTCATCCAGTACTTCACTTTATGCTGATAGCGGGTAAAGACCACCTTTGCGAAACGCACGAAGAAGTCGATCAGCTTGCGGTTACGCCAGCCGCCGTATTCTTTGACCAGGTGATATGGCATCTCGAAGTGAGAAAGCGTAATCACCGGCTCGATACCGTGCTTCAGGCATTCGTCGAACAGATCGTCATAGAACTGCAGGCCCGCTTCATTCGGCTCCAGCTCATCACCCTTCGGGAAAATACGCGTCCAGGCGATTGAGGTACGGAAGCATTTGAAGCCCATTTCGGCAAACAGCGCGATATCGTCTTTATAGCGATGGTAAAAATCGATGGCTTCGTGGTTAGGGTAGTTTTTCCCCGGCAGCACGCCGTCGGTAATTTCACGCGCTACGCCATGCGCGCCGGCAGTCATGACATCAGCCACGCTCGCGCCTTTACCGCCCTCCTGCCAGCCGCCTTCCAGCTGATGCGCTGCGACCGCGCCGCCCCACAGAAAACCTTCTTTAAATCCAGTCATGTTCTCTCCCTCATGAACGATCGTCGTTTAACGATCGGTGTTGCTGATTGAAATAGTAAACTGCGCCGATCAATCCGGCGTCATTGCCGTGACTGACGGTATCGATGTATTCCGCAATGCCGAACCAGGCCAGATGTTGGCGCAGCAGCGCCAGGAAACCCGGGCGTTCGACGATGCCGCCGCCGATCAAAATCGTCTGCGGATCGAATAAATTAACGAGGTTATACAGGCCGGTGCCGAGGCCGTTAAAGAAATCCGTCACCAGCCGATGACAGACGACATCGCCCGCATCATAGCGGTCGAAAATCTCCTCGCCGGTAACCTCCTCCAGCGCTTTGCCGACATGTTCGGCGTAGCGATAGCGTAAAACGCGTAGCGTGCAGTTTTCATTCATGGAATAGCGACGCACGTCGCGGGAACCGGGGCGTTCGGTTTGCATATAGCCAAACTCGCCTGCGCGAAAACGCGCGCCGTGCACCAGCTGGTTATTACAGAAAATCGCCCCGCCGATGCCGGTACCGATGGTTAATACGAGGAAGTTGGCCATCTCCGCGCCTTTGCCCTGCCAGCGTTCGGCCAGCAGCACGCAATTAGCGTCATTCTCAATGGCAACGGGAAGTCGGACCTTTTCCTCCAGCCACTGTTTGATAGCGAAATTATCAAATTTGCGGATTGCACCGCCCATTGAAATAAAGCCAGTGTGCGGGTTGACGTAGCCTGGCGCGCTGATGGCTATCCCTTCACACTCGGGATGGGCGGTTATCCAGGCCAGCATGGCCTGTAAAATCTGGTCGCCATCGCTGTCGTTAATTATCTGCTTTCCCTTTTCCAGCAGCTCACCGTTGTCAGCGATCACGCCCATTTTTAACGCGGTGCCACCAATATCAAATGCGGCAATTTTCATCCTGTTACGTCCCCCTGCATCCCGTCAGCACCGGTTTTGCGCTTTTTGCCACGAAAAAAGAAACCGGTTTCATTGGCATCATGATGACTCATGAGCGCGGAGGCAAGCACAAGAATGTACCCGGTTTCATTTTCGTGAACGGTATCAAATTTGTCCCTGCCGGCACGGTAAACTGCCTGACGCAATGCAGGCTCGCAAACGTTTGCTTTCCCTGTTAGAATTGCGCCGATTTTATTTCTATCGCAAACGCGTGGGGACTCAGCAGTGACCGATAAAACCTCTCTCAGCTATAAAGATGCCGGTGTTGATATTGATGCAGGCAACGCTCTGGTCGACCGAATCAAAGGCGTGGTAAAGAAAACCCGTCGCCCGGAAGTGATGGGCGGTCTGGGCGGCTTTGGCGCGCTGTGTGCCCTGCCGCAGAAATATCGTGAGCCGATTCTGGTCTCCGGCACCGACGGCGTGGGAACGAAGCTGCGTCTGGCGATGGATCTTAAACGTCACGATACTATCGGTATCGATCTGGTGGCGATGTGCGTCAACGATCTGGTGGTTCAGGGCGCTGAGCCGCTGTTTTTCCTCGATTATTACGCGACCGGCAAGCTGGATGTCGAGACGGCGGCCAGCGTTATCAACGGCATCGCTGAGGGTTGCCTGCAATCCGGCTGCGCGCTGGTGGGCGGTGAAACCGCGGAAATGCCGGGGATGTATCACGGCGACGATTACGACGTGGCCGGGTTCTGCGTAGGCGTGGTGGAAAAATCGGAAATTATTGACGGCAGTAAAGTCGCTGATGGCGACGTGCTGATCGCGCTGGCCTCCAGCGGCCCACACTCCAACGGCTATTCGCTGGTGCGCAAGATTGTGGAAGTGAGCGGCTGCGATCCGCTGACCACCGATCTTGACGGTAAACCGCTGGCGGATCACCTGCTGGCCCCAACCCGCATCTATGTAAAATCCATTCTGTCGCTGATTGAAAACGTCGAGGTACACGCGATTGCCCACCTCACCGGCGGCGGCTTCTGGGAAAACATTCCGCGCGTGCTGCCGGACAATACCCAGGCAGTGATTGACGAATCCTCATGGCAGTGGCCCGCCATTTTTGACTGGATGCAGCGTGCAGGTAACGTCAGCCGTCATGAAATGTATCGCACCTTTAACTGCGGCGTCGGCATGATCGTCGCGCTGCCAGCGGCTAATGCAGATAAAGCCATTGCCTTGCTCAATGAGAAGGGTGAAAAGGCGTGGAAAATCGGTATCATTAAATCTTCTGATTCCGATGAGCGCGTGGTCATTGAGTAATGAAAAACATCGTGGTGCTGATCTCCGGCAACGGCAGTAATTTACAGGCGATTATTGACGCCTGCGAGCAGAAAAAGATCGGCGGCACGCTGCGTGCGGTATTCAGCAATAAGGCCGACGCGTTCGGCCTTGAGCGCGCGCGTCAGGCAGGCATTCCTGCGCATGCATTAACCGCCAGCCAGTTTGCCAGCCGCGACGCGTTCGATCGCGAGCTGATGCTGGAAATTGATGCTTATGCGCCGGATATGGTGGTGCTGGCGGGCTATATGCGTATTTTGAGCCAGGAATTTGTGGCGCATTATCAGGGACGGCTGTTAAACATCCATCCTTCTCTGCTGCCCAAATATCCTGGCCTGAATACCCATAAGCAGGTGCTGGAAAACGGCGATGAGGTCCACGGTACATCGGTGCATTTCGTGACTGACGAGCTGGACGGCGGTCCGGTTATTTTGCAGGCTAAGGTGCCGGTGTTTAGCGGCGACAACGAGGACGATATCACCGCGCGGGTGCAGGCGCAGGAGCACGACATCTATCCGCTGGTGGTGAGCTGGTTTGTTGATGGCCGGCTTGAAATGCGCGACAACGCGGCGTGGCTGGACGGCCTTCCCCTGCCGCCACAAGGGTATGCCACAGAATAAAATATCCGCCTCGTAATAACGCCTCGTCAGGAGGTGTTATTACGTTGTGAATTGAACTCTTAATAATCGCGTTTAATTTCGGCACGTTTAGATATATTTTCCCTATTCCCTGACAGACATTATCATTGAGTCTATTTACATTCACAAAATATATATTTCCAACTAATATAAGAAGCTGCAGAACCTATTTTTATCGAAAAGAAACTTGTCTCCTTGATTTTCGGCAATAATCGCAATAGCATGCTCATCGGCTTTTGTTACTCTTGTCCGGACAGTTAACATGTTTAAAAATAAAGTATTACTTTTTGGTATCTGGATTATTCCAATTATTCTTCTGTTTTATTCTTTTAACGCCTGGTTCCACATTAACCGTATTCATACTATCGCCAGCACAGCCACCGCGCAGTACCATGCCGCGCTGGAAGCCCACAAAAATGGCAATGATGACACTTTCCTCTGGAACGAAAAAAAACACTCAGTCTCTGATATTGTTAACCTCTATGAAGCAGTAAAAGAAACTCATCCCTATTATTTCTCCGTCGTAAATACAGAATATGCGCTGGCGATCTTCAGCTGCCTTTTTTCGGTTATTGCTTTTTTTTCTGGCGTACTGTCGCAAAGATTGTGCATACGTGTAAGAAAGCTTAACGAAGAAGATTTAACTCTGGAAGAAAACGCGTCTTTATTCCATTGGTTTCGTAACATCATTGCCCTTAGTGCAACCGCCCACTGTTTTTTTTCCCTTCTGACAGCTATCGCGCTACTGGTATTTAAGATGATATGGTTTGGCTGGCATGTTAAAGCCGTCAGCAATCATTATGCACTATTCCTGACAGGTGAAATCATCACCGCCCTGGTTATTGTTGGGCTGGGTGTTTTGCTGTGGCATGTGAAAGATTGCATTAAGCTGTTTACGATTTGCGAACCGCTACGTTATGGCATCAACCTGGCCAAAAATCACGAGCAGAAGTTCTGGAGTTGGCTGGAGAAAACGACGCAGGAACAGAACCTTCCCCTGCCCGACAATGTTGCCCTCAGTCTGCAAAAGACCTGCTATGCCACGCGTGAGCCCTTACAACTGGCGCAGGGCGATAAGCTTGAAGGGTTAACGCTTTGCGTTCCGGTTCGCCAGATCGCGTCACTGAATAAACACCGTATGCAAGCGCTGCTGGTAAAGGCGCTGGAAAACATCGACGCGCCTCAACCGGCGGAAGACCATGATTTACTCGAAATGCATGCCCGGATAGCGTATTGGCTGCGTAATCCGCCCTGCCATGGCATCAGAGAAAAGATCTATCGTGTCGTTACCTGCGTCGCGGCACCGCTCGCCGATCATTTTTTGCATAGCTATACTCCGCTCATCCACAAAGAGGCCAGCGGACAGATTTGGGCAGTCTCGCACCTGCTGATTAAAGCGGATAATAGTCACGCCGCAGCGCTAATCAACGGCCTGCATCTGCATATTTCTACTATTACCAGTCAGCTTCCACACGCTTCGCTTCCTGCCTGATCGCTGTTTTTTTAAGGCGTTATCGCTGTCTGACCATGCGATGACGCCTGCTCCGAACGAGACAAATTTCTTCAATAATATCGAATTACTGTCATACTGAGACGGCATTCTGAACCTCGCGATCGGCCCGGTAACCGGTTTGCTTATGGCGTATGCGGGACGTGCGGACATCGCGGTTCCAGGGCATATTCTTTATGTGGATCCTCCGGCAACAGGCAGTGTCTCGTGGATTAAATGGAGTACAGGTGGTAATGGGTCAGGAAAAGTTATACATCGAAAAAGAGTTGAGCTGGTTATCCTTTAACGAACGCGTGCTTCAGGAAGCGGCAGATAAAAGCAACCCGCTGATTGAACGTATGCGGTTTCTGGGGATCTATTCGAACAACCTTGATGAGTTCTACAAGGTGCGATTCGCCGAGTTAAAACGGCGCATCATCATCAGCGAAGAACAGGGAATACAGACCAGTTCGCGGCATCTGCTGGGAAAAATCCAGTCGCGGGTGCTGAAGGCCGATCAGGAGTTCGACAGCCTGTATAACGAGCTGCTGCTGGAGATGGCGCGCAACCAGATCTTTCTCATCAACGAACGTCAGCTTTCTGTTAATCAACAAAACTGGCTTCGTCTCTACTTCAAACAGCATTTGCGCCAGCACATTATCCCGACGCTTATCAACCGTGAAACGAACCTGGTTAACTTCCTGAAGGACGATTACACCTATCTGGCGGTGGAAATTATTCGTGGCGACGATACTCGCTATGCGCTGCTGGAGATCCCGTCAGACAAAGTGCCGCGCTTTGTGAACCTGCCGCCGGAAGCGCCACGTCGGCGCAAGCCGATGATCCTGCTGGATAACATTCTGCGCTACTGTCTGGATGACATTTTTCACGGTTTCTTCGATTACGACGCCCTTAACGCCTATTCGATGAAGATGACGCGCGACGCCGAATATGACCTGGTGCACGAGATGGAATCCAGCCTGATGGAGCTGATGTCCTCCAGCCTGAAGCAGCGCCTGACCGCCGAGCCGGTGCGCTTTGTCTACCAGCGCGATATGCCTAATGCGCTGGTGGAGGTGCTGCGGGAAAAACTCAGCATCTCCCGCTACGACTCCATCGTACCGGGCGGTCGCTACCATAACTTCAAAGATTTCATTAGCTTTCCCAACGTGGGCAAAGCGAATCTGGTTAACAAGCCGCTGCCGCGCCTGCGTCATATCTGGTTCGACAATCAGAAGTTCCGTAACGGTTTCGACGCGATTCGCGAGCGCGACGTGCTGCTTTATTACCCGTACCATACCTTTGAGCACGTGCTTGAGCTGCTGCGTCAGGCGTCCTTTGATCCGAGCGTGCTGGCAATCAAAATCAATATTTACCGCGTGGCAAAAGACTCGCGCATTATCGACGCTATGATCCACGCCGCGCATAACAGCAAAAAAGTCACCGTGGTTGTGGAACTGCAGGCGCGCTTCGACGAAGAGGCGAATATTCACTGGGCGAAACGTCTGACGGAAGCGGGCGTCCACGTAATCTTCTCCGCGCCGGGGCTGAAAATTCACGCCAAACTGTTTCTTATCTCGCGTAAAGAAGGCGATGAGGTGGTGCGTTACGCCCACATTGGCACCGGCAACTTCAATGAAAAAACCGCGCGCCTGTATACCGACTATTCGCTGTTAACCGCCGATGCGCGCATCACTAATGAAGTGCGCCGGGTCTTTAACTTTATTGAAAACCCGTATCGTCCGGTCAACTTCGATTATCTGCTGGTATCGCCGCAAAACTCGCGGCGTCTGCTGTATGAAATGATCGACCGGGAAATTGCCAATGCTCAGCAGGGGCAGCCGTCCGGTATCACCTTAAAATTAAACAACCTCGTCGATAAAGGCCTGGTTGACCGTCTGTATGCCGCTTCAGGCTCCGGCGTGCCGGTGAATCTGCTGATTCGCGGGATGTGCTCGCTTATTCCTAATCTGGAAGGCATCAGTGACAATATCCGCGTTATCAGTATTGTCGACCGCTACCTTGAGCATGACCGGGTTTATATCTTTGAGAACGGCGGCGATAAGCAGGTCTATCTCTCTTCCGCGGACTGGATGACGCGCAATATCGACTATCGCATTGAAGTGGCTACCCCGCTACTCGACCCGCGCCTCAAACAGCGGGTGCTGGATATTATTGACATCCTGTTCAGCGATACGGTAAAAGCCCGTTATATCGATAAAGAACTGAGCAATCGCTACGTACCGCGCGGCAATCGCCGCAAGGTACAATCGCAACTGGCGATTTACGACTACATCAAATCACTCGAGCAACCTGACTAACGCTATGCCAATACATGATTCGTCACCACGACCGCAGGAGTTCGCGGCGGTCGACCTCGGTTCAAACAGTTTTCATATGGTCATTGCCCGCGTGGTGGATGGCGCGATGCAAATCATCGGTCGTCTGAAACAGCGCGTCCATCTGGCGGACGGTCTCGGCGACGATAATATGCTGAGTGAAGAAGCGATGGAGCGCGGCCTGAGCTGCCTGTCATTATTTGCCGAGCGCCTGCAAGGTTTCGCGCCGTCAAGCGTCTGTATCGTCGGAACGCATACGCTTCGTCAGGCGCTGAACGCCACTGACTTTCTTAAGCGTGCGGAAAAGGTCATCCCCTACCCGATTGAAATTATTTCCGGCAACGAAGAAGCGCGCCTGATCTTTATGGGTGTCGAGCATACGCAGCCGGAAAAAGGACGCAAGCTGGTTATCGATATCGGCGGCGGTTCAACGGAGCTGGTCATCGGTGAGAATTTTGAGCCAAAGCTGGTGGAAAGCCGCCGCATGGGCTGCGTCAGTTTTGCTCAGCTGTATTTCCCGGGCGGCGTCATCAGTAAGGAAAACTTCCAGCGCGCCCGAATGGCGGCGGCGCAAAAGCTGGAATCCCTGACCTGGCAGTACCGGATCCAGGGCTGGAACGTGGCGCTGGGCGCTTCCGGCACCATTAAAGCCGCGCATGAGGTGCTGCTGGAAATGGGCGAAAAAGATGGCTTTATCACCCCGGAGCGGCTGGACAAACTGGTGGCGGAGCTGCTTCAGCACCGCAGCTTCGACGCGCTGAGCCTGCCAGGGTTGTCCGAGGAGCGCAAAGCCGTTTTTGTGCCGGGTCTGGCGATCCTGTGCGGCGTGTTTGACGCGCTGGCCATTCGCGAACTCCGGCTGTCCGACGGCGCGCTACGCGAAGGTGTACTCTATGAGATGGAAGGTCGCTTCCGTCATCAGGACGTGCGCAGCCGCACCGCGAAAAGCCTGGCGAATCAGTACAACATCGACAGCGATCAGGCGCGACGCGTGCTGGATACCACCATGCAGATGTACGAACAGTGGCAGATGCAGCAGCCGAAGCTGGCGCATCCACAGCTGGAAGCGCTGCTGAAATGGGCGGCGATGCTGCATGAAGTGGGCCTGAACATCAACCACAGCGGCCTGCATCGTCACTCCGCGTATATTCTGCAAAACAGCGACCTGCCCGGGTTTAATCAGGAACAGCAAACCCTGATGGCGACGCTGGTCCGTTATCATCGCAAAGCGGTGAAACTGGACGATCTGCCGCGGTTTACGCTGTTTAAGAAGAAGCAGTTCCTGCCATTAATCCAGCTTTTACGCCTGGGCGTACTGCTGAATAATCAGCGTCAGGCCACCACTACCCCACCTTCCCTGGTGCTGGAGACGGACGACAACCACTGGACGCTACGTTTCCCGCACGGCTGGTTTAGCCAGAACGCGCTGGTGCTGCTCGATCTGGAAAAAGAGCAGCAGTACTGGGAGGCGGTCACCGGCTGGCAGCTCAATATAGAAGAGGAAAACTCGCCCGACATCGCGGCGTGAAACGTCCAGAAATAAACGTTCGTGGCCTGTCATTATCGACAGGCCACCTGTTTTAACGCTCAACCGAAATGCGGGCAGAGGCTTCCGCTGACTTCAACGTCTCTTCCAGCAATCGCGGCTCACCGAGTAAATAGCCCTGTAAGTAATCGATCCCCAGTGAAATCACCGCCCTGCGAATTTCTTCGCTTTCAACATACTCCGCCACCACCTGCATTTTTTTCATCCGTGCCAGATGGCAAATAGAGGCCACGATTTGATAATCAAGACTGTTTGAGACGATGCTACGAATAAAGCTGCCGTCGATTTTAAGAATATCCGCGTTCACGCTTTTTAAGCGCGCATAGCTCGCATAGCCGGTACCAAAATCGTCTATGGCTATCTGACAGCCCATCTTCTGTAGCTTTGCCAGCGTCTTATTAGCCTGCTCTATATTTGCCAGACTATCGCTTTCCGTCACTTCAAAGATAAGCTGCCATGCCTCTACCCCAAATTCATTCAACAGCACCTGTACTTCACGGTGAAATTGCGCACGGCAAACGGAAGACGGCGTGAGATTGATTGAAAAACGGCAGGCTGGCATTGCTTCACGGTGCTGCGCCATAAATCGCAGCGTATTTCGGATCACCCACAAATCGATGCGTGACGACAAACCGAACTCATGCGCCACCGGCAAAAATTCAGTGGGGCTAATCATCTCGTTGTTAGCCCCGATCAGCCGAAGCAGGATTTCATGATAGGTATCGCCACGAACACCGACAATAGGCTGCGCCATCAAACAAAACTGATCCTGCTCCAGCGCCAGTTGTAGCCGGTTCATTAACGCAATTTTATCTTTGAGATCCCGCTGAAGATGCATCGCCATCCGCTTTTGCAGGTTTTCAGGATGGTTCGTCGCCAGCGACAGGTCGGCAATGGTGCTTAGCTCCCCCAGCAGGAGATAAATATGCGTAACCGGCGAGCGCACATAGCAATAGCTCATGCCGACCTGGGGCTGTAAAGGCATACCATCCCAGATAAAACGGAATTGCTTAATATGACGATCGATCTCTTCAATACGGCTTTGATATGCTTCGGTATTGAGACGAAACACCAGATCGTTGCCGGACATCTGATACACCCCTTCGTCAGGCGTCAGTTGCATGGTGATCCAGTTTGCCAGCTGCTGTTTATACTGAATACGCAGCATGACGCCATAATTTCGTCCCAGCAGTTCCAGCTCAGGAATACGGATAAAACAGAGCGCCGACCACGGGAAACGATGCAACGCCCGGTTAAGCGCGCGTAGATTCGGCAAATGCACCACCGGATCAAGAAAAGCCAGCATACGCGCCCGCCGATTGATGGTTCTCTGATGCATCGCGAGGATGGAGATAAAAACAATCACGAACGAATAGACCAGGTAGCTTGATGAGGTAATGGCCAGTTGCGTCTCGTACCCGATAAATAAAGGGATGTAACCGTGATAAAAATGGACGGAAATAATCAGCACTGGCGTCCAGATAAGCGACATAAAGCGATAGCCATAGCGGATGGCTCCCCATAGCATCACAGGCAGCAGCAGAGAAAAGGTGTAGTTCGTACTGAAAATTGAACTGTTCTGCTCAAGGGGCATACAAAGCATTACCATCAGCCCCATGAATATAAACATCCAGATGACAATTTCTCTTTTGGTCACTTTTGGATCGAATTGCAAACGCAATTGCGAAAAATAAGCGCGTATATACAGAGGATGACGAATGATTCGGATAATATAATAACAAAGCGGCACCCCGATTAAGTTTCCAACTAATAACGCCTGGTAATTAATCAGGATATTAATCATAAAGGGGGTGCCAATATTCGACTCCTGGTGCAGATTATAAATATCAAAAAGTCCGACAAGTTGATAAAGAGCAATGAATAACGTTGCGGGACAAAACGCCTGCCAGAAAATGCGCTGAAAAACCAGACTCACGTTGCCATGCGAGACATTGCGCCGGTTAGGCGTAAAAGCGCGATAGCCTGCCCAGCTGAGAATGACGGGGAGAAGAAAATGAACAATGATTAGGGCATTATTCGCCAGCCCCATATGCTGATAGTCATACAAAAAGAAGGCGAGCACGATACCGGGTATTGCCGCCCAGCTAAAAAAAAGCATCAGGCTGATCGTTAATGCCAGCGGCAGGAAAAAAAGCACTACGGTTCCTGTGCTGATATGGGCGAACGTATTCGCTTTACTGATTAGCGGAAGCACAAAGCAAGGCAGAAAAAGCGGCAAGCTCCACCATCTATCTCTGTACTTAACGTAGAGTTTACTTAGTTTCATAAATGCTCAGCAGAATACCCGGCGTCCTGCGGGGCATATTCAAACAGGTATCCCACCTGGCAGCAAAGCTGCAAAGACTATCTCGCGCAATATAACGCTTAGATTTTAATTATTACCGCTGGGTGACATTTGATGCAAGTCAAATATTAAAGCCTCATTAATCAATTATTACCTTTACTACAGTCTGGTAGTACTTATTAATTATTAGCGTAAATGTATTAATTATATTTCATAACAAGATGTGATGAATCGACTGACAGAATTTTACATCACATTCAATTGACCCTTGCGCTACACTGTGTCTTAATGTGCTCATCGCCCCGTTCTGTGGGTATACCTCAAAGGACCATTTGTGAGTCAGGTTACCAGTATGCGAAACCGACATCGATTTAACAGTCGTATGACCCGTATCGTATTGCTTATCAGTTTCTTCTTCTTTTTCGGACGCTTAGTCTACTCTTCCATCGGTGCCTGGCATCATCATCAAGACAAAAAACAGACGCAGCAGTCCAGCCTGACCATAGACGCTTCCTCACAACGCTGATTTTCTGTCGTTGTGTAAAAAAGGCGGCCCGTGGCCGCCCTGATGTATTACCTGATGAGTATTATTCCCACTCGATTATCAATAGGTCTACAAATCCCAGCAATGGCGCTTTAGTTAGACCATCTTAGCGATTGGTACCATGAATAATACCATACTCAATATTATTTCAGCCCAGCTTCGTTAATAAACCGTGAAGGAACTTGCCTTCTCCGATCTCCCCAAGGCATTAGCCTCGTCGATGGGTATGACAGATACAGCAACCTCTTTGATCGTGTGACGGCTACAAATGCATTTCGACGCTCTTCAAGTAATTTACTCCCAGTGGAAGAACGGTAATCGGGAAATGAGCCTTCAGCCATTCCAACAATAAAAACTACGTCAAACTCTAACCCCTTCGACGAATGCACTGTGAGTAAAGCCACTCCATCCTTGTCAACCTTCTGTGTAGCACCAAGCGCTTTACTACTCATGAAGTTGGCGATAGTATGAGTTGCTGAATTCGAGCGAAGATATTGATCCCATTCCTGTCTGAAAACCTCCACATCTTCATAGATAGATAACTTCTCATCTTCGTTCAGTGAATCGGCGTAGCTTGTCAGACTGTTAAAAGCTGGCATCAAGTCCAGACGCGCACTATTGCGCAAAACACTATTTATAGCCGTAATAACAGCTGCGGCTTGGCAGCTTAAGGTCGTTGCTTCGGATGCCATAGAAGAAAGAGCTTTTCCTACATCGTGTGTCACACTGGGTTCAGAAACTTTCCATTTTTTTGCTAACGCTGCGAAATGCAAGCGATCCTTTGGGTTTGCGACTAAACGCAACGCAAGCTGAAAATCATCCACCACCTCGGACTCATTCTCATGATTGACAGTTAGTCGCTTGTAGAAGGGAATTGAGTGCTCACGCATCTCTTTCTCAATGCTCAGTAAGGCAAAGCGTGTACGTCCAAGTATTGCACATTTCGAAGGCTTGATCCCACCTTCAACATCGGGGTGACCTTTGTTAAAGAGAACTTGCATCTGGTCAACAATACATCTCGCCTCACCATCCTCATCTTCGCCTACAATCAACTCGGCTAAGCCTTTAATGGGCAATTGGGCAGCAACAAGATAGTTGGGGTCTAAGGATCGAGCCACATCAACAACAGCTTTTGAAGATCGGAAATTTTCCGTCAAACTAACAAGCTGAGCTTCGAAATCTGTTTTAAAAAGATCCATATATTTCGGGCTGGAAGTATTAAACCCGTAAATAGATTGCTTTGGGTCGCCAACCATCATTACGTTTTTAAAAGAATCTCCGCACAATGCACAAATAACAGCATATTGAGCCTCGTTAAGATCCTGCGCTTCATCGATGCAGATAAATTTATAGAGGCGTTGGTAAAACTCGGCAAGCTTCGGGTTATTAGTTAGCAAACGGTAAGTCAGTAAGAGTAAATCATCGAAGTCGTAGGCATTACTTGCTCTCAGTCCGTTATCATAGGCTTCAAGTACACGGCGCTCAAGGTTGTCTTCGATCACAGCACAGGTGATGGGGTGAGCCTTGTTCCACCCAATACCTTGTAGCCATGCATCTACTCGCCTGCCTCGAGCCTTGGCATCACCTTCCTGCTCCAGCTCTGCTTCGAGGGCAGGGTCTTCCTTAATTGCGTTAAGCAGTATTTCCTTGCGATCCTTGTATTGTTCGAAAATATGAGGCATATCTTCAACCCCTACAAGCTTTCCTCGTTCTGAGAGCACCTCTAGACAAAAGCTATGGAGCGTACCTACAAAAGCGCGTTGACGAGCATCGCCCAAATCAGATAATCGCTCACGCATTTCATCAGCCGCCTTGTTAGTGTAAGTCAACGCTAGTACGCGAAAATGACCTTTCACATTAGAAAGAAGCGAGCGAATACGTTCTGTGAGAACTCTAGTTTTTCCTGAGCCGGGGCCAGCAACGACTAGTAATGGCCCATCAATATGATTGACCACGGCAGACTGTTGGCTTGATAGGCGGATTTCGCGTTGCGTTATCATAATTTCACATCCTCTGCTGTAGGCAAACCGTGAGCCGCTCCAATTATCTTGAATAAGTTGCCGATTGTAGAAGGAAACCTCCTCGATGGATCAGTAAGCCCCACAATTTGATGCGCTAACGGCTTAGCAAGCTTAGTCTTTTGAGTTTTCATAGCATCGGAAGCTGCACGTTCTCGACCACCTTCACTCTTGTAATCTCGCAACCCTTTATCAGTACCGTCTTTGAGTTTCCCATAGCTAAGCCCATGATTTTTCTCGATGAATCCATCTAAAAATGCATCGTTCCCCGATGCAGCATTGAGCGCAGCCTCAATTTCAGCTAAATAACCTTCTTCAATGAGCTGGGTTTCAAAATTGTTGCCGTTAGGAAGGACTATAATGTTAGGTGATGTGGTCGAGTCTGGAAGATTAGCTCTCCTCAACTCATCTTCAAGGTTCTTAAGCGGTTGAGCTTCGCCATCAGCAATAAGATACCAAGGAATATGTAAGCTGTTCGCAAGCCATATAAAAGGATAGTAATTAGTACCATTTACCCTAGCGAAGCTAAATCCTAATTCATGAATGGATGCCCCCCAATACGCTTGAGCCCATATCGGCAAAGCCTGCTCTTCAGTCTGTCCCTCAAAGAGCACTAAAGCTCGAGCAAATAAAATATCACCCCGCGACTCAATGACCGATTCCTGAACTTTACGTTTGTCATCTAATTTAAACAGCTTTGACACATCTAGCTTCGATACCTTCGTATCACCGCCATGCTTGATGAACAGCCGAAGATCCTCTAACTGTGCCTGCCCCGCAAAGTAGGGAGAATGCGTGCTAACGACTCGCTGCCCAGATATAGCTTTAATATGCCCGAACAAGGAACGTTGAGCTTGAGGGTGTAGGTGTGATTCTGGCTCTTCTAAGGCGAGGACTGAATGCACCTTATCACCACCACTGGTAGCGCGAGCGTGTCGCCAAGACACAAATGCGCGAAAGACCAGAAGCGAGGCAAGGCTGCGAGTTCCCATCCCGTGGCGAGCGAGTGGGAAAGACTGAGCTCCAGAAGTAGAGAATGAAACGTCAACGCCCCTAGATAGATCGCGCAGCTTCCGAGCGACTGGGGCGATATCAATTCCTGCACTGTCAGCTGATACAACTTTCTGAAGATCGACTAAGTTTATTTTCAAATGCTGAAGAATTTCACTTTTTTCAACTATTGTTTGATTAATGCCAGATAATGCCGTTTCAAGCTCCGCCACGTCGCTCTCCGATAAACCAAGATCATCCGTTAATCTCCGCCAGAATGACCCCTGCTTGCGAAAATCGTCGTCTAGATCACGCTTTGCGTCAATAAAATGCAGGGCAATCGGTTCAATCTGAGATGCGCGTACTTGTGTGGACTGTACCGGCGTGTCAATCCAGCTTTGAAAATCTCGCCATTCTTTAAGGAATTTACGTTCAATAACATACTCTCCTTTTGAGCCGCTCCAAGATAGCGTGGTTCTGATGGGAGTAAATTCATAGAACTCAATAGGATCAAGTGCTATTCCAGTCCCCCCCCATAAAGAAGTCCAAAAACTCCCCTCCGAAAACCTTTCCGTCACTGCTCCATCGGCACCTATTGGTCTAATGCAAATATCAATAGTGACCTTACGCTCTTTTGGCACAAATGCTTCGCCTTGGGCAAGACGAACGTCATCTTGACTTAGAAGCTTTCGCCCAGAGCCGATGGCAGCGAATATGGCATCTAGAAAGCTAGTTTTGCCAGCATTGTTGGCTCCAATAAGTACCGTAAGATCTCCGAGCTCAACCTCGATATTGGCTAGAGAACGAAAATTACTTACGCGAACATTAGTGATTGCAATCTCACTTTGGCTCGAATAGTTAGTCATATTCCCTCTTTTTATTCATAAATATACGTTATATTGATCTGACTATCACCTACTAGTCGAGCAAGAGGCTTACTATCAATTAAGACTTGCAGTTTCCACAAGCTGCTGATGCATTAATTTGGATAAGGGTATCTTCCAAAACCTCATTTACTTCGGTATTGAACAAGCATAATGAGCCTTCGGATCCACATTCAAACTCACGTTAAGGCAACCTTTCTTAACGACGCATCTAAGCAAACATTCACTGCATTCGAAAAGGACATCCCGAATAGTACCAGCTTTTCTGCTGCTTCAACTTCAACTTTTCAGGTATACAGATGTGCAGCATGTGTGTTTGGGAAGCCATTGTCATTTCTCCTACTGATTTCCTCAGATTTATAATGTATGGCAATCGAGAAATATTCAATAATGAGTTGTTAAGCCTATGCTCCCGTTGCCAATCATCACACATAGTTTAAAGTCCAGCCTTTAGGGACACTATGCCTACCCCTGAAACCAAAGACCGTTGCTTATTGGAAACCCTGTCACACGGATCAGGATATTAAAGTACCTTAACCTAGGCAAATGGTAACGTTAACGCGACTTAACCAAAGTGGGAGACACCAAATGAAGAACGAGAGCACCTTCTCCGATGTATCTGCACAAAACCTGCGTGCTCTTTTAGATCTAATGATTTGGGACATGAGCCACGGTGGTAGGCAGATGATTGAAAGTTGGAGGGAAGAACTGTTGTCCCGATCTGATGCAATGAGCGAAGACGTACAACGCGCTATCGCCGTTTGCGACGAATACCTCGCGCAAGAGGGATCACCTGAGGCTGTAGATGCTGCTGCACGTGCGTGGCCAGAAGAATAGTCGGTTGAATCGGCAAAAAACCAGAGTGCCCATGATTATACAAGCCACTGTTGACGATGGAAGAACAATATCATAGCGATAATTTATTTCCTGTGGGTCGACCTGTTAGGACCAGCCGAATACTTGTTGCCAGCTAGCGATAGTTCTTAGTTCGCCATTCCTCTCAATTATACAGGACAGCATTTGCCTCATTTTACTGCGCATAATATGCGCGTCAGCCAGTTGGTCTATAGAAGTCTCAATGTCTACTTGAATACCTCAGCGCTCTGTTGTCCTTCTCTGCTAGTCCCTAACCATACCCAAATTAGACAATGGTTTAAATTTCGCGGAGCGACTCTCAGCCTCGCAGAGCAAGATAACGTCGAGCCACAGGCGAGTAAGGTACGGTATTGGGCAGCGCCAGGCTCAGCCTGTACCGGTACAATACACATCTTGCCGTACTGTTCGGTGCGATTTTAGGCAATTTAATGCTGTTGGTCAGCTCTGCTGAATGTTAGTTGCGTTCATTTTCATTAAATTGCGCTAGTTCTCCTTAAGTCGCATATAGTCGCATACAGTTGCATATAGTCGCATATAGCCGCTTATAGTCGCATTATAATCAGCGTGGAATTGCGCAAACTCTGCTAATTTTCTGTGCTTTAATATGCTGAATTATCCTGAACAATGATTATGGAGAGAGGCACATGACTGACTCACTAAATGCAGCTACAAAAAGTCGCCCTCAACGTCGTGGCCGCGCATCGTTCGTAGCGGTTCTTGATGAGGTAAGGAAAGAGCATGAACGCGGTGTACCGCTGTTGTGGATATATGAGAAATTTGAGGACCGGCTCGACATGGGGTATACCCAGTTCACTAAATACGTCACACGATACATTAAGCGAGGGCAGCCAATTCTCGCTTCTTACAATCACGACGGGAACTTATAATCCTATGGTTTAAACTATTATTGGTCGCTAGAAAGAAAATAAATTTAACGAATTAAAACCAGAATGGTATTAAATAGGAGTGAAATAATTAGCTAGAAGGACACTTTATGAACAGCAAATTAATGCAGTTTCTGAAATTGAAATGGCTAAAGAAAAACTGGCGAAACTTAATAATTAGCAGCAGAGAGAGTCGGAAAAATTGCAATAAAATCTGGACTGGTTAATCTCGCTTTGACGGACGATCAAATCCGTCAGGAATTCGATAAAATAGTGGAAAGAATTAGCAAACAAAATTGATCACAAAAATTGCTCAGCGCATTCTGCTAAGCTGACTTCTTCATTTGAATGAGTAGTTGCTTGAAACGATGCACATCTTCGAAAAAGATAGTGGCATCTGTCGCGTACCGAAACCCCATAAAGTGCTCATCTGGTACCGTGTACTGCCTAATAATAAGCTCAGTTCGGTGAGTTTTTCTGTCCGGAAACAGACGTTTTATGGACACTTTTTTTCTCTAAAACCCCCTTAAAAAAATTCTCGAAAAAACAAGAACCTGAGCGATTACTTTTGTCCGGAAACAGACGTTTTACGGACACTTAAGTTATTGATTTAAATTGAAAATAAAGAATAAATTTCTGGAAATCACCGGTATTATGGGGCAATAATTAAATCTCAGATGTAGTCACAAAGAGGGGGTCCAGCATGAAAATGGAATCGCAAAAAACCTCAGCTTACGTCGCTCGAAAACTCAGACTGGGCGCGGCGCTAGCTCTGACAGTGGCAAACGCAAGTCTTGGCGTTAGTCTCTATATATCGCCGGCACCGGCCTATGCTATCTACTGCTCGAACTGCTCAACGTTCTCTCAGCAAATGTACGAGTACGCCGAAGCGGTCAACACACAACTGAACACCGCGCAACAGTTGCAGACGCAGATCCAACAATACGACAACATGCTTAAGCAGGGAATGTCACTACCCAGTCGAATGTTCAACACCATCACCGGCGACCTTCAGCGTGTTGCCAGCGTCTACAGCTCTGCACAATCGCTCGGCCGCAACATCACTAATCTGAATGAACAGTTCCACCAACAGTTTAAGGGCTATGACAGCTATCTAAACTCGATTGGCCAGGGACAACATAATATGCCGCAGCGTTATCGGAATTGGGCACAATCCGGTTTCGATAACGCCCGCACAGCCATGCAGGCCGCTGGCTTAAATACCAGCACTTTCGAGGAGGAAAACGCAATGCTTGATCAGTTGGTGAGCCGATCTCAGTCGGCCATCGGACGCCAGCAGGCCATTCAAGCCGGGAATGAGATTGCTGCGCAGAACGTGCAGCAGCTCCAGAAGCTGCGCGATCTCGTGGCTACGCAAATCACTTTGCAAGGCAACTACATGGCTAAGCAAACCGAACAGAAAGCCGTTAAGAACGCTGCTAGTGAAAAGTTCTGGGAGGGTACAGATGCACCCGGCCCATCCAAAGGGTTCTGACCATGATGATTTCTAAGATTCCTCTTGTGGTGCTGTGCCTCTGCTCTGCTCTTGGCGGAGCAGTAGTGACAGGATTCGTTCTCTTTTCAGGAGAAGGATGCGAGGCCAAGGCCCTACAGAATCATAAGGATATGGCTACTAAAAAATTCTGGGAAGGGAAAGACGAACCCGGCCCATCCAAGGGATTTTGATTATGCGAAATTTTCTCTTTTTAAGTTGCGCCGGGGTAGCTTTGTTGCTGATGGCTAAGGGTGCTATGGCCACTGGTTTACAAAGTAATGTCGAGATGAACGGCCTGCTAACGGACATTCAAATAGCATCTACTCATTGGGGGCCAAAATTACAGGGGTACGCACAAAATTTACTGTTCCTGCTCGGCGGGATTCAGCTCGTTTGGACATTTGGTAACTTGCTTTGGCAAAGTGCGGATTTGGGAGAAATGTTCCGCGAACTGATCAAGTTCGTCATGACGATAGGCTTTTTCCTCGCCTTGCTAACTTACTCAACGGAGTGGAGCACCGCAATCGTGAACAGTTTCCGTCAGGCAGGTGCAGAAGCTTCTGGTTTTGCTCAAGAGCTGATGCCTGGAGATGTGTTTACGCTGGCAGTTAAGTTGTCGCAGAACGTCCTATCGAACATATCCTTTTTTGACCTCGAAACCTCAATTGTGATTGCGCTGGCAGGCATCATTATTTTGCTGTGCTTTGCGTTCATCGCTGCGTTTATGTTTGTGACGCTCGTGGAGTCTTATGTACTGATCAATGCGGCCGTGCTGTTCATTGGTTTTGGTGGCTCATCATGGACGCGCGAATTTGCGACCGCCCCGCTTCGCTATGCCGTTGCGGTAGGTGCTAAGTTGTTCATCCTGACGCTGATCGTTGGCCTGATTATGTCAGTCTCGGATGGCTGGTTTACTAAATATGATGGCACCATCGGGCCAACTTTGACCCTGTTAGGACTGTCGCTGGTATGCGCATGGCTGTCCAGATCTATCCCGGAACTGATTGCAGGTATGATTACTGGTTCATCAATGGGCGGGGGGACAACAATCGGTGGGATGGCGATGGCTGCTACGACCGCGATCGGAAGTTTGGCAGCAAGTTCCATGATGTCAGGCGGCGCGAACGCTACCGATGGAGCTGCTGGAGCGTTGGGCAGCGGTTCAAATAATGGAGTTGGCAGTGGGCTGGCCGACAGCATTAATGCCAGTATGGCCGGTAGTCAGCAGGACGCCGCTCCATCCACCATACCGCCCGTGAACAGGACAGCAACCATAGGAAGGGCTACGGGAGGCAGCGCAGCAGCTCAGTCGGCTGGCTCCCGTACCGGTGGCTCGCAGGCGGGCAAATCGCTGTTAGGTAGCGGAATCAACAGCCGGAACGATACACCATGCAGCAAGGGTCACAGTGGGCCGCAGCAGGCGGCGCAAACACTTAAAGAAGCGGCATCCGATGCTAAAAACTTGACTAGCATAGCCGCCCGTAGCCTCGGAACGCTCGCGGCTATATCTGTGCCGGGCATGGAAGGCGCGGCAAGCATGGGCGGCGGCATCCCTCCACAAATACCTGAAGGCGATGAAAGTGACGAAAAACGTCTAGCTAACAGCGGCGTATCCGCAGAAGTTGTGGAAGAAACCAACGTTATTCGCCCAGCAGAAGAACCATCTAAAGCTCCGGCACAGCCGACCGTCGCGGAGAAATCAAATAACCCGAAACAGAGAGGTAAGGCATGATCTTTTATAGCCAACTAATCCCTAGAGCCCTTGATCGTATGGAGGTGTCCTGCATATCAGAAGGAGCGCTGGTAGCGGCTAGACACCGTCAAAGCGATAAAGCCCAATCAACTGCCGCAAAGGCAGTCAATACACCGGAGACTGAGCAATGATTGAATATCTGATTTTCTGCGTGGTGGCCTTTGCTGTCACCTTCGGCATGTACTTCCTGCGCGAAAACCTGCGCTCACAGGGCTATGGGCCACAACTCGATGCGTTTGCGCGGTGGCTAGAACCAAGAGAACAACGTATGAACCGATATCGCCTCAAGGCTGCTAATAGTCTTTTTGGAGCGGCGCAGTCCATCAATCGATTGCCGCTGTTCGGAAGCAAACATCAGGTGGTTATGATAGAGCAATTGCGCATGGCCATCATATCGGAACAAGCACTGAGGACGTGCCAGCAGCGCCGCAAATGATCGCATAGCCCTGTCAAATTCAGGGCTGTTTGTATAGCACCAAAAGAAAGGCACTAAGCGAACCGGCTCGAATTCTGACATACCGGCCTTATAATGGCGCACTAATCGCCTTTAAGGCCTGTCCTTCCATAAGTAAATCGTCTCAGGGACTCTTACGAAGCCTAACGCCCATTACATAGTTGAGGTGGTTACTTATAATATACCTAATAAGCGCGCATAAGCTCAGTGAGGGCAGCTCCGTCTATTACACACTGTAAAAACTGCCTGTATCGTCATGTGGGATGTTTCACTCATGACAATAAAATCACAGTAACATCCTGAAAAATGCCACCATAAGAGCAACTTGTACCATTTCCAAATAGTTAGTGACCATAAATCCTTTTCGGCTTGTTTTTCCATTTTTGGTGCCTGATCGTCTTTTTGTCGGTTTTACCAGGTTTGGCCAGCGCGAGGACGCGGTGGGTAATAGACGGCAAACCTGCCTCGCTTTTTTGGTGTCCAACAGCCATAGGCCGACCAAAAGCGGCAAGCGATGGGCTGCGTCATTAAGGCGCAGCCCATCGCGCATTATGGAGATTCTTAGAAAATCTTAGATGGAATTTCCAAAGAGCCTGCTAGGGCCCTCCACTATTAGGTTTACAGAAACGAGACGGATGCTATTAACGTGGGCTTTAGGTACCGAAAACGTGGGGGATAGGTGCTATTAACGTGGTGCAGGTACCGTTATAATGGGCGTACGGACGCCAGATTTCCCATCTACCTTTGGCATATTCGTCCAGCTTCCAACCCACAGAGGCCAGCTCGGCTAACGCTTTGCGTGCTGTCTGGCCGCGCTTTTTGATGGTATTTGGGTTCGTAGCTACCTCAGGCCAGACATAGCTGCATAGTGTGCCTAGCTCGACACGTCTCGATTTTCCAGGGTCAATCCAGCCGCAAAGCCGCTGATGGATCAGGCGGGCGGGATCGGTCTTTAGCTTCCTCACTTCGGTCATGTCTATTCGAATGTGCTGCACGTGTGGCCCGCCCATGATTGCCCGAGCAATCAGGGGATTCAACGCCACGTATAGCTTGCCGTTCTGTTCATCGCTGGCATACTCGGATAACAGACGAAAGCCCTGTCGCTTCTTCCCGTTTTGAGCAATGATGGAGACTTTCCAAAGCCTCTCGATGCATTCACGCACACGTTTGGTATCCTTTTTATTGGCATAGCCTACTTCTCTGGCTAATGCCCCATAGCTGCCCCTGACCACCATTGCATCCTGCTGGATAGCTTCCCACTTAGGCTCAAGAAAAAGACGTAGCTGACGACCAGCTTTTGTTTGCGGGTCGGATGAAAGGACTATTCCATAAGGCCCTGCCATTGCCACAAGTCCTTGCAAAATGCGGAGATCGTCGGCACCCAATGGTTCCGGTCCACTGAACTCAATACGCTTTCCATTGCCGTAGTCATATACCACGTCGAGCTTGCTGTAGTTGCGCGATCCTTTCTTGAGGCTACGGAACAGGCCGGGTGCAAGGCAATGCACCGGGTCGTGCCGAGCGTGAGTCAGCTCATGCTTGCTCACGTTGACGCCTCTTTCCGCCGTCCAGCTTAACGTCCAACAGCTTCACTGGTAGCAATACGCCGCCCTCATGACGCTGATACCAAAGATCATCGTCAATTTCGGCGTAGTTCTGTTTACTAACGCCGAAACGAACAAAGAATTTTCGGCGGTCTTCTCCAATAGGCTGTCGGTCATAGACCCGGTCAGTATGGTTCTGTGCTTCTTTGTCGGTCATTTTGACGACGAAACCGCACCATCGCGGATTATCGACAAGAGCCGAAGCACCACGTACTGCTTGTTGCCGATCAGACTGCCCGTCTCGGGTGCTGCCTTTGCTGACATGGTGCAGATAAAGCACTGATGCTTTGGTAATAGCCGCAATTTCCTCAAGCCTAGCGACAAGTCGAGCCATATCACCATTACTGTTCTCATCAAGGGTATGAATACGGCTCAATGTGTCCATAACGATCAGCCGAGCGCCTTCACATTGCTCGATTATCTCAGCCTTCTTACTATCATTCATCACATCCATAAGTTTTCCCATGATAGGCATGACCATGAGGTTTTCTATGATGGTTTCGCGAGCTCCTTGACCAAGGTGTTTGCCAATAGAGTGAATACGCCCAATCAGCGCTGGCTCTGGATCTTCTCCAGCATAATAGACGACACGACCAGCCTTTGCAGGTGCAAGTCCTACCAAGTCACCCTCGGCCATTCTGCTTTCAACGGTTGCGGCACAGGCAACGGACATTGCGGCTTCCAGCGCCCAGAAACTCTTACCCGTTGCTCCAGGAGCCACCAACGCTCCTACTGTCCCAGCGAGGAAGCCAGGCCAAATAAAGTCCAGTACGGGCGGTTCTTGCTCGAACGCTGCACGTAAGTCAATAGCCAATCTTCAGCCCCCCATTCCAGGACGAGGTGCTGAGCCCGAGTTCTTACACTTATCAATCCATGCCTCAACCTCAGCCAAATCCCATACAACTTTACGACTACTGAGCGCAATGCGACGGGGGAATTTCCCTTGTTTTTCGAAATTGTAGATTGTGCGCTCGCTCACCGGGATCATTGCCAGCAATTGTTTCTTGCTAATAAGAATTTTGCTCACTTTTCTCAATTCATGTTCCACAAAGAATTCCTCGCATTGTCACTTACCAAGGTTTAATTATTGCCCCATAATACCGGTGTCTTCCAGACGTTTATTAATTTTTTTTCAATTAAAATCAATGGCTTAAGTGTCCGTAAAACGTCTATTTACGGACAAAAGTAATCGCTCAGGTTCTTGTTTTTTCGAGAGTTTTTTCAAGGGGTTTTAGAGAAAAAAAAGTGTCCATAAAACGTCTGTTTCCGGACAAAAATAAAGCCCACAAATGTGGGCATTTCACTGCAAAAAAGGGTAGAGAGCCGCTAACTCTTCGCCCCACGAAGCATGAAATTAGTCTTTGGGACGAGGTTTTCTGAGCGTCCACTCGTCAATCATGTCCGCCCAATCCTGTAACATAGCCCTGCGCTGATCGCGATACTCGGCCTTGTTGTAAACGGCTCGCACGCCCTTCTGCTCGTGCGCAAGGCATTTCTCGATCCAATCGGTGTTATAGCCCGCCTCATGCAACAAAGTACTGGATGTACGCCGCAAGTCGTGTGGCCCGAACTTTCCAAGCGACTGCCCTTCTTTCTGGGCGAGCCGATAGGTCAACGTGAGCACCTGATTGAGCGTGGCGCTGCTCATCGGCAAGTCCGAGTCATAGCGCGATGGCAGCACGTAATCCGAACCGCCAGCGAAGGTTTTCAGAGCTATGAAAATGTCGAGCGCCTGCCTAGACAAGAACACCAAATGGGAGTTGCGGCGCTTCATTCGCTCCTTAGGGATTGTCCAGAGTGCTTCGGTGAAATTGATCTCGCTCCACGTCGTGTTAGTTAGTTCACTTTTGCGTACCATCGTCAGCAACAGCAGCTTAGCAGCCGCCCGAATGGAAGGTGTCGTGCCGATGCGCTCCATGTACTGGTACATCAAGCCGATTTCGTCGGGCGTCAATGCTCGATCTCGCGGCTCGAATTTGGCGATGGTCGTAGGGCGAACCAAATCGGCCGGATTCTCAACCCTCTGACCGCGTTCGATGGCCCAGCGGTAGACCTGCAAGACAATCTCTCTTGTATGTACTGCCGTTGCCGGTGCACCCCGCTCCACGATGGCATCGGTTAGCGCCCGCAGGTCTTCATGGGTAATTTCCGCCAGCTTTTGGCTTCCAAATTTCGACTTTAGCTCGCGTGCGTAGACTGATCGGCGCATATCCCGGGTGGACTCGGCCATTTGATAGCCGCGCAACCACTTTTCAGCCCACGCGCCGAATGTTTCCGCATCCTTTACGCGGGCCTTGTCCCGTGCCTTCTCCTTGGCCGGTGACTTCCCGGCAGCGATCATCTTCTTGGCTTCGCCCAGCCGTTCGCGGGCTTCCGCTAGCGTGATCCCTCCGACACCGTAACGGCCGAAGGTGATAGTCTCCTGCCTGCCGTGGATCGAGTAGTTGTAGCGGAATGAAATCGAACCCGCAGGCGTGATAGCCACATAGAGGCCGTCACGGTCATTCACTTTGTAGAGTTTGTCTTTTGGCTTGAGGTTGCGCAGTTTGGTATCAGTCAACATGATCGGGTTGGGTTTCCTCTCAAAAATACCATGTTCAAAAAGCTCCACATCAAATTTATAAAATAATTAAATAACAATGCGTTACCTATAATTAATACCATGAGACTCCCATCAGAGTCAGCATGGTATCGAGTACCGAACATGGCATCAGGTTCAAATCGTACCATCTACCATGCCATAGAAACAGGGTGCTTGGCGATGCGAAAATTTGCCAGACAGTGCCAAGTAAAGAATGAAAAAAGCCCGTAGTTATACGGGCTTAGGGGAGATTAATGCTCTTTACTGCCGGTCTATGCCAGACGCGGGATCATTCCCACTCAATCGTCGCTGGCGGTTTCCCGCTGATGTCATACACCACACGTGATATCCCGTTGACTTCATTAATAATGCGGTTGGACACGCGGCCCAGGAAGTCATACGGCAGGTGCGCCCAGTGGGCGGTCATAAAGTCGATGGTTTCAACTGCGCGCAGGGAAACAACCCAGTCATACTTACGGCCATCTCCCATCACGCCAACGGAACGGACCGGCAGAAAGACGGTAAACGCCTGGCTGACGTTGTTATAGAGATCCGCTTTACGCAACTCTTCAATGAAGATAGCGTCGGCGCGACGCAACAAATCGCAGTACTCTTTTTTCACTTCGCCCAGCACCCGCACACCGAGGCCAGGTCCAGGGAACGGATGGCGGTAGAGCATATCGTACGGCAGGCCCAGTTCCAGACCAATTTTACGCACTTCGTCCTTGAACAGCTCGCGCAGCGGTTCAACCAGCCCCATCTTCATCTCTTTTGGCAGACCGCCGACATTGTGGTGAGATTTAATGACGTGCGCTTTACCGGTTGCAGAAGCCGCAGACTCAATGACGTCCGGATAAATGGTCCCCTGCGCCAGCCATTTCACATTTTCCAGCTTCAGCGCTTCTTCATCGAAGACCTCAACAAACACGCGGCCGATGATCTTACGCTTGGCTTCCGGGTCATTTTCACCCGCCAGCGCATCGAGGAAGCGCTTTTCACCTTCTACGTGAACAATGTTCAGCCCGAAATGGTCACCGAACATGTCCATCACCTGTTCTGCTTCATTGAGACGCAGCAGACCGTTGTCGACAAACACGCAGGTCAGGTTTTTACCGATAGCACGGTGCAACAGCATAGCGGTAACGGAAGAGTCCACCCCGCCGGAGAGGCCGAGGATCACTTTGTCGTCGCCCACCTGCTCGCGAAGACGGGTAACGGCGTCGTCGATGATTTTAGCCGGGGTCCACAGTGCCTCACACTGGCAGATATCGCGCACGAAGCGCTCCAGCATACGCATCCCCTGGCGGGTATGAGTCACTTCCGGGTGGAACTGTACGCCGTAGAAGCGTTTTTCTTCATTCGCCATAATCGCGAACGGACAGGTTTCAGTGCTGGCAACGGTGACGAAGTCAGCCGGGATAGCCGTCACTTTATCGCCGTGGCTCATCCATACGTCAAGCAGCGGTTTGCCGTCCGCGGTGAGGGAATCTTCAATGCCGCGGATCAGGGCGCTGTCGGTTTTTACTTCAACCTGCGCGTAGCCGAATTCACGCTCGTTCGAGCCCTGAACATGGCCGCCGAGCTGCATCGCCATGGTTTGCATACCGTAGCAAACGCCAAACACCGGCACGCCAGCCTCAAAAACATACTGCGGCGCGCGCGGGCTGTTGTTTTCCGTGGTGCTTTCCGGACCACCGGAAAGAATGATACCGCTGGGATTGAAGTCGCGAATTTGTGCTTCCGTAACATCCCACGCCCACAGTTCACAGTAAACGCCAAGTTCACGCACGCGACGCGCCACCAGCTGAGTGTACTGAGAACCAAAATCCAGAATGAGAATGCGATGTTTATGAATATTTTCCGTCATTGACGCTAATTCCGAGGCAAGTGAAACAAAATCAAAGCGCCTGGCTTAAGCCAGGCGCGGAAAGTAATCAGGAGCCCATACGGTAGTTTGGGGATTCCTTGGTGATGGTCACGTCGTGAACGTGACTTTCCTGGATACCCGCACCGCTGATGCGAACGAATTCCGCTTTGGTTCGCAGCGCGTCGATGGTACCACAGCCGGTCAGCCCCATACAGGAACGAAGACCGCCCATCTGCTGATGAATAATCTCTTTCAGGCGGCCTTTATAAGCAACGCGACCTTCGATACCTTCCGGCACCAGTTTGTCGGCGGCGTTATCGCTCTGGAAATAACGGTCGGAGGAACCTTTAGACATCGCACCGAGCGAGCCCATACCACGGTAGGATTTGTATGAACGACCCTGGTAAAGTTCGATTTCACCCGGCGATTCTTCCGTACCCGCCAGCATCGAACCGACCATTACCGCACTTGCGCCGGCGGCGATGGCTTTGGCGATGTCGCCGGAAAAGCGGATGCCGCCATCGGCGATAACCGGAATGCCCAGGCCTTCAAGCGCTTCCACCGCGTCGGATACAGCAGTGATCTGCGGTACGCCAACGCCGGTCACAATACGCGTGGTACAGATAGAGCCAGGACCTATACCCACTTTCACCGCGCTGACGCCCGCTTCTGCCAGCGCACGTGCACCAGCGCCAGTCGCCACGTTGCCGCCAATGATTTGCAGGTCAGGGTATTTTTCACGGGTTTCACGAATACGTTGCAGCACGCCTTCGGAGTGGCCATGCGAAGAGTCAATCAGCAGCACGTCAACACCCGCCGCTACCAGCGCATCTACACGCTCTTCGTTGCCCGCGCCCGCGCCCACTGCGGCACCAACGCGCAGACGGCCCTGCTCGTCTTTACAGGCGTTCGGCTTACGTTCCGCTTTCTGGAAGTCTTTAACGGTGATCATGCCCAGCAGATGAAAATTCGCATCAACCACCAGCGCTTTTTCGACGCGTTTTTCATGCATTTTCGCGAAAACCACGTCACGCGATTCGCCCTCACGCACGGTCACCAGACGCTCTTTCGGCGTCATATAGACGCTCACCGGCTGGCTCAGATCGGTGACAAAACGCACGTCACGACCGGTAATGATACCCACCAGTTCGTTGTCTTCGGTCACAACCGGATAGCCCGCGAAGCCATTACGCTCGGTCAGCGCTTTAACTTCTTGCAGGGTGGTGGTTGGCAGCACGGTCTGCGGGTCGGAAACCACGCCAGATTCGTGTTTCTTCACGCGACGCACCTCTTCCGCCTGACGCTCAATGGACATGTTTTTATGGATGAAGCCGATACCGCCTTCCTGCGCCAGCGCGATCGCCAGCCGGGCCTCGGTAACGGTATCCATTGCCGCAGAGAGCATGGGAATGTTCAGGCGAATGGTTTTCGTCAGCTGCGTGCTGAGATCGGCAGTGTTCGGCAAAACGGTGGAATGAGCGGGAACGAGGAGGACGTCGTCAAACGTCAGGGCTTCTTTAGCGATACGTAACATGGGCAATATCTCTGACCTGGATGGTTAAATATTGCCGTGGCATTATACAGAGCGTAACCGATTGCTTCTACATTTTTTTGTCAAAAAGCTTGCGATCCTGTCCTGGCGGGTTACTATCGATCGAATAACCTGCTGATTTAAAATTTGATCTCGCTCACATGTCACTAACTCAATCCCCTGCAATTTATACCGTCAGCCGCCTCAATCAGACCGCACGTTTGTTGCTGGAGCGGGAAATGGGCCAGGTCTGGATTAGCGGTGAGATATCCAATTTCACGCAGCCCGCTTCTGGTCACTGGTATTTTACGCTTAAAGACGACACCGCTCAGGTGCGTTGCGCCATGTTTCGCAACAGCAACCGTCGGGTAACCTTTCGTCCGCAGCACGGGCAACAGGTGCTGGTGCGCGCGAATATCACGCTCTACGAGCCGCGCGGTGACTATCAGATTATCGTCGAGAGCATGCAGCCTGCAGGCGAAGGGTTGCTTCAGCAGAAGTATGAACAGTTAAAAGCGAAGCTTCAGGCGGAAGGGCTGTTCGGCCAGGAATTTAAACAGCCGCTGCCCTCACCTGCCCACTGCGTCGGGGTGATCACCTCAAAAACTGGCGCAGCGCTGCACGACATCCTCCATATATTGAAACGTCGCGATCCTTCGCTTCCCGTCATCATTTATCCGACCGCCGTTCAGGGCGACGATGCGCCGGGGCAGATCGTGCGCGCCATTGAACTCGCTAACGCGCGCCAGGAGTGCGACGTGTTAATCGTCGGGCGCGGCGGCGGTTCGCTGGAAGATTTGTGGAGCTTTAACGATGAGCGCGTGGCGCGGGCGATTTTTGCCAGCCGCATTCCGGTGGTCAGCGCCGTTGGTCATGAAACCGATGTGACGATTGCCGATTTTGTCGCCGATCTGCGCGCGCCAACGCCTTCGGCAGCAGCGGAGATGGTCAGCCGCAACCAGCAGGAGCTGTTGCGCCAGATGCAGACAGGGCAGCAGCGTCTCGAAATGGCGATGGATTATTATCTGGCGAATCGCCAGCGCCGTTTTACCCAGTGGCATCATCGCCTGCAACAGCAGCATCCGCAACTGCGGCTCGCTCGCCAGCAAACCACGCTGGAGCGGCTGCGCCAGCGCATGGGCGTCGCCCTTGAAGCGCAGTTAAAACGCGCCACGCAGCGCCAGCAACGTGCCGCCCAACGGCTGAATCAGCAGAACCCGCAGCCGCGTATTCACCGCGCGCAGTCGCGCGTCCAGCAGCTGGAATATCGTCTGGTGGAAAATATCCGCGCGCGGTTAAGCGAACAGCGCGAGCGTTTCGGCAATGCTGCTACCCATCTGGACGCGGTGAGCCCGCTGGCGACGCTGGCGCGCGGCTACAGCGTTTCGGCGGCAGCGGACGGCAAGGTTCTGAAGAAAGTGAAGCAGGTCCATACCGGCGACGTGATGACCACGCGGCTGGAAGACGGCTGGCTGGAGAGCCAGATCACCCGCATCACGCCGGTGAAAACGCCGCGCCAGCGTAAAAGCTGACGCGCAAGGTTAATATCAGGTTGTTTGCTATGGTCTGCGCCGTTTTGCCGGGCATCGGGTGGTACGGCGTTAACCTGTGTTCGCCGTTCTGCCGGGTGGCGGCTTCGCCTTACCCGGCCTACAATTCATTTTATATCAAAGCGTTACGAATAATGCGTTGCACATATCCGTAGGCCCGGTAAGCGCAGCGCCACCGGGCAGTGGTGGTACGGCGTTAACCTGTGCGCGCCGCTTTGCCGGGTGGCGGCTTCGCCTTACCCGGCCTACAACCGATGGAATATCAACTGGTTGCAATTCACGCGTAGGCCCGTGCAAGCGCATTCCCTATCTGATGAGACAGGAGCGGAACAAACCGCCTTCGTCAGTATCAAAATCGCAGTTCTCTTCGCCGGTCGCCTCGTTGAACGCACAATACGCGCCGTCCCCGTCCTCGTCCTGCGCCAGATAACCGTAGCCAGAACTCCCTGGCGCTGAAGCTGGCCAGTGCAGTTCACCTATTGTCGCGCGTAGCGCTTTCAAATCTGCCATCGTAGCGATATTGTCGTTGCCGCCGCAGGTCGTAACGATTGACGCCCCGGATTTGCCGTCCTGGTTCACAAACATGCCTGCCCACACTTCTTTATCGATAGTCCATGTATCTGACGGCGTGATCGAAATCTCCGCTTTCAGCGGCGGGCGCTGCAGCGTATGGCCGTTAACCTCAACGGTATCAGGCATATGTCCCCAATAAGCAGCCACGCTGCTGTCCGGGCTGGTCGGCACGGTAAAGATACCCGCTCTCTCATCTTTCGTCACCGGAATGGAACCGTATGCCAGGGTTGCGGTTATCCCGGTTCGTAATCCCAGCGCCGTCTGCTGGTCCAGAGTCAACCGCGCCGTACCGTCTGCAGCGGTAAGGCCGTACCAATCTTTACTTCCCGATCCCCAGCTAACCGAATCGGTGTCTGGCGACACAGACGTCAGCGTCATCGCTACGTTTTCCTGAAGCACCGCAGGTCCTGGCTTTTTACCGCCGGCGCCCGGATCGCCTGGCTTGTTTCGGGTATAAGAGTCAGCACGCGTAAGCTTAAACGTGACGCCAGGGATCGACCTTCCGGCATCGTCAGTGATCTTCACGGTGAGCGGAAGCGTCTCGCCCTGTTTCGCGACATAACCTGATTTTTCACTATCCCATGCTTTATCGGAAACCAGCGCTATCTGCACATTGCGCGGTTGTGCAAGGCAGAGCTGCGCCGCATAAGACGAACTGGCGACATCCGATGCCGTGGCCCCCGTATTGAGAACAATTGTCTGCCAGTAGCTCGGCGCCGCAGTATGACTTTTGAACGCTTTATCAATCCCTGCCCAGGCCCAGCCAGCAGAAACCGGCAGGCCGAACTCGGTGCTCAGTTGCCCCTGGGGATAATCGTTGTACAGCGTTTTTAAATCGTTCAGTAGCGGCATCCGTGCGGGCGGGCAATCGGAACTGTTGTTGATACTCGTCAATTTGATGGTATACCACTCTTCGTTACTGGCAGTCGTCGCACTGGTGTTGGCATTATTACTCAATTCTGCCCGCAACAGGGGGCGCTGGAAGACAAGGCCATTCGATGCGGTAATCGTGTCCGGCATATGGCCCCACATTTTGGCTTTCTCACTATCCGGGCTGGTAATCACGGTAAAGCGAACATTTTTACTGTCCTGAATCGTACTATTGGATCCCAGCTCCGCCGTCAGCAGCGTTTGTAGCCCTTCCGTATTTTCCTGAGCCACGTCGAACGTCACCAGCCCCTGCGCATTCGTCTGCACATACAGCATACCAGTGGTATCCGCCAGCTTCGTTGTTGACGACGTCCCGTCCGACCCCGTCACATTAAGGAAGGTGATATCATCGGAGTTGTTTCTCGACCAGTTCGAGCCAGAGCGGGTTTTCGCGTTTGAGCGGGTGATTTTCACTGCCTCATTCGCTACCGGCTGGCCTGACGCATCCGTCACGGCAACCACCATTGGAATGGTTTCCCCTTTTTTAGCAATGGCCGCCCCCTGCGCTTCATTCCAGTTCACCGAGGTCAGCGTCAACTGGCTGGCGACACGATGTTTCACCGGTGAGACCAGGCAATACTGCTGCATGTAGTAGCCGCTACTGTTGTCAGCCAGTACTCTGAAAACACGATTGTCGTAAAGGCTGACCGCAGCATAATCAAGCTCATTGTTAGTAACGGAATAATCGCTCGCCCACCCATCGCTATAAGGCCTCGGGCTGCTCTCGTTGCGCGCAGGCCAGCCCTGTACGTTATGAATATCACCGTTCGGGTATGTGGCATAGAGCGTATGCAAATCACTTACCGTAGGGAGATAATCTCGCCCGCAGCCGCCGTTCGTTCCGTTCCAGGCCTCTTCCACGGTAAACACAGGCCAGACCTCGCCTTTTGGATCTGCGCCAATGCTGCGTGTAATCGTATAGGTAGTACGATCTGGCGCTGAAGGTAGCTCTGCCGCCAGCTTCGGGCGGCGATACACTTTGCCGTCACTGGAGGTCAGTTGGTCTGGCATATGCCCCCAGTAATTCGCCTTTTCAACGTCCGGGCTGCTCGGGACGGTAAAGATGAACCGCAGGCTTTGTTTCGACGCGTCGTTATCGTCAATATTCAGGTCGACCAGGTTGAGATACCCCACGCCGTCATCCTGTTTTATCTGCAGCGTCAGGGTACCCTCCGCGTTGGTACTAAAAAAGGACGGATTGGATCCTGTGATTGGCCCTATGACGTAGCCGTTCAATGTCAGTTCAGAAGAGTCTCCTGACATGTACAGATCCGTATCCGCGCGGCCCGTCGCGCTAATAGAGCGAAAGACAAAGGGAGCGTTAGGCACCGGTTCGCCTGCCGCACTGAGCGTGGTGATCGTGAGGGTTATGGCTTCGCCTACCTTCGCTTTGCCGGCTTTATGCTGCTCATTATACGGATCGACGGCGAGCAGCAGTTTCGTCGCCACCGGTACGGCGTTTTTCTGGCAGACAAAATAGGACTGTTCGGTTTTGGAGTACTGAGTGGAGGCCAGCAACAGCACGCTGGCGTCTTTTAAGTTCATCGATTTCAGCCAGCGCCGCTCCAGACTCTGTTGTTTTATGGGGGTAATAAAGCCGGGGGTCCGCGTCTGATACGTTTTACCGTTCACCGGCCAGCCCTGCTGACTGTTGATCGCGCCGGAGGGCCAGGCATCGTACAACGACGTCAGGCTGGTGAAGGTCGGGACGTACTCCGCGCCGCACACCTGCGCCACCTGGAGATAGTCCGCTATGCTCCAGGTTTCGTTGTTTTCCACGTTGCCCTTAACGCTGACGTCGGTTATTTCACTGGCAAGGCGCGGGCGTTCAAACACGGTACCGTCCTTCGCCGTGACCTGTTCAGGCATGTGGCCCCACATAGTGGCCTTTACCGTATCCGGGCTGGTGACAACGGTAAAAATGGTGTCAACGCTGGCGCTGACGCCCGGGTTATTATACAGCGCGGCGGTAATGGCGACTTTCGTTCCGTGCGTGTCGGGGCGGGTAACGGTGATAATTCTGCTGCCGTCGCTGCCGGTCTGCAGCCCCATTTTGGTGGTGGCGTCGTTAAGGGATTCGCCGTCGATCACGACCGGCGAAACGATGCCATCGCCGCTGCCGGCGATATGTTTTTCATTCTGCCGGTTATAGCCGTCGCCGCGACTGAGCACGAACGGCGCGCCCGGCAGCGGGTTGCCGCTGGCGTCTTTAACGGTCACTTTTAATTTCAGCTCGTCGCCTTTTTTCACTTTGAGCGCGTGCTCGTCGTTGGCGTCGAACCACAGCGAGTCGTCGACCGGCTCAATGGTAATGGTCGCGGCCTGCGGGTTTTCGTCGCGCAGGCAACTGACATAGAAAGTGTCAGTGTTACCCACGCCGGACACGGCGCCAGTGGAAAGCGAGAGGGTGTTCCATGTGCTGGCGCTGGCGAAGGAGGAGGACCAGTAATCACGCAGTACCGGCCAGCCGTGAACGGTGTGGATGTCATTGCCGCTGTTGTCGTTATACAGCGCGTTTAACTGATCGATTCGCGGCAGATGGTTGGCCGCACAGCCGCCGCTTTCTACGTTACCATCGGCATCAGTATGATAGACGCGGGTCCAGGTTTCATTGTTCTCGACCTGGTTTCGCGTGGAGGAAGGCGCTTCCGCCTGTAATTTTGGCCGCTCAAACGTCATACCATTGACGGTGAGGGTGTCGTCCATATGGCCCCACATTTGCGCCGTCGGCGTATCCGGGCTGGTGGGTACGGTAAAGGTAACGCTGCGTGTCGCCGGGGTTCTGATTAATGAATCCATCGCCTCAAGCGACAGCATCGTCTTCAGGCCCACGCCCTTCGGCTGGGTTATGACAATCTCTGCGTTACCCTGCGCATCCGTCTGGCCGTGGTACACCATCGATCCTTGCGCCGGGCCGTAGACGTGGCTGCCGCTCCCATCGGTGAAGGTTAACGCGCCCTGGGTAGGATCGGTAAAGCCGGTCATCAGCCCAGCACGATTGCGCCCCGTCGCCATGGTAATGGAAAAATCAGCGAACGGTACGGCCATATTATTCAGCGCGTTTACGGAATGAACATGCAGAGTGATCGATTCGCTGATCTTTGCCGTTTCGTCCTGCCGCGTCTGGTCGTTGTTAAACCAGGCGTCAATGATCGTCACCATTTCGTTGCCGGAACAGGACAGATAATTCTCTTCGTTGCCGCTGAACATATCATCCGCACCGGTTTCCAGGTTGACGCGCGCGGTCTGCGAACCGTCAGTATCGGCGGCGATGTAATAATCGGCGGTTGGCCAGCCGTAAAGCGTTTCCATGGTATTGTCAGAGTGCGTGGCATAGAGGCTGTCCAGCGAGAGCTGCCCCGGCACCTGGCCTTTTCCGCACTGATTTTCGGCGGCGGTGACGGTGTTAAACGTGGCCCAGGTTTCGTTATTTTCATCTTTCGTGCCGGTCTTGTGGTCTGCCTCGACCGCCAGCATTGGGCGTTTATACAGGTTGCCGGCCTCGATCATCCCCTGCATATGGCCCCACATATTAGCGCCGTCAACGTCCGGGCTGGTAATCACCGTGAAAATGACGCTAAAAGGCTCCGTCACCTGCGCGCCTTCGTCGTCTGGCATGACGAGGCGAATGGGCGTTTCCACCCCGACGCCCCGATCGTGGGTCAGCGTCAGGTGTATCTGGCCGTTGGCATCGGTCGTGCCGACATAGTGATCCGGCGACGAAGCGTGTATCCCTTCGCTGGCCGCGGTGACGGGCAAATTATCCCATTCGGCTTTGCTAACGCCCTTGCGGTTGGTCGCCGAATCGATAAACAGCTCCACATAGCGGTACGGCAGCGGTTTTTGGGTAACGCTATCCACCACGCTTACGAGGATATCGATGGATTCGCCCACTTTCGCGATATACGGCCCCGGCCCTTCTGGAGAAAGCGTGATTTTCGGATGCGCCGGCGGCTGAGCTTTGTCCACGCAGCTCACCAGAAAGAGGGAGGCGTTATCCTCCAGTTTGACGATGCCGTTGTTTAAATCGACGCCATAGTGGTAGGTATTGAGCTGATCTCTGGTGGAGGACCAGTATTCCCCCAGCGGCCAGCCGGGGTAGGTCGCGGAAGTGCTGTGCGCGTTCCTTGCCGCCATGAGCTGTTCGGCGTCTGGCAGAATGTCGCAGTGGTTGTCCGCGCCGCTCCAGTTAAACTGCGCCCAGGTTTCGTTATCTTTGACGATCGTCCCGCCGGCGCCGCTGGTCTCTGCCGCCAGTTTAGGCCGGGTGAAGGTATAGGTAACGCCATTAAGCTCGGCGGTTTCGCTGTCCTGCATATGCCCGTACATCTTCGCCTCCGGGCTGTCCGGGCTGGTCAGGGTGGTGAAGATAACGTCGACGCTATCGCTAAGCGCCGCCCTGTTCCCCGCGCGGACGGTAAGCGGGGTTCTTACCCCAGGGCCGGTGGCCTGCGTAACCGTCACCGTTGCGGTGCCGTCCGCGCCCGTTCTGCCGCGATATTCCGTCGCGGTGGTGGTCAGTTCGGTATCGCCAATATGGACGGGACTGGTGTTATTCACCACGTCTTTACGGTCGATCGCATCCTTACGGGTGATAATAAACGTGGCGTTCGGGAAGACCTCGCCTGAACAGTTTTTAGTGGTAATGGTCAGCGTAATGCTTTCCCCCACTTTCACCTTCGCCGCTTTAAAGCTTTCATCGTAATGGCTGGCGCTGACGGCGACCGGGCTGCTTACCGACGGGGCGATATCAATGGCATATTTTTTCACGGCGATCGGGATCGGCGCGCTGTTGGGCAGGCCGGTGAGGGTAAACAGTTGCAGGGCAGGCGGCGTTTCCGACTCCGGCACCTGCGCCCAGGCCACGAGGTGCCGATCCGTCAGGTTCTGCTCGCAAAACGTGAGGTTGCTGACGGGCTGCGGGTCGAGCGGCGTATCCGGCGTGGCGGCATCAGCCCATACCACCGTCGCGGCGGGCGCCTCCTCATGGTTTTGCCAGTCCAGCGGCGACGTGGCGAACGTGTCGCCTTCGGTATCGCGCGGGTTCAGCACCTCCATCTGCGTGGGTAGCGTCGCCGCGCTGAATTCGCTCGGTTTGGCAGAATAGGGAACCGGGTTTGCGGCATCGCTTAAAAGATGCGTACTGCCCTGATAGACCGGTATCCAGGCGCTGTCGGCCACCGGCTCGGTGCCGTTGACCTGCCCGGTAGTGGCTCCCGGCAATTGCCAGGCCCCCCCCCTGCAAGGCAGCAGACGCCGATATGCTGATAAATATCAGCAGCAGTAAAAAGCCGAATACGGTTTTCAGTTTACCGACGATAGATAGCATCTTGCCCATGACTCCTGTTGTACAGCCTTAACACGCTTTGCTTAACCGCTCGTTAAGCAAAGAATGCGAAAGCGCCATTCCCCGCAGGGAATGGCGTAAGGTAAAAATTATTTGCGTTTGTATTTGACGGACAGACCGTAGCCCTGAACGCCATCCGCACCCGCGCCGGGGAGGACAGAGCTTGCCTCGGCGTTGGTTTCCGGTATCTGCAGATCCTGGTTTTGTACGCTGGAGTCGACCGGGCCGGCTGGCGCAGTGGTGTCGGTTGCGCTGTGGCCGGTGAAGACCCACTGGTAGTCGTAATTGTTGGTAACGTTGGTATCCACGCCGGTGTCGTAGGTGTCGTTATCGTTAGTATCTTTCCACAGCACCACTTTGTAGCTGTGACCGGTGTGCAGTTTGGCGTCCGGTTTTTTGAGCAGGTTAACCGACTGATCGGCCATATCGACGATGATCACATTAACGTTATCGTCAACAACCGGACCTTCCGGAATATCATCGCTGTCGGAGCCGCCGCCCGCATCGGTCGAGAGGTCTTTGAGGATAATTTCCTCGGCCACGCGCGGATCGCCGGTGGTCGTAGTCGCCGTGATTTTCAGACCGATATATTTGTCCGCATCGGCGGCCTTAATGGTGTAGGTCTCGCTGCCTTTAGTACCAATTTCGGTTTCGCCGTTGCCGTCCTGATCGGTATAGCTCATCCATTGAATGGTTTTTTTCGTCTCGTTAGTCGCATCGACGTCGCCCTGCTCATCGCCCACTCCCCAGGTTACGGTCAGCTTATCGCCGATATGCAACTGTTTGTCGCCATCGGTTGTCACGGTGGAACCGCCTGGACGCCCGGAACGGTCGATTGTCACCGTCACATGGTTTTTATCCGCTTCCGTTGTGGAGGCAGGCAGGCGGTTAATCCACGGTACAGTACCCTGAATGGTGCCGGTAGTACCGCTTACCTGCCACTGACCCTCTTTCAGGTTGCCGCGCGTTTCGTCGGCCATCGCCGCCGGTACGGTACAATACCCGGCGAGGACCAGCGCCAGCGCGACCTTCGTCAGCCGTCGTGTCAATGTTGATTGCATAAAAATTCTCCTTTTCTTCCCATTCAGCGGCTGGCTCAGGTCAGCCTTACGCCGACACTATTTTTTACGGTAATTCACACGTAACCCATAACCCTGCACGCCATCCTCTTCGCTGGCGGCAAACTTCTGCGCCGCATCGCGGTTGGTGGCAGGAAGAACTAAATTCTCATTGGTGGTATTGGCCTGCGCCCCGGTGTGGCCGTTGCTGCTCTGGCCGGTAAATTCCCACGCATATTCGTACTGCGCCATTTCGTCTTCGCTAAGCTGTTCCGACATCTGGAATACGCCGTCCTGGTTTTTGTCACGCCATAAAACGAAGCGATAGGTGTTATCAAGCGGCACGTGCTTATCTTCTTTATCAATCAGGTTCAGCGGATTGCTGGCGCTGGTTTGATAAATCAGCGCGTTGAGATTCTCGATGTTTTCGCCCAGGAAGGTGACATCGACGAAGTTACTGTCGCCATACGCATCTTCCTTCGCCTTCCAGCGGAAGGTCCCCGGCAGCGTACTGGAGAGCGTGACCGTACCCGCTTCTTTGTCGCGTTTGGCGATAAACACGCAGGGGGTTTCCGTTGAGCAGGGCTTATCGGTCAGGGTGACTTTTTTATCGTTGTTGTCGTACAGCTCCGGCGTCATGGCGTCGTCCACCAGTTCGTTGCCGTTGCGGTCGGTGCTGTCGCCAAAGGCGTCGGTGAGCAGGACATCCATCACCACGCCGTCTACGCCGTCAGCCTGCGCGCTGGCTTCATGGCTATGATCGGTGCGGTCGGGGTCGGCGATATTGTCGACAACCAGTTCAATTTTGCGCCCCTGGCGAACGGTAATCGCGACCACGCCGGAGGTCTCTTTATGGCCTTCTTCATCTTCCAGCGTGATGCGGACTTTCCAGCTATTCAGCGCCTCGCGCTCCGCTTCGGTGCTGGCGTTGACCCACGCGGGCAGCACCAGGTTCCAGCGGTTGTTGTTGCCTTCGGTTAACGTATTGGCCTTCACCACCGGCATCACCAGCGTGCGGTTGGCGTTATTTTTCGCCTGCCAGGAGGCGGTGACGATTTTGTAGTGGTGGTTGATAAGGGCGTTAATCGTCCACTGACACTTCTCAAGGCCGATGCCCTCTTCCGGCGTGTCCTTCACCACGCACTCTGGATGCACGTTGGCTTCCGAGGCTTTCAGCCACAGCGTGACGTCGAGCGGATCTTTTTCGCGGTATTCGAGGATGATGAAGTTATTGCGATCGACAAAATCGGTACGCGCGCCCATCAGCGAGCGCTGGATTTTGACGTTTTCCGGGTCGAGTTGCGCCGCCAGCGGGGTTCCCATCTGGTAATTAACGGTCGCGTTTACGCTGAAATCATTGCTGTCGCCGGTGCCGGCTTTGTAATCCGTGCCGACGGTCAGGAGCGGCACCGGCGTATAGTTCAGCCCCAGCGTCACCGCATGAGGGTCTTTTTGCAGGTTGTCCTTGCCGAACAGCGCCACCTCGTCGCCGTAATACTGCTCAAACACCAGCTTCGCGCCAAGCTGCGGATAAAACGGCAGCCACGTCTCGGCGCGCACGTCCCAGCCGCGCGCCGGACGTTCTTCATAGAAGTCGAAATCGTCGGAGTCTTTCCAGTCGGAAAGCGGATGATAGTAGTTGCCGGAGAAACGGAGAAAATCGATCCAGGCTTCGGCGCCAATACCCAGGCGGCGATGGCCGCGGGTGAAATCGTAATCGTAGAAGACGTTGCCGCCGAGCAGCCAGTCGCTGACGTTTTGCCGCACGCCAATGCCCACGTTACCAATGGTGCGATCTTCCTTGCGCTGAACGGAAAACTGGCTAAACAGCAGCGTGCTTTGGTTGTCATACCAGGGAACGAAATAGTCCAGCGAACTGCCTTCGAGATCGCCGCCCTCTCCTACCGATAAATTGCTGCGCACTTTCCCGTAGGGCGACATTAGCCCCTCAATATAGGACTGCGTGGAGGAGGTCACTTGATTTTGCAGATAGCTGCGCGCCTGGGATTCCAGCGCTTCCGGGGTCAGATTTTCAAATCCCTGCGTCGCGGAATTGGCGAGGTAGTCGCGGGTTTGTTCTTTAAAGGATTTACCTTTGTTTTCCTGCTCTTCTTTTTGCGCCGCAGCGCTGCCGAGATCGGGTAATGCGTTATTTTCAGGATTTTTTTCTTCGGCTACGGCAACACCGGAGGCAACCATAGCCCCTCCAGCAATTAATATTGTAATTAAGCGCCGCAACAACCGCATCAAAAATCCTTTTTAATATATTCTTAATAACAATAGTTATTAGTTTACAGCGCCAGTACGGAAAAAGACCTAAATAAACTCCTAAAAAGCTGCCTGAATAAATAATATGGCAACGATTATTAACGGACCTTTTAATAAGAATTTAAAAATATATAATTTACATACAATTTAATAATTCATTCATCAAATAAATTATTAAATAACAAATTCAACGCGTTTTTTTGATATTAATCCATGACCGTTCTGGCAGAAATAATCCACCGCGCCACAGGCTTTAAGCACTTCCAGCGGCTGACGGCATTCCGGGCATAGCGGCGTCAGCGTGAAATCCTGATGGCAGGACGCGCAGTGCGCCTGAGCGCCGTTTTGTTCAAGCGGGTGATGGCAGGCTGGGCAGTTGAGTGGCATAGTCTCTCCGGTTAACCGTTTCTTTACAGGAAAGCATAACACAATTTGCCGACCGCCCTGGCAACAAACGGCGTGTTAAGTCAGGCGCCGACGTTTTGCCGCCGCTGTTGGCTTAGCTTACGATATTGTTGCGGCGACATGCCGGTATACTTATTGAAAATGCTGTAAAAGCGGCTGCTGGAACAAAACCCCGCGGTAAATGCCACGTCCAGGATTGTTTTATCGGTATCGCACAACAGCGCCCGAACGTGATTAATGCGCATGATGGTAATGTACTGCTTTATGGTAAGCTGCATAACGCGCTGGAAGAGTCCCATTGCGTAGTGGGAATTCAGCTTAACGTGCTCGGCGACATCGTTAGTGGTGAGCGCCCGGTCATAATTATTGGCAATAAAAGCCAGCATCTGGCTTACATAAAATTGGGCGTGGCGAGAAATACTATTTTTGTGGGTCGGCGAGGTTTTGTTGATCAAAACCGGCTGCCAGCCTGAAAGACTAAAGCGTTTTAACATCAGGCCAATTTCATCGATGGCGACTTGCTGGATCTGTTCATCCTGACAATTAACTTCTTGCCGCCAGCGCTGGATCTCAAAAGTGCTAAGCTGCTGCGGGATCTTCGATGTGATCATCATCCCGTGCGTGACGTGGTTAATTAATTCCCTGTCAAGCGGCCAGGAAAGAAACAGGTGCATCGGCAGATTAAAAATCGCCATATTCCGGCAGTTGCCGGGACGAATGAGCTGATGCGGCGTACACGCCCAGAATAAGGTGATATGCCCTTGCTTTATTGAAACGACTTCATTGTTAATCAGGTATTCCACATCGTCATCAAAAGGAACATTGATCTCAATTTGTCCGTGCCAGTGGCTAACAGGCATCGCGGTCGGCGGGCGTAGCTCAATATCCATAAGTTGATGCTCAGCATAGAGCGCCAACGGGCTACGATTTTTTTTATCGTCTTTATCACACATATACGGGTCGAAGAGAACGGGCTGCATATCCATTGTGGTTCCTTATCCTGAAATATCAGAGCGCCTGGCAACCTTGCTGTAGATCGAAACGAACCTCTGTTGTGCAGCATAACGCCATTTTTAGGCTAATTACTGCGCTTTTATCGCTATTTATTCCCATAAATTCAGATCATTTGCGTCCTGCTGCGCAATCTGAGTTTTCGGGAAGGCTTGCCGGCGAAGCCGGAAGCTTTTCCCGCCCGCCGGTGACACCCTTGCCCTGCCGGTTCTGACACTCTGCACGCCGGACCATGCATCCTGCGTTCACGTTATTTCAGTACCGAAGACGAACCAGATCCCCTTTTTAAGCATTGCGTCGCAGCAAAACGGAGGATGCTCAGGGGAAATGTTCAGGCGTTATACACCGGAGGAGTCTTATGCCTGTTTCAATATTACGTTTAGAAAGCGCGACGACAGATGTCATTGTCAGAACGCATCCATTCGCTGAAATTATCTACTGGGGTCCGCACATTCACCATTTCTGCCCTGAGGATGCAGGAATGTTTGATCGTCCGCTACCGAATAGCGGTCTTGATGTGGATGCTCCCCTCACCTTAATGGCTGAAGTCAGCAATGGGCTTTTTGGCTCTCCGGGGATTGAAGGGCATCGTCAGGGGCTGGATGGTTCGCCCTTATTCACGACCACAGAGGTGATACAGCGCGAACAAAAATTAACCATTACCAGTGAGGACCGCCAGGCGGGGTTACGCCTGTACAGCGAAATGGAACTGGACGCCAGTGGCGTACTTAGTGTTCGTCACGGATTAATTAACCTGCGCCCGGAACCCTGGCAGGTGGATCGGCTGGCCGTAACCTTGCCGGTTGCCGAGCGCGCCAAAGAGGTGATGGCATTTCATGGCCGCTGGATCCATGAATTCCAGCCGCATCGACTCATGCTTGAACATGACAGTTTTGTCCTGGAAAACCGGCGCGGCCGCACCTCTCACGAACATTTCCCCGCCCTCATTACCGGCAGCCCGGCGTTTAGCGAAATGCACGGTGAAGTCTGGGGCGTCCATCTGGCCTGGAGCAGTAATCATCGCCTGCGCGCCGGCGTAAAAACCGACGGTCGGCGTTATTTACAGGCCGAAGCACTCTATTTGCCGGGTGAAATGGCACTTTCCGAAGGCGATATTCTGTGGACGCCCCAGCTTTTTGCCAGTTATTCAGCGCAGGGGCTGAATGGAATGAGTCAGCAATTTCACCGCTACCTGCGTGAAAAGATCGTTCCTTTCCCGGGGAATAAACCACGGCCTTTACACCTCAACACCTGGGAAGGGATCTATTTTGACCACAATCCGCACTACATTATGCGGATGGCAGAGGAAGCCGCCGCGCTCGGCGTGGAGCGCTTTGTGGTCGATGACGGCTGGTTTAAAGGACGTAACGACGACCGGGCGGCGCTGGGCGACTGGTATGTCGATAAGAAAAAATATCCTGACGGCCTGATGCCGCTTATCCGGCATGTTAAATCGTTAGGTATGGAGTTTGGTATTTGGGTGGAACCGGAAATGGTTAACCCGGATTCAGATTTATACCGCGCTCACCCTGACTGGGTTTTATCGCTACCGGGCTATACGACGCTCACCGGACGCCATCAGTATGCCCTGAATCTGAGTATTCCACAGGTCTTTGATTATTTACTGGAGCGAATGAGCTGGTTACTCGGCGAGCATCCTGTCGATTATGTGAAGTGGGATATGAATCGCGTGCTGGTGCAACCGGGGCATAAAGGTAAAGCGGCCGCGAATGCCCAAACCCACCTGTTCTACCGGCTGGTGGATACGCTTATCGAACGTTTCCCGCATGTCGAATTTGAAGCCTGCGCGTCGGGCGGCGGGCGCATAGATTATGAAGTGCTGAAACGCAGCCACCGCTTCTGGGCGTCAGATAACAACGATGCGCTTGAACGCAACACCATCCAGCGCGGGATGAGTTATTTTTTCCCGCCGGAAATCACGGGAGCGCACATCGGCAGCCATTGCTGTCATGCGACGGGCCGCCAGCATACGATCGCCTTCCGCGGGTTAACTGCACTATTCGGTCATATGGGACTGGAGTTAGATCCCGTCGCCGTCAGCGAGCAGGAGCGTGAAGGCTACCGCAAATATGCCCTTTTATATAAACAGTGGCGCGCGTTAATTCATCACGGTGTCTACTGGCGTGTGGATATGCCGGATGCCACCACGATGGTACAGGGTGTGGTAAGCGACGACAGGCAAAAGGGATTGTTCCTGGTGAGTCAACTGGCGATGCCGGACTACGCGCTCACGTCGCCGCTGCGTTTCTCCGGTCTGGATATCAATGCGCGTTATCAAATCACCATGCTGGACCCCTCCAGCCTGCCGTTGATCGGTAAAGGCGGCCATACCATGCACACGCTGCCGGAGTGGACGCACACGCCGCAGACGGCCAGCGGAGAATGGTTACAAAAAGCCGGGATCGTCCTCCCCATACTTGATCCCGAAAGCGCCATTTTGATTGGTTTACAGCGTTTGTAATTACTATTGGCCGCATTGCGCGGCCCTGCAGGGAGAATCACAATGAGCATTGCGAACAGTCATTATATGCGGAATCCCAATTTTTGGATTTTTGGTTTCTTCTTCTTTATTTACTTTTTTATTATGGCGACCTGTTTTCCGTTTCTTCCGATCTGGCTATCCGATGAGATTGGATTAAGTAAGACAGATACCGGCATCGTTTTTTCCAGCCTGTCGCTGGCCGGTATTTGCTTCCAGCCAGCATTGGGTTTTATTTCCGACAAACTGGGGCTGAAAAAAAATCTGATGTGGATCGTCGCCATCGCCCTGGTCTTTATTGCGCCTTTTTTTCTCTACGTCTTTGCCCCGTTATTAAAGGTCAATATCTGGTTAGGCGCATTAAGCGCTGGCCTCTATATTGGTTTTGTTTTTTCGGCGGGCGCCGGCGCGATGGAAGCTTATATTGAGCGAGTCAGTCGCCATACCGGGTTCGAATATGGCAGAGCACGGACTTTCGGCTGTCTGGGCTGGGGGTTATGCGCAACCACCGCAGGCTTTTTGTTCGGCATTAACCCTGATTATGTGTTCTGGATGGGATCAGCGGCGGCGGTCGTATTATTAGTACTGGTCTGGATAGCGAAGCCACAAGCACAGCAGATGGCGTCAGTGGATGTTACTATAACCCGTCCAGCCGTTGATTTGAAAACGGTAGGACGTCTGTTCTGCGACCGTAAGTTGTGGATGCTCATGCTGTATGTGATTGGCGTATCCTGCATCTATGATACCTACGACCAGCAGTTTGCCACCTTCTTTAAATCTTTTTTTGCCACGCCAGCACAAGGTAATCGGGCTTTTGGTTTTGTCACCACTGCCGGGGAAGTGTGCAACGCCATTGTGATGTTCTGTTCACCGTGGATTATTAACCGTATTGGGGCAAAAAATACATTGCTACTGGCCGGACTGGTCATGACAACGCGTATGATTGGTTCGTCTCTGGCAACCAACGAAATAGAAGTTATTATTTTAAAAATGCTTCACGCATTAGAAGTGCCGTTTATTCTTATTGGCATATTTAAGTATATTACCGGCGTATTCAATCCGTTATTGTCAGCGACCATTTATCTGGTCGGTAATCAGGTTGCCTCGAAAGTGGCGTCAATATTTATGTCCTCTTTTGCAGGCAGTATGTATGACAAGATTGGCTTCCAGCATACCTATATGATATTCGGCTGCATTGCGCTCACGTTTACGGTCATTTCAGCATTTACGCTCACAAAATGTAAAACTGAAAAGGCAGAAGCTAAGGCAGAAATACGCGTATAATCCAGGCTCTGCGGTTGCCGCAAGCGGGCTGGTTTCCCGGCCCGCTGCTGAAGTGATTACTTACCTTTCCTGATATGCTTAATCAGACGCTTACGCTTGCGTAGCTGATTCGGCGTCAGCGTATTCCGTTTGTTGGCAAACGGGTTCTCGCCTTCCTTAAACTGAATACGGATTGGCGTACCCATCACATCCAGCGATTTGCGGAAGTAATTCATCAAATAACGCTTGTAAGAATCCGGCAGATCTTTCACCTGGTTACCGTGGATCACCACTATCGGCGGGTTGTACCCCCCGGCGTGCGCATATTTTAGCTTCACGCGACGCCCGCGTACCAGCGGTGGCTGATGATCTTCAGACGCCATTGTCATAATGCGCGTTAACATTGCCGTACCAACACGACGCGTTGAGCTGTCATAGGCTTCACGAATGGACTCAAACAGGTTACCCACGCCGCTACCGTGTAGGGCAGAAATAAAATGCACCCGTGCGAAGTCGATAAAGCCCAGACGGTAGTCCAGCGTCTCTTTCACCTGCTCTCTGATTTCCTGGCTCAGGCCGTCCCACTTGTTGACCACAATGACCAGCGAGCGCCCGCTATTAAGAATAAAGCCTAACAGCGACAGATCCTGATCGGAGATGCCTTCGCGGGCATCAATCACCAGCAGACAAACGTTGGCATCTTCAATGGCCTGCAGGGTTTTAATCACCGAGAATTTTTCAACCGTATCGGTAATTTTCCCGCGCTTACGCACCCCCGCTGTGTCGATGAGCACATATTCACGTTCATCGCGCTCCATCGGGATATAAATACTGTCGCGGGTGGTACCCGGCATATCATAGACCACCACGCGCTCCTCACCGAGGATACGGTTAGTAAGCGTAGACTTACCCACGTTCGGACGGCCGACAATGGCAATTTTAATCGGCAGATCCTGCGGATTAAAGTCGTCCTCTTCTTCTTCAACCTCGGTACCGTTCTGTTCAGCTTCAAACTGCTTCCAGTATTCGGCTTCTTCATCCACCTCTTCTGGCGGATTTACATCGTCAACAAATGGCAGCAGGACGTGCTCAAGCAGGCTGACTACACCGCGACCGTGCGAGGCGGCGATAGGATGAATGTCGCCTAACCCCAGCGACCAGAAGTCTGCAACGGCCTGATCCGGGTCGATGCCATCGGTTTTGTTAGCGACGAGGAACGTCGGTTTTTGGCGCGAGCGCAAATGCTTCGCAATGCCTTCGTCCGCAGGCATCAGCCCGGCGCGGGCATCGACCATAAACAGCACGACATCTGCTTCTTCAATTGCCAGCAGCGACTGCTCGGCCATACGGGTTTCAACACCCTCTTCCGTGCCGTCAATACCGCCGGTATCGATGCAGATAAATTCCCGACCTTCCACCTCGGCACGACCGTACTTACGGTCGCGCGTCAGGCCGGGAAAATCCGCCACCAGCGCATCACGAGTGCGCGTCAGACGGTTAAATAGCGTGGATTTTCCGACGTTAGGGCGTCCGACAAGCGCGACCACAGGTATCATGTTTAAAGCCTCTTTTACTCAAATTCATTTAAAAATAGCGCTAAATTCGCTATTTCTATAAACAACAAACGGCTCCTGTACTTCAGGAGCCGTTAATTTCGTTAGATTACGCGCGGCGTTAACGCGTAATGGCGTACAGCGTACCGTCTTTCGCCTGGATCAGCAGTTTGCCATCTGCAACGACAGGCTCGGTCAGGAAGCCTGAACCGTCCAGCTTTTGCTGAGCAACAAAATGACCATCATCAGGATTAATCCAGTGCAGATAGCCTTCGCTATCGCCAACCACGATGGAGCCGTTATAAAGTGCCGGAGCGGTCAGGTTACGATGCAGCAGATCGCTCTGCGTCCACTGGGTCACTCCGCCATCCGTCGTCAGCGCCAGCAGTCGATCGTTCTGATCAACGATGTAGATATGGCCACCGTCAACGATGAAATCATTGACCGAGCCCAGCTCACGTTTCCACATAATCTGGCCGCTACGTAGATCCAGTGCGGTCAGGTTACCGTTATAAGCCAGCGCGTAAATGACGCCATCCACAACCACTGGCGTGGTATCAACGTCGCTCAGACGGTCGATTTCGGTCGGACCGGTTGCCTGGGAAATACGCTGCTGCCAAATCATCTGGCCTTGCTGCATCAGCACTGCGCTAACGCGACCGTTATCGCCACCCACAATTGCCGCACCAAAAGCGGTCACCGGCGCGGATTCACCACGCAGAGACAACGCTGGCATATCAAGGTTAACGGTCCATTTAATGGCACCGCTGGCCTGATCTAACGCCTGAAGCTGACCGTTGCTGGTATGGATTAATACCATGCCATCGCTAACCACCGGACGGGAGAGCGCTTCGCCTGCAACCTGCGTTTGCCATGCCACACCGCCATCGCTGGTATTCAGCGCATAAACCTGCGCTTTTTCACTACCAACGTAGACATGCCCACCGTCAACCGTTACACCACCAGAGAGTAATGCCGGAGATGAAGACATCCAGCCCTTTTTCTCTGCCAGATTAACGGTCCAGACTTCTTTACCGTCCTCAACATTAACCGCTTTAACGGTTCCGCGACGATCGGCTGCGTACACCACACCATCAGCAAATGCCGGATGAAGATTCGAATAAAACTCACCGATTCCGCTACCGACGGAGGTATCCCATGCCGTATTCGGCGTGAACTGGTTTTCAACCTGCGGCAGTGGAGACATTTTGACCACGTCTTCTTCGCCGTTAAACAGTGAACAACCACTTAATAACGCGACAGAAAGCACGCCAGGCAGAAGTAATTTACGCAATTGCATCGGGTCCCTCTCAGATGGACAAATTATTCATTTTCATGCGCATCATTTCACTCAGCGCAGGTGAAGAGTCGCTTTTAACACCCGCTTCCCATGCAGCGTGTGCGCCCTTTTTATCACCTTTGCTCAGCAATATTTCACCACGCAAATCAGCGACGATAGCCGTCCAGCCTTCACCTTTGATATTTTCCAGCGTTTTCAGCGCCGCATCAGCCTGCTTTTGCTGAAGCTGCACGCGGGCAAGGCGCATGTTAATTACGGACTTCAGGTTTTCATCCGATGCGTCAGCCAGCCCCTGCTGTAGCTGTTTACCGGCTTTATCCAGTTCGTTCTTGTCAACGTACTGCTGGGCCAGTTCAAGGGAGGCAAAGGCCCCGTAGACGTTCTTATTTTCCGCCGCGAATTTCTCAGCAGCAGCCAATGTTTCTGGTTTATCAGCCCGCAGCGCGGAAACGGTATTGTCATAGTTGAGTGACGAGGTTCTTGACGCCTCAACCTGATGACCCGTCCAGTAACGCCAGCCTACCAGCGCGCCGATACCTAAAATCACCCCAACGGCCAGCGCTTTGCCGTTTTCAGCGAAGAAGCGTTTAAGCGCCTCAACCTGATCGTTTTCGTTCTCGTACATTTCCACGCCGTCTTACTCCTTAGCCCAGTAAAGTGCGCAAATGCGCGGCAACACTATCCTGCACGACTGCCGTTTGCTCACCAGAGCGCAAATCCTTCACTACAACGGTATGGTTTGCAACTTCAGATTCACCCAATACCAGTGCAACGCGGGCACCCCATTTATCAGCACGGGCAAACTGTTTCTTAAAGTTGCCGCCACCGTGGTTTGTCATCAGCTTCACGCCAGCAAGCTCGTTACGCAGACGTTCAGCGAGGTTCAATGCTGCAGGCTGCGTTTCTGCGCCTGAAGCCACCAGGTATATATCGACAACAGGATCGGCAGTAAATTCCGGATTAACCGCCTGAACGAGTAAAACGAGGCGTTCCAGACCCATTGCAAAACCTACCGCCGGCGTTGCGCGACCACCTAACTGTTCAACCAGACCGTCGTAACGCCCGCCTGCACACACCGTGCCCTGTGCGCCAAGGCTGTTGGTGACCCATTCAAAAACGGTACGGTTGTAGTAGTCAAGACCACGCACCAAACGCTGATTGATAGTATAAGGAATGCCGACAACTTCAAGCAGTTTACACAAGCCTGAAAAATGCTCGCGAGACGCATCATCAAGGTAATCAGCCAGTTCAGGGGCATCGTTCAGCAACGCCTGCACCTGCTGATTTTTGGAATCCAGCACGCGCAGCGGATTGGTGTACATGCGACGTTTACAGTCTTCGTCAAGCTTATCTTTGTGCTGTTCAAGGAACGCGACCAATGCTTCACGATAATTTGCGCGGGCTTCAAGGGAGCCAATCGAATTCAGTTCAAGCGTTACGTGTTCAGCGATACCCAGTTCACGCCACCAGCGGGCGGTGAGCATGATCAGCTCAGCGTCAATATCCGGTCCCTGCAGGCCAAAGACCTCCAGCCCCATCTGATGAAACTGGCGGTAGCGACCTTTTTGCGGGCGCTCATGACGGAACATCGGACCGATATACCACAGACGCTGTTCCTGATTGTGCAGCAGTCCATGTTCAATACCGGCGCGAACGCAACCCGCTGTGCCTTCAGGTCGCATGGTTAACGAGGTGACTTCTTCTGCATCGCGCTCACGATCGTTGAAAGTGTACATCTCTTTTTCAACGACATCGGTGACTTCACCAATAGCGCGTTTAAACAGATGCGTTTGCTCAAGGACAGGCGTACGAATTTCACGATATCCATAGGATTCAACGACGCCCTTGATGATCTTTTCAACACGTTGCCATACTGCGGTATCTTCCGGCAAATAATCATTCATACCGCGTACAGACTGAATTTTCTTTGACACGTTTATTCTCTATTCTGAATATAAATATGAACCCAAAGCGCTTCTCCGAACGATGCGGGAGCAGCAATATGGGTCCAATCATACACGGGAAGCTACGCGCTTCCCATCACGTTATTTTTCAAGTTGCTGCACGTCAATCCTGCGGGCCTGGTCAAGGACGTTGGCCTTTGCCCGGATGCGCGCTTCAAGCTGGCCGATCATATCGTCGTTATCAAGACGGTCTTTACGCACACCATCTTCATACAGCCCGCTTTTTTTATTGCCGCCGGTGACGCCAAGCGTGGAAACCAGCGCTTCGCCAGGACCATTCACAACGCAGCCGATGATCGAAACATCCATCGGCGTAATGATATCTTCCAGCCGCTGCTCCAGCGCATTGACCGTGCCGATTACATCGAATTCCTGACGTGAACAGGTCGGGCAGGCAATGAAGTTGATCCCCCGAGCACGAATGCGCAGTGATTTCAGGATATCAAAGCCCACTTTGATCTCTTCCACCGGATCGGCTGCCAGCGAAACGCGCAGGGTGTCGCCAATTCCTTCAGAAAGCAGCAGGCCGAGCCCTATGGCCGATTTCACCGCCCCGCTACGTGCGCCGCCCGCTTCGGTGATCCCCAAATGCAGCGGCTGATCGATTTGCTTCGCCAGCAGGCGATAGGATTCCACGGCAAGGAAAACGTCGGAGGCTTTTACGCTGACTTTGAATTGATCGAAGTTGAGGCGATCAAGATGATCCACATGGCGCATCGCGGATTCGAGCAGCGCCTGCGGCGTCGGCTCACCGTACTTTTCCTGCAGATCTTTTTCCAGCGAACCGGCGTTAACGCCGATGCGGATCGGGATGTTTTTATCGCGGGCGCAATCGACAACGGTACGAATACGCTCCTCGTTACCGATATTGCCTGGGTTGATACGCAGACAATCGACGCCGTATTCCGCCACTTTCAGCGCAATACGGTAGTCAAAGTGAATATCCGCTACCAGCGGGACGTTGACCTGTTGTTTAATCTGTTTGAAGGCTTCGGCGGCATCCATGGTCGGCACGGAGACGCGAACGATGTCGGCCCCCACGCGCTCCAGCGCTCTGATTTGGTTAACCGTGGCCTCAACATCCGTCGTGCGGGTGTTGGTCATTGATTGTACAGCGATGGGTGCACCATCGCCGATTGGCACATTGCCCACATAAATCCGTTTCGATTTCCTGCGTTGAATAGGGGCCTGGTTATGCATGAAAACTCTCCTGCGGTGCCCGTCTGTTACTGTGCTGCTGCCTGGTCGGCATTGAGAGTCAGACGCGCAACCTGATTAGATCGTACAAAGCGGCTCAAATCGACCGGTTTTCCCTGGAACTGGATCTGAACCGCAGCCGGCGCACCGATTTTAAGCTTATAGGGCAGTTGACCGTTAAGGTTTAAATGGCCGCCGCTACGCTGGGTGCCGCTGTAAATTTTCTTGCCGGTCGCATCGGCCACTTCCAGCCAGCATTCGGCGTTGAAATCCATGATCAGCGCGTTGGCGTCCGCCGGAGCCGTTACGCCAGCCTGATCGGTGGGCAGCGGCGCGGCGGCGGGAGCCGTATCTACATTCGTCCGGGAGGGCGCAACGACCGCATTAGCCTGCGCATTGGTTGCAGGCGTTGTGGAGTCTGTCGGCGCAGGCGTCGTTTGCGGCGCAGACGCTGTGTCAGGAGTAGTAGTTAACGGAACGGCGTTGCTTTGTTCGGAATCTGGCGGCGTGCCGGTATCCAGCGGGACGCTTTGATCGTGTGTGTCGCTGGCATTCAGTTCAGCGGAAGACTGCGCTTCCATCGTATTGATTTCTTCCTGCTGCGCTTTATGGTTTTGCCACCACCACAGCCCCGTGAAACTCAGGACGACAAAGAAGATAATCCAGGTAATAAAGCCCATCATCCAGCCGCTGCGCTTTTTACGCTGCTTGCCGAGCGCGAACGTCTGCATCGGGGCCACTTTCGCCGCCCTCACCGGTGCCTGCTTCTCCATCATAGGAAGCAGCTCTTCTTCCGGAATATGCACCAGACGTGCATAGGAGCGGATGTAGCCACGCAGGAATGTTGAAGCCAGATCGGCAGGCGCCTTATCTTCTTCAATATCGCGAACCGTGGAAACCTTCAGGCATAAGCGTTCTGCAACCGCTTGTTGGCTGAGTCCGAGTTGCTCACGGGCGTTGCGTAGTCGTACGCCGGTGGTTTGTGCTTCATGTTGGTCTTGGGTGGCTTCAGTATTCATTCGCTACAACTGCTGGTACGTGAAATTAAAATTCTGGTGCCGACCTGTGCCCGCACCGCGAAAAATTTGCCTGGTTAACGACAGACAGTATATGACTGTCAGGCTAACTATCACAGAACAGCTTGAGCACGTGTTGCTAAGCTGTTGTTGTATCGCTACATACTGCCTTAAAGCTGGAAAAAACGCACCGTAATTATTTCCCTCACGAGTGGGTTTCTCCCAATCATTCAACATATTTATGCACTGCGCGTCATACCTTGCGCGCAGTGCTCAGCTGTTCAGACCGCCTTAACGGCAATCGGTTCACCCTGCATACGCTTACGCATTGTACGCTTAGTACGGTCAATAACATCCCCTGCCAGCTGTCCGCAGGCGGCGTCGATATCATCACCGCGTGTTTTACGCACAATAGTCGTAAAACCATAGCTCATCAGCACTTTACAGAAGCGGTCAATGCGACTGTTTGAGCTGCGGCCATACGGTGCACCGGGGAACGGGTTCCATGGGATCAGGTTGATCTTACACGGCGTGTCTTTTAGCAGCTCGGCTAATTCATGCGCGTGCTCGGTACCATCATTGACGTGATCCAGCATGACATACTCAATGGTCACTCGTCCCTGATTGGCATTGGACTTATCCAGGTAACGACGAACGGAAGAGAGGAAGGTCTCGATATTGTACTTTTTGTTAATCGGTACAATTTCGTCACGGATTTGGTCGTTAGGCGCGTGCAGAGAGATGGCCAGCGCAACGTCAATCATATCACCCAGTTTATCCAGCGCAGGCACCACGCCTGAGGTAGAAAGGGTAACGCGACGTTTAGAAAGACCAAAACCAAAGTCGTCCAGCATAATTTCCATTGCCGGTACTACGTTAGTCAGGTTAAGCAGCGGCTCGCCCATCCCCATCATTACCACGTTGGTGATAGGACGCGTCCCGGTGACTTTCATCGCGCCGACAATTTTCGCCGCTCGCCATACCTGACCGATAATTTCCGACACGCGCAGATTGCGGTTAAAACCCTGCTGCGCGGTGGAGCAGAATTTACACTCTAACGCGCAGCCAACCTGTGAGGAGACGCACAGTGTCGCGCGATCGTCTTCCGGAATATAAACCGTCTCAACGCGCTGATCGCCAACGGCGATCGCCCATTTAATGGTGCCGTCGGAAGAACGCTGTTCTTCAACCACTTCCGGGGCGCGGATTTCCGCGACGTCTTTAAGTTTGTTGCGCAGAACCTTGTTGATATCCGTCATATCATCAAAGTTGTCGCTGCAATAGTGGTACATCCACTTCATCACCTGATCGGCGCGGAAGGGTTTCTCGCCTAAGTCTTTAAAAAACTCGCGCATCTGCTGACGGTTAAGATCCAGCAGGTTAATTTTTCCATCTTTATTGGCAACCGCCGGGATGGCGATCTCAGGCGTGACATTAAGTTCTGACATAATTTAATCCGGCCTCGTTATTACACGTTATGGCCCCTGGAGGGTTGAAAAAGAAACGCCCCGTTAAACGGGGGCGCTGCATTGTACAAATTATGCTGCACAGATGCCACGCCTGCGCGCGACATTCGTGAAATAAAGTGTAAAGAGGGAGATTAGCGGGTGCGCGGGCACACTTCGCCTTCGCCGAAGAAGTAAGCGATTTCACGTTCAGCGGACTCGACGGAGTCGGAACCGTGAGTGCCGTTCTCGGTCAGGCTGTCAGCGTAATCAGCGCGCAGGGTACCCGCCAGCGCGTTCGCCGGGTTGGTAGCACCAAGAATTTCACGATGACGACGCACGGCGTCTTCACCTTCCAGCACGGTTACCACGATCGGGCCGGACGTCATAAACGAAACCAGGCCGTCAAAGAAAGGTTTGCCCTGATGCTCAGCGTAAAAACCGCCCGCTTTCTCAGCGCTGAGATGCAGCATTTTGGTACCGACAATTTTCAGACCTGCTGTTTCAAAACGAGCAAAAATGCTGCCAATAACGTTTTTTGCCACCGCGTTTGGTTTGATGATGGAAAAAGTACGTTCAATAGCCATGATAACCTCTGTTTGTTGTTCTGCCGTTGCACATCGCGCGGGATCCAGGAGCGCGAATTATAATGAGCAACGGTAACGTTGCCTATGGATGAAGATAACATTTTTTTAAAATAAAGTGAGTTTTAGCAACAAGTACGGCGCATACCGTGCTGATGCTGCCGGCAAAGCGGGCACACGCCGTTTTCACTCTCCCGGGATGCAAAGGCACGCTGGCAGGTCGGGCATTGCACGGTAAACAGTACGTGCTGGCTCAGCGGTTCGCTGCGCGGCCCGGCCTCAAGCGTAATAGCCTGAGACGGACAAACCGCCTGACAATTTTTGCAGTCGGTGCAACGAACTGATTCTATCTCAAAAAAATTCTCTGTCAGACGTAACGCGCTTTCCGGGCAAACACGTGCACAGGCTCCGCAAAGGTGGCAACGTTGAGGATCAACGACCGGGATCGTCTCACTAAGCTGCGGATAAAGCTGGCGCAAAAGACGCTTTCCCGCCGGGACGCTGGCACAATGCACTGACGCTGCACGCGCCTGAAACAGTGCCCGCCTTGCCACGTTAACCCCGGTCGCCGCCGGAGGGAGAAGACGCCAGAGAGGCTCCTGCCAGCGCTGTAATACCAGATTCAGACGCGCCACCGCCAGCACCCAGCCGGGGTGCGCATCGCTGTCACAGGCGACGGCGCGCAGGTGATAAAGACGATGCCATATCAACAGTTCTGCCGTGCTCGCTGGCTGAAAAGACAGCGGTGCAACCAGTGCATCCCCGCAATAATGGCGAGAAGGCGCGGCAATACCGTGGATGGCTTCGCGGGGGCAGGCAAAGAGACAATCCCCACAGTGCAGGCAGTGTTCGTGAACAAGCGTGACCTTCCCTTCGACAAACGTCAACGCCTGAACGGGGCAGACATCCACGCAGGCACGGCAGGAAGAACGGTGCAGAAGATGATGCGTGCAGGAGGCACCGATCGCCGGTACCTCCTGAGGTTGTGCCAGTAAGATACGCACGGTCAGCCGATGCTAAAAAAGACAAAGCGCAGGATCAGTTCGGCAATCACCAGCAGCAGGCTTCCGAGAATGAGCGCGCCCTTGGCTTTTCTCAGGCCGCCGACCGCGAAGCAGAAAAGGCCCACCACCGATACCACCCAGGCTGCGATATACACATCGTGCAGCTGTTGCAGGCGCACTAATGGCGCATGGGGAAGCGTGACGATCTGCTGGCTGGCGTTCATGATGGCGTCAAACCACAGCGGCTGAACCAGCAGGCGGGCCAACACCATGATAGCGACCACCACCACAGCGTATTTCGCCAGCGCGGGTAAGCAGGTCCAGCGCCCTTTCAGCGCCATCAACGCGATGAGCACCGAGCCCACGATCCCGGCGGTGCCGTAGAACAGAAACAACGTATTAACGTGTTGCCAGGTGATCACCGAGGTATGCATGTAAATCTGCCCCATGCAATACACGTCAATAACGCCAAACAACGCCGCCAGTGGCAACAGCAGATTCCCGCCCGGCTTGCGGACGATCATCAACAGCCCGCTCAACCCGAGTACGGCGAGGTAGAGAGAAGCAAAAACGACCTCGCGACTGAGCCACGAGCTGGCAACATGCCGCAAGGCGTTAAGCGCGTTTAGCGGATAACCCATGTGCAGCATTGAGGCCAGCAGGCCAATGCAGGCCATCACAAACGCCAGCACGACGCCGGGCAGCACGGACCCGGCGCGCGAACGCAGCAGCGCCAGCCATAACGTCACGCCTACCGAGCCCTGCAATAGCAGCGTAAAGAGCAGTAATGGTAACTCATGCATGATGCTGCTCCTCTTTTTCTGCACCCTGGTGTGGCTTAATCACCAGACTCGGATGCGTAATGCTGGCTTCCGGTAATCCTTTCACGCTGTCTACGCTGCCGTATTTCGCACGCAGCTCATCGATGGGACCGAACTTAATTGCTCCCAGTGGACAGGTTGCCACGCAGACCGGCTGCTTACCTTTGGTTTGTAAATCGACGCAGAAATCGCATTTGGACATCTGCCCGGTTTGCGTATTCAACTGCGGCGCGCCGTAAGGACAAGACCATGCGCAGTAGCCGCAGCCCACGCATTTATCGGTGTTGACGCGCACGATGCCGTCGCCCGGACGCTTGTGCATCGCAGTGGTCGGGCAGTTTTTGGTGCAGATCGGATCGGCACAATGGTTACAGGAGATGGAAAGCGTGTAGGCAAACACGTTGTTTTGCACCCCGCCCTGCCCGGTTGGAATAAACCCGCCGCCGGTCACTTCATAAACGCGACGGAAACGGCGTCCGACTTCCAGATTGTTTTTATCTTTGCAGGCTACCTGACAGGCTTTGCAGCCCGAGCAGCGTGAAGAGTCGATAAAAAAGCCCAGCTGTTTATCGCTCACGGGCGGATAGTCTTTAAACTGACTCATGCTTTGGCTACCTCCACGAGCATGGTTTGATGGGAGTTGCCTTTTGCCAGCGCCGTAATACGGGCCGAGCTCAGCACGTTGGCGCAGCCGCCACGGTCGATACCCTGCGCATCGGGTTGCCACCAGGCCCCCGCCTGCATTGCTACCACGCCGGGAATAATGCGCGGCGTCACTTCTGCCGGCACAATACTCACGCCGCGATCGTTATGGATACGCACCTCGTCACCCTGTTTAATGCCGCGCTTTTGCGCATCCTGTGGATTAATCCACAATTTTTGGATCTGCACTTCCTGCAGCCAGGGGTTGGCGTACTGCGTGGAGTTGGCGCGGTTTTTACCCTTCCAGGTGATCATCTGTAGCGGGTATTTTGCGCTCAGCGCGTCTTCCGGCCCTTCATGGGCAGGGACATAGTGCGACAGCGCCGGGATTTCCGGATGGTGCATGTCGTACAGCCGCTGAGAAAAGATCTCGATTTTGCCCGAGGGCGTCGGGAAAGGATGATTTTCCGGATCGCGGATGTTGTTTTCAAAAGCGATAAACGGCTCGCTTTTGAACAGGTGCTGCCGCGTTTTTTGCAGGGTGGCAAAATCCGGCAGCGCCTCATCCGGCATTGCCAGACGGGTTTGCTCCCAGATATGCTCGATCCACGCTTTCTCGTCGCGTCCCTGACTGAACGCTTTTTCGATGCCCAATTTCGCCGCGACGTCGCGCAGCCATTCATAGTCTGAGCGGCGTTCAAATTCAGGCTCGATCAGTTTTTCTGACAGCACCAGATAGCTGCCGGTGCCCCAGGTTTCACCGATATTCCACCGCTCCATAAAACTGGTTTCCGGCAGCAGCAGATCGGCGTATCTGGCCCTCGGCGTCATGAACAAATCACTCGCCACGATGAATTCAATTTTGGACTCATCTTCCAGCAGGCGGGCCGCCTGATGCAGATCCGGGTTCTGGTTGGTGAGGTAGTTACCGGCCAGCGAGAACAGCAGACGAATATTGCTGTCGAGTTTTTCTGCCCCTTTCAGTCCGTCCTGCGGAGTGACTTTAGAGGCGTCATCTGCCGCCTGCATCCAGTTCATTACCGAAATCTGGGCGCTGACCGGGTTATCCGGCATTTCTGGCCCAACGCAGAATTTACGGTTAGCACAACCGCCATAGCCCGCCGCCCAGCCGCCTTTCACGCCAACGTTACCGGTGATGGTCGCCAGCAGCGTCGAACCACGCGCGGTGCGCTCCCCGCAGTTGTGGCGCTGCGGACCCCAGCCCTGAATCAACGCTGCCGGTTTGGTACTGGCATAATCACGCGCCAGCTGGCGAATGGTTTGTGCCGGAACGTGGGTGATCGCTTCTGCCCACTCAGGCGTTTTATGCACGCCGTCTTTCGCGCCGGTGAGGTATGCCACCAGCGATTCGTTTGCCGGCACGCCTTCCGGCATGGAGTCTTCGTCAAAACCCAGCGTATAACGACGAATAAAAGCCTCGTCATGCAGCTTCTCGGTGATGATGACGTACATCATCGCATCCATCAGCGCGTTATCAGTGGTAGGCAGCAGTGGGATCCACTGATCGGCCAGCGACGAGACGGTATCTGAATAGCGCGGATCGACCACGATAAAGCGGGTTCCGTTCTGTTTCATCTGCTGGAAGAAGTGGTTGGTGTGACCAAAAATGGTCTCCGTTGGGTTATGTCCCCAGAGGATCACCAGTTTGGTGTCAAGCAGCGTGTCCAGCGAGCTACCGCTGGCGGCAATGCCGTAGGTATATGGCGTGGCGGCGGCAGTATTGCCCATACTGACGGAGTGATAGCTCGCCAGGTAGCCCCCCGTCAGATTCAGCAGGCGCTGCGCCATAAGATTGCCGGAGAAGGTACCGCCGGAGGTAGCGGTGCCAACATGCATATAGCGCGATGCCGGTCCATATTTGGCCGTAATGCTTTTCAGCTTATCGGCAATTATCGTAGTGGCTTCGTCCCAGGAAATCCGCTCGAACTTCCCTTCTCCGCGTTTGCCCACACGCTTCATCGGATATTTCAGACGATCCGGATGGTAGACAAACTTACGGTAGCCGCGACCGCGCACGCAGGCGCGCATGATCGGCATTTGCGGGTCAAGCGCGTCGTCCGGACGCGTGGAAATGCGGGTAACGACGCCGTCCTGCACATGCGCACGGATGTCACATTTGCCGCCGCAGTCGAAGGTACTACAGGTGTGAACGACACGCTCAGCGGCACCGCTTTCTGCCGCTGGCTGAACAGATTCGCTGGCCGCGTGGCCTGGCGCGGTAAAGAATGGCAGGGCAATCAGAGCGGAACTGGCCTGCAGGAAATGCCGCCGTGATAAATGAGGTAGCAACTTCTCGGGTGGGCTATTTTTCGCACTCATTACGTTTCATCCGTAAATGAACGCGATTTTGCCGCTTTCCGGATGAGCGGCGTTTGACCATTGTCAAAAAAGACTAATCTATTAATTTTAAAGTAACTTAACCGAAATGGTTCTTATTTGTATGGAGATTGATGACAAACCTGTTTTGCTATTATGTTCGCCTTTTTGCCGGGTGGCGGCTTCGCCTTACCCGGCCTACAAAACCAGCATTATCAATCGGTTATTCACAATCTGTAGGCCTGTGCAAGCGAAGCTCCGCCAGGCATCACTCCACAGCATAACGTTTATCAGCAGCCTGATTCATTCCGCCTGTTTTCAGCGTAATTCAAACGTCACCGTCGCAACCTGCCCTGCGTCATCCATCGCCACAAGCTGATAGCTCTGCGCTTTTTCAAGTTGCAGGGTGATGATATTTCCTGCGTCGCTCAGCGCTTCACCGTTTAAAAACCACCATCTGCGGCCTTCACCACCTGTCGTCTGAACGGGCAGCGAGACGGTCATCTGGCCTGGCAAACGGCGAATAACCGCCCCGTCACGGACACCGGAGAGCACCAGCGGCAGGATGTTTTGCTGCTGTCGCGGCGGACAGGTGCGGGAAGCTGGCGGAAGACGCGCGGCGCGGCGCTCCGCTGCCGGTAGCCAGGGTTCCAGCGGCAACGGCCAGACCTGAAGCTCTTTTTCCACCGCGTCCGGGCAATCCGCCGCAACCCGCTGTCCGGCAGTATTCAGCCAGACAGGGAAATGAATTCCCCGAATGCCTTCCTGTCCTGGTAGCAGTAGCGTCGGCGGCTGGCTTTGGTCCAGAAGCCAGGTGGCCAGGCGGCGGCGGCAGTTAGTATCACCGGCGGGCAATGCCTGGCCTCCCGGCCAGCAAATCGTGGCAGCGCTGACCGATGACGGGCGCGGATCGACCGGCACACGTTCTCCCGAGGTGACGGGGCGCGATTGCAGAATATTATTAAGCTGATTAAGCAGCGGCACCGCGCTGGCGAAACCAAACTGGCCGGCCACCGGCGTGCCGTCCGGGCGTCCGGTCCAGATGCCGATGGTATAACGGGCATTTAAGCCAACCGCCCAGGCATCACGGTAGCCGTAGCTGGTGCCGGTTTTCCACGCCAGCGGCGCGACGCGCGGCAACGAGCCGTCTGGCAGAGGCTGATCTTCCCCGCCAAGAATACGACGGATGATCCACGCGGCCCCCGGCGACAGCAGCGGTCGTTCGATCAGCGGATCGTCCGGCAGCAGACGCAGGCGGCCCGCTTTGCCGTGACGGGCAAAGGCGCTGTACGCGGCAGTGATATCTTCCAGCCTGGCGCCCGCGCCGCCGAGGATCAGCGCCAGGTTAGGCTGGGCGTTTGCTGGCAGGATCAGCGGTAGTCCGGCATTGCGCAGCCGGGCGGCAAACTGTTTAGGCCCGTACGCTTCCAGCACCTGAACGGCAGGCAGGTTCAGCGAGCGGACCAGCGCGTCACTCATGCTGACCGGACCGTGAAATCCGCTGTCGAAGTTACCGGGACGGTAGTCTCCAACCCGACGCGGCACGTCCTGAAGCAGCGACGCCGCATGGATCAGCCCTTCATCCATCGCCATTCCGTAGACGAAGGGTTTAAGCACCGATCCCGGCGATCGGATCGCCGCGACCATGTCCACATGCCCAAAGCGACTGTCATCATTGATATCTGCCGAGCCCACCCAGCCACGCACTTTCATGTTGGTATGATCGACGACGATCATCGCCAGCGAGCTGCGCGGCGGCAGGCGCGATTTCCAGTTCATCGCCAGCTCTTCCATCTGGCGCTGCAACGTGGCGTCGAGGGTAGTGACAATTTTGTCCTGTCTGCTTTTTGCCAGCACCCGGCGAGAAAACAGCGGCGCCAGCTGTGGCATCTGGCGGGGGAACAGCCAGACCGGCTCCTGCTGCGCCTCTTTTATTCGCGCAGCGGGCCAGACGCCCTGGGTGAGCATCCGTTCAAGCACTTTGTCCCGCGCCGCCTGAGCGCGTTCCGGCCAGCGATCCGGGCGCAGGCGGCTGGGGGCCTGCGGCAACACGGCTAATAGCGCGGCTTCCGAATAGCTGAGCTGCGCCGGGGCTTTTCCGAGATAGGCCCAGCTGGCCGCGCCGACTCCCTGTAGCGTACCGCCAAACGGCGCACGGTTAAGATAGAGGGTCAGGATATCGCGTTTTGACAGGTGCCATTCCAGTTGCAGGGCGCGCCAGACCTGGCGGATCTTGCCGCCAAAGGTACGCGGATGCGGGTCGAGTAAGCGCGCCACCTGCATGGTGAGGGTACTGCCGCCAGAGACGATTTGACCGGAGGTAAGATCCTGCCAGGCGGCGCGGGCGATCGCCAGCGGGTTGATGCCGGGATGCTTCCAGAACCAGCGGTCTTCATAGTGCAGCAGCGCCTCAATATAGCGCGGGGATACCTCTTCCGGCGTAACCGGATAACGCCAGATCCCGTCTGCATCGGCAAAGCGCCACAACGGCGTGCCGTCTTCCGCCACCACCACGCGTGCAGGGGTAACGTCTTTTAACGGCAGCGGCCACAGGCGATCGGCAGTGAAAACGGCCAGCCACAGTACCAATGGAAAACCCGCCAGCCAGAGCCAGCGGGTTTTTATTTTACGCAGTACAGGCATATTACGGCGTAACGATCAGCGGTCCATTTGTCGTTCCGGTGGCGCGCCACTGAGGAACATACATGGATTCCACCTGCGGCGCAGGCAGCTGATAGGTCCCCGGCGTTACCGCACGCGCCAGATAAACCAGCGTCACCGGCTGCCCTTCATTCACCGCCACTGCCGCCACAAAGCGATCGTCGCGGAATTCAACGTGCTGAATATCCGCCTGCTGCATTTGGGTGACCAGCGCCTGCACTTCCGTCGCGTTATCTTCGAGGCTGGCGCTGCTGTTAGCGAGGTTCTGGTTTTCCAGCTCCAGGCCCGCAGGCAGCAAATCAACCACCAGCGCGTCCGGCACATTCTGGCTGGCCGTTACTTCGAGCTGGACGAGCACCAGATCGCCGCTACGCAGCGCGCTCAGTGATTTCGTCTGCCCTTTGGTGTCATAGATATGGCGCTCAATATGCAGCACCTTGCCTGACGGCGCAGGCGCATATTCAGGATAACCCGTGCTGTCCAGGCGCAGCCACAGCGGCTGGCTACCGGTGTTGGTCACCTGGAGGGCCGATAGCTGATCGGCGGTGACATTGTGCACCTGCGCTTTATCGGCGCTCAGCGGCTGCACATCAAGCGAGGTTTGCGCCTGCCAGTTACCCGGCAGATCCTGCAATCCTCTCGCGGCAAGGAACAGGGCGTTGGTTTCCTGCGTTGAAAGCCAGCGCTGACCAAATGCCTCTTCAGAAAGCGCGGTCAGCAGACGATTTTGCTCTTCCGGCAGCAGGTTATTTTCTTTCAACAGCGTCAGCATCATGGCGTCATCGCGCAGCACGCTGCCGTAGTCCGCCACCCAGACGTGGTTGTTGGTGCGCGGCGTTTTCATTGCCAGCTGAAGCGCCTGCTCACTGCGCGGCGCATCGCCCATCGCTTTCAGCGCGATGCTGAGCTGCAACAGCGGTAAACCAGAGGCCGCCTGTTCATGACGATCCCAGATTTCACGCAGTGCCCCCAGCGGCGCTTTCTGCTGACGCGCCAGCACCAGCGCGGCGTAAGCCTGCGCCGCAAAGCGGCTTGCCTGGGCGTTATCGCTGTAGCGAATGGTCATCAGCCCCGGCTCCTGGAGATAGCGCAGCAAACGGTTATTGCCTTTGCTCATCGCTTCTGCCGGAACGCTATACCCCTGCTCGCTGGCGCGAACGAGGAAATCCATCACATAAGCGGTAAGCCAGTATTCTTCCTGACCGTCTTTATCCCACAGGGCAAAACCGCCGTCTGCGCGCTGCATTTGCAGCAGGCGGGAAATGCCAAGGTCAATCGCGGCACGGCGTTGTTCATCGCTGTCGCCTTTAATACCCAGCGTTTTCAACTGCGCGGCGCTGGTATAAAGCGACGGGAAAAGGCCGCTGGTGGTCTGCTCAAGGCAACCGTAAGGGTAGGCTTTCAGCTCACGGATATAGCGCGCCAGATTGAGCGGCGGTTTACCGCTCAGCAGCAGTTGTCCCTGTAAAGTAGCCGGTGAAAAGTTCTGTAGCGCACCCGCCGGTATCTGCCAGCTTTCACCGGCCTGAAGCACGGTACCCAGATTCACGGTTTGTGCCGGGAACGCCGGACGCACGCCGAGCTTCCACTGTTTTTGCATCGGCGGCAGATTTTCACCCGGCAGGTTAAGGCCGCTGATGGTGGCATCAATTTCCCCCTCGCCATAACCATCGCGCGCACTTACCGGCACGAACAGCGTAACGCGCACGCCTGGATCGATTTTCAGCGGCTTCGGCTGCGATCCTTCCAGGGTTAACAGGCCGCCGGTTTTAAGGGCGACGTTGAGCGTTTGCGGTTTATCGGTGAGATTCGTAACGTCCAGGGTCAGACGAGAAGCATCGCCGCTGGCAATAAAGCGCGGCATATTGAGTTCGGCAATCACCGGTGCGGCAACGACCACTTTATCTTCGCTGCTGCCAAAGTCTTCCGTTGTCCAGGCCTGCGCCATAACGCGCAGTTCACCGTTAAAATCGCCAACAGGCAACGTAACCGTACCTTCGCCGTTATCATCCAGCACTACCGGCTGCGCCTGCTGGGCGATGATATTGACGTGATTCACCGGCGGTTTACCACCACGGTTAAGTTCATCGCCGTCACCCCCAAAGCGCAGGCTGGCAAGACGTCCCTGACCTTCAATGACCTGACCGTAGATATCGTAAATATCCGCGCCGTAGCGTTTTTGGCCGAAGAAAGCTTTCCACGGATCCGGCGTCACATAGTCGGTAATGTTCAGCACGCCGCTATCTACCGCCGAGAGCAGGACGTTAACCTGTTTCGGCAGCGCCCCCTCTTTCACGCTGGCTTTCACTTTTACCGTCAGCGGCTGGTTAGGACGCATTTTGTCCGGGCTGTCCAGCGCGATATTCAGACGACGGTTTTCATCGCCCATCGGCAGATGCAGAATGCCAACGGCGCGTTTCGGCGTGGCCGAGCGGGATTTATCACCGGGACGAACCACCAGCGTACTCAGATAGAGATCGTGACGATTCCAGCTTTTGTCGATGGGAATGGTGAGGTCCATACCGTCGGCGGGAACGTCAATTTCCTGCCACCACAGCGGCCCTTCACTGGACTCCACCATCGCATAGCCTTTTCCGGCAGCAGGCGCGGCGATATGCAGCTTAATGCTGTCACCCGGTTTGTAAAAAGCTTTGTCCAGCTTCATGGTCACGCGATCGGGACGCGCTGCGCCGGTGCCGTCGCTGTTATCCTGCCAGCTGTAGCCAGCCCAAAAGCGCACGCTGCTGATGGTGTCGTTCGGCGCTTTGACTTCCAGACGATAAGAGCCCCATTCGACCGGGAAGCTGACTTTACCGGTAGCGTCCGCCGCCAGATCCAGCGATTGCTCACCTTCCACCAGGTCTTTCTGATCGAACTGCGACTCCCAGCCTTCACTTTCCGACCAGTTCCAGAAATAGTCGCGACGCTCGCGGATCAGGCGAACCTGCAATCCTGAAACCGCTTTTTTCTGCCCCTGAGCGTTGGCATAGACAATATCAAACGCGGCGTTACTGTTCTCTTCGACCACCGGCTGATTGACGGTAGCATCGGTGCGATAGTCATATACCGCTTTGCTGGCGAACTGGGGACGGATACCAGGCAGCGTATCCGCAGGCCAGATCGCCTGTTCGGCACGACGGGTCACTGGGCGACCGCCGGATTCCAGCAGGCTGGCCTGTAACAATACCTGCAACGGTGAATGCGCTTCCTGCCACTGGCTGTCGGTTGAGACCTGACCATGGCCTTTCGCATCCAGCTTCAGGTTGACTTCATCCAGGGTGCGAGAGAGGTTATCTTCGCTGACGTCGCCAAACTGGAAGCCAGGCAGTGCATTAACCGCTTCACGCAGCGGACGCAGGAACAGTTTTCCCTGTAGCGTGTTGCTCGCCGCCGGAGCGCCATACAGGTAATAGCCAACTACGTCAAAATTAACGCTGTCGGCCGGAGCCAGCGGCGTTTTTTGCGCGGTCAGATTGAGTGCCATCCGCTCCGGCATAAAATCTTCAACGTTGAAATCCCACAGGCGCGGCTGGTTATCGCCAGTGTTCGCACGAATGTGCCACATCCCGGTTGCCGCCGTGCTTTCCAGCGGATAGGTAAAGCGATAAAGCCCATTTTCTGCTTTGCTCACTACCGTGCGGACCACCTGGCCGTCTGGCTTGACGACTTCCAGCTTAACCGGCTGGTCGGCCAGCGCTTTACCATCGCTGTCGCGCAGCAAGCCGTTAAGGATCACCGTTTCGCCTGGGCGATAGAGATCGCGCGGGCCAAACATGAAAAATTGTTTACTAAAACCAGGGTCGCCGGCGATTTTAAACTCGGCCAGATCCAGCGCTGGCAGATTGAGGTCCAGCAAGGTGGTCTGCCCGTCTTTACGGGCCAGCAGCAGCGCCCCGGCTTTTTCACTTTGCAGCGTGGTACGACCGTGACTGTCGCTGGTGGCCTGCGCCAGCGTCTGCCCTTTTTCATTCAGCAGCATGACATCTACGCCAGACTGCAATGCGCCGTTTTCCAGGCTCTGGGTAAAGACTTCCAGCCGGTTATGATAGCGGTGGGTCGAGAGGCCGATATCACTCAGCGTAAACAGCGTGGCGGCATTGCTGTAACTGTAATGCCCGGCCTGATTCATGACCGCAATATAAACGCCCGCCTGCTGTAACGGTTTTATGTCGCCAAGCGGCAGCATCAGTTTTTCCTGGGTATTTTTGGCCGGATTGAGATCGAAACGCCCGGTATAGACCAGGTCAGCCATCTTCAGCAGCTCATCCGATTCCCAGTTTGACAGTGAACTGCGGTATTCCCACTGGCTGACGAAAGCCGCCAGCGATTCAGGCTTCACGCGGAAAAAATTGACATCGATGTTATCAACGTTCAGCGCCATTACCGGCAGACCTTCAACCACTTTGCCCGGCAGCAGCGAGCCACGGCTGGCAAATCCGACGGACGGCTGAATATTGCGCGTGGTGATAGCCTTCTCAAAAGATTTGCCGAAGGTGGCTTTGTTAAGTGCGGTAACGCCCGCATCAACAGTGAGGACCAGGTTGCGGTTTGGCTCCAGATGGCGCAAACGCAGTTCTTTCAGATTCGGGGCCAGTTCCCATGCGCCATCAACCTTGCCCTCTTTTTTATCGACCAGATGGACGGTGCGGGAAAAGTCCTGCTCAGGATCGAGAGGAATAGAGAATGTCAGCACCAGCGTTGCGGCACCTTCAAGCTGGACTTCAGAAGCATCCAGCAAATTGAGCGCTTTGCCCTGACTTTGCGCCGCCAGTTTTTTAAGCTGTTCAGCATCCGGTTTTGCCGGTGGCGTTTTCGCCTGCGCTGTCGTTGAGGTCGACGCCGCTGCCGGCGTCGCCGCCTGAGTTTTATTATTATCATCGCATCCAGCAAGGCTGAAGGCGGCCACCAGCGTAAGCGTTAATGCCGTCAGGCGGAACTGTTTCATTTATTAATCCCTGGCCGAAAAGCCGTCAATCACGGTTGACAATATTATGCGCGACTTTCAGGAATACAAAAGTCCAAATACAGGTTGTTGAATCTTTATCGCAAGATATTTTTCGTTATTGCAGGTTGTTACATCACTCACACTCCCGAAAGTAACATGTTACATCGGGCGTCATTTGTTTTTAAAACAATCAGATAGATAGATTAACCATGAGACTGCCTGCTACGGTAGTGCTATCGAGCGGTTCAATAACAGAGGGAAGCGTATGAAACGAGCCGTTAACGCCCTACAAAATTTTGGCAAGTCACTTTACGGCCCGGTACTCATCTTACCTATCGTCGGGTTGTTTATCGCCTTTGGTAACGTGCTGGGTAACGGCAATCTGGCCGAATACCTGCCTTTCCTCGGCTATCCACTGGTGCAGAGCGTCGGGCAACTTATTGCTAAATCCGCCGTGTCGGTGCTGGTCAATCTGGCACTGGTGTTTGCGGTGGGCATTCCTGTTGGCCTTGCCTTGAGGGATAAAGGCTATGCGGCGCTGATCGGGCTGGTGACGTTCGTGGTGTTTATTAACGCCATGAACGTGACGTTGCAGCTTCAGGGCGCACTGGCTCCTGCTGAACAGATGCGCGCCGCCGGGCAAAGCATGGTGCTGGGCGTGCAGGTGCTGGAGATGGGCGTGTTTGCCGGCATCCTGACCGGCGCGCTTTCCGGTTATCTCTACAATCGCTATTCCGGGGTGCAGTTTTCCGGGGCGATGGCGATTTACTCCGGCCACTGTTTTGTCGCCATTATTATGCTGCCGGTGTCGATTGTTCTCGGCGTGGTGATGAGCGAGATCTGGCCGTTTGCCCAGCACGGGATCAGCACGCTGGCCCTGTTGATTAAAAGCTCGGGGGCCTTTGGCGTCGCCATTTACGGTTTCCTTGAACGTATTCTGGTGCCTACTGGTCTGCATCATCTGGTGTATACCCCTTTTCTGTATACCGAACTGGGCGGCACCTCGGATGTCTGCGGGGCGATGTATCAGGGTGCGCGTAATATTTACTTCGCTGAAATGGTCTGTCCTGACGTTAAGCAATTAAGCAGCACCGTGGTCTGGGATGCACGCGGCATCAGTAAGATGTTTGGCCTGCCCGCCGCCGCACTGGCAATGTACGTCACCGCTAAGCCTGAGCGTAAAGCGGCGGCAAAAGCGATTCTGATCCCCGCCGCCCTGACCTCAATGCTGGTGGGCGTCACGGAACCCATCGAGTTTTCCTTCCTGTTTGTCGCGCCGATGCTGTTTATGGTCCACGCCGTGCTGACCGGTATTGGCATGATGCTGTTTTACCTGCTGGGCGTTCATGCCATCGGCGCAAACGGCATTATCGATTTCGTGCTTTACAACCTGCCGCTCGGCACGGAGAAATCCAACTGGCCGATGTATATCGTGGTGGGGCTGATTATGTCGGTGCTCTATTTCGTGGTCTTCCGCTTTCTGATCCGCCATTTCGATATGAAAACGCCGGGGCGTGAGGAAGAGGAACAGGAGACGCGCCTGTACAGCAAGCAGGATTACCAGGCGAAAGGCCAGAATGACGGACTTGGCGAAGCGATTATCGCCGGGCTGGGCGGACGCGAGAATATCGACGTCGTCGATAACTGCTACACCCGCCTGCGCGTCACGGTCAAAGACGTCGCCACCATCGACGAGCCGCGTCTGAAGGCCACCGGGGCGAAAGGCGTCATCAAACAAGGCAATAACGTTCAGGTAGTCTACGGGCTGCATGTAAAAAAAATGCGCGAGGCCGTTGAGTCGGTACTCTGAAGGAGGCAAAAATGTTGAAACCCCCATTTATTTTATCCATCGCGGGCGGCGGTAGCACCTACACCCCTGGCATCGTCAAAAGTCTGATGATGCGGCTGGAGGATTTCCCGCTGGCCGAAATTCGCCTCTACGACATTGATGAAGCCCGGCAGAACACCATCGCGCCGGTGGTGGAAAAAGTCATCCGCGATCACAGTCAGTCGATTAAATTCACCGTCACCGGCGATCCACAAACCGCCTTCAGCGGCGCGCATTTTGTCTTTGCCCAGATGCGCGTCGGCCAGTACAAGATGCGCGAACAGGATGAAAAAATTCCGCTGAAGCATGGGGTTGTAGGTCAGGAAACCTGTGGACCGGGGGGGCTGGCCTATGGGCTGCGCACTATCCTGCCGATGGTCGAACTCATCGACATGGCTGAGCGTTATGCCGATAAAAAAGCGTGGATAGTGAATTACTCCAACCCGGCGGCAATCGTTGCCGAAGGCGTGCGCCGCCTGCGGCCCAACGCCCGGGTGCTGAACATTTGCGATATGCCGGTGGCGGCAATGCGTAATATGGGCGCGCTTCTCGGCGTGGACAGGCATAAGTTGCAGGTGGATTATTTTGGTCTCAACCACTTCGGCTGGTTCACCCGCGTGCTGGTGGATGGCGAAGATCGCCTGCCTGAACTGCGTCGCCACATCGCCCGTTTCGGGCTGTTGACCGAGGATGCAGCGCAAACCGATCCGCAGCATGCCGATCCATCGTGGGTAAAAACCTGGCGCAACATTAAGCCGATTATGGATCATTTCCCCGAGTATCTGCCGAATCCGTATCTGCAATATTATTTGATGCCCAACGACATCGTGGAGCATCAGGATCCGAATTACACCCGCGCTAATGAAGTGATGAACGGGCGCGAGAAAAAACTGTTTGCCGCCGCCGAAGAGTACAAGCGCAGCGGGATCCTGCCGGATGCGTTTCACGTCGGCGTGCACGGGGCGTTTATCGTCGATGTCGCCTGTTCGCTGGCCTTCGATCTGCGCCAGCGCCATTTGGTGATCGTCGAGAATAAAGGCGCGATTGCCAATCTGCCCTATGATGCGATGGTTGAAGTGCCTGCCTATATTACCAGCGAAGGGCCGGAACCGGTCAGAATGGGCGCGGTGCCGCTGTTCTATCAGACGCTGCTGATGCAGCAACTTGCTTCAGAACAGCTGCTGGTGGAGGCGACGATTGAGGGAAGCTATGAGAAAGCGCTTCAGGCTTTTACGCTCAACCGTACCGTTCCGACCATGCAGCATGCAAAGGCGATCCTCGACGATATGATCGAGGCCAACCGCGATTACTGGCCACAACTGCAACAAGCCTGGCAAAATGGGGAGGCGATCAAATAATTTCGCCGTGGGCTTGCTTGTCGGCATGAGAAAAAACACCGACAATTCAGGGATGATGAATAAAACGGAGGCAAGCATGTCCACTTCATTTTTTGTCGCGGCCGACTGGCTGACTGAACACGCTGCGGATCCTGAAATCCAGATTATCGACGCCCGCATGGCACCTCCCGGGGTGACGGATCGTGACGTAGTGGAAGAGTATCGCGCCGGGCATATCCCCGGCGCGATTTCATTTGATATTGAAGCCCTTTCCGATCATACCAGCCCCCTGCCCCATATGATGCCCCGCCCTGAAGCCTTTGCAGTTGCCATGCGCGAGCTTGGCGTAAATAAAGATAAGCATCTGGTGGTTTACGATGACGGCAACCTGTTCTCCGCGCCGCGCGCGTGGTGGATGCTGCGCACGTTTGGCGCGCAGCACGTCTCGATTCTGGCGGGCGGACTGATCGGCTGGCTGCGTGATGGTCTTCCGCTGGAGCCTGGCGTTGCCGGGTCAGGCGAAGGGGAATTCGACGTGGAATTCGACAGCGAGGCGGTAAAACGACTGACCGACGTCATGCTGGTCAGCCATGAAAAGACCGCGCAACTGGTTGACGCCCGTCCTGCCGCCCGGTTTAACGCTGAAGCGGATGAACCCCGCCCCGGCCTGCGCCGCGGTCATATTCCCGGCGCGCTTAACGTTCCGTGGAACGATCTGGTGTTCAACGGCGAGCTAAAAACCACCGATGAACTGAGTGAGATCTTTGCTCGCCAGGGCGTTGACCTGAAAAAGCCCATCATCGCCAGCTGCGGCTCCGGCGTTACGGCGGCGGTGGTCGTACTGGCCCTGGCTACGCTTGGCGTTAATGATGTGAAGCTCTACGACGGCTCCTGGAGCGAATGGGGCGCGCGTGCCGATCTGCCAATTGAACCGACGCAGTAATGGATAACCGGCTGGCTTCCCTGCTTTCGCGCGGGGAATTATTAACCCGCGCGGAATACCGGGCTCTGGCACACCTGACGGAGCATCCTTTGCTGGTCGGTCATATCACGGTGCGGGAACTGGCAAAAAGAACCTATGTTTCTACCGCAACGATTGTACGACTGTGTCAGAAGCTGGGCTTTAGCGGCTACAGCGAATTTATCTGGCATTGTAAGCAACTCTTGTCTGACACTCCGCATATCCGCGAGGCTTCCCCTGAAACGGTCGATCATCTGCCGGATCTGTTTGCGCGCTTTGTCGCCAATTATCAGCAGACCTTTCGCTGGGTCAGCATAGAGAAACGCCAGCGGTTCTCTGCCCTTTTGCGTGATAAAGAGAGTTTTTTTCTTTATGGCGCCGGATTTTCTTATCTCTTTGCGGAATACCTGACCAAGAAATTACAGGTGCTGGGCAAAGCAGCGTTTATTTCCGGCCCTGGCGACAGCCGCAATATTTTTCTCAGCAACGCCGCACGCTATCAGGTGTTTATCGCCGTTTCGCGTAGCGGCGAAACCGAGCAGGTGCTGGATAAAGCGCGGATCGCCAAAAATGTCGGCATGACGGTGGTGGCGTTCACCCGCGCCTCGGCGAATAGCCTTGCTGCGCTGGCGGATCTGCATTTCGCGCTGTACGACGAAGCAGTGCATTTCGCGGCGGAAGCGGCCGGGATCACGTCGTTTGAATCGAATTTAGTATTGCTGATTGATTTATTGCTGCTGGAGGCAACGGAGTAAAGATGGGATCGCGCCCATAAAAAAAACCGCCTGTGCAGGCGGTTTTTTTAATGCTGGTCCGGTTCGCGGCCTTTCCAGCGGGCTGTGTTGCTAAAGCAACGCAGGCACTCCCCAGTACAAGAATAGTGCTTTTTCAAAACGCTTAAGTCAAGCATTTCTATGGGGTAACCCTACTAAAATTAAGGTATCATTTACACGGCCCTCTCCGCCGCCTCGCAAGCGGGCACTGGCTTCAGGAGAGGATGTTCCATGGCCGTAAGCGCAGGTACTCCCTGGTACTTGCTGTCACGCCATTATCGCCAGTGGTGCTGACGTGATGCGGTCTTTGCATGGACCGCACAATGAAACGATACCTGTGTATCGTGCTTATTGTTTCCGGCACGCTGTTTGCGCACCTTAGCGAAGACGGAAATCTTTCCGGCGACGCGAATCGTGTAGCTCTCAACGTAACGGGCAGGTAAGCGTGGATGCCGCCCTTTGGGGCGGCTTTCCATTCAAATAATCCGGTTCTGCTTAAAATCACGCAGGAAGCTGCCCCAGCGCTTTTCGTAGAACGGCGTGATGTGCGCCAGCATAAAGTGGCTGATACCCTTTTCACCTTCCGTGACCTGGCAAAGATCGACAGGCTCATCGCCGGGCAGCGTATCGCTCGCCACGCTACCGGCAGCGTGGATAATCTCTTCGATATCCCCTTCCGCTTCGATACCAATCAGCAGGTTTGGCTGCTGATCCGCGCTTTCTTTGATTGAGCAAATAAAGGCGCGCTTCACCGTTTTCAGGGTTTTAAACAGAGTGATCAGCGAGTCGATCATCTGGGCAGGAGGTTCCGCGACGTCAGATAACAGAAGCGACGTTCCCCCTTCCAGCACCTGCTGGGTGCTGAGCGGGCTACCTTCGTCCGCGATCAGATGACTGATCTCGCGCGGGGTGAACTCCTTCCCGGTGGGCAGTTTGGCGTTGAGGAACAGCGTTTCGCCGAGGGTCATCTCAAACAAGGTACGCACCGGCATGACCACAAATGCCTGTTCCGCGGTAACCGCCTGCTGTAGCGCCTGCAATGAGGAAAAGAAAGGTACCACGGAGGTGCCATCGTCTTTTTCCCAGTGCTGGAGATCCAGCGCGCTATCTGCGACCACCGCTTCACCTTCGGCAGCCGTTCCTGGCACCCAGACGGTCGATTCCAGCAGGGTGCGGAAAAATGCCGGACGATGCGCCGGTTCGGTCGCCGCCTGCTCCAGCAGGGTTTCTAATTCGTTTTTTGTGTCGGACATAAGTTCGCTACTTCAAAAATGCCGGGTGGCGCTTCGCTTACCCGGCCTGGGGTTTGCGGAGGAGAATGCCTGATACGCCCCCGCCACACGATTTACTCTGCGGTCAGCAAATTCGCAAGAGTGCGTACGCCAAGGCCGGTTGCGCCTGCGGCCCACTGTTCAACCGCACCTTTACGGTAGGTTGCGGAGCAGTCGATATGCAGCCAGCCCTGCTGGTAGTTTTCCACAAAGTGCGACAGGAACCCGGCGGCGGTACTTGCGCCTGCCGGATAGGCAGCGCTGCCGGTATTATTCAGCTCGGCAAAGTTGGACGGCAGCTGGCTGCGGTGAAACTCGGCCAGCGGCAGACGCCAGAACGGTTCATTCTCCGCCTGCGCGCTCGTCAGCAGACGGTTTGCCAGCGCGTCGTCAAAGCTGAACAGCGCGTGGTAGTCGTTACCCAGCGCGGTTTTCGCTGCCCCGGTCAGGGTTGCAGCATCAATCAACAGCTCCGGCTTCTGCGCCGCGGCGTCAATCAGGCCGTCCGCCAGCACCAGGCGGCCTTCGGCGTCGGTATTCATCACTTCAACGGTTTTGCCGTTACGATAATGAATAATATCGCCCAGCTTGAACGCGTTACCGCTGACCATGTTGTCAGCGCAGCACAGGTACAGTTTCACGCGCTTGTTGAGCCCACGCTGAATAGCAAATGCCAGCGCCCCGGTCACCAGCGCCGCGCCGCCCATGTCGGACTTCATGGAATCCATAAACGCGCTTTGTTTGAGGCTGTAGCCACCGGTATCGAAAGTGATCCCTTTACCCACCAGGCAGGCGTACACCGGGGCATTTTTATCGCCGGTCGGATTATAATCAAGGGCTAACAGGACCGGCTGACGATCGGAGCCGCGGCCCACGGTATGCAGGCCGAGGTAGTTCTGCTCGCGCAGATCTTCGCCCTTGGTAATACGATAAGAAACCTGCTCACCCGCCACGCCGGACAGGAGGTCCACCGCACGCTGCGCCAGTTGCTCAGGGCCTACCTCTTCGGCTGAGGCATTGATGATATCGCGCACCCAGTCGATGATCTTCAGGCGGCTATCGAGTTCTTTTTGTTCTGCGGCTTCCAGCGTCGCCCACTCCACTTTACGGCTGCCCTTCGGCCCTTTATAGCCCTGCCAGAAGGCCCAGCTGCGATCTGCATCCCAGCCTTCGCCAGCCAGCTGAACGTGTTTAATGCCCAGCCCGTCGATTTTACGCGCCGCGCGCTGGATCAGGGCCAAATCATCTTTACCGTTCAGGTGCAGGGAAATGCCGTCATTGTTGATGCTGTATGCGGCTTTCTCACCCCAGCGCGCGTCGGCGGGCTGCGTGGAAAGCGTAATTTTCATGGCGTCGGTTGTCATCGTTTTATCCTTTTTTATTAGCCCATGTATGCAAAAGGGCCGCCCGAAGGCAGCCCGACAACTTATTCTGCTTCATCTAACCAGACTAGCAGAATCGCCTCCAGAATTTTTTCATTGGATGCGTTTGGATCGTCATCGAAATCGTCGAGTTCGCAGATCCACTGATGCAAATCGGTAAAACGCACGCTTTTCGGATCGAGATCCGGACGGCTGTCGTACAGCGCCTCGCCGATTTCGCGGCTGTCGGTCCATTTCAGTCCCATCTTAATGCTCCCGCGCGTGGTTAATGGTGTAGCGAGGGATCTCAACCACCAGATCGTCGTCGGTGACCCGCGCCTGGCAGCCTAAGCGGCTTTCCGGCTCCAGACCCCAGGCTTTATCCAGCATATCGTCCTCATCTTCCGTGCTTTCCGCCAGGGAATCAAACCCTTCACGTACAACGCAGTGGCAGGTCGTGCAGGCGCATGATTTTTCGCAGGCGTGTTCGATTTCAATGCCGTTGCGCAGGGCAACGTCTAGAATCGTTTCGCCGGTCTCAGCTTCCAGAACTGCGCCATCCGGACAGAGATCCTGATGAGGCAGAAAAACAATCTTTGGCATATTAAACCTCGTCCACGGAGTGACCTTTCAGCGCGCTACGGACGGACTGGTCCATGCGGCGAGCGGCGAACTCCTGGGTTTGCTTATCAACATTTTTAATGGCTTGTTCTATGGCGTCAGTATCATCGCCTTCGGCTGCAACGCGTAAATCAGCTGCGGCCTCGTCAATAACCTGACGCTCTGCGGCGCTTAGCAGCGCGGCATCGGCAGCGAGCGCGCCGGTCAGACTCTCCAGCACGCGCGCGGCTTCGACTTTTTGTTCCGCCAGCATCCGCGCCTGAACATCCTGCGCGGCGTAGCTCATGGAGTCCTGGATCATGCCGGCAATTTCGCTATCGGTCAGTCCATAGGACGGTTTGACCTGAATGGACGATTCCACGCCGGTAGATTTTTCCATCGCCGTCACACTCAGCAGACCATCGGCATCAACCTGGAAGGTGACGCGAATATGCGCCCCGCCCGCTGGCAGCGCCGGAATGCCGCGCAATGCAAAGCGCGCCAGAGAGCGGCAATCCTGCACCAGCTCGCGCTCACCCTGCATGACGTGGATGGACATCGCGGTCTGACCATCTTTAAAGGTGGTGAATTCCTGCGCGCGGGCCACCGGGATGGTGGTATTGCGCGGAATGACTTTTTCGACCAGGCCACCCATGGTTTCCAGCCCCAGCGACAGCGGGATCACGTCCAGCAGCAGCATTTCGCTGTCCGGCTTGTTGCCGACCAGAATATCTGCCTGGATTGCCGCGCCGAGGGCGACGACTTTATCCGGGTCAATGGTCGTCAGCGGCGTGCGGCCAAAGAATTCGCCGACGCGCTCACGCACCAGCGGTACGCGGGTTGAACCGCCGACCATCACCACTTCCAGCGCCTCTTCGGCGTCCACGCCCGCATCTTTCAGCGCGCGGCGGCAGGCCATCAGGGTGCGCTTGACCAGCGCGGAGATGAGGTCGTTGAACTGTTCGCGGGTCACTTCGCCTTTCCAGCCCGCCACCTCAACGGCGACGCGGTCGGCATCGCTCAGCGCAATTTTAGCGGCAATAGCGGCATCGAGAAGCTGACGCTGTACACGGTCGTCGCTGCGGTCGGTGAGATTCGCCTGCTCGCGGAAATGATCCGCCAGCAGATGATCGAAATCATCGCCGCCCAGCGCCGAATCCCCACCGGTGGCCAGCACTTCAAATACGCCACGGCTTAAGCGCAGGATGGAAATATCAAAGGTGCCGCCGCCGAGATCGTAAACGGCAATCACGCCCTCTTTGCCGGAGTCCAGACCGTAGGCAATCGCCGCAGCGGTCGGTTCATTCAGCAAACGCAGAACGTGCAGACCTGCAAGCCGCGCGGCATCTTTGGTGCCCTGACGCTGGGCGTCATCGAAATAGGCTGGAACGGTGATCACCACGCCGTCCAGTTCTCCCGCCAGCGCTTCACTGGCGCGGGCGCTCAGGGCGCTCAGGATATCGGCAGAGATACGAACGGGATTCAGTACGCCCGCAGGCGTCGCGATCATCGGCAGGCCGTTCTCACTGGCCTGAAGCTGATAGGGTAAATGCGGATAACGCGCGGTGATATCGGCCAGCGAACGCCCCATCATGCGTTTAACAGAGCTGACGGTATTCGCGGGGTCCTGCGCGGCGCGGTCGCGCGCGTCATAGCCCACCACGTGCCCCTGCGTCTGGTAATGCACCACGGACGGCAGTAAATGGCGGCCCTGATGGTCAGGCAGCGTTTCAGCCTGGCCGCTGCGCACGGTAGCGACCAGCGAGTTGGTGGTGCCTAAGTCAATACCCGCCGCCAGACGACGCTGGTGCGGCGCGGCACTCAGACCCGGCTCACTAATTTGTAATAAGGCCATAATTGCTTCCGAAATTAAAAATCGAGCAGCTTTTCTTCGAGTTGTTCTGCTGAGCTTTGCAGTTTATCGAGAAAACGCAGTTTACGCACGGTATCCGCCGCCGCCTCCCACGTCTCGCGATCGAGTTGTTCCACCATGTGCTGATGGCGGGCGGTATACATGCCCTTCACCCGTTTGATAAAGCCTTCCAGCCGCGCTTCATCTTTTGCCTGCGCAATCTCATCCAGCGCTTCGCGCAGCTCCAGCTGTTCCATCAAAAAGGCGGTATCGCGCACGGTATGCTGCTCGCTGGCGAGATCGAAGCCGTGCAGCGAAAGCAGATATTCAGCGCGCATCAGCGGATGGCGCAGCGTTTGCCAGGCCTGGTTAATCGTCGCCGATTTCTGCACCGCAGCCAGCTGTTCCGCCGCCGTGCCGCTGGCAAATTTATCAGGATGAAACTGACGTTGCAGATCCTGAAACCGCGTGGTCAGCGCCTGAATATCGACAGGATAGCGAGCGGGTAAACCAAAAAGAGTGAAGTAATCCATAACAATCTTAGGGTTAGCCTGTTAAAACAAACCCCACGCGCAGGGTCGCTGCGGTGGGGTTTGTTGATGACACGGGGTTAAACGTTGAAGCTTTCGCCGCAGCCGCACTCGTCTTTTACGTTCGGGTTGGTAAATTTAAACCCTTCGTTGAGACCTTCTTTGACGAAGTCGAGCTGCGTGCCGTCCAGAAATTGCAGGCTCTTGCCATCGATCACGACTTTAACGCCTTTGTCTTCGAACACGGTGTCTTCTGCCGCCGGCTCGTCAACAAACTCCAGCACATAAGCCATCCCGGAACAGCCGGAGGTTCTCACCCCCAGACGCAGGCCGAACCCTTTACCACGGTTGGTCAGGAAGGCATTTACTCGCGCGGCAGCACTGTCGCTCAGGGTAATCGACATAGAAACCTCTGTTATTTCACTTCACGTTTGCTTTTGTAATCTGCGATAGCGGCTTTGATGGCGTCTTCTGCCAGAATGGAGCAGTGAATTTTCACCGGCGGCAGTTCGAGTTCATCAGCAATGTCGGTATTTTTGATTGCCTGCGCTTCGTCGAGGGATTTTCCTTTCACCCACTCGGTGACCAGCGAGCTGGAGGCGATAGCCGATCCGCAGCCGTAGGTCTTGAAGCGCGCATCTTCAATGATACCGTCATTATTAACTTTGATCTGCAACTTCATGACGTCGCCACAGGCCGGTGCGCCGACCATGCCGCTGCCAACATTCTCGTCGCTGTTGTCGAAAGAGCCAACGTTGCGTGGGTTCTCGTAATGATCAATAACTTTTTCGCTGTATGCCATGATTGAATTCCTCTTATCTACCGATTAATGATGTGACCATTCGATGCTGTTGATATCCACGCCCTGCTTGAACATTTCCCACAGCGGAGAAAGGTCGCGCAGACGGCCAATGGAGTTACGAACCAGCTTGATGGTGTAGTCAATTTCTTCTTCGGTAGTGAAACGACCTAAAGAGAAACGGATAGAGCTGTGTGCCAGCTCATCGGTCATACCGAGCGCGCGCAGCACGTAGGACGGCTCCAGGCTCGCAGACGTACAGGCGGAACCAGAAGAAACGGCCAGGTCTTTCAGCGCCATAATCAGCGACTCGCCTTCAACGTAGTTAAAGCTGACGTTGAGGATATTCGGTGCACCCTGCTCAAGGTCGCCGTTCAGGTACACTTCTTCCATGTCCTTCACGCCTTCCCACAGACGGTTACGCAGACCGCGCAGACGCGCCATCTCGCTTTCCATCTCTTCTTTGGCGATGCGATACGCTTCGCCCATGCCGACGATCTGGTGAACCGGCAGCGTACCGGAACGCATGCCGCGTTCGTGACCGCCGCCGTGCATCTGCGCTTCAATGCGGATACGCGGTTTACGACGCACGTACAACGCGCCGATGCCTTTCGGGCCGTAAATTTTGTGACCGGAGAAAGACATCAGATCCACTTTCAGCTGGCTCAGATCGACAGGCAGTTTGCCGACGCTTTGGGTCGCATCAACGTGGTAGATAATGCCACGCGCACGGCACAGTTCGCCGATGGTCGCGATATCCTGCACCACGCCAATTTCGTTGTTAACGTGCATGATGGAGACGAGAATGGTGTCATCACGCATCGCCGCTTCGAGTTCTTTCAGGTCGATAATGCCGTTGCGCTGCGGTGCCAGGTACGTTACTTCAAACCCTTCACGCTCCAGCTGACGACAGGTATCCAGCACGGCTTTATGTTCGGTTTTACTGGTGATGATGTGCTTGCCTTTTTTCTGATAAAAGTTGGCTGCACCTTTAATCGCCAGGTTGTCAGATTCAGTCGCACCAGAGGTAAAGACGATTTCACGCGGATCGGCACCGACCAGATCGGCAATCTGGTTACGGGCGATATCTACCGCTTCTTCAGCTTGCCAGCCGAAACGGTGTGAACGGGAGGCCGGATTACCAAAGGTCCCGTCTAAGGTCAGGCACTGCATCATTTTCTCGGCAACACGCGGGTCCACCGGCGTGGTTGCGGAGTAGTCGAGATAAATCGGTAATTTCATTGCTCTTAAGCTCCGTACATCACTCATCAATGCAAGGAATCAGGCAGCCGGCGAGATAGTTAACCGGGTTAACGGAGTTAATGCACCCCGGCCTGATTCATAATACTTTTTTTGCTCCGTCGGGCAGCAATCTGCCCGACGGGCACTTTTTATTAGGCGCGTAACTTAACGTTGATCTGATCCTGCGAACGGGCGGTGCGCGGCGTCTCAAGGGTATGCTGACGGTCGGACACGTCGAGAATTTCCTGGTTATTCACCAGTTCACCCAGGGTAATGTTGTTCAGGAAACCGGTCAGACGGTCGCTCAGATCGCGCCACAGCGCATGGGTCAGGCACTTATCGCCGCCCTGGCAGCCGCCTTTACCCTGACAGCGGGTGGCGTCAACGGATTCATCAACGGCGCTAATGACTTCGCCGACGGCGATGCTGCTTGCATCTTTACCCAGCAGGTAGCCACCGCCTGGTCCACGCACGCTGGAAACCAGACCGTTTTTGCGTAGACGGGAGAACAGTTGTTCCAGATAAGAAAGGGAAATCCCCTGACGTTCAGAAATATCAGCCAACGGTACCGGGCCGGATTCGGAGTTGAGCGCAACGTCCAGCATTGCGGTCACGGCATAACGCCCTTTAGATGTCAGTCTCATGTCTTACTTAACCTCAAACCTGGCCCTGCCTGGGCATTTTTATTAAAATTGGGGTGTGCTGCATAGCAAGGCCAAGTCTGACATTCCCGACTAAAATGGTCAACTATTTACTTGACTGTTTTAGTCAGGTATTTAACGTTCCGTGCGTTTGGAGCCGAATGGCGCGTCTACCGTGGCTGTGATGCCGGGTGGCGCTGCGCTTACCCGGCCTACATGACCTACCCTCCGTAGGCCCGTGCAAGCGCAGCGCCGCCGGGCAGGCAAACGTCACTCTTCTTTATGCTTCTGTTCAATCGACGCCAGCACCCCGCGCAGGATGTTTAATTCCTGGCTTTCCGGACGCGCGCGGGTGAACAGACGGCGCAGCTTATTCATTACCTGGCCCGGATGACTTTCGCGAATAAAGCCGGTCGCCAGCAGCGTTTGCTCCAGATGCCCATAAAAACGTTCGAGGTCATCCACCAGCGGGTACGGCGTTTCTTCTGCCGCAGCACTATCACCCTTCTCCTGCTCCTGAGTAGCCAGCCACGCCATGCGTACTTCATAGGCGATCACCTGTACCGCCATCGCCAGGTTCAGCGAGCTGTATTCCGGGTTGGCGGCAATCGCCACGTGATAATGACATTTCTGTAGCTCGTCATTAGTCAGCCCTACGCGCTCACGGCCAAACACCAGCGCCACCGGGGCATGCTCAGCCTCCGCCACGCTTTTCAGCCCGCACTCACGCGGATCGAGCATCGGCCACGGCAGGGTACGCGAACGGGCGCTGGTGCCGACGACCAGGCTACAGCCGGTCAGGGCTTCATCCAGGGTATCGACGATATTAGCGTTGCCAATAACATCACTTGCACCAGCCGCCAGCGCAATGGCCTGCGAGTCCGGTTTGACCAGAGGATTGACCAGCCAGAGATTAGTTAATCCCATGGTTTTCATGGCGCGGGCCACAGAGCCCATATTGCCGGTATGAGAGGTTTCCACCAGCACAATTCGAATATTTTGCAGCATTGTCTTTCTTCGGCTAAAGATTATTCGGGCATATTATCATAAACCGAAGACATAATCCGAATTCGCTGTTATGATGTGCGCCGATTTTCCCCGTTCTTTAACATCCAGTGAGAGTAACCGATGCATCCGATGCTGAACATCGCCGTGCGCGCAGCGCGCAAGGCGGGTAACCTGATTGCCAAACATTACGAAACGCCTGATTCCGTCGAAGCCAGCCAGAAAGGCAGCAATGATTTCGTAACGAACGTCGATAAAGCCGCCGAAGCGCTAATTATCGAAACCATTCGCAAATCTTACCCGCACCACACCATTATCACCGAAGAAAGCGGTGAACACGCAGGCGAAGATCAGGATGTACAATGGGTTATCGATCCACTGGATGGCACCACCAACTTCATCAAACGTCTGCCGCACTTCGCGGTATCCATCGCCGTGCGCATTAAAGGCCGCACTGAAGTCGCGGTGGTCTACGATCCAATGCGTAACGAACTGTTCACTTCCACCCGCGGTCAGGGTGCACAGTTGAACGGCTATCGTCTGCGCGGCAGCAGCGCACGCGATCTGGACGGCACCATCATCGCCACCGGCTTCCCGTTCAAAGCGAAACAGCACGCGCCTGCGTACATGAAGATCCTCGGTAAAATGTTCACTGAATGTGCTGATTTCCGCCGCACCGGTTCTGCCGCACTGGATCTGGCCTACGTTGCCGCAGGTCGCGTGGACGGTTTCTTTGAAATCGGCCTCAAGCCGTGGGATTTTGCCGCCGGTGAACTGCTGGCTCGTGAAGCTGGCGCGCTGGTATGTGATTTCACTGGCGGTCATAACTACATGATGACGGGCAATATCGTTGCCGGTAATCCGCGTGTCGTCAAAGCGATGCTGGCGAACATGCGTGATGAACTGAGCGAAGCGCTGAAGCGTTAATCGCCTGACCTGGCCCCCGTGTAGTCGGGGGCTGGTGTATTCCCTCGCCCCCCTCCTCACCGCAATAATCTGGTTGAGTTTTATCGCTCCGCGCTGGCGTATTAGAAAGGACGCAGGCCACGCGCGACGGGTTGTGCGCTGAGCCACATCACCAGCGCCGCGGCGACAAGCACACCGCCACCCGCCAGTGCCAGCGTCGCCCAGCCGACCTGACGCCATAATACCGGTGCGTTATTGCCGCTGAGTTTTACCGCCAGTGAGCGGAAACTGTGCACCAGCAGCGCCAGCGATGAGATGGTAATTGAGGTGCCCGCCGCCATCGCCAGCGCGGAGAGTACGCCCCAGCTAAAAACACCGATCACCTTGCTGAACAGCAGTACCATAATTGCCCCGGAGCAGGGACGCATTCCCATCGACAGCACAATCATCAGTCTGGCCCGCCAGTCGTCGCCCGCCTGCCGCTGTTCGGGGGTGGGCAGATGCTGATGCCCGCAGCCGCAATGCGCATGGTGCTGATGATGGGGCGTAAACGCGGTAAAGGTTGGCCTACGCAGGAGTACACGCAGTTTTTTCAGCGCCCGCCAGCACAGCAATACGCCCAGTACGCCGACCAGCGCGTAACTGCCCTTTTCCAGCCAGAAGCTGCTGAGGTGTAATTCCCGCGCCGGCAATTGCAGCACGCTGAGGACAATCACCACCAGCGCAATCGCCACCAGTCCCTGAAGCAGGGATGCCGCCAGCGTCAGCCCGATGCTCGATTTAAGCTGTGAAGGATGGGTGGCAAGCCAGGTGGTTATGACAATTTTGCCGTGCCCCGGCCCCAGCGCGTGCAGTATCCCGTAGGTGAAACTAAACAGCAGCAGCGAAGCCCCGGCCCGCAGCGGGCTGGCGGCAACCGCCTGGAGCAGTGCGCTCATCTGCTGGTTTACGTCGCGCTGCCAGATAACGCTTTTGATCATCACCTGCGGCCAGTCATGCCACAGCCACATTGCCCCGGCCAGCGCCAGTAGCAAAAAAAGCGCCAGCGGCCAAAGGTGAAGCCAGCGTCGTCCGCGGCGAACCGGATTTAAAACGAGGGACATTGTAATACCACCTGTTGTGCGAACTGCTTACCCAAATCCATATCCTCCGGCGGCGCATCGGCTTTATCCAGCGACAACGCGTAAGCGGTCATTTTTTCATCCGGTTTTGGCGTCTGGAGCGTCAGGGTGCAGCGTGATGTATTCTGGCCTGCAAACGTAATATCGTTCTTCCCGGCATAGCTCATATCAACGAAGTATGTGGGATCGAAGGTCGAGAAGGTGTACGTTTGCCCGGACAACGGCTGCGGCTCGGCCAGCGGGAGCACAAAGGTCAGCACCGCTTTGTGCCCTTCCCTGGCGAGCTGATATTCCGACGGGCGGTTCATAAATTTTACCTTCTGTCCGTTGTGCCACACCTCGGTAAAATAGTGCTGTCCCAGCACATTGGCCATTACTTCTGCCGCCAGCTTTTTCCAGATTTCATCACCCGGCTTCGCCTCGCCCGCATCATAAAGCAGGTCCGCAGAGGTAATTTCATCCATCGTCCAGCGCATTTTAAGCGCGGTAAATTGCCCGTTTGCGGTTATAGCCTCACTGCGCATACTGATAAAACTGTGCGGATGCGCCGCGACAGATAACGATAAAAACCCGAAAATGAGCGCCAGGGCGCACGCTTTAACTTTGTTCATGACCTTGTTACGTGAAAAATTCTGTGACATTCCCCAGCATTCCTTATGGAAAGACGTCCGGCTGCGCTTTCGCACTGCGATCCTTTAGCTATTCTTATACACAAATCCTTCAGGTTGCATCAGGGCAGTCAATAAAAACCTTTCTGAAACGTACATGAATACGTTGCAGGGGTAAATGTGCACGACGCCATTTGCAGGATACCGTGAACAATAACCTGTTAACTGGAACCTTACAGATGATGACACTTACCGCTCCACCGTCTGTGCTTTCCAGTCCACAGCGCCGATGCCAGGTGCTGTTGATGCTGTATCTGCCGGGGCACACCATTACCCCTGATTTTATTGGCAGAGTGAATAACGTCGAGAGTGCCGTGACCCGGCAGGATATCGCTGAGGCGAATCAGGAAATCCAGCGTTATCATCGTCTCACCATCAACTCGCAGCCGGACGGTAGCTATCGGATTGAAGGCACTGCTCTCGACCAGCGCCTGTGCCTGCTGCACTGGCTGCGTCGGGCGCTGCGTCTGTGTCCGCATTTTATCGATCGGCACTTCACGCCTGCACTGAAATCACAAATGAAAGTGCAGGGTATCGCGCGCACGCTTTATGATGAAACCAATCTGCAAGCGCTGGTCAATCTCTGTGCCCGGCGGCTTGAGCGGCAATTTGAATGTCACGACCGGCATTTTCTGCGGCTCTACTTACAATACTGTTTGCTGCAGCACCAACTGGGGCTGTCGCCGGAGTTTAATCCGGCTCAGCAGCTCTGGACGCAGGCGCGGGCCGAGTACGTCGCGACGACGGATGTTATTCGTCACTGGCAGCGTCGGGTGACGCAAAAACTCCATGCCAATGAGCATCTTTTTCTGAGCCTGCTGTTTATGGTGCTGAGAACGCCGGATCCGCTGCGTGACGCGCATCAGCAGGACAGCCGCCTGCGTCTGATGATTCGTCAGCTTATCACCCGCTTTCAGCAGCTGGCAGGCCGACATTTTAGTAATGAAGAGGGACTGAGCCGCCAGCTTTATATCCATCTGGTTCAGGCGCTGGATCGTAGCGTTTTCGGTATCGGGATCGATAACAGTCTGCCGGAAGAGATCAACCAACTGTATCCACGCCTGATGCGCACCACCCGCGAGGCGCTGTGCTGTCTGGAAGAGGGTTACGATCTTCAGTTTACCGATAATGAAGCCGGGCTGATTGCAGTGATCTTCGGGGCCTGGCTGATGCATGAAGACGATCTGCATGAGAAACAGGTGCTGCTGCTGGTCGGCGACGATCCGGTGCTGGAGCAGGCGCTTGAGCAGCAGCTGCGCGAGTTAACGCTGCTACCGCTTAATATTAAATACCTTACGCTGCACGCCTTTCAGACGCAGGGCGCCCCGAAGGAAGTGACGCTGGTGGTCACGCCCTATGTGACTCTCCTGCCGCTATTTTCTCCGCCGCTAATCCACGCCGAGCAGCCGCTCAGCGTAAATCAACGCGAGCATATTCAGCAGATGCTGGAATCTTAACGCTGCGCCGCCACGCGGGGGCGCAGCAGCATTGCCGGGAGCGCCAGGAGCGCCATCACCCAGAAAACCCCCTGCTGAAGATGCTGATAGAGGAAACCGGCAAAAACGGTCATCACGGCAATACTGCCGCCCATTGCCACCGCCGAATACATCGCCTGCAGGCGGATAACCTCACTGCCCTGCCGTGCAGAAATATAGCGCATCGCCGCCAGATGACAGACGGTGAACGTGCCACAGTGCAGAATTTGCGCCACGATAAGCCACGGTAGCGCCGTGGACCAGCCGAGGATCCCCCAGCGCAGCAGGCCGCATACCGCGGATAGCAGCAGCAGATCGCGGGCGCTAAACCGACGAAACACCTTTTTACTCAACGCAAACGTCACCACTTCTGCAACCACGCCCAGCGACCATAAGTAGCCCACGGCGGAAGCTGAATAGCCCGCGCCCTGCCAGTAAATCGCGCTGAAACCATAGTAGGCAGCGTGTGCGCCCTGCAAAAAGGAGACGCAGGCCAGAAAGCGCCAGTGTTGTACCACCAGGTTACGCCAGGCCTGCCAACCTGCCGTCTCCTGCTGACGCTTCTCCCCCTGCGGCATAACCGAAGGACGCAACAGCATACCGATTAACATGGATGCCACGCCGACGGTAAGCAGCGCCAGAATGGCCTGCGAGTCATACAGGCTGACCAGCTTACCGGTCAGGGCGGAGCCAATCACAAACGCGATGGAGCCCCACAGCCGCACGCGGCCATAGTCCATCGTAATTTGCTTTTGCCAGGTGTTTGCCAGCGCATCGGTCAGCGGTACCAGCGGCGAGAAAAAGAGGTTGAATCCCACCATGACAACCATCAGCCATGCCACCTGCGTGCCAAACCAGAAGGCCAGAGCGAATACCAGCGTCAGTAACGCCAGTACGCGTAAGGCCATAATCAGACGAGAAGGATCGCTCACCCGCGGTGCGATCAGCAGGCTGCCGAGAAAACGCGCCACCAGCCCTAAGCCAAGCAGTAAACCGATGGTTTCCGGCGTCAGCCCGGTGCCTTTGAGCCAGACACTCCAGAAAGGCAGAAAAATACCGTAGCAAAAAAAGTAGGTGAAATAACTGAGCGCCAGCCAGCGCGTCGAGTGCAAAACCATGATCCCCTCCCGTGTGGAGGCGATAGTCTGGCGATAAACGGTGCGGCTTGCAATATGAAGCAACACATTATCAACATTGTTGAAAAACAGGCAAAAAAAAGGCCGCGCGAGGCGGCCTTTGCAAACAATAAGGAATCAGGCGTAAACCGGGAAGCGCGCGCAGATATCCAGCACTTTACCTTTGATGCGCTCGATAACCGCGTCATCATGGATATTGTCCAGAACGTCACACATCCAGCCCGCCAGCTCTTTCACTTCTGCTTCTTTAAAGCCGCGACGGGTCACCGCCGGAGAACCGATACGGATACCGGACGTGACAAACGGGCTCTTCGGATCGTTCGGCACGCTGTTTTTATTCACGGTGATGTTGGCGCGGCCCAGAGCGGCGTCCGCTTCTTTACCGGTCAGATTTTTATCCACCAGGTCCAGCAGGAACAGGTGGTTTTCAGTGCCGCCAGACACCACTTTGTAACCGCGGTTCAGGAACACTTCGACCATCGCTTTGGCGTTTTTCGCTACCTGCTGCTGGTAAACTTTGAATGCTGGCTCCATCGCTTCTTTCAGCGCCACGGCTTTCGCCGCGATAACGTGCATCAGCGGGCCGCCCTGCGCGCTTGGGAATACGGCAGAGTTCAGTTTTTTGTACAGATCTTCGTCACCGCCCTTCGCCAGGATCAGGCCGCCGCGCGGACCGGCCAGCGTTTTGTGGGTAGTGGTGGTCACAACGTGGGCATGCGGAACCGGGTTCGGGTAAACGCCTGCGGCAATCAGACCCGCAACGTGCGCCATATCGACGAACAGCCAGGCACCGATGCTGTCGGCGATTTCACGCATTTTCGCCCAGTCAACCACACCGGAGTAAGCGGAGAAGCCGCCGATAATCATCTTCGGTTTGTGTTCCTGGGCCTGCTTCGCCATATCTTCGTAGTCAATCTTACCGGACTCATCAATACCGTAAGGAATGATGTTGTACAGCTTGCCGGAGAAGTTCACCGGAGAGCCGTGAGTCAGGTGACCGCCCTGCGCCAGGTTCATACCCAGAACGGTATCGCCCGGTTGCAGCAGCGCGGTGTAGACCGCGAAGTTAGCCTGAGAGCCGGAGTGCGGCTGGACATTAGCGTAGTCTGCGCCGAACAGTTCTTTTGCGCGATCAATGGCCAACTGCTCAACAATATCAACGTATTCGCAACCGCCGTAATAGCGCTTGCCCGGATAACCTTCAGCATATTTATTGGTCAGCTGAGAGCCCTGCGCCTGCATTACGCGCGGACTGGTGTAGTTCTCGGAGGCGATCAGTTCAATGTGCTCTTCCTGACGTACTTTTTCTTGCTCCATCGCCTGCCACAGCTCGGCATCATAATCGGCAATGTTCATTTCACGCTTTAACATCCGCATCTCCTGACTCAGCTAACAATTAAAATTGGGCAACGGCCCACAGTATAACTGATTGCCATCGTGATAACAGGTCTTGACAAACGATTTTACGCAAACGATTGGCATGGCGTCACATAAGGGTTTGTGCAACAAAAAGCTTACGCCCGGTAATGGAATTCTTTTCAGGGTCAAGGTGCAGATTTTTCACGTCGCAAAGAACCATTTACAACATAAGGTTATTTTTATAAGATGCATTTGAAATACATATTATAAAGAAGGATGCTGCCATGCTTGATTCACAAACCATCGCTACGGTGAAAGCCACCATTCCCCTGCTACTGGAAACCGGCCCCAAACTGACCGCGCATTTTTACGATCGCATGTTTGACCACAATCCAGAACTTAAAGATATTTTCAATATGAGCAACCAGCGTAACGGCGATCAGCGCGAAGCGTTGTTCAACGCTATTGCCGCCTACGCCAGTAATATTGATAACCTCCCGGCGCTACTGCCAGCGGTAGAGAAAATCGCCCAGAAGCACACCAGCTTTCAGATCAAGCCGGAGCAGTACAATATCGTGGGCGAGCATTTGCTGGCCACCCTTGATGAAATGCTCAGCCCCGGCCAGGAAGTGCTGGACGCGTGGGGCAAAGCCTACGGCGTGCTGGCGGGCGTTTTTATCAATCGCGAAGCCGAGCTGTATCAGGAGCACGCCAGTAAAACCGGCGGCTGGGAAGGCACGCGGGCGTTTCGCATCGTCGATAAAACGCCGCGCAGCAGTCTGGTCACCAGCTTCGAATTTGAGCCGGTCGACGGCGGTCCGGTCGCCGATTATCAGCCAGGCCAGTACCTTGGCGTCTGGCTGAAGCCAAAAGACTTTCCGTATCAGGAGATTCGCCAGTATTCGCTGACGCGCAAAGGTGACGGCAAGCGCTATCGTATTGCGGTCAAACGCGAGGCGGGCGGTCAGGTTTCCACCTGGCTGCATAACGAAGCGAACGTGGGTGATGTCGTCTATCTCGCCGCGCCTGCGGGTGATTTCTTTATGCACGTTGCCCCAGAAACACCGGTTACGCTTATCTCCGCAGGCGTGGGGCAAACGCCAATGCTGGCGATGCTGGATACGCTCGCCCAAAGCAAGCATCCCGCACCGGTTAACTGGTATCACGCCGCGGAAAACGGAGACGTTCACGCGTTTACTGATGAGGTAATGGCGCTGGGCAATGCTCTGCCGCAGTTTAACGCCCACATCTGGTATCGCCTGCCGACCGAGGCGGATCGCCAGGCGGCGCGTTTTCATAGCGAAGGTCTGATGAATCTGCGCCAGTTGAAAGGAACGCTGAGCGATCCTGGGAGTCAGTATTATCTCTGTGGCCCGGTGGTGTTTATGCAGTTCGCCGCGCAACAGCTGATCGAACTGGGCGTGGAAAAAGACCTCATTCACTACGAATGTTTCGGCCCGCATAAGGTGCTGTAAGCGTTTCTCCCTTGCCAGACCTGCGGATATCGCTCTTGTGGTGATATCCGCCTCTCTATGACTCTGCGACGATCATTTTGCGCTTAAGGTTGCCGTCTGGCAGAAATATGGGGCGGCAAAGCGTGTTATTATTAACGTTTCTATTGATTCTTTAGAGCGACTTTATGCAGCAATCTGTTGTCCGCGTCGGGGAATGGCTGGTCACGCCTTCGGTTAATCAAATCAGTCGTCAGGGACGTCAAATTACCCTTGAACCACGCTTGATCGACCTTCTCATGTACTTCGCACAGCACCCGGATGAAGTCCTCAGCCGCGATAATATTATTGATAACGTATGGATGCGGACGATTGTCACCAACCACGTTGTCACTCAGAGCATTTCCGAGCTGCGTAAATCGCTGCGAGACGGCGATGAACACAGTCCCGAATATATCGTTACCGTTCCCAAACGGGGTTATAAACTCACCGCATCGGTGGTCTGGCCGGACGAGACGGACATCGCGAGCGCACTTCCGCCGGTCCCGGCCTCCGCCGCACCTGCCGAAATGCCTGCCGCGCCTGCGCCCTCACCAACCGCGCCCCTTCCCGCGGTGAAAACGGGAAAATCCCGCATTGGCACCTGGCTTTTGTTCCTGCTCTCGTTGATTGCGCTGATAGCGCTGATTTTGATGTCGGTCATTCACCACTCTCCGGCAGTGACAAAATCGCGGCTGCTGCTGAATCCCCGCGATATCGATGTGCGCTTTGACGGCGGCAACTCCTGTAATAACTGGGTTTCGCAGAAGTCTTATGCTATTGGACTCGGTGGGCTTATCACCACGTCGCTGAATACGTTCTCTACCTATATGGTGCATGACAAAACCAATTACAGCGTCAATGAACCCAGCAGTTCCGGGAAAACGCTGACGATCCGCTTTGTTAATCAGCGCCATTATCGCGCCCAGCAGTGTTTTATGTCGGTACTTCTGCTGGATAATGCTGACGGCTCGACCATGCTGGATAAGCGTTATTTTATTACCGACACTAATCAGATCGCCATCCAGGACGATCTGTTTAACAGTCTGTCAGTCGTGCTGACGCAGCCCTGGCCCGAAAGCATGCAGGCACAGCTTGCCCAGTTCCGCGTTCCACAGCCCACCTCATTATCGCGCTTATACGAAGCGCGTCAGCTGGCCTTTAGCGGCGATGTGCAATCGCTGAATAAAGCCAGCGCGCTGCTGGATACACTCACTAAACAATCGCCTGAATTTACCTATGCCTGGGAAGGAAAAGTGCTGGTGGATGTCCTGCGTCAATCTCAACAGACATTCGATGCTCAGCAAGCAGCAGCATTAGAGGCAGAACTGAAAAAGTTAGAGCAAATTCCCGGTATTCAGCAAACATCCTTATTCTATAAAGTGCAGACGATTTATTTATTGGGCAAAGGCAATGTCGATGATGCCTACAATGCCATCAATAAAAGCATTGCTCTGGAGATGTCATGGCTGAACTATGTGCTGCTGGGGAAAGTATACGAGATGAAAGGTGAAAACCGGCTGGCGGCAGATGCCTATCTCACCGCATTTAATTTGCGTCCCGGCGAAAACACCTTGTACTGGATTGAAAATGGCATATTTCAGACATCCATAGACAAAGTTGTACCTTACCTTAAGGTTTTTCTTGCTAAAGAATAATGCGAAGGCTGGCATCAGTGAAAGAAATAGTTTAATTGATGCCAGCAAAACGTAATAAAAATGTTATTAAAAATATTAAATGTTAAGTTTAATAACACAAAACCCGCCGGTAAAATCTCTTACAACTCCATGTAAATAAAGCATGTTTATCTTTTCCTGACAGATTTGTTTATCTTTTTTATGTTACCTGTAAAAGCTCAAGTTATCACTTTTACGATGTTTGTGTTTATTTCACTTTTACTTTAGGACTTTACTTAGCCTGCTCAGTAATCTTATCGGCAGTTGGACGGGTCAATGATTATTTATGATTCACCGATCCGGTTCTCAAAATACCGCTGAGGAGATATAAACATGAGTTCTGCCAAAAAAATCGGGCTATTTGCCTGTACCGGTGTGGTTGCCGGTAATATGATGGGGAGTGGGATTGCCTTATTACCCGCGAACCTCGCCAGCATCGGAGGCATTGCTATTTGGGGTTGGGTAATATCTATTATCGGCGCTATGTCTCTGGCTTATGTCTATGCCCGACTGGCAACCAAAAACCCGCAGCAGGGTGGTCCGATTGCGTACGCTGGTGAATTATCTCCGGCATTCGGTTTTCAGACTGGCGTCCTTTATTACCACGCGAACTGGATTGGTAACCTGGCCATCGGCATTACCGCCGTTTCCTACCTTTCCACCTACTTCCCGATTTTAAATAATCCGATTCCAGCCGGGATCGCCTGTATTGCTATCGTCTGGTTCTTTACCTTTATCAATATGCTGGGCGGAACCTGGGTAAGTCGGTTGACCACCATTGGCCTGTTCCTCGTGCTGATCCCGGTCGTGCTGACCGCGGTGGTAGGCTGGCACTGGTTCGATATCGCTACCTATCACGCAAACTGGAACACCTCTACCACTACCGATCCGCATGCCGTGATTAAAAGTATCCTGCTGTGCCTGTGGGCGTTTGTCGGGGTCGAATCCGCCGCCGTCAGTACCGGGATGGTGAAAAACCCGAAACGCACTGTACCGCTGGCGACCATTCTGGGAACCGCACTGGCTGGTATTGTGTATGTGGCTGCGACTCAGGTCATGACCGGTATGTATCCGGCATCGCAGATGGCTGCTTCAGGTGCGCCGTTCGCGCTTAGCGCCTCTACTATTCTGGGTAGCTGGGCTGCGCCGCTGGTTTCTGCGTTCACCGCCTTTGCATGCCTGACCTCGCTGGGTTCCTGGATGATGCTGGTCGGTCAGGCAGGTGTACGCGCCGCTAACGATGGTAACTTCCCGAAAGTGTACGGCGAACTGGATAAAAACGGTATTCCGAAGAAAGGCCTGCTGCTGGCCGCTCTGAAAATGACCGGTCTGATGATCATCATCACCATCATGAACTCCAGCGGTGGTAAAGCCTCCGACCTGTTCGGTGAACTGACCGGTATTGCAGTGCTGTTGACCATGCTGCCTTACTTTTACTCCTGCGTTGATCTGATCCGCTTTGAAGGCATCAACGTTCGCAATGCGGTAAGCCTGGTCTGTTCGGTTCTCGGCTGCGCGTTCTGCTTCATCGCGCTGATGGGTGCCAGCTCCTTCGAACTGTCCGGCACCTTTATCGTCAGCCTGATCATTCTGATGTTCTACGGTCGCAAAATGCACCAGCGCCAGAACACGGAAGACGGTACTGTCGAAGCACTTTAATCACTACTCCCTAATTTCAAGGCTCTTCTCTTCACCTGCCACATCGTCGCGGGAAGGGCCTCCTTTATCTGGAATAAGACTATGTCTATGAACGTTATTGCCATCATGAATCACATGGGTGTCTATTTCAAAGAAGAGCCTATTCGTGAACTGCACCGCGCGCTGGAAGGGTTGAACTTCCGCATCGTTTATCCGAACGACCGCGAAGATTTACTGAAACTGATTGAAAATAATGCCCGCCTTTGCGGTGTGATTTTCGACTGGGATAAATACAATCTCGAACTGTGCGAGGAAATCAGCGCGCTGAACGAGTACATGCCGGTTTATGCTTTCGCTAACAGCTATTCAACGCTGGATGTTAGCCTGAACGATCTGCGCATGCAGGTTCGTTTCTTCGAATATGCCCTCGGCGCCGCTGCCGATATCGCGGCCAAAATTCGTCAGAATACCGATGAATACATTGACACCATTCTGCCGCCGCTGACCAAAGCGCTGTTCAAATATGTTCGCGAAGGCAAATACACCTTCTGTACGCCGGGCCACATGGGCGGTACCGCGTTCCAGAAAAGCCCGGTCGGCAGCATCTTTTACGATTTCTTTGGTCCAAACACCATGAAATCAGACGTGTCGATTTCTGTCTCCGAGCTGGGCTCTCTGCTGGATCATACCGGTCCGCATAAAGAAGCCGAAGAGTATATCGCCCGCGTGTTTAACGCCGAGCGTAGCTACATGGTAACTAACGGTACATCGACCGCCAACAAAATCGTCGGCATGTACTCGGCACCTGCGGGCAGCACCGTGCTGATTGACCGTAACTGCCACAAATCGCTGACGCACCTGATGATGATGAGCGACATTACGCCGATTTACTTCCGTCCGACGCGTAACGCCTACGGCATTCTCGGCGGTATTCCGCAGAGTGAATTCCAGCGCGCCACCATTGAAAAACGCGTAAAAGAGACGCCAAACGCCACCTGGCCGGTGCATGCGGTGATCACCAACTCGACCTATGACGGCCTGCTGTATAACACCGACTACATCAAGAAAACGCTGGATGTGAAATCCATCCATTTTGATTCCGCCTGGGTACCGTATACCAACTTCTCCCCGATCTATGCCGGTAAGTGCGGGATGAGCGGCGGTCGCGTTGAAGGCAAGGTTATCTATGAAACCCAGTCCACGCACAAACTGCTGGCGGCGTTCTCTCAGGCATCCATGATCCACGTGAAAGGTGACGTTAACGAAGAGACCTTCAACGAAGCCTTTATGATGCATACCACCACCTCTCCGCATTACGGCATCGTGGCCTCTACCGAGACCGCAGCGGCAATGATGAAGGGGAATGCCGGTAAGCGTCTGATCAATGGTTCTATTGAGCGTGCGATTAAGTTCCGTAAAGAGATCAAACGCCTGAAAGGTGAATCCGACGGCTGGTTCTTTGATGTCTGGCAGCCAGAACATATCGATGGCCCGGAATGCTGGCCGCTGCGCTCCGACAGCGCATGGCACGGCTTCAAAAATATCGATAACGAACATATGTACCTTGACCCGATCAAAGTCACCATTCTGATGCCAGGTATGAAGAAAGACGGCACCATGGATGATTTTGGTATTCCGGCAAGTCTGGTCGCCAAATACCTCGACGAACGCGGCATCATCGTGGAAAAAACCGGGCCGTACAACCTGCTGTTCCTGTTCAGCATCGGTATCGATAAAACCAAAGCGCTGAGCCTGCTGCGCGCGCTGACCGAATTTAAACGCGCGTTCGACCTGAACCTGCGGGTGAAAAATATCCTGCCTTCGCTGTATCAGGAAGCGCCGGAGTTTTATGAAAATATGCGTATTCAGGACCTGGCGCAGAATATTCATAAACTGATTGCGCACCATGATCTGCCGGACCTGATGTTCCGCGCGTTTGAAGTGCTGCCGTCGATGGAAATGACGCCGTATACCGCGTTCCAGAAAGAGCTGCACGGTGAAACCGAAGAGGTGTATCTCGAAGAGATGGTGGGTCGCGTTAACGCCAACATGATCCTCCCCTACCCTCCGGGTGTGCCGCTGGTGATGCCGGGTGAGATGATCACCGACGCCAGCCGTCCGGTACTGGAGTTCCTGCAAATGCTCTGCGAAATCGGCGCGCATTATCCGGGCTTCGAAACCGATATTCACGGTGCCTATCGTCAGGCGGACGGTCGTTATACCGTTAAGGTGCTGAAAGAGAATAACAAGTAAGTTAAACCCTGAAGAGAAGCGGCCTGCCGCTTCCCTTCAGACCGCTGACAAAGTGGGTTGTCAGGGGAAACGCCGGGATTAGGTTTCCGGAGGGAGGCCCAGCCCGCTGGTCGCTCCGTGTTCCACGGACGGTTTGTCATTAACCGCCTCGTTTTTTCAAAGTACAAGGACTCGACATGAAAACACCCTCACAACCGCGCGCGATTTATTACATCGTGGCGATTCAAATTTGGGAATATTTCAGCTTTTACGGCATGCGTGCCCTGCTTATCCTTTATCTCACTCATCAGCTTGGCTTTAATGATAGCCACGCCATCAATCTCTTCAGCGCTTACGCTTCTCTGGTTTATGTCACTCCTGTTCTCGGCGGCTGGCTTGCCGACCGCCTGCTCGGTAATCGCACGGCGGTCATCGCTGGCGCATTGCTGATGACGCTCGGCCATATCGTGCTGGGGCTGGGATCCAATTCCGCGCAGAGTTTGTACCTCGCACTGGCGATTATTATCTGCGGCTACGGCCTGTTTAAATCCAATATCAGCTGCCTGCTGGGCGAGCTTTATGCTTCGGACGATCCCCGACGCGACGGCGGATTTTCCCTGCTTTACGCGGCCGGGAATGTCGGCTCCATCGCGGCACCCATCGCCTGCGGGCTGGCAGCGCAGTGGTACGGCTGGCACACCGGCTTTGCGCTGGCAGGCATTGGCATGTTCATTGGCCTGATGGTCTTTATTAGCGGTCATCGCCATTTTCATCATACGCAAAGTGTTAATCGACCAGCGCTGCGAACGGTTAAATTCTCCCTGCCGGTCTGGAGCTGGCTGCTGCTGGCGCTGTGCATCGCGCCGTTATTCTTTACCCTGCTGCTGAAATACGATGCGGCTGGCTATTTGCTGATGCTGGTCTGCGTCATCGCCGCCGGTATTGTAGCGCGCATTATGTTCAGGTTTCCTCAGCACCGCCGTGCGCTATGGCAAATCGTTCTGCTGATGTTGACCGGAACCCTGTTCTGGGTGCTCGCCCAGCAGGGCGGCAGCTCGATTAGTTTGTTTATCGATCGCTTTGTGAATCGTCACTGGCTGAACGTTGAGGTGCCAACGGCGCTGTTTCAGTCGGTGAATGCGGTGGCGGTGATGGTCGCAGGCGTGGTCCTGGCATGGCTGGTCAGCCCTCAGACCCCGGCGCTGCGCGTATGGCTGAAATTTGCGGTCGGGTTGTTGTTGATGAGTGCGGGTTTCCTGTTGCTGGCCCTGAATGCCCATAGCGCTCAACTGCACGGACAGGCATCAATGGGGTTGATGATTGCCGGGCTGGCGCTGATGGGATTTGCCGAGCTGTTTATCGATCCGGTGGCGATGGCGCAGATCACCCGGCTTAATCTGCCCGGCGTGACAGGGGTGCTGACCGGGGTTTATATGCTGGCCACCGGCGCAGTCGCCAACTGGCTGGCCGGGATCGTCGCCCAACAAACCACCGAATCGCAGATCAGCGATGTCGCAGTGGCGGCATACGGACGCTTTTTCAGCCAGATGGGAGAATGGACGCTGGTTTGCGTGGGGTTGATGATTACGATCGTTGGCATCCGCTGGCTGGGGGGCCGTGCGGTGCGGGTCCGTTGCCAGTAGCTATGGCGTGATTCTGCCCGGTGGCGCTGCGCTTACCGGGCCTACGGGTTACGTGCAACCCATTGATATAGCAAATTTTGTAGGCCGGGTAAGGCGCAGCCGCCACCCGGCATAGTGTTCCGATGCGAGAGTGAGTTGATTAACGCTTACTCTCGCCGGCCTGTCAGATCGCTGCGTCGTCTTCTTCGCCGGTACGGATACGCACCACGCGCGCCACGTCAAAGACAAAGATTTTACCGTCGCCGATTTTTCCGGTCTGCGCGGTGCGGATAATGGTGTCCACACAGGTCTCGACGATATCGTCGGTCACCACAATTTCAATTTTCACTTTCGGCAGAAAATCCACCATATATTCCGCGCCACGATACAGTTCGGTGTGGCCTTTTTGCCGGCCAAAACCTTTGACTTCCGTTACTGTCATTCCGGTGATGCCGACTTCGGCCAGCGCTTCACGCACATCATCCAGTTTGAAAGGTTTGATTATCGCATCGATCTTTTTCATGGTGTTCCCTGGAAACGTTGTCTGGTTTATTCGCGTAAACGGTTGCTCACCGTATCATATCTCAGTCCTGAAAGGCGCGACAAATTACTCTTTAAAGTCGTTGGCATCCAGTTCATGACGCGAGAGCAGTTTATAAAACTCGGTGCGGTTACGCCCCGCCATCCGCGCCGCATGCGTCACGTTACCTTTGGTGATTTGCAGCAGCTTGCGCAGGTAGTTGAGTTCGAACTGGTTACGCGCATCGGCAAAGGTAGGCAGCGCCGTGTTTTCGCCCTCCAGCGCCTGCTCCACCAGCGCATCGCTAATTACCGGCGATGACGTGAGCGCCACGCACTGCTCAATCACATTGACCAACTGGCGTACGTTGCCCGGCCAGCTGGCGGTCATAAGCCGCTTCATGGCATCGGTAGAAAACGCGCGCACGAAAGGTTTATGCCGATCGGCTGAAAGCCGCAGCAGATGATTCGCCAGCAGCGGGATGTCTTCGGTGCGGTCGGCAAGCGTTGGGATCTTAAGATTCACCACGTTCAGGCGATAAAAGAGATCTTCGCGAAATTCACCGCGCGCCATCGCTTTTGGCAGGTCGCGATGGGTGGCAGAGATAATGCGTACGTCAATGTCGAGATCGCGATTGCTGCCCAGCGGACGAACCTTGCGCTCCTGAAGCACGCGCAGCAGTTTGACCTGTAATGGGATCGGCATATCGCCAATTTCATCAAGGAACAGTGTGCCGCCTTCTGCCGCCTGAAACAGCCCCTCACGGTTACTGACCGCTCCGGTAAACGCCCCGCGCGCATGGCCGAAAAGCTCGGATTCCAGCAATTGTTCCGGTAGCGCACCGCAGTTAATGGCGATAAAAGGCTGCCCACTGCGCGGGCTGGCGTTATGAATCGCCTGGGCAAACACCTCTTTCCCGGTGCCGCTCTGGCCGTTAATTAATACGCTGACGTCCGACTGGGCAACCATTCGCGCCTGCTCAAGCAAGCGCAGCATCACCGGACTACGGGTGACAATGGATTCCCGCCACCGCTCATCGTTGGCGGGTGCCGAGTGTTCCAGCGCGTCGTTAATCGCTTTATAGAGGGCGTCTTTATCTACCGGCTTGGTCAGGAAACTAAAAACGCCCTGTCGGGTCGCGGCGACCGCATCCGGAATCGATCCGTGGGCGGTGAGAATAATCACCGGCATGCCTGGCTGGAGCTTCTGAATGCCGGCGAAGAGCTGCATGCCGTCCATCTCATCCATCCGCAGGTCGCTGATCACTAAATCGACTTTTTCCCTGGTGAGTACGCGTAAGCCTTCCTGGCCGCTTTCCGCCGTCACCACGCTGAATCCTTCGCTGGTGAGTCGCATGCCCAGCAGCTTGAGGAGTCCGGGATCGTCGTCCACCAGTAAAAGGTGTGCAGGCTTACGGCTTATCATGGCTATCCTCGTCGGCAGGCTGATTCTCTTTAGGCACGGCGGGTTTATCGCCTGCATGGCTGGCGTCTGAATTGAAATTGCCCGCAGGTTTACGGGAGGAAAGCTGACGTTCGATATCGGTCAGGCTCTCCAGTTTACGGGTCGTGGCATCGAGCTGGCTTTGTAAGAACTGCTGCTGCTGGCGCAGGGTATCCAGCTCCCCGTCGGTGGACTGTTGCAGTTTACTATAGCGATATCGCTCCTCCGAAAGCTGCAATTGTAACGCCTGGCCGTCGCGCCAGAGCTGATACATCGGGCGCACCTGCGCCGGAATTTGCGGGCTTAAGGCGTCGAGCCGGGTCACGCTGTCCCGCCGCTCAACCGGGGTAATTTTGGCATTGGCCAGCATGATCCCGCGCCGGAATGCATCCTGCCAGGTGTCATCTGAATAGGTTCGTGCCCCGGATCTCGCCTGCTGGGGAGAAAGGCGTTCCGCGCAGTCAATGCCGCGCAGCCAGTAAAGCGGGTTTTTATCACTTTCGGCATTGCCCGCCGTCCAGATATTTGCGCAGTCGGTGGAGAGAAAATCAGCAACCTGGCTCTGGGGAATTTTGGTCCCGGCTTTATCCAGCGCGCGATGCGGTAAATGCGAGGAGCAACCGGCCAGCAGCAGGCAGGAAAAGGGGAGCGTCAAAAAACGGCGAGAGATGGCTGCATGATAAAGACGTGCCAGAATGTGTGACATATTCACCAGATTTATATTCATTGTAGGTTGTCCGGCCCCGACACGGGAAGTTCGATACGAAAACAGACGTTGCCCGTACTTTCATCAACCAGATGCAGCTCGCCATGCATTCTGCGAATACAGTCGCGGGCGATACTCAGGCCCAGACCGCTGCCTTTGACCGCACCTTTACGCTGATGGCTGCCCTGATAAAACGGCTCGAAAATCATCGGTTTTTCAGCATCCGGGATCGGCGTGCCGGTATTGCTCACTTCAATGCGCACCCGGTTATCATAGCGCTGACTGCGAATGTAAATGTTACCGGATTCATTGCCATAGTGCACCGCATTCGAATAAAGATTATCCAGAACGCTCATCAATAGCATCGGCTCTGCCAGGCAGGCGGGTTCATCAAGCGTGACGCTGGTTTGCATCATTTTTGCCCGCGCCGGCAGACTGTGCGCCGACATTACCATGTCGACCAGCGGAGCGAGATCGACATGCTCAAGTTCGATGGCGCTGTCCGCCAGTTTACGATTGTAATCAAGCAATTGCTCAATTAACTTTTGCAGATTACGGCTACTATCATCCAGGATATTCACCACCTCAGCCTGCTCCGCGGTAAGCGGCCCAACCACCTGATCGGCTAACAGTTCGGTGCCTTCACGCATGCTGGCCAGCGGCGTTTTTAATTCATGGGAGAGATGACGTAAAAACTGGTGACGCTGTGCTTCAAGCCATGACAGGCGCTCGCTTAGCCAGATGATCCGTTGTCCGACAGAGCGCAATTCGCGCGGCCCGCGAAACACCACGGTATTACCCAGCGAGCGCCCTTCTCCCAGACGGTTGATCATACGCTCAATGCCTTTTACCGGTCCAATAATCATCCGGGTAAATAACAGCACCATCAGCAAGCTAACCAGAAAGAGGAGCAGCGCCTGCCAGCCAAAAAACTGCCCGCGTTCGGCGATTTCCTGCTGGAGCTGCTGACCACGGGAAAAAACGACGGCACGCGTGGCCTGCACCATATCGGTATTGGCGCTGGCGAAAGCTTCTAACTGGCGGGCGGATTGGGTGGTGGGACCATTATTAAGACACTGTAACTGGGCCAGCGCATTGAGATCCTGACGCAGAACCTGATAGAGCTTGTCATCCGGCAGCACACCCGCGTGCGCATCCAGCATGTCGATGTAGCGCTTACGCTGCCCCTGATACACCCGTGCCAGGGTAGGATCGTCAAGCACGCAGTACTGACGATAGCTGCGCTCCATTTCCAGCGCCGCATTGGTCATCGCTTCGCTGCGACGCGCGTCAATCAGGGTCGTGCGGTTGGTCTGCGCAGCCTGTGCGCTGAGCGCGTTCAGGCTTTGCCATGCCTGCCACGCCAGCACCAGGAGTGGCAGCAGGATCAGCAAAAACGCCAGCATAACCAGTTGTCGTAGCGAACGGGGGAAAATGGACCAGCGCTTCAAGGTGTTACTCTCATCAGACCCGAATAGGGCGATGCTAACTGAGGCGGAAGACAGATACAATAAAGCCGGGTATTAACCCGGCTTTATTATTAAATTAGGCGGTGCCTAACTCGACGTTTCGCCCGATGGTTGATAAAGCGCAAGGCTGTTATCAGAAGCTGGACGGCAGGCACCTTGTTGTGCGTCATTCGAGGTTTATGTAGCGCGTCCCGAAGGGGCTGACATAAGAAGGTGAATGAGCCACTGCTTAGTATTATGCAGCATGCGTGCCAGGTTTGAAAATGATTTGTTATTACTATGTTTTATAAAGAGTTTATCGCTTAATAATCTGTCATCACCGCAGGTGCTTTTTCAGCCAAAGTGTCGCCAAAAAACAACACCTAAAGTTAGCATTTTGTTATCATTGTAAAATCAATAGCTTACGTGTCGCAATTAAGCGACACGCCTTAAGCACAATGTCGGGTTTTGCAGACACCTTTTGCCGATCAAACTCACATCAGGCCGCATATTGATGAAAAACGTTATACCGTGGAATGATGCCCGGTGGCGCTGCGCTTACCGGGCCTACAGGTCGCTGGGGTTACAAATAACGTATTGCTATTCAGGAATTTGTAGGCCGGGTAAGGCGAAGCCGCCACCCGACAAAAAAACGCTGAAGCATCCGCTGCGAAGCCGCCTGCTGTTTTAACCCAGCTGCTTACGCGCGTTGCGGAAAATACGCATCCACGGGCTGTCTTCACCCCAGTTTTCCGGATGCCAGGAGTTGCTGACGGTGCGGAAAACGCGCTCCGGGTGCGGCATCATGACGGTGACGCGGCCGCTTTCGCTGGTCACGGCGGTGATGCCGTTTGGTGAGCCGTTCGGGTTCGCCGGATAGGTTTCAGTCACCTTACCGAAGTTATCCACGTAGCGCAGCGCCACCAGCCCTTTACTTTCAAGCGTCGCCAGATGCGCCGCATCGCGCACTTCCACACGCCCTTCCCCGTGCGACACGGCAATCGGCATCTGCGATCCCACCATGCCCTGCAACAGCAGCGACGGGCTTTGCGTCACTTCCACCAGACTAAACCGGGCCTCGAAGCGATCGGAGTGGTTACGCACAAAGCGCGGCCACTGTTCGCTGCCGGGGATCAGCTCACGCAGGTTCGACATCATCTGACAACCGTTGCAGACCCCAAGTGCCAGCGTTTGCGGACGGTGGAAGAACGTCTCGAACTCATCGCGCACGCGGTTATTAAAGAGAATGGATTTGGCCCATCCCTCACCCGCGCCCAGCACATCACCATAAGAAAAGCCGCCGCAGGCCACCAGCGCCTGGAAACTCTCCAGCCCGGTACGCCCTGCCAGCAGATCGCTCATATGTACGTCAATCGCATCAAAACCGGCGCGGTGGAATGCCGCGGCCATTTCAACATGCGAGTTGACGCCCTGCTCGCGCAGGACGGCAACTTTCGGACGAGCTCCGGTGGCGATGTAAGGCGCGGCAATATCCTCATTGAGATCAAATGAGAGCGTAACATTGAGACCCGGATCGTTGTCGTGGCGTTTAGCCTCGTGTTCCTGATCTGCACACTCCGGGTTGTCGCGCAGGCGCTGCATTTGCCAGGTGGTTTCTGCCCACCACAGACGCAGGGTGGTACGACTTTCGCTAAATACCACCTGCTCACCCGCGGTGATGACAAAGCGATCGCCCGCCACCGCCTGCCCCAGGTAGTGAACGCAATCGCCAAGACCGTGCGCGTTAAGCACGCCTTCCACCGCCTCGCGCTCTGCCGCACGTACCTGAATGACCGCGCCCAGTTCTTCATTGAACAGCGCCGCCAGACGATCGTCACCGAGGCTGGCAATATCAGCCTCAACGCCACAGTGACCGGCAAAAGCCATTTCTGCCAGCGTGACCAGCAGTCCGCCGTCGGAACGGTCGTGGTAAGCCAGTAACTGACGCGCCGCCACCAGCGCCTGAATCGCATCGTAGAACCCTTTAAGCTGTTCAACGCTGCGCACGTCTGCTGGCGTATTGCCTAACTGGCGGTAAACCTGCGCCAGCGCCGTGGCACCCAGCGCATTTTTGCCCTGCCCCAGGTCGATCAGCAGCAGCGCGTTATCTTCCACCGAAAGCTGCGGCGTAATGGTCTGGCGCACATCTTCCACGCGGGCAAACGCGGTGATTACCAGCGACAGCGGCGAGGTCATTTCGCGCTGCTCGCTGCCTTCCTGCCAGCGGGTTTTCATCGACATGGAGTCTTTACCCACCGGGATGGTCAGTCCTAACGCCGGACACAGTTCTTCGCCCACCGCTTTCACTGCTTCATACAGGCCGGCATCTTCACCCGGATGTCCGGCAGCGGCCATCCAGTTGGCGGAGAGCTTAATGCGTTTAATATCACCGATTTGGGTGGCGGCAATGTTGGTCAGCGCTTCGCCGACCGCCAGACGCGCAGAGGCGGCGAAGTCCAGCAGCGCTACCGGCGCACGTTCGCCCAGCGACATGGCTTCCCCATAATAGCTGTCGAGGCTGGCGGTGGTGACCGCGCAGTTAGCGACCGGTATCTGCCAGGGGCCGACCATCTGATCGCGCGCCACCATCCCGGTTACGGTACGGTCGCCGATCGTCACCAGGAAGGTTTTCTCCGCCACCGTCGGCAGGTGCAGGACACGATTCACCGCCTCCGCGACGGTAATGTTCTGGCGATCAAAAGTATCGCCCGCCGCTTTACGCGTCTGAACGTCGCGGGTCATTTTCGGCGTTTTACCCAGCAGTACATCCAGCGGCAGATCGACAGGCTGATTGTCGAAGTGACGGTCATTCATCGTCAGATGCAGCTCTTCTGTTGCTTCACCGATCACCGCATACGGCGCACGTTCGCGCTGGCACAGTTCGTCAAACAGTGAAAGCTGGTCAGCCGCCACTGCCAGTACATAGCGTTCCTGCGATTCGTTACACCAGATTTCCAGCGGGCTCATGCCCGGTTCATCGCTGAGCACATCGCGCAGCTCAAATTTTCCGCCGCGTCCGCCGTCGCTGACCAGTTCAGGCATGGCGTTAGACAAGCCGCCCGCGCCCACGTCGTGAATGAAGAGGATTGGGTTGGCGTCGCCCAGCTGCCAGCAGCGGTCGATCACTTCCTGACAGCGACGCTCCATTTCCGGGTTATCACGCTGTACGGAGGCAAAATCAAGATCCGCATCAGACTGACCGGAGGCCATGGATGATGCAGCCCCGCCGCCCAGGCCGATATTCATCGCCGGACCGCCAAGGACGATCAGCTTCGCCCCGACCACGATCTCACCTTTTTGCACGTGATCGGCACGGATGTTGCCGATCCCACCGGCCAGCATGATCGGCTTATGGTAACCGCGCAGTTCTTCCCCGTTGTGGCTGTTGACCTTCTCTTCGTAAGTACGGAAGTAGCCGTTCAGCGCCGGACGGCCAAATTCGTTGTTAAATGCCGCGCCGCCCAGCGGGCCGTCGGTCATGATATCCAGCGCGGTGACAATACGTTCCGGCTTGCCAAAATCCTCTTCCCACGGCTGTTCGAAACCGGGAATACGCAGGTTAGAAACCGAGAAGCCCACCAGCCCGGCTTTCGGCTTCGCCCCGCGCCCGGTGGCTCCCTCGTCACGGATTTCACCGCCTGAGCCGGTTGCCGCGCCAGGCCACGGAGAGATCGCCGTAGGGTGGTTATGGGTTTCGACCTTCATCAGAATATGCGCATCTTCCTGGTGGAAGTCATAGCGCCCGGTGTCATGGTCCGCAAAATAGCGGCCCACCGCCGAACCTTCCATGACCGCGGCATTGTCTTTATAAGCCGACAGCACGAAGTCCGGGGTTTTCTCAAAGGTATTTTTAATCATCTTAAACAGCGATTTCGGCTGCTGTTCGCCGTCGATAACCCAGTCGGCGTTAAAAATCTTGTGGCGGCAGTGCTCAGAGTTGGCCTGCGCAAACATATACAGTTCGATATCGTTGGGATTGCGGCCCAGTTTAGTGAAGGCAGAGTGCAGATAATCAATTTCATCATCCGCCAGCGCCAGCCCGAGGCGCAGGTTAGCATCGGCCAGTGCCTGACGCCCTTCCCCCAGCACATCGACGCTGGTCACCGGTGCCGGCTGGTGATGAGCAAACAGCTGTTCCGCTTGTTCCTGCGAGGTAAACACGGTCTCCATCATGCGGTCGTGAAGTTCTGCGGCAACCGTCTGCCACTGTTCAGCCGTCAGCGTTGACGCTTCGACATAATATGCCACGCCGCGTTCAAGACGATTAATCTGCTGTAAACCACAGTTGTGAGCGATGTCGGTGGCTTTAGAAGACCAGGGAGAGATGGTGCCCGGACGTGGCGTTACCAGCAGCAGTTTTCCTGAAGGGGTATGGCTGTTGAGGTGCGGACCGTAGGTTAACAAACGCTCAAGTTGGGCGTGCTCTTCCGCCGTTAGCGGCGCGTCAAGATCGGCAAAATGGACGTACTCAGCGTAAAGGGTGCTTACCGGCAGGTTGAACGCCTGAAAGCGTGCCAGCAGTTTATTCATTCGGAATGCCGACAGTGCAGGCGAACCACGCAGAATTTCCATCATAATCTCTCGTCTTCTCAGTTTTCAGTGTGCGCAAGGGGGGAAAACGGGCGTCATTATAAAGAATAGTGAGCCGTGACGAAACCGTTTGCGTCGAAATAAAATGCCGCCCCATTTTTACCATTCAGTGTGGCACAGGGTCTGAAAAAGTTGCCAGACGGCGTAATGTTAAGCAAAATGCCGCTCTTTCTGAAACATCCGCTCACATTATGCGGGCCGCAAAATTGCACGACCAGACAGGGCGAAGAGAATTAACTATTTGAAAAAATTAAAGATTAATTACCCGCTGGTGGGCATTGTTGCACTGCTGCTGTTCGTTGCTCTGTCAGCCGCCTTTATCTGGCATCACCGACCGGAAAACCGTATTGCGGCAATCAAGGCGCGCGGCGAACTGCGTATCAGTACCCTGACCTCGCCGATGACCTACATCAACATTAACGGTAAAGTCGAAGGGTTTGATTACGAACTGGCGCAGCAGTTTGCCGACGAGCTTGGCGTGCGTCTTAAGGTGACGATCAGACCGACGATCGGTCAACTGTTTGACGATCTCGATAACGGTAAAGCCGATATCCTGGCGGCCGGTCTGGTATGGAATAGCGAGCGGGCAAAACATTATCAGCCGGGCCCACCCTATTCTTCTGTTTCACAGCAGCTGGTTTACCGCGTCGGAAATACCCGTCCACGTTCGCTGGCGGCCATTGATGCCAGCCAGCTTACCATCGCCCCGGGTCATGCGGTCATCAACGATCTGCGTGAGCTGAAGGCCAGCAAGTTCCCGGATCTTAACTGGACGGTCGACGATAAACGCAGCAGCCAGATCCTGATGGAAGATGTGGTTGCGGGGCGGATTGACTATACCATTGCCGATTCCGGGGCCATCAGCCTCTTTCAGCGGGTTCATCCGGAGCTGGCGGTGGCGCTGGACGTGACCGATGAACAACCCGTCACCTGGTTTAGCGTGCAGGATAACGATAAAACCCTGTTTGATGCGATGCGCGTTTTCTTCAGTAAGACCAGCACCGAGGGAGCCATCGCGCGTCTGGAAGAGAAGTATCTCGGGCACGGCCAGGATTTTGACTATGTCGATACCCGCTCATTCCTGCGGGCGATTGACAGCATCCTGCCGGATTTCCAGCCGCTGTTTGAGAAGTATGCTGACAGTATTGACTGGCGTTTACTGGCCGCCATTTCTTATCAGGAATCGCACTGGGACCCGCTGGCGACGTCGCCGACCGGAGTACGCGGCATGATGATGCTGACCCGCAATACGGCGCAAAGCCTGGGCTTAAGCGATCGCACCGACGCCGAGCAAAGCATCAGCGGCGGGATGCGCTATCTGCGGGAGCTGATCGGTAAGGTACCGGAGACGGTACCGGAAAGCGAACGGATCTGGTTTGCACTGGCGGCGTATAATATGGGCTACGCGCATATGCTGGACGTCAGGGCATTAACCGCAAGACAAAATGGCAATCCCGATAGCTGGGCAGAGGTCAAACAGCGTTTACCGCTGCTCGCTCAGAAGCCCATTTACAGCAGCCTGACCTATGGGTATGCGCGGGGACATGAAGCCTACGCGTTTGTGGAAAACATCCGCAAGTATCAAATCAGTCTGGTGGGCTATTTACTGGAGAAAGACCGGTTAACGGAAAAAGCGCTCCAGCTTTCGCAGGCTTATCCGGTGGTACCTGCCGATACGCTGGCGCAGGAAGCATCGCCCGCTGTTCCGTTCTTATCAATGCTCAACAAACGTAACGATCCCCCCTGGAAAGCACCGATTCTGAGCGAAGGGGCGCGGCGCTAGCCCTGCCCCTTTTCTGCCTGTTTGAGGGCTTTCTTGACCTGGCGGCGATAACGGAAAAAATCGCTGAGCAGCGCGGCGCATTCTTCCCGCAGCACGCCCTCGGTAAATTCAACCCGGTGATTCATGCCGGGATGATGCAGCACATCCATTAACGATCCGGCGGCCCCGGTTTTGGCGTCACGTGCGCCAAACACCAGCTGCCCGATGCGGCTATGGACCATCGCCCCGGCGCACATTACGCAGGGTTCCAGGGTGACATACAGCGTGGTATCGATCAGGCGATAGTTTTGTAGCACCAGTCCGCCCTGGCGCAGGGCCATAATTTCCGCATGCGCCGTCGGATCGTGACGGCCTATTGGCCGGTTCCAGCCCTCGCCTATGACCTGATTATTATGAACCAGCACCGCCCCGACCGGCACCTCGCCTTCGTCCCAGGCCCGTTGAGCCAGCGTCAGCGCATGGCGCATCCAGTGTTCATGATTCAGTTCGTGGTCGGACAAAGCGGACACTCCAGAGAGAAAAGCGGGGCGCATTATACACAGCCGTTATCTTTTAAACACCTTTCTCATTCGAGTTGCTGGAGCGTACCGAGCGGCGTGACGCGCCAGCGATGCTGGCAGAAATAGAGCAAAGGGTTATCCTGTTTACTGTCGCTGTAACCGCTGTAAAGACGCAGCGGCGTGCCGATGCGGCGCTCAAGTTGCGCGACCTTTTCATGGCCCAGGCAGCGCATGGTCAGCACCCAGCCGCCGTTACGCCGGGCGATCTGACTGGCGATAAGATTGACTCTCGGCAGCCAGGGCGTATCACTATAAACCTGCTCCACCAGCGGCTGCGGCGATCCGGTGATTAACCAGACGTCGGCATCAGTACTGGTCAGGTATTCGGTTAACCGGTTATGTACCACGGGAAAGGCCGTTACATGCTGGCGAAACCAGGCGACAAACTGATTTTCCAGCCGTTTTAAGCGCGCTTCGCTGTGACCGAAAGTACAGCCCCACAATAATAAGCTCATCGGCCAGCGCGCGGCACGGCCTTTAACCAGCAGCGCGACGCCGATGACCGGAAGTAAAGGCAGGACAAGCAGCGCATTTAAAGGTAGATGGCGCAGAAGGTAACGCAAGAAACTGCCGAACATATCCTGCTGATGCAGCGTTCCATCAAGATCAAAAAAGACGACACGACGCTCGTTAGTTGCCAAACCTTACTCCTCAGGATATTAAGCTCCGATCGCCTGGCCACACTATGCCAGGCGGTAAATACTTTAATTAGCCTAACAGATAGATCCTGATTTTTCCGGTTCTGAGCGTCACAAGTTCCTGCTATCAGCCGTTAACGGGCTTCCAGTGCAGCACGTAAAAAGCCGCGATGTTCCTCAAGCCGGGCGCGGGCACTCGCGGCATCCAGGCCGGTCAGCACCATCAGGATGGCGGGTTTTACCTCGTGATCTGTCTGTTGTAACACCTGTTCCGCCTGGGCGCGTTCAACGCCGGTCGCTTCCATAAGCATTCGGCAGGCGCGATCAACCAGCTTGATGTTAGAAGCTTTCATATCCACCATCAGGTTCTGATACACCTTGCCAAACTTCACCATCGCACCGGTCGAGATCATATTCAGCACCATTTTCTGTGCTGTTCCGGATTTCAGTCGCGTGGAGCCGGTCAGCGCCTCCGGGCCAACAACCGGAGAAATCGCGATGGCAGCTTCACCGGCAATCGGCGAGGCAGGATTGCAGGAGATAGCAACGGTCGTGCAGCCAGTGGCGTTGGCATAGCGCAGACCGCCAATCACGTATGGCGTACGCCCGGAAGCGGCAATGCCAACGACCAAATCCTCAGCGCGCAAATTAAGCGCTTTCAGATCGTCTTCGCCGAGTTGCAGGCTATCTTCCGCGCCTTCTACCGCTTTTAACAGCGCACCGGGTCCACCCGCGATCAGCCCGACCACCAGACCGTGCGGCACGCCAAACGTCGGAGGACACTCGGAGGCATCCAGAACGCCCAGCCGACCGCTGGTACCCGCGCCCATATAGATAATGCGTCCCCCCGCCTGTAGTGCCGTTGCTGCCGCATCGACGGCTTTCGCCACCTCATCCAGCACGGCCGCCACCGCTGGCGCGACCTGCGCATCTTCCTGATTCAGTAAACTAACCATTTCACGCGTTGATACTCCGTCCAGCGCCATGGTCCGCGCGTTACGGGTTTCAGAAATCAGCGAGCCAAGATTCATTTTGTCCCTCCAGAATATTTAATTCATAATAACCTGACTATATTGGAATATAATATTCAGTCAGGCGAGCTTTTTTTCGTCAGAAATCTGTTTATCGCTGGAGAAATTATGAACTGCTTAAACCGTATTCGTCAGCGTTATCCGTCGCTGGCGCAGAGCGATAAAAAGCTGGCGGATTTTTTACTTTCGCATCCGGATGAAGCCCGGCATTTCAGCTCGCAGCAGCTTGCCCGGGAAGCGGGCGTCAGCCAGTCCAGCGTGGTGAAATTCGCCCAGAAACTGGGCTTTAAAGGTTTTCCGGCGCTCAAACTGGCGATTAGCGAAGCGCTGGTCAGTCAGCCCCTTCCCGCTTCAGTGCCGGTGCATAATCATATTCGTGCAGACGATCCCCTGCGCCTGGTGGGTGAAAAATTGATTGCCGAGAAACTTGCGGCGATGCACGCCTCGCTGGATATCAACAGCGAAGATAAACTTCTGGAGAGCGTGCAGATGCTGCGCGGCGCGCGACGGATAATCCTGACCGGCATCGGTGCCTCCGGTCTGGTGGCGCGAAATTTTGGCTGGAAGCTGATGAAAATTGGCCTGAATGCGCTTATTGAACTGGATATGCACGCCCTGCTGGCGGTGGTACAGGCGATGTCCTCCGACGATGTGCTGCTGGCGATTTCCTATACCGGTGAACGACGGGAAATTTGTCTGGCCGCTGAGGAAGCGCACCGGTTAGGCGCGAAAGTGTTTGCTATCACCGGCTTTACGCTCAATACGCTCCAGCAACGCGCGTCACACAGTCTTTATACCATTGCGGAAGAACAGGCCACCCGCAGCGCGGCCATCTCATCCACCAGCGCGCAGATGCTGCTCACCGATCTGCTGTTTATGGCGCTGGTACAGCAGGATCTGGAGCACGCACCGAATCGCATCCGTCAGAGCGAGGCGCTGGTGAAAAAACTGGTCTGAACAAAAGATCGGCGTATAATGCCCGCCCTGTTTGTGTTGCTTCTGAGAATTTCCTGATGGCGCTGTTAATTACCAAAAAATGCATTAATTGCGATATGTGCGAACCTGAATGTCCTAACGAGGCCATTTCAATGGGTGACAGCATTTACGTGATTAACAGCGAGCGCTGTACCGAATGCGTGGGACATTATGAGACGCCGACCTGCCAGAAAGTGTGCCCGATCCCTAATACCATCCTGAAAGATCCGGCACACGTCGAAAATGAAGAACAGCTGTGGGACAAGTTTGTGCTGATGCACCATGCGGATAAAATCTAGCGTTCGATGATCACCGTGGCGCAGGCGTAATGACGCTCATCCGCCAGCGTGACATGCGTTGACGTGACGCCCATCGTTTCTGCCAGACGCAGCGCCTCTCCCCACAATCGCAGGCGCGGTTTTCCCAGCTCGTCGTTGTACACTTCAAACTGATTAAACGCCAGACCGTTACGAATGCCGGTGCCGAAGGCTTTCGCCGCCGCCTCTTTGACGGCGAAACGCTTAGCGAGAAAGCGCACCGGCTGCTGGTGCGCTTCCCAGATGGCCCACTCGTTATCGCTGAGCACCCGTCGCGCCAGGCGATCGCCGCTGCGGGAGATCACCGCCTCAATGCGGGCAATCTCCACGATATCGGTGCCTAAGCCGAGGATCGCCATTAACGACGCGCGTCCTGCATCAGGCGTTTCATTTCCGCCACCGCCTCTTTCAGCCCGCTCATTACTGCCCGGCCTATAATCGCGTGCCCGATGTTCAGTTCATGCATTTCCGGCAGTGCGGCGATGGCCTGCACGTTATGATAGGTCAGCCCGTGACCGGCATTGACCTTCAGGCCCAGACTGGCGGCATAGGTCGCCGCGCGGGCGATACGCTCCAGTTCACGGGCCTGGTCAGCAGCATTTTCCGCATCGGCATAGCAGCCGGTATGAATTTCAATGTAAGGCGCACCAACGTCCGCCGCGGCTTTAATCTGCTCGTTGTCGGCATCAATAAACAGGGAGACCTGAATACCCGCGGCGGCAAGGCGCTGGCAGGCATCGCGCATTTTGTCGCGTTGCCCGGCAACGTCCAGCCCGCCTTCGGTGGTCACTTCCTGACGCTTCTCCGGCACCAGGCAGCAGAAATGGGGTCTGGTTTCGCAGGCAATGGTCAGCATCTCTTCGGTGACGGCCATTTCCAGATTCATGCGGGTGTCGAGCGTCTGACGCAGGATCTTAACGTCGCGATCGGTGATGTGGCGGCGATCTTCACGCAGATGAACGGTAATGCCGTCCGCCCCCGCCTGTTCGGCAATAAACGCCGCCTGTACCGGATCCGGATACGCCGTACCGCGCGCATTACGTAGCGTGGCAATATGATCAATGTTGACGCCTAACAGTAAATCAGCCATGACAATCCTCAATAGTCTTCCAGTCAGAAATTTTTAAGCCGCTAGCGCTTCGGCATAAACTGGCGAAACAGCTCCCGGCTCTTTAATGGTTTACCACCAAGATACGGCTTGAGCGCTATGCGGGTAAAGCGTTTCGCGGCGCGCAGGGTGTCAGCATCAGGAAATTCCCGGCTGGCCAGCGCCCTGAGATGGTGGCCGGTAAAGGTATTGTTATCAATGACCACGCTGGCAATAAAGCCTTTTTCTTCACGGTAGCGATAGGTCATGGTCTCTTCCACCGGCTCACCGCTCCCGGCGCATTGCAGGAAGTCAAGGCCGTAGCCAAGATGACCGAGCAGCGCCAGCTCAAATCGCCGTAGCGCAGGCTCAGGGGAATCGGTGGCCCCCGCCAGCGCCTGAAGGCAGTGCAGGTAATCAAAGAAGAGTTCAGAGAAGCGCGTCTCATGTTCCAGCACGCGTGCAAGCAGTTCGTTAACGTACAGGCCGCTGTAAAGGGTGATTCCGCTTAAGGGGAGCGCCAGAGAGACGGCTTCGGCGCTACGCAGGGTTTTGACTTCACCGCGTCCACCAAAGCGTACCAGCAACGGCGTAAAAGGCTGGAGAGCGCCTTTGAGGTTAGAACGTTTAGCCCGCGCGCCTTTGGCTACAAGGCGCACGCGTCCCGACTCTTCCGTGAAGACGTCCAGCATCAGGCTGGTTTCGCTCCACGGCCGACTATGCAGGACGAATGCGCGCTGCCAGCCTTCCATCAGGTTGAGCTCTTACAGGTCGTCAACGTAGCCGAGACTGCGCAGCGCGCGCTCGTCGTCAGCCCAGCCGGATTTCACTTTCACCCACAGTTCAAGATGGACTTTAGCCTCGAACATCTCTTCCATGTCTTTACGCGCTTCGATTCCAATGGTTTTGATTTTGGCCCCTTTGTTGCCAATGACCATTTTCTTCTGTCCTTCGCGCTCAACAAGGATCAGACCGTTGATGTCGTAGCCGCCACGCTCGTTGGTGATAAAACGCTCTATCTCTACCGTCACCGAATAAGGCAGCTCGGCGCCGAGGAAACGCATCAGTTTTTCACGGATGATTTCGGAGGCCATAAAACGCTGCGAGCGGTCGGTGATGTAATCTTCCGGGAAGTGGTGAATGGCTTCCGGCAGGTGCTTGCGCACGATCCCGGCAACGGTATCGACGTTCATTCCGGTTTCTGCGGACATCGGGACGATATCAAGGAAGTTCATCTGGCTTGCCAGGAACTGCAGGTGGGGCAACAGATCGGCCTTTTCCTGCACGTTATCGACTTTGTTCACCGCGAGGATCACCGGCGCTTTACCGTCACGCAGCTTGTTGAGGACCATTTCGTCGTCCGGCGTCCAGCGCGTGCCTTCAACCACGAAAATGACCAGCTCAACGTCACCGATCGAACTGCTGGCCGCTTTGTTCATCAGGCGGTTGATGGCGCGTTTTTCTTCCATATGCAGGCCTGGGGTATCGACGTAAATTGCCTGATACGGGCCTTCAGTATGGATACCGACAATGCGGTGACGGGTGGTTTGCGCCTTGCGGGAGGTGATCGAAATCTTCTGCCCCAGCAGGTTGTTCAACAGGGTCGATTTACCAACGTTAGGACGTCCTACGATGGCAACAAACCCACAATAACTTTTTTCTTCGCTCATTCCAGCTCCAGTTTTTTCAGCGCCTGTTCGGCGGCAGCCTGCTCCGCCTTACGACGGCTGGAACCTGTGCCTACCACCGGTTCACTCAGGCCGCTGACCTGGCAGTGGATAGTAAATTCCTGATCGTGGGCTTCGCCCCGTACCTGCACTACCAGATATGACGGCAGCGGCAGGTGGCGGCCCTGTAAATATTCCTGTAAACGCGTTTTCGGATCTTTTTGCTTATCGCCAGGACTGATTTCGTCCAGACGCGTCTGATACCAGCTCAGGATCAATTTCTCGACGTTCTGAATATCGCTGTCGAGGAAAACCCCGCCGATTAATGCTTCGACCGTGTCGGCGAGAATAGATTCCCGACGAAAACCGCCGCTTTTCAGTTCACCCGGCCCCAGACGCAAACATTCGCCCAGTTCAAATTCGCGGGCGATTTCCGCCAGCGTATTACCGCGCACCAGCGTCGCGCGCATACGGCTCATATCGCCTTCATCCACGCGCGGAAAACGGTGATAAAGCGCATTAGCAATAACGTAACTTAAAATAGAGTCGCCAAGAAATTCGAGACGCTCGTTATGTTTACTACTGGCGCTACGATGCGTTAACGCCTGCTGCAACAATTCCTGATGATGGAAAGTGTAGCCCAGCTTCCGTTGAAGCCGATTAATTACGATGGGGTTCATGCGATACCAATAAATGAATGCGTCAACAATTCAGCACACGAAATCGACCTGAGGAGGGAATCAACGCGTTTTCGTGTGCTGTCGCCCCCTTGCGGGAGACAACCTGAAACTTCGGGGGAATATTCTATACACAACGACAAGGGATGTCGTTAGTTTGAAGGATTTATATATTAAATAATTCACCTTGCCACAAAAAATAATGGCAAGGTGAACCTGAAGAACGTTTTAATGGATCCCGCCAATGCGACTTAAGCGCACGCCGGTCGGCCATTCGCCTTCCTGTTTCTCAAAACTCATCCAGATAGCCGTTGCCCGACCGACCAGATTCGCTTCCGGTACAAAACCCCAGTAACGGCTGTCCGCGCTGTTATCGCGGTTGTCGCCCATCATGAAATAATGTCCTGGCGGTACGATCCAGGTTGCGAGCTGCTGGCCCTGCTGCTTGTAATAGACGCCAAGCTGGTCCTGAGCAATAGGCACGGTCAATATGTTATGCGTCACGTCGCCCAGCGTTTCTTTACGCTGCGCCAGGCGAATGCCGTTTTCCTTCGACTCGTTTTGCGGCACCTGGAAGAAGCCGCTGGTCGCTTCGCCACCGTTACGGCGAGCAAAGGTCTGCACAAAATCACTCGGCTCCACGTCAGAGTAAGTCACCGGCAGCGCGCTACCGCAGGCCTGACCGGAACTGCAACCAGGCTGGATGGTGACCTGCTTGGCTACCGGATCGTAAGTCACTTTGTCTCCCGGCAGGCCCACGGCACGCTTGATGTAGTCAAGGCTGGGATCTTCCGGATATTTAAACACTACCACGTCACCGCGCTTCGGATGGCCGGTTTCAATAAGCGTTTTCTGGTAGATCGGATCTTTAATGCCGTAAGCAAACTTTTCCACCAGAATAAAATCACCGATCAGCAGCGTCGGCATCATTGAACCCGATGGGATCTGGAACGGTTCATAGATAAATGAACGGACGATCAGCACAATCGCCAGGACCGGAAATATGGATGCCCCGGTTTCCAGCCAGCCCGGTTTCGGACCGACTTTTTTCAGCGTTTTTTTATCCAGTGAATCGCCCGCAGCCACCTGTGCCGCGGCCTGACGTTCCCGACGTTTAGGGGCAAAGATAAATTTATCGATGCACCACAAAATGCCCGTCACCAGTGTGGCAATCACCAGAATCAGGGCAAATTTATTCGCCATGCCAACTCCTTAAGAATTATTTACCGTCTTTACCGACATGCAGAATGGCGAGGAAGGCTTCCTGCGGCAGCTCAACGTTACCGACCTGCTTCATTCGCTTCTTACCTTCTTTCTGCTTCTGAAGCAGTTTTTTCTTACGGCTGATATCGCCACCATAACATTTTGCCAGCACGTTTTTACGTAGCTGTTTTACCGTCGAGCGGGCAATGATATGGGTGCCAATCGCCGCCTGAATCGCGATATCAAACTGCTGGCGCGGGATCAGCTCTTTCATTTTCTCGACCAGCTCGCGACCACGGTACGGGGCGTTGTCGCTGTGGGTGATCAGCGCCAGGGCGTCAACACGTTCGCCGTTAATCAGCACGTCCACGCGCACCATCCGCGAAGCCTGGAAGCGTTTGAAATTGTAATCCAGCGAGGCGTAACCACGGGAGGTCGATTTCAGACGGTCGAAGAAGTCGAGCACCACTTCCGCCATTGGAATTTCATAGGTCAGCGCCACCTGATTACCGTGGTAGACCATGTTGGTCTGCACGCCGCGTTTCTCCACGCACAGGGTCATGACGTTGCCCAGATATTCCTGCGGCATCAGCATATGGCATTCGGCAATCGGCTCGCGCAGTTCAAAGATGTTATTGACCGGCGGCAGCTTGGAAGGGCTATCGACGTAAATGACGTCTTTTGACGTGGTTTCAACTTCGTAAACCACGGTCGGCGCGGTGGTGATCAAATCGAGGTCGTATTCACGCTCCAGACGCTCCTGAATGATCTCCATGTGCAGCAGGCCAAGGAAGCCGCAGCGGAAGCCGAAGCCCAGCGCCGAGGAACTTTCCGGCTCGTAGAACAGGGAGGCATCGTTAAGGCTCAGCTTGCCCAGCGCGTCGCGGAAGTTTTCATAGTCGTCAGAGCTGACCGGGAACAGACCCGCGTAAACCTGCGGCTTCACTTTTTTGAAGCCCGGCAGCGCTTTTTCCGCTGGATTACGTGCCAGCGTCAGGGTATCGCCCACCGGCGCGCCCAGGATGTCTTTAATTGCGCAGACCAGCCAGCCCACTTCACCGCACTGCAGTTCGGTGCGATCGACCTGCTTCGGGGTGAAGATCCCGAGACGGTCGGCGTTATACGTCTGGCCGGTGCTCATGACTTTAATTTTGTCGCCTTTACGCAGGGTGCCGTTTTTCACGCGCACCAGGGAGACAACACCAAGGTAGTTATCAAACCAGGAGTCGATGATCAGCGCCTGCAGCGGACCGTCGGGATCGCCCTGAGGCGCGGGGATGTCGCGCACCAGACGCTCAAGAACGTCCTGCACGCCGATGCCGGTTTTCGCCGAGCAGCGTACCGCGTCGGTGGCATCGATGCCGACGATGTCTTCAATTTCTTCCGCCACGCGATCCGGATCGGCAGCAGGAAGGTCAATTTTGTTGAGGACCGGCACCACTTCCAGATCCATTTCCAGTGCGGTGTAGCAGTTTGCCAGCGTTTGCGCTTCAACGCCCTGCCCGGCGTCCACAACCAGCAGCGCCCCTTCGCAGGCGGCCAGCGAACGGGAAACTTCATACGAGAAGTCAACGTGTCCGGGAGTGTCGATAAAGTTCAGCTGATAAGTTTCGCCATCAGCCGCTTTAAAATCGAGCGTGACGCTTTGCGCTTTGATTGTAATGCCGCGCTCGCGCTCCAGATCCATGGAATCCAGTACCTGAGCTGCCATTTCACGGTCGGACAGGCCGCCGCAAATCTGGATAATACGGTCAGACAGCGTCGACTTACCGTGGTCAATGTGAGCAATGATCGAAAAGTTACGTATATTCTTCATATATGGAGATTATTTTGCCTTACGGATACCAGGAGGCCACGATGCTGAGCCTGACGTTTTTTAGTCTGAAACGCCGCATTCTACACTACAACATGAACGCGAGGAAATGCTCATCCTGTACCAGGAGAGAGGAAGGGTGTTACTCGGCGATACGCAGTTCGTCCGGGGGAAGGCCGACGCTCAGGATCACCGGCTGCCACGCTTCGCGCGTTGCCAGATTTGCCGAGAAGCCACGGGCGATTAAGAAACCACCGACGCCACCCAGAATGGCCCCACACAGCGCCGCCGCGTCACTGGAAAACAGGACCTGAAAAACGGAGGCGACAATAAACAATCCCACCAGCGGCGACATGTAGACCAGCAGCGCCGAACTCAACAGGCTGGCTTCGGCAATACCAAGTTCGACCTTTTGACCGGCGATCAGCGGCTGCGCGCTGGGCACGGTAATCGTGTGGCTAGTCTGCGGGCCGAGTTTGTTCAGCACGCGACTGCCGCAGCCTGCGCGAGAGGCGCAGCTACTACAGGAGGATTTAACATCGCAGTTGACCTGCGCCAGACCGTTTTGCCAGGAGACAACGGTCGCCCACTCTTTAATCATTGGACGGCCCTGAACTTAACGCTGTCAGCGATGCGCTTCGCGGTTTGCGGAGGCAGCTCACCGACAATGGTGATTTCGGTGTTATCCCGCAGCGTGGTGCTGACGGTACGTCGCCCGGTACGCAGTATTTGATCGCTGCTGGAAGGCGTGGCGCGGCTCACATTGACGGAGAAACTGAACAGGCCGTCCGAATAGAGGCGCGATTCGATGGGCACATCGACCGTCGGCAGCGAACGGCGGCTGCTGGAAACCTCACTAAACCCTTGCGGCAGCCAGGACGGATTCCAGTTAAACGTGACTTTATCGCCCGCCGGTACCGAGAGCAGCGGCGGAAGATTGGCCTTCGCCAGATTCTGCATATTGCTGGCAACGGTATCGTTCATGTTGAATGCGATAACGCGGAACTGCTCCAGCGTCTCGCCATCACGATCCAGCAGGTCGACCCGCATCGGCAGTTTGGTTTCTGAATCGAGCCAGACAATATAGCTATACCGGGTGCCATCACGCGCCACGACGCGGATCACTTCGCACAGACGATCCGCGATGCGCGTCCTGCCGACGGAGATGAAATCATACCAGGGCGAGAGACGTTTAAAATTGGTGTAGACCAGCGACGGCAGTGAATCAACGATATAGTCGCCATTGAGCGTGAAGGGATCGAGACCCGGCTCAAAATAGCTGATCTCGTTACCGCGCTGCACCACTTCGCGGCGCGGGCCGTCCATCTGCAAAAGCTGGGCCAGCGTCTGATTGTCCAGCCGCGCGTGGCGATAACGCAGGGATTCGACGCCTTGTTTATTGATGCTGATGAAAGACAGCTCGTAATTGAGTGACTGGCTGGCCAGGTTCATCTGCTGCAACAACGCCCCGGACGAAACATCAGCCGAGGCGTTTACAGAGAAAAACAGGCTACCAGCCACAAGTGACATGGCACACCAAAGTTGCTTCATTACTGCGATTGCGTTCCTAAAGTCTGGTTACCCGGCACCTGGACTGCGGCCTGCTGCGTTTGTGCCTGTTCAAACTGAAGCTGTTCAGAATGCAGACGACGCTGAAGTTCATAATCCTGCAACATCGCGTTAATGCGACGACGCTGCTCCTGAACCTGCTGCTGCTGACCACCGCTGGCGGCAACGGATGAATCTGCCGGCACGCCCAGGCTTACCGGACTCGCTTTACCCATCATAGGCAAGGTATTAAAGACCGGCGTTTCAGGCTGCTGGGTTGATTCACCCTGCTCATTATAGTGCTGGACACCAACGATAACTGCAAGCGATACGCATGCGGCCACGCCCATTTGCGTCAGCTGGCTGGCCCACGGGCGGACTTTGTGCCAGAACGGCATTTTCTGCCACTGGTGCGGCGCAGGCTGCGCTTCCGGGATGAGGGACGCAGGTTCATTCTCAATGGCGGCCATCACGCGGGAAGAGATATCGAAATGGAGGACATCACTCGTCTCGCCTCGCAGCGAATCACGAATGAGATGGTAACTCTCCCAGGTTTTTTGCATTTCTGGAGAGCGAGAGAGCTCGTTGAGCAGCTCGTTATCCAGCATTTCACCATCCATTAAAGCGGAAAGTTTTTCTTTCTGCATGCCTAATACCCTTTCAGTATCCCGCTATCGTCAACGCCTGATAAGCGGTTGAACTTTATTATCAATAGCTTCCCGAGCACGGAAGATGCGCGAACGCACTGTACCTACCGGACAATCCATGATGACGGCTATCTCTTCATAGCTCAGGCCATCCAGCTCACGCAGGGTGATAGCCATGCGTAAATCTTCCGGAAGCATCTCTATGGTTCGAAAAACGATCTGTCTCAGTTCTTCTGACAACATTAAGTTCTCAGGGTTCGAAATTTCTTTCAGCGCGCCGCCACTTTCGAAGTTTTCCGCTTCGCTGGCGTCCACATCGCTGGACGGCGGACGACGCCCCTGAGCAACCAGGTAATTTTTGGCCGTATTGACCGCAATGCGGTACAGCCAGGTATAAAAAGCACTATCTCCCCGGAATGAATCCAGCGCGCGATAGGCCTTGATAAACGATTCCTGCACAACATCAGGCACGTCGCCTGAAGGTACATAGCGGGAGACAAGACTTGCTACCTTATGCTGATAGCGCACCACCAGCAGGTTAAAAGCTTTTTGATCTCCCTTCTGGACCCGTTCAACCAGCATTTGGTCCGTTAACTGCTCGCTCATCCGAGGTAATGTCTCCTCAAACCCTATATCCACGCGTAATCGAAACGCCACTCTATACACTGCAATATGAGCAAGCAGAAGGTTAGAGTGTCAGTTGTATGTAAAGTTCCGTTACGCCATTGTTTTAGTGAATGTCCACCGACCGTTCGTTATCACTCATTATAAGTCTGTTAGACGCGTACTACGCCCTTTCCGTGAGCAAATGCGGTAGCACGCCTGCAGAGTAGCGTAACACAGTCACGATTTCATCATAAAATCCGTAACCAACGATCTGCTTCGCAAAATATTTTCCTGAGTTAATCTTACTGCCTTTGTAGTCTTCCTGTTTAGCCATTACAACAAAACGTAAAAAAATAGTGCTAATGCTGTGAACACGGTGCTATGCTCGGGCAACACTGTTTAGTAAATTAAACAAAAACCATGAACACGACGCCAGATTATTGCTGTGATGTATTGATTATTGGCAGCGGAGCCGCGGGGTTATCGCTGGCATTGCGCCTCGCAGAGGACCGCTCAGTAGTGGTCTTAAGTAAAGGTCCAGTGAACGAAGGCTCGACGCTGTATGCCCAGGGAGGCATCGCCGCCGTTTTTGACGAGATGGATAGCATTGAGTCACACGTTGAAGATACCCTGATTGCAGGCGCGGGACTGTGCGAGCGAGACGCGGTTTCCTTTGTCGCCAGTAATGCGAAGCACTGCGTACAGTGGCTTATCGATCAGGGTGTGCTTTTCGATACTCAGGTTCAGCCCAACGGTGAAGCGAGCTATCATTTGACCCGTGAGGGCGGTCACAGCCACCGTCGGATCCTCCACGCCGCCGATGCGACCGGTAAAGCCGTTGAAACAACGCTGGTGGGAAAAGCGCTGGCGCATCCCAATATTCGACTCCTTGAACGCAGCAATGCGGTCGATCTTATCGTTTCCGATAAGATTGGCCTTCCCGGCCCTCGTCGCGTGATGGGGGCGTGGATCTGGAATCGTAATCAGGAGCAGGTGGAGAACTGCCGGGCCGCAGCGGTGGTGCTGGCCACGGGCGGCGCATCGAAAGTGTATCAATATACCACTAATCCGGATATTGCCTCCGGCGACGGCATTGCGATGGCGTGGCGCGCCGGTTGCCGGGTTGCCAATCTCGAATTTAATCAGTTTCACCCCACCGCGCTGTTTCACCCACAGGCGCGTAACTTCCTGCTGACGGAAGCGTTGCGCGGTGAGGGCGCATTTTTAAAACGCCCGGACGGTTCGCGCTTTATGCCTGATGTTGACGAGCGCGGCGAACTGGCCCCGCGAGATATCGTTGCGCGGGCTATCGACCATGAGATGAAGCGCCTGGGCGTGGAGTGTCTTTATCTTGATATTAGCCATAAGCCAGAAGCCTTTATTCGTCAGCACTTTCCGATGATTTATGAAAAGCTGCTGGGACTCGGCATTGATCTGACAAAGGAACCCGTACCGATTGTGCCCGCCGCACACTATACCTGCGGCGGCGTGATGGTCGACGAAGCGGGCCGCACTGACGTAGACGGGCTGTATGCCATTGGCGAAGTGAGCTACACCGGCCTGCATGGCGCTAACCGAATGGCGTCTAATTCTCTTCTGGAGTGTCTGGTTTATGGCTGGTCCGCCGCTGAGGATATTAAAGCACGGCTATCGACCATCGGGCAGAATGATCTCCTTCCCGCGTGGGACGAAAGCCGGGTCGATAATGCCGATGAACGTGTGGTGATCCAGCATAACTGGCACGAGCTGCGGCTGCTGATGTGGGATTATGTTGGGATTGTACGCACCACCCGTCGGCTGGAGCGTGCGCTGCGGCGGATCACGATGTTGCAACAGGAAATTGACGAGTATTACGCTCATTTCCGCGTCTCCAACAACTTACTGGAGCTGCGTAACCTCGTGCAGGTTGCTGAGCTGATTGTGCGCTGCGCGATGATGCGTAAAGAGAGCCGGGGTCTGCATTATACTCTGGATTACCCTGAGCAGTTGCCGGACGCCGGTCCCTCTATTTTAATCCCGCCACATTACATAAACAGATAAAACATCCGGGTCAGGGCAGTATAGCTTTCTGAATACTGCTGCTCTGGCCCACGGATCGCCAGCCGGTCGCTGTAGCACTCTCCGGCCTGCGGTGAAAATGCCAGCAGGACACGGTGCGGTAGCCGGGTCTCAGTTTCAGCGATGTCGGTCCGCAAGCGTAAATGCCAGCCGCCAGACTCCGCCAGTTGCGTAAACGCCATTCCGACATCGACCGGGAGCACAACGCAGAAAAAGCCCTCTTCAGTGATACATTCCGCAGCGCAGGCCAGTAATCCCGCATGGTCGAGTGATGTGGTATAGCGAGCCTGCTCACGCTGCTCGCTGCGGCACTCAACCCCTTTTTCGAAATAAGGCGGGTTGCTGATGATTAACTGATAACGTTTGTGTTGCCGGGACGTCCACTGCTGAATGTCAGCCGTATGCACGGTAATGCGCGCGGCCCAGGGGGTCTGACGAATATTTTCCTGCGCCTGCAACGCCGCCTGCTCATCAAGCTCGACGGCATCGATAATCACATCATCCGCAGTACGCTGAGCCAGCATTAACGCCAGCAGCCCGCTTCCTGTGCCAATATCCAGAATACGCTGTACCTGAGCAACGGGTGCCCACGCACCGAGTAAAATACCGTCGGTGCCGACTTTCATGGCGCAGCGATCGTGGGCGACAAAAAATTGTTTAAATGTGAATCCATTCCGGCGCAATACGGATTTAGACTGAGACATCGTAAGCACTCTTCCTGATATCATCTTAATAGCTTAAGGTTATGCACAATACCGGAGAACAGATAGCCGCACAAACAGATGAACATTGCGGCCTTAACGTCTATAATCAGCGCCCCACACTGAGGTAGAACATGACTGTAACGACTTTTTCCGAACTCGAACTTGACGATAGCCTGCTGGATGCACTCCAGGAGAAAGGCTTCACGCGCCCGACCGCCATTCAGGCTGCCGCAATTCCGCCTGCGCTGGAGGGCCGTGATGTCCTCGGTTGTGCACCGACAGGCACCGGTAAAACGGCGGCATTTTTGCTGCCGGCGTTGCAGCACCTGATCGACTTCCCGCGTAAAAAATCTGGCCCGCCGCGTATCCTGATCCTTACGCCAACGCGTGAACTGGCGATGCAGGTTGCGGACCATGCCCGTGAACTGGCAAAAAATACGCATCTGGATATCGCCACGATTACCGGCGGCGTGGCGTATATGAATCACGCGGAAGTTTTCAGTGAGAATCAGGATATCGTGGTTGCCACCACCGGTCGCCTGATGCAGTACATTAAAGAAGAGAATTTTGACTGCCGTGCGGTCGAGACGCTGATCCTTGATGAAGCCGACCGCATGCTGGATATGGGCTTTGCCCAGGATATTGAGCATATTGCTGGTGAAACCCGCTGGCGTAAACAAACGCTGCTGTTCTCCGCTACGCTCGAAGGCGATGAGGCAATCAAAGATTTTGCCGAGCGTTTGCTGGAAGATCCGGTAGAAGTTTCAGCCACCCCGTCCACCCGCGAGCGTAAAAAGATCCATCAGTGGTATTACCGCGCTGATGATGTTGAGCATAAAACTGCCCTGCTGGTTCACCTGCTGAAGCAGCCTGAGGCCACGCGCTCTATCGTCTTCGTGCGTAAACGCGAGCGAGTGCATGAACTGGCAAACTGGCTGCGTTCCGCGGGCATCAATAACTGTTATCTCGAAGGCGAGATGGTGCAGATTAAACGTAACGAAGCCATCAAGCGTCTGACCGATGGCCGGGTCAACGTGCTGGTTGCTACCGATGTCGCCGCTCGCGGGATCGACATTCCTGACGTCAGCCACGTCTTTAACTTTGATATGCCGCGCAGCGGCGATGCCTACCTGCACCGTATTGGCCGTACCGGCCGCGCCGGGCGTAAAGGGACGGCCATTTCGCTGGTCGAAGCGCACGATCATTTGCTACTCGGTAAAGCGAGTCGCTATATCGATGAGCCACTGAAAGCCCGTGTGATTGATGAGCTGCGTCCGACGACCCGTGCGCCGAGTGAAAAATCGACCGGTAAACCGTCGAAAAAAGTGCTGGCTAAACGTGCAGAGAAGAAAGAGAAAGAAAAAGAGAAGCCGCGCGTGAAAAAACGTCACCGCGATACCAAAAACATCGGTAAGCGACGCAAGCCGAGTGCTGAGGCCGCGCCGCAGACAGAATCTTCAGAGAAATAAAAAAACGCCGGGCTAAGCCCGGCGTTTTTTTATCTGCCGCTAAAAATCAGAGGCTTTCGGTAAAGGTACGCGCGATAACGTCGCGTTGCTGTTCCGGCGTTAGCGAGTTAAAACGCACCGCATAGCCAGACACACGGATGGTCAGCTGCGGATATTTTTCCGGATGCTCAACGGCATCGAGCAGCGTTTCACGGCGCAGCACGTTAACGTTCAGGTGCTGACCTCCCTCAACGCGAACTTCCGGCTGCACATCCAGCGGCACTTCGCGGTATTCAATTTCACCCAGTTTTGTTACCGGAACGATATCATCTTCAGCAAATCCCGCTTTTGCACATACGCAGCGCGCTTCGCCTTTTTCGTTATCCAGCAACCAGAATGAGTTCAGCAGGTCGTCGTTAGCAGCTTTTGTAATCTGGATACCTGTAATCATGTGATGCCTCCTTGGGCTACATTTCATTTTCTGGTTGGCCAGTTCTGGCCAATTGGTAAAACCATTGTTGCTTGAGTGTATATATAACAGTCAAGCCACCCGCATTCTTTGATTTAAATCAACAAAAACCACACATCAAAAATGGTCATAATGGATATTATTGTTTTATATCAATTTTTACCGTGCGTGCATTCAAAAAAATTTCGTAATTTTTAAACTTTTTTTGTGCCTACTAACCGTGAGAGCGGCAGCGGATTTTGTGATGGACACAGAAGCAGTTAAGCTATCTCTATCACCCTTTGCAGGAGAGCAAAATGACCACGTCCTTAACCTGGCATGACGTACTGGCGGAAGAGAAAGAGCAGCCTTACTTTGTTAACACACTCAAGACGGTTGCCGCTGAACGTCAGGCGGGGACCACGATTTATCCGCCGCAAAAAGATGTCTTTAACGCCTTCCGTTTTACGGAGCTTAGTGAGGTTAAAGTGGTAATTTTAGGCCAGGATCCGTATCACGGCCCGGGTCAGGCGCACGGATTGTCTTTTTCGGTCCGGCCAGGCATCGCCATCCCGCCCTCGTTATTGAATATGTATAAAGAACTTGAGGCGACGATTCCGGGATTTACGCGACCTGCGCATGGCTATCTGGAAAGCTGGGCCCGGCAGGGTGTTTTGTTGCTCAATACGGTGCTGACGGTGCGGGCGGGTCAGGCCCATTCTCATGCCAGCCTTGGCTGGGAGACCTTCACCGATAAGGTAATCAGTATTATTAACGAGCACCGTAAAGGGGTCGTATTTTTACTCTGGGGATCGCATGCGCAGAAGAAAAGCGCGCTGATTGACGGCAAGCGTCATCATATTTTGAGGGCGCCGCACCCTTCTCCCCTTTCAGCACACCGCGGCTTTTTTGGCAGTAATCATTTCGTACTGGCAAATCAGTGGCTGGAGCAGCATGGCGAGAAGCCGATTGACTGGATGCCGGTGCTCCCTGCCGAATCAGAATAAAAAAAGTCCGGCCTGTATGCACAGTGCCGGACTTTTTAGTTCAGTGGCGCGATCAGATTTTATTCTGTCGCCACCATTCCGCGAGCATCACGCCCGCTGCCACCGAAACGTTCAGGCTTTCAACGTTGCCTGTGCCGTCAATGGCGATGTTCATATCCGCCACCTCATGCGCGGCATCAGAGACGCCGTCGCGCTCCTGACCGACCACCAGCACCATTTTCCGCGGCAGTTCAGCGTCAAACAGCGGCGTCCCGGTATTGCCACAGGTGGCAACAATGGTGTAACCCGCCTGACGAAACGCTTCAAGCGCCGCGATCACGCTGTCGCCAGTAATAGGCTGGACGTGTTCCGCACCGCCTTCCGCCGTACGGATCGCAGCCCCAGACTCCAGCACGGCAGCATCATGTACTACCACGCCTTTGATACCAAAGTGGGCACAGCTACGCACGATAGCGCCGAGGTTATGCGGATTAGCGATATCTTCCATCGCCAGTACGCAATCGGTCTCACCGGCCTGCGCAACCCACTGCTTCACTGACGTACCGTTACGTTTTTTGATCAGGAAGCAAACGCCGCCGTGGTGATCGGTACCGGACGCTTTAGCCAGTTCTTCATCATCCACCACGTGATATGCCTTGCGGTTCGCCGCCATCCAACGCAACGCCTCTTTAAAACGCGGCGTAACGCTCTGGATAAACCACGCACGTACGATGGAATCCGGACGGCTCTGGAACAGGGCCTGACAGGCATTTTCCCCGTAAACGCGGGTCTCTTCGGCACGCTGACGGCGCAGCACTTCCGGATCGATAAAGCTCTTACCGCTGATGCCGCCGTGATCGGGTTTTACCGGGGTATCATCAGTCGGTGCACGGGAAACCGTACGCCACGGTGAGGAGGAATCACGATCGCGATCGCGGTTGCGATCCTGTGAGCCTCGATCCTCGCGGGAAGGACGACGACCACCTTCGGCACGGGACGATCCCGGACGGCCACCGCCTTTTCCGGTTCGTGGATTGTAAGTACGCTTATCCGAGTCGTCGTCGCTACGGACGTACATTACTTTTACCTTGCCGCTTTTATTCTTAATTTCGTCGTTGTCGTTCATGCTTTCCTCCACCAGCGCTGCGCGAAGCGCGCAGATTACCTGATGTACACTCGCTTCGCCATGTTTTCGTTCAAAAGCCTGTGTCTATTGTACTCATCGAATAAAACACGTTGTTGTTTAAAACAGACTCAATAATAATATGTAACATTAAAGAAACATTCTGGCGATTTCGCCATTCTGTCACCTTCTTACCCTGAGGTTAGTTATGAATACCGTTTGTGCCAGCTGCCAGGCGCTTAACCGCATTCCGGAAGATCGAATGGACGATGTAGCGAAATGTGGCCGCTGCGGTCACGATTTGTTCGATGGCGATGTGATCAACGCGAACAGTGAGACACTCGATAAACTGCTAAAGGATGATTTACCCGTGGTCGTCGATTTCTGGGCACCGTGGTGCGGCCCTTGCCGTAATTTCGCGCCAGTTTTTGAAGACGTGGCGGAAGAGCGTAACGGTAAAGTCCGTTTCGTTAAGGTCAATACCGAAGCCGAGCGTGAATTGAGCGCCCGCTTTCGCATCCGCAGTATCCCGACGATCATGATTTTCAAAAAAGGCGAAGTTGTCGATATGCTCAATGGCGCAGTGCCCAAAGCCCCGTTCGATAGCTGGCTGAATGAATCTCTCTGATGTCAGCGGGGCACGGCTTGTGCCCCGTTCTTACCTCTGCGACAATGGCGTTTTTTCTGCGCACCTTTCATGACTGATAACGCCGTACTTCGCCTTCGCGCCGAGCGACTCGCTCGCGCAACCCGTCCTTTTCTTGCCCGTGGTAATCGCGTTCGCCGCTGTCAGCGCTGTCTTCTGCCGCTGAAAACCTGCCTTTGCGCCACTATCGCACCGTCTCAGGCACAAAGCCGATTTTGTCTGGTGATGTTTGATACCGAACCGATGAAGCCCAGCAACACGGGGCGTTTAATTGCCGATATATTGCCGCAGACTACCGCCTTTCAATGGTCGCGGACCGAGCCGCCTCAGGCATTGCTTGAACTGGTCGCTAACCCGGATTATCAGCCGCTGGTGGTTTTCCCTGCCTCTTATGCGGGTGCAGAACGTCAGGTACTGGCCGCCCCGCCGTCGGGCAAACCGCCGCTGTTTATCATGCTGGATGGCACCTGGGCGGAAGCGCGAAAAATGTTTCGTAAAAGTCCGTGGCTGGATGGCCTGCCGGTGATTTCTGTCGATCTGGCGCGGGCGTCGTCCTATCGCCTTCGCGACGTTCACGCCGAAGGCCAGTACTGTACCGCCGAAGTGGCGATTGCACTGCTGGATCTGGCAGGCGACATTGAGGCAGCCGCAACGCTTGGCAACCATTTTTCGCTTTTTCGTGAGCGTTATCTGGCAGGAAAATCAGCACATCAGGGCAACATCACAGCAGCATTAGCAGAAAGCGTTTAAAATCATTCGGTCACTTCTGCATAAGGAAGACAGGAATGAGTCAGCGAGGGCTTGAAGCGCTACTGCGGCCTAAATCGATAGCGGTTATCGGTGCGTCAATGAAACCGCAGCGGGCCGGTTATCTGATGATGCGTAATTTACTGGCCGGTGGCTTTAGCGGGCCGGTTTTGCCGGTTACCCCGGCATGGAAAGCCGTCCTTGGGGTGCTGGCCTGGCCGGATGTCGCCAGCTTACCTTTTACGCCCGATCTGGCCGTGCTTTGTACTCACGCGCGTCGCAACCTCACGCTGCTTGAGGCGCTCGGTGAAAAAGGATGCAAAACCTGCATCATCCTTTCTTCCCCTCCCGAACAATTTGCCGAGCTACAGTCCTGCGCACGACGCTATCAGATGCGCCTTCTTGGCCCGAATAGTCTTGGCCTGCTGGCCCCGTGGCAAGGACTTAACGCCAGCTTTTCTCCGGTGCCGATTACCCGTGGTAAGCTGGCATTTATCTCCCAGTCTGCGGCGGTGTCCAACACCATTCTGGACTGGGCGCAGCAGCGGGAGATGGGATTTTCTTATTTCATTGCGCTGGGCGATAGCCTGGATATTGACGTCGATGAGCTGCTGGATTTTCTCGCCCGCGACACTAAAACCAGCGCCATCCTTCTCTATCTTGAACATTTAAGCGATGCCCGCCGCTTCGTTTCCGCCGCCCGGAGTGCCTCGCGTAATAAACCGATTCTGGTGATTAAAAGCGGACGCAGCCCGGAGGCGCAACGTTTGCTGCAGGTGAATTCCGGGATGGATCCGGCCTGGGATGCCGCGATTCAGCGTGCTGGCCTGCTTCGCGTTCAGGATACCCATGAGCTTTTTTCCGCCGTTGAAACGCTGAGTCACATGCGGCCCCTGCGCGGTGAACGCCTGATGATTATCAGTAACGGCGCTGCCCCGGCTGCTCTGGCGCTGGATACACTGTGGCTACGCAATGGCAAACTCGCTTCGCTTAGCGAGGAGACATGCCAGCAGCTACGCCAGGCGCTGCCGGACACGGTCAATGCCGCGAATCCCCTCGACTTGCGTGATGATGCCAGCAGCGAGCATTATCTTGCCGCGCTGAACATTCTGTTAAGCAGCCAGGACTTCGATGCGCTGATGGTGATCCACGCCCCCAGCGCCGCCGCGCCAGGCACCGCTTGCGCGCTGGCGCTGATTGATGCGCTCAAACGCCATCCACGCGGAAAATACGTGACGGTGCTGACCAACTGGTGCGGGGAATTTTCTTCGCAGGAGGCGCGACGCCTGTTCAGCGAAGCCGGCCTGCCCACCTACCGCACGCCGGAAGGTACCATCACCGCGTTTATGCATATGGTGGAATACCGGCGTAACCAGAAGCAGTTGCGGGAAACGCCCGCCCTGCCGGATAACCTTGCCGCGAATACGGCTGAAGCGCACAGCCTGCTCCAGCAGGCGCTGGCGGAAGGCGCTTCCTCACTGGACACCCATGAGGTTCAGCCGATTTTACAGGCCTATGGCCTGCATACCCTGCCAACCTGGATTGCCAGTGACAGCGCCGAGGCGGTGCACATCGCCGAACAAATTGGCTATCCGGTGGCGCTGAAGTTACGTTCACCCGATATCCCGCATAAGTCAGAAGTTCAGGGCGTCATGCTGTATTTGCGTACCGCCAGTGAAGTACAGCAGGCCGCGGATGCCATCCTCGATCGGGTGAAAATGGCGTGGCCCGGCGCGCGCGTTCACGGTTTGTTAGTGCAAAGTATGGCGAATCGTGCCGGGGCGCAGGAATTGCGCGTGGTCGTCGAGCACGATCCCGTTTTTGGTCCGCTGATCATGCTGGGCGAAGGTAACGTCGAATGGCATGCGGACAATCAGGCCGCCGTCGCCCTGCCGCCGCTGAATATGAATCTGGCTCGCTATCTGGTGATCCAGGCGATCAAGAGTAAGAAGATCCGCGGACGTAGCGCGTTGCGATCGCTGGATATTCCCGGTTTAAGTCAGCTACTGGTAAGGGTGTCAAACCTGATCGTCGACTGCCCGGAAATTCAGCGGCTGGATATTCACCCGCTGCTGGCGTCGGCAGAAGAGTTTACCGTCCTGGACGTCACCCTGGAAATTGCGCCTTTTGAAGGCGACCGGGAGAGTCGACTGGCGGTGCGATCGTATCCGCATCAGCTGGAGGAATGGGTCGTTTTGAAGAACGGTGAACGCTGCCTGTTCCGGCCAATCCTGCCGGAAGATGAACCTTCTCTCCAGCGCTTTATCGCCCAGGTTACGAAAGAAGATTTGTACTATCGCTACTTTAGTGAGATCAACGAATTTACCCATGAAGATTTAGCGAATATGACCCAGATAGACTACGATCGGGAAATGGCGTTTGTTGCCATTCGCCCGCTGGATGACGGGGAAGAGATCCTCGGTGTTACCCGTGCTATCTCAGATCCCGATAATATTGATGCGGAATTTGCCGTGCTGGTGCGCTCCGATCTTAAGGGATTAGGCCTGGGTCGACGTCTGCTGGAAAAACTCATCAGTTATACTCGCGATCACGGACTGGAGCGGCTGAACGGTATTACTATGCCAAACAACCGCGGTATGGTCGCCCTGGCGCGTAAACTGGGATTTGCTGTCGATATCCAGCTTGAAGATGGCATTGTTGGCCTGACGCTAATGCTGACCGGGTCCGGTAATACATAAGTAAGCTGCTGGAAATGTTGATCACTTTGGCAGGCAACGGTGATATGATTGCTCGCTTAAGTCGTCTGCCTGGTACAGAGGACCCTTCAATAAACAGAGAAGAACCGCACTGTGATGTTGTCAAAATTTAAGCGTAATAAACATCAACAACACCTTGCCCAACTACCTAAGCTTTCTCAGTCAGTTGATGATGTTAAGTTCTTTTATAATCCCGCTGATTTTCGGGAAGCGTTGTTGGCTAACATTGCCAGCGCAACGCGCCGGATTTGCGTTATCGCTCTCTATCTGGAGCAGGATGACGGTGGTCAGGGTATTTTATCGGCACTTTATGAGGCCAAACGCCAGCGTCCTGAACTGGATGTCCGCGTTCTGGTCGACTGGCACCGCGCCCAGCGCGGCCGCATTGGTGCCGCCGCAGCAAATACCAATGCTGACTGGTATTGCCGTACTGCGCAGGAAAATCCTGGCGTGGACGTTCCCGTATATGGCGTGCCGGTGAATACCCGGGAAGCGCTGGGCGTTCTGCACTATAAAGGTTTCATTATTGATGATGCCGTTATCTATAGCGGTGCCAGCCTTAATGACGTCTATCTGCATCAGCATGATAAATATCGCTACGATCGTTACCAGTGGATCCGTAACGATCGGATGGCCGACATTATGTTCGACTGGGTCGATCAAAACCTGATCCAGGGGCGCGGCGTCAATCGTCTCGACACTGACTCCCGTCCTAAAAGCCCGGAAATCAAAAACGATGTTCGCCTCTATCGCCAGGAGCTGCGCGATACCAGCTATCACTTCCAGGGTGATGCGGATAACGAACAGCTGGCGGTGACGCCGCTGGTCGGCCTGGGTAAATCCAGCCTGCTGAACAAAACGATTTTCCATCTGATGCCGTGCGCAGAGCAAAAGCTGACGATTTGCACACCTTATTTTAATCTTCCCGCCGTGCTGGTACGCAATATCATTCATTTGCTGCGCGAAGGTAAGAAAGTGGAAATTATCGTGGGCGATAAAACGGCCAACGACTTCTACATTCCTGAAGATCAGCCGTTTAAAATCATCGGCGCACTGCCCTATCTTTACGAGATCAACCTGCGTCGTTTCCTCAGCCGTCTGCAATATTATGTGAATACCGATCAGCTGACTGTTCGTCTGTGGAAAGACGACGACAATACCTATCATCTGAAAGGCATGTGGGTGGATGATGAATGGATGCTGCTGACCGGGAATAACCTGAATCCGCGCGCGTGGCGTCTGGATCTCGAAAATGCGATCCTAATCCACGATCCGCGTCAGGAGCTGGCTGCGCAGCGCGATAAAGAGCTGGAGCTGATCCGTACTCACACAACGGTGGTTAAGCACTACAGCGATCTGCAAAGTATTGCTGAGTATCCGGTGAAGGTACGTAAGCTGATCCGCCGTCTGCGACGGATCCGCATCGACAGGCTAATAAGCCGTATCCTGTAATGTTAAGCCCCGCAGCGTCGGGGCTTTTTTATGAGGCTCGCTATGCGTTATTTACTGCTTTGCAGTATTTTGCTCCTCTCTGGCTGTAGCCATATGGCTAACGATAGCTGGAGCGGTCAGGATAAAGCCCAACACTTTATCACTTCTGCCCTGCTTTCCGCTGCGGGTAATGAATATGCACAGCATCAGGGAATTGGGCGCGACCGTAGCGCGGCTATTGGCGTGATGTTCTCTCTGGGACTGGGAGCATCAAAAGAACTCTGGGACAGCCGCCCCGAAGGAAGCGGCTGGAGCTGGAAAGATTTCGCCTGGGATGTTGCCGGTGCAACCACCGGTTATACGGTATGGCAATTAGCGCAACACTAAAGGCGCAGACCCTTACCTTTTTTGTGCAGCATTAGTGAGACGACGAAGGCCACGGCACCCAGCGCGGTGACATACCAAAAGAAAGCATTCTCTGAGCCTATTGATTTCAATGACAGCGCAACATACTCTGCCGATCCACCAAACAGGGCGTTAGCCACCGCGTAGGAGAGTCCCACTCCCAGAGCGCGAACCTGCGCCGGAAACATCTCGGCTTTCAGGATGCCGCTAATCGAGGTATAGAAACTGACGATGATAAGGGCGCACATTACCAGCGCAAATGCGGCGTAAGGGGAAGTGACATTTTGCAGCGCCGTCAGGATCGGCACGGTGAATAACGTGGTGAGTCCGCCAAAGCAGAGCATTGAAGCCCGACGCCCTATTTTGTCAGATAATGCGCCAATCAGTGGCTGCAGGAGCATAAATACAAACAGCGCGGCGGTCATAATGCCACTGGCTACATTGGCGTGCATCCCGGCAGTGTTCACCAGATATTTCTGCATGTAGGTCGTAAAAGTATAGAACGCCAGTGAGCCGCCCGCCGTAAAGCCGAGCACCATAATAAAGGCTTTGCGGTTGCGCCACAGGCCTTTAAACGATCCTGCCTCTTTCAGGGCACGTGTTTCATGCTTCGAGGTCTCATCAAGCTGACGGCGCAACCAGAGCGCAACGATAGCCAGTACAGCGCCTAAGGCAAACGGAATTCGCCAGCCCCAGGCGCGGAGTTCAGCATCATCCAGCACCTGCTGCAAAATCACCACGACCAGCAGCGCCAGTAACTGTCCGCCGATAAGCGTAACGTACTGGAAGGAAGCAAAAAATCCTTTGCGTCCTTCAAGGGCGACTTCACTCATATAAGTGGCGCTGGTCCCGTATTCACCTCCAACGGAAAGCCCCTGAAATAACCTCGCAATCAATAACAGCGCCGGTGCCCATGTGCCGATAGCGTCATAGCCTGGCAGGCAGGCAATCACCAGAGAGCCGAGGCACATCATGCATACTGAAATCAGCATAGAGGCCTTGCGTCCGCGTCGGTCGGCAATACGTCCAAATAGCCAGCCCCCGATGGGGCGCATTAAAAAACCAGCCGCAAAAACGCCTGCCGTTTGCAGCAGCTGGGTAGTGGTATTACCGGAAGGGAAGAAGATATGCGCAAAATAGAGTGAGCAGAAAGAGTAGACATAGAAATCAAACCATTCCACCAGGTTGCCTGAGGACGCACCAACGATTGCCCATACGCGCCGCCGCACCTCTGGGGCATCAGCTTTATTTTTATCGGTGCGCTGAATAATTTCTGCCATGCTGTTCTCCGTGATATCAGGCCTGTTCAGCCTTTTGTTTTGGAGATCCAGCTTACGCGGGCTGAAAAAGTAAATAAAGTGTTAATTATTTGTTGGCTAATTTTTTATCCCCATTGCGCCTGATGCTGGCGTTTACGTTTCAGGTAATCGTCATCCGCGCGGATTTTGTCCCACCATCCTTTGAACACCGTCGCTGCGGCTGCTTTAGTAGGATCGTTACCCCGGGTATTCAGGCTGCCATCTTCTGCATACTTTTTGCCACCTTTGTAGTTGGCGTAACGTCTGGCGCGGGTATATCCCATCTGAATAAATTTACGCGCCATGTCCATGCCGACAAAATCATCCTGCTGGCGGTAATCCTCAAATAGTTGGTAGATCTTTTCGGCTGATTTGATCGCTGATGCTTCGTCCTTGTAGCGCCAGAAAGGCAAAATTTCACCTTTATAGGGTTCGACCAGTAATACACCTTGTTCGCCCCGGCCTACCTGATATAGCTCAGGATGCTGGCGAAAGTTAATGGTGGAGAAGTCTTGTTGGTAGTTGAAGGGTTTGATAGCCAATGGAGATCCTCTTTGCCTGAATAAGCAACTTAAGGATAGTTCATTGGATTGGTTTCCGGGGGCACGGCGCTTACCGGGCCAGAAGACGGGGATACCGTATTGCTGGCAGGATCAGGCAGAACGCAAAAAGCCCATCCGTGAGGATGGGCTTTTGCTGATTTGATGCCTGGCAGTTCCCTACTCTCGCATGGGGAGACCCCACACTACCATCGGCGCTACGGCGTTTCACTTCTGAGTTCGGCATGGGGTCAGGTGGGACCACCGCGCTGTTGCCGCCAGGCAAATTCTGTTTATCAGGGTGCATTCCGCACACTGATTAATCTGGTTCAGGCTGAAAATCTCTCTCAAATCCGCCAAAACAGCTTCGGCGTTGTAAGGTTAAGCCCCACGGTTCATTAGTACCGGTTAGCTCAACGCATCGCTGCGCTTACACACCCGGCCTATCAACGTCGTCGTCTTCAACGTTCCTTCAGGAGACTTAAAGTCTCAGGGAGAACTCATCTCGGGGCAAGTTTCGTGCTTAGATGCTTTCAGCACTTATCTCTTCCGCATTTAGCTACCGGGCAGTGCCATTGGCATGACAACCCGAACACCAGTGATGCGTCCACTCCGGTCCTCTCGTACTAGGAGCAGCCCCCCTCAGTTCTCCAGCGCCCACGGCAGATAGGGACCGAACTGTCTCACGACGTTCTAAACCCAGCTCGCGTACCACTTTAAATGGCGAACAGCCATACCCTTGGGACCTACTTCAGCCCCAGGATGTGATGAGCCGACATCGAGGTGCCAAACACCGCCGTCGATATGAACTCTTGGGCGGTATCAGCCTGTTATCCCCGGAGTACCTTTTATCCGTTGAGCGATGGCCCTTCCATTCAGAACCACCGGATCACTATGACCTGCTTTCGCACCTGCTCGCGCCGTCACGCTCGCAGTCAAGCCAGCTTATGCCATTGCACTAACCTCCTGATGTCCGACCAGGATTAGCTGACCTTCGTGCTCCTCCGTTACGCTTTAGGAGGAGACCGCCCCAGTCAAACTACCCACCAGACACTGTCCGCAACCCGGATTACGGGCCCACGTTAGAACACCAGCCATTAAAGGGTGGTATTTCAAGGATGGCTCCATGCAGACTGGCGTCCACACTTCAAAGCCTCCCACCTATCCTACACATCAAGGACCAGTGTTCAGTGTCAAGCTATAGTAAAGGTTCACGGGGTCTTTCCGTCTTGCCGCGGGTACACTGCATCTTCACAGCGAGTTCAATTTCACTGAGTCCCGGGTGGAGACAGCCTGGCCATCATTACGCCATTCGTGCAGGTCGGAACTTACCCGACAAGGAATTTCGCTACCTTAGGACCGTTATAGTTACGGCCGCCGTTTACCGGGGCTTCGATCAGGAGCTTCTCTTGCGATAACCCCATCAATTAACCTTCCGGCACCGGGCAGGCGTCACACCGTATACGTCCACTTTCGTGTTTGCACAGTGCTGTGTTTTTAATAAACAGTTGCAGCCAGCTGGTATCTTCGACTGGTTTCAGCTCCGTGAGCAAGTCACTTCACCTACGCACCAGCGTGCCTTCTCCCGAAGTTACGGCACCATTTTGCCTAGTTCCTTCACCCGGGTTCTCTCAAGCGCCTTGGTATTCTCTACCTGACCACCTGTGTCGGTTTGGGGTACGATTTCGTGTTACCTGATGCTTAGAGGCTTTTCCTGGAAGCAGGGCATTTGTCACTTCAGCACCGTAGTGCCTCGTCATCACGCCTCAGTGTTAATGCGCAACCGGATTTACCTGGTCGCACCACCTTCACGCTTAAACCGGGACAACCGTCGCCCGGCCGACATAGCCTTCTCCGTCCCCCCTTCGCAGTAACACCAAGTACGGGAATATTAACCCGTTTCCCATCGACTACGCCTTTCGGCCTCGCCTTAGGGGTCGACTCACCCTGCCCCGATTAACGTTGGACAGGAACCCTTGGTCTTCCGGCGTGCGGGTTTTTCACCCGCATTATCGTTACTTATGTCAGCATTCGCACTTCTGATACCTCCAGCAGCCCTCACAGGCCACCTTCAACGGCTTACAGAACGCTCCCCTACCCAACAACGCATAAGCGTCGCTGCCGCAGCTTCGGTGCATGGTTTAGCCCCGTTACATCTTCCGCGCAGGCCGACTCGACCAGTGAGCTATTACGCTTTCTTTAAATGATGGCTGCTTCTAAGCCAACATCCTGGCTGTCTGGGCCTTCCCACATCGTTTCCCACTTAACCATGACTTTGGGACCTTAGCTGGCGGTCTGGGTTGTTTCCCTCTTCACGACGGACGTTAGCACCCGCCGTGTGTCTCCCGTGATAACATTCTTCGGTATTCGCAGTTTGCATCGGATCGGTAAGTCGGGATGACCCCCTGGCCGAAACAGTGCTCTACCCCCGAAGATGAGTTCACGAGGCGCTACCTAAATAGCTTTCGGGGAGAACCAGCTATCTCCCGGTTTGATTGGCCTTTCACCCCCAGCCACAGGTCATCCGCTAATTTTTCAACATTAGTCGGTTCGGTCCTCCAGTTAGTGTTACCCAACCTTCAACCTGCCCATGGCTAGATCACCGGGTTTCGGGTCTATACCCTGCAACTTAACGCCCAATTAAGACTCGGTTTCCCTCCGGCTCCCCTATACGGTTAACCTTGCTACAGAATATAAGTCGCTGACCCATTATACAAAAGGTACGCAGTCACCCCACAAGGAGGCTCCCACTGCTTGTACGTACACGGTTTCAGGTTCTTTTTCACTCCCCTCGCCGGGGTTCTTTTCGCCTTTCCCTCACGGTACTGGTTCACTATCGGTCAGTCAGGAGTATTTAGCCTTGGAGGATGGTCCCCCCATATTCAGACAGGATACCACGTGTCCCGCCCTACTCTTCGAGTTCACAGCATGTGTGATTTTGTGTACGGGACTATCACCCTGTACCGCCGGACTTTCCAGACCGTTCCACTACCACACACGCTGATTCAGACTCCGGGCTCCTCCCCGTTCGCTCGCCGCTACTGGGGGAATCTCGGTTGATTTCTTTTCCTCGGGGTACTTAGATGTTTCAGTTCCCCCGGTTCGCCTCGTTAAGCTATGTATTCACTTAACGATAGTGCAACGGATTGCACTGGGTTTCCCCATTCGGGTATCGCCGGGTATAACGGTTCATATCACCTTACCGGCGCTTATCGCAGATTAGCACGCCCTTCATCGCCTCTGACTGCCAGGGCATCCACCGTGTACGCTTAGTCGCTTAACCTCACAACCCGAAGCTGTTTCACTTCAGTGTTGCGAAAATTTGAGAGACCCACGAACAACTCGCGTTGTTCAGTGTTTTTCAATTTTCAGCTTGATCCAGATTTTTAAAGAGCAAAACTTCGCAGCATACCTTCTCAGGTACACTCTGAAGTTTTCATGTTCCGGACAGTAAAGGATGGTGGAGCTATGCGGGATCGAACCGCAGACCTCCTGCGTGCAAAGCAGGCGCTCTCCCAGCTGAGCTATAGCCCCATCGTAAATCTCGCTCACCGCAATTTTTCCTGAGGCAAGGCGTGGAACGGCGAAGCATACTCAGGTATGCGAGTCGTTTCACAACGCAGTATCAGGACGAATTTGGTAGGCCTGAGTGGACTTGAACCACCGACCTCACCCTTATCAGGGGTGCGCTCTAACCACCTGAGCTACAAGCCTGCAGAGATTTTTTACTGCCCGTTTTCATCAGACAATCTGTGTGAGCACTACAAAGAACGTTTCTTTAAGGTAAGGAGGTGATCCAACCGCAGGTTCCCCTACGGTTACCTTGTTACGACTTCACCCCAGTCATGAATCACAAAGTGGTAAGCGCCCTCCCGAAGGTTAAGCTACCTACTTCTTTTGCAACCCACTCCCATGGTGTGACGGGCGGTGTGTACAAGGCCCGGGAACGTATTCACCGTGGCATTCTGATCCACGATTACTAGCGATTCCGACTTCACGGAGTCGAGTTGCAGACTCCGATCCGGACTACGACATACTTTATGAGGTCCGCTTGCTCTCGCGAGGTCGCTTCTCTTTGTATATGCCATTGTAGCACGTGTGTAGCCCTGGTCGTAAGGGCCATGATGACTTGACGTCATCCCCACCTTCCTCCAGTTTATCACTGGCAGTCTCCTTTGAGTTCCCGGCCGGACCGCTGGCAACAAAGGATAAGGGTTGCGCTCGTTGCGGGACTTAACCCAACATTTCACAACACGAGCTGACGACAGCCATGCAGCACCTGTCTCACGGTTCCCGAAGGCACAAATCCATCTCTGGATTCTTCCGTGGATGTCAAGACCAGGTAAGGTTCTTCGCGTTGCATCGAATTAAACCACATGCTCCACCGCTTGTGCGGGCCCCCGTCAATTCATTTGAGTTTTAACCTTGCGGCCGTACTCCCCAGGCGGTCGACTTAACGCGTTAGCTCCGGAAGCCACGCCTCAAGGGCACAACCTCCAAGTCGACATCGTTTACGGCGTGGACTACCAGGGTATCTAATCCTGTTTGCTCCCCACGCTTTCGCACCTGAGCGTCAGTCTTTGTCCAGGGGGCCGCCTTCGCCACCGGTATTCCTCCAGATCTCTACGCATTTCACCGCTACACCTGGAATTCTACCCCCCTCTACAAGACTCCAGTCTGACAGTTTCGAATGCAGTTCCCGGGTTGAGCCCGGGGATTTCACATCCGACTTGTCAGACCGCCTGCGTGCGCTTTACGCCCAGTAATTCCGATTAACGCTTGCACCCTCCGTATTACCGCGGCTGCTGGCACGGAGTTAGCCGGTGCTTCTTCTGCGGGTAACGTCAATCAACGTGGTTATTAACCACATCGCCTTCCTCCCCGCTGAAAGTACTTTACAACCCGAAGGCCTTCTTCATACACGCGGCATGGCTGCATCAGGCTTGCGCCCATTGTGCAATATTCCCCACTGCTGCCTCCCGTAGGAGTCTGGACCGTGTCTCAGTTCCAGTGTGGCTGGTCATCCTCTCAGACCAGCTAGGGATCGTCGCCTTGGTGAGCCGTTACCCCACCAACCAGCTAATCCCATCTGGGCACATCCGATGGCAAGAGGCCCGAAGGTCCCCCTCTTTGGTCCGAAGACGTTATGCGGTATTAGCTACCGTTTCCAGTAGTTATCCCCCTCCATCAGGCAGTTTCCCAGACATTACTCACCCGTCCGCCACTCGTCAGCGAAGCAGCAAGCTGCTTCCTGTTACCGTTCGACTTGCATGTGTTAGGCCTGCCGCCAGCGTTCAATCTGAGCCATGATCAAACTCTTCAATTTAAGTTTGATGCTCAAAGAATTAAACTTCGTAATGAATTACGTGTTCACTCTGAGACTTGGTATTTCTTTTTGCCTTTCGGCATTTAAGAATCCGTATCTTCGAGTGCCCACACAGATTGTCTGATAAATTGTTAAAGAGCAGTTGCGACGCGGCTTACAGCTCACCGTCGCGAGGTGGCGTATATTACGCTTTCCTCTTTCAGAGTCAAGCATTTATTTTTGCTTTTCTTTGTCGGCGTTCTCAGTTGAACCCCGCTGACCCGGCGGCTTGCGTGCCGTTGTTCCGTGTCAGTGGAGGCGCATTATAGGGAGTTATTCCGGGCTGACAAGTATAAACTTCGAAAAAATTACCGTTTGCTTATTTTCCAGGCAAGAACAGCTTAAAAGCTCTTTAATTGCGGTTTATTTAAACAAAAACGGGCCCAAAGGGCCCGTTTTCTCTTTTTCTACTACTTACTGTACGGCAGCGATACGCTCATCCTGTACCACCAGCTTGATAGCCTTACCCGGTATTAACGCCCCGGAAAGGATCTGCTGCGCCAGCGGGTTTTCGATCTGCTGCTGAATAGCACGTTTTAAAGGACGTGCACCATACACCGGATCGTAACCATTCTGGCTAAGCAATTGCAGCGCCTCGTCAGAGATGTGAACTTCATAGCCACGCTCCTCCAGACGTTTATACAAACGTTGCAGCTGGATCTGCGCAATCGACGCGATGTGTTTTTCACCTAATGGATGGAACACAACCACTTCATCGATACGGTTAATGAATTCCGGCCGGAAGTTATGGCTGACCACCCCAAGCACCAGTTCCTTCATGCTGCCATAGTCCAGATCGCCAAAGCGTTCCTGAATCAGGTCGGATCCCAGGTTTGACGTCATAATCACTACCGTATTACGGAAGTCGACCGTTCTCCCCTGCCCGTCAGTCAGACGTCCATCGTCAAGTACCTGTAGCAGAATGTTGAATACGTCCGGATGCGCCTTCTCTACTTCATCCAGCAGGATGACGGAATAAGGACGACGACGCACCGCTTCCGTCAGATACCCACCCTCTTCATAGCCGACGTATCCCGGAGGCGCACCGACCAGCCGTGAAACAGAGTGTTTCTCCATAAACTCGGACATATCGATACGCACCATTGCGTCATCGCTGTCGAACATAAAGTTAGCCAGCGCTTTACACAGCTCCGTTTTACCCACGCCGGTCGGCCCCAGAAACAGGAACGAACCAATCGGACGGTTTGGATCGGACAGGCCTGCACGGCTACGGCGAATGGCGTTCGACACAGCCTCAACGGCTTCATTCTGCCCAATCACACGGCTATGCAGCTCCTGCTCCATACGCAGCAGTTTCTCACGCTCGCCTTCGAGCATTCTGGCGACGGGGATTCCCGTCCAGCGCGCCAGCACCTCGGCAATTTCTGCATCGGTGACTTTATTACGCAGCAGGCGCATGGTTCTACCTTCAGACTGGGTCGCTGCCGCCAGCTGTTTTTCCAGTTCGGGAATTTTGCCGTACTGAAGTTCGGACATCCGCGCCAGATCGCCCACGCGCCGCGCCTGTTCGATGGCGATTTTCGCCTGCTCCAGTTCGGCTTTGATGGTCTGGGTTCCGGAAAGAGAGGCTTTCTCCGCTTTCCACTCTTCTTCCAGTTCAGAATACTGACGCTCTTTCTCACTCAACTCTTCGTTAAGCATATCCAGACGCTTCAGACTGGCATCATCTGACTCTTTTTTCAGCGCCTGCTGTTCCAGCTTCAACTGAATGATGCGGCGATCCAGACGGTCCAGCTCTTCGGGCTTCGAGTCGATCTGCATACGAATGCTGGATGCGGCTTCGTCAATCAGGTCGATTGCTTTATCCGGCAGTTGGCGGTCCGCAATATAGCGATGCGATAACGTGGCCGCCGCAACAATTGCCGGGTCGGTGATCTGCACGTGATGGTGCAGTTCATAACGTTCTTTCAGGCCGCGCAGGATCGCGATGGTGTCTTCCACCGACGGCTCGGCAACGAACACCTTCTGGAAACGACGTTCCAGCGCCGCATCTTTTTCAATGTACTGACGATATTCGTCCAGCGTCGTGGCACCCACGCAGTGCAGCTCGCCGCGGGCCAGCGCTGGTTTGAGCATGTTACCGGCGTCCATCGCGCCGTCCGCTTTCCCTGCGCCAACCATGGTGTGCAGTTCGTCGATAAACAGGATCACATTGCCTTCCTGTTTTGACAGATCGTTAAGCACGCCTTTCAACCGCTCTTCGAATTCGCCGCGGTATTTTGCCCCCGCCACCAGCGCACCCATATCCAGCGCCAGCACCCGACGGCCTTTTAAGCCCTCCGGCACTTCGCCGTTAACGATACGCTGCGCCAGTCCTTCCACAATGGCGGTTTTACCGACCCCAGGCTCACCAATCAATACCGGGTTATTTTTGGTACGTCGTTGCAGAACCTGGATCGTACGGCGTATTTCTTCATCGCGGCCAATGACCGGATCAAGTTTGCCCTGCTCGGCACGTTCGGTCAGATCGACGGTATATTTTTTCAGGGCCTGACGCTGGTCTTCGGCCCCCTGATCGTTCACGCTGTCACCTCCGCGCATGTGTTCAATCGCCTGCGTCACATTCGCCGTCGTCGCCCCGGCCGATTTTAGCAGGTCGGTCAGCGTACCGCGTGATTCAAGCGCCGCCAGAACAAACAGTTCCGACGAGATAAAGTTGTCACCCCGTTTTTGCGCCAGCTTGTCGCAAAGATTCAGTACGCGCACCAGATCCTGAGACGGTTGCACGTCGCCGCCGGTGCCTTCCACCTGCGGTAAACGGCTTAACGCCTGATCGATAGCCGTACGAAGCTGACCGGCATTTACGCCAGCCGAAGTGAGTAAAGGACGCACCGATCCCCCTTCCTGATTCAGCAAGGCGCTCATTAAGTGCAGGGGTTCGATAAACTGGTTGTCTTGCCCAAGTGCAAGAGACTGGGCATCGGCAAGAGCAAGCTGGAATTTGTTGGTAAGACGATCCAGACGCATGATTCCTCCCATAACAGGTCAAATTTGCTACTGGAGATTAAATGAGGTCATCCCTCAATTATTCAAGGTTAAAGACCTGAATATGTGAAAAAAAAGTTACGTCTGGATCGTCTTGATTCTATAGGTTATCTCAGCCAAATGAAACTTGCCATTCGGCCCGTTGTTTTGTCGCGTCGATAAGAGAAAAATTTCTGCTTTTCATTAAACGTGCAGCGGTCCCCGCCATAGAGGTGAGTCACCCCGGCGCGAGCCAGCCGCTGGCGGGCCAGCAGGTATATATCGGCGAAATATTTCTCACCGGCGGGACGAAATGCACTGTCGGCTTCAGCCGCTTTTGCCATAAAAGCCTCACGCACTTCTGCGCCGACTTCAAACGCCTCAGGACCGATAGCCGGCCCAAGCCAGGCCAGAATATTTTCTGGCTTGTCACGAAAGCATGCAATGGTCTCTTCCAGCACGCCTTCACATAACCCGCGCCACCCTGCATGCGCCGCGGCCACTTCGGTTCCTGCCCGATTACAGAACAAAACAGGCAGGCAATCCGCAGTCATGACCGCACACACGGTGCCGGGCGTCGCGCTATACGACGCGTCAGCACGTTTAGAAGGATATGGCCCGCCGGTCAGCGGCAACACCGCCGTACCGTGACCCTGTTCAAGCCAGACGGGCTTTGAAGGCAGACCGCCCGCAGCGAACAGCCGTCTGCGATTCTCCTCAACGTGTTCCGGGTTGTCGCCACAGTGAGCGCCCAGATTCAGAGAGTCATACGGCGGCAGGCTGACGCCGCCGATGCGCGTAGAGCTACAGGCCCCCACGCCTTCCGGCGCGGGCCATTGCGGGACGATCACATTTGTCATAGCCAGGCAACATCATCCTTATGTTCTTCAAAATCGGCGCGCATAGCGGCAATAAGATCGATCATATCCTGCGGGATCGGCGCATGCCATTCCATCTCAATCCCGCTGATGGGATGATACAGACGCAACATGGTCGCGTGCAGCGCCTGACGATCGAATTTGCGCAGTTCGCTAATAAATGCGTCCGAGGCGCCTTTCGGCGGACGCGGGCGACCACCGTAGAGCTGATCGCCGACCAGTGGATGTGTGATGTGCGACATATGCACGCGGATCTGGTGAGTACGGCCGGTTTCCAGACGCAAACGCAGGCGCGTATGAATGCGGAAATGTTCCATGATGCGATAGTGCGTGACCGCTGGTTTGCCCATCGGATGAACGGACATATGGGTACGTTTCGTCGGGTGACGGCTGATCGGCTCGCTTACCGTCCCGCCCGCCGTCATATGGCCAATCGCCACCGCTTCGTATTCGCGGGTAATTTCCCGCAGCTGCAGCGACTCCACCAGCCGGGTTTGCGCCGGGACCGTTTTTGCCACTACCATCAGACCGGTAGTGTCTTTATCCAGACGGTGAACGATACCCGCACGCGGAACATCGACAATCGGCGGATAGTAATGCAGCAGCGCATTCAGTACTGTCCCATCCGGGTTGCCCGCGCCAGGGTGGACCACGAAATCGCGCGGTTTATTAATAACAAGGATGTCGTCGTCTTCGTAGACGATATTCAGCGGGATATCCTGCGGCTCGAAGCGGGCTTCCTCTTCAATTTCAGCATTGATGGCGACGCTTTCGCCACCCAACACTTTTTCTTTCGGTTTGTCGCAAATTTTGCCGTTGACCTGCACTTGTTGACCGAGGATCCAATCTTTTATTCGCGATCGCGAATAATCAGGGAACAATTCGGCCAAAGCCTGATCTAAGCGTTGACCGAGTTGAGTTTCGGACACCGTTGCGGTGAGTTGTACTAGTTGTGCCATAGACAGCTTCTTCGTTTAACGTTGGGTTTTACGGCTTTGCCGTATAATATAGTGTGCTATTGTAGCTGGTCTTAATCGGGAGCAGGAACAGTTAATCTCCCGCATAAACATTCTGAGGAAGTCAAAACGTCATGACGCGCATGAAATATCTGGTGGCAGCAGCCACACTGAGCCTGGCTTTGGTGGGGTGCTCCGGCTCAAAGGAAGAGGTACCTGATAATCCGCCAGCGGAAATCTACGCGACTGCTCAGCAAAAACTGCAGGACGGTAACTGGAAACAAGCAATAACGCAACTGGAAGCGCTGGATAATCGTTATCCCTTCGGTCCTTACTCTCAGCAAGTGCAGTTGGATCTGATCTACGCATATTATAAGAATGCGGATCTGCCGCTGGCCCAGGCCTCTATCGATCGCTTTATGCGTCTGAATCCAACCCATCCTAACATCGACTATGTGATGTATATGCGTGGATTAACCAATATGGCGCTGGACGATAGCGCACTTCAGGGCTTCTTCGGCGTCGATCGTAGCGATCGCGATCCGCTGCATGCCCGCGATGCGTTTAACGATTTCTCTAAACTGGTGCGTGGTTACCCGAACAGCCAGTATGTGACCGATGCCACTAAGCGTCTGGTGTTCCTGAAAGATCGTCTGTCTAAGTATGAATACTCCGTTGCGGAATATTATACCCAGCGTGGCGCGTGGGTCGCCGTCGTTAACCGTGTGGAGGGTATGCTGCGCGACTATCCTGATACCCAGGCCACTCGCGACGCTCTGCCGTTGATGGAAAACGCTTACCGTGAAATGCAGATGAATACTCAGGCTGAGAAAGTGGCGAAAATTATTGCCGCCAACAGCAGCAACACCTGATTTCCCCCGGAAAGACAAAACGGCAGCCCGGAGGCTGCCGTTTTTTTTACCGTTTGCTGAGCGTTTCCACTCAAATCATCCCATCAAATATGGCGGGTAATTTACGTGACTTCAAGCAAAAAAACGCCTCTCCATGTTCTGCCTCACAAAAAGTCGTCGTTGACAAAAAGTGACAAAAAAATGTGATTTTAATCACGCAAATTGCAATTAGGAACGTTATGCTGAAGTTACCAAGACGGAAAGACAAGAGGTAAAATTTATGACAGTGAACATTACCAGCAAGCAAATGGAAATCACCCCGGCAATACGCCAACATGTCGCCGACCGTCTCGCCAAACTTGATAAATGGCAAACTCACCTGATAAACCCGCACATTATTCTGTCAAAAGAACCGCAGGGGTTTACTGCTGATGCAACAATGAATACGCCTAATGGACACCTTGTTGCCAGCGCCAAACATGGAGATATGTACGCCGCCATTAACGAATTGATCAACAAGCTGGAACGGCAGCTCAATAAAGTGCAGCACAAAGGCGAAGCGCGCCGTGCCACCACGTCGGTGAGAGACGCCAACTTCGTTGAAGAAGAAGTTGAAGAAGAAGAGAAGTAATCCCTTATATTGAGTGTATCGCCAACGCGCCTCCGGGCGCGTTTTTTGTTGACAGAGTGAAAACAGAGCGGGTACTTTACGTAAACCGACATCAGGAATTCACTATGAAAATCATCCCGTTTTTCTTCGCATTCTTTTTTACCTTCCCCTGAACGGGAGGCGTTTCGTCGTATGATAAAGAATGCGAAGACGAACAATAAGGCCTCCCACTCCGGGGGGCCTTTTTTATGGACATGAGACAGGCGAGATTATGACTGAGGAAAACCCGTTACTGACCCTGCGCGATAAAATCAGCGCGCTGGATGAACAATTACTGGCATTACTGGCCGAGCGCCGTGGGCTGGCCGTGGAAGTGGGCAAAGCGAAGCTTACTTCCCATCGCCCGGTGCGTGATATCGACCGCGAGCGTGCGTTGCTGGAGAGGCTCATTCAGCTTGGAAAAACCCACCAACTTGACGCCCATTACATTACCCGTCTGTTCCATCTGATTATTGAAGATTCCGTCCTGACTCAGCAGGCTCTCCTTCAGCAGCACCTGAATAAAACCAATCCGCATTCGGCACGTGTTGCCTTTCTGGGTCCCAAAGGCTCTTATTCTCATCTGGCGGCGCGTCAGTATGCCGCGCGCCACTTTGCTCAGTTTATTGAAAGCGGCTGTGCGAAATTCGCCGACATTTTTAATCAGGTCGAAACCGGGCAAGCTGATTACGCGGTGGTGCCGATTGAAAATACCAGCTCCGGCTCGATCAACGATGTTTACGATCTGCTCCAGCACACTTCGCTCTCTATTGTCGGGGAAATGACGGTGACTATCGATCACTGCCTGCTGGTTTCGGCCACCACTGACGTTAATAAAATCAAGACGGTTTACAGCCATCCGCAGCCGTTCCAGCAGTGCAGTCAATTTATTAATCGCTATCCACACTGGAAGATTGAATATACCGAAAGCACGTCGGCAGCAATGGAGAAAGTGGCGCAGGCGGCATCCGGTGAGGCGGCCGCACTCGGTAGCGAAGCGGGCGGCGCGCTTTACGGTTTGCAGGTGCTGGAGCGTATCCAGGCTAATCAGAGCCAGAATTTCACCCGCTTTGTGGTACTGGCGCGCAAGGCCATCGACGTTTCAGAGCAGGTGCCGGCGAAAACCACGCTGCTGATCGCCACCGGCCAGCAGGCTGGCGCGCTGGTGGAGGCGTTACTGGTGCTGCGCAACCACAATTTGATCATGACCAAACTGGAATCGCGGCCGATTTACGGCAACCCGTGGGAAGAGATGTTTTATCTGGATATCCAGGCCAATCTCGAATCACGGCCGATGCAGGACGCGCTTAAAGAGCTGGCTGCAATCACCCGTTCTATGAAAGTGTTAGGCTGCTATCCGAGTGAAAACGTGGTGCCGGTCGATCCGGTTTAACCTTCAATAAACGGCCGTTTCTTCACCCCTGCCACATTCACAGGCAGGGTGAAGATCGCGCCGGAGAGCGGATATTGCGCCACTTCCTGCGCGTCCATATTTTCCCGCGTGGTGGTAATAAACAGCGTTTTCATCTCCGGACCGCCAAAGCAGATCATCGTCGGACAGCGCACAGGTAGCCGGTACTCCTCCAGCTGTTCGCCCTGCGGTGAAAAGCGGGCAATGCGCCAGCCGTCAAACATCGCACTCCAGTAGCAACCCTCAACATCTACCGCCGCGCCGTCCGGACTCCCCTCCCCCTCCGCGAACTGACGGAAGATTTCACGCTGCCCCGGCCTACCCTGGTGGTCCAGCGGCGTACGGTAAATAACGTTATTGGGCGTATCGGAGCTGTACATCCACTTTTCATCTTCGCTAAAAGCAAGTCCGTTGGCACCCCGAATATCGCTCTGGATCACATGCGGGGTGAGATCGTTATCCACTCTCACCAGCAGCGCACCGTTATAATCGCCGGGAGACCAGAACGTGCCCGCATAAAAACGCCCGTTCCGATCGGTGCCACCGTCATTGAAACGCGCCAGTTGGGGGTTGGATGGGTTATCACACACCTTGTGCGTCAGCAGGCCGCGCGCATCCGTCAGCCAGATAGCATTGCGTAACGCAACGATGAAACCACCCTTCTCCCTGAGCGCAAAACAGCCCACTTCTTCAGGAAAGCAAAGCACCTGATGATCACCACTTTGCGGGTGAAAACGATGAATTTCGCCTTCAATAATATCGGCCCAGTAGAGCGCCTGTTCCTCTTCGCTCCAGGTCGGGCATTCCGGCAGATGCCCGGTATATTCAAACAGTGGTTGCAGTACAGCCATGTCTTCTCCCTAATAAAAAAGCCAGCGGGTCTCCCCTCTGGCTTTTGAGTATATACAGGATTTTTAATTACTGACGGCTATCATTCGCCTGGCGCAGTAGACCCCGGCTTTCGCTCTGGAAACGCTGCGCGTAATCGCCGAACCAGTGTTCAACTTTGCGAAAGCTGTCGATAAAGGCTTGCTTGTCGCCATGTTCCAGAAGCTGAATGGCATCGCCAAAGCGCTGGTAGTAACGCTTGATGAGCGCAAGGTTATCGCCTGACGCCATAATAATGTCGGCGTAAAGCTGCGGGTCCTGGGCAAACAGGCGTCCCACCATAGCCAGTTCCAGACGATAAATCGGCGAAGAGAGCGCGAGAAGCTGCTCCAGCTGCACGTTCTCTTCCGCCAGATGCAGCCCATAGGCGAACGTCGCAAAGTGGCGCAGCGCCTGGATAAACGCCATGTTCTGATCGTGTTCCACCGCGCTGATACGGTGCAATCGCGCGCCCCAGACCTGGATTTGCTCAAGGAACCACTGGTAGGCTTCCGGCTGACGGCCATCGCACCACACCACCACCTGCTTGGCAAGGCTACCGCTGTCCGGGCCAAACATTGGATGCAGCCCGAGCACCGGACCTTTATGCGCGGCGAGCATCGCCTGCAACGGCCCGTTTTTCACCGAGGCCAGGTCCACCAGGATACAGTCTTCCGGCAGCGTCGGCAGCTGGTGAATAATCTGCTCCGTCGCATGGATTGGCACGCTGACAATCACCATTCCCGCATCGGCGACAATCTCCTCCGCCCGCGCCCAGTCCTCTTTTTCAAGGATTTTTACCCGGTAGCCGGAGAGGGTGAGCATTTTTTCAAACAGGCGTCCCATTTGACCCGCGCCGCCGACGATGACTACCGGCCGCAGCGTCGGACAGAGCGTTTTGAAGCCTTTGTCGTTTTCGCTGGAATAGGATTCCCGCATCACGCGGCGCAGCACATCTTCGATCAAATCCGGCGGCACGCCCAGCGTCTCAGCTTCTTTACGCCGCGAGGCGAGCATGGAGGCTTCACGCTCAGGAACATAAATCGGCAGGCCGAACTGGCTTTTTACTTCACCCACTTCGGCTACCAGCGCCAGACGCTTAGCCAGCAGCCCCAGCAGCGCCTTATCCACTTCATCAATTTGATCGCGTAACGCGGTCAACTCAGCAACCATAACCAACCTCTTATGCCAGACGCGCCGCCATGTGGCCCTTCAAATCGCGATCGATTTCGCGCAGTAACGCATCGGTCGTTTCCCAACTGATGCAGGCATCGGTGACGGAAACGCCGTATTGCATTGCGCTACGCGGCTGCTCAGAAGACTGGTTCCCTTCATGAATATTACTTTCAATCATCAGGCCGATGATGGAACGGTTACCATCTTTGATTTGTGCAACCGCGGATTCCGCAACTGCGGGCTGACGGCGGTAGTCCTTATTAGAATTCCCATGGCTGCAATCTATCATCAGAGAGGGCTTGAGTCCCGCCTGAGCCATCTCTTTTTCACACTGCGCCACGTCTGCCGGACTGTAGTTCGGCGCTTTGCCGCCGCGCAGGATCACGTGACCATCCGGGTTGCCCTGGGTTTGCAGCAGACAGACCTGGCCCGCCTGGTTAATCCCGACAAAGCGGTGGGATTGCGCCGCAGCACGCATCGCGTTAATGGCGGTTGCCAGACTGCCGTCGGTGCCGTTCTTAAAGCCCACCGGCATGGATAAACCAGACGCCATTTCGCGGTGAGTTTGCGATTCGGTCGTGCGTGCGCCGATGGCTGACCAGCTAAACAGATCGCCCAGGTACTGCGGGCTATTAGGATCCAGCGCTTCGGTTGCCAGCGGCAGCCCCATATTGACCAGATCCACCAGCAGGTGACGCGCAATTTTCAGACCGGCTTCAACATCAAACGAACCATCCATGTGTGGATCGTTAATCAATCCTTTCCAGCCGACGGTGGTACGGGGTTTCTCAAAATAGACGCGCATTACCAGGTAGAGGCTATCGCTGACCTCTGCGGCAAGGGTTTTAAATCGACGAGCGTATTCCAGTGCCGTTTCCGGATCGTGAATAGAACAGGGGCCGCACACTACCAGTAAACGAGGATCGCGTCCGGCAATGATGTCGGAGATGGTTTTACGCGATTGCGCGATCTGCGCTTCCTGCGCTGCGCTGAGCGGGAACTCGGCTTTCAGCTGATCCGGGGTAATTAAAATCTGTTCGTCGGCGATATGTACGTTGTTCAGCGCGTCTTTTTGCATGATGGCAATCCTGTCTGGCTCGTTTGCGATAAAAGGATCCTCAGCAGAGGAGAAATTCACGATACCACAAACGGTAAAGAATTCAATACAAAATACGTACACTTTAGTTTACACAAGTAAAATAATCTCCTTTTCAGGCTATCAATACTGTAACCAATACTTTACATCATTAATGTGCAAAAGCCTGAGCCGGTCTCTCAGGCTTCGCACATCAGAAGTCTTATACGCTTTGACTGGCTATCCGTTGACTGCTTTTTCTCCAGCGCAGATAGTCAATCAACACAAAAATCAGCAAACTGGCGCCCATTACCGGCATCGCCGTTCCCAGCGCAAGCGCGCCGATCAGCATACACACCCGCCCCGCTATGGATAGCTGCGCCACGCTTTGCCATAGTGGGGTTAATGCACCAGCAGCCGGACGGCGGATCCACCATAAGCGGTAGCCAACAACAATGCTCACGCACAGCGCGATGCCAAAGGCGATCAGCAGCAGCTGGTTAGGCAGACCAAATAAAATACCCATATGAAAATCCACGCCCCAGCGCGTCAGCTTCGCCATCAGCGGGAAGTCAGAAAAATGGGTACTGTCGACGATCTGCATGGTTCCACTGTCCACCGCGACGGCGTCTACCTGCGTCGGCCAGCGACGGTCAATTTCGGTGACGGTCCACGCACGATCGGCGCTACGGGCCGGACGAATTTCGACGTTATTAGCCTCGATCCCGGCGGACTGCGCGACATGCAGTACCGCATCAAAATTAGCCAGAGAAGGTTTATCATCCGCCATGACCATTCCACCGTGATGCATATGGTGTTCCGCATGCGGATCGTGAACGTCGGCCTTTCCCTGAAGCTGAGTATTCACCTGCGGCGTCAGCCAGTTAAACGCAGCACGCATTTTATCGACGTTTGCTCCCGCCCACTGCGACCATGTCAGGCCAGTCGCAGAGAACAGCAGCATGCCCGCCAGTAGCAACCAGCCAAGCGTGACATGCAGGCGGCGAGTGTTCTGGACCCGATTGTTGAGTCGACGTTTAGGACGGGTAAAAAACCACAGCGTGATCCCTCCCAGCGCTGCAATCCACATCCACGATGCGGCCAGCTCGCTGTAGTTTCTGCCGATATCGCCGAGCAGCAACGAGCGGTGCGCGTAGTCGATCCACTGACGGAACGGTAAAATGCCGCTGGTGCCGTAAACCGTCATATCCCCTTTCACCGCAAGCGTCACCGGATCGATAAAAATCGCCCGGCTTTCAGACACGCCTGATGCAGGATCGACATACATCACCCGGGTCGTTTCGCCCGCCTCCAGCCCGGGTCGCACTGCCTGGATGGGCAAATGTCCGCCTGTCACCTGCTCTGCAATCGCAATCTGCTGCGCAAGCGACTGTTTGTCGCCCTGCACAGTCCCGTGTAGCGCATCGGCATAGATCCACGCCTCAAGCTGAGGCGTGGCGACGTAGAGCGTTCCGGTTAAGGCCGCAACAAAAATAAAGGGGCCGACAAACAGGCCAATATAGAAATGAAGACGCCGCAGCAGGGTGATCCATACCGCGCGTGGGGTGCAGGTTGTCATACTTTTCCTCAGATAAAGTCAAAAAGCGCTATACGCAGGCGCGCATAAACGTCAGATCAGAATTGGGGTAAAGCAGACGCACGCGGCGGCGCGCGGGTATCGGGATACAACCAGGGAAAGAAATACCAGTGTTTAACGGTCGGGCGCGGCGGTTGCGTCTTCTGTCTGAGCAGCACAGCGCACAGCAGGATGGTCAGCGCCAGAAGCAGCCCAGGAACGTGCGCCAGCAGCACACAGTAGCCGCAGGCTTCGCCATGATCGACAGGCATCGTTGTCGGCGCATTATGCTCACCATGGTCGGCCATCATGCTCATATCATGATGCATTCCTGGCATGGCACTCATGGGATCCTGTTGCAGAGAGACGGAAATCAGCGGAGCGACGACGATCAGCAGGATCGCAAACAGCGCGAGCCATGCCGCTGTGCGTGTCTTACCTGGCTGACGTAGTGCGTTGTTAATCACTTACCCTCCCGCTGCGAGCGGACATTGTAAATGATTTATGTCGAAACAGTTAACGCAATGCGTTCTCAATGGATGAAAAAAGGGCCAGCCCACTGGCCAGCCCTTTTATATGGATGTCGCGAAAGCGATATCTTAGTTAAGACGCTCTTTGATACGAGCAGACTTACCAGTACGCTCACGCAGGTAGTACAGTTTAGCTTTACGTACAGCACCACGACGTTTAACAGCAATGCTGTCAACTACCGGAGAGTGAGTCTGGAAGACACGCTCAACGCCTTCGCCGTTGGAGATTTTGCGAACAGTGAATGCAGAGTGCAGACCGCGGCTACGAATAGCGATAACCACGCCCTCAAATGCCTGCAGACGTTTTTTGGAACCTTCAACAACCCATACTTTCACTTCCACGGTATCACCCGGACGGAAGGAAGGTACGTCCTGCTTCATCTGCTCTTGTTCAAGTTGCTTAATAATGTTGCTCATAATTTAATCTCTTATCCTGGGTAAACTGATATTTGGGGGCTTACGCCTGCCCATCATGTCTATGTTGCCGTTACGCGTGCTCTTTTTTGAACTCCGCCAGCAACCTTGCTTGCTCTTCAGTCAGAGCCAGGTTTTCCAGAAGTTCAGGTCTTCTAAGCCAGGTGCGGCCCAGCGACTGTTTCAAACGCCAGCGACGTATCTCAGCATGGTTTCCCGACAGTAAAACCGGCGGTACTTCCATCCCTTCTAACACTTCAGGACGCGTGTAGTGGGGGCAATCCAGCAACCCGTCAGCAAAGGAATCTTCCGTTGCTGATGCTTCATGACCCAGAACCCCCGGAATAAACCGGGCGACCGAATCAATCAGCGTCATTGCGGGTAACTCACCACCGCTGAGAACGTAATCGCCGATAGACCATTCTTCGTCAATCTCGGTTTGAATTACGCGCTCATCTACGCCTTCGTAGCGACCACACACCAGAATCAGTTTCTGATTCGTTGCCAGTTCGCTGACGCCCGCTTGATCAAGCTTGCGTCCCTGAGGTGACAGATAAATTACCTTAGCGCCTTCCCCTGCCGCTTCTTTTGCTGCATGAATGGCATCCCGTAAAGGTTGCACCATCATTAACATCCCCGGTCCGCCGCCGTAAGGACGTTCGTCCACGGTACGGTGCCGGTCATGCGCGAAATCGCGAGGACTCCAGCTCTGGATGTTCAGCAGGCCATTTTTTACAGCCCGGCCAGTTACCCCGTAATCGGTAATTGCGCGAAACATTTCAGGAAACAGGCTAACAATACCTATAAACACAAGCCTATCCCCACTACGCCGTCATTTACCGTTTATCCGGTGGTTTAAAAACCAGGATCCCAATCTACTTCAATAGTACGAGTAGCGAGATCGACTTTCTTGATAACCTGTCCATCGAGGAACGGTACGAGACGTTCCTTGATACCAAACGCATCTTTCAGGTTTGCCTTAATGACGATCACGTCATTTGAGCCGGTTTCCATCATATCGACGACTTTACCCAGCTCATAGCCTTCAGTGGTGACTACCTGGCAACCCATAAGGTCTTTCCAGTAGTAGCTACCGTCTTCAAGCGCAGGCAACTGCGAGGAATCTACGACAATTTCACAATTAGTCAGTACATTCGCGGCATCACGATCGTCAATGCCTTGCAGCTTGATGATCAAATCCTGATTGTGGTGCTTCCAGCTTTCCAGCTGTATTTGCTGCCACTGACCCGCCTTCTGGATAAACCAGGGCTGATAGTCAAAAATGCTTTCGGCCTCTTCGGTGGAAGAAAACACTCTGAGCCAACCACGAATTCCGTAGGGAGAACCCATTTTTCCCAGTACAACCGGTTCAACGGGAACTTGTGCGGCAAGTTGTTTGCTCATCATGACCACCGTGACAGATTAAGCTGCTTTTTTTGCTTCTTTGATCAGCGCAGCAACGCGATCGGAAAGGGTCGCGCCCAGACCAACCCAGTGAGCGATGCGATCCAGATCCAGGCGAGTGCCTTCTTCTTTTTCGCTGGCGATCGGGTTGAAGAAGCCAACGCGCTCGATGAAGCGACCGTTGCGTGCATTACGGCTGTCGGTGACAACAACCTGGTAGAACGGACGCTTTTTAGCGCCGTGACGAGCTAAACGAATAGTTACCATAACATCCTCTTGTGTGAATAAAACACCGGGTCCCATCGAGGGAAGGGACCCGGTGTTATATTAAAAGCCCGAAAATTTTACTGATTTTTGGGGAAATTGCAATCAACAGTTGAAACTCTATTGCAGAAGGCCGTCTGCGGTGTAGGCGTGCGCGCAGCTACCGGAGCGTACACGAAGTACGTGAGGGTGGCGAGCACACCCCGGAGCCACTATGACAAACAAGCCAGCCCGGTTAACGACCCGGGAAACCTGGCGGCATCATCCCTTTCATCCCGCGCATCATCCCTTTCATCCCACCCTTCTTCATCTTCTTCATCATGCGCTGCATGTCGTCGAACTGTTTCAGAAGGCGGTTAACGTCCTGCACCTGCATACCGCAGCCCTGAGCGATACGGCGTTTACGGGAACCTTTAATGATCTCCGGCTTCGCACGCTCTTTCAGGGTCATTGAGTTAATGATGGCTTCCATACGCACCAGGACTTTATCGTCCATCTGCGACTTAACGTTGTCCGGAATTTGCCCCATGCCTGGCAGCTTGCCCATCAGGCTTGCCATGCCGCCCATGTTTTTCATCTGCTTAAGCTGTTCAAGGAAGTCGTTCAGGTCGAAACCGTCACCTTTCTTCAGCTTGCTGGCTAATTTCTCGGCTTGCGCACGGTCGACTTTGCTTTCGATATCTTCAATCAGCGACAGCACGTCGCCCATACCGAGAATACGGGAGGCGATACGATCCGGATGGAACGGCTCCAGCGCTTCGGTCTTCTCGCCGACGCCGAGGAATTTAATTGGTTTACCGGTGATATGACGAATCGAGAGCGCCGCACCGCCACGGGCATCACCGTCGACTTTGGTCAGCACCACGCCGGTTAACGGCAGCGCTTCGTTAAACGCTTTCGCGGTATTGGCCGCATCCTGACCGGTCATGGCGTCGACGACAAACAGCGTTTCTACCGGATTGATAGAAGCGTGAACCTGCTTGATCTCATCCATCATCGCTTCGTCTACGTGCAGACGACCAGCGGTATCCACCAGCAGCACATCGTAGAATTTCAGCTTCGCTTCTTTCAGCGCGGCATTGACGATGTCGACAGGCTTCTGCCCGACGTCAGACGGGAAGAAATCGACGCCGACCTGCTGGGCCAGCGTTTCCAGCTGTTTGATGGCCGCCGGACGATAAACGTCGGCAGAAACGACCAGCACTTTCTTCTTGTGCTTCTCGCGCAGGAACTTACCCAGCTTACCGACGCTGGTGGTTTTACCGGCCCCTTGCAGGCCAGCCATCAGCACCACGGCGGGCGGCTGCGCGGCCAGATTCAGCACCTGGTTTTCTTCGCCCATCGCCGCAACCAGCTCGTTGCGCACGATCTTGACGAACTCCTGACCCGGCGTCAGGCTTTTATTGACTTCATGACCAACCGCTTTCTCTTTTACGCGATTGATGAACTCACGCACTACCGGCAGCGCAACGTCAGCCTCCAGCAGCGCCATACGCACTTCACGCAGCGTCTCTTTAACGTTCTCTTCAGTAAGGCGTCCACGGCCACTGATATTGCGCAGCGTGCGCGACAAACGATCGGTTAAATTATCAAACATTGTCTCTCGCCTGAGGTGGAAACGGTCGGTCGCTCACGCGACACGTCTACAGAATTTTGCCGCAGTATAACATGAAGCCGCCTTTGTTGTTATGCAACGGTTGGAGCGGAGGTCACGTAACGTTATACTGACGTTCTTTCTTCCCAGTGAACCGTCAATACACCTATGCCTGTTTTTGCGCTGCTCGCTCTTGTTGCCTATTCATTCAGCCTGGCGCTGATTATCCCCGGCCTGCTTCAGAAAAATAGCGGCTGGCGGCGCATGGCGATGCTTTCAGCGGTTATCGCGCTGGTTTGTCACGCTTTTGCTCTGGAAGCGCGCATTTTCCCTGATGGAAACGGTGGCCAGAATCTTAGCCTGCTAAACGTGGGGTCGTTGGTCAGCCTGATGATTTGTACGGTGATGACCATTGTCGCCTCGCGTAATCGCGGCTGGCTGCTGCTGCCCATTGTGTATGCGTTTGCGTTTATCAATCTCGCTTTCGCCACCTTCGTACCGAACGAATTCATCACCCATCTGGAGACGACCCCGGGGATGATGATCCACATTGGGATGTCGCTGTTTTCCTACGCCACGCTGATTATTGCCGCGCTGTATGCACTACAGCTGGCCTGGATCGATTACCAGTTAAAAAATAAGAAGCTGGTCTTCAACAGTGAAATGCCGCCGCTGATGAGTATTGAGCGCAAAATGTTCCACATTACCCAAATTGGCGTCGTGCTGCTCACCCTGACGCTGTGTACAGGGTTGTTCTACATGCATAACCTTTTCAGCGTGGAGAATATCGACAAAGCGGTGCTTTCCATTATTGCGTGGTTTGTTTATATCGTTCTGTTGTGGGGCCACTATCATAAAGGATGGCGCGGCCGTCGCGTTGTCTGGTTTAACGTTGCGGGCGCGTGCATTCTGACCCTGGCCTACTTTGGTAGCCGTGTCGTGCAGCAGTTCGTAAGCTAAGGAGTCCCTTCTGGAACACATCTCTACCACCACGCTGATCGTTACCCTGATCGTCATGGTGGTCATCTCCGCTTATTTCTCCGGTTCTGAAACCGGCATGATGACGCTGAACCGCTATCGTCTGAGGCATCTGGCGAAAAAAGGTTATCGCCCGGCAAAGCGCGTGGAAGCCCTTTTACGCAAACCTGACCGACTGATAAGCCTGGTGTTGATTGGTAACAATTTGGTCAATATCCTGGCCTCTGCACTGGGAACCATTGTCGGGATGCGTCTTTATGGTGACGCAGGCGTAGCAATTGCCACCGGTATCCTCACGTTCGTGGTGCTGGTATTTGCTGAGGTGCTGCCTAAAACCATCGCCGCGCTCTACCCTGAAAAAGTGGCTTACCCGAGTAGCGTCCTGCTGGCCCCCTTACAGATCCTGATGATGCCATTGGTCTGGCTTCTCAACACCATTACCCGACTACTGATGCGCATGATGGGTATCAAAACGGATGTGGTGATTAGCGGTTCGCTCAGCAAAGATGAACTGCGCACGCTGGTCAACGAATCCCGCTCGCAGATCTCACGGCGTAATCAGGACATGCTACTGTCGATACTGGATCTGGAGAAGATCAGCGTGGACGACATTATGGTCCCGCGCAACGAGATCGTTGGCATCGACATTAACGACGACTGGAAATCCATCGTCCGTCAGCTTACCCACTCTCCTCACGGACGAATCGTGCTGTATCGCGATTCACTGGATGACACCATCAGCATGCTGCGGGTACGCGAGGCCTGGCGGCTGATGCAGGAAAAGAAAGAGTTCACCAAAGAGGTCATGCTGCGCGCGGCAGATGAAATCTACTACGTGCCGGAAGGTACCCCGCTCAGCACGCAACTGGTTAAATTCCAGCGCAATAAAAAGAAAGTGGGCCTGGTGGTAGATGAATACGGCGATATTCAGGGGCTGGTGACGGTTGAAGATATTCTCGAAGAGATCGTCGGCGATTTCACCACCTCGATGTCGCCGACGCTGGCGGAAGAAGTCACCCCACAAAACGACGGTTCGGTGATCATCGACGGCAGCGCCAACGTGCGCGAACTCAATAAAGCCTTTAACTGGCATCTGCCGGAAGAGGATGCGCGTACTGTAAACGGCATGTTGCTGGAAGCGCTGGAGGAGATCCCGGCGGCTGAAACACGGGTACGCATTGGTCAGTACGATATTGATATTCTGGACGTGCAGGACAATATGATTAAGCAGGTGCGGGTGATCCCGGTGAAGCCGCTGCGCGAGAGTGTGAAAGAATAGTGTGAATAAATGGGCCGGGTAAACCCGGCCCGCAAGGTTACGCTTTCGCTTTCGCGACCGTCACCATCGCTGCACGAATTGTACGACCGTTCAGCGTATAACCTTTCTGCATCACCATCAGCACGTTACCGGCAGCAACTTCTTCAGATTCTACCATCGCAATCGCCTGGTGTACGTTCGGGTCCAGCGGTACGTTAGTATCAGCGATAACTTCAACGCCGAACTTACGCACGACATCCAGCATCGACTTCAGCGTCAGCTCAATACCTTCAACCATCGGAGCCAGATCCGGGTTCGCTTTGTCTGCCACTTCCAGCGCGCGATCCAGACTATCCACCACCGGCAGCAGTTCGTTGACAAATTTTTCCAGCGCGAATTTGTGCGCTTTCTCAATGTCCAGTTCAGTACGACGACGCAGGTTTTCCATTTCCGCTTTGCTGCGCAGCAAACTTTCGCGTTCGCGCGTCTGCGCTTCTGCTAACTGCGCTTCAAGGCTCGCAATTTTTTCATCGCGCGGATCCACCTGCTCAGCAGAAGCCTCTGGTTCAACGGCCTCAACGTCTTCGTGCTGATCCATGATAATTTCTTCCGGGGCTTGCCCCTCAGGCGTTTTCTGTTCTTTACTACTCATGAATTTCTCCGCGTTTTTTTCGCATTCATCTCGCTAACTTCGCTTATTATGGGGATCGGTTTCCCGGTTTCAAGGGAAGCACTCACATTGTCATCAATCATTGGCACAAGGACCACCAGAAAATGAACACTCATTTCAAGTGCATTGGTATTGTCGGACATCCGCGTCACCCTACCGCGCTCACCACACATGAAATGCTCTATCGCTGGCTTTGCTCCCGGGGCTATGAGGTCATTATCGAGCAGCAAATTGCCCGTGAACTTAAATTAAGTGAAGTACGCACGGGAACGCTGGCGGAAATCGGTCAACAGGCGGACCTGGCGGTGGTGGTCGGCGGCGATGGCAATATGCTGGGCGCGGCGCGCACGCTGGCGCGTTACGACATCAAGGTCATCGGTATCAACCGTGGCAATCTGGGCTTTCTTACCGATCTTGACCCGGATAACGCCCATCAGCAACTGGCCGATGTGCTGGAAGGCGATTACATTACCGAGAAACGCTTTCTGCTCGAAGCGCAGGTATGCCAGAAAGCGTGCCAGAAGCGGATCAGCACGGCGATTAATGAGGTGGTCCTGCACCCTGGTAAGGTTGCCCATATGATTGAGTTCGAAGTGTATATTGATGAAGTGTTTGCCTTCTCGCAACGCTCGGACGGTCTGATTATTTCTACGCCTACCGGCTCCACGGCCTACTCACTTTCCGCCGGAGGCCCCATTTTAACCCCGTCACTGGACGCGATAACGCTGGTGCCGATGTTTCCCCATACGCTTTCCGCCCGCCCGCTGGTTATTAACAGCAGTAGCACTATTCGCCTGCGCTTTTCACAGCATGGCAGCGATCTTGAAATCAGCTGCGATAGCCAAATCGCGCTGCCGATTCAGGAAGATGAAGATGTGTTAATCCGCCGTAGCGATTACCATCTCAACCTAATCCATCCTAAAGATTACAATTATTTCAATACGCTAAGCACCAAACTCGGCTGGTCAAAAAAATTATTCTGATTTCGCGCTGCGGATCTTTACTGGATAAAAAACCAGTTTATACTGTACGTAAACACAGTTATGGTTTTTCATACAGGAAGGCAGCTATGTTGGCACAACTTACCATCAGCAATTTTGCCATCGTTCGTGAGCTTGAAATCGATTTTCACAGCGGGATGACCGCTATCACCGGTGAGACCGGCGCGGGTAAATCTATTGCGATTGATGCGTTAGGATTGTGCCTTGGTGGCCGCGCCGAGGCCGACATGGTCCGCGCAGGGGCCAGCCGCGCTGATCTCTGCGCCCGTTTTTCCCTGAAAGACACCCCTGCTGCACTGCGCTGGCTCGAAGCAAACCAGCTTGAAGATGGCCGCGAGTGCTTACTGCGTCGCGTTATCAGCAGCGACGGGCGCTCACGTGGTTTCATTAACGGTACTGCCGTTCCCCTGTCACAGCTGCGTGAACTGGGTCAACTTCTGATCCAAATTCACGGCCAGCACGCCCATCAGCTTCTGATTAAGCCCGATCATCAAAAAAATCTGCTGGATGGTTACGCAGGCGAGGTTGAGCTCACCCAGCGGATGACAGAGCATTATCGTCAGTGGCACCAAAGCTGCCGCGCGCTGGCGCAGCACCAGCAACAAAGCCATGACCGCGCCGCGCGTGCGGAACTGCTTCAGTATCAGCTTAAAGAGCTTAATGAATTTCATCCGCAGGCGGGTGAATTCGAACAGATCGATGAAGAGTACAAGCGCCTCGCCAACAGCGGTCAACTGCTCAGCACCAGCCAGCAGGCCCTGAATCTGCTGGCAGACGGTGAAGATACCAATCTGCAAAGCCAGCTGTACGCGGCAAAGCAGCTGGTTAGCGAGCTGGTCAGCATGGATAACAAGCTCTCAGGCATACTGGATATGCTTGAAGAAGCCACCATCCAGATCGGCGAAGCCAGCGAAGAACTGCGTCACTACAGCGACCGTCTGGATCTCGACCCTAATCGTCTGTTTGAGCTGGAACAACGTCTCTCCCGGCAAATTAACCTGGCGCGCAAACATCACGTCAGCCCGGAAGAACTGCCAGCGTTTCATCAGTCGCTGCTTGATGAACAGCAACAGCTCGACGATCAGGCTGACTCGCTGGAGACATTGACCCTGGCGGTTAATAAGCATCATCAACTAGCACTGGAAACCGCCCGGCAGCTCCATCAGCGCAGAATAGTCAGCGCGCAGGAACTGGCAACGCTTATCACGGACAGCATGCATACCCTTTCAATGCCGCACGGTCAGTTTACTATCGACGTGAGTTTTGATGAGCATCACCTGACGGCTGACGGCGCGGATCGGATTGAATTCCGGGTCACCACCAACCCCGGTCAGCCACTGCAATCTATTGCGAAAGTGGCCTCCGGTGGCGAGTTGTCACGTATCGCCTTAGCCATTCAGGTGATCACGGCGCGTAAAATGGAAACCCCGGCGCTGATTTTCGATGAAGTTGATGTCGGTATCAGCGGTCCTACCGCAGCCGTGGTCGGTAAACTTCTGCGCCAGCTGGGCGAATCCACCCAGGTAATGTGCGTGACTCACCTGCCGCAGGTCGCGGGCTGTGGACATCACCACTTCGTCGTCAGCAAAGAAACCGATGGCGAAATGACCGAAACTCATATGCAGCCGCTGGATAAACGCGCTCGTTTGCAGGAACTGGCGCGCCTGCTGGGGGGTAGCGAAGTCACGCGCAATACCCTGGCAAATGCGAAAGAACTGCTGGCAGCGTAAACTTTTTTGATATCCGGGAGTCTGAGTTCACGATAAAATCGCCGTATGACCAGGTATCAAAGGTTTTAAAGTGGTTAAAGGTCTATTATCATCGGCATATTACATATGAGCCGCGTACTGCTCGGGCCCGAAAAGGAATCAAATCACTATGCGCTGTAAAACGCTGACTGCTGCCGCAGCGGTTCTTCTGATGTTGACCGCAGGCTGTTCCACTCTGGAGCGAGTGGTTTACCGCCCTGACATCAACCAGGGAAACTATCTGGCACCTAACGATGTATCAAAAATTCGTGTCGGTATGATGCAACAGCAGGTTGCTTATGCACTGGGTACACCGATGATGTCCGATCCGTTTGGCACTAACACCTGGTTCTACGTATTCCGCCAGCAGCCAGGACATGAAGATGTGACTCAGCAGACGCTGACCCTGACCTTTAACAGCAGCGGCACGTTGACGAATATCGACAATAAACCCGCGCTTACGAACGACAAATAAAGCGAAAAAAGGTGCCTTTCGGCACCTTTTTGTTAAAACCGCTGGCACTCATTATTTAACGCTATTTATTCGCCGCCGACTTATCCGCACGCTGACGACGCAGTTCTTTAGGATCGGCAATCAGCGGACGATAAACCTCAACGCGATCGCCATCGTGGACAGGGTCCTGTAATTTTACCGGACGGCTGTATATCCCCACTTTACTCTGACTGAGATCGATCTCAGTGCGCAGCGCCAGCAGGCCTGAAGCGCGGATAGCGTCTTCTACCGTAGCGCCTTCTTCCAGCGTCACCTTCAGCAAGTACTGCTTCTCAGGAAAGCCGTAGGCAACAGCCACCTCGATCTTACCCGGCACTGTAAACCTCTTTCGCGCGCGTCGTAAAAGCCTGCACCATGCTGGCCGCCAGCTCTTTGAAAATACGGCCGAACGCCAGTTCAATCAGCATATTGGTAAACTCAAAATCGAGCTGAAACTCAATTTTGCAGGCATCCTGACCGAGCGGCGTAAACTTCCAGCCGCCGATAAGTTTTTTGAACGGCCCATCAACCAGATGCATCAGAATACTTTGATTGCTGTTAAGCGTATTACGGGTAGTAAAGGTTTTGCTGATCCCGGCTTTCGAGACATCAACGGCCGCCGTCATTTGCGTTGGCCCGGACTCAAGCACCCGGCTACCGGTACACCCCGGAATAAACTCAGGATATGAGTCCACATCATTTACTAGCTTGTACATCTGCTCCGCGCTGAAAGGGACCAGAGCAGTACGATTAATCTGTGGCATAGCGATTCCCAGGAACTTACACACCAGAATAATAACATTTATCACACGTTAAAAAAAACGCTCTGCCGCAACTCGTGCTAAGATACCTCATTACGCCTCGAAGGAGAGTTGAGGCCGATTAAGATCAGATTAGCGATGTTCAGGATACTATGACCAAGAAAAAATCCCACAAACCTGGATCAGCCACCATTGCGCTGAATAAACGCGCCCGTCACGAATATTTTATCGAAGATGAATTTGAAGCGGGCCTGGCGCTACAAGGCTGGGAAGTAAAATCCCTGCGTGCAGGCAAGGCTAACATCAGCGATAGCTATGTTATTTTGAAAGAGGGCGAAGCGTACCTGTTTGGTGCGAACTTTACGCCGTTGATGGTTGCCTCATCACACGTCGTCTGCGATCCGACACGCACCCGTAAACTGCTGCTGAACCAGCGCGAACTGGATACATTGTATGGCCGGGTGAATCGGGAAGGTCACACGGTCGTTGCGCTCTCGTTGTACTGGAAAAATGCCTGGTGCAAAGTCAAAATCGGCGTAGCGAAAGGTAAGAAACAGCATGATAAGCGTTCGGATATCAAAGAGCGTGAATGGCAGGTCGACAAAGCCCGCATCATGAAACATGCAGGACGTTAAGTCCGTCACCCGGTCGTCAGGGCTTTACGACCGGGTCGACTTTTGTACCGTTATGCCACGTCCTTAAATCCTTTTATCTTTGTTAAATCTGCGCTTATCTCTTTGTAACCTCTACTTTTTGTACACTTATTAAGCAAAAATAAATGCTTATAAACCACGTGACAGAGACTGGCATCAAACGTCACAAATCTGTTATACTCAACGTAACACATTGGGGCTGATTCTGGATTCGACGGGATTTGCGAAACCCAAGGTGCATGCCGAGGGGCGGTTGGCCTCGTAAAAAGCCGCAAAAAAATAGTCGCAAACGACGAAAACTACGCTTTAGCAGCTTAATAACCTGCTAAGAGCCCTCTCTCCCTAGCTTCCGCTCTTAAGACGGGGATCAAAGAGAGGTCAAACCCAAAAGAGATCGCGTGGATGCCTTGCCTGGGGTTGAAGCGTTAAAACTAATCAGGCTAGTCTGGTAGTGGCGTGTCTGTCCGCAGGTGCCTGGCGAATGTAAAGACTGACTAAGCATGTAGTACCGAGGATGTAGGAATTTCGGACGCGGGTTCAACTCCCGCCAGCTCCACCACTTTTGATAGGACTGCACCCGGACAGTGACTTTATAAACAGGCACTTACGGACACTGACCAGACAGTAAGCAGACCGAGAAAAGACAAAAACATGCACGTGAAATGCACGTGCACTTAGATAAACGCCTCATGATTCACGTCTGGGGCGTTTCTATTTGTAACAAATGGTAACTTTTAAACAGCTTTGACAACGGGTAAATCGCTTATGCGCGTTGTATAGCAAGGTGATAACATCTCCCGCTTCATCTTCCAGGCCTGCTGGATGCCCTGCCCGGCAAAATAAAGTGTCCCGCGCCCCTGTTTGTTCAACTTGTCCATCAGCGCCATTAATGCGTCGCTGTCCGCGCGCGGGGCGATATCATCGAACAAGTTCAACTGAGCCACACCCTGACTGAAGAAATCACCAAGCATGATCCCGGCTTTCTGATACCGATGTCCGTCCCGCCAGATGGCATCAAGACAGCGCGTCGCGGCGGCGATGATGTCGCGGGTATCCTGCGTCGGCGTCAGCAGCTTCATGCCCGCGCTGTTCCCGTAATATGGCTGGCTGGCGAATGGCGACGTTTTGACGAACGCTGAAACGTACCGGCAGTACTGATGCTCTTCCCGCAGCTTTTCCGCGGCGCGGGCCGCGTAACTGCATATTGCCTGGCGCATCGCTTCATAGTCAGTAATTTTCTCACCGAAAGAACGGCTGCACACTAGTTCCTGTTTTGCGGGTGCGAACTCTTCAAGCTCCAGACATGGCTCGCCGCGCAGTTCCCGCACCGTGCGTTCCAGGACAACATTGAAATGCTTTCTGATAAAGCGGATGTCAGCATCAGCCAGTTGCAGGACATTTTTGATGCCCATCGCCTCGAGCTTTTTTCCAATGCGCCTACCCACGCCCCACACTTCGTCGATCGGCATAATCGCCATGAGGCGTCGCTGGCGCGCCTCGTTCGACAAATCCACTACACCGCCCGTCTTATGCCATTGCTTCGCCGCATGATTTGCAAGCTTCGCCAGCGTCTTTGTCGGCGCGATGCCGACGCCGACGGTCAGCCTGGTGTTTCGCCTGATGGTCTCGCGGATCTCCTTCCCAAAGTCTTCCAGGTTGCGACAATTCCTGACGCCGGTTAGATCACAAAATGCTTCATCAATGCTATACACCTCGACGCGCGGGCATAGCATTTCCAGCGTATCCATAACCCGCTGGCTCATATCGCCGTAAAGCTCATAGTTGCTGGAGAAAGCGATTACCCGTTCAGGAAACTGCATTTCGCGCAACTGAAACCAGGGCAACCCCATTTTGATTCCCAGCTTTTTGGCTTCCGCGCTGCGCGCAATAACGCATCCATCGTTATTTGACAGCACAACCACCGGACGGCCGGCAAGATCCGGACGCCAGGCAGTTTCGCAGCTCGCGTAAAACGAATTAACATCAACGAGGGCGAACATTTCGATTCAGCGTGTTAATAACAGTGATCACCACGCCGACGATCTTAAGATCTTCGCCGTCATGAATAGGAATTGAGGGATAGGCGGGATTTTCTGCCCTGAGCTGGGCGTAAGGATGGGTGACAAGCCGCTTTACGGTGAATTCGCCGCCAATATTGGCAACGACAATATCGTTATGCTGTGCGTGAAGACTGAAATCCACCAGCAGAAAGGAGCCATCAAGGATACCCGCATTCACCATAGAATCACCAGCCACTTTTAATGCGTAAGTCGATGACGGTCGGGCAATTAAATACGAAACAAGATCTATTCCGCTGTCTATATAATCAGCAGCCGGACTCGGGAAACCTGCGGAAACGACATCATTATAAACTGGGATGCCAGCCGGTTTTATCGGCTGGCTAATTGGTTGGAATTGCATCATATGCCTCCTTCTTATTATTACTGTGTATACATACAGTAGTTTTTAAACAAAAGGAGATCAATACGGCGGCGGCTATTAATTCTCAGCACTGAAGCATGTCACTATGCATAAGTTAACGGTCAGCCATGACCCCGGAAGTGCGTATCAACCTTGTGATTTCGGCAAAGAGAGTTACTCTTAAAATTCCTGCCAGGCTTTCGAGAAATGTCGTTAGTAAAACAGATGTCTGCATGGACATCCTGACAGTCTTAAGTGAAGCCACAGACAGATACCTATCTGCCCAAACTTTTCTTCCTGAGTTCACCGTATTACACCTAATAAGTGGCTGTTATGTATAAAGAAGACAAAAAGCTTACTGACATTATTCTTGGCGAAGCTGTGATTAATATACTGGATTCTGACGCGCCGGTTAGTTTTGAAGCTCTTCTGACTGAACTGGAATCCATGTTGATGGCTGAAAGAATTGCTGAAAGGAAAAAAGCAATCCTTTCGGCCATTAACTTAGTAAAGGCTAATCTGCCAAAAACTGATGCATCAACATCCAGAAGGATGAGTATAGGGAAGGAGATTGTGTTTTTTTCTACATATTTACCCACAAATATACCAGTGTAATAGCCAGCTTTTAACAACTCCCGATTTGCCATGGATGGCTGGAGTATTTTAAAAGTGGATGATTTATTTGGAGTAAGATATCGACGAGTTTACTGCCGGGAATCAAGCTGAGTTTTCAAATCGTTAACGGTGTTTTGCAGGTCGATAATCTGGTCTTCCATCGCCTGCATCGCTAACGTCATTTTTGCCATCATTGCCACGGTGTCCAGGCTAAACGCTTTTGTCGGGTCGAGTTCATCACCTTCTGCCAGCCCTTCACCTTCGACACACTCCGGGCTGACTTCTTTCAGGTCGTTAGCGATGAAGCCCAGTTTAGTGTCCGATTCAGGGATGAGACCATCGCCGCGCGCCTTGAATTTAAAAGTGGCCGTGGCCCACTGCATTAGTTCACCCAGCGCCACCAGTCGAGCTTTTTTCGGCGTGTATTTGATGAGCTTCTTAAGCTGCCGATCCGATGAGGATTGCATAGCAAGGAAGCCGATAGTCGAGCTATCAACGTATAGCCCCATCTTTGCGGTGCTTTCCCACCCGAAAGAATAAAGGTTCCCGGTTACGGCGCTATTTTGTCCTACACCTTTTCGTGACGCGTAACCACGAACGCAATCTATTCGTCCGTTGTTATAAAGTCCGTCGCCGTCGAGTTGAATTGCGTCAAAATTCCCGCCAACCGTAAACGTCATGCTGTTTTCGGTATTAGAGGTGATTTTCGCTTTTCCGTCACGGATATGAATCTGGTTAGGGAAAACGACTTTCCCGGTAAATACCGGGTCGTTGGTAAAGGCCAGCTTTTGCCAGGTCGTCCATGATGCGATCCCGCTGGCGTTTGCGTTGCCAGTCCTGACCCATACATTTTGGTTGTTAAAGGGGAAATATAGCTGAGTGCATCCAGCGAGGCCGTTTGCAGCGTTCTGCATAACCAGAAGGTTACCTGCGACGTATTCAGGGTAATTTCGCGCCGCGGTCGCATTGGCTGAAGCAGGCTGAATCCAGAACCCTTCGTTCCTGCCGTCAACTTCGTTAAGCAGCCGGGTCCCAAGATTACCATTTTGCTTAATGGTCCCGACAGTTGCGGCCATCATTTTTGCCCACGTTGACGCCGCGAACGTGGAACCGTCGGCGCGAGTTAACGTTACGTCGGTCTGAGCGCTGGAAAACATCTTGTCCTGATTCTGTAAATCAAGCTGAGCGAGCTGAAGAATCTTTGTCAGCCCTGCAGCCAGTTCATCGGAAATAGTTGCCATTTTTTATTCCTCAAAAAAGGGAGGCAAGAGCCTCCCGTTAAATGGTTTATTTAACTGAAATATTTATCAGCTTTTCACTACCAGAAAGGTGTAATTCTGAGGAAAGCCGGACGGCCCCACGCCACCGCTGGCACGATAGGTCACTTCATAGTAAACACCCGCGTTAAGGAGCCAGGTTCCTTCTGCAACGTCAAAAACGGTCTGGTTTGAGTTGCTGGCGGATATATGCTTTTCAAAAATATTGGCGGTCCCGCCGTCACCCGCAAAAAGTTGCAGGGTCATATGCGCCTGGCCATACAGGTAAGTAACCGTACTGTTTTCAATCCTGGTCGCTGTGGCTGCCATCATGGGTGCGCTTATCGCAACGATCCTGCGCGGATAAGGCGCGGCTTCGATTTTAGCGATTCCGTTTATGCCTATAGTGAACGACTTAACGACATCCCCTTCCAGCTTCTCCGCATAAACGGTTCCCTTAAACCAGCCGTCATTGGCTTCAATACGGCCCTGAACGGTGCAGGTCTCTTTGATGAGGATATTATTCATCTCGCCGGCATTCGCGTAAACCGTACCGCGAATGGTGACATTGTTCAGTTCAGCATTGCCGTTCTTTGGCAGGTTCCACCCCTGCTGTCCCGAAACAAAGTTTGTGGAGCGCAGCGTGTCACTGATTTTGCCGAAATCGATGCTTAAATCCTGAATCATTGCCGCACGAAGGTATGCGGTCGCACCACTCACAGCAAATGCCAGTACGCGTCCGCCATCTGCATTCGGGTTGTAAATCCCGAACGTGTCAGCATCGATGAGAAACGCGGAGGTGCCTCCGGAGCCATCAATACCCAGCTGAATACCGGCGGCATAGCGGTTACCGTTCGAATCCACCTGGATTTTAACGCCCCACTGCGCCGACAGTTTGCCGGACACATCCGCCAGCGCGGAGGACGTCACCTGGATAGCGGCAGAATTCTCCCCGACGCTGGCCTGCAACGTGTTCATCTGCTGCGTCAGCGCGCCGGTCTCGTTCGCGATAGTCACGTTGACTTCATTGATGGAAGCGGTGATTTTCGTGTCGTTGCTGACAATTTCGGCATGCTGCTCGTAGAAGCTGCGGAACTGTGCAAGCCCGGCCTGAGCTATGGATTCAAATGTCTGGTTCAGCCCTGCCTCTGCGCCCTCAACGCGCGTTTTCAGGTCACTGACAGATTTGGTCGTGGCGGTAATATCCTTGCCCTGCTGCGTTACCTTCGCAATAGTGTCATTAAGCGCCTTCGCTTCAGCCTTTTCACCCAGGCTGGTATTCAGCCCCTGGATACTTTCAGCCTGAGACGTCAGCGTATCGCCATGCTCCTCAACGGCGGTCTTTAACTGAGTGATGGCGGTTGCAGTATTTTTACTGAACTCGTTCAGCTCTGACTTGAGCTGTGTCGTCGCCGTTGCGTTGGCAACCGTATCCTGCCGGATGGTGGTCGGCACCACGACGGACGACGAGCCAACCTCGAACGTATTTATTGTCTGACTGGAAAGGGTGTAAGCCCCTGTCCGCAGAACCGGCGTCACGTTAAATGGCGTCGAAACGTCATACTGAGATCCGCCGCGCAGATAGATATACTCGGTTGAAGAGTTGGTCATCTGCCCCACGTTCACAACCGGCGCTACACCATCGGTGATCCAGTTCGTCCTGTACTGATACTCGTATACATTACGCTCAATGTCGTTAGCCCCCCAGCCGCTACCAATCACCGTCCATTCCATCGACGCATTGAACCCGTTGGCATGCAAAGCCCAGTCCGGGTTTTTATACGTGCCGTCAGCCTGCTTAATTCCAAAGTCTTTTTGCAGCGGCCGCGCCACCCTGATCCGCGTCGGGCCTTTAGATATTCCGTTTGACGGGATCTGCATCGTCACCGGGTAGTACGTGTTCTGGTCCAGCGCGGTCAGGTCAACGCGGGTTGTTTTCAGATCGATGGTGTCAATCCGCTCGCCCTGTCCTTTGACCGTCGTTTCCAGCGTGCTGAACGCACTGGCGTCAGCTTTATTTTTGAGGCTGTTATCCAGCCCGGTGATCGCCGTCTGCTGGCTTTCAATGTCGCCTTCCGTATCGGTTACACGCTGGGTCAGCTGGCGTAATGCCTGCTGGCTGGCCTTGTCTCCCACATCCGTTTTCAGCTGAGTGATGGCGTCACTCTGGGCACTGATATCCTTCCCGTTCTGCGTCACCTTCGCATCAAGCGCGGTCGTGGCGGAGGCGTTAGCATTGGCAATCGCCGATGCGCCAGCGCCCAGACCAACCATCGTCCCGTTAACGAACTCAATGGCCGCAAAAACGCGTGCGTCGGCTGAACCGCCCACCGGGCTGACGAGTTCCTGCCCGTTGCCTTTGCCGATGCCTTTACAGCCCAGCAGGATGTACGCGCTGCGGGAAACCATCAGATTCATCGCTTCACGATTGCCGCCCAGGCTTTCGATTGCATCATAAATCCGCGACTTGCTGCCGTTTGGCTCGTCGTAAGTAGTCACGGCTACATATGTCCCGTTGGCCAGTGCCGCTACCATATCGTTAAATGCCGCTGACGCTGCTGCCGCGTTGCCATAAAGATCAAAGTTCGTGGCGGTGAATGAAGTGGAACCGTCCGCATTGGTTCTGAAAACTGACAGCATGTATGACCGCGCCGGTGTCGCCAGCTTAGTGCCATCTTCCTTAAAAATACCCGCTGCACCGATGCCACCAGTGCCGCCACTACCGACCGATACGGCACGGTAGACAGTACGGCGGCCGATGCTGGCCTGCACCTGTGTTAACGCGGTGCCCTGAGCATCCACTGTATCGCCGATAGCTTTTACTTTCCCGTCCAGCGTGGATACAGCGCCAGCGTCGGCTTTCGTCTCAATGGCTTTAACATCGGTGATATCCATAACCCGGACGAAATCCACATCCATGGTACCTGCTGAAAGATAGGATGACACCGCAACGCATACTGTTATATCAGCACCGCTGACCGTATATTCCAGGCTTTTTTCTGTCCATACAACCGGCCCTTTGCCTGATGAGTCAAGGAATGCCACGGCTCGCAACAGGTTGTCGTTGTTATTGTCCCTTAAGGATATCTTGGTGTTGTCTGCACCTCCGGTGGCATCAGAGGAGAACTTAAAGACGGCCGACAGACGATATGTTCGTCCTTTCAGCAGCAAAATATTTTTCTGAGTGATACGGGAAGCATTAGCGTTGGCGGCAAAGCGAAGCACTTTGTCACCGCTGTACGCGCCGCCATTGATGATGCTCTGAGCCTGCGGATAATCGCGTTTGTCCCAGAAATCAAAATCAGACTCAAACGAGCCGTTGGTCAACAGATTATCACCGTCGATATTGCTGTATTTCAGCGCGACGTTGATATTGGTGATCGCTTTCCCCTGGGACGTCTGTGCGTCGGTCAGCGTGGACAGCGACTGCTGCACTGCCGCCTGGTTGTCGTTGAAGTTCGCCTCCAGCGCGACAACATCCTCCGCGATCGCTTTCTCGGCACTAATGCGCACCTGGCGTTCGTTGTAAATCAGACCGCCGGTCAGTTTCGACGGATCGGTGCCGTCGGTACCGCCGCGCAGTTGCGCCGCCAGGGTGCTGCGTGCTGTGGCTTCGGCAGAGTCTGCCGCGATACGCGCCGTTGACTCATCCTGAAGCGCCGCGGTGCTGGCACCCGGTGCCGGGCGACCGACCGCTATCCAGTCAATAAGAAAATAATCACTGGCCGTCTGTGTTGCACCAATATCCAGGCGGATCTGTGCCACGTTCGCCAGGGCATTCCATTTGATATCGCTGAAATCGATTGTCGCCACGCCACTGGCATCAAAAGCAGGTTCCGGCAGCGTCACCATATTCGTGTCGTTAAAGGCCGCCGTATCGCGCCAGCGCAACTGGCCCCGCCAGGCTGGTTTGCCCACCTTTCTGATACGCATCTTAACGAAACGATAAGACGCCGCATCTACCGCCAGCGACGCCGGAGAGACGACATAAGGGTTATTCGCGTGGTTCGCCGGACGCAGGCAGTTATCGACTACCGCCGGCGCGCCGTTGCCTGTCCACCCCTCCAAGCTCGCAGAGTTGAAATGCCAGATTTTCAGGGAATCGAACTGCGTGCCGCTGCCAGCCGCAACTTGCGCGATCGACTGCGCCAGCGAGTCCGTTTTGTTCTGAATGATCAGGTTGGTTTCAGTAATCGCCGCTTCACGAGTCAGTTGCTCGTTAAGCAGGGCATTGGCGGCATCAGCCGCTACCTTCTGATCCTGCTGGGCGCGCGTTGTTGCCTCCGCCGCGATTGCCGCAGTGCGATCAGTGGCTTCTTTAGTCAGCGCCTGGCTGCGGGCGGTCGTCTCTTTTGAAATAGCCGCGGCACGGTCAGATGCCTCTTTGGTGAGGGCGGCCGAGCGGTCAGAAACTTCTTTCTGAATGGCGTTAACGTTGTCCTGAATCGACTTGTCCAGCTCTTTGTACGTGTCGGTATCGCGGATCGCCTCGTCCATGTTGTCGATGTAGTCAGCGACGTTATCGGCAGGCATGCCACTGACCCAGCCGGTCCAGGCGCTCTGGTTGCCGGTTTTGTCCACCAGTCGCGCACGGTACCAGAAGGTGACGCCGAATTTCAGGCCGAGCTGCTGGTATGTCTTTTGCGGGTACGGCACATCGGCCAGCAACAGCGGATTTGTGCCGGTGGCCGCTGCGCTGTACTGGATCTCGGTTTTGAGCGTGTCCCCGGTACCGGACGGAAAATCCCAGTTCAGCACGACACCAAAGACGATACCCTGTGTGCGCAGTCCTTCCGGTTTCGGTGGTGCCCCGGTTTTACCCGTGAGGATGGTTTCCGGGCTGGCAGCCCAGACCGACGACACATCGCTGGCATTCACTGCCCGCACACGGACCAGATAGCGGCCCGAATAAATCGCAGGCACTTCAAAGCCCAGCGAGGATGTGCGCGGCATGCTGACCCAGTTCCCTGAATCCTTACGCCACTCGGCTTCATAGGCCACCGCACAGGTTACAGCCTCCCAGGAGGCGCGCAGGGTGGTAATGGCAATGCCCTGGCTGACGCTGGAATAGCTGTCGACCGTCACATTTACTGGCGGACCCTGAACGCCCGGCGGAATGACACTGATCGGGCGCTCATCCAGACGGGTGCCGTGATCGATGGCAGGATACGTGTCAGGGTTGTAGGTGGTGCCGGTGATGGCATACGTGCCGTCATTGTTATCGCTGACCCCCGTCACGCGGAACAGGGCAATATACAGATCGTCGGCTTCAACCGCCCAGTTGGTTTCCGCTTCCGGCGTCTCGCTCCAGCCGGTAGTCACGGTCACGGTTTTACCGTTTACCGCCTGAACCGTGCGCGCCTGCGCCGGACCGGACGGCAGGTTCACGAACAGCCGATCGCCTGGTTTGATGTCAGCGATGCGATCGAGGGTAACATTCCGCCCGTTCACTGCGCTGACGCGCCCGCCGATGATCCGCCCGGCCAGTTCGTTCGCCGCGATGCCGATAACCTCGCCCACCGGCGGCACGTCCAGCCCGGTGGCAAAGGACACAACTTCCCCGGCCCCGTTCGTCAGCAGTATCCAGCGCCCGCGGCGGTTCGCCTCGGACTGGCGGTCACAGCCAATCGCCGTCATTTCCATCTGGCGGAAGTCATACCGCATCGCCAGATCGTTGTCGTACACCACTTCCGGCGTGTCTTTGTAATGGTTTTTCGGATCGGACCAGTTGACCATGGCCGAGGTATAGCGGGTGGTTTCGCTCGGATCGGAGAAGGTAAATTTACCTTCGACCACACTGGCATGGTTATAAACGTGCCAGATGTCGCGCGGCATGTCCGCCAGCACATACAGGCGGTTGTCTCCCCAGTAGGTCATCCCCCGGAAAATACCGGCCAGGTCGCGCAACACCGTCCAGGCTTCAGCACGATCCTGAATATAAACGTTGCAACGGAAGCGCGGCTCCGTGCCGGTACCGCCCTTGCCGTCCGGCACCAGCTGATCGCAGTATTGTGCAATGCGGTACAGTTCCCAGCGGTCGACCTGATCGGCGGTGATACGCTGGCCGAGACCAAAGCGCTCGTTGAGGATCAGATCGTAAAAAATCCATGCCGGGTTGTCGGTCCATGCCCACTTAAATGTCCCGGTCCAGGTGCCGCTATAACCGCGTGTTTCCGGATCGTAGGTGTCCGGCACACGGATGATACGTCCCTTCGGGCAGCACACCACCTGCGGAATACCGTTCGGAAACTGTTTTGCATCAAACTCGATATACAGCAGCGCGGTATGCGGGTAACGCAGTTTTGCATCGATGATTTCGGTGATGGCCTGAACCTTCATCGTGTCCACGATGTTCACGGAGGTGGCATCAGGCGTGACGCGGCGGATGCGAAGCTGCCAGCCGGTCGTGGCTTTGGGCAGGTTAATGCGGTGGCTGCGCTCGTAAAGCGTGGTGGACTTGTCGTCCACAATGCCATTCACTATGGTCCCGTACGCGCCGCCGTCAACAGACAGATCGATGGCGTACTCAACGCGGGTTCCGACTTTATCGCCGTTGTCTTTCTGCCAGAGCAGGGTTTCCCAGCCGACGCGCACGCGCACAGCGGAAAGCTGTGTATTGGAGATGGCGCGCACATACGGCACATTCTGCTTCAGTACCTGGGAGACCTGAAGTTCGTTTTCAATGCCCGGAAAACCCTGGATATAGGTCTGGTCCTGCGTGCCGGAACGAAACTCCCACACCACACCGGGAAAGTTTTCTGAACCGTCGGCGTTCAGCAGCGGCGTGTATGAGGTGCCGTCACCGAGAAAAATTGTTTTTCCGTCAAGCCCGCCCGCATATTCCCCTTCGCCCAGGGCGATGAGCATTTTTGCGCGGGCGATGGACTGAATGCTGTCCGGGGATTCAACCGGCGTACGCCCCTGCTTACTGCCACCCTTTGCACCAATAATCGTTGCCATATCGCATCCATAAAAAAAGCCGCCATGAGGCGGCCGGGGGTTACCGAAAAATTTATTGCTGGTCTTCGGCGTAAATGCCCGCTGAAATAATCGCGCCGCCGATATCGCGCTGACCGTAGAGAAGCGGAACCGGATTCCCGGCAGCCGTGGTATTTACAGGACCACCAAACGCATAGGACGGTTTATTATCCGGGTCCTGCCGCATACGCAGCCCGGCGGGTTGTGGAGAAAGCATCTGGACAACGCCGCCCGCCATCATCGAGCCGCCTGCGTACATGACATTGACACCCCACGGCTGCTCAAAAACAAAGGTGGCGATCGCGCCCACAGCGACAACCACCGCGCCGAGGATAGTCTGAAATACCCCCGCCCGCTTGCTACCCCGAATAACAGGTATGATCCGCAGTTCACTCCCGGCGCTGACCATTTCAAATTCGTCCTGCCCGATGTTCCGGCGGTCGCGGAAGATGACAAAGTCCAGTCCTTTTGCGCGAGCCTCCCGCAGCCAGGCATCAAAGCCGTCAAGGGTGGCCGACAGCGCGCGAAAGACCTCCCGCGACGAATCAAGAACGCGGTAATGCGTGCGGCCAAAGCGCTGTGCCATTGAGCCGCTGAGTTTAATCACTGTCGTGTTGTGCATTTAACAGCTCCTTATGGCGCACAATTTTGATGGTGCGATCGAGATAATAGCCGCCATATGGCACCCGCTGACTAAGCTGACCGTACATGTGGTGCAGCAACATGTTGCCTTCCAGCAGGACCCCGGCATGATTAGGTACAGGTGACTGGACCTGCATGATCACCACATCGCCGGGTTGCGGCGGGCCATCGAACTCGCGAAAGCCGCAGTCATGCCAGTTATCCATATAGAGATTTTCGCCCTGCTCCCACCAGTGGCGCTCAACGCTGTAGTTGGGGAGGGCGATGCCGTGCTCGGTGCGGAAATAATCCATCAACAGCGACCAGCAGTCGGCGTGACCCAGCACGAACTGACGGCCCGTAAGCGGACGATCACCGCGCGGCATGACCGTTCTGATATCGCCTTCCGGCCAGGAAACAATGACCCAGGGTATTTCCGTGGCATCGCACATCAGCATATCCAGCTCGCTCGGCTGGGTGGTGGCGCCGTCGCCGGGGTGGCTGTGCACCACCGCAACCACGGTACCCTGATCCTCTGCACCGGCGTAATCCTCCGGGGCGATCTCAAACTGTTCATCAGGTGACGCGGCGCGGTTTTCACAGGCAATGTACTTCTCGACGCGGCCCTTCTGAATAACCAGCCCGCAGCATTCATCAGGGAAAACCGCCTCAGCGTGCGCCAGGATGGCACTGATCGTTTTATCTTTCATCATCAGCTCCTGAGCAGGGAAGCGCCGGGGAAGCCGCCAAAGTCCAGCGGTTCGTTCTCGCCAAAGCGCGGTTTACAGCCGGTTGACAGCAGGCCGGAACAGACATCCAGTGCGGGATCGTCCACCGGTTTACCGTCCTTATCGAACCAGCCGTTCTGCCCGGCGTAGGCGCAACCGTTCCCGGTTTTGTACCACCCCCGCATGCACCAGGTGCAGAGCGGCTGGATCTGGCGCGTCGGGATTTGCTGGCCGCGCAGGTCCGCGGGGCTGGAGAGTTCGAACTCCACGGTTTCATCATCACCGCCGGATTTGCGATCCACATAAAACACCTGCTTACGCTCTTCCAGCGGATTTGCATCCGCATTGCCTTCAGGGAAATTACGCGCATCGAGATAATGCACAAAGGTGTCGTGAATAATCACCTTCGCCCGCGCCATACCCTGAAAACGGCGGCACAGCGCGCCGATCGTGCCTTTGATGTTGGCGACTGTCAGCTTTGGCCGGGCGCTCTGCCCGTCGCTGCTGACGGAAATCCCTTCCAGCTCAAACGGCCAGGCCCCGTATTCCTCGCCCTGCCACCAGACGGACTTTGCCTCCAGCTGCGACTCATCGCCGCCTGCTGCTGCCAGCTCAGCTTCAGTGTGCGGGATGTTCTCCTTATGAAAGCGCAGGATGCCCGCGCCGAAGGCGGAGCCGTCCACTTCGATCAGCTGAATGCGGCTGCCCGGCTCAAGTTTCTGAACGTCAGATGAAATACTCATGGGTGATATGCCTGTATGAAAGTACTGCTGAGGGTATGAATGTTATTGCCGTGGGACGAAAGCTGGAGGGTTTCTGCGCGGTACAGCCCTTCCGGCTCGAGCGGGGGTTTCCAGCGGAAAGATTTCCACCCGCCGTGCCGTTCGATGAATGCCTTTATCGCCAGGATATAGTCTTCATCACCGGTAAAGCTTACGCTCCACTGCGCCAGCTTAGGATTAATGCCGTCCCCGGCCACCTGCGCGTAAGCGTCCCCGAACTGCGCCTTACGCGTGCGCAGGGTGATATCAACCTGCGACGTGATGCGCGGACACCATTCAAATATTTCTGTCGCCACGCTTAAACTCCTTTAATGGCCCGCCACAGCGGCGTGCCTGGCCGGCTGACCTCTTCATTCACCGTGCGCAGGATGGCATCCGTGAGCTGACGACCGGCCGCGCTGGCCGCGCCCTGGCTGACCGGCTGCTGTGACTGTGAGTTGATATGGATATCGCCGATGTTGATGGAGGGCGCGGCGCGTTCGGTCTGTACCCCACCCATCGCACGCACACCGAGGGAGCCGTCCGCCGCGCGCGTAAGCGGCATAATGGCTTCAGGCCCGGCCTCGCCAAACACGCCCGCGCCTTTGGCAAACGCAAAATACTGCGGCGTGCTGTACACCCCGTTGGTGTAGGCGCTGAGCGACGGGGAATCGTACACATCACCTTTCGCGTTAAATTTGAAATTAGCCGCGGCACTCTGAATGGCGGTTCCGCTGCTGCCTGCCGCAGAGGATGCGCCAAAGCTGAACAGCGACCCGATGGAGCTGGCGGCATTCGCCATCGCCATGTTTACCAGCACGTTCTGGACAATCTTCAGCACGCTGACGCCCCAGTCTTTCCAGCCCGACACGTTGCCGTTGAGCATATCGGTTACGCTGGAAACGGCACCATCCATCGCCTGCCTCATGCCATCGGCCGCCAGAGCGGAATAGTTAGTCGCTTCATCTGCCCAGTTGGCATAACCTTCGCTCAGTCCGCTGAACCAGTCGTTACGCTGTGCATCTGAGGCGCTGTAAAAGCCCTGCTGGTCGCGCAGGCGTTCATCCAGGTAGCGTTTATTGAGCGCCAGCTCCTGCTGATACGTCTCTTCTTCAATGTCGCCTGCCTGCCGCTGCCGGAGCAAATCGGTATTTTTCTGCTCAAATTCCTTACGGATATTGAACTGCTCCTGCATACGTTCACGGAACCGGGTTCCCTGTCCGTAGCCGGTTAGCTGGGCCTCATTCGCGGCGCGCGCGCTGGCATTGCTGTCGGCCAGTTGCGCTTCGTAGTTGCGGAGTTGCTCGCGTAATTTAACCTGATCGATAAGTGCAGCGTTACGCATCAGATCGGCTTTCTGCGCCTGGCTTAACGTTGCCAGCTCACCCTGACTGACCTGGTATTTCACTTTAGCCAGCTCGGTATTCTGGCCGGACAGCGCGATCTGCTCTTTCTGCTGTTTGATCAATCGGTCATAGGTATCAACCGCTTTTTCAGCATCAGATTTTGGGCCTTTTTTTGCTGGCTTATTGGCTTCAATATTTCTCCATTCTTTAAGACCATTATCAATAAGCTCTTGCCGCGCTGTCTGATATTGCGCATCGTTCTTAAGCCCAAGATCATCAGCAGCATATCCAAGCCTGGTTCTTTCTTTTTCCTCGCCCTTTAATTTGGATAAAGCTAAATCCCGACGGCTTTTTTCGAGGGCATCGCTTTGCTTCTGATCGAGATCCGCCTGAGGAAGGCGCATTGGAGTATTGACTAGACCCTGACGGGCCATTAATAAATTATTACCTAACCCAAGCAGGCGATTAAATTCTGTATGTTCCCCGTTCATTAATAAAAGAGATTGGTAAGCAGCATTTTGTTCAGCCGCCTGTTGGCGGATTAATGCCACTCGCTGATGCTCAATACCTTCAAGAACATCTTGAATCGATTGGGATTTAGCCTGCATTTGCCATAAGCGCTCCTGCTCTACAGCTAAAGCTTGAGTTGCATTTGACAGGCCGAGAGTTGCATCATCAAGGCTTTTGAGGTGGTTAATCATATACCCACCCACTGTTGGCCCAGGATTAGCCAACATATATTGATATCCGGAAATTTCTTCCTTTAAACCCCTGACTTTTTTTGCTTGTTCATCTACCAGTCGATTTTGTTCATCCAGAGCCTTACGCGTTTGAGATTCATTATCTGATGCCTCAGTGAGGCTCATTGATTTAGTTTTTGCGCGTATATCATCCAGCGTATTGGCATATTCAAGCGCTGACTTTCTGACCTGTTCTTGATTTTTGTACCACGTATACCAGGCCCCGGCACCCAGGAGAATTATACCAGGAAATCCCCCAACCAAACTCAGCGCGCCGCCCATCATGCGAGAACCAATTGACGTCACATTATTTAAAGCAGTTTGAGCTGAACTTCTCGCTGCAATATTTCTTGTTAATGATTGTTGAGCTGCACTTAGTCTTTTCTCTGCGGCCGCCTGAGCATCCGTTCCTCGGGCTGCAACTAAAGCTTGTTGAGCCCTGTATACTGCTGCCCTGGCTCTGGCAGTGGAGATCTGAGTACCTCTGACCTGCGCATCTGCGAGTGCAATTTCCCTTTTGGCTGCGCCAATGAGACCTGTACTGGCTGAAATTGCCCCAGAAGCCATCCCGCCTAAATACCTTGCGAGACCAATTGAAACCAGAACACCTGCGGCAGTGGCGACACTGTCAATATTTTTTGAAACGTCATCCATAACACCAGAAATTGTAGCCGTCGCACCACTCGCATTATTGGCTCCTCCAACCCAGTCCATGAAGGCGTTCTGAATACGTGTGGATGCGGCGCTGACGCTATTCGGCATCGAGTCAAATTCAGATTTTAGCTTGTCAAGCTGACTGATTAGCGCTGGTACAATTTTGTCTGTTGTTAATTGGCCCGTATCAGCCATACCTTTAAGGTCTTTCTGGGCAACGCCCATGCCATCAGCCAGCGCTTTCATAATTCGCTGCCCGGACTGTGCAACGGAGTTAAAATCCTGCCCACGCAGCACACCTCGCCCTAATGCCTGCGACAACTGAACGATAAGAGAAGATGTCTCTTCGGCGGACGCACCCGAAACCTGAAGCCCGTTAGCCAGGGCATCGGTCAGTTTTAATATGTCTTGTGTTCCGAATCCCCATTCGCGCAATGATGTGGAGGCACGGCTAAAAAGCGCGGCATTATCAGCAAACGCTGAGCCAGTACGCTGACTTATATCCATCAGACCTTTTTGGGCGGTGGAAAAATCACTTGCATCATTTGTTGCGAGTTTTACCCTGGCCGATAAAGAATTGTATGAATCCGCCAGTCGAATAAGATTTGCCGTGGCAAATGCACCAGCAAATGCGCCAGTTAAACCTAATGCAGCAGTCCGAGTGGTATTTAATTGTGCCGTTACAGAAGCTAAAGCCCGCTGTGTTTCTCGCTGCGCTGAAGCCGCTTGCCTCCCGCCATTCTGCATAGTACGGTGATAGTCCTGCCCCATACGAGAAGCACGAGAAATTTCTGACTGGAAAGATTGAGAGTTAGCGGAAATTTTAATTATTAGTTCGCGCAGCGTAGCCATAACAAGCTCCAGAAACAAAAAAACCGCCGAAGCGGTTTTCTTTATCATTCATTTATTCCAGCCTTTCGCCTGGCCTCTTTTAAATATTCTTCATCAGACTTTGTCGGGGTCTGATGCCGATTATTTTCACTGAGATCACTACCACAGTGTTTACATTTTATTGCCTCAGCCTTGATCATCTCTGCACAAAAAGGACATTTTTTCATTCCATCGAAGGCAATCATTTCTTTTTCTTCAGCCTTAACATCTTTGCGAATGACTAATGAGTGAACGAGCGCAATAATGAATAATAAGGCACCATAAATCCACCAAGCGAAGAACGAACGGCCTTTGCTTTGTGCAATTAGTGCCGGGATAATCCCTAACACAGCAGAGATAAGCAGTAATTCCATGTAACCCCCTATTAACTATATGGGGCAAATCCTAATACCTTATTTCAAAAAAGTCACTGTGCTGCTACGTCTAACGCAGCCTCAAGGCTGGCAAAAGGATCTTCCGCCTCTGCGTTTTCATCCCCAGACCATTGCAGAATTGCATCGTTCAGAGGCACTTTCACCCCCTGTGCGCCATAAACAGCAGATGTTATCTGCGCCGCCTGTATGTCGCCGCGAACATCACCAATCGGATTGTGTCGGTCATACTCGATCCACATCATCAACTCGCTGGCCGTCATGCTCTGACGCAGTTCAGCCAGCGTTCGCCCCAGTCGGAGCGCCAGCGACATCAGGAATTTTACGCCGGGGGTTGCGACTTTTCCCGCGCATCGTCCGCAGTGCTGATGAGATCAAGGCCTTGCTTCAGCAGGCGCGCATGAATTGGGCCGTAAATCGCCCGCACCTGCTCTAAATCTTCTGGTCCGAATACCGGTTGCTTGTCCGTATCGCAGAGGACATCAATAAACAGCACGACATCCGCGCATAGGTTACGGTGCGCCCGTTCAGATACTGAAATTTCCTCGTCGTCACTGCCTGAACTGATGATCTCCTGCCAGCGTAACCAGCCTTCGCCGGAGGGCTCACGCAGCACCACTTTGGCGTTATCCCACTCAGGCACGGTGGTTTCTTTAAAGCGAAAGCCCGAGTCTTTAGCCAGGGCGCGTTCTTTAAGCGATGTCATGTTTTTCCTTACGAGCCGGACTCGATGTTTTCAGGTTTGCCTTTCAGGCGCAGGGAGAACGTGGCGGCCACCACGCCATTAGTACCGGACGACCAGGTATGCTGGCGCACTTCGGCCAGAAACTTATACCCTTTGCCGGACGGGAAAATGACCTGAAAGCCATATGTCGTGTCATTGTCATAGGCCGTCCGCAGTGCATCCTGCGCCGGGTTTCGGTAGAAGTTACCCGACATGGAAATTTCAGACGGTGCTGGCAGACCGTTGGTATTTTCCTGCTCTTCTGAACAGAACGTCGTCGTGTCGATATCCTGTTTCTGACCGCCAGTAAACTGCACCTCTTTAAGCGTGCAACTCAAATCGAGAAATTTGGCGGTTTTCAGCGTGTCTTTGGTTGCGGGGACTTCAGTGATCAGGATTTTGGTATTTTGCGATTTTTCATACAAAGAGGACATGGTTGTCTCCATAAAAGCAAAAACCCGCCGGAGCGGGTTGTTCATGGTTGATTAACGTTTCAGGATGTGACCCGAAATTCGAGCGTGGCGCGATAAAGCCGAAAATCTGGTTCATAGCCAGGGATATTCGTTATTTCAGTCGGGGTCAGGGGCTTAACCGCTTCCAGCGCCTGATCACGAATGGATCTGGCTTCCTCAATGGTCAGTGAGTAAACATCGATCTGCACTGATGCGCGGGATTCCGCCTGACCGCACAGCACATCGGTCGAAATATCAGAGACCAGGGAGAAGATCACCCACGGAGGAGAAATGGACGGCTGGCCATCGTCGCTTAACGGTGCGACATAGGGATAAACCTGCCCGTCGGCCAGGTGCGATAACAACGGGTAAAGATCGGCTTCCGTCATTTGCTCAGCACCTTATCGATGGCGCTGTTCATCCTGGCAATAGCGGCTTCGGCGGCCTCTTCCTGCCGGGTATCAAACGCCGGTCGCACAAACGGATGCGCAGGCATATTCACCGTACCCAGTTCAACGAAGCGCCAGTAGAACGCATTACGCGGATTGCTGGCTTTCATGGTGTTATCACTGTTGCCGGTCCGGGGGTTAACGCCACGAATATGCACGCCGGACGAAATTTCCCCGCGGCGGCGGCTTTTTTGGGTTACCACCACCACGTTTTTTTTCATTTTCCCGGTGCGGACCGGAGCCCGGTTAATGACTTCAGTTTTCAGCACGTCAGCACCCGCACGCGTGGCATCGCGAAGCACTTTGTTATTTTCGGCCCGGCTCAGGGTTTCAAGGTCGCGGGCAATATCCTCCAGCCCGGAGAAATCGAGATTAACATCAATCACTTTTCGCTCCCCTGTTTGCAGAGAATCTCCAGCTGGCTGCCTTTTGCATCCGGGATCGGCATCCCGGTCACGTTCAGCACAGCGTCTTTAAAGGGTCCCGTCAGCACTTTCAGACGGGATGCCGCAGTGACGTCCCGCCGGAAGCGTATCCAGACCCGGACAGTCGCTTCAGCCGTTTCCGCACCGGCGGACATCTGCTCCCGCCCGCTGATACCTTTGACCTCTGCCCAGACTGTTGGACCGTCAGACCAGGATTTCACCGGCTGGCCGGTCGGTGATCGTGTTGTTGTGGGATTCTGAACAACGAGACGATCGCGTAAGCGCCCTGCCTGCATAATTCCTCCTGCTCAGATGATGGTTGGCAGGCGAAGATCGTAAATAAGCATCGTCACGGAGAACGGCAGCTCTCCCTGTTTCAGCTTGTCTTCTTCTTCGCCGCCACGGTTTCTGTCCAGCCAGCCAAGCAGCATAAGTAGCGCCGTTTGCGTACGCCGCAGTGGCTCGCCTTCGATCAGCACACCATTACTGCCAACGATTCGCTCACGACTTCCCTGAACGTAAGCGAGAATAGCCGCGCTGCCCGCCTGAATTTTGAGAGTCAGGTCCGCATCACCGTCATCGCCATCAATACGCAGATGCTCTTTAGCCTGCCCGAGGTTTACAAGCTCGATCACGTTTTGTCCCTCCCGTCACGCCCGCGTTTGGTGGCAAGCGTCCAGCCTTTTGAACCCGTTTCGCCAGGTTTGTCCTGCGTCTGTTCGTCGCAGTGCCAGAGCGAACCGCCCCATGTCACCGTGTCGCCGGGCAGGTAGTCCTGTCCGGATTTGTACACGCCCTGGTAAATCATGACCGGAACGTCAAACGACCTGGATTCGCAGGCTCCGCTCGCGCGGTTTACAGTGAGGGTAAAGCAGCGCTGCCCGGAGCGGGTAACATCCACCCCCGCCACGCCATCGACAACGCATTCCCACCCGCGCATGCCGTGCGTTTTTTCATAGGCACGCCACAGCCCGCCGCTATGCGTTGCGTAAGAACCCCGGGGGTAACTCTTCCCTTCATCAATAAAGGGAAGCAGCTCCAGCGCCAGCGCATCACGACCGTCCTCGCCATCCTTCGCTGGCCCGGGCGCAGGTAGTGCAGCAACAGCCTCACTGACCAGGATTTTGACGTCAGGCAGAACCGGCATTGATCGGGCAACAAGCTCCTGCAGCATGGGCTGCACATCCTCAGGTGTGAGGCTTTTGCCGTCCTGCGGTACCGGGATTGCCGCTACGGCCTCGCTCACTGCCGCCTCAACAGCTTGTTTCAGTGCTTCAGGATCGTAATCTTTACCGTCGCGTGGTACAGGAATTGCGTTGACGGCCTCATCCACCATCTGCTGCAGCATGGGCTGCACGTCCTCAGGCGTCAGGCTTTTGCCGTCCTGCGCAGGCGGGAGCTCAGCTACCGCATCACTGACCATTGAAGCAATATCCGGCAACTGAGGCAGTTCAGGCGCGGGAAGCTCTGACACAGCATTCTTTATCATCGCCGCGAAATCCGGCAGCGGTGCGCTTTTGTTATCCGCTATCTGCTCCTCAAGCCGGGTCAGTTTTTCTTCAAATGCCAGGCGTTGCTGCTCAAGGCTTTTACTGAACCTTGTGCGCATGTCGTCTAGAACAAGCCCGAACTCCTCGCCAAGCGCTTTTATGAGTGTTAATTCGCGTTCATTCATTTGGTTAGCAATCCTCTGAGCATCGCTTTCGCCGCTGCCTGCTCAGCGTCAGACAAAGCCTTTCCATCATCACTGTCTGCCTGTGGGCGCGGTGAACTCTGTTTCCCGAAGGGATCGTCGGAGGCATCCCGCCTGGCCAGTGCGCCCAGGCTGTAATTCTGCTGCTGCAGGTAGAGTTCATCACCGCCCGTCACAGGTGGCAGGTTTTCGCTGCGCCTCGCCTCATTGGGCGTGAGGATGGTGTTTTTAACCCCTTCACCCAGCGTTTTGATGCGGCGTTCGCTGTCCATACGCAGCAGTGCGCTCACGTCAAACTCGGTACCGGTATCGCCTTCCATTTCGAACGCCTCATCCAGCAGAAGCTCAATCGACTCAATAAGCGTCTGCAGACACTGTGAGTAATACTGCTGCTCCAGCGCCTCAATGTTGTCGTAAGAAGGAAGTTCACCGACGCCGGCTTTATAGGCCGGGACGTGAAACGTTGAGCAGACAATTTTCTCTGACATCTGCAGTTGCTCAACGACCTTTGCATCGTCAGCAGACATTGAGATGGGGTTATACTTGGCACCGTTGCTCAGAATACCCGTTTTGCCCGCATTTTCCCCGGTGTAGCCTGTGTCCCAGTTGGCTTTGAGTTTCCGCGCATTTTCATCATTGATGGTACCGGGCACTTCAATGACCCCGCTCGGTTTACTGCCGTTGCGGAAAAAGTACGCTGAGTTTTCCTGAATATGGTGGCCCTGCATTGCAGCCAGGCCAGCCGCATAAATGGGTGAAAGTCCGATAAGCGGATGAAACAGGCAGTTGAAGCGATCGTGGATCACCTCGCGCGCGGGGGCCGTTACAGGAGCATCCACGCCCGTCATATTATCGGGGTTAATCTGGTAGAAAACAGACCCGTCATCTGCCACCAGTGGCGTCACTTTGTTCCAGTCCAGAATCCGCAGTTCGGTGATTTCACCGCGGGTGTTTCGGATCTTGAGGACAACCGTATTACCGTGGCAAAGCTTCGAGTTGAGCCAGCACTCGAAAAACTGCATCCGGTTCTGAAAAGCATTCGGGCGTCTGTAAATCCTGGCGGGTGTGCCACTGTTATTTTCTTTCCAGATGCCGTTTGAGTCTTTGCGCATCAGCCGCAGAGGCATTTTTGAGATATCGCTTGCGATAAGCGAGATGCAGGAAAACACAGCATGAAAGGACAGTACTGTCGTCTGGTTAATTTCCAGATTGCGCTGCCAGGCACCCGCGAAAGGCTCACGGATAAGGGACATCCATCCGCCGCGATCTGATGGCGGCTGAAGCGCTTTTTCTTTTCTCCGGAAAGGATTCCACATCAGCCATTCCCCGCATTATTTTTCTTTTTTGCCCCACCCGCTCGCCTTGTACTGATGTACTCAGCCATGCCCAGCAGCACCAGCACCCTGGCGCACTGCTCGTCCACGGCCTTTTCATCACCAGGCCTCGCGTCATGGGTGCGCTGAAGATATCTGATTCTGGTCATGCAAACTGGCGGGGTTGCCCCCGCCCTCCTGAGTGGATTAGCTGCCCTGAGTGGTGCCGTAGTTAACGCCAGAAATGACAGCCACCGCAGCGGTACGGCGACGTTTCCAGTTGATCCAGCGCTCGGCGCGGATGGCGACACTGTTGGTCTGGAACATTGATACCAGCTCGGTACCCGTGCCATTCACGCTGTCCCCGGTCGGGTCGCTCTCCATCTCCAGAGACGCTTCGCGCGACATGTCCACCGCCACGCCGCCATCATCGGCCAGATAAATATCAGGCGCATTCAGCAGCGTAAGGTTAGAGCCGGCATACTGCGAAACGATGGCCGGAAGTCCCTGGAAGGTTCCGCCCAGCAGCGTCATTTCCGGGTACATTTTCTGACCCAGCGCGTTTTTCTTCATGGAAAGCGCCAGCGCATTGGTGCTCGACATAATCCATACGCCACCCGTCGGCTGCAGGTTCGCCATTACAAACTGCGCGAAGGCAGCTTCGGCATCTGCATCCGGATCACCGGTAGACGGAACAGCCGGAATGCCGTTGGTTACCGAAGCCGGAGAGACGTTCGCCACTTCAGCTTTCGCCGGGTTGATAAAGTCCGTATCAAGACGGGCAATAACGGCTTCAGCCAGCGCATTACGTACCAGCGCGTCAGCAGCCGGGTTAGAGAAACGGATCAGCTCATCGGTCAGCACTGCAATAGCAGCCACTTTGGCAAAACTGAAGGTGATCGACTCAAAATCAAACTTCGTCAGCGGCTTCGCCTTACCCTGGCCTACCCAGTTCGCTGAGCCGCCCGAGGTCTGCGCAGGGATGCGAATATTAAAGGGTACCTGGCGCAGCGCCGGAATATTGCCCTGACCGAAGCGACCGATAATAGTCTGCGGTCGCAGGAATTCGACGAAATCCTGTGCATATTCCTGATATTCCACCAGCGAGCCAGCCCAGGTCGGGTCAGTAGTGGTACCTGCGCCGACTGCCGCTTTAAGGACGTGATGCAGCTTGGCATCGTCCGGATATTGCTTACGGGCAATTTCCAGCGCTTCCGAACGACTGCCATTTGCGGCCGCCAGCGCTTTGGCGAACCGGGCAAACGCGATACCTTTTTCCAGCTTCTGCTCAACGCGGATGATGCCCGGCGCGCTGGTAGTCACCACATTCAGATCACCACCGGCGGCTTTACTGACCGGTTTGGCTGTCTGGGCAATGCTGGATTCCATGTCGCGCAGGCGTTTCAGGTGCGCATCCACGGATTTGATTTCAGCGGAGGTGTTGTCATAGCTCTCCTCTTCTTCGACATCCAGTGTCCGGCCGTCTTCGGCGGCCTTCGCCATAATGTCTGAGAGAGAAGCCGCCAGCGCCGCACGCTTCGCTTCAAAGCTTTTGATTTGTTCTGCGATATTCATCGAACTGTTTCCTTTTCTGGTATTGGTTTCGGGTGCTGTAGCGCCAGCGGGTTGAGTTGCTTTAACTACCGGTTTCTCATTGCCGGACGCGGCGAGTAACTGGCGGTCATAAGATTTAACGGTGTTGATTGAGCATTCGGCGTTTGCCGGAATGGTCACCGCTGAAACTTCAAGAAGATCCCAGGACAGAAAGCGGATACCGCCTTCATCCAGGAACGAATATTCAATGGGGCGGAAGCCGATCGAGAGGCCGCGCACCAGCCCCGCCTTAATGGATGTCCAGGCCTCATCGAGCCGGGCAACCAGCTGGGAGGGCATATCCGGGGTTGGCTTCACCAGTTTTGCGGTGATTTGCAGCCCTTCCTTCACCATTTTTGGTGTACAGGTGCCGATGGGCTGCGACCGGTCGTGCTGCCAGAGAAACGGCGTGTCGCTGCGAAACTTCGCGCCCTCCGGCTCCATAATGTCCCCGTCACGATCCGGCGATGGCGTGGAGGCGATGCCGGTAATTATCCGCTCATCCTCGTTTACCGCTTTCACCGTCATGAGGGTGCATGCGCGCTTAAGCGTCATTTTGCTGCCTCCTGAAACGAAAAAACCCGCCGGGGCGGGTCGTTGACTGATATAGCTGTCATATGAAATGCACCTGATAATCCTGCTTTTTCGCCTCAGGGTTCAGCGCCATAAGCGAAACGGCATTAAACAACGCCATCAGCGGGTCAATTTTTCCTTTGCCGCTGGCCTGTTTGGTAATGAGGATCGCATTACCTTTCGGTTCGACACGGGCATTGCCCACGCACCAGGCCATCATGGGCTGACCCGCATGCACCAGCACACCTTCGGCAAGCTTGCGTTCGGTGGTTTTAATCGCGCCACCAAGCCGCCAGCCCTGACTGACGCCCACCACCGCATCGGCGGGAATATCCGCCTCGATCAACGCGTCCAGGATCTGCCCGACACCGGAGGGGTCAATGCCAATCTTGTCGAGCAGTTCGGCGGTATGGATACGGCTGACGTACTCCGCCACCTCTTCCGTATCCTGCCCGACACGCTTCACGATGGTCATGTCTCCTGCTTTAACAAAGTCGTTAAACCGGGATTCTTCGCTTTTACGCCGTCGTATCGCGATTTCATGCGCCCAGGCATGGCACCAGCAGAGCCATTCCCGCGTCTCAGTATCACGCCCGACAGCACTGAACCCCAGCAGGTCATCAAGCCCGCCGCCATCAATGCCGACGGCAATCACCTCGGCGCGCTGAAGCAAATCGTCAAAGCTCACTCGCCTGGCCTGCTGCTCCCAGAAATCGACACCCGCCCAGCGGTCGCTGCGCAGGTTGAGACCAATTTCGATGTTGAGATGTTTAGCCAGAAACTGCTGCAGGGTGCCGTCCGTTTTAGCCTGATTTTTTCGCAGGTTATCGGCAATCCACTCAGGGCTGACGGAAAGCCCGATGTTCGGGTTGGTGATATAGAAGTTTTCAGGACTGAGATAAGCCTTACTCTGGATCATGCTGTCCGGGAACTCGTAGAGAATTCCCAGCGTTTTCGGATCGCTGATTTTTCCGTCACGCACATCACGCCAGTAATCGAGGCGCTCCTTAAACACACCCGCCGGGGGATCATCACTCTGGGTGGTGAGATAAATCACCCAGCCCTCATTGCGCGATACCTGGCCGCCGAGTGCCTCCATGAACATCGCCTCTGCGTTGGCGCGCTTGCCAAACAGCCAGAGCTCGTCAACGAGAACCCGACCGGATTTTTTGCCCGAGACGGTATCGGTATCGGCTGCCACCACTTTCAGCGTGTTTCGCGTCACGCGGTGGGTGATGGTGCGGATATGATCCTGAATCTGGAACATATCAGTCAGTTCATCATCAGCCCGTATCATGCCGGCGGCTGGTTTGAAGCTGTTGTCGGCCACCTCTTTTGTCGGTGCCAGGATCAGATGTTCCTCGTCCTCGCGCCAGCACAGGATCAGTGCGGTCAGCATGATGCCTGCCGCGATAGTCGATTTGGTGTTCTTTTTGGATATCAGCAGGCCGTATTCACGGATCAACTGATTACCGGTCCGGGCGTCGTAACCACCAAAGATGACTTTTACAAAGTCGAAAACCCACTCTTCCGAGCACTCGCCGAATGTCGGCTTACCCGGCAGGTCGGAGACACGGAGTTCGCGGAAAATACTCAGCGCCTGTTCAGCCTGGTCAGCGAAAATCGGCGGCGGAATGATAGAATCACCGTCGATGAGGCGGTTTTCCCAGTCGGTGCAGGCCGTGGACCAGTGCGCCATGGATTACCCCTCTTTGTTATTCACCACCAGCTTTGGCGGTGCCATAGATCCGAACCTGCTGGCACCCGCAGCCACTTTCGCCGCAGCGTTGCGCGCGTCTTTTTTACCCGTTTCCCCTTTTTTAGGGTGGATATAAGGCAGCATGGCCTTTGCCGCATCCTTTCTGATGTCAATGTCTTCCCCGGTATCGTTCATTACTGCCATCAGAAACTTGAGCGGATCGTCATACTGACCGGGCACCGGCGGCGCTTCCGGCAGAGGAATGTTTTCCGCCGTGTTTACCGCTGGGGTATAAACATTTTTCCGGCAGGATGGCACCTCATCCACGGTGACTATTTCTTTCTTTTTGCGTTCAGTAAAAGCGATGACTTCCGGATCTTTTGCAAGCTGCGACCCCTTTGACCGCGCGGATTTCTCCGAGTAGCCCGCCTTTACTGCCGCATCTTTCTGAGACATGCCGGACATCAGCGCCACCGCGAATTTTCGCTTTTGCGCTGTTAACATGTTTATACCCTCCAGAAGGGAATTTTTTCTGTACGTGAGGGAGGCTGCGGTGTCCGGCGCTTTCGATGTTTACTTCCGGACCCACCCCCCCCGGTAAATGAGAATTGATATCATTACATCTGAAATGGTTTCATCTGAAATCAATTTTATTGCAATTGATATCTATTCGCATTTGATTTAAAGCACCACGATGTCATCGCCTCGACTGGCTGACGGCACCTCATGTTTCAGGGCTTCAGTGTCAGGCTGACCAGATGCTGCTTCGCGTGCTGACTTCCCGGCATGACATTCAGTGCAAAGGGTCCAGAGGTTACGCTCCGAGTTGTCGCCGCCGAACTGTAATGCGGTGCGGTGATCAAGTTCGCTTTCGTGCAGGTCAACTATCCTGGCGCACATGCAACAATGACCACCGTCTCTCACCCAGATACGATGCTTGAGACCAACCCTTGCGCTTCCACTAACCCTGCGATGCTCGCCAGATACAGGCTTGATACGACGCGTATCAATAACCTTCAGTCGGGGCTTAAGGGTTGTCAGCTTAACCATACAACCTCCACGCCCTACGGCGTTCAGTCCTTGGCGCTGCGTCGGGATGACGCTCAACAGTTTCGCCGTCGGCATGGTCCACCAGCGACCAGCATGGGTAGATGACATCGCCGCCATACGCATCACCCACTGCATAATCAGCAGGCTTGCTGCTGTCCCAGCGAGTCAGCACCCTTTCAATATGCTGCGGCGGTACGCTGTAGCAGACGCCATGGATCAGGCGCGGTAGCGTGATGTAGTCAGCCCGCGTCTTGTCGGCAATGATCAATCGCTCGGCGATCTGCATCTGGTACTGCGGCGGGCGGCCTGTGCCGAGATAGAACGAGCAGAGGCTGTCCGGAAAGCGGTTCAACCATTCGCCAGCCAGATCAATAAAGCGGGCTACAGGCAGCGCATCGTCTTCACAAATCACCACCCGGCATTGCTGCCTGGCGGCCCATTCAAGCGCTCGCCGGTGGTTCCATGCAGCGCCATGATTTTCAGGGTCGGTCATCACGTGGGCATCCGGTCCGAGCTGGTAAGCCAGTGCTCTCGCCTGCGGCTCCCTTGAGTGATGACAGACCACTACAAACTTAATTTCCATCAGTGTCTTACCTTTGGCTTCGGCCTGCACTCGCTACAAAATTTGGAGGGAGGCTTTACATAACTGCCACAGCGATGGCACTGGAAAGGACTTCGGGCGCTGCCAGGTGTGAAGACAATAATGAAAATAGCCAGTGCAGCCAGGATGAAGAAAATTAATGTTCCCACTTCTACCTCACTTATGCCGCCAGAATGCGAACTCCTTACCGATCCCGTTCGACTTGAAAACTGTGTGGATCTGCGGACCGGTGACCAGCCTGTTACCGAAAGACTTCGCCACAATGCCGAAAGCCAGCATATCGCCCACCGCAGCACCAGTGCGTTCTGTCTGCCAGAAGCGGTTACTCTCAATGCGGTAATACAGACGCACGATCGCATGGGCGAACGCCATAACATCTTCACGCGTGCCGCCCAGCAGCCCGGCGTTGAGCATGGCTTCGTGGCGGTACTCATCGAGAAAATCCTGATAGGGTTTCTCCGGGTGATTCTGCCGGGCCCAGACGTCGGCGTAGGTTTTAGGCTCGGAGCCGACATAGACCTGACCGGCTTCCATCTCTGCCCACGGCGTGTGCAGCATCTCAACGTCGGTACCATCGGTGCACCAGACGAAATGGTATTCAGGGTGATCGCGCAGATACTGGTAGATGTGCAGCCAGCGCCGGAAATAAACATTCATCGCCACGTCAGGAACACTCACCAGCTGTGCGCCTGGTGGCGCTTCAGTCAGTTCGTCGGCAAGCACAACCGCATCAGCGCCACTGATTGACATTGCCCAGGCGCGCAGAAGGTCCGGTTCAGCCCGCATCTTCACGCCACGCTGCGGATCAGGCTGGCTGGTTAACAGGGTGGTGATCACCACGTTACGACGCGGGTGGTATTCTACATAACCGGTATAACCGGCATCCCGGCGCTCATTGTGGATCTTCACGTTGCGCGCCACCAGCGCCTCGCGATCGGGACGGGAAACAGAGCGCGTGACCTCTTCGTGCTCATCCATCGAGTGAATCAGCCTTTCCGAGCCAGAAACATCAGCGTAAGCCCACGTTGTCAGCCCCGCATTATGGATACGCAGCGCCAGATCTGAATGCTCATACATGCCGCGACCGTAAACCGGATCAAAGCCCCCTACGGTCTCAATGGCGCTGCGGTGGTAATAGAGCATCACGCCACGCTGCCCGGTATAGGCCACATGCTGATCGTCACGGTAGAGCACCGCCAGATCGTTCAGCTTGCGCGGCCCGGCGAGATCAAGAAACTGATAAGCAAGGTGCGGTTCGGGCGATTCGATATAGGGCAAATGCCAGTTATCGGCGATCGGCCAGGCATCATCATCCCACAGAAACAGATGCTCACATTCGGCATCCATCAGCGCGGTCAGGCTGGCATTCTTCGATGCGACGATACCCAATGAAGCATCATGCCTCATCAGTTGTACGCCATCAGTGACTGTTGCAGCCGGCGCTGAACCATCATCGATCACCACCACCAGCGCACCGGCGGGTAAATGCCGCAGATGTTTGTCCAGCGCCCTGCTGAGAACATCAGCACGATTATGCGTCGTAATGGCAATACCTATACGGGTAGATGAAGCGCAGGCAGGAACATACGGGACACCATCAATAGTGACCTGCATAACATCTCCAAGAAAAAAGCCCCGCATATGCAGGGCTGCTATCGTTTAGCCTGGGTTGACCAAACCATGCTCATTTTTTACTGTAAAAAGATTCTCTTCCAGGAGGACGGGTCTTAAATCGACGATGCAGCCACATATACTGCTCCGGTGCTAACCTGATTGCCTCTTCAATCGTCTGATTCATTCTCGTGGCGACAAATTCCTTTTCCCTGCCAGCCAGTTCTTCACTGATATCCGGTAAAATAATCAGCTCATATCCTTTCTGGTCTGGCAGGCGTCGAGGAACAAATGGAACTACCGCCGGACGAGCACCTCTGACAAGCATGTAGCTACCTGCTGTCGTTGCAGCATCAGGGACCTGGAAAAATGGCACAAATACACTGTTGTGCGCACCATAGTCATGGTCTGGCGCATACCAGATGATTTCATCCTGCTTAAGGGCTCGAATCATTCCCTTCAGATCATAGCGGTCCAGCATCGTTTTATTAGAACGCAGACGACCGCGTGTCTGTAACCAGTCAAACAACGCATTATTGTTTGGCCTGTAAACACCAATTCCAGGATTAAGCATACCGAAAATACGTGCACCAAGCTCAAGCGTCAGGAAGTGCATACCAATAAGAAGCACTCCATGCTGACCCGACCGGGCTTTTTCCATATGCTCATAGCCCGTTACCGTAAACCACTTACGTATTCTTACATCTGACCAGAACCAGGCCATACCTGTTTCAATGACCCCCATACCGACTGACTCAAAATTTTTGATAAGCAGTTTTTCCTGTTCATCTTTTGCCAGCTCGGGAAAGCAAAGCTCCAGGTTTCTGCGCGCAATGTTTACGCGGCGTGACATTATTCGCAGACCCAGTCTACCCAGACCACATCCGATCCGGCATAAAAGAGGGTATGGAAGCAGAACAAGACAGCGAAGGATGAGTATTCCAAGCCATAACAGCCAGTAGCGGGGGTGAAAGAAAGAAAGCGAAAATTCTGGCAATCTGGTCATTGAGTTAAGCGAGTCCCTTTTATCAACAATCGCGACTGTATGGAGCATCTTTCTGATTGTAATGAACTATGTGAAATTATTGCATCATTGCAATTCAGTTATCTTATAAAAAGTCGGGAGATGTCGTTTATCTTTTTTTGCGATGTGGTTAACGTATCGCTGATTTTATACAGTCCCTCAAGCACTTTTCCCGGAATGCTCATTAAAGTATCTTTTGGATGCTCGCATACTCTGCGCATAAAAAAGCCCCGTTAATGCGAGGCTTGATGGATGGATGAATTCTGCCTGTGGCAAATACATTAAGAAGAAAGACGGCTCCGGTTCAGCAGTTTCTCACTGACCGTCAGCACCTCATGCCATACAGGATCTGTTTGCCACCACCGCGGCGTAACCAGTCTCAGCAGGGCTATCCACGTATCCTCTCTTTGTTCGTACGGCATGCTTTTAACCTGCTCGCCCACACTCACAGAAATTTCAATCACTGAAGCCAGTATCAGGTTAACGTTTTTACCTGATTTATATTCGCTTTCAATATGCTTCATTTCAGAAGCATAAAAAGCTATTACTTCATTCTTAATAATCACCCGCTCCCCGCAGATAGTTTCGGTTTTCACTTAAGAATGAGTTAAATACAAAAACGAATCTTTTTTTTAACATAAAGAGCCAGACAAGACCTCAGTAATCGTCGTCAGGCTTCGCTGCCGAGCGGCACGCAGACATACATGCCTTCTGCATCTCAGCTTTTGCCATTGCCACCCAGCGAGGATCCGCACGAGTTTCTTTGGCGGTGTCCAGTAGGTTCAAGAATGATGCGTGAGTTCACTCACAGGTATATTAGCAAGCCATTGATTAGCATGCTTGTAGTGTCATATACGATAAATCAAAAGAACCGGCATAACAAAAAAATTGCGTTATCAAGTTCAGTGAATATGAGCTATAACTCACGCAGTCAGGAAGACTTAAATAAAATTTTTCAGCTGCATTATCTGGCGATTTCGTGATGTCACTATCGCCAGAGCTTTTAACACTTGCCACACTCTCGCAGTGGCTGCGCTCATGCCCTTGAGTCGCTGTCGCTCAATAGCCGCTAATAACCGGTACGCGTCTGGCGTTCGCGCTGCTTTACCGGCACACCCATTTCTTCATTAACCCTCACCAGCGGTATGTTGCAGTTTGGACTTGCATCTGGCTCTCTAATCGGAGACTCGGGGCCGCATCATGACTGCGTCTTGCATGAACGGTCTCACCGCTTTACTGCTTCATGGGATCACCTCATACATTGTTGGAGGACATACTGCTGTAACCCAGTCAGTTGCTTTGTGACGGTTTCGATTCGCTCTCTGAGGGTGAAATAATCCCGTTCAGCGGCGTCAGTAAGTCGGGGGCTGGTGCCATCATCCACGCTGGTGGTGCCGGGCGTTCCGTTCGCTCTGCAGGTGGCGTTGAGTTGCAGCCGCTTACGCCCAGCAGCAACATCACGTTCAAGCTGGTCAATAGTCGCTTTGGCATCTGCCAGTTCTCCGTAATATTTCGCATCGAGCGCTGCGACGTCGCGCTGGCGCACTTTCATATCGTTAATGGTGTCGTTCGCCAGCACCAGGTCGCCCTTCGCTTTATCGCGCTGCTCTTTATAGGCAATGGCATTATCGCGGTAGTGATTGACCGCCCAGCCAAGCGCCACAAGCAGGCCAGCAACCAGCAGCGCACCGATAAGTTTTGCTTTAAAGGTCATTTTCACCTTCCGCCAGGCACATGGAGCGCTCCATCTCGCGCCGGTTCTGCAGTCCCTTCCACTTCATGCCACCAGCGTAAACCCAGCGGCGCATCTCTTCACAGGCACCGGCATGGTCGCCCTTATTGAGTTTCCGCAGCAGGGTGGATTTAGAGAACGCATCGGAGCCGACATTAAAGACGAAGCTGTAGAGCGCCGCGCGCTGATACTCGCCCACCGGCACCTTTACCAGCTGGTCAACGGTGCGCTTTGCCGGCTGCAGGTCTTTCCACAACAGGGCATCACATTCCCGGTCGGTATAGGTTTTGAGCCGGACGATATCGCGCCCGGTATGACCGTCGCAGACCGTCCAGACGCCAGCCACATCCTTATAGGCTTCGTACTTCCGTCCCTCCACACCGTCATGGCCGCCAAGAAAAGCCGTGGCAATGAGCATCGCGCCGCCGCCCGCAGCAGCGATGAGTTTATTACGCAGACTGCTGGTCATCGGCATATCAGTCATCTCCAACTTTTACCGTCGGGCCGTATTTCTCCAGCGCCCTGACCTGGGCATTGGCGACCTTTCGTTTGAAGTACCAGTTAATAAGCCCGGTGATGACAATGCCCGCGATACCAGCCAGCACGCCGACGGCACTCCATTCATCAGGGCTCAGTTTTGTCAGAACACCGTTCAGGATGGTGCCGCCGGAAGTGCCGAGCGCGACACCGGTTACGAGTTTGCTCATATGGGACATGTCTCTCACCTCCGCTGAGGGGAAGTGTTTCAGGGGAAAATGGATAAAAAAAAAGCCTGCATTGCAGGCTTGTGAGATATTTTTTTGGCTTGTGGTGCCGGGTGCCTCCCGGTAAGTTCGAGCCAGCGACTGAAACTTGCGTGTTAGGTTGTCTTACTGTTAACCGGTTGCTGATTACGCCCCTCCGCTCAGGGGGATTCACCACAAAAGAATCTTATCCCATTTCGCTGTAATCGCCTGTTTATGAGGCTAAAAAAGGCACCCTACCGCACGATGTGTTAAAGATGGCTAAAAAGCCTGCTTGTAAAAGCAGGCCAGAAGTAGCAAAGCAAATATGACTGTCGGTGTAATTGGTATGTGGTGCCGGGTGCCTCCCGGTGGATCTGCCCCAGTCAGCAGATCCGCGATGTTGAATAATCAAAAAACTTACTGGTCGCCCCGCCGCACAGGGGGATTCACCACAACTACATTAGCCACTAAATAATTCACTTTGTCAAAGGCACCAGGAGATGCCTTTTGCACAGTGTAATCACTGGATTCAACCAAACCCCAGGGTTATGCTGGAACTTCAGCGCGCCCGTGGTAGCACACGGACGAACTCAACATATGAGGGATGGCTGATTACCTCTGTTCAAGGAAAAATAATGGCTATAAATATTCCCGTATATTTTATGACCGATGATGGTGAGATTTCACTAACTCCAGTTCATAAGGCTGTACCCGTTATTCCGATTACATTTACCGCTGCAGACAAAGACAACTTAAACACCGCCCCTAATCCAGAGAAACATAAATACACTATGGTTTTGCTTGATACTGGTGCGACTGGTTGTTTTATTGATGAAAGTTTTGCTGATGATCTTGACATGCCAGTAATCAAAGAAATTAATGTTCTCGGAGCCACGTCGACTATCAAATCAACTGTACGTGCGACAGTAATGTGTTTTACGGACGATGGAAGATTATTCAGGCAAGAAGTTTCAACTGCACCGTTATCTGCTAATGGTAGAAAATTTCTTGCGGCATTCGGAATGGAGTTTCTGGAGCATTGCTCGTTAACCCTTGATTTCGAAAATAATAAATTTGAGTTATTATTTAACAGCTAATCCATACCAGTAACAAAATCACCTCAGTGTTTTCGTTTTTAATACCAGTAGGCGGCTTGTCCCTCAAAGAGTCATGCCGCTGAATGCCAGTATCAATCAAATTTAAAACCACTAATTTCACATTTTTTTTACATATATTGCATTCTAAAATTTCAACATGTTGAGCCAACGTCAACTTTTCATCGACCTTGTCAACCTGACACTCAAGCTGCTGAATACGTTCTTCCTGTGTCATTTTCACCTCAACAAAATCTTTATTTCGAAGCATCTAGCTAAAAGGCCCGCCGAAGCGAGCCTTTAGAACACATTCCCTATGGTTCGTCCTATAGTTTTACTTATTCATCTGCTTTTGTTTTTTTGCCAAGAGGTTCACTTTCAATCTTTAAAATAATTGACTGTTTCACCATCTCACTAAAAGCCTTTAAATCATCAGAATTATGAATGGTTACAGAGACATTATTATTCTGATTATCTGCCAACAGGACATAGACTAATTTACCATCCATTACATGCACGTTAATTCGCGTAACCACTGGCCGAGGTAACGGAGGTTCATCATCAATCACTGTATATAATTCAAATGTCGCGCCATCGACTTTATCAATTGTGAGGCTATCAAATGAATGACCCCAACTACCATTCTTATTTATTACATATACATATGGATGATGCGTATGACTCTCTGTTTGAAACGACTCAGCGGGTAACTCCAGTGAATTAATATAAATCACTATAAAATTATTTATAGAGGTGAGTATTAACTCTTTATACTGATGCCTATTGCCTTTTAGCTCTGCCCTTTTATTTTTAAAATCTTTAAACGTAATCATACTATTTCTCTTTTCAAATTTCCTCGATAACAGTATGCCACGATAAATCGTCACGAAAAGGTAGACAGCTTGATTATGTGCAGTGCAACCAACAAAAAAACCCGCCAGTGGCGGGTTTAGTGCGAAGTATCTCTTGGGCGCTATACTCCACGATTTAAAGCATACACGACAACTTCGGACAAAAGCAAGTTCTACGCTGCGAAATTTCTAAATATTGCTCTTATCATCACGAAAGCTGGTTGCAGCCTCAAAGGCGGTTTCAGCTCTCTGTTCCTGTCGATGGCAAAAATCCACCAGCAGCTCCAGAAATGGCTTCCAGTTGCGGGTCCATGTTCTGACATGCAGATCCGGGACGCGCTTCAAAATCGCCCTGTATGCAGCAGTTGAGGGTAATGAAGAATAACCATTACCATCACACCGCTCACATTTTTTAAACACTGGTGCGCCATGTTCTTTGGTCGCTTTGCGGTCGAGCACTTCCCCTTTCCCACCACAACGACAACGGGCATAAATAACCCCCTTCCCATTGCATGCGCCGCAGATATGCTTTACCAGTTCACGCTTAATTTTTGCTGGTACCGCCTCGACACCTTCGGAATTGATAATACCTGGATGTTTAACCACATCTTCATATAGTGATGTAAAGCCGGTACCACTACAGTTGTGACACGTCACGCTGGTGGCCGCCGATCGTGAGTATTCAGCAAAGGCAAACTGCGCCAGCACCAGCATACATTGGCCAAATTCACCGCCAGCTGCTTTGCGCACGTTTTTTGGTGCGGTGTCAATTGCATATCGGGCCAGCGCCTGAACAGCCAGTTGCTCATCACTTTTACTGACACCAGCTTTACCCAAATATGCAGCCAGACCAAAGCGTGCCTTACTGCTGGTGGTGCCTAATGCCGCCATGATATCGTTGCCGGTAAGTCGATCAGGGCCTGTACTACTGGCCGTGTCGTTAATATGCATACTTTGCGGGCTAAAATGTTTGAGTGCTGCTTCCAGTTTCATGCGGCCTCCTGCTGTTTTTTATAGAAAACCAGCTCACGAACCTGATCGCCGTTCATAAGCATATTGTTGAAATCATCGTGATCCGGCCAGTACACGCTTACGCGCTCCAGGTCGTTCTTTGCCAGCAAATTGGCATGGGCGCATTCGTAGGCCGCAGCCAGCCCGGTGGCACTGTTCTCGTCACGGTCGGCAAAAATAATCAGGTGCTTAACGCCTGAAGGGACGCGGAACTTTTTCATGAAGCCGCTATTGATTGTTGCCCAAGTGTTTACCTTGTAAATTTGGTGAGCAGACAACGCCGTTTCGATGCCTTCAGCGATGCCCAGAGTAGTGGAGACGGGAAACATTCTGATCGCAACTGAACGCGCATAATCCAGGTAGTTATCTTCCTGTAATGATTTGAGACGCTTGGCGCTGGAACCGATGTCTGCTTTTTTGGCTCCATCAAGCAAGGTCTGGTGCAGGTAGCACAATTCCCCTTTATCATCTGTAGCCAGAGAATAAAGAGACTGAAACACGCGCCCGTTATGTCTCTGTTTATCGTTAAATCGGATCGCCTCAGCAGGCAGGTTGAATATTCCACGATAATTTAGATAGTCAGCTCCGGTTGTACCACGCAGCGCCACCAGCTTCGAAAACTTGCTCAGCACGCGACTGCGCAGACTAGCAGCATTACTGATCACCGGAATTTTCACACGCTGAAAATTATTACCGATCAAACGGTCTATTTCGGTGCAAATCTCATTAAATGGCTTCCCCTGTGTCAGGGTGACAAGCTTCATGCCGTCACCGCTGCCGCAGATGCAGATCCAAGTCCCGGCACCATTACGATCATCAATGCGGAATTTTCCGCGAGCACTGCATACAGGACACTTACCTTTGAAGTGATTTTTTCCTGTAATTGGTGGCAGGCGGTAATGCTTGAAAATCATGGCCCACTGGCCCTTTGCTGCTTCTGCTGTTTTCATGCCTGCACTCGCTTAGATAATTCCTGTCTTATGTCACTAATCCGGTCTAAAGCTTGTTGAACTTTTGGAGCAATGGGCTTCTGCTGTTGTTCATTAATCATCTGCCCGCGTTGCTCTTTTTCTCGCCGTTTAACAAAAGCGATCTGTTTATGTTTGATGAAGTTAGAAACCACGGGAGTAATTTCCATTGGGTAGTCACTTAAATTTCTGGGCCATTCGTTAAAACGCTCGCGAAATGTATTTGCACACCAGCCATCACTCACTGGCTTTTTGCCCAGCGATACTCGCTGGCGCTGATAGAACTTGATTTGACTCCACCAGGCTTGTTTCTCAGCCGTTGTCGGTTGTGGCTGAACTTTCCCCAGCTTCTTGAGCTTGCGACCAGAATCAGTATCAATGTCCTCACCTGCCAGGGGCTTATGCCCACATTTTGGGCAGACGTAGACGCCAGCTGGTTTCATGTAGTGGCATTGCGAGCATTCATGCGGCAGCTTCTCTTCGCGTTCTTCAGCTGCGCGGCGCGGGCTTTCCTCCATACCGTCAGATTTACCGGGGAGATCGTCATACTCGATAGAGTCCGGATATCCCAGGCGGTGCACAGTGCCGCTGTGATCAAAGATGAGGCAGGTTTCTTTACCAGGAGCTATGCGCAAACCACGCCCGATCGCCTGCAACCAGCGAATTTCACTTTTGGTTGGCCTGGCATAAATGATGCAACGAACGTCGCTATCGAAGCCGGCCACGAGCACGCCAACACTGACAATGATTTTTGTCGCACCCTTTTCAAAGCGGTGAATGATTGTCTGCCGTTCGTCCGCTGGCGTATCAGCGGTCATGACCTCAGCGTTAACACCCGCCTGGTTAAACTGGATTGTCAGGAAATTGGCGTGGTTTACGTTGACGCAGAATGCAATTGTCGGCAGGTCCCGGCCATTTTCCAGCCAGTTCTGTACGATGTCGCCCACCAGCGTCGAGCCGCACATGATCTCCGCCAGTTGTGCTTCGTTGTAGTCAGTGCCGAACTGCAGCGATGGGCAAGTTTTAACCCCTTTCAGATCCGGCTTAGTCGGTGCGTAAAATTCGTATTTGCTCAGATCACCGCGCTGAATCAGCTCGCCGATAGTGGTTGGCTTAATCAGTCGTTCATAGTATTTGCCCAGGAACGGGGAAAAGGGTGTACCCGACAGGCCGATAACTTTCACACCTTTAGCCCGCAGGCGTTCGATATCCTGAAGGATGCGTTTTTTGCGCAGGTGCGCTTCGTCGATAATCAGCAGATCGATGTCGTCAGGAAACACTCGACGAATCAGTGTGTCGGTGCTGGCAATCTGAATTTTCAGAGACGGATCATAGTTCGGGTGATCCGCCCAGATATAACCGATTTCGTCACCCGGCAACCCATACTCAACAAAGCGATTTGCAGTTTGAGTAATAAGAATCTGGTATGGGGCGCAAAACATTACTCGCATGCCACGGCTGACGAAACCGGCAACGATGAAGGCGGCCAGTCCTGTTTTACCGCTGCCAGTCGGAGCGTAAACCATGAAGCTGTCGTGTGCCTTCCAGTTACGGCGCAACATATTAAGCGCGCGCTCCTGTGCAAAATTCGGTGTGATCGTCAGCTGCATTGTGCGGACCCCGTGGTAATGAGATAATCATTTTGTGATGTGGTTTGCATGTATTTCCCCCTCACATGGCTGGTGGCCTCCCCAAAGGCTGCCAGCCTCCCTTATGATTCAGCTCCCCTGAAAATTACTCTTCCAGAAAGAACCCTCTTAACATTTGACTGCTGCGTACTACTTAGCTGATACAGACGTTTTTTTAAAAACCCCTTTAAGACAGAGATCTACTTAACTTATGGATCTCTCCTGTTGGAAAAGGACACGGTTCCAGCCCCTACACCCAATCCCCCCTTACCCCCCTTTCCCTCTTCCCCATAAAAACGTACTACTTACCTAGTACATACGGGGGTTGAGTTAGTGTGTTGCCAACCTGAACAGGCACCTTTAAGCCTGTTTAAGTCCGGGTACCTTTAAACCCGTAACATTCAGGAACGCGTTGGCGTTCCGGCCAGGGGAGGTTCGGCGGTATACCCCTGCAAAGCCCTGCCCTGGTTCTTCACAAAAAGACGGAGCCGGGTATTTGCTTCATGCCTTGCCCGGTTGTCTTTTCGGTATGAAACTGGCTCAGCATCGAAAGTTTCCTGATACACCGCCGCATAACGTTGAATTGCTTTTTGCCTTGCAGTGGGAGTCAGGCTATGTAACTGCTCCTGAATCCACTCGGAATCTGCCTGGCAAAAAGATGACGGTAATTCCAGTTGAGAAATCACATTCAGTCCTTCAGATGATTTCAACTGGATGTGGAAAAAGTTCAGGTAAGTCTGGCCGAATTTGGTGAGCACTAATTTGACCGCCAGCCGCAGCCACAATCCTTAAAACATGCTCAGCCTTAACCCTTTTTCCATGACGCCATTTCCAAACTGTGGCCTGCGATACACCGCACAATTTTGCTAATGCGCCTTGGCTACCAGCGCAGCTAATAGCAATGTCAATCGGTTCCGAAATCATAAAACCCCCTTAGTAATAATTATTACTTTAGCGATTAAATGTGGTTGTAGCAAGGTTAATAATTACTTTTTGACTTACCTATTTGTATGAGCTACATTTTTAACAACTTTTGGAGTATTCGATATGACAAACAATTCTTTCGCGGACAGATTGTCCGAAGCGATGAAAACAGCAGGGTTAACACAGGCATCTCTTGCAGAGTCGGTGGGGATGTCACAATCAAGCATATGGAAGTTAACTTCCGGAGCAGCTTCAGGCTCAAGAAAAACAGTTGAGTTAGCCAAGGCACTCAAAGTAAGACCTGAATGGCTGGCTTCTGGGGAACTTCCCAGAGATGATTCAACTCCGGCTACAATGGTTTCAACCACTCCCCCTTCATTACCGGGAACATTTCGCATCGATCTACTTGACATACAGGCAAGTGCGGGGCCGGGAACATATCTTTCTTCAGAGTTCGTGGATACTATAAGAGCAATCGAGTTCACAGAAGAACATGCCAGAAGTATGTTTGGTAACCGCTCTGCCTCTGCTATAAAAGTCATAACAGTTCGCGGAGACAGCATGGAAGGAACAATTGACCCTGGAGACTTTGTTTTCGTTGATACAACAATAAATTACTTTGAGGGTGATGGTATCTATGTCTTTGTTTTCGGTAAAACTATCCATATTAAACGTTTGCAAATGCAGAAAAACTCACTAGTAGTGCTCTCTGACAACAAGCTTTATAGCTCATGGGAGATTGACGCTTCTGATGAAGATCAATTTCATGTTTTAGCGAAAGTTCTGGTTAAACAGTCGTCTGCCTTCAAAAGATTTGGATAAGATGAAGATCACATAAAAGACCGCTTAGGCGGTCTTTTTTTTGCTTAGCAAACAATAAATTAAAACCAAAGTAAAAAATAAAATCACTTTAGTGGTTGACCAGAGAATCATTTCAAGCCATGCTTATTAAAACTTAAGTAATAGAGGGCTTGAAGATGAAAGCTGCAACCACCAAAAAATTCTTTCAAATCGTAGATATTCCTGATTATCGCTACCCTGGCAATAAAGATGCAATCATGGATATCGATTTCAATAGCGTCGCTACTGACTGTGATACTAAAACTATCTCCCTGCTGGAAGCGATTAACATCTTAGGTATTAATATTCTTAACGAAACTGACGGGAAGAAAACTGATAGCAGTAAGATTTCTATGTTATCAGGCATTATCTGTGACCTAGCGGAACTTGCAATTGCCACCAACAAAATATCTCAATCCGCTGCTTATTCTTCAGGTTATAAGGATGCAGAAAATGTCTGATATCACATTGCAAAAAGCGGCAACTAAGGCTTACCAGGCTGAGATTGTTGCGAGGATGCTTGAGAACTATCCTCATAAATTGACCGACTCAGATGTGGAATCCGTCGCATCACTTTTGGCAGATCTCATTAGGCCGGTAACTGCTTACCTTATTGAGGAAGAGTCCAAAAACCCTGCTTAAAAATAAATTAATCATTTTAATTATAGAAATAATCCTGGGGATTCCTGCAATCAAATTAAGGTGAATCATGGTTAATCCACAAGCATTTAAAACAGCAAAATTATTAGCATCATCAGGCTACTGGGACATAGCTCTGCTTTTCCTTCGTAAAGCATATGGGAGATGATTATGGAGAATGTGATAAACACATATCGCCGCCGAATTTTAAAAGCTGCATTATTACGCCACCAGCGCAAAACAGGCAGTAACTGCCTTGTTATTAAAATTAATAAAGGAAGAATTAACACGGTCGAGTTAACAGAGATTCTTCTGGATGGATTATTACGAAAATTCGAAAGGCTCGCTATCAGTGAGTATGGAAATGTAGAGGGCGTAAAAACTATTAAGGGAATTTACAGCAGCTCTGTTGATGTAAATGGCAGCGGTGAATTCCTCACAGAAAGCGGGAAGGAGTTAATCGACGAACTTATTTCTGAGCTGGTTGAGTTCGTTAAAAAGCAGAAACCAGTAAATGCGGAGACCGTCAATGACTAACCAACAAACAATGCTCTATCAGGGTGTGCAGATTCCTCGCCCAGTATTGAACGTGGATCTGCATGTCCTCCCTGATTTTACCGGGCGGGTAGTCCTGCACATTCAAAACGGGAGGGTGATATGCGACCGCCGGCTGCTCGACGATGAACACATTTGCTCACTGGCAACGTTTATCGAAATGGCACGCGACATGGAGCTGAGGATTGGGGAGGTAGCTGGTGGCACTGACAGCGATACGAATTCCTGAATGGGTTCATGGACAGGCGGTAAACATTCTTCGCCAATACCGGGCCGGGAGAATACACCCTCGCCGTATGCACAAGACAGGCTATCTGAGCCTGAAAGTCAATCTGCGCTGGCGGCTGTTGTCCCGCGACGGCGGCCAGAACTGGGCAGTAATGAGTCACGAACGATATAGCAAGTTAAAGGATAGAAAATGAAAAACAACCGCACTAATTCTGCAATTGACCAGGCGATCAGAGTCTATGAGACCCCAGCTGGTCCGTTATTCGTTGCCGCCCGGCATGGTCGCATCAAAAAGTGCTTCACCCGTGATACTGCGATCCGTTACCTCGCTTATTTTATGACTACCCAGGCATTCGGTATGTCAGGCTTTAAACAACGGCATCCGGAAGAAAGGATCGAGCGTAACGGTATTGAGATGTGGCAACAGGGCGAAACAACGCAAAAGTATTTGCATGCCCACCAGCGTTGCGTACGTAGGCTGCGCCGCATCCTGAAACATAAGCGTGATGTACAAACCTGGTACGACAAATGGGAATCCATGCATAACCGCTATGTCAAAGAGGTTGATGAACTACAGGCCATCAAGCCCAAAGGGCTTCTCTGACAGTTTTTTGCATACTTTGCAGCTTTCTGCTGATGGTCGTATTTTTCGGCCAAACAACTGATATGAGTTTTGATGAAACACTGAGGTTAGCTATGAACATAGTTAAAAATACCGGGCTGAACGCTGAGCAATCTTCGAATACTTTCTCAGACAAAGATCTGGAAAGTATGGCCCACGGCAATAATCCTCAATCCAACGCTTACCGCGAACTGCTTGCCCGTCGCCATCAGCAAACAGATTTTCAGGCTGCCATCGATATTTTGCGTGAAAGAGCTGCGCGCGAACTTGATGGCGGTTTTAAGGCTCACCACAACGCTCTGATTTATGCTGCTAACGAACTGGAAAATGCTCAGGCTTTTGGGCGGGAGGGCAGGCATGAGTCTTGATTGCGTACCGCTTTCTACTTACTGCCGTGACGCCGGGGAAACAGTAGAAGCCGTTAACAAACGGATACAAAGAGGGTTATGGGTGGAGGGTGTCCATGTATTAAAAGTCGATGGCGTAAAAGAACGCTGGATTGACTTAACGGAGGTTTCAAAGTGGGCAAGAAAGAACAAGGATCATTATCTCTCCCAAGAGGAGTAACCATTCGCCAGCACAAAACTGGCGATACCCTGGTGATCACATTCACATACAAAGGGGTTCTCTGCCGGGAGCCTCTTTCCAAAATGGAAACGAACGCGCGCGGTGTGAAGTATGCTGAGCGGCTACTAGGCGAGATACAAAATCAAATTGTCAGCGGCACATTCGACTATCCGAAATACTTTCCCAACTCCAAAAAGCTGACGCTGTTCGGTGTTGTGAAGAAAACCAAAAATATTAAGTCCTATCTGGACGAGTATCTGAAAATCTGCGAAAACCGCAATCTGTCGCCGTCGACTATTGGTGGTTATGAAAAATGCCTTTCGGCACTGTCAGCCCTGCATAAACTTCATGTTTCAGAGCTGACTCCTGCAGTGCTAAAAAATTGGATAGCCAGTCGGAAAACAAAGCTTAAGACGATCAGGAATAACCTTTCATTTTTGCGCAGCGCTATCGATGAGGCCGTTACTGATGGACTATTGACGATCAACCCGGTCACGCTGGTCAGCGCCAGTCGGTACCATGTGATCGATAGTTGTCCGAACTCCGACGATTACGAGGTTGATCCATTCGCGCCATCGGAGACCAGCGCTATTTATCAGCACTGTAAATATCAGGAGTGGGAGAACCTGTTCCGCTTCGCATTCAACACTGGTCTACGCAGCTCCGAGTTGTGCGCATTAAGATGGTCTGATATCGACTTTATCGAAAATACAGCGCACGTTCAGGCGGCCAGCGTAGTTGGTGTACTGAAGGGTACAAAAACAAAAGCTGGTACCCGTAAAGTGGAGTTGAACAGTGATGCACTGATTGCACTGCAAGCCCAGAAGATATTCACTTTCATGAAAAGCGAGTTCATTTTCAGCGATCCAAAAACGGGAGAGCCCTGGGCGAACGCCGACGCAATACGCAAAAAAGCCTGGGTGCCAACCCTCAAAAAAGCCGGTGTTCGTTACAGGAATCCGTACCAGACGCGTCACACTTTCGCCACCCGGCATATCAGCATGGGCGTTAACCTGTTCTGGTTAGCCGGGCAAATGGGCCATAAGGGGCCAGAAATGTTGTTCCGCCATTACGGATCTTACCTTGCTGAATATGACGGTAAAACTGCCATTACAGCAGCTCTGTAGGACGGTAAATATTGCAAAATGTTGGACAGAATCAGGACGTTACAGAGACAGTAATCTGCACGTAAAATGCACTTGAGCAATATTATGAAAGAAAATTTATTTATATTCAATGTGTTATATTGTTTTCGGACACGGGTTCAACTCCCGCCAGCTCCACCAAAATCCTTCGAAGATGATTCCAGAGTCATCTATAGAAGTCGAAAGCCCGCATGGCGCAAGCCTTGCGGGCTTTTTTGTCATCTACATACCCGTCATCAACAAACCGCTGACGCCGCCTGTCAGCTGACAGTGTTTCAGACAAGCTCATGCTCAGGTAAGCCACCCTCCCCCTTTCAGCCCCCTGACCATCCGCACTTCACCACCGAACGCGTATGGAGAAAATAACTGGATTTCGGTCACCACCTGACATGTCAGATACTGTCAGAACGAAAGCCTTCAGCATGACAGGCAAACTACCCTATGAATAAATCTCACAACGTTATAAAGAGCGATTTTATTCCATGCGCTTTCATCATCCTCATGACAGTCAACCAAAAGAATTAAAGTACAAATAATAAATCCCCGTTACTATCGCCCGGTCGCGAGGCCCACTTTATTTAGCGAATAAGGAATATAATACAGGTATTCCGGAAAAGAACAGATCACGAACTCTATGGAATAATTGATTGTATGTCTTTATCTTATAAGCGCTAATACGATAATGAATCATATTGCCAGGCAGTGACTTATTTTATCCTTCCATGTTGAATCCTTTCAGTTAATACTTACCAATATCCGGGTACCTGCCTGACCGGGCAGTCAGGACGCCTTATCACCAAACGATTCGGTCCTTTACTCTCTGCACGAGTGAGCTTATCTGCCTCGCTGGATGGTGTTTACCAGCCGAAAAAAGTTAATGCTTACACAGTCTGGGCCGCGTTTTTAGTAGGCTTAAGAAAAAAAACCATGTATAAACAATCCATTACACCCCACCACATCATTTATTTTCTTTGAACCCCATCACAAAATTTTATATAAATCACAATACCTACAATTTAATGTAGGAATCCTTAATTTGCGCATTTTTATAGTTCTGGCTATATCATTAATAAGCCATACGGGAGAAACGCCGTGAGGAGCATATTGCCTATTTGAGTGCCGCTGAAAAACATTCATTGGCGGCCAAAAATTAATACCTTTATATAACCACTACCTCTCGTCTCGGGAAGTAGGATTCATAGCAAAACGCAAATAAATAACGGTGAGAAACTATTTTTAAATAGAATCTCTGCCGCAGAGTCTTTTTACCTGAAATTCAGAACGATGCGTAAGTTAACGCTTCATCTATATCTGCTGGGAGTAAAAACCAATGGTATCGATATCTGTCATTTCTGCTTTAACCGGTGTAGAAACGTCTACCACAGCCTCTGAAGTCACGTTAAGCCATCCCGCTATTGTAAAACTTCAGGTAGCGCGAGCAGATATCGCCTCCCTTACCCGCGCCAATAACGATTTGATTGTTCATCTTCGCTCGGGTGAAACCGTCGCCATTAAAAACTTTTATCTTGCTGAAGGCGAAACCAAAAGTTTGCTGGTGCTTGAAGACAGTCAGGGGGCTTTGTGGTGGGTAGAAGATCCTTCAGCCGCCGGGCTTAATTTTGTCCATATTGCCAGCATTGACGATTTATTAGCGACTGCTGGCGCAGGCGCAGCGGCCTCTGACGGCGCGGCTCCGGTGTGGCCGTGGGTGTTGGGTGGGTTGTTAGGCGGCGGTGGTCTGGCTGCCGTCGCTGCTTCCAGCGGAGGAAGCGGTCACGATGACGACGAGCACAATACCACGCCGCCTCCAGGTAACGAAACTGGCGAAGATAATACCCCGCCTGATGCCCCCGGAAACCTGATCATCAGTGAAGATGGCAAAACGCTTACCGGCAGCGCTGAACCTGGCAGCACGATTACCGTGACCGATGCTAATGGCAATATTATTGGATCCGGCACGACGGGTAGCGATGGTAACTTCACCATCGATCTTGATACGCCGCAGACGGAGGGTAAACCTGTCGAGGTGGTGGCAACCGATCCTGCGGGCAATACCGGCCCTTCCGCCAGCGTAGATACTCCCGACCTCACTGCGCCAGATGCGCCTGCCAATCTGTTGATCGTTGATGACGGTGCCACGCTGACCGGCACGGCGGAGCCCGGAAGTACGGTGAAGGTGACCGATGCCAGCGGAAACCTTATAGGCACGGCGGTGGCTGGCGCTGATGGACATTTTCAGCTGGCCCTTAATCCCGCGCAAAATCACGGTGAAACGCTTAACGTCAGCGCCACCGATGCAGCGGGCAATGTTAGCCCGTCAGCGACGGTCATCGCGCCGGATCTGACCTCATCCGACGCCGGTACGTTTGATAGCGTGCTGGATGATGCGGGCGCTGTTACAGGTCAATTGAGCAACGGTCAGCTCACCGACGATACCTGCCCTACCCTGAATGGCGGCGGTCAGCCAGGCGCTACCATCACCGTTTACGATAACGGCACCGCTATCGGCAGCACGTTGGTGGATGCCAGCGGCGCATGGCGCTTTACGCCTGCCACCCCGCTCTCTGAAGGCACGCATATTCTGACGGTCTCTTTCAGCAATACGGGGACGTTCTCAGCGCCGTTTACATTAATCGTGGATACCACTCCTCCGTCCGCGCCGACCGATCTCACTACGTCCATAGACGGCACTACCGTCACCGGTAGCGCCGAGGCCGGAAGCACGGTCACCATTACTGATGCCAGTGGCAACGTGCTTGGTAGCGGCACCGCCGACGCCGACGGTCATTTCAGTATTGGTATTGCACCAGCGCAAACTAACGGCGAAGCCCTGACGGCGGTGGCCCGCGATGTCGCGGGGAATACTGGCCCGACGGCCGATTTCAGCGGCTCAACGTCTCTCTATCCTGATGTACCTGTCATCCTCTCGGCGCTGGACGACGCGGGTGCGCTCGCGGGTAATCTTAGCAGCGGTCAGAGCACCGATGACGCCACACCGACGCTGAGCGGTAGCGGAGAGGCCGGAGCCACCATTACGCTGTACAGCGATGATGTGATTATCGGTACCACCCTGGTTGATGCCAGCGGTAACTGGAGCTTCACGCCCACCACGCCGCTGGGTGAAGGCGAGCATCGCTTTACCGCGACAGCCACCAATGCCAACGGGACCAGCGGCTTGTCTGCCGCCTTCACGCTGAATGTCGACCTCACTGCGCCTGCCGCGCCGGACGGGCTGGACATCTCCGACGGTGGCACTGTGTTAACCGGGAATGCCGAAGCGGGGAGCACCGTCACCGTCACCGACGGCAACGGTCAGTCGCTGGGTAGCGTGGTGGCAGGCGAGGATGGCAGTTTTACCCTTCCGCTGGATCCGCCACGCACCGGCGGTGAAACCCTCACGGTGGTGGCGACCGATCCGGCCGGTAACAGTGGGCCAGTTGCCACCGTGACTGTGCCGGACAACGCTCCCGCAGGCACGCCGGTCATCGATCTGGCGATTGACGATGCGGGGCCGATTACCGGTGCACTGAGCAATGGTCAGCGCACCGACGATACCACGCCGACCCTCAGCGGTAGCGGTACGCCCGGTGCCACCCTGACCGTGTATGATAACGGAACTGAAATCGGCTCCGTCACCATCGACAACGACGGACGCTGGCGCTTTACGCCAGGGACACCGCTTGGCAACGGCAACCATGCGCTGACCGTCATCTCTATCGATGCAGATGGCAATGTCAGCCCGGCCTCCGGCGTTTTTACCCTGATTATCGATACCGAAGCGCCTGCCGTCCCGGTCTTCACCAGCCTGACCGATGATGCGGGCCCGCTCACAGGCCCGCTACTCAACGGCCAGGTGAGCGATGATACGCAGCCAACCTTCGCCGGACGCGGCGAGCCTGGCAGTACGATCACGCTGTATGATAATGGCACCGTTATTGGCCTGGCGACGGTCGATCCCGCAGGCAGCTGGACCTTCACCCCGCCCGCTGCGCTGAGCGACGGCAATCATAGCTTCACCATTACTGCGACGGATCGGGCAGGCAATACCAGCGCCGCGTCAGCCCCGTGGACGCTCACTATCGATACCGTCGCGCCAGATGCGCCAGCCGCACCGGTTGCCGCCGATGCGTCCGGTCCGCTTACCGGTACGATCACCGACGGTCAGCCCACTGATGAAACCCGTCCTGTCCTCAGCGGCAGCGGCGAAGCTGGCGCGACCGTCAGCGTGTATGACGGCGCCACGCTGCTGGGCACGGCGGTTATCGCCGATGACGGCAACTGGAACTTCACGCCTTCTGCACCGTTAGCCGAAGGCGCTCATGCGCTGACCATCACGATTACCGACCTGGCCGGAAACGTCAGCCAGCCCTCTCCGGCGCTGAATGTGGTAGTGGATATTACCCCGCCTGCCGCCCCTACGGAGCTCGTTACGTCTACCGACGGCACTACAGTCACCGGCACTGCCGAAGCGGGAAGTACGGTTAGGATTAGCGATGACAGCGGCAACCTCCTCGGCAGCGGTACTGCCGATGAAAATGGCCGCTTCAGCATCGGTATTGTTCCGGCGCAAACCGATGGCGAAACGCTGACGGCCACTGCCCGCGACGCCGCCGGAAACGACGGCCCGGCGGCCACCTTCACCGGTTCAACCTCGGGTTACCCTGACGTGCCGGTGCTGGTGTCTGTGGTAGATAACGTGGGTAGCGTCACCGGAAATCTGACCGACGGCCAGACGACTGACGATACCACGCCGACCCTGAACGGCACCGGCGAACCCGATGCCACCATTACGGTATACAGCAACGGCACTGCCATCGGCACCACTACCGTTGACGCGTCGGGCAACTGGAGCTTTACGCCATCGCCCGCCCTGCCGGAGGGTGAGAATACCTTTACCTTCACGCTCACGGCGACCAACGGTAACGGCACCAGCGGCATCTCGCAGCCACTGACGCTGATCGTGGATACCACCCCGCCCGCCGCGCCTGACGATCTCGCGGTCTCTGAAGATGGAGCCACCCTCACCGGTAATGCCGAAGCCGGAAGTACCATTACGATCCGCGACGCCAACAACACCATCATTGGCACCGCCGTTACAGGCCCGGACGGCACGTTCAGCGCGACGCTGACGCCGCCGCAGGTTAATGGCGAAGCGCTCACCGCCACGGCAACCAACCTCGCGGGTAACGCGGGTCCGGCGGCAGGCGTAAACGCTCCGGATATCACGCCGCCTGCCGCCCCGGACGATCTGGCCGTGTCAGAGGACGGCACGACCCTCACCGGGAATGCTGAAGCAGGCAGCACCGTGACGGTTACCGACGGCAACGGTCAGCCGGTGGGCACCGTCACCGCCGGGCCTGACGGCAGCTTCACCCTGCCGTTAGATCCGCCGCTGACGAATGGCGAAACGCTGAATGTTATCGCCACCGATCCGGGCGGCAATAGCAGCCCGACAGCCAGCACCACCGCGCCGGATACCACCGCGCCTGACGTGCCGGTGATCTCCGCGGTAACGGATGACACTGGTCCGTTGACCGGCTCCCTCACCAGCGGTCAATCCACCGATGATGCCCGCCCGACGCTGAGCGGCAACGGTGAGGCAGGTACAACCATCACCGTTTACGATAACGGCGAGGCGCGTGGTACCGCACAGGTAGACGCGGACGGCAACTGGAGCTTTACACCCACTACCCCGCTGACCGACGGCAATCACGCGCTGACCGTTACCGCGACCGACGCAGCGAATAATACCAGCCCGCCCGGCGCTGCATTTACGCTGGTCGTCGATACCCTCGCGCCGCCGACGCCCGTTATTGAGGCCATTACGGACGATACGGGACTTATCACCGATACGCCGATCACTGCCGATCCTCGCCCGACGCTGAGCGGCAATGGTGAAGCGGGCAGTACGATAACGATTTATGACAACGGCACGCCGATCGGGAGCGTGCTGGTGGCAGAGGATGGCAGCTGGCGCTTTACGCCAGACAGCGATTTGAGCGAAGGCCAGCACGCGTTGACGCTCACCGCGCAGGATGCTGCCGGCAACACCAGCGCGACCTCGACGCCGGTTAACCTCAACGTAGATATTACTGCGCCTGACGCGCCAGCCGTTCCGCTCATCAACGACAATACCGGGAGTATTACCGGGCCGGTGGCGGACAGTCAGCCAACGGATGAAACCCGCCCGGTGCTGACCGGTAACGGCGAAGCGGGGACGATGATCACCGCCTGGCGCGGCAACGAGATGATTGGCACCGCAATGGTCGATAGCGACGGTAGCTGGAATTTGACCCCGGATACGCCGCTGGCGCACGGCAACCATGTGCTGCGCTTTACCGCCACCGACCAGGCCGGAAACATCAGCGAGCCGTCAGAGCCGTTAACCATTACCGTTGACCTGATCGCGCCCGACGCCCCGACCGATCTGGCGGTTTCCGTTGATGGCGCAACGGTTACCGGGTCGGCGGAAGCCGGAAGTCTGATCACCATTACCGATGCCAGTGGTAACGTACTGGGATCGGCCGCCGCCAACAGCGACGGCAGTTTCTCGGTCAATATCGCGCCGTCGCAGACGAACGGCGAAGCGCTGCTGGCCACCGCCCGCGACAGCGCCGGAAACAGCGGGCCGTCGGCGGACTTTACCGGTTCCACCTCTGGCTATCCGGATGTACCGACCATTATCTCGGTCTCTGATGATGTGGGCACCATCAGAGGAAATCTGACCAGCGGTCAGCATACCGATGATACCCAGCCAACGTTAAGCGGCACCGGTGAGCCGGGCGCGACAATTACCGTTTATCTCAACGGTGACGCGGTGGATAGCGTTCTGGCAGACGACGCTGGCAACTGGCGTTACACGCCGACTGAGCCGCTGGCGGAGGGGGAAAACGCCTTTACCTTTACCGTTACCGCAACCAACAGCAACGGCACCAGCGGCGAGTCTCAGCCTTTTACCATCGTGGTGGATACCGTCGCCCCGGATGCGCCGGTGATTGCCGAAGTGATTGATGATGCCGGAAGTATTACCGGCGCCATCGCCAACGGTCAAACCACAGACGATCGTCAGCCGACGCTGGGCGGCAGCACCGAGCCCGGAGCAACGCTGACCTTCTATGATAACGGTGTGCAGATTGGCAGTGTGCAGGCCGATGACAGCGGCAGCTGGCGTTTTACGCCGGACGCGCCGCTGGCCGAGGGCGGCCACAGTATCACCGTCACCGCGACCGACACGGCGGGGAACGTCAGCGCAGCCTCCCCGGCGTTCAGCTTTACAGTGACTACCGCCGCGCCAGACGTGCCCGCGATTACCGCTGCCGCTGACGACGCAGGCCCAGTGACCGGCGCGTTAAGCAGCGGGCAAACCACCGATGACACGCAACCACAGCTGAGCGGTACGGCCGCCGCCGGTAGCCAGATTGTTATTTACGATAACGGCGCTGAACTGGGCGTCACTACCGCTGACGGAGAGGGGCGCTGGAGTTTTACGCCTCCTGCCGCACTAAGCGAAGGCAACCATGACTTTACCGTCACCGCGGCCGATGCTGCGGGTAACGTCAGCGCCGCCTCGCCTGCCTTCACGCTGATTATCGACGTTACCGCGCCGGATGCGCCTACTCTGCCCGTTATTAATGACGATGCTGGCAGCATCACCGGTCCGCTGGTGGACGGTCAGTCAACCGACGATACGCGCCCGACCCTGAGCGGCAGCGGCGAAGCAGGCACTCTTATCACTATTTATGACGGCGATACGGTTACAGGTACGGTCGTCGTTGGTGATGATGGACAATGGAGCTTTACCCCGGAAACAGCGCTGGCGGAGGGTGAACATACCCTGACCTTTACCGCCACCGATCCCGCCGGAAACGTGAGCCAGCCGTCCGCGCCTGTCACCTTCGTGGTGGACACCACGCCGCCTGCCGCACCGACCGGCCTGACGATCGGCGAAGAGGGTGTTAACGTTACCGGCAACGCGGAGGCCGGTAGTCAGGTAACCATTATTGATGCAGGCGGTACGGTGCTCGGCACCGGTACGGCGGCTGATGACGGCAGCTTTACCGTTGTTATCACGCCAGCACAAACGGCGGGGCAACCGCTTACCGCCGTCGCGCAGGATAGCGCGGGCAACAGCGGCCCGGCGGCAAACTTCACCGCCACGAACTCCGGCTTCCCGGCCGTGCCGACGATTATCTCTGCCACGGACGATGTGGGCGCGGTAACCGGCACGCTGTCCAGCGGGCAGGCTACCGACGATACGCAGCCCACCTTCACCGGCAGCGGCGAAGCGGGCACAACCGTCACGCTGTATGACGGCGGTACGGCGATTGGCAGCGCCACGGTAAATAACGATGGAAGCTGGAGCATTACCCCCGACGCGCCGCTGACGGAGGGCGCGCATAGCCTGACCGTTGTCGCTACCGATCCGGCGGGCAACGTCGGCCCGGCGTCGCCGGAGGTCACCCTGACCGTCGATACGCTGGCACCTGCGGTTCCGGTCATCAACGCGATTATTGATAATCAGGGGCCCATAAACGGACCGCTGCTGGAGGCGCAGGTCACCGATGCGACGCTTCCGGTAATTACCGGTTCCGGCGAAGCGGGAACCACCCTTAGCATTCTGGATAACGGCACGGAAATCGGCACCGCGCAGGTTAATGAACAGGGAGAATGGACTTTCACCCCTGCCAGCCCGCTGGGCGAAGGGCCGCACGCGATCACCGCGATCGCCAGCGATGCGGCAGGTAACGCCAGCGCGCCGTCCGCCGCCGTTACCTTTAACGTCGATCTGACGCCGCCTGCTGTACCAGTACTGCCAGGGTTAACGGATGATGTCGGCCCCATCACCGGGGCAATAGCCAACGGCGCGCGCACCGATGATAGCCAACCGACATTGACCGGCAGCGGAGAACCCGGCACAACCATTACGCTCTATGACGGCAGCACCGTTCTCGGTACGGTGCCGGTGGAGGCCGATGGCGCATGGACCTTCACGCCAGCCACGCCGCTGGCAGAGGGTACCCATACGCTGACCTTTATCGCTACCGACGCGGCGGGTAACGCCAGCCAGCCGTCCGCTGCGATCCGCGTTGTGGTGGACACCACGCCGCCTGCCGCCCCGGGCGATCTGGCGGTCTCCCCGCAGGGCACCACCGTCACCGGAACGGCGGAAGCCGGCAGCCGCGTGACCATTACTGACGCCACCGGCAATGTGGTGCTGGGAAGTGGAACCGCAAACCCTGACGGCACCTTCAGCATCGGCATCTCTCCGGCCCAGACCGCCGGGGAATCCCTGCTGGCGCAGGCCACCGACAGCGCCGGTAACGTCGGTCCCGCCGCGCCGTTTACCGCCACCGACTCCGGCATCCCGGATGTACCGGTTATTGTCTCCGTCAGTGATGACGTGGGCCCGCTGGTGGGGGATCTGAGCAACGGTCAGCGCACCGACGACACGCAACCGACCATCACCGGTACCGGCGAGCCGGGTGCGACCATCACGATTTATAACAACGGCGCAGAAATGGGCACCGCGCTGGCCGACGCCAGCGGCAACTGGACCTTTACCCCGACCGATCCGCTGGCGGAAGGGGAAAACAGCGTAACCTTTACCGTAACGGCTACTAACGGCAACGGTACCAGCGATGAAACTCAGCCGTTCACGCTGATCGTCGATACCGTCGCGCCGGATGCGCCTGTCATCGGTCAGGTGGTGGACGATGTGGAAGGCGGCACCGGCCCGCTGACCAGCGGCCAGCCGTCGAACGATCCGCAGCCGACGCTCAGCGGGACCGCCGAAGCGAACGCAACCATTACGGTTTATGATGGCGCAACGGCAATCGGCAGCGTGCAGGCAAACGCTAACGGCGTCTGGAGCTTCACGCCGCCAGCGCCGCTTGCCAGCGGCACGCATCCGCTGACGGTGGTCGCCACTGACAGTGCGGGCAATAGCAGCACGCCGTCAGCCGCCTTCACTCTGCAAATTGACACCGCCGCGCCTACCGCCCCGCTGATAGTGTCGGTCACCGATGATATCGCCCCTGGTACCGGCCCGGTCACCAGCGGCCAGCCAACCAACGATAGCCAGCCGACCTTCAGCGGCACCGGCGAAGCGGGCTCAACCGTTACGCTGTACAGCGACGGCGCGGCAATTGGCAGCGCGCGGGTCAGCGATGCAGGCAACTGGACCCTGACCCCGGCGCAGCCGCTGGCCGACGGCACCCACCTCATCACCGCCTCGGCAACCGACGCGGCAGGTAATAGCGGGCCGCTTTCAGCGGGCTTTACGCTGGTAGTGGATCTCAGCGGACCGCAAGCGCCGATCCTGAACGCCATTACGGATGATACCGGCAGCGTCACCGGCCCTCTTACTGCGGGCCAGACGACGGACGATACCCGTCCGGCACTCAGCGGCAGCGCTGAACCAAACGCCAGTGTGCAGATCTTTGATAACGGTATCGCCATCGGCAGCGCCCCGGTGAACGAAAACGGCGAGTGGAGCTTTACGCCGACAACGGCGCTGGCGGAGGGCGTGCATAACTTTACCGTAACGGCGACCGACGCCTCCGGCAACACCGGACCGGCCTCGGCGGCCTTTGCCATTAACATTGATACGACCGCACCTGTAACACCGTTAATTGACAGCGTCAGCGATGATAACGGCAGCGTGACCGGTCCGCTCGTCAGCGGCCAGACCACCGACGACACGCTCCCGACGCTGAGCGGCAGCGGCGAACCGGGCGATACCGTCCGGCTGTACGATGACGGCATTGAGATCGCGTCGGCGCAGGTTAACGATGACGGTATCTGGAGCCTGACGCCGGATGCCCCTCTGGGCAGCGGCAGCCATCCGTTAACCGTCACCGCTACCGACGCCGCGGGCAACAGCAGCGCGCCGTCGCCGGTATTTAACGTCGTGATCGACCTTACCGCTCCGGCCGCGCCGGTGATTGCCAGTGTGACAGATGACTCCACCGGCACGTCACAACCGTTGACCAGCGGCCAGCTCACCCGCGACGCGCAGCCTGCGCTGAGTGGCACCGCAGAAGCGGGCGCTACGGTACGCATTTTCGATAACGGCACGGAAATTGGTGCGGTACAGGCTGATGACAGCGGCAACTGGCGCTTTACCCCGGATACTGCGCTGGGCGAAGGGTCGCACGATCTTACCGTCAGCGCCACCGACAGCGCAGGCAATACCGGCCCGGCCTCGGCAGCCTTTACGGTTGTGGTGGATCTCACCGCGCCGCAGGCCGCTACGCCGGTGGTAACAGATGATACCGGACCGATCACCGGCGTGCTGGCGGATGGTCAGCGCACCGATGACACCCGCCCTGCCCTGAGCGGCAGCGGCGAGCCGGGCAACCAGATCGTTCTGTTTGATAACGGGATTGAGATGGGTAACGTCACGGTGGGCACCGACGGACAGTGGCGCTTTACCCCGGATGCGCCGCTTGCCGAAGGCGAGCATAGCTTCACCGTGCGGGAAACTGACAGCGTCGGCAACGTCAGCCAGCCGTCTGCCGCCATCGCCATCATTATTGACGTCACCCCGCCGGAGGCTGCGTTCATTACGACCGTGGCACAGGATGGCACCACGGTCAGCGGGACGGCGGAGGCCGGGGCGTTAATCACCATTGTTAACGCCGACAACGTACAAATTGGCAGCGGGACCGTAAATACCGACGGCACCTTTGTCGTGCGCCTCTCCCCGGCGCAGACCATGAGCCAGCCGCTGGAAGCGCGTATTCAGGACAGCGCGGGCAACGTTGGCGAACCGACAGCGTTTACCGGGTCCGACTCCGGTCTGCCGGATGCGCCGACCATCGCCACCGTTACTGATGACGCGGGCACCCTGACCGGCAATCTGACCGCAGGCCAGGCCACGGACGATACCCGGCCGTTGCTGAGCGGAACGGCGGAAGCTAACGCGCAGATTACGCTGTACAACAATGGCGTTGAGCTGGGCAGCGTGACCGCTGATGCCGATGGCAACTGGAACTTCACGCCGGAAACAGCGCTGGAAGAGGGACCGCACCAGTTCACCGCCACGGCGACTACCGCGGCAGGAACCAGCGGACTTTCCGCACCGTTCGCCATCGTGGTGGATACCGTTGCGCCTGACGCGCCGGAGGATCTGGCGGTCAGCAGCGATGGCCTCACCGTCACTGGCAGCGCGGAAGCGGGCAGCAGTATCGCCATTACCAGTACCGCAGGCACGCTGCTCGGTAATGCCGTCGCAGGCGAGGATGGCAATTTCCGCGTCACGCTTAACGCGCCGCAGACTAACGGCCAGCAGTTAACCGCCATCGCGACCGATGCGGCGGGCAACAGCAGCCAGCCTACCCGCACCGGCGCAGGAGATACCACTGCGCCTGTGGCGCCGCTGGAGCTGGCGATCACCCCGGATGGCGCTGTCGTCACCGGGCGCGCTGAGCCGGGCAGCACCGTCACCATCGTTAACGCCAGTAATGAAAATGTGGGCAGTGGCCTGGTGGACGATAACGGCAATTTCAGCATCGAACTGACCACGCCGCAGATCACCGGCGAGCTGTTAAGCGCCACGGCGACCGATACGGCAAACAATACCGGACCGGCAGCCACCGTCGCCACGCCGGATCTGACGCCGCCAGCCTCGCCGTCAGATCTGCTGGTCTCTGAAGACGGCACCACCCTGTCAGGCAGCGCGGAAGCGGGCAGCACGGTGACGGTGACCGGACCGGATAACGCACCGCTCGGCAGCGCCACGGCGGATGACGACGGTCGCTTTAGCGTAACCCTGACTACGCCGCAAACCAACGGCGAGCCGTTGAGCGCGACGGCCACCGATGCCGCAGCGAACGAGGGTCCCGCAGCCACGGTTAACGCCCCGGACATCACCGCGCCGCAGCCGCCGACCATCACCAGCGTGGTCGATGACGTGCCGGAATTCACCGGTGCCTTGACCGACGGCCAGAGCACCAACGACCCGCGTCCGACGCTGAATGGCACCGCCGAGGCCAATTCCACAGTACGCATCTTTGACGGAGAAACCGAGATTGGTTCGGTGACGGCGGACGCCAGCGGTGTCTGGAGCTTTACGCCTGAGATCGCGCTGAGCACCGGCGGGCATGTGTTGACCGTCACCGCCACCGACGGCGACGGCAACGTCAGCCAGCCGTCTGCCGCCTTCAGTCTGGTCGTGGATACGGTTATGCCGCAGATCCCGGCGATTACGCTGGTGACTGACGATACTGCGCCGGTCACCGGACAACTCGCCAGCGGACAAAGCACCAACGACACGCGTCCGACGCTTTCCGGCATCGGCGAGATCGGCGCTACGGTGACGATTTTCGATAACGGAACGGCGATCGGCAGCGCGCAGGTGGGCGAAACCGGTAGCTGGACCTTTACCCCTGACACCGCGCTGGCGGCAGGCCCGCACAGTCTGCGGGTCAGCGCCACCGATGGCGTGGGCAATACCAGCGCCCTCTCCACGCCGTTTACGCTGACGGTAGATACCTGCGCGCCCGCAACGCCGGTCATCAGCGCGGTGATTGACGATACCGGCAGCATCACCGGGCCGTTAACCAGCGGACAGCGAACCGACGACGCGCGGCCCGCGCTGAGCGGGACGGCGGAGGCGAACAGCACTGTTCGTATCCTCGACAACGGCACGCTGATTGGCACCGTCCAGGCCGGCAATAATGGCACCTGGAGCTTTACCCCAACTGCGCCGCTGGCAAACGGCGCGCATACCCTGACCGTTACCGCCACCGATGCCGCGGGTAACGTCAGCCCCGCCGCCAGCTTCGGCCTGACGGTGGATACCCGCGCCCCTGCCGCGCCGACGATCGCTGCCGTCAATGATGACGTCGGCAGCGTGACCGGCAGTCTGACTCGCGGGCAGAGTACCGATGATACCCGTCCGCAGCTGAACGGCAGCGGCGAGCCGGGTGCAACCATCAACCTGTATGATAATGGTACGCTGATCGGCAGCACTACCGTCGCCACTGGCGGGAGCTGGAGCTTCACGCCGACTACCGCGCTGACCGAAGGCACTCATGCCCTGACCGCCGTCGCCGTGGATGTGGCCGGTAACGCCAGCCCGGCCTCCGCCGCGTTTACCGTGGTGGTGGATACCACCGCCCCGGCCATCCCCGTCCTCGCCGCGGTAACTGACGACGTGCCGGAAGGCACTGGCAGCCTGATTTCAGGGTAGCAGACCAACGACACGCAGCCGACCCTGAGCGGCAGTGGCACGCCGGGCGATACCATTACCGTCTATGACGGCGATGATACGCTCGGGACAGCGCTGGTGGATCCCGACGGCAGCTGGCGCTTTACGCCAGCCGCGCCGCTGGAGGTGGGCGAGCACAGCTTTACGCTGACCGCCACCGATCCGGCAGGCAACGCCAGCGGTCCGTCTGCGCCTTTCGTCATCGACGTACAGACCGCCATACCGGCTACCCCAGTGCTGCTCAGCGTTGAAGATAACGTCGGCGCAGAGACCGGCCCGCTTGCCAGCGGCGATCTGAGCGATGACAACCTGCCAACGCTCACCGGCACCGCGCCGGTAAACAGCACCGTCACCATTTACAATGACGGCACGGCGATTGGCACCACGCTGGCGGACGACGCGGGGAACTGGCGCTTTACGCCGTCCACCCCGCTGGCAGACGGTCTGTATACGCTGACCGTCACCGCCACCGATGCCGCGGGTAACGTCAGCGCGGCCACCGCGCCGTTCTCCTTCACCATAGACGCCACCGCGCCTGCCGCGCCGACCATTAATGCGGTAGAAGATAACGTCGGGCCGTTCACCGCGCCGCTGACCAACGGCGGCTATACCGATGATACCCAGCCGCTGATCCGCGGCACGGCTGAAGCGGGTAGCACGGTGACGCTGTACGCCAACGACGAGCAAATCGGCACGGCGGACGTCGACGATGCCGGCAACTGGACCTTTACCCCGGCCACCCCGCTGGGCGAGGGAAATTATGTTCTGACCGTCAGCGCGACGGACGCGGCGGGCAACGCCAGCGGACGCTCTGCCTCGTTTACCCTTAACGTGGACCTGACCGCGCCGGATGCGCCGGACAACCTGACCACCCCTGGCGACGGCACCTCGGTGTCGGGCACGGCGGAGGCTGGCGCGACGGCCATTGTCAGCGATGCGCTGGGGAACGTGCTGGGCAGCGCGGTTATCGGCGAGGATCGCAACTTTACCGTCACCCTGACCCCGGCGCAGACCAGCGGCTCGCCGCTGACCGTCGTCGTTCAGGATGCGGCAGGCAATATCAGCGATCCAACCGTGTTCCCGGCCTCGAACTCGGGCCTGCCATCGGTGCCGGTGATCACCGCCATCGCCGATGATGTTGGTCCGCTGACGGGGAATCTGACCAACGGCCAGAGCACAGACGATAATCAGCTTTCGCTGAGTGGCACCGCCCAGCCGGACGTGCTGGTAACGATCATTGTCGATGGTGCAATCGTGGATACCGTGGAGGCCGATGCCGATGCCGGTGGCGCGTGGTCGTACAACCTGCCCGCAACGCTTGCCGACGGTCCGCATACCTTCGCGGTGAATGCCACCAACGCAAACGGTACGGGCGGCACCTCCTCGCCGGTCACGATTATCGTTGATACCGTCGCGCCGGAGGCACCGGTTATTACCGACGTCACCGACAATGTCGATGCGCTGACCGGCCCGCTGGTCAGCGGCCAGGTCACCAACGATGCGCAGCCTGGGCTGAGCGGTACGACGGAAGCCGGGGCGACGGTCACTATTTACGATAACGACGAACTGCTGGGCAGCGTCGTGGCGGATGCTGAGGGCAACTGGAGCTTTACCCCGGCCGCCGCGCTGAGCGAAGGCGAGCACGCGCTGACAGCCATCGCCACCGACGCGGCGGGCAATACCGGCCCGGCCTCGTCGCCGTTCACGGTGGTGGTGGATACCCTCGCGCCAGTACAACCCGTGCTGACCAGCGTGGTGGATAACGTCGGCACCGTTACCGGGCCACTCGTCTCCGGCCAGACGACCGACGACACCACGCCGACGCTCAACGGTACCGCTGAGGCTAACGCCACGGTGCTGATTTTTGACAACGGTGCACAGATTGGCAGCGCACAGGCCAGCGATAGCGGAGCCTGGACCTTTACCCCGACGACAGCCCTCGCCAGCGGGCCGCACAGCTTCACGCTGAGCGCGGTGGATGCCGCAGGCAATACCGGACCAGCCACGGCAGGATTTGATATCACCATCAATACCGCTGCGCCAGCCACGCCTGTCATCGCCAGCATTACCGATGATGTCGGTGCGATTACCGGTGCGCTGGCGCAGGACCAGGTCACCGATGACGCCCGGCCGCTCCTCAGCGGGACGGGCGTCACGGGCGCGACCGTGCAAATCCTCGATAACGGGGCATCGATCGGCACCGTGCTGGTCGATAATACGGGCGCATGGACCTTTACGCCTGACGCGCCGCTGGCAGACGGGGTACACCGATTTACCGCCACTGCCAGCGATGCGGCGGGCAACACCAGCGCCGCCTCCCCGGCCTTTAGCATTACGGTGGATACCACAGCCCCGGCCGCGCCGGGCATTGTCTCCGTCGTCGATGCGACCGGTCCGCTGACCGGGGCGCTGACATCGGGACAAACCACGGACGAAACGCGCCCGACGCTGAGCGGCAGCGCGGAAGCGGGTTCGACGCTGCAAGTGCTTGATAACGGCGTGGAAATCGGCGTCGTGACGGTGGGCGGCACCGGCAACTGGATCTTTACGCCGGATGAGCCGCTGGCGGAGGGTCCGCATGCCTTGACGGTAGTGGCGACCGACGCGGCAGGCAATACCGGCCCGGCGTCGGCGGCGTTTGATGTTATTGTAGACACTACCGCGCCGGTGGCCCCGGCTATCACCAGCATTACTGACGATGTCGGCAGCGTGACCGGTCCGCTGGCAGGCGGCCAGTCTACCGACGACACGCGGCCTTTGCTGCGCGGCACCAGCGAAGCGGGAGCCACGGTGCAGATCCTGGATAACGGCGTGGCTATCGGCTCGACGCAGGCGAATGAGGCTGGCGAATGGAGCTTCACCCCTGAAACCGCGCTTGCTAACGGCAGTCACGCTTTCACCGCTGTCGCCACCGATCCGGCAGGCAACAGCGGCCCGGCGTCCGATCCGTTTACCGTCGTTGTCGATACCGTGCTGCCCGCCGCGCCGGTTATCGCGCTGGCCACCGATAATATCGGTAGCGTCACCGGCCCCCTGACCAGCGGCCGTACCACCGATGACACCCAGCCTGCGTTCAGCGGCAGGGGCGAACCGGGTACCACGCTGCGGCTCTTTGACAATAACGTGGAAATTGGCGTGACCACGGTGGGAAATAATGGCAACTGGAGCCTTACGCCAGCGACGGCGCTTGCCAGCGGCCCGCATACCCTGACGGCATCGGTAACGGATGCGGCGGGCAATACCAGCCCGCTCTCCGGTCCATTCACGCTTACCGTCGATACTACCGCGCCGGACGCGCCGGTTATTGTCGCCGTTACGGATGACGTTGCGCCGGTAACCGGCGTGGTCGGCAATGGTTCCGCTACTAACGATGCCCGCCCGACGCTGAGCGGCACCGGCGAAGCGGGTGCCACGCTGCGTATTCTGGATAACGGCGTGCAGATCGGCACCGCGACGGTCGCGGCCGACGGCAACTGGTCGTTCACGCCGGGGGCTAACCTGGCGCAAGGGGCGCATAACCTGACCGCCACCGCCACCGACGCGGCGGGCAACACCAGTAGCGCCTCCGCAATTTATAACGTGGTGGTGGATACGATCGCCCCCGCCGCACCACAGGCGGCGATTAACGCTGACGGCAGCGTCATCAGCGGCACCGCTGAAGCGGGCAGCACCGTCACCGTTACGCTACCCGGCAACGTGCAGCTGACCACCACGGCTGGCGATAATGGCGCATGGAGCCTCACCCTGGACGATCGGCAGACCGAAGGCGAGACGATCTCCGTCACTGCCCGCGACGCGGCGGGCAACGTCTCCGCCGCCACGCCGCTGACCGCGCCGGTACTGCCGCTTTCAGCCAGCGATAACGTCGCGGAGCTGGATCTGACGACAGATGCCACCGTCACAAACGAGAACTACAGTGACTATGGCGTTCTGCTGGTCGGCGCGCTCGGCAACAGTGCGACGGTGATCGGCAACGACACGGCGCAGGTCACCTTTGACGTCGCCGAGGGCGGCAGCGCGGATATCAGCATTGATTCCGCCGCCACCGGGATCGTGCTGTCGCTGCTGAATACCCAGCAAATTGCCGTGCAGCGCCTCGACGCCGTCAGCAATGCGTGGGTGACGGTGGCGGACTCCTCGCAGCCGCAGTTTGCCGATCTGCTGACGCTGAACGGCAGCAGCGTCAACTTTAACCTCGACGGACTGACCGGCGGCACGTACCGCGTGCTGAGCTACAACTCCAGCCTGCTGGCGACCGGCTCCTTCACCAGCCTTAACGTCTCGGTGACGCAAACCAGCGCAGGCACGCTGAATGGTGAAACCACGCACGTTGGCAACGTGATCCAGGATATCGATCCGGTGAGCGGCGCTGACAGCGCGCCGAACGGCACGGTGGTCAGCCAGGTTACCAACGCCAGCGGCCAGACGGTGACGGTGGGCGCTGGCGGAGCGAGCATTGACGGTCTGTACGGGACGCTGACCATCAATCCGGACGGCAGCTACAGCTACGCGCTGACCAGCACCTCGCCGACGATCCTGGGACGTACGGAAAGCTTCACCTATACCATTACCCACGACGGCGTCAGCGACACGGCGCAGCTGGTGGTCGCCCTCGGCGAGGGTGCGGCGGGCAACGCCGTGACCGCCGTCGACAACACCGCGACGCTGAATTATGAAACCCAGGTCGAAGCCGTTGATAACGGTCCCTCTTCCCAGTCCAGCTTCTCGGTGGTGGGGATCGCGCTGGGTAATGTCCTCAACGCCAATATTCTGGATAACCTGACCAACCCGATCATCTTTGACGTTGAAGAAGGCTCCACCCGCACGTTGACCCTGCAATCCTCTGCAGGCGGCGTGGCGTTGCTCTCAACCTTCGATCTTTACGTCTACCGCTTTAACGACGCCATTCAGCAGTTTGAGCAGTACCGTGTCGAGCCCGGCTGGCTACAGGTGCCGCTGCTGGGCGGTCAGTCCAGCCAGCTCACCCTCACGCTGCCGGGCGGCGAGTACCTGTTCCTGTTGAATAACGCTTCCGGTGTAACCGCGCTGACGGGCTACACCCTGAATATTCTTCAGGATCATGTTTATAACGTGGAGAGCATCAGCGCCAGCACCGAGGGTAATGTGCTGGAGAATGACGTTGCCCCGGCGGGCACTGTCATTACGGAGGTAAATGGCGTCGCGGTGGGCGCACAAGGGGCGACCATCGAAGGCAGTTACGGCACCCTGACCATCGATCAGGCGGGGAACTACAGCTATACGCTGCGTAGCGGCCTCGGGGCTGACAGCATTAACGTACCGGATAGCTTTATCTATACCGTGAGCACGCCGGAGGGCGGCACCGACAGCGCATCGCTGAATATCACCGCCACGCCGCTGTCGGTGGATGCGGTGGATGATGTCAGCCCGCTGATGACCTTTAACACCGTGCAGGATACCACCGCCTTTACCGACAATGCGGTGGGCAGCGCCGGCTGGACCAGTTCGCTCTTCTCCCGCACCGGCGGAACCGGCAGCGGCGTCATCGAAGTGGCGGCGGGTACCGCGGTGAAAGAGGCGGTGCTGCACTTTACCGTCGCTTCCGGGCTGGCGCTGGGCGGGCTGACCGTTAACTGGACGCTGTCTGACGGCACCACCGTTCTGCGCAGCGGCTCTTTTAACGGCGGTGCGCTGCTCGGCAACAGCATTGCGGTAGATCTGGGCGGGCTGGAGCTGCATTCCGGCAACTATACGCTGAGCTATACCGGCAGTATCGGGGCGCTCTCGGTGGGAACCATTACCATCACCCCGAGCGTAACCGGCACCACCTACGATCTCGACAACTTCGAGACCAGCGGCGTGCATACCGTCAGCGGCAATATCTTTGACGGCAGCGACGCGGGCGGCGTGCTGGATCAGCTCTCTACCGTCGATACCCGCCTGACCATCACTGGCTATAACGGCAGCAGCACCACGCTGGATCCGTTTGCCAATAGCGGTGCCAGCGGCACCGTTCAGGGCCATTACGGCACGCTGGCGATCAATATTGACGGCTCGTACACCTACACGCTGACGCCGGGTATCGCCACCTCATCCATGACGACAAAGGAGACGTTCAATTACACCCTCAACGACCAGAACGGCCATACGGATAACGCCACGCTGACCATCGACATGGCACCGCAGTTTGTCAGCACCGCGCAAAGCGACACGATTATTGGTACCGCCTATGCCGACACGCTGATTTATCAGCTGCTCGACAGCACCAGCGCGACGGGCGGCAACGCCAGCGATAACTGGAGCAACTTTTCGCTGGCGCAGGGTGACAAAATCGATATCGGCGATCTGCTGGTGGGCTGGAATGGCGATCAGGCGGCGCTCGGCAGCTACCTGAACGTCACCACCAGCGGCAATAACACGGTGATAGCCATTGACCGGGACGGTGCCGGTACCACCTATCAGTCCACTAACCTGGTAACCCTGGAGAATGTACAGACCAACCTCGAAGAGCTGATCCAACAAAATCACATTATTAGTTGATGTACACAATAGCCCCGGACGATGTCGTCCGGGGCAGATAAGCAGTGACATTTTCTTAGGGATAACTTATGCGAAAACTACGGCCCGTTGTCGGGTGGCTGGTTAGCTGCCTGTGTCCGTTTCAGCTCTGCGCCGCCGGGGCGCACCCCACGATTGCTTCCGCAGATCTCGCCCAACAGCAGGCGTTGCCGTCACTGGATGGCGTAACGTCTCTGCCGCTGGAAACCGCCGCCCCGGGTCAGCTGACGCTGGAGAAAGCCGTCGACCGCGCGGTGGCCTGGCATCCGTCCATCGGCGAAGCGGTGGGTAAACTGGCCTCGCAAAACGACCAGGTGGATGTTGCCCGCGCTAAATATTACCCGCAGGTTAACGCGGGGATGAACAATGGTTATACCAATACCTACTCTGACAGCGGATTCAGTCCGTCGCTGGTGCTTTCCCTGTCCCAGATGCTCTACGATTTCGGTAAGGTCTCAAGCCAGGTCAGAGCAGAGCGTGCCGGGGTGGCGCAGGAGCAGGCCAACGTGCTGCTCAGCATTGATACCGTCGGGCACGATACCGCCACGGCGCTGGTGCAGGTGCAAACCTGGCAGCAGATGGTGGCGATTGCTGAAGAGCAGCTTGAGGCGCTAAACGCGGTCGGCCATCTGGCCCACCAGCGCAACGATGAAGGTGCCAGCTCGCTCTCCGACGTGGTGCAAACCGACGCGCGTATAGAAGGCGCACGGGCGCAGCTGGTGCAATATCAGGCCAGTCTTGAAAGCGCCCGGGCCACGCTGATGACCTGGCTGGGCTGGAATAATCTTAATGCCATCAGCAACGACTTTCCTGAGAAGCTGAATCGCAGCTGCGACGTGGCGCAGCCGGATGACCGTCTGGTGCCGTCGGTGCTGGCGGCCTGGGCGCAGGCGAATGTGGCGCAGGCCAATCTGGATTACGCCGATGCCCAGATGACTCCGACCATTTCGCTGGAGCCGGAAGTCAGACATTATCTCAATGATAAATATGCCAATAGCGCCGAGCTGGATCGCACCCAGTATTCCGCATGGGTACGGGTAGAGATGCCGATTTATCAGGGCGGCGGCCTGACCGCGCGGCGCAATGCCGCCAGCCACGCGGTTGAAACGGCGCAGTCCACCATCCAGCGCGTCCGTCTTCAGGTCCGCCAGAAGCTACTGGAAGCCCGCAGCGAGGCGCTAAACCTGGCGACCTCGCTTCAGGTGCAGGCCCGGCAACAGGCGCTGAGTGAGCGTACCCGGCAAATCTATCAGCAGCAGTATCTGGATTTAGGCTCACGCCCGCTGCTGGACGTGCTTAACGCCGAGCAGGAAGTTTATCAGGCGCGCTTTGCCCAACAGCAAACGCTCAACCAGCTCCATCAGCTTCAACTCAACTGCCTCTACAATACCGGCAAACTGCGTAGCGCATTTGGCCTGGAAAATCGTCGTATTCAGTCCGTGGAGATCCAGCCATGACACACGCTACCCTTCCTGACGATGAAGCGCTGAGCGGTCCGATGCTGGATCGCTGGGCGCTGGCGATAGGCGATGTGGCGGCGCACTACCGCATCTCCTGCTCGCCGGGCACGATCCAGGCTAACGCCCCGTGGTTTCAGGGCAAGCCGTGGCTGCCGGCGTTAACCCAGCTCGCGCGCCAGAGCGGGCTCTCTTTCCAGCCGCTAACCGACCCGCAGGCCGCGCTCTCCCGCTGGCAACTGCCGGTGGTTGCCGTACTGGCGAACGATCATCTGGCGGTGATTGAACAGTTCGACGGCGAGGACACGGTTGAGGTCTGCGTGATTGACAATACGCGCCAGCGTAATCGGGTGGCGCTCAGCGCACTGCTGGCGGACATCCGCTATGCGGTGGCGCTGCGCCCGCTTTCGGCGCTGAAGGACAGCCGGGTCGACGCCTATATTTCCCGCTTTCGTCCCGACTGGCTGAAAAGCCTGGTGATGAAAGATCTCAAACCCTACGGTCCGGTCATGCTGGCGGCACTGCTGATCAACGTTCTGTCACTGTCAGGCATTATCTTCTCAATGCAGGTCTACGACCGGGTGATCCCGGCGCAGTCGTGGCCGTCGCTGTATGTTCTTGCGCTCGGCGTGCTGATCGCGGTGATCTTCGGTTTTCTGCTGCGGATCGCCCGCGGCAATATTATGGATCTGCTGGGTAAACGGGCCGATATGCGCGTCTCCGACCGGGTATTCAGCCACGCGCTGCGCCTGCGCAACAGCGCCATTCCCCGCTCCACCGGCAGTTTTATTTCCCAGCTTCGCGAGCTGGAGCAGATCCGCGAGATGATCACCTCGTCCACCATGTCGACGGTGGTCGATCTGCCCTTCTTTCTGCTGTTTATGGTGGTGCTGGCGATTATCGCCCCGCCGCTGGCGTGGATCGCCCCGGTCGCCGCGCTATTAATGATCCTGCCTGGCCTGCTGCTGCAAAAAAAGCTGGCGGTACTGGCGAACCAGTCGGCTCACGAAGCCACGCTGCGCAATGCGGTACTGGTTGAGAGCGTACAGGGGCTGGAAGACATCAAACTGATGCAGGCCGAGAACCGCTTCTTGCAGCAGTGGAACCACTATATCCGCATTACCGCCGAATCCGGCCTGCGCACCCGCGAACTGTCTCAGGGGTTAATTAGCTGGGGGATCACCGTACAGAGCCTGGTGTACGCAGCGGTGGTGATGTTCGGCGCGCCGCTGGTGATTGAAGGCACGATGACCACTGGTGCGGTGGTGGCGGCGTCAATTCTGGCCTCGCGGATGATAGCGCCGATGGCGAACCTGTGTGGCGTGCTGGCCCGCTGGCAGCAGGTCAAAGCGGCTAAGGTGGGGCTGGACAGCATTATGCAACTGCCCACCGAGACGCAGCGCGATGACAGTCTGGTGCACCAGGAGATTTTCCACGGCCATTACCAGTTTGAGAATGCGCAGTTTCGCTACCACAACGACGATCAGAGCATTCCGCTACGCGTTAACCGACTGGAGATCCAGCCCGGCGAGCGGGTTGCCATTCTCGGGCGCAACGGGGCCGGGAAATCAACCCTGCTACAGGCGCTGGCGGGCGGAGTCGAGCTGGCGGGCGGTGAAGCGCGCCTCGACAGCCTGAGCCTGCCGCAGATCGACATGGCCGACCTGCGGCGCAATATCGGTTTTCTCAGCCAGAACGCCCGCCTGTTTTACGGCACCCTGCGCGAGAACCTGACCCTGGGCGCGCCGCACGCCAGCGATGAGGAGATTTTCAACGTGCTGGAGATCAGCGGCGCGGCGCGCTTTGTCAAAACCCAGCCTAAAGGGCTGGATCACCCGATTATGGAGGGCGGCACCGGGCTTTCCGGCGGTCAGCGTCAGTCTATTCTGCTGGCGCGCATGCTGCTGCGCTCGCCGAACATTGTGCTGCTCGATGAACCCACCGCTTCGCTGGATGAACACACCGAGCGGGAGTTTATCCAGCGGCTCGGCCAGTGGCTCGGCAACCGCACGCTGATCGTCGCCACCCACCGCGTGCCGGTGCTCGACCTGGTGGAACGGGTGGTGGTGCTGAAAGAGGGGCAGCTGGTGATGGACGCGCCGAAAACGCAGGCGTTAAACCAGAGTCGTAAAGCCACGCCGGTTAACGGACGGGAGGATAACAATGAAAACCAGTCAGCGTGATGCGCCGTTCAACGACCTGGATCTTAGCCGCGAGAACGCCTTTTCCGGATCGACGCGCATTATTGTCCTCTGCACCCTGCTGTTTGTCCTGATCGGGATCTGGGCATGGTTCGGCGTGCTGGATGAGGTATCCACCGGCACCGGTAAAGTGGTTCCCAGCTCGCGCGAGCAGCTTTTACAGTCGCTCGACGGCGGCGTGCTGGCCGAATTAACGGTGCGGGAAGGTGACCAGGTGCAGGCGGGCCAGGTGGTCGCGCGTCTCGACCCCACCCGTTCCGAGTCCAACGTCGGCGAGAGCGCGGCGCGCTACCGGGCCTCTCTCGCCTCCAGCGCGCGGCTTTACGCTGAAGTCAGCGATAAACCGCTGCTCTTTCCCGATTCGCTGAAAGCCTGGCCGGATCTTATCGCCGCGGAGACCCGACTCTATAATTCCCGCCGCGCACAGCTTACCGATGCCCAGACAGAGTTAAAAGAGGCGCTGACCTCGGTCAATAAAGAGCTGGCAATCACTCAGCGGCTGGAGAAAAGCGGCGCGGCCAGCCACGTCGAAGTGCTGCGACTGCAACGGCAAAAAAGCGATCTGGGGCTTAAGCTCAGCGACTTGCGTTCGCAGTATTACGTTCAGGCGCGCGAGGCGTTATCGAAAGCTAACGCCGAGGTCGAAATGCTCTCGGCGATTATTAAAGGCCGGGAAGATTCGGTGACGCGCCTGACGGTGCGCTCGCCGGTGCGCGGCATTGTGAAAAATATTCAGGTGACCACCATCGGCGGCGTAATCCCGCCCAACGGGGAGATGATGGAGATTGTGCCGATTGACGATCGGTTACTCATCGAAGCCCGACTGTCACCGCGCGACATCGCCTTTATTCATCCTGGTCAGCGCGCGCTGGTCAAAATCACCGCCTACGATTACGCCATTTACGGCGGGATGGAGGGCGAAGTTGAAACCATTTCGCCGGATACGATTCAGGATAAGGTCAAGCCGGAGATCTTCTATTACCGGGTGTTTATTCGCACCCATCAGGATTTTCTGGTTAATAAAGCGGGACGCCGTTTTTCTATCGCGCCAGGGATGATTGCGACGGTCGATATTAAAACCGGGGAGAAGACGATTGTCGATTACCTGATAAAACCGTTTAACCGCGCTAAAGAGGCGTTGCGGGAGCGGTAGAAAGGGGGGTGTGAAACGAGGCGTTTACCTTCTCAGGTGGAGCCCTGATTACGCCCGGCAATCACCTGCTGCCGGGTACCCCTGTCCGTCACGATAACCTCTTTCTCATTTTCCGGCGTCAGCATTACTGAACACATCAGGAGCAAATGTTATAAATCTGTAACACAGATTTCCTAGTATGGCCTGCAACTTTTGTCCCTCTGGCAAACTGACAGGAAGCCGCGATGAGCAGACCATTACACTCCGTATTTAAAAAAGAACACAGCGAAGATATCAGTAATCCCAGCGCTAACCCGGTATTCTCCGAGGTGGCGGATGTCTTCCTTTCCCGCCGTCGCTTTTTACAGGCGGGCGCCATCGCCGGTGCCGCCGTCTCTTTCCCCGCGCTGATGCGCTCAGAAAGCGCCTTCGCCGCGCTGACCCGCCCTTCCCCGCTGGCAAAAGCCGTCGCGCTGGGGTTTACCAGTATTCCGCTCTCGACCGACGATACCGTGATCGTGCCGGAAGGCTATATTGCGCGCCCGTTTTACCGCTGGGGTGACGCGGTGGGTCTGAAGGGTAACCTGCCTGAATTTAAAATGGACGGCAGCAATACCACGGAAGAGCAGGCCGCGCAGGCGGGGATGCACCATGACGGCATGGCCTGGTTTAGCCTGCCGCAGGGCGAAGATAATCCGTCGCATGGCCTGCTGGCGATGAACCATGAATATATTGATAACGGGATGCTGTTCAAAGACGGCGTTGCCAACTGGAGCCATGAAAAAGCCCTCAAGGGGCAGAATGCGATGGGCGTGTCGGTCATTGAAGTGAAAAAGAGCGGAAACGACTGGCAGGTCGTGCGTCCTTCAACGTATGCGCGACGGATCACCGTTAATACGCCGATGCAGCTCACCGGCCCGGCGCGTCAGCAGGATCTGATGAAAACCGCCGCCGATCCGCAGGGTGAAGTGGTGCTGGGCACCATGCAGAACTGCGCGAACGGGTTTACGCCGTGGGGCACCTATCTCACCTGCGAAGAAAACTGGTCCGATATTTTCGTGAAGAAAGCACAACGTAATGCGCTGGAGAAGCGCTACGGCATCAGCGACACCGACGCCTCCTACCGCTGGAATGAAGTCGACGATCGTTTTAACGTCGATAAAACGCCCAATGAGCCGAATCGCTTTGGCTGGGTCGTTGAGATCGACCCTTACAATCCCTCCTCCACTCCGCGCAAACATACCGCGCTGGGACGCTTCAAACATGAGGGCGCGGCAGTAACCCTGGCACCGGATAACCGTGTGGTTGTCTATATGGGCGACGATCAGAAATTCGAATATATCTATAAATTTATTTCCGATAAGAAATACGATTCGGCAAACCGCGAGGCGGGAATGCAGCTGCTGGAGTCCGGCACCTTGTACGTGGCTAAATTCAACGACGACGGCAGCGGCGACTGGCTGCCGCTGGTCTTCGGCGAGAACGGGCTGGATAAGAGCAACGGCTTTGAAAACCAGGGCGATTTGCTGATCAAAACCCGTCTGGCGGCGGATACGGTCGGCGCAACCAAAATGGACAGGCCGGAGTGGATTGCCGTAGATCCGCATAGCATGGGCAGCGTCTACTGTACGCTGACCAATAACAGCGATCGTGGTATGGAGGGCAAAGCGCCGGTGGATGCAGCGAACCCGCGCGCCGCCAACCTGTTCGGTCATATCATGCACTGGAACGAAGAGAACGGCGATCCGGCGGCCACAGGCTTTAAATGGGATATCCTGGTGCTGGCGGGACGCACGGATGATAAGGATGCGAAAGCCAAAGGGTCGATGCAGGGCGCGGAGTTCGGCAGCCCGGACGGCTTGTCATTCGACCATCGCGGCGTGCTGTGGATCCAGACTGACGTCTCCTCCAGCACCATTAACCAGAAAGATTATGCCGGAATGGGCAATAACCAGATGGTCGCGACGATTCCGGGCACCAACGAATATCGTCGCTTCCTCACCGGGCCACGCGGCTGCGAGATCACCGGCATCGCCTTTACGCCGGATAACCGCACGCTGTTTATCAATATTCAGCATCCCGGCGAAGGTGGTGACGATGTGACCGATCCGGCGAATCCCCGCGCGGTGTCTAACTGGCCGGATGCCAATCCCAGTGGACGTCCGCGCTCGTCAACGGTGGTGATTACCAAAGCCGATGGCGGAATGATCGGCCTGTAACTCCTCACCGCGCCCCGGGCATCCTGATCCGATAGCCGCCCGGGGCGTTTACCCTGCCGTACCGCCAGATATTCTCCTGCCGTACCCTTTTCCCTGCTGCTAACGAAATGACATTTACCGTTTACATTGTAAATTGTTATGTTATAACATTGCAATTCGTAAGTAACGGTATGGGATCACGTCTGGAATGAAGAGCGATGCAGTAGAGCTGGTAAATCTGACGCTGGGCTATAACGGTTTTCCGGTCATACACAACGTCTCCGGCTCGGTGCGCAAAGGGTCGCTTACCGCGGTGGTTGGTCCTAACGGTTCGGGTAAATCAACGCTGCTTAAAGGGATCGCGGGCATTTTGTCGCCCTCTGACGGTGAATGCATTATTCATCCCCCGACGCGAATCGCCTATTTGCCGCAGCTATCGGAACTGGACCGCAGCTTTCCGGCCTGCGTGCAGGATATTGTTTCGCTCGGCCTGTGGCCCGGGCGAGGCCCGTTTCGCCGTCATCGCCGGCAGGATCGTCAACGCCTCTCGGATGCGCTGGCGGAGGTCGGAATGACCGGTTTTGAAAACCAGCCGCTTGCGGCGTTATCCGGCGGGCAGCTTCAGCGGGCGCTTTTTGCCCGGGTCATTCTCCAGGATGCGGATCTTATTCTTCTCGATGAACCCTTCAACGCCATTGATGTGAAGACCACGCGCGACATGCTGGCGCTGATCAAACGCTGGCACGCCCAGGCACGCACCGTGGTGGTGGTGATCCACGATATGCGCCTGGTTGGCGAGCACTTTCCAGAGACCCTGATGATAAACGGCAGGGTTGTGGCCTGGGGCGAGACGCTGGCGGTGCTTAAACAAGGGACAGAGTATGACCACGCAGATAAGGAACGAATTGAATGACGGGATGGCTTTATGAAGGGTTTATTGCTCCCTTTACGACGTTTGGCTTTATGCGCAATGCGCTTTATGGCTCCGTGCTGCTTTCATTAAGCGCCTGCCCGGTGGGCGTATTTTTAACCCTGCGCCGCATGAGCCTGATGGGTGACGCCATGTCTCACGCCATTCTTCCCGGCGCAGCGATGGGTTTTCTGCTGTACGGCCTGGATATTTTGCCGATGACCCTCGGCGGTCTTCTCGCTGGCCTGCTGGTGGTGCTCAGCGCTGGCGCAGTTTCGCGTTTAACCATCCAGAAAGAAGATGCCTCTATGGCCGCTTTTTATTTGATCGCGCTGGCGCTTGGTGTGCTGATTATTTCGTTACGGGGCTCCAGCGTCGATTTAATGCACGTGCTTTTCGGCACCGTACTGGCGTTAAATCACGAGGCGCTGCTGTTAATTGCCACGGTGGCATTTGCGACGCTACTTCTCTTTTTTATCTTCTGGCGGGTAATTATTGCCGAATGCCTTGACCCGCTGTTTCTGCGTTCTGTTTCAGGCTTAGGTTCGCCGGTGCATTTTATTTTCCTGGCGCTGGTGGTGCTAAACCTGGTGGCGGGTTTTCAGGCGCTCGGCACATTATTGTCGGTAGGGATAATGATATTACCCGCGGTGACCGCCCGCTTTTGGGCAAAGCGCGTCGCCTCCATGTGCATGCTGTCAGCATTACTGGGAATACTCTCCAGCCTGGCTGGCCTGCTGCTCTCGTTTCATTTCTCCCTGCCCTCCGGGCCGGCGATTATATTGTCGGGAGGCGTTTTTTATCTTTTTTCAGCGATGAGCGTCATGCTGCGCAAGCGCTAAATGTATTCCACCCCTCATTACATTAGCCATGATTAAAAATACAAGGAGAACCTGCCAATGAAAATGGCAAAAAAACTATCATTTAATCAGTACGTCCCGCTGTTATTTCTGTTATTTACCTCGTGGCAGGTCAGCGCAAAAATTAACGTTATTGCCAGTTTTTCGATTATTGGCGATATGGCGAAAAATATTGGTCAGGATCGTATTATATTGCGCACTATTGTGGGACCCAACGGCGATGCACATGTGTACGAACCGTCTCCGGCCGACGCGATTGCGATGGCTAAAGCCGATGTGATTTTGATTAATGGATTACAGTTTGAAGGCTTTATTAAGAGATTGATCGCGGCAAGTGAAACATCCGCGCCGGTAACAGAGACCACGAAAGATGCGCATATTATTCGCGATCCGGCGGGCGGCCATTATCACTTTTATGAGGGTAAAGCAGTATTTCACGCGGCACCTTTTGATCCACACGCATGGCAATCCATCGCCAATGCCAACATTTATGTGAAAAACATTGCCGATGCGTTTTGCGCCGCCGATCGGCCCGGCTGCACGTTTTATCAGGACAACGCCCGCGCCTATACCCGTAAGCTGAACGCACTACAGCAAAAAATAAAGACAACGATGGCCGCCATTCCCGAAAACAAACGCACCGTGGTCGTGGGACATAATGCGTTCCGCTACTTTGAAGAAGATTACGGTATTCATTTCCTTTCACCACAGGGGATCTCGACCGAGGCGGAAGCCTCCGCTGCTGACGTTGCCGGTATTTTAAAAGAGATTAAGCAAAATAAAGCATCGGCAGTATTTGCAGAGAATATTTCTAACCCTCGTCTGGTGGCACAAATTGCGGCTGAAGCCGGTCTCAGCGTCGCCGGAACGCTCTATTCCGATGCCTTATCCGATCCCGCCGGTCCCGCCTCCACCTATCTCGCCATGATGGAGCATAACGTTACAACCCTTACCACCGCCGTGAATAACGGAAAACCACGCCGGTAATTATTCCCCCGCATAACTGACATACTGGAGATCATTATGAAAAAACGTTTATTAGCAGCGTCTGTTTCGGCGCTGCTGGCTGGCCTCGCAGGAATGCCTGCGCACGCCGATGAAGAGGTCAACGCCTGGCGGTTATTCGTTGCCGATCACGATAAGCCGGTAGTGACGGTCATTGACGCGCTGAACAGCAGTAAAATGGCGACCTTCCCGGTTAAAGGACCGGCAAATTTAGCCCGCAGCGAAAGCGGTGCCACCGTATTCGCAATTCAGGGCAGCGCGGGTGAAGTCTCCGTGATATCGTCCGGCATTGCGTTTCACGATCATGGCGACCATGCGGATATTGATGTTGATCCTCCGCGGCTGCTGGACCTGACCTTAACCGGTAAAAAACCGGGCCATTTTGTTGAGCGCCAGGGGAAAGTCGCCCAGTGGTTTGACGGTGAAGACAGCGCGGAAATCTTAAGTGAAAAAGCGGTACTGGCCGGTACGAAAGAGATTACCCGGGTTAACGTTGTTGCGCCTCATCATGGCGTCGCAGTGCCTTACGATCGCTATGCGGTGGTCTCAATCCCCAATCCTGAAGATGCCGCAAAACGGCCGATTGGCGCGCGCGTCGTCGGCCTTGACGGGAAAAAAGTCGGTGAGGATGCGCCGTGCCCGGGCCTGCATGGCTCAGCCGGTTCGGGCGATATTTTTGCCCTCTCCTGTGAAACGGGACTTCTGCTGATTTCCCAGAAAGGCGATGCGCCGGTCATTACACATCTTCCCTATGCCGCCTCCCTCCCGGAAGGCAGCACCTCAACATTAATTGGCGGCAAAGGGCTGCAGTATTTTATCGGGAATTACGGGCCGGACCGTATTATCCTGGTCGATCCGACCGAAACCGATAGCTTCCGTCTGATCCAGCTGCCCACCCGCCGGGTGCATTTTGTTGTCGACCCGGTACGTTCGAAATTCGCTTACGTCTTTACCGAGGATGGAAAACTGCATCAGATTGACGTCTTAAAAGGCGAGATTAGCAAGTCAGTCACCTTAAGCGAACCGTACTCGATGGACGGTCACTGGAACGATCCGCGCCCGCGTATTGCCGTTGCGGACAAGCAGATTTTCGTCACCGACCCGCTGAAAAGTAAAATAGACGTGGTGGATGCCGACAGCTTTAAAAAGACCGGCGAAATTAACGTTGCCGGTCAGCCGTTTAATATCGTTGCCGTCGGCGGCTCCGGCATGGTTCACGGCCATAGCTACGACCATCACGATTAACAGGAAAAATCATTTTATTTTCTCGGGCCTGCGCTCCCGGCAGGCCTGCTCCTTTTTACGTTATTGAGATTTGCTTTTCAATTTGCCACTGGAATTGATTTTAATGAAAACTAACCTGATAACACTCTTGCTCACTGCACTTTGCAGTACGCATGCTTTTGCCTTCAGCATTGATTATCGTCACGAAGTGCAGGATCGGGCAGAAAACACGCATAAAGACCGGCTACTACTGTCTCACCGTTTTACTAATGGCTTTGGACTGTCATCAGAGGTGAAATGGAAAACGGGCGATAGCGACGCTGACAATAATAAAATTTATCATGAAAATACCAGCGACGGCTTTGAGGTTACGCCCAGCTACCTGTATGGCTTTAACAAGATTTATTCTCTTGAAGGAGGGCTGAATATTGTTTCCGACAGCGGTTACACAAATTATCGCCCCTATATTAAAAGCATTATCAATATTGCCGAAGATGTAAACTGGTCGCTGCGTTATCGCCCGTTTTATAAACGCTATAGCGCAAACCGGAATACTGAAAAAGAGACTTCGGAGAACGGCGTGACTATTACCTCCGTACTGGGATATCGCTTCCTGAGCCAGTGGGGTCTGGATTACGAACTGGAATACCACAAAACCAACACCGCCTTCTTTGCGCCGGTCGCGAATAATAACAGCTATCAATGGTCGCACGATCTTAAACTGGCGTATTCAGTGGATAAAAACTGGAAGCCTTATGTCGCCATCGGCAACGTCTCCGGCAGTAAATACACTGATGAACGCCAGACGCGCTATCGTGTTGGGGTCACGTATAACTTTTAAGGCGTAACGGGCGGCTGACGCCGCCTTCAGGGAATGGGCAATGGAAAGCTCCAGCACGCCAGCGCCGATCACGGCGATATTTTTACGGTCAATGCCCATCCCGTAAGGATATCAGCGTTCCGTGTCGGACGCGTCGCTCAGCTCATTCAACACAATCTGCTTCGCACTGGCGGTTTCCAGCTTATCGCCATAATCATCCGACAAATCCGGCAGGCTGGTAAACTGGCCGTCAAGAAACAGAAAGTCGATTTTACCGGCGATATCGTCCAGCGCTTCCCGCTCCGTATTTATCCCTTCGCCATGCTCTTTGTTGCCATCCAGAAGCCAGGCGATCCCGCCCTCTTCCGTCTGGTACCCGCCGATATCAATGATATGGCCGTCAATATTTTGCGCCAGAATGCGCTGCTCACAGAGATAAATAAAATAGGGCATACGGTCCTGTTTATTATTCGCGGCCATCGTCATGATCCTCATTGTGATAATCGTATAAGAATGGGTAAGTATAGGCGGCTTCAGGCGGAGTGCGCCTCAGCCCCCCGGCGCCATCGTTACGGCTCCTCAAACCACGGCGCTACCGGATCGGGATAGTGCCGCCACTTTGCGGGACCTTCCGCCATCTCTTCATCGGTCAGTAACGCCGCATTGAGCCTGGCGGTGAGGGTGGCTTTATTCATATTCATACCGATAAACACCAGCTCCTGACGGGCATCGCCAACGCCTTCCAGCCAGTTTTCGCGGATATACGCCAGCGACGCCTCATCCGTCGGCCATTGCTCCCTCGGCACGCTGGCCCACCACATACCGCCCAGCCCTTCACGCGCCACGCCGCCAGCCTGCGACCACGATCCGGCGAACTCCGCACGGCTTGCCAGCCAGAAATAACCCTTTGAACGTACCACCCCGGTCAGCGCAGTTTCCATCACCTGCCAGAATCTTGCCGGATGAAAAGGCCGTCTGGCGCGGAAGACAAAGCTGGCGATCCCGTACTCTTCTGTTTCCGGCGTATGCTCGCCACGCAGTTCTTTTAGCCAGCCGGGGGCTTCTGCTGCTTTATCGAAATCGAATAGCCCGGTATCCAGCACCTGATCCAGCGGAACCTGACCGAACCGGGCGGTAATAATCTTCGCCCGGGAATTGAGCGAGCGGAGGATAGCGGTGAGTTTTTCTCGCCGGGCATCGTTAATGAGATCGGTTTTGTTCAGCACCAGCACATCGCAAAATTCAATCTGATCGATAAGTAAATCCACCACGCTACGGCGATCGTTTTCGCCCAGCGATTCACCACGCGCCGCGATACTGTCCACCGATTCATAATCGTTGAGAAAGTTGAAGGCATCCACCACGGTCACCATGGTATCCAGCCGGGCGACGCTGGAGAGACTCTGCCCGTCTTCTCCGGCAAAGGTAAAGGTCTCGGCCACCGGCAACGGTTCAGAAATCCCCGTCGATTCAATGACCAGATGATCGAAACGCCCTTCTTTTGCCAGCCGGTTCACCTCCAGCAGTAAATCTTCCCGCAGCGTGCAGCAGATACATCCATTACTCATTTCCACCAGTTTTTCATCGGTGCGGGAAAGCTCAGCGCCGCCGTTTCTGACCAGCGCTGCATCAATGTTTACTTCAGACATATCATTGACGATCACCGCCACACGCCTACCTTCGCGGTTATTGAGTATATGGTTCAGTAACGTTGTCTTGCCGGACCCTAAAAAACCAGAAAGAACGGTGACGGGCAGTCTCCGTTGATTATCGCGTACAGCTATAGACGCTGCCATGTTTACCCCTTTTCTACCAGTACATGAACATTCGATTATTTTTGCTATGTTATAACATAACAATACCAGGTGCCAGTATTGTTAAAATGGGGCGTAAAAGCCGATCACGGCTGGCGCTGCGGAGCATTGGTAAAGGAAGTGTAAATATGCGCTGGTAATTGTAAATAGTAATAACTATCATTGCCATTCTCAAATAGTCAGCTTCTTCCCCGTGGGCAACACGAACGTTGCACCACGTCACAATAAAAGAAGCGGCGTTATCCTTCCTGACAGGAACCTGGTATGTCTTTTGATAGCAAGGAAACCGGCGCGTCCGGTATTACCGTTTCATTACTGGCGTTGGCTATTCACGCCATTGTTGCCCCTTCGCTTGCCCACGCTGAGGAAGCGAACGCGCCTGAGCAAGAGATGGTCGTCGAAGGGTCGGCCACGCCAGCAGACGGCGACACCGCACACGACTACAACGTTCTCACCACCCACGCGGGAACAAAAATGACCCTGACGCCGCGTGACGTTCCCCAGTCTTTCAGCGTGATAACGCAGCAGCGTATGGAAGATCAGGATCTGCAATCTATCGGTGAGGTGCTGGACAACACGACCGGTATCTCATCTCAAATCGTCGATAGCGAGCGCTCCTCATACTTCTCGCGCGGGTTTGAAATCAGTAACTACACCTACGATGATATCCCGACCTCCGTCAGCGACGTCTGGAACTACGGCGATGCCGCGTCTGACACCGCCATTTACGACCGCATCGAGGTGGTGCGCGGCGCTACCGGCTTGATGACCGGGGCGGGCAGCCCGGCGGCGTCGGTCAATATGGTGCGCAAGCATGCGGACAGCAAAACCTTCATCGGCAACGTCAATGCCAGCTACGGAAGCTGGAATAAGCAGCGCTACGTGGCAGACGTCTCTGGTCCGCTGAATGAGATGGGATCGGTGCGCGGGCGTATTGTCGCCGGCTATCAGGATCAGGACGGCTGGCTGGACCGCTATCATAAATCCAAAAAATTCCTTTACGGGGTGGTGGATGCGGATGTATCCGACCACACCACGCTGTCGCTGGGCTACGACTATCAGGAGAGCAATACCGGCAATCCGACCTGGGGCGGGCTGCCGACCTGGTACAGCAACGGCGTGCGTACCCATTACGATCGCAGCACTAACACCTCGGCGGACTGGGCGCGCTACAGCCTGGATTCGCGTAAAGTCTTCGCTAACGCCACGCATAACTTCGATAACGGCTGGTCGCTGCGGGTGAATGGCACCCATGCGGAGGAGAATTTTAACGACAAGTTGCTCTACGTGATGGGCTCCCCGGATATGATCACCGGTGAAGGCACCAGCGGTTTTGGCAGTAAAGATAAAGGTAAGCGCAAGCTGGATTCAGTCGATACTTATGCGACTGGCCCGTTCTCCCTGCTCGGACGCCAGCATGAACTGGTTGCCGGGGTGAGCTACAGTCGCCAGCATAACGCCACCTACAGTGCCGATGGTCCGGTTGATAGCGAGCAGATGGGGCGTTTTGATGATAGCTGGAACGGCGATGTCATCGATCCTGAATGGGGCGACTGGTATCTCAATGCTGACGATGTGGTGCGGCAGAAATCCGCCTACTCCGCCGCCCGCTTCTCGCTGGCCGACCCGCTCTCCTTAATTGTCGGCGCGCGCTATACGCAGTGGAGCACCAACGGCAGTAGCGGTGATATGAGCAAAACCAATATTACGCCATACGGCGGGCTGGTTTATGACATCAACGATATCTGGTCAGCCTACGCCAGCTACACATCCATCTTCCAGCCGCAGACCAAACGCGACAGCAGTGGCAAATATCTTTCACCCGTCACCGGTAAAAGCTACGAAACCGGGCTGAAATCCGACTGGCTGAATGGCCGCCTGACGGCCACGTTTGCGGTGTTCCGCATTGAGCAGGATAACGTCGGCCAGGCGATCGATGGATCCTTCGTTAACGGCGGCAGCGAGCAGGCATACTACCCGGCAAAAGGGGCTACCAGCAAAGGGGCTGAGTTCGAACTGAACGGCGCGGTGACCGATAATCTGCAAATGACCTTCGGCGCAACGCGCTACGTCGCCCGCGACACGTCCGGCCGCTTTAACAGCAACATGCCGCAGACCACGTTCAAACTGTTCACCCGCTATCAACTGCCGATGCTGCCTGACGTCACTATTGGCGGCGGAGCGAACTGGCAGAATGGGGTCTACAAAGACGCGACCGCGCCGGACGGCGAAACGAAGCGCGTATCGCAGGGCAGTTTCCCGCTGGTTAGTCTGTTTGCCCGCTACCAGATGACGAAGCAGCTGGCGGTGCAGGCGAACGTTGAAAACCTGTTTGACCGCAGCTATTACACCTGGCTTGGCGATTCAGAAGTGTACGGCGAGCCGCTGAATTATTCGGTGAATCTGTCTTATACGTTCTGATACAACTGGCCCCGGCGCGAGCGTCGGGGCCAACAGCACTACTGCCAAAAAACCAATCTGTTATTCAGGAATACGCAATACCTGGCCGGGATAGATTTTCTCCGGGCTTTTCAGCATCGGCTTATTGGCTTCAAAAATCTTATTGTACTTATTTGCGTCGCCATATACCTGTTTGGAAATAGCGCTCAGGGTATCACCGGATTTTACGGTATAGAACTGGCTCTCTTTAGCCGGGGCATCCGTTTTGACCTGATCGTCAACGCTGGAAATACCCGCGATATTGCCTACCGCCACCAGCAGCTTTTCTTTAGCTTCCTGGCTCAGGGCAATACCGGAGACCACGGCTGCGCCGTCAGTTACCTGTACGTTAACTTTATCCGCGTCCGGAATACCGGTTTTGCTTAGGTGATCCTGAACTTTTTTTGCCTGATCGTCATTATGGCCGGATACTGCATCCCAGAGTTTCTCGCCAGCATCTTTTACAAAGTTAAACAGTCCCATTTTTACCTCGTTATAGGCAGTGAAGATATCAACAGTGTAGCAGAAAATAATTACTCTACATTCTGCAACGTTTATAAATAAGCATCTGTATCAGAAAGTTATAGAGCCGATAGTTAAATTAATTCATCAGTTAATTCCGATAAATAATATATTTTGGGGCATAAATTTAAATAGATAGTATTTTGCAGCAGAGGATATCTCTACTGCAAAATTTGTGATCCTATTTTTCTAAATGACTGATGCGCACCAAAGGCGGATCCTGCTTTTTATCCAGACTACCGCTCAGGGTGAGCAGATGATCTGGTTTAACCTCACGATCGTTAAAGACGCTCGGTGGAATTTGCACCGTGATTTCACCGGTTTTGTCGCGGAACAGGAAGCGGTCGTCACCGGTTTTTTTCACCAGGTTACCGCGAAATGAGACTGATGCGCCATCGTGCATCGCCTTCGCTTTTTCGATGGTTGAGATGCGTGCATCCTCAACCCCACGATATCCGTCATCCATCGCATGCGGCGGCGGCGGAGCATCCCCCGGTTTCAGGCCACCTTTTTCTTCAGCGTGTACGCCCATACTTAGCAATGAGCCAAGAAGAATGAAAAGCGCTGTCTTATTCATCTGTGCCTCTCCGGTTATTCAGGTCAGCTATAAGCATGGCAGTCATCTTACGTTCCTGCAAATTCGCCGGGTTATTGCCGCTAATATACTGATGAAAGTACACAATGCCTCGCGCTTATTTCTCTGTCTGTGCGGGAAATTTAGCTATATTACGTGGTAGCGTAGTGATTAATGGACGTTAACCGTAACCCTGAAGGTCGTAATGAATAATTCCATAAACCCGTCAGCCACTGAGCAACACAATCATTCCCCGCTCTCTGTAGAACAGATTGCCGACCGTCTGGGCAGTCTCCTTACGCAAAAAAATTTACGCCTGACGACCGCGGAGTCCTGTACCGGCGGGCAAATTGCCACCACGCTGTGCGCGGCAAAAGACACCCCTGATTTTTACGGCTGCGGATTTGTCACCTTTACGGATGAGGCGAAAAGCCGATTACTGCACGTGCATCCCCGAACGCTGGCGGAGTATACCGCCGTTAGTCGTCAGACCGTGGAAGAGATGGCGCGGGGTGCAAGAGAGGTCTCAGGTGAACCACTGTCCGTTGCGGTCAGCGGTTATGCGGGCCCGGATGATGGTCCGGACGGGACACCCGCCGGCGTTGTCTGGTTTGCATGGTCTGTGCTTGAGCAGCCGGTGATAAGCGAATCCCGGCAGTTTAGCGGTGAGCCTGAAGACGTGATTAAGCAGGCGGTACAGTTTGCCCTCGCCCGCGTGCTGCACTTTCTGGAAGAAGAGACTGAAGCCTCAGAGTAATCCCCTGAGGCTTTATATTAATTGCGCGTCTGTACCCAGAAAGCATGAATAAGTCCGGGAATATAACCCAGCAGCGTCAGAATAATATTCAGCAGAAACGCCCAGCCGAAGCCTTTACCAATAAGTACTCCCAAAGGGGGAAGAATGATCGTAATTACTACGCGCCAGAAACCCATAAAAAACTCCGTATAAAAAGCAGGCTATTGTAAAAAAAGAGATTTTCTCTCTAAGCGTAAACAGTGTAGTCAACGGTGGAGGTTGCGCCCCGCCTTTTTACCCTCTTTTACCTTCCTGACGTTACTATGCTAATGTTTTGAACAATGAACCACATCAACAGGAGAGTAAGTATGTTCTCAACGGGCGATATCGTGCAGCCGCGCATTGGCGGCCCAAAGTTAAAAATTATTGAGGTAAATGCCGATCAGATTGTTGCCGTTCCGGCAAATGACGAGCAGGGCAATAAAGTCACGCTCAAGGCCGCTGACGTGGTGCTCTACGCCGAAGATGGCGATTTTGGCGTTTGTTGATCGCAGGCGGTGAGGCTATACCTCGCCGCAGCGCAAATATGCATTTCCATTCATTTTAACCGCATAATAACCCTCTCATGTTTTCAGCATTATCCTCTGCTAAACGCGTTTTTATCCTATAAAAAATGCTTTACCGCCCGCGTAATGACGTTACTCCCGATACTCTACTGAAAAATGTGAAGTGACGCAGACTGTCTAAAATGCACCAAAACCCTCACCAATCCTAACTCATTGATTTAAAAATAATAAAAACACAACAGCAACGAAAATAACGAAACGCGTAAAAAACAGACAACCACAAAGCAATTTATCCATAAAAATTAAGTAAATAAAAATATTCATCTAGTTGTGAGTTTATAAGCAGTCATATAATCTATACACATCGAATGAAGCGGCTATTCCCGCTAATCCCCTACTTCCTTTTTCTTCAGGAGCACAACGATGTTCTCTGCGCAGTCCCGTCTGCGTCACGCGATGGCTGACACGTTTGCAATGGTGGTCTACTGCTCCATTGTTAATATGCTGATCGAGATATTCCTCTCCGGAATGACGTTTGAACAGTCGCTTTCATCGCGTCTGGTGGCAATCCCGGTTAACATTATTATTGCGTGGCCTTACGGTTTTTATCGCGATGCGATTATGCGCGTGGCGCGCCGCATTAGCCCGGCGGGATGGATTAAGAATCTGGCGGATGTGGTGGCGTATGTGACGTTTCAGTCACCGGTCTATATTGCGATTTTGTTGACCGTGGGCGCGGGCTGGCCGCAAATTGTGGCGGCCGTCAGCTCGAATATTGTGATTTCCATGTTGATGGGGGCGGTCTATGGCTACTTTCTGGACTACTGCCGCCGTCTCTTTCGCGTCACGGCATGCCAGCAGGCAAAAGCCTGAGGGAACAGCATTAACCCGGCTGGTACTCGCCGAATACACCTTTAACAAAACGCTCAAGTGCCATCCGTGAACTGAAGCCGTGAGGAATGCCGTAATGTTCCTCGCGGTGGCCTCCCAGATAAAGCGGGAAGTGCTGATAGTGATCGCAGGTTTTTATATCCGAGGCCGGATCCGCAAGCGTCATGCACCGTTCTTTCAGGGTCGGATGGACAATCAGCGCCGTTCTTCCCATCCGCGCTTCGCGATTAACATATACGTAGTCCTCCCCACGCTGATAACCGTAAGTCTTCTGCGTGACTACATCCATTGTGAATCCCATTCTTTCAAGAACGCGCGCCACCTCATCGGGTCGTAAATACATATTTTATCCTCGTTATCTTTTACTGCATCGCCACCTTAACGTATTCAGCATTAGCACCGCTTTCAGAAAAGTCCATAAAAGAGTTTTTAGCGCTGCGTTTAATTTCCGGGTCAAAAAAGGTGGTCTACACTTAAAAACACATCGAAATCAATGGAGGATCCCATGTTTAATCGACCGAACCGTAACGATGTAGATGATGGCGTTCAGGATATCCAGAATGACGTTAATCAATTAGCGGATAGCCTTGAATCCGTATTAAAGTCCTGGGGCAGTGATGCCAAAGGCGAAGCAGAAGAAGCGCGCCGTAAAGCGAAAGCGCTGTTAAAAGAAACGCGTGCACGTGCCAACGGCCGTACCCGTGTGGGCCAGGCAACGCGTGACGCCGTAGGTTGCGCAGGAACGTTTCTGCGTGAAAAACCCTGGTGCAGCGTCGGTACAGCCGCCGCCGTCGGGATTTTCTTTGGCGCACTATTGAGCCTGCGCCGCCGCTAATTCATCCCCTGTTTTAATCAGAACCCCTGCTGGTCGCCCGGCGGGGGGTTTTCTTTTTTCCCCCCTGCTCCGCTCTGCGTCAGCCACGGCGCGCCTTCCCACGCTACGTTCATCTGCCAGGCAAAACTTATCTAAAAATACTATATCTTGTATGGTTGAACTTTTAGTTATCTACATCTAGTATCTCATCTTATGAAGCAACACGACTCCGACGCGATATCCGCGCCGCCACTCTCATTCTAAATGGAAATACGAATCATGCGTATTATTATTTACACCCGAAATGATTGCGTTCAATGCCACGCCACCAAACGTGCGATGGAAAGTCGCGGACTGGCGTTTGAGATGGTTAACCTGGATGTTGAGCCGGATGAAATTGAGACGCTGCGTGCCCAGGGCTATCGCCAGCTGCCGGTGGTCATCGCCGGTGAAACCAGCTGGTCTTGCTTCCGCCCGGATATGATCAATCGCCTCAGCGCTGCGCCCGTTGCCGCCCGCGCGTGAGTACGCTCGTCTTCTTCTCCAGCAGCTCGGAAAACACGCTGCGTTTTATCGAGCGGCTGGGATTGCCCGCGGTACGTATTCCGCTGAACGAGCGCGAACGCATCCGGGTAGATGAACCCTACATTTTGATTGTGCCGAGCTACGGCGGCGGCGGAACGGCAGGCGCAGTGCCGCGCCAGGTGATCCGCTTTTTAAATGATAAACATAATCGGGCGCTAATTCGCGGGGTGATTGCTTCAGGGAATCGCAACTTCGGCGAAGCTTACGGGCGCGCCGGAGATGTCGTTTCGCAGAAATGCAACGTTCCCTGGCTTTATCGTTTTGAGCTGATGGGCACCCAACGTGATATCGATAACGTGCGAAAAGGAGTGAGCGAATTTTGGCAACGACAACCGCAGAACGCGTAACGCAGGCCGCGCCGGATTACCATGCGCTAAACGCCATGCTGAATCTGTATGACAACGCAGGCCATATCCAGTTTGAGAAAGATCGTCAGGCCGTGGACGCCTTTTACAGTGCGCATGTCCTGCCCAATACGGTCACTTTCCCGCATCAGGACGCGCGCCTCGACTGGCTGGTGAGCGAAGGGTATTACGACGACAGCGTGCTGGCCCGTTACGACCGCGCCTTCGTGGTGGATCTATTTGCCCGCGCGCACGCCAGCGGTTTTCGTTTTCAGACCTTCCTCGGCGCGTGGAAGTTTTACACCAGCTATACGCTGAAAACCTTCGACGGCAAACGCTATCTTGAGCATTTCGAAGATCGGGTGACGATGGTGGCGCTGACGCTGGCCCAGGGCGATACCGCGCTGGCACAGCAGCTAACCGATGAAATGCTGTCCGGTCGCTTTCAGCCCGCCACGCCAACGTTTCTCAACTGCGGCAAGCAGCAGCGCGGCGAACTGGTTTCCTGCTTCTTATTGCGCATTGAAGACAATATGGAGTCGATTGGCCGGGCAGTGAACTCCGCTCTCCAGCTCTCGAAGCGCGGCGGCGGCGTGGCGTTTCTGCTCTCCAACCTGCGCGAAGCAGGTGCGCCGATTAAACGTATTGAAAACCAGTCTTCCGGGGTGATCCCGGTGATGAAAATGCTGGAAGACGCTTTCTCCTACGCTAACCAGCTCGGCGCGCGTCAGGGTGCGGGCGCGGTCTATCTGCACGCGCACCATCCGGATATTCAGCGTTTCCTTGATACCAAACGCGAGAATGCCGACGAAAAAATCCGTATCAAAACCCTTTCGCTTGGCGTGGTGATCCCGGATGTCACTTTCCGTCTGGCGAAAGAGAATGCGCAGATGGCGTTGTTCTCGCCCTACGATGTGGAACGCATTTACGGCAAACCGTTTGGCGATATTGCGGTGAGCGAACTCTATGATGAGATGGTCGCCGACGAGCGAATTCGCAAAACCTGGATTAACGCCCGCGACTTCTTTCAGACGCTGGCCGAGATCCAGTTCGAGTCCGGCTACCCGTACATTATGTTTGAAGATACGGTTAACCGCGCCAACCCGATTGCCGGGCGCATTAACATGAGCAATCTGTGCTCGGAGATTTTACAGGTCAACAGCGCCTCCACGTTTGATGACAATCTCGATTACGCCCATACCGGGCACGATATCTCCTGCAACCTCGGATCGCTGAATATTGCGCATACGATGGATTCGCCGGATTTTGGCCGTACCGTTGAAGCCGCCGTTCGCGGCCTGACCGCCGTCTCCGACATGAGCCACATCCGCTCGGTTCCCTCGGTAGCGGCGGGCAATGCTGAGTCGCATGCCATTGGGCTGGGACAGATGAACCTGCACGGCTACCTGGCACGGGAAGGGATCGCCTACGGTTCGCCGGAAGGACTGGATTTCACTAATCTCTATTTCTACACCATTACCTGGCATGCGCTGAATACGTCCATGATGATTGCCCGCGAACGTAATCAGCGCTTCGCCGGGTTTGAGCAGTCGCGCTACGCCAGCGGCGAGTATTTCCGTCAGTATCTTGAGGATGACTGGCAGCCAAAAACGGCGAAAGTGGCGGCACTTTTTGCACGCGCCGGCATTACCTTACCCACCCGCGCGATGTGGCAGCAGTTGAGCGAGGAGGTGAAACGCTACGGCATTTATAACCAGAATTTGCAGGCGGTGCCGCCGACCGGGTCAATTTCTTACATCAACCATGCGACCTCCAGCATCCACCCGATCGTGTCGAAGATTGAAATTCGCAAGGAAGGAAAAACCGGGCGCGTGTACTACCCTGCCCCGTTTATGACCAACGATAATCTGGCCCTGTTCCAGGACGCCTATGAGATCGGCGCGGAGAAAATCATTGATACCTATGCCGAAGCCACGCGCCATGTCGATCAGGGATTGTCGCTAACGCTGTTCTTCCCGGATACCGCCACCACCCGCGATATCAATAAAGCGCAAATTTACGCGTGGAAGAAAGGCATCAAAACGTTGTACTACATTCGCCTGCGCCAGCTCGCGCTGGAAGGCACCGAAATAGAAGGCTGCGTGTCATGCGCGCTGTAAGGAGAGAGGGATGAACCGCCTGTCGCGCGTAAGCGCCGTGAACTGGAACAAAATCCACGACGATAAAGATCTTGAGGTCTGGAACCGTCTGACCAGCAACTTCTGGCTGCCGGAAAAGGTGCCGCTGTCGAATGACATTCCCGCCTGGCAGGGACTGAGCGCAGCGGAACAACAGTTGACCATTCGCGTCTTCACCGGGCTGACGCTGCTCGATACCATTCAGAACACGGTGGGCGCGCCGGCGCTGATGGCCGACTCGCTGACGCCGCATGAAGAGGCGGTGCTGTCGAACGTCAGTTTTATGGAGGCGGTGCATGCCCGCTCCTACAGCTCGATCTTCTCAACTTTATGCCAGACCAGAGATGTGGATGCCGCCTATCTGTGGAGCGAAGAGAACGCCCCGTTACAGCGTAAAGCGCAGCTGATTCTGGAGCGCTATCGCGCCGACGAGCCGCTGAAGAAAAAAATCGCCAGCGTGTTTCTGGAATCGTTTCTGTTCTATTCCGGCTTCTGGCTACCAATGTATTTTTCCAGCCGCGGTAAATTGACCAACACCGCCGATCTGATTCGCCTGATCATTCGCGATGAAGCGGTCCACGGTTACTATATCGGCTACAAGTACCAGAAAGGGCTGGAGAAACTCAGTGCGGAAGAGCGTGAGGCGCTGAAGAATTTTGCCCTCGAATTGCTGATGGATCTTTACGACAACGAGCTGGCCTATACCCACGATCTGTATGCCGATACCGGCTGGGAAGAGGATGTTCAGTCCTTCCTCTGCTATAACGCCAATAAAGCGCTGATGAATCTGGGATACGAACCGTTATTCCCACCGGAGATGGCCGAGGTCAACCCGGCTATCCTTGCGGCGCTCTCGCCTAACGCCGATGAAAACCACGACTTTTTCTCCGGGTCAGGTTCCTCTTATGTGATGGGCAAAGCGGTGGAAACCGAAGACGAAGACTGGAATTTCTGACGATAAATCCTGCCGGGCATTGTTCATGCCCGGCGGTGGATCAGGCACGCGGATGAAGCGGAATGCGTGTCAGGTGTGAGACCAGCTCCAGCTCGGCTTTACGGAACGGTAGCCCGTTCTCATCAAAAACATCGTGGAACCAGAGGTGGGCATAATCACCCTGCTCTCTCAGGACGACCGGCCACGGCATGAAAGTTTGCGTTTTCCCGCGTACCAGCCCCCACTGATACGGCACCACGTTACAACCATGCATAAGCGGCAGTTGCGCCTCAAAAGTGCTGCCAACGTGACGGGCCAGCCATTCGGTGCAAAACAGCGGACGACCAAATTGCTCCACGCGACGGATAGCGCGGACCATTTTTGCCGTGCCGACATAGGCGTGAAAGCTGATCACATCAGAGAGTTCCAGCGCGGCGCAATCGACAGGGTGCTGATAGATTTCCTCATCCGGCTGCTCCGGATCCTGCGAAACATGCCAGGCCCCTACGGTTAACGGCTGAACAGGATCTTCATCTCGCGCCCACTGAAAGGTCTTCCTCATCAATTCCAGGGCAAAATGCTCCAGCTTTTCATCGTACAGCACCTCTTCAGTCCCGCTGGCAAAGGTGCCGCGGTTACCCGGTTCGTTGTACAAATCCCAGACGATAATGCGCGCATCTTCGCGGAAAGTGTGGATGATATCACGCACGTAGCGTTCGATTTCCGGCCACACAGCATAGTCGCAAACCTTGTCGCGTCCCGGACTGGCGGCAGCCTGGCTATTATGCTTGCCGGGCACCGGCGCTTTTTGCGGCCCGAGATAAGGTTCATCGCCGGAAAACCCGCAGTCGTCCATCAGGGTGAGCATGGTACGAAAGCCCTGTTTCGCCGCTATCGCTAAAAAAGCGTCGATGCGGCTAATCAGGCCGTCCCGGTCGTGCTGCCAGACGATAAACGGCAGGTTAATACGTAACGTGTTGTAACCCACATCCCGCGCCCAGCCCAGCTCCTGAGCGATAGTTTGCGCATCGAAGGTTGCGCCCTGCCACAGTTCCGTCCAGTTCACGGCGGTCCGCGGCAAATAGTTGAATCCGCACATCCACCCCTGCTGCTGATACCAACGATGTGCCAGTTCCTTACTCCATTGTTGACGCATAAACTCTCCTGTTATCCTTTGCGAGTAATATTTATTAGCTAATAAATATTACCTGACCTCCTGAACTGCAAGATCGCCGTGAGATAGTTGTTATGATGATCACATTCCCTCGCGTGGAGGGCGGCGGGCATAAATCCCCTGACAGGCTATGGTATAGTGGGAAAAAGATCGGATAGCCGATGGCGAAGATGATGAAAAAGAAAGAAAAAATCACCATGAACGATATCGCTCGCGAGGCGGGCGTCTCGCAGGCGACGGTGTCTTTGATCCTCAATAATTCACAAAGCATTAAGCTCAGCGAGGAAACCCGTCAGCGGGTGATCGGCACTGCGCAAAAGCTGGGGTACAAAAAGATCCCGCCACCGCATCAGATGGAGGGACAGGAGGAGATCGCGATCCTGGTTAACGCCATGCCGGGCTACGATCCCTTTGTCGACGCGTTTAATCAGGCCCGGGATGCCGCATGGCGCAACAACGCTCTGCTGACCCTTTACGACTACGGTGATGATGGCGAACTGGCTATCCATATTATCCGTCAGCTTGAACAGCGGCGCTGCGCCGGGATTATCCTTGCGTCACCTGTTACCCGCGCGATTGATTTCTCACCGTTTGACAACTGCACCCGCATCCCGCTGGTGCTGCTAAACGTTTACGATCGAAACTACCCGATGGTGCCGACGTTTTTGCCGAACGATTATGCCAACGCCTTACAGATCGCCCGGCATCTGATTGCCCAGGGCGCGCGGCGCATTGCCCATATTACCGGCGATCGCTGGATGGACGCGTCGCAACATCGTCTGGAAGGGTATAAGGCGGCGCTGGCGCAGGCAGAAATCGAGTTCGATCCTTCGCTTATCATCAGCACCAACTGGCAGCTTAATGAAGCCCGGTGCGCTACCCGCCAGCTGATGCAGGGTTCAACGCCGCCAGACGCCATCTTTTGCGCCAGCGACTGGCTCGCGCTGGGCTGCTACCAGGCGCTGGCCGAATTGCAGATCGATGTTCCTCAGCAGGTCATGGTGGCGGGCTATGACGATCAGCGCTACACCGGTCAGCTCACGCCTGCATTAACCAGCGTTCAGCTTCCCTACGCCGAGCTGGGACGGCTCGCCGTGGAATATCTTTGTGAGGGAGAAGATGCTGCCACCCAGGTCACGATGACCGGAAAACTGAGGGTACGTCAGTCGACCCAGCGTTAGCTATATTCATTATTATTCGTCAGGAAATATCCTCAGTTTCCTGACCGGATATTTCCCAAAGATTGCATATTTATCACACATATATTTCAATTTAGGTTAAGGTTAATAGTACGAAGCGCAATCGTCAGAATCATCCGATTCAGGACGCCCTTCTGCTGTGGCTTTAAAAAAATATCAACTTTATTCGATTCCCGCTCAGCCCTTATATCATGGGAAATGCCGCCGATCCTGGTGCGGCAATATTCGTGCCAACCGGCAGTGTGAGGGTTGCCACAGATTCTCAGTGTGCTAGGGTATACCGCGGTGATTATTTCTTACAGGTAGCAAATCGACAAAAGCAAATAACGGGAATCTTTTTATTGCATGGCAATTAAATTAGAAGTTAAGAATCTATATAAAGTATTTGGCGAGCATCCACAGCGCGCGTTCAAATATATCGAGAAAGGACTTTCGAAAGAGCAAATTCTGGAAAAAACAGGGCTATCGCTTGGCGTTAAAGACGCGAGTCTGGCCATTGAAGAAGGCGAGATATTTGTCATCATGGGATTATCCGGCTCGGGTAAATCCACAATGGTACGCCTTCTCAATCGCCTGATTGAACCCACCCGTGGACAGGTGCTGATTGACGGCGTCGATATCGCCAAAATCTCAGATGCTGAACTCCGCGAGGTGCGCAGGAAGAAAATTGCGATGGTGTTCCAGTCATTTGCGCTGATGCCACATATGACCGTGCTGGACAATACCGCGTTTGGTATGGAGCTGGCGGGCGTTTCTGCGCAGGAGCGACAGGAAAAAGCGCTGGATGCGCTGCGTCAGGTCGGTCTGGAAAATTACGCTCACGGCTACCCGGATGAACTCTCCGGCGGTATGCGTCAGCGTGTCGGTCTGGCCCGCGCCTTAGCCATCAATCCTGATATTCTGTTAATGGACGAAGCGTTCTCCGCTCTCGATCCGTTAATTCGTACCGAAATGCAGGATGAGCTGGTGAAATTGCAGGCGAAGCATCAGCGTACCGTGGTCTTTATTTCTCACGATCTCGATGAAGCAATGCGCATCGGCGACCGCATTGCCATTATGCAAAATGGTGAAGTGGTTCAGGTCGGTACGCCGGATGAAATTCTTAATAATCCAGCGAACGATTATGTGCGCACCTTCTTCCGCGGCGTGGATATTAGTCAGGTCTTCAGTGCCAAAGATATTGCTCGTCGCAGTCCGGTAGGATTGATTCGTAAAACGCCGGGCTTCGGTCCACGTTCAGCGCTTAAATTATTACAGGATGAAGATCGCGAATACGGCTATGTGATTGAACGCGGCAATAAATATGTTGGCATTGTCTCCATCGATTCCCTGAAAGCGGCGCTCAGCCAGCAGCAGGGCATTGAGGCGGCGTTAATCGATTCCCCGCTTGCGGTGGAGGCGCAAACGCCGCTCAGCGAACTGCTTTCCCACGTGGGCCAGGCACCCTGTGCCGTGCCGGTAGTGGATGAAGAGCAGCAATACCTTGGCATCATTTCAAAACGGATGTTGCTACAGTCTTTAGATCGCGAGGGGGCTACCAATGGCTGATCAAAATAACCCGTGGGATACCGCACCTGCCGCTGATAACGCAGCACAATCCGCTGATGCCTGGGGCGCGCCCGCTGCGCCCGCCGACGGTGGTGGAAGCGCCGACTGGCTTAACAGCGCGCCCGCGCCAGCACCAGAACATTTCAACATCATGGATCCGTTCCATAAGACGCTGATCCCACTCGATAGCTGGGTGACGCAGGGGATCGACTGGGTGGTGACCCATTTCCGTCCGGTATTCCAGGGCATTCGCGTGCCGGTGGATTATATCCTCAACGGTTTTCAGCAGCTGCTGCTGGGAATGCCTGCGCCGGTGGCGATTATCGTCTTTACCCTGATTGCCTGGCAGATTTCCGGCCTCGGCATGGGGGTTGCGACGCTGATCTCCCTGATTGCAATTGGCGCCATTGGCGCCTGGTCGCAGGCCATGATCACCCTGGCGCTGGTGCTTACCGCGCTGCTGTTCTGCGTGATACTGGGACTGCCGCTGGGGATCTGGCTGGCGCGAAGTCCGCGCGCGGCGAAAATTATCCGTCCGCTGCTGGATGCGATGCAAACCACGCCTGCGTTCGTTTATCTGGTGCCTATCGTCATGCTGTTCGGAATTGGTAACGTGCCGGGCGTAGTGGTCACCATTATCTTCGCCCTGCCGCCGATTGTGCGCCTGACGATCCTGGGTATTAACCAGGTGCCGGCGGATCTCATTGAGGCATCGCGCTCCTTTGGTGCCAGCCCGCGTCAGATGCTGTTTAAAGTGCAGCTCCCGCTGGCAATGCCCACCATTATGGCAGGCGTGAACCAGACGCTGATGCTGGCCCTCTCCATGGTGGTTATTGCCTCGATGATCGCCGTAGGCGGTCTGGGTCAGATGGTACTGCGCGGCATTGGCCGTCTCGATATGGGTCTGGCGACCGTTGGCGGCGTGGGGATCGTGATCCTCGCCATCATTCTTGACCGCCTTACTCAGGCCGTTGGTCGCGATTCCCGCAGCCGTGGTAACCGCCGCTGGTACGCGACTGGCCCGCTGGGATTAGTGACTCGTCCCTTCATCAAATAATCACCCTTGCCCGGCGGCGTAACGTCTGCCGGGCCTGCCCGACCTCACTCAATTAAAAAGGAACAACGATGCGACATAGCACGATTTTAGCCACTGCCCTGGCCACTCTTGTTTCCACCAGCACCTTTGCAGCCGATTTGCCGGGTAAAGGCGTAACCGTTCAGCCGGTACAGAGCACCATTTCTGAAGAATCCTTCCAGACGCTGCTGGTCAGCCGCGCGCTGGAGAAGCTGGGCTACACCGTGAATAAGCCGAGCGAAGTTGACTATAACGTGGGCTATACCTCTATTGCCTCCGGTGATGCGACCTTTACCGCCGTTAACTGGCAGCCGCTGCACGATGATATGTATGCCGCCGCCGGTGGCGACAAAAAATTCTACCGTGAAGGCGTATTTGTGACCGGCGCGGCGCAGGGATATCTGATCGATAAAAAAACCGCCGAGCAGTATAAGATCACCAATCTCGCCCAGCTGAAAGATCCGAAGATTGCCAAAATCTTTGATACCAACGGCGACGGCAAAGCGGACATGATGGGCTGCTCGCCAGGCTGGGGCTGTGAAGCGGTTATCAACCACCAGAATAAAGCGTTCGATCTGGAAAAAACGGTTGATGTCAGCCACGGTAACTACTCGGCGATGATGGCGGATACCATCACCCGCTTTAAAGAAGGTAAGCCGATCCTGTATTACACCTGGACGCCGTACTGGGTAAGCGACGTGATGAAACCGGGTAAAGATGTGGTCTGGTTACAGGTGCCGTTCTCTTCGCTGCCGGGCGAGCAGAAAGATATCGATACCAAACTGCCGAACGGCGCGAACTATGGTTTCCCGGTGAATACCATGCATATCGTCGCCAACAAAGCCTGGGCAGAGAAAAATCCGGCGGCGGCGAAACTGTTCTCGCTGATGAAACTGCCGCTGGCGGATATCAACGCGCAGAACGCGATGATGCACGAGGGTAAAGCGTCCGAGGCCGATGTTCAGGGCCACGTTGACGGCTGGATCAAAGCCCACCAGCAGCAGTTCGACGGCTGGGTGAAAGACGCGCTGGCCGCACAGAAGTAATCGCTCTGATATCCCCTCCTCCACGGGAGGGGATCGCCCCAACCGCACAATCCAACACGCGCTCCCTCCCCGTTAGCATCAATCATTCGTTATTATGGGTACAACGTAAATAACCATCACTGATAACAATGAACAAATCTACTCAGGCGCTGAGCCCAACGCTTATCGTGCTTATGTCCGTCGCCACCGGCCTTGCCGTGGCCAGCAACTATTATCCGCAACCGCTGCTTGATACCATCGCCAGAGCGTTTTCCCTGACGCCCGGCCAGGCCGGATTTATCGTCACGGTGGCTCAATTAGGCTATGCCGCAGGTCTGCTGTTCCTGGTCCCACTGGGCGATATGTTTGAACGGCGCAAACTGATTGTCTCCATGACGTTACTTTCGGCGATGGGGTTGTTGATCACCGCCAGCAGTCAGTCGCTCGCGGTCATGCTCCTCGGCACCGCGCTGACCGGCCTGTTTTCGGTCGTGGCGCAGATCCTCGTTCCGCTGGCCGCCACCCTCGCCACTCCGGAAAAGCGCGGTAAAGTGGTGGGGACCATTATGAGCGGACTGCTGCTTGGCATTCTGCTGGCGCGAACGGCAGCGGGACTCCTCGCCAGCCTCGGCGGCTGGCGTACCGTTTACTGGGTGGCCGCAGTATTAATGGCATTGATGGCGCTGATTTTGTGGCGCGGCCTCCCCAGCGTCAAACAGGAAAACCATCTTAGTTATCCGCAGATCCTCGGCTCGGTATTTACGCTTTTCTTACGCAACAAACTGTTGCGTACCCGCGCGATCCTCGGCTGTCTGACCTTTGCTAACTTCAGCATTCTGTGGACCTCAATGGCTTTTCTGCTCGCCTCTCCACCGTTTAACTATCCGGAAAGCGTGATTGGTCTGTTTGGTCTGGCAGGTGCCGCAGGCGCGCTGGGCGCACGTCCTGCGGGTGGGCTGGCGGACAGAGGTAAAGCCCATCTGACCACCACCGTCGGCCTGCTGCTGTTGCTGCTGTCGTGGATAGCCATCTGGTTCGGTCACGCTTCCGTACTCGCATTAATTATCGGTATTCTGGTGCTCGACCTCACCGTGCAGGGCGTGCATATCACTAACCAGACGGTGATTTACCGCGTGCAGCCCGATGCGCGTAATCGGCTGACTGCAGGCTACATGACCAGCTACTTTATCGGCGGCGCGGCGGGTTCGCTGATTTCCGCCGCTGCGTGGCAACACGCGGGCTGGGCGGGCGTCTGCGGGGCGGGCGCGATTATCGCGGTACTGAATTTATTGGCCTGGTGGCGCGGTTCAGCTCACTAAACCTGTCCGGCGGTGGGATGTTAACCCATCCCGCCGTCTGGTATGGTGTTATAACCTGTTAATTCACGTGATTATCACCCCGGTTATAAATCAAGCAAACTATGGCAAGCCCCGCTCACACTTCCGCTCGTTTTCCGCTTAATCAGGCGACCCTGTTTGAGGGGATCAAAGACAGTCTGCCCATCGTAATCAGTTATATTTTTCTAACGCTCCTGAGCGCAGCAGCCTACGGATTCGCCTGGAAATGGTGGGTGAATATATAATTGGCAAATATTAATTTAGGTAATTAATGGATTTACTTTATTTGTCACCGTCGTTATTATATCGGCTGAAACTAATGAGGTCATGCCCAAATGGATAGTTCGTTTACGCCCATTGAACAAATGCTAAAATTCCGTGCCAGTCGCTATGAGGAGTTTCCCTTCAAGGAAGTGCTTCTGACTCGCCTGTGTATGCATATGCAGGGCAAATTGCTCGAAAATCGCAATAAGATGTTGAAAGCACAGGGGATCAACGAGACGTTATTTATGGCGCTCATCACGCTTGAGTCTCAGGAAGATCACAGTATTCAGCCTTCAGAACTCAGCTGTGCGTTAGGATCATCGCGTACTAATGCTACCCGTATTGCCGATGAGCTGGAAAAACGTGGCTGGATCGAACGTCGTGAGAGCGATAACGATCGCCGTTGCCTGCATCTGCAACTGACTGAGAAAGGCCATCAATTCTTACGTGAAGTCCTTCCCCCTCAGCATCAGTGCCTGAACAAACTCTGGTCAGCACTGAATACCACTGAACAAGAACAGCTTGAGCAGATCACGCGTAAGCTTCTGACCCGTCTCGATCAGATGGACGAAGAAGGCGCAATCCTCGAGGCGTTGCGCTAACGTTTCGTGTCGCTCGCATATCCTGATTAAAAAGAAATTGACAGGCCAGCAGGCTAAAACTGCTGGCCTTTCTGACAAACTGGTCGGCATAAGCCGATGTGAAATAATAAGATCGTGGAGAATAACATGAGCGAAAATGCGGCGATCCCAACCCCGCAGCAACCGGTTAAAAAGAAGGGTAAGCGCAGACGCCTCCTTCTGCTGTTAACCCTGCTCTTTATTATTATTGCCGTGGCATGGGGAATTTACTGGTTTTTAGTCCTGCGTCATTTTGAAGAGACGGACGATGCTTACGTCGCAGGGAATCAGGTGCAAATCATGGCGCAGGTGTCGGGCAGCGTGACGAAAGTCTGGGCTGATAACACTGACTACGTGCAAAAAGGGGATGTGCTGGTCACGCTTGATGAGACCGATGCGCAGCAGGCGTTTGAAAAAGCGCAGACCGAACTCGCCTCCAGCGTGCGCCAGACTCGCCAGCAAATGATTAACAGCAAGCAGCTTCAGGCGAATATCAACGTGCAGAAAACGGCGCTCTCCCAGGCGCAAACCGACCTTAACCGCCGCGTGCCGCTCGGCTCCGCCAACCTGATTGGCCGGGAAGAGTTGCAACATGCGCGCGATGCCGTTGCCAGCGCCCAGGCGCAGCTTGACGTGGCGATTCAGCAGTACAATGCCAATCAGGCGATGATCCTCGGCACCCGCCTTGAAGATCAGCCAGCGGTGAAGCAGGCCGCGACCGAAGTGCGTAATGCCTGGCTTGCGTTGCAACGTACCAAAATCGTCAGCCCCCTGACCGGCTACGTTTCCCGCCGCTCGGTTCAGCCTGGCGCGCAGATTAGCCCAACCACGCCGCTGATGGCCGTGGTTCCCGCCACTAATCTGTGGGTAGACGCTAACTTTAAAGAAACCCAGCTTGCGCATATGCGTATTGGCCAGTCGGTGACCGTCGTCAGCGATGTCTATGGCGACGATATTAAATACACCGGTAAAGTGGTGGGCCTTGATATGGGCACCGGCAGCGCCTTCTCGCTGCTGCCTGCACAGAACGCCACCGGTAACTGGATCAAAGTGGTTCAGCGTCTGCCCGTGCGTATTGAACTGGATCAGAAGCAGCTTTCTGACCATCCGCTGCGTATTGGTCTGTCTACGCTGGTAACCGTCGATACGACCAATCGCGACGGGCAAATGCTGGCGAATCAGGCGCGTAAAAATCCGGCATACGAAAGTAACGCCCGCGAAATCAGCCTTGAACCTGTTAACAAACTCATTAATGACATTGTGCAGGCTAACGCAGGGTAATTTAAGGTGAGCGTAATGCAACAGCAAAAACCGCTGGAGGGCGCGCAACTGGTCATTATGACCATCGCGCTGTCGCTGGCGACCTTCATGCAGGTGCTGGACTCAACCATTGCTAACGTTGCGATCCCCACTATCGCCGGGAACCTTGGCTCGTCACTGAGCCAGGGAACGTGGGTAATTACCTCCTTCGGCGTGGCGAATGCGATCTCCATTCCGATCACCGGCTGGCTGGCAAAACGTGTCGGGGAAGTAAAACTGTTCCTGTGGTCAACGGTGGCGTTTGCGATTGCCTCCTGGGCCTGCGGCGTGTCCAGCAGCCTGACGATGCTGATTTTCTTCCGCGTCATTCAGGGGATTGTGGCCGGACCGCTGATCCCGCTGTCGCAAAGTCTGCTGCTGAGTAACTACCCGCCCGCCAAACGCTCTATTGCGCTGGCGCTGTGGTCGATGACGGTGATCGTCGCACCGATTTGCGGGCCGATCCTCGGCGGTTATATCAGCGACAACTACCACTGGGGCTGGATCTTCTTCATCAACGTGCCGATCGGCATTGTGGTGGTGCTGCTGACCCTGCAATCGCTGCGCGGACGCGAGACCCGCACCGAGCAACGGCGAATTGACGGCGTCGGGCTGGGGCTACTGGTGCTCGGGATTGGCAGTCTGCAAATCATGCTCGACCGGGGTAAAGAGCTGGACTGGTTCGCGTCCAGCGAAATCATCGTGCTGACGGTGGTCGCCGTGGTGTCGATTGCCTTCCTGATTGTCTGGGAGTTGACCGACGATAACCCGATTGTCGATCTGTCGTTATTTAAGTCGCGCAACTTTACCATCGGCTGCCTGTGTATCAGCCTGGCCTATATGCTCTACTTCGGCGCGATTGTCCTGTTGCCGCAGCTACTGCAGGAGGTCTATGGCTATACCGCTACCTGGGCCGGTCTGGCGTCGGCTCCCGTCGGCGTGATCCCGGTGCTCCTGTCGCCGATTATCGGCCGCTTTGCACATAAACTGGATATGCGCCGTCTGGTGACGTTCAGCTTTATTATGTATGCGGTCTGCTTCTACTGGCGCGCGTATACCTTCGAACCCGGCATGGATTTCGGTGCCTCGGCGTGGCCGCAATTTATCCAGGGCTTTGCCGTCGCCTGCTTCTTTATGCCGCTGACCACGATTACGCTTTCCGGCCTGCCGCCGGAGCGCCTGGCCGCCGCGTCGAGTCTGTCAAACTTTACGCGAACCCTGGCCGGGTCGATTGGCACCTCAATCACCACCACTTTGTGGACCAACCGCGAATCGTTGCATCATGCGCAGCTCACGGAATCGGTTAATCCGTATAATCCCGAGGCCCAGCAGATGTACGATCAGCTTCAGGGTCTGGGGATGACGCAGCAGCAGGCGTCCGGCTGGCTGGCGCAGCAAATTACCAATCAGGGGTTAATCATTTCCGCCAACGAGATTTTCTGGATTTCGGCAGGAATATTTATTCTTCTGCTCGGGCTGGTCTGGTTTGCCAAGCCGCCGTTTGGCGCAGGCGGTGGTGGGGGTGGTGCCCACTAGACAGAATGGGATCTGCGGATCCCATTTTTTTTGCAATCACTTTTTAACCCGCGTATTATCTCTCCGCCCCGCTTTTTCCGTTCACTTTTCAACCGGTGCTGAGCCTTCCGCTCGGTCGTTTTTCCACTGATTGCCCTCCCGCCTGGCCCGATTAACCGCCATGCCGGGGATCGCCACGCTGATTTTCCTCGCGCTGTCAGCTCAACTAAAAAACCGAATAATGGATTATCATGAATACCCAACGAAAATACGGGAGAACCTGGCATTATCCTTTCTCCCCCGGCACCACCAGCGACGATCGCATTAACGCTCACTACTGGCAGGATCTACAGGCGATCGCTTCTCTGGTGCACACCGAAAAACTGGACGGCGAGAATAATTGCCTCAATCGTCACGGCGTTTTCGCCCGTTCGCACGCCGCACCCACAGACTCCGCCTGGACGCATAAAATTCGCCAGCGCTGGCAGTTGCTGAAGCACGATCTGGGCGATCTGGAACTGTTTGGCGAAAATCTGTATGCCGTACATTCCATTGAATATCGCCAGCTTGAACAGGATTTTTACCTGTTTGCCGTGCGCTGCAATGAAACATGGTTGAGCTGGGAAGAGGTGAAGTTCTACGCCGCGCTGTTTGATTTTCCCTGCGTACCGGAAATCACCATTGACCCGCCCGGGAACAGTGAGCCCGCATGGCGGCAACGCTTTCTGGCGCAGACCGACAGTCGTGGCGCATTCGCGCCGTTTGATGTCCATACCGGCCAGCCCTGCACCATGGAAGGGATTGTCAGCCGCAACGCTGACGCCTTCCCGGTGGCGGATTTTGCCCACAACGTTTTTAAATACGTGCGGAAAAACCATGTCAAAACTGACCAGCACTGGAAACGCCACTGGCGGCGTGCGCGAATGGCATGGGAATTTCAGTCAGGAGAAAAAGCATGATCTGGACAATGAGCCAGACGCAAAGCTGGCCTGAGCTTCGCCAACAATTTAGTTGGGTGGACGAGATGCACGACGTGCCGCAGGACGCGCATCATCATGCGGAAGGCAATGTTGGCATTCATACGCAAATGGTGCTTGATGCGCTACGTGCGCAAGCGGGGTATCAGGCGCTGGATTCCCAGCAGCAGGCGCTGTTATGGGCCGCTGCGCTGCTGCACGATGTTGAAAAACGCAGCACCACGCGTATTGATGAAGAGGGACGCATCTCCTCTCCTGGTCACGCGCGCAAAGGAGAACTGACCGCCAGAGAAATTCTCTTTCGTGATATTCCCACGCCTTTTGCGCTGCGTGAACAGATTGCCTCGCTGGTACGCCTGCATGGCCTTCCGCTATGGCTGCTTGAGCGCCCTGCCCCCGAACGGCTACTGCTTAGCGCGGCGATGCGGGTTGATACCCGGCTGCTGGCGATGCTGGCCCGCGCCGATGTCGAAGGCCGGGAGTGCGCTGATAAAAAAGCGATTCTGGACCGCATCGCGTTATTTGAACTGTTTTGTCAGGAGCAGCAGTGCTGGGGTCAGGAACGTCCATTCCCCTCACCCGCAAGCCGCTGGCACTACCTGACTCACCCGGAGAGCATGCCGGGTTTCGAGCCGTGGATTGAGCAGCCTTTTGAGGTGATTTTACTTAGTGCCCTACCGGGGATGGGCAAAGATCGCTATATCGCGGCGCACTGCCACGGGATGCCGGTCATCAGCCTCGATGATATTCGCCGTCGCCTCGGCGTAACGCCGGAAAACCGGGCGGCAACGGGGCGTATCGTACAGCAGGCAAAAGAAGAGGCCCGGGTATTGCTGCGGCAAAAAACACCGTTCGTCTGGAATGCCACTAACATCACCCGCCAGCTACGCACGCAGTTAGTCTCGCTTTTTACCGCCTATGGCGCAGAGGTCAACATTGTCTATCTGGAAGTGCCGTACCAGCAGTGGAAGGAGCAGAACAGGAACCGGCAGCATGCGGTGCCGGAGGCGGTCTTACAACGGATGCTAAAGAAGCTGGAGTTGCCGCAGCCCGATGAGGCGCAGCACGTCGAGTATCGGGTTACCGATCCGTAAAACAAGGCGGGCAGAGATATCCCTGCCCGATGGCCACTAGATATGCAGTTCCTGCAATTTCTCTTTCGGCAGTTTTAACTCTTCGTTACTGTTCACGCGCACATCATGATCGAGGATGTGACGTGCAATCTCCTGCGCTTCCGCCAGGGAGTGCATGTGATACGTACCGCACTGGTAGACGTTCAGCTCAGGGATCTGCTTCTGATCCTGAACTTTTAATACGTCGGCCATTGCCGCTTTCCACGCATCGGCAACGCGCTGCTCATCAGGCGTACCAATCAGGCTCATGTAGAAGCCGGTACGGCAGCCCATTGGCGAAATGTCGATGATCTCAACACCGTTGCCGTTCAGGTGATCGCGCATAAAGCCTGCAAACAGGTGCTCCAGCGTATGAATCCCTTTTTCCGGCATCACTTCTTTGTTCGGAATGCAGAAACGCAGGTCAAACACGGTAATGGCGTCGCCATGCGGCGTGTTCATGGTTTTTGCCACGCGGACCGCAGGCGCTTCCATCCGGGTATGGTCAACAGTAAAGCTATCTAATAGCGGCATTCTATTTCCTCTAGGCTATCTTTATGTCTTTAAATTCAGCTGGTTACAATGAACTCACTGCTCTGAATTTCTCATCACGGTGGATAGCGTAATTTTTTTTAAATTAAAATGAACTCTTTAGAGCCGGGCGAGTCTGAATATATGAAAGACGCGCATTTGTTATCATCATCCCTGATTTCAGAGATGTAAATTTTGGCCACAGTGATGTGGCCTTTTTCTTTTGGATCAGGCATGCCTAGCCAGTACCGCTTCAAAGGATTCAGTATCAGCAGCTTCAGCCTCACGCTGACGTTCCCATGAGGCCTGGCCCTCGGCAATAAAATCATCTTCGCTCAGGATTTCCAGCGACTCTTCCCGAAGGGCGGTACGGTATTCTGCTGCCAGTTGCTTACCCGTCCCGCCAATCCCCTGCTCTTTCATCATGCGCAGAATACGGGCCGAGAAGGTGAGTTCCGGATTATCGAAACAGGCGACCAGTTCATCACAAACTTTCTGATACGCGTCAGACCCTTCAATGCTGTCCAGCGTTTGCGCGACGCGGCGCAGGTCGCGGAACAGATCTTTGCCAACCTGCACCAGCGGGAACTGGGCGCTTTCGCAGCCGATCCCCAGCGTGAGGCCCGGTTTACGCCCTTCAAGGATCACCCGATTCCAGTTGGTACGCGTACACAGCAGCTCATCGCTGCTCATTTCCGGCGCATCTGCCAGCGCGCACCAGACCATAAACAGATCGAGGAAACGTACCTGCTGCTCGTCCACGCCAATCGGCGAGAACGGATTGATATCCAGCGAGCGCACTTCAATATATTCTATACCGCCGCGCAGCAGCGCATCCGACGGCGTTTCTCCGCTACGGGTAACGCGTTTCGGACGGATTGGCGCATACAGCTCATTTTCAATCTGCAAAATATTGCTGTTGATTTGCAGATACTTACCGTCTTTTTGCAGCCCCATTTTGGCATACTCTTCAGAAGGCGTTTTAATCGCCCGCTTCAAGCCTGCCACATAGGTCTGCAAATCGTTAAACGTAATTCCGAGATTGCTTTGCGATTTATTGGTATAGCCAAGATCGCTCAGGCGCAGCGAGGTCGCCCAAGGCAGATAGCACATGCCGCTTTCGGTTTTTTCAAACGGCAGCGTCGTGGGTTTGCCCTGCAAGAAAGAGGAACAGATGGCAGGCGATGCACCAAATAAATAGGGGATCACCCAGCCAAAACGATAGTAGTTGCGAATCGAACGGAAGTAGCCCGCTGAGATTTGCTCTTTACCGCTTTCAGCGTCCGCTACGCCACATTTTGCCTGCCAGAAAGCCATCGGCAGGGAGAAGTTGTAGTGCACGCCGGAGATGGTCTGCATCAGCGCGCCATAGCGATTTTTCAAGCCTTCACGATAAAGCGTTTTCAACCGCCCCATGTTTGAGGTGCCGTACTGGGCAAGCTCGATATCCTGACCATTTTCAATGTAGCACGGCATGCTCAGCGGCCACATCCGCTCCTCGCCAATCTGACGGGCTGTATAGCGATGGACGTCGCGCATAAAGCTCAGCATATGCCGGATATCGCCGTCTACGGGCGTAATAAACTCCAGTAAGGCTTCAGCGAAGTCCGTGGTGATCCATTGATGCGTGAAGGCCGACCCTAAGGCTTCGGGGTGTCCGGTCGTTGCCAGCGTACCGTCTTCATTTACGCGCAGCGTTTCCCGCTCAAGTCCGCGTTGAATGCCTTTTATTGCCTGTGGATTTTTTTCCAGCCAGGCCAGCGCCTGTGATACGTCCGGGATCAAATTGACCTCCCGCCTGTCGAATTCATTGTAATAATCATAGTAGTGCTACCATGCCATGCCTGCGGAAACAAACGCCCAAGAATAACGTTAGTTACCCCTTCAGCGCTATTAGCCATTGTTGCTATTCAAAATAAAAGTCAGGAGTACTTACAACAGCCGAACATCTACTGCGTCCATTCCTGCCATCCGCGCCGCCTGAAGGCCAAAATCAGCATCTTCAAAAACAACGCATTTTTCCGGAGCAACGCCCATACGTTCAGCGCATAAAAGGAAGGTATCCGGAGCGGGTTTGTGATGCTTAACGTGATCGGCAGCCACCACCGCCAAAAAATAGCGGCGGAGGTTCAGATGCGCCAGCAATGCTTCAGCAATGGCGCTTTCGCTGCCGGTGCCCACCGCCATAGGGCGACGTCCGTGCCACGCTTTCACCACGTCAATCAGCGGCAGCGGCTGCACGGTATCCAGCAGCATCGCTTTTACCGCCTCGGTTTTTTCCCGCGCCAGCTGATGAGGATCGAGATCGGCCTGATTGAGTTCGATTATCGCCTGCGCAATACGCCAGGTAGGGGAGCCATTTAGCGCTACCATCGCCGCCATATCAAAACGCAGGCCGTAGCCGCCAAGGACATCATCCCATGCTTTACGGTGTGTCGGTTCGGTATCGAGGATGGTGCCATCCATATCGAAAATCAAACCCTCATAACGCTCGTACATCGTGTTCTCACCAACCAAATGACAGGGTAATACTGTAGCGTACCTGGCGTTTTTTGTCGCTGACGACAGAATGAGGAATTATCAGGATGGGGGGAGACTGTAAACAGGGAGAGATATGGTGCATCCGGGAGGATTCGAACCTCCGACCGCTCGGTTCGTAGCCGAGTACTCTATCCAGCTGAGCTACGGATGCATCGGGATTACTAATTTACTGCTGATACCCTGTACCACGTAAACGCCGTACCAGGTAAGAAGATGGTGCATCCGGGAGGATTCGAACCTCCGACCGCTCGGTTCGTAGCCGAGTACTCTATCCAGCTGAGCTACGGATGCATCGGGATTACTAATTTACTGCTGATACCCTGTACCACGTAAACGCCGTACCAGGTAAGAAGATGGTGCATCCGGGAGGATTCGAACCTCCGACCGCTCGGTTCGTAGCCGAGTACTCTATCCAGCTGAGCTACGGATGCATCGGAATTACTATTTTACTACAAGACTCAATGTCACTCATCATGCCGCAACACTGATGAAGATGGTGCATCCGGGAGGATTCGAACCTCCGACCGCTCGGTTCGTAGCCGAGTACTCTATCCAGCTGAGCTACGGATGCAAATGGCGGTGAGGCGGGGATTCGAACCCCGGATGCAGCTTTTGACCGCATACTCCCTTAGCAGGGGAGCGCCTTCAGCCTCTCGGCCACCTCACCACACGCCTCTTACGAGTGCTTCGAAGAACTTGTTTCTGCTCATCGTCGCTGCGTGGCGCACATATTACTTTCTGGGACTTATAAGTCAAACAATTTTTCCCAAGGTTTTATCGTTTGCACACTTCACACTCAATTAGCCTGCAAAAACGGCAAAGAGAGTGATTTTTCGACGGAAAATTCTGCGGACATAAGCGGTTTACGCCTCATTAAGCGCGACAGAAAAAGAGGATATTCAGAGGGAAGAGATGAAAAAAGAGAAGGAAACCGAAGCGAGAGGGATCCGCGCCTCACTGTACAGCAAGGCGCGAAAACGTTAGTAACTGGACTGCTGGGATTTTTCAGCCTGAATACGCTGATAGATCTCTTCACGGTGAACAGAAACTTCTTTCGGGGCGTTTACGCCAATGCGTACCTGGTTGCCCTTCACCCCTAAAACTGTCACGGTGACCTCATCCCCAATCATGAGGGTTTCACCAACTCGGCGAGTCAGAATCAGCATTCTTTGCTCCTTGAAAGATTATAAGAGTCGGGTCTCTCTGTATCCCGGCATTATCCGTCATATAACGCCAAAAAGTAAGCGATGACAAACACGTAAAGTGTAAGCAGTCACGGCATCACAATCTGTTAAACGTAAGTTTAGCCGATATACAAAACTTCAACCTGACTTTATCGTTATAAAACCATCCCGATAAAGGTCACAGGCACGACGTTAGTACCCGATCCAGAAGCCAGACCAACCCGGCTGCTGAAATTCATTGTATTCTCATCGTACTGCAAACTATTCGGTCTGGATAGTAGTAGTACAGTTGCAGAGCGCCCTTCTCGCGGAAAACGACGCTCGCAACTGCTTATAGTTATTACAGTTTTTTACTTACCCAGCTTTTTACGCTGGCTAATGCGCCGGGTAAAGCTGCAGCGTCAGTACCGCCAGCCTGCGCCATATCCGGACGCCCGCCGCCTTTACCGCCGACTTGTTGAGCAACCATACCCACCAGTTCCCCTGCTTTTACGCGATCGGTGACATCTTTTGATACACCTGCAATCAGAGAAACCTTACCTTCCGCGACGGTTGCCAGAACCACAATTGTCGATCCCAGCTGGTTTTTTAGATCGTCAACCATCGTTCGTAGCATCTTCGGTTCAACGCCAGTCAGTTCACTGACCAGCAGCTTAACACCGTTGATATCTTCCGCTTTGCTGGAAAGACTTGCGCTTTCCTGAGCCGCAGCCTGCGCTTTAAGCTGCTGCAGCTCTTTTTCCAGCTGACGCGACCGCTCCAGCACTGAACGGACTTTGTCACTCAGATTATGACTGTCGCTTTTCAGGAGCTGAGCGATATCGCTCAGTTGGTCGCTTTCCGCGTGCAGTGCCGCAATGGCACCGTCACCCGTCACGGCTTCAATACGACGTACGCCTGCCGCCGTGCCGGATTCCGACACAATACGGAACAGACCAATATCACCGGTACGGCTGGCATGGGTACCGCCACACAGTTCGGTGGAGAAGTCGCCCATGCTCAGCACGCGCACGCGCTCATCGTATTTTTCACCGAACAGCGCCATCGCACCTTTCTCGCGCGCAGCGTCCAGATCCATGATGTTCGTTTCGATCGGCAAATTGCGGCGGATCTGCGCATTCACCAGATCTTCCACCGCCCGGATTTCCGCCGGTTTCATGGCTTCGAAATGCGAGAAGTCGAAGCGCAGCACTTTATCGTTTACCAGCGACCCCTTCTGTGCAACATGGGTCCCCAGTACCTGACGTAATGCCGCATGCATCAGGTGAGTGGCCGAGTGGTTACGGCGAATACGCGCGCGACGTTCTTCATCAACGTCAGCCTGTACGGCGTCGCCCACTTTCAGCGAACCGGTCGTCAGTTTGCCGAGGTGACCAATCGCCTGGCCATACTTCTGCGTATCGTCCACCGCAAAGCTAAAGCCTGCGCCTTTGATTTCGCCTTTATCGCCCACCTGACCGCCGGATTCGCCGTAGAACGGCGTCTCGTCAAGCACGACAACGGCCTGCTGGCCGGCGCTTATCGCGTCAACCGCTTTACCATCAACGAACAGCGCGGTCACGTTGCCGTTCAGTTCGAGGTGGTCGTAACCTTTAAATTCAGACGTCCCGTCAACGCGGATCATCGCATTGTAGTCCGCGCCGAAGCCGCTGGATTCACGCGCGCGGCGGCGCTGCGCTTCCATTGCTGCTTCAAAGCCCTCTTCATCGACTTTGATATTGCGCTCGCGGCAAACGTCCGCCGTCAGGTCAACCGGGAAACCGTAGGTGTCGTACAGGCGGAAGGCCGTTTCACCGTCCAGCGTATCGCCGGTCAGTTTTGTCAGCTCTTCATCGAGCAGCGCCAGGCCACGCTCAAGCGTACGGGCAAACTGCTCTTCTTCGGTTTTCAGCACCTGCTCGACCTGAGCCTGCTGGCGTTTTAATTCTTCACCGGCAGCGCCCATGACCTCAATCAGCGGCCCTACCAGCTTGTAGAAGAAGGTGTCTTTCGCGCCAAGCATATTGCCGTGGCGAATAGCACGGCGAATGATACGACGCAGCACATAGCCACGGTTTTCATTCGACGGGATCACGCCATCGGCAATCAGGAAGGCGCAGGAGCGGATGTGGTCGGCAATCACGCGCAGCGATTTGTTGCTCAGATCGGTAGCACCGGTGACGTTCGCCACCGCATCAATCAGCGTGCGGAACAGGTCAATTTCATAGTTGGAATTAACATGCTGCAGAACCGCAGTAATACGCTCCAGTCCCATCCCGGTATCAACGGAGGGTTTCGGCAGCGGCTCCATCGTGCCGTCAGCCTGGCGATTGAACTGCATGAAGACGATATTCCAGATCTCAATATAGCGATCGCCATCTTCTTCCGGGCTTCCCGGAGGGCCACCCCAGATATGGTCGCCGTGATCGTAGAAAATTTCGGTGCACGGACCACAAGGACCGGTATCGCCCATCTGCCAGAAGTTATCAGAGGCATACGGCGCGCCTTTGTTGTCGCCGATGCGAATAATGCGCTCAGCCGGGATGCCGACTTCTTTTTCCCAGATGGCATAGGCTTCGTCGTCGGTTTCATAGACGGTTACCCACAGACGCTCTTTCGGCAGGGCAAACCAGTTTTCTCCGGTCAGCAGTTCCCACGCATATTGAATAGCGTCGTGTTTGAAATAGTCACCGAAGCTGAAGTTACCCAGCATTTCGAAGAACGTATGGTGGCGCGCAGTGTAACCGACGTTTTCCAGGTCGTTATGTTTACCGCCCGCACGCACGCAACGCTGAGACGTTGTGGCACGAGAGTAGTTACGTTTGTCGAGCCCAAGGAAAACATCCTTGAACTGGTTCATCCCGGCGTTGGTAAACAGCAGCGTCGGGTCGTTGTGAGGGACAAGGGAGCTGCTGGCAACTACCTGATGTCCCTTACCGTGGAAAAAGTCGAGAAACGCCTGACGGATCTCAGCGGTGCTCTTGCTCATAATTATCCTGAAATCAAGCTAACGAATATCGTAGCCAGCGAGCGCCCTGATGCATATCAACGCCCGCTGCCGAAAAAAGTGGGAATAAGATAAGTTTTCTTGACGGGGAAGTAAAATCCCCGATGCGGTCAATCGGAAAAATTTCGCCAGATATCCTGAATATCTTCCATAAGGTAGCCGCGATAGAGCAAAAAGCGCTGGATTTTCACTTTTTGCGCGAACTCAACAGGCAGCGGTTCACCATATTTTCGCACCGCCTGCTCTTTGGCAAGCGCGGCCCACTCAATATCACATTCCCGCATCGCCTTTTCGCCGACCTCGCGGGGAATGCCTTTTTGATTCAGCTCCTGGCGAATGCGCGCCGGACCATACCCTTTACGGCTGCGGCTGGCGATAAACTGCTGCACGAAACGGCTGTCATCAAGATAGTGATTTTCAATGCACCATGCGATGACGCGATCAAAATCTTCCGGCGCAGCGTCTTGCGCTTCAATGCCCTGCTTAGTGACGACAGGCGCGGCCAGCTTACGGCGCAGCTCCTGCTCGCTGTGGTCGCGCATGGCCAGGATGCGAATCGCACGGTCAAGGAGTCGCGAATACGCAGAGCGGCGTGGGGTATTCTCTGTCATAGCAAAACCTGCAAGCGTTGAAATAGCAAAAGGGCCGCATTAAGCAGCCCTTTAGTGACTAACATCTGTCGATGTTACCTGATTTTCTGGAGGATGCCATTCACGCGCCTCCCCCAGTGGTTACCGAAAGATTAAAAATCTTCTTTCGCTTCCGCCGCGTTTTCGTCGTTAGGATCAACCACAAAGTCCGGCTTGTCGTTCGGATTGCTGAGCAGCTGCTCACGCACTTTCTTCTCGATCTCTTTCGCCGCAGCCGGGTTCTCTTTCAGCCAGGTAATCGCATTGGCTTTACCCTGGCCGATTTTGTCGCCGTTGTAGCTATACCATGCGCCCGCTTTCTCGATCAGCTTCTCTTTCACGCCGAGGTCAACCAGCTCGCCGTGGAAGTTAATGCCTTCACCGTAAAGGATCTGGAATTCAGCCTGTTTGAACGGCGCAGCGATTTTGTTTTTCACCACTTTAACGCGGGTTTCGCTACCGACGACGTTCTCACCCTCTTTCACCGCACCGATACGGCGGATATCCAGACGCACGGAGGCGTAGAATTTCAGCGCGTTACCGCCGGTGGTGGTTTCCGGGTTACCGAACATCACACCGATTTTCATACGGATCTGGTTGATGAAGATCAGCAGGGTATTAGACTGCTTCAGGTTACCGGCCAGTTTACGCATCGCCTGGCTCATCATACGTGCCGCAAGGCCCATATGAGAGTCGCCGATTTCGCCTTCGATTTCCGCTTTCGGCGTCAGGGCCGCGACGGAGTCGACGACGATAACGTCGACTGCACCGGAACGCGCCAGCGCGTCACAGATTTCCAGCGCCTGCTCACCGGTATCCGGCTGAGAGCACAGCAGGTTGTCGATATCTACGCCCAGTTTACGCGCGTAAACCGGATCGAGCGCGTGTTCTGCGTCGATGAACGCACAGGTTTTGCCTTCGCGCTGAGCGGCGGCAACAACCTGCAGGGTCAGGGTAGTTTTACCTGAGGATTCCGGCCCGTAAATTTCTACGATACGGCCCATCGGCAAACCGCCTGCACCCAGCGCGATATCCAGCGAAAGCGAGCCAGTAGGGATGGTTTCCACATCCATGGAACGGTCTTCACCCAGGCGCATGATGGAGCCTTTGCCAAATTGTTTTTCAATCTGGCCCAGTGCTGCCGCCAACGCTTTCTGTTTGTTTTCGTCGATAGCCATTATTACTCCTTTCATGCCGGGTGAAGCTGGTTTACACCACTCCGGGGATTACTGTTCTGTTGCGCTAATTATACTGTATAGCTATACAGTATCAAGTGTTTTGTAGAAAATTTTGCCACAGGGTTTGCAGGGCATACGCCGTGGCCTGACGCCGCACCGCCTCACGGTCGCCAGCGAAACATTCACAGCGGGTAATGCCTTCTCCGCGGGCGCTGGCGAAGCCAAACCAGACTGTGCCGACCGGCTTGGTGTCGCTGCCGCCGTCCGGTCCGGCAATGCCGCTGACTGAGACGGCGTAATCGGCACGCGCCGCGCGCAGTGCGCCAATCGCCATCTCAACCACCACGGGTTCGCTCACCGCGCCGTGATGTTCAAGTGTGGCACTTTTTACGCCAATCATTTGCGATTTCGCTTCATTACTGTAGGTGACAAAGCCGCGTTCAAACCAGGCGGAACTGCCCGCGATATCGGTAATGACTTTCGCCACCCAGCCGCCGGTGCAGGATTCCGCCGTCGTCATGGTTGCGCCACGCGCCTTAAGTGCCTGCCCTACCCGCTCACTTAATTGTCGTAATTCACCCTCGGTCATAGGTGCCTCGCGATGCCGAAAAGAATGGACAACAAGATAGCACTTTCCAGCAGGAGATGGGGGCGACGAGTTGATTTTACGAGGAAGATTCAGAAAAAAGGCCAGCCGGGGCTGACCTTCAACGCTTTATTTCATGCTGTTGACGATGGTCTCAACATTATGACGCATCGCTTTCGCATAGGTATCCGCCACGCCGCCGGGTGCGGACAGGGCTTCCGGATAAAGCTCACCGCCCGGCTGCGCGCCGGTGGCGCTGGCAATCTGCCGGACCAGGCGCGGATCGAGCTGATTTTCCATAAACCAGACTTTCACGCCGTCGGCTTTGATCTGCTTAATCATCTGCGCAATCTGCGCCGCACTCGGCTCGCTTTCCGAGGACAGTCCCTGCGGCGCGACGAAGGTCACGCCATAGGCGCGGCCAAAATAGCCGAAGGCGTCGTGGCTGGTGAGCACTTTACGCTTCGCCTGTGGGATAGCGCTGAACTGCGTTTTGGCCCAGCTATCCAGCTGTTGCAGCTGGGTTATGTAGCGGCTGCCCGACGCTTTCAGATCGGCGGCATCTTCTGGATCGGCTTTCTCCAGCGCAGCCAGAATGTTTTGCGCATAATGCGCGCCGTTGGCAATATCATTCCACGCATGCGGATCGGTCACGGTTTTTCCGTCCTCCTCCAGAGTATGCGTTTTGATACCGTCCGAGGCGACAACCAGCGTGCCGTGAAAACCGGAGGCTTTAACCATCCGGTCAAGCCAGCCTTCCAGCCCAAGACCGTTAACCACTACCACGTCGGCTTTGCTCAGCATTGCGCTATCCTGCGGCGACGGTTCAAAGGTATGCGGATCGCCATCCGGTCCTACCAGCGTTCTCACGTTAACGCGATCGCCCCCGACTTGCTGAGTAATATCGCCAAGTATCGAAAAACTGGTAACCACATTCAGCGTTTTCGCCATTGCGTTCTGCGCCATGACGCTAAGCGCCAGTGCAATAATGACCCCTGTACGTTTCATCTTTTCCCCTTGCTATTAAAAAAAGGCGCGAAGGCTGCCTGCCAGCCCGCTGCGTCTGCCAAATAAAACGGATATAAAAAAGAGGGCGCTGGCGGTCAGCACGATGGACGGTCCGGCGGGCAGATTGGCTCCCCAGGACAGACTTAATCCCAGCCAGGCGCTGACAGTGCCGATGGCACCGGCGAGCAGTAACAGACCGGGTAAAGTATTCGCCCAGCAGCGCGCGGCAACCGCGGGTAGCATCATGACGCCTACCGCCATCAGCGTGCCGAGCACCTGAAAACCGGCGACCAAATTCAACACCAGCAGCGCCAGAAACAGACCGTGCAGCAGCGAGGGCAGCCAGCGCACATTAACCTGTAGCCAGGCGCTGTCGAACGCTTCACTCACCAGGCCACGATAAAACAGCGCCAGGCAAAGCAGCGTCACGCCGCTAACGCCGGCGACGAAAATGGCCGAATCGGTATCAACCGCCAGAATCGAGCCGAACAGCAAATGCAGCAGATCGACGCTGGAGCCGCGCAGCGAAACCAGCGTCACCCCCAGCGCCAGCGATCCCAGATAGAAGCCGGCAAAACTGGCGTCCTCTTTAAGCAGCGTGCGGCGACTCACCCATCCGGCGATCAACGCGACCGCGATCCCGGCAATAAACCCGCCGATACTCATCGCCAGAAGCGACATGCCGTTCAGCAGATAGCCCACCGCCACGCCCGGCAAAATCGCATGGGAAAGCGCATCGCCCATCAGGCTCATCCGCCGCAGTAATAAAAAGACGCCCAGCGCCGTGGTGCTCATTGAGAGCGCCAGACAGACCACCAGCGCGCGCCGCATGAAACCAAATTCAATAAAAGGCTGAAAAAAGAGATGCCAGATCATGCAAACGCCGCTCCCTGCGTGCTGCCCCAGTACGCCTGTTCAGCTTTAAGATGGAGGGTTTCAGGGAAATAATCGCTAACGCGCTGGCTGTCGTGCAACACCGCCAGCAGCGTCTGCCCCTGGCGGTTCATTTCTGTCATCAGCGCCATCAGTACCCGCCGGGTTGCTTCATCAACGCCGGTAAAAGATTCGTCAAGCATCACCAGCGGCGCCTGCTGGAGCAGGACGCGGGCAAACAACATACGCTGAAACTGCCCGCCGGAGAGTTGATCGATGGTGACACGAGCCATCGACGAAAGCCCAACGCGTTCCAGCGCGGCCGCAACGCGCATCCGCACGCCGCGATCCAGCGCTTTCAGCAAGGAAATACGCGGCCAGGCACCCATGCTCACCACATCCTGTACGGTCAGGGGAAACTGCGATTCCAGCGCATGACGTTGCGCCAGCCAGCCAATCGTCGGCCGCCCGGCCATCCAGCGTAGCGTGCCGCTGACGGGAGGGATAAAGCCCGCCAGGGTTTTCAACAGCGTCGATTTACCACAGCCGTTAACGCCGACGATGGCGGTCATACTGCCGGTTTCAATTATGCCGCTTAACGAAGGAGTAATAGCCTGACGATGATAACCGGCGACAAGATGGTCGAGCTCGATCATGGCAGCGCCACCGCCCAGCCAACCGCCAGCCACAGTATCAACAACAACAATGCGGCGAACAGCAGACGCGTTACGCCGGAAAGGGAAAAAAGGGTAAAAGGGATCATGCAACACCTCGATACGTTATAACGTAACAATAATGAGTCAGGAGAAGAATGTAAATCGGCTTTTAAAGCAGGAATGCGTCGAAATGTTTCAGAAAAAAAGAGGAAGGCGCTCGTTCGCAGGAAAGATACTAAGCGTTCAGACTTCTCACTTCCCCCCGGCCCTCAGAGAGAGGATTGGGGGGAAGCATAACCTTATCTCACGCGGGCCAGCGCCACCGCTTCACCCAGCTGCCAGACGGCCATCGCATAGTTGGTACTATGGTTGTAGCGGGTGATGGTGTAGAAGTTAGGGAAGCCATACCAGTACTGATAGCTGGTGCCAATATCCAGCCGCAGCAGGCTGGCCTGCTGGTGATTGCCCAGCGGCTGTAACGGCGTCAGCCCGGCAGCAGCAAGCTGCGACACGCTGTATTTGGTATTGAATCCGCTTTCCAGCCCCACGGCCTGACCGCTGGCCTGCACCGCAACCAGGTCGCCCTGCACCCAGCCATGCTCTTTGAAATAGTTAGCGACGCTGCCAATCGCGTCTTCCGGATCCCACAGATTAATTCGTCCATCGCCATTGAAATCAACGGCATACTGTTTATATGAGGACGGCATGAACTGGCCGTATCCCATCGCGCCAGCAAAGGACCCCTGCAAATCCAGCGGATCGTCCTGCTCGTCGCGCGCCATCAGCAGGAAGGTTTCCAGCTCGCCGGAGAAGTATTCGGCGCGGCGCGGATAGTTGAAGGAGAGGGTTGCCAGCGCGTCAAGAATGCGCGTTTTGCCCATCACCCGGCCCCAGCGCGTCTCCACACCGATAATACCGACGATAATTTCCGGCGGCACGCCGTAGACCTGCCACGCGCGGTTCAGCGCATCCTGATACTGATTCCAGAATACAACGCCATTTTGCACGTTGTCCGGGGTGATGAACTGTTGACGATAGCGTAGCCATGCGCCGTTCGGCCCGCTCGGCAACGTCGAGGTGGTCGGTGCCTGGCGGTCCATCAGGCGCAGCACATTATCTTTACGCTTCGCCTGCGACAGGATCTCCTGCAACTGCTGTTTATTAAAGCCATGCTTGCTCACCATCTTATCGATGAACTGCTCCGCCGCCGGGTTATTGGCGAAGTCGCCGCTCAGCATCATGACATTATGCTGCGGTTCCAGCAGGAAACCGCCGGAGGGAGCCACCGTCTCAGGAGGTGCGGCGGGCGTTTTCGGTTTGCTGCTGCAGGCAGCGAGCAAAGCCACTAACGGAAGTAGAGCCAGATAACGACGCTTAAGCATGGGAAGTCCATTCAACAATAATTTTCAGCAAAGGCAAGTATGGTAAAACATCCGCCAGCTCTCAAGGAAGCGGTAGCCTGCGGAGACATAAAAAATATCGTCGCCCTCTCCCTTTTTTCTTTCATCACCCCCTCGCTACTTTCACCTTAAACTTTCAAACTAAAATATTTATCTTTCATTTTGCGATCAAATTAACACTTTTATATCTTTCGATCTGATTAGAATGGACCACCATTTAGCAAGACCGTAGCCCTACAGGAGAAAGAGAACAATGATTGACGCCATTACCCATGGTGCAGAGTGGTTTATCGGACTGTTTCAGAAAGGTGGTGAAGTGTTTACCGGGATGGTAACGGGTATTTTGCCTCTGCTGATTAGTCTGCTGGTAATCATGAATGCGCTGATCAATTTCATCGGCCAGCACCGTATTGAACGCTTCGCCGAACGCTGCGCCGGTAACCCGGTTTCACGCTATCTGCTGCTGCCCTGCATCGGAACCTTTGTGTTTTGTAACCCGATGACCCTGAGCCTCGGGCGTTTTATGCCGGAAAAATACAAGCCGAGCTATTACGCCGCCGCTTCCTATAGCTGCCATTCCATGAACGGTTTATTTCCACACATCAATCCCGGCGAACTGTTTGTTTACCTCGGCATCGCCAACGGCCTGACCACGCTGGGTCTGCCGCTCGGTCCGCTTGCCGTCAGCTATTTGCTGGTCGGGCTGGTGACTAACTTCTTCCGCGGCTGGGTAACCGACCTGACCACTGCGATTTTCGAGAAAAAAATGGGCATCCAACTTGAGCAAAACGTGCGTTTGTCTGGAGCGACATCATGAAGCGTATCCGTATAGAAAAAGGCGCGGGCGGCTGGGGCGGCCCGCTGGAGCTGGACGCCACGCCGGGGAAGAAAATCGTCTACATCACCGCCGGTACGCGTCCCGCCATTATCGACAAGCTCTCGGAGATGACCGGCTGGCAGGCGGTCGACGGCTTTAAAGAGGGTGAGCCGCCGGAGGCCGATATCGGCGTGGCGATCATCGATTGCGGCGGCACCCTGCGCTGCGGGCTGTATCCGAAACGGCGGATCCCGACGATCAATATTCACTCCACCGGTAAATCCGGTCCGATGGCGCAGTACATTCTGGAAGATATCTATGTCTCGGGCGTACGGGAGGAAAATATTACCCGGGCAGACCAGGCCGCGCCTGCCGCCGCGGGACGCGATTACGACAGCAGTAAAAAAATCACCGAACAGAGCGATGGTCTGCTGGCAAAAGTCGGTATGGGTATGGGTTCTGCTGTTGCCGTTCTGTTCCAGGCGGGCCGTGAAACTATTGATACGGTACTGAAAACCATCCTGCCGTTTATGGCCTTCGTCTCGGCGCTGATCGGCATCATTATGGCCTCCGGGCTGGGCGACTGGATTGCGCACGGTCTGGCCCCGCTCGCCAGCAACCCGCTGGGACTGGTAACGCTGGCGCTGATCTGTTCTTTTCCGCTGCTCTCGCCGTTCCTGGGGCCAGGAGCGGTTATCGCTCAGGTTATCGGCGTACTGATCGGCGTGCAGATTGGACAGGGGCACATTCCGCCGTATCTGGCGCTCCCTGCCCTGTTTGCGATTAACGCCCAGGCGTCGTGCGACTTTATTCCGGTGGGGCTGTCGCTGGCCGAAGCGCGTCAGGACACGGTGCGCGTCGGCGTGCCGTCGGTACTGGTCAGCCGTTTTCTTACCGGTGCACCGACTGTCCTGATTGCCTGGTTCGTTTCCGGATTTATCTACCACTAAGGGGCCTGAAGATGACCGTTATTTACCAGACTACCATTACCCAAATTGGCCAGTGCGCCGCTGATGCGCTCACCGATCGCATGCTTATCACCTTTCGTGAGGGCGCACCTGCCGACATCGTGGAGTTCTGTTTTATCCACTGCCACGGCGAGCTGACCGGCGCGCTTAAGCCTGGCGCCCGGTTCGAGCTGGGCGATCTGCACTATGCCGTCACTGCGGTAGGCGAGGTTGCCGAACAGAATTTACGTGAGCTTGGGCATATCACCCTGCGTTTTGACGGTGAGCATGAAGCGGAATATCCCGGCACCGTTCACGTTGCAGGTCCCGTGCCAGAGGCAATTGCCCCCGGCTGTATTTTGAAATTTGTCGCTTAAGGTGTGAGGAGAAAAGTATGAGTCAGGTTGCCGTTGTCATTGGCGGAGGACAGACCCTGGGGGCGTTCCTGAGCCGTGGGCTTGCCGCAGAAGGCTACCGCGTCGCGGTGGTGGATATTCAGAGTGATAAAGCGGCCACGGTCGCCCGGGAAATCAATGCCGAATTTGGCGAAGGAATGGCGTACGGTTTCGGCGCGGACGCCACCAGCGAGCACAGCGTACTGGCGCTGGCGCGCGGCGTGGATGAAATCTTTGGCCGCGCCGACCTGCTGGTTTACAGCGCGGGGATTGCCAAAGCCGCGTTTATCAGCGATTTCGCGCTGGGCGATTTTGACCGCTCATTGCAGGTCAATCTGGTGGGCTACTTCCTTTGCGCCCGTGAATTCTCCCGCCTGATGATCCGCGACGGCATTCAGGGACGGATTATTCAGATTAACTCGAAATCAGGCAAAGTGGGCAGCAAGCACAATTCTGGCTATAGCGCGGCAAAATTCGGCGGCGTCGGGCTGACGCAATCGCTGGCGCTGGATCTGGCGGAGTATGGCATTACCGTCCACTCGCTGATGCTCGGCAACCTGTTGAAGTCACCGATGTTTCAGTCTCTGCTTCCGCAGTACGCCACCAAGCTGGGCATTAAGGCAGACGAGGTCGAGCAGTATTACATCGACAAAGTGCCGCTGAAGCGCGGTTGTGATTATCAGGATGTGCTGAATATGCTGCTGTTTTACGCCAGCCCGAAAGCGTCCTATTGTACCGGGCAGTCGATTAACGTTACCGGTGGTCAGGTGATGTTTTAAAACCGCGCCACGATGCCCGGTGGCGCGGCGCTTACCGGGCCTACAGATTATCGTAAGCGATTGCGTTTTGAACCTTTGTAGGCCGGGCAAGCGCAGCGCCGCCCGGCATGGCTTACCCCCAAGGCCGAAGGCGTTTCATTCGGCCTACCACAAAAGAGGAGTTAACCATGGTTGCCGCCCTGATCACCGTCGCCATCATCGCCTGGCTCAGCCAGCTGGCCCTCGGCGGCTGGCAAATCTGGCGTTTTAACCGCGCCTTCGACAGGCTCTGCCAGCAGGGTCGCGTCGGCGTCGGGCGCTCCGGTGGCCGCTTTAAACCCAGAGTCGTTATCGCCATCGCGCTTAATGAAGACGATCAAGTTTGCGGCTCCCTGATCATGCGCGGCCTCACCGTTTTCGCCCGTCCGGGCAAAATTGCCGCGCTTGAGGGCAAATATCTCCGGCAATTAAAGCCTGATGTGATCTTTCCACAAGATCCGCTCTGTCAGAATGCACTATCATTGGCGCTTAAACTGAAACATGGGTAATTTCGTTGTGAACGCTAATAGCTTGCGAAATTATCACTTCGCAACTTAATTCGGGTATCCACGCCTATGAAACCACGTCAGCGCCAGGCCGCTATCCTTGAACATCTGCAAAAGCAGGGAAAATGCTCGGTGGAGGAACTGGCACAGCACTTTGACACCACCGGCACGACGATCCGCAAAGATCTGGTGATGCTGGAAAATGCGGGAACCGTCATTCGCACCTATGGCGGCGTCGTGCTGAATAAAGATGAAGCCGATCCGCCTATCGATCACAAGACGCTGATCAACACGCATAAAAAAGCGCTGATCGCCGAAAGCGCGGTAACGTTTATCCACGATGGCGACTCCATCATTCTGGACGCGGGCAGTACCGTATTGCAGATGGTACCGCTGCTGAGCCGTTTTAATAACATTACGGTGATGACGAACAGCCTGCATATCGTCAATGCGCTGTCGGAGCTGGATAATGAGCAGACCATCCTGATGCCCGGCGGCACCTTTCGCAAAAAATCCGCCTCTTTTCACGGCCAGCTCGCCGAGAACGCCTTCCAGCATTTCAGTTTTGATAAGCTCTTTATGGGCACCGACGGCATCGATCTGAACGCGGGCGTGACGACGTTTAACGAAGTCTTTAGCGTCAGTAACGCCATGTGCGCCGCCGCGCGTGAAATTATCCTGATGGCGGATTCATCAAAATTTGGCCGCAAAAGCCCTAACATCGTCTGTGGTCTGGAGCGGGTTAATAAACTGATCACCGACGCGGGGATTACCCCGGCGTTTCGTCAGGCGCTGGAAGAAAAAGGCATTGAAGTCATTATTACCGGAGAAGAGCATGAGTGAGTTTCTGTTGGACGCGGGCCGTCAGACGTTACAGCTGGAGCTACAGGAAGCCAGCCGCCTCGCCGACCGGCTGGGCGATAATTTTATTCGCGCCGCCAATACCATTATCCACTGCGGCGGAAAAGTGATTGTCTCCGGAATGGGCAAGTCGGGACATATTGGTAAAAAAATCGCCGCGACGCTTGCCAGCACCGGCACCCCGGCGTTTTTCGTCCATCCGGCGGAGGCGCTGCACGGCGACCTGGGCATGATCGAAAGCCGCGACGTGCTGCTGTTTATCTCCTATTCCGGCAGCGCCAAAGAGCTGGATCTGATTATCCCGCGCTTGCAGGAAAAGGCGGTGACGCTGCTGGCGATGACCGGCAAATCCCGCTCGCCGCTGGCGCTGGCAGCCTCGGCGGTGCTGGATATTTCCGTCGAACGCGAAGCCTGCCCGATGCATCTTGCGCCCACCTCCAGCACGGTCAATACCCTGATGATGGGCGATGCGCTGGCGATGGCGGTGATGCAGGCTCGCGGTTTTAATGAGGAAGATTTTGCCCGTTCGCATCCGGCGGGCGCGCTGGGCGCACGGTTGCTGAATAAGGTTCACCATTTGATGCGCCGCGACGCGGCTATCCCGCATGTAAAACTGACCACCAGCGTGATGGACGCGATGATGGAACTCAGCCGCACCGGGCTTGGGCTGGTGGCGGTCTGCGACGACGACGCACGGGTACAGGGCGTGTTTACCGACGGCGATCTGCGCCGCTGGCTGGTAGGCGGCGGCGCGTTAACCGCTGACGTTGGCGGGGCGATGACCCGGGGCGGCATTACGCTTCAGGCCGACAGCCGCGCCGTTGATGCTAAAGAGATCCTGATGAAGCGCAAAATTACTGCCGCGCCGGTGGTGGACGCTCAGGGTAAACTCACTGGCGCGATTAACCTGCAGGATTTCTACCAGGCCGGTATCCTCTAGGATTTTAACCCCAGACGTTTCGCCAGCCGGTGCAGGTTGGCGACGTCCGTTTCCAGCAGCCTGGCGCTGGCCGCCCAGTTACCCTCGCTTTGCCCCAGCGCGCGGGTAATCAACTCCCGCTGAAAGCGTTCGGTCGCGTCGCGCAGATTGGCGCCCGCGGTCGGGGGCTGAACGCTGGCGGCGGCGGGCGCGGCGGGTTCATCATGCAGCGCAAAATGCTGCGCCTCCAGCACGACCTCTTCATCCGTTGTTGCGGCCCGCGCCAGCACCACCGCCCGGTGGATGGCGTGCTCCAGTTCGCGCACGTTGCCCGGCCAGCCGTAGCTCAGCAGATGCGCCCGCGCGCCGGGGCTTAACACGACCCGCGACAGCCCAAGCCGGGCGCGGCACTGCTCGCAAAAATAGCCCGCCAGCAGGATGACATCCTCCCCTCTTTCGCGTAGCGGCGGCACCGAAAGCGGAAACACGCTCAGCCGATGAAACAGGTCGGCGCGAAAACGTCCGGCCAGCACCTCTTCGCGCAGATCGCGGTTGGTCGCTGCCAGCACGCGCACGTCGACCCGCAGGCTGCGATCGTCTCCGACCCGCTGAATATCGCCATACTGCAATACGCGAAGCAGCTTGGCCTGTAACGCCAGCGACAGCTCGCCTATTTCATCAAGGAACAGCGTGCCGTTATCCGCCATCTCAAATTTACCGCTGCGGTTGCTAATCGCGCCGGTAAACGCCCCCTTAACATGCCCGAATAGCTCGCTCTCCGCCACGCTCTCCGGCAGCGCTGCGCAGTTAAGGTAGACCAGCGGACTGGCCCCGCGCGGCGATCCTTCGTGGATGGCTTTCGCCACCAGCTCTTTACCCGTACCGGTTTCTCCGCCGATCAGCACATTGAGGTCCGAGGCCGCGACGATGGCGATCTCTTTTTTCAGCTGCGTCATATTGTCCGACAGGCCGATCATCTCCTGCCCCGCCGTCTGCCCGTAACCGCGCGTCTCGCCCGGCAACACGTTCTGGCTTTCAAGCTGGGCAATCAGGAGCGCATTATTCAGCGCGCCCGCCACCAGCGCGGCGATCAGCCGCAGTTCTTCATCGCTGAAATTATCAAAGCGGTCGGCGGACATGCCGTCGAGGGTCAGCGCGCCGATCAGATTTTGCCCGGCGAACAGCGGCAGTCCGACGCAGGCGTGTACCTTCAGACTCTCCTGACCGGGGATCAGACCGTCGTAAGGGTCGGGCAAATCGCTGTCTGCCGGGAACCGCACCACGTCACCCGCGCGGGCAATCGCTTCCAGACGCGGATGCCCGGCCAGCGCAAACCGCCGCCCAAGCACATCCTGCGCCAGCCCGTCGATCGCCAGCGGAATAAACTGGTGCGCCTCATAGCGCAGCAGCGCCGAAGCATCGCAGCCCAGCGCCTGTCGCAGCGTGGCGATCAGTCGCGCAAAACGATCCTGATGGCCGATATCGCGCTGCAATTCAATGGCGATCTTCGCCAGTACTTCAACCGAAAAGCCCATCCCACCTCATTGTCTTTTTGACTATTCGCTTTGTCATATTGACCGTCATGATGATAGTCATTTTGACATCACCAATACAAGCGTTAATTATATTATCCAATATAAACATGCGCTTAAAAACTGGCACGCTTATTGATTATAGCTATACATCTTTGATCAATATTCAGCTTACGATAGAGGTTATGATGGCTATTCTGGTAAAAAATAATATTCAGTGGGTGGGGCAACGTGACTGGGAAGTACGTGATTTTCACGGCACCGAATATAAAACGCTGCGCGGCAGCAGCTACAACAGTTATCTGATCCAGGAAGGAAAAAACGTTCTGATCGATACCGTCGATCACAAATTCAGCCGCGAGTTCGTGCAGAACCTGCGCACGAAGATCGATCTGGCGAAAATCGATTACATCGTGATTAACCACGCGGAAGAAGATCACGCCGGTGCGCTGACCGAACTGATGTCTAATATTCCGCATACCCCGATTTACTGTACCGCCAACGCGATTGACTCCATTAACGGCCACCATCATCACCCGGAGTGGAACTTCAACGTGGTGAAAACCGGTGATGCGCTGGATATCGGCAACGGCAAGCAGCTGATCTTCGTTGAAACGCCGATGCTGCACTGGCCGGACAGCATGATGACCTATATGACCGGCGACGCGGTGCTGTTCAGCAACGACGCCTTTGGCCAGCACTACTGCGACGAACGCCTGTTTAATGATGAAGTCGATCAGACCGAGCTGTTCGAACAGTGCCAGCGCTACTACGCCAACATCCTGACGCCGTTCAGCCGTCTGGTGACGCCAAAAATTACTGAAATCCTCGGCTTTAACCTGCCGGTCGATATGATTGCCACCTCGCACGGCGTGGTGTGGCGCGATAATCCGACGCAAATCGTTGAGCTGTACCTAAAATGGGCGGCGGATTATCAGGAAGATCGGATCACCATTTTCTACGACACCATGTCGAACAACACCCGCATGATGGCGGATGCCATCGCCCAGGGTATCAACGAAGTGGACCCGAACGTGGCGGTGAAAATCTTTAACGTTGCCCGCAGCGATAAAAACGAGATCCTGACCAACGTCTTCCGCTCAAAAGGCGTGCTGGTGGGGACCTCCACGATGAACAACGTGATGATGCCGAAAATAGCCGGGCTGGTCGAAGAGATCACCGGGCTGCGTTTTCGCAACAAACGCGCCAGCGCTTTCGGCTCTCACGGCTGGAGCGGCGGCGCGGTGGATCGCCTCTCCACCCGTTTGCAGGATGCCGGTCTGGAAATGTCGCTGAGCCTGAAAGCCAAATGGCGTCCGGACCTTGACGCGCTGGAGGTGTGCCGTCAGCACGGTCGCGATATCGCCCGCCAGTGGGCGCTCGCTCCGCTGCCGGAAGCCAGACCGGCGATGGCTCCGCCGCAGGAGACGTGCGCCAGCGCCGCTACCGACCTGGGTCCGTGCATGCAGTGCAGCGTATGCCAGTGGATTTACGATCCGCAAACCGGCGAACCGATGCAGAACGTCGCGCCAGGCACGCCCTGGAGTGACGTGCCGGAGGATTTCCTGTGCCCGGAATGCTCATTGGGTAAAGATGTCTTTGACGCACTGGCGACGGAGGCGGTATGAACCACGGCATAGTGATTATCGGCTCGGGCTTTGCGGCCCGTCAGCTGGTGAAAAATATCCGCAAGCAGGACACCAGCGTACCGTTAACGCTGATCGCGGCGGACAGCATGGACGAGTACAACAAACCGGATCTCAGCCATGTGATCAGCCGGGGTCTGCATGCCGATGAACTGACGCTGCAAACGGCAGGCGAGTTTGCCGAACAGTACGACCTGCGCCTGTTTCCGCATACCCGCGTTACCGATATCGACGCGGCCAATCGCCGGGTGTTGAGTCAGGATCGCCAGTGGCAGTACGACAAGCTGGTGCTGGCGACCGGGGCGGCGGCCTTCGTGCCGCCGGTGCCCGGCCATGAACTGATGCTGACGCTCAATAGCCAGCAGGAGTACCGCGCGGCACAAACCACGCTGCGCGACGCAAAACGGGTGCTGATCGTCGGCAGCGGACTGATCGGCACCGAGCTGGCAATGGATTTTTGCCGCGCGGGCAAGGCGGTGACGCTGATTGACAGCGCCGCCAGCATTCTGGCCTCGCTGATGCCGCCGGAAGTCAGCAGCCGCCTGCAACATCGTTTGACGGAAAGCGATGTGCATCTGCTGCTGAAGTCGCAGCTGGTCTCGCTGGAACAAACGACCAGCGGCATTCGCGCCACCCTCGACCGCCAGCGGGTGATTGAGGTGGATGCGGTGGTTGCCGCGACGGGCCTGCGCCCGGAAACCACTCTCGCACGGCGCGCTGGCATGGCGGTCAACCGCGGGATCGTGGTCAACAGTTCGCTGCAAACCAACGACGCCACGATCTTTGCGCTGGGAGACTGCGCGGAGATTAACGGCATGGTGCTGCCCTTCCTGCAACCCATTATGCTAAGCGCCATGTGCCTGGCGAAGACCCTGATCGCCACGGGCGGCGAGCTGAAGCTTCCGGCGATGCTGGTGAAGGTGAAGACACCGGATCTGCCGCTGCATCTGGCGGGAGAAACCCGGCGTGAGGATTTGCGCTGGCAAATCGCTGTCGATGCGCAGGGGATGGTGGCAAAAGGTATGGATGCGGATGAGCGGCTGCGCGCGTTTGTGGTTAGCGAAGATCGGATGAAAGAGGCGTTTGCCTTGCTCAAAGCGCTGGCCGCATGAGGCATTTTCCCCGCGTTGCAGACTGACCGGAGCGCGGATGCCGGATGGCGGCTGCGCCTTATCCGGCCTACAAACTGCCCCAGCGATGCCGACCGGAAACTTACCGTGCAAGCTGAAACCGCAGGCCTGATAAGCGCAGCGCCATCAGGCATTCCGGCTCAGGCGCCACCGTTGTTTACATCAACCGTGCCGCGGCAACCAGCGCCTGCCCCAGCGCAATACCGCCGTCGCCGGCCGGAAACTGCTGCGGAAAAAGCAGATCAAAGTCAGCGAGATAAAAACCCAGCCGCTTACGCAACAGACGGTTATGCAGCACGCCGCCGCTGAATACCAGCGTGGAAATCCCCCGCCTTTGCGCCTGCTCGCGCATCAGCGAGGCAAACCCCGCAGCCAGCGCGTCGTGAAACGCCCAGGCGCGTTCGGCGGGCGTGGCCTGCCAGTTAAGCCACTGACGCCAGAAGGTAGCTAAATCGAGCCGATTTTCAGTCACAGGCATTGTGACCGGATGCTGAACCGCATCACAGGTCGCGGCCAGCGCCTCCAGCATGCAGGCCGCCTCCCCTTCGTAGCTTAATGCTGTCGATACCTTGCTCAATGAATTCGACGTGCCGCCCGTCCGCAAAGTCTCGCCATCGGACAACGCCGTTACCTCTCCCAGCGCTGCGGCCACTGCATCAAACAGTCGTCCACACGAAGAGGCCAGCGGCGCGTTAAGCCCGCGCGCAATGGCTCTCGCCAGCAGCGGCCAGTTCTGCGCCCGTACCCCCGCCGTTTCCGGATAACGCTCCCACTCCGGAACAAACGCCAGGCACTGCGCCAGCAGATTACGCCACGGCTGACGTGCCGCCAGATCGCCGCCGGGCAGCGCGACGGCAGGCAAACCGCCGAGATGCTCACATTCCCGATAATTTACCCGCAGGCATTCGCCGCCCCATAATGCACCGTTCTCGCCCATGCCGATGCCGTCCAGCGCCAGCGCTATCACATCGCCGCCGTCCAGCGGCCAGCGGTGCTCGGCCAGACAAGCGGCACTATGGGCGTGGTGATGAAGCACCGTTTGATGAGGAAGATCGTGTGCGGCAGCCCACTGCGAAGAGTGATAGCCCGGATGCGCGTCGGCAACCACCGCCTGCGGGGTGAAATCATAGATGGCCTGCATCAGCTGTAGCGACTGCCGCCACTGCGCCTCAACGCCTTCATCCGTGAGGTCGCCAAAATGCTGGCTGAGCACCGCCTGTTCACCACGCACCAGGCAGAAGGTATTTTTAAGATCCGCGCCGAGGCAAAGCAGCGGCGGAACGTCGTGAAAACCCGGCGGTAACGTCAGCGCATCCGGGACGTAACCGCGCGAACGGCGCAGCATCTCCCCGCTCTGGCGCATTACCGAGTCGTCCATCCGCTGCACGATGTCGCGGTTATGCAGTAAAAACCCGTCGGCGATATCCGCTAGATCCGTCAGTGCCTGCGCATTGCTCAGCGCAGGCGGTTTGCCGCTGACGTTTCCGGATGTCATCACCAGCGGGCGGCCCAGCGCCTGCATTAACAGATGCTGGACCGGGTTAGCAGGCAGCATCACGCCCACTTCAGCAAGCCCCGGCGCGATCCCCTCGCACAGGCCGCTCACGCTGTTTTTCTTCATCAGCACAATCGGGGCGGCGGGAGTATGCAGTAGCCGGCTTGCTTCATCAGGTAAGTGGGGTGTATCGGCAATCATCACCGCCAGCGGTTTGGCCGGGCGATGTTTGCGGGCGCGCAGGGTGGCGATGGCGCGGGCGTTGCCCGCATCGCAGGCCAGGTGAAATCCTCCTGTACCTTTGATCGCCACGATACCGCCCGTCTGAAGCTGTTTAATCGCCGCCTGTAGCGCCGCCTCGCGATGCAGCGTTTCGCCTTTGACGCACCACGACAGCCAGGGACCGCACTCTGCGCACGCCACCGGTTGCGCATGAAAGCGACGATCGTTAGGGTTGCGGTACTCCGCCTCGCACTGTGGGCACAGGGGAAAATTCGCCATTACCGTGAAAGGACGATCGTAGGGCATGGCGTGAATAATGGTGAAACGCGGTCCGCAGTGGGTGCAGTTAATAAACGGATAGCGGTAGCGGCGCTCTCGCGGATCGTTCATTTCCGCCAGACACGCCGGACAGGTGGCGGCATCGGGAACAATCTGCGTGCTCATGCTCCCCGCCGCGCTTTGGCGAATAGTAAAATCTACCGGTATAACGTCCCAATGCATTGCCAGGATGTCGGTCCGATCAATACGCGCCAGCGGCGGGCAGTTCTGGTTGAGCTGCGCAAGAAACGCGTCGGCGCTCCCCAACAGCCGCACCACCACGCCAGCGCCGTCATTGCAGACGTCGCCTTTTAGCTGTAGCCGCTGCGCGACCTGCCAGACAAAGGGGCGGAAACCCACCCCCTGGACTTTACCGCGCACCCGGATTTGCACGCCGCTGTGACTCATCGCGCTATGGTTACTCCGTTATTGCTTCGCACAGCCGCCCTTTCATGTTGCTGTAGGTGGTCTGCACGTACTCTTCCGCCTGCCGCTGATCGGCAATCGCCGTCACTTTTACCGCGCAATACTTGGTTTCCGGCGTTTTGGAGATGGGATCCAGATTATCCTGCGTCAGTTCGTTACAGGCACCAATCCACCACTGGTAGGTCATATAGACGCTGCCCTGGTTGATACGCTCGCTGACGCTGGCGCGGGTGATCACTTTACCACGACGGGATTCGACCCACACCAGCTGTCCATCCCGCACGCCCAGCTGTTCTGCGTTAAGCGGATTGATTTGCACAAAACCCGGCTCGTCAGCCAGCGTTTGCAGGGCGGCGCAGTTGCCGGTCATCGAGCGGCAGGAGTAGTGCCCCACTTCACGCACGGTACACAATACCAGCGGATACGCCTCGTCAGGGCGTTCGGCAGGCGCGCGCCACGGGGCAGCAAACAGATGCCCTTTACCGTCCGGCGTGGAGAATTTATTACCTTCATACAGATACGGCGTACCGGGGTGATCCAGCGTTGGACACGGCCACTGAACGTGCCCCATGTCGCCCATTTTTTCATACGTCACGCCGTAGAACAGCGGGCACAGCTCGCGCATTTCGTCCCAGATTTGCTGGTTATTGTCGTAATGCATCGGGTAGCCCATTTCGCTGGCCAGCAGGCTGACAATTTCCCAGTCGCGCTTGACGTTATACTTCGGCTCAATGGCTTTTTCGAAACGCTGGAAGCCGCGATCGGCGCAGGTAAAGACCCCGCCGTGCTCGCCCCACGAGGTCGCGGGCAGCAGCACATCGGCCTGCTCGGCGGTTTTGGTCATAAAGATATCCTGCACCACCACAAAGTCGAGCGCCTCGAAGCCTTTACGCACTAACCCTAAATCAGCTTCGGTCTGAAGCGGATCTTCCCCCATGATGTAGTAAGCTTTGATCTTGCCTTCCAGCGCCAGATGCGGCACCTCGGTGATCCGCACCCCGACCTTATCATCCATTTGATTAACGTCGATGCCCCAGGCGTTGGCGAATTTCGCCCGCACCGCGGGATCGACCACATCCTGATAGCCGGGGAACTGATTGGGTAGCACGCCCATATCGCACGCGCCCTGCACGTTATTCTGCCCGCGGACCGGACCCACGCCGACTTTTTCACGCCCTAAATTGCCGGTCATTAACGCCAGGCTGGACAACCCTTTCACCACATCCACCGCCTGACCAAACTGCGTTACGCCCATCCCCCACATAATAGTGGCGGACGGCGCGGCGGCGTAAGTGCGCATCGCCTGACGGATCTGCTGCGCTGACACGCCGGTCAGATGCTCTACCGCTTCCGGCGCGTAATCCTGCACCTGCTCGCGGTACGCGTCCAGTCCGGTGGTATGACGCGCCACGTATTCTTTATCGTAGAGTTCTTCTTCCAGCAGCACGTAGGCAAACGCATTGACCAGCGCCATATTGCAGCCGTTGTTAATTTGCAGATATTGATCGGCGATGCGCGCGGTTTCAATACGCCGCGGATCGCAAACGATAATTTTGGCCCCGTTCTGTTTGGCTTTTATCACCCGGCGAGCAACGATCGGATGCGAATCGGCGCAGTTGTAGCCGAAAACCAGCAGACAGCGCGAGTTTTCGATATCGCCAATGGAGTTGCTCATGGCACCGTTACCGAGCGTCTCCTGCAATCCGGCGACCGACGGCCCGTGGCACACGCGGGCACAGCAGTCGACATTATTGGTATGCAGCACGCCACGGGCGAATTTCTGCATCACATAGTTGGTTTCGTTTCCGGTGCCGCGCGATGACCCGGTGGTCATAATGGCGCGCGGACCGTATTTTTGCCTGATATCGCTCAACCGTTTCGCGGTATAGCGAATGGCTTCATCCCAGCTTACTGGCGTAAATTTGCCGCCCTTTTCATAGCGGATCATCGGCTGCTTCAGGCGTGGCGTCAGTAGTTTCGTATCGTTCAGAAAATCCCAACCGTAATAGCCCTTCAGACAAAGTTCATGTTGGTTCGTTTTACCGTCCGCCGCTTCCGCGCGGATAATACGATTATTTTTAACAACCAGCTTCAGTTTGCAGCCAGCGCCGCAGTAAGGACATACGCTCGTAATTTTTTTCATCAGTAACAGACCTGTTAAAAGTGAAACGATTGGGATTTAAAATATCAGGGAGGATGCAGTATCCAGCGCCGTGCGACGACGTTTTTCCGCGCTTAACTGCTCAAGTTTATTGCGGTCAACGCAGACCAGCGCGTGCGTTGGGCAGGCAGCCATACAGGCCGGGCCTTCTTCACGATGGTGGCAAAGATCGCATTTGTTGGCCTCGGCTTTCTCCGCGCGCACGTTCAGCGCACTGCCGCTGTTACGCACCACCGGTCGCAAAACCACTTCCATCGCGCCATAAGGGCAGGCGACAACGCAGGTTTTACAGCCGATGCAGCGCTCCTGCATCACGTGAACGAAGCCCTTGTCCCGGCTAATTGCGCCGTTCGGGCAGACGTTGGCACAGGGCGCATCCTCGCACTGGCGGCACAGGGTGGCCGTGGAAACATTGACCCCTTTAATAACGTGAATACGCGGCAGGAAATTTTGCGGCGTCAGGGCCGCCCAATCCTGATCCTGCTGATGGGATACCACGCAGGCGACTTCGCAGGTGCGACAACCAATGCATTTGCTCGCGTCAGCAATGATGAAACGGTTCATCAAACTCTCCAGTAATGGCTGATAACGCGCTGGAGAATGCATAATTCGCGCCAATTATTAAAACATTGATTTTTATATGTATTTAATTAAGAAGCCGCGTTTGGGCGCTGTCATCGACACAAGTGACGATGACAGCTGACGAGCATCAGGCCCCTGGAGCGGGTACGAGAGAGTCGCGCACGATAAGCTCGCCGGGAAAAGTTTGCTGATAATTAAACTCGCCGCCGTCGAGCATAAAAATCAGGCGGCTGATGGTTTCTTTAATCATCTCCGTCACCGGAATTTTGACGCTGGACAGGGAGGGAATAAGATACGGCGCAAACGCGGTATCATCGAAACCCAGTACCGACACCTGCTCCGGCACGCGGACGCCCTGCTGGTGCAGCTGCTTAATCGCGCCGGTTGCCATATCGTCATTACTGGCAACCAGCGCGGAAAACGGCACCTGGCGTGCAAGCAGCGTTTCCACCCCCGCAGCGCCGGTCGCAGGCGTCCATTTACCTTCGACAATCAGCGCGTTACGAATAGCAATCCCGTTCTGACTGAGCGCCTCTTTATAGCCGGCAAGACGTTCAGTGCCGGTCGGCGAATCCAGCGAACCGGTGATAAACGCGATATCACGGTGGCCGAGCGCAATGATATGGGAGACGGCGTGAAAACTTGACGCTTTTTGATCGGACCAGACGCAATGGCTACGGTGACGGCGCAGGCGGCGGTTAATCACCATAATCGGCTGGCTATGGCTCTGAATAATGTCATCCATCTCATCCACGCTCAGAAAACGTGGATAGATAATAATCGCATCGCAGCGCAGGTCGAGCAGGTACTGAATCGCCTCGCGCTCCTCGTCGGCGCTGTGTTTACCGTCGGCAAGGATTAACCGGCGTCCCTTATCTTCGGTCATTCGCGCGGCGTGAAACAGCAGTTCGCTAAAATAGACGCCGTGATACAGCGTATTGGTCACCACCAGTCCGATGGTCTGCGTGGATTTGGTTGCCAGGCTGCGCGCCAGTAAATTAGGCCGGTAGCCGCTCTCTTTAATGGCCTGGAAAACGCGATCTTTGGTCTCCTGGCTGACATAGCCGTTGCCTGTCAGCACGCGTGAAACCGTCGCTTTCGACACCCCTGCCCGCTTCGCCACTTCCAGCATCGTCGCCATATCGCCCGTCCCTTTTTATAAGATGTGCCGAGTGTACTTCACCCACTGTAAATTTACAGCGATGGCCAGTGAGCGTCATGCAACTCAAAGCGATCTACATCACAATTCTATAACATAAAAAAATTAGATCTTGCCTGAGAAATGCAAACTCATCACCCTGATGTGGAACCGGTTTCCTATACAAAATTTAATCACTCTTCAACGGCGTTTATGCCGTTTAATGAAAAACAGGACAGAGATCCGATGGCTAAGAACTATGCGCCACTGGCCCGCTCGGTGGTCTCCGCGCTGGGCGGAGCAGATAACATTGCGGCAGTCACCCACTGCATGACGCGCCTGCGTTTTGTAGTCAAAGACGAGACACAAATTGATAGCGCCACCCTGAAAAGTATCAGCGGCGTCCTTGGCGTGGTACGTAACGACAATCAGTGTCAGGTGATTATCGGCAACACCGTGTCGCAGGCGTATCGCGAAGTGGTCAGCCTGCTGCCGCAAAATATGCAGCCGATGGAACCGGTGGGGAAACCGCCGCTAACGCTGCGGCGCATCGGCGCGGGGATCCTCGACGCGCTGATCGGCACCATGTCGCCGCTGATCCCGGCGATCATCGGCGGTTCAATGGTCAAACTGCTGGCGATGATCCTTGAGATGACCGGCGTGCTGACAAAAGGCTCGCCGACGTTAACCATCCTGACGGTCATTGGCGACGGCGCATTCTTCTTCCTGCCGTTGATGGTGGCAGCGTCGGCGGCGGTGAAATTCAAAACCAATATGTCGCTGGCGATTGCTATCGCGGGCGTGCTGGTGCACCCGAGCTTTATCGACCTGATGGCAAAAGCCGCGCAGGGGGAACACGTGGAGTTCGCGCTGATCCCGGTGACGGCGGTGAAATACACCTACACGGTGATCCCGGCGCTGGTAATGACCTGGTGCCTGTCGTATATCGAACGCTGGGTAGATCGCATTACCCCGGCGGTGACCAAAAACTTCCTTAAACCGATGCTGATCGTGCTGATTGCCGCGCCGCTGGCGATCCTGCTTATCGGCCCGATCGGTATCTGGATCGGCAGCGCGATTTCCGCGCTGGTGTACACGGTTCACGATTATCTCGGCTGGCTGTCGGTGGCGATCATGGGCGCGCTGTGGCCGTTACTGGTAATGACCGGGATGCACCGCGTCTTTACGCCGACCATTATTCAGACCATTGCCGAAACCGGGAAAGAAGGCATGGTGATGCCGTCAGAAATTGGTGCCAATCTTTCGCTGGGCGGTTCTTCGCTGGCCGTTGCCTGGAAAACCAAAAATCCGGAACTGCGGCAGACGGCGCTGGCCGCGGCGGCATCGGCGATTATGGCGGGCATCTCGGAACCCGCGCTGTACGGCGTGGCGATCCGCCTGAAACGCCCGCTGATTGCCAGCCTGATCAGCGGCTTTATCTGCGGCGCGGTGGCGGGTATCGCCGGGCTGGCCAGTCATTCGATGGCCGCGCCGGGGCTATTTACCAGCGTACAATTTTTCGATCCCGCCAGGCCAATGACAATCTTCTGGGTATTCGGCGTGATGGCGCTGGCAGTGGTACTCTCTTTTATTCTGACCCTGGTGCTGGGCTTCGACGATATTCCGGTCGAAGAAGAGGATCGCCAGAAAGCAGCATCTGAAAAAAATCACATTCACAACATGGATACTGAGCGAGGTAATGCATGACATCTCCCTTCCCACACGATTTTTTATGGGGCGGCGCAATGGCCGCCAACCAGTCTGAAGGCGCGTATCTGGAGGGCGGTAAAGGGTTAACCACCGTCGATATGATCCCGCACGGCAAGAACCGCCTGCCCGTTAAGCTCGGGCAGGAGAAGCGCTTTACCCTGCGCGAGGATGAATATTATCCGAGCCATCAGGCGATTGATTTTTATCACCGCTATAAAGAGGACATCGCGCTGATGGCGGAGATGGGCTTTACCGTCTTCCGCACTTCGATTGCCTGGAGCCGTCTCTACCCTAATGGCGACGAACCGATGCCGAATAAAGAAGGTATTGCCTTTTACCGCGCGGTTTTTGAGGAGTGCAAAAAGTACGGCATTGAACCGCTGGTGACGCTGTGCCATTTCGACGTGCCGATGCATCTGGTGACGGAATACGGATCCTGGCGCAACCGCAAGATGGTCGACTTCTTTGCCCGCTATGCGCGCACCTGTTTTGAAGCCTTTAACGGGCTGGTGAAATACTGGCTGACCTTTAATGAAATCAACATCATGCTGCACAGCCCCTTCTCCGGTGCCGGGCTGGTGTTTGAAGAGGGCGATAATCAGGAGCAGGTGAAATATCAGGCCGCCCATCACGAGCTGGTGGCGAGCGCGCTGGCGACCAAAATCGCCCATGAAATTAATCCGCACAACCAGGTCGGCTGCATGCTGGCGGGCGGTAATTTCTATCCCTACTCCTGCAAGCCGGAAGATGTGTGGATGGCGCTGGAAAAAGACCGGGAAAATCTGTTCTTTATCGACGTGCAGGCGCGCGGTGCTTATCCCGCCTATGCGGCCCGCGTATTCCGGGAGAAAGGGATTGCGATTGTCAAAGAGGTGGGCGACGACGAGATCCTGAAAAACACCGTGGATTTTGTCTCCTTCAGCTATTATGCCTCGCGCTGCGCGTCGGCGGAGATGAACGCGCAGAACACTAATGCGGCAAATATCGTCAAATCGCTGCGCAATCCGCATATTCAGGTGAGCGAATGGGGATGGGGCATCGATCCGCTCGGCCTGCGCATCACCATGAATATGATGTATGACCGTTACCAGAAACCGCTTTTTTTAGTCGAAAACGGCCTTGGCGCGCACGATAAAATCAATGCCGAGGGCGAGATCGAAGATGATTACCGCATCAGCTACCTGCGCGAACACATCCGCGCAATGGGCGAGGCCATTGCAGACGGCGTACCGGTTATCGGCTACACCACCTGGGGCTGTATCGACCTGGTAGCGGCCTCCACCGGCGAAATGAGCAAACGTTACGGCTTCGTTTATGTCGACCGCGACGACGCGGGTCACGGCACGCTGGATCGCAAACGCAAGAAATCGTTCTGGTGGTATAAGAAAGTGATTGCCAGCAACGGGGCGGATTTGGATTGATGGCGTTGCCCGGTGGCGCAATGCTGCCGGGCAGGAAACCCATAGCGGCGTTGTAATGCCGGATGGCGGCTTCGCCTTATCCGGCCTACAAATGATTACATCGACCGTAGGCCCGGTAAGCGCAGCGCCACCGGGCATTATACCGCCGACTCAGAGCTGGGCGAAACCACCCTCACCCTGCCAGTCGGCCAACCGGGCATAAACGGTTTCTACCGCGTCCTTGATCGGCTGGGTCATCGGGTAATAAAACCCAACAATATCCGGCTGAATGCCGAGAAAAATCACCTCGCCCACATCCTCTTTCAGCTGATCGATCAGATAGTTGAGCGGCATATTGTGGGTGGTCATCATAAACATTTCGGCGATGTCGTCCGGGTCGATAATGCGGATTTCACCAGGGTTGAGCCCCATGTCGGTGGCATCGACAATCAGCAGGCGTTGCGGGCGCAGTTCGCGGATGGCGACAATATCATTTTCCGGCGCGCTGCCGCCGTCGATAACAACCCAGTCGCCCTGCGGATTAGCGGCACACATTTCCGCCAGCAGCGGCCCCGCGCCGTCGTCGCCCATCATACTGTTGCCGACACACAATAAAACGTCAGTCACGATGTCTCCTCACCATCAGATAGATGGCGCTTTCCTGATGAATATCATGCAGCATGCTGAGCATCAGTTTGCTCCATTCCTGCTGCTGCGGCGTTTGCATCGCGAGCGCATTGTCGAACGCGTGCGCCAGCATCTGAATATGGTTAAAATCGATGACGATCTCACCGTATTTCGGCACGCCTTCCATTTTGCGCCTCGCCTCGCTGCCCGCTTCCAGGGTGCCGATCCACGCCAGATAATCATTCCACGGGCAGGTCAGGGCCGCCTCCAGACAATCGATCACGCCGAGGTGGTGACCAATCGCCAGGCTGTAATAGACCACCTGCTGCGCCTCGGCGGGCGTTGCATCGTTCTCGTCAATAAATTTACGGCTCAGCTGACTGAACACCACCGTTTCGCTCATCGGATACGCGCCTCTTCAACAACCTGATTCAGTTGGGTAACGATCTCGGTGAGACGAGGATCGTTTTCCACTTCCAGCCAGCGCGATACCTGGTGTTCGCCCTGGCCGACCAGGCGCAGATAATCGTCGGCGATCTGGCGGCCGTAGCGGTAGCCCGCCAGACGACGCGCGGCGCGATCAACCTTGACGCGCAGTGGCTGAACGATATCCGGATGCAAAATTTCAGCAGGCTGCTCATCGAGTTCACCCGGTGCGTGGGCGTGGATTTTTTGCTCCAGCAGGCCGAGCGCCATCGCGAAGCCGTACAGCGTGGCGGCAGGCGTCGGCGGGCAGCCGGGAATATAAACGTCCACCGGCACGATTTTGTCAGTGCCGCCCCAGACGCAGTACAGGTCGTGGAAGATACCGCCGCTGTTGCCGCAGGCCCCGTAGGAAATACAAATTTTCGGGTCCGGCGCGGACTGCCAGGCGCGCAGCGCGGGGGAACGCATGGCGCGGGTCACGGCACCGGTGAACAGCAGGATATCGGCGTGGCGCGGCGAGGGGACCACTTTGATACCAAAGCGTTCGGCATCGAACAGCGGCGAAATAGAGGCGAAAATCTCAATTTCGCAGCCGTTACAGCCGCCGCAGTCCACGCGATAAACGTAGGCTGAACGCTTGATGTTTTTCAGCAGCGAGGTTTTCATGCTGGCGATGGATTCATCTACCGTCATCGGCACAGGAATGCCGTTGGCGTCACGCGGGCCTAATAAATTGCTCATCAGCTGGCCTCTTTCATATGGCGAGTCAGTTCAATACGGTCGGACGGCACCAGACATTTCTGGCGCTTGCATTCCGGGCAGGTCTCAAAGCTGTCGCGGTGTTGTTCCGCGCGGCTGTTACCGTTGTGCGCAAGCAGCGCAATGGCGTAGTCGATCTCTTTCTGAACCGCAAAAGGACGGTTGCAGACGCGGCAGCTGCACAGCGCGAAGCGGGACTGCTGAAGGAAATCGTCTTTTTTCCACACCGCCAGTTCGTACTCCTGGGAGAGGGTGATCGCCGCCGTCGGGCACACTTCTTCACAGCGGGCGCAGAAGATGCAGCGCCCGAGGTTGAATTGCCACGCCAGTTCGCCGGTCGCGAGATCGGTTTCCACCGTCAGCGCATTCGACGGGCAGGCATTAACGCAGGCCGCGCAGCCGATGCACTGCTGCGGATTATGCTCCGGCTTGCCGCGAAAATTAGGATCGACGGCAATCGGCTCCAGCGGATAAGAGGACGTCGCTGTGCCGGTTTTGAGGACTTTTTTGATAAAGGTAAACATGGCGATTCCTTATTTCAGCGGCGAGTTTTTACGCTCAATGCTGTAACGCTCAAGTTCTTTGTACGGCACCACTTTGCTCTTCTTCTTGCGCACGTCGACCACGGTCATGCGGTCGGTACAGGAGTAGCAGGGATCGAGACTGCCGATAATCAGCGGGGCGTCGGAGACGGTGTTGCCGCGCAGCATATAACGCAGGGTCGGCCAGTTAGCATAGGTGGCCGCCCGGCAGCGCCAGCGGTACAGTTTCTGGTTGTCGCCGGTCATGCTCCAGTGGATGTCATCGCCGCGCGGCGCTTCGGCAAAACCGAGGGCAAAGCGGTTGGGAATATAGGTAAAGCCCTCGACCGCCAGCGGACCGCCCGGCAGGTTATCGAGGCCATAGTCGATCATATTCAGCGCGGTAAATACCTCGTTGATACGCACTTTCAGGCGTGAAATAACGTCGCAGCCCTGCTCGCTATGCACTTCCATCGGCAGCAGACCGTAACCGACAAACGGATGATCGGCGCGGGTATCGCGAGCGTGGCCGCTGGCGCGCACCATCGGACCGACGTTGCTGAAATCGCGGGCGATCTCCGGGTCAAGGCGGCCCACGCCAACGGTGCGTTGTTCCATGTTCGGCGTGCTGAGCAGTACATCGACCAGCTCTTTCACCTCACGTCGCATCTGTTGCGCGAGCTGGCGGGTCTGGATCATATCGTCCTTCAGCAGATCGCGACGAATGCCGCCGATCAGGTTCAGGCCGTAGGTTTTACGCGCCCCGGTCAGGATCTCCGCCATTTTCATCGACGCTTCGCGCACGCGGAAGAACTGCATAAAGCCGGAGTCAAAGCCGGTAAAGTGGCAGGCGAGACCGAGGTTCAGCAGATGCGAGTGCAGACGCTCCACTTCTAACAGAATGGCGCGGATCATCTGCGCGCGTTCCGGTACCACGATGCCCATCGCATTCTCAACGGAGGTGGTGTACGCCGTGCTGTGCGCAAAGCCGCAGATGCCGCACACGCGGTCCGACAGGAAAGTGACTTCGTTATAGCCCATCCGGGTTTCCGCCAGCTTTTCCATACCGCGATGGACGTAGAAAAGGCGGTAATCGGCATCAATAATATTTTCACCGTCAACGAACAGGCGGAAGTGACCCGGTTCATCGGAGGTGACGTGCAGCGGGCCAATCGGCACCACGTTGTTTTTCTTGTCGCCCAGCTCGTTGATGAACTGATAGGTTTCGGCATCGGTAGTCGGCGCGGGACGCTGACGATAATCCATGCTGTCTTTACGCAGCGGATAGAGATCGTCCGGCCAGTCGTCCGGCAGCACCAGGCGACGCTCGTCCGGCAGGCCAACCGGGATCAGACCGTACATATCGCGCACTTCACGCTCGCCCCAGACGGCGGCGGGAACGCGCGGCGTGACGGAGGGGAACTCCAGCGTGCTGGCGTCAACGTCAACGCGCACGGTGATCCAGCATTTCGTCCCCTGCTCCATCGACATCACGTAATAGACGGCGTAATTGCCGCACAGCGGACGCTCATCGTTGCCAAACAGCACCGACAGCCAGCCGCCCTGTTTGTAATACAGAAACTCGACCACTTCCGGCAGATAGTTCACCTTCACGGTGACCGTAATTTGGTCTTTGGTCTGCCACGCTTCGTCCAGCACCACGCCGGGAAAAGCCTCGTGCAGCGCGGCGAGATAATGTTGACCGATTTTTTGTTCAGACATAAATAAACTCTCTTAAAACGCCGCCAGCAGGGAGACGAAAGCTAAAAAGGCAAAACCAAACCCGGCCCAGGTAATGCGCCCGGTGATGTCCAGACGCAGACGCGCCATGCTGTTTTCAAAGAGCGCGATAACCAGCACGCCGACGATGACCTTAACCACAGCAACTACAATCGCCAGCAGCAGACCGCCCGCGCTGAAGCTGGTCATTTGTCCCCACGGGATAAACACGCCGACAAACATTTGCAGTACCACCAGCTGTTTCAGGCTAATGGCCCACTTGATCACCCCGAAACCGCTGCCGCTGTACTCCGACAGCGGGCCTTCCTGTAGCTCCTGCTCCGCTTCCGCGAGGTCAAAGGGCAGTTTGCCCATTTCGATAAAGGTGGCGAACGCGCAGGCGCACAGCGCGAGGATCAGCGGAATACTGCGCGCGGCAGGCCAGTGGTAAATGGTGTCGGTGATGCTGCTGATGTGCGTCGAACCTGCCACCTGCGCCGCGACCCACAGACCGAGCAGCAGAATCGGCTCCACCAGCACGCCGAGGATCGCTTCACGGCTCGCGCCGATGGCGGTAAACGGACTGCCGGTATCGAGGCCGGAAATGGCGAAGAAGAAACGCGCCACCGCGAACAGGTAGATAAGGGTGATCAGATCGCCCAGCTGCGGCAGCGGGGAGGCGACCGTCACCACCGGCAGCGCGGCGGCGATGGTCAGCATCACGCCTGCCATCACAAACGGTGTGGCGCGGAATACCCAGCCGGAGGCGGCAGGAGCGACGCTCTGACGGCCCAGCAGTTTGATGATGTCGCGGTACTCCTGAAGCACATCAGGCCCGCGGCGGTTATGCATCCGGGCGCGCGCCACGCGGGTGATGCCGGAGAGCAGCGGCGCGAAGGCGAACAGCGCCAGCGCCTGAAGTAAAGCAAGAACATAGGTCATTTTCAGGCTCCTCGCGTAACCACAACGACGACCAGCACCGCCAGCTCAACCAGCGCAATGCGGCGGAACAGAACAGCGGTGCAGTCGCACTGCCAGCCGGGAATAAAGCGCACCGGATTCAGCCATTTACGCAGCTTAAGCACCGGCGCAAACGCTTCTTTCACCGGCATGGCAAAGCCGTGGGCGGTAATCACCATTGACTGCTCGTGATCGTAACCGCACACCCAGGCCGGACCGCGTGAACGGTTCGCCAGGCGATCGCGTTTGAAAATCAGCATGATGATGAACGGCAGCAGCGGACAGGCGATCAGTAGCAGGGCTATCATCGGCTGTGAAACCACCGAGGTTGCAGGTTCGGCGTTCAACCGGAAGAGATTTCCGATGAGCGGCAGCAGCCACGGCGCGGCTACCCCACCCACAATGCAGCACATCGCCGCCAGCACCACGCTGAGCGTCATCAGCCACGGTGCGGCGGTCGCATTTTCGGCTTCCTTCGTGCGCGGCGCGCCGAGGAAAGTGACGCCGTAAACTTTTGCCATACACATCACGGCTAACGCGCCGGTGATCGCCAGGCCTACCGCCAGCAACGGCCCCAGCAGGCGACCAATAAAGACGTCGCTGCCGCTGAGTTTGAAGAAGGATTGATAAATGACCCATTCGCCGGCAAAGCCGTTCAACGGCGGCAGCGCGGCCATCGCCATCAGTCCCACCAGCATCGCCAGCGAAATCAGCGGCATTTTTTTGCCGATACCGCCAAGTTTTTCGATGTCGCGATGACCGGTGCGGAACCATACCGCGCCCGCGCCGAGGAACAGCGTGGTTTTGAACAGGCTGTGGTTCACCAGGTGATAGAGTCCGCCGGTAAACCCCAGCACCGTCATCAGCGGTGAGCGTAGTGCTATTCCCGTCACGCCAACCCCAAAACCGAGCAGAATAATGCCGATATTTTCCAGGGTATGATATGCCAGCAGGCGCTGGATATTGTGCTCCATCAGCGCATACAGGCCGCCGACAAACGCCGTCAGCATGCCCAGAACAAGCAGCGCGACGCCCCACCACAGCGGTACATTGATTTCCAGCGTTGAAAATACCAGTATCCCGAACAGGCCTACTTTCATCACCACCGTGGAAAACAGAGCCGCCGCGGGTGCGCTGGCATTAGCGTGAGCCTGCGGAACCCAACCGTGTAGCGGGATCACCCCCGCCAGCAGGCCAAATCCAATCACCCCCAGCAGCCAGATATCGCTGCCCAACGGTTGTTGTAAAACGCGCGAGTGAATAAGGCTGAAATTCAGCGAACCATAGCGCTGCCATGCCAGCCAGCAGGCGATCGCCAGCAGGAGAGTACCCAGGCGCCCCAGCACAAACCACAGCTTGCCGGATTGCGTACAGCCAGTAAGAAAGGCGGCGCACAGCGCCATAATTTCTGCCATGACCACCAGCGTCCCCAGATTTTTTGAGGTGACCGCGCATACGGCAGCCGCCATCAGCACATTGATCAGCAAGCCGTTAGATTTCACCTGCGGATGGTGATGCCAGTGAATGTTAAATACGCTGACGAACAGCGCCGATAAGCCAAGCGCCACCAGCCACACGGCGCTTATTCCTGTCAGATGCAGGTTTACGTGGACGACGGGGATGACGATGTCATTCCACACGCCTTCCGCGCCTGCGGATAGCCAGGCGATCAGCGTCATAAACCCGGCCACCGCCGTCATCGCGCTGGCCACCGCGCCGCCGATCCCGGCAATCGCCCCGCTCACCCGTTTCCAGGCGCAAAATACCAGCGCCAGCACCGCGCTGATGACATACCAGAGCACCGCCTGGCTAACTAAAGACGCCGCGTTCATTTCGCCTCCCCGTTCTGCGACTGAAGCAGCGACAGATCGCCGAAGTCGGTATTCATCGTCAGTGCACGCTTACGTTTGCTGGCAAGCGTAATGTCGCGGTTGTTCACCAGCATCAGCGCGTTGGTTGGACAGGTACGTACGCAGGCGGGTCCCTGCTCGTCGAAACTGCACAGATCGCACTTCACGGCAATCGCGCGTACGCCCGGCACCCAGTCCAGCAGCGTACTGACGCGCGCTGGCGCGGGAGGCGCTGGCGGCGCTTTCGACGTATTGGCATTAGCCGGAATATGCAGCGGTCGGCTGCCGGAAAATTCAATCGCGCCAAACGGACAGGCGATGCCGCACAGTTTGCAGCTTACGCACAGGCTCTCATTCAGCTGTACCGCACCGTCGACACGCGTAATAGCGTTGACCGGACAAACTCCGGCGCACGGCGCGTCTTCACAGTGGTGGCACATCTGCGGAGCAGATTCTTTTTCATTACGCATCACTCGCAGGCGCGGCATGGCTTGCAGACCGTGCTGCCGATGCGTTTCTGCACAAGCTGCCTCACAGGTGCGGCAGCCGATGCAGACGGTGGAGTCAGCAATTACAAAACGATTCACCAGGCATTCCTCAGGTGATAGTCATTTTTGACGAAAACATGCCGACAGGTGTCATTCTCGTCACCTGTCGGCATGCGCAACTTCAGGCCAGCGTGGCCTGTCCCTGTTTGCTCACCAGCTGGCGCAAATCAACAGGAAGATCGTTTTCTACCGCAGCGTACAGGCCGTCATAAACAGCGGCGATTTTGTCCAGATAGTGTTCAAGCACTTGCTCACGATCCCGGCTATCAATGCGGCCGTCTACTTTGCCGTCGCTGCTCAATTCAGCCTGTGCAATCAACTGCTTATCATCACCATCCTTCGTTTCAACGTAGTATTCGATGGTGTGACTGTTAAAGCCGGAGGCTAAAGTGACGTAAATCGTGAAGTGCTCGAACAGCACAAAACAGAGATCTTTTTCCGGCGCGCAGCTCATCGCGTGATGCAGGCGGGCTTTGGACAATGTCAGCCCCTGAACCAAAGCGTTGCAGTAGTTACGCCACTGATCCTGCTGGCGGCGGTGTCGATCAGCGATGTAATCGGCCTTCTCGCTAATTTCCCAAATAGTCATGTCAGGTTACCCGGTTAAAAGAGACCAGCCTGATAAGCACTTTCCATGCCAGTTTTTAAGCTAATGATTTATATACTTTTTTATAGATGCCTTCGATATATTGACATGTCATTTCGTCATCTCGACATCGTCACCGACAGAGGGCGGTAATGGATTTTCCGTAACTGGCACTGTTATTGCATTAGCAGGCCATCTTGTACGGGAGGCGCTATGCACGAAATCACCCTCTGCCAGCGGGCGCTGGAAATTATTGAACAGCAGGCCGCGTCGCACGGCGCAAAACGCGTTACCGGCGTCTGGCTCAAAGTAGGCGCATTTTCCTGCGTGGAACCTGCCGCTCTCACCTTTTGTTTTGATCTGGTCTGCCGCGGCACGCTGGCGGAAGGCTGTAAACTGCACGTTGAAGAACAACAGGCGGAATGCTGGTGCGAACGCTGCCAGCAGTATGTACATCTGGTGTCGCAGCACGTTCGCCGCTGCCCGCAGTGTCAGAGCGACACGTTGCGCATCGTTGCCGACGATGGCTTGCAGATCCAGCGCCTCGAAATCGATCAGGAGTAAATTATGTGTACGACATGCGGTTGTGGTGAAGGCAACCTTTATATAGAGGGCGACGAACATAACCCGCACTCTGCGTTTCGCAGCGCGCCCTTTGCGCCCGCGTCTCGCCCGACGTTAACCATTACCGGTATCAAAACGCCGGATTTTCAGCCGCAACGGTCGCCAGGGGGAGATTTACATTACGGCCACGGCGAGGCTGGCACCCACGCGCCCGGTATCAGCCAGCGGCGCATGCTGGAAGTGGAAATTAACGTGCTGGATAAAAATAACCGGCTTGCCGCACGAAACCGCGCCCGCTTTGCCGAACAGCAGCAGCTGGTGCTGAATCTGGTCTCCAGCCCTGGCTCTGGTAAAACGACGCTACTGACCGAAACCCTGCTGCGCCTGAAGGATCGGGTCTCCTGCGCGGTGATCGAAGGCGATCAGCAAACGGTTAACGATGCCGCCCGCATCCGCGCCACTGGCACTCCCGCTATTCAGGTGAATACCGGCAAAGGCTGTCACCTTGACGCGCAGATGATCGCCGACGCCGCGCCGCGCCTGCCGCTGGAGAAAGGCGGCATTCTGTTTATCGAAAACGTCGGCAACCTGGTCTGCCCGGCCAGCTTTGATCTCGGCGAGCGCTGTAAAGTCGCCGTGCTGTCAGTCACCGAAGGTGAAGACAAGCCCCTGAAGTACCCGCATATGTTCGCCGCGGCCTCGTTAATGCTGCTCAACAAGGTGGATTTATTGCCATACCTGAATTTTGACGTCGGGAAATGCATTGCCGCCGCACGTGAAGTGAATCCCGCCATTGAGATTATGCTCATTTCCGCCACCAGCGGCGAAGGCATGGAAAACTGGCTTAACTGGCTGGAGGCGCAGCGATGTGCATAGGCGTTCCCGGACAAATTCGCGCCATTGACGGCAACCAGGCAAAGGTCGAAGTCTGCGGCGTACAGCGCGATGTGGACCTGACGCTGGTAGGCAGCCACGACGAACAGGGCCAGTCGCGTATTGGCCAATGGGTGCTGGTCCACGTCGGCTTTGCGATGAGTATTATTGACGAAGCGGAAGCACGCGACACTCTGGAAGCGCTGCAAAATATGTTTGAGGTCGAGCCGGACGTCGGCGCGCTGCTGTACGGCGAGGAGCAATAATGCGTTTCGTTGATGAATACCGCGCGCCGGAGCAGGTGATGCAGCTTATCGCCCATTTGCGCCTGCGGGCGGCGCATCTTAACTATACCGCCGCGCGGCCGCTGCGCATTATGGAGGTCTGCGGCGGTCATACCCACGCCATTTTTAAATTTGGTCTCGACCAGTTGCTGCCTGAGAATATTGAATTTATCCACGGCCCCGGCTGTCCGGTGTGTGTCCTGCCCATGGGGCGGATTGACAGCTGCATTGAAATCGCCAGCCGTCCGGAGGTCATTTTTTGCACCTTCGGCGACGCCATGCGCGTACCGGGCAAAAACGGTTCGCTGATGCAGGCTAAAGCGCGCGGCGCGGATGTTCGCATTGTCTATTCGCCGATGGATGCGCTGAAACTGGCGCAGGAGAATTCAACTCGCAAGGTGGTCTTCTTCGGGCTGGGATTTGAAACCACCATGCCCGCCACGGCGATTACCCTTCAGCAGGCGCTGGCGCGCAACGTCGAGAATTTTTTCTTTTTCTGCCAGCATATTACGTTGATCCCGACCCTGCGCAGCCTGCTTGAGCAGCCTGATAACGGTATTGACGCGTTTCTCGCTCCCGGCCATGTCAGTATGGTGATAGGTACAGAAGCCTACGGTTTTATCGCCGATCGCTATCAGCGTCCGCTGGTAGTGGCTGGTTTCGAACCTCTTGATCTACTGCAAGGCGTTAACATGCTGGTTGAGCAGAAAATAGCAGCCTGCAGTCAGGTAGAAAATCAGTACCGCCGGGTGGTGCCCGATGCGGGCAATCCTCGTGCGCAGGAAGCGATAGCCGGGGTGTTTACCGTCAACGGCGAAAGCGAGTGGCGCGGTCTGGGATTGATTGCCGACTCCGGCGTTCAGCTCACCGCGCCTTACCAGCGTTTTGACGCCGAAGCGCATTTTCGCCCAGCCCCGCAAAAAACCAGCGATGACCCGCGCGCACGCTGCGGAGAAGTCCTGACGGGACGGTGTAAACCGCACCAGTGTCCGCTGTTTGGCAATACCTGTAATCCTCAAAGTGCCTTTGGCGCGCTGATGGTCTCCTCTGAAGGAGCCTGTGCCGCCTGGTACCAGTACCGAAGCCAGGAATGTGAAGTATGAAAACGATCCAGATAGCCCACGGCAGCGGCGGCCAGGCGATGCAGCAGTTAATCAATGACCTGTTTATGCAGGCCTTCGCGAATCCGTGGCTGACGGAGCAGGAAGATCAGGCGCGGCTTAGTCTTGCCCAGTTTACCGCTCAGGGTGACCGGCTGGCCTTTTCCACCGACAGCTACGTAATTGACCCGCTTTTTTTCCCCGGCGGCAATATTGGCAAGCTCGCCGTTTGCGGCACGGCCAACGATGTCGCGGTGAGCGGCGCGATCCCCCGCTTTCTCTCCTGCGGGTTTATTCTCGAAGAGGGGCTGGAGATGGCGACGCTGGAGGCGGTGGTCGCCAGCATGGCGCAGACGGCAAAGGCGGCGGATATCGCCATCGTCACCGGCGATACCAAAGTGGTGCCGCGCGGCGCGGCGGATAAACTGTTTATTAATACGGCGGGCCTCGGCGCGATCCCGGCAGATATCCACTGGGGCGCGCAGACGCTGACGCCGGGCGATGTGCTGCTGGTTAGCGGCACGCTGGGCGATCACGGCGCGACCATTCTGAATCTGCGCGAACAGCTGGGGCTGGACGGTGCGCTTGCCAGCGACTGTGCGGTACTGACGCCGCTCATCCAGACGCTGCGCCATCTTCCTGGCGTGAAAGCGCTGCGCGATGCTACCCGCGGCGGCGTTAACGCCGTAGCGCATGAGTTTGCGGCGGCCTGCGGCTACGGCATCGAACTGCAGGAACAGCATCTGCCGGTGAAAGACGCCGTGCGCGGCGTATGCGAACTGCTGGGGCTGGATCCGCTTAACTTTGCCAACGAAGGTAAACTGGCGATCGCCGTCAGCCGCGACGCTGCGCCACAGGCGCTTGAGCAACTTCAGTCACACCCTCTGGGGCGTGAGGCTGCTATTATTGGGGAAGTTGTTGAACGTAAAGGCGTGCGCCTGACCGGCTTGTACGGCGTTAAACGTACGCTGGATTTACCTCATGCCGAACCGCTACCGCGGATTTGCTGATGTCGGCTCAGAATCTCATTACACTATTTTTATAATTTCTTTCGCGCCGTTTTACCGGCGCTTTGTGGATAAGAGCAATGTCGTATACTCCGATGGGCGATCTCGGACAGCAGGGGCTGTTTGATATCACCCGGACTCTTTTACAGCAGCCCGATCTCGCCGCGCTGAGTGAAACGCTCGCCCAGTTGGCCCGGCAGTCAGCGCTGGCCGATCGCGCGGCGCTGGTCTTGTGGCGCGACGGTAATCATCGCGCCAGATACTATACGACACGGACGTCAGGCGAGCTTCAGGAATATGAAGATGAAACCGTCCTGGCTCACGGTCCGGTACGGCGGTTATTGTCCCGTCCGGAGGCGCTACACTGCGGCTATCAGGAATTCTGCGAAACCTGGCCACAGCTTGCCAGCAAGCTGTATGCGCCGTTTGGTCACTACTGCCTGCTGCCGCTGGCGGCGGAAGGCCGGATCTTCGGCGGCTGCGAGTTTATCCGCAACGACGACCGTCCGTGGACGGAAAAAGAATATTCACGCCTGCACGCGCTGGCGCAGATTGTCGGCGTGGTCGCGGAACAGATCCAAAACCGGGTCAGCAATAACGTCGACTACGACCTGCTTTGCCGGGAGCGTGATAACTATCGTATCCTGGTGGCGATTACCAACGCGGTGCTTTCCCGGCTGGATATGGACGAGCTGGTCAGCGAAGTGGCGAAAGAGATCCACTACTACTTCCGCATTGACGCCATCAGCATCGTGCTGCGCAGCAACCGCAAGGGCAAGCTGAATATCCACTCGACACACTACCTGGACACCAATAATCCCGTTCACGATCAGAGTGAAGTGGATGAAGCGGGCACCCTCTCCGAACGCGTCTTCAGAAGCAAAGAGATGCTGCTGCTGAACCTGCACGAGCGCGACCCGCTGGCGCCCTATGAGCGGATGCTGTTTGAAATGTGGGATAACCAGCTGCAGACGTTATGCCTGCTGCCGCTGATGTCGGGCGACACCATGCTGGGCGTGCTAAAACTGGCGCAGTGTGACGAAAAAGCGTTTACCACCGCCAACCTGAAGCTGCTGCGGCAAATTGCCGAGCGGGTGGCGATTGCGGTAGATAACGCGCTGGCTTATCAGGAGATCCAGCGTCTCAAGGAGCGTCTGGTCGATGAAAACCTCGCCCTGACCGAACAGCTGAACAACGTCGACAGCGATTTTGGCGAAATCATTGGCCGCAGCGAAGCCATGCATAACGTGCTTCGCCAGGTAGAAATGGTGGCGCAGAGCGACAGCACGGTGCTTATCCTCGGCGAAACCGGGACCGGCAAGGAACTTATCGCGCGCGCCATTCATAATCTCAGCGGGCGCAATGCCCGGCGGATGGTAAAAATGAACTGCGCGGCGATGCCCGCCGGGCTGCTGGAAAGCGATCTGTTTGGCCACGAGCGCGGCGCGTTTACCGGGGCCAGCGCCCAGCGTATTGGCCGCTTTGAGCTGGCCGATAAAAGCTCGCTGTTCCTTGACGAAGTGGGCGATATGCCGCTGGAGCTGCAGCCGAAACTGCTGCGCGTTTTGCAGGAGCAAGAGTTTGAGCGCCTCGGCAGCAATAAACTTATTCGCACCGACGTTCGGCTGATCGCCGCCACCAATCGCGATCTTCAGCAGATGGTAGCCGATCGCGAATTTCGTAACGATCTCTACTATCGCCTGAACGTTTTTCCGATCAACCTGCCACCGCTGCGCGAACGCCCGGAAGATATTCCGCTGCTGGTAAAATCGCTCACCTTTAAGACCGCCCGCCGGATGGGGCGCAATATTGACAGCATCCCGGCTGAAACGCTGCGTCTGCTGACCCAGATGGAATGGCCGGGCAACGTGCGCGAGCTGGAAAACGTGATTGAACGTGCGGTGCTGCTGACCCGCGGAAGCGTGCTGCAACTCTCGCTACCAGAACTGAGCATTGCCTCGCCTGCGCAGCCGGAACCGGTTACGGAGACGGCGCTGAACGGCGAGGATGAGTATCAACTGATCCTGCGCGTTCTGAAAGAAACCAACGGCGTCGTCGCCGGGCCGAAAGGCGCGGCGCAGCGGCTGGGCCTGAAGCGAACCACTCTGCTTTCCCGGATGAAACGCCTGGGTATCGATAAAGACGCGCTGGCGTAACGCCACACGCCGATTGAGCGGTGACAGTCGCCTGGCCGCAGGGAACAGATGCCTGATGGCGCTGCGCTTATCAGGCCTGGGATGTCAGGCTTAACCTGTTGATATATGGCTTTTCTGTAGGCCGGGTAAGGCGAAGCCGCCACCCGGCATTACCGCGACATCCGCGTTAATATCGCGCCGTTTTTATCACCTCGCTGCCGCGACCTTACGGCTACTTTTTCGGCTTAACCTTTTCCGGCAGTTCCGGCACCGGACGACGGTCGTCAATCAAATGACGTACCGTCAGGATCGGATGCCGCCACAGCATTCGCGGTCCGGCCCAGCGCATTATCTGCTTCATCTCGTCACGCTTTGCCGGCTGGTAGCAGTGTACCGGGCACTGCTTGCAGGCCGGTTTCTCTTCGCCAAACACGCACTTATCCAGCCGTTTATCGGCATAGGCGTTCAGCGCCTGATAATGAGCCTCATCAGGCAGCGCATCGGGACAACGACGCTGATACAGCGCAATCATCTTGCGGATAGTCAGTTTTTCACGGTCGATACGTTTACCGGACATGGCGGTTGCCCTCTGAAAGATGCATTCATCATACACCTTCAGGTAAGGCGAACCTACACCCCTTAATCGGTACTTTTCCGCCGTAGACGTCCAGGCCGGATAAGACGAAGCCGCCATCCGGCAAAGCGGCACATAACGCAAAATCTGATTGTCAGCCGATGCCACGCAGGCATCGGCTCTGTTTTCAGTCACTCACTCTCTGACCAGCAGAATACACGCCCCGCCCTCAAATGCCGCGAGGTTGATGCGATCGTTCAGATCAACCTCTTCCCCGCTCAGCAGGTTCCGCCAGCGCTGACCCGTAAGGCGCTCAGGCAGCGTAATCGCGGTATCAGCCCAGCGGGCATGGTGTATCAGGCTGTCATGATGCTCGTCAAAAGCCAGCCGGGGGGCAATCACAATCAGCGCATCGTCGTCATTCGCGCGTGCGAAAGCGAGCACGTTCTCTTCCCGTCGGCCAGAAGCTTCCAGCGGCAGATAATCCCCTTCACGGAACAGCGCCGGTTTTTCCTGACGCAAATGCAGCAGCCGGGCCGTGACGTGCTGTTTCAACTGTCCGCTGCGCCAGCTCTCCTCCGTCGGCGCGGCAAAGGGTTCATCCTCCGCCAGTAAGCGCTCAAGTTCGGCAAAATCAGGCTCGCGGCGGTTATCCGGGTCAACCAGGCTAAAGTTCAGCGTTTCGCTTCCCTGATAAATATCCGGTACGCCCGGCGCAGCCAGCTTAACCACGGCCTGAGTGAGGCTGTTGATCAATCCCGCGCGGATAAACGGCTGTAGCGTTTCGGTAAAGTCCTGCAAAAAGGCCTGATTATCTGGCGAGAGCAGATGGCGGGTATACGCCAGTACTGCGTTTTCATATACCTCGTTGCTGTCGCCCCAGTCGGTACGCAGTTTGGCTTCACGCAGCGCTTTTTCGACAAACACCACAAAGCGTTCCTCCAGCGCCTTCAGCCCGGCCTCATCCTGCGGCTGGAGCGTGGGCGGCCAGACGCCCGCCAGCGCCTGAAACAGCATCCACGCGCCGGTCGCCCGTGGAGCAGGACCGTCGTCCAGCAACGCCACTTTATGCTGATTAATTTCACGCCAGCGTTCCACGCATTCCGCCCACAACGCTGGCGCTTCGGTCAGGGCATAAAGACGCGCACGGGCATCTTCGCCGCGTTTGGTATCGTGGGTGGAGGTCGATGAAATGGCATCCGGCTGTCGTTCGAGCCGGGTCTGCATCTCACTATGAAAGCGATGAATTGAAAAGGTGCGCGGCAGCGGTTCTGCGCCAACTTCATTAAGCGCCAGATCCATGTTCTGGCGGAAGAAAAGCGTATCTTCCACCGATTTTGCCATTAGCGGACCGGTGAGCTGCTGAAAACGGGTCCGAAATGCCGCGGCGTCAGCGGAGGCATCGGGTGACAGATCGCCGCTCAGAATGCGGCGCAGGAAATTCAGCGCCTCCGGATGCGGCGCGTGAGCATCCATTCTGATACGGGCAATCACCCGTTGCAGCAGCGCGTCATCGGCGGGCGTTAACCCCTGCTCTGTGCCATAGGTTCGATAGACCGGGAAGGCCACCAGCAATTCACGCAGCGCACCGCGAATAGCCTCTTCCTCGAGCGGCGCATTTTCGGCCCCGGCAAGGTTTACCGCCAGCGTCAGCAGAGTAGTAAACTCCCCGGCAAAATTTCGGTCCGCCATCAGCAATTTGGCATCGCGCAGCTCGGCTTTGAGATCAACCGGCTCACCGACCACCCGATCATAAGCCTGACGCAGGGCAGCAATGTTGCCATCGTCCACCAGCACGTCAGAAAGCGCCGCGATAAACTCGTACCCGGTCGTGCCGGAAATCGGCCAGTCTTCCGGCAGATACTCTCCTTTCCCGAGGATCTTCTCCACCGTGATGTAACACTCCGGCCCGGCTTCCTCACGCAGACGATCCAGATAAGCTTTCGGATCGGCAAGCCCGTCAACGTGATCGACGCGCAGTCCATCCACGGCACCGGAATGCACCAGATCGAGGATCAGCCGGTGGGTATCGTCAAACACCGTTTTGTCTTCCACCCGCACGCCGACCAGACCGGTGATCTCAAAGAAGCGGCGGTATGAGAGATTACTGGCGGCCTCGCGCCAGCAGGTTAGCTGGTAGTGCTGCTGATCGTGCAGTTTTGCAAGGTCATGCGCCTCGCTGAGCGCCAGGATCGCCTCTTCCCTGCCCTGCCAGCTCTGCGGAGCCAGCGGATAAAAACTGTCGTAATAGGCAAACGACGGCGTCAGGGTTTGCGGATCGCGCTTAACGCTTATCTCGCCTTTTGCCGCCGCGTCTTCAAACGTATCACCAAGGAAAGGCAGGGTCAGACGGCGCGACCAGTCGATATCAAAATGCCGCGCATAGCGGCTGTTTTCGCCGTGTTCCACCACGTCGCGCCACCACGGATTTTCCAGCGAGGCCGCCATATGGTTAGGAACAATATCAAGGATCAAGCCAAGGCCCGCACTTTTCAGCGCGCTCACCATGCGATCAAATCCTTCCCGGCCGCCGATAGAGGGTTCAATCTCGCTGGCGTTAGTGACGTCATAGCCGTGCGTGGAATCAGAGGTCGCCGTAAAGATGGGCGAGGCGTACAGGTGACTGATACCGAAGCGCTGTAGATAAGGCACCAGCGCGGCGGCGCGGTCAAACGTCATGCCGTTACGAAACTGAATACGATACGTCGATGTAGGAATGCTCACTGCGTGTCTCCCTGTGCAAGGCGAACAATAACTGCGTTTTGGATGAGGGTTTCGGCTGCTTCAGGCAGCGCAAAAAGCGTGTTACCGGGCAGGTCAGGCAGCGGCTGCGGATCTTCGCCGATATTCAGCGCGATAGATAACGTCCCGGCCGGGAAGCGCCAGCTTACGGCGAGGAAACCTTCCGCCGTCGCGACGATCTTACCGCTATGTCCGCCAGCGTCCGCCAGCAGCGGCACGATATAATCCCGGCGCAGCGTCAGCAGCGTTTTGCATAACGCCAGCCAGCGTTGTCCTTCCTCAGTGTCCACTTTCTGCCAGTTCAGTTTTGATCGCAGAAAGGTTTTTTCGTCGTTGGGATCGGGGACGCTACCGTCTTCATGCCCGGCATGCCCCTCAAACTCCTGCGCCCGCCCTTCGCGTACCGCGCGGGCCAGATCGCCGTGGAAATCGGTAAAGAACAGGAAAGGGTTCGTTTCGCCGTACTCTTCGCCCATAAACATCAGCGGAATGTGCGGAGACAATAAAAGCGTCGCCAGCAGGGCTTTAGTCCGTTCAGCGCCAGCCAGTGCAATCAGCCTCTCCCCCTGCGCACGGTTGCCGACCTGATCGTGGTTCTGGATAAAGTCCACAAAGGCCATCGGCGGCTGTCCGCGGCTGTCCACGCCGCGCGTTTCACCGGATTGCGCAGAGATCTCGCCCTGATAAGCAAACCCCTCGGCCAGAATGCGGGCCACGTGTTTTTCCGGATGGTCAGCGAAATCCTGATAATAGGCATGCGTTTCACCGGTCGCGAAGACGTGGATGGCATTGTGAAAGTCGTCGTTCCATTCTCCGGTGAACAGCGGTGCCGAACCGTCTGCCTCCCGCGGATGAAGAAAAATCACGTTGCGGCTGTCTTCCGTGGTCAGATGAATGGGCCGCTGAGTAATGTCAGTGCGGATACGCCCGGCAATTTCAAGCAGAATGTGTTGATTCGCGCTGTCTTTAATCTGATCGATAGCGTCAAAGCGCAGGCCGTCGAGGTTGAAGGCGGTTAACCAGTACAGCGGCGCGTCGGTGATATAGCGGCGAACGGCATCAACATCGTAAGCAATGCCCGCGCCCCACGGCGTCATCCGCTCCTTATGGAAAAAATCAGGCGACAGCCGCGGCAGGTAATTGCCCTCCGGGCCAAAATGGTTGAGCACAATATCCAGCACTACCGAAAGGCCGTGCCCGTGCGCCGCGTCGACAAACGCCCGGAAATCATCCGGCGTACCGTAAGCAGAATGCGTCGCATAAAGCAGCACGCCGTCATATCCCCAGCCGCGATTGCCGCCAAACTGCGAGACCGGCATCACTTCAAGCATGGTAATGCCAAGGCTGGCCAGCTCGGGGAGTCTGGCGATGGCGGCCTGGAACGTGCCTTCTGGCGTAAAAGTACCGATATGCAGTTCATAGACCACCGTTTCTTCCCACGGTCGTCCGGCCCACTCGGGGTGTTGCCATGCATAGCCACTGGAATCAACCACCAGCGAAGGACCGTTAACGCCATCCTTCTGCGCCCTGGACGCCGGGTCCGCGATTACGGTGCCGTCACTGAGGACAAATTGATACTCCGCGCCCGGAGCCACGCCGCTCACGTCACAGGTAAACCAGCCGTCGCCAACCGGCGTCATCACCGTATCCTGCCCCGCCAGCCGCAGCGAGATGGTGTCATGCGCAGTAGCCCAGAGGCGAAATCGAACTCTATCCGGAGCGACAAACTCAGCTCCCCAACTTTCAGAAAAAGATCTGGACGCCATTCAAAAGCCTCATTTAATTCGCAGGTGAGCATGGACGATATCGCATCAATCATAGTTCAAATGTGCGCATCGGGCGGGCGGATAGCGTATTCAGGCTGGAGAGGTACCGGGCACTTTTTATCAGGGCGAGAATAGAGAAGTTATGATGAATAACAAAAATACAGGTCTGGCGAAAGATCTGGCACCTGAACCAGGGGAAGCGTGGATAAGGTTATACGATGTGTCAGATAGCGCGCAGGGTTAAATTGCCTCCGCGAGAGCGGAGGCGTTATTCAGCATTTAATGCTTTCGGTCATTTGAGCAACAGGCCAGCCCATTCAGCAACCAGCTTTCGGACGTGGCGGTGGCGGCAAATCTGGCGTCCAAATGTCCCTCGCTGCGTTGAGATGCGATATAGGTTTTCACGTCAGCGATAGCCATATTATATGCCTCCAGTCGCCCCTGATTTTCCGGCCTGTCACGTGCATCGGTTAATGCCTGTAAAAGCGCCACGAAGGTGACTTCCTCATCAGCCTCAAGCAGACTCATTACTGCCTCACCGATAAGCAAGTCTGAAAGCATCTCTTTTTGACTTTTGCTCATGGTTATCTCCTTTTCGCCCGGCGGCGTCTGGAAATCTGTATAAATATACCGATTATAAAAATTGCCATCTTCAATACTGGCAAGCGATAAACAGATTTTAGAGCCAGTGATAATAGCGAAAATTGATATCTAATCAATTCAGTTTTTTTGACAGAATCTTTAACGCCAGTTGATAAGCCGGTTTTTCAGGCGTTTCAGCACGTTCTTCCCAGGACAATACCAGGTTATAAAGCGTTGCTGGCGAGGCGCGTAATCCTTGTTTAAGTACGGATACGGCAGCAACGCCAAGAATTTCCCTGGCAGAATCAAGCAGAACACGGTCATTTTTGTCCAAATTGTCTCCTGAAGGTTAAATAAAGCCTTTCCCCTTTGGATAAAACGCAAAGGGGTAGCCCTCCGTGGTTATCACGGAAAAATAAGTAGCATGTAGAGACGTGCAGAGCCTGCGCTCCGTAGAGTTAATACAGAAGCGTCAACGCGGGTGCCTGACCAGCGCGCACGAGAGCGTTGTTATTGTCGTGACCCAACGGGCCATAACCCTATGGAAGCGATATAAACGGGAGAACTTAGCGCACTAGCGGCAACGGGTGACAAGGATGGCGCATTAACCTTTTGCCCAGGCGCACGCGTCCGCAATGTTTTTTCAATATCAACATTTTGCAATGGGCCTCCGGAAAATTCATTAGCAGCCTGTTCACTGAAGAGGCTAATGACTCTCCAGATCAGTGTGTAGGTTCTGCATTCAGTAACAGACGGAAAATACCTTCATACAGCAGCGTTTCAGAAGGTGCTTCAGTCTCATTCATTAAAAAAGCAATTTTCAAAAAAAGTGACTTACGGCTGACGGGCATCCCGGCGCGCAGCATCTGTATTACGATGCGCCCCAGCAGCTCCTCGTGTGCTGACCCGAGATGTGACAGGGTGCCCTTGCCTTCAGGTGCCACGTCTTCATGTGTTTTTTCCATCGCTGACCCCGCAGAAAAATAGGTTAAGTACAACGCTGGGGACAGTGTATATAGGGCCGATATCAAAGACCAGCAAGCCGAAAAAAATAGTAATCTTTTTAATCAGTAAATCCTGATGTCAGCATTTTTATACTCCCTCCTGTCAGGCTGTAGCATAACTTTTCAGGGCACCCGAAAATGCCCCAGGCCGAGGACAAATCAGCCGTTTTTGGCTTCATCTTGCTCGCCATCTTCTTCCGGCTGAACGTCAGAAGGTGCATGGCTTCCGGCATTGCGTGAAGACGCCAGATTCACGACGCTCCTGCGGTCGGATGTTTCCACCGCCTCCAGTCGCTTAAGGATCTTACGACCCTGCGCGATTTCAGCCAGATGCTCTTCATCTGTTTCCTGCCCGGCTTGCTCATCAAGCCTTAGCATCAAGGATTCTCGCGAAACCTCTTCCCTTTCGAAGATATGGCTTATAACGGCCTCGCCTATGGCGATATAACCTTTTTTATCTTCATCAGAAATTGACACTAATATTCCTCTCCTGTTCTATACGGTTCTCAACTCCCTACGCTAATAACATTTCAATAGTAAAATGTCTTCCTGTGATTATCAGTATAACGTAACCGAACCGGTCAAAAATATTTTAAGAACTATCCGCACCCGTTATATTTTGCGGCCTGGAGCCGTCATTGTGTAAATAAGTTATTGTAATAATGAGTCGTTTTGCAAAATAAAGATAACAGGCAGAGCCAGCAAGTCCACCGCATTATTCTGATGACAGGAAGGCGCGGAAGATAAACAGTAAACGGAAATCATAGTGACGTCATAGCGGCTCACCTCCAGACAAAAATTTTTCTTATCGTTAAATTTCAAACAAAACGTTTGGCTTATAGTGTGATCGTACTCTCCTTTTGCTCATTTTTTGATTGATCAGATGAATGCATTGCCGCTATACAATACAAAAAGTTTGTTTATCTAACTAAATTTCAGGTCGATATGGAAAGCATTCAAGAAAGTCTCGATTTCCTCCTTCCCATGATGGAAGGCATTGCCGGGCAGTTTGGCGACAACTGTGAAGTGGTGTTGCACGACCACTCTCAGGGGCTGGAGAGTAGCATCATCGCCATCATCAACGGTCACGTTACCGGGCGTAAAGTGGGCGATCCGAGCAGTAACCTGGGTCTGGAAGTGCTGCGTGGCAGCGATGTGAATGGCGATCGGCACAACTATTTTACCAAAACACGCGAAGGTAAAACGCTGCGCTCTACCTCGGTGTACCTGCGCAATAACCAGAAACAGGTGATCGGTGCCCTGTGTATCAATCTGGACATTAGCGACATTTTGCAGGCTGAAAAAATGCTCAACAAAATGGCCGGCCGGCCGGATAACGCACCGACCTCGCCGAAGGAAGTGAATGAAGTTTTTGTTAAAGACGTCAGCGAATTGCTCGACTATCTGATTGCTGAATGTATGACCCTGATTGACGTACCCGTAAGCAATATGACCCGGCAGGATAAACTGAACGCCATTAAATTTTTTGACGACAAGGGGGTATTTCTTATTAAAAAATCTGGCGAAAGGATTTGCGAATTTCTCAATATTTCTAAATACACCCTCTATGCCTATCTGGGCGAATTACGAGGAGAGGATCCGTCTATAGACAGCTAACTGTCAGGAGGAAGACATGCAGACCACACCTTATGTTGCACTTGATATGGATATCATGGAAAAAAACATTACCACCATGACATCCGGCCTCGCCCGCAACGGTATACAGCACTGGCCGCATATAAAGACGCATAAATCCGTGCGGCTGGCCAGGCTTGAGCAACAGCTTGGGGCCAGCGGCATCACCTGCGCCAAGCTTTCTGAGGCGGAGGTCATGGCTGCCGGAGGCATTAACGCCATCCTGCTGGCCTACCCGCTTATTGGTGAGGACAAATGTCGACGCTATGCTGAGCTGGCGCGCAAAATCACGGTCCGCACCATCGTCGATAGTCTGGCCGGTGCCGAAGGGCTCTCAAGGGAGGCGGTAAAGAGTGGCCTGATTTTTAATATTGATATCGCCATCGACTTTGGCGCGCACCGGGAAGGCATTCAGCCGGAGGATCTCCTGACATTCGCCCGGCAGGTTGCCGCCCTGCCAGGGTTAAACGTTGATGGTGTATTTACCTATGCCGGTACGATTTATCAGTATCATACCGAGCAGGATATCCGGCGAGCCGCCCATCAGGAAGCCCGCTTATTAATCGATAGCCGGGATCGTCTTAATGCCGACGGATTTGAAATTAGCCATCTATCCGGCGGTTCCACGCTCTCTTCCTGGTATGCTGACGAACTTCGCGGCATTACCGAATCGCGGGCTGGCAATTTTATTTTTGGCGATATGAATGCCATCAACGGTGGAATTTATACAACAGAAAACTGTGCGCTGACGATTTGCGCGACGGTGGTCAGCATTCCGCTTCCCGGCTACGCCACTATTGATGCGGGAACCAAATCACTGACGTCTGATCTCTCGGCAATGCCGGGATCGTATGGGCTGATTCAGGAATACCCGGCTATTGAACTGGTGAAGCTGAATGAGGAACATGGTTATTTGCGCTACGATCCACAAAAATATAACCTGGCGATTGGCGAGCAGATCCACATTATTCCCAATCATTGTTGTGTGGTCGCTAATTTGGTGGATGAAATATATGCCTTCCGTGAAGGTGTGTTAAGCGAAATCATTACTATCGATGCGCGTGGAAAAAGTTTTTAATTAGCCGGGATCATTAATATGACTGACATCTCTTTAACTGCTGAAGAACAGCAGGAGCTGATCACGCTTCTTTGCAGCCTGATACAGCATCCGTCGGAAAATCCGCCGGGAAATGAAAATTCGGTAGCGCGCTATATTGCAGAATTATTACGTCGTGAAGGTATTGAGACCGAGGTACAGGAAGTGGCACCGGGTCGGCCTAATGTGATTGCGCGTCTGAAGGGACAGCAGCCGGGTAAACGGCTTATTTTCAATGGCCACACCGATGTGGTGCCCTGCGGCGAAGGATGGTCGGTTGAGCCTTTCGCGGCGGTCATTGACGGCGAGCGCATTATCGGGCGCGGAGCGGCAGACATGAAGTCTGGCGTGGCGGCGATGATCTATGCCGCCTTGCTGATCAAACGCCGCCAGTATGCTTTTAACGGTGAAATCACCCTGCTGTTTAACGTTGATGAAGAGCGCGTTAATCTTGGCATGGCACATTTTATCGCCCAGGGCGTTGAAGCGGATTACGCCATTATTGGCGAACCCACGTCGCTGGAGGTGTGCATCGCGCATAAGGGCGTCAGCCGTACCCGACTCACCACTCACGGCACGGCGGGCCATGCAGCTAAAACCCGTCATCCAGATAGCGCCATTGACAAAATGGCACAGCTTTTTCCCGGATTGCTGCAGGAGTGTCAACGCGTTAAGCAACTGCAGCATCCGCTTTTGGGCAACGCCTCCATGCTGGTCACCACCATTAACGGCGGCAGCGCGCCAAATATTGTGCCGCAGTCGTGCAGCCTTGAAATCGACCGCCGGGTGCTGCCGGATGAGAAACGCAGCGACATCAATGACAGCGTGTTGAGCGCATTGTCAAAAAGCGGACTAACTAGTGAACTGGATTATTCGCTGGAGAATTATCTTTTTATTCCGGCTTCCGCTATTGATGACGCCCATCCACTTGTTGAGGCGGCATGCGAAGCGGTGACAACGGTAACCGGCTCAGCACGTAAAACTATTTTTGACGCCACCTGTGAGGCCCCGTTTTTCTCGGTCGACTGTCGTATTCCGACCATCATTATGGGTCCTGGCGATTTAGCGCAGGCTCACGTCAAAGATGAATATGTTCGTATTGAGGAGTTACACCACGCCGCACAGATTTACAGCCAACTGGCATTAACCTTATTGAAATAAACTATCAGGAATAGTGGAATGAAAATTGAAGCCCGTCTGGCAGAACTGGGAATTACGCTCAGTGAGCCTGCTACACCCAAATTTTCTTATGTACCGGTGAAACAGGTTGGAAATGTATTATATACCTCCGGCAACGATTGCCGTCGTCATGGTGAGTTGATTTATCATGGTCGCCTGGGTGAGCAATTATCTCTTGAACAAGGTAAAAGCGCGGCGCGCCAGTGTATTATTAACATTCTTTCTTCGCTGAAAGCCTACCTTGGCGACCTCGACCGGATTACCGGCTGTATTAAAATGCTGGCATTTGTGCAAAGTGCGGATGACTTTAAGGATCAGCCCTTTGTTATCAATAGTGCATCCGATCTGCTTATTGAAATATTTGGCGATGCGGGAAAACATGCGCGCTCGGCCATTGGAACCAATGCCTTACCCTTTGATACACCGGTGGAAATTGAATTAATTCTCGAAATTAACGCGTAAGTTTATTTATATCTCCGGTAATAAACCGGGCCCCTGCCACGCCACTATTTCGGTGGAGTAGTGGCGTATATCACATATCAAAAGGATAATATATGGCCAGTCAAGCAAGCTCTCGCCTGAAGCGTTTGCAAATTATGGCATTATTGTTTTTGCTCGTGGCGGGTATTATTAATTTTCTCGACAGAACGTCGCTTTATATTGCTAATACCACTATCCGGGAGGAAATGGGGTTAACGGCAACGGAAATGGGGCTATTACTGTCGGTTTTCTCCTTTGGCTACGCGCTTTGCCAGCTTCCCATCGGGATGGTGATGGAGCGATTCGGGGTGAAAAGAGTCTACGGGTTCGGCATTTTTCTGTGGTCCGTGGCCCAGACCGCACTGGGATTTGTCGGCTCCTTTAGCCAGATGATTGTTGCCCGGGTGGTGCTGGGGATTGGTGAAGCGCCGCATTTGCCTACCGGCGTTAAAGTCGTCAACGACTGGTACAACATTCGCAAACGTGGCGTACCTATGGGTATCGTGAATATGTCTTCGACGCTGGCACAGGCGCTGGCACCGCCGTTGCTGATTGCCTTAATGCTGGCGTTTGGCTGGCGGATGATGTTTATCATCATCGGCGTAAGCGGGATTGTGCTTTCTCTTTTGTGGTTTATTTTCTATCGCAATCGCGAAGACGCGGGGCTGTCGGCGGAGGATATTCAGCATCTTGATGCAGAGACGCCGCCTTCCAGCAAAGAGAAAGTCACCTTACGAGACTGGGCGGGTTTATTTAAACAAAAATCGATGTGGGGCATGATCATCGGCTTTAACGGCGTGGGGTACATGGTCTGGCTGTTCCTCACCTGGCTTCCCTCTTATCTCGAAATGTCCCGTGGGCTTAGCCTGCAAAAAACGGGCTGGGTAGCGGCAATCCCCTTCCTGTTTGGTGCGGCGGGAATGCTGGTCAACGGCGTCGTGGCCGACTGGGTGATGAAGCGCGGCGCAGATAAAATGAAAAGCCGCAAGTGGATGATCTGCCTGGGATTGCTGTGCGCCGCAGGGTTTACGCTGCCAGCGGCCTATACCGAAAGCACTTTCGTCGCCGTTGCCTGCATCAGCATGGCGCTGTTTTCCATCCATTTTGCTGGCACCTCAGCGTGGGGGCTGATCCTGGTGTCGGTGCCTTCCCGGCTCGTGACGTCCGTGAGCGGCATTCAAAACTTTGGCGGTTTTATCGGCGGCTCGTTTGCACCGATTGTCACCGGTATGATCCTCGATCACACGGGTTCCTTCACGCTCGCGCTGGTCGCGTCATCGGTTATCGCCTTTATGGCATCGCTGGTGTACTTCTTTATGGTCAACAAACCGATTATTGATCCTGCGGTATCCCGGTAATAAAAAAGGGGCATTGCCCCCTTTTTTCACGGCAAGGTTGCGCAGGCTGCCCTACAGATCAAGCGGTTACTTTTCGGTTATAGAGTATAATCAAAACAGTTGTTCCAAAACGCGATGGATAATAAGGAGATTTGCAGGCATATGTCCTATCCCGTCCCCGATAATGAGGAAGCGCGCCTGGACGCGCTGGCGACTTATCAACAACTGGATACGTTGCCGGAAGAGAACTTTGACCGTCTGGCAGGACTGGCCGCACGGTTATTTAATGTGCCGATTGTTCTGGTCTCGCTGGTGGCAAGCGACAGACAATTTTTTAAAGCGCAGATCGGCTTCTGCGCCACCGAGACCAGCCGGGAAATCTCATTTTGCGCGCATACCATTATGCAGGACGAGATCCTCGTTATTCTTGATGCGGTAAAAGACCCCCGTTTTGCTACTAATCCTCTGGTGCTGGAATCGCCTTTTATTCGTTTTTACGCGGGCAAACCGCTGGTCACGCCTGCGGGCGAAAAGATTGGCACCGTCTGCCTGATCGACAGCCAGCCCCATGAGACGTTCAGCCAGAGCGATCGCCAGAATCTGACGGATATTACCGCGCTGGTGATGGAGCGGATGGAAATGCGCCGCCTGGAATCGCTGCGCAGCGCCAGCCAGACCCGCTTTAAAAAAATTGCCGAAACCTCGCCTGACGCCATTATTTGCTCCAATGCGGAAGGCAATATCACCTTCTGGAACCGTTCAGCAGAGCGCTTGTTTGGTTATACCGCTGAGGAAGTGCTTAACCGCAGCAGCAGAGTTATTGTCCCGGAAAGCTGGCTGCGCATTTATGAAGATGAAATCGAACGTCTTCGTCACGGCCAGGAACTGGCGCTGGCGGATAAAACGATTGAGCTGTCGGCATTACGAAAGGACGGCACCGAGTTTCCGGCCGAGTTTTCGCTCTCCACCTGGCACGAAGGTCATCTCACCAACGTCGGGGCCATTGTCAGAGATATTACCGAGCGCCAGGAAAATGAAGCCAGGCTATTCAAAATGGCCTCGCTGGATGCCCTGACCGATCTGCCCAATCGCGCCGCCTGGAGGCAGTGCGTCGTCAATTTTATGCAGGAAGCCCGCCCCGGCGCGATGCTCCTGCTCGACCTCGATGGCTTTAAAGAGGTCAACGATACGCAGGGGCACCTGGCTGGCGATGCGGTTCTGAAAGACGTTGGCCTGCGGCTGCGAGGATATTTTGACGAAGCCGTCATCATTGCCCGCCTGGGTGGGGATGAGTTTGTGGTCCTGCTTAACGATAACGATTTGCGGCTGGTGCGGTCTACGGCGGTTCAACTGATCGCCACCCTGTCTGAACCGTATGAGTTTGCCGGGCAGCATATTGAAATAGGGGTCAGCGTGGGCATTGCCCTTACCCCTCAACATGCCGCCAGACCGGAAGAGTTGCTGAGCGCGGCCGACCTTGCGCTCTATCGTGCTAAAGCGGCGGGTAAAGGGCGCTATGCCCTGTTCGAGCCCGCTTTTCGCGATGTCGCCGTAAACAGACGCCGTTTTAAAAGCGAACTTAAACAGGCGTTCGAAAACCATGAATTTGAGCTTTTCTACCAACCGCAGTTCAACACCGCCACCGGGGCGCTGATGGGCGCTGAAGCGCTTTTACGCTGGAATCATCCGCAGCGCGGGCTGCTGACGCCGCCGTCGTTTATTGAGACGCTTAACAATAAACCGTCTGCGCCAGCGATAGGCGAATGGATCCTGCGCACGGCGTGCGCGCAGGCTGCTGAATGGCGCGCTGTCGTGCCTCATTTCAGGATGGGGGTTAACCTTTTTGAAGCACAGTTTCGCTCCAGTAAGCTCGTCGATGTGGTTGGGGATGCCCTGGCACAGCTGGCATTACCACCCGAGGCCATCGAGCTGGAAATCACGGAAAATATTCTGCTGCGTCATGATGCCGCCACCCTCAAACTCTTGCAGGCGCTGAGGCAATCAGGGGTGGGTCTGGCCTTCGACGATTATGGCACCGGCTATGCCTCGCTCAGCTTTCTTAAGCGTTTCCCGATGACCCGGCTGAAAATTGACCGTTCGTTTATTCGCGATGTTCATACCGACCCGGGAAGCGAAGCGGTGGTGCGCGCCATTCTGTATTTAGGGCGAAGCTTTGGCATGGATGTGATTGCCGAAGGTGTGGAGACCGCCGCGCAGTTACAGTTCCTGAAAAGCCACCACTGCCCCGAAGTACAGGGGTATTTGTTAGGCAGACCGCTTCCTGCCGCCGCGTTCCGCGAGACATTCCTCCAGCAGTAATGTTACCTCCCGCCCCTGTTGGGTCCGCCACACAGGCTGTTGATGTCAACTATCCTTAACTCACGTTTCACTTTTACGTTAAGGGCAAGACGATGGCAAAAATGACCAGCGATTTCTTTATTGAACGACTGAAAGCATGGGGCGTCACCCGCATTTACGGCTATCCCGGCGACGGTATTAACGGTGTGCTTGGTGCCCTGCAACGCGCGAATAAGGCAGGTGATGGCATTGAGTTTATTCAGGTGCGCCATGAAGAAATGGCGGCGTTTATGGCGGCAGGCCACGCCAAATTCACCGGCGAACTGGGGGTATGCCTCTCCACCGGCGGACCGGGCGCAACCCACCTGCTGACCGGATTGTATGACGCGAAAATGGATCACGTCCCGGTGCTGGCTATTTCCGGTCAGGCGGAAGCCACCGCGCGCGGAGCAAGCTATCAGCAGGAGCTGAATCTCGATCGCGTCTTCGCCGATGTGGCGAACTTTGTGCAGGAGGTGGCTTCCCCCAGCCAGGTACGGCACCTGGTGGATCGCGGCGTTCGCATTGCGGTGGCCCAAAATGGCGTGACGGTTCTGATATTGCCGAAGGATATCCAGGAAGAACCCTGGCAGGATCTGCCGCATGTCCACGGTTTTACCCACTCAGGCCCGGGCTATCAGCGGCCAAAAGTGGTGCCTTATCAACAGGATCTGCAGCGGGCAGCGGATATCTTAAACGCCGGGAAGAAAGTGGCGATCCTCGTGGGCGCTGGCGCACGCGGTGCGGCGCTGGAGGTGGTGCAACTGGCCAACGTCCTTGGCGCGGGCGTGGCAAAAGCGCTGCTGGGCAAGGATGTGCTGGCGGATGACGCGCCTTTTATTACCGGCTCGATTGGCCTGCTGGGCACCAAACCCTCTTATGACATGATGATGAATTGCGACACGCTACTGATGATCGGCACCGGTTTCCCGTGGACCGAATTTCTGCCGAAAGAGGGACAGGCGCGCGCCGTGCAGGTAGATATCGATCCGGCGATGCTGGGACTGCGCTACCCGGTGGAGGTCAATTTGCACGGAGACTCGGCGGAAACCCTGCGTGAGCTACTGCCGCTGTTACAGCATAAAGACGACAGAAGCTGGCAGGAAGAGATTGCCCGCGGGGTTAAAGAGTGGTGGCAGACGCTGGAGGAACGGGCGATGGCCTCCGCCAGACCGGTTAACCCACAGCGGGTAGTATGGGAAATGTCCCCCCTGCTGCCGGACGACGCTATCGTCACGTCCGACTCCGGCTCCTGCGCCAACTGGTTCGCGCGTGATTACAAAGTGAAACAAGGTCAGCGCGCCTCGCTGTCAGGTGGTCTCGCCTGCATGGGCGCGGCAGTGCCTTACGCTATCGCGGCTAAATTTGCTTACCCGGCCAAAACGGTCGTCGCGCTGGTCGGCGACGGTGCGATGCAGATGAATAACATGGCGGAACTGATCACTATCCAGAAATACTGGCAGGGCTGGAGCGATCCGCGCTTGATTGTTTGCGTATTCAACAATCAGGATCTTAATCAGGTCACCTGGGAGCAGCGCGTGATGGAGGGTAATCCGCGCTTTGAGGCAACTCAGGATATCCCCGACGTCGGCTATGCCCGTTTCGCCGAGTCGCTGGGGTTGAAAGGTATTTTCGTTGACGATCCAGAGCGGTTGCAGAGCGCCTGGCAGGAAGCGTTAGCCGCCGATCGTCCGGTGGTGCTGGAGGTGAAAACCGATCCGGAAGTGGCCCCGCTGCCGCCGCATATCACCCTCAAGCAGGCGAAAGCCTTTATGGCGTCGATGGCTAAAGGGGATCGCTCTGCCGGGAAGGTGTTGGCCGATACCGCCAGTCAGCTCATTAATGAGATATTGCCCGGCAAAAAATCCTGACGCTCATGCGCGAGGCGACATAAAAGCCCCGGCGCAGTCGGAAGCGCGGCTATATGACCGGTCCAGGCGCGTGAACGGGCCGGTCATATCCCATCGTTAAACATTGTCGGGCGGCTACGCAGGATCCCTGCGTCAATCGACGCAACACGGGTTTTACCGCAAAACGCCATCGACAAATCGAATTCATTACGGATGATATTGAGCGCCAGGGTTACCCCCTCCTCGCCCAGCGCTCCCAGGCCATACAGCATGCTGCGCCCGATATAGGTTCCCTTCGCCCCCAGCGCAACCGCTTTCAGCACATCCTGTCCGGAACGAATACCGCCGTCGAAATGAACTTCGATTTGCCTGCCGACTGCCGCGGCAATCTCCGGCAACAGGGCAATCGATGACGACACGCCATCCAGCTGACGCCCGCCATGATTGGAGACAATCAGCGCATCGGCACCTGCCGCCACCGCCAGACGCGCATCCTCCACATCCATAATGCCCTTAACGATCAACGTGCCGCCCCAGCGCCGTTTGATCCACTCGATATCCTGCCAGGAGAGGCCCGGATCGAACTGCTGCGCGGTCCACTCCACCATTGCATCGATGTTATCAATACCGCGGGCATGACCAATGATATTGCCAAAATTACGATGCCGGGTGGCGAGCATCTTGCGGCACCAGCGCGGTTTACCGGCAATGTTCAGCAGATTACGCAGCGTCATTTTTGGCGGCGTCGACAGGCCATTTTTGATGTCTTTATGGCGCTGACCAAACACCTGAAGATCCATAGTCACGACCAGCGCGGTGCAGTTCGCGGCTTTCGCGCGGTCGATAAGACTGGCGACAAACTGGCGATCGCGCATGACGTAGAGCTGGAACCAGAACGGATGGTAATCCGTCGCCTGCGCCACGGTTTCAAGCGAACAAATACTCATGGTCGACAGCGTAAAGGGGATGCCAAATCTTTTCGCCGCACGCGCCGCAAGAATTTCACCATCGGGATGGATCATGCCGGTTAAGCCGGTGGGCGCAATCGCCACTGGCATCGCCACCTTTTGTCCAGCCATCACGCTGGCCGTGCTGCGCCCGGCAATATCCACCGCCACCCGCTGACGAAACTCCAGGCGACGTAAATCGGCTTCGTTGGCGCGATAGCTGTATTCAGTCCACGAGCCGGCATCCACATAGTCATAAAACATTTTTGGCACCCGCTTACGCGCCAGCTGCCGTAATTCCTCAATACAGGTAATGGTCACATCCGTTATCCAGTAAAAGAGGGCTAAATAACGAAGATTTAGCCATGCCAGTAATAAAAAGAAATCAGGACTTAACGTAATCGGTATAGGCGTTCTGCAAAACAATATGATCGGCAATATATTTAGCATCGTGCCATACGCCGTAAATAAAGGAGGAGGCGCGATTTACCAGATTTGGCAGGCCAAGGAAATAAATACCGCGCTCGGCGGAAATACCGCGTTTGTGAAACGGTAACCCGTTTTCGTCGAAGGCATCCACCTGCAACCAGCTAAAATCAAATTTAAAGCCGGTCGCCCAGATAATCGTGGTAATACCCGCCGCGGCAATATCCAGCTGCATCAGCGGGTTGATCAGGCATTCCGGGTCCGGCAGCAGTTCCCACGCCTGCGGCTCCGGCGGCAAATCCAGCCCGTTGCGTTCAATATAAGCATCCGCATCGCGCAGCACGTCAAAGTAGGCTTTATCGCCCGCAGCGATATTCTCCGCCAGCCCCCCGGCAAAGCTCAGCACGCCGTTATCCCAGTTTTTGGTGATGCCCACTAGCGTAATGCCCATATGCGCCAGGCGGCGGAAATCCACGGTTTTGCCCCCTTCATAACCGCTCACCGCAAAGGCCACGTGCTCTTTCTTCGGCTTGATTTTCACTTCATCCCACAGGCCGAGCGCACCCAGCCACCAGCAGTAATCACGGTTGCGGTAAGCGCGCGGCGGACGATAATGCTCGCCGACCGACAGATACACGTCCCGGCCCGATTGACGCAGTTCTTCGGCAATTTGCGTTCCCGACGCGCCCGCACCTACCACCAGCACGCCGCCGGCGGGCAGCTGCTGCGGATTTTTGTAGACGGAAGAGTGGATCTGCTGCACCCCGGCGGTTGGCGGCACGATCTGCGGGAATGACGGTTTCTGGAACGGGCCGGTCGCGGCCACCACATTGTCAGCCTCAAATTCACCGGCAGAGGTCACCACCCTGAATCCGCTGCGTCCTGCCAGGCGCGTCACCTGATGCACGTCAACGCCGGTGCGTACTGGCGCATCCAGCATCCTGGCATAGTCTTCGAAATACTGCGCCATGCGCTCTTTCGGCGGGAAGGCTTCCTGAGAAATATTGTCGAATTTCAGCGACGGGAAGCGATCGTGCCAGGCCGGACCATTCGCCACCAGCGAATCCCAGCGTTCAGAGCGCCAGCGCTCCGCGATACGGCTGCGCTCAAGTACCACGTGCGGCACGCCCATCAGCGCCAGATGTTCACTCATGGCAATCCCCGCCTGACCTGCGCCAACAATAACGGTATTCATTTTTTCTACTGACATATTGAATTCCTAAATATGATCGCCGCACTCTTTTCAGCAGGTGGCGTATTAATGACAATCAGGTTTTTTAATGCCGCGCGTCGGCAAATCCAAAGAGCATTGAGTTCCTGTTTATTAATGTCTGACTTCAACGTTTAATACTTTCCCCAGACCTAAAAATTTATTGGCAATAACTAACATGGTCGCGGTGACGGCAATATAAATAACCGACAGGGCTGCCAGCGTCGGGTCAGCAAATTCACGCACGTAGTTATACATCGCCACCGGTAACGTCTGTGTTGCCTGGGTGGTAATAAACAACGAGGCGGTAAATTCGTTAAAGGAGAGGATCGCGGCAAACAGCCAGCCGCCAAACAGCCCCGGCAAAATCAGCGGCACGGTAATGGTCCACACCACGCGTAGCGGCGAGGCACCAAGACTGGCCGCCGCCAGTTCAATACGCTGTTCAAGGTTTTTCAGCGATACATACACGCTGCGCAGCACAAACGGCAGTACCAGCACGATGTGGCAGAAAATCACCAGCGGATAGCCGCGTCCGAGGTTGAGCTGCGATACCAGCATCAGCAGGCCCAGACCAATGGTGAAGTGCGGGATAAACAGCGGCGACAGCAGGATCCCTTCCAGTACCTGTTTGCACGGGAACGAATAGCGTTCAATGGCAATCGCCAGCGTGGCACCGATGATCACCGCCAGCGACGATGCCCAGGCGGTGACAATCAGCCCGGAAAAGAAGCCGTGACGAAAATCATCGTAGCTCACCGCCCGCTCGAACCAGCGCAGCGACCATCCCTTTGGCGGGAAGAACAACACGGAGGTGCTGCTGAACGAGGAGATGAATACCACGATCGTCGGCAGCATCACAAAGATCAGAATAGCGGCGACCAGCAGGCGGCCCGCCAGCGTCGTCAGTTTATCGCTCATCGAACGGGTCATATCAGTGCTCCCCCATCGCGTTCAGGAATCGGGTCATGCGTTTCAGCGCCAGCAGCAGCAGAACGGTCAGGATTAATCCGGCGATGCTGAGCGCGGCGGCAAACGGGAAATTCATCGACGAGAAACCCAGTTGATAAACCATGGTTGCCACGGTGCTGACGCGTCCGCCGCCAATAAGTTGCGGGGTGGCGAAGGCGCTGAAGGTCCAGGCAAAAGCGGTCGTCAGGCTGGCGATAATGCCGGGAACCGACAGAGGGATCGTCACGGTCAGCAAGGTGCGGATCGGGCCTGCGCCGAGGCTGGCGGCGGCTTTCTCGTAATCCGGGTTGATGTGTGACAACGCGGTCGCCAGCATAAGTACCATGATTGGCATGGTGACGTGTACCAGCGCCAGCACCACGCCCGTTTGGGTAAACATAAACTGAACGGGCGTTGAGATAATGCCTGTCGCCAGCAGCAGGCTATTCAGGAAGCCGCTGTTACCCAGCACGATAATCCATGAATAGGTGCGCACCACTTCGCCGAGAAACAGTGGCGTAATCGCGATAATCAAAATCGTCGATTTGATCCACGTCGTGCGGGTACGCACCAGCGCATACGCCAGGGGATAGCTCATCAGCAGACCAAAGATAGCGGTTTTGGCGCTCAGCATGACCGTGTTAATAAAGGCATCGGCATAGATGCTTTTGAACAGGGCAGTAAAGTTCGCCAGGGTAAATCCGCCCACGTCGAGCGAACCGGGGATATAGGCGCGCACGCTAAACTGCATGACCGCAAACATCGCGATAACCAGTCCGATGGCGGTAAGCGTGGCGGGAATAATGAACCAGGGTAAAAATGTCGGTTTTCTCGTCATAGACGTTGCTGCCTGCGTAAAGGGTTGGGGCGACTCGTAAGCCGCCCGGTAGATCAATGAGACATGATGTTTTCAGAGAACCACTGGCGCCACTCCGCGGTTTTCTCGGCACGCAGTTGCGGATCGGTGTTGATAGTGGCGTTCCACTGTTCAGGGGTGGTCAACATGCCCGGCAGTTTCGCCAGCTCAGGATCGATATGGGCATTGGTGACCGTTGGACTGCCGTGGTAGATCTTTGCCACCTGCTCCTGAATTTCAGGCTTCAGGGCGATATTCATAAACTTATACGCAAGATCGGCGTGTTTGGTGCCTTTGTTGATCCCCAGGGTATCGACGCCCAAAATCGCCCCCTCTTTCGGTATCACCAGTTTGACGTCCACCCCTTCGGCCATCATGTTGTAGGCGTTCATCGACAGCATGACCTGTACTGGCGTTTCGCCGGTGGAGATCAGCTGCTGGCTGTTAGCATCGTCGGTATAGAAGGATTTGATATTCGGGATCAGCGCTTTCATCTTCGCCTGTCCCTGCTGCCAGTGCGCCGCATCGGTGCCGGAAAGTTTGGCGGAAACCGCGATGATATGGCTCGGGTCCCAGTCCGGCAGCGCCAGCGTGCCCTTCAGCTCTGGTTTCCACAGATCGTTCCAGCTTTCAAAGGTGGTGCCCTTCGGCACCAGGTCCGGACGATAGCCGATGGTGTAAACGTAGCCCCATACGCCAAGGTGATAAGGGCTGACTTTCGCCTGCTCCACCAGATTCGCGGCATTCGGCAGTTTGCTCATATCGAGTTTTTCAAACAGGCCCGAGTTGGCATACAGATAGCCCACGTGCGCCGTGGTAAAGGTCACGTCGGTTTCAGGTGAACCGCCTGCCAGCTTCGCTTTGTTGAGACGATCGATGGTGCCGCCCGTGACAAACTGCACTTCTACGCCGGTTTCTTTGGTGAACTCTTTGGCAATGGTTTGATCAATCAGATCTTTAAAGCCGCCGCCCCAGGTGCTGACAACCAGCTTGTCAGCCGCCAGCGCATTGCCTGCGCCGAGTACACTCGTGGTCAACAACGTTAAGGCACAAATCTTACGCAACATATTCTCATCCCCATGCATGAAATGGCTGTTGTAGCAATCTGAAACCCGGCGCGCCCAAACGGTGCAAACGGTGTTCCCTGGTGTGAAATCGATAATGCCGTGGTCGGGTGATGACGTAAAACAGGCTTTTCCTCGTCGTTGCATCAGGATTTCTGATGCTAAAAAAGGCGCTGCTTTGCAACGGATTTTCTTAACCCGTGGTAAGGCATAAACAAAGAGAAACCACACTCCAGGCAGGGGATTATGCTGTTATTTGGCTTTTGGCATGATAAATGCAGGATAATTCGCACTATTAGAATGACTGGCGCGACATGATTGCGTCAGCGATCTCGGGAGAACCTGCATGCTCAGTCGCATCACCCAGCGTCAGCTGGAATATTTTGTCGCCTCCGGGGAGGCTGGCAGCATTATTGGCGCATCGGAACGTATCCACGTTTCCTCGCCGTCGATTTCTGCGGCCATCACCCATATCGAATCTGAACTGGGCGTGCAGCTCTTTGTACGTCATCACGCCCAGGGCGTGTCGCTGACCGCCATCGGTCATCAGGTTCTGAAGGAGGCAAAGCTCATCCTGGAGCAGATGTTGAACCTTTATACGATTGCGTCGGAATCGATGAACAATGTGCGCGGCCCGCTGCGCGTGGGCTGTCTGGATACGCTGGCCCCGATGCTGACGCCGGAACTGGTGTTCGGCTTTGGCCGCGCGTTTCCCGGCGTGCGCATCACGCTGGTGGAGGGCAACCATGAACAGTTGCTGAAACAGTTGCGCACCGCCGATATCGACATCGCCCTGACCTATGATTTAGTTCCCGCCAGTGATATCACGTTCACTTCACTGGCGCAGCTGCCGCCGTACGTGATGGTGGGAGAGCATCATCCGCTGGCGACGCACCCGGCGGTGTCGATTCAGGATCTGGCGGCGATGCCGATGGTATTGCTCGATATGCCGTGGAGCCGGGAATATTTCCTTGGACTGTTTAGCGAGGCGGGCGTCACGCCGAATGTAGTGATGCGCTCCGGCAATATGGAAGTGGTACGGGCGATGGTGGCAAACGGCGTGGGGTTCGGTATCGCTAACGTGCGGCCAAAAGCGCATCTGTCCCAGGACGGTAAACGTCTGATCCGCGTCCGGCTGGCGGGGGTCAACCGGCCCATGCAGCTCGGTTACGCGACCGTCGCCCACACCCAGCACTCAATGGTGGTGAACGCCTTCGCCGAGCGCTGCCGTATGTTTATCTCCGACCAGTATATTCCCGGCATGGCCGCCCCGAGCTATTTCGATCCGCAGGTGGTGCGGGTGGCGTAACCCAGGCACGCGTTAATACCCCCGCGCCGGGAACACCTGGTGGGTCACCGGCTCCCCGCGTGCGGCGCGCTGGATATTTTCAGCGACCTGCTGCGCGGCGCTGGCAGGCAGGGCAACCGACGCCAGATGCGGGGTGATCAGCACGTTATCCAGTTGCCACAGCGGATCGTGCGGCGGCAGCGGTTCGCGGTCAAAGACATCCAGGGTTGCCTCAGCAATCTGTCCCGAACGCAGGGCTGCCGTCAGCGCCGACTGATCGACAATCGCCCCGCGCGACACATTAATGAACGCGGCGCCCGGCGGGAGGTGCGCCAGCCGCTCTGCGCTGAGCAGGCCGCTGGTCTGCGCCGTCAGAGGCAGCATTACCACCAGAATATCGCTCTGGCTGAGAAAATCATTCAGCGATCCCAGCCCGCTGTGACAGCGAATACCTGCAATTTCTTTTTGCGAACGCGACCAGCCGCGCACGTCAAAACCCTGCCGCGCCAGTTCCCGCGCCGCATACGCGCCCAGCTCCCCCAGACCCAGTACCCCGACACGAATGCCAGAGGGTGCACGCGGATGCAGGTAATGCCAGCGCTGCTCACGCTGCGCGCGCTCGAATGCCGGGATATCCCGCGCATAGCGCAGTACGGCAAACAGCACATAGCTGGCCATCATACGGGCCATATCCGGATCGGACAGGCGAACTATCGGGATCTCCGGCAGATCGTCGCGTCCCACCAGTGAATCAACGCCCGCGCCAAGATTTACCAGTAGCCTGAGATGACGGTACGGAGCAAAGAAACCCTGCGGCGGCTTCCATGCCAGCGCATAGTGCACGTCGTCAGGGTTTTGCACCGTTTCGGCGCGGCAAATCGTCACGCCGGGCAGATGCGGTGCAAGTAAAGCCGACCACTCTTCGAAGCTGTCAAATTCGCTGTAAAACACTAATGTACTCATACGTCGCGGGCTCCCAGCAGGTTAACTACCGCATCGATCGCCAGTTCATAGCCGAGCGCGCCCAGTCCGGCAATCACCCCGGTGGCCGCTTTCGATACCATAGAGTGATGACGAAACGACTCGCGCTTCCAGATATTGCTCATATGCGCTTCAATGATCGGGCCATCAAACATCAGCAATGCATCCAGAATGGGTACTGAACTGTAGGTCAGGCCCGCCGCGTTGATAATCAATCCCGCAGCGTTCTGACGCGCCTCCTGGATCCAGTCGACCAGTACGCCTTCGTGGTTGCTCTGGCGAAACTGCAATATCATCCCGTGCGATTGCGCACGTTGCTGACAGCGCTCGCCAATGCTGGCAAAACTGTCGCTGCCGTAGGTGCCGTTTTTATCCAGCCCGTATAAATTGGCGTTCGGCCCGTTGAGAAAATAGATCTGCTGTGACATATATCCTCCAGATTAAAGGTGCGGACGGGTCGCAGCCATGGCCGGATGCGCATCGAAGACGGCGAACCAGGCGGCGGTCAGCGGATGGCCGGTGCGCCAGTTGAGTCCGGCAAAGCGGAAGTCGAGATAGCCGAGCGCGCAACCGATAGCAATGAGGCCAATATCCACGGGCCGATCGCTAAAATCGCTGACCTGACTTTCAATGGCCGCCAGCGCGGCGGCAACTTTTTTCAGCTGCGCGTCCGCCCAGTCCTGCCACTGCTTTTCAGGCGGCCGGGCGCTGAACTCGTAGCGTGCCAGCAATGCCGCATCAATTAACCCATCGCCCAGCGCCTGCCGTGCCAGGCTTTGCCAGCGCGCCTCCCCTTTTTGCGGGAATAAATCGCCCTGTGCACGCGCGTTGAGGTATTCGCAAATCACCCGGCTGTCATAAAGACAGATGCCGTCTTCGGTGCGCAGCGCCGGTACTTTTGCCAGCGGATTAAACGCGGCGATACGGTCGTCGCGCACCACAGGATGCGCGGCGGAATCCAGCCGTTCTATTTCATCAGCCAGTCCCAGCACTGTCGCGCACACCATGACTTTGCGCACATACGCAGAGGTGGAAGCAAAAAAGAGCTGCATCATGAGGCCACCTGCAACAGCACTTTGCCAATGTTGGCGTTGGCTTCGAGGATACGATGCGCGTCTGCGGCCTGCGCTAACGGTAGCGTTTGATGCAAAGTCGGGGCGATTTTACCGGCGGCGATCAGCGGCAAAAGATGTTTGCTGATGCACTGCGCCAGTCGCGTTTTCTCGCTTGCGCTTTTCGGGCGCAGCGTGGAGGAGGTCAGGCTCAGCCCCTTACGCATTACCAGTTGCAGATCGAGCTCAATCTTCGCCCCCTGCATAAAGGAAAGACTGACATGCCGACCACCCGGCGCTAACACGCTCAGATTGCGCGCCACGTAATCGCCGCCGACGTTATCCAGCACCACATCCACGCCGTGTCCCCCGGTTTCATCAACAATAACCGCAACGAAATCTTCGCTATGGCGGTTGATGGCGCGCCAGACGCCGAGCTGACGCAGCGCCGCCACCTTCTCCGCGCCGCCCGCCGTCGCCACCACCCGCGCCCCGCACGCCTGCGCGCATTGAAGGGCAAAGGTGCCCACGCCGCTGGCAGCACCGTGGATCAGTACGGTTTCCCCCGGCTGCAAACGCCCCAGTTCAAACAGGTTATGCCACACAGTAAATGCCGCTTCCGGCACGCCTGCCGCCTGCGCGAGCGGCAGGTTTTGCGGCACGGTTAAACAGAGGTCGGCGCGGGCCACGCAGTAGTCGGCATAACCGCCGCCGTTGAGCAGCGCCATCACCGGGGTGCCGACGGCGGGATAGTCAACACCTGCGCCCAGCGCCGCCACGGTGCCGGAAACCTCCAGCCCGAGCACATCGGTTACCCCCGGCGGCAACGGCATGCCGTTGCGCTGGAGGAGATCGGGACGGTTCACGCCCGCGCTGGCGACGCGGATCAGCACCTCACCCGCGCCAGGCTGCGGCACCTTCCGCTGTACGAGTTCTAACACCTCAGGACCGCCCGGCTGGCGCGCAATTATTGCGTTCATCATTTCAGGTATCATTGGCGCTTATTCCTGTTTCGCGGTGCTAAACGCACACACGCCTTCGTCATCAACATTGACGCCGACCAGGCTGCCGACGGGCCAGCGGGTCAGCGAATTCAGGCCGGACTGGCGGGCAAACAGCGCGGCGCTGCCAAGCGCGGGGGCATCAAGATGCACATCGACATGATCGCCCTGAAAGACGTGAGCGATCACCGTGGCGCTGAACAGCGAGTGCGGACTAAGCTGTGCCAGCTGAATATTTTCCGGACGCACGTAGACGTCAAGGCGCTCGTCAATGGTGGCCTGTACGCGTTCCGCCGGCAGACGCAGCACATTGCCACCCACCTCAAGTATCGCCGCGCCATCGCGTCCGGCGTAGCGCCCCGGCAGAATGTTCACATCCCCCACAAAGCCCGCGACAAACGGGTCCTGCGGATGACGATAAATCGCATCCGGCGTACCGATCTGCCGGACATGCCCTGCCGACATCACCACTACGCGATCGCTCATGCTCAGCGCTTCCCCCTGATCGTGCGTCACGAATACGGTAGTGACGCCAAGCTTGCGCTGGATCGCTTTCAGCTCAACCTGCATCGACAGGCGCAGATTTTTATCCAGCGCAGAGAACGGTTCATCCAGCAGCAGCACTTTGGGGCGGATCACCAGCGCACGCGCCAGCGCCACGCGCTGTTGCTGGCCTCCCGACAGTTCGCGCGGCTTGCGATGGCCGTAACCGGCAAGCTTCACCAGCGCCAGCGCCTGCTCAACGCGTTCGGCGATCTCGGCTTTTGGCACGCCGCGCATTCGCAGGCCGTAGCCCACGTTTTTCTCGACCGTCATATGCGGGAACAGAGCGTAGTTCTGAAATACGATACCGATTTCACGCTGCCAGGGCGGGATATCCGTCACCAGATCGCCATCAATGAAGATCTCGCCGCCGTCCGCTTCAGCGAAGCCCGCCATCAGGTTCAGCAGCGTGGTCTTGCCGCAGCCTGAGGGGCCGAGCAGCGTAATAAATTCTCCTTCCGCAATGGTCAGGGAAATTTTGTGTAAGGCGATGGCGTCGCCAAAGCGTTTCAGTACGCCATCAAGCCGTACGGCAACGTTCGCGTTGTTCACGACCGGGTGCAGCGTTTCGGGCTGCGGGAATGTGGTGACTTCTGCACTTACCATGGGCTCTCCAGAACGGGCTATCAAATGCTTGCCACCAGCATACGGCCTAAGTGCGCATCACGCGGTTAGTGCTTCCTGAAGCTGGCGTTTGGAAAAGGTAAAGCAGAGCGAAAAGGTGATGTCTTGCGGACGGAGGGCGGCCCTGGGCGCGCCCTGTGGTGATTTCTGTTGCGATCGTTTCACGCTTTTTGACACATCCACGCGGCGAGCCGGCGCAGAAGGGCATCGCAGGCGTCCAACTGTTTGACACTAATAAACTCATCGGGTTTGTGGCCCTGCGCCATACTGCCCGGCCCACATATCACGCTGGGGATGCCGGCATGATGGAATAACCCGCCTTCCGTCCCGAATGCAACGGTGCTGTAGTCCTCAGAACCGGTAAGGTGGGCAAGCAGCCGCGCGGCGGCGCTGTGTGCCGCAGTGTATAACGCGGGGTAACCGCTGATGGGAGAAAAGCGGATCGCGGTATCGCGATTGACGGCGTGCATCTGCGGCAGTAGCTCGCGTTGCGCGTAATGTTCCAGCTCCCGGGCCACCGCCTGCGCATCATCCTTCGGCAGCGTGCGCACTTCGAAGTCAAAAACACAGTCGGCTGGCACGATATTCAGCGCCCGACCGCCCTGGATCACGCCGGTTTGCACGGTGGTAAAGGGCGGGTCAAAACGCGCATCCTGCCGTTCCGGCGCCGCCAGCCGCTGCCCCATCAGCGTCAGATGGTGGATAAGCTTCGCAGCATATTCGATGGCATTAACCCCCTGCGGCGCATAGGCTGAATGGCAGGCCGCGCCCTGCACTTCGCAGCGAACGGCAAGCTTACCCTTGTGACCAGTCACCGGCTGTAATTCGGTGGGCTCACCAATCAGGCAGATATCAGGCTTATCCGGGCGCCGGGACAGCACGTCCAGCAAGGTACGCACGCCAAGGCACCCCACTTCCTCATCATACGAAATCGCCAGGTGTAGCGGTTGCGCCAGCGGCTGGGCAAGAAAATGCGGCACCGCCGCCAGTACGCAGGCGATAAACCCTTTCATGTCCGCCGTGCCGCGGCCATAGAGTTTGCCGTCGTGCTCAGTCAGGGCAAAGGGGGGCACGCTCCAGTTCTGCCCGTCAACCGGCACTACATCGCTGTGGCCGGACAGCATAACGCCGCCGCTCCCTGCCGGGCCGAGCCGCGCATAAAGATTGGCTTTGCTGCGCTCGTCGTTATGAATAAGCTCACAGTTGACGCCGAGTTCGGTTAAGTAGCCCCGGACAAAATCAATCAGCGCCAGGTTAGATTCGCGGCTGGTGGTATCAAACGCCACCAGCTGCTGCAGCAGTTCGCGACTGGTCATTATCAGCTCTCCTTGCGGTTATTCGTCGCCCGGCACGCCGTAACCCGGCGCGCTGCGGGGATCGAGCGCACGGGTTATATAGTCCTGCATCTGCGGTTTATAGGCTTGCCAGAGCTGGTTGAGTTCATCAATGGGATCGGCGTCAGTCCAGTCGACGCGCAAATCAACCACCGGCCAGACCGGAGAATCCACGATGGATAGCGCCGCCGAATGCACCGGGCCAGCCTCCCCGCCAACGTTCAGGCCCGCCTGCATCGCGGCAATGAGTCTGTCAGCAAGATGCCCTGAATGCTCTTCGAAGGCGTTCACCATCGCGGTAATGACCTGCGGACTCGCCAGCATATTGCCTGCCGCCACGCAGTTTTCCCCGGACAGCGCGTGGTGGACGCCCAGCGTCTTTTCACCGCTGTAGAACGCGCTTTGGCCGTCGGGCGTCATCACGGTGACCTGCCGGTATGTGAAATAGTCATCCGTATCCAGCCCGCCCTTCAACGCGGTTTCGGCACGGTCGCCCTGCTGCAAGCGATCAAGAATGCGTGACCCCAGCGCCGGTAAGGTGATGTTTTGGGTTGATACCGCGCCAACTTCGCTGCGCAGCCAGGGACAGCGCGCACCTACCGCGATGCTGGAAGAGCTGATAGCGATCCCCATCTGCCCGGTGCGCGCGCAGCGCCCGATAATCGAAAACGTCATGATTTATACTCCTGCTGGCGGCTGCCATTCGTCGGGGATCACAGCGATAACATCAATTTCCATCAGCCACTGCGGCTGTCCCAGCCCGGAGATGACCAGCCCGGTGGAGATCGGAAACACGCCTTTCAGCCACTTGCCAACGACCTGATAAACCGGCTCGCGGTAGCGGGGATCGATGATATAGGTGGTGGTTTTAACGATGTGTGACAGATCGCTGCCTGCCTCTTCCAGCAGCTGTTTAACGTTTTTCATCGCCTGCTCCGCCTGCGCAGCCGGATCGCCAAGCCCCACCAGGTTGCCGTCGAAGTCGGTGCCAATCTGACCACGAACGTAAACGGTATTGCCTGCACGAACCGCCTGGCAAAGATCGTTATCCAGCGACTGATTCGGGTAGGTTTCTTTGGTATTAAATTTGCGAATGCGGGTATGTGTGCTCATGTCTGCCTGCCAGGATAATGGATTCCCCGCCAGGTATACCTTCTCAGGCGCGACAAACAAAACAGCATAATCTGAGGCGTTAGTTTAGAAAATGCGAATACCTGCAGCTGCGCTCTGAACACGCCAGAGGAACATTAGCCTGCCTTTCGTACTTATAATCACCGATACGAGCAATAAGATGAAGCACCACCTGCTCCATTTATTAGCTTGCGTCACCCTTTTTACCGCCTCAAACAATAAAGGCTTTGCCTCTTGTTTTCCTGCCAGAGAGACTTCGTTATTATGCTCCCAGCGTATTTATAGAAAACCAATGAGACAACGTGAGACTTAATGAGAACAATAAACATCACTACCTCATTAAAATTTAAGAAAATGGACATCATAAGCCGATGAGTACACCAGAGAATTTCGACGCTCACACCCCGATGATGCAGCAGTATCTGAAGCTGAAAGCTCAGCATCCGGATATCCTGCTGTTTTACCGGATGGGTGACTTTTACGAACTGTTTTATGACGACGCGAAACGTGCTTCGCAGCTCATGGATATCTCGCTGACCAAACGCGGAGCTTCCGCCGGGGAACCTATTCCGATGGCGGGCGTACCGCACCACGCGGTTGAAAACTATCTGGCGAAGCTGGTCAATCTTGGCGAGTCGGTGGCGATTTGCGAACAGATCGGCGATCCGGCGACCAGTAAAGGGCCGGTGGAACGCAAGGTTGTGCGCATCGTTACCCCTGGCACGATCAGCGATGAAGCCCTGTTACAGGAGCGTCAGGATAACCTGCTGGCCGCTATCTGGCAGGACAGCAAAGGCTTTGGCTATGCCACCATGGATATCAGTTCCGGACGTTTTCGCCTCAGCGAGCCGATGGATCGGGAGACGATGGCCGCTGAGCTTCAGCGCACCAATCCTGCGGAGCTGCTGTATGCCGAGGATTTTGCCGAGCTGTCGCTGATTGAAGGGCGTCGTGGTTTGCGTCGTCGTCCGCTGTGGGAGTTTGAAATTGATACCGCTCGCCAGCAGCTTAATTTGCAGTTTGGCACCCGCGATCTGATTGGTTTCGGCGTCGAGAATGCGCCGCGTGGCCTGTGTGCCGCAGGTTGCCTGCTGCAATATGTAAAAGACACTCAGCGCACCGCCCTGCCGCATATTCGTTCGATCACTATGGAGCGCCAGCAGGACAGCATCATTATGGATGCCGCCACGCGCCGCAATCTGGAGATCACCCAGAATCTTGCCGGTGGCGTGGATAATACCCTGGCGTCGGTGCTTGACCGTACCGTCACCCCGATGGGCAGCCGCATGCTGAAACGCTGGCTGCATATGCCGGTGCGCGATACCCGCACGTTAACCGACCGCCAGCAGACTATCGGCGCGCTTCAACCCTATACCGGCGAACTGCAACCGGTGCTGCGTCAGGTGGGCGATCTGGAACGTATTCTGGCGCGTCTGGCGCTGCGCACCGCCCGTCCACGTGATTTAGCGCGGATGCGCTACGCTTTTCAGCAGCTGCCGGAACTGCGCAGTCAGCTTGAAAGCGTTGACAGCGCCCCGGTGCAGGTTCTGCGAGAAAAAATGGGCGAGTTTAGCGGACTGCGCGACTTGCTGGAGCGGGCGATCATTGAAGCACCGCCGGTACTGGTGCGCGATGGCGGTGTGATTGCGCCAGGCTACAACGCTGAGCTGGACGAGTGGCGTGCGCTGGCCGACGGGGCGACCGATTATCTGGATCGGCTGGAGATCCGCGAACGCGAACGTACCGGCCTTGATACGTTAAAAGTCGGGTTCAACGCCGTCCACGGTTACTACATTCAAATCAGCCGTGGGCAGAGTCATCTGGCTCCCATCAACTATGTTCGCCGTCAGACGCTGAAAAATGCTGAGCGCTATATCATCCCCGAGCTGAAAGAGTACGAAGACAAGGTTCTCACCTCCAAAGGCAAAGCGCTGGCGCTGGAAAAACAGCTTTATGATGAGCTGTTCGACCTGCTGCTCCCGCATCTGGCCGATTTACAGCAAAGCGCTACCGCACTGGCCGAACTGGACGTTCTGATCAACCTGGCCGAACGTGCTGAGACGTTGAACTACTGCTGTCCGACGTTCAGTGACAAGCCGGGCGTGCGCATTGAAGAAGGGCGTCATCCGGTGGTTGAACAGGTGCTGAATACGCCTTTTATCGCCAACCCGCTGAACCTGTCTGCACAGCGCCGGATGCTGATCATCACCGGCCCGAACATGGGCGGTAAAAGTACCTACATGCGTCAAACGGCGCTGATTGCGTTACTGGCCTATATCGGCAGCTATGTGCCAGCGCAAAAGGTAGAGATCGGTCCGATAGACCGTATCTTCACCCGCGTGGGGGCAGCGGACGATCTGGCGTCTGGCCGCTCGACCTTTATGGTCGAGATGACCGAAACGGCCAATATCCTGCATAACGCGACCGAAAACAGTCTGGTCCTGATGGATGAAATTGGCCGCGGCACCTCAACCTATGACGGACTGTCGCTGGCGTGGGCCTGCGCTGAGAATCTGGCAAACCGCATTAAATCCCTGACCTTATTTGCTACCCACTATTTCGAGCTGACGCAGCTTCCGGAAAAAATGGAAGGCGTCGCCAACGTCCATCTGGATGCGCTGGAGCACGGCGACACCATCGCCTTTATGCACAGCGTGCAGGACGGCGCGGCAAGCAAAAGTTACGGTCTGGCGGTAGCCGCCCTGGCGGGGGTACCAAAAGAGGTGATTAAGCGCGCGCGGCAAAAACTGCGCGAACTGGAGAGCCTCTCTCCAAATGCTGCGGCCACCCAGGTTGACGGCACGCAGATGTCGCTGCTGGCTCCCGCCGAGGAGACCAGTCCGGCGGTAGAGGCTCTGGAAAACCTCGATCCGGATACACTGACGCCGCGTCAGGCGCTGGAATGGATTTATCGGCTGAAGAGTCTGGTATAAACGACAGCCCGGTGGTTGAGGCCATCGGGCTGGCTATAGCTGATAAGTGGATGCAGGAAATGTTATAATACCAGCCTGTTTCACCTCCATCGGAAATTCCATGTCCTCTGTACGCTACCATAAAATAAATTCATCAGCCTGGCAGCACATCTGGGTCGTGGGTGATATTCACGGCTGCTATTCACTATTACAATCGCGCCTTGCCGACATTGGTTTTTGCCGGGAAAAAGATTTATTAATTTCCGTTGGCGATAATATCGATCGTGGTTCGGAAAATATGGAGGTTTTGCGACTGCTTAACGAACCCTGGTTTATCTCAGTGATGGGTAATCATGAGGCGATGGCGCTGGAGGCCTTTGCCACCCAGGACGGCAATATGTGGCTGGGTAATGGTGGAGCATGGTTTTTCGATCTGACGCAAGAAGAACAGCAAGAAGCGATAACGTTGCTTTTAACGTTTCACCAGCGACCTCACATTATTGAAGCCGAAAATGAAAGCGGCTTATATGTTATTGCTCATGCAGACTATCCGGCAACGCATTACCAATTTGGCAAGACGGTGGATCTTAACGGTGTTTTATGGTCAGTAGAGCGCGTTCTTAGATCGCTGGAAGGAAAGAGTGAAATAATAGGTGGGGCAGACCATTTTATTTTCGGCCATATGATCTTCGACCATATTCAACTATTTGCTAATCAACACTATATTGATACTGGCTCGGCAACATCAGGTAAGCTTGCCTTCTATCAGTTGCAATAGATAATAAAAAAAGGCCACTCATCAGAGTGACCTTTTTAAAATAGCATTATTTACTCGCGGAACAGCGCTTCGATATTCAGCCCCTGCGCCTGAAGGATTTCACGCAGACGGCGCAGACCTTCAACCTGGATCTGACGAACGCGTTCACGTGTCAGGCCGATTTCGCGGCCCACATCTTCAAGCGTTGCAGCTTCATAACCCAGCAGACCGAAACGACGCGCCAGCACTTCACGCTGTTTGGCGTTCAGTTCGAACAGCCATTTAACGATGCTTTGTTTCATGTCATCGTCTTGCGTGGTGTCTTCCGGGCCGTTGTCTTTTTCATCGGCCAGAATGTCCAGCAGCGCTTTTTCGGAATCGCCACCCAGCGGGGTGTCTACCGAGGTGATGCGCTCGTTAAGACGCAGCATACGGCTTACGTCATCAACCGGTTTGTCCAGCTGTTCAGCAATCTCTTCCGCACTCGGCTCGTGGTCCAGTTTGTGGGACAGTTCACGCGCGGTACGCAGATAAACGTTCAGCTCTTTGACAATATGGATCGGCAGACGAATCGTACGGGTTTGATTCATGATCGCCCGTTCAATGGTCTGACGGATCCACCACGTCGCGTAAGTTGAGAAGCGGAAACCACGTTCCGGATCAAATTTCTCAACCGCACGAATCAGCCCCAGATTGCCCTCTTCAATCAGATCCAGCAGCGCCAGACCACGATTACCATAACGACGGGCAATTTTCACGACCAGACGCAGGTTACTTTCAATCATGCGACGACGTGAGGCGACATCTCCGCGCAATGCGCGACGGGCGAAGTAAACTTCTTCTTCCGCTGTTAATAATGGAGAATAACCAATTTCTCCGAGGTAAAGCTGTGTCGCGTCAAGTACACGTTGTGTAGCGCCTTGCGATAACAGTTCTTCCTCTGCCAGGTCGTTATCACTAGGTTCCTCAACAACTAAGGCTTTTTCATCAAAAGCCTCTACTCCATTCTCATCAAATTGCGCGTCTTCATTTAAATCATGAACTTTCAGCGTATTCTGACTCATAAGGTGGCTCCTACCCGTGATCCCTGGACGACACACACTGGTGAGTGCATCCCGCCTGATTATCGCTGCGGTAAGTAACGCAGCGGGTTTACGGATTTCCCCTTGTAACGAATTTCAAAATGTAAACGTGTAGAGCTGGTTCCAGTGCTACCCATGGTAGCTATTTTCTGCCCCGCCTTGACCTCTTGTTGCTCCCGGACCAGCATTGTATCGTTATGGGCGTAGGCACTCAGGTAATCATCGTTATGTTTGATGATGATTAGATTACCGTAACCGCGCAGGGCATTCCCGGCATATACAACCCGACCGTCTGCGGTCGCGATGATAGCCTGACCTTTGCTACCTGCAATATCGATCCCTTTATTGCCGTTTTCGGTGGCAGAGAAGTTTTCGATAATGTTGCCATCAGTCGGCCAGCGCCAGGTAGAGATAGGCGAGCTGGTGGTCGTGCTGCTGGCTGTCGGTTCAGTTGTGCTGACGGTAGATGGCGCCGTAACAGGTGCCGTGACGGGTGTACTCGTCGTCGGGCGGTTGTTAGGCAACATTTTGTTAGCACTTTGTTCACCTGAGTCCTCAGAATATGTAATTGTTGGCTGGGATGCAACAGGCACGGTTGAATTCTGTGCAGGTTTTAAGACAATTCCTTGTGCATTTGCATCCGCTTGCGTCACCGCGTTGCCGCCGGTGATTGGCGTACCGGATGCATTGCCCACCTGAAGCACCTGTCCGACGTTCAAAGCATAGGGTGCCGCCACGTTATTACGCTGCGCCAGATCGCGGAAATCGTTCCCGGTCACCCACGCAATATAGAACAGCGTGTCGCCACGCTTAACGGTATAGGTGCTGCCGCCGGTATAGCTGCCTTTAGGGATATTGCCGTATTTACGGTTGTAAACAATACGACCGTTTTCAACCTGCACATTTTGCTGGGCAACAGGTTGCGTCGGCATGGTTTGCGGCTGCACGGGTTGTACTGGCTGAACAGGCTGGATCTGCGGCGTTTGCGGTGCCGGCGTTGAATTGCCCATTTTAGAAGGCGGCGTGATGAGCATCCCGGAATCTGCACTGGACGTGCCGGATGCGTTGCCGTTAACAGAGCTTACGGGTGCCGGGGTACTGTCCGAGTTACCGCAGCCTGCCAGACAAAGTGAAATCAGTGATAATGCCGCCACGCGGCTTACGGTGAATTTAGGGCTTCCCGTGCTCATTTATCCCCCAGGAATAGGTTAACTACCAGTGACTTAAAACCGTGCAAGGCAGCGGTGCGAACACTGAAAACAGGTTCACCATACGCTGAAATTTCATGAAATAACCAGGATAAATCCGGGTCTCAGGCCAGCTCCCCTTTGACCAGAGGAACAAAGCGCACTGCCTCAACGGTATCAATAATAAATTCATCTCCCCGTCGGCACACCCGCTTAAGATACTGGTGTTCATCGCCAACGGGCAATACAAGGACGCCGCCATCAGCCAACTGCGACATCAGTGCCGCCGGAATTTCAGGCGGTGCGGCCGTCACGATGATGGCGTCAAAAGGCGCACGCGCGTGCCAGCCCTGCCAGCCATCGCCATGACGGGTGGAAACATTATGCAGATCGAGTTGTTTCAGGCGACGCCGTGCGTGCCACTGCAGGCTTTTAATCCGTTCAACGGAACAGACGTGGTGAACAAGATGCGCCAGAATCGCCGTCTGATACCCGGACCCGGTGCCGACTTCCAGCACCCGGCATTCGGGCGTCAGTTCCAGCAGCTCGGTCATTCTCGCCACCATATAAGGCTGAGAAATGGTCTGCCCCTGGCCGATAGGGAGCGCGACGTTCTCCCATGCCTGATGTTCAAACGCTTCATCGATAAACTTTTCACGCGGAACCAGAGCGATGGCCTCAAGCACATGCTCATCTTTTATTCCCTGAGTACGTAGTTGATCGAGAAGGCTCTGAACGCGTTTGCTTATCATGACGTGCCTGCTCCTGCTCGCGTTAGCCAGTCAGAAACGACGTCACGCGCGCTGTGCGCGGTTAAATCCACGTGCAGCGGCGTAACCGAAACATAGCCTTCGTCTACCGCAGCGAAGTCCGTCTCCGGACCCGCATCGAATTTTTCACCGGGCGGGCCGATCCAGTACAGGACGTTGCCGCGCGGATCTTCCTGCGGGATCACCTGATCGGCCGGATGGCGGCTGCCGCAGCGGGTCACGCGAAAGCCTTTAATTTGATCTAAAGGCAGATCCGGCACGTTGATATTGAGAATGCGCCCGGTGCGCAGCGGCTCACGGCTGAGCGCGCGCAGCAGCGTACAGGTGACCGCCGCCGCGGTATCGTAGTGTTTATGGCCGTTCAGTGAGACGGCGAGCGCGGGAAAGCCAAGGTGACGCCCTTCCATCGCCGCTGCCACGGTGCCGGAGTAGATCACATCGTCGCCAAGATTTGGCCCGGCGTTAATCCCCGAGACGACGACGTCCGGACGCGGGCGCATCAGCGCATTAACGCCCAGATAAACGCAGTCCGTCGGCGTGCCCATCTGGACCGCAATATCACCGTTTTCATACTCAAAGGTACGCAGCGAGGATTCCAGCGTCAGCGAGTTTGATGCGCCGCTGCGATTACGATCGGGGGCCACCACCTGCACCTCGGCAAATTCACGCAGCGCTTTCGCCAGCGTCTGAATGCCTGGTGCGTGGATGCCGTCATCGTTACTCAGCAATATTCGCATAATCACCTGAAGTGTTAATAAGTTCTCTGACCACGCTGGTGGCAAAGCTGCCCGCCGGAAGCCAGAAGCGTAACTCCACGGTCACGTCATCCCACCAGTTCCAGTTCATTTGCTGCGGATAAAGCAGCATAGCACGGCGTGAAGCCTCGACTTTTTCACGCAACAGCAGCTGCTGTAATAGCGTTTCTTCTGCAATAGCGGCCTGCTCAAAGGCCAGCGCCTCGCGCTGCGTGCCCCATTCGCCGCTACCGGGAAGGGACGCCGTGATCATCAGCTCGTGGTTATCAACGCGGGATTGTAGTTCGGCCTGTTCTTCAGAAGCGGCCACGAACCAGCTCCCGCGCCCCGCTAATTGTAGCGCATCGCCGTCAACAACTTGATTAAAGTCTGGTTTTTTCAAACGCGTGCTGACTATCTGATTAAACAACGCGCTACGGGCTGCCGACAACCAAAAACTGCGTTTATTCCGATCGCGGACCGGGCCGCCGCTTTGTGCCCAGCGTAACGCCCCCTGAAGATTGCTGCCGCCGATGCCAAAGCGCTGCACGCCAAAGTAGTTCGGCACGCCCGCGGCCTGAATGGCCTGTAAACGCTGTTCGACGCTGTCGCGCTGCGAGACTTCACGCAGGATCAGCGTAAAATAATTGCCCTTTAACGCCCCGGGACGCAGCTTACGTTTATGGCGGGCGTATTCCAGTACCTGACAGCCCTCGAGCTGAAAGGCGCTGAGATCCGGCATCTCTTTGCCAGGCACGCGGGCGCACAGCCATTGTTCCGTCACTGCCTGCTTATCTTTTTGCCCGGCAAAGCTGACCTCACGCGCCGGAACGTTAAGAAATTTCGCCAGCGCATCGGCGACAAAACGCGTATTGCAGCCGTTTTTCAGGATCCGCACGAGGACGTGCTCGCCCTCACCGTCAGGTGCAAAACCGAGATCTTCGACGACCAGAAAATCCTCCGGGCTGGCTTTCAGCAGTCCCTGCCCCTGCGGCTTGCCGTGCAGGTACGTCAGATTTTCGACGTCGATCATTTGGCCGCCTTATGCAGCAGGGCTACCGCTTCACAGGCAATACCTTCCCCACGGCCGGTGAAGCCCAGTTTTTCCGTGGTGGTGGCTTTGACGTTAACATCATCCATATGGCAGCCGAGATCTTCAGCGATGAAAATGCGCATTTGCGGGATATGCGGCAGCATTTTGGGGGCCTGGGCAATAATCGTGACATCAACGTTGCCAAGGGTATAGCCTTTCGCCTGGATGCGTCGCCACGCCTCGCGCAGCAGTTCACGGCTGTCGGCGCCTTTGAATGCCGGATCGGTATCCGGGAACAGTTTGCCGATATCGCCCAGCGCCGCCGCGCCGAGCAGCGCATCGGTCAGGGCATGGAGTGCAACATCACCATCAGAGTGGGCCAGCAGCCCTTTTTCGTAAGGGACGCGCACGCCGCCAATGATAATCGGGCCTGCGCCGCCGAAAGCGTGCACATCAAAACCGTGTCCAATTCGCATTATGTCTGCTCCTGGTGGTGAAATCGGGTGAGATAAAATTCGGCAAGCGCCAGATCTTCCGGACGCGTCACTTTGATATTATCCGCGCGACCGGGGATCAGTTCGGGATGGAAACCACAGTATTCCAGCGCAGAGGCTTCATCTGTGATAATCGCGCCCTCATTAAGGGCGCGCGTCAGGCAGTCGGTAAGCAGTTCCCGCGGGAAGAATTGTGGCGTCAGCGCGTGCCAGAGATCGTTGCGATCGACGGTATGGGCGATGGCCGGTTTCCCTGGCTCGCCGCGCTTCATGGTATCGCGGACCGGGGCAGCCAGAATACCGCCCACGCGGCTGGTTTCACTGAGCGCGAGCAGACGATTCAGATCGTCCTGACACAGGCAGGGGCGCGCGGCGTCATGCACCAGCACCCAGCTGGCGTCGCCTGCGGCCTTCAGGCCAGCCAGTACGGAATCGGCGCGTTCGCTGCCGCCGTCGACGACGGTAACCTGTGGATGGTTCGCCAGCGGCAACTGCTGAAAGCGCACATCACCCGGCGTAATGGCGATGATCACCCGCTGTACGCGAGGGTGCGCCAGAAGCGCTGCCACCGCGTGTTCGAGAATCGTTTTGTTACCAATTGAGAGGTATTGTTTCGGGCACTCCGTCTGCATGCGGCGGCCAAAACCGGCTGCCGGAACCACGGCGCAAACGCCTGGAAAAGTTGCTGCCATCTTGCGTTCCTGGGCCTGTTATCGATTATTTTGCCCTGCACTCAGATTGCGTTTAGACGCATCCGGCACCAGACGATAAAAGGTTTCGCCCGGTCGGGTCATACTCAGTTCATTACGCGCGCGTTCTTCGATCGCTTCCTGACCACCGTTAAGATCGTCAATTTCCGCAAAGAGTTGATCGTTGCGCGCTTTTAATTTTGCGTTTGTGGTTTGCTGGACCTGGACATCATCGCTGACGCGGCTGTAATCATGTAATCCATTTTTGCCAAACCACAGCGAATACTGTAGCCAGACCAGTAAAGCCAGCAATATCAGCGTTAGTTTACCCATCCTGCCCCCTGAAAAACGGCATCATCATCCCATAACTCGCCCGAGGACTCTACCCCGGCGGCGGGCGACACCGCGTGAACGCGCCAAATGTACCATATTTTGCCCACAGGTAAGTATGCCACGTAATAATGAGGCCAGATGCGTTGTTCAATCATAATTCAGCGTCAGGAAGAATCTACCCCATCAGCCACATAAACAGAATGCCAAACATCGCAATAACGGTTAGCGCCGTGGCGACAGAGGTATAAAGAAATTTGCCATTCAGCAGAGAATAAAGCGCGATGCCGACCACGACGGCGACCGGCATCAGCGCCAGAAAGAAAGGCCAGGTATAGAGAAAGAAAAACAGCGTATTGGGGCCATAGATGAGAAAGGGAATACCCGCCGCCAGCAGCCATGAGATAAACCCCACCACGGCACCGGGAAAAGACCAGGTGGTCTCTTCATCGGCCGTTAGCGACTCAGTCGTGGTGATGCTTAAATTTTGGCTATTGCGCATATCTAATCCTGTTGCCTGGCCAACCGGACGATGGCTTCGCCCGGTTGCGTATCAGGATCTGATAATATCGCTCTGTCTGAGCAGATCTAATAATCGGTTAACCAAATTTGTTACTAATTGTTCACCATCAAGATGCATTTCCGCGCTTTCCGGCGCTTCGTAGACGGAATCAATGCCGGTAAAATGGGGTAATTCTCCTGCCCGCGCTTTTTTGTATAACCCTTTCGGATCGCGCGTTTCACAGATCGCCAGCGGCGTATCCACAAAGATTTCGAAGAAACGCCCCTCCCCCACCTGCTCGCGCACCATTTGCCGTTCAGCACGGTGCGGCGAGATAAAGGCCGTCAACACCACCAGACCCGCATCGACCATCAGCCGCGCGACCTCTCCCACGCGGCGGATATTTTCTTTCCGATCTTCATCGCTGAAGCCGAGATCGCGGCATAGCCCGTGGCGGACGTTGTCGCCGTCCAGCAGATAGGTGCTGACGCCCAGACGATGCAGCGCCTCTTCCAGCGCCCCCGCGACGGTGGATTTACCCGAGCCTGAAAGCCCGGTAAACCACAGCACTACGCCACGGTGACCGTGGAGCTGCTCGCGCTGCGCCGCAGTCACCGGATGAGCGTGCCAGACGACATTGTCATCGTGCTGCGCCATTATTTGCCTCCCAGCAAATCACGCGCGCCCCAGTGCGGGAAGTGCTTACGCACCAGCGCGTTCATTTCCAGTTCGAAGGCGCTGTACTCAGACGGCACGGCGGTCTCCTGCGCATACGCTTCCTGCACCAGTCCGGCCCCGACCGTAACGTTGGTGAGGCGATCAATAAAGATCATCCCGCCGGTCACCGGGTTGTCCTGGTATTTATCGAGCACCAGCGGCTCGTCAAAGGTGAGATCCACCAGACCGATACCGTTCAGCGGCAGATCCTCCGCGGCGTGCTGGGTCAGGTTATTGATATCAAACTGATGGCGAATCGCATCCACCCGCGCACGCGTTTTCTTGCCGGCAATTTTAATATCCAGACTTTGCCCCGCCGTCAGCGGCTGCTCGGTCATCCACACCACGTTGACCGAGGCGCGTTGTACCGCAGGCAGTGATTCGCTGGCATCCAGCAACAGATCGCCGCGGCTGATGTCAATTTCATCTTTCAGCACCAGCGTAATGGCTTCCCCCGCTGCCGCGGCCTCTAAATCTCCGTCAAAGGTAACGATACGCGCCACGGTGGATTCCACGCCGGACGGCAGGACTTTGATCCGCTGGCCGACGTTGACGGTCCCGGAAGCGACCGTACCGGAATAACCCCGGAAATCGAGGTTTGGACGGTTAACGTACTGCACCGGGAAGCGCATCGGCTGCCGATCGACCACGCGCTGGATCTCAACGGTTTCCAGCACTTCCAGCAGCGTCGGGCCGCTATACCACGGCATCTTACCGCTGGCACCGGCAACATTATCGCCTTCCAGCGCCGACAGCGGCACAAAACGGATATCCAGATTGCCCGGCAGCTGCGCCGCGAAGGTCAGATAATCTTCACGAATGCGGTTAAAGGTCTCTTCGCTAAAGTCGACGAGATCCATTTTATTGATCGCCACCACCAGATGCTTGATCCCCAGCAGCGTGGAGATAAAGCTGTGACGACGGGTCTGATCCAGTACGCCTTTACGCGCGTCGATCAGCAGGATCGCCAGATCGCAGGTGGATGCCCCGGTCGCCATATTGCGCGTGTACTGCTCGTGCCCCGGCGTATCGGCGATGATAAATTTACGCTTTTCCGTGGAGAAATAGCGGTAGGCCACGTCAATGGTGATGCCCTGCTCGCGTTCGGCCTGCAGGCCGTCTACCAGCAGCGCCAGATCCAGCTTCTCACCCTGGGTGCCGTGACGTTTGCTGTCGTTATGCAGCGAGGAAAGCTGATCTTCATAAATCTGCCGCGTGTCGTGCAGCAGGCGGCCAATTAGCGTGCTTTTACCGTCGTCCACGCTGCCGCAGGTCAGGAAACGCAGCAGGCTTTTATACTGCTGAGCGTGCATCCAGGCCTCTACGCCGCCTTCGTTGGCAATTTGTTGCGCAATTGTCGTATTCATGGCGGCTCCTTAAAAGTATCCCTGACGTTTCTTCAGCTCCATCGAGCCGGCCTGGTCGCGGTCAATCACGCGCCCCTGACGTTCACTGGTGGTGGAAACCAGCATCTCTTCAATGATTTCCGGCAGCGTTTGCGCCTGCGACTCGACCGCGCCGGTCAGCGGCCAGCAGCCAAGGGTGCGAAAACGCACCATCCGCTGCTGGATCACTTCGCCCGGTTGCAAATCAATGCGTCCGTCGTCAATCATCATCAACATGCCATCACGCTCCAGCACCGGACGCTCAGCGGCTAAATAAAGCGGCACGATGTCGATATTTTCCAGCCAGATATACTGCCAGATATCCTGTTCGGTCCAGTTGGACAGCGGGAAGACGCGGATGCTTTCGCCCTTATTCACCTGGCCGTTATAGTTGTGCCACAGTTCCGGACGCTGGTTTTTCGGGTCCCAGCGATGGAAACGGTCGCGGAAAGAGTAAATACGCTCTTTGGCGCGCGATTTTTCTTCATCGCGACGCGCGCCGCCAAATGCCGCGTCAAAACCGTATTTATTCAGCGCCTGCTTCAGCCCCTCGGTTTTCATAATATCGGTATGTTTTGCGCTGCCGTGCACAAATGGGTTGATCCCCATTGCCACCCCTTCCGGGTTCTTATGCACCAGCAGCTCGCAGCCATAGGCTTTAGCGGTACGGTCGCGGAACTCGTACATTTCACGGAACTTCCAGCCGGTATCGACGTGCAGCAGCGGAAACGGCAGCGTCCCCGGATAGAACGCTTTACGCGCCAGGTGCAGCATGACGCTGGAGTCTTTACCAATTGAGTAAAGCATCACCGGATTAGAAAACTCGGCGGCAACTTCACGGATAATATGGATGCTTTCCGCCTCCAGTTGCCGCAGGTGAGTCAGTCGTTTTTGATCCATAACCGTTCCTTAAGCCAGATTAACCACGGATGCGCTGAACGCTTCCGCACCTGTTGTGTGTTGAAACCAGGCCAGCTCGTGATGCAGATTCACCACCTCGCCGATCACCAGCAGAGCAGGCATCGGCGCATCTTTAGCCAGGTTTTCGAGTTGTTGTAATGTGCCCGTGCTGACCGTCTGGTCAGCACGCGTGCCGCGCGAAATCACCGCCACCGGCGTATGTTCATGTCGGCCATGCTGAATAAGCTGCGCGCTGATTTCCGCGGCTTTCATGGTGCCCATGTAAATCGCCAGCGTCTGACGGCTCTGCGCCAGCTGCGCCCAGTCAAACGGGGCGCTGTCGGGCTTATAATGTCCGGTCACAAAAGTGACGCTTTGCGCATGTTCGCGGTGGGTCAGCGGAATGCCCGCATACGCCGTCGCGCCGGAAGCGGCCGTCACGCCAGGCACCACCTGAAACGGAATGCCGGCTGCGGCGGCGGCCTGCAGTTCTTCTCCGCCGCGCCCGAAAATAAACGGATCGCCGCCTTTCAGGCGCACCACGGTTTTACCCTCCCGCGCTGCCTCAATCAGCATCTGATTGGTTTCATGCTGCGGCACCGCGTGTTTACCGGCGCGTTTCCCCACGCAGATCAGCTCCGCATCGCGGCGCACCAGTTCGCGAATTTCCTCAGTCACCAGATGATCGTAAAACACCACGTCGGCCTGCTGGAGCACCTGCAAGCCCCGCAGGGTCAGCAGTCCGGCATCGCCCGGCCCCGCGCCGACCAGAATAATTTCACCCTGCACGCGCGCCGGCTGGCGTAATGTCTCTTCCAGCACCTGTTCGGCAGCCTGCTGATTTCCCGCTGCCATCAGGCTGGCGAAGCGCCCGCGAAAGGCGCGCTCCCAGAACCGTCGACGTTCCGCCGTAGAGTGAAGATGCGTTTTAATACGCTCCCGCCAGCGGCCAGCTACCTCCGCCATCTTCCCCAGATCTTTCGGCAGCAGCGCCTCAATTTTTTCCCGCAGCAGGCGCGCCAGTACCGGCGCATTACCGCCGGAAGAGATCGCCACCAGCAGCGGCGAACGATCGACAATCGACGGAAAGATAAACGAGCACAGCGGCTGGTTATCGACAACGTTAACCAGCCGGTGACGGGCGTTTGCCGCCGCGAATACGCGCTGATTCAGTTCACCGTCATCGGTGGCGGCAATCACCAGAAAAACCTCGTCGATTTGCGGTTCAGCAAATTCCGTCGCCCGCCAGTGGATCTGCTGCTGTTCAGCCAGGCTGGCCAGTTCTGCATTAAGACGCGCGGCCACCACCTGCACTCTGGCTCCTGCCCGGCGCAGGAACGCAATTTTACGGCTGGCAATTTCGCCGCCGCCAATAACCAGTACGGGGCGATCTTTCAGGGCAGCAAACAGGGGCAGGTATTCCACAGCGTAACGACTCACAAACATCAGGTATTAGGGGGACTATAGGGCCCGCCTTAGATCAAATGAAATTACGAAATGGAATGAGTAGTTCCTCAAAGGAATAACATCCGGGGAAAGCTAATATCAAAAAGTGCTTAACCCACGTATTTTCTGGACTTTAGGAGGATTTCAAATTGTGTAACGTCGATCACAGTTTCATACTGTGAGCGTCGAGTTTTTGTATTTCTTTAAGGATATTTTATGTTGTCCGCATCGCGCCGCAGCCTGGCTGCCCTGGCGTTCAGCGTATGCTTTGCCCTTCCCGCTCTGGCGAAATCGACACCTCCAGGAGAGTTTGCCAGTACTCAGGCTCGCTATATTGCCACCTATTTTCCCGGCCGCATGACCGGCACGCCCGCAGAGATGCTGGCAGCGGATTATCTGCGCCAGCAGTTTGCCACCATGGGCTACCAAAGTGATATACGGACGTTCCACGGTCGCTACCTTTATACCTCCGCAGATAAACAGCAGAACTGGCATAACGTTACGGGCAGCACGGTCATTGCCGCCCATGAAGGCCGTGCCAAACAGCAGATCGTGATTATGGCGCACCTGGACACGTATGCGCCGCACAGCGATGCGGATGTGGCGCATAATCTGGGCGGGCTGACGCTACAGGGCATTGACGACAACGCCGCCGGGCTGGGGGTGATGCTCGAACTCGCCGCCGCCCTGAAAAATATTCCGACGCAGTACGGCATTCGCTTTATTGCTACCAGCGGCGAGGAAGAAGGCAAGCTCGGTGCAGAGAGTTTGCTCTCTCGCATGAGCGACGCCGAGAAGAAAAATACCCTGCTGGTCATTAATCTCGATAATCTTATTGTCGGTGACAAACTCTATTTTAACAGCGGTAAAAGCACGCCCGCGGCCGTACGCACACTTACCCGCGATCGGGCGCTGGTGATTGCCAGAAATCATGGCATCGCGGCTACCATTAATCCCGGCCTAAATTCCGCTTATCCTGAAGGCACCAGCTGCTGCAATGACGCCGAACCTTTCGATAAGGCCGGCATTCCGGTGCTGTCGGTTGAAGCAACCAACTGGTCGCTGGGGAATAAAGACGGCTATCAGCAGCGCAAAAAATCGCGCGATTTCCCGGCGGGAAAAAGCTGGCATGACGTGCGTATTGATAATCAGCAGTATATCGATAAGGCGCTGCCGGGCCGGATTGCGCACCGTAGCCGGGATGTGGTGAACGTGATGCTGCCGCTGGTGAAGGAGCTGGCGAAGGCGGGAAAAAAATAGCGTTTTTGCCGATAGCGAAAACATACCTTATCGGGTCTGAACCGGTCCGGTCATTTCCAGACCCGATAAGCGTCATGTCGCTGGATAAAGCATTACCCCTCGTGCAGCCCGCACTCTCTTTTCAGCCCAAAGAACCGCGTCTCCTCTTCCGCCATTCCCGGCTCCCATTTGCGGGTAGTATGGGTATCCCCCACGGACAAATAACCTTCATCCCACAGCGGATGGTATTTCAGGCCGTGCTTTTGCAAATACTGATAGACCGTGCGGTTATCCCAGTCGATGATCGGCAGTACCTTAAACACGCCGCGCTGTATGCCGAGCACCGGAAGATGAGCGCGGCTGCCGGACTGTTCCCGGCGCAGACCGGCGAACCAGGTTTGGGCGTTAAGATCGGTCAGCGCCCGGTTCATCGGCTCGACTTTATTGATCTCATTGTATTTCTCAATGCCTTCAACGCCCTGCTCCCACAGTTTGCCATAGCGGGCTTCCTGCCAGGCAGGGCTTTCATTTGCCCGGTAGACGTTGAGGTTTAGCTTGAGTTTGTCCGTTAACTCATCAATAAACCGGTAGGTTTCCGGGAACAGATAACCGGTATCGGTCAGGATCACCGGGATGTCCGGGCTGATCTGATTGACCAGATGCAGACTGACCGCCGCCTGAATGCCAAAGCTTGAGGAGAGGACGTATTCACCGGGCAGATTTTCCAGCGCCCAGGCTACGCGATCTTCTGCGGTGAGCGTTTCCAGCCGGGTATTAGTCTCCGCAAGCGCCTGCTCGCGCTCCGCTTTCGGGAGTTCATTGAGGGCTTTTAGATCGAGTATGGACATAGGTTCCTCACTTTTGGCGTTCTGCCGGGTGGCGCTGCGCTTACCCGGCCTACATTTTACGGTAGCCGCCTCTTCAGGCGAAGCTGCCCTCTGGCGCAGTTCCGGTTACTCCCAGAGATCCCTTGCGGGATCGAGCACCGGGCGAATGATGCCCGCACGCACCGTAAAGTCGCCGAAGCCTTCACCCGCTTCGCGCTCTTTCGCCCAGCGCCCGACTAACTCGTCAATCGTGTCGAGAATTTCAGGTTCGGTAATATTTTCACGATACATCCGCGGGATCCGTGTCCCGATGCGGTTGCCGCCAAGGTGCAGGTTGTAGCGTCCCGGTGCTTTGCCTACCAGCCCCAGTTCGGCCAGCATTGCTCGCCCACAGCCGTTTGGACAGCCGGTAACGCGCATCACGATATGCTCATCCGGGATACTGTGCTTCTCCAGTACGGCTTCCACTTTATCCGTGAACGACGGCAGAAAGCGCTCGGCTTCGGCCATCGCCAGTGGGCAGGTCGGGAACGACACGCAGGCCATGGAGTTCTCGCGCTGCGGCTTCACGGCATTCATCAGGCCATGTTCGCGGGCCAGCTTCTCGATTTTTGCCTTCTGGCTATCCGGCACACCGGCAATAATCAGGTTCTGATTAGCGGTAATGCGGAATTCGCCTTTATGGATCTTCGCGATCTCCAGCAGCCCGGTTTTCAGCGGACGTCCCGGATAATCAAGAATACGTCCGTTCTCAATAAACAGCGTCAGATGCCATTTATTGTCGATGCCTTTTACCCAGCCGATGCGATCGCCGCGACCAGTGAATTCGTACGGACGGATCGGCTCAAATGTAATGCCCGCCCGGCGTTCCACTTCCGCTTTAAAGGTCTCGACGCCGACGCGCTCCAGGGTATATTTGGTTTTCGCGTTTTTACGATCGGTACGGTTGCCCCAGTCGCGCTGGGTTGTCACCACGGCTTCCGCCACCGCCAGGGTATGCTCCAGCGGCAGGTAGCCAAACTCGCTCGCGGTACGAGCATAGGTTTTTTTATTACCGTGCTCAATGGACAAACCGCCGCCGACCAGCAGGTTGAAGCCCACCAGTTTGCCGTTCTCTGCAACCGCGACGAAGTTCATGTCGTTGGCGTGCAGATCGATATCGTTCTGCGGCGGGATCACGACCGTGGTTTTGAACTTACGCGGCAGATAGGTCTGGCCGAGGATCGGTTCCTCATCGGTCGTAGCGACTTTCTCCTGATCGAGCCAGATCTCCGCATAGGCACGGGTGCGCGGCAGCAGATGTTCGGAGATCTTCTTCGCCCACTCGTAGGCTTCGGCATGAAGCTGAGATTCATACGGGTTCGACGTACACAGCACGTTACGGTTCATGTCGTTGGCGGTCGCCAGCGCGTCCAGCCCAACTGAATGCAGCATCTGGTGTACCGGCTTCACGTTCTTTTTCAGGATGCCGTGGAACTGGAACGTCTGACGGTTCGTCAGGCGGATACTGCCGTAAATCGTATTCTCGCCCGCAAACTTATCTATCGCCTGCCACTGTTGAGTGGTGATCACCCCACCCGGCAGACGGCAGCGCAGCAGCATCGCATGACGCGGCTCCAGCTTCTGCTCCGCACGCTCGGCGCGGATATCACGATCGTCCTGCTGATACATGCCGTGAAAGCGGATCAGCAGGAAGTTGTCGCCTTTAAAGCCGCCGGTCAGACCATCATTTAAATCTTCGGCAATGGTGCCGCGCAGGTAGTTGCTTTCGAGCTTCATGCGCTCGGCATCAACCAGTTTACCTTCGACCACCAGTGGGCCTGGATGTTTTTCGCTCATTAGTAGACATCTCGCTGATAACGGCGCTCAACGCGCAGCTCACTTAAATATTCGTCCGCCGATTCGAGGTCCATGCCGCCGAATTCAGCTATCACTTCCAGCAAAGCCTGCTCAACGTCTTTCGCCATACGATTGGCGTCGCCGCAGACATAAATATGGGCACCATCGTTTATCCAGCGCCACAGCTCTGCGCCCTGTTCGCGCAGTTTATCTTGTACGTATATTTTTTCTTTTTGGTCACGAGACCAGGCCAGATCGATACGGCTCAGCACGCCCTCTTTAACGTAGCGCTGCCATTCCACCTGATAGAGAAAATCTTCGGTGAAATGGGGATTACCAAAAAACAGCCAGTTTTTACCCGGCGCTTCATCGGCGGCGCGCTGCTGCATAAAGGCGCGGAACGGCGCGATACCGGTACCGGGGCCAATCATGATCACCGGCGTTTCAGGATTTGCAGGCAGGCGGAAGTTATCGTTATGCTCGATAAAGATCCGCACTTCGCCCTCGTCTTCAACACGATCGGCGAGGAAACTGGAAGCGCCACCCGCACGGGCACGGCCTTCCACTTCGTAGCGCACGACGCCAACGGTAACGTGAACTTCGTTTTCAGCTTCCGCCTGAGCAGAAGCGATGGAATACAGGCGCGGCGTCAGCGGACGCAGCAGATCGATCAGGGTCTGGGCATCCAGTTGCGCAGGGGAAAAACGCACCATATCGACAATCGGCGTGATAGCCGCGTAGTGCTGAAGCTGCGCTTTGTCGCCGGCCAGCGGCAGCAATGCCTCACTGCGTGAAAGCGTCGCGTAGTTCTCAACGATATTGGCCGTGTTAACCGTCAGTTCAAAATGCCACTGCAATGCTTCGGCCAGCGGCAGCGTTTTACCGTCCACCGTGACCGGCTCATCGCCCTTCAGCCACAGCAGTTCGATCAGTTCATTGACCAGCGCAGGATCGTTTTGATACCAGACGCCGAGCGCGTCGCCCGGCTGATAGCGCAGACCAGAATCCCCGAGGTCGATTTCAATATGGCGAACGTCTTTTTCCGAGTTGCGCCCGGTGATTTTTTGATTCACCGAGAGCGCCGCCGCCAGCGGCGCTTCTTTAGTATAGGGGCTGGAGTGAACCTCATTCACCGCGCCGGCTGCCGTGGCGGCGGCCTGTGCTGGCGTCTCTTTCGGTACGCGGGCTTTCAGGATCTCAACCACCCGCGCGCGCCATTCGGCGGCGGCATTTTGGTACTCGACGTCAGCATCAACGCGGTCCAGCAGACGTTCACCGCCCAGTTCCGCCAGCCTTCCGTCAAAATCTTTCCCGCACTGACAAAAGAATTCATAAGAGGTGTCGCCAAGACCAAAGACCGCAAAGGCGGTATTCTCCAGCTTCGGCGCTTTTTTGGAGGTCAGGAATTTATGCAGAGCTACCGCTTCCTCCGGCGGCTCCCCTTCCCCCTGCGTGGAGGCAACGACAACCAGCAGTTTTTCATTGACGATTTGTTTGAATTTATAGTCGCCCGCGTTGACCAGGTTAACGTTAAGTTTGGCTGCCAGCAGATCGTCACGCAGTGCTTCCGCTACGCGGCGGGCATTGCCGGTCTGCGACGCTGAGAGCAGGGTAATGGTGGTGGTTTCTGCGACCGGAGCAGGTGCCGCGACGGCAGCGCCGGGCTGCTGATTTAGCACGCCCCAAAAATAGCCGGACACCCAGGCAAGCTGGGTCGGGGTTAAATCGGTCGTGGCCGCCTGGAGGCGCGCCAGTTGCTCCGGGTTTAGCGGAAGCAAAGCGGAAGGTGGGGCCTGTGTCGTCATGCGTCGTCATGTTCCAGTAGCAAAGCTGTTTTCAATTAAAAAACAGAAGAGAATGTAAGGTTAACGACCAGGATAATAACAATTAAAGAAGGGATGGAAATAATAAATAACCAAATCGACTAACCTGATTTTCAGATAGTTATTAGCGGGAAATCAGATTAATTAACTCCTTGATTGAATTAATAAAAATATAACCTTACGCTTTAGCGCAGTTGCTTCACCCGCTGTAGCGGTTTTAAAAGGTGATAAAAATTGTGCTTTCCGGTACTATGCGGCGGTTTTTTGTAAGACTGAGAATTCACCATGTCCACCACGTTGTTTAAAGATTTCACCTTTGAAGCCGCTCACCATCTGCCGCACGTTCCGCAAGGCCATAAATGCGGCCGCCTGCACGGACACTCCTTTATGGTGCGTCTTGAAATCACCGGTGAAGTCGATCCGCATACCGGCTGGATTATCGATTTCGCCGAACTGAAAGCGGCATTTAAGCCGACTTACGATCGTCTGGATCACTACTATCTGAATGATATTCCAGGGCTGGAGAATCCCACCAGTGAAGTGCTGGCGAAGTGGATTTGGGATCAGGTTAAACCGGCGCTTCCACTGCTGAGCGCGGTGATGGTGAAGGAAACCTGCACCGCGGGCTGCGTGTATCGCGGTGAGTGATTCACCCTCTCCCGACCGGGAGAGGGAAAACCATCAGGCAATATTCAAATACTTATGCGTTTGCATTGAAAGCCGCCAGTTGCGGGCAATACAGGTCTCAATACACAAGCGCGTAGCATCTTCTTTCTGGCTGATCGGCTGAAGCGCAATCACACGCGGTTTATCATCCTGCAGAACGGCAAGCAGTTCATCCAGCGCTTCGATATCCCGCACGCGGCCGACCGGGTGTTTAATTTCGTCCGCGCGCTGGAGCGCCTGCTCCAGGACATCGTAACCACCGCGCATGTTTACCTTCGGTGATACCGTCACCCAGGTATTCGGCGTACAGCGGATTTCATGGGTGCCGCTGGTTTCAATCTGGCAGCTAAAGCCGTTTTTCTCCAGCAGCATCGTCAGGGGAAGCAGGTCGTGGATGCACGGCTCACCGCCAGTGATCACCACGTGACGAGCGGTATAGCCCTGGCGTTCAATGATGGCCAGCAGATCTTCACTGCTGGCCGCGCCCCACTTGTCGCTCTCTTTGGTTTTCGCCAGGATGCTGTAAAGCGAGACTTCCCGATCCGCAAGCTTATCCCAGGTGTGTTTCGTGTCGCACCAGGCGCAGCCTACCGGGCATCCCTGTAATCGAATAAAAATGGCGGGAACGCCGGTAAAGTAACCTTCGCCCTGGAGGGTCTGGAACATCTCATTTATCGGGTACTGCATAATCATCTCGGTTTCGCGTCTAAACCGTAATTATCGCAGATCCTGACTCAACGATCATGTACGATTCGCGCCCTGTTGCACTATCGCCGCTGCAAAACGCGCGGCGATCTGCTGCGGACGCGTGATTGCCCCGCCGACCACTACCGCATGTGCACCAAGTTGCAGGCAACGCGCGGCCAGTTCCGGGGTATCAACATTGCCTTCTGCAATAACCGGAACGGAAACGGCATTGAGCACCGCCCGCAAAAATGCACAGTCGTTTTCCGCCAGCTTATGTCCGGTGGATCCAGCCGTATAACCATATAGCGTGGTGCCAATACAATCGAAGCCAAGCTCTGCGGCGATGGCAGCTTCTTCAACGCTTGCGATATCCGCCATCAGTTGAACCCGCGGATAACGTTCACGGATTTGCGTCACCAGTCCGGCCAGCGTTGCGTCAGCCGGACGTGGACGTTGCGTGGCGTCGAGCGCAATCATCTGCGGAGCCACCGTCATCAATTCGTCGATTTCACGTAGCGTTGCGGTGATGAAAACCTCACTGTCGGCATAGTCGCGCTTGATAATGCCAATGATCGGCAAATCGACCTGCGCGCTGATCGCCTCAATATCCGCCACACTATTGGCACGAATGCCCGCCGCCCCGCCTTGCTGCGCCGCCAGCGCCATGCGCGACATGATAAACGGACTGTGCAGCGGCTCGTTATCCAGCGCCTGACAGGAAACCACCAGTTTGCCTTTGATTTGCTCTAACATCGTTTTCATCCCACCAGCATCTCTTCAATTTCGTTTTTAATAATCGTTACGTGCGGACCGTAAATGACCTGCACGCCATTACCGCGCAGGATCACACCGCGTGCGCCCGTGGCTTTGAGCGCAGCCTCATCGACTTTTCCACTCTCTTTCACCGTGATCCGCAGGCGCGTCGCGCAGCAATCCACCTCTTCCAGATTCCCCTGTCCGCCCAGCGCGGCCACAATCGCCTGAGCACGTTCACTGCCACTGACGCTTACCGTTTCGGTCTCCTGTTTTTCACGTCCTGGCGTCAGGAAATTAAAACGGGTAATCAAAAAGCGGAAGGTGAAGTAGTAGAGGAAGAACCACGGGATCCCCACCATCGGCACATACAGCCAGTGGGTTTTCGCTTCGCCCTGCAAAATGCCGAACAGGATGAAGTCGATAAATCCGCCGGAGAAGGTTTGCCCGATAGTGATGTGCAGAATATGCGCCAGCATAAACGCCAGCCCGTCAAAAAAGGCGTGAATGACGTACAGCACCGGGGCGACAAACAGGAACGAAAACTCGATAGGCTCCGTAATGCCGGTCAGGAACGAGGTCAGCGCCGCCGACAGCAGCAGCCCGGCCACGCGCTTTTTATTTTCAGGCTTCGCAGTGTGGTACATCGCCAGGCAGGCACCGATCAGGCCAAACATCATGGTGATAAAGCGGCCGGACATAAAGCGCGACGTACCAACGTAAAACTGCTGCGTATGTGGATCGGCAAGCTGGGCAAAGAAAATCCGCTGGGTGCCTTCGACCAGCTGGCCATTGACGATTTCGCTGCCGCCGAGGGCTGTGGTCCAGAATGGCAGATAGAAGATATGATGCAGGCCGAACGGGCCAAGCATGCGCAGGATAAAGCCATACAGCAGCGTGCCCAGATACCCCGTGGCATCCACCAACCCGCCGAGACCAAAAATCAGTTTCTGAAAGTGCGGCCAGACCACTGTCATGATCGCTCCGACGACAATCGCCGCCAGCGAACTAATGATCGGCACAAATCGCGAGCCACCGAAGAAACCGAGAAACTGCGGCAGAGCGATTTTATTAAACCGATGGTGCAGAGCGCAGGTCACCAGACCAATGACCACGCCGCCAAAAACGCCGGTCTCCAGGGTCTGAATTCCCAGTACCATGCCCTGCCCGACCGCGCCGGGATTGGCTTGCGCCAGGTCTCCCGTCAGCGTCAACAGCGCGTTAATGGTGGCATTCATCACCAGAAAAGCCAGCAAAGCCGCCAGCCCTGCCGTGCCCTTATCCGTTTTTGCCAGACCGACTGCGACCCCAACCGCAAACAAGACCGATAAGTTGGCAAAGACAATCGCGCCAGCGCTGCTCATGATGGTGAAAATGGCCTGTAGCCAGCCCACGTCAAGGAAAGGATAAGCCGTCAGGGTATTCGGGTTCGACAGCGCGCCGCCGATACCGAGCAGCAGCCCCGCCGCGGGTAATACCGCAATCGGCAGCATAAAGGATTTACCAAACCGCTGCGCTTTTTCAAACCAGCCTCCGGAAGAGGCTCCGCTAAAAAGGGTCATCATTTTTCTCCGCCTGACGTTTTGTTGAAAATTTTTACCACACAAAAACTTAATACTGAAAATTATCATCAATAAAGCGGAGGTTGATCATACTTTTTTAAAATGACTGGCGTCCTGCCCCCGCTTTCCGCCACACTTAACGGCAGGAAAGCATCAAGGAATACAGGCATGGCTGAAAATGAAAATGTGCTGCTCAGGCTTCGGCAAAGCGTATCGGGCTACAGTCCGACGCAGCAAAAACTGGGAGAGTACGTTCTGACCGATCCGTCACGGGTGCTCTATCTGACGATCACCGAACTGGCGCGGGAGAGTGAAACCAGCGAGGCGAGCGTTACCCGGCTGTGCCGTGCGTTGGGCTGCAAGGGATACACTGAATTTAAAATGGCGCTGGCGCTGGATGTGCAGCGCTCGCAGGCTCCCCGCTCGCAGGGCGATGAAATCGATAATCTGGTTGATGAGTCAGTGCAGGCGTTACGCGACACGGCAAAATTACTGGATCGCAGCGTGCTGGAACAGGCGGCGCTGGCGCTGCACGAGGCACGCTCGGTTCAGATCTACGGCGTCGCCGCGAGCGCGATTATTGGCGACTATCTGCATTATAAGCTGCTGCGCCTCGGGAAATCAGGCCAGCTATTCAGCGACATGCACCGTGCGGCAATGAGCGCCACCGCGCTCGGCGGTGAGGATGTCGTCGTCGCGATCTCCAGTTCTGGCTCGACGCGTGACCTGTTGCATGTCGTGAAGCTGGCGCGTAAACGCGGGGCCAAAGTGCTGACGATCAGCAACACGCCGCGTAGCCCGCTGGCATCACTCAGCGATATTTTGCTGGTGGCAGCAAAACCGGAAGGACCGTTAAGCGCGGGCGCGCTCAACGCCAAAGTAGGAGCGATGCTGCTGGTAGAGCTGGCCATCACGTCATTAATGTCGCTTGATACGCGCTACGGTGACAGCAGCCAGCAAACGGCCAGCGCGACGCTACCGCTGCTTTTATAGGTATAAAAAAACCCGCCGAAGCGGGTTTTTCTTAAGTGCAAAGGTACAGGATTACGCCTGGCCTTTGATCTCTTTACGACCGTTGTACGGTGCTTTTTCGCCCAGCGCTTCTTCGATACGAATCAGCTGGTTGTATTTAGCAACGCGGTCAGAACGGCTCATAGAACCGGTTTTGATCTGGCCTGCAGCGGTACCCACAGCCAGGTCAGCGATGGTAGCGTCTTCAGTTTCGCCAGAACGGTGAGAGATGACAGCGGTATAGCCAGCGTCTTTCGCCATTTTGATCGCAGCCAGAGTTTCGGTCAGAGAACCGATCTGGTTGAATTTGATCAGGATGGAGTTAACGATGCCTTTTTCGATGCCTTCTTTCAGGATCTTGGTGTTGGTTACGAACAGATCGTCACCAACCAGCTGGATTTTGTCGCCCAGCACTTTGGTCTGGTATGCGAAGCCAGTCCAGTCAGATTCGTCCAGACCGTCTTCGATAGAAACGATCGGATACTGTTTGGTCAGCTCTTCCAGGAAGTGAGTGAATTCTTCGGAGGTGAACGCTTTGTTGCCTTCGCCAGCCAGAACGTATTTACCGTCTTTGTAGAATTCAGATGCTGCACAGTCCATCGCAAGGGTGATGTCTTTACCCAGCTCGTAGCCAGCCGCTTTAACTGCTTCAGCGATAACTGCCAGTGCTTCTGCGTTAGAACCCAGGTTCGGCGCATAGCCGCCTTCGTCACCAACAGCCGTGTTCATGCCTTTCGCTTTCAGCACTTTAGCCAGGTTGTGGAACACTTCAGAACCCATACGTACGGCTTCTTTCAGGGATTTAGCGCCAACTGGCTGAATCATAAATTCCTGGATGTCGACGTTGTTATCAGCGTGCTCACCACCGTTGATGATGTTCATCATGGGAACCGGCATAGAGTATTTGCCCGGGGTGCCGTTCAGTTCAGCGATGTGCGCGTACAGCGGCAGGCCTTTCGCGGCAGCAGCAGCTTTGGCGTTAGCCAGAGACACCGCCAGGATGGCGTTTGCACCGAAGTTAGATTTGTTTTCAGTACCGTCCAGATCGATCATGATCTTGTCGATGCCTGCCTGATCTTTGGCATCTTTGCCAAGAACAGCCTGAGCGATCGGGCCGTTAACCGCAGCAACCGCTTTGGTTACGCCTTTACCCATGAAACGGGATTTGTCGCCATCACGCAGTTCCAGCGCTTCGCGGGAACCAGTAGAAGCACCTGACGGCGCAGCTGCCATACCAACGAAACCACCTTCCAGGTGTACTTCGGCTTCAACAGTCGGGTTACCACGGGAGTCGATGATTTCACGACCGATGACTTTAACGATTTTGGACATTAGGTTTTCCTCAGTACAAGTTAAACTAAAACTCCAGACAAACAACGCCCCTCCTGGGGCGTTGCCGTTCTAACTTTTTTACTTCACCTGACGCTTCTGGTATTCGCTGGCGGCTTTCACAAACCCCGAAAACAGCGGATGCCCATCACGCGGCGTTGAAGTAAATTCCGGATGGAACTGGCCAGCGACAAACCACGGATGGTTCGGCACCTCAATGATCTCGACTAACTGATCATCACCGGAACGGCCCGCAATGCGCAGGCCCGCAGCTTCAATAGGTTTCAACAGCATGTTGTTGACTTCGTAACGGTGACGATGGCGTTCAGTAATGGTCGATGCGCCGTACAGCTTGCGCACCAGGCTGTCATCCGTAAGCTGGCAAGCCTGCGCGCCCACGCGCATAGTGCCACCCAGATCGCTCTTTTCAGAACGAACTTCAACGTTACCATCTTCATCACGCCACTCGGTGATCAGCGCCACGACCGGGTACTTACAGTCTGGCACAAATTCCGTTGAGTTGGCGTTGTCCATGCCTGCCACGTTACGCGCAAATTCAATCAGCGCAACCTGCATACCCAGGCAAATGCCAAGATAAGGGATATTGTTCTCACGCGCATAACCTGCGGTGGTAATCATTCCTTCTACGCCACGGTAGCCGAAGCCGCCGGGGATCAGGATCGCATCAAGCCCTTTCAGGATCTCAACACCACGCGTTTCAACATCCTGCGAATCAATCAGCTTGATGTTAACGGAGACGCGATTCTTCAGGCCACCGTGCTTCAGCGCTTCGATCACCGACTTATAGGCATCCGGCAGTTCAATGTACTTGCCGACCATACCAATGGTGACTTCGCCTGCCGGGTTGGACTCTTCATAGAGAACCTGTTCCCACTCAGACAAGTTTGCTTCCGGACAGTTCAGGCTGAATCGTTTACAAATATAATCGTCCAGCCCCTGTGATTTCAACAGGCCCGGGATTTTATAAATGGAATCGACATCTTTCAGGGAAATAACGGCCTTTTCAGCGACGTTACAGAACAAAGCAATTTTTGCACGTTCGTTGGCCGGGACGGCGCGATCGGAGCGGCAAATCAGGATATCCGGCTGAATACCGATAGAGAGCAGTTCTTTAACGGAGTGCTGCGTCGGTTTGGTTTTGACTTCCCCGGCGGCGGCCATATACGGCACCAGCGTCAGGTGCATAAACAGCGCGTGTTCACGACCAATATCAACCGCCAGCTGACGAATCGCTTCGAGGAACGGCAGCGATTCGATATCGCCCACCGTACCGCCGATTTCAACCAGCACCACGTCATGCCCTTCGCCGCCTTCCAGCACGCGTTCTTTAATGGCATTGGTGATGTGCGGGATAACCTGAACGGTTGCGCCGAGGTAGTCGCCACGGCGTTCTTTACGCAGAACGTCGGAGTAAATACGGCCGGTAGTGAAGTTATTGCGGCGGCTCATCTTGGTACGGATGAAACGCTCATAGTGGCCAAGGTCCAGATCGGTTTCAGCGCCGTCTTCGGTAACGAACACTTCCCCGTGCTGGATAGGACTCATGGTACCCGGATCGACGTTGATGTACGGATCCAGTTTCATCATGGTCACGTTAAGGCCACGGGCTTCTAAGATGGCTGCGAGGGAGGCTGCGGCAATGCCTTTACCCAGAGAGGAAACGACCCCGCCGGTCACAAAAATATAGTTCGTTGTCATGCTGAACCTGAGAAGTTAGGTTTAAAAGACGATGGAATAACCAGGACGGGACAGTAGTATACCCGAACATGGCGAGCGCCACAAACTTTCATTTCCCCTCCTCTTCTGCCATGCCCAACGATATGAGGAGTGAGAAAATAGCCATTTTTAGGGAAATGTTTTTGACGCAAATCAAGCGCTTGTTATTTAAAAAATCACACAACTCGCGCTCGATCGCGAAAATCGTTAGAGATCATATTCCTGGCGTTTTACTTCCTGCCAGACCTCTTCCATCGTTTGCAGGTCAACCCCGGTCATTTCCAGGCCACGCGCGGCCACAATACGCTCAACTTCGCGGAAACGGCGTTCAAATTTGAGGTTGGCTTTTTGCAGCGCCACTTCCGCTTTGACGCCAAGATGGCGGGAAAGATTGACCGTCGCAAACAGCAAGTCGCCCATTTCTTCTTCCACTCTCGCCTGATCGACGACGGCCTGCTGCGCTTCCTGCATCACCTCGTCGATCTCTTCGTGGACTTTATCCAGAACCGGACCGAGCGAGGTCCAGTCGAAGCCTACCGTCGAGCAGCGCTTCTGGATTTTGTGCGCCCGCATCAGGGCCGGAAAGGTATGGGGAATATCATCCAGCGCCGAGTGCTGCGCTTTTTGCGCCCGTTCGTCGCTTTTGATTTGTTCCCAGCGCGCCAGCACTTCACTGCTGTTTCCCGCCGCGGCATCGCCAAAAATATGCGGATGGCGGCGCTCCAGTTTGTCGCTAATGGCCGCGCAGATATCGTTGAAATCAAAACGTCCTTCTTCCTGCGCCATCTGGGCGTAAAACACCACCTGAAACAGCAGATCGCCCAGCTCGCCGCGCAGATCGTCAAAATCTTCGCGGGCAATGGCGTCCAGCACTTCGTAGGTTTCTTCCAGGGTATAAGGGGCGATGGTGGCGAAGGTCTGTTCTTTATCCCACGGGCAACCGTTTTCCGGGTCGCGCAGGCGTTGCATGATGGAGAGCAGGCGGTCTATTTGCGTCATTGTTGTCATCATTCTTAATCGGTTATGCACAATGGAGGTGATTGTAACGTATCCACCTGACGCATTCGCTATGAATCATCCGATCGCTTTTATTTTACTCCCGCCAGACCGGAGGCTTGCGCTGTGGTAAGCCTCCGTTCAACACAAATACAATAGATACATAAAACCTTAACCAATATCACCCAGGGTATAACTTATTTTCTAAATAAAAGGCTATAACCAATTTACATGCTTACCAGCATCCTGGTTCTGACTCAGAATACGTATCACGGTAATTTGCGTAACTGATTGTATAAAATAGACAATATGCCTTTCAAACGGTAAGGCATAAATGTATTCACCCAATTCAGGTCGGGGCGTGCCAATGTTATTGGCACTCATAATGCTGAATATTTCTGACAGATGATTAATATATCGATCGGCTTGTACTTCGCCAAAATGCTGCCAGCCTTAATGCCAGATATTTTCCAGATCGTCACTGGCCTTTGGTGTTAATTTTACCGTTCTCATCGGGTTTGCTCATCCCTGTTTTGACCTTCCGTAAAAAGGCATCCTTTTCCCAGGCCTGCGGCTCTCCGCTGTTCAAACCTTCAGCCAGAAGTTCACGTAATGCCTGAAGTCGTGATTCGGCCTGTTTCTCCCTCAACAGGCGAAGAGACTCTCTGATCACTTCACTTTGCGTTCTGTAATCACCTGATTCTATGAGCGATTCAATAAACTCGCGCAGTTCATCACCAAGATCAACGGTCATTGTTCTGGCCATAACAGCCTCCACTGTAAGTATAAATCTTACATAAGAGTACACCGGAAATGGAATGTACGTCAAAATGTATCCGCCGGTGTTATTACACCGGGAATAACATTGGTCTGTAGCGACTCTAATGAAATAGTAAAGCCGCTACGTTAGTGCAGCCACCTTCGCGCGGATATTACCCACCATGCAACCGGTGCGCATCAATCACGTCCGGTACCTGGTTCAGCTTGCTGAGCACCCGGCCCAATACCTGAAGGTTATAGATCTCAATCGTCATATCAATGCTGGCAAGCTGCTGTTTGGTATCGCTGCGGCTGGCAACGCCCAGCACGTTCACTTTCTCGTTTGCCAGAATGGTGGTGATATCACGCAGCAGGCCGCTTCGGTCGTTTGCAGTAACCCGCACCACCAGCGAATAGCCTGCCGAGTAGCTTTCGCCCCAGACGGCATCCACGATACGTTCCGGCGCGTGCGAGCGCAGTTCCGCCAGCTGATCGCAATCCGCACGATGCACGGAGATGCCGCGTCCTTGGGTAATAAAGCCGACGATCTCATCGCCGGGGATCGGCTGGCAGCAGCGGGCGATGTGGTGCATCAGATTACCGACGCCTTCCACCACCACGCGGCCATCGTCTTTGCCGCTACGGTTCTGCGGCGCGTAGGTTTTCTGCTGCAACTGCTTGAGCGCCGCCGCATCCTGCTCCGCCGCGCTCGGTTTGTTGAACTGCGCCTGCAGATAATTAACCATCTGGTTGAGGCGAATGTCCCCGCCGCCAATGGCTGCCAGCAGCTCCTCAATCTCGTTAAAGTTGTAGCGTGGCAGCAGGAACTTCTCGGCCTCTTTCAGGCTGATACCCAAATGCGCCAGCTCCTCGTCGAGGATCTGGCGTCCGGCAAGAATATTTTTGTCCCGGTCCTGCTTGCGGAACCAGTTGTGGATTTTGGCGCGGCCCCGGCTGGTCGTGACGTAGCCGAGGTTCGGGTTCAGCCAGTCGCGGCTTGGGTTCGGCTGCTTCTGGGTGATAATTTCAATCTGATCCCCCATCTGCAACTGATAGGTAAAGGGCACAATACGCCCGCTGATTTTTGCGCCGATGCAGCGATGCCCCACATCGCTGTGAATGTGGTAGGCGAAATCGAGCGGCGTAGAGCCTGCGGGGAGATCCACCACGTCGCCTTTCGGCGTAAAGACATACACGCGATCGTCAAAGACCTGACTGCGTACTTCGTCGAGCATCTCGCCGGAATCAGCCATCTCTTCCTGCCAGGCGATCAGCTTGCGCAGCCAGGCGATGCGATCTTCATGCCCGGTACGCGCGCCGCCTGCGACCGTGCCTTCTTTGTATTTCCAGTGCGCGGCGACGCCCAGTTCGGCGTCTTCATGCATCTGTTTGGTACGGATCTGAATTTCGACGGTTTTCCCGCCCGGCCCCAGCACCACGGTATGAATGGACTGATAGCCGTTAGGTTTTGGGTTAGCTACGTAGTCGTCGAACTCATCAGGCAGGTGGCGATAGTGAGTATGTACTATCCCCAGCGCGGCGTAGCAGTCCTGTAGCCGCTCGGCCACGATGCGCACCGCGCGCACGTCAAACAGCTCGTCAAAGGCAAGATGCTTCTTCTGCATTTTGCGCCAGATGCTGTAAATGTGCTTAGGTCGACCGTACACCTCCGCCTTCACGCCTTCGGTTTTGATCTCGGCGCGCAGGTGGCCGACAAACTCATCAATGTACTGCTCGCGGTCGAGACGGCGCTCGTGCAGCAGCTTAGCGATGCGTTTGTACTCCGCCGGATGCAGATAGCGGAAGCAGTAGTCCTCCAGCTCCCATTTCAGCTGGCCGATGCCCAGACGGTTCGCCAGCGGCGCGTAAATGTTGGTGCACTCTTTGGCGGCCAGCACGCGCTCATCTTCCGGCGCGTCTTTCACATCGCGCAGGTGCGCCACCCGCTCGGCGAGCTTGATGACCACGCAGCGGAAGTCATCTACCATCGCCAGTAGCATCCGCCGCACGTTGTCCACCTGTTCGGAGGAGACGGAATCGGTATGGGTGGCCTTGAGCTGACGGATTGCCGCCATATCGCGCACGCCGTGGATCAGCAACACCACCGGCTTGCCCACGGCCTCCTGCAACGCTTCCTCGCTGACGACGTTGTTGTCCGCCAGCGGGAACAGCAGCGCCGCACGCAGGGTGTCTATGTCCATGCTCAACATAGAGAGGATTTCGACCATCTCCACGCCGCGCCAGAGAAGGAGATCGGCGTCAGGATGTCCCTGGGTTTGCTCACGACAGTAGGCCCAGGTCTCGGCTAAGCGTTCACACGACTGCTGGCTGGATAACCCCAGACTGGCGATCCATTTTTTCGGGTCGAACTCGCCCTCTTTATTCCTATGTGAACTTCTTACCGCAACCATCGTCCTCTCCTTTCAGGGACCGGGCCTGCCGGATTCGGCAAGCCAACGCTATTTATTGATGCTCAAATAACACCATTGATTCCAGATGCCCAGTGTGCGGGAACATATCCAGCATTGCCAGTCGCCGGAGGTGATAACCTCCGGCAAGCAGCGCCTCGCTGTCTCGTGCCAGCGTCGCGGGATTGCAGGAAACATAGACCACGCGGCGCGGCGCTAATTTTATAATATGCTGCATGACGCCGGGCGCACCTGCGCGCGCCGGGTCGAGCAGTATTTTATCAAAACCGCGTTGTGCCCACGGCTGTTGCGTAACATCTTTTTCAAGATTTTCATGAAAAAACGTCACATTATGCAATTCATTTTGTGCGGCGTTCTGCTGAGCTTTCGCCACCAGCGCCGCCACGCCTTCTACGCCAACGACGCTTGCCGCACGCTGCGCCAGCGGCAGCGTAAAGTTGCCCATGCCGCAGAACAGATCCAACACGCGGTCGGTGGGCTGAACATCCAGCCAGTCCAGCGCGGTGGCCACCATCTGTTGGTTAACGCCGTCGTTGACCTGAATAAAATCCCGCGGGCTAAACGTTAAGCGTAGCCCTTCTGACTGATACCACGGTTCTTTATCTGTCAACGGCTCCAGTATCTCGCTTTGCGGCGCAAGGTACAGCGCAAGGTCCTGAGCATGCGAAAAGCGTTCCAGTTTTTCGATATCGGCAGCGCTAAGTGGCGCGATATGGCGCAATACCATCAGCGGACCGTTATCGGCCAGCACCAGCTCGACATGGCCGAGGTGACGCGCCGACGTCAGGCTGGTCAGACATTCGCGCACCAAAGGAAGTAGCGCCTCAAGACGGGGCACCAGGACGGGGCATTGCGTAATATCCACGATGTCGCTGGCGTTAGCTTTACGAAACCCCATTTGCAGGCGCTGCGTTTTCGGCTGCCAGTTCAGGCTAAGCCGCGCACGCCGCCGGTATCCCCACGGTGCGCCAGCGACGATCTCATCGACCTCACGTTTCATCAGCCGGGCGAGCGCCGCCCGTTTGCTGCGCTGTTGCAGCTCAACGCTCGCATGCTGTTGCTGGCAGCCGCCGCACACGCCGAAATGCGGGCAGCGGGGCGTAACCCGCTCGGCGCTCTCGTTCAGCCGTCGTTTTACCTGCGCGAGGGCATACTGTTTTTTATCGTCGGTAATAACGACTTCCGCACTTTCCTGGGGCAGTAAGCCCGCAATAAATAAGGCTTTACCGTTGTGGCGCGCGACGCCCTGGCCGAAAGGATCCAGGTCATTTACCGTCACAGTTATGATCTGACGCGTCGTCACGCGCCGTTTTGCAGAGTAGAATTGCGCCATCGTAGAGATTTTTCTCAATCAAACATAATGACGCTAATTGTCCCATAACGGAACTCCATGACCAACTACAGCCTGCGCGCTCGCATGATGATTTTGATCCTGGCCCCTACCGTCCTGATCGGTTTGCTGCTGAGTATCTTTTTTGTCGTGCACCGCTACAACGACCTGCAGCGTCAGCTTGAAGACGCCGGTGCCAATATTATTGAACCTCTGGCGGTCTCCAGCGAATACGGAATGAATCTGCAAAACCGCGAATCGATTGGCCAGCTTATTAGCGTGTTGCATCGTCGCCATTCGGATATTGTACGGGCGATTTCCGTTTATGATGAGCATAACCAGCTGTTTGTCACCTCCAATTCTCATCTCGATCCTGCGGTACTTCAGTTGCCGAAAGGTGACGCCTTGCCGCGTCGCCTTAGCGTGCTGCGCCAGGGCGATACGATGATCTTACGCACGCCGATTCTTTCTGAGAGCTACTCGCCCGATGAGTCACCCATTTCAGACGCTAAAACGGCGAATAATATGCTTGGCTATGTGGCGCTGGAGCTGGATCTCAAATCGGTACGGCTACAGCAATATAAAGAGATTTTTATCTCCAGCATGATGATGCTGTTTTGTATCGGGATCGCGCTGGTGTTTGGCTGGCGGTTAATGCGCGACGTGACCGGCCCCATTCGCAATATGGTGAATACCGTAGACCGCATTCGCCGCGGCCAGCTGGACAGTCGCGTCGAAGGTTTTATGCTGGGCGAACTGGATATGCTGAAGAACGGCATCAACTCCATGGCGATGTCGCTGGCGGCCTACCATGAAGAGATGCAGCATAACGTCGATCAGGCGACGTCCGATTTGCGTGAAACGCTGGAACAGATGGAGATCCAGAACGTTGAACTGGGCCTTGCAAAAAAACGCGCCCAGGAAGCGGCACGCATCAAATCCGAGTTTTTAGCCAATATGTCGCACGAGCTGCGCACGCCGCTGAACGGCGTTATCGGCTTTACCCGCCTGACGCTGAAAACCGAACTGAATCCAACCCAGCGCGATCACCTCAATACCATTGAGCGTTCAGCGAATAACCTGCTGACCATCATTAATGACGTGCTCGATTTCTCCAAGCTGGAAGCCGGAAAGCTGCTGCTGGAGAGTATTCCCTTCCCGCTGCGCAACCTGCTGGATGAAGTGGTGACGCTGCTGGCGCACTCGGCGCATGATAAGGGGCTGGAGCTGACGTTAAGTATTAAAAATGACGTACCGGATAACGTCATCGGCGATCCGCTACGCCTGCAACAGGTGATCACCAACCTGCTGGGCAACGCCATTAAGTTCACCGAGCACGGCAATATTGACGTCATCGTGGATAAACGGGCGGTGAGTAACACCAATGTTCAGTTAGAGATCCAGATCCGCGATACCGGTATAGGCATTCCGGAAGCCGATCAATCCCGTCTGTTCCAGGCGTTTCGGCAGGCCGATGCCAGCATTTCTCGTCGTCACGGCGGCACCGGGCTGGGTCTGGCGATCACTCAGCGGCTGGTCAACGAGATGGGCGGCGATATCTCTTTTCACAGCCAGCCAAATCGCGGGTCGACGTTCTGGTTCCACGTTAGTCTGGATCTGAACCCTAATGTGATTTCTGAACCTCCAGTGACGCACTGCCTGGTGGGAAAACGCCTTGCCTATATTGAGGCCAATACCACCGCCGCACAGTCGACGATGGACTTGCTGGCCGCCACGCCGCTGGAAGTGATCTACAGCCCAACCTTCGCCGCGCTGCCGGAAGATCACTACGATATCCTGCTGGCCGGGGTGCCGGTCTCAATTCGCGAATTGAGTATGCACCATGACAAGCTGACTCATGCCCGCAGGATGACCGATTACCTGCTGCTGGCGCTACCCTGTCATGCACAGGTCAATGCCGAAGCGCTGAAGCAGGACGGCGCGGCAGCCTGCCTGCTGAAGCCCCTGACCTCGGTGCGCCTGCTCCCCGCGCTGATGGAGTATTGCCGTATTAATCAGGTACCGACGCCAGCCGCCGAAGATAACAAAATGGCGATGTCGGTGATGGCGGTGGACGATAATCCCGCCAACCTCAAGCTGATTGGCGCGTTGCTGGACGATCTGGTGCTGCACGTTGAGCTTTGCGACAGCGGTCAGCAGGCGGTCAATCGGGCAAAAGAGAGGCCGTACGATGTGATCCTGATGGATATTCAGATGCCGGAAATGGACGGCATACGCGCCTGTGAACTTATCCGCCAGCTGCCTCATCAACAGCAGACGCCGATCATCGCTGTTACCGCTCATGCAATGGCAGGTCAACGCGAAAAGCTGTTGAGCGCCGGGATGAACGACTATCTGGCGAAGCCGATTGAGGAAGGGAAGCTGCATCAGCTACTGCTGCGCTATAAGCCTGGTCCGCATATTGCCGTTAAGACATTGGAGACGGTGGAAACACCCGTTAATCAGAACGTTACCCTGGACTGGCAGCTGGCGCTAAGGCAGGCGGCGGGTAAAGCCGATCTCGCCCGTGAAATGCTACAGATGCTGGTCCAGTTCCTGCAGGAAGTTCGCCAGAGTATTCATCGCCAGCTCGCGGGCGAGGAGATGCATCTGGTGGATATCATTCATAAATTGCACGGCAGCTGCGGCTACAGCGGCGTTCCACGCCTGAAAAACCTGTGCCAGCTGATTGAACACCAGTTGCGCAGCGGAACGCCGGCTGCGGAGCTGGAGCCTGAACTGCTGGAGCTGCTGGATGAAATGGAAAACGTCACGCGGGAAGCGGAAAAGGTGCTCGCGTCAGGTTAAGACCCGCGATACGGGCCGGAAGAATGCCGGCCCGTTGACGTTATGCCAGGCTCTGCCCGGCCTTGAGGGTGGCGGCAATATTTCGCGCGCTCATCCGTACATTCTCCGCCGCGTTTTCCAGCGCATCTTCCAGCGTGCAGATGGTATAAATAACGCTGAATACTGCATCCAGGCCGTGTTCATGGACCACGCCGACATCGGCGGTGAGGCTACCGGCAATACCAATCACCGATTTGTTATGGCGTTTGGCAATGCGGGCGATACCCACCGGCACTTTGCCATGGATGGTCTGGCTATCAATGCGCCCTTCGCCGGTGATCACCAGGTCGGCATCGGCGATCTGCTCATCCAGTTTCAGCGCGTCGGTAACAATTTCGATCCCCTGACGCAGCTGGGCGCCGCAAAACGCATACAGGCCCGCGCCCATACCGCCCGCCGCGCCGCCGCCTGCCAGTTCAAGCACCTGAATATCCAGATCGCGGGCAATGCGCTGAGCATAGTGCTCCAGCCCGCTATCCAGCCGCGCGATCATCTCCTTTGTCGCCCCTTTCTGTGGGCCAAACACCGCCGATGCCCCCTTGTCGCCGATCAGCGTATTGCAGACGTCGCAGGCGACGTCAATCTGACAGTCGGCCAGACGGCCGTCCAGTTCACTGATATCAATGCGCGCCAGCGACTCCAGCGCACCGCCGCCGGGCGCAATGGGATTATTGTCGCAGTCGAGAAGCTTAGCGCCCAGCGCCTGAACCATACCGGCCCCGCCATCGTTGGTGGCGCTGCCGCCGATACCAATGATAATGTGCCGCACGCCGTTATCCAGCGCATGACGGATCAGCTCGCCGGTTCCCCAGGAGGTCGTTTTTAGCGGATTACGCTGTGCGGGCGGGACCAGCTCAAGCCCGCTCGCCGCAGCCATCTCAATGAAAGCGCACTGCTCGTCGCCGGAAATGCCATAGAACGCATTAACCGGCTCTCCCAGCGGGCCGGTAACCTCAACATGGATCAGACGTCCCTGTGTAGCGGCAATCATGGCATCAACGGTGCCTTCGCCGCCGTCTGCAACCGGGAGTTTTACGTAATCGGCATCAGGCCAGATTTCACGAAAACCACGCTCAATGGCGGTCGCCACCTCAAGCGCGCTCAAACTTTCCTTATACGAGTCCGGTGCAATCACTATTTTCATAAAGCATCCTTTTGCATGTTGACGTTGTTACGCGTAAGCCGGGAGAAAGACCGTTACCGTGGGACCGGTCCCGCAACGATTAGCGTACCATGCAGGGGCGCTTATTATCAAATGTCCAGTTGGGGATCAGATACTGCATTCCCATCGCATCATCGCGGGCGCCCAGACCGTGTTTTTGATACAGCTCGTTCGCCTTCATCACCTGATCCATATCGATCTCCACGCCAAGGCCCGGTTTCGCCGGCACCTGCACCATTCCGCCTTTGATCTGGAACGGTTCCCTGGTCAGCCGCTGGTTACCTTCCTGCCAGATCCAGTGGGTATCGATGGCGGTGATTTTGCCTGGCGCAGCCGCAGCGACATGGGTAAACATCGCCAGTGAAATATCAAAGTGGTTATTGGAGTGCGAGCCCCAGGTCAGGCCAAACTCATGGCACATCTGCGCCACGCGAACCGAGCCCTGCATGGTCCAGAAATGCGGGTCCGCCAGCGGGATGTCCACCGATTGCAGGGATAGCGTATGCCCCATCTGCCGCCAGTCGGTCGCGATCATATTGGTCGCCGTTGGCAGGCCGGTGGCGCGACGGAATTCCGCCATCACTTCACGTCCGGAGAAACCCTGCTCCGCGCCGCACGGATCTTCCGCGTAGGCCAGCGATCCCTTCAGGTATTTGCCGATCTTAATTGCTTCATTGAGCGACCACGCACCGTTCGGATCGAGGGTGATACGCGCTTCGGGGAAACGTTTTGCCAGCGCCACGATAGATTCGGCCTCTTCGTCACCTGCCAGCACGCCGCCTTTAAGTTTAAAATCGTTAAAACCGTATTTTTCATACGCCGCTTCCGCCAGGCGCACCACCGCATCCGGGGTCATGGCCTCATCATGACGCAGACGATACCAGTCGCATTTTTCATCCGGCTGGCTCTGATAGGGCAGCGGCGTCGCTTTACGGTTGCCGACGAAGAACAGGTAGCCCAGCATTTCAACTTCGTTACGCTGTTGACCTTCGCCTAATAGCGACGCGACGTTAACGCCCAGATGCTGACCCAGCAGATCCAGCAGCGCGGCTTCGATACCCGTGACCACGTGGATCGTGGTGCGCAAATCGAAGGTCTGTAATCCGCGGCCACCGGCATCGCGATCGGCGAAGTTATTGCGTACCGCCGTTAAAATATTTTTGTATTCGCCCAGCGTTTTACCGGTGACCAGTTGGGAAGCTTCTTCCAGGGTCTGACGGATTTTTTCGCCGCCGGGAATTTCACCCACCCCGGTGTGACCAGAGTTGTCTTTAATGATGACAATATTGCGGGTGAAGAACGGGGCGTGCGCGCCGCTCAGGTTCATGAGCATACTGTCGTGCCCGGCCACCGGGATAACCTGCATGGAAGTGACGACAGGAGTAGAAGTTTGCGAAGTCATTGTTTCATCCTTTTTAATCAGTGACGGCCGAAAACAGGACGTTTACGGTCAAATGTCCAGCCGGGGATCAGATACTGCATCGGGCCCGCATCATTACGCGCGCCGCCGGGAAGCTTCTTATAAGCCTCATGCGCTTTCTGTACCTGCTCCCAGTCAAGCTCCACGCCAAGCCCAGGCGCGTCCGGGACGGCAATATTGCCGTCTTTTATTTCCAGCGGATTTTTGGTCAGGCGGCAATCGCCCTCCTGCCAAATCCAGTGCGTATCAATGGCGGTTGGCGTACCCGGCGCGGCCGCGCCAACGTGGGTAAACATCGCCAGTGAAATATCAAAATGGTTGTTGGAGTGGCAGCCCCAGGTTAATCCCCAGTCATCGCACAGTTGCGCCACGCGTACCGCGCCGGAGAGGGTCCAGAAGTGCGGGTCGGCCAGCGGAATGTCGACGGCGTTGAGCATTACCGCGTGCCCCATTTCGCGCCAGTTAGTCGCGATCATATTGGTGGCGACGGGCAGTCCGGTGGCGCGGCGGAACTCGGCCATCACTTCACGCCCGGAAAAGCCCTGCTCTGCGCCGCACGGATCTTCGGCGTAGGTCAGTACATCGTTCAGCCCTTTACACAAGGCAATGGCTTCATCCAGCAGCCATGCACCATTGGGGTCTACAGTAATGCGCGCCTGCGGGAAGCGTTTTTTCAGCGCGCGCACGGTATCTATTTCCTGCTCGCCCGGCAGCACGCCGCCTTTAAGCTTAAAGTCTTTAAAACCGTAGCGATCCTGCGACGCCTCTGCCAGACGCACCACCGCCTCGCTGTTCAGCGCCTCCTGATGGCGCAGGCGATACCAGTCATGATTGCCCGGTGTGCTTTCCAGATAGGGCAGATCGGTTTTGGTCCGATCGCCGACGTAAAACAAATAACCAAGCACGGTTACCGCATCGCGCTGTTTTCCCGGCCCGAGCAGTTCGCATACCGGCACGTTGAGGGTTTTTCCCAGCAGGTCGAGCAGCGCCGCTTCAAGCGCGGCAACCGCATTCACCCGCAGTTCGAAAGTCCACGCGCCTTTACCAAAGGTATCAAAATCCGCCGCCTGGTTACCTTTATGGACGCGCTGGACCACCTGGTTCAGACGCGCCACTTCCTGACCCACCACCATTGGAATGGCATCGGTCAGCGTTTTCAGGATCACCTCCCCGCCGGGCGCTTCGCCTACGCCGGTGTTCCCGGCGTTATCCGTCAGCACCACGATATTACGGGTGAAGTACGCATTATGCGCGCCGCCAATGTTCAGCAGCATACTGTCATGACCGGCCACCGGGATGACCTTCATATCCGTTACAACAGGACTTGATTGCGTTGTCATGGTTACCTCTCCACTACGGGTTTCAGTTCGACACGTTTGATATCACCGACCAGTACCAGGTAGCTGAGTACTGCGACCAGCGCATGAATACCGACATAAATCAGCGCGCCGTTGAAGGAGCCGGTGGTGCCGACGATGTAACCGATAGCGATAGGCGTCACGATACCGGAGATGTTGCCGAACATATTGAACAGGCCGCCGGAAAGACCGCTGATCTCTTTCGGCGCGGTATCCGCCATGACGGCCCAGCCCAGCGCGCCGATACCTTTACCGAAGAATGCCATCGCCATAAAGCCGATAATCATCCATTCAGTTTCGACGTAGTTACAGAACACCATCACCATTGAGAGCAGCATACCGAGCACAATAGGCGTTTTACGGGCAATATTCAGCGAGCCGGTACGGCGCATCAGCCAGTCGGAAATAATCCCGCCGAGGACGCCGCCGACAAAGCCGCAGATTGCCGGAACCGACGCTACAAAGCCCGCTTTCAGGATCGACATCCCGCGCGCCTGCACCAGATACACCGGGAACCAGGTGATGAAGAAGTAGGTTAAGGCGTTAATACAGTATTGACCAAGGTAAATACCAATCATCATGCGTGAACCGACCAGTTGTTTGATCTGCCCCAGTTTGACGCTCATCGGTACTTTTTGTTTATTGCTCTTCTGATCCATATTGATCAGCGCGCCGCCTTCAGCGATATACTCCAGCTCTTTTTTGTTCACGCCCGGATGCTGATTCGGCTCGTGGATCACTTTTAGCCAGATAAAACTGAGGATGATGCCCAGCCCGCCCATAAAGAAGAAGACGTGCGACCAGCCCACTTCATGCGTTAACCAGCCCATGATCGGGGCGAAGATGACGGTGGCAAAATATTGCGCGGAGTTAAAAATAGCGACCGCCGTTCCCCTTTCCTGCGCCGGAAACCAGGCCGCCACGATGCGACTGTTGCCGGGGAAGGAAGGCGACTCAGCCAGGCCTACCAGGAAGCGCAGGGTAAACAGCGCAACGATAATGCCGAAACCGCTGAAGATATCGACGAAGCCCTGCAACAGGGTAAACATCGACCAGATAAAGATGGACCAGAAATAAACGCGTTTTGAGCCAAAACGGTCGAGCAGCCAGCCGCCCGGTATTTGACCGATAACATATGCCCAGGAAAAGGCGGAGAAAACGTATCCCATGCCGACCGGATCGAGCCCGATATCTTTCGCCATCTCGGAGCCAGCGATAGAGAGGGTGGCGCGGTCGCCATAGTTAAACGAGGTGACGATAAACAGCATCACCACTATCCAGTAGCGAGCATTGGTCCGCTTTTCAGCGGCGCTCGCCGTATTGCTTAATGAACTCATTGTTGTACTCCTGAATCATAGCCTGTAGCTACGCTCATTCTGAACAGCACAACCGTAGGGTAATCAGAATGACGTGTTAGTGTTTTCGCAGTTTTTTAACTAAGGGTCGTTATCGCCCGTTTTACTGCTCTTTTTTGACTAGCCAGAAAAGTGTATGACGAGAGTGGTGGGGCCTCACCGTGCATGCGCACAGCATTCATCAGGGCTTAAACGGGGATTTATGGCTTTAGCCCAATGCAGTGGGCGGTACTTCACGGAAATGAAAATCAGGCGCGTATTACCGCCAGGTAAGGAAATGGGATGTGCAGGAGTGTGAAATAGCTCGCTTGACGTGGGGTAATTGCCCGTTCAAAACCCTTCATTACAAAGGGTTTTACTGGCATTTGCCTGACGCTAATTTGATTAAGCATGGAGACAGGATCGCGGGTTCATTCTAACGGCTGACCGGCCTATCAAGAAGACGCTCTCTGGCAGGGAGAGCGCGCATGTTCTATTTTACCATTGCGCCCCACTGTTCCACCCAGGGGCTGGAAACCGTTTCAGGTTCGGGGTCTTCACTGGCGTCAATCATCAGCACCTCGCCGATGCGCTGGGCACCCTGCTCCTGAAGCAGCTGGTCGAACTTTTTACCACCGCCGCAAAAGTGCGAATAGGTGCTGTCGCCCAGCGCGATAATGCCATAGCGCAGGTTCGGCTGATGGCCGAGTTTATCGTGGATCCCCTGATACAGCGGCACAATGCTGTCCGGCAGATCGCCCTGTCCGGTAGTAGACGTCACCACCAGGGCATAGCCTTCATGATAAGGCTGCCAGTCCGCCAGCTGTGGATCCTCAAACACCCGGGCGCGGTGCCCCTGCTCATTAAGGATAGCCTCAGCCTCTTCCGCCACCAGCAGCGCATTGCCGTACATGGTGCCGACAAAAATCCCAATCTCCGCCATTTGTTAACTCCCTGATTATGCGTCTGCACTATCCTGGTAGGTATCTGGCGGAAACTCAACCCTTTCGTTATCGGGGAGAAGCGTGCGCCAGCCGAAATGCGTAAGCGCGTCCATCCACACCGGGTCCAGCCCGGCACGCAGGATCAGCGGCTCGCCGGTAAACGGATGCGTCAGCGTAAGCTGGCTGGCATGCAGCATCAAACGCTGACAGCCAAAATGCGCCGCCGCGCTGCGGTTCTGACGCAAATCGCCATGTTTACTGTCGCCGATGATTGGATGGCGCAGATGCGCAAGATGGCGACGCAACTGATGTTTACGCCCGGTTTCCGGTTCCAGTTCGACCAGCGAATAGCGGGTCGTCGGGTAGCGTCCGGTGGCAACGGGCACTTCAACGGTTGCCAGTCCGCGATAGTGCGTTACCGCAGGCTGCGGCTCGCGGTTCTCACGCGCGAACTTATCGGCGATTTTATCCAGTTCTTCGACCAGCGGATAATCCAGCACCGCGTCATCGGTCAGCCAGCCGCGCACAATAGCATGGTAGCGCTTCTGGATTTGATGCTGCTCGAACTGCTGAGCCAGCCGCCGCCCGGCCTCGCTTGATAGCCCCATCAGCAGCACGCCGGAGGTGGGGCGATCCAGCCGATGCGCGGTAAAAACATGCTGACCAATCTGGTCGCGAACCGTCTGCATCACCACCACTTTTTCGTCGCGATCCAGCCAGCTGCGATGCACCAGCCAGCCGGAGGGTTTATTGACCGCCACCAGCCACTCGTCCTGCCAGAGGATTTCCAGCATCAGGCGTTATCGTCCGTAAAAAAGGCGTCCAGCTGCTGAAGTTCGAAAACCACCTCATCGCGCAGCGGATGGCTGGCGTCGAGAGCAATCTCATAATAAGGCGCGACGGCAAAGCTTTGCGGCAGCGGCTGGCCGCTTTCCAGCAGCGCATGCATCCGCGGGATAAGCACCCACTGTAGCCATTCAAGTGGCTCCAGCGTATCCATAAAAAACGGTTGAGTGCTTTCAAATACGCTGGCGTCCGGCACGCTGGTCTGCCAGTGGTCGTGTTTACGCAGCAGCGCTTCAATGGTATGCAACTGCTCACGCACGCTATCGTGGAGTGTCATGGAAACCTCACAGGCTCTGAATATCTGGCGCGAAGGATAGCATTAGTCAGGCAGAAACAAAAAAAGGGGGCACTGTTAAACAGTGCCCCCCGGTTCGTTTCGCAGCTATCCCGCTACTTTTTATGATGCTCCCTGCTCATCCATGACAACTTTTCCTGTTGGTCTCCTGACCTGTTCATCCGTAAACAATGCGTCCTGCTCACACCACCCCGATGCGATAACACTTTTCCTTAAGCGCATCCCTGGCCATCCTGACCCACCGAGCATCCTGTTCGGTTCACTTTCTCCTTCCTGGAGGTGTCCTTGCTATGCGTCCTGCATATCCCTTAACTTCATCCTGAAGCCTTCCCTGAAGCACCGTCCTGGTGTGTCCCTGTGAAGCGTCATCATCCTGATGTTCGCTTCGTTTGCCACTCCCTGTCGGCGGACATAGAATCGTCTATTCCTTAGCGTCTTACAACTAGTCTTAAGCAAATGCCTTAAGAAAAGTTTTACTTAAAACCCATAATGGAAAAGTTATCTCTATGATTAATATTGTATTAATCATGATATGAACAAATTATGGAAGAGCACAGTCTCTGCGATCTCTCACAGGCAGTGTGAGAGATCTCTTACAAATGACCCTGGGCAATGGATTACAACGCAGGCTCAAGTTGGCTAAGAAAATCCGCAAGCGAAGGGGCAAGAACGCGACGTTTAGCGGTTCCCAGCGTCTCCTGCACCACCTCACCACGCAGATTACACACCGAAATGACCTCCAGTTCGCTATCCAGTGTCGCAATAAAGAGCGTGGGTGAAAGCTTGAGGCGCTTCTGGGTAACCAGGTGGCCGATGAGATTCTCCTGAACGCGACGGAAATCCTCCGCACTCCACGTTTGCAGCAGCGTGAATGTTTGCTCGCCGTGACGCGCCTGCATATCACCGGCATATTGCGTCGTATAAAAAGCCTGCGCAGAGGGCTGAATCACAATATCCATCGCCCGTTCAACCGCGTGGAGGTGAGGTTCGCCGTCAAAAGGCTGTGGTTGCCAGAGCACCACATGGTCGGTGGAGGAAACAATGCAGGGCGAAGGCACGCCGTGAAGCTCCTCGCTCTGCGGCCAGCTGGTATGCTCATGCCGCCATACATCACAATAACGTTGGGTAAACGCCTTCAGCGCCTGTGCAGTTTGTGGGTCCACTGATTTCTCTCTTTACGTCGGCCAGGATACACTTGTGCGATAGTGTACCTGCTTTATAACGGTGAAACATGTCTTCCTATGAAAACCATCAGGCGCTTTCCGGCCTGACCCTCGGTAAAACAACCCGTTACCGTGACACCTACGACGCCACGTTACTACAGGGCGTACCGAGAAGCCTGAATCGCGATCCGCTGGGTCTGCACGCGGACCATCTGCCCTTTCACGGCGGAGATATCTGGACGCTGTATGAGCTCTCATGGCTGAATGCGAAAGGCGTGCCGCAGGTCGCGGTCGGCCAGGTGCAACTCGACTACGCCAGCCTCAATCTGGTGGAATCGAAAAGTTTTAAGCTCTATCTGAACAGCTTCAACCAGACGCGTTTTGCCAGCTGGAATGACGTTCAGGCCACGCTGGTGCGCGATTTGAGCTCCTGCGCACAGGGCAACGTCCAGGTCACGCTGTATCATCTTGATGACCTGGAAGGCCAGCCCATCGCGCCTTTCAGCGGTGTGTGCATTGACGATCAGGATATCGAGATTGAGAGCTATGAATTTAACGCCGATTTTCTCAAAAATGCGGCTGGCGGCGAGGTGGTGGAAGAATCACTGGTCAGCCATTTGCTGAAATCCAACTGCCTGATCACCCATCAGCCGGACTGGGGCTCGGTACAGATCCAGTATCGCGGTCCGGCTATCGATCGGGAAAAACTGCTGCGCTATCTGGTCTCATTCCGCCATCACAATGAGTTTCATGAGCAGTGCGTGGAGCGCATTTTTAACGATATTCAGCGTTTCTGCCAGCCAGAGACGCTCAGCGTTTATGCGCGATATACGCGCCGGGGTGGGCTGGACATCAATCCGTGGCGTACGAATAGCGACTTCTTACCTGCCACTGGCAGACTGGTACGTCAGTAGGCGATTATTTTGTTCATAACTGCGATCTTGTCCCGATCGCGGGTTGTGAAAACCGGGCTGCGGGGGCTATTGTAATCACAGGGAGCGGCGATTTTCGCCCCATAAGGAGTTCACTTGATTACACATGTAAGCCCTCTTGGCTCAATGGATATGTTATCGCAGCTGGAAGTTGACATGCTTAAACGCACGGCCAGCAGCGATATTTATCAACTGTTTCGTAACTGTTCACTTGCCGTTCTTAACTCAGGGAGTCTCACCGATAACAGTAAAGAGTTGCTGTCGCGTTTTGAGAATTTCGATATCAACATCCTGCGCCGCGAGCGCGGCGTCAAACTTGAGTTAATTAATCCACCGGAAGAGGCGTTTGTTGACGGGCAAATTATCCGCTCGTTACAGGCCAACCTGTTCGCCGTCCTGCGCGATATCCTTTTCGTCTACGGCCAGATCCACAACACGGTCCGCTATCCCGATCTGGATCTCGAAAGCTCGGCCCACATTACTAACCTGGTATTCTCAATCCTGCGTAACGCCCGCGCGCTGCACGTTGGCGAAGCGCCGAGCATGGTCGTGTGCTGGGGCGGTCACTCGATCAACGAAAAAGAGTACCTGTATGCCCGCCGCGTCGGCACCCAGCTGGGTCTGCGCGAACTGAATATTTGTACCGGCTGCGGACCGGGCGCGATGGAAGCGCCGATGAAAGGCGCGGCGGTCGGCCATGCCCAGCAGCGCTACAAAGACGGGCGGTTTATCGGTATGACCGAACCGTCGATTATTGCCGCTGAACCGCCGAATCCGCTGGTCAACGAACTGATCATCATGCCCGATATCGAAAAACGCCTTGAAGCGTTTGTGCGTATAGGGCATGGGATCATTATCTTCCCCGGCGGCGTGGGGACGGCGGAAGAACTGCTCTATCTGCTGGGCATTCTGATGAATCCGGCCAACAAAGATCAGGTTCTGCCACTGATCCTCACCGGGCCGAAAGAGAGCGCCGACTACTTCCGCGTGCTGGATGAGTTTATCGTCAGTACGCTGGGCGAGGCGGCCCGCCATCATTACCAAATCATTATTGATGATGCCGCCGAAGTGGCGCGGCAGATGAAAAAAGCGATGCCGCTGGTGAAAGAGTGCCGCCGTGAAACCGGCGACGCCTACAGCTTTAACTGGTCAATCCGTATTGCGCCGGATCTTCAGCTGCCGTTCGAGCCGTCGCATGAAAACATGGCGAACCTGAAACTGTACCCGGACCAGCCGGTCGAGGTGCTGGCGGCGGACCTGCGTCGCGCCTTCTCCGGCATCGTCGCGGGCAACGTGAAAGAGGTCGGGATTCGGGCGATTGAGAAATACGGCCCTTATAAAATTCACGGCGACAGCGAGATGATGCGCCGTATGGACGACCTGCTTCAGGGCTTTGTCGCGCAGCATCGTATGAAGCTCCCCGGCTCCGCCTACATCCCCTGCTACGAAATCTGCAAATAATCCTCCAGGGCGACCCATAAGTCGCCCTTATTCCTTGTCGCTTTATTAAGCTTCTTTAACCGGCTACGCCTGGATAAACGGCGGTGATTTATTTGATTTAATTATATTAAAGCCAGCCAAAACGCCATTAAAAGCGCCTTTTACAGTGCAAATATCGTTACTTCTCTCAATGCCTTCCAAAAACCATCCTGCGAATGCTAGCCTTTGCGCCCGTAAACTCTATACGGGTAAAAAATGACAGATAAATGGTCTAAATAACCACACATACGAAGTAGATTATTGTAATTGCGATCGGGATCACTGATGCATTGATAACATAAATGTATCTTTCGCCGCGAAAATAGTTACGGCAAAAAATTATAAAAAATCGCTTACCTGACGAATTTCATACTACACATACCCAATTTTGCATTGAATTTGACCAGTAAATTGAATTTTAGCTTCCTCAGGAGAAACAGATGGAAACCACTCAAACCAGCACCATTACCTCTGCCAAAGCGCAGAGTACATGGCGTAAAACAGACACCATGTGGATGCTGGGCCTTTACGGCACGGCGATTGGCGCGGGCGTATTGTTCCTGCCAATCAACGCAGGCGTTGGCGGTATGATCCCGCTGATTATTATGGCGATCCTTGCCTTCCCTATGACCTTCTTTGCGCACCGTGGCCTGACCCGCTTCGTGCTGTCCGGTAAAAATCCGGGTGAAGATATTACCGAAGTCGTGGAAGAACACTTTGGTATCGGCGCAGGTAAACTGATCACCCTGCTCTACTTCTTTGCCATTTACCCGATCCTGCTGGTATACAGCGTGGCTATCACCAATACCGTTGAAAGCTTCATGACCCACCAGCTGATGATGACCCCGCCACCGCGGGCGATCCTGTCGCTGATCCTGATTGTCGGCATGATGACCATCGTGCGCTTCGGCGAGCAGATGATTGTTAAGGCAATGAGCATCCTGGTATTCCCGTTTGTTTTCGCCCTGATGTTGCTGGCGCTGTATCTGATCCCACAGTGGAGCGGCGCGGCGTTCGAAACGCTTTCATTTACTACGGCGGCTCCCACCGGTCACGGCCTGTGGATGACGCTGTGGCTGGCGATCCCGGTGATGGTTTTCTCCTTCAACCACTCGCCGATCATCTCCTCCTTTGCCGTGGCAAAACGTGAAGAATACGGCGTGGACGCAGAGAAAAAATGCTCCCGCATTCTGGCTTTCGCCCACATCATGATGGTGCTGACGGTAATGTTCTTCGTCTTCAGCTGCGTGCTGAGCCTCTCCCCGGCCGATCTGGCAGAAGCTAAAGCGCAGAACATCTCCATTCTGTCCTATCTGGCGAACCACTTTAACGCGCCGCTGATTGCCTGGATGGCCCCGATCATTGCGATGATTGCCATCACTAAATCCTTCCTCGGCCATTATCTTGGCGCACGCGAAGGCTTTAACGGCATGGTTATCAAAACCCTGCGTGGTAAAGGTAAATCTATTGAAATCAACAAGCTGAACCGCCTGACCGCGTTGTTTATGCTGGTGACGACCTGGATTGTCGCCACGCTGAACCCAAGCATCCTCGGCATGATCGAAACGCTGGGTGGACCGATTATCGCGATGATCCTGTTCCTGATGCCGATGTACGCGATTCAGAAAGTCCCGGCCATGCGTAAATACAGCGGCCACATCAGCAATGCCTTTGTGGTGCTGATGGGTCTTATCGCCATGTCTGCCATTTTCTACTCCCTGTTCAGTTAACTCCCCCGCGCCATCTTCGGGTGGCGCGCTTCATTACCTCAGTGGACGCATTATGATTAGCGTTTTCGATATTTTTAAAATCGGCATTGGCCCCTCCAGTTCGCATACCGTCGGCCCGATGAAAGCGGGTAAACAGTTTACCGACGACCTGATTGCTCAGGGTCTGCTGTTCGATGTCACCCGCGTGGTGGTGGATGTTTACGGCTCACTTTCCCTCACCGGTAAAGGCCACCATACTGATATCGCCATTATTATGGGGCTGGCGGGAAATCTGCCGGACAGCGTGGACATTGCGGCGATCCCGGCGTTTATCCAGGATGTGAATACCCACGGGCGTTTGCTGCTGGCCAACGGCGAGCATGAAGTGGAATTCCCGGTCGACCAGTGTATGAATTTCCATGCCGATAACCTGTCGCTGCATGAAAACGGGATGCGTATTACCGCGCTGGCCGGAGAAAAAGCGGTGTACAGCCAGACCTATTATTCCATCGGCGGCGGCTTTATCGTCGATGAAGCACACTTCGGCCAGTCTGCCGATGCGCCGGTCAGCGTGCCGTATCCGTACAAAACCGCCGCGGATCTTCAGCAGCACTGCCGTGACAGCGGTTTGTCCCTTTCCGGCCTGATGATGCAGAACGAACTTGCCCTACACAGTAAAGAAGAGCTGGAACAGCACTTCACTAACGTATGGGACGTGATGCGCGGCGGAATCGAGCATGGCAGCGTTACCGAAGGCGTTCTGCCGGGGAAATTACGGGTGCCGCGTCGCGCCGCCGCCCTGCGCCGGATGCTGGTTAGCCAGGATAAGACCACCAGCGATCCGATGGCGGTGGTGGACTGGATTAACATGTTCGCGCTGGCCGTCAACGAAGAAAACGCCGCCGGGGGCCGGGTAGTCACCGCGCCGACCAATGGCGCGTGCGGCATCGTTCCGGCCGTGCTGGCCTATTACGATAAATTTATCCGCGAAGTGAACGCCAACTCGCTGGCCCGCTATCTGCTGGTTACCAGCGCGATCGGCTCACTGTATAAGATGAACGCGTCCATTTCCGGCGCGGAAGTCGGCTGTCAGGGTGAGGTCGGCGTGGCGTGCTCAATGGCAGCGGCGGGTCTGACGGAGTTGCTGGGCGGTAGCCCCGGTCAGGTATGCATCGCGGCTGAGATTGGTATGGAGCACAACCTCGGTCTGACCTGCGACCCGGTGGCCGGTCAGGTACAGGTGCCGTGCATTGAGCGTAACGCGATTGCCGCCGTTAAAGCGGTCAACGCCGCCCGCATGGCGCTGCGTCGCACCAGCGAGCCGCGCGTCTGCCTCGATAAAGTCATTGAGACGATGTACGAGACCGGTAAGGATATGAACGCCAAATACCGTGAAACCTCGCGCGGCGGGCTGGCGATGAAGATTGTGACCTGCGATTAACCGTGGCAATGGCGCTTTTCGTGGGTAACGGGATGCCATCTCGCCGTTTCCCCTGAGAAGCTGCGTTGCCCGCACTCTGATGCCTCGTTTTGCGAGGCATCTTCCTGATTTGCCCTCGCTTTATAGCCTCTCCTGCTTCACGGTGGTACCCTGACGCCAGGTTTAAAGGAGGATACCCGTGGCCGTTCATTTACTTATTGTCGATGCGCTGAATTTGATTCGCCGTATTCATGCGGTACAGGGATCGCCGTGCGTGGATGCCTGCCAGCATGCCCTTGACCAGCTTATTGTTCATAGCCAGCCGACGCACGCGGTGGCGGTGTTCGATGACGAAGCACGCAATATCAGCTGGCGGCATCAAAAGCTGCCTGACTACAAGGCTGGCCGCGCACCGATGCCGGACGATTTGCATCGTGAAATGCCGCAGCTTCGCGCGGCCTTTGCCCGCAGCGGCGTGCGCAGTTGGGAGAGTGCCGGCAACGAGGCCGACGATCTGGCCGCTACGCTCGCCGTCAAAGTGGCGCAGGCCGGGCATGAAGCGACTATCGTTTCGACCGATAAAGGTTATTGCCAGCTTCTTTCGCCGACCATTCGCATTCGTGACTATTTCCAGAAACGCTGGCTGGATGCGCCCTTTATCGCTGCCGAATTTGGCGTGACGCCGGAGCAACTGCCCGACTACTGGGGGCTTGCCGGTATCAGCAGTTCGAAGGTGCCGGGCGTGGCAGGCATTGGCGCGAAAAGCGCCACGCAGCTACTGACGGAATTTACAACCCTGGAAGAGATATACGCCCGCCTCGACGAGGTGCCGCAGAAGTGGCGTAAAAAACTGGAGGACAACCGCGAAATGGCCTTTATTTGCCGGGACATCGCGCGGCTGCGTTCAGATTTACAGATTGACGGCAATTTGCAGCAGCTTCGGCTGCGCACGTAATTTTATCGTCGCCCTGACGTTTCGGGAAAGGGCGACGAGAACCTTACCGCTCGTCGCGACGACCACCCACTGCCGCCCACATACGGCGCACGTGCACGGTCACCTCTTCCCTGTCGTGGTAAAGCTGACGCGCCTGGATCTGAGCGTTAATACCGTTCTCGCTCAGTTTTCCCTCGATGTATGCCAGGTTATGCGATACCTCTTCATAGCGCTTTTTCATCGGCAGCTTAAGGTTAAAAATGGTTTCCCGGCACCAGCCGTTCACCAGCCACTGCGCCATCAGCGCGGCGACTTTTGCGGGCTTCTCAACCATATCGCAAACCATCCACGAAATATTATTACGCGTCGGTTTATACCTGAAGCCGTCTTCGCGCAGCCAGGTCACCTGACCGGTATCCATCAGACTCTGCGCCATCGGACCGTTATCGACTGAATAAACCCACATATTGCGTTTAACCAGCTGATACGTCCAGCCGCCGGGGCATGCCCCGAGGTCAACCGCATACATGCCGTTCGCCAGCCGTTCATCCCATTCATCGGCAGGGATGAACACGTGCAGCGCCTCTTCCAGTTTAAGCGTGGAGCGACTCGGCGCATCGGCCGGAAACTTAAGACGCGGAATGCCCATATAAAACGGGGAGTTGTTATTGCTGTAAGAATAGCCCGTATAGCAGCAGCCCGGCGCAATAAAGAAAACGTGTACCACCGGGCGTTTGGCTGATTCATAGCTGGTCAGCACTTTCGCCTCACGCAGCGCAGCACGCAGCGGTACGGTAAACTTGCGGCAGAACTTCATCAGCTCTTTGCTTTCATTGGTATCCGCGACTTCAACCCGCAGATCGCCGCCCTTCTCTACCACGCCCTGCAACATACCAACAATCGGCGTAATACGATCCTCTGGCGGCAGATTTTGCAGCAGTTCACCGGCGACAAACATCTGGCGGGCAAAAATCAGCGAACTAAAAGGTAATTCCGCCGCCAGTTTGTCAGCTTCATTCGCCTGATAACATTCAAAAATGACGTAACCTGAATTTTCTTTTACTCGCGCGAAGCCGTAGATTTCACGGCGGCCCGCTTTATCGGTGATTTCTGCTGCACACTCTTTCTCAAACCCGGAGCGACACAATAAAATCAGCTTATTCATGAACAATGCCCTTACGCTTCAGGCGAATCGCACCGACTAACATCAGCGCCCAGCCAGCCAGAAAACAGACGCCGCCAACCGGCGTCACAAACGCCCACAGACGCAAATGCGAGAGCGCCAGACAGTAAAGGCTGCCGCTAAACAAGACGGTTCCCAGCGCCAGAAATACGCTGCTCCAGTAAAACCAGATGCTGATACGACGCTGCATCGCCACCGCCAGCGCGAAAATCGCCAGCGTATGAAATGCCTGATATTCAAGGCCGGTGTGGATCCAGCCCATTTCTACAGCGCCCATTGATTTACTTAACACGTGTGCGCCAAACGCGCCCAGCGCCACAAAAATAAAACCGCTAATGGCGGCAAAAATCAGCATAAAACGGCTGGTCATGTTATTACCCTACAGTTATTTATTGTTCGTAACGGAAGCGGAATTTTTCTTGCTCACTGGCCGCTTTTGCCAGGATCCACTGACGAAAGGCGGCTATTTTACCCAGTTCTGCCTGGCTGTCATGACAAACCAGATAAAACGCATTCTTACTCACCAGAACATCATTAAAAGGGCACACCAGACGGCCCGCTTCGATTTCTGACTGCGCCATCACATTGTTTGCTAAAGCCACGCCCTGCCCGTGAATTGCCGCCTGTAACACCATGGCGCTGTGGCTGAAAATAGGCCCCTGCTGCACATTAATATGATTAAGCCCGAGCTGCCGGGTATAGGTTTGCCAGTCGCGGCGAGAGGCATCGTGCAATAACGTATGTTGCGCTAAATCTGCCGGCGTTTTCAACGCTTTATCCCCGGTTAGTAGCACCGGTGCGCAAATCGGGAGTAAATATTCGGCATACAGTTTTTCGACGCGCAGGCCGGGCCAGTTGCCGCGCCCATAAAAAATCGCCACGTCCACATCGTCCGCCAGTTTATCTTCTTCGCGGTCCACCGCCTGGATTCTGACGTCAATTCCCGGATAAGCTGAGTTAAAGCTGGAGAGCCGGGGCACCAGCCAGTGAATGGCGAAACTGGGCAATAAACTCACCGTCAGCGCCCCTTTCGCACTGCGCGATTGCAGTTTACGGGTTGCGTCGGTTAATTGCGAAAATATCTCTTTTATATCCTGGAAATAGCTCTGACCTTCCTCGGTCAACAAAAGCGATCGATTGCGTCGGCGAAAGAGCTTTAACCCCAGGAAATCCTCAAGAGACTTGATTTGATGGCTCACCGCAGCCTGGGTCACAAAGAGCTCGTCGGCGGCGCGCGTGAAGCTCAAATGACGCGCGGCAGCATCAAATACACGTAATGCGTTGAGAGGGGGTAATCGCTTTGACATAGTGATTCTGGCTCAAATGTTAATGCAAATTAACAAACAGGAAACAGGACGCTACCTATTAGTTTTTTTTATCTGAGCCATTATAATTTGTCCGTTGAGCTTCTACCAGCAAATACCTATAGTGGCCGCACTTCCTGAGCCGGAACGAAGAGTTTTATTGGAATGCGTGTTCTGATGAACTTTTGGCTTACGGTTGTGATGTTGTGTTGTTGTGTTTGCATTTGGTCTGCTCTTCAGACCACGGTAGCCAGGCTACCCTTTTCACTTCCTGTACATTTACCCTGTCTGTCCATAGTGATTAATGTAGCACCGCAAATTGCGGTGCTTTTTTTTACCTGAAATCTGGCTTATTTCTCCAGAGCAACCATCTCTTTCACGTCAGAACGGTTGATTTGCTGTTTGTTACCGTTGGCATCTTTATAGGAGATCATCCCGGTATCATTATCGGTGACAGGTTTCCCGTCAGAAACGATAGTCCGGCCATCATTAGTATGCATTACATAGTTCGGGCCAGAACAGGCGCTCAGGGCAAACGTCAGCATACAGGCGGAAATAATTGCGGCAGTCTTTTTCATCTTCTTCTCCTTTTAGCAATTCATGCTATAGAACCATCATTTAGTAACAGGCTAAAACATTCACCTAACAGTTATCAGCATAACCCACCATAGAAAACCTGCCAGGATTACAGGACAATTCTGATGGTTTTCAACATGCTTGCGCCGGGAAGTGAATTGCGCGACGATCCCGGTCTTACGATGAGGAATGCCATGAATACGTTCAATCCTGCGCAATTTCGCGCGCAATTTCCGGCGCTGGCCGATGCTGGCGTGTACCTTGATAGCGCGGCCACCGCGCTAAAACCGCAGGCGGTTATTGATGCCACGCAGCAGTTTTATAGTCTGAGCGCAGGGAACGTGCATCGCAGTCAGTTTGCTGAAGCCCAGCGTCTAACTGAACGTTATGAGGCCGCGCGCGAACGGGTCGCACGCCTGCTTAATGCGCCGTCAGGCAAAGATATTGTCTGGACCCGTGGAACAACAGAAGCCATTAATATGGTGGCCCAGTGTTATGCCCGCCCACGCCTGCAGCCCGGTGATGAAATCATTGTCAGCGAAGCAGAGCATCATGCCAATTTCGTTCCCTGGCTGATGGTTGCAGAGCAGACCGGGGCGAAAGTGGTGAGATTGCCGCTTGGCGCGGACTACCTGCCTGACGTGGCGCGCTTAGCGGAAATCATTACTCCACGCAGCCGTATTCTGGCGCTGGGACAGATGTCGAACGTCACCGGCGGCTGTCCGGATCTGGCGAAAGCCATTGGCATTGCGCACGGCGCAGGCATGGTGGTGATGGTTGACGGCGCGCAGGGCGCGGTTCATTTTCCGGCTGACGTACAGAAGCTGGATATCGATTTTTACGCCTTCTCCGGGCATAAACTCTATGGACCTAACGGGATAGGCGCACTGTATGGCAAAAGTGAACTGCTGGAGAGCATGTCGCCGTGGCTAGGCGGCGGCAAGATGATCGTCGAGGTCAGTTTTGCCGGGTATAAAACCCAGCCGGTACCCTATCGCCTTGAAGCCGGCACCCCCAACGTGGCAGGTGTCATCGGACTAAGCGCCGCGCTGGAATGGCTGGAAGGAACGGATATCGCCCAGGCAGAAAGCTGGAGTCGTGGACTGGCAACGCTTGCCGAAGATGCGCTGGCGAAACGGCCGGGCTTTACCTCCTTCCGGGTGCAGGACTCCAGCCTGCTGGCCTTTAACTTTGCTGGCGTTCATCATAGCGATATGGTGACCCTGCTGGCCGGATACGGTATTGCGCTGCGCGCCGGTCAACACTGCGCCCAGCCGCTGCTGGCGGCACTCGGCGTCGACGGTACCCTGCGGGTCTCCTTTGCGCCCTATAATACGCAACATGATGTTACTGCACTGGTTAACGCCGTTGACCGTGCGCTTGAAATCCTGGGGGATTAATGACTAGCCCTGCTTTTGCCGGACACCCTTTTGGCATCACGATAACCGAAGAAACGTTGAAAAAAACCTTCGCTCCGCTGATGCAGTGGGAAGAGAAATACCGGCAGTTAATTCTGCTGGGAAAACAACTGCCCGCGCTGCCGGACGATCTTAAAGCGCAGGCGCGGGAAATTCCCGGCTGTGAGAATCGCGTCTGGCTGGGTTACACCGTATCGCCGGAAGGGAAAGTGCATTTCTTCGGTGACAGTGAAGGCCGCATTGTGCGCGGGCTGCTGGCGGTGTTGCTGACCGCCTGCGAAGGAAAACGCGCGGCTGAACTGCTGGCGGGGGATCCGCTGGCGCTGTTTGATGAACTGGGCTTACGCAGCCAGCTTAGCGCCTCGCGCAATCAGGGATTGAATGCGCTCAGCGAAGCGGTGCGCGCTGCTGCACTGAACGTTGAGTAACATTACGCTACCAATGGCGTAATGCCTGCCCGGCGGCGCTGCGCTTGCCGGGCCTACAAGTACCCATCTCGTTGATATTGAAGTATTGCCCGGAACGGGCAAGGCGCAGCCGCTATCCGGCAAGGCGTGCGGCTTTCGCCATCATCTTCTTCAACGCGTGAGACACGGCGATAAAGCCAAACGTTGCCGTCACCATCGTTGCGGCACCAAAACCTGAGGCGCAATCCATCCGCTTTGGTCCTTCTGCCGTGCTTTTCATGGCGCAGACTGAGCCATCCGACTGAGGATACACCAGCGCCTCGGTAGAAAATACGCAGTCCACGCCCAGTTTACCCTTGCTGTTTTTGACTACGCCAAAATCGCTTTTCAGCCGCTCGCGCAATTTTGCCGCCAGCGGATCCTGAATGGTTTTCGCCAGATCGCTGACCTGAATTTGCGTCGGATCGATCTGCCCCCCCGCGCCGCCGGTGGTGACCAGCGGGATTTTATTGCGTCGACAAAAGGCAATTAGCGCGGCTTTTGGCCGCACGCTGTCGATGGCATCAATCACATAGCTATGGCCCTGATTCATATAGCCTGCGACGTTGTCCGCCGTCACAAAATCATCAATGACGGTTACCCGGCACTCCGGGTTAATCTGTCGAATTCGCTCAGCCATCACCTCGGCTTTTGCCACGCCCACCGTTTCCCGCAGCGCATGGATTTGCCGGTTGGTGTTGGTGACGCAGACGTCATCCATATCAATCAGGGTGATCGCGCCGATGCCGGTGCGTGCCAGCGCCTCAGCCACCCAGGAGCCAACGCCGCCAATGCCCACCACGCAAAAATGCGCGTCCGCAAAAAGCTGAAGCGCCTGCTCACCATATAAACGTGCGGTGCCGCCAAAACGTTGACGCCAGGCATCGCTGATTACTACAGACATAAAACCTCGGAATGTAAAAACATAAACTGCGGAGTCATGATCCGCCCTCTCCCCACCGGGAGAGGGCGAGAAGGGTTAACCACTAAATACGTTACCTGATGTCAGGCCACCGCCCGCGCCCGGCGCATTTTTCAGCACCCAAACGCGGCCATAGTGATTATACCAGCCCGCGCGGTGCCCGGCATCGGCGCCAATACCCTGGTAAATATCAAAGTGCTGACCTTTAATGGCGCCACCGACATCCAGTGCCACCATCAGACGCAACTCATACTGACCGTTAAACTTGCCGTTGTTATCCAGCAGCGGCACTTCCGCCAGCAGCGTGGTCCCCGCCGGGATAATGCTGCGGTCGGAGGCAACAGAAGCGCGACCAATCAGCGGCACCGCGCTGGCCCCTTTCACCGGCGCATACGACTGCGGTTTAAAGAAGACGAACGACGGGTTCTGCTCAAGCAGCTCCTGCACTTCAGCCTCGCTGTGGGTTTCTCCCCAGTGGCGGATGGCCTGCATCGACATGTCTTCGCGCTTCACTTCACCACGGTCAATCAGCACTTTGCCGATGCTGCGATAAGGCCAGCCGTTTTTACCGGCATAGCTAAAGAAATTGAGCGGCGAACCGTCGCCGAAATCAATATAACCGCTGCCCTGCACGTCCATGATGAAGTTATCCATCAGCGAGTTGCTGTAGGCCAGAACGTAGCTGTCACTCAGGCCGCCTGCATAAATGCTCGCGCGCGACGGCAGTTTTCCGCGCTTCGGCGGCATACGGTAGATAGGATACTGAAACTCGCCCTGGCGCGTATGCCGCGCCTGCACCACCGGCGTGTAGTAGCCGGTAAACTGCACGTTGCCGTAGTGATCGGCCCCTTCCATCTGCCAGGCATCAATCCCAAACTGGCGCATGGTGCGGGTATCGCCGCCGGAACGTAACCAGTCCTGCACGGCGTTATAAATATTGCTCTGGGAACCATAGAGACGCGGCGAGGCGCTGCGGATCTGGCTAACCTGCTCGGAAAAGTCGCCCGCGTTAATTGGCGCGCCTACCGCGTCAGGCTGGTTTACCAGAGAGAACGGCTGGGTAAATTTCCCGTCTTCATACTGTTGACCGCGATCGGTGGGTTTTGAAGAACACGCGGCTAGCATGGTTACCACCGCCCCCGTCAGAAGATATTTTGCCCAACGTCCTTTCATTGTTCTCATCTTTTAGTTGCCTGAATGCCGAATGAAGATAACAAACCCCTGAACCTATTGAAATGCGCATACGCACCCTGATACAAATTCCGTGCAAAAAACGAACCGCTTTGTGCTGTTTTTATCCACATACTCATCAAATTTATGATCTGGTTAAAAAAAGGGTTGCATGAAAATGGCAGCAGAGTATAGTGCGCTTCCACGGACGCGGGGTGGAGCAGCCTGGTAGCTCGTCGGGCTCATAACCCGAAGGTCGTCAGTTCAAATCTGGCCCCCGCAACCAATACAATGTGAAGAAAGACGTTACTCGATGGAAGAGTAACAGACGGACGCGGGGTGGAGCAGCCTGGTAGCTCGTCGGGCTCATAACCCGAAGGTCGTCAGTTCAAATCTGGCCCCCGCAACCAACACATTGTGCAGTAAAACGTTACTTAATTGATAAGTAACAGACGGACGCGGGGTGGAGCAGCCTGGTAGCTCGTCGGGCTCATAACCCGAAGGTCGTCGGTTCAAATCCGGCCCCCGCAACCAATATTTACGCGTCCGACAATGTGAAGATAATGAAGCCGCAACGCTGATTCAGCCTGCGGTTTTTTTACGTCTGTCGTTTATGAACAGCAGTATTGCCCTCTCTTTGCCGGGTGGCGGCTTCGCCTTACCCGGCCTACAATATCTGTTCTATCAATGGCTTAGGCGGTGATGAATACTGCCAGACGTTTATCCTCTCCTCGCCAGCGTCGCCCCGTCCGCAAAATAAGCTTTAATCCCGGCCAGAATTGATTCAGCCACTTCCTGCTGGAAGGCCGCCGTTTTCAGCTTGCGCTCTTCTTCGATATTACTGATAAACGCGGTCTCCACCAGAATCGACGGAATATCCGGCGCTTTAAGCACCGCAAAGCCCGCCTGTTCGACGCTGTTCTTATGCAGGTTATTAACCTTGCCAAGCTTATTCAGCACCTCTTTACCAAACTTGAGGCTGTCGTTAATGGTCAGGGACTGCACCATATCGAACATGGTGTGGTCAAGATAGCGGTCGCCGCTTTTGCTTACGCCACCGATTAAGTCGGCGGCGTTCTGCGTCCGGGCGAGGTATTTGGCGGCGGTACTGGTTGCGCCTTTCGTTGACAGCGCAAACACCGAGGAGCCGCTCGGCTGGCGGCTGGTGAAAGCGTCGGCGTGGATAGAGACAAAAAGGTCAGCGCGCTGCTTCTGGGCTTTTGCCACACGCACTTTCAGCGGAATAAAGACGTCTTCGTTGCGCGTCATAAAGGCTCTCATATTGCCTTCTTTCTCGATCAGCGCCCGCAGGCGACGGGCGATTTGCAGCACCACGTCTTTTTCCCGGGTGCGGTATTTCCCTACCGCGCCGGAGTCTTCGCCACCGTGTCCGGGATCGAGCATAATTACAATCGGCCTGTCCTGCCCGGCCTTACCCGGTTGCGGACCGCTTTGCGCAGGCGGCACCTGCTTCTCCAGATCGCCCTTATTATAATCTTCCAGCAGCGCCAGCAGTGGATCCTGAATGTCCTGCGCGTTTGCCGGATAGAGATCCAACACCAGACGCTCTTTAAAACCGGCCACCGGCGCCAGCGCGAAAAGCTGCGGCTTAATGTTTTGCTTGAGTTCAAACACCATTCGCACGGTTTGCGGATCAAATTGCCCTACGCGTGCAGACTGAATAAACGGATCGTTACTGCTGATCTGGGCGCCCATGCCCTTCAGCACTGAATTCAAATTCACGCCTTCCAGATCGACCACCAGCCTTTCGGGATTGCTGAGCGCAAACTGGCGGTACTTTAGCATCTTATTGGATTCGATCGTCACGCGCGTATAGGTTGACGCAGGCCAGACGCGCACCGCCACAACCTGACTCACGGCAGCGAAACTGGTCTGACTGACGCTTAACAACCACATCGCCCCTGCGCCCTGCAGTAAACGGCGGCGGCTTAGTGCTGATTTGCTTCCCGACATGCAATTCCCAGGCAAAATTATCGTAACTGTTTATAAAAACATCCAAATTGACCGGAAACTTTAACCAATGGCGCATACGCTGTCACCCCTAAAAGGGTAAACATTCTTTTTCGGATCGCCTTTCCCTTGAGAAATTTCTAACCCACAGGCTTAATTTTGACTTGCGCCGAAGGGAAAAACAGAATAAAAATACACTAATTTCGAATAATAATTCATTGAGGAAGTTGCCGTGGTGAAGGAGCGTAGAACCGAACTGGTCGAGGGATTTCGCCATTCAGTGCCCTATATTAACGCGCATCGGGGCAAGACGTTCGTCATCATGCTGGGCGGCGAAGCTATCGAGCACGAGAACTTTTCCAGCATTGTTAATGACATCGGCCTGCTGCACAGTCTCGGTATTCGCCTGGTGCTGGTCTACGGTGCGCGTCCGCAAATTGATGCAAACCTGGCCGCGCATCATCATGAGCCGGTATACCATAAGCACACCAGAGTGACCGATGCGAAAACGCTGGAACTGGTCAAGCAGGCGGCGGGGCTGTTGCAACTGGATATCACTGCGCGCCTTTCCATGAGCCTTAACAATACGCCGCTTCAGGGCGCGCATATCAATGTGGTCAGCGGTAACTTCATTATTGCTCAGCCGCTGGGCGTGGATGACGGCGTGGATTATTGCCACAGCGGTCGCATCCGCCGTATTGATGAAGAAGCGATTCATCGCCAGCTGGACAGCGGTGCCATCGTGCTGATGGGACCGGTCGCCGTCTCCGTCACCGGGGAGAGTTTTAACCTGACCTCGGAAGAGATCGCCACTCAACTGGCGATCAAACTGAAGGCCGAAAAGATGATCGGCTTTTGTTCCTCTCAGGGGGTATACAACGAGGCGGGAGAGATTATCTCTGAACTGTTCCCCAACGAAGCGCAGGCGCGGGTGGAAACGCTGGAAGCCGAAGGGGATTACTACTCCGGCACCGTGCGCTTCCTGCGTGGGGCGCTGAAAGCCTGCCGCAGCGGCGTGCGCCGCAGTCATCTGATCAGCTACCAGGAAAACGGCGCGCTGTTGCAGGAGCTGTTCTCCCGCGACGGTATCGGTACCCAAATCGTGATGGAGAGCGCCGAGCAGATCCGCCGCGCCACCATTAACGACATCGGCGGCATTCTGGAGTTAATTCGTCCGCTGGAGCAACAGGGCATTCTGGTGCGCCGCTCCCGTGAACAGCTGGAAATGGAGATCGACAAATTTACGATTATCCAGCGCGATAACCTGACCATCGCCTGTGCCGCTCTCTACCCGTTCCCGGAAGAAAGGATCGGCGAGATGGCGTGCGTGGCGGTGCATCCGGACTACCGTAGCTCCTCGCGCGGCGAAGTGCTGCTCGACAGAGTCGCCTCTCAGGCCAGGCAAATGGGCCTTGATAAGCTGTTTGTGTTAACCACCCGCAGTATCCACTGGTTCCAGGAGCGTGGCTTTACGCCAGTGGATATCGATCTGCTGCCGGAGAGCAAGAAAGAGCTGTACAACTATCAGCGCCGCTCAAAAGTGCTGATGGCCGATCTCGCCTGATCCAGAAGATTAACGTATCGCCTCAAAGAAGGCCGTTAGCCCGCTGCGCCGTTCGGTGCGGGTAACGACGGCCTGCGCCAGCAGCTTGTCGTCGGCGTACAGCGACAGACGCTGGCGGGCGCGGGTAATGGCCGTGTAAACCAGTTCGCGGGTGACTAACGGGACGCTTTGCGCGGGCAGGATCAACGCCGCGTGGTCGAATTCCGATCCCTGAGATTTATGCACGGTCATCGCCCAGGCGGTATCGTGTTCCGGCAGGCGGCCCGGATGGAAGGATTTGACCGTGCCATCGGGCATCGGGAACCAGACGCGCATCCCCTGCTCACCCTCCAGCGCCACGCCGATATCGCCGTTAAACAGCCCCAGCGCGCTGTCGTTGCGTGCAATCATCACCGGACGTCCCTGATACCAGCGGGAGTGACGTGGTAAAGACACATGGCGCTTACGTGCCAGCGTCTGTTCAAGCTGTACATTGAGACCGCTTACGCCATATGGCCCTTCACGCAACGCGCAAAGCAGCTGGAATTCGCTAAATGCCGCCAGCACCGCGTCGGGTTCAGCATTTTCACGCAGCAGCTTCAGATAGTGTGCATAGCCGCTGAGCGCATCCTCCAGCATGGCCTGATATTCTTCCTGGGTGCGCAATGGCTTAAGGGCGATATCCTCAAAGCCATGGGTGCAGACGCTTTTCAACGAGCGTTTATCGCCGCAGTTAACCGCGCTCGCCAGTTGACCAATACCGGAATGACTGCCAAAACGGTAGCTTTTTTGCAGCAGGCATAAGCTGTCGCGCAGCGCGCCCGCGCCGTTCTGTTCTCCTGCCGGCACCGTTGCGCCCGTCAGCCGCGACAGTTCAGCCGCGCGGGTGGGCGTGTAGCCGCCATTAACCCAGGCGCAGATATCCCCCAGCACTGCGCCCGCCTCGACCGAGGCCAGCTGATCGCGATCGCCGAGGAAAATAATCCGTCCATGTGCGGGTAATGCGTCAATCAGGCGCGACATCATCGGCAGATCAATCATTGAGGCTTCATCCACTACCAGCACGTCCAGATGCAGCGGGTTGCCCGCGTGATACCGCATCCGCTGACTGCCAGGCTGTGCGCCGAGTAAGCGATGCAGCGTGCTGGCCTCGGTGGGCAGCATGGCTTTTTGCGAGTCGGTCAGCGGCAGGCGACGCAGTGCCGAGCCGAGAGATTCGGTGAGCCGGGCCGCCGCTTTACCGGTTGGAGCCGCGAGGCGGATGCGGCATTTAGCGTCGGGCGACATCTGTACCAGCGCCGCCAGCAGTTTTGCCACCGTAGTGGTTTTACCGGTACCGGGACCGCCGGAAATCACGGAGATACGCCGGGTCAGTGCCACTGCCGCCGCGACTTTTTGCCAGTCCACCTCGTCAGAAGGCGGAAACAGCGCGTTGAGGATCTCTGCCAGCTGTGCTTCATCCACCGCCATCGGCTGATTTTGTTCGCTAAAAAAGCGGGCAACGCTGAGCTCATTACGCCACATACGGTTAAGGTACAGCCGCTCGCCGCGAAGGATCATCGGCGCCGGATCGTCGCCCGTACTGACCGCCACCGACGTTGCTAACAGCGCGGCCCAGTCTTCGGGGACGTCGGCACAGGCGAAAAGCTGCGTCCACAGCTCGTGGGCTTTGCCGGACAAACGCTCATCCGGTACAAGCCGTGACAGCGGCAGGCAAACGTGTCCCTCGCCCGCGTCACGGCTGAGGATAGCGGCCGCCAGCATGACCGCCGGATGCTCGCGCTCCGCCACCATAATGGCAAACTGCACGTCCAGCGGACGCAGGAGTTTATGCGTGACGGCATCCAGTAAAAGTTTCTGTAAATGCATTACGCCATCTCCTCTTTTTCTCCGGCGAACAGGTCATCAAGCGCGTTGATAAGATGCAGATCGGGCCGGGTGGTAAAAATACCCTGCTGCGGATCCTGACCATCAATACCGCGTAAAAAGAGATAAATCACGCCGCCAAAATGGCGTTCATAATCATAATCAGCCAGGCGGTGACGCAGGAAGCGGTGCAGCGCCAGGCTATAAAGCTGATATTGCAGATCGTAGCGATGCGCCTGCATCGCCTGCGCCATCGCCGCCTGCGTATAAGCTTCACTGCTTTCGCCAAGCCAGTTGGATTTGTAATCCAGCAGGTAGTAACGCCCGTTGTGGCGAAACACTAAATCGATAAATCCTTTGAGCATACCGCGCACCTGGCGGAAATCCAGCGGTGGACAGCCTGCGGAGAGCGGATCAAAACGCCGCATCTGCGCATCCAGCGTCGGCGCGTCGAGCATTTGATTGATGGGCAGATAAAACTCCAGCTCCACCTGTTTCTCTTTTGCCGTGAGCTGGCTGAGTGAAATGCCCTCTGGCGTTAACGGCGCAGCGAGAATGGTCGCAATCCACGCCGTCAGCACCGGCTCCCACTGCTCATCAAACCCCGCCAGCTGGAGTTTTTCCCGCACCCATTCACTCTCTACGGGACGGGTAAAATCGAGATCCTCAAACAGGCTGTGCAGAAAGGTGCCCGGCGATGCGCCGCGTGGAAACTGGTGCGGCGTCAGCGCCGGTTCGTCAATAATGTCGCCCGGCCCCGCCGCGTCAATATCCAGACGCGGCATAAGATCCTGCGCCACGCTGTGCCCGCGCTGTTGCAGGCCGGAGTAGCTGGTCACGCGCCACTCGTCCGCCATTCTGCGGCGAACAAGACGTGCGGCAAGCGCATCCTGCGGGGGTTGCGGAGCCTGCCAGCGGCTGTTATCCGGCGCATCGGGCGAACGAAGCGCAATATCCTCATTGCAAAGCTCATGCAGGCAGGCACTCAGCCCGGCCGCATCCCTGGCCTCACCTTTCTGGATCAGACGGCCCAGCGCGCTGTGATGAAGATCGGTTTCACCGGGTTTATCACTCCGCCGACTGGTTAACGGCGCAATACCCAGGCTGCAATGCCAGATTGCGCGGGTGAGCGCCACATACAGCAGGCGCAGATCCTCCGCCAGACGTTCAGCCTCCGCCAGCTCCAGACTCTCATCGCTGTGATTAAGATCGAGCACCGCCTCAAATGAGGTGCGATCGTGATAAAAAGCCTGTTCCTGCTTGCGATAGCGCGCGATAAACGGCAGCCACACCAGCGGATACTCCAGCCCTTTTGACTTATGGATTGTCACGATCTGCACCAGATGCTTATCGCTTTCCAGACGCATCTGCTGGCTGGAGGCATTGGTGTCTGGCTCGGCAATATGCTGTGCCAGCCAGCGCACCAGGGCATATTCGCTTTCGAGCTGCGTCCCCGCCTCCTGCAACAGTTCACTGATGTGCAGGATGTCGGTCAGGCGCCGCTCGCCGCCGGGGGTTGCCAGCAGGTTTTCCGCAATATTGCGCTGAGACATCAATGTGCGCAGCATCGGCATCACGCCGCGCAATTGCCATTGCTGGCGGTAGGCGGTAAATTCTTCGACGACCGCATCCCAGGCGTGTTCATCCAGATTCAGCCGCTCGATATCCTGCGCGTTCAGCCCCAGCATAGCGGTCGCCAGCGCGCTGCGCAGGGCATTTTCCCGCTCGGGCGCCAGCACCGCCTGGAGCAGCCACAGCAGCTCCTGCGCCTCCGGAGTTTCAAATACGCTGTCGCGGTTGGAGAGATAGACCGAAGGGATCGCCAGCACGTTAAGCGCATCGCGGATCAGCGCTGCTTCCTGGCGGCTGCGCACCAGCACGGTAATGTCCGAGGCGCGCACCGGACGCGAGCTCTCGCCACGCCACAACAGCGCACGCGATTGCTGGCCCGCACTCAGCCAGTCGCGGATTTGCGCCGCACAGAGTTGCGCCATGGTAGTCTGATAATCCCCCGCGCCAACGCCTTCGCCCGGCATCAGCCAGAGGTTCATCGCGGGCTGTGTTTCACCGTTCAGTTCAAAACGCAGGCCCTGATTTTTCGCGGCGGCGTTCACCGGCTTAAACGGGATATCGCGGAACATAAACGGATTTTCGGTCAGGCTGAAAAGCCGGTTAACGCTTCCGACCATTCCCGGCGCGGACCGCCAGTTGGTGCCGAGCGTATAGTGGGCGCTGACGTCGCCTCTGGCTTTCATGTAGGTGAAAATATCCGCGCCACGGAACGCGTAAATCGCCTGTTTCGGATCGCCAATCAGCAACAGGGCCGTGTCAGGCTGCTGTCGCCAGATGCGGCGAAAAATACGGTACTGCTGCGGATCGGTGTCCTGGAATTCGTCGATCATGGCGACCGGAAAACGCTGGCGGATCGCAGTGGCCAGCGCCTCGCCGCTTTCGCTGTACAGCGCTGTCGCCAGCCGTCCGATCATGTCGTCAAAACCCAGCTCGCCCCGGCGGCGTTTTTCCCGCGCCACCGTCTCGCGGATCTCCACCATCGCCTGGGCAATCACCAGATCGTCAAGCGTTAGCGTGCCGCCGAGTACTGTTTCAATAGCCTCAAACAGCGGATGTTCGGGCACCACGCCGTCCGGTTTGGTACGCTCACGCAAAAACGACTGGGTGAATTTTTCCAGCGCGTCCGGCAACTGATAGGTAACGGTCTCTTCCTCCGCCCAGGCGGTGATCTTATCGATCCATTTCCCCTGGTTGCCACGGTTGAATTTGCGCCTGTCGATGCCGGAGTTTTCCAGAATGCCTTCCAGCTCTGCCACCGTTTCGCGCCACTGCGTTTTAATCGCCGCGATCCGCTCAAGGATCTGCTGATGGCGAACGAGGAGCGTTTCCTCCGGGCCTGGCGGGGTTTTAATTTTCGGCGCTTCGCCCTGAAGGTAACGATCGATGGATGCCAGCAGTTCGCGCGGGCCTTTCCATGAGGCGTGGATCACCTGGGCAATATCGCGCGTCAGCGGGTAGCAATGGCGCCGCCAGAAATCGGCACAGGCCTGGTAGCGCAGCAACGATTCATCTTCGATCAGTTGCTGTTCGAAAAGCATCCCGGATTCAAAAGCGTTGAGGCTGAGCATCCGCTGGCAAAAGCCGTGAATGGTAAATACCGCCGCCTCGTCCATCTGCCGTTCTGCCAGTAACAGGACGTCAGCCGCCTGCTGCTTATCGGCAATTTCTGCCAGCAGGCTGGCGTAAAGCGGGTTATCGGTGGTTTCACGCAGGCAGGCGATGCGCAATTCGTGAATATTGCTGCGAATACGTCCGCGAAGTTCTTCGGTGGCGGCTTCGGTGAAGGTAACCACCAGCAGTTCTTCGACGTTAACTGGCCGGGGAAAAGCGGATTCGCCGCCCAGCCCCAGCAGGAGTCGCAGGTACAGAGCGGCGATAGTGAAAGTTTTACCGGTACCCGCTGAGGCTTCAATCAGGCGCTCGCCGATAAGCGGCAGGCGCAGTGGATCAAGGGTCTCAGCGGTGTCGGTCATTCATTCTCTCTCAATAAAGGCAGGGATTGCTGTAGCGCACTGACGCTCTCCCAGGTTTTCCAGCCGTCGGGACGGGCATATTCCGCTTTCCCGCTTTGGCTACCCGAAACCTGAGATAATATCGCCATACCCTGCGGCTTCACCACCGTTTGATGAAAGAAATCGGCTAATTTTTGCGGCGTCAGCATGTTGACCTGAGCAATAATTTTTTCCCGCGAGTCAAAACTGAGGTTGCCGCGATCGAAATCTTTGCTGAGCTTCGAGGCTTCTTCATCCAGCGTTTGCGGTGCTTCACGCATCTGCGCCACCACCGCCTGCTGGATCTGCGCAAACTCTTCCGGCTTCATGGCCCGCAGTTTTTCTTCTGCGGTCGGGAAGAAAGCTTTGTAACGATCCCACAGGTACGAAGGCTGCTTGTCGTTGCTTTGCAGCAGGAATCCCATCCCCCACTGGCGTCCGACGCTCATCGGGAAGGCAAACACCGCGTAGCCCAGCTGTTCTTCGGTACGCAGCTGGCTGTAGAACCACGGTTGCACGATTTGCCCTAACAATGCGCTGGCGGCAGCGCTGCTGTATTCGTCAACGTTCGCCGGAACAAACACCGCGCCCAGCGCAGAGTCGGTGCTGCTGCCCGCTTTTTCGAACATCACCGACTGCGCTTTATCGACCACCACTTCTTTGTTGCGGCACCATTCGTTACCCTGAGTGCCGAGCTGTGTCTGCACCTGATGCGCCAGCGTTTTTGCCTGCTCAACGGACAGATTGCCGAGGATCAGAAATTCCGGACGCGCGCCTTTTTTCAGTTTTTCACGGTAGTCCATGACCTCTTTCAAGGTGATGGACGGCAGCAGCGCGCGCCGCTCCTCACGCTGGAAGTACGGCACCTGCGACAGCATCTGTACCGGCATGATCGCCTGTTCATACGCCTTACCTTTCTCAGCCGAATCCAGCATTTGCGTATACCAGGATTTCGCCTGCTCAAGCTGCTCCTCAGTAGGCGTGAAGCTAAAATAGCCGTCGAGCAGGGTTTCAAAGAGCTTCGGCAACCGCTGTGTATAACCGTCAGCATTCACCATCAGACCATTATTGGCATTGGTGGAAAAACTAATGCCGCCGACCGACGCCTGATTGCTTAGCTGATCCAGTGCGATGCCTGCCAGATAGTCGTTCAGGGCGAACATTACCTGATTGCGGGCGCTGTCCATGGCCTGAGGATTACGCAGCACCACCGACACGTCGGCTTTCGGCTCGCTGGCAAAGTAGCGGCTCGGCATGTACAGCACGCGCAGGCCCGGCTCATCGACGATAAGCTCCGGATGTTTGTACTGCTTATCCGGCTTGATCAGGGTGAAATCATCAGGGATGTAGGGGTTCAGTTCCGGTAGCTTAAGCGCAATGGCGCTGGCTTTTTGCTGCCAGTCAGCGAAAGTCTTGTCACCGATTTTATCGACCTGATAAGGGGCATTAACGAAGTAGGCCGTTTTATTATGCGGTTCGTTCGGGCTGATGTACCAGATACGCGCATTTTGCGGCGTCATCATCGCCAGGCGCGCTTTTACCGCGTCAGGATCGTACTTATCAGCAATGTTTACCGCATCGAGGGTATGTTGAACCGGCACGCGGATCATGGTGTCGGCCAGCCATTCCACGTAGCTCATATCGCGGGTGATCGACGGATAGCGGAAATCGAGATCCAGCACGTGCGCCAGCTCATCGAAATAGCGTTTATCCACGCCTTTATCACGCAGCAGGTTGAGATAGCTGAAAATGGCGGCAACGACGTCATCACGGTGCGCCAGGCCCTTATCCGTCAGCGTAGCGGAAATAGCCAGCACGCCGCTGTTACCGTTAACGATGGGGTCAGAATCCGCGCGAATACTTTCGACCAGCCCCTTCTGCTGTAGCCAGTCGGAGAGCGTGCCCGGGCTACGGTTGCCAATCAGATACGTCACCAGCTCATCGGTTTTGCTGCGGAACTGGGCGGTGTTGTTATCAATACGAAACTCCACGCGCAGCACTTTACGCGGCAGCGCGGGAACATAATGAATGATCAACCCTTTTTGCGCATCGGTCACCACCGGGACGGTGACTTCCGGGCGGGTAATGTTTTTATTCGGCACCCGGCCATAGGTTTCGGCAGCAATCCGCGCCAGCTCCGGCAACGGCTTGTTACTGTAGACCACGGCTTTCATCAGGTTGGACGAGTAATAGCGATCGCGAAACTCCACCAGCGCTTTGTGCACCGGATTGCCGGGTTTGTCGCTCAGCGTTTCCAGGTTGCCGCCGGAAAAACGTGAACCGGGGTGCGCCGGGTTAATGGTTTCCGCGCTCACCTGTGCCATGCGCATCCCGTCGCGGGAACGCGCCATGGTCAGTTCGGCATTCACGGCATTGCGCTCGCGGCTGGCATATTTCTCCGCCAGCAGCGGGGCGGCGATAGCGTCCGCCAGGCGATCGACAGCCCCTTCCAGCGCATCGTTTTCCACCTCAAGGTAGTACGCGGTGCGATACGGCGCGGTGCTGGCATTATGGCTGCCGCCATGCATTTTCAAAAATTCTGCGAGACTGTCCGGCTGCGGGTATTTTTTGGAGCCCATCAGCGTCATATGTTCGAGATAGTGAGCAAGTCCCTGATGCGAATCTGGATCGGAAAGTGAGCCGACCGGCAGCACCAGCGCCGAGAGCGACTTAACCGCCTGCGCATCAGAAACCAACAGAACCACCATACCGTTATCAAGGCGGATAGCCTGATACTGGCGGGGATCTTTTTCACTTTTACGGATGGTTTCCTGTACCGGCTGCCATCCTGTGTCTGCCTGACCGACATTTACCCAAAGGGCAAGTAACACAACCAATGCTTTTAACCAGGTGCTGCTAATAGGCATTCACGGACCTCATCATTATGACTGATTAAAGCGAAATATCGGCAGCAGGTAACGCTCGGCCTGCGCAATAATCGCTTCGTAATACTCCGGCTCCAGGGTGCGCCACAGGCGCTGATACCAGATATCGGCGCCCTCGCCGCTTACGACCATATTCCCTTCATACGCCTGAAGAAACTTACTGCGCGCTTTTAACTGCGTCTCGTCGTCTCTTAAAATGGCATCATTTGCCGCGTCGTAACAGGCTTTTATCCACGCGCCCCCACTTTCCGGTAGCAGCAGCAGCGGTTCGGTCATTCCTTTAAGGTAGCCTGCAACCAGGTCGTCAAGGAAAGCGCGCGCCTGCTCAGCCGGAAGCGGCGGAAAGCGCCACTCACCCTCTTTGCGCACCAGCAACCGACTTTCACCTGTCCCACCGCTGGCACAGTAGACAAGGTGTTCCAGCCAAAGTTGCATCCCTTGTGAAACGCTGAGCAGTGAAGGACGCCAGCGCAGCAGGCCGTCAGGCTGCACATGCTGTAGCCAGCCGGTAATGATAATTCCGCCACATTGCAGATCGATTTCACTACTCTGGCTGGGCTGTCGGTGCTCAATAACGCGGTCGGCCAGCGTTTGCATCTCCTGAAGCTGCGTGTCCCAGACAATTTCACCAAACGCACCGTAAGGTAGCTGTCCTGCCGCACGATAGCGGCGGAACATTTTATCCGCATCCTCTTCTTCGACCAGGGTATTCAGCAACTGTTGATTAAGCTGGTAGCGGGTCAATCCCTCCAGGGTGAAAGGCTCTGCATCCGGAATTTCGCTCTCTTCCTCACGAAAATTAACCCGCAGCCGCTGCTGAAAGAACGCACGGACCGGATGCGCCCAGAAGCGCTGTAGCTGGTCAAAAGGCAACGTATCAATGCTCAGCGGCGGCAGTGGCTGAATAAACGCCGAATGCGCCTCGCCCTGCTGACTGGCGGCCGCCAGCCACTCCCGGGCGTAACTTTGTCGTTCGTCGGTTTTGAAATTTTCGGCATCAAACGGCATTCGCGTATGCAGATGCATGATGTGGGCTTTTACCCGCTGTTCACTCTCGTCGCAGTTGCGGTCCTCGTCTCCCGCTAAATAGTGGCTCTGGCCAATATAATCCACCAGCTCCTGTACCAGCACCGACGGATAACGCTCGCTGTTGTCCTGGATCGAGCGACCGATATAGCTGATATACAGTTTTTGCTCTGCCGACATTAACGCCTCAAGGAACAGATAGCGGTCATCGTCGCGACGGCTGCGGTCGCCGCGTAGCGGTTTCTGGCTCATCAGATCAAAACCAAGCGGTGAAAGTGTGCGCGGATAGACCCCGTCGTTCATCCCCAGCAAACAGACCACTTTGAAGGGAATCGAGCGCATTGGCATCAGGGTACAGATATTGACCGGCCCGGCGAGGAAGCGCTGGCTGATGCGCTCCTGATCCAGCCGCTGTGCCAGCTCGTCGCGCAGTAGCGAAAGCGGCACAGGCTCGGCGTAATGCGAACCGGTGCCCTGCTCAATGATCGCCTGCCACTGCTGCTCAATCAGCGCCAGCGCGGCTTCGGTATCCTGATCCGGCAGGAAAAAGTCGTTGAGCATTTCACGGCACACGGGAAGCCATTCCGTCAGCGGACGATCCTGCGCCAGCCCACGTCGCCAGATATTCAGTTGCATGAGCAAGGATGCCAGATGCCCTACCAGCTCGGCGATCAGCCCGCTGGACTCATCGTAAGGCAGCACCGAGCGCCACTCGCCTTCATGACTCTCCATGGCGTAGCCGAGCAGCATACGCGTCAGGCCAAACTGCCAGGTGTGCTGGCCGGTAGCGGGAAGCTCCAGCTCGCGCACGTTGTCATCGTCCATTCCCCAGCGCACGCCGGACTCATTTACCCACTGGCGCAGGTAGCGCAGCCCCTCTTCATTGATATTGAAGCGTGCCGCCAGTACCGGGACGTCCAGCAACGCCAGCACGTCTTCCGACACAAAGCGGCTGTCCGGCAGAGAGAGCAGACTGATAAAGGCCTGCAATGCCGGATGTGACTGGCGGGCACGGCGGTCGGAGATGGCGTAAGGCAGATAACGGTCGCCCGTCGCGCTGCCAAATACCGCCTGGATAAACGGGCTATAGCTGTCGATGTCCGCCACCATCACGATGATGTCGCGCGGCGTCAGGGTTGGGTCGTCCTCCAGCATCGCCAGCAGGCGATCGTGCAGCACTTCCACTTCCCGCTGCGGGCTGTGGCAGACGTGGATCGTCAGGCTGCGGTCGTCGGGCTCCAGCCGGCGTTTACTGTCGCTGCGCACAAACTCTTCTGCCGTCCTGCCCGGCACGGCCGCATTCTGTAATTCCAGCACGTCGTATTGCAGGTTATGCAGCAGGTTATCCGGCGCGATATCGACAAACGCATCCAGCTCATCGTAGCGCTCCAGTCCGGCCAGCAGATACATATAGTCGCGCCCGAGCTTGCCCCACGAAGCCAACAGCGGATTGCCGACGTCCTGCTCGCCGTCATCATTAAATAGTCCCGCCGCCTGCTGCGTATCACGAAACAGCGGCAGTTCACGCTGCTCACGATGATGCTTGCGCTGGCGCGCCACCAGCCTCGCCAGGAAGGCCGGGTCTTTGATATCGCCCCAGTAGTAGCGGCACGGGTTGGTGAACAGAATAAACACGTCGACGTGTTTGCCGAGGGCCTGCAACGCCTGCAAATAGACCGGCGGTAAGGCGGAGATACCGCAGATAAATACCCGCGACGGCAGGCCCGCCGGTGGCTCGCTGGCCTGTTCAAGCGTACGGATAAAACGCTGATACAAATTAGCACGATGCCACAGCGGCTGGCCCAGCGCGGCCGTGTGTTCTACCAGCGCTTTCCACAGCGGAGCCTGCCAGCGCTGACTCTCTTCAAGACCGTCAACCAGCTCTCCCGCTTCCCAGCGGGTCAGCCATTCCGGGCGGTAGACCAGATACTGATCGTAGAGATCGGCCACCCGCGAGGCGAGCTGAAACAGTTTACGTTTGTCGGTGTCGTCGCTGAGATAGTGGCGCAGCATCACAAACTCATCACCGTCGATGAGTTCCGGCAGCAGCGTCATCAGCTTCCAGCTCATGCTTTGTTTATTAAACGCGCTTTCCCCCGGAATGTCCGGCAGGATGCGAACGAACATATCCCAGATAAAGCTCGCCGGGAGGGGAAAGTCGATATTCGCCGCAATACCAAAACGCCGGGAAAGGGACATTTGCAGCCATTGCGCCATGCCGGTACTCTGAACCAGCACGACTTCAGGCTCGAAAGGATCGTCAAGACGCTCACGCTCGACAATGAACTCCATCAACGCTTCCAGCACATCCAGACGATTGGAGTGGTAGACCCTTAACATAGTTGCTCCCGACTACTGACTGACCGGACAATGTAATCGCGTCATTTGCCCCTGTTTACCCACCGGTGTGGTGAGTGTGACGCTGATGCTGACACATCTTTGCCGTGTTGTCTTCACGCGGTTGACCTGCCAGCCCTCTTCCGTCGGTCCATCCTGAAGCCGGGTATGTTGCCAGGCACTGCGCCAGAGCTGGCGATACTGGTTCAGCGCAGCCGAACCGTTAGCCAGCGCACGGTGATAACCGGCCAGTGCGGTGACGACCAGAACCATCAATGCCATCGCCAGCAAGACTTCCGGCAGACTAAACCCTTGCTGCCTGTTCAGGGAATGCGACATAGGGCGCTCTCCATCAGGGGACAAAAATCACTCCAGCCATGCGCCGAAAAGCGCACTTCATCGTGGTTTACCACACCAGATTGCCAGAGTGTCATAGAGCCGCTGGCGGCAATGAGCAGCAGCGAGTCATCGCTCAACCTGCGCAAACATACCTGCCACGACTGTGCGGGTTGCTGCACGCATTGCAGCGGCAGGTTTACCTGCCAGGGCTGCATCTTGCCCCATTGCAATGCAGAGTGAACGCTGGCCTGCTCACGTAATGCTCGCGTTTCCACCGCCACGCGGGTGGACAATGCTCGCTGCTGTTGATTCAGCCCCTGAAGCAGCAGACTGCCCAGCATTAGCAGGAGCAATACCAGCGCCAGCGATGACATCCCGCGCTGGCGATTCACAGGTTATACCCCGTCACGCTATACGCCGCCGTCGCCGTCTGTAGAGGAAGACGGGTCGATTGCCCGGCCAGGGTTACGGTCAGCTCCGGCGCAAAACCGGGGCTGTTGTGGCGGACCACCTCAAAGCGCGTTATGCGCAGCGTCTGCGGATCGGTCATTTTGTCCCAGCCTTTATCGTCGCAGGAAGAGGCGCCGCGAAGCGTCTCCAGTGCCCCATTTTGCAGACGAAAGCCAGTAAAGTCTGAAGTGGCAGCAAGCGCGTTATCCCACGTCCCGTTACTGTTAGCGTCCCATTTCACCAGCACGCAGGCACCCTGCCAGTTAATCATTAACGGCTCTCCTGCACACTCGCCACGGCAGTAGCCTGCGCGCTGAAGGTGTTTTGCCACCGTGTAGACACGCTGCCACAGTTCATCCTCCAGCATTTGATGACGGGTCTGCAATAGCACGGCACGCTGTAACCCTGGTAAAAAGCGCGATGCACCGAGCAGTAGCAGACTGCTGATAGCCATGGCGATCAGCGTTTCGGGAAGCGAAAATCCCTTCTGCGTTACAGGCATGTGTGTTCCTCAGCAGGCTGACATAAGCGGATCCGGCCCCAGCCGGAGACCACAACCATCCAGCTCCCGGCCGGGCTTTGCAGTCGAACATGTCCGGCCCAGGCGGTATTACGCAGGCCAAAAAAGGCCAGCCCGGGCGTGATGTCAGATAGCCGAACCTCGGGCCATTGTGGATGCAGGGTCCATGGATCGCCGGGTGGACAGCCTTCGGCATCGGCGCTGACCAGGCACTCGTGGTCGCCTTGCTGATGTATGGCAAGCGGGCGGTCGCGGTTATGCCAGTTCGCGTCGTCGCGCAGTAACACCAGATATTCGCGCACCTGGACTGCGGTTTGCCATAATCGTTGTTGCTGTTGCCAGCTGCGCCAGCCGTACAGCCCCGCGGCGCTCAGGATCGCAACGATGGCGATCACTATCATGGTTTCAATGAGCGTATAGCCCTGTTCTCGTTTCATGGCGCCAGTGTGCGGCCGCAGAGACAAAGTGGCGAGGCGAGGTTTTTCGTTTTACGAGACGGTACGAGAGATTTTTACGCTGTTGCAGCGGGTTGCAAAAAAACGGGAAAGCCGCTTCAGAAATAAAAAACGGCACCGCGAGGTGCCGTTCAGACCGTTGACAAAGTGGGTGGTCGCCCCGTGTTCCACGGACGGTTTGCCACCCGTAGGCCTGTGCAAGCGTAGCGCCGCCAGGCATTGTCAATCAGATAGCGACCGGCGCTTTAATTCCCGGATGCGGGTCGTAACCTTCAATCTCAAAATCATCAAAGTGATAATCAAAGATAGAGTCCGGTTTGCGCTTGATGACCAGTTTTGGCAGCGCACGCGGCTCGCGGCTAAGCTGGAGATGCGTCTGTTCCATATGGTTGCTGTAAAGATGGGTATCACCACCGGTCCAGACAAAATCCCCGACCTCAAGATCGCACTGCTGCGCCATCATATGCACCAGCAGCGCATAGCTGGCAATATTAAACGGCAGGCCGAGGAACACGTCGCACGAACGCTGGTAAAGCTGGCAGGAGAGTTTGCCGTCCGCTACGTAGAACTGGAAGAAAGCGTGGCATGGTGCCAGCGCCATTTTATCCAGCTCGCCGACGTTCCAGGCCGAAACGATAATGCGGCGTGAGTCCGGATCGTTTTTCAACTGGTTGATAACGGTAGTGATCTGATCAATGTGACGGCCATCCGGCGTCGGCCAGGCGCGCCATTGCTTACCGTAGACCGGCCCCAGATTGCCCTCGTCATCCGCCCACTCGTCCCAGATGGAGACCTTGTTTTCACGCAGATAAGCGACGTTGGTATCACCCTGCAAAAACCACAGTAGCTCATGAATAATCGAGCGCAGGTGGCAGCGTTTGGTGGTAACCAGCGGGAAGCCTTCACGCAGATTAAAGCGCATCTGGTGACCAAAAATGGAGATCGTCCCGGTACCGGTACGGTCATTTTTCGGGGTGCCCTCATCGAGCACCTTCTGCATTAAATCAAGATACTGTTTCATGCTGCCTCAGGAAAGTTGTTGCTGCGGTCGGCGATACGCCCAGACCATCATCGCGATACCGGCAATAATCATTGGCACGGAGAGGATTTGCCCCATGCTGATGTACTGCACCCACGCGCCGGTAAACTGCGCGTCCGGCTGGCGGAAAAATTCAACGATGATGCGGAATGCACCGTAGCCAATCAGGAACAAACCCGATACCGAGCCGGTAGGACGCGGCTTGCGGATAAACAGGTTCAAAATGATAAAGAGCACAACGCCTTCCAGCGCCAGTTCATACAACTGCGACGGATGACGCGGCAGCACGCCATAGGTATCAAAAATGGACTGCCATTCCGGATGCGCAGGTAACAGGCCGAGATCTTCCCCACGCGAGCCGGGGAACAGCATGGCAAACGGCGAGGACGGGTCCACGCGGCCCCACAATTCGCCGTTAATAAAGTTGCCCAGACGCCCGGCACCCAGGCCAAATGGGATCAGCGGCGCGATGAAATCGGCCACCTGGAAGAAACTGCGCTTCGTACGGCGAGCGAAAATCAGCATCACCACGATCACGCCAATCAGACCGCCGTGGAACGACATTCCCCCGTCCCAGACGCGGAACAGATACAGCGGGTTGTCGAGAAACAGCGGCATATTATAAAACAGCACATAGCCAATGCGACCGCCCAGAAAAACGCCGAGGAAGCCCGCGTACAGCAGGTTTTCAACCTCGTTTTTATTCCAGCCGCTGCCGGGACGACTGGCGCGGCGGGTTGCCAGCCACATCGCAAACACAAATCCCACCAGGTACATTAAGCCGTACCAGTGCAGGGAGACCGGTCCAATGGAAAAAATCACCGGATCAAAATCCGGAAAACGCAGATACCCGCTATTCATCTGTCACCACAAGTGATTGTTATTCCGCCGAAAGTGGACAGCGGTAATGATACATGCCTGTCGATAGCAGGCGCTCCAAAGGAGCGAATCATAGCACAGGCGTATAAGGGAGATGACCGCGAAGTTGTAAAAGATCTGTATAGCGAACTTATCGCCCGCCGCGGATCAACCCGCCCATCCCGCGCCGTTCCATAAACGCGGCAACCTGATGACGGACTTCTGTCGCCAGTTGCGCTTCCAGGCTTCGGTTCGCCAGCGTCTGCGCCTCGTCGAAATCAATATGCCGCAGTAAATACTTCACCCGCGCTACTGAACGACCGTTCATGGAAAGATGGCGATAGCCGAGGCCAATAAGGATAGCCACGCACATGGTGTCACCCGCCATCTCGCCGCACAAGCGCAGGTCAATGCCGTATTGCTCAGCATCGCGGGCAATCATCGCCAGCGCGCGCAGCATCGCCGGATGCAGGCTGTCATAAATATTCGCTACCCGGGTATTATTGCGATCGACCGCCAGAATGTACTGGGTCAAATCGTTGGTGCCGACGGAGATAAAATCCACGCGATTCGCCAGCTGCGGCAGCATAAAGACCATCGACGGTACTTCCAGCATCACGCCGATGCGCGGTTTAGGGATCGCATAACCGATCATCTCTTCGACTTCGCGCCCGGCGCGCTCAATCAGCCGCCGCGCTTCGTCAACTTCGTCGATGCTGGTGATCATCGGCAGCAGGATGCTGAGATTACCGGTTGCGGCATTGGCACGCAGCATCGCGCGAACCTGCACGAGGAAGATCTCCGGCTGGTCGAGGGTGATGCGGATCCCGCGCCAGCCGAGGCACGGGTTTTCTTCGCTAATAGGCATATACGGAAGCTGCTTATCCGCGCCGATATCCAGGGTACGCAGCGTGACCGGCTTGTCGTTAAACATTTGCAGCATGCCCTGATATTGCGCCACCTGCTCCTCTTCCGAAGGGAATCCGCTTTGCAGCATAAACGGTATTTCAGTGCGGTAGAGGCCAATGCCGTCAACGCGGCGGCCCAGCTTCTGCTCGTGTTCGGGACTGAGGCCCGCGTTGAGCATCACCTTCACCCTTTCACCGCTTTTCAGTTCGGCGGGGCGCTCAACGTCATCTTCCGCAATGCGGCTTAGCTCATTTTCTTCATTGATGAGGCGCTGATACTCTTTCAGCAGCACCGGCTCAGGATCGACCAGCAGCTCGCCACGATAGCCGTCGACAATCAGCGTGCGGCGATGCAGCACCGACGGCTGGATATCCGCCCCCATCACCGTAGGGATGCCCAGCGCACGCACGATAATCGCCGCATGAGAGTTGGACGCACCGTCGCGCACCACCACCCCGGCAAGGCGATCCTGCGGCAGTTCAGCCAGAGTTGCGGCCGACAGTTCATCCGCCACCAGCACAAAGCGTTCAGGCCAGGTGTTCGGCCCCTGAACATTATCGTCAAGATGGAACAGCAGACGCTGCCCCAGCGTGCGCAAATCGCCGGCGCGCTCTTTCAGATAACCATCGGTGAGGGCAGCAAACTGCTCGGCAAATTTTTCGACGATCTTTTTGACCGCCCATTCGGCCACGGCACCGCGGTCGACTTCATCAAACAGTTCGCGGCGCAGACGCGCATCGGAAAGCAGATGTGAGTAAAGATCGAAAATCGCCGCCGTCTCTTTCTGCGCACCGGCAGAAAAACGTTTGCTGTAGCGACGAAACTCGTTGGCAGCCTCTTCCAGCGCGCCGGTTAATCGCTCACGCTCGGAAGCGGTATCGAGCGTCGAGGCTTCGTACACCTGCTCCATCAGCGGCAGCGTGGTATCCATCCATGCTTCAGCCACCGCAACGCCCGGCGATGCCGGGAGCGCCCGGATACGCGTCTGACGATACTGCCCAAACAGCGCCGTCAGTTGAGATTGCGACAGGATCGCAGCGATCTGGGTGGCTAGCGTAACAAGGAAAGATTCTTCGCTTTCGTCATACTGGCGCAGCTCACGCTGCTGGACCACCAGTACGCCAAGCAGCTGGCGCCGTTGAATGATCGGCACCCCGAGAAAGGCACGGAAGCGTTCTTCTTTTACCGAAGGAATATATTTAAAGCTGGGGTGTTTTTGCGCATCGGCAAGGTTGATAGGTTCGGCCAGACGCCCAACCAGACCCACGACACCTTCATCAAAGGCAAGCGTAACGGTGCGACCGCGCGGTTTTTTTAAACCGCGCGTCGCCATCAGATAATAACAACGCCGGTCATGATCGGCCAGGTAGACCGAACAGACTTCCGTCTCCATCGCCAGGCAGATATCGGTTACCAGAATATCCAGCGCCTCGCTCAGGCGCGGAGCGCTGGCAACTTTCTCAACGATTTCTCGTAATCGGGTGAGCATAATAAGCGTGGCTTAACCTCTTTTACGTCGCCATGCCGGCGCGGGCTGCGGCTTAGGAGCACTCTCCTGAAGCGACATCACCATGACGGCAAATTCTTTCATCACCCGACGATAGACGTCGCGTTTAAACGAGACTACCTGACGTACCGGATACCAGTAACTGACCCAGCGCCAGCCATCAAACTCTGGCGTGCTGCTGGTGTCCATATTGATATCCGCATCGTTGCCGATTAACTGCAACAGAAACCACTTCTGTTTTTGGCCGATACAAACCGGCTTTGTGTCCCAACGCACCAAACGTTTCGGTAACTTGTAACGCAACCAGTTGCGGGTTGATGCCAGGATCCGCACATCTTTGCGGCTTAGCCCAACCTCTTCAAACAGCTCCCGGTACATCGCCTGCTCGGCTGTCTCTCCTGGGTTAATTCCCCCCTGAGGGAATTGCCAGGAGTGTTGACCAAACCGCCGTGCCCACATGACCTGACCCTGGCGGTTACAGATTACAATACCCACATTCGGGCGGTAGCCATCGTCATCAATCACCGGACTACCTCAAACTCATCTTCAATGTGAATGATTGTTTCACACTCGCCGGAAACGGTAAACCACTCTCTTACAGGAGAATAATCGGATAACGACTGAATAACTCACAAAAATTCTTGAAGTTATAAACAACCGGAAGGTGCAAACGGCCATTTTATTCACTTTTTCTGTGGATAGAGTTGTGAAGAAGTATGGAATTAACGTGGGAAAACCCAGACTACTCCGAATACCGCGATTTTAGCCTGTGGCATTAACTCGCTTATATTCAACAGATTAACCAGCTAACCTGGCATGAGAAAAGCAAAAGTGTGATGTATATCACGCGGACGATCGGCACGCTGATGAAAGATCGAACAGCGTGGGTTTTATCCACAGATTGTGCCAATAAGTTAGTCACTTTTTGTGTAAAAATTCGATTTTCGTCATACGTCAAGGCTGTAAATGGAAACAGTAGTGCGGGTTTTTAACAGTTATCCCATTTTTCTGTGGATAACATGGTGTAAGATCCTGTTCATTGCCAGTGACCAGATTTGGAAAACCTTTTTCTGGAAGCCGTCACCAGAAAAGAGGCGTAAAAAAAACGTCCAGAAATCATAGAGCTGTTGTCGCAAAAAAGAAAAAGCTAAACTCTGTGCACAGTGGGTAACATCACTGTTCATTTTTTAACCAAGGGTGTGATTATGTTTTCTCTCTCGCCGCTGATCGCTCCACCGCAAACGCAAGCGCAGTTATTAACGCAGGCGCAGCGGCTTGCCGGATACTCGCTGGGCGAACTGGCGGCACTGGCGGGGTTGCCTGTTCCGCAGGATCTCAAACGGGATAAAGGCTGGATTGGCGTACTGCTGGAAGTCTGGCTGGGTGCGAGCGCCGGGAGCAAACCGGAACAGGATTTTGCCGCGCTGGGCGTGGAGCTGAAAACCATCCCGATAGACCGTCGCGGGCGTCCACTGGAGACCACCTTTGTTTGTGTCGCCCCTCTGACCGGCAATAGCGGCGTAAGCTGGGAAACCAGCCACGTTCGCCACAAGCTGCAGCGGGTTCTGTGGATCCCGGTTGAAGGTGAGCGCACCATTCCGCTGGCCGAGCGTCGCGTCGGTTCGCCGCTGTTGTGGACGCCAAATGAAGAGGAAGACAGCCAGCTACGAATGGACTGGGAAGAACTGATGGATTTGATCGTGCTCGGCCAGGTAGAGCGCATTACCGCCCGTCACGGCGAGGTGCTACAGCTGCGCCCGAAAGCCGCTAATAGCCGGGCGCTGACGGAAGCCATTGGCGCACGCGGAGAACCGATACTCACTCTGCCACGCGGCTTTTATCTGAAGAAAAATTTTACTGCCGCTCTGCTGGCACGTCATTTTTTACTGACCCGCCAGTGAGGCATAACGATCTGATTTTCTTGATCGGCGTCCATATCCTTATGATTTAAGATTTTACTGCTTTTTTTCTGCCGACCTTTTGCGTTATTACTAGACTGATAACAGTCCTGAACAGATGAGGGGAAAAAAGGTGAAAAAATGGGGAGTATTGATTTCAGCTGTAGGATTAGCCTGCGTGGTATCAGGCTGTAGCAGCGACTATGTCATGGCAACCAAAGATGGTCGAATGATCCTTACCGACGGCAAGCCGGAAGTTGATAATGATACCGGGCTGGTGAGCTACCACGATCAGCAGGGTAATTCGGTACAAATTAACCGCGATGAAATTTCACAAATTATTGAACGTTAATTGCTGAAGGTCAGCCATCCGCTGACCTTTATGATTTTTTACTTTCCCTTTCTCTTTGCCTCTGCCATTTTTATATTCCTTCGTCGGGAAGCACCTGACGTGACTTAAAAAAGGAATTCGGCTATGCACTATCACCGTATCCCCCACAGTTCGCTTGAGATTAGCACCCTGGGGCTGGGCACCATGACGTTTGGTGAACAAAACAGCGAAGCCGACGCCCATGCACAGCTTGATTATGCCGTGAGTCAGGGTATTAACCTGATTGACGTCGCTGAGATGTATCCTGTCCCGCCGCGTCCGGAAACGCAGGGACTGACGGAAACCTACGTCGGCAACTGGCTGGCGAAGCATGGCAGCCGTGAAAAACTGGTTATCGCCTCAAAGGTGAGCGGTCCGAGTCGCAATAGCGACAGCGGTATTCGCCCGAATCAGGCCCTGGATCGTAAAAATATCCGTGAAGCGCTTGATCAGAGCCTGAAGCGCCTGCAAACCGATTATCTCGATTTGTATCAGGTTCACTGGCCGCAGCGCGCCACTAACTGTTTTGGCAAACTCGGCTATAGCTGGACGGATTCCGCGCCGGTGGTTTCCCTGCTGGAGACGCTGGAAGCGCTGACCGAATATCAGCGTGCCGGGAAAATTCGCTACATTGGGGTGTCGAATGAAACCGCGTTTGGCGTAATGCGCTATCTGCATCTGGCCGACAAGCACGATTTGCCACGCATTGTGACCATCCAGAATCCGTATAGCCTGCTGAACCGCAGTTATGAAGTGGGTCTGGCCGAGGTAAGCCAGTTTGAAGGCGTCGAACTGCTGGCCTATTCCTGCCTGGCATTCGGCACGCTGAGCGGCAAGTACCTTAACGGCGCGAAACCTGCGGGCGCGCGGAATACCTTGTTTAGCCGCTTTACCCGCTACAGTGGCGAACAGGCGCAGAAAGCGGTTGCCGCTTATGTGGATATTGCCAGACGCCACGGTCTCGACCCGTCGCAAATGGCACTGGCGTTTGTTCGCCGCCAGCCGTTCGTCGCCAGCACGCTGCTGGGAGCGACGACGATGGAACAGCTCAGGGCCAATGTGGAAAGCCTGCATCTTGAGTTAAGCGAAGACGTACTGGCGGAGATTGAGGCAGTGCATCAGGTGTATACCTATCCGGCACCGTAAGCGTGATATGCCCGGCGGCGCTGCGCTTGCCGGGCCTACAACTGCCTGATAACGCGGCATTACAACCCACTCGCCAGGTCTGAAGAGGTAATATTCCCGGGCCGGATAAGCGCAGCGCCATCCGGCATTGCGCCCACCCTAAGCGTACGCGCCAGTTCACCCTTTGCGGCGTCGCCCCCAAATCCACAGCGCGCTAATCGCCAGCGCAAAGATGGCACCGAACCCAACGCCCACGCCGACAATCGGCACACCCACTTTGACCGCCAGCGAATACAGCCCCAGCATCAACAGCATGGCGCTGTTTTCACCGAGGTTCTGCACCGCGATAGCATTCCCCGCGCCGACGGTTTTCTTGCCGCGCTCCTGCAACAGCGCATTCAGCGGCACCACAAAGAAGCCGCCCATGACACCGATTAACAGCAGCAGCCCATAAGCGGGCAACTGGCTATGCTGAAGAGCAAAAAAGACCACGCCCACGCCAATCAAAATGCCGGCAGGCATACAGCGCGCCACGGTTTCCAGCGTGATCAGCTTCGCCGCCGCGCCAGCGCCAACGACAATACCGACCGCTACCATCGCGTTCAGATAGGTTGGCGTGGCGTTATCCACGATGCCCAGCGCGACCGGCACCCACAGCACCAGCAGGAAACGCAGCGTTACGCCAGCGCCCCAGAACAGGCTGGTACCAACCAGTGAAAAACGCGTTTCCGGGTTAGTCCACAGTACCTGGCAGGCGTTAAAGAAGCTACGGGTCATGGGGGTAAAGCGCCACGACTGACCGGGGCGCGCTGCGGGGAGTTTCGGGATCATCACATTGGCGACAATCGCCCCGGCATAGGCCACGGCGCAGACGCCAAGTGCCGCCATCACGTGCCAGTCCGCCAGCACACCGCCCGCAACCGATCCCAGCAGAATGGAGGCAATGGTGGAGGACTCCATCAGACCATTCGCTTTCACCAGCTTGTCGCCGGTGGTCAGTTCGCCGAGGATGCCATATTTGGCCGGTGAGTAAGCGGCCGCTCCCACGCCAACCAGCGTGTATCCGATAAACGGGTTGATGCCAAAGCAGATGCTGCCCGCGCCAATCAGTTTCAGGACATTGGCAAACATCATCACCCGTCCTTTGGCAAAACTGTCGGCAATCTGCCCCACAAAAGGGGCAAAAAGTATGTAAGCGCCTACAAACACCATTTGCAGAACGGGCTGGCTCCAGTCCGGATAAAACAGCTCCTTCATTAACGCCAGGGTGGCAAAAAGCAGCGCATTATCTGCGAATGCCGAGAGAAACTGGGCGCTGATCACCGCCTTCATCCCTTTCGACCACAGTGAAGTGTTAGTGTGTACGGACTCACTCATCGGCGTGCTCCACCTCATCAACCATGCTTTTTAAGGTGACGAAATCCGGCTTACCGCTGCCCAGCAGCGGCATCTGCTTAATAAAGCGGATATCGCGTGGAACGGCCAGTTCGGGAACGCCATTCGCTCTGGCATGCTGTTGCAGTTTATCGCGTGCCAGCTCACTGTCGGTGGTAAAGAGCACCAGCGCCTCACCTTTATTGGCATCCTGCTTGATGGCCGTAGCGTGCATTTTGTCAGGCGATACCGCCAGCGCCAGTTGTTCAACCATCTCCAGCGACACCATTTCGCCCGCTATTTTGGCAAAGCGTTTAGCCCGGCCCTGAATACGCACAAAACCCTGCTCGTCGAAAGCGACAATATCACCGGTGTCATACCAGCCAGTTTCAACGTCACCATTGTGGTTTTCCGCCGTCGGCGCTTCCAGCACGCCAGGGTTTTCCACCCGCAGGTAGCCGCTCATAATGTTCGGCCCTTTAAGTTGCAGCTTTCCACCCTCGTCAATACCCGGCACCGCCAGCAGACGCGCGTCCATACCCGGCAGAATACGCCCGACGGTGCCGGGTTTCGCCGCCATCGGCACGTTAATTGAAACCACCGGCGCACATTCGGTAACGCCGTAGCCTTCCAGCACGCGCAGGCCAAATTTATCCTGCCAGAGCTGACGCGTGCTCTCCTGCAATTTTTCCGCGCCCGCCACCACATAGCGCAGGCGGAAGAAATCATACGGATGGGCGAAGCGGGCATAGTTGCCGAGAAAAGTTGAGGTACCAAACAGCACGGTGCAGTTGCGGTCGTAAACCAGCTCCGGCACGATGCGATAATGCAACGGACTCGGATACAGGAATACTTCTGCGCCCGTCAGCAGCGGCGTGAACAGCCCTACGGTCAGGCCGAAGGAGTGAAACAGCGGCAGCGCCGACATAAAACGGTCGTTGGCGGTAAAGTCAGCAATCGTTTTGATCTGCTCAACGTTGGCCAGAATACTTTTATGGCTGTGAACGACGCCTTTCGGATTGCCTTCTGAACCTGAAGTGAAGAGGATCACCGCCGCATCTTCCGGCTGCTGCGCTACCTGCGCCAGCCGCGGCATCAGCAAATGCGAAAAAATCCACAGCTTGTCGGCCGTCGTGACCTCGCTTTTTAAATCTTCAAGAAAAACCCAGCGGACCTGCTTAAGCTGCTCCGGCAGGTGCCACAGTTTGCCCTTATCGAGAAACTGACGCGAGGTGAAGACCGTTTTGATTTCTGCGGCAACGATCGCGCTGGTCAGCCCTTTGACGCCAGCCGTATAGTTCATCATCGCCGGTACGCGGCCACGCGATATCGCGCCGAAGATTACCGCCGCACTGATACCCGCGTTAGGCAGCATCAAGCCGATTCTCTCGCCCTGCACGCTGTATTTTTCCAGGATACGCCCCACAAACAGCGTTTTGGTCAGCAGCTTACGGTAGCTGTCCGGCTGGAAGTTAATATCCTCCACGCAGTGCTTACCCGCGCCAAAGCGGTACTGCGCGGAAAGCAACGCTTCAAACAGCGTTTCGCGTGGACGCACTGCCATGCGCGCTTCCATCATAATTTGATGCAGCATTTCGCCCGCCATTTTGCGGCGGTCGCGGGCGCGCGGCGCGTCTGGCATCGGGATGTGAGTCGGCGGCAGGATGTGGATAGCGATACGCGGGAACAGGCGCTGTTTGACCAGCCCTTTCAGACGGCTAAAGAAGGTGAGCTCGGCTCCTTCAATACGCACCGGTACAATTGTTGCGCCCGCTTTCGCGGCGACAAACGCGGCGCCGTCGTAAATCTTCATCAACGATCCGGAAACGGAAATACGCCCCTCAGGAAAAATGACGACCGGCTTTCCTTGCTCAATCAGTCGTACCAGATGCTTGATGGACATCGGTTTGGTCGGGTCGAGCGGCACGATATCAATCAGTGGCTTTAGCCAGCGCATATACCACTGCTGACTAATAGAGGAATAGACCGCGAAAGTAGGACGAATGGGAAGAAACAGCGCCAGTAAAATACCGTCAATAAAGGAGACGTGATTAGGGGTAATCAGTATTTTTTGCTGATGTAGCGCACGCGCGTCCCCGGTGACTTTTACCCGGAACAAGATTTGAAACAGCTGGCGAAAAAAGCCCAAAAGCATATCAACTCCCTTTGCATGATAATGAAGGTGTGCAAGCTAAAGGAATAGCATAACAGGCGCGCCAGCAAAATGGAGGCGAAAAAAAACCTGCGCATCTGCGCAGGTCGGTGTAAGAGTTAAGTACGAAGGTCGTACCGAAAAATCTCACCAATCAATACCTCTGGGATAATCAGAGTAGCAACCCTCAACGTGAGCCGACCAGCGGTCAATCGCAACATCCTTGCGCAAAGTGTAACCAAAGGTATTAATTAGCTTTTTCTCGTTTCATCATCAAAATGAATGACAGTAACGCTAACATTACTGACGGCGATCACAGGCCGCTGCGGTCGGGCATGTTAAGTTAATCCTCTTGAAGAAGCGCCGTTTTTCCGTAAAACTTATTGTGATGTAAACGTTTACCCACTAAGGCAAAGTATGGCGACCATAAAAGATGTAGCCCGACTCGCAGGCGTTTCTGTCGCCACCGTTTCACGCGTTATTAATAATTCGCCTAAAGCCAGCGATACCTCTCGTCAGGCGGTGCTGGCAGCAATGGAATCTCTGTCTTATCATCCGAATGCCAATGCACGCGCGCTGGCACAGCAGGCAACGGAAACCATTGGTCTGGTCGTCGGAGACGTATCCGATCCTTTTTTTGGTGCCATGGTGAAGGCCGTCGAACAGGTGGCCTACCATACCGGTAATTTTTTACTGATCGGCAATGGCTATCACGACGAGCATAAAGAACGTCAGGCTATTGAACAGTTAATGCGCCATCGCTGCGCGGCGCTGGTGGTTCATGCCAAAATGATCCCCGATGCCGAGCTGGTGGGACTGATGAAGCAGATCCCCGGCATGGTGTTGATCAACCGTATTCTGCCGGATTATAAAGATCGCTGCGTCGCACTGGACGATCGTTATGGTGCCTGGCTTGCCACCCGCCATCTGATCCAGCAGGGCCATACCCGTATCGGCTACCTGTGCTCGAATCACGCGATTTCCGATGCAGAAGATCGCCTTCAGGGCTACTACGACGCGCTGAAAGAGAGCGGTCTGCCCGCCAACGATCGGCTGGTCACGTTCGGCGAGCCGGACGAGAGCGGCGGCGAACAGGCGATGACGGAATTGCTGGGCCGTGGCAAAAATTTCACCGCGATTGCCTGCTATAACGATTCGATGGCCGCCGGTGCAATGGGCGTGCTCAATGACAACGGCATCGACGTCCCGCGCGAAATATCGCTGATTGGTTTTGATGACGTGCTGATCTCTCGCTACGTGCGTCCCCGCCTGACTACCGTGCGCTACCCTATTGTAACGATGGCGACCCAGGCCGCAGAGCTGGCGCTGGCGCTGTCTGAAAACCGACCATTGCCGGAAATTACGCATTTATTTAATCCGACGCTGGTACGTCGGCAATCGGTGAGTACGCTGAACGACAATTAATCCCTGCCCGGCAATGACAAGTTCATTGCCGCTATTTATTAATGAAACCATTAATATTACTCCTTAAACAATCTTCTTAAATAACCATTCTGCGTACCAGTAATCGCACAATCTGCCTGTTTTTAATTTCTAAAAGAATGCAAAATTAATACATCCTTATAAATAACACCGATAACCAATAAAGATAATCAATAAATCCAAGGAATATATATGGCGAACATTGCATATATTTCAATAAATGGAAAATCACAGGGTCTGATTTCTGCTGGCTGTTGTTCTCTGGACTCCATTGGCAATAAAGGGCAGCCCTCCCATATCGATCAGATCATGGTATACGCCATTACTCATAATATCTCCAGAGATATGAATGTGAACCATCATGAGATAGTGGTTGTTAAACCCGTCGATAAGTCTTCACCGTTATTAGGAAAAGCCATATCAGAAAATGAGGAGTTGACCTGCGTCATAGAGGTCTACCGCACCAATAGGTCAGGAATGAATGAGCTGTTTTACAAGCTCACGTTAAGCCAGGCACGGATAATGGATATTGATTTTGTTCTGCCTCATACGATGCTGGAGCCCGGCGGAGAGATTCAGGAAAAAGTTGCCTTCAGTTATGAATCCATCGGCTGGGAGCACTGTACTGCAAAAACCAGTGCGTTTAGCTTCTGGAGCGATCGGATTCAGTAATGTTCTCATGGAGTGACGTCAATGGCGGGATTAAGAAACAATAATGACCGTTCCTGGGCCGACTATATGGGCGGTATACTTAACGGAAGCGAGCGAATAAACCAGCCGGTGCCCACTCATCCTTACCTGGAAGATATCCCGGTACTGGAGCAGATGCTGCGCGATAATACGCACTATTTTATGCTACTGACGCTGGAGGAAGCACACCAGATCCTCAGCGATCTGATCGGTAAGGTAGACTTTTTCTTCAGTTATCGACTGGGACCAGGCAACATAAAGGATTTATGGGATGGCTCACGCAATATCAGTAAATTAAGCACCTGGTATAATGAGGCCGACCGCCTGGTACTGAACTACAAATGCCTGAGTATTAACGCAAAAGTCTATAAACTTCACGGCGTCACCTATATTAAAATTACTGGCTATCCTGGTTTACGGCGCATACTGAAAGGCACGCGCTATGGCACCATGCACCCGCAGATGGTGGAGTTAGCTATTGGTACTCGCGGCCGGTTTTATAATCTCATCAAGGGTGCACGATTTTGTATTCTTTTCTCTCTTGCCTGGCGAGGTATCGAGCTGATCTTTAAAGAGGATTATACCCTGGTAGATTTTCTGGTGGATATTCCGATGGATGCGGCAAAAGCGCTGGTGTCAGCAGGGATCGCTTTTGTGGCGGGCGGGATTGCAGTATTACTTGGCGCTACCGTCATCGTTGCAGCAGGAGTAGTCATTATTATAGGCGCCATTCTCAATGTTGGATTAAATGTTCTCGATGATAATTATGGCGTTTCAGCATCATTAAAACTAAAAATTCACGAGGCCCTGGAAGAGGAATTTAAAATCCGCGAATGGCATCGGCAACATCTGCCCCATGAATTGTATCTGTATTACAATGCGAGGAACTAGCCGCAATGACCAGGGAATCGCTGGATATTTATTGGCACAAATTCATATTCTTTTGCGCGAGAATACTTTCCCTGGCAATGTCTATGGGTGTCATTTGGTTTGCACTTGCCATGCCTCATGGTGATATGCTTTCCATCTTCAAACATGGTGATATTATCTGGTTTGATGGAAATTATTTCTGTATTTTATTTGGCAGCAGTCTGTTCTACTGGCTATTTATTTATGCTTTGGTAAAAAATGAAGCGCCGAATAATAAAAAGAAAAAAAAGAAAAACACCAAACTTAAGTTATATGAGCGCGTAGAAAAGCTTACATGGTTCCCTGTGATAATAACCGCTTTGGGGCTACTCATCTACGCATTACAGCTACCCATTATTTTTATCATACTGGTTTTCACATCCTATACGCCCTGTGATAAAGAAAACATATACCTCAAATATTATTTTGTTAAGGACACATCAATTTGCCAGACTATAAAAGAACCAAAATGGCAGTTACCTGATTTTCTTCACGCTCCGTTGCAGAAGCTTTCTGACAAGGTACTTAAGTGATAGCCGAACGGTTTACTGTCCAGCCTCACATCATCTTCCCCTGAAAAATCGGTACCGACTCAAAAAGATAGCCGTCAAAATCCGGCGCATCCTCGTCGGACAATTCCAGCAGGCTGTTTTTGACGTTTTCGAGATGCTGCCACATAGCCTGCCAGGCTCCCATCACATCGCGGCGGCGCAAGGCGGCAAGAATAGTCTGGCGGTCGCCCAGCCATTTCAGACGATAGGCGCGGCTGGCAATATGGGCGTTAAACTGCTGCCACAGCGGGTTACCGTCCATCTGGTGCCAGATGTTTTCCACCGTCATCAGCAGCATTTGGTTTTGTGACGCGCCGGCCAGCACCAGATGAAACATCTTACTGTTGTCCTGGCTGGTATCGTTGGTGGCGATCGCTCGCTGTTCCTGCTCGATGATCCGCCGCAGATTATCGATATCGGCGCGGGTAGCCATGCGGGCGGCGAAGGCGGCGATGTTGCTTTCCAGCAGCTGTCGGGCCTGGAGGATTTCAAACGGCCCGGCGTCGCTGTCAAGCAGGCGTTCTTCCTCATTTTGCTCTTCACAGGGCACGCGCATGACGTAAACGCCGGAGCCCTGGCGGATGTCAACCGTGCCCTGAAGCTCCAGCATCAGCAGCGCCTCACGCACGATAGTTCGGCTGACGCCATAGGTTTCGGCGATATTACGCTCAGGCGGCAGCCGCGAACCGGGAGGGTAGCACCCCTGCACGATTTGTGCGCGTAAATCTTCACCAATTTCCTGGTAAGGTTTCTTTTCCGGCGGGACGAGGGCCTTCTCCACACTATCACCTGTGCATACGTTGACGTTAACGTCCGGGAAGGCCCGGACGCGGACAAGTTTACCAAATTTCACGCCGTTTCGGGGTTTTCACTTCTGCGATGAGGCTACTTATCCTCATCATCAATGGTCAGCGTAAGCTGGCGACCCTCGCGCAGCTGGCGGAACCACGAAGCGGATTTTTTGGCCCGCCGGGCGCGGTGGTTATCAAGATCGATTTCAATCAGTCCGTAGCGGTTTTTAAACGCGTTCATCGGCGAGACGTTGTCGGTAAAGGCCCACAGCATATAGCCCTGACAGTTTGCCCCGTCCCCGCACGCCAGCAGCGTCTGATACAGATGCTCGCTGATAAAACGGATGCGGTAATCATCGTCAATGATTCCCTGCGCATTACGGTACTGCGCTTCATTCTCCACGCCCATCCCGCTTTCGGCCACGAACCACGGTATATTGCGGTACTCATTTTTAATGCGCATCGCCATGTCATAAATAATGCGCGGATAAATCTCCCAGCCGCGCGAGGTGTTCATCCGTCGACCGGGCAGGTCAAAAGGCTCGTAATAATACGCCGGATGGAACGGCGTCTGTGGATGCCAGGCACGGGACGGCGCTTTCACGCGGTGTGGGTAGTAAAGATTAATACCCAGCTCATCCACGGTGTTGTCACGAATAATCGCCAGCTCGTCCGCGGTGTAATCCCACGCGACATTATGCTGCTCCAGTAGCCTGAACAGCTCGCGGGGATATTCGCCGTGAACCAGCGGGTCGAGAAACACCCGGTTATAAAACAGATCGTAAACCTCGGCGGCCCGCACGTCATGCGCTGCCCGCGAGCGCGGATACGTCACTTCCGGATTGAGAATGCAGCCTACCGTGCCGCGATACCCTTTCTCATGAAACAGCTTCACCACTTTTGCCGTCGCCAGCGTTTTATGATGATTCCACTGCATCCAGGTGCCGGTGTTTTGTTCATACGGCCAGCGCAGCGCGTCAAGATAAACCCGCGTCTGCACCACGATCGGCTCGTTGAAGGTGAACCAGCGCGTCACTTTTTGATGATAGCGTTCGAATACGTTTTGCGCGTACAACACGTACAGCTCGACCACTTTTTTCGACGCCCAGCCGCCGTAAGTTTCCAGCAGATAGCCCGGCAGCTCATAGTGTTCCAGACAAATCATCGGCTCGATGCCGTAATGCTGCATCTCATCAAACAACCGGTCGTAATACGCGGCGTACTCTTCGTCTACGATGCCGTTTTCGTAATCGGTGAAAAAGCGCGACCAGTTAATCGAGGTGCGATAGTGAGTCAGACCCGCTTCCTTCATTAGCGCGACATCTTCGCGGAAACGGTTGATAAAATCGGTCGCCACCGCCGGACCGTAGCCGTTATGCCAGACGTGGCGATCGTTCTTGTACCAGAGATCGGGCCAGGAGTCCTGCCCTTCCTTTTTGCCGCTCCAGCCTTCGGTCTGCCAGGCAGAAGCCGCCGCGCCCAGAATAAAATCCTCAGGAATGGTTAACGTTTTCGTACTCATAAGATCCTCATTTAGTAGCGGCAGCCTGCTGTTCGCTCAGCAACTGCGCCTGCTCCGCGCGGCGGGAAGCGATTTTGACAAACGGCAGGTAGATAATCACCGCCGTAATAATGCAGATAAGCTGAGTGACCACTGCGCCCATTGAACCCGCGGTAGAAAGCCAGGCGTTAATCAGTGGCGGCGTGGTCCACGGCACCATCACCACGGCTTTTCCGGCAAACCCGGTGACGGTGGCGAAATAGCCGATAGATCCGGTGACCAGCGGCGTGATAATAAAAGGGATCGCCAGAATCGGGTTGAGCATGATCGGCATGCCGAAAATCACCGGTTCGTTGATATTAAAGAGGCCAGGGCCAATAGAAAGTTTGGCGATCTCACGCATTTCTTTGCGTTTAGTCGCAATCATCACCGCGATCAGCAGGCCGATGGTCAGGCCGGAACCCCCAATGCTCATATACACATCCCAGAACGGCATGGTGATGATATTCGGCACCTCTTTGCCCTGTTCAAAGGCGCTCATATTGACGGTGATCGCCCCCAGCAGCAGCGGCTCGCGGATCGGTTTGATCATCTGGTTGCCGTGAATGCCAATCACCCAGAACAACTGGGCGACAAACATCAGCAGCAGGATCCCCGGCAGGCTTTGCACTACCCGCTCCAGCGGTTGCTGCACGACCTGGTATACCGCATCGTACAGGTACATACCGGTGATCTGATGGAACACAAAGCCGAAGGTGGCAATCACGGTGGTAGTGATGATCGCCGGGATCAGCGCCGAAAACGAGGCGGAGACGTTTGGCGGCACGGTGTCCGGCATTTTGATCTTCAGCCCCGGACGCCCTTCCAGCCAGCAGTAGATTTCAACCGACAGAATGGCGATAAACATGCCGAGGAACAGACTGCGGGTGTCGGAGAACTGGCGCAGCAGCACGTCTTTGACTTCGTGCATCTGTCCGTCAACCATCATCTCCACAGTGGTCGGCGTGACGCAGATAAAGCAGATCACCGCCAGCAGGCCGGGAAAGAGCGTTTTAATACCGTTAATTCGGCCCAGCTCAATACCGATCAAAAACACCGCGCCGATATTGAGGAAGTTCAGCGTGGCATAGTTAATGGCGCTGGTAATAGGTTTGAGCGCGGCAAGGAAAGAGAGCGACTGGAAGCTGGCCAGACCGTTTTTAGGATCCAGCACCATGTTGGAAATTAACACCGAAAATGCGCCAACGATGATCACCGGCATCAGCGTGATGAAGGAGGATTTGATCGCCATGATGTAGCGATAACTGTTGAATTTAGTCGCAAAACTGCCCAGCGAGTCGATCATTTTTTCCTGAAATGCCATCGGGTATTACCTCAGAATTTTAGGGACCTGTTATCGAAATGGGGACAGCTCGCGCCCATTTGGCATACCAAAAATAGTCATGTGCAGGAAAAAGTTCTGTGATTGTGGTCGCAATGTGAATAGAGGCATTCCAGATAAGCCAGTTATTTTTATATTGGCATACCAAATTTTTCTCAGTCGGGCATACGTTTATTTCCGCCCGGGGTGAATGTTGATCAAAGTACAATCCTGAAGCACGCGTCCTTTTTCCCCACAATGTCTATGTTAAACTGCGGCTATCATGTGGCATCAGGAACAAATAATGGCAACAATGCTGGATGTCTCACTACGCGCCGGGGTGTCGAAAGCGACGGTTTCCCGCGTACTGAACGGCACAGGTCAGGTTAAAGAGAGCACCCGTCAGCAGGTTTTTAAGGCCATGGAAGAGCTGGGCTATCGCCCCAACTTTCTCGCCCGTTCGCTGGCCAACCGCACCAGCAACAGTATTGGTCTGGTGGTCTCAACTTTTGATGGCTTCTATTTTGGCCGTCTGCTGCAACAGGCGGCGCGCCAGACGGAATCGTATGGTAAGCAGTTGATTGTGACCGACGGTCACGACACGCCGGAGTGCGAAGAACAGGCGGTGCAGATGCTGGCCGATCGCCACTGCGACGCTATCGTCCTCTATACGCGTTTTATGAGCGAAAAGACGATGACCTCGCTAATCACCTCGCTGCCGATGCCGCTGATCATCATCAATCGCGACGTCAGTTCCGCGCGCGAACGCTGTGTATTCTTTGAGCAGCAGGACGCCGCGTTTCAGGCGGTAGAGTATCTGATTTCTCAGGGTCACCGTGACATCGCCTGCATCACCGTCCCGATCCATACCCCAACCGGCAAGGCGCGCCTGATGGGCTATCGCCAGGCGCTGGAAAAACACGGTATTGCCCAGGATGAACGTAAGGTCAAATACGGCGATGCCAGTATGACGCGGGGCTACGAGCTCTGTCAGGAACTGCTGGCGGAAGAGGTGAAATTCAGCGCGCTGTTTGCCTGCAACGATGATATGGCGCTGGGCGCGTCAAAAGCGCTGCACCAGGCGGAGTTGCATATTCCGCAGGATATTTCACTGTTCGGCTTTGACGATGCCCCCAGCGCCCGCTGGCTGGAACCGGGGTTGTCAACGGTTTACCTGCCCATCGACACCATGATTATCACGGCGATCGATCAGGCGATCAAGCTGGTGGGCGGGCAGCCGCTGGAGCCAATCCCGCCGTTCACCGGTAAACTGGTGTTACGTGATTCCGTCACGACGGGCCCCTATTTCAATCAGAACAGTTCCAGCGCCAGCAGCTCGTCAATGGTCTGACGGCGGCGGATCAAACGCGCTTTTCCACCGTCAAACAGCACTTCCGGCAGCAGCGGGCGGCTGTTGTAGTTCGACGACATCGACGCGCCATAAGCCCCGGTATCGTGCAGGACCAGATAATCGCCCGGCGCGACCGCTGGCAGCGCGCGGGTTTCAACTTTGCCGCCCTCCTGCTGGGTAAATACATCGCCCGATTCACACAGCGGCCCGGCAACCACCGTCTCCAGCCGCGGGGCTGCGTCCAAATTCCGGCCATCGGCCGCCAGCGCGCTAATATGATGATAGCTGCCGTACATGGACGGACGCATCAGGTCGTTAAAGCCGGCGTCAATTAACACAAAATGACGGCTGCCCATCGCTTTAACGCTCCGCACCTGAGACACCAGTACTCCGGATTCAGCCACCAGAAAACGTCCCGGTTCAATTTCCAGTTTAATCGCATGGCCCAGATGGCGGGCAATCTGCTCCCGGGCGGCGTTCCACAGGCCAAAATAGTGATCGGTATTGATCGACTCATCGCCCTCGCGGTAAGGGATCGACAGCCCGCCGCCTGCTGAGATCGCCTCCAGATCCTGACCGCAATCAATTACCTGCTGTACCATCGCACCACAGACCTGTTCAAGATGGCCGTAATCCACGCCCGAACCGATATGCATGTGGATACCGATAAGATGCAGTCCGTACTGGCGGATCGTTGCCAGCGCCGCCGGAAGATCGCCGTACCAGATCCCGTGTTTGCTGTTTTCGCCGCCGGTATTGGTTTTCTGGCTGTGTCCGTGACCGAATCCCGGATTGACCCGCAGCCAGACGCGATGGCCCGGCGAGACCTGCCCGAGCTGCTCGAGCATATCAATCGACCCGGCATTAACCGGGATCTGCAACTCATGCACCCGCGCCAGGGTAGCGCTGTCGATAAGATCGGCGGTAAATACGATATCGTCCGGATGGGTCTGCGGATCGTAGCCCGCCGCCAGCGCGCGTTCGATTTCCCCCAGCGATACCGAATCTACCTTGACCCCCTGCTCGCGCATCAGGCGCAGAATATGAATATTCGAGCAGGCTTTTTGCGCAAAACGCACCACGTCAAAACGGCTCAGCAGGGCAATCTGGCGGCGGATAATTTGCGCATCGTAGACCCAGACCGGGCAGCCGAATTCAGCGGGTAAGCGTAACAGGTTTTCAGCGTTCAAATCGCTGTCGGTGGTGTGCAGAGCGCGCGGCATGGTTGACTCCATTCGGGGATTTTTTCCATTACGCCACAGGCAGAAAGGAATAAAAAATATCGTTTTGTCGTCAGTCTATGCAAAAATGATATGGCTTATTGTTCAGGAGCCACCATGCCCGCCGTCAATTTACGTCACATAGAGATTTTTCACGCGGTGATGACCACCGGAAATCTTACCGAGGCCGCCCGGATGCTGCACACCTCGCAGCCGACCGTCAGCCGCGAACTGGCGCGCTTTGAGAAGGTGCTGGGGCTAACGCTATTTACGCGCTCGCGCGGCAGGCTGCATCCGACGGTGCAGGGATTACGGCTGTTTGAAGAGGTGCAGCGCTCGTGGTACGGGCTGGATCGCATTGTCAGCGCCGCGGAAAGTTTGCGCGAGTTTCGCCAGGGCGAACTGTCCGTTGCCTGCCTGCCAGTGTTTTCGCAGTCTTTTTTGCCTGTGCTGATCCCGCCTTTTCTGGCGCGTTATCCGGAGGTAAGCCTGAATATTGTGCCGCAGGAATCGCCGCTGCTGGAAGAGTGGCTCTCGGCGCAGCGCCACGATCTCGGGCTGACCGAAACGCTGCATACGCCAGCCGGCACCGAACGCACGCCGCTGCTGACGCTTAACGAAGTCTGCGTATTGCCGCAGGATCATCCCTTAACCGCCCGCGACATACTGACGCCTGCCGATTTTCACGGTGAAAATTACATCAGCCTGTCGCGCACCGACAGCTATCGCCAGCTACTGGATACCTTATTCAGCGACCATCAGGTGAAACGGCGGATGGTGGTGGAGACGCACAACGCCGCGTCAATTTGCGCGCTGGTGCGAGCGGGCGCGGGGATCTCGGTCGTCAACCCGCTGACCGCGCTGGACTATGCGGCAACCGGCGTGGCGGTGCGGGCCTTTAGCATTGACGTGCCGTTCACCGTCAGCCTGATCCGCCCGCTGCATCGTCCGGCCTCGGCGCTGGTGGACGCCTTTACCGACCATCTGCAAGCCAGTCTGCCACGGATTACCGCACCGCTGGCGGCAATGCTTAAGAGAGCATGAAATCAACTGCATCCGCCGCATGGATAGCGGCAGTATCAAACACCGGAAGGGGGCTGAGTTCGGCGGGAACCAGCAGACCAATTTCGGTGCAGCCGAAAATCACCCCTTCCGCGCCCTGCTCTGCCAGACGCTGAATCACCTGAAGATAGTAATCGCGCGAGGCATCGGTAAAGGTACCGAGGCATAACTCATCAAAGATAATCTGGTTGATACGCAGGCGATCTTCCGCTTCCGGGATTGGGGTTTCAATCGCAAACTGCTGCGCCAGCCGTCCGCGATAAAAATCCTGCTCCATAGTATAGCGGGTGCCGAGTAGCGCCACCCGCCGCAGATCCTGTTTCGCAATCGCCCGCCCGGTGGCCTCGGCGATATGCAAAAACGGCAGCGAACAGCGATCTTCAATCTGCTCTGCCACTTTGTGCATAGTATTGGTACACAGTACGATCCCCTCAGCTCCGGCGCGTTGTAATCCCACCGCCGCCTGCGCCAGGATATCCCCGGCCTTTTCCCACTCGCCACTGGCCTGACACGCTTCGATCTCATGGAAATCGACGCTGTGCAGTAACAGGCTGGCAGAGTGCAGTCCGCCAAGACGCTGCTTAATACCTTCGTTGATTAAACGATAATAGGGGATCGTTGATTCCCAGCTCATGCCGCCCAGCAGGCCAATGGTTTTCATCTCACTTATCCTTTCACGCGCACCAAAACGACAGTGAAGCAAAGTTGCCATCGACTTACCAGCCTTTTGGCGCGCGCTCCCGCAACGAACAGGATCAGTTGCCGATATTGCGTAGTTTTTTACCCGCCATCAGGTTGCGTTCGATATGTTCGAGGGTGACGTTTTTGGTCTCCGGGATCAGCCAGAACGTGATGCCGACAAAGGCAATATTCAGCGCCGTGTAGAGCCAGAAGGTTCCGGCCGCGCCGATACTGTCGAGCAGCGTCAGGAAGGTAGCCCCGATGATCATGTTCGATACCCAGTTGGTCGTCGTTGAACAGGTAATGCCGAAGTCGCGACATTTGAGCGGCTGAATTTCAGAGCACAGGATCCATACTACCGGCGCGGCACTCATTGCATAGCCCGCGATACACATCATGGTCATCCCTACGGAGAGCCACGACAGGCCCGGCGAGGCGGTGCCCTGATCGAACTGCATCAGGCAGTAGCCCAGCACCAGCGTTCCCAGCGCCATCACGCTAAAGCCAATCTTCAGCGCCGGTTTACGCCCGGATTTATCGACCATAAAAATAGCGATAAAGGTGGCGAACATAAAGGTCAGCCCGACAACCAGCGTGGCGATCATTTGCTGCTCGGTGGTGGTAAACCCGGCCATTTTAAAAATACGCGGCGCGTAGTACATGATGATATTCATGCCGGTGAACTGCTGCATCGCCTGAAGCAGCATGCCCAGAAACACCGCGCGACGCACGTTGCGGTTAACCTTAAACAGCCTCCAGCCGCCCTGCTTCAGTTTCAGGCTTTCACGGATTTCATTGAGTTCTTCGCGTGCCTTTTCTGAGGTGTCGCGCAGCATCCGCAGCACCTCTTCGGCTTCAATATGCCGACCTTTTTCTGCCAGCCAGCGCGGGCTGTTAGGCAGGAAGATCACCAGGATCATCAACAGAATCGCCGGAAGCGCCAGCACGCCCAGCATCGCACGCCAGTTACCGCTGTAGCTGAAGGCCGTATCGGACAAAAAGGCCAGCACGATGCCCAGAGTGACCATCAATTGATACATGCTGATCATCTTACCGCGCACGTTTTCGCTGGCCATTTCCGACAGGTACAGTGGCGCAGTATAGGAGGCAATGCCTACCGCCACCCCGAGCACAATGCGCGCTGCGATCAGCACTTCCACGCCCGGCGCAAATGCTGAGCCGAGCGATCCGGCGATAAACAGAATCGCTCCCGCCATCAGGCTGTATTTACGCCCCAGCCGGAAGGAGAGCCAGCCGTTGAACAGCGCGCCCAGTGCAGCACCCAGCATCATGCTGCTCACCACCCATTCCTGAAGCCGGCTGGTGAGAACAAAGTGATCGGTAATAAACGGTAGCGCCCCGGCAATCACGCCGATATCCAGACCGAACAGCAGTCCGGCCACTGCTGCCGACACCGAAACAAATATATTCATTCGGCGCGTATCGCGTAATGCGCGCGGTACCGCCGTTGATTCGTGGCTGAGTGAAGTCATTTTTTCCTGCCTGAACCGAGAGAAGATGAAATCAATTTACGAGATGAATCAATTGAGCTGTCAGGTAAGAAAAAGCGTATATATGGATTAAATGGCTATGAGGCGAGGTTATGTGATGGACATTACAATTTTAAAAAAGAGTTATCTTTAATAAACTATTTTTAATTTTATGATTTATATTAATTTAAATAACAATACAGAAATAGCTGCTGGAAAACGCATGGATATTACGCTAACTGGTATATGGACTTTGATTATATAAGAAACAAAAAACCCCGCCGGTGGGGCGAGGTTTAAACATATTGGCTGCGAGGGTTAACGCGCCAGCCAGCCGCCGTCTACGGCAATGGTATAACCGTTGATGTAATCAGAGGCACTGGAGGCAAGGAACACCACCGGCCCCATCAGATCGCCCGGCAGGCCCCAGCGGCCCGCCGGGATACGGTCGAGGATCTCCGCGCTACGTTGCTCATCGGCACGCAGCTGCTGCGTATTGTTGGTCGCCATATAGCCCGGCGCAATCGCGTTGACGTTGACATTGTGCTGCGCCCACTCGTTCGCCATCAGGCGGGTAATGCCCATCACGCCGCTTTTTGATGCGGTATAGGACGGAACGCGAATGCCGCCCTGAAACGACAGCATGGAGGCGATGTTAATGATTTTGCCGCCCTTGCCCTGGGCGATAAAATGCTTCGCTGCCGCCTGAGACATAAAGAACACGCTCTTGATGTTCAGGTTCATCACGTCGTCCCAGTCTTTTTCGCTAAAGTCGATCGCGTCTTCACGGCGGATCAGGCCCGCGTTATTCACCAGAATATCAATATGACCAAACTCGGCCACGGCGCGCTCCAGCAGTGCCGGAATGCCGTCAATCTGGCGCAGATCGGCGGTCAGACTGAGGAAGCGGCGGCCCAACGCAGTTACCCGCTCAATGGTTTCTGTCGGTTCAACGATGTTGATACCCACAATGTCACAGCCGGCTTCGGCCAGACCCAGCGCCATACCTTGTCCCAGACCGGTATCGCATCCGGAGACCACCGCGACTTTACCTTGCAGAGAAAATGCTTCCAGAATCATTTTTCGTTCCTTATCTTTCAGAGCCTGTCACAACAGGCAAATAGACTGATGCCAGCGCGACTAGCGCAAATCTTTTACTGCTACGTGGTCCATATCATCAAAGACCTGGTTCTCACCGACCATACCCCAGATGAAGGTATAAGCTTTGGTGCCAACGCCGGAATGAATTGACCAGCTTGGAGAAATCACCGCCTGCTCATTTTGCATCACGATGTGCCGCGTTTGCTGCGGCTGTCCCATCATGTGGAACACGCAGGTGTCTTCATCCATATTGAAGTAGAAATAAACTTCCATGCGGCGCTCATGGGTATGGCACGGCATGGTGTTCCACAGGTTGCCAGGAGCCAGTTCGGTCAGGCCCATGCTGAGCTGACAGGTTTCCAGCACATCCGGAATAAAGTATTTGTTGATGGTGCGGCGGTTGCTGGTGAGGTTATCCCCCAGCGTGATCGGCGCGACATCCGCAGGCGTCACTTTTTTGGTGGGATAAGTGGTGTGGGCCGGGGCGCAGTTGTAGTAAAACTTCGCCGGTTTTGCCGCATCGATGCTGGCGAAAACCACTTCTTTCGCGCCTTTGCCGACGTACAGCGCATCGCGATGACCGATTTCGTGGCAGACGCCATCGACGGTAATCGTGCCTGGGCCGCCAATATTAATTACGCCCAGCTCGCGGCGTTCCAGAAAATAGCTGACGCCAAGCTGTTTACCCACTTCGCCACCCACGGATACCGTCTTCGCCACCGGCATAATGCCGCCAACGATAATTCGGTCGATGTGACTGTACACCATGGTGTATTCATCGGCTTCAAACACGTTTTCGACTAAAAATTCTTTGCGCAATCCCTGAGTATCAAGGGTTTTTGCATGTTCGCTGTGGATGCTTTGTCTGATGTCCACGTTACCTCCAGAAGAGAACCGGTGAGCCAACTGGCCCGCGAAGCGAAAGGCTCTTTCGCTTTGTTGATGTCACCATCTTAGCCCTCCTGAAACGTCTTTTCAATTATAAATAAAACGACGTTTCAATTTTTTGCAAATAAAGTTCGAAAATGTCGCCACGATCGCAAAAATGGGCGATCCAGCCCTGAGAATGAGAAGGTAAAATCATAAATTACAATCAGTTAAATAACCTTCACAAAAAAGCGGCAGAGCCTTAAAACGTGGCAAAGAAATAAAGACAGGTTGGCTACACGTCACAGAAACGGCAGGCACGGGGGCTGTTATAGGGAAATTCTTGCAAAATGCGTTAAGCGTCACAGATTATGAAACGATGTTTCGATAAATTAACACTCAGCTTTTAAATACGGCAATTGCTACCTGTCAGTGGCAACGTATGAGTGAAAATGAGAACTTCTGTAACTGGCCTTTGCCCTCATGATGACTGAGGGCTTTTTTTTGGCCGGGGGAAGGGAAAATTAATCGCGTTCAATAGCCAGGGCAACACCCTGACCACCGCCGATACAAAGCGTGGCCACGCCGCGCCGCGACTGACGCTTGATCATTTCATGCACCAGCGATACCAGGATACGGCATCCCGAGGCACCAATCGGATGGCCCAGGGCAATAGCGCCGCCGTTAACATTGACCCGGCTGGCATCCCACTCCAGCATTTTACCGACCGAAATGGCCTGTGCGGCAAAGGCTTCATTCACTTCCAGTAAATCCACTTCGCCCAGCGCCCAGCCGGCTCTTTCCAGGCAGCGGCGGGTAGCGTAAACCGGTGCAATCCCCATTAAGGCAGGATCCACCCCGACGCTGGCAAAGGCCCGGATACGCGCCAGCACCGGCAGATTAAGTTCCTGCGCTTTTGCTTCACTCATCATCATCACGGCCGCTGCGCCGTCATTAATGGAAGAGGCATTCCCCGCCGTCACCGAACCAGTACGATCGAAGGCCGGAATCAGCCGGGCCAGCCCTTCGGCGCTGGCATCGGTGCGCGGTTGTTCGTCGGTGTCCACCAGCACGCTCGTGCCGTCGGCGCGCACGGTGGCAACCGGCACGATCTCATCTTTAAAACGTCCGGAATCAATAGCCAGACGCGCTTTGTGCTGAGATCGTAGCGCCCAGTCATCCTGTAACTCGCGGCTGATACCATATTCGCGCGCCAGATTTTCTGCCGTCACACCCATGTGATAATCATTGAAGGCGTCCCACAGGCCATCGTGGACCAGACTGTCAATAAGCTGGCTGTTTCCAAGCTGTGCGCCGGTGCGGCTGTCGGTCAGGACATGCGGCGCGCGGCTCATGTTTTCCTGCCCCCCGGCTATGACGACATCCGCTTCCCCGCACTGGATTGCCTGGGTTGCCAGATGCAGCGCCTTCAGCCCGGACCCGCACACGTCGTTAATGGTTATAGCCGAAATGGTATTGGGTAGTCCGCCGTTCAGCGCTGACTGGCGGGCCGGGTTTTGCCCTGCCCCTGCCGTCAATACCTGGCCGAGGATCACTTCATCCACATTTTGCGCCGCAATGCCGCTGCGCGCGATCAGCGCCCGGATGACCGTGCTGCCAAGATCGACGGCCGAAAGGCGCGACAGCGTGCCCTGGAAACAACCAATGGGCGTGCGAACCGCCCCTACGATAACCACCTCTTTCATGTCGACCTCAGCGAATAACCCCCCGCCATAGTAGTGCATTGTTAATATCTCTTATTTTAATTGTTTTAAATAAGTGAGATTTATCACAATAGATTGTTAATTTAATTTGCACGCAGCCTCGGCCTTTCCTGACAAGATGCCACTTAGCCGCAGAATTATGGTAAGTTGCGCTTCTTTTTATCACTTGCATGCTATTAAAAACTAACTAATGTCGAAATTTTGGTCAAAAGAAGAGACTCTGTGGAGTTTCGCGCTGTATGGAACGGCTGTGGGTGCAGGGACGCTATTTCTCCCGATTCAACTGGGATCTGCCGGTGCCGTAGTGCTGTTTATTACCGCCATGGTGGCCTATCCATTAACTTACTGGCCGCATAAAGCGCTATGTCAGTTTATCCTCTCTGCGCCGACCCCGGCGGGTGAAGGCATCACCGGCGCGGTAACGCACTATTACGGCAAAAAAATCGGTAATGCGATCACCGCCCTCTATTTTGTCGCCTTTTTTGTAGTCGTCCTGATCTATGCCGTTGCCATTACTAACTCGCTGTGCGAGCAGGTCGCCAGACACCGGGAAGTAACGACCAGCGTGCGAATGCTGGTGAGCCTGGGCGTTGTGCTGGTGCTGAACGCTATCTTTTTGATGGGGCGTCGCACCACCATTCGGGTGATGGGACTTCTGGTTTTCCCGCTCATCGCGTACTTCCTGTTCCTGTCGGTCTATCTGACCGGTCGCTGGGAGCCCTCTCTACTCACCAGTCAAATCACCTTTGATAGCCATACGTTGCACCAGGTATGGCTCTCTATCCCCGTAATGGTTTTCGCTTTTAGTCATACGCCGATTATTTCCACGTTTGCTATCGACAGACAGGAAAAATATCGTGAGAACGCTATGGATAAATGCAAAAAAATTATGAAGGTGGCTTACCTGATAATCTGCCTGAGCGTACTGTTTTTTGTTTTTAGCTGCCTGCTGTCAATTCCGTCTTCTTATATTAATGCCGCCAGAGAGGAAGGCGTGACTATTTTATCAGCCCTCTCAGCGATGCCTGATTCGCCGGGCTGGCTGGCCATTTCCGGCATTGTGGTGGCGGTGATAGCGATGTCTAAATCCTTCCTTGGCACCTATTTTGGCGTTATCGAAGGCGCGACCGAAATCGTAAAATCTGCTCTGGACTATAAGGGGATTAAAAAAAGCCGGGCATTTCATCGGGCGATGTCGGTGATCCTCATTTCACTGACAATGTTCGTCGTGTGCTGTATTAACCCGAATGCGATTTCCATGATTTACGCTATCAGCGGGCCGCTGATAGCGGTGATCCTGTTCATCATGCCAACGCTTTCCACTTACCTGATTGCATCACTAAAACCTTACCGTTCACTGGCTAATCTCATTACTCTTAGTGTTGGTTTACTCTGCGTTTCGGTGATGTTTTTCAGCTAATTTAGCTGCTGCCCGACGAGTTGGATTGTCGGGCAACGGCCTGCGTAATGTAATACTCTTCTGTTTAATAAATTTTTTAAATTTTTATTAAAACGTCATATTTATCTGCTTGTTGATGCGGGCAGCGCAAAAAAACACGTGAAGTTTTGTAATCAGCATAATCCACTGTATTAATTTTGGACAGGCAGGTTCATAATAGCCGTTCAGCTGTTAGCATCCTCTGACGGCATCCCTTTAAGGGGGCTTAGTATGAAATACCATTCTACCGATAACGTCTGCATCATCACCGGCATTCATCCTTCCAACCTGCGACGCTGGTATCGTTACGGGCTGATTAGCGCTGGTGAATTTTCAGAAAGCTGGAATGAACAGCAGCTTGAGGAAATTCGTACGTTAAAAACACAGACGGCGAGTGGCGCGACGCTTCGTCAAATTCGCCAAAGCCATCGTTCAGGTATTCCGCTGCGCTCTCATGGCTGGGCAGCGTTAAAGGGTGAATTACTCTGGCAGCTTGAATTTGGCTCCAATCGGACGCTATCACGTTATTTCCGCACTATTGTGAACGATTACAGTAGCGATGATGCGAATCATTTTTTACTGCGTCCGCTAAACCGCTGGCTTCAGGAAGATACCCGAACAGGCTCCTGCCGTCGTCTGCAACGTTTTCACCAGTGCATCGTTCAACGCGCAGGCTCGCTGACGCGTACCTCCAGCCGTGAAGGTGACACGCCTCTGTTTCTGGAAGCGATTAGCGTGAAAGACGATAACGAAATCTGGCTGGAAGCGATTCGGTTATACGGTCAGGGTTTTAGCGTCGAGGTGTCCTCCACTGTCAGCGACGTTCCTGTCGCCATCAGTAGCCGCCACGAGCATCATTTAATGTGGTGTGGTGCGGGCATCAGCGTTGGTAAGCAGCAGCATTTCAAGGACAGTATGGACGAGGGAAAATGCGTCATGCTTTGTGGACCCGACCGCGCCGTAAAAGCATGCATTAATTAATCGTTGATCGCTGCAAAAGATGGGAAGAATGTATTTCTGCGTCTTCTACGCACTTGCGTTCTTCCGTCCTCCCGCTGTATTTTTTTGTCAATCCTTGCCAATAACAGCAACATAATCCTGACGTAGCACAAGCAGAGCCAGCGTCTTCTTTTATCTTCCATGACAATATGCAATCTCTTTCCAGACCCGGTGTCCGTCAGCGGGTTATTATTTGAGGATAGGGTTGTTAACCAATGGCGAGTTACTTTTTTTCCATCCCTGACGTCTATTTCGGTGAAGACGCGATTGGCACGTTGCGCCGGCTGAATCATAAAAAAGTCGCTATCGTGACCGACAATTTTATGGCGACGTCAGGTAAGACGCGCTATTTGATCAATGAGATGCCACAGGCTTCAGTTTCTATTTTCAGCGACGTCACGCCCGATCCCAGCATTGATATTTTGCACGCGGGAGCATCACAGTTTAAAAGCATGAAGCCGGACGCGATCATTGCGCTGGGCGGCGGTTCATCACTGGATGCTGCCAAAGGCATTAAGGTTACCCTCGAAGAATATTACCCTCAGCATGCCATTGAGCTTATCGCCATCCCCACCACCAGCGGTTCCGGCTCAGAAGTCACCTCGTATGCCATTATTTCCGATCCCGATAATGGCCGAAAATATCCCCTTATTGACGATAAACTGGTACCGGACTGCGCCATTCTCGACCCTCATCTGGTGTTATCGGTTCCCCGACAGGTGGCGGTCGATACCGGGATGGATGTATTGACCCATGCGATTGAGGCGCTGGTCTCTGACGGGGCGAATGATTTCAGTGATGCGCTGGCGGAAAAAGCCATTGCTCTGGTCTGGCAACATCTACCCACCGTTTTCGATGACGACAAAAATCTCGATGCCCGCACGCATATGCATAACGCCTCCTGTATGGCCGGAATGGCCTTTAATTCCGCCGGTCTGGGCCTGGTACATGGGATGGCCCATGCCATAGGCGGCATGCTGCATATTCCTCACGGCAAAATTAACGCAATGCTGCTGCCGCTCATTATTGAGTTTAACGCGGCGCGCTCGCCCGGTGCCGTCGAACGTTATCTGCAATGTGCGGCGATAATGGGCATCCACGCAGATACACCGCAGCAAACCTTGAATGATCTTGTCGCCGGTCTTCATGCAATGAACCGTCATTTTGGTATTCCGGCAACGCTCGCCGGGTTGTCTGTCACGATGCAGACCGTTGAGTCGTTTCGCCCGGCGCTGATTGCCGCAGCGCTGGCAGATGGCTGTACCGCAAGTAATCCCTGTAAACCCACAGCGGTGGATATTGATCGGTTACTCACGCGTATTGCCCGCTAACTCCGGACAGGATTGCCTTCATCTTGCAGACGGTAAACAGCAAAACGCAGAAAGGCCTGGTCTCAGGCTCACGCTATTACACACTTTCAGGTTATTGACGTTATGAATTACAACCAGCAACAAGCCGAATGGATCACCCAGCAAATTCTTCAGGAACTGGCCGCGTCGACAAAACCCGCGCACGCGCTGACGATCCCCGTCGGCATTTCTAATCGCCACGTGCATTTAAGCCGTGAAGATATGGATGTCCTGTTTGGCTACGGATCAACATTGACCCGGATGAAAGCCGTAAAACAGCCCGGTCAGTATGCTGCGGAAGAAACGGTGACGCTGCGAGGCCCCAAAGGTGAACTGCATAAAGTGCGGGTGCTGGGACCGTTACGCAGCGCCACACAAATTGAAATCTCCGTTTCTGACGGTTTCGTTCTCGGCGTAAAAGCCCCGGTGCGAATGTCCGGCGATCTGCAGGATTCGCCAGGCATTGAAATTATTGGTCCCAATGGACGGGTAATGAAAACGGACGGTGCCATTGTCGCCTGGCGGCATATCCATATTTCTCCACAGGACGCCGAAGCACATGCGCTGCGTGACGGCATGGAGATCGACGTCCGCATTGACGGTCATCGCGGGGGCGTCCTGAGTCACGTCGTGGTCCGCGTCAGCGCCGATGCCGTCCTGGAAATGCACATTGATGTTGAAGAGGCCAACGGCTTCGGTTTGCGTAACGGCGATTGCGTCACGCGGGTATCGCCCCCTGGTCCGCAGAGCCATTAAGGAAGAAAGCCATGGATCAGCATCACCTGTCGCCACTGCTGGATACCATTATCGACGACCTGTTAATGCGTCGAAAAAAGCGATTGCAGGCTAATAGCAAAATCATGCAGGTGGTCATAAGCGGTGACGATCTGACAACGCTGCCCGCCACCCTGGATTGTCTGATGGCGCTGACCCATAGCGGCTATTTTTTACGGCTGGCTTTTTCCTGTAGCGCCTCCCACTCTGCGCTACAGGCAGACTGTCTCAAGGCGCTGACACAACGTGGCATTGACGTGCTTTGCGATACGTGCGAACCCGGCGCTGTCACCGACAATGACTGGGGGCTTTACCTGCCAGCGCTCTCTACCAACAGCATGAGCAAAATAGCTCTCGGCATTCGCGATAACCTGGTGTGCCGCTGGGCCTTTTACGCACTTGCACAAAATAAGCCGGTTATTGTCACGCTGAATGCTGAATGCCGCCACGACTCAACCACGCATTTTGCCCCTGCCCTGCGGGCGCGACTGGCAAATTATGCCGCCATCCTGATGGAATACGGCTGCACGATTATCGGTCAACCTGCGCCCGTCAGCCCGGAGAAACGACTGCTTACTCTGAGCGATGTGCGACAGCATCCCAGCGGTGATGCGCTTCATATTGGTGACAACACGTTAATTACTCCCGCCGCCCGCGATGAAATCCGGGATCGGGGCATTGCCATCGTTCAACGTCTCAAGGAGTAAGTATGTATCTGGCAAAAGTGACCGGAGCGCTCGTTTCCACCACCAAACATGCCTCGCTTAATGGCGCAAAGTTGCTGATTGTCGCGCGTCTCGACGAGCGTTATCAGCCCACCGGCACCGCTCAGGTGGCCGTGGATTTTGTCGGTGCCGGCAATGGTGAAATCGTGATTGTTACCACCGGCAGTTCGGCACGCATGAGTAACAGTAAAGAACATTCTGTCATTGATGCCTCGATCGTTGGCATCGTTGATTCTGTCGATTTGAATGACCAGTAACGGGCAGACAGGAGAAAATATCATGCTCCGTGAATCAAATGCCGAACTCGATCAACGTATTCGTGATGCTATCGCCCGCCATCTCTCGCCGCGCCAGCTTTCGCTGAGTCTGGCGGAGGCTGCCGCCCTGGCAAAATGTGCCCAGGATGTGGCTGAAGCGTGGGAGGTGCCTATTGTGTTTAGCCTTGTCGATGCGACAGGTCATCAGCGTTATTTTTTCAGCATGGACAATGCGTTACTCATCAGCCACACGCTCGCCGCGCAAAAAGCATGGACCGCCGTGGCCCTTAAAATGCCGACGCACGTCCTGGCGGCAGAAGTACAGCCGGGCTCCAGCCTGTACGGACTCCAGCACGAGGCGGGGCTTTGTTGCTTCGGCGGCGGCTTACCCTGCTGGTCTGAGGGGGTTCTGTTAGGCGGCATCGGTATCAGTGGCGGCAGCGTCGAGCAAGATATTGCTATCGCCAGTGCCACATTACAGCGCTTTAGTCAGCAGCACTTTTCCCTTACATCCTCTCATTAATGGCGCTTACTACGCGCTGAGGTCGTTATGTCGTTAGCATCACTGGTTCTGGTTATCAACTGCGGTTCATCTTCACTGAAATTTTCGGTGCTCTCTCCCGATGAAGATGCTCCTCTCCTTTCCGGTCTGGCCGAGAAGCTGGGACTGGCAGACGCCTGTATCACTTTTAAGAGCGGCGCGGATCACAAAACCACGCAGTCGCTGAGTGAGGCCAGCCATCATCAGGCGCTCAGGGCGTTATTCGCCAGGCTGGATGACATGGCGCTGCTGCCGCGCCTTTATGCCATCGGTCATCGGGTTGCCCATGGCGGCCGCGATTTTCAACAGTCGGTTCTCATTGATGCACAGGTTATCGCCCGCATCCGCGAACTGTCAGCCCTGGCTCCGCTGCATAATCCGGCAAACCTGATCGGCATAGATGCGGCTATGGCGCTGCTTCCCACCCTGCCGCAGGTGGCCGTCTTTGATACTGCCTTTCACCAGACGCTGTCGCCCGCCGCTTATACCTATGCGATCCCGCTGGAATATCAGCACAATCACCAGGTCAGGCGCTATGGTTTTCACGGTACCTCACACCGGTTTATCGCGGCAGAAGCGGTGAAACGTCTCGATCTCGATCCTGACGATCACGGTATTCTTATTGCGCACCTCGGCAATGGTTCATCCGTCTGCGCGGTGAAGAACGGTATCAGCGTAGATACTTCCATGGGCATGACGCCGCTGGAGGGACTGGTTATGGGAACGCGCTGCGGCGATCTCGATTTTGGCGCGGCAGCCTATATTGCCCGCTGTAGCGGACAATCTTTCGAGGCCGTCTATGAGATGGTGAATAACGAATCCGGGCTGCTGGGGATCTCCGGCCTTTCCAGTGACTGCCGCGCGCTACAGGAAGCACGACGTCAGGGCGATGAGCGCGCGGCGCTGGCCATTGAGGTGATGGTGCATCGTCTGGCCCGTCACCTGGGTGCTCATCTCGCCTCGCTACACCGCTTTGATGCGCTGATATTTACCGGCGGCATCGGAGAAAACTCTGCGCTGGTGCGGGAGTTAACCGCGCAAAAGCTGGCCATATTTGGTATTGCGCTGGACAGCAAAAAGAATGAATACCTGTATGGCGGTCGTGATGGTGTGATTTCCCTGCCCGGCTCTCCGCTTGTCGCGGTGATCCCTACCAATGAAGAAAAGATGATCGCCCAGGACGCCGCCGCCATCGCATCGACCCTGTGTGCTGCGGTTAGCGGATGATGCAGCAAAGAGGATTTTATTGTCCGCAAGAATAATGAAAAACAAGAAAATCTCTCTGGCGGGCAAAACATTTTGTCCATAACGCAATATTATCGTAGTGCATGAATTAATGATGTATATGAACTAAACCTTCACCGGTTATTTCATTACTTGCCTTTACTCTTACCTGGAAATATTGAGGTTGATATGCAACAAGAAGCATTAGGTATGGTTGAAACAAAAGGTCTGGTCTCCGCCATTGAAGCTGCAGATACCATGGTTAAATCCGCAAACGTCATGCTCGTCGGATACGAAAAAATCGGCTCTGGCCTGGTTACCGTCATGGTCCGTGGCGATGTTGGTGCGGTAAAGGCAGCAACCGATGCAGGCTCTGCCGCAGCCACTAAAGTCGGTGAACTGGTCTCCGTACATGTTATTCCACGCCCACATATCGAAGTGGAAAAAATCCTGCCGAAAGCTGTCAGTTAATAAAAACTGAGGATACTGACCATGAGAGATAATCTTGTTGAACAGATTATATCTGAAGTAATGAATAAGCAGACCGGCAGCACCACAAATAATAAAACCGCCGCCAGCATTACCGGTTGTGGTTTAACAGAATTTGTCGGCACCGCCCTCGGTCATACTATTGGGCTGGTGATTGCCAACGTCGATCATCAATTACATGAAGTGATGAATATCGACAAGAAATATCGCTCAATCGGTATTCTTGGTGCCCGTACGGGCGCTGGCCCGCATATTTTTGCCGCAGACGAAGCGATCAAAGCGACCAATAGCGAGATCCTCGCCATCGAGCTTGCCCGCGACACCGAAGGCGGCGGCGGACACGGATGTATGATCGTGTTCGGCGCTGCTGATGTCTCTGATGTTCGCCGTGCTATTGAAGTCGCCTTAGCGGAAATAGAACGGACAATGGGTGACGTCTACGGCTCACCGGCGGGGCATCTGGAGTTTCAGTACACCGCCCGCGCCAGCTATGCGCTGAACAAAGCTTTCGATGCCCCGCTGGGTAAAGCGTTCGGGATGACCTGCGCCTGTCCGGCCGCAATTGGTATCGTCGTTGCGGATGCGGCAGCGAAAGCCGCAGTGGTTGATCCGGTCGGCTATGCCAGTCCTGGTAAAGGTACCAGCTTCAGCAATGAAGTGATCTTTACCTTCGCAGGCGATTCCGGCGCGGTGCGCCAGGCCGTGATTGCGGCAAGAGAGGTCGGGTTGCAACTTCTGTCTACCTTAGATCCTGCGCCGATTAAATCGACGACCACGCCCTATATTTGAGGCGTGTTGCCCTGCGCCTGACGCGATGTGAAGTAAGGAATAAATTGCATGAACGACATTGAAATTACTCAGGCTGTCTCTCGCGTACTGAGTAAATACACGAAAACCACGCCAGAGACCGTCACCAGCAGCGCGTCGGCTCCGACAACTCCGCCCGACCGCGACAGTATTGAGGCGATTGTTGCCAGCGTGCTGGCCAGCCGTCAACACGGTGATGCCGGTACGTCATCGGATACGGGCGATGGCGCATTTGCCACGATGGACGAGGCGATTGCCGCTGCCAGACAGGCACAAATCCAGTACCGCCACTGCACCATGCAGGATCGGGCTAACTTTATTGACGGCATCCGCGCTGTTTTCCTGCAGGACGATGTATTGCAGACGATATCGCGCATGGCGGTAGACGAAACCGGAATGGGTAATTATGCCGATAAACTGGTGAAAAACCGGGTTGCCGCGCAAAAAACACCGGGAATTGAAGACCTGGCAACCTGTGCGCAGAGCGGCGATAACGGCCTGACGTTAACGGAATATTCAGCTTTTGGTGTGATCGGCTCCATTACGCCAACGACGAATCCGACGGAAACCATTATCAATAATTCCATCGGTATGCTGGCAGCAGGCAACACGGTCATTTTCAGTCCCCATCCGCGCTCGCGCAACGTTTCTCTGCACTGCGTAGCGCTGATCAATCAGCGGCTGGCACAGCTCGGTGCCCCGGCCAACCTGGTGGTCACGGTGAGCAAACCGTCGATCGAAAACACCACGGCGTTAATCAACGATCCTCGTGTTAATATGCTGGTTGCCACCGGCGGTCCGGCAATCGTCAAAACGGTGATGTCGTCAGGCAAAAAGGCCGTTGGCGCAGGGGCAGGTAATCCGCCCGCCGTGGTGGATGAAACGGCAAATATTGAGAAAGCGGCCAGAGATATTATTAACGGCTGTAGTTTTGACAATAACCTGCCGTGCGTCGCTGAAAAAGAGGTCATCGTCGTTAATGAAGTGGCGGATTATCTCATCCACTGCATGAAGAAAAGTGGCGCACTCTTGCTGTGCGACAAGCAGCATATCCAGCAATTACAGTCGCTGGTCCTGAACGAAAAAGGCACCGGGCCGAATACCGCTTTCGTCGGCAAAGATGCCCGCTACATCCTGCAGAAAATCGGTATTGATGCGCCGGAAGAGGTGAAAGTTATCCTGATCGAGACAGAACGCGATCATCCTTTCGTGGTGCATGAATTAATGATGCCGATTCTCCCGGTGGTTCGGGTTGAGAACGTCGATGAAGCCATCGATCTGGCGGTCAAAGTGGAGCATGGCAATCGCCACACCGCCATGATGCATTCAACCAACGTCGAAAAACTCACCCGCATGGCGCGCCTGATCCAGACCACTATTTTTGTCAAAAACGGTCCGTCCTATGCCGGGATTGGCGTTAGCGGCGAAGGACATGCCACGTTCACTATCGCCGGGCCGACCGGTGAAGGGCTCACCTCGGCACGCACCTTCGCCAGACACCGCCGCTGCGTCATGGTGGAAGCGTTAAATATTCGCTGACGTCAGCGGAACGGGTAACCAAAGATGAAAACACGCATTATCAATGCTCCAACCCCGGAAACGCTGGCCATGCTGAAACGGCGGATGCCTTCGGAGTCCCGTAACCGGCTGGACAGGTTTCGCATCGATGCCATCGGGTTGATTATGCTGCCCGTTCCCGATCTCTACTTTTTCGCCGATCGGGCCAGTAAAAGCGCCAACGTTGCGGTGTCGGAAATCTTTGGTAGCTGTCCGCAGCATATTACGACCCTGGCAATATTTGGTGAAGTCGCCGCAGTCAACGAAGCAATACGCATTATTGAGGATGACAGCAATATATTCTAAGAGTGTCTGTTAATAATCCAAAGTTGTAATAGCAGAGTTATTAATAGTTCAGCACCAGATCGTCTCGTCATTTTGCGAACGTATTCCGGCACTGCCGTCAGGTAAAAAATTCCGGCGTGATAAACGCATCACGCCAATATCATTTCGGGAGTTATTGTATGTTAGAGAAAGGCTTTAATAATCCGACTGAACGTGTTGTAAGACTGAAAAACATGATCCTGCATGCTAAACCCTACGTAGAATCTGAGCGTGCAGTGCTGGCAACCGAAGCATATAAAGAGAATGAACATCTTCCTGCCATTATGCGCCGGGCAAAAGTGGTCGAGAAAATATTCAATGAACTGCCGGTGACGATCCGCCCGGATGAATTGATTGTTGGCGCGGTCACTATTAATCCGCGCTCAACTGAAATTTGCCCGGAGTTCTCCTATGATTGGGTAGAAAAAGAATTTGAGACGATGGAACATCGTATCGCTGACCCCTTCATTATTCCGAAAAAAACCGCAGAAGACCTGCATCAGGCATTTAAATACTGGCCGGGAAAAACGACCAGCTCGCTGGCCGCGTCCTATATGTCTGAGGCGACCAAAGAGAGCATGGGTAATGGCGTATTTACCGTCGGTAACTATTTTTACGGCGGTGTGGGTCACGTTAGCGTCGATTACGGTAAGATACTGAAAATCGGCTTTCGTGGCATTATTGATGAAGTGACCCGCGCGCTGGAAAATCTGGACCGCAGCGCGCCGGACTACATCAAGAAAGAGCAGTTTTATCATGCGGTGATCCTCAGTTATCAGGCGGCGATTACCTTTGCCCACCGCTACGCTCAGGAGGCAACCCGTCTGGCACGCGAAGAACGCGATCCGACCCGTCAACGCGAGCTGGAGCAGATTGCGAAAAACTGTACCCGCGTGCCGGAAAACGGTGCCACTACCTTCTGGGAAGCCTGTCAGACCTTCTGGTTTATTCAGAGCATGCTGCAAATTGAATCCAGCGGCCATTCTATTTCCCCCGGACGCTTCGACCAGTATATGTATCCTTACCTGGCGGCAGACAACGCCATCAGCCAGGAGTTCGCGCAGGAACTGGTGGACTGCTGCTGGATCAAACTCAATGATATCAACAAAACGCGTGACGAAGTCTCTGCTCAGGCTTTCGCAGGCTACGCCGTGTTCCAGAACCTGTGTGTAGGCGGCCAGACAGAAGATGGTCGTGATGCCACCAACCCACTGACCTATATGTGCATGGAAGCGACGGCACATGTGCGTCTGCCTCAGCCCTCTTTCTCCATTCGTGTCTGGCAAGGCACGCCGGATGAGTTCCTGTTCCGCGCCTGTGAACTGGTACGTCTCGGCCTCGGCGTCCCGGCCATGTATAACGACGAAGTGATTATTCCGGCGCTCCAGAACCGGGGCGTCTCGCTGCGGGACGCACGCGACTACTGCATCATCGGTTGTGTCGAGCCGCAGGCTCCCCATCGTACTGAGGGATGGCACGATGCGGCATTCTTCAACGTGGCGAAGGTACTGGAAATCACGCTGAATAATGGACGCTCAGGCACGAAACAACTCGGCCCGGCCACCGGTGAACTGACGCAGTACGCCAGTCTCGATGACTTCTACCGCGCGTTTAAACAACAGATGGCGCACTTTGTTCATCAGCTGGTTGAAGCCTGTAACAGCGTGGATATCGCCCACGGAGAACGCTGTCCGCTGCCTTTCCTGTCTGCGATGGTGGATGATTGTATCGGACGCGGGAAATCACTTCAGGAAGGGGGCGCGATCTATAACTTTACCGGCCCGCAGGCGTTTGGCATCGCTGATACCGGCGACTCGGTTTATGCCATTCAGAAACAGGTTTTTGAAGACCGCAGATTGACGTTGCAGGAACTGAAAAGTGCGCTGGATGCCAACTTTGGCTATCCGACTGGAGGCAGCCCGCAGAGCGCCCCGGCGAAGTCTTCGCTGGGCGAGCAGGAAATTTATGCCATTGTGAAAGGGATTATTGAGCGTGATGGCTCGCTCGATCCGGCAACGATTAAAAACGAAGTCTACCGTCAGCTTTCCGGTACCAGCGCCGCACCGTCAGGCAAGCACTCACGTTTCGAAGAGATCCGCCATATTCTGGAGAATACGCCGTGTTTTGGTAACGATATCGATGAAGTGGATCTCGTCGCCCGCCAGTGTGCGCTGATTTACTGTCAGGAAGTGGAGAAATACACCAACCCACGTGGTGGACGCTTCCAGGCCGGGATCTATCCGGTTTCCGCAAACGTGCTGTTTGGCAAGGATGTCAGTGCGCTGCCGGATGGTCGTCTGGCGAAAGAGCCGTTGGCCGATGGCGTTTCGCCTCGCCAGGGTAAGGATACCCAGGGTCCGACGGCTGCCGCCAACTCGGTTGCCAAACTGGATCACTTTATCGCCTCTAATGGCACGCTATACAACCAGAAGTTCCTGCCGTCTTCACTGGCAGGTGAGAAAGGTCTGCATCACTTCGGCGGGCTGGTACGTAACTATTTCGACAAGAAAGGGATGCACGTTCAGTTCAACGTTATCGATCGCAACACGCTACTGGAAGCGCAGAAAAATCCGCAGCAGCACCAGGATCTGGTGGTGCGCGTGGCGGGTTACAGCGCTCAGTTTGTAGTGCTGGCGAAAGAAGTTCAGGACGACATTATCAGCCGTACCGAACAGCAGTTCTGATCAATCCTGCCCGGAGGCCATGGTTTTGCCATGGCCTTTTTTAAAGCCGATTTTCGGCGGCTGCCCTGATGTTGCTACGCCGCCTTTATGACGAGTGATGTTATGAATAGAGTCGAATACGATACGGAAGGCGTTTTATTCAACATTCAGCGCTATTCCCTGCACGACGGTCCCGGCATTCGCACGATCCCTTTTTTTAAAGGATGTCCTCTGGCCTGCAAATGGTGCAGTAATCCGGAGTCGCAGCGCCCACAGCCTGAATTACTTTTTAAAAAGAACGACTGTATTCGCTGTGGAAAATGTATTGAGGTCTGTCCTCAAAATGCCCTCTCCCCGTCCAGTCCGTCTTTTGTCGATCGTGAACGTTGTGTGCAATGTGGTGAATGCACAAAGGTCTGCCCGACGCAGGCACTGGAAATGAAAGGCAAGCGCATGACCGTTAATGAGGTTATTCGTGAACTGCAAAAAGAGGAGAGTCTGTTTCGCCGATCCGGTGGTGGCGTTACGCTATCCGGCGGAGAGCCGCTTGCGCAGCCTGAATTTGCCCGTGAATTGCTGAAAGCCTGTAAAGCAAAAGGCTGGCATACCGCCATTGAAACGACCGGATTGACCACCAAAGAGGTGGTAGAGGATGTTTTTCCGTGGATAGACCTGGCGTTAACGGATATCAAAGCGATTAACCCTGCGGTTCATCAACACAATACTGGCGTCAATAACAGCCAGATCCTGGAAAACCTTCTGCGCATCTCCTTTATTACCAAAGTCATTGTCCGCATTCCGCTGGTGCCGGGCGTTAACGATAATGAAGAAGAAATACGCAGCATCGCAGAGTTTGCCAAATTAATGTCTGGCGTCGATACCATTCATTTACTGCCTTATCATACATTTGGCGAAAATAAATATACGCTGTTAGGCAGAATTTATCCGATGGGCGACACGCCGTCATTAGCTGAACATAATGTTGAACGTCTGAAAAAGCTTATTGAATCGATGGGTTTTCACTGCCACATTGGCGGCTAAGAATCTCCCGGAATAATATTATTCCGGGCAAAAATAAAAAAACATACATCTATTAAAAGCCCTCCTGAATCTTACTTACCCTATATATTAACGAGGTTATTATTAATGAATGCTTTAGATATTTTAATTGCCTTTGGCGGCGGCATTTTTGGCGCAGCTATTGGCGCACTGGCGGCATTTGAATTTGTCGGATTACTGGTTATTGCCATGACCATCGCACAAATTACCACTGGCACAGCAACCCATTTCATCGACTTTCCTTTTGGGATGTTTGGTCCGCATACCGGAGGCTTCGCCGCCGGGGTCGCCGCGACCGCCTGGGCCGCGAAGCGGGGAAAACTGGCTTCAGGACGCGATATTACTGCCGGTCTTAGCGGACTGGGCGCGTATGACGTCCTGCTGGTCGGCGGTATTTTTGGCGCGCTGGGCTACGTTATTGCATGGGGACTGAATCAGTTTGCCCTCCCCTCGGGCAGCGCATGGACCGATACCGTCGCATTAACGGTCGTGATTTCTGGAATAATTACGCGTCTGGTATTCGGCAAAACGGGTCTGATGGGCAAACCCGATGCCGGTATTCGCCGCTGCTATCCCCCGCAGGATAAATGCTGGATGCCCTATCACAGCCGTATTCCTCAGCTGTCGGTGCTCGGTCTGGGAATGGGCTTGCTGGCCGGCTATCTGGGAATAAAATTTGGCGCGAACGGTGCATTACTGGCTTTCGGGATTTCCGCAACGTCGCTAATCTTTCTGCACTTTAATACTCAGGTTCCGGTCTCTCATCACATCGCGCTACCGGCAGCGCTCGCTGCCGTTGCCTCGCACAGTGTGCTATGGGCTGCGCTGACAGGTATTATCTGCGCTCTGATGGGAGAGCTGGTGTCGCGCCTGTTTCTGATCCACGGCGATACGCATATCGATCCTCCGGCAATGACTATTGCCCTGATGACCAGCGTGATTAATATTCTCGCCATGATCGGTTTCTTCGCCATGGTGCCGCTGTTCTGATGCCCGGGCCAGTGGCTATCCCACTGGCTTTCTGGCCAACCGCAAAAAAAACCGCCCTCGGGCGGTGTCCTGAAAGCGTCGATTTAGCGCCGCGTATTCTTGACTCGCGGGCGCGCAGGCTGACTTTCTTTTTTGCCGTTATCCTCGTTAACGTTGGCGGTTATCTCTTCTTCAGCAGCAGAAATATGTTCTTGTTTTGTATCAGTCATTTCTGCACAGGAAGAGGATCCCTCCGTTGCGTCCAGATTCCATACCGGAATGGTGTGTTGATGACCGTCAGACGCGACGGTGGAGTCCTGTGATTCCAGGCCGCAGGTTTCATCTGATTCCAGCATGTTTTGAATACCCGCTGCCGTGCGGGCGATGACTTTCCACGCAAACACGCTACCGATTTTACTGGCAGAGGCGACACCCGCCGCGACGGCTGCATTAATCGCCCCCACTTCGCCTGTGAGCTTTACGGTAACTAATCCGCCGCCTTTACTTAATTCATATCCCATCAACTCAACATTGGCGGATTTCATGGCGGCATCAGCCGCTTCTACCGCCACCGCCAGACCGACGGTTTCAATTAAGCCTAAACTCTGCCCGGACATACTTTTCTCCTGTGATACCTTAAACATAATTGGTGAGATGACGAATGCGATGGCCGCCCGCCGCATCCAGTAACAGCGGCGCTTTATCAATGCGTTCCCAGGGGAAAATATCGCGACCAAAATGGCCATAACAGGCCGTCTGCCGATAGCGTGGTGCCAGCAAATCAAGCTGTTTGATAATGCCGTAGACGCTCAAATCAAAATGGCGTAGCACCAGCGCAACCAGCTGTTGTTGATCGAGCCGGGCAGTACCGAACGTATTGATACGAAGTGATACGGGTGTCGTAACGCCGATCGCCCAGGCGAGCTGTACTTCACAGCGCGCCGCAAGCCCGGCAGCAACAATATTTTTTGCCACATAGCGTGCCGCGTAGGCCGCAGAACGATCGACTTTAGAGGGATCTTTTCCGGAGAAAGCACCGCCGCCATGACAGGCCGCGCCGCCGTAAGTGTCGACAATAATCTTGCGCCCGGTCAGACCACAATCCGCCGCGGGTCCACCGTGAACGAACGGCCCGGCAGGATTAATCAAAAAGCGTGTGGCACCCGTCAGCCAGCGCGCGGGAAGCACGGGCTTAACGATCTCCTCAATAACGGCTTCGCGTAGCTGCGCAAGCGCAATATCAGGACGATGCTGCGTGGACACCACCACGGTATCCACGTCAAGGATCTGGCCCTCATGATAACGCAACGTAAGCTGGCTCTTGGCATCCGGCAACAGCCAGCTAAGGCGGCCGGTTTTACGCAAGAGCGCCTGGCGCTCCATCAACCGGTGGGCATACAACAACGCCGCAGGCATCAGTTGGGGTGTTTCATTGCAGGCATAGCCAAAGGTGATCCCCTGATCGCCCGCGCCAATAAGCTCAGGATCGCGCGCGTGAATGCCGCTGGCGATATCCGGTGATTGTTTGCCGAGCATGCTGATAACGGCACAGGTCGAGGCATCGAATCCTTTTGCGCAGTGGTCATAACCGATGGATTTAACGGTGGCACGGATCACGCTTTCTATATCAATATTCACGTCTGACGAGATTTCTCCTGCCACGACGACGGCGCCCGTTTTGAGTAAACATTCACACGCTACTTTGGCCGTGGGATCTTTTAACAGATACGCATCCAGAATGGCGTCTGAAATCTGATCGGCCATTTTATCTGGATGCCCTTCGGCAACGGATTCGGAGGTAAAAAGAAAATCTTCCACGGCTGGGCCACTGTATTAAGAGAGTATTTCATCTTAGCGGCCCCACCTTAGCGTGGGAGGACACAATCTTGCCGGTATAGCGGATTTTCTTGCGCGGCGACAGAAAGTAGTGCAAAAAAGTTCTTACTGGCTTAACAGGCTTCACCGGAAACAGCCCGGCGATAGTCTGACGGCGCGATCCCGGTCTCTTTTTTGAAAATACGACAAAAGTAATTCGCATCCTGCCAGGAGAGTTCGAGCGCAATGGTGTTGACCTTCAAATCACTAAATTGCAGCAACGACTTTGCGAGCATAATTTTGCGCATTGTAATATAGTTAGAAAACCCTGCGCCGGTGCTCTTTTTAAATGCCCGACTTAAATAGCAGGGACTGACAAATGCTTTAGCCGCGATATCATCAAGTGTAATGTTATTGAGAATACTTCTCTCAATATGAAACTTCGCGCGGGCAACAAAATCCATATTGCTATTAACGCTTTTAAATAGTAAATCGAAAATAGTTCCACTGACATCAAGAAGCTGATTCATTAGCTGCCAGTAATGTTGAGTTGTCACTCCCTGATGATGAATAGTTTGCGCAATACCAGTAAGTTTATTGCGGCATTGTACGAATTTTTCACCCAGACTGGCGAGATGTTGCTGAGTTAACTCCAGGATATTGATGATTGTTTTTGATTGCTCATCACCGAGCGCACGACCAGACCAGGCGGCATCCAGAATACTGAATAAAAACGTGTGCCAGCCAGGATAATCACAGTGGTTAATCAGGTCACTGATATTTTGTCTTAATGCACGTGTCTCCGATGCCCTGGCCTCATCTATCTGAAGCGTTTTCAGTATGGTCTCAGTCAGCGTACTTTGCTTAACCGGTTTTAACAAATAATCATCAACCTTAAGGCTGAGCATATTTCGCACAATGTCAAAATCATCATTTGCCGTCGTCACGATGACTTTGGTATCGGTATTCTTCTGTTTGAGATACTCAATAACCTGATTACCGTTTGGCAGTGGGATATTAATATCCACAAACATCATGTCTATCTTGCTCATGTTATCTATGAGTTGGATAGCCTTATTCCCCGTTGAGGCTTCATGAATAATCGCGTTGTCAACGCACCGGGAAACAATCCGTTTCAACGACTCCAGTTCAATCGACTCATCTTCCACAATAACAATATTATACATTCTTACGCTCCGGTCTCAGGCGGGTAACAGAGGAAATCGCATTTTTATCGTTGTGCCCAGCGCTGGCTTATGCGGACTGGTAATTTGCAGACCATAGCTTTCACCAAAAAGAAGCTGCAGGCGGTTTTTAATATTATGAATACCAATCCCTCCTTTCTGTCGGTTCTGATTGCCCGAGAGGATATGCTGTATACCTTCTGCAGATATACCATCACCGTTATCAATAACCTCTATAATAACATCCTTACCATCGTCAGTCGCACGCAGCATAATCTGGCTTTTGGTTTCCCGCGGCTCCACGACATAGTTAAAGAAATTCTCCATTAGCGGCTGGAGGATCAAAAAAGGACAAATGACATTATTATATTTCTCAGGAATCTGGCAGATATAATCGAAGCGGTCATTCATTCTGACTTTTTGGATAGCCATATAGCAATTAACGTAGTTCATTTCCTGACCAAGGGTGATTAAACCATTATTATTTTTGCGCAATAAATAACGCATCATGTCAGAAAAATCATGCACCATGGTTTCCGTCCGGCTGGCATCTTCGAGAAAGGCCAGACGACCAATCGTATTCAGAACGTTAAACAGAAAGTGCGGGCTGATTTGATAAGATAATGCTTTAAATTCCGCCTCATGTAATGAGCGCTCAATCTCAACGCGTTTACGTAGTTCATGGGTTAATTCCAGATCTTTTTGCCGCAGTTCACGCTGAATATTATTGGTATGCGCCTGCTCAACGAGGTAGGAGGCCACATGAAGCAGCGTTGTCGCTGTTGATTCAAATCGCTCATAAGGCATTCGCTGCGACTGGTGATGTAAATCGGTAAGCCACGGGTTTTCCTGCCACAACCGATTGTTATCCAGGATATAAGGAATTGATTGTTCTTTTTCTTCTTCGACTTTTACCTGCCCTGAAATAAATGCGCCAAGGTAATGATCGTTAATCATGATAGGGACAGCAAATTCAACGAAACCACAGTAGCAGCGATAAACCACGGGTTTCCCTGCCTTCATGGCCGCCTCTCCCCCGGCACTGTCACTGTCGTAACAATGGCGCGCCAGTGACGTATTCATTCTGGAGCGGGCACAAAAATCTGAAAATCCACTCGGACGGGTGACCGGTACGCCTTCCTGATCGACAACCACCAGCGCAATCATCATTGATTTACTGAAATTATCCTGCAGGGTTTGCAGACGATCGACATCAAGAAACTCATGCAATTTATAGTTTGTATTCATGATGCCCACCTTTTCGCCAACCATGTAAAAAATGATACCCGACCTGATAAGGGAAATTTATGAAACTGCTCACAAAGCCAAATTTAATTGTTATTATTTTGTAAATGCCAATCATCATATGTTTTATATTTGTTTAAAAAAACATAACAAAAATAGCACTGGCGTCTTGTCGTTATGCATGCAGAATTAAAAGGTGTGATTTTTATCTCCCACTTTATTTGGCTATTATTTTTAACCTGGTTAACATATTAATATTAAGTCTGGTTATTATTTGCCGCCTTTGTAAGGGCGGTTATTATTTATCATTAACGTTGTGGAAGCCTGTTCACTTCAGCATGTCGGGCAACTTGTCAAAAACTGCTATGGCGCTTGTTCAATTAACGTACACTGTACTAAGCTCTTTCTCATATGAAAAAGAATAAGTACAAACAATCGTTAAGGCCTATTGGCGACCACGGGATTATTGGTGATTTACGCACCTGCGCGTTAATCACTTCCGACGGCGCTATCGACTTCCTTTGCTGGCCTAATCTGGACAGCCCCTCTCTATTTGTCTCGTTGCTGGATGACGAACGGGCGGGCGTTTTCACGCTATCGCCGGACGGCGACCAGTGGCGATCTCTTCAGTCTTATCTGCCTGACAGCAACGTGCTGCAGACGCGATGGCTTACCGAAGGCGCTATCGTCGAATTAACCGACTTTATGCCGATCAGAGAGAGTCACGATGCACTGCCCTGCATCATTCGCCGTCTGCGGGTCGATCAGGGAGAAGCCAGCATCACCCTGCGCTGTCGGGTGAACTTCGACTATGCCAGACATGCCCCCTCTCCACAGGTTAACAAGACATTCGTGGTCTGGCAGGGTGAGAACGACGACAAAATCACCCTGAAAACCTCCGTCCCGCTAGAAGAAAAAGAAGGCTTCCTGCACAGCACGTTTACCCTGCGTGCGGGCGAAGAGGCGTTTTTCATTCTCGGCGGAGACGAAGTGAAGCGCTGGAAAAAACAGGATGTCATACAGCGTCAGCAGGAGACGCTGGCCTACTGGCAGCAGTGGGTGGATAAAAATAAATACAAAGGGCGCTGGCATGAAATCCTCATCCGCTCGGCGCTGGTGCTTAAATTGCTCAGTTCAAAAGCACAGGGTTCCATTGCCGCGGCGGCTACGTTCGGTCTGCCTGAACTGCTCGGCGGGGAACGTAACTGGGATTATCGCGCCGCGTGGATCCGTGACTCTTCCTTTAGCTGCTATGCCCTGATCCGGCTGGGTTATGTCGATGAGGCCGCCGACTTTGGCCGCTGGGTGGGTCGCTGTATGGAAGCCAGCCGGTTCGATCCTGAAAAATTACAGGTGATGTATCGTATGGACTGTAGCACCGAGCTTAATGAGGAAGAACTTTCTCATTTGAAAGGCTACTGTGCGTCGGTGCCGGTCCGTATCGGTAATGATGCGTATAAACAGCGGCAGCTGGATATTTATGGCGAGCTGCTGGATACCCTCTACCTGGCGACCAAATATGGCGATGGTATTCCCCACCGGGCGTGGGAGCACGTCATCAAACTGGTCGATCATGTCTGCGATATCTGGCATACCGCCGATGCCGGGATTTGGGAGATGCGCGGTGAAGCCGAGCATTTTCTCTACTCACGGCTGATGTGCTGGGTGGCCCTGGACCGCGCGCTGCGCCTTGGGGCAAAGCGATCGCTCTCGATGCCGTATCAGCGCTGGGAAAGCGCGCGCCAGGCCATCCGGGAAGATATCTGGGAAAATTTCTGGAACGAGAAACTGGGCCATTTTACCTCCACCCGCCACGGCACCGATCTGGACGCCTCAATGCTCCTGATGCCGCTACTGCGTTTCGTCAGCGCCAAAGATCCCGACTGGCTTGCCACCCTCGACGCGATTAAACGCAAGCTGGTGCGCGATGGCATGGTGCGTCGCTATATTGCCAGTGAGACGCCTGCGGATTCCCTCCACGGCGAGGAAGGCTATTTTGTTGCCTGCTCATTCTGGTATATCGAGTGTCTTGCCAGGGCGGACAGGCTGGGGGAGGCGCGGGAAGAGTTCGAAAAAGCGCTCAAATATGCCAACCACCTCGGGCTGTATGCGGAAGAATTTGATGCATGGGGACATGCGCTGGGCAATTTTCCACAGGCATTATCTCATCTGGCGCTGATCAGCGCGGCGTATTACCTGAATAAAAAGCTGTCCGGAAAGGAGCAGTTATGGCAGCCGTAAGTAACGGCCTCACCACCAGGATTAATCCTAAAACCCTGCGCTTTGTAATGTAAATTTTGGTAAAGCATCCGCCGCTGAACAGAACTGACTAAGCTCATTCAGACCAATGTCGCACCCGCGCCGCCGATCGTGGCGCGGCTTACGGAGGTCTGAAATGCCCGGCGGTACTCCCTGCACGATCTACTGGAACGGCGAAAAACTGAGCGGCATGGCCGACGAGCCGCTGATTGATTTTCTGGCTAAGCATGAGAAGACGCTGCCGCACGTTTGCTATCACCCGGCCCTGACGCCGTTACAAACCTGCGATGTCTGCTGGGTGGAATATCAGGGCGAGCTGACCCGCGGCTGTACCTTACGCACCCACGACGGCATGGAGATCCATTCGCAGCCCGCCGACGCGCTGGCGGCGCAGCAGGAAGGGATGGATCGGCTGCTCAACCGCCACGAGCTGTACTGTACCGTCTGCGAACACAACACCGGCGACTGTACGCTGCACAATACCGTCGCCGATATGCATATGCCGATTCAGTTTTACCCCTATCAGCCTAAACCCGCCGATAAAGACCACTCTAATCCGTTTTACACCTACGATCCGGACCAGTGCATTCTCTGCGGACGCTGTGTGGAAGCGTGCCAGAACGTTGAGGTCAATGAAACCCTGAGCATTGATTTTAACCAGCCGCATCCACGCGTGCTGTGGGATGGCGGGGAGCGCATCGCCGGATCGAGTTGCGTCAGCTGCGGGCACTGCGTCTCGGTCTGTCCGTGTAACGCGCTGCTGGAAAAAACCATGCAGCCTGATGCCGGGCCGTTCACCAGCATGCCGCCGGACCTGAAACGCCCGTTAATCGATTTTGTAAAATCGCTGGAAAACAGTATCGGGATGGAGCCAATTACCGGCGTCTCGCTGATCGACGTCGCGCTACGCCAGCAGGAGATTAAAAAAACCAAAACCGTCTGCACTTACTGCGGTGTGGGATGCAGTTTCGAGATGTGGACTCGCGATCGCCACATTCTGAAAGTGCAGCCGGTGGCGGATGCGCCGGTCAATAGCATCTCGACCTGCGTAAAAGGCAAATTTGGCTGGGATTTTGTCAATAGCGAACAACGTCTGACCACGCCGCTTATCCGCGAAAATGGCCGCTTTCGGCCGGCCAGCTGGGATGAGGCGCTGGATCTGGTGGCGCGCAAACTCAGCGGGATTGCCCGCGAGCACGGCGGCGACAGCATCGGCTTTATCGGCTCCAGTAAAGCCAGCAACGAGGAAGCCTACCTGACGCAAAAAATCGCCCGCCTGATTTTCGGCACCAACAATGTCGATAACTCGTCGCGCTACTGCCAGAACCCGGCGACCGAAGGGCTGTTCCGTACCGTTGGCTACGGCGGCGATGCGGGCAGCATTACCGATTTACAGCAGGCGGATTTGATTGTGCTGGTGGGCAGTAACCTGGCGGAAAACCATCCGGTGATCGCCTCGCGCATTAAACATGCGCACAAACACAACGGGCAAAAACTGCTGGTGGTCGATCCGCGCCGACATGAGATGGCCGAGCGCGCCGACCTCTATTTGCGTATCCGCCCGGGAACCGATCTGGCCTGGGCGTCAGGCATGTCGCGCTATATGTTCGATCACGGTTACGCCGATGACGCCTTCCTGCGCGAGCAGGTCAACGGCACAGAGGAATATCAGGAGAGTTTACAGCCCTTCACGCTGGAGTTCGTCAGCCAGCTAACGGGTCTGGAGCCGCAGGCGCTGCGTGAGGCGGCGGAAATGATCGGCCAGGCGAAGCGGGTCTGTATTTTGTGGGCGATGGGTATAACCCAGCACAGCCACGGCGCGGACACCAGCACCGCGCTGTCAAATCTGCTGCTGGTGACCGGCAATTACGGTCGCCCCGGCACCGGCGGCTACCCGATGCGCGGCCATAACAACGTGCAGGGAGCCAGCGATTTTGGCTGTCTGAGCAACGTTTATCCAGGCTATGAGAAAGTCACCGATCCGCAGATGCGCGAAAAATGGGCCAACGCCTGGGGCGTCTCGCCGCAGGCGCTGTCGGATAAAGCAGGCGCGGATAACTTTCTGATGGTGCAGCAGGCCCATGAAGGTAAGATTAAAGCCATGTATATCATCGGCGAGGAGACCGCCTTCTCTGACGCCGACTCGCATAACGTTCATGACGCCTTTACCCGCCTGGAGTTTATGGTCGTACAGGATATTTTCATGAGCCGCACGGCGGAATTCGCTGACGTGGTGCTTCCCGGTTGCCCGTCGGTAGAGAAAGAGGGCACCTTTGTGAATACCGAGCGCCGTATTCAACGCTTCTATGAGGTGCTACCGCCGCTGGGCGAGTCTCGTCCCGACTGGAAAATCCTCACCGATCTGGCCTCACGGCTGGGGCACCCCTGGTACTACCAGCATCCAAAAGAGATTATGCGGGAGGCGGCAAGCATCGCTACCGCTTTCGCAGGGGTCAGCTATGACAAGCTCAGCGGCTGGCAGTCCCAGCAGTGGCCCGTCAGGCCGGACGGCACCAGCACACCGCTGCTGTACACCGACGGTTTCAAATTTCCGGATAAAAAAGCCCGCCTTTATCCTCTTGAGTGGCAGTTACCGCAGGAAACCGCGGATGCGCAGTACGATCTGCTGCTGAATAACGGGCGCATGCTGGAGCATTTCCAGTCGATGAACCAGACCGGGCGCGGCGGTCGTCTGCTGTCGCTGTCACCGGAATGGTTTGTCGAGGTCAGCCCCGCGCTTGCCGCCGAGCGGCAATTGCAGGAAGGAGACTGGGTGCGCCTGACCTCCCGGCGCGGCGCGCTGGAAGTGCGGGTGCTGATCACCGACCGCACCGGCGGCAACGTGCTGTTCATACCCATTCACTACGGACAGCCCGGCGTGAACGGGCTAACCGGCGAGCATCACGATCCGCACGTTAATACCCCTGCCTATAAAGAAATTGCGATCTCAATGCAGAAAATCGATCGCCCGGTTCAGGGCTCGCCGCTAACCAAAGATAACTTCCGCTACGGCCAGCGTACTCCGCTGGATCACCTTCCTGTTGAAGTGAAATGGCAGCAGCCAACCTACACCCTTCCCCCACAACACACGTCACATCCGGAGAAAAGCTGATGGCAGAACGCATGAATTACGAGGTTCCCCCGGCGCAGACGCAACCCTCTGCAGGCGACGCGCTGAGCGATTTACTGGAAAACCTGCACCACCACGGTTTTTTACGCCTTGCCAACGACATGGTGAAAGCCAATACGCAAATCGCCAAAATCGTGGTGGACGGTCTGAACCAGCCCGGCACGCAGACCGGTGTACAGAACCTGTCGCTGCTGCTGGTCGCCTTGTCCAAAATTCCGCCGGAACAGTTTAACCATCTGCTGATGGCGCTGACCCGTGGCGTGCAGGCGATGACGGAGAAACGCGACGCGCCGGAGAAAAAATCGGCGGCGCCCGGCGTAACCGGCTTTATCAAAATGCTTGGCGACGAGGACACCTGGCAAAAAGCAGCGCCGTTCTTTAACGCCGTTCAGGCGTTTTCCAGCGCGTTACAGGAGGAGCCGGACAAGCCCATCACGCGCTATTCCGGTAAAAGCAGCAATGCCTGATCAGGATCTGGTCCTGCTGCTCTCCCGCGGGCAATTTGCCCTGACTATCGGGATGCATATTGTGCTGGCAGCGTTCACCCTCGGCCTTTCTCACTGGCTGGTATGGGCCGAGGGAATGTGGCTGTGGAAGCGCGAACCGCGCTATATGTCGCTGTACCGCTTCTGGCTGAAAATCTTTATTCTCACGGTCGCCGTCGGCGCGGTAACGGGCGTGGTAATGGAATTTCAGTTCGGCACCAACTGGGGGCCGTTTTCCCGGCAGGTGGGTGGGATCATCGGCCCGCTGATGTTCTACGAGGTGCTGATCGCGTTTTTTCTCGAATCCGCGTTGGCTGGGGCGATGTATTTCGGCATCGACCGTATCGGGCCGCGTCTTCACTTCGCGATAACCTGCATGGTCGCAGTGGGCGCGGAGATCAGCGCGTTCTGGATCCTCGCCGCTAACTCATGGATGCATACGCCGACGGGCTATTTCATTGAGCACGGTATTTATCATCCGCAGAGCTGGATAAGCATTCTGCTGGCCCCTTCGTTTCCCTGGCGGCTCAGCCATATGGTGCTTGCCGCGCTGCTGGGCACGGCATTCCTGATGGCCGGTACCGGGGCCTGGCGACTCAGGCATAAACGCGATACCACCTCGGCCAGGCTGATGATTTCCTCTGCCATGTGGGCAGCGCTGGTACTGATGCCGGTACAGATCGTCGTGGGTGATTTGCACGGTGAAAATACGCTGGCGTATCAGCCGCAGAAGGTAGCGGCGATGGAAGGCGCATGGCAACCGCCGCCGCCGGGCAGGGGTGAACCGATGCGGCTGTTTGCCCTGCCCTTGCAGGATGAGCAGCGCAACGTGCTCGAGCTGGCAGTTCCTGATATCGCCTCGCTCTATCTGCGGCATAATCTCAGCGGCCATATCCGCAGCCTGAGCGAATTCCCGGCACAGGATTTACCCCCCGTCGCGATTGTTTTTTTCGCGTTCCGGATCATGGTGGGGCTGGGTCTGATGATGCTGCTCACCGCGATCATTGCGCTGGTCCTGCGCCTGCGCCGACGTCTGTTTCACGCCCCGCGGTTTATGCTATGGCTACAGCTCACCACGCCTTCCGGCTTTATCGCCATGCTGGCAGGCTGGGTGGTCACCGAGACGGGACGCCAGCCGTGGCTCGTCTGGGAGCGGGTGCGTACCGCTGCGGGCTTTTCCGCGATACCGCTGGAGTGGATGATCGCCTCGGCGGCGGGGATCGTGGTGCTGTATAGCGCGGTCTTTGCGTTTGGCCTGGGTTATTTCTTCCACTATGCGACGCATTACGATGCCTCGTCGCACGGGCCAGGAGAAGACGCATGATGTCGGCTGAGTTGCTCAGCGCCAGCCTGCTGGCCTTCACGCTGTTAATGTATGTGGCGCTGGACGGCACCGATCTCGGCACCGGTATGCTGTTTGCCCTGTTCCACGATGACGACGATCGGCGGCGGATGGCGGCATCTATTCTCCCTCTCTGGGATGCCAACGAGACCTGGCTGGTGCTGTTCGCCGCCGGACTCATTGCGCTTTTCCCCGCCGTTTACGCCGTCATTTTTAGCGCGTTATATCTTCCGGTTTTTATCATGGTGCTGGCGTTATTGGTTCGCGCCGTGGCGCTGGAGTATCGCAGCCATGCCAGCGCCTCCATGCGTCGGCGTCTCGACAGGGTGCATATTATTGCTTCTACGTTGGCTGCGTTTACCCAGGGTGCGATGGCGGGCTGCCTGCTGGATCCGAACGCGCGAGCCACTACGTTTACCTGGCTGCATCCGATCCCGCTACTCGGCGGATGTCTCTTTATCGGGGGATACTGCCTGGCGGGCTGCCTGTGGTTGCGCTGGCGGCTTGGCGGCAGGGCTGGCAATCAGTGCATAACACTGTTTTGGATCGGGCTGCCGCTATGGCTGCTGATGATTGCCGGGCTTTACTGCCTGTTGCCGGAAAATATATCAGACAGAGTGACAGCCCTGTTTATACAGCTTCTAAACGCCTCCGCCCCGGCGCAAAGCCAGCGCTTCGTGCTGTGGGGAAGCGCGTTTGTGATCCCGATGGTGGTGTTGTATCACAGCCTGGTGTTCTGGATGTTCAGAGGAAAGGTGAAATAAAGATCAAAAATGATGATAGCTATGAGAAATACTTTCCGGGCGTCGTCCCCGTCATGGTACGGAAAAAACTGACAAAGGCGCTGTCGCTGGCAAACCCCAGCGCCTGCGCAGTATCGGTGATGCGATGATCGGTTGAGAGCAGTTCCACCGCTTTCATCAGCCGCCACTGTTGCCGCCACTGCTGAAAAGACATGCCGGTTTCCCGGCGGAAAATCCGGCTAATCGTTTTTTCGCTGGCCCCGCAGCGGGTCGCCAGATGCTGCAAGGTTGGCGGCAATACGTTGCCGGAAAGGTGCGCCAGACGCTTATCCTTAGGCAGTGCAAGCATCATTGGTTCATGAGCAGCCGCACCCATTTCACCGCAGCACAATGCGGCAAGATGACAAAAAGGCGCCTCGTCCCAGCGGGTATCCCACGGCTGTTCGGAAATGCGCTCAAGCAGCTCGCGCAGTAAGGGCGATACGTTAAGAATGGCAGGTTGGCTCGGGAGTGAAGGAAAACAATGCGGTTGAAACCAGACGGAACGGTAGGCGACGCTATTTTTCATTTCCGCACGATGGCTGACGCCTGCCGGTATCCATGCTGCGCGCGTGGGCGGCAGCAGGCACAGCCACTCACCGTTATTGAGCGTGAGCCGTATACAGCCCTGACGCGTGAAAAGCATTTGTGCCATCGCATGCTGGTGCAATCCTGAATCATGGTCGCCCAGTTCAGCATAAATCCCGATCACCGAATTATTCAGGGTATCCGGGTTAAATACCGCGTCGCTGCTCAGCCAGGCCATGTTGTCCGATTTCCGCTATTTTTTGTCAGTATGTTTATGATGTGCGAAAAACGGTTTACCTACAATAGCGCCTCTTTTCTTGAGGAGGTGTTTATGTTCAGCCGTTCGGCGACGGTGATGCTCACCGCACTCTTAATGTTCCCGCAAATCGCGGAAACCATATACAGCCCGGCGCTGACCAGCATCAGCGCGGGTTTTTCGGTCGATGCTGAGCACGCGGCACAAACGCTGTCGGTCTACTTCGTCGGCTTTGCCGTCGGCGTGTTGTTCTGGGGTCGTCTCTGCGATCTGTGCGGGCGCAGACCGGCTCTGCTGGCAGGACTAAGCGTGTATATCTGCGGCAGCGTGATGGCGTTAATGGTCAGTGATTTCAGCCTGTTGCTCATCGCCAGAGTGATTTCCGCCTTTGGGGCCGCAACGGGTTCAGTGGTCACACAAACCCTGCTGCGCGACCGTTTTCAGGGACACCAGCTTGCGCGTATTTTTTCGTTTATCGGTATCGCTCTGGCCATCAGCCCTGCAACAGGCGTCGCTGTTGGCGGCGAACTGGCATCCCGCTGGGGGTTCCACGGCGTTTTTCTCGCGCTGGTACTGCTGGCTCTCTTGCTGCTGGCCGGTAGTCTTTGGCTCGTTGCGGAAACGCGTCCGGCGCAGCGCGTTGAGGTTTCACTTTGTTCTGTCGGCCGTCGAATGGTCCGGGATAAAAAAATCTGGCTGGCGGCCCTGATCGTCGCCGCTTTTAATATCAGCCTGTTCAGCTACTACAGCCTGGCACCGTTTATCTTTGCGCAGCTGCATCTTAACGCGCAGACCTTTGGCTATAGCGGTATCGCGCTCGCCACCGGTTCGGTCATTGGCTCGCTGATAAACCGATCCTTACTCAGCCAGGGTGAGCGCCTGCCTCTGATCCTCATCGTTGCCTGTCTTTTAAATATCGCAGGCAGCGCCGGGGTTCTTTTGCTCAGCCATACTCTTCTTTTTCTGCTGCCGATGGCGCTGGTGACGATGGCGTTTGCCATGGCGATCCCGGTGGTGCTCGGCTCGGCGCTGAGCGCGTACGCGGATTGCCGCGGCTCGGCGGGGGCCTTGTTCGGCCTGCTTTATTATGTATTGATTGCGTCGGGTCTGGGACTTTCCGGCTGGGGACAAGCGCTGGGGGCTACCCTGACGATCAGCGCCGTGTTATGCGCTATCGTTACCTGGCTTTATTTACCCTATCTCACTGAGAAGTAATATTTATATGCTAAGAAAAACGTTGTTAGTGTCTGCATTGTTGGGCAGTTCTGTGGGATGGGCCGCCGCCCCGCCGTCACAGCCTGCGGACTGGACGGAGGCTGTGGCGCCCTTTCCTGTCACCGACAATATCTTTTATATTGGCACTCACGGTTTAACGACCTGGCTGATTGTATCAGGCCAGCAGGCCATTGTGCTCGATCCGGGGCTTGCGCAGAATGTCCCGCTGATTGAGAAGAATATCCGCTCGCTCGGCTTTTCCTTGCAGGACGTTAACATGTTAATCAACAGCCACGCCCATTTTGACCATGCGGCGGGACTCGCAGCGCTTAAACGCGATACCGGCGCAACCTTCTACGCGATGGATGCCGACGTATCCGCGCTGGAAAAAGGCCAGCATGAAGGGGATAACCTCTACGGTAATGCCTTTTTCCCGCCGGTAAACGTCGACCACACGCTGCATGATGGTGAAGTTATCCGTCTGGGGAACGTCAGCCTGAAAGCCATCCTGACGCCGGGTCACTCAAAGGGCTGCACGACCTGGACCATGCGCTCAACGCTTGATGGAAAACCCGTCAGCGTGGTTTTTCCCTGTAGTATCAGCGTGGCGGGCAATACCTTAATCGGCAACCTTAGCTATCCGGGAATTGTTGCTGATTATCAGCGTAGCTTTGCCCGCCTGCGCGCTCTGAACGCAGACATCGTGTTGCCAAATCATCCGGAAGTCACTCAGGTCATGCAGCGTGAGGAACGGGTGCAAAAAGGGGATAAGCAGGCATTTGTCGATCCCGGCTTACTGACGCGCGTCGTGGATGACGCAGAGAAAAAATTTACCGCGGCGCTGAGTGCGGCATCAGCCCCAAAACCCTGAAGGTAACCATAATGAAAAAAGACGTTCAGTATCAGTTCCACCATTTCGGTATTCCCGTCCAGGACGGGGATACTACCGGTGTACACAGTGAAAAAGCCGGGATGTATACCACCGACAATCCAGGTAAATTTCGCGTGCAGTGGCACCGGTTTACCGATGATTCCCCCCTGCATCCGCTGATTAAAACCGTGCCGCACGTGGCATTTAAGGTCAACGATTTAGCGCGGGCCATTGAAGGTGAAGAGGTGATCCTCGGTCCTTACGAGCCGATTGATGATTACCTTGTCGCCATGATTAATGATGCCGGGGCCCCCATTGAGCTTATTCAGACCTCGCTGGATGACGACGAGTTGTGGGCGCGGGCGCGGCGTGGTCAGGGGGCCTTATATCGCAGCAACGATTAACGGTGAGGGTTATAACGCGAAGTGCCTTTATACTCTGGCTTGCTGCTGGCCGCTCTCCACAGGACAAAAATGAAACGTATCGCTAATGTCGTCATTCTGATGCTGTTCGCCCTGGCCCCCTGTACGCAGGCAGCCACGCTTTCTTCAGGCATGACCGATGCACTTAAACAACAGGAGACGCGCCTGAACGCTCGCATCGGTATGGCCGTCGTGGATGCCAAGGGCACGCCCATTTTTACCTGGCGTCAGGACGAGCGCTTTCCGCTGACCAGCACCTTTAAAGTGCTGGCCTGCGCTGCTCTGCTCGATAAGCTACATAACAGTGGCGGCTCGCTGGAGGAAAAGGTTTCCCTGCAAGCCGATGAACTGCTGGCGTATTCCCCGATCACCAAAAACTATCTGCCGCCCTCCACTCCTTCCCTGCGTTTGCTGTGTTCAGCGGCGGTGAGCTATAGCGATAACACCGCCGCCAATCGCCTGCTCAGGTATCTCGGTGGTCCGGCGGCGGTCACGCAGTTTATGCGCAGCATTGGCGATCAAGTCACCCGTCTGGATCGTACTGAACCCACGCTGAATGAAGCGACGCCCGGCGATGCGCGAGATACCTCTACCCCCAAAAGTATGGCGCTGGCATTACACAAACTTTTAGCCTCAGACGCTCTGGCTCAGGCTGACCGTACCACGCTGGATAGCTGGATGCGGGAAGATAAAGTCGCTGACGCACTGTTACGCGCCGCCCTGCCGCCAGGCTGGGCCATCGCCGATAAAACCGGAGCCGGTGGTTACGGCTCCCGTGCGATTATTGCCGCCGTTTATCCGCCGGAGAAACCGCCGTTTTACGTAGCGATTTATATTACGCAAACCAGTACGTCGATGAAGGCGGCGGATGCAGCGATTGCCGATATTGGCAGACAGCTTTTTAGCGCCGTCATTACCACCCTATATCCGCCCGCTTAACGATACGTAACACCTCATAATACAGATAAAAACTATTGACTTTGGCAGTTGTAATGTCAATGGCATCCTGTAATCTGTCAGGGGAATAGCCTAATTAAGACAAGGGGCAGCGTATGTCTGTCGAGGGAAAATCAGTCTGGGGAATTACCGGTCATCGGCGCATACCGCATCCTGATAATCTGTTTCAAACGATATTACGCCAGGGCGAGATATTACTTAACAGCGGCAAGCCGATATGCGGTTTAACACCCCTGGCGGAAGGCGCAGACCGTATATTTGCCCGGGCGTTAATACAGCTAGGTATTCCTTATAGCGTGCCGCTTCCCCTTGAGCAAAAAAATTACGAACGTGACTTTCCAGATACCCTGGGGGAATTTCATACGCTGCTGGAAAAGGCACAAACGGTTTTTATTCTACCGCGCTGTCCCTGGCTCACGGAGAGTGAAGTACAACCTGATACTGCTGGCCGTAATTTTCAATACCTTAGCGTGGGTGTGTACATCGCCAATCAGTCCGACGTACTTTTTTCCGCCTGGAACGGTAACCCGGCACAGGGGATGGGCGGCACTGCGCAGATTACTCAGCTTTTTCAGGATTTTACTGTGTTGAAAGCCTCAGTTAATGAAACGCAATATCGTTATTTTCAGGCTTTAGGCAAAAGAAAAACAGCGACTAAACGCAAATTAATACCTTTGGACGTGGTACAGGATAAATGAACCCTTTACATTTTACGCTTAAACAGATTTCAATTTGGCATAACGCTTATTTAAAGAAACACAACCAACCACAGACAAATCATAGCGAAGAAGCTCCCTCGACTCTTTATACGGATGAATGGCATGATTTGAACTGGCATGAAGAACAATCGCATCACTACAGCTGCTTATTTCGTGGCGGCGTTCTGCTGAGTTACACTCTTGGATTTCTTGCCGTGGTGTTCGCCGTCATTCCTATTTCTGGAATGCTCGGGGAAGAAACGCTCCATCATTATGGCTTTATATTCGTACTACTGGAGTTGATTGCGATTGCGTTAATCGTCGCCATTTATGTCTCCGGCATGTCGAATAAAGATAACGGGTCTGGCCGTGTCCTGTTTCAGAACTGGCGGGGCAACTGGCAACGGCATCGCACCCTAAGTGAAATATTACGTTATCAGGACGCGATTGCCTGGCTTAAGCCTGATAATGTGATTCGTAAGTATCAAATTCCTGAGGCCGTGCTGGCAACCTCCATTCCTTCTGCCGAAGCCATGTTGCACCGTTTACAGATACTGCTGGCCGGGCAACAGGCTTATAATGCGCAGAAAACAAGCGAATATCATTTTATCCAGCACCGTCTACACGTCATTGCCAAATGGAGTTTTATTCTGACGCTGGTCTGTTGTCTGGCGCACTTTTTTGTCCACTCTGCTGCCCTCTCTGCGCTTTCCGCCATTCTTCCCGCGCTGGGCTCATGCTGTCACGGCATTGCCTCAACGGCTGAATATGAAAAATTAGCGCAGCAGTGCCACCAGACAAAACTCTTACTGGATAACTTCGCGCAAGGACTGGTTGTTAACGAGCAGCGTTTACTGGCCGATGAGGCCGCCCTGCGCAAAGAAGTTAAGCAGTTCCTCGAGATAGTGTTGGACGACAGGGATAAGTGGTACATCTTCACCAGCTCCAGCAAATTACCGTTATGACTTTATTTTGATTTCAGGAAAGAGATAGACATGTCATCACCTATTTTTATTAGCCACTCTTCCCGCGACCGGGACTGGGCATACCGACTGATTGCCGACCTGGAAAAACGCGGCGTCCCCTGCTGGATCAGCTCTCGTGACATTGAGCCTGGTGCGGATTATCAGAAATCTATCGTCGATGCCCTTGAAGCCGCGCCAGCGATGGTGCTGTTATTTAGCGATCACGCCAATAACTCCAAAGAAATTCCGCGTGAAATGGCGATTGCCAGCGGCAAAAGCAAACCGATGATACCGGTGCGAATTGAGGATGTTGTTCCACGTAATGCGCTGGAATATAGCCTGACTAATGCCCAGTTCCTTGATTTATTTGCTAACTATGAAGGGACCATGACCCGACTGACGGAGTCTCTTCTCCGCCAGATTGCCGCCAGCGAACTGAATGTGTCCAGTGCGAAACCTGCGGTGGTAGTCGATAAACCGGCACCGACAAAAAGCGCCCAACCCTGGGACGTTAAAAAATCGCCAAAACAACCTGTTGAGAAGACTCCCACACAGAAGCCGAAATCCAGTAACAAAGTCTATATGGGCGTCGGTGCGGTGGCGCTGTTAGCGATTGCGGGCGTTGTCACCCTGACCTCGCAGGATGATGCGCCTCAGACGCAGACCGTTCAGTCAGCCCCGGCCCCGCAAGCTGCGCCTCCTGCCGCGAAACCAACGCCAGCTATAGCCGAACAACCGCCGCGTAGCGAAGTAAAAGCGGTGACTCCATCATCCACACCCACTGTCTCCGCCGCACCTGAAGAAGATGCCACACCTGGCGACATCGGTGCGCTGGTGACCAGTACGAAACAACTGCGTGCAAGTGACCGCGTTGAGGCATTACAAAAAAGTCCGCTAATGGAAAGCCAGAAGCTTAACGCCGGACAGATGTTGTCGCTGCTGAGCGGCACCAGCAACAGCCAGCGTAGCAACCTGATTGAGAAACTACTGCCTTTTACTGAACAACCTATTACCGTTACTGATGCGCTGAAATCACTCAATTTAACCGGCGATAGCTGGGCTTCCACGGTCACTACGCTAAACCCAGCGTTACCTGACAATCTGAAAGATGAAGAGATTTTGGCACTGCTGGGAACGACATCGTCTTCAAGCCGTGCACGAGTGCTTGAGAGTCTGGCCCCGAAAGGCGTTGCGCCATTTGACCTGGCCGTTGTCGAGAAAATCCTCAGGCCAATGAATGACAGCCGCAGCGGAGCTATTCGCACGCTGGTGAATTTGCTGCCGCAACCGCTCCCGGAAGACAGTTTCGGTATGCTGCTGACCTCTATTAATAATAGCCAGCGCAACAATACCATTGAAGCGATGCAGCCCGCGCTCGCGAATACGCTGACGCTTTCCGGTACGCTGAAACTGCTCGAAAATACTAATGATAGCTGGACCTCCACGCTTTATACGCTTTCGCCAAGGCTGCCGGAAAATCTTACGGCGGCTGAAGGCGCGCAATTGCTGGGCCGTACACAAAACAGCTCACGCTCACGCGGTCTGGAAGCGGTGGCACCGCATTTAGCTGCTGGCCTGAAAGGAAGCGATACGGAAGCCATGTTAAAAAGCATGAATGATTCGTGGTACAACGGTGTTTATTTGCTGGTTCCGCGCCTTGCTAAAGATCAGGATAGCGCCTCGATTTTGACGCTTTTAGGCCCGACCAAGAACAGTACCCGTCGTCGCACGATAGAAGCACTGGGCAGCGTCTTGCCCGCTAAAATCAGCGTCGATGACGCCGTTAATATGCTTGACGGGACGGGCGACAGCCGGTTATCAGCAGCGATCTTTTTGCTGCCCTATTTGCCACAGCAGCTAAGTCAGCAAGATCTGGATAATCTGGCGGGGAATTTAAGCAAATCCGACCGACAGAGGCTGGTTGAGGCGATGAAAAGGTAACAACGGTTTATTGGCAGAGTAGAGGAAGGTCCAGGGAGGGATGTTCTGAGGCTAAGAGGTGATTTAGAAAGCTGGAGCGGGCGAAGGGAATCGAACCCTCGTATAGAGCTTGGGAAGCTCTCGTTCTACCATTGAACTACGCCCGCTTTGAGGTGCGTAAGGCATTATAAACCTTACGCTCTTGTTAGCAAGGGACCGCTTGTCTGACTGGCGATTAATTCACCGTCAGCATTTCGGTTTACTGCCCTGCGGCGGCAGATAACGAAGCGGATCGATGGCCGTGGCTTTATAGCGGATCTGGAAATGCAGCCGCACGGAATCTGTATCCGTACTGCCCATCGTGGCAATCTGCTGGCCGATTTTCACGCTCTGCCCGTTATTCACCATCAGCGTATCGTTATGCGCATAGGCGGTGATGTAATTCTCGCCGTGCTTAATCATGATCAGATTGCCGTAGCCGCGGAGCTGATTGCCGACGTACACTACCTTGCCCGAGCCCGCAGCATAAATCGGTTGTCCGCGCGGCGCGGTAATATCGATACCTTTGTTGCCGCCATCCGCCGACGAGTAAGGCAAAATCACTTTCCCGCTGGTCGGCCAGCGCCAGCAGCGGTCGCCCACCGGCGGCCAGGAGACAGGCGGCAGCGTGGGACGGGAGGCGGTCTTCGTACTTCTGGAAGACTTCTTGCCAGCAGTCGCGGTGCCGTTCACCTTCAGGCGCTGCCCAATTTCAATGGTATAAGGCGGAGAGATATTGTTCATCCGCGCCAGTTCCTGCACGCTGGTGCCGGTCAGACGTGAGATACGAGAAAGCGTATCGCCGCGCTTGACGGTATAAACGTTGCCGTCGGAGTCAGAGCTACCCGAGCAGCCAGCCAGAAACAGCGCCACCGCGAGGCAGCACATTGGGCGAAAAGAACGAGTCATCAGGCTTCCTGCGCGCAAAACGGATCCTCAATACGGTGTGAGTCAGGGTGCTTATGATAGCAGCCTGTGAAAAGATGCCAATGGTTAGCGACGTTAAACCGTCTTAATCGGCTGAAAAGGATAGCCGCGCGTGATGATTTCCATTATTTGCGGCAGCCATGGCATCCCCGGTATTTTCACCAACGCCGGATAGAAAATTTGCGGCGAGGGGAAGAGATCGACAACGTGGCAGCGCGATAATTTATCAGCGTCGACTTCTGATGACGGCAGCAACGTCGCGGCGGCCAGCCCGGATTCCAGCCAGTCGAGGATCACCCCCGGCTGGGTGATATGCATAATGACATCGGGGGTGACACCGCCTTTACGAAACAGATCGAGCAGTATCTCGTAAGTACCGGAGTCTTTTGCCCGATGCAGCAATACCAGCGGAAAGGCAGCCAGCGCATGATAGTCGAAAGGTTGCTGCGGTTTTTCCGCCAGGCACTGCTTGCTGATTACCGCCACCAGCCTGACGGGATCGAAAGAGACAAAATCGTAACCTTCGCTACGATAAGGCCGCTGAATAAGTGCAATGTCAACCGTCCCTTCATTCAGCATGGTTTCCAGATGGCTGGAATCGGTAACGGAAATATTGATCTCAGCGTGAGGATTTCGCTTATATAATTCGAGAAGGAGGGGCTTAAAATAGGATTGATACAGATGCGTTAAGCCTATCCGCAGGCGAAATTTATCCTGATGAGCTATTTCCACCGTTTCACGCGCGGTATCTTCAACCTGACGTAATATTTCACAGGCTTTACGATAGAGAAAGTATCCCGCTTCCGTTGGCTCAATACGATTTCCCCGCCGAATAAACAGAGCAACATTAAGTTCCTCTTCCAGTTCCTGAATACGTTTACTCAGCGGCGGCTGAGCCATATTAAGCGCTTTTGCCGCCTGGCTTACCGAACCCTGCTCTACTACCCGACAGAAATAACGTAGCCTTTTAAGATCCATAATTCCTCTCTTTGCTGCGAATCAGTATCCCACTTCCCCGAAAAAAGTAAACGGCCTCTCTGAATGAGCAAAAACATGCAGCTAATTAATAAAAAATTAACATTCCGGCAAAGTTAACTTTTTTGATCTATGTAGCCTCCGGTAAACGGTATTTGTTTTAGTCCCCGCAAAAAAATAGTGTACCCACAGCCATTTTTCTTTTACGGATGGAACAACAATGCCAAATTCAGATAATAATCACGTTCATGATTTACGTTCCGCGCTCGCGTTACTAAAAACGCTGCCCGGCGAGTATGTAGAAACCGATACCGAAGTCGATCCAAACGCAGAGCTTTCCGGCGTATACCGTTACGTCGGCGCAGGCGGCACCTGTCAGCGCCCTACCCGCAAAAACGGCCCGGTAATGATGTTTAATAAAATCAAAGGATTTGACAACATCAGCGTTGCCATCGGCCTGAACGGCTCGCGTAAACGCGTCAGCCATTTTTTGAACTGCGCGCCGGAAAAGCTGGGACACTTACTGAAGGACTCAGTACAACACGCCATCGCTCCGGTGACGGTGCAGGATGAGGCGGTATGCCAGCAGGTAGTGCATCTGGCAAGCGATGCGGATTTCGACCTGCGTAAACTGCTGCCCGCCCCCACCAATACCGAGGAGGATGCAGGCCCTTACATCACCATGGGGCTATGCTACGCCTCCGATCCCGATACGCATGAATCCGACATTACCATTCACCGGCTGTGCGTACAGAGCCGCGACGAGCTTTCGATGTGGCTGACGCCGGGGCGTCATATTGATGCTTTCCGTATGAAAGCGGAGGCGGCGGGCAAACCGCTACCGATTTCCATCAGCATCGGCGTCGATCCCGCTATTGAAGTCGCCGCCTGTTTTGAACCGCCGACGACCCCGCTGGGTTTTAATGAGTTAAGCATTGCCGGTGCGCTCCGTGGCCAGGCGGTAGAGATGGTGCAATGTCTTACCATCAACGAAAAAGCGATTGCGCATGCCGAGATCGTTATAGAAGGCGAATTGCTACCTAATGTGCGCGTGCGGGAAGATCAAAATACCAATACGGGCAGAGCGATGCCGGAGTTTCCTGGCTATACCGGCGAAGCCAAAGAGGCGATTCCGGTGATTAAGGTGAAAGCCGTCACCCATCGTAAAAATCCGGTCTGGCGCACCACCGTCGGGCCAGGCGAGGAGCACGTCAATATGGCGGGCATCCCGACCGAAGCCAGCATTCTCGATATGGTTGAACGTGCGATGCCGGGTAAACTGCTCAATGTTTTCGCTCATTCTGCGGGTGGCGGTAAGCTGCTGGCCGTGCTGCAATTTAAAAAATCGTCTCCCGCGGATGAAGGTCGTCAGCGTCAGGCGGCCCTGCTGGCCTTCTCCGCCTTCCCTGAACTGAAACACGTGATCTTAGTCGATGAGGACGTGGACATTTTCGACAGCGATGATGTGATGTGGGCGATGCAAACGCGCTATCAGGGCGATGTAGATACGGTTTTTATCCCCGGCGTGCGCTGTCATCCGCTGGATCCGTCGCAGGTGCCGGAATACAGTCCGTCCATCCTGCAACAAGGGATGTCCTGTAAAACGATTTTCGACTGCACCGTGCCGTTCCACCTGAAACATAACTTTGAGCGTTCCAAATTCCAGCACGTTGACGTGAAACGCTTCCTGCCAGATTTCGAATAAGGGGACCGACATGAAACCACGCATCATCATCGGCATCAGCGGCGCATCCGGTTTCCAGTATGGTGTTAAGGCGCTGGAACTTCTTCAGCCCCTGCCGCTGGAGGTTCATCTGGTCGTCTCGAAAGGGGCGGAAAAAACCTGTGAACTGGAAACAGTTTATCGGCTGGATGAGGTGATGGCGATGGCTGATGTTGTGCACCCTATTGGCAATCTGGGCGCGTCAATTTCCAGCGGCTCTTTTAAAACGCTGGGAATGCTGGTGGCTCCCTGCTCCATGCGATCGCTGGGAGCCATCGCGCACGCACTTACCGATAATTTGCTGACCCGGGCGGCGGATGTAGTGCTAAAGGAACGGCGGCGCCTGGTGCTGCTGGCGCGGGAAACGCCGCTGAATCTGGGTCATATACGCAATATGCAGGCGGTAACCGAAATGGGCGGGATCATCTTTCCGCCCGTTCCGGCGCTGTATCAGCGCCCGTCATCGGTGGATGCCATTATTACCCATAGCGTCAGTCGCGCTCTCGATCTCTTTAATCTCGAGATAAATACGATCCCCCGCTGGGGAGAAGGCAAACTTAATTACGATCGTTAATTTTCAGGATATATTTCCACAGGAAAATTTAAAATGTTAATTGGTCCTTATGTAAATGGCTCGGCGGTAATTATCGGCGGGCTGCTGGGAGCGTTCGCCGGAGGAAAACTGCCTGAACGCGTTAAAACGGCGCTGCCGATGACGTTCGGGCTTTGCTCAGTCGGTCTTGGTATTACGCTGGTATTAAAAGTAAAATATATGCCCGCCGTGGTTCTGGCAATGGTGCTCGGTGCCATTATCGGCGAGCTTCTGCATCTGGAAAAAGGCATTGGGAAAGCCGCGGGTTCTACCCGGGGAATTATTAATAAGGTCCTTCCGCCGGTGCCTGGCTTAACGCACGAAGAATTTACCGAAAAATTTGTTGCCATTCTGGTTCTGTTTTGCGCCAGCGGCACCGGTATTTTTGGCGCAATGACGGAAGGAATGAGCGGCGACCCATCCATCCTTTATATTAAAACGATTCTCGATCTGTTTACGGCGGGTATTTTTGCTACTTTGCTGGGTTATTCGGTCATAACTATTGCCCTTCCGCAAGTCATTATTCAGGTCGCTCTTGCCATGCTTGCTGTATTCATCCTGCCAATGATTACCCCGGAAATGATGGCTGATTTTTCCTGCGCAGGCGGCCTGTTGATGGTCGCAACCGGATTGCGTATCTGTAATATTAAACTTTTTCCTGTCGCTAATATGCTTCCAGGGCTGGTTTTGGTAATGCCTTTCTCGCATTTTTGGGCTACGCTTGTCGCCTGATTTCCGTGGTGACCCGAAAGAATCCTTCGGGTCCCCTTTTTCCTTCAGGAGTATCCATGATCAGGGAACACGTCATTTTACTGGATGCGCAGGATCGCCCCTCTGGCACACTGGAAAAGTATGCGGCGCACACGGCGACAACGCCTTTGCACCTGGCCTTCTCTTCATGGCTGTTCAATACGCAAGGACAGCTTCTGGTCACGCGCCGCGCTCCTGGCAAAAAAGCCTGGCCCGGCGTGTGGACCAACTCGGCGTGCGGTCATCCACAGGAAGGCGAAACCTTCGAGCAGGCGATTGCCCGCCGCTGCCGCTTTGAACTGGGTGTGGAGATTGCCGATCCAATACCGGTTTACCCGGCCTTTCGCTACTGTGAAATCGATCCTTCCGGGATTATGGAAAACGAGGTGTGTCCGGTTTATGCCGCGCGGGTGGTGAGCGATATAAAGGCGAATCCCGACGAAGTGATGGATTACCAGTGGGTAGGGCTGGATGAAATGTTCAATGCGCTTGCGGCTACGCCATGGGCGTTTAGCCCGTGGATGGTACAACAGTCTTCTTTTGCCGATGCACGTGCCGCGCTGAAACGCTATATCCGGCAGGCATAAAAAAGCCCCGGCGTTTAGCGTCGGGGCTTTTTTCAGTACAACAGGCTTACTTCACCGGGCGCATCGCCGGGAACAGGATCACGTCGCGGATGGTGTGGCTGTTGGTGAACAGCATCACCATACGGTCAATACCAATACCCAGACCTGCGGTCGGCGGCAGGCCGTGTTCCAGCGCGGTCACGTAGTCTTCGTCAAAGAACATCGCTTCGTCATCGCCTGCGGCTTTGGCGTCAACCTGATCCTGGAAGCGCTGCGCCTGATCTTCGGCATCGTTCAGTTCGCTAAAGCCGTTACCGATTTCACGTCCGCCAATGAAGAACTCAAAGCGATCGGTGATTTCAGGATTCACGTCATTACGGCGCGCCAGCGGAGAGACTTCTGCCGGGTATTCGGTGATGAAAGTCGGCTGAATCAGGTGCGCTTCCGCTACTTCTTCGAAGATCTCGGTGACGATACGGCCCAGGCCCCAGCTTTTCTCGGGTTTAATGCCGATAGATTCGGCAATCGCTTTGGCTGAATCAAAGTTATCCAGATCGGCCATTTCCGTTTCCGGACGGTATTTCTTGATCGCTTCGCGCATGGTCAGTTTTTCAAACGGCTTGCCGAAATCGAACGTCACATCGCCATAAGGCACTTCAGTTTTGCCCAGAACATCCTGCGCCAGGGTGCGGAACAGGGATTCGGTCAACTCGATCAGATCTTTATAATCTGCATACGCCATATAGAGTTCCATCATGGTGAACTCTGGGTTATGGCGAACGGAGATGCCTTCGTTACGGAAGTTACGGTTGATTTCAAAGACGCGCTCAAAGCCACCGACCACCAGACGTTTCAGGTACAGTTCCGGCGCGATACGCAGGTACATGTCCAGATCCAGCGCATTATGATGGGTGATGAACGGACGCGCAGACGCACCGCCTGGGATCACCTGCATCATCGGCGTTTCGACTTCCATAAAGCCACGGCCAACCATGAACTGACGAATACCGGCGAGGATCTGCGAACGCGCTTTAAAGGTATTACGGGATTCATCGTTAGAGATGAGGTCCAGATAACGCTGACGATAGCGCGCTTCCTGATCCTGCAAACCGTGGAATTTGTCCGGCAGCGGGCGCAGCGCTTTGGTCAGCAGACGCAGTTCGGTACAGTGGATAGACAGTTCGCCCGTTTTGGTTTTGAACAGCTTACCTTTTGCGCCGAGGATGTCGCCGAGATCCCATTTCTTGAATTGCTCGTTATAAACGCCTTCCGGCAGATCGTCACGGGCAACATACAGCTGAATGCGGCCGCCAACGTCCTGCAGGGTAACAAAAGAGGCTTTACCCATGATACGACGGGTCATCATGCGGCCAGCAACGGTGACCTCGATGTTCAGCGCTTCCAGCTCTTCGTTTTCTTTCGCATCAAAGTCAGCGTGCAGTTGGTCTGAGGTATGGTCGCGACGAAAATCGTTCGGGAAGGCAATTCCCTGCTCGCGAAGGCCAGCCAGCTTCTCGCGGCGCGATTTCAGTTCATTATTAAGATCGGCCGCCGCGTCAGCGCTCTGTACGTTTTGTTCAGACATGTTGGTTCCTCATAACCCTGCTTTCAAACTTGCTTCGATGAATTGATCCAGGCTGCCATCCAGCACCGCCTGCGTGTTACGGGTTTCAACCCCGGTGCGCAGGTCTTTGATGCGGGAGTCATCAAGGACATAAGAACGGATCTGGCTGCCCCAGCCAATGTCAGACTTGTTGTCTTCCATCGCCTGCTTCTCAGCATTTTTCTTCTGCATTTCCAGTTCATAAAGCTTCGCTTTCATCTGCTTCATGGCCTGGTCTTTGTTTTTATGCTGGGAACGGTCGTTCTGACACTGGGTTACCGTATTGGTCGGAATGTGCGTAATACGTACTGCGGATTCGGTACGGTTAACGTGCTGGCCACCCGCACCGGATGCGCGATAAACGTCAATACGCAGGTCCGCCGGGTTGATATCGATATCGATATCGTCGTCTACTTCCGGGTAAACAAAGGCGGAACTGAACGAGGTATGGCGACGGCCGCCGGAGTCAAACGGACTCTTACGAACCAGACGGTGAACGCCGGTTTCGGTACGCAGCCAGCCATAGGCGTAATCGCCGGAAATCTTGATGGTCACGGATTTGATACCCGCGACTTCGCCTTCAGACTCTTCAATGATTTCGGTTTTAAAACCGCGCGCTTCCGCCCAGCGCAGATACATACGTTCCAGCATGCTGGCCCAGTCCTGCGCTTCTGTACCGCCTGAACCTGCCTGGATATCCAGGTAGCAGTCGGCATTGTCGTATTCGCCGGAGAACATGCGGCGAAACTCAAGCTGCGCCAGTTTCTCTTCCAGCACGTCAAGTTCGGCAACGGCTTCGTTGAAGGTATCTTCGTCGTCGGCTTCAACAGCCAGCTCCAGTAGCCCGGAAACATCTTCCAGCCCCTGAGACATGTGATCCAGGGTTTCGACAATGGCTTCGAGGGAGGAACGTTCTTTACCCAGCGCCTGTGCGCGTTCAGGTTCGTTCCAGACGTCCGGCTGTTCCAGCTCGGCGTTTACTTCTTCGAGACGCTCTTTCTTCGCATCATAGTCAAAGATACCCCCTAAGAACGCCAGAGCGATCGGTGAGGTCCTGAATGCGGTTTTTTACCGGGTTAATTTCAAACATAGTCAGGTTTCTTTTATTGAACGTGTCAAAATGCAGTTATAAGGGTGAGATTGTACCCAATTCACGGCTTTTTTTATACACACAAAATTATTCGGGATGTATCCGGGCGCAGGCCCGGAACGACCGATAATCCTGCGCCAGAGTTTGCAGCAGGAGGTGAATATCAGGCGCTACAGTGGCCAGATATGATCGATGATAATTTGCAGGCTGCGGTTGCCGCGAAACTCGTTAATATCGAGTTTGTAAGCCAGTTCAACCTCGCGCACGCCGTTATCCGGCCAGCAGGAGGTATCGACATTAAACGCAATGCCGTCCAGCAGCGGACCGCCGCCGACCGGCTCAACCATCACTTTCAGGTGACGTTCACCCACAATGCGCTGTTGCAGCAGGCGAAAACGTCCGTCAAACAGCGGCTCCGGGAACATTTGTCCCCACGGGCCGGCATCACGCAGCATTTCGGCAATTTCCAGCGTCATATCGTCGGGCGAAAGCGGACCGTCGGAAACCACCTCGCCCTGCAATAATGCCGGATCGAGCCACTCGGTAATCAGTTCGCCAAAGCGCTGCTGAAATTCGTCAAAGCGCGTCTCATCAAGGGAAAGCCCCGCCGCCATCGCATGACCACCGAACTTAATGATCAGCTCCGGGTAGAGGGTATCCAGACGCTCCAGCGCGTCGCGCATATGCAGACCGGCAATGGAACGCCCTGAGCCTTTCAGGGTGCCGTCTCCCGCAGGTGCAAAGGCAATCACCGGGCGGTGAAAACGCTCTTTGATCCGCGAGGCCAGAATACCCACCACCCCCTGATGCCATTCGGGATGATACATCGCCAGCCCACCGGGCAAAGCCTCACGGCTGCGCTCCAGCTTTTCGCACAGCGCCAGCGCTTCGATTTGCATCCCCTGCTCGATCTCTTTACGCGTCTGGTTAAGCGCGTCGAGTTCGCTTGCCAGCACGCGGGCCTCGGCGATGTTCTCGCACAGCAGCAGCGCCACGCCGACCGACATATCGTCGAGCCGTCCGGCGGCGTTCAGCCGTGGGCCGAGTGCAAAGCCTAAGTCGCTGGCGGCTAAGCGGTGCGGTTCACGGCGGGATATCTCCAGCAGCGCTTTAATACCAGGACGGCATTTACCGGCACGAATGCGATTCAGGCCCTGCCAGGTGAGAATGCGGTTATTCGCATCAAGCGGCACCACATCCGCCACCGTGCCGAGCGCCACCAGATCCAGCAGTTCGGCCAGATTCGGTGCCGCAATGCCGCGCGTCTCAAACCAGCCCCGATCGCGTAAATGGGCACGCAGGGCCAGCATCAGATAAAACGCCACGCCAACGCCCGCCAGTGATTTCGACGGAAAATCGCAGTCGCGCAGGTTGGGGTTAACGATCGCTTCGGCGTCCGGGAGCGTGTCGCCGGGCAGATGGTGATCGGTGACCAGTACCGGGATCCCCAGCGCATGCGCCCGATCGACCCCGGTGATGGAAGAGATCCCGTTATCCACGGTCATGATCATCTGCGCGCCACGGGCATGCGCCTGATCGACCACCTCCGGACTCAGGCCGTATCCATCCTCAAAACGGTTCGGCACCAGATACGCCACGCTTTCGCAGCCCAGCGCCCGCAGCGCCAGTACGCTAAGCGCGGTGCTGGTCGCGCCGTCGGCGTCAAAGTCGCCGACCACGACGATACGCAACCCTTCGCGAAGCGCGTTGTAGAGCATATCGACCGCTTTCTCAACGCCGGTCAGTTGCTGCCAGGTCAGCATACCTTTGACGCTTCGCTCCAGATCCTGCGCCCCTTTCACGCCACGGCTGGCGTAGAGCCGCCGCAATAGCGCAGGCAGGTCGGCGGGAAGATCCGCTGTTTCATCCACCTCGCGGCGGCGTAGTTGTATCGGTTGTTTCACGCGAATTATTTACCGCTGGTCTGTTTCTGGTGCTCATCGAGGAAAGCTTTCATCTCTTTCGGCCCCTGATAGCCCGGCACGACATTGCCATCGCTTAACACGATAGCGGGCGTGCCGTTGACGCCGAACTGCACGCCAAGCGCGTAATGGTCGGCGATATCGATATCGCATGAGGCTGGCGTCACGCCTTTGCCGTTCATCGCATCGTCGAACGCTTTATTACGATCTTTCGCGCACCAGATAGCTTTCATATCCTGCTCGGGCTGGCTTTGCAGACCCGCGCGCGGGAAGGCAAGATAGCGCACGGTAATGCCCAGCGCGTTGTAGTCTTTCATCTCTTCATGCAGCTTGTGGCAGTAGCCGCAGGTGATGTCGGTAAAGACGGTGATGACGTATTTTTCCTGCGGCGCTTTATAGACGATCATCTCTTTTTCCAGCGCGTTCAGGTGCTTCATCAACAGCTGATTGGTAACGTTAACCGGATGTGCGCCGCTGACGTCATACATTGGCCCCTGGATCATGTGCTTGCCGTCGTCGGACACATACAGCACGCCGCTGTTGGTCAGAACGGTTTTCATACCCGCGACAGGCGCAGGCTGAATATCAGTGCTTTGCACGCCAAGCTTCGCCAGAGCCTGTTGGATCGCCGCATCGTCAGCGTGGGCCATACCGGTAAACGCCGTGGTCAGCAGCGACAGGATCAATAAACCTTTTTTCATAACGTATCCTTTTATTTCAGGCAATCACGCGCGCGGATGATGCTGCTGATGTAACTGCCGTAAGCGTTCAGTGGCTACATGGGTATAAATTTGCGTCGTCGAAAGATCGCTGTGGCCCAGTAGCATTTGCACGACGCGCAAATCCGCGCCGTGATTAAGTAAATGGGTGGCAAAGGCATGGCGCAGCACGTGCGGCGACAGTTTTTCGCTGTCGATACCAGCAAGCTGCGCGTAATGCTTAATGCGATGCCAGAAGGTCTGGCGCGTCATCTGCTGCGCGCGCTGACTGGGAAACAGGACGTCAATGGAGACGCCGTTTAACAGCCAGGGCCGCCCGTGTTCAAGATACGTTTCCAGCCAGTACACCGCTTCTTCGCCGAGCGGCACCAGCCGCTCTTTATTGCCTTTACCGATCACCCGTACCACGCCCTGCCGCAGGCTGATATCGCTCATGGTCAGCCCTACCAGCTCAGAGACGCGCAGTCCGGTGGCGTACAGCACTTCCAGCATGGCTTTATCGCGCAGCTCCAGCGGCTGATCGGTAACGGGCGTTTGCAGCAGACGTTCAACCTGCTGCTCGGATAAATCTTTTGGCAGCCGCTGCGGCAGCTTTGGCGACGCCAGCAGCGCGCTGGGATCGTCCGCACGGATTTTTTCACGGTACAGATGCTGAAAAAACCGCCGCGTGGCGCTCAGCAGCCGTGCGGAACTGGTGGCTTTATAACCGCCCGCCAGGCGCTCCGCCAGCAACGACTGAAGATCGTCATGCTGCACGCGTTCGAGCGATAATTCGCGGTGATGCAGCCATTCCACCAGCATCGTCAGATCGCGTCGATAGGCGCTGAGCGTATTCTCCGCCAGGTTGCGCTCCAGCCAGAGCGCATCCAGAAACTGTTCTATACGTGCAAGATCCTGATCCATCCGTGCCTCTTTACCGCCTCTGCTGCTGCATTATGCCTGATTAATTCACGTTTCTGGTACACTGAGCGCAAAGTCACGAGAAGAATTGAGACGTTTACGCCATGAACATTGGTCTTTTTTACGGTTCCAGCACCTGCTACACCGAGATGGCAGCAGAAAAAATTCGCGACATTATCGGGCCGGAACTGGTCACGCTACACAACCTGAAAGATGATTCTCCCGCGCTGATGGAGCAGTACGATGTCCTTATTCTGGGCATTCCAACCTGGGATTTCGGCGAAATTCAGGAAGACTGGGAAGCCATCTGGGATCGGCTCGGCACGCTCAACCTGAAGGACAAACCCGTTGCCCTTTATGGTATGGGCGATCAGCTGGGCTATGGCGAATGGTTCCTTGACGCGCTTGGTATGCTCCACGATCAACTGACGATGAATGGCGTGAAGTTCATCGGCTACTGGCCCACTGAAGGCTACGAATTCACCAGCCCAAAACCGGTTATCGCCGACGGCAAACTGTTCGTTGGTCTGGCGCTGGATGAAACCAATCAATACGATCTCAGCGATGAGCGCATCCAGACGTGGTGCGAGCAGATCCTTATGGAGATGGCAGAGCAGTTCTCCTGAGCCTTCATTATTAACGCCGCGCTGGCTGTTGCATTAGCATCCGGCGCAGATCGCGCCATTCACCGCTTTCCATGCTGTCCGCTGCCAGCCACAGGTGCTGTCGCCGACGGCTACCCAACTTACGTAGTCGCAGCATCATGCCGCTTTTCAGCATCCAGGGTGCGCCGGTAATTTCCCATTCTTGACCCTGCCAGCGCAGCCGGGAATTCATCATCAGTTTGATTTCCCCCTGGCAGGCGTTGATACGCCGTTGGCTACGCACGCAGTCAAATACCACCAGCGACAGCAGCAGCAGCCATAGCGGCAGGTAGCTTAACGGCCACGGCATGAGTAAAACCAGAGCGGCGACCACGCCATGAAGCAGAAGCGATAGCCACTGTGAGCGCCACGAGACGCGTAAATCAGATTGCCACAGGACCACGTTCCCGATTCCGTGTTTGAATTAATTGCACCATGCGTTGTAGATCTGCGTCAGCGGGTTTACCGTGATTCATCAACCAGTTAAATAAATCCGGGTCGTCGCATTCCAGCAGGCGAATGAAGAGATGTTTGTCATCATCACTCAGCGTGTCGTACTCGTATTCAAAAAAAGGCATGATGGAAATATCGAGTTCGCGCATACCGCGGCGGCATGCCCAGTGGATACGGGCTTTGTTATTAATATCCATGTTTTCAATCCTGCGTCGCTAGATCAGAGTAGTGTAACGCGTTTTATCGACTTACTTTACAGGATTATTGTGTCCTGCGAGCCTGATTCCACTTAAAATCCTGTAAAATTAATCATTTCTCCACAATTGCCTTTCCTGTTCCACCGCAAAAACGGCACAAAAGGCGCGTTAAAAGCGCTTGCAATGGCAACTGGCTCTTTTACCATGAGTTATATTCTTACTTCGCGTTACGCAACCAGGACAACATTATGGCTTTTACTCCATTTCCTCCGCGCCAGCCTTCCGCCTCCGCGCGTCTGCCGCTGACGCTTATGACGCTTGATGACTGGGCGCTGGCGACCATTACCGGCGCGGATAGCGAAAAATATTTACAGGGTCAGGTAACGGCTGACGTGGCTACCCTGACGGAACATCAGCATCTGCTGGCCGCGCATTGCGATGCCAAAGGCAAGATGTGGAGTAACATGCGTCTTTTCCACCACGCCGGAGGCTTTGCGTGGATTGAGCGCCGCAGCCTGCGCGATGCCCAGCTTACCGAACTGAAAAAGTACGCGGTGTTTTCTAAAGTAACCATCGCCGCTGATGATGAGTCCGTGCTTTTAGGTATTGCCGGATTCCAGGCCCGCGCGGCCCTGGCGAATTTATTCAGTGAATTACCGGACGCTGATAAACAGGTCACGACAGAGGGCGAGACATCACTGCTGTGGTTTGCGCATCCTGACGAGCGTTTCCTGCTGGTGACCGATGCGGCAACGGCGCAGCGTGTTACCGAGGCCCTGCGTGGCGAAGCGCAATTGAATAACAGCCAACAGTGGCTGGCGCTGAATATTGAAGCCGGGCTGCCGGTGATTGACGCGGCCAACAGCGGGCAGTTTATTCCGCAGGCCACTAACTTGCAGGCGCTGGGCGGCATCAGCTTTAAAAAAGGCTGCTATACCGGGCAGGAAATGGTTGCCCGCGCCAAATTCCGCGGCGCGAACAAACGCGCGCTGTGGTCGCTGGCAGGCCAGGCCAGCCGCGTTCCGGAAGCCGGGGAAGATCTGGAGCTGCAAATGGGCGAGAACTGGCGCCGCACCGGCACCATCCTGGCTGCCGTACAGCTTGACGATGGACGCCTGCTGGTTCAGGCGGTGATGAATAACGATATGGAGCCGGACAGCGTTTTCCGCGTGCGCGATGACGTGAACACCCTGCATATTGAGCCGCTGCCGTATTCGCTGGAAGAAAGCTGAGTTTGAATGTCCCCGGCGCGCCTGACGCCGCCGGGGCTTTTACACCTTGCCGATATACAAATAAATCGCCAGAAAGTGACAGACGCTGCCGCCCAGCACGAAGCCGTGCCAGATCGCGTGGTTGTAGGGAATGCGCTTGCAAACGTAGAAAATTACCCCCAGCGAGTAAACAATCCCGCCCGCCGCCAACAGCGTGACGCTGCCTGCCGCCAGTTTGACCGCCATTTCATAAATCACTACCAGCGACAGCCAGCCCATCGCCAGATAGGTCACCAGCGATAAGACCTTAAAGCGATGCGCAATGGTCAGTTTGAACAAAATGCCCAGCAGCGCCAGGCTCCAGATGACGATCATCAGCCCGCGCGCCAGCGGTGAATCCAGGCCTACCAGCAGGAAAGGCGTATAGGTTCCGGCAATCAGCAGATAGATCGCACAGTGGTCGAATTTTTTTAGCCATAGCTTAGCCCGCTGATGGGGAATGGCGTGGTAAAGGGTTGAGGCCAGGAAAAGCAGGATCATACTCCCGCCGTACAGGCTGTAACTGGTGATCGCCGTCGCGCTGGCATTGCTGTCCACCGCCTGCACCAGCAACAACACCAGTCCGACAATACCAAACACCAGTCCGATACCGTGGCTGATGCTGTTGGCAATTTCCTCTGCCAGTGAATATCCCTGCGTCATTGACGGCTTACGAACCATAGTGAACTCCGGAAGAACGGACGATATGCACGATGCTTCACCAGAGTAGCTGAGAATAGTTTCAGTGAACACCTGTTCGCTAAAATAAAACAGAAAAAAAATAATGAACTTAAAATCAAAAAGATAAATGTAAAATCCACCTTACAGCTGTTTAGTTTTTAACTAAATAAAATCAATGACCTGCTTCGGTTCGCACGATCCTTTCCGCAACGAGGCGTAAAACGGCATAATGATGCCAACGTTTTCATTCAGGGTAATTATCATTGTGAGCATCTTCACCCACGCCGCGATCGTCACGCTTAACAATCTTGAGATGAAGGTCTATCACTACGTTATCAAAAACCGTGACGCGGTAATGTATATGACCATTCGCGAACTGGCGGATGCGGCGGAGGTTTCAACGACTACGGTGCTGCGCTTTTGTCGCAAGCTCAATTGCGAGGGTTACTCAGAATTTCGCGTGCGTTTTAAACTCTATCTTGAGCAGAACGAACCGCAGCGGCCTGATTTTGGGGCCAGCGAAATTATCAGCTTTTTTAAAAGCGTTAATAATGACGAGTTTGATAAATTACTGGATCGTGCGGTCGATATTATTCTCTCCTCAGAACGAATAATATTCGTCGGCGCAGGCACCTCTGGCTCGCTGGCAAAATATGGCGCGCGATTCTTTTCAAACGTCGGAAAATTCAGTAACCATATTGACGATCCTTATTTCCCGGTCACCAATGACATGGCGAAAAATGCGCTGGCAATTGTATTGTCAGTATCCGGCGAAACGGAGGAGATCCTGCGCTTTGCCAGCCAGTTCAGCCTGCACCACTGTAAGGTGCTTTCCATTACCAGCCATGAACAGTCGCGACTGGCAAAACTGGCAGATTTTAATCTCTCCTGGCATGTATCCCAGACGCGGATCGGTGGCGTCTATGATATTACGACCCAGGTTCCGGTCATTTATATTCTGGAGGCGTTGGGTAGAAAGCTGGCAAAAAAACTGCCGTGAAAAACACCCTGTTTTTTTGGTGTAACAAATCACCTTCCGCGCGATTTGTTATATCGTGACATTGATTAACGTATTTGCCAGACTCGGAGGCAGAACGTAATAGATCGAGGTCAGAATGAAAAAATTAACGTTACCAAAAGATTTTCTGTGGGGCGGCGCGGTGGCCGCACATCAGGTTGAGGGCGGCTGGGATCGGGGCGGAAAAGGCCCCAGCATTTGCGACGTGCTGACCGGCGGCGCGCACGGCGTTCCGCGTGAGATCACCGGGCAGGTGGTGCCGGGCAAATACTATCCGAATCACGAAGCGGTGGACTTCTACAGCCATTACAAAGAGGACATCAAACTCTTTGCCGAAATGGGCTTCAAATGCTTCCGCACCTCTATTGCCTGGACGCGTATTTTCCCAAAGGGCGATGAGCTGGAGCCAAATGAAGAAGGTTTGCAGTTTTACGATGATGTATTTGATGAACTGCTTAAATACAACATTGAGCCGGTGATCACCCTTTCCCATTTTGAGATGCCGCTGCACCTGGTGCAGCAGTACGGCGGCTGGACCAACCGGAAGGTGGTGGATTTCTTTGTTCGCTTCGCGGAAGTGGTTTTCGAGCGCTACAAAAACAAGGTCAAATACTGGATGACCTTCAACGAAATCAATAACCAGCGTAACTGGCGCGCGCCGCTGTTTGGCTACTGCTGTTCCGGCGTCGTCTATACCGACCACGACAATCCCGAAGAGACCATGTATCAGGTGCTGCATCACCAGTTTGTTGCCAGCGCGCTGGCGGTGAAGGCGGCGCGGCGCATTAATCCGGCGATGCAGGTCGGCTGCATGCTGGCAATGGTGCCGCTGTACCCCTTCTCCTGTAAGCCGGAAGACGTGATGTACGCGCAGGCATCAATGCGCGAACGTTATGTCTTCACCGACGTGCAGCTGCGCGGCTACTATCCGTCATATGTATTGAATGAATGGGAACGTCGCGGATTTACCATCGCGATGGAAGCAGGTGATGAGCAGATCCTGCGCGAGGGAACCTGTGACTATCTCGGTTTCAGCTATTACATGACCAATGCGGTGAAAGCCGATGGCGGCAGCGGCGATGCCATTTCCGGTTTTGAGGGCAGCGTGCCTAACCCGCACGTCAAAGCCTCCGACTGGGGCTGGCAGATCGATCCGGTCGGCCTGCGCTACGCGCTGTGCGAGCTTTATGAGCGCTATCAGAAACCGTTGTTTATCGTTGAGAACGGCTTTGGCGCGTACGATAAGGTAGAAGCGGACGGCAGCATTAACGATGATTATCGCATCGACTACCTGCGCGCGCATGTGGAAGAGATGGTCAAAGCCGTTACGCACGATGGCGTGGATCTGATGGGCTATACGCCGTGGGGCTGCATTGACTGCGTGTCGTTTACCACCGGACAGTACAGCAAACGCTACGGCTTTATTTACGTCAACAAGCATGATGACGGTACCGGCGATATGTCCCGTTCACGCAAGAAAAGTTTTGCCTGGTATCAGGGCGTGATTGCCAGTAACGGCGAGAATCTTTAATCGTTTATGCCACGCGGGTCGCGTGGCCGACGACCTGGTAAAACTGTAGGCCCGGTAAGCGCAGCGCCACCGGGCATGGACGTTCCACCGGGCACCTATTTCCCACCCGCCAGTTCAAGAAAACTTCCCGTCACATACGACGCTTTCTCACTCAGCAGCCAGACTATCGCCTGCGCCACCTCTTCCGGCTGGCCACCGCGCTGCATCGGTAGCGCCGATTTTACCCGGTCCACGCGCCCCGGCTCGCCGCCGGAGGCGTGCATCCCGGTATAAATCAATCCGGGTCGCACACCGTTAACCCGAATGCCCTGCGCCGCCACTTCCAGCGCCAAACCGGTGGTTAACGTATCCACCGCCCCTTTAGAGGCGGCGTAATCGACATATTCACCCGGTGCACCCAGCCGCGATGCGGCGGAGGAGACGTTAACAATCGCCCCACCCGGCCCGCCGTGCCGGTGCGACATCCGCTTTACCGCCTCACGACAGCAGAGAAAGTAGCCTGTCACATTCGTCGCCAGCACGCGGTTGATGCGGCTGGCATCAAGCTCCTCAACCGTACACTGCTGAAACAAAATTCCCGCGTTATTCACCAGCGCGATCAGCGGCTCGCCCGTGCGGTCAATGGCGTCAAACATTGCCATCACCTGTGATTCATCGCTGACATCCGCACGCACAGCGAACGCGCGGCCGCCCTGCTCAGTTATCGCCTCGACAACCCCGGTCGCCGCCTGAATATTGTGATGATAATTTACCGCTAGCGTATAGCCCTCACCCGCCAGCTGCAACGCGGTCGCGCGTCCAATCCCCCGGCTGGCGCCGGTCACAAGTGCAATGCCCATTTATCCTCCTGAAGATAAAAAAAGCCGGGCAGCGCTGACGCTTACCCGGCTTGTCATACTGTAGCCTTTATTACTGATATTCGCTCAGCGGCACACAGGAGCAGAATAAATTACGGTCGCCGTAAACATCATCAAGACGCTTCACGGTCGGCCAGTATTTATTCACCGGGCCTGCCGGGAAGACCGCCTCTTCACGGCTATAGCCATGCGCCCACTCCGCGACCAGCTCACGCTGCGTGTGCGGGGCGTTGACCAGCGGGTTATCCTCCAGCGTCCATTCGCCTTTCTGCACGCGGTCGATTTCCGCGCGGATCGCCAGCATTGCCTCAATAAAGCGATCCAGCTCCATCTGGCTTTCTGACTCGGTTGGCTCGACCATCAGCGTCCCCGCGACCGGGAAGGACATGGTCGGCGCGTGGAACCCATAGTCAATCAGGCGCTTGGCGATATCCAGCTCGCTGATCCCGGTGACTTCTTTCAGCGGACGGATGTCGAGAATACATTCGTGCGCCACGCGCCCGTCGCGGCCGGTGTACAGCACCGGGAAAGCGTCTTTCAGACGGCTGGCAATGTAGTTGGCATTCAGAATCGCCACCTGGCTTGCCTGCTTCAGCCCTTCCGCGCCCATCATGCGAATGTACATCCAGCTAATCGGCAGGATAGAGGCGCTGCCAAACGGTGCCGCAGAAACCGCACCCTGACGAGTGAGCATACCCTCGATTTGCACCACGCTATGGCCCGGCACAAACGGAGCCAGATGCGCCTTCACGCCAATCGGTCCCATGCCCGGACCGCCGCCGCCGTGCGGGATGCAGAAGGTTTTATGCAGGTTGAGATGGGAAACATCCGCGCCGATAAAGCCTGGCGAGGTGATGCCCACCTGAGCGTTCATGTTCGCGCCGTCAAGATAAACCTGGCCGCCAAACTGGTGCACGATATCGCAGACTTCGCGAATGGTCTCTTCATACACGCCGTGAGTGGAGGGATAGGTCACCATGATGCAGGAAAGGTTGTCGCTCGACTGCTCCGCTTTCGCGCGCAGGTCGTTAAGATCGATGTTGCCGTTTTTATCGCAGGCCACCACCACCACGCGCATCCCCGCCATCTGCGCGGAAGCCGGGTTAGTGCCGTGGGCGGAACTCGGGATCAGACAAATATCGCGGTGCCCTTCGTTACGGCTTTCGTGATAGTGACGGATCGCCAGCAGCCCCGCATACTCACCCTGCGCGCCGGAGTTCGGCTGCATACAGAGCGCATCGTAGCCTGTCAGTTTGACCAGCCAGTCGGAAAGCTGGTTGATCATCTGATGATACCCTTCCGCCTGATCCGCCGGGCAGAACGGATGCAGCTCGGCGAATTCTGGCCAGGTAATAGGGATCATTTCCGCGGCGGCGTTGAGCTTCATGGTACAGGAGCCGAGCGGGATCATCGCCTGATTCAGCGCCAGATCTTTGCGCTCCAGCGAGTGCATATAACGCATCATCTCGGTTTCGCTATGATAACGATTGAAGACCGGATGCGTGAGGATTGCGTCGTCGCGCAGCATGGCGGCCGGAATGGCGCGGCTGTCATGGGCAACGTCTTTATCCAGCGCGTCGATATCCAGGCCGTGATCGTCGCCAAGAAGAACGGCAAACAGCGTAAGCACGTTGTCACGGGTGGTACTTTCATCCAGGGTGATGCCTACCGCGTTGTGAATGTCGCTGCGCAGGTTGATTTCCGCCGCCTCGGCACGCGCCAGCACGGCCGCTTTATCCGCAACGTCAACGCAGAGGGTATCGAAATAGTGGGCGTGGCGCAGTTTCAGACCTTTTTGCTGTAAGCCAGCCGCCAGGATATCGGTGAGGCGGTGGATACGGCTGGCAATTCGTTTCAGGCCAACCGGTCCGTGATAAACGGCATACAGGCTGGCAATGTTAGCCAGCAGCACCTGCGAGGTACAAATGTTGGAGTTGGCTTTCTCGCGGCGGATATGTTGCTCGCGGGTCTGCATCGCCATGCGCAGTGCCGTGTTGCCTGCGGCATCTTTCGACACGCCAATGATTCGCCCCGGCATGGAGCGTTTAAATTCGTCTTTTGCCGCAAAGAAAGCAGCATGTGGGCCGCCGTAGCCCATAGGGACGCCGAAGCGTTGTGCAGAGCCGAAGACGATGTCCGCGCCCTGTTTGCCCGGTGCGGTCAGCAGCACGAGCGCCATAAAATCCGCGGCCACGCTGACGACGATTTTGCGTGATTTCAGTTCGCCAATCAGCGCGCTGTAATCATGAATTTCCCCGGTGGTGCCGACCTGTTGCAGCAGCACACCAAAGACATCCTGATGATCCAGCACTTTGTCGGCATCGTCGACAATCACGTCAAAACCAAAGGTTTCGGCACGGGTGCGCACCACGTCCAGCGTTTGCGGATGCACATCGGCGGCCACGAAGAAGCGGTTGGCGTTTTTCAGCTTGCTGATGCGTTTTGCCATCGCCATCGCTTCTGCGGCGGCGGTTGCTTCGTCCAGCAGCGAGGCGGACGCCATCTCCAGCCCGGTCAGATCCAGCGTCACCTGCTGGAAGTTGAGCAGCGCTTCCAGACGGCCCTGAGAGACCTCCGGCTGATATGGCGTGTAGGCGGTGTACCAGCCAGGGTTTTCCAGCATATTGCGCAGGATCACCGGCGGTAATTGAACGTTGGTGTAACCCATGCCGATGTAAGACGTGAAGCGCTTATTGCGGCGGGCAATGGCCCTGAGTTCCGCCAGCGCGGCGTGTTCGGTCGCGGCATCCCCCACCTGCGGCGGGGTGGCAAGCTGGATGTCTTTTGGCACAATCTGGCCGATCAGCGCGTCCAGCGACGCGGCACCCACGGCATTCAGCATAGCCTGCTGTTGCGTGGCATCCGGTCCGATATGGCGTTCAATGAAAGCGCCGCTGTTTTCAAGCTGACTTAACGTCTGGGTCATGAGCGAGGGTTCCTGAAACATTCGGTGAATGGTGGTTATTTTTGGCCGGATGCCCGGTGGCGCTACGCTTACCGGGCCTACGGATTGTGTCTGGTCTGGCTTCTGGCCGGATGCCCGGTGGCGCTACGCTTACCGGGCCTACGGAATGCGTCTGGTTCGGCTTCGTATCCGGCGATGAAGGCTTATTCGTCTTCTAACAGTGCCTCATAGGCAGTGGCATCCAGCAGCGCGTCAATTTCGGTTTCGTCACTGGCTTTGATTTTAAAAATCCAGCCGCCGGCATAAGGCTCGCTGTTAACCAGTTCCGGGGAGTCGCCCAGCGCGTCGTTTACCGCCACAATTTCACCGCCGATCGGCGCATAAATGTCGGAGGCGGCTTTCACTGACTCTGCCACCGCGCAGTCATCACCAGCGCTGACGGTAGTGCCCACGTCCGGTAAATCGACAAACACCATGTCGCCCAGCAGCTCTTGCGCATGTTCAGTAATGCCGACAGTGTAAGAACCGTCCGCCTCTTTGCGCAGCCACTCGTGTTCTTTACTGTATTTCAGTTCCGCAGGTACATTGCTCATCGCTCATTCTCCAGAAAGTACATTACGCAACGGCGTTGCCGTTACGAACAAAAACAGGTTTCGTGACCTTAACCGGCATTTCCCGGTTGCGGATTTGCACAATCGCTTTATCGCCAATGCCTGCCGGAACGCGTGCCAGCGCAATGCTGTAGCCCAGCGTCGGCGAGAAAGTGCCGCTGGTGATAACGCCTTCCTGCGGGTTGCCCTGCGCATCGGTAAAGCGCACCGGTAATTCATTACGCAGCACGCCTTTTTCGGTCATCATCAGGCCGACCAGCTGTTCGGTGCCTCTTTCACGCTGCAATTCAAGCGCGTCGCGGCCAATAAAATCGCGATCGGCGGGTTCCCAGGCGATAGTCCAGCCCATATTTGCCGCCAGCGGAGAGACGCCTTCGTCCATTTCCTGACCGTAGAGGTTCATGCCCGCTTCAAGACGCAGCGTGTCGCGCGCGCCCAGGCCGCAGGGTTTAACCCCCGCATCGACCAGCGCCTGCCAGAAATCCGCCGCCTGCTCATTGGGCAGCGCAATTTCATAACCCGCTTCGCCGGTATAGCCGGTGGTCGCGATAAACAAATCGCCCGCCTGTACGCCAAAGAACGGTTTCATACCCGCTACTGCCTGGCGCTGTTCTTCAGTAAACAGCGTGGCCGCTTTCGCCTGTGCATTTGGCCCCTGGACCGCAATCAGGGACAGATCGTCGCGCACGGTGATGTCGATGGCGTAAGATTCGGCGTGCTGGGTGATCCAGGCAAGGTCTTTTTCACGGGTGGCGGAGTTAACGACCAGGCGGAAGAACTCTTCCGTGAAGTAATAGACGATAAGGTCGTCAATCACACCGCCGGATGCATTGAGCATGCCTGAGTAAAGCGCCTTACCGGGTTTCGTCAGTTTTGCGACGTCGTTAGCCAGCAGATAGCGTAAAAACTCCCGGGTACGGTTACCGCGAAGATCGACGATAGTCATATGCGAGACGTCAAACATACCGGCGTCGGTACGCACCGCGTGGTGCTCATCAATCTGGGAGCCGTAATGCAGCGGCATCATCCAGCCGTGAAAATCCACCATTCGTGCGCCGCACTGGGTGTGTTGTTCGTATAACGGAGTCTGTTGAGCCATCTTTTCCTCGTCAAATCAGCCGGGTTTCGCCAGCGAAACAGTGGCGACGCAAACGTTCTCTTTGGTCTGAACTTACCACCGAACCCTGGCGTAAACCATAAGCTAAAGAAGGTCATCACATTAGCTTATGACCAAAATGCGCAGAAACCGCAGCAGAATTTTTGACTGGCTAAATGCGCAACGACGCGAAAAAAAGCATATATCGACGGCTCAACAACGAATTTAGCAATATTTAAATTGGGAAAACTGGCAAAAATTTCTTAGAGCACAATTGATGACATTACAAAAAGTAATGCGAAAAGATGAGTGAAATTAGAATTTCTCAAACGAGGTAAAAAATCCCGGCGCTGAGGCCGGGAAGAAAAGTGTGACCCAGTTAACGTAACCAGTCAGGGAGATCGTTTACTCCCATCGCCTGACGGATGAGTTGCGGTTTCACGCCGGGTAGCGTGTCGGCGATTTTCAGGCCAATATCGCGCAGGAACTTTTTCGCCGGATTATGCCCGGCGAAGAGTTCGCGAAATCCCTGCATCCCGGCAAGCATCAGCGCGGCGCTGTGCTTACGACTGCGTTCAAAGCGGCGTAAATACATGTACTGCCCGATATCTTTACCCTGCTGATTAAGACGGCGCAGTTCACCGATCAGTTCCGCCGCATCCATAAAACCAAGGTTAACGCCCTGCCCGGCCAGCGGATGAATGGTATGGGCAGCATCGCCAACCAGCGCCAGACGGTGCGCAGCAAACTGGCGCGCGTAGCGGCCGGTTAACGGGAAAACCTGGCGTTCGCTCTCCACGTTGCACAGCCCCAGACGATGATCAAAAGCAACCGTTAATGCCTGATTAAACGCGGTGTCTTCAGCCTGCTGCATCCGCGCGGCCTCGTCAGGGGCCAGCGACCAGACGATAGAACACAGGTGCGGATCGCTAAGCGGCAGGAACGCCAGGATGCCCTCGCCGTGAAAGACCTGACGCGCCACGCCCTGATGCGGCTCGGCGGTACGGATGGTCGCGACCAGCGCATGATGGTTATAGTCCCAGAAGGTCAGCGGGATATCGGCTTTGTCGCGCAGCCAGGAGTGAGCGCCGTCCGCTCCCACGACCAGCCGGGCAGTCATCATGCTGCCATCTTTCAGATTCAGGAAGACCTCGTTCTCGCCCCACGCTACCTGCTGCAACTCAGCCGGAGCGATTAACGTTACGTCCTGACACTGCTGCGCTTTTTGCCACAGCGCGTAATGAATGACGTCATTCTCAATAATATGACCCAGATGAGTATGGCCCATGCTGCGATCGTCAAAACTGATATGCCCGAAGCTGTCCTTTTCCCACACTTCCATGCCGTGATAGCAGCTGACACGCTGTTCGATAACAGAAGACCATACCCCAAGATGGGTCAGCAGCTTTTCGCTGGCCGCGTTAATGGCCGATACGCGTAGCGCATGGGGCGCGTCCATCTCTGGTTTTTGGACCGTTTTTTGTTCCAGTACGGCCACGCGCAGGCCGCTGCCCTGAAGACCGCAGGCAATCGCCAGCCCGACCATTCCCCCGCCAACAATCGCTACGTCAACACTTTGCACAGTTCTACTCCTGAAGCCTGATTCGGCAGGCGAGATGGTTTGAATGAGATAGCTTAGCGCGTTACCCAGCCCAGCGTGCGGCGGGCCAGCGCGTTACGGGCCACAGAGCAGCCTTCCATCGCCATCAGTCCCACGTTACGTCCGGCAATCAACGGAAACCAACGGTTAGCAAACAGATGCACCAGCCCGTCGGTGACACCGATGGTGGCAGCTTTATCCGCGCTGCGGCGGTCGCGATAGCGACTGAGCGTAGCATAGCTGCCGGGATCGTCTGCCTGCGCCAGCGTCTCCGCCAGACTCATCACATCGCGCAGGCCAAGGTTAAAGCCCTGACCGGCAATGGGGTGCAGCGTTTGCGCGGCGTTGCCCACCAGCGCCAGCCGATGCGAAATAGACGCGGAAGCGGTGGTGAGCGCAAGCGGATAGGCCGCCCGCTGCCCGGCATGCGTAATACGCCCCAGCCGCCAGCCAAAGGCGCGCTGTAATTCGTCACAAAATTGCGCGTCGGTCCACGACATGACTTCGTCGCGGCGGTCGAGAGGATGGCACCAGACCAGCGAGCTGCGCCCGGCAGACATTGGCAACATGGCGAGGGGGCCGTCTGGCGTAAAACGCTCAAAGGCACGCCCCTGATGAGCAAGCGCGGTGGTGACGTTGGCAATCACCGCTATCTGCTGATACGGCTGTTGTTGCCACTGAATACCGCACTGCGCGCCGAGCGCCGAGCGTGAACCATCAGCGGCCACCAGCAGACGTCCTGTCAGCGTGTCACCGTTATCCAGCGTAACGCTGACATCATCCTGACAGCGCGCCAGGCTGACCACGCTCGCAGGACAGTGCAGCGTTACGCCGGGCGCTTTACGCAGGAGCGCAAACAGATGCTGACCAACGTCATGAAGTTCCACCACCTGTCCTAGCGCCGGAATCGCATAATCGCTGGCGTCCAGCATGACCGCGCCCGCATGACCGCGATCGCTGACGTGGACCGTGTTAATCGGCGTAGCGCTGCGGGCAATGGCCTGCCAGACGCCGATACGCGCCAGCTGCTCACAGGTTCCTGCGGCCAGCGCGATGGCTCGCGCGTCAAAGCCCGGATGGGCCGCCGCGTCAGGCGCGACCGCCTCGATCAGATGGATCGCCAGCGCTCCCTGAGTTAAGTGTGATATCGCCAGCGCCAGCGTTGCGCCGGTCATGCCGCCGCCTACAATAATCACGCTCATTGTTCGCGCGCCGCCGCCATTAAGGCTTCGATATCGTCGGCTTTTTTCACTACGCGATCGGTGAGATTTTCATTGCCCGACGCGGTGATCACGATGTCATCTTCAATGCGAATGCCAATCCCGCGATACTGCGGCGGCACATCGGCATCCGGCGCGACATAAAGCCCCGGCTCGACGGTCAGCACCATGCCGGGTTCCAGCACCCGCGAACGATCAACGCCGTAGGCACCGACATCGTGAACGTCCAGCCCCAGCCAGTGGCTCAGACCGTGCATAAAGAACGGGCGATGGGCGTTGCTGGCGATAAGTTCTTCCACCTCACCCTGCAAAATGCCGAGCTTCACCAGACCAGCGATCATGATGCGCACGACCTCGGTGGTCACCTCCTGAATGGTGGTTCCCGGCCGATAAAGTTTGAGCGCGGTTTCCAGCGACGCAAGCACGATGTCGTAGATTTCACGCTGCGCCGGGGAAAATTTGCCGTTCACCGGGAAGGTGCGCGTAATATCGCCCGCATAGCCCCGGTATTCGCAGCCCGCGTCGATCAGCACCAGATCGCCGTCGCGCAGTTCGCTTTCGTTTTCGGTGTAGTGCAGGATGCAGCCGTTTTCGCCGCCGCCGACAATGGTGTTATACGACGGGTAACGCGCGCCGTGGCGCGTAAATTCGTGGTGAATTTCCCCTTCCAGTTGATATTCAAACATGCCCGGACGGCATTGTTGCATCGCCCGAATATGCGCCAGCGCGGTGATCTCCCCGGCGCGGCGCAGCACGTCAATTTCTTCCGCCGATTTGAACAGGCGCATCTCATGCACCAGTGGACGCCAGTCGGCAATGTTGCCAGGCGCGGAGAGATTCTGCCGCGAGCCTTTACGCAGTTTTTCCAGCGCGTTAAAGACGATTTGGTCAGCATACGCATACTCGCCCTGGGCGTGCCAGACGGTGTCCAGACCGTTAAGTAATTGATAAAGCTGCGCATTGATTTCGCTAAACGCCAGCGCCCTGTCGACGCCCAATTTTTCCGGGGCGGCGTCCTGACCGAGACGGCGGCCAAACCAGATCTCCGCCGTCAGATCGCGCAGGCGGTTAAACAATACGCTGTGGTTGTGGGTATCATCACTTTTAATCAGCACCAGCACGGCTTCCGGCTCATTGAAACCGGTGAAGTACCAGAAGTCGCTGCTCTGGCGATACGGATACTCGGTATCCGCGCTGCGCGTGGCTTCCGGCGCGGCAAAGATCAGCGCCGCGCTGCCCGGTTGCATCTGGGCCAGAAGTGCCTGGCGACGACGGTGAAACTCCTGCTGAGTCATGATACCTCCATGAGTATTTTCTTAATGTAAGGTCGGTTTGCGCACTTCCGGCGCGGTCGGCTGCTGGCGTGTGAAGGTATCGTGGCACAACAGCGCAGCAACGCGGACGTATTCAATAATCTCTTCAAGCGACATTTCCAGCTCTTCCTGATCTTCTTCCAGATCGTAGCCAAGCTGAGCAATATTGCGCAGATCGTCAATCGCCTCACCGGTTTCACCAGGGACTTTATCCAGCTTCGGCTGCGTCACGCCCAGCCCCAGCAGGAAATGGTTTACCCAGCCCGACAGCGCATCAGCACGGTCGAAAACGCTGACCTCATCCCCTTCCGGAAGATAAAGCTGGAACTGAAAACCGTCGTCTTCCAGCGAATCACTGGTGGCGGAGTGCATGCTACGCAGCGCCTGCGCTAACTCATGGCCGAACGCCAGACCTTCGTTAGTAAGATCGTGCAACAGCGGCTGCCATGACGTGTCCGTGGTGCCGCCACAAAGGATCCCGCTAATCAAACCATGCATTTCTGCCGGGGTTAATCCTGCTCCCTGTTGGTTCAGTAACTGGTTCACATCGTTGTAACCAGGCATTTCATTCTTTATAGACATGCGCATTCGTCATCGTTGGGGGAAGATTCATGTTATGCTACCACTTTGGACCCTGGTGATACCAGAAAAGGGCTTGTATCTGCACGCCAGGGTAGCTATAGTGTCGCCCCTTCGCCAGCCCCGGATTCGGGTACGAAGGCCGCGCAGTCAATTCAGCAGGAAGGTGGCATGTCTGCACAACCCGTCGATATCCATATTTTTGGCCGTTCACTACGCGTGAATTGCCCGCCTGAACAAAGGGATGCCCTGAATCAGGCTGCGGACGATCTGAATCAGCGGTTGCAAGATCTGAAAGAACGCACTAGAGTCACAAATACTGAGCAGCTGGTTTTCATCGCCGCGTTGAACATCAGCTATGAGTTAACTCAGGAAAAGGCAAAAACCCGCGACTACGCTGCCAGCATGGAGCAACGTATTCGGATGCTGCAACAGACCATTGAACAGGCATTACTTGAGCAAGGTCGCATATCCGAAAGATCGGGGCCAAAGTTTGAATAACACTTTGCGATTAGCTATGGTAGAGTTATCGTGAAGACAAAATTTCTCTGAGATGTTTGCAAGCGGGCCAGTCCCCTGAGCCGATATTTCATACCAACAGAATGTGGCGCTCCACGGTTGGTGAGCATGCTCGGTTCGTCCGAGAAGCCTTAAAACTGTGACGACACATTCACCTTGAACCAAGGGTTCAAGGGTTACAGCCTGCGGCGGCATCTCGGAGATTCCCCTTCTTTTACTACCATGACTGAACTTACCGTTACGTCACTTCAGCGTCAGGAAATTCGCCGCCATATCAGGCAGCTTCGCCGTACCCTTTCTGTTGACCAACAAACGCATTTCGCCCAGCAGGCCGCCGCCCGCATGATGGCGTATCCGCCGGTGGTGATGGCGCATACCGTGGCGCTGTTTCTCTCCTTTGATGGCGAGCTTGATACTCGTCCGCTGATTGAACAACTGTGGCGCGCCGGCAAGCGGGTTTACCTTCCGGTGTTGCATCCTTTTAGCCCTGGCAACTTGCTGTTTCTGCACTACCATCCGCAAAGCGAACTGGTGGTGAATCGTCTGAAAATCCACGAGCCGAAGCTGGACGTGCGTGACGTGCTGCCCCTGACGCAGCTCGACGTGCTGGTCACGCCGCTGGTGGCGTTTGACGGTCAGGGTCAGCGGCTGGGGATGGGCGGTGGGTTTTACGATCGTACCTTACAGCACTGGCAGCAGTATCGCTTACAGCCGGTAGGCTACGCGCATGATTGTCAGCGCGTGGAGGCGCTGCCGGTGGAAGAGTGGGATATACCGCTGCCTGCGGTGGTCACTCCCTCCGTAATATGGGAGTGGTAACCCCCTCAGCAAAGAGGGGGCATATGCCTTAGTACAGTAAGCGGGCGCGAATGGTCCCCGGAATCGCCTTCATGCTTTGCAGCGCACGCTGCGCCACATCTTCTTCCGCTTCGATATCAATAACCACATAGCCCATCATCGGCGACGTTTGCAGGAACTGCGCGGCGATGTTGATGCCCTGCGCGGCGAAGATCTGGTTAATGGCGGTCAGCACGCCCGGACGGTTTTCATGAATGTGCAGCAGACGACGACCACCGTGCAGCGGCAGCGAGACTTCCGGGAAGTTGACTGCGGAAAGCGTCGAACCATTGTCGGAGTATTTGGCCAGCTTGCCCGCCACTTCAAGGCCTATGTTTTCCTGCGCTTCCTGCGTGGAGCCGCCGATGTGCGGGGTCAGGATCACGTTATCAAACTCGCACAGCGGTGAGGTGAACGGATCGCTGTTGGTCGCAGGCTCGGTCGGGAAGACGTCGATGGCCGCACCGGCCAGATGCTTACGCGACAGCGCATCGCACAGCGCGGGAATATCCACCACCGTGCCGCGCGCGGCGTTAATCAACAGTGAGCCCGGTTTCATCAGCGCCAGCTGTTCCGCGCCCATCATATTTTTAGTGGAGGCATTTTCCGGCACGTGCAGGCTGACCACATCGCTCATATTGAGCAGGTCGGAAAGATGCTGAACCTGAGTCGCATTGCCCAGCGGCAGTTTATTTTCGATATCGTAGAAGTAGACGTACATCCCCAGCGATTCCGCCAGGATGCCGAGCTGCGTGCCGATGTGGCCGTAACCAATGATGCCCAGTTTTTTGCCACGCGCCTCATAAGATCCCGCCGCCAGCTTGTTCCAGACGCCACGGTGCGCTTTGGCGTTCGCTTCCGGAATCCCCCGCAGCAGCAGCAGCAGTTCGCCGATCACCAGTTCGGCTACCGAACGGGTATTGGAGAACGGGGCGTTAAACACCGGGACGCCGCGTTTTGCCGCCGCGTTAAGATCGACCTGATTGGTGCCGATGCAGAAGCAACCTACCGCGACCAGCTTTTCAGCCGCGGCAAAGACCTCTTCCGTCAGATTAGTACGGGAACGCAGGCCGATGAAATGGGCGTCACGGATCGACTCCTTCAGCTGTTCGGTACTCAGCGCGCCTTTGTGATATTCAATGTTGGTATAACCCGCCGCACGCAGGCTATCCAGCGCTTTCTGGTGCACGCCTTCGACCAGCAGAAATTTAATTTTGTCTTTTTCCAGTGATACCTTTGCCATTTCCCGACCCTGTCTTTGTCTTAACTGATATTGAGCAAAACACAACTCCCTCTAAGCAACATATCAAAAAAAACTATCGCGGCAATATGAACGTTTGCGTCGCCTACCTGAGGGAATAGCATTCAGAGGAAAATGGCAGCATAAAATGCTGGCGGTGAGAGATTACGCGGGGAGAAACGTCAGCAGGAGCGTCAAAACGTGACACATGTCACCAAATTTGGCGATCGGAATTTTTTTAAAGGGGGGAGTGCCCTCCCCCATCAGATCATTTCACGATGGTTTTGACGCCATCGGCGGTGCCAATCAGCGCAACATCCGCGCCACGGTTGGCAAACAGCCCTACGGTGACGACGCCTGGAATGCTGTTAATGGCATTCTCGGTGGCGATCGGATCGATGATTTCCATACCGTGAACGTCAAGGATCACGTTGCCGTTGTCGGTCAGTACGCCCTGACGGTATTCCGGACGGCCGCCCAGTTTGACCAGCTCACGCGCCACCGCACTGCGCGCCATCGGGATCACTTCCACCGGCAGCGGGAATTCGCCGAGGATATCGACCTGTTTTGAGGCATCCGCGATGCAGATAAACTTATCTGCAACCGAGGCAATGATCTTTTCACGGGTCAGCGCCGCGCCGCCGCCTTTGATCATCTGCATTTGCCCGTTGATCTCATCGGCACCATCAACGTAGATGCCCAGACGATCAACTTCATTAAGATCGAACACCGTAATGCCAAGGCTTTTGAGTTTGGCGGTTGAGGCGTCGGAGCTGGACACCGCGCCCTCAATCTGTCCCTTCATGGTACCCAGCGCATCAATAAAATGGGCGGCGGTAGATCCCGTTCCAACCCCGACAATGGTGCCCGGTACGACATACTGAAGGGCGGCCCAGCCTACTGCTTTTTTCAGTTCATCCTGCGTCATAGTTTTGCCTGTGGAGTGATTATCCTGCGCGCATTATAGAACATAAGGACCAGGGATGTCCCGGCGACCCGCGTGCACATAATTTCGTCTGTATCTATGGTAAATTTATGTCATAGTGCTGTATAGAAAACCATTAGGGAGCCACACAGATTCATGAAACGTCCGGACTACAGAACGTTACAGGCGCTGGATGCGGTCATTCGTGAACGCGGATTTGAACGCGCTGCGCAAAAGCTATGTATTACCCAGTCCGCCGTCTCACAGCGTATTAAACAGCTGGAAAATATGTTTGGACAGCCGCTGCTGGTGCGTACCGTGCCACCACGGCCAACGGAACAGGGACAAAAACTGCTGGCGCTGCTGCGTCAGGTTGAAATGCTGGAAGATGAATGGCTGGGCGATGAACAGACCGGTTCAACGCCGCTGCTGCTGTCGCTGGCGGTCAACGCCGACAGTCTGGCAACCTGGCTGCTGCCCGCGCTGGCCCCCGTGCTGGTGGACTCGCCCATTCGTCTGAATTTACAGGTTGAGGACGAAACCCGGACGCAGGAACGTTTACGCCGTGGTGAAGTGGTGGGTGCGGTGAGTATCCAGCCGCAGGCGCTGCCGAGCTGTCTGGTGGATCCGCTTGGCGCGCTGGATTACCTTTTCGTCGCATCAAAAGAGTTTGCGGCACGCTACTTTCCCAACGGCGTCACCCGCTCGGCCCTGCTGAAAGCGCCTGCCGTCGCCTTCGATCATCTCGACGATATGCATCAGGCTTTTCTTCAGCAAAATTTTGACCTGCCGCCGGGCAGCGTGCCCTGCCATATCGTCAACTCATCGGAAGCCTTCGTGCAGCTGGCGCGTCAGGGCACCACCTGTTGTATGATCCCGCATCTGCAGATTGAGAAAGAACTGGAAAGCGGCGAGCTGATTGACCTGACGCCAGGCCTGTATCAGCGCCGGATGCTGTACTGGCACCGTTTTGCGCCAGAAAGCCGGATGATGCGTAAAGTGACCGATGCCCTGCTGGAGCACGGTCACCGGGTGCTGCGCCAGGTTTAAGCAAACGCCCCTCCTGCAGGAAGGAGGGGCAGATTTTGCGCTACTGTGCTTTTTGCGGCGCCTCAGGCGCTGTCGTGGCACGGGTATCTCCCTGTGCCGGTTCCAGCTCAAACACCACATCTACCTGGTCGTCAAACTGAATCGTTGCCTGCTCATAGCTCTCCTGCGCGGTTGTTGACGCCGCGTCCGCTTTCATCATCCGCACCATTGGGCTCGGCTGATAGTTGGAGACGTGATAGCGCACGCTGTACACAGGACCCAATGTTCCTTTAAAGCCAGAGGCCAGCTCCTGCGCCTGACGTACCGCGTCATCAATCGCCGCTTTACGCGCCTGATCTTTATACGCTTCAGGCTTTGCCACGCCCAGCGACACGGAACGAATTTCATTCAGTCCGGCTTTCAGCGCGCCATCCAGCAGCGCGTTAAGCTTATCCAGCTCACGCAGCGTCACCTCAACCGTTCTTACCGCCTGATACCCTTTCAGGATGCTTTTCCCGTTCTGATAATCATAATCCGGCTGGGTGCGCAAATTGGCAGAGCGAATGTCCTTTTTAGTGACGCCGTTCTGTTCGAGGAACGTAAGATACTGTGCAACACGATCGTCTGCTTGTTTCTTCGCCGACGCCGCATCTTTTGCCGCGATATTCACTTCAATCGCCAGCGTCGCGATATCCGGCACGGCATCCACGCTGGCCGTCCCTGAAGTAACAATATGCGGACCATTCGGCAACTCATTTGCCGTGGCCGTCATTGCGCCAAAACTCACCAGGGCCGCCAGGGCCATCATGTTAAACTTCACTGTCGAACCTCCATTTGCATTAAGCACTTACTAAGAGAGCACATGCCAGCAAGCTTAGCCTCTGCCCGCAGAAAGTCCATCAGACAACGCTTAGTTAAACAGCGCCTGAATATGGTTCACCCCTTCTTTCGCCAGCTGAAAAGCAATAAACCACATCACGCAGCCCACCACGATATTAATGATGCGCTGGGCTTTTGCCGTACGCAGGCGAGGCGCCAGCCATGCGGCCAGCAGGGCCAGGCCGAAAAACCACAGAAACGAGGCGCTGACCGTGCCCGCGGCAAACCAGCGCCGCGGCACGCTTTCCAGCTGTCCGCCGAGACTGCCCAGCACCACGAAGGTATCCAGATAGACGTGCGGATTCAGCCAGGTGACCGCCAGCATCGTGGCGATAATTTTCCATCGTCCCTGCTTCATGATCTCCGCGCTGACAAGCTCAAGATTACTGCTCAATGCCGTTCTCAGCGCGCCGAAACCATACCACAGCAAAAAGGCCACCCCGCCCCAGGTGACGGCGGCCAGCAGCCAGGGCGACTGCATCAGCAGCGCGCTACCGCCAAATACGCCTGCGCAGATGAGCGCCATATCGCTCATCGCACAAAGAAAGGCGATCATGATGTGATACTGCCGACGAATGCCCTGATTCATCACAAAAGCATTTTGCGGACCGAGCGGCAGGATCATCGCTGAGCCAAGAATAAGCCCCTGAAAATAATAAGATAACACGTTAACATACCCGTACTGATTGCCAATGGCGCAGACTATAGCTCACTGTTTTTATTAGCGGAAATTGATAATTTTAATCATCGATAAATTTTGTTAATAATCGCAAACGGGAGCGCTTCACTTTCAGAATTTATAAAGATGCTTTTCCATACAATCCAGGGCGGCAAGCGTACACTCTCATTATCACGCTTTCCTTCAAAGGATTTGATATGGTCCCTCCCCTTTTTCGCTCTACATTACTCGGGCTACTTTTTTTCACGCTGCCCGCCATGGCGGCTCCAAAAGTGCTGCGCTATACCGACCATGAACCCTACGGCGGCATGCGTACCCGGCTTATCAACGATGTTTTCTTTGCGGCAATAGAAAAAGAGTCGCAGGGACGTCTCAAAGTAGAAGCGCACTGGAATGGCGAAAACTCAATTAGCTATAACGCGCTGGCGACCATCAGCGACGGTAGCAAAGCCGATATGGGCATTGTGGTGCCAGAGTACACGGCCAGACAGCTGCCGCTGCATCAAATCTTCAAGAGTTTTGCTATCGGTCCGGAACATGGCGCTCAGCAGGTCGAGTTCTTCCGTCGCGTGTATCACGACGTGCCGGAATTTAACGCTGAGCTGGATCGCAACAATCTGGTCAATCTGCAATTTTTTCTCGGTTATCCGGTGGGCTTTTTTACCGCGAAGCCGCTGAAATCCCTAACTGATTTACAAGGTACGACCTGGCGGACAGCCAGCTTCTGGCATCAGGCGTATTTACATAATACCGGCGCAAAAACCGTGACATTGCCGTGGAATAACGGCATCACCACCGCGTTACAGGACGGCCGTCTGGACGGGCTGATGGTTAACCTGGACAGCGGCTACGACATCCACGCCGAACGTGCCGCACCGAATATTCTGCTCTCACCTTCCCTGTGGCTGGGCCATGTTTATCTGTTAACGATGAACAAAAAAACGTGGGAAAGCCTTGAAGCGCGCGATCGACAGGCTATTCAACGTGCGGCGGCAACAACCCAACAGGCACTGGGCGCGGCGCTGGAGAATAATCTGACGACGATGGTTACAACGCTGGAGCAGGAAGGCGCACACGTTCGCTATCTGAACAAAGAAGAGCTTAGCGCGTGGCAGAACGCCATCAATTACCCGCAGGTTCAGGCGCAGTGGGTAGAGAAGCAGAAAAGCGAAGGGGTTAATAATGCCGGAGAGGTGATGCAAAAGGTGAGCGCACTGCTTGACGAAACCCGCCGCTAAAACCGTGGTCGCCCCATCGTTTATGACAGGGGCGACCATATATATCGCTTAGTGCTTCACTAAGTCGACTTCTTTTTCCTGTTTCACCCGTTTGAGGTTCACATCCATTTGCTGATATGGGAATTCAATGCCCTGCGCATCAAACTCGCGTTTAATACGCTCCAGCACATCCCAGTATACGTTTTGCAGATCGCTGCTCTGACTCCAGATGCGGATCACAAAATTCACCTGGGACGCAGCCAGCTCGTTCATACGCACCGTCTTTTCGCGATCTTTGAGAATACGCTCATCGGACTCGATAATATTGGTCAGGATCTTTCTCACCTGGTCGATATCCGCGTCATAGGAGACACCGATGACCAGTTCGTTACGACGTACCGGTTCGCGCGAGTAGTTAATGATGTTCCCGGAAATGATTTTACCGTTCGGGATCACGACATAGCGGCCATCCGCCGAACGCAGCGTGGTGGAGAAAATTTGCACGTGCAGCACGGTCCCGGCCACGCCGCCTAAATCCACGTATTCACCGGAACGGAAGTGGCGGAAGATGACCAGCAGCACACCTGCCGCAAGGTTGGAGAGCGAGCCCTGCAAAGCCAGGCCGACGGCCAGACCGGCAGCACCCAGCACCGCGATCACCGAGGCGGTCTGCACTCCGACGCGCCCAAGGGCAGCAATGAGCGTAAAGCCGATGATGCCATAGCGTACCAGCGCGGACAGAAAGTCCGCGACGGTGGCATCGATATGACGCGAGATCATCAGGCGATCCACGGCCTTTGAAACGACGCGCGCGACAATCACCCCGACGATAATAATGGCAATAGCGGCGACAATGTTAACCACATAGCTCAGCAGCAGCGCCTGATTGTTTACCAGCCAGGAGCCAGCATTGTTAATGCTGTCCACAACGTTCAAATCTTCCATTCAGCCATCCTTATAGTTACCCAAAAAGAAAAAAGTCAGTCATCCCCAAAGGAGAAAAGTAAGTTAATAAAGGGTAAACACAAAGCGGAGAAAATGCCAAGTAGATCACAAAACCCTGCAGTTATTGTGTTGAATATGCAGCAGAAACCAGCGCGCGGGTGAGGATCGTTGATAACGGAGGTTGTCAGGGGAAACACCGGGATTGGGTTCCCGGAAGGAGGTGCAACCCGGTGGTCACCCGGCTTTCCACGGATGATTTACTATCAGCCATAAAAAAGCCCGCTTGCGCGGGCCTTTGAACAACATGAATTTACATGCGTTAATTACAGAACGTCTACCGCGTTCAGCTCTTTGAAAGCCTGTTCCAGACGGGCAATCATGGTTGACTGAGCGGCACGCAGCCACGCACGCGGATCGTAGTATTTTTTGTTCGGCTGGTCAGCGCCTTTCGGGTTACCCAGCTGGCCCTGCAGATACTCTTCGTTAGTTTTGTAGTAGTTCAGAACACCTTCCCAGGTCGCCCATTGGGTATCGGTATCGATGTTCATTTTCACTACGCCGTAGCTGACGGAGTCTTTGATTTCCTGAGCAGTAGAACCAGAACCGCCGTGGAAGACGAAGTTCAGGCTGTTGTGCGGCAGGTTGTGTTTCTTGGAAACATATTCCTGAGAGTCGCGCAGGATAGTCGGGGTCAGCTTAACGTTACCCGGCTTGTACACGCCGTGTACGTTACCGAAGGACGCCGCAATGGTGAAACGCGGGCTGATTTTGCTCAGCTCGGTGTACGCATAATCAACGTCTTCCGGCTGGGTGTACAGTGCAGAAGCGTCCATGTGGCTGTTGTCCACGCCATCTTCTTCACCGCCGGTGCAGCCCAGTTCCAGCTCCAGCGTCATGTCGATTTTAGCCATGCGGGTCAGGTATTTGGAGCACAGCTCGATGTTTTCTTCCAGAGACTCTTCAGACAGGTCGATCATGTGGGAAGAGAACAGCGGTTTGCCGGTAGCAGCGAAGTGTTTTTCACCTGCGTCCAGCAGACCGTCGATCCACGGCAGCAGTTTCTTCGCGCAGTGGTCGGTGTGCAGAATAACCGGCACGCCATAATGTTCAGCCATCTGATGCACGTGATGCGCGCCAGAGATTGCGCCCAGAATTGCAGCACCCTGCGGAACATCGGTTTTCACGCCTTTACCCGCGATAAACTGGGCACCACCGTTAGAGAACTGAACGATAACCGGTGCTTTAACTTTAGCAGCGGCTTCCAGAACGGCGTTGATAGAGTCTGTACCAACACAGTTAACGGCCGGCAGAGCAAAGTTGTTTTCTTTTGCTACCTGGAAGACTTTCTGTACGTCATCACCAGTAATTACGCCTGGTTTTACGAAATCAAAAATTTTAGACATGTTACGTAGTCCTGTATCGTCGGGCCTGAGAAAAATATCTGCCGTGCTGAGTGTCAGTACGGCCAGAAAACAGCGGGCAGGAAACCCTGCCCGTAGTAACGATTACTTCTTCGCACGCTCTTCGAGCATGGCTACTGCTGGCAATACTTTGCCTTCCACGAATTCGAGGAATGCGCCGCCGCCAGTAGAGATATAGGAGATTTTGTCAGCAATACCGAACAGATCGATAGCTGCCAGAGTGTCGCCGCCGCCTGCGATAGAGAACGCTTCGCTGTCAGCAATCGCGTTAGCGATAACTTCAGTGCCTTTACGGAAGTTAGCGAACTCGAATACGCCAACCGGACCATTCCACAGGATGGTTTTGGCGTTTTTCAGAATTTCAGCCAGTTTCTCAGCGGAAGCATCGCCCAGGTCGAGGATCTGCTCGTCATCTTTGATGTCGTTAACAGATTTCAGGGTTGCAGTAGCCGTTTCAGAGAACTCGGTCGCTACGCGAACGTCCGTCGGAACCGGAATATCGCAGGTGGTCAGCAGACGTTTGGCTTCATCAACCAGGTCTGCTTCATACAGGGATTTACCCACGTTATGACCCTGAGCGGCAACGAAGGTGTTAGCGATACCGCCACCCACAATCAGCTGGTCAGCGATTTTAGACAGGGAATCCAGAACGGTCAGTTTGGTAGAAACTTTAGAACCACCAACGATAGCCACCATCGGGCGAGCCGGTTCTTTCAGTGCTTTACCCAGCGCTTCCAGTTCGTCAGCCAGCAGCGGACCTGCACAGGCTACATCAGCAAATTTGCCGATACCGTGAGTGGAAGCCTGCGCACGGTGCGCCGTACCGAAAGCATCCATAACGAACACGTCACACAGCGCTGCGTATTTTTTGGACAGTGCTTCGTCGTCTTTTTTCTCGCCTTTATTAAAGCGAACGTTTTCCAGAACGACCAGCTCACCTTCAGCCACTTCAACGCCGTCAAGGTAGTCTTTTACCAGACGAACCGGGCTGGAGAGTTTGTCTTTCAGATAGTTTACTACCGGCAGCAGAGAGAATTCTTCATTGTACTCGCCTTCGGTAGGACGACCCAGGTGAGAAGTAACCATCACTTTAGCACCCTGTTTCAGGGCCAGTTCGATGGTCGGCAGGGAAGCACGGATACGCGCATCGCTGGTTACTTTCCCTTCTTTAACTGGTACGTTCAGATCCGCACGGATAAAAACACGTTTACCAGCAAGATCCAGATCGGTCATCTTAATTACAGACATGGTGAATCCTCTCGTTGATTCTTAAAGTTTTGCAGGCGCAACAAGCGCCCTACCTGAAACCAATAGCTGCCATCGCTAACGTCGTATCGAGCATTCGGTTAGCAAAGCCCCATTCATTATCGCACCAGACGAGTGTCTTAATCAGGTGCGCCCCACTTACCCGCGTTTGCGTGCCGTCGACAATGGCACTGTGCGGATCGTGGTTAAAATCAGTTGAGACCAACGGTAATTCCGTATAGTCAACTATACCATGAAATGCTCCCTGCGCTGCTTTTTGCAGCAACAGGTTGACTTCACACGCTTTTACCGGCTGCTTCACGGTAACGCTAAGGTCGATAGCCGTCACGTTAATCGTTGGTACGCGAACGGCAATCGCTTCAAAGCAGTCATCAAACTGCGGCAGGATACGGGCAATACCTGCCGCCAGTTTTGTATCAACCGGAATAATAGACTGGCTGGCCGCACGCGTGCGCCTGAGGTCAGGATGGTACGCGTCAATCACCTGTTGATCGTGCATCGCAGAGTGAATGGTCGTGACCGTGCCCGACTCAATGGCAAAGGCATCATCCAGCAGTTTAATAACGGGAATTATACAGTTTGTGGTACAGGAAGCGTTGGAAACAATGCGGTGCCCGGCTTGCAGAGCGTCATGATTGACGCCGTAGACCACGGTCGCATCAAGATCGTTACTGCCGGGGTGAGAAAAGAGGACCTTCTTCGCGCCAGCGGCCAGATGGGCCTCACCGTGCTGGCGGTTGCCGTAAACGCCGGTACAGTCCAGGACGATATCCACGCCCAGTTCACGCCACGGCAGCGCGTCAATAGTACGTTCATGGAGCAGGCGAATAGCATCATCACCGACGAAAAGTTGCTCACGCTCCTGGCGAACCTCCCAGGCAAAGCGTCCGTGGCTGGTATCGTATTTCAATAAATGCGCGATGCCTGCGGCATCCGCCAGTTCATTGATTGCCACCACGGTGATTTCCGCCCGGCGTCCGGATTCATATAACGCACGAACCACGTTACGCCCGATGCGACCGAAGCCATTAATCGCTACGCGTACGGTCATAGATCTCCTGCAAAACACCCTGATCCCGTGAAGCTGACAGAGTAATGCAGCTACACATTAAGGGAAACCTTGCCTGTCACAAACTGCGACTGATTGGTTAATTGTCGAACGTTTAATCGACTGAAACGGTTCAGCTAGGATAAGGGAATTGTGGAATAAAAGGAATCCATGCCGCCCGGGTTAGCACATTTATCTGATCTACGTCACATTTCGCCGCACGTTGCGGGAGCATTTATTCCGTGACCGGAATCAAGCTCCGCTGGCCCTGCCTTCCCGGCAAGCTGTCGTTGACGTTGCCCATCGCCAGTAATGGCGCTTCCAGCGATGCAGGGCCACAAAATCCGGGCAACAGGGTATACGGGTTAACAGTGATAGCCACCTTCCGGCGTCATCTCCAGCGTAAGATCGGCGGGCAGGCTATCGGCCAGCACGCGATCCACGTTAGGGCCATCGGTGCGCAGATAAAATGCCTGTGCCTCTTGTGCCGACAAGCCACCGGCGATTTTGCGGTTAATAAGCCGCTGCCGGAGCACGTCCGGCGGTGCCTTGATAAAAATCGAAAAATCACAGAATTCATGCAACGCCCGCCAGCGATCGTCGTTCAGCAGCAGCCAGTTGCCTTCGACAATAACAAGCGGCGCAGTAACCTGAATCGCCGCTTCCTCGGGATCGTGTTTCTGACGGTCGTATTGCGGCCAGCGTCCCTCACCTTCGCGGATCTGCCGCAGATTCTGCGCCAGCTTTTCCACATCGAAGGTTTCCGGCGCGCCTTTGAACGGCCGCAAGCCCGTTTCATCCAGCCAGCGATTGTAGTGATGAAAGCCATCCATCGGCAGCGTCTGAAGTGCCGGGAGCGTCGGGTCCTGGCGGGAGAGCGTTTCCCAGAAGGTCGTTAAGGTGGATTTTCCCGTCCCCGGCGGGGCGCTGAGAAAAATAATCGTGCGGGGATAAGGCGAGGTGGAGCGTATCTTTTCCAGGCGGTGCAACAGCGGTTTATGGACGGTCTCAATTTCACTTTCTGCGTAATCAACTTCTGTCCGTAGCCCGTTAACCATCAGGGATATTTTCACGGCGTTAATTCCTTTACTATCGTCGTTACCGCCAGCACCAGCGCCGTTTTGAGCATCGCGACGTATCGCGTTTCTGAATAGACGGCGAAATCGGCAAATTTCATCGCTTTCAGTGCGTTATATAACGTCGCATTGTCGGTAATACTGTTTATGTTGCTGATAAAATCCCAGGTTATCTCATCCGCATAACCCGGCACCTGCGCCTGTGTTGACAGATAATGGCCGAACTGTGAGAAATGGGTAATATCGGCATACAGCCATTTATCCATTTTTCCGAGAGCGAATATCAGGCGTAGCGCAACATCAATATCATCAAGCGGTCCACTCTGCGCCAGCAATGGTTTTACGGCATATTCGACGATTTCTTCATCATTGTTAACGAATAACGACGGCAGAAACTGCCTGATGGCCCGCAGCAAAATGTCGTTCGCAGTTTCCATAAAAGAGCATAAATCGTCCTGATCGTTTAGCTGCTCAAGCACATCATCTTCTGTCAGCGTCGTCATTCGTCTCTCGATAGATCACCTGGAGTGTAGGGAGTCTATTATATTACACGTTCGGTCAGCGCCATTAATAAGCAATGTTTGCGTATGCACCTTGCCGCTGTACTGGTGAATGCCTTTAAGCAGATCGCCATCCGTTACGCCCGTGGCGCAGAAGAGGATATTGTCACTTTTTACCAGTGCATCAAGCGTGTAGATCTGATTCACCTCAACGCCCATCATGGTGCAGCGGCGGCGTTCGTCTTCGGCAATCTGACAATGTTCCTGCGTCTCCCCTTTTGCCTGGCTGAAATCAATTAATTCAGCCTGCATATCCCCGTCAAGCGCTTTAACGGCGCAGGCGGAGATAACCCCTTCCGGCGCACCGCCGATGGTGTACATCACGTCAAAAGGATTCTCATGCTGGCAGGTCAGCACGCTGGCTGCGACGTCACCATCGGCCAGGGCAAAAACCTTCACGCCCAACCGGGTTGCCGCCTGAATGGCCGGTTGAAGCCGTGGCTTATCCAGCGTTACCATCCGCAACGCCTCAAGCGGTTTGCCCAGGGCGAGAGCGACATTACGCAGGTTTTCTTCAAGCGATAACGCCAGGTTAATCGCGCCATGCGCTCGCTGGTTTACCACCAGCTTTTTCATGTACATATCCGGGGCGTGTAGCAAACTGCCCTGCGGCGCAAAGGCCATCACCGCCAGCGCATTACTTTGCCCCATCGCCACCATGCGCGTGCCTTCAATAGGATCGACGGCGATATCCACCGCAGGACCACAACCGGTGCCGACTTCTTCGCCAATATAGAGCATCGGTGCGCGGTCGATTTCTCCCTCACCGATGACAATACGCCCCTGCATGGCGATGTCATTCAGCGCCCGGCGCATCGCCGTCACCGCCAGACCATCAATTTTGTTCTTGTCGCCACATCCGGTTTGCGGCCAGGCGGCAAGCGCCGCCTGTTCCGTAATGCGAAAGAGCGGCCACGCCAGTGACATCATTCCGCCGCCTCCCCGATATCCACGCCAAACTGCGCCAGCAAATATTTCTCTGCCTTCTCGTTCCAGATGCCGTGGGTCTCTTCCACGAGTTCGGCCAGCGCTTTAAATAGCGGGTCGGTTTTACCTTTTTCGGCGAAATCGGCAATTGCCGTCAGCGGCATGGTGACGCCGTTATAGATAAGCTTTTTGCCGCCCGGAATATCCGGCAGATTAAGCACCGTCTCCGGCACCGCATCCAGCCCGCCGATATGGGTGACCATAAAGGAGGGCTGAAGCTGGCCGGACGCGCTCAGGGCAATCGCCTCTTGCATGTCATCCGTGGAGCCGCCGGAGGTGCCAACCACGTGGGTACTGTTGTAATGCACATTGTAAAAGTTAAATGGCACTTTGAAGTTTTTGTCCGTTGGCCCGGCAAAGAAGTTCAGGCAGCCATCTTCCGCCAGCAGTTCGTCGGCCAGTTCCACGACCGCAGGCACGGCGGCATAAACAAAGATATCGTCAAAGCCCGCATCGTCGGTCAGCGCACGCAGCGCCTGTACCGGGTCGCTGATGCCCGTGGTATTCACATAAATCAGCTCAATACCTTTGCTGGCGGCCAGCTCAACCGGCAGCAGTTTTTGCACCTGCGCCAGCCGTTTTTCGTCGATATCGACCACCACGACTTTTGCCGGATTGACGCCGCCGTTAATCGCATAATCAATCGCGCCAATGCCCATCGGCCCGGCGCAGGCCAGCAGCGCAATATTGCCTCCCGGCTTCACGCCCATCCGGTGCTCATAAACATATTGCGTGGTGTGATAGTTGGCGTGATAGGCGCCAATAATGCAGCACAGCGGTTCCGCCAGCGAGGCGGCGGCAAAATAAGATCCGTGATACGGCAATACACAGCCGAGATTAATCGCGATTTCAGGGATAATCATATACGTGGCGTTACCGCCAAAATATTCATAGCTGTAACCCGCGGAATAACCACTCGGCAAGCCCATCGCCGGTTGCAGAACAAAGCGCTGGCCCTTTTTATATTTGCCGGTCAAATTTTTACCGACGTCGACAATAATGCCTGCGCATTCATGGCCGGTGATCGCCGGATGGTTTTCCAGGTCGTCCGGCACACGTTTATGATCGCTGCCGAGTAATGCGGCTTTCCAGGTGGATAAACAGACGCTGTCGGAAATCACGCTGACCAGCAGTTCATTATCGGTAATTTCAGGCAAGTCGAATTCGCGGATGCGGACATCCCGCTTGCCATAAATAGCAGCAACTTTCGTTTTCATTTTTACCTCTGCGATCGGTTTTTATGTTCAGCGGTTAACTGATTAAATAACGTGTCGAGTTGTGGGTCGCCGATATAGTTATTGATCAACACCAGCGGCTTATTCGTAACGCGTTTCACTCGCCCTTCCAGACTGGAATGGGTCACCACAATATCAGCCGCGTCCGGCGTGTTTTCGATGGCAAAGTGTTTGACCTCAATACTTAATCCGGCTTTCTCAAGACGTTTACGGAACGTGGTCGCCCCCATGGCACTCGATCCCATTCCGGCGTCGCAGACAAAGGCGATAAACTTCACGCGGCTCAGAGAAAATGCGCCTTCCTGTTTCATCGCTTTCACCGCGCTGGCCGACCGGGCAAACTCATCTTCAGACTCCGTTTCCGCCGTTTTTTCCATCTTCAGGATTAACGAGGTGATGACGAAGGAAACGAGAGCGCCTGCCGTGACCCCGGCAATGGTGGCGAGGAAAGATCCTTTCGGCGTCAGCGCGAGATACGCGAAGATAGAGCCTGGGCTTGGACCCGCCACCAGGCCGCCATCCAGCAAATTAAAGATCCACGTACCGGACATCCCGCCCGCAATCATCGCAATAATGGTCAGCGGCTTCATCAGTACATACGGGAAATAAAGTTCATGGATCCCGCCGAGGAAGTGGATAATCATCGCCCCAGGCGCGGAACGTTTACTCATTCCTTTGCCGAAGAAGGTGAACGCCAGCAGTAAACCCAGACCGGGACCGGGGTTAGAGGCCACCATAAAGAAGATGGATTTACCCTCTACTGACGCCTGCTGCATTCCCAGCGGATAGTAGACCCCCTGGTCGATAGCGTTGTTCAGAAAGAGGATCTTCGCCGGTTCATTGATAACCGACAGCAGCGGCAAATAGCCCGCGTGCACCAGCGCCTCAATACACTCTTTAACAACGTTATTGGCAACGATGACCGCCGGGCCGATGATTTCAAAACCCAGCAGGCACAGCGCCATACCGGCGATACCCAGCGAGAAGTTGTTAATCACCATTTCGAAGCCAGCGGGGATGCGTTTCTCCAGCGCCTTATCGATATATTTGATGACCAGACCGCCCAGCGGCCCCATGATCATTGAGCCGAGGAACATCGGAATTTCAGCCCCCACGATAACGCCGATGGTGCCGATACCGCCCATCACCGCCCCGCGCTTACCGCCGATCAGACTGCCGCCGGTAGAGCCGATCATAACCGGCAGCAAATAGGTAATCATCGGGCCGACAATTTTGGCAAAATGCTCATCAGGCATCCAGCCGGTCGGAATAAATAATGCAGTGATAAAACCCCAGGCAATAAAGGCCCCGATATTCGGTATGACCATTGCGGTCAAAAAGCCCCCAAAAGCCTGAACCTTTGCACGAGCAGACTTATTTTCCATGATAATATCCTGTAAAGGAGAATAGAATTAGGCGAGAGCGATAATATCCCTGAGTTGCGTCGCATTATTAGCGTTTAACATTAACTCCAGGGTTTCATCCTCACACAGTAATTCACTGAGTGCCTGAATAGCACCGATATGCGAATCAGCTTGCGCAGCAGCCAGACCAATCAGCAATTTAACGGGCTCATTATTGTCGTCAAAATGCACTGGCTGCTTAAGTAAGATTAATGACAGTCCTGTTTTAGAAGCACCACATTCAGGTCTGGCATGTGGCATTGCCACGCCCGGAGCCAGAATATAATAAGGCCCATTACTGAGCGTTGAATCTTTTATCGCCTGAATATATTCAGGATTAATATATTGATGTCTGAGTAATGCATCCATTGAAAAATCGATGGCTTGCTGCCAGTCTTTTGCTGCCTCTTTTACGTCAATAGCCCCATCGGGGAAATAATCCCTTAGCCGCATAATGCGCCCCTTATTTTATTATCGGATACCGTTCTACGGTGAAAATAAAATACTCGTTGGACTCAACGAAATCAATGAGGCCGCTCGGGCGGAGATCTTGGAAACCCTGGTTTTTAAAATAAACAAATTCAAATAGATAAAAAATAGCAACTGAATAAATGTGATTTCACCTGCAAATAAAGGACAAAGATAAAAATAATATTTGCAATGTAGATCACGTTTACAGGCTTGCCCTGTCTTATTTTAGTGATCTCACGCATAAAAAAACGGGCCGCTTTCGCGACCCGCTTCTGGTGTAAACGTGATTACAGCAGCGCTTTTGCCTGCGCCAGCACGTTATCCACGGTGAAGCCAAACTCTTCGAACAGCAGTTCAGCCGGGGCAGATTCACCGAAGGTGGTCATGCCGACGATAGCACCGTTCAGGCCCACGTATTTGAACCAGTAGTCGGCAATACCCGCTTCGATAGCCACGCGAGCAGAGACCGCTTTCGGCAGTACGGATTCACGGTAAGCCGCATCCTGCTTGTCAAATGCGTCGGTGGACGGCATGGACACCACGCGCGCCTTCACGCCTTCGGCAGTCAGTTTTTCCCAGGCGGCAACCGCCAGCTCAACTTCAGAGCCGGTGGCGATGAAGATCAGCTGTGGCTGGCCGTCGCAGTCTTTCAGCACGTAACCACCGCGCGCGATATTCGCCAGCTGTTCTTCAGTACGCTCCTGCTGCGCCAGGTTCTGACGGGAGAGGATCAGCGCGGTCGGGCCGTCCTGACGCTCCACGCCATATTTCCACGCCACGGCAGATTCTACCTGGTCACACGGACGCCATGTGGACATGTTCGGCGTCACGCGAAGGCTTGCCACCTGCTCTACCGGCTGGTGAGTCGGGCCGTCTTCGCCCAGACCGATGGAGTCGTGGGTGTAGACCATTACCTGACGCTGTTTCATCAGGGCTGCCATACGCACTGCGTTACGCGCATATTCCACGAACATCAGGAAGGTGGAGGTATACGGCAGGAAGCCGCCGTGCAGGGAGATACCGTTAGCGATAGCGGTCATACCGAATTCGCGCACGCCGTAGTGGATGTAGTTACCGGCGGTATCTTCGTTAATGGCTTTAGAACCGGACCAGATAGTCAGGTTAGACGGTGCCAGGTCAGCGGAGCCGCCGAGGAATTCCGGCAGTAACGGACCGAAGGCTTCAATCGCGTTCTGGGATGCTTTACGGCTGGCAATTTTGGACGGATTCGCCTGCAGCTTAGCGATAAATTCACTGGCTTTGGCATCGAAATCAGCCGGCATCTCACCTTTCATACGACGGGTGAACTCAGCGGCTTCCTGCGGGAAGGCTTTGGCGTAGGCGGCGAATTTCTCATTCCATGCAGACTCTTTGGCCTGGCCCATTTCTTTGGCATCCCACTGCGCGTAGATGTCAGACGGAATTTCAAACGGCGCGTGTTTCCAGCCCAGCTGCTCGCGGGTCAGTGCAATTTCAGCATCGCCCAGCGGCGCACCGTGAGAGTCGTGGGTGCCCGCTTTGTTAGGGGAACCGAAACCAATGATGGTTTTGCACAGCAGCAGCGACGGCTTGTCGGTCACCGCACGTGCTTCTTCAACCGCACGCTTAATGGATTCAGCATCGTGACCGTCAACGCCGCGTACTACGTGCCAGCCATAGGCTTCAAAACGCTTCGCGGTGTCGTCGGTAAACCAGCCTTCAATGTGGCCGTCGATGGAAATACCGTTGTCGTCATAGAAAGCAACCAGTTTGCCCAGCTTCAGAGTACCGGCCAGCGAGCAGACTTCGTGGGAGATACCTTCCATCATGCAGCCGTCGCCCATAAAGGCGTAGGTGAAGTGGTCAACGATGTCGTGGCCCGGACGGTTAAACTGCGCCGCCAGGGTTTTCTCAGCAATCGCCATACCCACGGCGTTAGCAATACCCTGGCCCAGCGGACCGGTAGTGGTTTCGACACCTGCGGTGTAGCCCACTTCCGGGTGACCCGGGGTTTTAGAGTGCAGCTGGCGGAAATTTTTCAGTTCATCAATCGGCAGGTCATAACCGGTGAGGTGCAGCAGGCTGTAAATCAGCATGGAGCCGTGGCCGTTGGACAGCACGAAGCGGTCACGATCGGCCCAGGAAGGGTTCTGCGGGTTATGGTTCAGGAAATCGCGCCACAGGACTTCGGCAATGTCTGCCATGCCCATAGGGGCGCCCGGATGGCCGGATTTGGCTTTCTGTACAGCATCCATGCTCAGCGCACGAATAGCATTGGCAAGCTCTTTACGTGAGGACATTTTGACTCCAGATCGGATAAATGAAGGCTATGCCCGCAACGACTTGACGACAGCGCGTTTTGGGCTACGCCGGAAAAAAGTGCCAACAATGTAACCCAAGCGACAAGCCATGTACATGGAGCATCCTTTTATGAATTCAGAAATCTCCGGATCGTGCTCGCAGGTTGCGCAATCTCCTCGCTCGGGTGTTGTTCTTTTCTTTATACTTATGCCGGGTACTGGTTCATTTGAAACCAGAATATTATCAAAATAAATATTTCACTCATGCGGAAGAGAATAAATGAAAATTCGTTCAGCCTTGCTTGCCTTTGGGATCGCCACTGCTCTGACCGGCTGTCAGAATATGGACTCTAACGGTTTTTTAAGTTCCGGCGCGGAGGCGTTTCAGGCATATACCCTCAGCGATGCTCAGGTGAAGGAGCTTAGCGACGAAGCCTGTAAAGAGATGGACGGTAAAGCGTCAATTGCGCCCTCCGGCAGCGACTACAGTAAACGTCTGGCAACCATCGCCAATGCGCTGGGTGACAACATCAACGGTCAGCCGGTGAATTATAAGGTTTACCAGACTAAAGATGTGAACGCTTTTGCAATGGCTAACGGTTGTATCCGCGTGTATAGCGGTCTTATGGATATGATGAATGACAACGAGGTAGAAGCGGTCATTGGTCATGAAATGGGGCACGTTGCCCTGGGTCACGTGAAAAAAGGGATGCAGGTTGCCCTTGGCACCAATGCCGTACGTGGCGCGGCAACCTCTGCGGGCGGCGTAGTGGGTAGCCTGTCACAGTCTCAGTTGGGTGATTTGGGTGAAAAACTGGTGAACTCGCAGTTCTCCCAGCGCCAGGAATCGGAGGCGGATGACTACTCTTACGATCTGCTGCGCAAACGTGGCATCAGCCCGGCGGGGCTGGCCACCAGCTTTGAGAAACTGGCGAAACTGGAAGCAGGCCGTCAAAGCTCGATGTTTGACGACCACCCGGCCTCCGAAGCGCGCGCCCAGCATATTCGCGAGCGCATGGCAGCGGACGGGATTAAGTAAAGCTGAGCCGGCGTTTGTTGAGTCTGGCGCAATAATGCCGGGTGGCGGCTTCGCCTTTCCCGGCTATCAAAACCCTATATATCAGACAGTTACATCCATCGACAGCCCACCCCCGTAGGCCCGCGTAAGCGAAGCGCTACCGGGCAAAACACCCACCGTCTGAGCGTCCTACCACCGTGCCGGGTAAATAATGTCACCCGGCACAACGCGTTTACTCGCCCTTCTTCGCCGCCTGAATGTACAGCATTTCCAGCGCCAGGGTCGCCGCAGCCAGCGCGGTGATTTCGGACTGATCGTAGGCCGGAGCCACTTCCACCAGATCCATCCCCACGATGTTCAGATCTTTCAGACCACGTACCAGTTTGATCGCGCGATCGGTAGTCAGGCCGCCAATCACCGGCGTACCGGTACCCGGTGCAAACGCCGGATCCAGACAGTCGATATCAAAGGTCAGATAAACCGGCATATCGCCAACAATCTGTTTCACCTGCGCAATGATGTCGTCCACCGTGCGATCGTTCACCTGGCAGGCGTCCAGTACGGTAAAGCCGTTGTCTTTGTCGAACTCGGTGCGGATACCAATCTGCACGGAATGGTTCGGGTCAATCAGCCCTTCTTTCGGCGCGGTATAGAACATGGTGCCGTGGTCGAATTCGCAGCCGTTAGAATAGGTGTCGGTATGGGCATCAAAATGCACCAGCGCCATTTTACCAAAGTGCTTCGCGTGGGCACGCAGCAGCGGCAGAGTGACAAAGTGATCGCCGCCAAAGGAGAGCATACGTTTACCCGCCGCCAGCAGTTGCTCCGCATGAGCCTGCAATTTTTCGCTCATTTCGCGCGCGTCGCCGAAGGCATACACCAGATCGCCGCAGTCAACCACGTTCAGGCGCTCACGCATGTCGAAGTTCCACGGGAAACGGCAGTGTTCCCACGCCAGATTGGTGGAAACCTGACGGATCGCGCCCGGCCCATGACGGCTCCCTGCACGGCCTGACGTTGCCATATCAAACGGAACGCCGGTAATCACCCAGTCGGCGTCGCTGTCATACGGCTGGAAATTCAGCGGCAGACGCAGGAAACCGAAGGCGTTAGACACCAGGGAATTATCGTATTGATGACCTAAAGTGCTCATGTTCTGACCTCATGCAGAGTCGATACATTAAAAAATATGAAAAAAAATCCCTTCCGCGTCGTTAAACCCGACGAGAAAGGGATTGATTCGTATGGTGCTTGTTGAGGCGAATTATCGCCGTTAATTCAACCGGGTTCAAGTGAGTATAGCAAACCCGGCGTCGGCAAATTATCATCGCTGAATGGCCGCTTCGCCTTATCTGGCCTGCATTCGCCGGTCAGACAAGCGCCACGTTGCCGGGCATTAACGATTACTCGTCTTCCAGATACGTATACCCGTAAAGCCCTGCCTCGAACTCTTCGAGGAACTGCTGCTGTAATGCCGCATCCAGATCGGTTTGTTTTACCTGATCGCGGAAATGGGTCAGCAATGTGTTCGGATCGAGCTGTACGTACTGCAGCATATCCGCCACCGTATCCCCTTCATCGGACAGTTCCACTTCGACGCTGCCATCCGGGAAGACAAACACGTCAACCGCTTCGGTATCACCGAACAGGTTATGCATGTTGCCGAGGATCTCCTGATACGCGCCGACCATAAAGAAGCCCAGCATCGGCGGATTCTCCGGATCGTATTCAGGCATCGGCATGGTGGTGGCGATGCCGTCGCCGTCGATGTAGTGATCGATAGCGCCATCGGAGTCGCAGGTAATATCCAGCAGCACCGCGCGGCGTTCCGGCACCTGATCCAGCCCTTCCAGCGGCAGCACCGGGAATAGCTGATCGATGCCCCATGCGTCCGGCATCGACTGGAACAGCGAGAAGTTGACGTACATCTTGTCCGCCATACGTTCCTGCAATTCGTCGATGATAGGACGGTGCGCACGGTTGCTCGGATCGAGTTGCTTCTGTACCTCGTGGCACATACTCAGGTAAAGCTGCTCGGCCCAGGCGCGCTCCTGAAGACTGAACGTGCCGGAAGAGTAACCGATGTGAATATCGTGCAGATCCATCTGGCTGTCGTGTAGCCATTCGCGGAGCGAGCGACGGGTGCCTGGCTCATGCATCTCCTGCCAGGTTTCCCACATGCTTTGCAGCGCACGCGGCGCATCTTGCGTCGGTGCCGTCGGAACAGTGTATTCGTTACGCTCCACGCCGATGATGTTAGAGACCAGCACGGTATGATGGGCTGTTACCGCGCGGCCAGATTCAGTGATCACCGTCGGATGCGGCAGGCCATTTTCTTCACAGGCGTCGCCGATGGCCCAGATGATGTTGTTGGCATATTCGTTCAGGCCGTAGTTCACCGAACAGTCGGACTGCGAGCGCGTTCCTTCATAATCCACGCCCAGACCGCCGCCGACGTCGAAGCACTGGATGTTAACGCCCAGCTTATGCAGTTCAACGTAGAAGCGTGCCGATTCACGTACGCCGGTAGCGATATCGCGAATATTCGCCATCTGGGAACCGAGATGGAAGTGCAGCAGTTGCAGGCTGTCCAGACGCCCGGCTTCGCGCAGCGTTTCTACCAGCTGCAATACCTGCGTCGCGGCCAGGCCAAACTTGGATTTTTCCCCACCGGAGGACTGCCATTTGCCGGAACCCTGTGACGCCAGGCGCGCACGCACGCCGAGGCGTGGGATTACGTTCAGACGTTCAGCTTCATCCAGCACGATGGCGATTTCTGACGTCTTCTCGATGACCAGATAAACCTTGTGGCCCATCTTCTCACCGATCAGCGCCAGACGAATGTATTCACGGTCTTTGTAGCCGTTACAGACGATCACGCTGCGGGTCATCCCGGCGTGCGCCAGTACCGCCATCAGTTCCGCCTTAGAACCCGCTTCCAGGCCCAGCGGCTCACCGGAGTGGATCAGCGACTCAATAACGCGACGGTGCTGGTTCACCTTAATCGGATAAACGAGGAAGTAATCCCCATTGTAGCCGTAGGATTCACGCGCACGCTTGAACGCGGCGTTAATGGAGCGCAGACGATGTTGCAGGATCTGCGGGAAGCAGAACAGTGCAGGCAAACGCTGCCCCTGCGCTTCACGTGCTTTCACCAGTTTGGCGAGGTCAACGCGCGCTTCCGGGACGTCAGGGTCCGGGCACACGCTGATGTGGCCCAGCTCGTTAACGTCGTAGTAGTTATTACCCCACCAGGCAATATTGTAAGTGCGCAGCATCTTGCTGGCTTCCTGGGAGCTCATCGCAACCTCCTGCATAGAACGTAGTACACCTTGTTCGCCTGCTGACGAAGGCGAAGATGAAATGTCGTCAGACATAGCGAACCTCAAATTGTGTCGAAAGTGTAAAACAGCAAACTACTATCGCAGCCCAAAGGCGCGATAACAACCCATAAACAGTCTGATTCTCCAGTGGAAAACACTGAAGCGCCGACTGCGCGACCGGTTTCTTGTTCATATCATTGTAAAACACGTACCCGAACTTAGGTATGACGGTTCGGAGAAACCACGAGAAAACTCTTGTTCAACAAGAGCGCCCTTGTTCAGATTTCAGAGACGGTGACCGGCTCCTGGATCCTGAGAAGCACCGAGATGGGTATAACATCGGCAGATTTGCATAAGTGAGATGCGGAGTGCGGAAAAGAAGCGCACACCAGAACGGTGCGGCTGCGCGAATGGCGTCCAATGGTTCATTGTTTCGTATCACCTCCACGCCAACCGATACAGTCAGCGACAAGCCAAAGCTAAAGTTTTAACCCGGCTGGAAGTGGCGACACGAACACATTCGTCGTGCGCTTTTTATATAAGCCGCGCGCGGCGTTTTATACCTGGATTATCCGTGAAAAGCAAAACATAAATCCGCATTATGCCAACGCTGGCACAATACGTTCTCCACACCTTTGCCCAATAATGCGACATAACTCAAAAAAAACTGGAAATGAGGCGAAGAACTGACCTAGAATAGCCATCCAGATGTTAATCCATCTATACAGATTAACACTCAGACTGCCAGCGCATAAACCTGCACGTCCTGGTAGAGATATCCACCATGGCGACTCCGCACAGCAGTTTGAGCAAACCGACTTTTCCTTGGGTGAAATTAAAAATGGCAAAACACCTTTTTACGTCTGAGTCCGTTTCAGAAGGGCATCCTGACAAAATCGCTGACCAAATCTCTGATGCCGTACTGGATGCGATCCTCGAACAGGATCCGAAAGCACGCGTCGCCTGTGAAACCTACGTAAAAACCGGCATGGTTTTAGTGGGGGGTGAAATCACCACCAGCGCATGGGTAGATATCGAAGAGATCACCCGTAAAACGGTACGCGAGATTGGCTATGTGCATTCTGACATGGGCTTTGATGCAAACTCCTGCGCCGTGCTAAGCGCGATTGGCAAGCAATCCCCGGATATTAACCAGGGCGTTGACCGTGCCGATCCGCTGGAACAGGGTGCGGGCGACCAGGGCCTGATGTTTGGCTATGCGACCAACGAAACCGACGTGCTGATGCCAGCGCCAGTCACCTACGCACACCGTCTGGTGCAGCGTCAGGCTGAAGTACGTAAAAACGGCACCCTGCCGTGGCTGCGTCCGGATGCAAAAAGCCAGGTTACCTTCCAGTATGACGGCGACAAAATCGTAGGTATCGATGCTGTCGTCCTGTCTACCCAGCACGCAGAAGATATCGATCAGAAATCGCTGCAGGAAGCGGTGATGGAAGAGATTATCAAGCCGGTGCTGCCGACCGAATGGCTGAACAGCGCGACTAAATTCTTCATCAACCCAACCGGACGTTTTGTTATCGGTGGCCCGATGGGCGATTGCGGCCTGACCGGTCGTAAAATCATCGTAGATACCTACGGCGGTATGGCTCGTCACGGCGGCGGTGCATTCTCCGGTAAAGATCCGTCTAAAGTAGACCGTTCAGCGGCGTATGCAGCACGTTATGTGGCGAAAAACATCGTTGCCGCAGGCCTGGCGGATCGTTGCGAAATTCAGGTCTCCTACGCCATTGGCGTGGCGGAACCCACCTCCATCATGGTGGAAACCTTTGGCACCGAAAAAATTGCCACTGAACAGTTAACGCTGCTGGTACGCGAATTCTTCGACCTGCGTCCGTATGGCCTGATCCAGATGCTGGATCTGCTGCACCCGATTTACAAAGAGACCGCCGCTTACGGTCACTTTGGTCGTGAACATTTCCCGTGGGAAAAAACCGACAAAGCACAGCTGCTGCGCGATGCTGCTGGCCTGAAATAATCGGCTACCCACTCTTCCAGAAAGCCAGCCTTGCGCTGGCTTTTTTATTTCTCGCCGTTGGATAATCTGCCTTTTTTTCCAAACGGTCTATACTGTTCAGGCTTGCTGTAGCCTCGTAATGAAACCGATTACACCTCACTTTATCTGATGATTTCAGGAAAATTTTTGCCGTTTGTGCAAACCTTGCCGTTCGTTACATTTTATTTCGGTTTAATCTGAAATCGCTTTTGCGGACGTCACAAACCCTAATACAAAGACTATAGTTTCAACCGGTTATAAACTTACCATTCTTGACACTTATGTAACCGATTACACTGATGTGATTGAACTCACATATTTTAGCGGCGTACTGACCTACTATTCAGGTCAAATAAATTTGATAACACAACTGGAGGGCACCATGCCTGACAATAAAAAACATGGGCGTTCTAACAAGGCGATGACCTTTTTTGTCTGTTTCCTTGCCGCTCTGGCCGGACTGCTTTTTGGCCTTGATATTGGGGTGATTGCAGGGGCATTGCCCTTTATCACCGACGAGTTCCAGATCAGCGCGCACACGCAAGAATGGGTGGTTAGCTCAATGATGTTCGGCGCGGCCGTCGGTGCTGTCGGCAGCGGCTGGCTCTCCTTTAAACTCGGGCGTAAAAAGAGCCTGATGATTGGCGCAATTCTGTTTGTGCTCGGTTCGCTGTTCTCTGCCGCTGCACCAAACGTGGAAATCCTGATTATCTCTCGTGTACTGCTGGGCCTGGCGGTCGGTGTCGCCTCTTATACCGCGCCGCTTTATCTGTCTGAGATTGCGCCGGAGAAAATTCGCGGCAGCATGATTTCCATGTATCAGTTAATGATCACCATCGGGATTTTAGGGGCTTATCTCTCTGATACCGCGTTCAGCTACAGCGGTGCATGGCGCTGGATGCTGGGCGTGATTATTATCCCGGCGATCCTGCTGCTGATTGGCGTTTTCTTCCTGCCGGACAGTCCGCGCTGGTTTGCCGCTAAACGCCGCTTCCACGATGCCGAACGCGTACTGATGCGCCTGCGTGATACCAGCGCCGAAGCAAAAAATGAGCTGGAAGAGATCCGCGAAAGCCTGAAGGTAAAACAGAGCGGATGGGCGCTGTTTAAAGAGAACAGCAATTTCCGTCGCGCCGTGTTTCTTGGCGTACTGCTGCAGGTGATGCAACAGTTCACCGGCATGAACGTCATCATGTATTACGCGCCGAAAATCTTTGAACTGGCTGGGTATACCAATACCAATGAGCAGATGTGGGGCACAGTTATCGTTGGTTTAACCAACGTGCTGGCGACCTTCATCGCTATCGGTCTGGTGGACCGCTGGGGCCGTAAACCAACGCTGACGCTGGGCTTCCTGGTGATGGCCGTGGGAATGGGGATTCTGGGTACGATGATGCATATCGGGATCCATTCGCCGTCAGCACAGTACTTTGCTATCGCCATGCTACTGATGTTCATCATTGGTTTTGCGATGAGTGCCGGTCCGCTGATTTGGGTACTGTGTTCTGAAATCCAGCCGCTGAAAGGCCGCGATTTTGGTATCACCTGTTCAACGGCAACCAACTGGATCGCCAACATGATCGTCGGCGCAACGTTCCTGACCATGCTCAATACGCTGGGCAACGCCAATACCTTCTGGGTGTATGCGGGTCTGAACGTGCTGTTTATCCTGCTGACCCTGTGGCTGGTGCCGGAAACCAAACACGTTTCGCTGGAGCATATCGAACGTAACCTGATGAAAGGTCGTAAACTGCGCGATATTGGTGCGCACAACTGATGATCGCAGGCTTCCTCTCTATGAGGGGAAGCCTGCCTTTTGCCAAATCCGCCGTCAGCTTCCCCGATAAGTCGAGTAGCCGTACTGGCTTAACAGCAACGGGACATGATAATGCTCGTTGGTTTTGCTGATATGAAACTCAACGGGAATTTCCGGGAAAAAGCTTTCCTGCTTTTTGCTGTCAAAATAAGGTTTAGTTTTAAACGTCACCCGATAATCACCGGGCTTCGCTTCCTGCTCAGGCCATAATGCTTTAATTCGGCCCTCCTTATCGGTGTGACCCGTGTTTAATTGCTGCCATCCGTCGTTATTCTTTTGCTCCAGAACAACTTCAACGTTAGCGGCGGGTTTACCCGTTTGCTGATCGAGAATATGAACGCTCAAAATATTATTAGCCGCCGCCATTACCATCGCGGGTGCTGAAAAGGCAGAAACGATTGCAGCAGTAAGAATAAGGTTTTTCATGTCTGGCTCCGTGTTCAGATAAGTACATCAAACATAGATGAACCGGGCGGCGCAAACCTGACGTGAGCATTACATTTTCGTCATCAATGATGATAACTTTCCCTCTCGCCCACCAGCTGTGACATAGTTACGCCATGAAAATTCTGCTTATTGAAGACAACCAAAAAACCAGCGCCTGGGTAAGTCAGGGGCTGTCCGAAGCAGGCTATGTCGTGGATCATGCCAGCGATGGTCGCGCTGGTTTACGCTTTGCCTTACAGGCGTCTTATTCACTGATCATCCTGGATATTATGCTTCCAGAGCTGGATGGCTGGCAGGTTCTGAAAGCTATCAGGACGGCGCATGAGACGCCGGTCATTTGCCTTACCGCTCGTGATGCGGTTGAAGACAGAGTAAAAGGGCTTGAACTGGGGGCAAATGACTACCTGGTTAAGCCCTTCTCTTTTGCTGAACTTCTGGCCAGAGTCCGCGCGCAACTCAGAAATAACCGCGTTTCAGACCATTGCCTGAAAACAGGCGAGATGGAAATGGATTCGCTTAAGCAAAGCGTTTATCGCAACGGCAAAGCGATTGTATTAACCCGTAAGGAGTTTCTCCTGCTGTGGCTGCTAATGTCCAGGGCGGGTGAAATCATTCCCAGGGCAGTTATTGCCAGTGAAGTGTGGGGAATAAATTTTGATAACGAGACCAATACGGTTGATGTGGCGATTCGCCGCCTGCGTGCAAAAGTTGACGATCCTTTCGCCCATAAATTGATTGTTACCGTCAGGGGAATGGGGTATTTGTTCAGGAAAGATGAAAATAATGAAACCTGAGTTACCCATCACCTTACGGCTTACCCTCGCCTTTGTTCTGGTAATGACGCTGGCCTGTACTGGCGTAAGCTGGACACTGTATCGGGCGCTGAGTAACGAATTAACATGGCGTGACGATATCACGCTAATTAACAGAGCAGAGCAAATCAGGCAATTATTGCTTGACGGTGCGAAGGCAGAAAATCTGCCTTTCTATTTCAACCGCATGATGGATACTCGCCAGGATATTCTCCTCATTGAGACCTCCGCGTCAGATAGCATCGCCGTAAATCGTACGCCTGTTGATCCGGTCCTGTTTAATGCCCTGCCCGCGCAAATAAAACCGACGCTGGAAACGCTCGATAAACGTGATATCGCAGGTACTCCGCTTTCCGCCGTGCGGATTGCAGCCAGTAGTCAGGGCAAACCGGTGACCATCACCGTGGCCAGACTGGCATCGGAACGGCGGTATATGCTTGAGCAGTATCAGTATCACAGTATCTTTATCTGTATTATTGCTATTCTGGTATGCTCTGCACTTAGCCCTTTCTTAATCAAAAATGGGCTAAAAGCCATCACCTCATTAAGTAAGTTAACCGCGGATACCAATAGTCACAGACTCAATCAGCCCGTCGATGAAAATACGCTTCCTGTCGAGCTAAAGCCACTGGGACGCGCGTTAAACACCATGCGTCAGAAACTGGCTGAAGACTTTACGCGGCTTAATCAATTTGCGGACGACCTGGCGCATGAGCTACGTACGCCGGTAAATATTCTTCTTGGGCATAATCAAGTTGTTTTGCATAAAGAGCGAACTGTCGATGAATATCAGCAGGCTCTGGCGAACAATATCGAAGAACTTGAAAAACTTTCTCGGCTGACAGAAAACATTCTGTTTCTCGCACGCGCTGAACATCACAATGTCATGCTTAAGAAAGAGCCGCTATCTATCGCTGATACAATCACCAGCCTGATTGATTTTCTGGAGTATGAAGCAGATGAAAAGCATATTACTTTTGACATCGCCTGTGCGGGTGATATTCAGGCCGATCGGATATTGCTTCAAAGAGTACTGTTAAATCTGCTCGGTAACGCGATCGCATATTCACCGAATGGCGCTATCATCCGCATTCATACTTATCGCGATAATACTGAAAATACGATTGCAATAAGTAATTCTGGCGAGCCTTTTAACGCGCCCGATAGTGTATTCAATCGTTTCTGGCGGGGCGATAATGCACGTCATTCGTCAGGTTATGGCCTTGGATTATCTATGGTAAAAGCGATTATGGCGTTACATTCAGGTTCTGTGAGCTATCGATTTAGCAACGGTTACCATATCTTCTCACTTCATTTCCCGCTTTGAGAAGGTATGCGAGTTGCAGCTAACTTTTTTAACGATTATCCTCTGACAGTATGAAAACCGCCCGTCTCCCTATCGCCCTCCAGCAAGCCGTTATGCGCAGCCTGCGGGAAAAACTCGCCCTCGCCAATCACAAGCTGGATCGCCATTATCCGGAGCCGAAGCTGGTCTACCAGCAGCGTGGCACGACGGCCGGCACCGCCTGGCTCGACAGCTATGAGATTCGCCTCAATCCGCTGCTGTTGCAGGAAAATCAGCAGGCGTTTATTGATGAGGTCGTGCCGCACGAGCTGGCGCATTTGCTGACCTGGAAACATTTTGGCCGCGTTGCGCCACATGGCAAAGAGTGGAAATGGATGATGGAAAGCGTGCTGGGCGTTCCCGCCCGTCGTACCCATCAGTTCGGACTGGAATCAGTGCGCCGCAACACCTTCTCCTATCGCTGCCGGTGTCAGCAGCATCAGCTTACCGTGCGCCGACATAATCGGGTGGTGCGCGGCGAGGCGACTTACCGCTGCGTTCACTGCGGCGAACCGCTGGTGGCCGACGCATAAATTAAACGCGATCCGGAAATTTTCTGTTCTGCCTGATTGCATCTGACAACTGCTTTCGTTACGTTGCGTGCTCTTATTGAGATGGAGTTCGTCATGTACCGCACCGGCCGTGTTTCCCTGTTCCTTCTTCTCCCGCTTCTGATAACACCTTTATATGCTAAGGAGATCACCAGCTTCGCCCAGGCCAAAGCCGCGGGCGTCAATGTTAACGCTGACGTTCCCGGTGATTTTTACTGCGGCTGCCCGATTCACTGGCAGGGCAAGAAGGGCGTTATCGATCTGGAAGCCTGCGGCTATAAAGTGCGTAAAAATGCCAATCGCGCCAGCCGCGTGGAGTGGGAACATGTGGTGCCAGCGTGGCAGTTCGGTCATCAGCGCCAGTGCTGGCAGGACGGCGGGCGGAAAAACTGCACCAAAGATCCCGTCTATCGCAAAATGGAAAGCGATATGCATAACCTGCAACCGGCAGTCGGTGAAGTAAACGGCGATCGCGGCAACTTTATGTATAGCCAGTGGAATGGCGGCGAAGGTCAGTACGGCCAGTGCGCTATGAAGGTCGACTTCAAAAACAAGCTTGCCGAACCGCCAGCACGCGCACGCGGTGCCATTGCCCGCATCAATTTTTATATGCGCGACCAGTACAACATCAGCCTTTCACGCCAGCAGACGCAGCTTTTTACCGCCTGGGATAAACTCTACCCGGTGACAAAATGGGAGTGCGAACGTGACGAACGCATTGCCCGCGTGCAGGGGAATCACAACCCTTATGTCCAGCGCGCTTGCCAGGCGCAAAAGAGCTAACCTACACTAGCGGGTATTATTATTAATGGACTGTTAGCTTTATGCGTAAACCCCGCATTTATCACCCTGCCCCGCTAAGCGTGGGTCAGGATATCGCGCTCAGCGACGACGCCGCGAATCACGTCGGTCGCGTGCTGCGCATGACCGCCGGTCAGCCCGTTCAGCTTTTTGACGGCAGCAATCGAGTTTTTGACGCTGAAATTACCCGCGCCGATAAGAAAAACGTCATCGTTAACGTGCAACGTTGCGAAGCCGACAATCGTGAGTCACCGCTGCATATTCATCTGGGCCAGGTGATGTCGCGCGGGGAAAAAATGGAATTTACTATCCAGAAATCGATCGAACTGGGTGTAAGCCTCATTACGCCACTTTTTTCTGAGCGCTGCGGCGTTAAACTGGATGCTGAACGTCTGAACAAGAAGATCCAGCAGTGGCAGAAAATCGCTATCGCTGCCTGTGAACAGTGCGGTCGTAATCAGATCCCGGAGATCCGTCCGGCGATGGATCTCGAAGCCTGGTGCGCCGAACCGGATGAGGGACTGAAGCTGAACCTGCATCCGCGCGCCAGCGCCAGCATTAATACGCTGCCGCTGCCGGTTGAGCGGGTACGCCTGCTTATTGGACCAGAAGGCGGGCTTTCCGCTGACGAAATTGCCATGACCGCACAATACCAGTTTACTGATATTCTGCTGGGACCTCGCGTTCTGCGCACTGAGACCACTGCGCTCACCGCCATTACCGCCTTACAGGTGCGGTTTGGCGACCTGGGCTAACGGAGAACAAGAATGATTAAGCTCGGCATCGTGATGGACCCCATCGCAAACATTAACATCAAGAAAGACTCCAGCTTCGCTATGCTGCTGGAAGCACAGCGTCGCGGCTATGAGCTTCATTATATGGAGATGTCCGATCTCTATCTGATCAACGGCGAAGCCCGCGCACGCACGCGTCTGCTCAGCGTTGAGCAGAACTATGACAAATGGTATGAATTCAGCGGCGAGCAGGATCTTCAGCTTGCCGATCTCGATGTCATCCTGATGCGTAAAGATCCGCCGTTTGATACTGAGTTCATCTACTCCACCTATATCCTTGAACGTGCGGAAGAACAAGGTACGCTGATCGTTAACAAGCCGCAGAGCCTGCGTGACTGTAACGAAAAGCTTTATACCGCCTGGTTCTCCGATCTAACGCCGGATACGCTGGTAACCCGCAGCAAGGCGCAGTTGAAGGCGTTCTGGCAAAAGCATACTGATATCATTCTAAAACCGCTGGACGGCATGGGCGGCGCATCTATTTTTCGCGTGAAGGAAGGCGATCCTAACCTTGGCGTAATCACCGAAACGCTGACCGAGCACGGCACCCGCTACTGCATGGCGCAGAATTATATTCCGGCTATTGTTGACGGTGACAAGCGTGTACTGGTGGTGGATGGCGAGCCAGTCCCCTACTGCCTGGCGCGCATTCCGCAGGGCGGTGAAACGCGTGGCAACCTCGCCGCGGGTGGCCGTGGCGAGCCGCGTCCGCTGACCGACAGCGACTGGGAAATTGCCCGCCGCGTGGGGCCGTTGCTGAAAGCCAAAGGGCTGATTTTTGTTGGTCTTGATATCATCGGCGACCGTCTGACCGAAGTTAACGTCACCAGCCCGACCTGTATTCGTGAAATCGAAGCGCAGTTCCCGGTCTCGATTACCGGTATGCTGATGGATGCCATCGAAAAACGTCTGGCGAAGTAATTTGCGTTGCGGGCGGATGACATAAACCCTCGCCTTTGCAACGCTGAGTCGCGGGAGGGAACCCGCGTTCTTCCTCCACTGGCTAGTGACAGCGTGATACTTTCCCCGCATACTGAACGTTGTTGCTTTTTTGAACCAGGAAACCGAACCTCTGACAATGAATTTACAGCATCACTTTCTGATTGCCATGCCTTCGCTCCAGGATCCTCTCTTCCGTCGTTCTGTGGTCTATGTCTGCGAATATAACGACGAGGGGGCAATGGGCATCATCATTAATAAACCCCTGGAAAACCTGCAGGTGGAAGGCGTTCTGGAAAAGTTAAAGATTACGCCTGAACCGCGCGATCCGGCGATTCGTCTGGATAAACCGGTCCTGCTTGGCGGTCCGCTGGCGGAAGATCGCGGTTTTATCCTGCATACGCCACCCGCGTCGTTCTCCTCCAGTATTCGCATCTCCGATAACACCGTCATCACCACCTCGCGGGACGTGCTGGAAACGCTGGGAACGCACGATCAGCCTGTCGATGTACTGGTCGCGCTGGGCTACTCTTCCTGGGAAAAAGGCCAGCTTGAGCAGGAGTTACTGGATAACGCCTGGCTAACCGCGCCCGCCGATCTCAATATTCTGTTTAAAACGCCGATTGCCGATCGCTGGCGCGAAGCGGCAAAACTGATTGGTATTGATATTCATACCATGCCCGGCGTGGCGGGACACGCCTGATGAGCGGAACCTTACTCGCTTTTGATTTCGGCACCAAAAGTATTGGCGTGGCGATTGGTCAGCGCATCACCGGCACCGCTCGCCCGCTTAATGCGATCAAAGCCCAGGACGGCTCGCCCGACTGGACGCTGATCGAACGTCTGCTTAAAGAGTGGCAGCCTGACACGGTGATTGTCGGCCTGCCGCTGAATATGGACGGCAGCGAACAGCCGCTAACGGCGCGGGCACGTAAATTTGCTAACCGGATCCATGGCAGGTTCGGCGTGACGGTGACGCTACACGATGAACGATTAAGTACCGTAGAAGCGCGCGCTGGCCTGTTCGAACACGGTGGCTTTCGCGCGCTGAATAAAGGCAGCGTGGATTCTGCCTCGGCGGTGATTATCCTGGAAAGTTATTTCGAACAGGGTTTTTAGTTGAATGCTCCCTGTGCCGTCCGGGTTGTCTGGTCACGCAGGGAGGCATTTGTCCAGCTAACCGCCTGCGTTCTGTTTTTGACGTTGAGCTTGCGGAAAATATTATACAAATGCGTGCGTACGGTATTTTCGCTGATAAACAGCGCGCGGGCGATGTCCACATTCGACGCGCCGCAGCGTAACTCATTAAGAATTTCATACTCACGTTCGGTAAGGGAAATATTCTCGTAACGATCGCTATCCCGTTCATCCGTATATGCCTGGACAGTACCGGGTAACTCAGACACCTCGCCGTTTAATATCGCTTTAATACCCGCCAGAATATTTTCCTGGCTGTCATCATAACTAAATATTCCGCATAACTTAGGCCAGCGCGCCATATCAAAAAGCGTATGCTGCTGAGCGCTATTTAAAATGATAACGCGTAGATTATCGGTTTGGGTCTGCAAAATATCACACCAGATGCCGGTTAATTTTTTATTCGACACGGCAATATCGAATAAGACGATGCTACCGTCAGGCAAACGCTGCTCCAGCGGCTTGGTTATATTCTGCAAACGGACGGGAACAGAAAGCGTTTCGGTCAGATAACTGGCAAAAGACCGGGATTGTACGGAAGGGCATGTAATAATAATCATCTGCTGCGGTGCACTTAACCCACTATCCTGCTGAAACATCCTGATTCTCCTTCAAACGTAGATTATCTCGCCATCAACGTCACGGACGCTACTCTCGCCTTGCAGAGGTCATCTCATGATTAAAGCGAATTCCTGAGTCAATCCTATCACCGGGTCTGAAGGGGAATAAGCCAGCCTGATGGACGAGGGCTAATTGGCATCGACAGCCAGCCCCCGATCCGGGTCACGTTTTTAGGATCTGCTATTGCAAAACCATCAGTGTTTCTATAAAAGAAACAAATCAGAAGGCGATTAATTGCGCTGCCAGCGCTTGCAGTTCACGGTGGCGTGCCGCAATGGTTTCAGCGTCCGGCTGCCACATTCCGGCGAAGGCCAGCGCGGCTGAATGCGCGCCCAGCGGCTGAGCAATAGAGACTTCACCATCCTGGTGGTGCCAGATGACGCTACCCTGCTCTCGCTGCTGCCGGAGGTGCGGGGCCAGCTGCTGCCACTGCTCGGGGGAAAAGCGTTTGGTAAGTTCCTCGTCGGATTCGGCTGCCAGCAGGCTCATGCCGATCACCGACTGCCACGCGGGCAGCATATGAAATCCTGCCAGCGCCTGACTGATCTGATGGCCGGGTTCAGAGTGATAAATGTAGATCACCTGATCCTCCCACAGAACGCCCATGGCGACCACGATATCACGTGGGGCATGGCGCTCAAGAATAGGCAGCGCCTGAGAAAAGAGAGCAGAGCCGCGTATCGCCTGCGCCGCCAGCGCATGAATACCCGGTCCTGGCAGATAGCGACGCTGTTCATCCTGTCTCGTCAGCCCGATGGATGCCATGGTCATCAGCAGACGATTTACGCGGGTCGTGTTAATGCCCATAAGACGTGCCAGTTCGCGGCAGCCAATGGCGCGGCCGCTGGATACCAGGTATTGCAGACAGCGAATGCCGTCAATCAGGCTTTGATTCGGTTGAGATGACATAACAGGATGATCCGCGTCGGGCTTAAGCAAACTACAGATTCTAGCGCCAGTTGAGAAGGATACAAGGTCATGAAAATCTTTAGCCAGACCGATAGCCGGGCTTTTCCCTCGCAGACGTTGCGTACTGATCTGCTGGTGGCAGGCGGCGGACTTGCCGGACTGTGCGCGGCGCTGGCCGCCGCCCGTGCCGGTATTAAGGTGATCCTGATTCAGGATCGCCCGGTACTGGGCGGAAATGCCTCCAGCGAGGTGCGCCTGTGGGCCAATGGCGCCACCTCGCATATGGGCAACAACAACCGCTGGGCGCGTGAGGGTGGGATCATGGGCGAGATCCTTGAGGAGAATCTGTGGCGTAACAAAGAAGGCAATCCGGTAATGTTCGATCTGCTGCTGCTGGACATGGCGCAGCGCCAGCTGGGGCTGACCCTGTTGCTGAACACCGCCATCTTCGCCGTACAAAAAGAGGCCAGGCGCATCACAAGCGTCAGCGCCTTTAACCCTATTAATGAAACCTTTTATGAGGTAAGCGCGGCACAGTTTTGCGATGCTACGGGCGACGGCGTGCTCGGCTATCTGGCCGGCGCAGAGTGTCGTGAAGGCGCGGAGGACATTGATGAACTCGGTGAAAAAATGGCGCCGGGCGATAATTTCGGGCATAAGCTGGGCCACTCTATCTACTTTTACACCCGGCAGACCCCCGCCCCGGTGAACTTCGTCCCGCCCTCTTTTGCCCTCAAGGATATCACCGCCATCCCGCGCTATAAGCGGCTGACCTCCACGCTCAACGGCTGTGACCTGTGGTGGCTGGAATGGGGAGGCCGACTGGACACGGTGCATGAAAGTGAAGAGATCAAATGGGAGCTGTGGAAGATCGTCTGGGGCGTCTGGGATCATATTAAAAACTCCGGCGAGTTTCCTGAGGCGGAAAACATGACGATTGACTGGGTGGGCGTGATCCCCGGCAAACGGGAGAGCCGCCGCTTTGTTGGCGATCATCTGCTGAGCCAGCAGGATATTATTGAGCAGCGCGACCATTATGATGCGGTCGGCTACGGCGGCTGGTCTATCGACCTCCATCCGGCCGACGGCGTATACAGCACTCATGATGGCTGTCGTCAGTTTCACAGTAAAGGTACCTATACGATCCCCTGGCGCAGCCTGTACAGCCGCTCGCTGGATAACCTGTTCCTGACGGGCCGCCTGATTTCTGCCTCCCACGTTGCCTTTGGCAGTGCCCGCGTGATGTGTACCTGTGGCCTGCTGGGAGAAGTCGTCGGCCAGGCCGCCGCCATTTGTCAGACGCAGCAGCTAACCCCGCGTGAGCTGGCGCAGCCGGACGCCATCGGCACGCTGCAACGCCAGCTTCAGGCCAGCGGCTTTTATATTCCACGCCAGTGGCTCAGCGATCCGGCGCGTGGCGCAAGCGTGCAGGTCAGCAGCGAGCTGGAACTGAGCGCGTTGCCGGCTGACGGCCAGTGGCATTCGCTGGCGGAGCGGATGGCGTTGCTGGTGCCGATTCAGGCCGGAGAGACGCTTCCTGAATTAACCTTTAGGCTGCGCAGTGCTCACCCCCGGCCGCTTACCATCGAGCTTCTCGGTAGCGAGCGCGCCGGTAACTTTACGCCGGAATTACGTTACGCCACCTGCGAATTGCAGATCGACGGCGAGCGCGACTACCGCTGCAATTTCAACTGGCAAAGCGACCGCGACCAGTACCTGTTTATCGCCTTTGCCGCACAGTCCGACGTGGAGATCGCCCTGACCGATTGCCATCTCCCCGGCCTGATGACCGTGTTTAACAGCCTCAATGCCAGAGTGGCAAAGCATTCGCGTCAGGTGGCCGACGGCGACTACGGCGTGGATGAATTTGATTTCTGGCTACCTCGCCGCCGTCCGCATCAAATAATGCCCGCCCTGCGTTTTGCCACGCCGCTGCGCTGCTTCAGCGCGCAAAACCTGCTCAACGGCCGCCTGCGTCCCGAACAGCACACAAATGCCTGGGTGCCTGACGTGGACGATCCTGCACCGATCGTGCACTGGCGCTGGCCACAGCCGATTACCCTCAGCAGCCTGACGCTGGTGCAGGATAACGATTTTGATAACGCCATGGAAACCGTGCAGATGGGACACCATCATGCGGTAACGCCGCATTGCATCACGCATTACCGTCTGTGGACGGACGATATTCTGCTGGCGGAAGTCACGGATAATCGTCATTCAGTCTGCCATCATTGGTTAAGCTCGCCGCGCGAAGTACAGGAGGTTCGCCTGGACGTTCTTGCCACCGCAGGCGCGTTACCGGCGATTTATTCGCTGAATGTTCGCTAAAGCAGCCCCGCCGCGACCCGCTGCTGGTAGCTTTGCGTAAACGTCTGCATCCCTGCCTGCTGCCCGGTTTGCATCACGCCGGGTAGCTGGTGCGTTTTACCCTCGCGGATCAAATTGGCTACGGCGGGGGTATTCACCAGCAGTTCAAACAGCGCCACCCGCGCATTTTGCGGATTGCACTGAAGCTTTTGCGCCACCACCGCACACAGGCTTCCGGCGAGCTGGCTGCGCACCTGCTCTTTCTCCTGGGCGGGAAACACATCGACCAGCCTTTCTACCGCCTGGGCTGCCCCGCGCGTGTGCAGGGTCGCCAGCACCAGATGCCCGGTTTCTGCGGCGGTCAACGCCAGACGAATGGTTTCGCTGTCGCGGAGCTCGCCGAGCAGAATGACGTCAGGATCTTCACGCAATGCCGCGCGCAGCGCCGCAGCAAATGAGTCGGTATGGCGACCGACTTCCCGCTGCTGGATCAGGCAGCGCTGGCTGTGATGGACGAATTCAATCGGATCTTCCAGCGTCAAAATATGCCCGTCCAGATGATGATTCAGATGATCGACCATTGCCGCGAGAGTCGTCGATTTACCGCTGCCGGTTGCCCCGGTGACCAGAATCAGCCCGCTCTCTTCATTTAATAACTCCGGCAGCGCGGCGGGACCCCCCAGGTCGGCGAGGTGCGGCGTTTCCATGGGAAGCAATCGAAGCGCAAGCGACGCGCCCTGACGGTGAATAAAGGCGCTGGCACGCAGCCGCTGCTGGCCGGGCAGCGTGATGGCGAAATCCACCTGCCCGCGAGCGAACTGCACCGTCTGCGCCTCATCCAGACAGTCATTCAGCACTTTTTCCACGTCAATGGCCGCAAAAGGCGCGGGCTCCAGTTTACCTGACCGTCGCCAGCGCGGTGGCCAGGCGTTGCACAGGTGTAGATCCGAGACGTTATGCTTTACACTAAGGGCCACGATTTCTTCCATATCCATACCATCATCCTCTGAAAATGAACGACATTGCGCATAACCTGGCACAGGTCAGGGATAAAATCTCCGCCGCCGCATCGCGTTGCGGCCGTGCTTCAGAAGAAGTTACGCTGCTTGCAGTCAGCAAAACCAAGCCTGCGAGCGCCGTCGCAGAAGCCATCGCTGTCGGACAGCGCGCCTTTGGCGAAAATTATGTGCAGGAAGGCGTGGAAAAAATCCTCCACTTTCACGAAGCGGGCGTGGAAGGGTTGCAGTGGCATTTTATCGGGCCGTTGCAGTCCAATAAAAGCCGTCTGGTGGCTGAGCATTTCGACTGGTGCCACACGGTCGATCGTCTGCGTATCGCCAGCCGCCTGAGCGAGCAGCGTCCGGCGCATCTGCCGCCGCTTAACGTGCTGATTCAGGTGAACATCAGCGATGAAGCGAGTAAGTCAGGCATTTCCGTTGAAGAAATTGATGCGCTGGCCGATGCAATAGTGGAGCTGAAAGGCGTGACGCTGCGCGGATTAATGGCAATCCCTGCGCCAGAGTCAGATTATGTAAGGCAGTTTGCGGTAGCAGGCCAAATGGCTGTAGCATTTACGCGGCTAAAAACACGCTATCCCACGGTAGATACCCTGTCGTTGGGCATGTCAGATGATATGGATGCTGCCATTGCAGCAGGTAGCACCATGGTACGCATCGGCACCGCCATTTTCGGTGCACGCGACTACACAAAAAATAAGGAAAACTGAGGAACGCCATGAAGACGTTGACTTTCCTGCTCTCAACAATCATTGAACTGTATACGATGGTGCTATTGCTACGCGTCTGGATGCAGTGGGCACGCTGCGATTTTTATAATCCGTTTTCGCAGTTTATCGTCAGGATCACTCAACCGGTCGTCGGACCGTTACGCCGCTTTATCCCGTCGATGGGTCCCATCGACAGCGCCTCGCTGCTGCTGGCGTTTATTTTATGCATTATCAAAGCTATCGTGCTGTTTATGGTGGTCACCTTCCAGCCGATTATCTGGATTGCCGCCGTTCTTATTCTGCTGAAAACCATTGGCCTGATGATTTTTTGGGTGCTGCTGCTGATGGCAATCATGAGCTGGGTAAGCCAGGGTCGTAGCCCGGTGGAGTTTGTCCTGATGCAGCTGGCCGATCCGCTGCTGCGCCCGATTCGCAGACTGCTGCCTTCGATGGGCGGTATCGATTTCTCGCCAATGATTCTGGTGCTGCTGCTGTACATGATTAATATGGGCATCGCTGAATTATTGCAAAGCACGGGTAACATGCTGTTGCCGGGGCTGTGGATGGCACTATGAGTGCCGTTATCACCTGCTCAGACGGCCTGGTTTTGCGGCTCTATATTCAGCCGAAAGCCAGCCGCGACAGCATTGTAGGTCTGCATGGCGACGAGGTAAAAGTCGCCATCACCGCCCCGCCGGTGGACGGCCAGGCCAACGCGCATCTGGTTAAATTTCTTGCCAAACAGTTTCGCGTGGCAAAAAGCCAGGTGGTGATTGAAAAGGGCGAACTGGGCCGTCATAAACAGGTTAAAATTATTCATCCGCAACAGATCCCGACGGAAGTCGCGGCGCTAACAGAGTAAATGCCCTATGCAAAAAGTTGTCCTCGCGACCGGTAATGCCGGTAAAGTGCGTGAACTCGCCTCGCTGCTGAGCGATTTTGGCCTTGATATCGTCGCGCAAACCGATCTTGGCGTGGAGTCCGCGGAAGAGACGGGCCTGACGTTTATTGAAAATGCGATCCTGAAAGCACGCCACGCCGCGCAGATCACTGGCCTGCCCGCCATCGCCGACGATTCCGGGCTGGCGGTTGATGCGCTGGGCGGCGCGCCGGGCATCTATTCCGCGCGCTATTCCGGCGTGGAGGCCAGCGACCAGCAGAATCTGGAAAAGCTGCTGGAAGAACTGAACGATGTCCCGGACGACCAGCGCCAGGCGCAGTTTCACTGCGTGCTGGTGTATCTGCGTCATGCCGACGATCCGACGCCGCTGGTTTGCCACGGCAGCTGGTCCGGCATGATTAGCCGCCAGCCTGCGGGCGCAGGCGGATTTGGCTACGATCCAATTTTCTTCGTGCCTTCTGAAGGCAAAACGGCAGCCGAGCTGACCCGCGAAGAAAAGAGCGCTATCTCCCATCGTGGGCAGGCGCTGAAACTGTTACTGGAAGCCCTGCGTGATCGCTAATTTACCGCCCCTGAGTCTGTATATTCATATTCCGTGGTGCGTGCAGAAATGCCCGTACTGCGATTTTAATTCGCACGCCCTGAAAGGCGACGTGCCGCACGACGATTACGTTCAGCATCTGCTGAGCGATCTGGATGGCGACGTCGCTTACGCGCAGGGACGTGAGATTACGACCATCTTTATCGGCGGCGGCACGCCGAGCCTGCTGTCTGGTCCGGCGATGCAGGCGCTGCTGGACGGCGTGCGCGCCCGTCTGCCGCTGGCGTCCAGTGCGGAAATCACCATGGAAGCCAATCCAGGCACGGTGGAAGCGGACCGTTTTGTGGAGTATCAGCGTGCGGGTATTAACCGTATCTCCATCGGCGTGCAGAGTTTTAGCGAGCCAAAGTTACAGCGCTTAGGACGTATTCACGGCCCGGACGAGGCCAAACGCGCCGCCCGGCTGGCGGCGGGTCTTGGGCTGCGCAGCTTTAACCTTGATCTGATGCACGGCCTGCCGGATCAGTCGCTGGAGGAGGCGCTGGATGATTTGCGTCAGGCCATCGCGCTGAACCCGCCGCACCTGTCGTGGTATCAATTGACCATCGAGCCAAACACCCTGTTTGGCTCTCGCCCGCCAGTGCTGCCCGATGACGACGCGCTGTGGGATATTTTCGAGCAGGGTCATCGGCTGCTCAGTGCGGCGGGCTATCAGCAGTATGAAACGTCGGCCTATGCGAAGCCGGGCTATCAGTGCCAGCATAACCTCAACTACTGGCGCTTTGGCGATTACCTCGGGATTGGCTGCGGCGCGCACGGGAAAATCACCTTCCCGGACGGGCGCATTCTACGCACCACCAAAACGCGCCATCCGCGCGGCTATATGCAGGGGCGCTATCTGGAAAGCCAGCGCGATGTGGAGCAGGCGGATAAACCGTTTGAGTTCTTTATGAACCGCTTCCGCCTGCTGGAGCCTGCGCCGCGCGAAGAGTTTGCGCGCTACACCGGACTGACGGAAGCCGCTGTTCGCGTACAGATTGATGAGGCGCTGGCGCAGGGTTATCTGACTGAAAGCGAGTCGCACTGGCAGATCACCGAACACGGCAAACTGTTCCTCAACTCGCTGCTGGAACTGTTCCTCGCAGAGTAATCTTCTTTACTGCGCCGGGCGGAATCATTTAATGACCCCGCGTCGGCGCAGATCGGTAATATCCTGCTCCCAGCGCTCATAGCTTCTCTCCAGCTCGCTGCTGCTGGTATCAAGTTTCATCAGCTGCGTGCGCAGTTCGCCCTGTTTCGCATACAGCGGCCTCACCTTCTCATCCTTAGCCGCCATCTCTTCTTTGATTTTTTCGCTTCTCAGCTTGTGCTGACGGGAATAATCGCGCTTCTGCTCTTCCAGTGCGACATCACGCGCTTTACGCAACGGCTCAGCGTCGCAGTCCGGTTTCTGCTGACAGGCAGCGAGCGCGGGTTCATAGATGGTTTTGTAGTAATGGTTTTCGAAGGTGAGCGGATCGTTTTTCCGGTCGGCCTGATACATCTCCTCCAGCATGGCCTGTTGCACATCACCACGGCTCAGCGGCTTACCGTTGGCGTCCGTTCCCCACGAGCGCTTTATCTGGTCATCTAACGTAGCAATCTCTTTTTCCAGCGCTTTTTGTTGGCTTTCCATCTTCTGTAGCGACTTTTTTTGTTCGCTATAGCTGGCTTCGATCGTTGCCAGGCGCGCATAAAAATTGCTGTCGTTAACCACCAGATACTTTGTTTTATCATTTACATCATCCAGCGGAACACCGGCATTTTTCGCCGCCGTCTGCATGGAGAAGAACTCCGTCGTCCAGCCGGAATCTTTTGTGCCCGTCGCGGTCACCATCGCCGAGAATTTAACCGGCTTACCCTTTGTCCAGGTCTTTTCCACCAGCCGATAGTCTGCCGCCATACCGACGGTGGCGTATAAATCCTGCGTCGAAGAGACGTCGCCCTCCGCCGACCAGGTGCTCTGGTTTCCGATACTGTTCAGCGGGTGCAGCGAGACGCTGTCCAGATGGATCATGCCCTGATATTGTTCGCTGAACTGCTTTTTCAGCGTGTCATCGGAAGGAGGTGTGGTTTCTGCCAGCGCGTAGCCTGCGGAAAGGAAAAGTAACGTCAGCCCAATGGCCAGGCGGTATGTCATGACAAAGTCCTTTTATCGTTTGGATAGCAGGCAATATTCTAACGCTAATAAATAAAAGAACATTATTTTTTATATTTTTGCGATCCTGCCCTGCAAAAAAACACGCTTATCATTCACGGGACAAATTATTTATAAAGATCTATCCATCACACATTAAATTCATGCCATGAATGTAAACAGCTTAACAATAAATATACAAGGTGAGAAAGATCACATAAACATTAATCGTTACAATCCTTCGCAAGGATAGCTATTGCTTCCCCTTTTAAATAGGCAAATAATTCTCTTCATCGAACAATTGTTCTATATATGGAACAGGAGGCAAAATGAATAACGGTAAATTTAACGATATCTCTCCGCCTGAATTCAACGGTTAATCAGCGAAAAGTCCGTTATGCACAGGTAATCTGCCTTGATTATTCCTGGAATCACATATTGTTAAAGTGTTATCTCCAGTATGCAAGATAAAACCTGTGCGGTTATAACGCTATTTCTGATAGTGGAAACTGTGTCGATATAATATTACTGGCAATAATAACTATTTCGCTAACAAACGATTTTGTTAGCGGCGGTTTGTGCGCGCAGTCATACTTAACGATTTAACGGCGGATGAGCCAGGCACGTCTTTCGAAACGCAAAATATATTCTGAGGTAAGAAATGGAACAAAAACCTGTACTGGGTATTTTTTTAGGTGAGGCCGCTGGTATTGGCCCTGAGCTGGTAGCGAAAGTGATCGCCGACGGGACCGCCTTTAAATATTGCCGCCCTATTTTGATTGGCGATGCGCGGGTACTGGCGCTTGGTCAGAAGATTGCTGGCGTCAGTTTCACATGGGAAACCATCACCGACCCGGCCGGGGCAACCTGGGAAAACGGCACCGTTCCGCTGATCGATCTAAAAAACTACAATCCTGAAAACCTGGTGATGGGAACCATTGATACGGTCTCCGGCCACGCTACCGGCGAGTCGCTGGTGAGCTGTATGGCGCTGTTAAAGAGCAGAAAAATTGATGGTTTTGTTTTTGCCCCGCTGAACAAAGAAGCGTTTAAGAAAGGCGGCTGGCACGTTGAAGATGAGCATTACCTGTTTGCAGAGCAGCTTGATTGTCTGAATCGTCCGCGTGGCCTGCTGAACGTGCTGGACGATCTGTGGGTTTTTCGCGTTACCGGACACGTTCCGTTCCGCGACGTTGTTAACTATATTACGCCGGAAAATGTGGGCCGTTCCATTCAGCTTTGTTACGACACCTTAAAAATGGCAGGATACGATCGTCCACGTATTGCCGTGGCGGCGCTGAATCCACATGCCGGCGATGGCGGCACCTGTGGCCGGGAAGAAATTGACGTATTGATGCCAGTGATTGAGAAATATCAGGCTAAAGGCATGGATATTTATGGCCCGGTACCCGGTGACACGATATTCATACACGCGTTTAATCATGAATATGATGCTGTGGTCACGCTTTTCCACGATCAGGGACAAATAGCCACGAAATTACATGCATTTGACGTTGGCGTCACGGTCGCAGGTGGTCTTCCCTATGCTATTACCACACCGGAACACGGCACCGCATTTGATATTGCCGGTAAAGGCGTGGCAAAAACGCTGGCAACAGAGAGAGCGATTTCCGTGGCAGCTCAAATGGCAATGACCACTCACAAATAGAAATAGCAAAGGTATCCTGGTCATTTATTTATAAATGACCATTTTAAATTTTAAAGTAGGCGGGCAGCGGTTTATATAGCCATGCATCCGCAGGGCACTCTCTTAATTAATTTATGGGTTGGTATGGTTTTTAAGGAGAAATTTTGTGGACACAACCTCATTTGTGGTAATAAGCGGCGTCATTTCAATTGGCCTGCTTATTATTCTTATTACTAAATTAAAACTGCATCCCTTTTTCGCTTTGCTTATTTCCTCTGTATTTCTGGGGATGGTTAATGGCATGGGCGTGGCGAAGTCGGTGAAGACCTTTACCCACGGTTTTGGCGGACAACTCGGCGTTACCGGGGTGGTCATCGGCCTGGGAGCGATGCTGGGCGGCCTGCTGGTTCAGTCTGGCGGCGGCGACAAAATTGCCGATATTATTATCGGTAACAGAAAACGCGTGTGGATGCCGCTGAGCGTAGGGCTGGTTTCACTTATCATCGGTCTGCCGAATCTCTTTGAGGTTACATTCGTCCTCATGGTGCCGCTGGTATTTTCCATCGTAAAGCGTCTGAACGTGTCCGTGCTGGCAGTCGCTATCCCTATGTGTGCCGGTTTAATGACGGCGCACGCCCTGTTGCCTCCTGGACCGGCAACCATCATCGCGGCAACAGCGTATAACGCCAACATCGGCGAAACGACGCTGTACGGGGTCATTATCAGCGTCCCTGTGCTTCTGGTCGGCGCTTATCTTTTCCCGCGTCTGATGCGCAATCATATGGATGTCGGCACGCCGCTTGATTTAACCGGCCCGGCTCACGGTTCCGGTAAAGCAGCGAACGTGACTCGCCAGCCTTCGCTGGGCGTGGCGCTGACCACCGTGCTTATTGCGCCGTTCCTGATGATTATCGGCACAATTGGCATCAATTTCGTGCCGAAAACCGGGCTGATTCAGGAAATCTTTCAGGCCATCGGCAACCCGATTGTTACTCTTGGGCTGGCTTTGATTTACGCGATGATTTTCATGGGGCGCGCCACCGGCTTAGCGGCAGAAGAGATCCTCGCTATCTGCAAAAAGAGCATTGTGCCGATTGTCGGCCTGCTGCTGATTATTGGCGCTGGTGGCGGACTGAAGGATATGCTGAACACCATTGGTCTGAGCGATATTATCAGCCATCTGGCAACCGAGTGGTCGATTCCGCCGCTGCTGTTTGCCTGGCTTATCGCGGTGGTTTTCCGTATCGCCCTGGGTTCTGGTACCGTGGCGGTTTCCGCTTCGTGTGGTATTGTCGCCTCACTCCTGGCCGCGCATCCTGATACCAACGTGGCGCTGTTGGTGCTGTCCACGACCACTGGCGCAATGATTTTCTCGCACGTCAGCGATGGTGCCTTCTGGCTGTTTAAGGAGTATTTCGGTCTGACCGTGCCGCAAACCCTGCGCACCTGGAGTTTACTGGTAACGGTACAATCCGTGGTAGGTCTGCTCTGCGTGCTCGCACTGGGGGCGTTTATCGGGGCGTAATTCTGCATCATAAAGTAAAAATCCCCGACACTCTCTCGGGGATTTTTTTACAGCGAGTAGAGACGCTTTACTTCAATCCACTCACCAGCGCCTTCCGGCTGTCTTCCAGCGTAATCACCCGCTGACAGACGTCTTTACCAAACTGCTGGAAATCTTTTTCCTGATTTTTCCATTCATTCTGCACCGCCGTTTGCAGGCCGCCCAGGTTGCCCAGCACGCTTTGCAGCGGATTGCCGCCTTTGGTCACCGCCTGCGCGCCCATCTCGTTAATGCTGTCCTGCAAGATACCGCCCATCGCCTGATTCACCAGCTGTTGCCCGTTGGCGCGTACCTGGTCAATCGCCTGATAATGAAAGGTCAGGCCGTCGGTGCGGTGTTCAATAATTTTGTTCAGTTGCTCTTTAAGCTGCGCGTCCAGTTGGGTCAGGCGGCTGCGCATTTTGCTGTCGGCCCCGACCTGTTGGGTAATGATTTTATCCAGCGCGGTTCGGCCTTTTTCAACGCGACTGCGTGAGCCGTCGTCAATCCATGGCAGAGCGTTGCGTAAATCGGTCTGATAATCTTTGGCCTGCTCACGCTGGCTGGCGCTCAGGTTGTACTGTTTGCCATTGAACATGACGCTGCCATCCGGTGAGATAACTAAATTGCCATTCTCGCCTTTGACCTGCACCGTTTGCGGGTTAAGGATCACGTCATCGCGCGGCGTGACGCTGCACTTGTAGTCTGCTTGTGCGGCAAAAGCCGTCACCGTCAATGCCGCTGCCAGCAGCGCTTTACGCATCATATATACTCCCTCAGAGACAAAACGGGCCAGCATGCGCCAGCCCCGTATTTCTTAGTCCCACCAGACGTCGAAAAGTTCGCTGGTGCGCACCTCTTCAAGCTTGTGTTCTTCCAGCCATTTACGCACGGCGGCCTGGTCGTCTTCGGTACATTTACCGATTTCCTGACGGCAAATCAGCCCTTCCCAGGCAAGATAGCCGCTGCCATCAAACGCCAGTTTATTCGGCTCAATCACCTCATTGATAAGGTCATCGACCGTTTGATCGATCTGCTCTGTAGACGTGCCTTCCGGGAAACGGAACGCGACGGAAAAACCTAATTCCTGAAACTCGTCAATGTGCATTTTTTTGCGCAGACGACGACTACGATGCTTTGCCATTATTTCACCCTCTCGAACATTAAGTCCCATACGCCGTGACCAAGACGATGGCCACGCTGTTCAAATTTGGTTACCGGACGTGAATCCGGACGCGGTACATAGTCGTTGCTGGCGGACTGGTTTTTATACCCGTCCAGCGCGGACATCACTTCCAGCATGTGCTCCGCATAGGCTTCCCAGTCGGTCGCCATATGGAATACGCCGCCCAGCTTCAGCTTACTTTTAACCAGTTCTGCGAACTCAGTCTGTACGATACGCCGTTTATTATGACGGGCTTTATGCCACGGGTCAGGGAAAAAGAGCTGCACCATGGTTAAAGAATTGTCAGGGATCATTTTGTGCAGCACTTCGACTGCGTCGTGACACATCACGCGCAGGTTCTCCACACCCTCTTCATGCGCGGAGGAGAGACAGGCACCGACGCCCGGCGAGTGGACTTCAATACCGAGAAAGTTTTGCTCCGGCTTTGCTTTCGCCATTGTGACCAGCGAAGCCCCCATACCAAAACCGATCTCCAGGGTGACGGGCGCGTCGCGGCCAAACAGTTCGGCAAAGTCCAGCGGCGCGTCCGAGAATTCAACGCCCATCACCGGCCAGTAGTGGTCCAGCGCATGCTGCTGCCCTTTGGTCAGGCGTCCCTGGCGGCGGACGAAGCTACGAATACGGCGCAGCGGGCGACCGTTTTCATCAAATTCCGGTGAAATGACGTCGTTATTCATAAAAGTAATCTGCTTGTGAGAGTCGTCGGGAAAACGGGCATTATCCAAAGTTAGTTGCCGGATGCAAGCATAGCAAAGATCCGATTTACAGCGTCGTGCGGCTGTGCTGGAATCTGTGCCCCTGATAGCGCAAATTCGGAAGCCCGCTTTGACCCTACAAGCCTCGCAATTTTCAGCCCGGGTGCTGGACTGGTACGACAAATACGGGCGTAAAACCCTGCCCTGGCAAATTGAAAAGACGCCTTACAAAGTCTGGCTCTCTGAAGTGATGCTACAACAGACCCAGGTGACCACGGTCATCCCCTATTTTGAGCGTTTTATGGCCCGCTTCCCGACGGTGACGGATCTGGCCGAGGCGCCGCTTGATGAAGTGCTGCACCTGTGGACCGGGCTGGGTTATTACGCCCGCGCCCGTAACCTGCATAAAGCAGCTCAGCAGGTCGCCACGCTACACGGCGGCGTATTTCCGCAGACGTTTGAAGCGGTCTGTGCCCTGCCCGGCGTCGGGCGTTCTACCGCCGGGGCAATTTTATCCCTCTCGCTGGGTCAGCATTATCCGATTCTGGACGGTAACGTAAAACGCGTGCTGGCACGCTGCTATGCTGTTGCCGGCTGGCCGGGTAAAAAAGAGGTCGAGAGTCGCCTGTGGTCAATCAGTGAAGACGTTACGCCTGCACAAGGCGTCGCGCGATTCAATCAGGCGATGATGGATTTGGGGGCGATAGTCTGTACCCGTTCAAAACCCAAATGCGAGCTGTGTCCGTTAAATATCGGCTGCGAAGCATACGCGTCGAACAGCTGGGCGCAGTATCCGGGCAAGAAGCCAAAGCAGACGCTGCCGGAACGCACCGGCTATCTGCTGTTAATGCAGCACGGCGATGACGTTTACCTGGCGCAGCGACCGCCCAGCGGCTTGTGGGGAGGATTATTTTGTTTTCCTCAGTTTACGACGGAAGAGGAAATGCGGGATTGGCTGGCGCAACGGCAAATTAACGCCGATAATTTGCGCCAAATGACGGCGTTTCGCCATACGTTCAGCCATTTCCATCTGGATATTGTGCCAATGTGGCTTACCGTGTCCTCCTTCCACTCATGCATGGATGAAGGCAACGCGCTCTGGTATAACTTAGCGCAACCGCCGTCAGTTGGGCTGGCGGCACCCGTGGAGCGCCTGTTACAACAGCTACGCGCCGGAGCACTCGCATAAGCTCGGGCCGATAAAGAGGATGATTTATGAGCAGAACGATTTTTTGTACCTTCCTGCAACGTGACGCTGAAGGACAGGATTTCCAGCTGTACCCAGGCGAGGTTGGCAAACGCATCTATAACGAAATCTCGAAAGAAGCCTGGGCGCAGTGGCAGCAAAAGCAGACCATGTTGATCAACGAGAAAAAGCTCAACATGATGAATGTAGAGCACCGTAAGCTTCTGGAGCAGGAGATGATCAACTTCCTGTTCGAAGGCAAGGACGTACACATCGAAGGCTACACGCCGGAAGACAAAAAATAAGGGCTTCGTGCCCTTTACCACAACACAACACACGCTCCCGGAATGATGAAAAAATATTTAGCGCTAGCCCTTCTTGCGCCGTTACTCATCTCCTGTTCAGATTCAACGAAGAAGGGTGAGACGTTTAACGAAGCCTGGGTCAAGGACACCAACAGTTTTGATATCCTGATGGGCCAGTTCGCTCATAACATTGAGAATATCTGGGGATATAAAGAGGTACTGGTCGCTGGTCCAAAGGACTATGTTAAGTATACCGACCAGTATCAGACGCGTAGCCACATCAACTTTGATGAGGGTACGATCACCATCGAGACCATTTCCGGTACCGAACCGGCCGCGCGTCTGCGCCAGGCGATTATCCAGACGCTGTTGATCGGTGAAGATCCGGGTTCTATCGACCTCTATTCTGATGCCGATGATATTCAGATCTCCAAAGAACCGTTCCTGTACGGTCAGGTTGTCGATAATAACGGCGCGCCGATCCGCTGGGAGTGGCGCGCGGCGCGCTTTGCCGATTACCTGCTGCAAAACAGGATGAAAAGCCGCAATAACGGCCTGCACATTGTTTACAGCGTCACCATTAATCTGGTGCCAAACCACCTTGATAAGCGTGCGCATAAGTATATCGGTATGGTGCGCCAGGCGTCGCGCAAGTATAACGTCGATGAATCGTTGATTCTTGCCATTATGCAAACTGAGTCGTCCTTCAACCCTTACGCAGTCAGCCGTTCTGACGCGCTCGGTTTGATGCAGGTTGTGCAGCATAGCGCCGGGAAAGATGTCTTCCGTATGCAGGGTAAGGGCGGCACGCCGGATCGTAGTTATTTGTTTGATCCGGCCAGTAACATTGATACCGGCACCGCCTATCTGGCGATGCTCAACACGGTTTATCTGGCCGGTATCAGCAACCCGACTTCGCGTCGCTATGCGGTTATCACCGCCTACAACGGCGGTGCGGGAAGCGTGCTGCGGATGTTCTCAGCGGATAAAGCTCAGGCGGCGGCGATCATCAACACTATGTCGCCGGGCGATCTTTATCAGGCCATTACCACCCGCCATCCATCAGCGGAATCGCGTCGCTATCTGTATAAGGTCAATAGTGCGCAGAAGGTCTATCGCAGGAAATAACATTGGCCGGGTGATCCTCTGTTTCGGGGATTGCCCGGCAATGCTTACCCTCGCGGCATTTTTTGTTCGAAATTAACCGCTGCCCCAATAAGATTGGCTTCACTGCCATACTGGCACAAACAGATTTCCGGCATAAATTCCTGTAGCCCTTTTTCGCATACCAGGGCGCGCAACCGCTGCGCAATACCTGCAAATACGGCCTGATTGGCTGAGATGCCGCCACCGAGAATAATGCAGTCAGGATCGTAGCAGACCTGTAAATTAAGCAATCCTGTCGCCATCCAGTGATAAAACTGGTCGACTTCCTGTTCAGCAACGGCGTCGCCCTGATGCGCAAGCTGGAAGACTTCCGCGCCGCTTAATGCGCTGGCGGTGCGTTGGTTATAGCGTTTTGCCATTGCTACGGCGGTGCCCAGCTCACTGAAGGTTTTTCCGTCATCCAGCGTCATCAGCCCAAACTCGCCAGCATATTTGTGGCTACCGCGTTGCAGGACGTTGTTTTTAACGATAGCGCCACCGATACCGGTACCCGCAATCACAAATAATACATGTGGTTTCCCCTGGCCCGCACCGAGTGCCGCTTCAGCGATACCGGCGGCATTAGCATCGTTTTCAATACAAACCGGGAGATTAAACAATGCGGTCAGTTCATCAACAATCGCAAAATGATGGATATAGGGGATAGCACTTAGCCCGCCAATAATGCCGGCCTCCGGGTCGACGTTACCCGGCGCGCTCACCGACACACCTTCAACAGCATACGTTTGCTGGTATTGCTGAAAAATATTCAGCAGCGCGCTTTTCATTGCCGGCCAGCTTGCTGGCGTCTTCGTTGAGGCCGTTTGTACTAAAGCCCCTTGCTGCCAGACACCGTGCTTTATAGACGTTCCGCCCCAGTCAAATAATACAATTGCCATTTATCCCCCAGCCATATAATTCCGCAAAAATCATTCACTCACAAAATATATAAAACACATTCAGAACGCTTTTATTATTTACACCACCCACCATCGCATCTCAATAGAAAAAAACGCTGCGCAATCAAATCAGGATAACGATCACAAAAGACATATCTTTTATTAATATTGATATTTACATATAAAAACGGCGGGGTATTTTTAGTTCACAGCGCAATCCGATAATAGCAGATGAATTGTTAATATTAAGGGAATAGCAGATGAACATTTCACTTTTTTGTAACTCTGGCATGTCCACCAGCATGATGGCGAAAAAACTCCAGGCAGCCTATGAGGCCGCAGGTGTCCACCATCAGGTTGAGGCTTATGACTATTCCAGCCTGCCTGATGTGGCTGAAGAGACGCAGGTGATCATTCTGGGCCCGCAAATCGCCTGGGCGCTGGATGATGTAGAAAGAGACTATCCGGACAAGATTGTAATTACGCTGGGTATTCAGGAGTTTGGCAGCATGAACGGTGAACGTCTGAAAAACAGAATTGATGAATTAATGGAAAAGTAATTTCTTCTACCTCCCAGGGATGAGGCTACATTAATGTCCATACTCTCTTTATCCGCAGTCCAGATCGCATTAACAAAATGCATCAGTAAAATTGCCGGCAACCGCCTGCTGCTGGCGCTACGCGATACCTTTATTATGACCGGCGTTCCGCTGATGATCGCCGGTATCGCTATTATGATCAGCTCCGTTTTTCTCGATCCCAACGGCATTATTTTTGGCCATGCCGGATTAAAACTCGGGGCGCTTTTTTACGGCAGTGACACGACGTGGCTGGCGTCCGGTATGGCAGCCAGAATGGTCATGCTCCAGCATTACTGTAATTATTTTATTAACGGCACTATGGCAATTAACGCCATCCTGATTATTGTCGGCTTTACCTTTTTTGGCACCCGGCGTTTCTTTCCTAAAAATAAAGAGCCGATTGTTTGCGTGTTTTACGCCATTGCCGCGTTCTTTATCTGCCTGCCGTGGGAATTTACCACTAACGACGTAAATCAGCAGGTCGTCACGTTGAGCGGCATCGTCAACACCCGCTTTATTGGTCAGGAAGGTATTTTTACCGGTCTGCTGGTCTCCGGATTAACCATCTGGATATTCAACCGGCTGGTGGAGAAAAATTACACGATCAAAATGCCTGACAGCGTTCCTCCGGCAGTAGCACGTAGTTTTGAATCTCTGATCCCCGGCTGCTTTACGCTACTTGTTTTTGTTGTTATCGCCGCCGTGCTGCATGCCTGCTTTGACTCGTCGGTGCCCGAAATTTTACTGACGCTGCTGCAAAAACCGACGCTGGCGGTAGCCTCAACACCGTTCTTCGCGATTGTGGCGGTCACCACCGGGCCGCTGCTGCAATGGTTTGGTATTCATGCCACTTCCGTCTGGGGGCCGATATTCGGGCTGACATGGACCATCAACGACAATGAAAATATTATGGGCGTGGCGCACCATCTCTATTCCACGCTGTTTTTTAACTTCTCAACGGTGTCATCCGGTGGAATGACGATTGCGCCGATTATTGCGGTGTACCTTTTCTCCCGGCGGATGGAGAACCGTAATACGGCAAAAATTGCCCTGGCTCCTGCCATTTTCAATATCAGCGAACCGATAAACTTTGGCCTGCCAATTATTTTAAACCCGGTGATGTTTATTCCCTACGTGCTGAGTTGGGTACTGCCGTTCTTTGGCGCGGTTTTGCTGACCAATATGGGGCTGCTTCCCATTATTACTAACAATGTTCCGTGGACCGTGCCACCGGTGATCTCCGGAATACTCTTTTCCGGGCAAGTTTCAGGGGGTCTTTATCAGCTTTTAGTGATTGTGGTGATGACCGCCATTTATATGCCCTTCGTTAAAATTGCTAATACAATCAACGAAAAAGCCGCTGAATAACGGAGAACACGATGATGGAAGAACATATTATCAACCGGGCGATCAATGGCTGGGATTACCAGAATAGCGATCGTCTTTTTTATCACGATGGCTATCATTACGATTATGTCACCGATGCGACCGCAATCGTTGAAAATGAGCATAGCGTCGACATTATGTTAACGCTGACCAGCGGTAAAGCGGCCTGCTTAACGCTGGCCGCGCTGGCTGACGACACGCTGGCATTTGAGTTCAGCCCGCGACCGGTCAGCCATGAAATGGCCGCATTTTATTTGCCGGTAACGCAGTGGCCGCGGCAGGCGCTGGCCGTCCGCCAGGATAATGAGAAGGCGCAGCTTCACTTTGCTGAACTCAGCGTGACGCTCACCCTCTCCCCTTTCTCGTTGCAGGTACGGCGCGGAGACACGGTTTTTTCGCTGTCGGGCAAGAAAGTCTCCCGCCAGCCCGTTACCCCGGGGCTCGGTATTCGTATTAATACGCAGGGACAGGTGGAAACATTCTTATCCTGGGAGATGAAAAACGGTCAGCATTTCTACGGCCTGGGGGAAAAATTTGGTCGCGTTGAAAAATCACAGTCTCGCGTTACCAGCTATGTGATGGATGCCTGCGCCACTAACTCAACGGATCTGAGCTATAAAGCGCACCCGATTTTACTGAGCGATGCCGGATACGGCATCCTGCTGGCGACCGCCCGGCGCACCCACTGGGAAATCGGCCACTTCTGTTTTGAATCCGCCAGCGCGCTGAGCGAAAGCGCCCTGCTGCGCGGCTATTTGTTTTTCGGCGATTCATTAAAAGCGCTGGTGCAGAGACAGGCTGAAATGCAGGGTAAACCCGATCTTCCCGCCCCGTGGACGCTCGGCGTCTGGTACAGCCGCTGCGCTTATCAGAGCGCGGAAGAAGTGCTGGGCATTAAAAAGCAGCTTGAGGAACATCAGCTCCCCTTTGATGTCCTGCATCTGGACGTCAACTGGGGCAAGCATTACTGGTATAACGATTTTTGGGTAGATTGCTGCGACTTCGAGTGGGGCCATACGCATTTTCCGCAGCCAGAAGCCTTTTTTGCCGCCCTTGAAAAAGAGCATGTCGCCTGCTCGGTGTGGATCAACCCTTACCTGCCGCCCGGCACCGATATCTATCGCGAGGCGCTGGAAAAAGGCTATCTGGTCAAAACATTAAACGGCGACATCGCCCACGTCTACCGGCGCAACGTCAGTGAAATTGGTATTCCCGATCTGACGCATCCCGAGGCGTATAACTGGTGGAAAGCGCATCTGATCACGCTGTTGCGGCGCGGCCTGAAAGCGCTGAAGCCCGATTACGCCGACCGTATCCCTGAAGATGCGCTGTTTTATAACGGCTATAGCGGTAAGGATATGCATAACGCTTATATCTGGCTGTATGCAAAAGTGTGCTATGAAGCCACTCAGGACGTTCACGGCACCGCGCTGGTCTGGAAACGCCCCGGCTTTCTTGGCTGTGGACGCTTTGCCGGTACCTGGTCAGGCGATGTAGAATCCACTTTTGAAGGACTGAAGCATACCCTGCGCGGCGGTCTGAGCATTGGCTTTAGCGGAGAGTGTTACTGGAGCAGCGACATCGCCGGTTTTAAAGGGCAGAACGTCGATCCAGAACTGTACATCCGCTGGTCGCAGGTGGGGATGCTGTGTTCCCTGGCCCGCTATCACGGCGTCAGCCCGCGCGAGCCGTGGCATTTTGGCCAGCAGGCGGTCGATATCGTCAGACGTTACAGCCGGCTACGCTATCGCTGGCTGCCGTATTTGCTGGCACTCGGCTGTGAAGCACAGGACAAGGGCCTGCCACTCATGCGTCATCTGGCGCTGGAATTTGAACGCGATCCTTTCGTCCACGCGATTGACGATCAGTTTATGCTCGGCGAAAATATTATGGTTGTTCCGGTGCTGGAGCCAGGACAGCGCCAGCGAAGCGTTTATTTACCCGCAGGCCGCTGGTACTCGCTGCATGAAAAACGCTGGTTTGACGGTCAACGCGTGCTCAGCGTTGATATTACCCTTGATGATATTCCACTTTATATCCGCGAAGGGGCAATCATTCCTGCTTTCGCAGAAAATACCCCGCAGATGAAAACCTTTAACACGATCCCTGTGGTGCTGAAGGGATATGGCAATGTTTCTCAGGGAAGCGGCATACTGGTGGATGAAAACCGCAGCCGCTATTGCTGGACATTGACTAATAATACGTTGCGCTGCGATTATCCCGGCACGGTGACATTTGAAAATGTTCGGTAATACTGGCGGTTGATTTTTATAATGCGGCGATCGATGCGCAGGCGTTGCGGCAAATGGGCAGCCGACTGATTAAAAAAGCGGTCACTGGTGTAACGCACTGCGCGCTAATAATGGCTTCGGTTACTCACCATGTCCGCCGGGAGAGATGCCCTCCCGGCCTGCGTGCGATCCGCTGGATTACTGCCGTTTTGATGGTATAGTGCGGTGATTTACGGATGAAGAATACCCGATGCGCGACAATTCACTGAAATATAAAATAATCTTTAATGATTTAAGAAATAAAATCATCACTGGTTATTATGGAATTAATCAGCAATTGCCGCTTGAAAAAGAGCTGGGGGACTTATACTGCGCCAGCCGCATCACCGTAAAAAAAGCCATGGATTTGCTGGTTAACGATGGCTTAATCATAAAACGCCGGGGCGTGGGTTCGTTTGTTAAAGGTGCCGCCTCGCTGGCCGCCAGCGCGCCTGCGGCCACAAAACCGTTTGGCTTCACCGCCGCGCATCAGGACGACGCCGTATCGTCAAAGCTCATCGAATTTTGCGTGGCGCATCCACGGTCTGAAACCATAAAAAATCTTTATATTAAAGAAACGGATTTTGTTTATCACTTCAGTCGCGTTCGCTATATCAATAAACAGCCGTGGTGTATTGAATATACTGAAATTCCCATTAAGATCATTCCCGGCATTCGTATTGATAATCTGATGGACTCCATTTATCAGCATATTGAAGTCGAAACCCATTTCCGTATTCAGAGCCAGCATCAGGTTATTCGCGCCTGTCGGGCAAATCCACTCGAAGTGGAAAACCTGGAGATTGATATCGTCGATCCCATAATGGAAATTGAGCAGGTGGCTTATCTTGATAATGGCCTGCCATTTGAATACAGCATCATCCATTACCGTCATGACCGATATGAACTACAAAACGTGAATATTAACAGTTAAAAGAGCAGGCCCGAACCAGACCTGCTCTATCAGAATGCTATTTCAACACGTAGCCATACAGCCGTTTAATGCCGTCAGCGTCGGTTTCGCTGTAAACCCCCTGCAATTCCGGCGAGAAGCCCGGCAGCAAATTGACGCCCTCTTCCAGCGCCAGAAAATAGCGTTGTACCGCCCCACCCCAGACTTCACCCGGCACCACGCAGAGCACGCCCGGCGGGTAAGGTAGCGCGCCTTCCGCCGCAATGCGCCCTTCGGCCTCGCTCAGGCGTACCAGCTCAACGTTACCGCGAATAAACTCGCTGTTAGCCTCCTGCGCGCCCATTGCCACAGTTGGCAGGCTCTCTTTGCGGAACATCGCTTTTTGCAGATCTTTAACGTTAAAACTGACGTACAGATCGTGCATCTCCTGGCACAGCTCGCGTAGCGTATAGTCGCGGTAGCGCACCGGATACTTGTTGTAGATCGTTGGCAGAACGTCAGCCAGCGGCGTGTTGTCTTCAATGTGATGCTCAAACTGCGCCAGCATCGCTACCAGCTGCGCCATTTTCTCCGCGCTTTCGGCAGGCGTCAGCAGGAACAGGATCGAGTTAAGATCGCATTTTTCCGGCACGATCCCGTTCTCACGCAGATAGTGCGCCAGAATGGTCGCCGGTACGCCAAACCCGGTATATTCGCCATTTTCGGCATTAATACCTGGCGTGGTGAGCAACAGTTTGCAGGGATCGACAAAATACTGCTCACGGGCATAGCCCGCAAAACCGTGCCACGCGGCTCCCGGCTCAAAGCTGAAGAAGCGACGCTCACTGGCAATCATCGCCGTGGGATGATCCTGCCACGGCTGTCCGTTCACTTCCGGCGGAATAAAGGGCTTGATCATTTTACACCGGGCAATAATCGCTTTCCTGGCGTCAATGCCAAGCTCCACGCACTCCGCCCACAGACGGCGGCCGCTCTCCCCTTCGTGGATTTTGGCATTCACATCCAGCGCCGCGAACAGCGGGTAAAACGGGCTGGTCGAGGCGTGCAGCATGAACGCATTGTTCAGGCGCTTATGCGGGCAAAAACGCGCCTGGCCGCGCAGATGGTTATCTTTTTTGTGGATCTGCGAGGTCTGGGAAAAACCGGCCTGCTGTTTGTGCACCGACTGGGTTACAAAAATGCCCGGATCGTTTTCATTCAGCTCCAGCAGCAGCGGCGAGGTTTCAGCCATCATCGGGATAAACTGCTCGTAGCCGACCCACGCCGAGTCAAAGAGAATGTAATCACACAGATGGCCGATTTTATCGACCACCTGCCGCGCGTTGTAGATGGTACCGTCGTAGGTGCCAAGCTGGATCACCGCCAGGCGGAACGGGCGCGGCTGATCAGCTTTTTCCGGCGCGACTTCACGGATCAGCTCACGCAGGTAGCCATCATTGAAACAGTGCTCGTCAATGCCGCCGATAAAACCGAACGGATTACGTGCGGCTTCCAGATACACCGGCGTCGCCCCGGCCTGGATCAGCGCCCCGTGATGATTCGACTTATGGTTATTGCGATCGAAAAGCACCAGATCGCCGCGGGTCAACAGCGCGTTGGTCACCACTTTATTGGCGGCGGAGGTGCCGTTGAGCACAAAGTAGGTTTTATCCGCATGGAACACTTTGGCGGCAAATTTCTGCGCGTGCTTAGCCGATCCTTCGTGGATCAACAGATCGCCCAGTTTAACGTCCGCATTGCACATATCGGCACGAAACACGTTCTCGCCAAAAAAGTCAAAGAACTGCCGCCCGGCGGGATGTTTTTTGAAAAATGCCCCGTGCTGATGACCCGGACAGGCAAAGGTGCTGTTATTCATCGCGACGTACTGGCTGAGCGTATCAAAGAACGGCGGCAGCAGATTTTCTTCATAGCGTAATGCCGCCGCCTCCACCTCCAGCCATTCCTGCGCGCTGCCGGTAATCGCCGCCACGACGCCGTCGGGAAGCTGGCCTTCCTCAGAGAATAAAAATACCGGCAGTTGAAAACCTGTGCGCTTCAACAGCGTCAGAATGCCGCTGCGGCTGTCTGCCGGAGTAATGACGACTGCCGCCACATCGGTGAAATCGGTACTGTCCAGCGTCACGACATCACGTGAGGTGGAAAGCGTGGAGACCAGCGCGGCGCTGGCGGCAATTTTCATTGTATTCATAGGCGTAAATAACCCTTGCGGGAGAATAAAAACCCCGGATAAGGCTCTGGCCTTATCCAACGAAACGTCAGGGTCTGACTGGTAACCAGCTCCGACCGCCAGACATCAGTAAAAACAGATCGCGTCTGATTTTACTGTTGTCCTACAGCGAGCATGCGTTGACCTCACCGCATGGTGAGCAGGCGAACGGATGGAATGGCACGGGGAAGCGCTCGCGTCGGCGCGCGATGACTCAGGCGAGGTAGCGACAGTAGTGTCATCTCAGGCAGCCCCGTAAGCAGATGGAGAAAATTCGCGCAATCATGGCACCTTTCCCCGGCAGGTGCAACACTCCGTCGGGCTTAAAAATGCATCGTATTACAATAATTCTTTTAACCGTCTGGCTAACATATTACCCTCTGAGCTATCGATTTTATTATTCGCGCCAGTCGGAGACGACAATATATGCCTCCGCCAGACTATGCATACTCATCGCATAGTTAAGCGATACTCTTGTGAGGATACAGTGTGCTAATCGGACCATTTATTAATGCCAGCGCCGTACTGGTCGGCGGCGCGCTGGGCGCGCTTCTCAGCCATCGCCTGCCGGAACGCGTCCGCGTTTCCATGCCTCCAGCTTTCGGGCTGTGCTCGCTGGGTATTGGGATTTTACTGACGATAAAATGCGTTAACCTGCCAGTTATGGTGCTGGCGACGCTGGTCGGCACGCTAATTGGCGAGATCTGCTACGTGGAGAAAGGGATCAGCAGTGCGATTAACGGCCTGCGGAAAATAGCGCAGAAGAAAAAGCCCGAGCTACAGGCCAGCGGTGCCCATGAGACGTTTGTAAACAGCCTCGTGGCGCTCATCATTCTGTTTTGCGCCAGCGGTACCGGCATCTTCGGCGCGATGCATGAAGGAATGACGGGCGATGCCAGTATCCTGATCGCTAAATCCTTCCTCGATTTCTTTACCGCATTGATTTTTGCTACTTCGCTGGGCATCGCCGTATCGGCTATCTCCGTTCCCATGCTGGCCATCCAGCTTTTGCTTGCCAGCTGCGCCACGCTCATTTTGCCGCTCACTACGCCCGCGATGATGGGCGACTTTTCTGCCGTGGGCGGCGTGCTGCTGCTGGCTACCGGCCTGCGCATCTGCGGTATTAAGATGTTTGCTGTTGCTAATATGCTCCCGGCGCTGGTTATCGCTATGCCGCTCTCTGCGCTTTGGACAACATTATTCACCTGAAAGCGGCTGCATTCTCGCCAATGTGCTGGCATAATGTGCAGTTCGCAGCGAATTTGATAATTTTCATTGACGCCGCCAGGGGATTACGGTTTAATGCGCCCCGTTGCCCGGATAGCTCAGTCGGTAGAGCAGGGGATTGAAAATCCCCGTGTCGGTGGTTCGATTCCGCCTCCGGGCACCACTATTCGAAGCACGCTGGTCAGAGGTGAGAAAACTGACGGGCGTTTAACGGGAGTGGTACTTGTTGATGTTGATCCTCACATCAGCATACATCAAGAAGTTACCCTCTCGATTAGGGAGCCTGCTGACACAGGCTCCCTTTTCTCGATCACTGTGAATAATTACAATGACGTGACTGAATGTCAACCATTGTAAAACATCTCTTCAGCCTTATCGGTGTAAAGTGCCATTTCCTTTTCCAGCGCCTGGCTCACAATATCCATACTGATATCAACATATTCCATTGTTGTACTCACGTTGCGGTGCCCCAGCAATCCCTTAACCAGCTGCAGGTTTCGTTCAGGCGAGCTCATCAGTGTCGTGGCAAGGGTGTGCCTGAACCGGTGGGGAGAAACATCAAATCCGCACTCTTTTGACAGTCTACGAAAAAAAGAGCGTAACGGTTGCAGCGATGGTTTTTCCGAAAGAGACGCCCTTTCTGCAGGCGAAGAGACAAACCGCTCATAGTGAAAAAGCGCATCATTATTGCCGGCACCGCAGTCCCTTGCACGCTGAAGCAATGCTTCCAGTCTCGGTCGTAAATGACTGACAACGGGAACCCGCCATTCCCGGTACGTTTTACTGCCTTCCGCTCTTAATTCAATCCACCCATCGTCAAGAGACACATCTTTTAGACGTATATGGAGCAGTTGATTTTGCCGCATACCAGTGTAACGCAAGGTGTCCAGGACAGTCAGCCAGTACCATACTGGCCTCAGAGCGCATTTAGATTCGGTTCTGGGCTCAGAAGCAAATTGCTGCATAGTTAGCCAGATTTTTGTCATCTGGTTTTTTGTTAGCGTTTTTTTACGCTTCTTGTCCTGTTTGACCGATACGCCATTGAAGGGATTTTTACTTAAGTTCGTCAGTTGAGAAGTGATGGCAAAATTATACAGGGCACGCATATGGCTGACCTTATTGTTCCAGGTATGTGCAGAAAGGCACTGCTTCTTGAGCACATGCCTTCGCCACTCAAGCACATCGCGACTGGTTATGCCGTAAGGCGGACAGGCTTCCCCGATATGCTTCCTGAAACCACGAACAACCTTCTTATAACTCCACTCGGTATCTTCGCGCAGCGATTTACAGAAAAAGTACTCATCCATAAGTTCCTGCCAGAGCCAGTCAGCACTATTTTCGTTCATTTTTTCCATTCCTCTCTTAGTAACAGTAACGCACCAGATGTCAGACCGACGTTGTGGTCAGGGGAACAAAATGAACTGACTGTCCTGAGGGATGGTCTTTCTGTATACCCGCCTGCTTTTCACCAGGTAGCCTTTTACCCGTTTGAACCTCCCGGACTTGTCGGGTGTATCGTAAAGCTGAGCAAAATAAAATCTCCTGTTATCACGACGCTTATGCAGGTTAAGTCGCTCAAAAGAAGCCTGAATGCTTTCCCGTTGAATAGTCGAACCAGTGGCCTTAAGGTAGTCGAAAAAGATACCGGGGACGGGTAAAAAGACATAGCCGGCAATAACATGGATTTTGTCTGCTTTACCATTAAAACTAATATCTCCCCGATTGAGTCCCTCCCGGAGCCAGTCAAAAAACTGTTCTCCTTCCGCTACGTCAGTACCGGAGACTGCTACGGGTACGGAATCTGATCTTTCATCACATTTGTTAACAATTGCAACCTGAGAATAGTCCGAGTTTCCTTTTGCAGACGGTTCCTTTTCATTTGCGGGGTCTTCTATCTTTTCAAGGGGTTCTGACGATTGCTGTTCCTCTGCAATCACAACGGACACGCCTGCCTGTACCTCACCTTCATTTTCTGAAGCTTTAGCATCTCCTGACATGTCGAAAAGAGAAAGGAGAGCATCAGCATCATCTTCAGAGGGCAGAGAGTCAGAGCCAGTACTTTTTTCGATTTCGCTTAAAACACTTTCTGCTTCGTTTTCTTCACGGCTTTTAACTGGTGAATCACTAAGCTGAGTGGGGTTATCAATACCTGTGGCAAGTGTAAAGATCTCAGGGGAAGATGGATCAGTTGCCCCGCTCAGAGCTGTTTGTTCAGATAACATATCTGTAGGTAAAACCGTAGCGCCCCCCTCATTTGAAAGGGCTGTATTTACTGGAATTTCACCTGCATAAGAACCTAAAATTTCCGCAGGTTTCCTCTCCATCAGAGGAGACTCTGTTTTCTCAGCTGCTTGTTTCATCAGGCTTCGGATCAACGGCATTGCCGGATGCTGGTTCCATAAGGCCCCGGCAAGATTGCCCAGAGCTTCGGGATTTTCTGCCAGCCAGCCTGTCGCTTCCGCTGGCATAAGTTGTCCGGCTGCCAGCGCTGCAAAAGCTGAGGAGTTGTCAGCTTCCCGGAAGCGAAATCGATAAGGCGAGTCCGGAACGGTTATTCCCGGAAGCCAGCTTTTACCATCAAGCAGCTCCCCCTCCAGAGACGCCAGGAGCGGCAAATGCCAGAACAGTGCAGACCAGAAAATGACCGTATTCCACATCACGTTTTGCTCTGCCTGCTCTTCTGGCGCAGCTCCGGGTGGAAACATGTATCCTTTGGCCAGTCTGACCGCACAGGTTGTGAACTGCAGCGTAAGGTCCCCGAAGCCGTCTGACTGCGACCACCTTCCCTGCTGTGTTGCCGGCACATTCTGTACCCTGGCCAGTAAGCCATGCAGTGGCGTTATATAAAACCGGTGATAAACATCCGCCGGAAGTGAGCTGTTTTCCCATATTTGTTGCAGGCAGGTTTTTCTCAACGGGCTACAGCACAGCGTATCGACCGTACGCGGAGCGTGGTAGCCGGCAGGTGTGAAAGCGGATACATGACGTGCTGGTTCCGGTTCACCTTTTGAAAACAGAAACCTCAGAGTCCTGATTCTGTCGCGCATGATTTTCTCCTGGTATAGGGCTGCCCAGTGTTGTGACACTCCCCGCGCTTCACCATAAAAAACCAGTTACTCATTCTCAGAAGTTTTTCCCGTTTCTTCGTGGCTGTCGGCACTCTCTCCATTTCCGGACGGTACGGTTTCGTACGTCGTCTCGCGGTTTTTCCCGCCTTCATCGCTCAGCCAGCGCATCAACTCGTTAAGCACGAGCGTTCTTCTGGCCCGGGTGACAGCCACGTACAGCAGGTTGGTCTCATCCTGCCGCTCATCCTGCGAAAGAAGCGGGTCGGTAATGTCGGTAAAATCCTCACTCAGCATCACCACCGGCCATTCGAGCCCCTTGCTGCGGTGTGCGGTTGAAACCGTGACCTGAGCCTCTTTTTCATGAGTGACGACCTGACGGCGCATAATGGCCAGCTTTTGAGGGAGCGGGAAAAAGTCATCGAGCAGGCGAATAGCCTGGTTCATCTCCACGTCCTGCGTGGCTTTGGCTATCGAGCAGTACTCGTCAAAATCCCGGTAGTCCCGGCTGAAGCGCGGGGACTGCATCTTTTCAGGCATATCGGCGGAGAACCAGTACAGATCCTCAAGCTCTTCGGTCTTGTAGCCTTCAATCCCGCCGACCCAGAAGACCTTTTTCTCCATGAGACTTGCCGTTAAAGCACTCCCAATCACACCGGATACCGTCCGGCTCAGTACAGCAATGTGCTCAGTTCCCTCCGGAATTCGGGTCACCACACTGTCTTCCCCCCCGTTGCCTGTTACCTGTTTATCTTCACCGGCACGGTCCAGCAGGATGTTGGCCATACGCGCGACCTCAGGGCCAAAACGAAAACTCGCCGTCAGCCACAATTTGTCTGCCTGCGCCAGCTGAGGGGCATTGAGCGCGTTATCCGCCCCGCGAAAGCGGTAAATCTGCTGGTAGCGGTCGCCGACCAGGATGACCCGGCAGGGCTGATTCAGTACAAACGCACTGGTCACCGGGTTAGCGTCCTGCGCCTCATCGAAAAGGATGGTATCCCAGCGTGTTGATAAATCAGGATGTGAAAGCTGGAAAAGTTTAAGGTAGGTGTCGTGCGTGACGGGAAAGGTTGAATCAGTACGGCTCATTTCATACCAGAGGATTTGGATTGCCCCCAGAATTTTACCGGCATCGAGACCGTGGCGATCATCCTCAGACGGCAGATGTATCAGCCCCGGCTCAGTATCTGCACTGCAGAGGAACATGTTCAGCCCGCTTAGCGCCAGCCGCGCCAGCGGCCAGTGGCGGGTATTGAGCTTGCGGGCCACATCCGTAATGCGCAGACTGGCTGTCAGCCGGTCACGGAAATGCCTGCCGAAACGGGCCCATGCCAGCTGATGCGACGTTTTACACTCTACGTTATAGGGGAATTTGCGTTCAGCCTCATCCCGCACAGCGCGATTATAGGCAAGGTAAAGCATCTTACTTTCCGGGTTGGCTTCAGCGTAGTTCACTAACGTGGAGGTTTTGCCTGTGCCTGCAAACGCATTTACCACAAGATGATTACCCTTCCATTCGATGATGGCGTTTTGTTCGGCTGTTGTTTTCCAGGTCACTGTGTTCTCCCGCAGCAGCAGATGTGAAAAAAAACAGCCTGACAGCGGGAAGAGTTCACTACGATAAAAAACCAGATACCGTGCTTCAGAAATAAAAAACGCTCCCGGGCGGGAGCGTGTGGATGTGATTATGCCGCCTGCAAGTACCGTGGATCCAGACGAACAGGCCAGCCGCCGAGATAGTGCCCGGGGGTATAGAGTATCCGGCGTCGTTCATTCGCCAGGGTATTACCTACCACCACTTCGCCGGCAATCCCGCACAGGGACAGCTGTATGTAAGCCATTCCGGCCGCAAGCGGATCGATATCTGTCGCGGATACCCACAGATACCGGTGCGGTGGCCACCCCGCCTTTTGCAGAACATCAGCAAATGCCAGCACCATGCAGCCGGCACCGCACGCAGGTTCACTCAGGGTGATGAAGGGTTTGTCACGGAACAACGCTTCAGTGTCGCCCAGCTGCATGGCCGCCATCATTCTGGCCACGTCCCAGGGCGTGAAAAACTGCCCCCTGTATTTGTCACCCAGCTCCAGCTGCATAAAGACGCGGCCAAGGAAGTCCCCGGGCGCTTCACCCAGCCCGTTAACAACGTGGGCCAGCAGCTGCGCCATGCGCGTGACGTCCTCCTTTTCGTATCCACCGACTATACGCAGATACTTTTGCTCCTGCGCTTCACTGAAGTGAAGCCGGTTTTCCAGCGCGATGACGCTGCAGCTGATGAAGTCTTCAAACACTTTAAACCGGTGATGATACCGGGCCGTCTGACTGAACAACTTAACAAAGGCTTTTTCGTGGTTAATCATGCCAGGCATGCGTCTTCTCCATAAAAAAAGGGAACACGCACCCTGACCAGGGGACGTGTCCCCTGAGGGTAAAAAGCCACGGCATTGCCGTGGCTGGGTTAACGGAGGAACAGGCTTTTACCCCCGGACCTCACGATAAGATGCTGCTTCCTGAGTCGATAACGCCGGCTCATCGCTGACGAGATAAAGCACCTGACCGGGCTGAGACGCGCCGGCCGCACCTTTGTGTCCGTCGACATGTTCGCCGCCGTCATAGCAGTCGTAACCGCTGAGCCCGCTCACGGGCTCGCTGTAGCTGTGACGCACCTCGCAGTCAAATACCGCAGAAATTTCCCCGACAACCTCACCTGACGGCGGAAGCCAGGGCGTATCCATCTGCAGCGTAAGACTGTTTGGCGAATGCCGCTGCCAGTTGACATTGTGCCCGGCAGGCCACTCCATGCCGTACTGCCGGCAGTAGAGGCTGGTTGTGGTCGATACGCCTGACATCAGCCCTCCGGAACCGTTCAGCTCTGCTGCCAGCCGCGTAGGTATGACGGCCAGCATATCGCAGGGCTGGGAGCGTTCAGGATACTGGCTGAGCCGCTCCCAGGCAGTTGCGGCATCAGACTCATCGCCGGCGCTGACCAGACCAAACCAGTCGGTGTATTGCCTGGCAATCAGCTCCGCCATAACCTCACGTGCCGGGTCGGGAATATTCTCCCATTTCAGCGCGCCCAGACCTGACTGGTGATACAGCCGGTCAATGGCCCGGATGGTTTCCGCATCGAGGATGGCATCCTTCAGCAGGAGCGCCAGCCAGCTTTCAAACGCCTGATTGGCCGCAGTGGAAAGCCCTGTGCCTGCACGGACCAGCCCCTGACAGGGCGGATACGACGTTGTGCGCACCGGCTTGAGTATCCCCGCCGCGCCAGCCAGAAAAAGCTGTATGCTCTGCTGCACTGCGTGGCGGTGACGCGGTACGTCAGTTCCGTTTATCCACTGCAGCATGACATCAATGCAGACGGATTTACCGGTGATTTCCAGGCGGTTATGACACCATTCGGACATAGTGAATACTCCTCTTTCATAAAAAAAAGAGGACACAGCCCCGTGAGGAGCGGTGTCCTCACGGGAGGGCGACAGTTACGGAATAACCGCCACCGGATAAGTTAATTACGCCGCCACAGCCTGACTTTCAGGCAGTGCCAGTAGATATTCCGACGCTTCCCGGGCATGCCGGCAGGCGCGGAACAGGGCCTTTTTGTCAGATTTCAGCACCTTCAGCCAGTGGTCCACATAGCTGTCGTGCTGAACCTCACCGAATACCCCGAGTTGGGCACACAAAAACGCACTGCCCATTTCGGCGATGAGCTCCTCAAAGGCATACACCGGGTCCCCGAACTTGCGGGATGAGGAGGTTATCCCCTCCCGGTTAAGTCGCTTCGCATGACCGGTACTGTGTACCAGTTCATGCAGCAGCGTGGACCAGCAGTCCGCCTCCGTAAAAAACTGCTCAGCCACCGGCATCACAATTTCATCCGTCAGCGGACGGTAATAAGCCCGGTTCTGAGGCAGCATCCGGTGTTTAACCCCTGTGGCGTTAAACATCCGGATCACCCTGTTCATCACGTCCGGGCTGAGTATGCCGTCCTCATCCACCGTCGGCGGTTGCTCAGGTGAAGCCGCAACCTCTGCCGGCAACCCCTCACACTGCTCAGCGTTGAACAGCTGCAGGGGTTTAAGCATCGGCACGGTTTCCATCAGCGGTTTACCGTCACTGTCATAAAGGCGGTTGCCTTCGCGATCCTCCGCCTGCTTCGTCCAGTCCTTATAAACCACCGCCAGGGTGGCTTTCTCACCCTTACGCACCTGCCCGCCAGCCTGCTGCGCCTGCCGGTAAGTCATCCAGCGGTTATTGCGAAAACCCTGCTCTTCCGCTGACATCCAGAGAAGCAGGACATTCACGCCGCTGTAGTGACGTCCGGTTGTGGCATTTAGGGGCAGACCGGCCAGACCGATGCCGGCAGCCGCGCGCCACGGCTTACGCCAGGGCGCGACGCCGTTTTCCAGAGCGACAACAATGCGGTCGGTGATCTGACGATAAAGGTCAGTATGTTTTGCCGGACGGCGGGCCGCCTTGTGTGAAGTCGTTTTTTTCATGAGATATACCTTTAATCAGAGGCATACCCCTGCGCCGGCGGGCGCAGAGATACGCCCGTCGACGGGAAATTCAGAAGTCAGTTACCATGCGGCATAAAACCACAGGTATTCATGTTCAAAGTCAAAATCACTGAGCAGGCTTTCCAGCCTGTCACGCAGGGTGAAAACGTACTGCAGCCGGCGCTGAAGAAGCTGATTATCCTCATTCCCCTCTGTAAATGTCGCAATCGCACAGTCCAGCCTCTCTTTCAGTTGCTGAATATGCTCGCGTGACAGTTCCAGACAGGTCGCGTTTTCCACCTCACCGACATGCTTATCCACCCAGGTAATCAGTGAAAAATCGCGGCTCAGTTCATACACCGGATGATACGGTGCCGGTACTGCGACGATCTGCCTGTGCTGGCTGTAGAGAAAAATATCCAGTCCCATACGGGCCTCCTTCGGTTCAGAAAGAGGCAGGAACCTTTCCGGCAGGAAAAGTCCCTGCCGGGGTGAGTTAACGTCCGGTTATTCGCAGCGCCCCCTGCGGGGTCACCTGCGATAACCTGGCCTGCAGCCTGCCACAGGCGTTCAGAAAGGTTTGATGATCTTCAGGCTTCGCCCGCTTACAACTGATGAAGGCCGCCTGCTTTAGCAGACGCACGGCGTTTTCACGCCAGCGGCAGAGTTCATCAGGCCCGACACAGGCATTGAAGTGACAGACTGCACTCGCCAGAAGCTGATCGGCTTTCTGGCGGTACTGCGCGACTTTCACCCGGTCAGTCGCTGCGGTGAGCACCTGTATCTGTGTGTCGGTAATCAGGATCCTCAGGTCCGTCCTGCCGGACAGTACAGAGGTGGCTACCGCGTCGCTTATCGACAGTGATTCAATGAAATCATCGCCGCCGGCAAGCAGGCGTGCCGTGTCGTACCAGTCCTCATTTTTCTGAGGGTGACACCCTGTGGCATACGCAATACGCGGCACCGGATCGTTGCCCTGCCAGGCACCGGTGGCCGGCATAAGATAAACACCCTCATCCTTTGCCAGGTGAAGCTGACCTCCCTGCATGCGGGCGGCCAGCAGGACGTTCGTCAGGTCTTTGTTGTCGAAAAAAAGCATGGGGCTCTCCTTTAAAAACGGGAGAGCCGCCCCGTCCGGAGTGATCTCTCCCGACGGGGTTAAAGTCAGTACTGTTTACAGCGCGTCAGTTTTTTCCGCGACCCGCTTCAGTTCATACAGCTGAAATTCAGCCTCCGTAAACGCATTCCAGTCGTCGTTGCTCAGCACACGCTCACCACCGCAGAGCAGCTGCAGCAGCAGGGAATCAAACGCGTCACCACGCACCGGCGTTTTCAGTACCGGCTGAGGCGCGGTCAGCGTCGGCTGCTCAGGCAGGCCGAGATGTCGCTCAATCCAGCGTAACGGTAACGCCCAGCTGCGGCCTTCGTCAGAAGAATGTATCCGAAAGCTGCCCGGACACAGGTTATGCAGCAGGACCATCACAATGCGTGCAAAGAAATCGCAGGGCTGATGCTGAAAATCCAGCTCCTGGATACTCAGCGTATTGCGGTTGCGCTCACGCTCAATCGTCATGTTGACCGGCCAGACACTGCCGCCTGTGTCGCCACAAAACGCCATGACATCAGCAACCGGAAAGAGGTCAGCCGCGCGATTAAGCGACGGCAGATACGTATTCCCCGGACGCAGACGCACCGGCAGTTGCCAGAAAGTTTCTGTGACGGCCAGAACGAAAGCATGCCAGTGTCGCAACGGAACCGTGCTGACGTGCTCGATGGTGTAGACAACCGACATGGAAGCCGGCGAAGAAAACAGGTTTTTCATCGATAAATCCTCCGCGAATAAAAAAGGGGGGATTTATCCCCCGGACGGGAGTAAATCCCCGTCAGGGTGTGTTCTTTCTGCTGGTTACATCCGTTCGAGAGCCGCTATAGCCCGATCACACCGGGCATCCTGGATACCTTCATCCACGGCCTTCTCCCAGAAGGGCCGGTTAATTTCTTTTCCCAGCTCGTCCAGCGTGAAGAGCAAATTTTTAGACGTATCAGGCAAAGGCGGAATATCGCCTTCCCCGAGTAAAAAGACAAACCAGCCATAAGCTGTGCCGGTGCCAATGATGGAATCTTCCAGAAACGTCAGTTCATTCGGTTCATCCCGGTCCGTATGAAGATCGAGACGCTGGAATGCCCTTATGCTCAGAAGTTCACTCTCAAGCAGGCAAAGCCAGCTGAGCGTGTCCAGTGGAGTTTTAAGCGTATAAACGTCTGTGTGCATGGGTATATCCTCAGGTAAATAACGGGATATTCCCTCCGACGGAGAGATATCCCCGTCAGGGTCCACAACATTTTTTGACCGGCGTTCATCAACCGATCAGTTCAGTGCATATGAATCAGATTGCTCCTGATACACATATTCAGGATTAAAGCGCAGGCTTTTCAACGCAGCTACCGACAGTGGATCTACGGAATTTATGCCCGAAACGGCCACGCCATCCAGTATGTCGCCAGCCTCCACCCGGGGAGAATATCCGTAATACTGACACCATACACAGAGTTCGGGGTCAGCCGGATCACAATCACCGAGCGGTGCGACAAAAACCTGTTCGCCACAGGAGACGTTATCTCTGAGGATTTCGCCCGGATGAAAACACCACTTACGGGGCCATACTGAGCGGGACATACATCCCGTCGCGTCTCAGACATCGACAGAATACGGAAAGTGACATCGTGCAGTGCTTCAGTCATGAGAATGCCCTCCGGAAAGAAAACGGTAGCGCAGGTGTGCCAGATGCTGTGCCTGACGGCAAGCATGGCGGTATGCGTTTCGACGACCTGTTATTCCCTCAGGAAAGGAAACCGGCAGGCGGTGAAAAACATACTCGGCGCGGTGGCAACCTGTACGAACGGTAAGAAAGACGTTAACGCCCTGGTCTTTGACAGAAGTGATGTGCGCACGGACGGCATAATTGCCCGAACCGTTGACATACCAGCTGCTGTTGCGATGCAGATAAATGAAAGATTTCAATCTCCGGACAGCTGCGTCAGCAGACTGCTGAAGCTGAGTAAGGAGATGTTCAGGGAAAACCGCAAAAGAGATGACAGACATGGTGTTTCTCCATAAAAAAAGGAAACACCTGCCCGACCGGGAAGTGTTTCCCGTCGGGGAGTCAGAAAAAACAACATTCTGACTGTCTGATAAGTTGAAATGACCTCAATCACTGTTCAGCGATATCCGTTTCCAGAGGTTAAACGGATTTACCACCCGAAGGTATCCTCTCTCAGGCTGCGAGGATTTTCCGGTCACCCGAAGGTGTTTCTCTCAGACCGGTGAAACGTTAGCTGCTAGTCACCCGAAGGCGCTCCTCTCAGACTGCCGGAGCATTAGCTGGTTGCATGTAGCAACAAGTAAGCCTGTCTATTTTCAGAGCAAATAGTGAACATGTCAACTGACGAACTGGCACAATATTGTCATTAACTTTTTTTAATAACAGTCCCTAGCCTACGGCTAAGATTATTTATACATTTTCGCTGACTTATATCCTAACTAAGGAAGGTGCGAATAAGCAGGTCATTTCTTCCCAAGCTGACTCGCTGATTAAAATTTCGCGGATCTGGGCCGATTTTTTTCCCGCAAACACATCGAATCAGCCTATTTAGGCTATTTTTTCCACCATTTCTGGCGTTATTTCCGGTTTTTACTGAGATCTCTCCCACTGACGTATCATTTGGTCCACCCGAAACAGGTTGGCCAGGGTGAATAACATCGCCAGTTGGTTATCGTTTTTCAGCAGCCCCTTGTATCTGGCTTTCACGAAGCCGAACTGCCGCTTGATGATGCGAAACGGGTGCTCCCCCCTGGCACGGATGCTGGCTTTCATGTATTCGATGTTGATGGCCGTTTTGTTCTTGCGCGGATGCTGCTTCAAGGTTTTTACCCTGCCGGGACGCTCGGCGATCAGCCAGTCCACATCCACCTCGGCCAGCTCCTCGCGCTGTGGCGCTCCTTGGTAGCCGGCATCGGCTGAGACAAATTGCTCCTCTCCATGAAGCAGATTACCCAGCTGATTGAGGTCATGCTCGTTGGCCGCGGTGGTGACTAGGCTGTGGGTCAGGCCACTCTTGGCATCGACACCAATGTGGGCCTTCATGCCAAAGTGCCACTGATTGCCTTTCTTGGTCTGATGCATCTCCGGATCGCGTTGCTGCTCTTTGTTCTTGGTAGAGCTGGGTGCCTCAATGATGGTGGCATCCACCAAAGTGCCTTGGGTCATCATGACGCCTGCTTCGGCCAGCCAGCGATTGATGGTCTTGAACAATTGACGGGCCAGTTGATGCTGCTCGAGCAGGTGGCGGAAATTCATGATGGTGGTGCGATCCGGCAGGGCGCTATCCAGGGATAATCGGGCAAACAGGCGCATGGAGGCGATTTCGTACAGGGCATCTTCCATGGCACCGTCGCTCAGGTTGTACCAATGCTGCATGCAGTGAATACGCAGCATGGTCTCCAGCGGATAGGGCCGTCGGCCATTGCCCGCCTTGGGATAAAACGGCTCGATGACAGCGGTCATATTCTGCCATGGCAGAATCTGCTCCATGCGGGAGAGGAAAATCTCTTTTCGGGTCTGACGGCGCTTAGTGCTGAATTCACTATCGGCGAAGGTGAGTTGATGGCTCATGATGTCCCTCTGGGATGCGCTCCGGATGAATATGATGATCTCATATCAGGAACTTGTTCGCACCTTCCATAATGCCCGATGACTTTGTCATGCAGCTCCACCGATTTTGAGAACGACAGCGACTTCCGTCCCAGCCGTGCCAGGTGCTGCCTCAGATTCAGGTTATGCCGCTCAATTCGCTGCGTATATCGCTTGCTGATTACGTGCAGCTTTCCCTTCAGGCGGGATTCATACAGCGGCCAGCCATCCGTCATCCATATCACCACGTCAAAGGGTGACAGCAGGCTCATAAGACGCCCCAGCGTCGCCATAGTGCGTTCACCGAATACGTGCGCAACAACCGTCTTCCGGAGCCTGTCATACGCGTAAAACAGCCAGCGCTGGCGCGATTTAGCCCCGACGTATCCCCACTGTTCGTCCATTTCCGCGCAGACGATGACGTCACTGCCCGGCTGTATGCGCGAGGTTACCGACTGCGGCCTGAGTTTTTTAAATGGCGGAAAATCGTGTTGAGGCCAACGCCCATAATGCGGGCGGTTGCCCGGCATCCAACGCCATTCATGGCCATATCAATGATTTTCTGGTGCGTACCGGGTTGAGAAGCGGTGTAAGTGAACTGCAGTTGCCATGTTTTACGGCAGTGAGAGCAGAGATAGCGCTGATGTCCGGCAGTGCTTTTGCCGTTACGCACCACCCCGTCAGTAGCTGAACAGGAGGGACAGCTGATAGAAACAGAAGCCACTGGAGCACCTCAAAAACACCATCATACACTAAATCAGTAAGTTGGCAGCATCACCCGTTGGTCAGATGAATGCCATTCCCTTGACAGTTGAAAATTTATGAGAGAGTTAAAAAAACGCTCCCGGACGGGAGCGTAAGCCAGTGACTTCGGCGTCAAATGAGGGTCTAACAAGTGGAGCTGCGGGTTAATTCTGGGTGATCTGGCTGCGATGCTTTTCAGCCTGCTGCTGATGAATAACGGAAGATTGACCATTATTCGCCTTCTCATGCACAACAGCGGCTTTCTCATGCTCGTTCATTTCGGAAAATGATTTTGCTGTTTCGTTAGAAGCTGCTGGCTTGGATTTCATCATTTTTTTATGCATTTCAGCCATGTCCTGATGGGCAGCAGAATTGCCGTTTTGCATCATTTCATGGGACATTGCGGCCTGATTGTGACCGCTCATATCCATCATTTTCATGCTCTCCCCCTGAACTGCACTTTTTTCAGCGGATGATTGCATCTGATGGGCAGGCGCCTGGGCATTATTTACCTGGTCATGCATGTTCATTGTCTCTGCAGCCCAGGCAGATGAAGCGACAGCCATCATGGCAATAAAGGATACAAGGATCTTTTTCATGGTTGGGTCTCCGGTGTTTTCATACCCGAACAATCAATGCTTATAACAGAGAAAGCATTTGATCTCAGGGCTGGTTGATCATCATGCTAGGAACCGGGCGATTGAATTATCACGCTGTCCTGATTTATGGCTGATTATAAAAAACCGCCTCTGTTTATCGCGTGACTGAACGATGACATTTTTGTCACCTTCCGGGTTTCTCCTGAATAACGGTATTAATCCATTAACAGACGCACACTGAACACAATTTCCCGCCCCTGCTGTTCTGCTGACAGCTCGCCGCCGTGAGCATGAATGATCGACCTTGTAATTGATAATCCCAGCCCCGCGCCTTCCGTGTTGTAGAACCTTGATGAGTCTGCGCGATAGAACCGGTCAAACAAACGTTCCAGATTAGCGGGAACCTGGCCGGATATCGTATTCGTAATCATCACGTTCACACAGTCACTGTCACGCTCAAGGTGTATCGCTGTACAGGTGTTATCGGGAGAATACTTGATTGCATTGGAAAGCAGGTTACTGAAAGCACGTCGGAGCATATCGCTGTCTCCGGCAACAACGCCCTCTCCTTCAACCGTGATTGTCTTTCCTGTTTCGTCTGCCAGGGGCTCGAACAACTCACGTAATTCATTCAGTTCGGCTGCCAGATCCACATCATGTTTATCCAGCCGCAGCAGACCATGCTCTGAACGTGCCAGAAAAAGCATGTCACTGGTCATTCGTGACAACCTTTTCAGTTCTTCCAGGTTAGCGAATAAAATTTCGCGGTAATGCGAAACATCCCTTTCCTTAGCCAGTGCAAACTGCGTCTGCATCATCAGATTACTGACTGGTGTGCGCAGCTCATGCGCGATGTCAGACGAGAAATCTGACAGTTTCCGGAATGCCCCCTCCAGGCGATCAAACATATTATTGAACTCCTGCATGGTCTCAGAGATTTCCGGCGGAGCCAGATCGGGATTTAGACGCTGATCCAGGCTGTGTACGGTCATGGAGGAAGCCAGACTGGTCATTTCCCGTAGCGGTTTCAGACCAATACGTGTGGTCAGCCAGCCCAGAAAAACAGAAATAAAGACCAGACCGATATTGAACCAGAACAGCCAGGTACTGAGTTTGTCCATAAACAGGGTGTGATACCCAGTATCCGTGGCAACCGTAATGATGACATGTTTGCTTTTACCCTGTTCCGGCGTCACGGCAACCCGCCGCGAGATACTGCGGTACACGGTGTTATTTTCTTCCGTCTGGATCATATAGTCGAGAATATCACCCGACTTATTAAGCAGGACCGCTGGAACAACAGAATTTTTGGCATAGAGTTCAACAATTTTTTCATTTTCCATGTTTTTTATAGAAATGAATAAGCCATTGTGCCCCACCATCGCATCGTTTATTTTTTCTGATAATGACTTAATATCCGTTTTGTTCCTGAACGTCTCTGTTTTAAGAAACTCTTCGGTGAGCTGAAGTTTACCTGTCAGAAAATCGCGGTCCTGATTATCGAAATAGCCATTAAGGGTGCTAATCAGGATAAAACTTGATAACCACCATACCGTAAGCATCACCGCAGAAAAAATCAGGCTCAGGCGTGTGGTCAGGGAAATTTTGAACCTCACTCTTCTCTGATCTCCAGGACATATCCGGCACCGCGAACGGTATGGATCAGTTTTGGCTCAAAGTCATCATCAATTTTACTTCTCAGACGTCTCACGGCGACATCAATCACATTCGTATCACTGTCAAAATTCATGTTCCAGACCAGGGACGAGATAAGACTCCTGGGTAACACTTCTCCGGTGCGTTGCAGCAGCAACTCAAGCAGAACGTATTCTTTACCGGTGAGATGGATCTTCTTCCCCGAACGGATCACGGTCCGGCGCACCATATCAACGGTCATATCGGCGATGGTGCAGACTGTTGCGGCCTGCGAGCGTGCCCGGCGCAGTAGGGTTCTTACACGTGCAACCAGCTCCGTAAAATCAAAGGGCTTAATCAGGTAGTCATCTGCGCCAAGCTCCAGTCCTTTCACTTTGTCCCGCACGTTGTCCTTTGCGGTTAAAAACAGGACCGGTTCTTCGTGCCCGGACTCCCTCAGTGCGCTGATGATTTGCCACCCGTCGAGGAAAGGCAGCATCACGTCCAGTATTATCAAATCATACTGTCCCTTCGACGCGGCCCCGAGACCATCGCGGCCATTATTAAAGAGATCGGCCTGATAGCCTTCCTCAACCAGTCCCTGCTGCAGGTAACGACCTGTTTTTTGTTCGTCTTCAACGATTAAAATACGCTGCATGGTCAACTCGCTGATATGAAAGTAAAAATCTCACGCATGAGCTTTGGCTGTCCCCTAGCTGACCTGAGACGGAGCAAGCATTCCGAGCCACGCTACGGCGCCCAGAATGATAATCGCAACAACGAATTCTGTCAGGATGCTGTTTCGCATCAGGGCAACGCTGCGATCATAATTCCCTTCCCTGACCATAACTTCAAGCCGGGGACCCAGGTGAAACCGGTTTGCTGCAGCCAGAAGAAGCATCAGAACAAACAGAGCCGTCTTGGCAAGCAATATCCTCCCCCAGGAACTGTTGAATAAGGGAGTTAAGTTACCCTCAGCAATATACAGATAGTTGACCAGCGCACTCAGGATCAGGGCTACAACAATCACCGTTCCTGCCGTGGCAAATTTTGCCAGGGAGTCAGATATCACAATGACGCTCTGTGCATTATGCTCGTTTCTGCGCATCAGCAGGATAGCAAATGCAACCAGAGCACCTGTCCAGGCACCTGCAGCGCCGAGATGGGTCAGATCGCTCAGTAAATGGAGATAGTAATGCAGACCGTCATGCATAACGGCGTGTCCTCCCCAGGCAAGTGTAGCCAGCGCCACGCCCCCACTCATCGTCATCAGCAGGCAGGACAATACTCTCTTATTAGTGTAAAGGAACAAAGCACCGAGTGTGGTAAACAGGGCACAGAGCCTGACAATCCAGCTAATACCCACATCAGTTTCTTCTATCACCATCTCGATAACATGGATGGATAATTCTCTGAGGTCAGTTACTCCACTCATGGCATTAGATACCAGGAGCATATTAATGCCAGTAAGAATGATGCCTGTAACAACAGCAAAGGTTATAAACGACCTGAAATTAGTCAGGTTATAGGTTTCATGTCTGACACCGCTTATTCCATATATCTGAAAAAATGGCAATCCAAATATTACCATCAAATCCAGATAAAGAAGAAAACGAATAACAATCATAATCAGGTCGTTCATAATATTACTTCACTGTAAAGGTGTAATTACCGGTAATAGGGTGCGTATCTGAAGAAACCGCGCGCCAGTCAACACGATAAGTGCCAGCGGGTAAAGGCTCTCGCGGAATAATGACCATCGATTTAGGGTCAGCGCCTGGCGCCACTTTTGCCGCGACCGGCATCGGAGAATGTGATGACATGCCTTTCATACCCGTCATCGTTAATTTTGCACCTGAGAATTTCACGGTCAGATTTTCCGAGAAATTAAGCTGAATCTTTTCCGGGGCCGCTACGGCTGAATCAGCCTGTGGCACAGAGCTTTTTAATTCCGGATGGGCCATAGCAGAGAAAGCAACGCCCATAACGAGGCCACCTGTAAGAATGGCTTTATTTAAAATCGACATTTTATTTACCTGTTTAGTTGAGTGTTTTATATCAGTGCGTTAAAACCAGATTCTGGCTCCCGCCAGGAATACTACCTGATGGTCTTTCTCACCTTCTCTTTTCGCCATATCGGATGTTTTCCCGTAAAGTTGATTCCAGGAAACGCCTATATAGGGTGCAAACTCACGGCGTATTTCATAGCGCAGCCGGAGCCCCAGCTCTGTGTCAGTCAGTCCCCTGCCGCGACCCCGCGATTCATCATCCTGACTGTAGAAATTCACCTCATAGGATGGCTGGAGTATGAGCCGGTTAGTCAGTAAAACGTCGTATTCTCCTCCCAGACGAAGGGCTGCTTTTCCGCCATTACTGACAAAACCCGAAATTTCAGACTCAAAATTATAGAGTGCCAGCCCCTGAAAACCGACAGCAGCCCAGGTCCGGGCAGAAGCAGGTCTGAAATCCTGCCTGACACCCGCAACCAAATCCCACCATGGGCCAACCGCATGTCCCCAGAGTAACTGCGCTTCAGCCGCCTCCGTTTCCCCATTGCTTCGTTCACCTTCACTCTTTAGCCAAATCCGATCTGTGTCGCCTCCAATCCAGCTGTTAACACTCCAGCTGAAATTGTTGGTGTTATCCGACCGTTGCCATTCCAGTTGATCCAGCAGAACCAGATAATTAATCGCACTGTCGTGAATCGCATGCCCCTGTAAATTGCCGAATGCAGCCTTCCGGTCGGCATCGGTAACAGGCGGAATTGGCGTTCTGCTCTCAGTTACAATGGGCTCCATTGACGTCATCTCAGTGAAATTCTCATCTGCTGGCATCTGCATGGCAGACATGTCGTGCCCGGCGTGGGGATCTGCAGAGACGGAGCCCGCCGCAATAGAAAGCTGTGAGGTAAACAAACCGGCGACCAGAACAGGTATGGCCTTCAAATTTCTCTTCATTCGCATCATTCCTCCACCCGGACTTCACGAAACATTCCCATTTCCATGTGATAGAGCAAATGGCAGTGATACGCCCAGCGGCCAAGCGCATCTGCTGTCACTCTGTAACTGCGTTTTGTACCAGGGGGAACATCTATTGTGTGTTTACGAACCATGAAATTACCGTTTTCATCTTCCAGATCGCTCCACATACCATGCAGGTGAATGGGGTGAGTCATCATGGTATCGTTGATCAGCGTGATCCTGAGCCGCTCACCGTATTTCAGCAGCACCGGTGCGGCATCTGAAAACTTGATTCCGTTAAATGACCAGGCAAACTTTTCCATGTGGCCGGTTAAATGCAGTTCTATGGTACGGCCAGGTTCACGTCCGTCAGGATCCTCAAAGCGGCTTTTCAAATCCGCGTACGTGAGAACCTTTCTTCCGTTATTTCGAAGACCAATACCCGGATCATTTAATTTCGGAGAGACGCTCATCGCCTGCATATCAACCAGTGGGTTATCCGTTTCTGACGCAGGATGACTTTGCATACCCGGCATTCCGGCCATCCGGGAATGATCCATACCGGCCATGCTGCTGTGATCCATGGGCGCGGAGGATGTCCCGCTATCCGGAAGGTCAGCACCGTCCATAGACATCATCTCTCCGCTGTTATCCATGCCTCCCATCTGGCTGTGGTCCATTCCTGCCATATCATGTCCCATTCCCCCCATACCCATGTCTTCCATGGTCAACAGAGGACGGGGATCGAGGGGGGGAACGGCAGCACTTAACCCCTCTCTCGTGGCCAGTGTCCCTCGAGCGTAACCGGTCCTGTCCATGGATTGTGCGAAGATGGTATAGGCCTCACCCTGAGGCTCCACAATGACATCATAGGTTTCGGCAACGGCAATCCTGAATTCGTCAACGGTAACCGGGTTTACATACTGGCCATCTGCAGCCACGACCGTCATTTTCAGCCCGGGGATACGGATATCGAAATAGGTCATTGCCGAGCCGTTGATAAACCGTAAGCGTATCTTTTCACCGGGACGGAACAGTCCGGTCCAGTTTTTCAGCGGGGCCTGCCCGTTCATGAGATAGGTGTAGGTGTAGCCACTGACATCCGCGAGGTCAGTCGGATTCATTTTCATTTCAGCCCACATTTTCCGATCGGCAATGGTGGCTGACAGCCCCCTGGTATTCACGTCGCGGAAAAAAGAGCCAACGGTTGGTTTATTGAAATTGTAGTAATCCGACTGTTTTTTTAATTTTTTCAGCAGGCTGTGAGGATTTTCATCGGTCCAGTCAGACAACATGACCACATGCTCACGATCGTAAGCAAACGGTTCTGGCTCCCTGGCATCGATGATAATGGCACCGTATACCCCCTCCTGTTCCTGCAGACCGGAATGGCTGTGGTACCAGTAAGTCCCGTTCTGCTTAACCTTAAAGGTGTAAACGTAGGTATCATCAGGCTCTATGCCCATAAAACTCAGCCCCGGAACACCATCCATATTGGCCGGAAGAATAATGCCGTGCCAGTGAATGGACGTCTGTTCATTAAGACGGTTTTTGACCTTCAGGGTAATGGTGTCACCTTCTTTCCAGCGAAGAACGGGCCCCGGCAGGCCTCCATTGATTGTTTTGGCCTGACGCTCACTGCCCGTGATATTGACGGCCGTTTCACCAATGGTCAGGTCAAACTGAGTACCCTGCAGGGATGCGGCAACTGGCAGGCTCAGACTGGAACGCGCATTGAAACTCCATACGCCAAGACTTCCGGCTACGCCAGAGAGGGTTAACCCCTTCAGGAAAGTTCGTCGAGACGTTTTCAACAGCATGCGCATTCCCTTATTTAAAGTATGGTTACTGACAGAATTCGAGAACCGATTTAAATTAAATTACTGGTTCATCCACTACAATGAAATGAATCTAGCACACCTTAAGAAACAAATTCATTACAATCGTGTAATGTACATAGCTGTATTACATTTACGTCATCTTCCCCACAGGTTGATTATTTTTATATATGATCATAAGGACATCTTTTATGTACCTCAGAAGGTAATTACACATGAATATATTAATCACGACCACTGCGTTTACAGCTTTATTTTGTGGGGCAGCTTTTGCTCAGTCCAGTGATATTGCCCATGAAGCACATCGATTTGTTAATAATGCCTCAGCCGTCAGTCATGTGAATTCCTCGACGCATGAAAACTTACCGGACAGGGTTAATAAAAACAACACGCCCTCATTCTCTGAAATGAATGAACATGAAAGGGCCATTGTTGCTCATTCATTTATGAACAACAGCGCGTCCTATGCGCATCAGAAAATGATTGAGGAACATAAAAAAATGCTGTCCGGCAGTGATGCAAATTCAAAGACCTCGTCTTCTTCTTTTAACGAACTGAATGCCGGAGAAAAAGCCGCTCTCGTGCATGAGCAGGTCAATAATGCCGGTGCGGAAGCACATCAGACGCAGGCAAGAAAGCTTCGCGGGCTGTATTCGACCAGGTAACTGCAGGCGGGTTAGTGCTTAGCGTCAGGTGCGCAGCAGGGCTTTACTGACGGGTTACGTAGCAGGACATGAGCCCCATATTGCTCTGCCGTAACCTGTTTCAGTCCCGTTAATCATCACCGTCGGGCTGGTCATACAGTTCCCAGAGCTTCAGGAGCAAACGGGAAACAAGATATGTTACAAAAATGACGACCATCAACGGTGCTCCCGATTAACTGACAGATGACACGCCTCCTGAAAACCCCTAGCATACGCCGCAGTGTTCATGCTAACGGCGAATTCCAGTAAATGTATTCTACCGATGTCGTAAAAGAAAATGCCTACCTTTCAGCCACCCGCTCGGGGCTGGAATCGAACGAGATCGCTACTCTTCAGCGCTCCTTGCCTTCCCGGTTTAATCTGCGGCATTTGAAAAAAAATGAATCATTAAAACTCGTACTGCAAAAGAAAGCGGGAAAATCACGTGTCGTGGCCTATAAATTTACGTCCGGTTCATTTAATTACACGGCGTATCGTATATCAGATAAAAAGTTCTATAACCTTTCCGATACTTCCGGGAAAGGCAGTCTCGATTATCCGTTACCGGCCACAGCAAGACTCAGTTCGCCTTTCAATCCTGCAAGACTTAACCCGGTATCGGGAAAAGTGAGTCCCCATAATGGCATTGATTATTCCATGCCCATGAACACGAAAATAGTCAGCGTCATCGACGGAAAAATCACCCGGGCCGAATACAACAGTACCATGGGATATTTTGTTGAAGTAACGGGAAAAGCCGGTGTTAAAACTCGCTATCTCCACCTCAATAAAATACTCGTTACTAAAGGGGCCAGGGTTACCCGGGGAGACGCTATTGCGTTATCCGGTAACAGCGGACGTTCATCCGGTCCTCATCTGCATTACGAGCTGGTCATCAATAACAATCCTGTTAACTCACTGGCGTTCCGGGCAGCGGCACCCGCTGATAACAAACTTGAACAGCATGCCTTTGCGCATGCCAGAGACTACGAACGATACCTGGACTGATAACGGGGCCGCGACGCGGCCCCGTCTGCCGGATTAATTTTTTTTATCGTTTTCACTTCCTTGATGTTGATGATCTCCATGCCCTCCGTGGCCGTGGAAAAGATGCATTAGCGGGCAGACCAGCAATAACAGATATGGCCAGTAACCTGCCACATGTGACCAGTGTTCGCGCAGGAGGGCAAATGCCGCGATCGCGGCGACAGCAATAAGCGCATAGGTGGTACTTTTCATACTGGACTCCTTCTGTTCGTAACAGCCCCTTCACTCAGTGTTATTTCCCGAGCCTGACACTTTTCAGACGCAACGCATTCACAATGACGCTGACGGAGGAAAGAGCCATGGCCGCCGCCGCAATAACTGGCGACAGCAGTATTCCATACACAGGATAAAGCAGACCTGCAGCCACAGGCACGCCAAGTGCGTTGTAGATAAATGCAAAAAACAGATTCTGTCGGATATTTTTCATGGTGATTTCTGACAGATGACGGGCCCTGTTCAGTATCATCAAGTCGCCTTTGAGAAGGGTGACTCCGGCACTTTCAATTGCCACATCTGTACCCGTTCCCATGGCTATACCCACGTCAGCCGCTGCCAGCGCCGGGGCATCATTCACACCGTCTCCGGCCATCGCAACCACATGGCCAGACGCTTTCAGTCGGGTTATCACTGCTTTTTTGCCATCCGGCAGAATCCCGGCTTCAACCTCATCTATTCCCAGTTTCCGTGCGACTGCTTCAGCGGTAAGCTGGTTATCCCCGGTGAGCATAACGATGCGGATCCCCGCCTGACGCAAAGCTTTAAGCGCATCCGGCGTGGTTGCTTTCACGGGATCCGAGATAGCTATCAGGCCTGCAAGGTGCCCGTCTGTGGCCACATAGATAACGGTAGCGCCTTCCATCCGCAACGTATCCGCAACGGCCTTTTGATTATCAATAACGATACTGTTTTCCTGCATAGCCAGTTCATTACCAATAACAACCCGTTGACCTTCGACATCGCCTGAGACACCTTTACCCGACGGCGCATTGAAATGAGTGACTGCGGGTATTGCGATCCCCTTTTCCTGTGCTGCTTTAACTACTGCCATACCCAGCGGATGCTGCGAGCCTTTTTCCACTGCGGCCGTTACACGCAAAAGAGATGTTTCCCCACCCGGATTGAGACTGATAATCCCTGTCACCGTCGGCGAACCTTCCGTGAGCGTGCCTGTTTTGTCGACAACCAGCGTGTCCACTTTTTCAAGACGCTCAAGGGCTTCGGCATTCTTGATTAACACCCCGGCCTGGGCTCCTTTGCCCACCCCCACCATTATCGACATCGGCGTGGCCAGCCCCAGCGCGCAGGGACAGGCAATAATCAGGACCGACACAGCCGCAATGAGACCGTGCGCCATCCTGGGCTCGGGCCCCCAGACAGACCAGATCATGAAAGCAACAACCGCGATAAGTATCACCAGAGGAACAAACCAGCCTGAAACGCTGTCAGCCATTCTCTGGATGGGGGCCCGCGAACGCTGTGCATCAGCGACCATCTGAACAATTCGTGAGAGCATCGTTTCATCACCGACTTTCTCTGCACGGATGATAAGACTACCTGTCTGATTAATGGTCCCCCCGATGACAGGGTCACCCTCCGTTTTGGTAACAGGCATAGATTCCCCGGTCACCATCGATTCATCAACGGTTGTTTTGCCTTCGACCACGATACCGTCGACCGGAATACTCTCTCCAGGTCTGATGCGGAGCTTATCGCCAGGCAGGACATCTTCCGCATTAATATCCGTTTCATGACCGTCTTGATCCAGCCGCCTGGCGGTTTTGGGGGCAAGGTTAAGAAGCGCAGTAATGGCACCTGAGGTTTGTTCCCTTGCCCGCAATTCAAGGACCTGTCCCAGCAGAACAAGCACCGTAATAACAGCTGCGGCTTCAAAATAAATGGCCACCAGGCCATCCATGTTTCTGAACGATGCAGGAAACCAGGAGGGGAAGACGGTTGCAATGACGCTGTAAACCCAGGCTACGCCGGTCCCCATTGCAACAAGGGTAAACATATTCAGGGAGCGGTTACGTAACGACATTCCGGCCCGGGCGAAGAATGGCCAGCCACACCACAAAACGACAGGAGAGGCCAGAAGTAACTGCAGCCATGTGTTGTACTGTGGCGGTACTGTATTCCTCAAAGCGGGAAACAGATGAGAACCCATTTCGAGTATCAGAACCGGAAACGCCAGCAACAACCCCAGCCAGAAGCGTCTTGTCATGTCGCGAAGTTCATCACTCGTCCCCGTGGATGCCGTAGCTACGAGCGGCTCCAGTGCCATTCCACAGACAGGACAGCTTCCGGGACCACTACGGCGTATCTCCGGATGCATCGGACATGTCCACACACCTTCAGAAATCTCTTTCTCCGCCTGGCGGTGAGACTGTTTTATCTTATCAGGGCTGACTTCATGGTGGTCGTGGTGATGGTGATGTTCACTGGCATCTTCGGTAAAATAATGATCGGGATGGGCTTTAAATTTGCTCTCACAGCTGGCGGAGCAGAAATAAAGCTGATGGTCCTGGTATCGAATGCTGCTGTGCGCCTTGTCAGGCAGGATGACCATCCCGCACACGGGATCTCTCACCTTATGCAATGCGTGACTCTCGTCCGGGGATGATGTCTGCTCAGAAGCAGTCTGGTTGTTATGTTCCACTGCATTGTCATTTTTCACAGTAACTCTCCTTATGCATATCTGAAGCATTTTCTGTCTTCAGGATATGTCATGGATGCGATTACCACGAATGCCGCCGGCATAAGAGTGCCTGCTGCCGGCGTCCCGTTATCAGCCGTTCCGCTGACTATTCGATTCGCTGGAAGACTTTTTTACTGCCCTCCGGTGAGAATGCGATAACATCGTAAGCCTCTTTTCGGGCCCCCATCTCCATTCCCGGACTTCCTGCTGGCATACCGGGGGTGGCGAGACCGTATATACCCGAACCAGACTGCATGGCCTTATGTATCGTTGCCGCAGGCACATGGCCTTCAATGATCAAATTACCTACAACCGCGGTATGACAACTTCGTAGTCCAGCAGGAACAGCATGCTTTTCTTTCAGGGCTGACAGCGCCTGATCATTCATGACGTGAGTTCGCACTTCGAACCCGTCTTTTTCCATCGCTTTGCCCCACAGGGAACAACAGCCACAGTTTTCAGATTTGTACATATCAATGACTTTTTCACTCGCCATTGCAGGCAGTGACAGGCCGAGAGCCAGGGCCATTAGAACCACTTTTTTCATACTCACCTCTGTATATTATCGATATAAACCCTGACGTCAGGGTGAATCAGTGCAGAAGGACGCCCACTGGGGGCGCCCTTTCAGGGTTATGACACGCTTTTTTTATGTCTGCGCAGCCAGATTAATTTGTAGGCGGCAGGAATAATGAACAGGGACAGCAGCGGAGCCGTGATCATCCCACCAATCATTGGCGCAGCAATACGGCTCATGACTTCTGAACCTGCGCCGGTTCCCCAGAGTATTGGCAGCAGACCCGCAATGATCACCGCCACGGTCATGGCTTTCGGCCGGACACGCAGTACGGCACCATGATAGAGGGCTTCATCAAGACCTTCCGGTGTGAACGTCTCTTTACGGGACAATTCCGGGTGCGCTTCAATGGCATGACGCAGATACATCAGCATGACCACGCCAAACTCTGCTGCCACCCCGGCCAGGGCGATAAACCCGGTTCCGGTCGCCACTGACATATGGAAGCCCTGCCAGTACAGGAACCATATTCCGCCAACCAGGGCGAACGGCAGGCTCATCAGGATCAGCAGGGCTTCGTCAACCCGGCGGAATGCCAGATACAACAGGATGAAAATGATCATCACCGTCATCGGCACCATCAGCTTCAGTTTCTTGTTGGCATGCTCAAGCAGTTCAAACTGTCCGGAGAATGCCACACTGGTTCCCGGTCTCAGTTTCACTTTCTCGCTGATGGCCGTCTTAATGTCGTTAACCACCGACACCATGTCCCTGCCGCGGGCATCAACATAAATCCAGCTGGCTGGCCGGGCATTTTCGGTTTTCAGCATGGTTGGTCCAGAAACGACGTTAATATCCGCGACATCGCCCAGCGTGATCTGCTGCTTCATCGGGGTCAGGATCGGCATCTGTTTCAGCGCCTGCGGACTGTTCCGGTAATCCTGCGGGTAGCGAATGTTAATAGGGTACCGGGCCACCCCTTCAACCGTCTCACCCACCATAGCACCTCCGATTGCTGAAGAGACGAACAGCTGGACATCACCTACCGTCATCCCGTAGCGGGAGGCTTTCTCCCGGTTGATATCGATATCGATGTAGCGCCCGCCCTCAAGTCGCTCAGCCAGGACAGACACCACGCCAGGCACGGTTTTGGCTACCGCCTCGATACTCTGCGCCGTCGCGTCGATATCGGACAGAACAGTCCCGGACACTTTGATACCTATCGGGCTTTTGATCCCGGTTGAGAGCATATCAATACGGTTACGGATAGGCGGCACCCAGAGGTTTGCCAGACCCGGTAAACGGACTGTCCTGTCGAGTTCATCAATAATCTTGTCAATTGTCATGCCGGGACGCCACTGATCCTCAGGTTTGAGCTGGATCGTGGTTTCCACCATTTCGAGCGGCGCGGAATCCGTTGCGGTCTCTGCTTTACCGGTCTTGCCAAATACAGAAGCCACTTCAGGAACGCTTTTGATTAACTTGTCTGTTGTCTGCAGGAGCGCTGCAGCTTCTGCCGGAGAGACGCCAGGCAAGGTCGACGGCATATACAGCAGATCGCCCTCGTTAATCTTCGGCAGAAATTCACCGCCCACCTGACTCAGTGGCCAGATAACCGTGAAAATGGACAAGGCCGCAACCAGCAGGGTTGTTTTTGGCCAGTGGAGGACCCGCAGCAGCAAAGGATGATACGCTTTGATCAGCACCCGGTTCAGGGGGTTACTTGTCTCGGCAGGAATTTTCCCCCGGATCCAGAATCCCATCAGAATAGGAATGACGATGATGGCCAGTGCGGCCGCTCCCGCCATGGAGTACGTTTTCGTGAATGCCAGCGGGCCAAACAGACGACCTTCCTGCCCTTCCAGGGTAAAGATAGGAATAAAGGACAGGGTGATGATCAGCAGGCTAATGAACAACGCGGGTCCCACTTCCACGGAGGCGTCGGTAATCACCTTCCAGCGGGTGGCGTTGTCAATCTGCTCACCCGGATGCTGATGATCCCACTCCTCAAGCCGTTTGTGCGCATTTTCAATCATCACAATGGCGGCATCCACCATCGCACCGACGGCAATCGCTATCCCTCCCAGCGACATGATATTGGCGTTCAGTCCCTGGAAGTGCATGACGATAAAGGCGATACACAGGCCAAGCGGCAGAGAGATAATCGCCACCAGGGCAGAACGTACGTGCCACAGGAACAGAGCACAGACGATGGCCACCACGATAAACTCTTCCAGAAGTTTGGAACTGAGGTTATCAATCGCCCGGTCGATTAACTGGCTGCGATCGTAGGTGGTCACGATTTCAACGCCTTCCGGCAGGCTGGCCTTCAGCGTCTCCAGTTTATCCCTCACTGCCGTGATAACGTCGCGCGCATTTTTACCCGACCGCAGGATCACCACGCCGCCAGCGACTTCTCCCTGGCCGTTCAGCTCGGCAATACCACGCCTCATTTCGGGCCCGGTCTGCACGCGGGCAACATCCCGCAGATAAACCGGCACGCCGTTCTCACCTGTTTTCAGGACGATGTTATTAAAATCATCAATGCTCTGAAGATAACCGCTGGCACGGACCATATACTCCGCTTCGGCCATTTCAACGGATGAGCCACCGGCCTCCTGGTTAGACGATTCAAGTGCCTGTTTCACTTCGGGCAGGCTGATACCGTACTGGGACAGTTTTACCGGATTGACCTGAATCTGGTACTGTTTCACCACGCCGCCAACCGAAGCGACCTCAGCCACGTTCGGGATGGTTTTCAGCTCAAATTTCAGGAACCAGTCCTGCAGAGAGCGCAGTTCTGAAAGGTCGTGTTTTCCGTTGCGATCGACAAGGGCATATTCAAATATCCAGCCCACTCCCGTGGCGTCCGGGCCGATTTCAGAGCTCACACCCGCAGGCAGTTTGCCCTGAACCTGATTCAGGTATTCCAGCACGCGCGAACGGGCCCAGTACAGATCGGTGCCGTCTTCAAAAATGACATACACATACGAATCACCGAACTGTGAAAAGCCACGCACGGTTTTTGCGCCAGGTACGGACAGCATGGTGGTGGTAAGCGGATAGGTGACCTGGTTTTCTACAATCTGCGGGGCCTGTCCGGGATAGCTGGTTTTAATAATGACCTGCACATCTGACAGGTCAGGCAGCGCATCGACCGGCGTGTTAATTATCGTCCATGTGCCCCAGATGCTGAGAAACAGTGCGCCCATCATGACCAGGAAACGGTTGGCGACAGAGCGCCGGATAATCCATTCAATCATCGTCGTCTCCTCAGTGCCCTGAATGCATATTTACAGGCTGCTCAGACATTGCTGGCATACTGTTTTCTGTTTTTTCAGGGTGGCGCATACGTTCCAGCGCGCCCGTAATATTGGCTTCGGAGTCAATGAGGAACAGGCCACTGACCACCACGGTATCGCCTTCATTCAGGCCGGAGCCAATGCCGGACTGTTGCTGTGATTCATGCAGAACGTGGATCTGTTTCGGCACAAACTTGCCTTCATCATCAACAGTAATCACGCGCTGTTCTTTGCCGGTATCGATAACGGCCTGGCTTGGTATCAGCAGCATCTCCTGGCTCTTGGTATTCAGTTTCAGATAGGCATTCATGCCCGGCTTGAGAAACTCATCCTTATTAGAAACCTGGAGACGGACCTGAAGCGTACGGGTTGTCTGATCCACGCTGGGAAGAATGTTCCATTTTTCGACATGGAATGTTTTATCCGGATAAGCCGGTACCGAAATTTCAAACTGCGACGTATCTTTCAGCAGATATGCGATAGATTCTGGCACTGCAGCGCTGATCCAGACCGGGTCCATCCCCTGAATCTGAGCCACTACTTTATCTTTCGAAATATTCATTCCGGTGCGCAGGTCAAACGCAGTAATGACACCATCAATAGGTGCTTTAATGGTAAAACGGGTCTGGATTGTGCGGGTTGAACGCAGCCTTTGAATATCCTCTTCCGGCATACCAGCTAGACGAAGTCGCTCCAGAACCCCTTTTATCTGGGTTGACGTACCGCCTGTACCGGATAACAGCAGGAACTCACTTTGTGCCTCAACCCATTCAGGAATGGTGATATCGATAAGCGGAGTGCCTTTCTTCACATGATCGCCAATCGTCAGGGGATACACTTTTTCGACGAAACCGTCAGAGCGCGCCTGCACAATGACAAACTGATACTCGTTGTAACTGACATTAGCCGGGATTGTCTGAGAATAATTCAGCATTCCTCGCGTGACTTTTTGCGTTTTTAATCCCAGATTCTGAACCTGCGTTGGATCGATACGGATCCCGCCACTGCTTTTATCGCCGCTTTCATCAGCATATTTTGGCACCAGGTCCATATCCATAAAGGGAGATTTTCCGGGTTTATCAAATTTGGTATCCGGTTTCATCGGGTCATACCAGAAAAGTACCTTTCGCTCCGGTGCCTTTTGTTCGGTTTGTACTGTTTTTTGTGATGAGTTTACATACTGCCAGGCAGTAACCGATATCAGCCCTCCTGCTATGAGGCTGCTGATAATTATTGCAGCATATTTTATCTTTAAAGAAGCCATACAATTTCTCGCTGAAAAATCAAAACACCTGGCATATGCGCCCGATCATTCATTCACAGTAATCCCTTAATGAATGTTCAGGCGCACTGGATGTATTCGCTCCGGACTGATAATCAGGATTGCGTAACGTTAATGCTTTTGAGTAAGGAGATATTGCCCTGCTGAATAAACGAGAAATCGACATGGTTGCCGGTTTTCAGGGCATTGATAGCGTCGTCTGCATTAACAAAAGTGAAGCGCATGGTCATTGCAGGCCAGCCCACAGCAGGGATTGCTTCGTGCGAAATGGTAATCTTTTTACTATTCATATCAATGTCTTTAACGACACCGGTGCCCTTGATAACCTGCTGTACCGAAGCATCACTGGCAGCATTCATATCGCCATGCTGATGTGTTTCAGCATGAAGACCGGCAGAAAACATGACAGAGAAGGCACCAAATAAAACGGCTTTAAGTGAATTACGCATTTTTAATTTCCTGATTAATTAAATAAATTTACTCTACCCAACCGCCACCCAGCGCGGTAAACAGATTAATTTCGTTAACCTGTCGGGAATAGGTAAGATCGAGAATGGTTTGCTGCGTAGCGAAGAGGGAACGTTCTGCATCCAGCACTTCGATGTAACTGACAGCACCACTTGCATATAATCCTCTGGCACGCTGGAGAGTTATCTGAAGTGAATCAAGATAACGCTGCTGTGACTCAAGTTGCTGGCTAAGGCTGTCGCGCAGCGCAAGCGTGTCGGAAACATCCTTAAAGGCTGACTGAATTTTTTGTTCGTAATTAACCACCGATTGTTGCTGGCGAATTTCAGCCAGCTTCAGATTGGCTTTATTCCTGCCAGCATTAAAAATAGGAATTTCAATTTTAGGGATAAAATTCCACATTCCACTTCCTGACGTAAACAGGCTTGACAGCTCCGTACTGCTTGCGGAAAGACCACTGGTCAGGGTAATGGAGGGGAAAAAGGCCGCTCGCGCTGCGCCAATATTGGCATCAGCCGCTTTCAGCTGATATTCCGCTTCCATAATATCCGGTCGCTGCAGCAAAATTTGTGAAGATAGATTTGGTGGCAATTTTACTGGTGCGATCTCCCCGCCTTTCATCCCTTTTTCTGACGGAAGTGCGCGGTACGTTCCCAGCACCAGTTGCAGGGCATTGTTTGCCTGAGCCAGATCGCCTTCTCGTTTGGCTATTTCGGCGCGGGTACTTTCGATTTGTCCTCTCGCCTGTTCAAGTGCCAGAACGTTCGTACTCCCGGTCACGAGCTGTTGCTCAACGAAAGCATAGGACTGTTCATAATTTTTCAGCGTTTCCCGCGCAATACGGAGTTGTTCGTACGCCAGTTGCTGGCTGAAATAGCTCTGTGAAACGTTGGAGACCAGCAGGATGTGTACGGCCCGACGGGCTTCTTCGCTGGCAAAGTAGTTCTGGCGGTCAGCATCACTCATGTTCTTAAGTTTGCCGAAAAAATCGAGCTCATAGCTGAGCTCCAGTCTCGCGTCGTACTCCTGTGTGGTCGGCTTGTCACCTTTCAGACCACCGCTGTATGTTATCCCGGATGAGGCATTCAGCTGGGGGTAACGATCTGCATCCGTGACGTTGAACTGGGCTCGGGCCTCTTCAACCTTCAGGGCAGCCATTCTCAAATCACGGTTATTAGTCAGAGCTTCACCGATCAACCGGGTAACCTGGGGATCGACAAAAAAGTTACGCCAGCCCGTATCCTGATAGCCATTTACCGCTGGCGTCAGGCTGTTATGGGACAGTGAAAACTGCTGGGGTACCGGTGCTGCGGGCCGCTGATATTCAGGCGCAAGCGACACGCAGCCTGCCAGGATGAATATCGTGCTAATGCTGAGTAATTTTAATTTGAACATAACGCTTCTCGTCCAGGCAGACCTGGTAAATGGTTCAAATGAAGTCCAGAGTATTGATAGGGGTACTTTACCTAACGCTCTCTGTTTGCCGAGTGACAGGATAATGACAATGTTGTCATTTTTGCTGTAATCCGTTGATAACGATCGTGGGCGCAATAGAATGACATTAGCAGCCAGCCGGGGAGCAAGATGAAAATATTGATCGTCGAAGACGAAATTAAAACAGGTGAATATCTCAGCAAAGGGCTTACAGAGGCAGGGTTCGTAGTGGATCACGCTGATAATGGTCTTACCGGATATCATCTCGCCATGACAGCCGAGTATGATTTAGTCATTCTGGATATCATGCTACCTGATGTGAACGGCTGGGATATCATCCGCATGCTGCGCACTGCCGGAAAGGGTATGCCGGTCTTACTGCTGACAGCCCTCGGCACGATCGAACATAGGGTCAAAGGACTGGAACTGGGTGCGGACGATTATCTGGTTAAACCCTTTGCGTTTGCCGAACTGCTCGCCCGGGTGAGAACCCTTCTGAGGCGGGGAAACACGATGATCACGGAAAGCCAGTTTAAGGTGGCTGACCTCTCGATTGATCTCGTATCCAGAAAAGTCAGTCGCGCCGGAAACCGCATTGTGCTCACCAGTAAAGAGTTCAGCCTGCTGGAATTCTTCATTCGCCATCAGGGAGAGGTTCTTCCCCGCTCCCTGATTGCCTCTCAGGTCTGGGACATGAATTTTGACAGCGACACTAATGCGATCGATGTCGCAGTAAAGCGACTCCGCGCTAAAATAGACAACGATTACGAGACAAAGCTGATCCAGACAGTCCGGGGCGTGGGCTACATGCTGGAGGTCCCGGATGCATAGCAAACCTTCCAGACGCCCTTTCTCACTCGCTCTGCGGCTGACCTTTTTTATCAGCCTGTCCACGATACTGGCTTTTATCGCCTTCACCTGGTTTATGCTGCATTCTGTTGAAAATCATTTTGCCGAGCAGGATGTCAGCGATCTTCAACAAATCAGCACCACACTGAACCGTATACTGCAGTCCCCGGTGGATCCGGATGATAAAAAAATAAGCAAAATAAAGGAATCAATTGCCAGCTACCGCAACGTTGCCCTTTTGCTCCTCAATCCCAGGGGTGAAGTGCTCTTTAGCTCAGCTCAGGGGGCGGCACTACGCCCGGCAGTGAATTCAGCAGATTTTAGCGAGCACAGCCGCGCACGGGATGTCTTTCTCTGGACGGTGGAGGATCCTGCGGGACCGATGGATACCGGGTCCGAAATGAAGATGGAAACATACAGGATTATCGCCTCCTCTGGTCAGGCGATATTTCAGGGCAAACAGCAGAACTATGTCATGCTGACTGGCCTATCCATTAATTTCCATCTCCATTACCTCGATGCGCTGAAAAAGAACCTGATTGCGATTGCCGTCGTGATAAGCCTGTTGATTGTTCTGATCATTCGAATCGCTGTCCGTCAGGGGCACCTGCCCCTTCGTAATGTCAGCAATGCCATTAAAAACATCACCTCCGAGAATCTTGATGCGCGACTGGAACCGACACGCGTTCCCATTGAGCTGGAGCAACTGGTTATCTCGTTCAATCATATGATTGGAAAGATTGAGGATGTCTTTACCCGCCAGGCCAATTTCTCTGCCGATATCGCGCATGAGATCAGAACGCCCATCACCAATCTGGTGACGCAGACTGAAATCGCACTGAGTCAGGATCGAACACAGAGGGAACTTGAGGATGTCCTCTATTCCAGTCTTGAAGAGTATAACCGGATGACCAAAATGGTCAGCGATATGCTGTTCCTGGCACAGGCAGATAATAATCAGCTGATACCTGACAGGGTCATGTTTGACCTCAGAGCGGAAGTCATGAAAGTCTTCGAGTTTTTCGAAGCCTGGGCCGAAGAACGCAATATCACGCTCAAATTTAACGGGATGCCCTGTCTGGTCGAGGGAGATCCACAAATGTTTAGAAGAGCGATCAATAATCTGTTATCCAATGCCCTGCGTTATACCCCTGAGGGACAGGCAATCACCGTCTCAATAAGAAAACAGGGGAGCTTTTTTGACCTTGTGATTGAAAATCCGGGGAAACCAATCCCTGAAGAGCATTTATCAAGGCTGTTTGACCGTTTTTATCGGGTGGATCCGTCCAGACAACGAAAAGGAGAAGGCAGCGGCATCGGTCTTGCGATTGTGAAGTCAATCGTGGAAGCACATCACGGAAGAGTGCATGTGGAATCGGATATACGCTCGACACGTTTTATTTTATCCGTACCCAGACTGGAGAAAATGATTCCGGATCCCCAACACTGAGAATAAAGATTTAAATGACAAAGATGTCATTAGCCTGTCATGCAGCAAACAGAAGCCATTCGATATAATTAGTGCAACTTATCAGGAAGGCTGGATTGCTTCATCAATACCCGGCGTCAGAGTACGCCAGGAATGAATATCCAGCCATCTCCCGGAGAAATAAGAACTGCCGAACCTGTTTAAGTTATGAAACTGAAAACACCGGTTGTACTTCCCCGGACATCATTAATTGAGAAATGGAGAGTTATCATGAAAAATATCGTATTAGCATCTTTGCTGGGCTTTGGTTTAATTTCTTCGGCCTGGGCCACTGAAACCGTGAATATCCATGAGCGCGTCAACAATGCACAGGCCCCTGCTCACCAGATGCAGTCTGCTGCGGCTCCTGTCGGGATCCAGGGGACTGCTCCCCGTATGACCGGTATGGACCAGCATGAACAGGCCATTATTGCTCATGAAACCATGACGAACGGATCGGCAGATGCGCACCAGAAAATGGTGGAAAGTCATCAGAAGATGATGGGAAATAACACAGTATCCACGACCGTCCCTTCAACGTCTTACGCGGCGATGGATGAGCATGAAAGAGCAGCGGTTGCCCATGAATTCATGAATAACGGTCAGTCCGGCCCACATCAGGCCATGGCCGAAGCGCACCGCCGCATGATCAATGTAGGCTGAATGCGACTGTAGTATCCGTGCTTTTTACCCTTTCCTTGATAGATTATTCCTTAACCGGATATGTTGTGACATTTTTGCCCCCATCAGGGGGCTTTTTTATATGACTCAGCTACAATTAACCGGTACCTACCTGAAAAGGATTTATTAAATGAAAATCAAAAACACCCTTTTTGTTATATTAATGTTATCCCTGCCAGCAATTTCTGCCGAACATTCGGAAATGAAAATGTCAGATATGCACTCATCGGCATCGTCACAGGAATATATGGCTGGCATGAAAGACATGCATGAAAAAATGATGGCCGCCGTTAATGAGCCCGATCCCGATAAGGCCTTTGCAAAAGGTATGATCGCACACCATGAAGGAGCAATAGCAATGGCTGAGACCGAGCTTAAATACGGAAAAGATCCCGAAATGAGAAAGCTTGCGCAGGACATCATTAAAGCTCAGAAAGGTGAAATCGAGCAGATGAATAAATGGCTTGGCAGTCAAAAATAAAGATTGCAAAAACGCCATGATAAGCGTAATTTTAAATCACTCCCGGGCACGGGATCCTGTTAAACGTTAAATAATTAAAACCCGATTAATTTCGGGTTTTTTATATTCTATACTCCGGTCCTTTGCTGTGGACCGGAATATATGCAGCTGCGATTATTTTAACACATTATCTCGTCATGGAAATAATGTCGCTCAGGATCTCAATCAGTTCAATTCTTTCCTGCGTTCCGTCATGATAGGTTGATCTTGAGATTATTCTTTCCGCTGTCATCTGGGGCCAGAATTTATCAAGCACATTATCGGGTTTCATTCCCACAGCCCGGCCGATTATTTTTTTAGCGTCACAGGTGTCCGTAAACGTGACTGCTACACCGGTAATTTCTTCGATCAGATCCGGGCAGAGATAGTTCTCTATTTCACGTTTGCGCGTGGCGAAGAATACCTTACCGGCTTCCTCCACTTCTTTTTTACGTTTCTGAATGGACAGAACCTGTGCAGGGTCTCCCCCAATATCGGAGTCCAGAAATACGCACCAGGGAAGCCCCAGATCGTTGGCCAGATTTAAGGTAACCCAGTGTTTGACGCTCCCGCATCCTCCTATGAGGACTGGCACAATTTTCACGTCCTCAAGAGAGGCTGGCAGCACACCTGATTGTTTAAATGAACTGGCCGCATGCCTCAGGAAAGTGACATCCGACTTTCCTTCTACCAGAACAATGCCTTTAGCCCTTTCCATACCAGTCTCTGGCAACACCCCCAGGCTTTCAGTTGCTTCCTTCAGCACATCGTCATCCGGCATTTTTACAACGGGTTCACCTGTCTCATTTCTGGTGACATAACGTACTGAATCGCCACGGATAATCTAGACACTTCCGAGCCGTTGATAATACTGTTTTTCATATTCTGTCGGTGACATCTGTTCGCTAGAACCATGCCGACGCTTACTGTTATAAAACATTTCGATGTAATCAAAAATATCACTGCGGGCTTCTTCTCGCGTTCCGTAGATCTTTTTCTTTATCCGTTCACGTTTCAACAACTGGAAAAAACTTTCTGCAACCGCATTATCATGGCAGTTACCGCGACGGCTCATGCTACCCTCCAGGCCGTGTGATTTCAGGAACGACTGCCACTCATGGCTTGTGTACTGACTGCCCTGATCCGAATGAACCAGCACCTGTTTTTCGGGATTACGCCGCCATACAGCCATCAGCAGTGCGTTCAGGACAATGTCCTTTGTCATCCGGGATTGCATGGACCAGCCGATAATTTTGCGTGAGAACAGATCAACAACAACGGCAAGATACAGCCAGCCTTCGTGGGTCCTGATGTAGGTTATGTCCGTTACCCAACGCTCATCAGGAGCATCCGGATTGAACTGTCGCTGGAGCCTGTTGGGTGACACGATACTGGCCTCGCCTTTACGTGCCCGCGGGCTTCGGTATCCGACCTGAGCCTTTATTCCGACACGTTTCATCAGTCTCCAGACTCTGTTTACTCCGCACTGTTGCCCGCTGTCACGCAGATCCAGATGGATTTTGCGATAACCATAGACGCATCCCAATTCCAGCCAGAACTGTTTAATCTGTCCTGTCAGTCTCAGGTCTGCCTGATGGCGTTGTGAATGCGGCTGCTGAAGCCAGGCGTAAAAACCACTGGGATGAACATCCAGCACCCGACAGAGCAGGCGAACAGGCCAGCAACAGGAGTTGTCACGGATAAAGGCGTACCTCAGTCGGACAGCTTTGCGAAGTACGCCGCAGCTTTTTTTAATATGTCCCGTTCGTCGGTAACCCGTTTCAGCTCTTTCTGGAGACGGCGGATCTCGGCCTGAGCATCTGACTGTTCTTTATTAGTGGAAGAATCCGGACCGTACTTCTTTATCCAGGCATAAAGGCTGTGGGTGGTGATATCGAGACGTGTTGCAACGCTGGCAACAGAATAACCGCGATCAACAACCTGTTTGACTGCTTCAGTTTTAAACTCTTCGGGATAACGCTTACCGCTCATGGGCACCTCTCTTTAAGCCATCTTAAATGACTCTGAGGTGTCTGTTAAACCCATGGCGATTCAATATCCGTTTCCAGAGGTTAAACGGATTTACCACCCGAAGGTATCCTCTCTCAGGCTGCGAGGATTTTCCGGTCACCCGAAGGTGTTTCTCTCAGACCGGTAAAACGTTGGCTGGCAGTCACCCGAAGGCGCTCCTCTCAGACTGCCGGAGCATTAGCTGGTTGCATGTAGCAACAAGTAAGCCTGTCTATTTTCAGAGCAAATAGTGATTATGTCAACCTGGGTATCAAATGGGTATACCTGTTAAAGACCACCCTATTTATTGGTAGAATATGAATAAGTTACCATTCAAATGATACTGATTGGGATGTAACTATTTTAACGCTACCGCCGGAGGGGCTTTTTAATATTTTCCTTCAACTTAGGAAAGTGGTTGGGGAAACGTAATTTAGTCAAATAATAGCCTGATATACATAAACATATTACCATTGAAAAACACACTGTAACGTTATGCTTTTGTACCTTTGGCCTTCAAACTCTGCTACTAAATAAAAGAAAAAACAAGAACTTAACCCACAATCATTTTAATTTCTACTAAAAATTTGCTAGTCAGACTGGGTTCTCGACCCTACAACGCTTTTTTTCATCATTTTTCGCTTAATTCTGAAAAAAGCCTTTTTGAAAGGCGTGATGTAGGAATTTTTTATACCAGCATAATTTTCATATTTTTCACCATTAACTCCGAAAGTTAAGTTTTTTTCGTGGGAAGGTTGTAGCTGGGTTTTGAATATTTTATCCCAGAATGCAAAAATAAATCCAAAGTTTATATCAAAGTGTTTTTTGTCACTACTGTGGTGCAATTGGTGATATGCAGGGCTAATAAATATGCTTCTGATAACTTTAGGGTAGCGCAGAAAAATTCTTGAATGCTGAAGATTGAGTCCAAGAAAAAGAAGAATGAACATAAATACATTCTGTCCCGCAAATAATATGTAAGCATGGGAAGAATCAAAAAAGTAACCTACAATACCGGAGTAAGTACCAGAGAATAAACTCACCATCAGAATAAAGCAGCATTGATTTACCGGGTGAGAGCGATATGCAGTCAGGGGATTCAGCTCTTCCGCAATGTGATGTATTTTATGGAATTCCCATAAAAACAATACTTTATGGGAAAGATAGTGTTCAAGGAAAACCGCAAAATCAAAGACCAACAAAGATAATAACGTAAGAATTATACTCAGGAAAATCCCAGGAGAATATTTCTGAGTAGGCATTCCAATATATGAAAGAAAATGGATCACTTCCCCGCGAAATAAAAAAGCAGCGCCGATAACAAAACTATAGATAAATCCTAAAAATATCTTATCAAAGATAAAGAGCTTCAGGTCATCTTTTACTGACCTGGAACTAAAACTATGAGCACCAATAACCGCTTTTAGGGCAGACAGAAGGTTAGCGCTACGCGATGAGTAAGCGTAAAAAAGAACTGCTATTATCAGGGCCGAAACGAGATAGCCAATAAAAAGACCATCTGAGGGTTTAAAAAAAACACTGGCGCGATCATAAAGAGGAATAATAAAATTTTCATACATCCAAATCATGAAGTTTTTAGCCATACTTTTTAGACCTATATAAATGTCTCAGAAGTGTGAATTTTCAATTGCACGAATGAGTTCCATCGTTCTCATACACTCTGACTGTAGCAGCTTAAGTTGAGGGTGCTCAGGATTGTCTATAAATTCGGCAAGATATTTTAACATGCTGATATGTTGTTTTTCCCGGATGTTAATAATTATTTCCTTTTTATCAATTAAAGGCTTCATGCCCCACTCGACCTGTACCCGCATATCTTGCAGCAGAGTTCCATACACAAAGGAGCCGCTGTAAGGCATAACGAAATCGTTAATGATCAATCGCCCTTTAGAGCCGGAGATCTCACATTTCTGTTGAACAACAAAATCCGTATATGAAGCATTGGCCATAAAAACAATACCGGTATCAGTGTTACCAATGGCGCTCATATCGACGATAACATTATTGCCGTCACGCAACAGGAGAGAATGTATTTTGTTGATATTACCGCATGGGATGAATTTGCTGATTATCCTTAACGGATACCAGCCGAGGTCACCTGCCACCCCGTACGGCTCGAGCATGGGATCGTATTTTATCTGACCTATGTTTTTATCAGGCCATGAAAAACTTGCATGGATTTTGTTTACACTTCCAACATATTCATTCAATAGATCATCAAGCTTCTTATACCAGAGAGTATGAATGTAATGCGTAGCATCTATCCATACCAGATGCCTGGAACTGGCTTTATCCAGCAGAGTCTGCATGGACTCGGTGGATGGGAAAGGTTTTTCAATCAATGCATGTTTATTGAATTCGAGACATAACTTCAGCAGGTTCTCTTTCTCAGATGTCGGTGTAGCAATATAGACGACGTCCAGCTCATCATCAGAAAAAAAATCTTCTCTAAGAGTAAACCCTTTGTTACGGCTGATGCCGAATTTGAGACAGAATTTTTCAGATGATGCAGCCGATCTTGACAGAATAGAATGTAACTTAACTCCCGCCTCTGAACAACTTTCGGCAATGATACCAGCCATCATGCCAGTCCCGACAATTCCTAACTTAACCATAATAACACCTGTAATCTATAGGCTCTGATACTTTAACAATGAAAACAGTACCTTCCGGAATAATAATTTCACTATTTGGAAGGGCGGGTAAGACATCATTACCAATGATAAAACAAGCAGCTCCGCTCAAAATATTAAAACGCTCTTTTTTTTCAGCAAGCCATTTGAATTCCCCAGCAGCCATAAATCCCATAGTGACTTTAGTTCTATTTTGATAAAAATCACGCAGTACTACCTTTCCGTCAAAGAAAATATGTGTACTGTCAAATTCAAATGATTCAGACATAATCTTTTACCAACCTTTTAATGTATGGATCATCAACATCCAGCTTAGTCCTGAGAGGGCTTGTTATAACCTCTGGAACAGGATCGAAACCAAGATGCTCTCTCTTATCGAATCGTAAGCCTAGACTTCTTGTATAGCACAGAATAAGCTGAAGCCTGTTATCATATGGGCAGGCCTCACGCCAGTGCTCTAATTTTTTCCCGTCAAGAACAAGACCATCCCCACGATTCATGTTATAAGCTCTTCCATCAACATAAATACTCCATTCATTCATTTCTCGGGGATGTATACCAATCGATATAATGTAATCGACAGAATTTCTGTCTTTGTGTTTCGGTAAAACATATCCTTTCTTATAGTTCCAGAGAAAAGAATAACTTGGATAAACAGTTTCACCTACATGAGAGGACATTTCATCACAATAATAACTTAGTAAAGCCTCTCCATAAGGTACCGCATAGTACATATGTGCATCTTTACTATCTGTATTGCCTTTAAGATGTTTCAGGTTTTCTGAAATCCCAAGATAATGATAAAAGATGTCCACCTCACGTTCGGTTATGACTGAGGGCAAAATTTTGACTCCAGAAAACATTTATTTGTCCTCCATAATTTTATTAATGAAATTATCGTGTCTGGCCTGAACGCGACTTTCAATGATTTCTCCGGGGATTCGACTTATTTTAGAAAGCCAGGCTATACCATCTGGGTTAACGTGAAGAATTTTTTTAAAAGTCGTTAAATGATCATGAACCATTTCCTTTTTAGCGGGCTTACTCTTAATTAGTTGTCGGAAATAATTTATACCAAGCTGGACATGTCTTGCCTCATCATTCATTGCGCCTTTGTAGATTTTCCCAATTAAGCTACCTTCACCAAAAGCGTGAATAAAAAGATTAAACTGTTCAAGTGCACCATTTTCTAGGAAAACATGGCTCAAGAATGTTTCATCAAAAGTGTTTAGTTTATGAAAGTGATCAAGATAAAGCTCACGTGTTTTGGACAAATCAAGTATATAACCATTGGCTAATATGGCATAGCGTGAGAATAATTCAGCATGTCTTGCTTCGTCATTTACTGCCTGAGCAAGACCTATCTTCAGTGAAAAATCAGTCGCCTGAAGCATCAGTTCAGCTGCATTCTCCATTCCGATGAGTTCGACGTGGGAGGATAAACTGGCCACTGTGACAGCGTCTTCTTTCAGATCATCAGGAAAATCGTCGTTGACAGCCTTTCCCCAATCAAGCCCAATATCCCAGGTCTGTTTCGTCTTCCCTTTTTGGTATAATGCATAATGCTTATCTTCAAGAAAATTTATTTCACTCATTTTTGGTTGGTTGTTCATTCGTATTTATCCTCAGTTTAGATGAATAGATATTTAATGACATAACTAAAAGAAGAGCTAAAAGAATTATACTTGTTATCCTGAAAGTTATTTCAAGTGAAAGAACGTTCGCAATATACCCACCGACAAGGGGCATAGTGATTGCTACTACGGAAGATATCATCTGTATTGTGCCAGTGGCCTTACCTACATTTTTAAAACCAATGATCTCCCGAACGCCATAACGTATAGAAAAAAAAGTCACACCAGATGAAATACCGATCAGGATGATACATCCGTAGTAAACATATACAGATACCATGTCTCCACTCACAAAACCGAAAATCGCAAAGGAGAATGTGTTAATCATGACCGATGTTGTCAATATCACTACGGATGTAAGTTTTTTATTCAATAGTGAGGCAAACTTCGTACCAATAACCCCACCTATTCCAAGTAGAGAAATTATTAATCCGATACTATTTTCGTTCTCACCGATGTTTTTAAAAAACAAACCTAACATATCATTGCTTAAAAAAAACGCAAAATTCGCTATGGTGTAACCAGAAACTAGATAAAAAAGGTTTTTGTTTTTCTTCATCGATGCTGCAAAGGAGAATTTTTTTTCCTCATATACATTTTTCTTTTCCCCAGTATGTTCTTCTTTTTTATTTAACCTAAGTGATACAAGTTCACATATCAGGCTTGAAACATTTAGAGATGACGAAAATAAAATTACTTCCCATAAACCGAAAGAGTTATACAAGGCCACTACCGCGACCGGAACCAGTATGCGACTAAAATTGATAAGATATCCATAGATCTCATAGAACCTTTTAGATTCGTCGTCATTTTCGTTAAGTTTCACATTCGATATGCTCAATCCACAACGAACGGTTGTTTTAATAAATGCTATAGCAAGCAGTCCATAAACACTCCCAGTTAGAACAAAAACAGGGGTCACAAAACTGTTTACTATGAAAAAAAAAGACCGCCATTGATGAGTCTGTCCGTTATCAAGTAATTTACCGAAGAAACTACTTGAAAAAAGGAATGGCAAAGCGAAGCATGCTCCGAGCAGCCCCATTTCACTAGGCGTTGCCTCATAAAGATAAATTGCCACAATACTCAGCAGCGCATAATCAAGATAAGTATCAAGCTCGTTAGCCCCGATACTAATGTATTTCAGCATAATTAGTTCCTTACGATGCGGGTAAACAGGCATAAGGATATCCCTTATGCCTGTTCTTTTCTTTAATTAAACTGCCAGCGGTTGATAATCCATAAATCCTCCTTCATCAAAGTGGTTCATTGAATTGGACTACCTGCAGGGAATTTAAACATAACAACACACATAAAAAGATGTAAATATAAAATTTGCAATTTGTTATTCAAATGTAAATCTTAAGTAAAAAATTTAATATATAATTTGCTTAAAAAACAAACATTTAAATCCACATAAACTGCAAGGGATTAAGATTATTCCTAATCTTAATTTGATTGATTCTTACTGCTTTTGATCGGTTTTTCCTATTAAATTCAATGGATTTTGCAAGTAACGCCAATATCATTGTGTGGAATTAGTTACCATTAGGTATAATACAAAGTAAAAACTATCAGAAATTAAGCTAATCACTTAGTAAAATAATTATAGAAGGAATCATCTAGGTTTTTCTGGTGTTAACAGGAAATTTTAAGAGTTCACTTATTTTTAGCTGGTTTACAATTGCATTTACTCGAGTTTATTTCCGCTGCTGTGCATAGCGGGGTCCGCCTGAAAAAGGGAAATATCTTACGCTAAGACGATTTTTTAAGTAGGTATGACAGGCGACTCAGAGCGTGAAGAGGACATTGATGGGAGAATGTTGATAATGTTTGCACAGTTGGCACTATTTCCAATAGAGGCAGTAATGGAATACCAAAAGGCATTGCAGAATATACGGTCAGATGATCCTATTACAATGAAGATCCTTTATGCTGTTCGGGCAATAGAACTCAATGATGGCTTGATCAGTGCAGGGTTTGTGCGAGATGCAGTTTGGGATCACTTACATGGGTATGGGATAAGTCATATCTTTGGTGATGTGGATGTCGTCTGGTTTGACTCAGCGCACTGTATACCTGATCAAGATAGCTACCTAGAAGGCAGGCTTAGGTAACAACTAGGCTTTGTTGAATAAATCGAACTTTTGCTGAGTTGAAAGATCAGATCACGCATCATCCTGACAATGCAGGCAGTTCCGTGGCAAAGCAGAAGTTCAAAATCACCAACTGGCGCAACTACAACAAGGCCCTGATTAATCGTGGCTCCATCACTTTCTGGCTGGACGACGAGGCGATTCAGGCCTGGTATGAGTCAGCAACGCCTGCATCCAGGGGACGGCCTCAGCGCTATTCAGACCTTGCCATCACAACCGTCCTGGTGATTAAACGTGTATTCCGGCTGACCCTGCGGGCCGCTCAGGGCTTTATTGATTCCATTTTTGCCCTGATGGATGTCCCGCTGCGCTGCCCGGATTACACCAGTGTCAGCAAGCGGGCAAAGTCGGTTAACGTCAGTTTTAAAACGCCCACCCGGGGTGAAATTGCGCATCTGGTGATTGATTCCACAGGACTGAAAGTCTTCGGTGAAGGTGAGTGGAAAGTCAAAAAGCACGGCAAAGAGCGCCGTCGTATCTGGCGAAAACTGCATCTGGCTGTTGATGCGAGTACGCATGAAGTCATCTGCGCGGACCTGTCACTGAACAACATCACGGACGCTGAAGCATTCCCGGGGCTTATCCGGCAGACCCACCGAAAAATCAGGTCAGCGGCGGCGGACGGCGCTTACGATACGCGGCGATGTCATGACGAACTGCGTCGCAAGAAAATTAGTGCGCTCATCCCTCCCCGAAAGGGAGCGGGCTACTGGCCAGTCGGGTATGAGGACCGAAACCGTGCCGTTGCGAATCAACGACTGAGCGGGAGCAATGCACGGTGGAAATGGACAACAGATTACAACCGTCGGTCGATAGCGGAAACGGCGATGTACAGGGTAAAGCAGTTATTTGGGGGTTCGCTGACGTTGCGTGATTACGATGGTCAGGTTGCAGAGGCTTTGGCCATGGTGCGTGCGCTGAACAAAATGACAAAGGCAGGTATGCCAGAAAGCGTGCGTATTATCTGACAGTTGCAACTTACTACGAAGATGCTTGCCCCAAATCTGATTTATTCAACAAAGCCCCTTTAGTGTCGAAATATGAGCATTTATTAAAGAAGTCCTTCACTTTATGGAAATCGATAACCATAACTCGATAATCATTATGGGACTGCAACATTATTAATGTATTTAATATAGCTACTTGGAAAGGCGTTTTTTTTCATCTTTCATAACTTCAAACGATACTTCAAAAAGGCCCAGCAGAAAAACAGTCTCGTAAAGCTCTTCAATTAAATCAGTGTACTGCATATTATGCAAAAATAGCGGAGCGATAAATCTATGATGTTCTACCGAATCGGCGATAAGAAAAGTCACTACTACAAACAGAGTCGTCCATAACGGTAACTGTACAGTTCGAAATCTTATGGCAATAGCATTTCGTAAAGCATTCGAAAAAATCACGGGAAGAAGCAACATTGCAATCAATAGAATCGAAATAGCTCTAAAGATAAATTTTGGTTCATCAGGTAAATAGTTTCTTCCCCAACTGATACTTCTACCTAACAGAACAATCCACCATACCACGGCCCATAACCAGAACTTTTTCTGCTCATGTCGCATCGTATTCATATAAAAAAACGTAAATATGGCACCAAACAGGAGCCAGACCGCCTGGCTGTTTTCGATCCACTTAACTATCTCACCGTGCATCAGTGGCGTTTGCAGATCCGCCAAAAATGGAAAAAACAGTGAGATGATAAAAAGGAAAAACGTCGATGCAGAAACTTTCGTTTTCAGTCTCATATTTTATGCCTACCCTAAAAAATCCTGACTGCCATTATAAGCAATCCACACCAGAACGCATTAAATTTTAATACAAAATTTTGTTTCTACAGTCAGAAAATTATAAAATATTTAATGCCCTCAGGGCAATTTCTGTTACTTATTATGATCTCACTTATGGTATTCAACTTAATACAGAACCAGCGTCAGCGGTTCCGCCTTTTTGGTTATGTTATACCTTACCTTATCAAGACGCTTTCGGCTAAAACCTAACGGACCTGCTCCCGGTTGATAAACACACCGCGATGTTAGTATTGTCTTCATCTTTAACCTGAGGATATCTCATGAGGAAGCATTTTTCCGGTGAACAGATCATCAGTATTCACCGGGAGGCCGAAGCCCTGGTCTCTTCCGGGGGAGCTTTGCCGTAAGTATGCTATCCCCTAAGCCATCTTTTATATCTATGGACTACATCCGTTTTGCAAGTTCTGAATCTGGTTTTGTGTTATTGCTTAAATCAATACGATATCAGCAAGCCTGTGTCCAAATGGGAAATCCGCACACAATCGTCTCAGTATATGTTGGGCTGACTAAAATAGCATATTCCTGTCAAACGTCAAGAGAAAGTATTCAGGCATGGTACGTCCGGATTGGAATCGATTCTGCTGAATGGGCCAATGCTCAGAATACGCGGCTACTTTCTGTATTCTGGGGCGACAGGGCTTAACCGGTAGAAGGGCATAACTTCTGAGATGCGTTAATTTACCAGAATAAAATAAACAGATCATCGTTTTTTGAACTATACTTAGTATATGCGCATCTTTCCTTTCAAATTGTATGACAGCGGAGGAATTTATGCCTTTGAAAAGTGATAAGTGTGTTTTGTTTTCCGGAGATTTAGATTTTATTGCTTTAAGTTTTGCCAGAATGCGTCTTCTGGGCCGACAGCTGCCCACAGATGCTATTACCGGCAACATGGATGAAGACTGCAGGATGCAATTCCTGAAGCGTTATGAATTTTACTTTGAACAGCTTAAGACAAAAGAGCTGGCAGAGTAATCACAAGCCGGGTGGCTATAATAACTGCCCGGACTTCAGTTCACTGTGATGTTATATAACTAACCTGTCTGCGATACAAATCTTGAGCGTAGAAAGTTAAGACATGTACAGCAGTCATCAGGAAGCATATCGCAAAGCTTCATTCACCAATCTCGCCCTTATCGGTTACCGAAATGATGTGTTATTAAATACAGAAGGGAATCCCTTTCCCTGGTCAGTATTATATAAAAAATCTACTCCATCTTTTCAATTCAGTACCTTACCGGAACAGTTATATAACATTTTCTGATTCTTTTCAGTAAAGTAGTTCTGTTGAAGCGAAATTCCAAAAAAAAACCTGCTCGGGCAAGCAGGCATCAAATAATCATGAAAAAAAAGCTAAAGCGAATTTATGTAGCGCCGGGTGCCTCCCGGTAAGTCCAGCCAGCAACTGGAACTTGCGTATTGATGACGGTTAACCCTCGAGTAAGGGTTGCTGGTTACGCCCCTCCGCATAGGGGGGATTCACTTCTACTCAAGCATAGACAATTTTTTTCGTTTTCTCTGCCTGTCAGCAATAAAATCAGTTCTAAAGCACAAAAAGTCAAAAAAGAAAGGACTGCAAAAAAATTGTGGTGCCGGGTGCCTCCCGGTGGGTCTGCGCCAGTACACATAACCCGCGATTCTCGCAATGCGTACAACAGCAGATGAGCCGTTCCTGGTTCGCCCCTCCGCTCAGGGGGATTCACCACATTTTTTATCTTAAAACGCGTTTTGGATTTTAGTAAAGCGGAAACATAACATTGATCGGGTCATACATAATGAGAATACAGAGTTTACATAAGAAAAGCCTGGTACAGCATTTGTCTGGTTAAGCCCCGATCAGTAACCATATTAAGAGTAAAATAAAAACAGACTGACCACATCCTGCGATAAGAGGGCGCACAGTTATAACGTTTCCTTAAAGATTACCGCTATCAGGGGCATAAGATTGACAGCAACGGTAAACCATATGGAAATAAATTCAAATTGCTGGCAGTGATGCAGGTCTTTCCCTGCCGCCACCACTTTTTTATTAAAGTCATAAGTGGGGATGACTATTGCACTGGCAGGCAATGAGTAGAACTCAAAGTCTGCACCCGCAAGAACTTAGCTGAACGATGCTTCAACGAAACCACTAAATAAAAAGGTGTTATACATGTAGTGCCGGGTGCCTCCCGGTGAGCCTGCTCCAGCCAGCAAGCCCGCGAGCAATAACAAATAACACCAATTGAGAACTGGTTCGCCCCTCCGCACAGGGGGATTCACCACTTTTCAAATTTAGACAACTTTGACGCGTTTTTCCTTTTCTTAGACAAAAAAGCCTGTCGAATCGCACGAAATGTTAACAAAGTAGCCTTTTGAACGTAAGCCCTGCTGTATGCTGTAAGGATGCCGACACTCTGTTTATATGAAATAATCTGAACACCATATAGAAGGATGTTGCAGGAAGTTCCAGACATGAAATCAACGGCCTTGACGGTAGGGATAATGACACATTCTCCGGCAAGTCTGTGACAGTGCCGGAATTTGCGTGTCAGGTTGCGTTATCATTTTCCATCCGACTGACTGCTATCTTCAAAATAGAAAACTCATCATGTTTTTCACATAAGCCGTTTCGTCATGATTAATGAGAGAATACACAAAATGCAAGCCTGATCACACGAAATAACCGTTGTTCTTAAAAAAAAGCCTGCCTTGATTAAAAGTTCAGGCAGGCAAAAGTTTTTGTAACCTACAGATGAATGTGGTGCCGGGTGCCTCCCGGTGGTTCTTTGGCTGGCTGACCATGAACCGCGTGTTGGCAAGATAACCACAGCCACTTACGCCCCGCCGCTCAGGGGGATACACCACCATTAAACTTTAGACTGTTTTACTATGATTGCTTACCATAAAGTCAATAATTACTTTCTGAACGCACAAAAGGTCAATTATGAAATCGATATCAAAAAAATCTTACTGACCATATCACTGTGAAGCCTGATCCCTGCGGCATAGAATATTAAAAGGTTGACTGGACCACCTTTCAGGGTCGTACGATCTATAAAACAAACTTGTCCGGCCCGGTAATTTGTGTATCACTCCGTCTCTTACGCCTCTCGACAGATGCAGGTATTGTAACCAATTGTAATTATAACTGTTCACTCTGCTTAAGGATCTTAAGCTTTTATTAATTTGTTCGCAATCCTTGGATTTTCAAAGAACCGAATACAGCGGGATCATTCTATAGTAAAAGTTCCAGAAAACTGATGCTGTATGATTAGGCTGTGTCCCTTAATCACCTGAGCTATAGTAACTATCTGTTTCCGCAACACATTGAACTATAGCTCGCTACGACCTTCCCGATGAAGCATGGACTATCATCCAGCACTTATCCCCTGCTGAACCAGCAACACCACGGGCCGGACGTCAATGGGCTAAGCACCATAAATTCATTAACGGCATGTTCTGGGTGCTGTGTTCAGGCGATTAGCCTGACCGTTATCGCCCATGGAAGACCGTTTATAACCGTTTTAACCGATGGTCTGAATCGGGAATTTTTAGCATTTTTTTCGACAGTTTAATTTCTTCTCTTGATGTTTGTGGTCTCATTGACTGGTCCGCGACCGCGCTGCATGGCAGCAATATCCGGGCACTCAGGTGCGCCGCCGGTGCGCAAAAAAACATTCCAATATCACCGGAGATAATGGGCTGGGTCGCTCTCTCGTGGTTTTAGCACCAAAATTCATCTGGCAACCGCCGGAAGCGGTCTGCCGTTAGATATCGTGCTGAGCCCCGGACAGGCTCACGAAAGCCAGTCCACATTATGTCTTCAGGACGGTATTGGTGTTCAGCGCCAGAACGGCAGCATGAAGCGTCGTGGTTATACGGTGCTGGCTGATAAAGCTTACTCAGGACATACGCTTCGCAATGAGCTGAAAGAAAAAGGATAAAGTGGTTATCCTGCAGAAATCTAATAAAAAAATGGCAGCAGATGGTCGTTCACAACACGACCGTGATGCCTGCCGCACTCGCAACGTTGTTGAGCGGTGTTTTGGCCATCTGAAAGAATACCGTCGCATTGCCACATGTTACGACAAAACGGCGAGGTATTATCTGGCGATGGTGAAACCGGGGTGCATCCGGCTGTTTTACAAAAGATTATGTAATTAATGGACTCTGCCCAGGTGAGTTCATCTCTCATGACGGGAGACTCATAACCCCATATTATTCCTTTCTGTCAGGCGCCTAGCCAGCCTTCTGGCTCTGATTAATTCAATAACACCTTATGCGCCCTGATGAATTTACAAAAAATCAGGTATCATACTGTCAGTAATTTCAGTGATGCTGCTCGCACAAATATATTATCCAGTAGGTAATACTGACCAGTACGCTGCCGCCGATGATATTACCAATAGCCACAGGTATCAGGTTATCGGTAACAAGATTGCTCACCGTTAGACTCGGAAAATTATTCGCAGTCGTTTGTGTTATATACCAGAATTCATCTGGTGCATAGTCACGAATCATAATACCCAGGGGAATAAGAAACATATTTGCGATACTGTGTTCAAAACCGCTGGCGACAAACATGCCGATGGGTAACAGCATCGCGACGATTTTGTCGGTTAACGAATGACCCGAATAGCTCATCCAGACGGCAAGACAGACCATTAAATTGCAGAGTGTGCCCAGACAGACAGCTTCAATAAAAGTATGGTGCATTTTATGGTTGGCGGTTTGCAGGACGTTGAGTCCCCATAAGCCATTGCTGCTCATGATTTATCCGGAGAACCAGATCAGAAATACGAAAAAGAGCGCGCCGATAAAATTATCGAAATAAACAATAATCCAGTTAATGATTAATTGTCGCCAGCATATTAAACTGCTGGCTTTTGCCATGACCGTCATTACGGTTGAGGTAAAGAGATCGGCACCTCAAACCACTACCGGAATCAGTCCGAGTGTAAAGCAGAGATCTCATGCCATTTTAGTGAGCGAACTGGCAGGGGTCGCACTGGTAGTGACGGTGATATAAAAAACAAAAGCAATGGAAATGAAGATACCCGCCGTTACAGCCAGAAAAAACGCGAGTTCTTTTTTCTTTGTAACTTTATAGACTCCGGCCTGTTCCGCCATTTTGGCCATTTCAGCGGGCATACGTAAATCAAAAGAAATATCATTCTTCTTAGCAGACTCCTGGAGAGCATTGAGAAATGCATAGTTGCTGAAATATCCGCAAAGCGCGTGCCAGAATACATTTTTTGGTATAATTGAAAATTGTGACTGCCGTCACCTGCCGATTTTCATAACACTTCGTGGACAGCGATCCCCAGGCGTTGCACCCGAGAAAGCAGTGTCGTGGGTTTCATTCCAAGACGGGTTGCTGCATCGCGCGGTCCGGCGACAATACCATTGGTCTCTTTTAATACCTGGATAATTCGCTGGCGTTCCTCTTTATCGTTTTCCGGGTTGGCAGGATTCAACATCTGCGCCATTGGACCTTTCGTAGGGAGGGCGTCGCCCAATGTAGGCAGCAGGCGTGTCTGTCTTGAATTAATATATAAATTCAGTCTGGTGCCACGCATCAACAGAACTGCGCGTTCAATAACGTTTTCTGGTTCGCGGACGTTGCCTGGCCAGTCCCACGACATCAGATGACGCAGAGTTTCTTCGGGAATGGTGTCAATAATGCGATTCATGCGTTTAGATATTTTTCGCGTGAAGTATTTTGCCAGCAGGGGATGTCTTCCCGGCGTTCACGCAGTGGGGGGTACCGATGCGAGAGTCGGGTTAATAACATCCTGCCAGCCGTTGAACTTCACCGGCTGTTACTGCGTTACTGACAGGACGATGGCCGAGGCATCCTCCAGAATCTGGCTTACGGGATGTGGGATATGGATGCCCATCAACAGCATCATCACCAGCAGAACAGCCATGGGTGCCGTCGTCAGCCAGCCCAGCTCGCCACGGCTGACTGCTTCTGGTGGACGGGCGAAAAATACTCGCGCCACCATACGCACCAGACCTGCCAGCACCCGCGTCAGCAGCAGCAATAAAAGGATGGTGATAAATAGATGGTCGCGGGCAAGACCCGCCGTTACGGTCATAAACTCGCTGAGAAAATGTTGAATGGCGGCATGCCGCCAGGCGCCAGCACGCCACCGGCAAGCAGCGTGGCGGTAAGCGGCATGATTTTTAACATATCGCAGACAACATCCGGATTACGGGTGCCATACTTCATCAGGACATTGCCTGAGTCGCAGAACATCAAGGCTTTCTCCAGGCTATGATTAAGCGTATGGAGCAGGGCGGCCAGAATTCCCAGCGGCCCGCCAATGCATGGCGCGACAGCGACAAGTCCCATGTTCTCTACGCTTGAGTAAGCCAGTAGACGTTTCATGTCCTGCTGGACGAGGATAAAGAACGCTGCGACGGCGACTGAAAGCAGCCCGAATATCAGTAGTAATTCACCGGGGAAATCTTCGCCGACGGCCTGGCAAATAATGATGTAGTAACGAATCAATACCAACAGAGCGCAATTCAGCAGCTCTGCTGGAAGCAGGGTGATGACCGGGCTGGGCGCTTCGCTATGGGCGTCCGGCAGCCAGGCGTGCATCGGGAAAAGCCCGGTTTTAGTTCCGAAGCCAATAAGGATAAAACAAAGGCCAGCAGCATCAGCGTAGAATCAAGCTGAGCCGCTTGTTTGAGTTCTTCTGTCCAGAAAACAGCCTGATTGGGATCGGGCATAAAGCTGGCGACATTGGTATAAACCAACATAGTGCCGAATAACCCAAAGACGACGCCGACGGTATCTGAAATGGAAGGTTGATGGTGCGCCTGACTGCCAGCTGGAGCACATCCTGCCATTCTGGCTACCTTGTCTGCATGCTGCGTGAGCGTGGACAACTCCATAAATTGGTAAGGCGGATCTTGCGAAAAATCTCCCTGCGTAAGGGCTAGCGATTCTTTGATGCGTGCGTCGGTATTTCGGAGAGTGGCTAGCAACATCTTACGGTGCAAATCTGGTACAAAGTTGTGCGGGGCGTTCACCTCTAGTACCAGCAGGTAGTCTGGTTGTTCGTCATAGACCATCGCCATCTGACGCGTAGCAAGACCCGCTGGATAACCGATAGCTGACGGTAGCTGCGTGGCGGAAACTATGCCACTCAGTCTTAGTACAATCGGAATCATAGCGTTTTCTGGCGTTAGGTCTGAAATTAACACGGTATATTGAGCCCTTACGTATGTGTGCAAATCAATATTCATTGGTTGTCTCACTGCGTCCTTTCGCCTCACTGTAGAGCCAGAAGGGCATAAGGATGTGGGGAAAAAGCATGGATAATGTGTATTTAATGAGCAAGACGTCCCCCTGATGTTCTGTAAGATACCTGAATTGCTTTGCCTGAGTAGTTTTTGTACAGATATCCTGCTGAACAGCTTATAAAATTAAATATCTCATAAATTTCATAAAGTTATGTTTATGCAACCGATAAGCTATCTGTTTCTTTATGTTTTTTTATCATCCAGGGAAGTCAGTTGATTAAATTTTTCCTAAACTAATATGTGTAATTATGTAATCTGCAGATAACCGAGCAGACAATGGTTACTGATTTTTGTTACTTATCTGACAACTAAAAGTTGTTGGCTGAACATAAGGGGAAATAATGATATTTTTATTAGATGAGTTATCTGGTGCTCCATCATGGGTACCTGCTGTATTGCTCGTCACTTTCTCATTCGCACTAGGTTTTCTGGCCCGATTTACACTTCTCAGGCTTATCCGTTACTGGCAGGGTCGTGACAGAAAGTTATTCAAATCCCTTGAAAAGCATCTTCGTGGTTCCATGTTTTTTTTCATCCCCTTACTGTTAATAAATATTGGGATTAATTATATCAAAATTAATCCGAATTCTTTGGTTTTTATTACATCGACAATCAATATGTTTATTATTTTATCAGTTTGTTCTGTTTTAATTCGATTGATTAATGTGGCGCAGGATATGCTTTTCATTCGTTATGATATTAACCTTTCAAATAACCTTCGCGCTCGTAAAATTCGCACGCAATTAATATATGTTAAAAAAGTTGCTATCGTTCTGCTTGTGTTATTCTGTGTTTCCCTGATTCTACTCAGCTTCCCTGCTGTTCGAAAATTTGGCACTACAATCCTGGCCGGTGCCGGCGTAGCAGGAATAATAATTGGATTTGCTCTTCAGAAGACGCTGGTCAACCTTTTTGCCGGAATTCAGATAGCCTTTACGCAACCTATAAAAATTGACGATGCAGTGGTCGTTGAAAATGAATGGGGCTGGATTGAGGAGATCAACCTGACTTATGTTGTTGTGCGTATATGGGATCTCCGCCGACTTGTACTGCCAATTACATACTTTACAGAAAATACCTTCCAGAACTGGACGCGTAATAACGCACAAATATTGGGTTCAGTTTTTCTTTACCTTGATTATTCAATGCCATTAGATCCTCTCCGTAAGCATTTTGAAAAAGTACTCAGTGAAACAAAACTCTGGGATCAACAGACTCAGGTGCTCCAGGTTACCGATACTAATGACAAGACTATGGCTGTCAGATTATTGATGACGGCACAGAATTCTCCCATTGCGTGGGATTTACGCTGCCATGTGCGTGAAAAAATGATTGAGTTTATTCAGCAAAATTATCCTCAGAGTTTTCCTCATGTGAGGGCAACACTGACCGATTCTGGTATTTGATAACTCAAGTTATCAGTTATTAATCGTTCTCAATTTTCTTAGCAATACGTAACGGAATGTACAGATACCGTGAGCGTTTAACTGCCCCCGATATCAATGACATCATTCATCTTATTGCATGTTCACTTTAACCAAGAACCTTTGTCCTAAATAGCTGCGCCTAATACCGCCACACTTTTGCCAGATCATGTTTCCCTCCGGGGAACTGACTGGCGATTTCCATAAAGTGCCTTACCTTTTTCAGCAACTGCCACATTGAACGGCATTGATGTTTGCGCGTTATCGTGTTGTGAAATGCTTGCCATAACCGCTCAACGTGATTCCCCCATGGCGCGAGTAAACTGGCTGATAAATCACTCTGAACTTCGGGTTCGCTTTCAGCCAACGCTGAGTTTCGCGACTTTTATGGATGATGTCGTTATCGACGATGAGTATGATCGTTTTAGCGCCGCAGTAGCTTGCCTTAAGGTGCTTAAGCAGATTGATAAACAGCACCAAACTTTTGCAATTGCCACCAACGTGGCTGACTTTCCCCGTTCCGGTGTGCAGCGCTCTGGCCAGATAGTATTTTTCATTCCGCCCCGGAGTCACCTCGCGTTTTTGCAGCCCGCGCACTTGCCAGTCTGCCCCGATTTTTGGGTTGAGGTAGATACCCATACTCTTTGCTATGACAGGCAGATTATCACTCATGCCGTTGAACATGCGCTGAATATCGGAGATGGTAGTCGCTGATCTTACCCTGCAATAGTAAACACGCGACTAAGTGAGTAAACTCTTAACCAGAGGTGCCTCACATGACAAAGCCTGTATCGACTACCAAAAAGCCACGCAAACAGCACACGCCTGAATTTCGTCAGGAAGCCTGAAACTGGCTGAACGTATGGGTGTGGCCGCAGTCGCCCGCGAACTTAGCCTGTATGAATCACAGCTCTACAACTGGCGAAGCAAACAGCAAAGTCAGCTCTCTTCTTCTGAATGTGAACAGGAGATGTCCGCTGAGATCGCCCGTCTGAAGCGTCAACTGGCAGAACGGGATGAGGAACTGGCCATTCTCCAAAAGGCTGCGACATACTTCGCAAAGCGCCTGAAATGAAGTATGTCTTCATCGAAAAACATCAGGCTGAGTTCAGTATGAAAGCCACGTGCCGTGTACTTCAGGTTGCCCGTAGCGGGTGGTACGTCTGGCATCAGCATCGTCATCAGATAAACCAGCGTCAGCAGTTCTGCCTTGTCTGTGATAACGTCGTCCGGGAGGCATTCAGTGACACAAAACAGCGCTATGGTGCGCCACGCCTGACGGATGTCAGTGACTGGTGTATAACATATAAACCGTGGCGGCCAGCCTGCGCTGGCAGGGACTGCGGGCGAAAGCCTCCCGCCGGTTCAGCCTGGTCAGTTATCATGAGCCTGGTCTGCCAGTATCAGATAATCTGCTGAAGCAGGACTTTTACGCCAGGGGCCCGAATCAGAAGTGGGTGGGTGATGACATCACGTATCTTCGCACTGGTGAAGGCTGGCTTTATCTGGCCGTGGTTATTGACCTGTGGTCGCGGTCAGTCATTGGCTGTTCGATGTCCTCGCGGATGACAGCACAGCTTGCCTGCGATGCGTTACAGATGGCGTTGTGGCGGCGTAAACGTCCGGAAAATGTCATCGTGCATACAGACAGAGGTGGTCAGTACTGTTCAACGGATTACCAGAGCTTAATGAAACGCCATAATCTGCAGGGCAGTATGAGCGCCAGAGGCGATTGTTACGACAATGCCTGTGCGGAAAGCTTCTTCCACACGCTGAAGGTGGAATGTATCCACGGAGAGGACTTTGCCAGCCGGGAAATAATGCGGACAGCAGTGTTTAATTATATCGAGTGCGATTACAACCGGTGGCGTCGTCACAGTGCCTGTGGCGGTCTCAGTCCGGAACAGTTTGAAAACCAGAACCTCGCTTAGGGTTGTGTCCATATTACGTGGGTAGGATCACATTTTATACGGCAATCAAAAGCCGGGAGGCTGGCAGGTAATAATTTTCCCCTTAACGTGTAATCTCCGCATCGTCTGGAAAAAACTGGAATTCCTTACAGAACACCCCAGCTACTATACACTCATTTAAAATGCTGCGATATATAACCCTTAGGATTCGTATGAATTTGGCTGATTTTTGACAAAGTTTAACAGGAAAAATTATGACAATAGTATCGCCTTGTTATTAAACACCACAGCCGCAGACAGTCTGCTTTATCTTACATTAAGAAACCACGCAGGCACAAAAAAAGCCGCCAATGGCGGCTTTCCATAGATATCAATGTGGTATCTCGGCTACTTCTCTGACGTCGGTTTTGTTAATTTGTTGTTTCACACCGTTGGCATCAGTGTATCCGAGCAGGCCAGTTTCAGACTCACTGGGTTTCCCGTCACTGATGATCGTGCGTCCGTCATTGGTATGTATCGCATAACTGGTACGTGTACAACCAGTCAGAGCAGACAGAACAATCGTTGCCGCAAAAGCCGTAAGTAAAAACTTTTTCATAGCACTTCCCCTTTAATTAGTTGTCCAGCTCACTCATATTAGTAATTTTGTCGCGGTTGATCTGCTCATTTCTGCCAGTCTGAGCATCCTTATAGGAAACCAGACCAGTATCATCGTCAATCTGAGGTTTTCCATCGGTCACGATAGTCCGCCCGTCAGTAGTTTTAATGGCCTGATTAGACGAACAGCCGGAAGCAATGATTGCTATGAATACAACCATAACTATCGCTAATGGGTTTATTCTGTTCATGGTAATTCCCTTATGTAACAATTTTAACGATAATAAACAGTAACTTTTGAATTATAGACTATTCCATTCAGTTAGCCAGATTCTTAATCAACAGGGCTTTGTTGAGCATCAACGAGGTTAATCATCAAAAAAACCGGCCCTGGGGGCCGGTATGCAATATTGTTATTTTCTTTTTGTAATCATGCCCCTGGTGAAGGCAAGTCTGTAGTTATACGTCAAGCCCGTTGATCCACAGCATCAGATACACCAGATCAGCCGAATCCGGCACCGTGATATACCAGCGCGGATGCGCATACTCCTCTTCCTGCGGCCAGCTCGTCTGTCCCGTCACGGTGATAAGAATATTCACCGCCTGCTTCAGCTTTCCCTCAAGGTAGATGGCCACGCTGCTGCTGAGTCCCACCCGGTGCGGGTGACAGGTCATTTTGACCGGCCCGGTCAGGCGCTGTCTGAGCATTGCCCGCAGCCTCACCAGATGCTGATGTGTCGCCGGGAGCACGCCGGGCTCCCCCTGAGGCGACAGGGTGAAAAGCGCGCCGCCACTGTGCTCATGAATGGCGGGTTCAGGGTACTTCAGTGTCATCATACCGTGGCAGGCTCCTGTTGTTTCTCCGTCAGACCGCGCAGACGGTCCAGATTCTGCGCGACGCGTTTTGCCGCTTCCAGTTCGCTGCAGTTAAATTCATTCATCAGCGCCCGGCGTTCGGCTTTCTCTTCTTTTTCCGTCATGCCCAGTGCCAGGAAGAGACTGGGCGGCACGGCACGAAACAGCGCTTCGATCCGTTTCGCCAGCACCACGCCTTCCGTATAACAACCCGACAGTTTACTGGCGGAAAGCAGCACCGATTCCTGCTCCGGCGTGAGCGCGCGGAAACGGCTGATATCTTTGACCTCCTCCGGGGGCATGGTCAGACAAATCCACCATTCCGCCATGTTCAGCATTTTTTCGGCAATATCCGGGTAGTCTTTAAGGTTCTGGGTGGCCAGCCACAGCCAGGCACCGAGCTTACGCCACATCTTGACCACCTTGGTCATATACGGCGACAGCAGCGGGTTGACCGTCACGATATGCGCCTCATCCACCGTGAAGACAATATCCCGGCCCAGGAACTGGTCACGCTCCGCGATGTTGTTAATCATGTTGGTCATTGAGACCATGGTCAGGGCCATCTGCGCCTCGTAGCCCTCACGCGCCAGATGCCCCAGGTCGACCAGCGTCACGTCAGCTTCCGGCCACAGCTCCCCTTCGCGGTTGAACAGCTCCGCTTCAAAGCTCCCGGCCTGAGTGAACATGCCCAGGGATTCCGCCATTTCCGCCGCTTTCGCCTTGCGCTGGGCATTGCGGACATTGATGACGCCCTCATCGTTGTCAGAGGCAATGTCGTACAGCGCCTTCTGCAGGTCAGACGGCAGCATCTGCCGCCCTTCCTTATACGTGGCATGTGCCGCCATCAGCAGCGCCTCACGTATCATCGCCCTGTCGGCACGCTTCAGGTCAGCCTCTTCTTTCGGGTCGCCGCCGGTGATCATCATGCGCGCGGAGATTTCCATTTCACCGAGAACGTCACGCTTGTCATCCTCGCCATCGTCGTCCGTGTCGATATCCGGCAGGTCGCTCTCATCCACGGCCTGGGCGGCCAGGCCTTCTTCCACCAGTTTGTGAGCATCAGCAAACGGCGGCAGGCTGACGCCGCTCCCGGGTTTGACGCTGATTTTATTCACCGTCAGCCCGAGGCTGTCAAAGAAGTCGGCCAGCAGGCCGAACGAGTTCCCGGCCTCCGCAATAAACAGCCGCGGACGGTGGACGGCCATCAGCTGGGAGAGCGCGGCACACAGCGTGGCCGACTTGCCCGCCCCGGTCGGGCCGAACAACAGCAGATGCGCGTTCTGGGTGCGGTCGAGCTTGTTGAGCGGATCGAATGTCAGGGTATCCCCGCCGCGGTTGAAAAAGCTGAAGCCGGGGTGCCCCGTGCCGGTTTCTCGCCCGGTTACCGGCAGAAGACCGGCCAGGTGCTGAACCCAGGTCAGACGGGTGTACCAGTGTTTTTTGTCGCTGTCCGGGTTAAAGCACATCGGCAGCGCCCGCAGCCAGCTGTTCAGCGGACCTTCTTCAAACTCCGGCCGTACCGGCTGCAGACCGGCCCCGAGCAATACGGTGGACAGCTCCAGCCGCTTGCGCTTCAGGCTGGTCATGTCATCGCCGCGCAACAGGAAGGTGATCCCCGCCCGGTACAGCTTGTGCCGGTTGCCCAGATACTCTTTGACCGTCTTCACATCCTGGCGGACGCGGCCCGACTCGGTATTCTCACCGACCGCATTTTTCGACAGCCGGTTAAACTGCTCTTCAAGCCGGTCCTGGGGCTGCACCACCACGGTCATGCACACCATGGTCCCTTCCGGAAACATATCCATCAGGGCATTGATTTTCTTTTCGCCCCGGCTTTTCTCGCCGGTCAGGGTGCCCGGCTCCGGCGGTATGCGCAGTTTTTCCACCGCCACCGCGCAGTGCGGCTTGTTGTCAATCCACCACACGCCGTTTTCCGGGTCGGAGACCGGCGGCGTGAACCACAGGGTTTCGGCAAAATCATTGCTGACCGGTACGGTGCCTTCAGGTGTCTCGCGCGGGTCTGCGTAAGCAGCCTGCCGATAGAGCGTGGTTTTCTCCACCCAGTCCGGTGACGGATTGAACAGCCGCAGCAGCCAGCCATGCACCTGCAGGCCGTTCTGCCGGGTGCAGCGGATCCCCGCCCCGCCCAGGGCATTAACGACCCGGTCGCACACCTGATTGAGCATCGCCACCGGCGGCATCGGATCCCGGCTTTTCCCAAGCCAGCGATAAACAACCATCCGGGTGCGGCGCTGCTGCCCGCGCCACGGCTGGCCGGTAATCAGCGAGTCAGTAAAAAGTCCCTCAGGCCGGGAGATACTGCGAATATGGCGCTCCATTTCACCCAGCCAGGCGTCGGTAAACGCCGTGCGCTGTGCATGTGGTTTGACATACCCGCGCAGCCTGTCCAGGTAAGCGTCAGTGTCGTCCTCGTCCTGGCAGAAGAACTGCACGACCCAGGGATTCACGTCATGTTCATCAAAGCTGTCCTGAAGTGCATCCTCAACCGAGTCCCGGATCTGCTCCAGGCGCTCTTCGGTTCGCCCTTCGGTCGCCACCGGTGTCACATCATAAACGGCCCCCACCGACACGCCGTCATCAAGCAGGAGACACTGCTCTTCATCGAGAAATTCTGCCCAGGGCAAAAAGTCAATGATGGACGGACTGGCGTGATAAACCTTCTCCTCATCCTGGCGCGTCATTTTCCCGGGGCGCTTCAGGGGTTGCCGGCCCTTCACGGCCGCGGTCAGGGTTTCATCTGCCTGAACGGACTGGCCGTCATCAACCGGCGTCTGCCGGTCGGTGGATTTATTACGCGTAAACAGTGAAAGCATTACAGGGCCTCCGTGCGCTCGCCAGGCATGGCATACTGCGTCTGGCTGTAGAACGGGAACACAGTGCTGTAACCCGGCACCGGCGTGTTACCGTCTGCCAGGTGGGGATACAGATACATCACCATGTCGGGGTTGGGCAGCCGGGGAAACTGCTGGGTGATTTCGCTTTCCTGAGTACGGCTGTAGCTGCGGTCGGCCTGCGCGTCCGCCTGCGTTTCGCTGCCCGTCAGCGGCCGTCGCAGCGTGTCGCGGGCCGCCGCAGACTGGCGGGAAGTACTGCCGCCACCGTCCGCCCCGTTCCACAGTTCAAGCATGGTGTTATCGCCCGCCGGCAGCATTTCCTCTTTGGAGGTTGAGCAGCCGCTGAGCATTACACAGCTCAGGGCCAGAATGAAAACCGTTCTGTACATTACCGGTATCTCCTTTGTGAGGCGGCCGGATCGTAACCGCCGCAGATAAAAACGAACGCACTGACATTCAGCAGGTGCCCCAGCTCCCGTAATGTCATACGCGGGCAGTAAAGCCGGCGCGGGATTTTCGGGCTGCGCCACGAAACGGCACACTCCCGGGCACTGAGCGGCAGGGAGAACCTGCCGATATCCAGTAAAAGCTGGCCATCGCGCCAGCGCAGTAAAGGTGCGCCGGCAGGCAACAGCGCTACGGGTCGCAGCAACAGAACCGCAGAAGACGCAGGGATCACGTCAATATGCCAGCCTGCCCCGTCGCTGAACGTCCAGCACACGGATGAAAGAGGGAAAAACGTTATCTGTCCCGCCATGGCCGTGTACTCAGTCCAGTCCGCCGTTGTCACTGACGCCACCCGGCAGGGTGAAGTCGTAGCGCACCTTACGGCCCTTATCTTCATAATCAATGGCCAGCTGACGGGTGATATGCACGGCAAGACGGGCACCGGGCGGCACATAAATGGCATCAAACGTCATCCCGTAACGCTGTTTGATCCAGTCGGTGGTTTCAGACATACCGCCGGAAATGGCTTTCCCCAGCGCCGCCTGTCCGGCGTCGCCGGTCATGGTGGCGGAAATGCCATTCACGTTGTTCTGCGTCGTGTACTGCCCCTGACTCATCGCTTCACCCGCCGCACCGGCAGCCGACAGGCCAAAGATGGTGGGCAGGTAGGTGGAGGCATTGGACTTACGTTCGCCGCCAATGCACGGGATCCCGTTTTCATCCGAAATCCAGCCGATACCGCCACTGGTGCCGGTATCCTGTTTAGCCTGAGCGTTATTATTCTGCCCGCCGGCGTTGTTACTGGTGTCTGGTCTGGGGAGGGTGCGCACCGTACCGTCGGAAAAAACAAAGGTGACGCTGTTAACCTGCCCGCGTACGCAGGACAGCGTCCAGTCACCGCTGGCCGTCCCGGAAACAATCGCCCCTTCGACGTCCGGCAGCTCGATGCCGTTCGCCGTCAGGTTATCCTTACCAATAAGCACCTTGAACGGATAAGGATCGGTCACGGTGCCGTTGATGGGCACACGGCCAAGCAGTGCCGTCATGGCGCGGCTGCCGACCAGCGTGGAATTTTCCGGCAGAGTGTAAACCGGCTCGGCGCTCTCTTCCGCCCCTTTTTCATTGGTACGTCCCTTCACTTTCTCTTCATAAGCGGCTTTCTGGCGGGTCAGCTCATTTTCCCCCAGAAAAGAGGTCGGGAACTGAGGTGAGGCTTTGCCGCTGGCCGCATCCCGCGGATCCGTCTCTTTCTGGTCCGTCGGCGCGACCCACATCATGCCGTCGCTGCCCTGAGAAGCGCTCCCCCCGGTGCTGCTGCCCATGCCGTCCAGGCCCAGCCCCAGCGGGATATCACTGTCCGCCGTTTTTTTCTCGGTGTCAGGCTTTTTGAGTTTGTCAGTCAGCTCCTGGATTTTCGCCGTCAGGCTCAGTTGTTCGTTCTGAAGCTGCGCCTGACGTTTGTCGTACTGCTCGCGCAGACCATTAACGGCCTCATTCACCTGCCCTGATACGTCCTGATTGCGCCGGCGCAACCGCTCGTTTTCTTTCACCAAATCCGCGTTCTGCTTATCCAGCGTTTTCTGGCGGTCACGCACATCATTCAGCCGGCCAATGAGCGTGCGCAGGGTGTCCTCCGGCGTGTCGCCTTCCACACCCAGCGCCTTCAGTTCATCCGGCGAGAGGTTTTTCAGGGAGCCGCTTTGTTTTGCCTGAGGTTGTTCTGCCGGTTCGTTTTTGCAGCTTTTGAGCCCCACGGCCAGCCCGGCAATCACCACGGCCGGCACGATAAACTTCACCAGGGCATTAGATTTAATCTGCATGGCGGGCCTCCTGTTTTACCGCACGGGCCGCTTTACGCAGCGCAGACGGCTCAGCAATAAATGCGCTCTCCGGACGACCGGCGGTCACCACATACACCGTGGTGGTGTCTTCCGGCGTGCCGGCCGGACCGACCCAGCGGTGCTGGAAGGTGGCGGACACAAATTGTCCCTGCAGCGCACGCGGATCCAGAACGACTTTACGGCTGCCGGTGTTCGTGAGCCTTAGTGCCACCACGCTGCGGTTTGCCACGCCCCAGCCAGCCAGCGGCGTGACCGTTAATGGTTCAGAGGGATACAGCGTGCTGACGCGTCGGGGCAGATGCGGGTTGACCGGATGAATACCCGGGACCGCCTCGACCGTACGTGCCGGAGCATAAAGGCTTTGAGCGGCATAGCGGGTCAGCAGCACCGGGATGGGGGCGCTGTAGCGGATTTTTTTACGCTTTGCCTGGGTGCCGTCATCGCTGCCGGTGGGAGCAGATGAGCCTGATCCGGAAGCAGCCCGGTCTGCACCACCTGGCTGACCGGCCGCATCGCCGGCGTGACTCAGCGTGCTGACATCACCGCTGTTGACCAGCCGGACCGGCTCAGTCGGCCCTTTTTCACCGGCAGCGATATCAAACAGCAGAACCTCGCCGCTTTCCACATCCTGCAGCTGCACCCGCGTCTGCGGAAAGGCGCTGTCGGCTTTCAGGTAGACGGCCCCGCCGGTGCTCTGCACCCGAAGTTTGCCGTTAAGCGCCGGCGGAAAACCAACGCGGACGTTTTTGTCCACAAAGACCACCCGCTCCTGCCCCACCTTCAGGGGGATCTGCAGCGGAATACGCTCCCATTTCATCAGCTCATCTGCGCCGGCAGGACGTGATACCAGTGTCACCAGGGGCAGCAGGACGAAGGACAGCGCCATCAGCCCGGCGCGGTAGTGGGGTTTTTTACTCATCACTGAAACACTCCTGACTTCTCCGGTTTAGGTGCAGGCGGTGCCGCCTCCAGACGCTGGGGCACACCGGCATAACAGTCCAGCGCCAGACCGAACGGGTTGCGCTCCGCATCACCTTCCCAGCGCACCACTTTCAGCGGGTAACGCACCAGGGCGCGTTTGACCGGCTCGGCATGGAAATATTCATCGGCCACCACGTCCAGGCGGGCAATCCAGTGATCGCGATCCTGTACGGTCACGCTCTGTGACTGGTAACCGCGACCGGGCACTTCATACACCACGCGCACGCGGTCGGTGAGCTCCCCGGCGTCACCGCGTTTCTTTGCATCCGCTTTCAGGAAATCCTGACAGGACGGCGTCAGATACGGCGACAACGCATTGATTTTGGCGGAATAGTCCACCTCGCCATTTTTCGGCCAGGCATTGAGCTGCTGAAAAATGTAGAACGCAAAGGAGTAGACCGTCGGGGGTGGCACTTCCCACCAGGGCCGCGTGCTGCCGGTACGTAAATCCGGCGGGTTATGCACGGTCAGCTTGCTGGGTGCCAGCATCCAGCCGGCACAGGTGAATAAAAGGAAAAAGGCGAGCACGGCGCAGGCGATGCGCAGCGTCTGAATATGCTGGTCGCGGTCTTTTACCGCATGGCGAAAACGGCTCATGAGGCTCTCCTGTTACGTTTCACTGACCAGCCCCGGGCATCCACTATCAGTTTCGGATTGCCCATCCCCAGCCGGCGTTTTTTCGTCTCCAGTCGCTGCCAGAGCCAGTTCTCAGGCTTACCACGCTTGAGCCTGGCCATCCAGCGGCCGCCGAACCAGACGAGCAGCAGCGGCATGACCAGCAGGCCGGTGGGAACAACAACCCAGCCGGCAAGCGGGATAAACGGCAGTGACAGGAGCAGACCTGCACCCGCGCCGGCAAGGGCAGCCAGCCCCATCTCATGGGTGGTAAACCCGCGAAACACCACGGGCTCACTGTTGAGACGGTCAGGTAAAAAACGAATGGTCTGCATCGTCGCAGGCTCCTACAGCAGAATGTCGGCAGACTTGCCGAGCAGCCAGATAACGGCAACCAGCAGAACCACACCCACCACCACAATGGCCCCGAATTTGGTCCAGGTGGCTTTCTCATTGCGGACTTCGGTGAAGGTGTGCAGGGCGGCAATGGCAACGTTGATAAAGGCAACGGCCGCCACGACCAGCCCCCCGATAACAATGCCGTCCTGCAGGTAGCCCTTGATTTGTCCGGACAGCCCGCTTCCGCCTCCGGACTCAGGCGCTTCAACGCTTGGCAAGTCCGCAAAGGCCGGTTTGCAGGTGAGCCAGCCCAGGAGGGCAAGCGTACCGGCGCGGGTCAGCGTACGACTGGCGAAACGGCGCAGGCGGGCAACAACAGACTCAGAATGGTGCATGGAATTCATCTCCTGACTTAACGTTCATAATCGGGTTAACTGGCAAACATCCAGATACACACAAGCAACAGCAGCACGGTGCGGACGGCAAAACGCCCCAGGGCCGCGTCCCGCACTTTGGTGTTACTCCAGCCGGTCCAGACATCCGACAGCGCCCACGCGGCCCATAAAAAAAGAAACGCCAGCAGTGCTCCGATGCAGAGCAGATGAAGGATGTTCACATCAAGACTGCCGGAGCCGGCTTTAAACGCGTTCGTTTGTTCGGATGTCATGGACATCAGGGCCGCTCCCGCCGGTAATTACCGGCCACATAAGACGGGTCACGCGGTTGCGCGCGGGAGGGTTCCAGATAGCGGTCAATGCCGCTGCGGATGGTGTTGAGATCGGATGTGGCCTGACGGTAATCAAAGAAAAAGCGGCCACGGTCAGCCGGGTCGGCCTGTGCAGCCGCCACGCGGGCCCGTTCAAGCGACGCCTGAACCTGGTCCAGCTGACGCTGAACAGACGCAAGCTCGTCTTTCTCGGATGCCTGTGCAGCAGCTGATGCCAGAAAGGTCAGCAATATCAGGCCAGTGATGCCCGGGACACGACGGTTGCGCCGCATGGCCGGACGATGTGAGTTCATACGCACCTCCAGAAGGATTAAGGGGTGCGGACAGGATGCGGAAGAGAGAGCGTCGGGTCAGCGATAAACCCTAAACAGGAATTTCAAAATTAATTGCAGGTCAGTGCCGGTGGCAGGTTTAGCTGTAAATAAAGGTTCATTGTGATATTAAGAAAACTCAACGGTAAACAGAGGGAAAATGAAAATGATGAAGACTGTTCTGAAGGCCACGTTAATCACTGCACTGATTACCGGCCCTGTTCTTGCGGCCGACGGTACTGGCAAAGTCCAGCTTTCAGACCTGCATTTCGCCACAGCAGCAAATGGTTTGCAGCAAATTGAAGGCACGGGAACAAACGTGTCAGGTGGGCCTGTGAAGACTGTAATTGTCAAATTCAACTTGCTTCAGAATGGGGCAGTAATAGGAAATACGGCAGCGATGGCTGAAAATCTGGAGCCGGGTCAGCAATGGAAGCTACAGGCCCCCTACGACAGCATAACCAACAAGCCAGACAGCTTCAAAGTGACAGAACTGACGGTATTTAATAACTGACACTGACGCGCCAGTAACGGTCGTTTCATGGCTTGTCTGCTGACGGCAGGCGCGCAAAACAAGTTTTGCACGCCTCCGTCCAGCCCTGATTTAAAGATACTTCTTGAATGAGGCAGTGGTCACGGTCACGGCGATACCCAGCAGGACAGCCGCCGGCAACAACAGCAGGTTGGGGTAGACTGCCGTGGGCCAGGAAAGGTACAGCATGGCGGGCACCACAGCGGCCGGTTTGACCAGCTTTTTGGCATGGTGATAGACAAAAGAACTTTCATACCCGGCCCCATAACGCCGCAGATCACGCCGCCCCAGCCCCTCAACCAGCGCCACCACCACGACCAGCACAAACAGCGGGACGGACAGCACCAGGATGGTGACGCGTACCAGGGTGATAATGCTTATCCATACCGTGGCCAGCAGGTATTCACGCAGATAGCCGGCAAGCCAGCCGCTCCAGCTGTTGATTTCCCGGGTGACGGCATTGTCACTGTGCATCTGATGCGCATACTGCTGCCGGACCCAGTCCAGGAAGCCACTGTCCACAAAGGCCCACTGATAGGCGGTGCTCACCCAGCGCACAACCGTCACCGATGGCTCAGACAGCAGCAGGCTGCGGGTGAACTCCGTGGACAGCCACCCCAGCTCGGTGTTCATAACCGCTTCACTGTGCGCCGCCCCGGCTTCCGGCCAGAAGAAGGCGATGCCGATATATTCAATCAGCAGGCTCAGCAGCAGCGAGGACAGCACCACGCCTATCAGGGCCCACGGCCAGCCCCAGAGCAGGTTATACAGGATGCCATGTTTGCGCTCCGGCAGCGTCTGCTGCTGTGGGGGACGTTTTACCTCAGCCATTCTCCCCTCCTGCGACCGGCACGTTCAGGGCCGGACCGTCCCGCCACCAGGTTTCGCCGCTGTGATAACTGCGCCGCATCTCCTCCGCTATTTTCTCGATGCTTTCCGGCATCAGCACATCATCAGCGTCCCCGGCAGGCAGCGGCATGCGGATTTTCCACAGTTGCCCGCCTTCCAGCAGGGCAAACGCCTGCCCTTTCGGCAGCGTCACGATATCGGCCGGCTCCAGCAGCGGGACTTTTACCGTCCCGACGCGGTCCTGGGTGCTGGAAGTAAAGTCCTGGTCTGCATTGACATCTGCCGTGTCCTGGTGCCCGGAGACCAGCGTTTTGGTGTAAATCTCCACCTGCGGCAGCTGCGTGGTCAGCAGCTCGGCGGTGCGGTTCTCCCTGACGCGCAGCATAATCAGGTTGTTAAAGTTACCCTGTACCTGGGCCGTCTTGGCCGCATTCCCGATGCGTGCCTCAATATCAGAAGACGTCTGGGTATAGGCCGTCACCTGCATGCCGGCACCGCCACCTTTGTTGATGAGAGGGATAAACTCATCGCCCATCAGCTCGTTAAACTCATCGCAGTGCAGGTTAATCAGGGACTTCCCTTCTTTCCCGCCCGGCAGGCCCGCATTGATACCGTGTTTGTAGATATGGCCGGCCACGCTCACCAGATCGGCGAACATGGAATTGCCCACCGCGCTCGCTACCATACTGTCACTGAGCGCATCGAGCCCCACATAGACCACGGCCTTTTTACGAATGATTTGCTCCCAGTCAAATATGGGCCGTGAGTCATCCATATCGAGATAGTCAGGAGCCAGCAGTTCAGCGGTTTTGCCGGTAGTCAGTTTTTCCAGCAGCGGTAGCAGCGACGCCACGATTTTGTCAAAGTAAGTACGGTCATAACGTACCGCTGACCGCAGCCCGTCAAGGATGGGATCGTAGAGTTTTTTTCCCTCTTCTGAACTCAGGGCAACCTCAATGGCCCAGATACGTAAGGCATCCGGCTGACCCTGCATGTTACGGGGCACGTCGTCCTCTCCCAGCACCTGCTGATTATTCTCAATCTGCGTCTGCAGAGCCGGCAGCTGCGCCTGGATGATTTTTTCCGCATAGCGGATATAGAGATCGGCGATATTGTTCACGTAGCGCATAATCAGCGTATAGTCAGGGCGTTCACCCAGGGCAACCAGCGCACGGGCAATAATGTTGACGAACCGCCAGGCAAATTCACGAAAGGCGGCATTATTGCCGTCCCCTGAAAGCTGACCGGCCACGCGGGACGCCACCTCTGACACGCGACCAAAACGCCCGACGGCATTATAACGGGCTGAAATTTCAGGCCAGCCGAGATGAAAGATATACAGCTCATCCCCGCGCCCGGCCCGGTGGGCCTCTGCCCAGACGCGTTTCATCAGGTCTGCGTCGCCTTTCGGATCAAACACGATGGTGACTTCACCCCGCCGGATATCCTGAGTGACCAGCAGCTCTGCCAGCCGGGTCTTCCCGACGCGCGTGGTGCCATACACCACCGTATGGCCAACGCGCTCCCCCAGGGCCAGGGTGACGTCTTTTTCATCGGGCTCGATGCCGTGCAGCGCCGGATTCCCGCCCACCGGTGGTAATGGCCGCACCGGGTTCAGCGGCGTATCGGCACTCAGCAGCTTGCCCAGCCAGGGCAGACGGTGCTCTGTCAGCAATTCGAGCTGACGCGCCCCCAGGTAAAAGCGGTTTGGCTGCAGGTAACGGGCCACTTCAGGGCGCAGCGTATCCTGCAGGCGCTGGGTGTGTTTCTGCGTCCAGCGGAACCCCCGGCCGAGAAACAGGCGACGATGACTGACGGGGATCTGTTTAGTGCTCATGACATAGCGCGGCAGGCGGCGGAGATTCCGGCGGTAACGAATAATCTTCATCCCCTGATGCGTGCGGGTGACGGCCAGCGCCGCAAACCCGGCTGCGGTGACATAGCTGACAGACGGAGCCAGAGCGACAGCCCAGGGTGCCTGCACACAGACATACGCCGCCATGCCCGATACCACGGCGGTATTCAGCTCAACGGCCGGACGCAGCAGGGCCTCAATGACATAACGGTTACTCATCGTCTGCCTCCTTTATGATTTTACCGTCGGCCCTGAGGGTATACGTCCCCTTTGCGGAGCCGGCTTCCCTGCAGGGCTGAGAGTGATAACGCAGGGCATCCGCCAGTAAGCGCCAGAGCACATACAGGACATTCGACAGAATGAAAAAAATGATCCATACGGCCCGCAATGACAGCAGGTAATTGTTCGCCGCGGTTTCTGTGGAGACGGCAGTGACGGTGCAGGCTGCCGGCTTTGCCTCAGGCGGAGCCGCATTATCAGGCACCGGGCATTCCTCGCACATGTAATGTCCGGGCGGCGCGGTGCGCCATGCCGTTGCCTCCTTCTGCAACTGGTCGTTCAGGTCACTGACCGGATGGCCGAAAACAAACCAGGCGAGCAGGCAGACACCGCCGAAAGCCGCAGGCACGAAAACGGCATGACGGAATAAACAGAACACAAGCCACAAAGCGCAGCGCAGGCTGTTCAGGATGATGTGCATAAATGATTCCTCAGAGATACTGCCGGACGTCCTGCCCGGCGAGAATGGTCAGCAGGCGTTGCCCGCTGATGATGCGCAGGCGCGGTGACGCCGTGCGAATGGCGCGGCTCATCTTTCCGGTGCGGCCCGTGTGGACAAACATACCGCGGCGGCCGGTCTGCAGGAGAAGCCGGTCAAAGTCCTCAACATGTGCGGGGGAAACAGCACGGCTGTACCGTTTGGCCTGGATAAGCCAGTGCTCGCCGTCGATGATGACCTGGCCATCAAGGCCGCCGTCACCGCTGTAGGAGGCATTGCGCACCACGGTCAGCCCCTGACGTTCAAAGGCAGACAGCAACAGCTCTTCAAAGACATAGGGGCTGATTTTGCGCAGATAAGTCAGGCGCTGCCCGTCTCCCGGCAGGCTGTTAAGCTTATTCAGTACCCGCCGCGCCGTTGCCCGGTATCGCCGGTGACGGCGGGTGCTGGCTTTCTCCCGCCCGCGCAGGTTCAGAAAGGCCATCACCACCAGGAACAGGACGACCAGTATGACCGCCACGTAAGGGTGCGCCATCAGCAGACCGTTGATATATGGCGCGCTCATTACGGCTTAACCTGCTGCGTCAGGCCGGTATCGGTGATGAGTACCGGATAATGCGCAATCTGCAGGCGACGGGCCAGCTCGCTGCCGGAAGCCGGGGCCAGACTGACACCGGGTGCCAGCTCGCGCAGCTCACGCACGGCAGCCATGTCCGTGACGTTGACTATCATCCCGGCCGCATGCTGTTCAGCCAGCTCACCGGCATTAGCCTTCAGCCAGTCACGGGACAGGGCATCATCCCCGACCAGAAACAACGCCCCGATGCCGGGCAGCTGCAGCGGCCGGTCGGCAATGCTCCCCGGGCGCAACTCCGGCGTGAATACCGGCAGCATGGCGGCCTCGCCCTGCAGCACGGGTGACGGGGGTGAAGATGTGGTGTCGTTTCCCGTGCTCATACCGGGCTGTTTATTAACGGCCTCAAAATACGGCGCAGCATCTTCACCGCCCAGATCAGCAATCACGTTCAGTTCAGCATGGCCGGTCAGGGGAAGGAGGGTAAACAGCAGTAAGGACAGCGTTTTCATCAGGGTTATCTCCCGGGTTCAGTCCAGACGAAGCCTGGATCGGGGGTGAGCGCAGCAACCGAACGGGGCGCTTCAGCTGCCGGCGCAGAAATGCGGGGTGCAGGGCTGATTTTTGCCAGATGCCCTCTCACAATGGTGCGGTAACGTGCAGCAGGCTGACCACCTGCGGGATGGTGGTAGCAGCCGGCCGCATCCAGCCAGCTGCCGGGCTTACGCGCCCAGCACTCACGCAGAATGGTGGCGGCGGCGTTCAGGTTGGTGTAAGGGTCAAACGCCTCCCACGTCGAGGCAAAATGATGACCGTTCCAGCCCAGATTGACCTGGGCAATACCGACATCGATGCGCTTAAGCGGGTGACGCTTCATAAAGACCTGCAGCGCCTGCCAGGCCTGCAGACGCGTCTCATAGCGATACCCTTTGCCTGCCACATTGATGGTCCAGGGCCATGGACGCACGCCGCGGGGAAGTCTGCGCGAAGACTCGCTCAGTGAGACCGAGTAAAGCGCTTCCGGGGGCACGCCGTGCGCCATGGCCACGCGGACGTAACCCTCCGGCACCGTCTGGTCAGCATGGCCGTCAGGGACGGCCGCCATCAGTAAGCCCAGCGCCAGCGCGCCGGTCAGAATGCTGCGATTGCCCATTTACCGTCTCCCGCCTGCTGCAGTAAAACCGGCATCAGACCGTTACCAAAGCGCATCCACCGTCCGCCGTCGTGGTTAAGCGTGATCTGGCGCTTGCGGACCTTTTCCACGGGAATGTGATGGTCCCGCGCCCAGCTGCGAAGCGCATCATCACTGCCCTGGCTGTCGACCAGATAGATGTCCACCGGCCGGTTGTCAGCCAGCACGGCAGACAGTTTCGCGTCGCAGGTGGCGCAGTCCTCTGACCTGACGAACAGCGCCAGCCGGCCACCACTGTCGTGCGCCACGCCGGAGGCGTTCCCCATATTGACCGGCAGTGTGCCCGGATACAGGCGCTGCCAGGCCGCGTTCACCTCACGCTGGAAATCAAGCTCTTTCTGGGTGCGGGCAAACTCTTCCTTGACCCACTTTTCAGCAAACTTACGGCGCTCTACCGGCGTCTGCGCCTCGATACCGAGGGTGGAAAGCGGATCGAGACCCGGCGACTGGATACCCCGGGGTCCCTTCATCAGCTGCTGATAACGCTGATAATCGTCGGCACTGAGTCCCCACTGACCGGCCTGCTGCTGCAGGTTTTGCTGTGCGGAGTCCGCCCGTTGTGTTGATTCCTGTCGGCTGACATCCGTCTGTCCTGATGTGGTCGCGGCCAGGGTCAGGGGACTCAGCAGCATGGCGGCTAAAAAGGTATGTTTCAGTTTCATTATTCGCTCCGTTATTCTGCTCTGAGCACGGTCAGGCGGCCGTTAACCCGAAACGTCGCCTCACCATAACCGGCACTGACCAGCGTCCAGCCGGCAACGGTTTCGCCCTCTCCGACCAGGGCCACCTGCGACAGGCTGCTGTAGCCCCGGGGCGCGATGGCAGCCCAGGACTCTGCCCCCCGCTTCTCCACACCCGTCAGCACAAAAGGCGCATTGCGGGCCAGGCGAAGGGACGGAGCAGCACGACGTGTGTCAGCGGGACGGGGCTTTTTTGCAGCAGGCGCGTTTTTTTTGACCGGTGCGGCGACAGGTGCGGCGGGTGCGGGTGCCGGCTGTGATTTCAGCGCTGTCAGCTGCTCAGTCAGCGCACTCAGGCGGGTTTCCAGCCCCTGCTGTGCCTCCTGAAGAGTTCGCAATGACTGACGCACGGCATCGTCGCTGCCGGCCTGTTTCGCTGCTGCGCTCAGCTCCTGCTGCATCTCACCCAGTGTTTTCCGGGTGTCCTGCAGACCGGCTCTGAGCATGGTCACATCTGACTGCAGGGCCGCGACCGTCTCAGCAGTGGCCGCTGTACTGCCCTGAGATTCAAGGCGTGTAAGGCGTTCATCAAGGTTCGATATGCCCAGACTGAAGGCGGTGTAGCCCAGCGCCAGAATGCCAGCCAGCGCCACACCTGCGGCAGCGCCCCAGATGAGGCGGCGGCGTGGACGCCAGCTGAATCTTTTACGGGCCGGCGCGGGGTCAGTATGGAATGGTTGCTGTTCGCTCATTTTCTCAGAAACCCTCCGCTGACAGGTTTAACGGGGACGGACTGAGGGGCGCTGATGGCCGGTTGTGACACGGCTGACGGCGCAGGCGTGGACCAGCTGCTGACCGGCGGCGGAAGCTGGGAGACCGGCAGCTGGTAGCCGTCGCGCAGGCTGTGGCAGACCACACGTTGTACATCATCCACCTCAAGCTGCCAGGCCGGACCGGCAAGGACCTGCAGGGCAGTACGCAGGCGCATCGGGCCCAGCTGGTACTGGACTGCCGGCAATGCCTGGCGGTAAAGCACGCCGTTGGCGGAGCCGGTCGCGCAAAGGGAATAACCTGACTGGCGCAGGGCGTAACGCAGCGCATCCGCCACAGTAGGATGCAGGGATGACGGGATGCGAATATCAATAATCTGCGAGAGAGGGTCACGCTGGGCCGCCTGCGGATCGGTACTGACCAGCAGATAACGATCGTAGCGCACCACTTCCGGCGTCCGCGCATACTCGTCCGGAGAGACCGGCTGAACGTTGCGGGTGACGGTGGTGCCGGGTGCCGGGTCCGCAGGCGCACGTTGCTGCAACTTTTGCGGCTGGGAAACACAGCCCGCAAGGAGCAGCAGAGGAAGAACAGTGGCAAGCCTGCCTGGTGAAAATACGTTGTGAGAGGTGTTACGTTTCATCCGGAATTTTCCTGTACAGTGATAAAACAGCCCTCACTGTGCGGAATCGGTCCGGTTTCACTCAATTAACAACTGATTTTCCGTTGATGAAAAAAAACGCCGGCAAAAGCCAGCGTTTTTCACTAATAGCGCGCTGTCAGGCTACTTTATGGGGACGATGGGTCACATCGCCGCGGCCTTCAAGCAAACCCGCAATAGAAATGTCTTCGTCCAGCGCGTCCCAGTGGATACCACGGGGACTCAGTTCATAGCTGTTAAGCTGTTCAGTTGAAGCATGCAACAGGCGTGGAAACCATGCCAGCGGCACACCGATGGTACGGGCGTCGTTGAGTTCAACCCACATCGTGGCCTCATCGAAGCTGACCCGTTTAGCTGAAATAGTCATTCCAGGCCTCCAGAAACAATGCTTGGTTATCTTCAACGATCCCCGTCAGTTCTTTTAATACCCGTGAATTAAACCCATCGTTACTGGCCAGTACCACTGATGGCGTTAACCAGAATTTGGCTTCACTACCTGCTTTCATTACGTGAATGTGTGCAGGTTCGAGCGGGTTACCTTCATTAGAATAAAAAAAGAACCGGAAACCGTTGATCCTCAGTATAACAGGCATGTCAGTTATCCTTAAATGCTGACCGGATTATGTGTAAGTTCAGAGCAACTACCATAAAGGCTGTTCAGAGTGCATGGATTGCCGATTTTGGTACTCCATACCCGAATCCAATGAACGGTATATCGTCATCGAAGTCCATCGGTGGCGCACCGGCACTGCTGCCGGAAGCCTGGCCACTGTGAGTCGGTCCGGAAGGTTGCTGAGGCTGGCCCCAGTCATTCCGGGAAGACGTATTCTGACCGCTGCCGGACTGCCGACCGCCAAGCATCTGCATGGTGCCACCAATATTGACCACCACCTCTGTGGTGTATTTATCCTGGCCGGCCTGATCGGTCCATTTGCGTGTGCGCAGCTGGCCCTCGATGTAAACCTGGGAGCCTTTACGCAGATATTCACCCGCAATTTCTGCCAGCTTGCCGAAAATAACCACCCGATGCCATTCGGTCACTTCTTTCTGTTCACCGGACTGCTTATCGCGCCAGCTCTCAGACGTGGCCAGCGAAAGGGTGGCAACTGCGCTGCCGTTAGGAATATAACGAACTTCAGGATCCTGGCCGAGGTTTCCGACAAGAATAACCTTGTTAACGCCGCGTGAGGACATAATCATTTCTCCTGTAAGGAATAAAGGAACACCCCGCGAACGGGGTGTGTCAGGTGCGCATCAGAATGAGTTTTCTGCGTAGTTTTGTTGTGCGGCAGAGCCATTCTGCGGCGGCACGGAGTCAGATTTTTCAGTCTTGTAAACCATTTCCTGGCCTATTTTGATCCAGTCCACCTTTATCAGGCGGGCTTTCAGACTGACGCGCTGTTCGCCGGCATGGTCGCCCTTGTTCAGCGTAAATATGTCCGTGGACGGGTTACTCAGGTTAAAGCCCAACAGGACTTTCTTGTCTTCATCGACGGCTTTCTGGCAGCGGGCGATAAGGCTGGTTGCCTCTTTACCTGCGACAGAAATGTCAAAACGGACGTAGGCCGGATTATCAGTCGGACCACTCAGTGCATTGATTACGCAGCTGAGGAACGAGCCATTCTGATGGTTAACCTGGCGAATGTTGCTGAGATACCCGATGCCTTTGATAGTCAGGTTGAAGTACTCAGATTTTGCAGATGCAGAAGTGTTGTTTGCAGACATGATGTTTTCTCCATGGAGGTAAAAATAGGTACGACGGAGAAACCATCTGCCCTGACGGGAGTGGTTTCCCGTCGGGGGTCAGGATCGGTTGAATCCTGAGAGTCTGGTATGTTGAAGGAACCTTCATCGCCGCGTCGTAATGCGCTTGTACAGGCGATATCTGCTTTCAAAGGTGCGCAGATGTACCAAAGTTTGCTCCCTTTCAGGTTACAGGAGCTTTCGCTGTAGCCACCCGAAGGCGATTCTCACAGGCTACTGAATCATTGGTGGTCGTATGAACGACGGTTTAGCACTTTTATAATTAAACCGTCCTCCCGGAATGTCAACGGTCAAAATGGAAAACGTGATCCGTAAAAATAAAAGGGCACCGTTTCCGGTGCCCTGGGGTCAGTGCCTTAACCTGCGGTCGTCTCATCTGTCTCCGGGGAATAATCCCGACGCGGTTTTCACGGAGTGCATGCGTCTTACAGGTCAGTTAGTGTGCAATAACTTCCTGCCAGGCCTGCTGCGGGTAAATCCCGTTAAAGTTTACCTTACAGCACCGTGGCCAGCGGGGCACCTATGCATCAAAGCCTGGCAACAATAGCAGAACCCGCCCCGGGGTTGTACAGTGAAATAGTTCAATACTGCGCGGATTATTCTGTTTTAGCCTTAACCGATGTTTTTTTACGCTTCGCTGCTTTCTTCTTACCTGTACTGATAATTCCCTCACAGTCCGGATAGCGTATGCACCCCCAGAAATCACCATTTTTACCTTTACGTTTACGTGTGGGCCCTTTGCATAACGGGCAGGGAGGCGTGACGGGAGCGGTGATTTTCACACTGTCCTGGCGGCCTTTTTCGACAAGGTGACGGGTCCACTGCAGCTGCTTTTGCATAAAGACCGCAAGCGACATTTTCCCCTGCGAAATATCATCCAGTGCCTGCTCCCATAATGCGGTCATGCCCGGGCTCGTCAGCGTTTCCGGCAGGGCCGCAATCAGCTCCCGGGCCATCTGCGTTGAGTGGATGTGCTTCCCTTTTTTCTCCAGATAGTGTCGTTTGAAGAGGGTTTCGAGTACTGCCGCACGCGTCGCCTCTGTGCCCAGACCTGCGTTATCACGCAGCACTTTCTTCAGCTTCGGGTCACTGACGAAACTGGCCGCGTTCTTCATGGCAGCAATCAGCGTCCCCTCCGTGAACGGTTTGGGCGGACTGGTTTTCATATCCTTAACCTCAGAACCGGTGACAGCGCAAATATCCCCTTTTGCCAGCGCCGGCAGCGCCATACTGTCACCGTCGACGTCCTCTTCATCGTCATCTTTTTCAGCCTGGAACAATGACTTCCAGCCCGTCACCACACCGACTTTCCCGCGTGTACGGAACAGCTGGCCACCGATATTGAACGACGCCTCAGTCACGTCAGATTCCTGCAGCGGAAGGAACTGGGCGAAATAATGCTGGCGAATCAGCTGGTAGACCTTCAGCTCATCGGCGCTGAGGCGCGACAAATCAAATGCCTGCCGGGTGGGAATGATGGCATGGTGCGCGGTGATTTTCTTGTCATTCCAGACGCGCGAGACAAACTGCCTGTCCAGCTGATTCAGTACCGGGGCCACAGCGGGATCGGATTTCGCCACTGCTGCCAGCACGTCGGGAATTTCCTGCTGCATGGAGGTTGGCAGAAAACCACAGTCTGTCCGGGGGTAGGTGGTCGCTTTGTGGGTTTCGTAAAGTGACTGAGCAATGGCGAGCACATCATTTGCGCCCATGCCGAATTTTCGGGAACAGACCTGCTGAAGGGTGCCCAGGTCAAAACAGAGGGGTGCCGCCGTTTTCTCCCGCTTCTGGGTCACCTCCAGTACCGTAGCCCTGCCCTGCTGCTGACAAAGCTGTCCCACCGCCCGGGCTGCCTGAGGATTGATGCAACGCTTTTCCTCGTCACAGTACTGCTCAACGGGCACCCAGCCAGCCCGGAACCGGACGCCCTCTTTTTCAATAAGCGCATGTACCTGCCACCAGGGCTTTGGCACGAAGGACGTGATTTCATTATCCCGGTTAACCACCATGGCAAGCGTCGGCGTCTGTACCCGCCCGACGGACAGCACTTCTGACACCCCTGAGTCACGGGCTTTGAGGGTATAAAGGCGAGTCAGGTTCATACCGATGAGCCAGTCAGCCTGGCTCCGGCCCTTGCCGGCATCATACAGCAGGGCTGTTTTTTCCCCGGGAAGGATATTGCCCAGTGCTTCCTTCACACTGGCCTCATCCAGGGCTGACAACCAGAGCCGGCGTACCGCGCCACTGTAGCGGCAGTATTCCAGCAGCTCACGCGCGATAACTTCTCCCTCGCGGTCGGCATCGGTGGCGATGACCACCTCAGACGCCTTTTTGAGCAGCTTACTGATAACGGTGAACTGCGATTTTGTCTGCTCTTTGACGACCATTTTCCAGTCCTCAGGCAGCACAGGCAGAACATCGGCACGCCATGGCCTGCCATACTGCTCGCCATAGGCTTCAGGGCTGGCAGTTTCGAGTAAATGGCCGACCGCCCAGGTCACAACGATGTTACCGCCGCTGATAAATCCCTGCTCACGCTTGCTGATACCCAGTACGCGGGCAATATCCTTTGCCTGGGAGGGTTTTTCACACAGAAAGAGTTGCATGTGTTGCCTCCCGCATCAGCGTTTTTCACCCGCCGCAACAGCGCGGACATCATTCATCAGCTTCGTGACGCCGGACCCGGCCAGACGCTGTGCTGATGATGAGCGATAGACAACATAGAGCCTGCTGCCGGACCCGTTTTTCTCGATTTCGATATCCAGGTGATCACGTCCGTTCCAGTCGGAGCCCATTTTGTAGTAGCTGCCCGGCATGGCATCCCAGACGGGATGCGCATCATCTTCAGCCGCCGCTTTCCAGTCCCCGTCATTTGCGGCCTGCCGCAGTGCCTCAAGCTCCTGCGTGGAGATAAATTTGTAATGGCGCTTCAGGCGGGCCGCCGCGGTATCCACATCGACCGGCACGGAGAACGTTTTATCGACGGACTGCAGGGCCTGTTGCCCCGCCGGGCTCATCAGCGGCATCCCGCCACTTTCTCCGCTGCTGTTGCCGCCCAACGTTTTTGTCAGGTTTGCGGCTGTGTCACTGACCTGTTTATTAATCGCAGCCCAGTCCGTTGTTGCGCATCCGCTCAGTAAAAAGAAGGAGGTGAGGAGGAACACAGGGGGAATCATATCATTCCTCCTCTGCTATGGTGTTTTTAAGCGGAGGTGAGAACGAAGAACGTTTTTTACCGCGTAACACATCCGGATCAGGTTCGCCATTTCGCTCAATGGCAACAAGCCCTTGCGTGGTTTTTTCTGCAATATCACGGCGAGTCACTGCAAGTGTTCGGTAAGGCTGAATCACGCCATAGACCTGACGAACAGCATGGCCACCATTGTCCAGGATAGCGTCACGTTGCGAACGCGAAATCAGTCCGTAATGAAAAGCCTGGAAAGCTTTCATTGCTAACTGATCATATCCAACCAGAAGCCATACGCACCGGTATCCTAACGGTGAACGGCTGAAAACGCTGACATTTAACGGATCGGCTGATTCAACTTCCGAAAGCGTTACCCCTTTGGGTACGGCTGACAATATGGCATCCAGTGAACTGACGTTTTCATTAATTTTAAGTGTTGCTCGTTGCAGGGCTTCTTCGAGCCGTACCAGAGCCATATCGGCATAGGGATTATCTGCCGCTGAGTCTCGGGAAGCATTACCAGCTCGCGCAATGGCTTGCGGCATGCTGATTATTTCAGGCCTCTTTTTTTTCACCCCTGTCTCGTCCGGAGCATCACGTTTCCTGCCCTCCCAAAGCCGGATTGCATAATGTGTATGGAGCAGGATATTAACAGAGGACTGTAGGGCCCCCGCTCGTGAAGCGGTTGTTCCGCCCTTTGTTTTACCATCAGACATGTCTAACGCCTCTCTTTAGTGGGTAATGAGTTTTGACACGCTTGAGATAGTCCGGGCGAGAGGGGTATATGAACAACTTAAAACCAGATCGTCACCGTTACAAATTTGCAGAACCTTCATCTCTTTTATGGCGAAGAAGTATTGCCTGGCTTTCAACCAGTGTTGCCACTGGCAACAGTGCTCGCTTTTTAGCCAGTGTTGCCACTGGCAACAGTGCTTACTTTTTAGACAGTGTTGCCACTGGCAACAGCGCTTACTTTTTAGACAGTGTTGCCACTGGCAACAGCGCTTACTTTTTAGACAGTGTTGCCACTGGCAACAGTGCTTACTTTTTAGCCAGTGTTTCCACTGGCAACAGCGCTCACTTTTTAGCCAGCATTTTGCTGGCAAAAGTGCAAGACTTCATGCTCCGCTGCCTGTAAAAATCTGCGATTTCATGAATTTATGATTTTTTCCCGAATTTTCTTCACCAGATCCCTGATATTTTCCTCCGATACCGGGCGGGCAGAGGCGCGTGGTTCGGGTTTCCATTGTTGCTGTTCGGGACGCTGAACTGTTTTTTGCCCGACACTGTCAGATATATCGCCACCCTGACGGGGCGCGTATAACCTGCCCTCACGTGCCTTCTTCATCACGGCCAGCAACCAGCCAACCGGGTTGCTGAGCTGCTGGCGTGCCATCACCTTTTGCAGGCTGAGCAGCACAAGTTTTGCCTGTTCTTCAGGCAGCGCCTGCAGCTGGGCGGTCAGCATGGCAATATCTTCTGCCGGCACAAGTTCATGCAGACTGTCGGGAAGCACAGGTTTACCCGGTACGTACGTATTTTTATTCACACTGTGTGTGATACTACGTACGTAATGGTTCGGTTTCCGAACCCGGTCATAACTGCTTGTTTTTACTGGCAGTACGGATTCCGAACTCAGTGAATTGTTGTACCTTTCTGGACTGAGTTCGGTATCCGAACCCTGTTTTTTAGCGACGATTCCTGGCCGTTTATGACTGAGTTCTGTTTCCGAACCCGGTGCGGGACAGGGTATTCGGTGATGATGTTTCGCCATCTGGCTGGGAGTCTGTGGGCTGTCCAGACGCGATTCGATCAGTGCAAGATGGCTGCGATAATGGCGCATGGTGGGGTCGTTTTTTATATCGTCGAGCACTTCGCGGGCGGTCTGGCTGATAGTCCGGTTTTTACTCAGGCAGGCATCCGCCACCACATCAAGGAAGCGGGGGTCGAGCATTTCCGCATCGCTGAACGTCAGGGGCTCATCGTGCTGAGCATAGATATTCCCCCGCACCCGCCCTTTATCATCCCGCACGCGTTTACAGAGGCTGAGCCAGCCGGTTATTCGCAGCATCAGCAGGACGCGGCTTACCGTTTCCCTTGAGGCTTTCCCCTTTCCGGGTGAGGCAAGCTGCAACTGCAGTTCGTCATAGCTGGGGAAAACCGCCCCCTCATTATTTTGTGCATACAGCCGGATCATCATCCAGCCCATCTTGTCCAGTGGTGACAACCGCGTGTCGAGCAACAGCCGGCGGGGAATGGAATCATGCACATTTCCGGTAAACAGCAGGCCGTTACGTATCCTGCCATCATCCCGCCGGGGACTGGCCGCAAGGCGGGCATTCATTTTATCCAGCGTATAAGCAATCAGGCTTTCTGCAGGCAGACTCATTATTTTTCCTTTTCGGCCGCCATCACGGCCGTTCTGAACTGTCAGTATGCTTAGTACTGCACCCGCGTACGGGTGCAGGGTAAACAGGCTGTCATGCTGCTATTTCCGTATGGCGCTGTTATAGCGTTCGTGGCTGAGAAGAAGCCATGTCCGGCCTTCGTTGCGACTCAGCAGACGCCAGAACGGGCCGAGATCGATTTTGTAGTAACCGCAGCCTTTCTCATCGAGCCGGGTGTAATTACGCGCCCCCTGCCGGAAACGGCGAACCTGACGTAACGCCTTTTGACAGCATTGCGGCGGCGTACCATGGGGAGCCCGCAGGCCCGGCGCAACCATCCTGTATTTCATGCCGTCTTCCTTACCGGCGTTCGGGCCGGAGAAGGCTGCCGGGTCTTGTGCCAGCCGCGGACGGCATGCCAGACCGACGTCAGCGAGACGTTCATCTGTTCTGCAGCCAGCATCATCACGTCCAGCCCGTCAGCACTTTCCGCGTCTTCAACGCCGGACTTTTGCCACTGACGCCACAGGGCGGCGTTTTCCTCATCACCCAGTGCGTTACCGCGCCCCGGCCGGACATCGATACCGGCAATGCGACGGCGGGCCGCCACGTCCGTACTGGAGAGCCCGAAGTAATTGGCCATCAGTTCAATGGAGCCGCCCAGCGCCAGCGCCCGATCGATACGCTGGAGTCGTTTCTGTTCCGTCCGGGCCTGCTGTAGCATGCGCACCAGATTGCCGTGATTGATGCCCACACTGATGATCGACACCTCACTGCCGGAAAGGTAGTGAAGCTCTTCGAGCGAGAGCCCCTGCAGCATCTGCATTTCCTCGCGGTTCAGTCCCAGCGATTCGCAGCGGCGGAGATAGCCACTTCTGAGATCCATAACCAGCTGCATCAATAATCCGTTTGCAGCCTGAGATAAACTGTTCATCATTCCCCCTTAATCCTGACGGTAACCAATGGCTGCCGGACCCCGGCCGCTGACACCCTGATGAAGACGGGCATTTTGTCCGGCTTCATACCCCTGATAACGTGCTGTATCCGCCCCGCGGCAGGCTTTCAGTTCACGGGTTGTGACTGTTTTCATACTGCGGCTTTCCAGCCAGTGGCTCATTACCTGCTGCTCCTCGCTGCTGATGTCAGTTGCCGATATCACCTCACGCACCCCACATACCCAGCCGTCACGGAACTGCTCCGCTCTCGCCCGGCGTGTGGCCAGTTTCAGCCGCTTACTCTGGGTTTTGAGATAAGAATTTGTGGCATCTTTCAGCTGGCGCGTCAGCACATCAAAGGCATAGGCTGCTATCTCAGGTTTTTCACTGAATCCGTAAAAGGTTACCGAACGGCGATACCCGGCAGAGGTCTGACGCCATGAGTAATAAGCGCGGCAGCCAAAGGCATGACAGACGCCCCGGACAAGGGTCACCATCCATTCCGGAACTTTTTCAGCATCCGAAGGGGCCGTGCGGGAAGACGCTTCGCGCACGGATGTAAGGCCGGCATCAAGCTCGCTGATACCGTATCTGGCCATCAGCTTCTGGGCACGCTGCAGGGCCAGTCCTGCCTCATGGGCATTACTGTTGCTGCGGCCCAGCTTCAGCAGTTTCCTGACAAGATTCAGCAGTCGCAACTGTCGCTGTGAGTTATTCATCACTGTTATCCTCCCCGTACTTCAGACCGCGTTGCAGCTCCCGGAGACGGCGCATAACGCGCATCAGGCGGAGCAGTTTCAGAGCATCTTCATCTGTCAGGGCAGGTGCTTCCCCCTCACCCGGGCCGCCGGTGAAAAGCTCCGGCAGGCCACACACTCCTGCCGCAGGATGCAGCGCAGGCGCTTCGCCGGTCAGGCCCAGCAGAAATGCGGCGGCTTCAGAACGCACCTCACCTGCCCCGACGTAACCGGCAGACATGTCGTTGTCGCGTTGAGGAAGAATTTCATCTTCGCAGCCAAGGACCTCACCCAGCTCCCAGGCCAGACGAAAAGCGGTATTCTGCAGGTGTTCGATATCGTCCTGATGGGCCGGCACATGCCAGATGCTGTCATTACTCACCGGCGCGTCATCCTGCAGGACAACTTCAGGTTCTGGTGTTAAAAGAGAAAGCAGGCCATCCTCCCCATTGTCCTCTTCTCCGCCATTCTCTTCTCTGTACCCATCGGAGAGGGTAACCAGCCCGCTAACATCCCCGCTCTCACCTGAAATAACCGGCGCGGCACCGTACATATCTGGCTGAACCTCATGCCGGGGGGGCTCATTAATCGGTGTTTCAGAAGGAGAAGACGCATTACCCGGAACGGGCGTTACAGCCCCTCCTGAGACCTCAGGACGTGAACTGGAGACAGGTAGCGGGACGCCTTCACTCTCATCTGAGCCTGTGGTATGCAGGGCGTGATCAGCATTAACAGGCTTGTTTGCGGCGGGAAAGGCAACCGTCTCCGGCTCGCCAAAGTGATGTCTGCGGTTGCGTTCTTTAGGATCGAGTTCCATCATCCAGCGGTCATAGTCCAGTTCCGGATGGGGTAACGCCTGCAGTAAATCACCAATAAATTCATCGCGAAACATCTCCAGAGACCACAGTTCCGGGGAGTTGAAACGGCCACAACACTGGCCAAAAACGTCGCTGAAGGATTTGTCGCCTGTGTCTGAAATCAGGCAAAACTCATCCCACACGCGTTCCGCATCATGCCGGAGCGCCAGCAGTGACGTTATTTGTGGCCTGCCAAGCCCGGACTCAAGCAGGTCTGGGATCCACGGATAAAGATATTTCAGCGCATCTTCCATACGGCTGACTGTTGAGTAATGGACTGGCAAACCTTCATGGGTCAGTAGCTCTGACAACTGACGCAACGAAACCGTCTTTCCCATCTGCTCTTCATATATAGAGCGGGCTTTGTGGATCCCCTGCGCTTTTTCAATAAAACTCAGCTCCCCGCGCACTTCATTCTCTGCCAGATGGCCAATAACACACTGCAGCCGTCCCGGCCACGGCTTGAACAACACATGGACGCGGAAAAACTGGTCTTCTCCGGTTTCCTGCCACAGTTCTGACAGGATCTGATAACGTGTATTACCCCCGTCGCTGAAGATGTACATATCGGGCTCACCATCCGGGTCACGGGTGACTTTGGGCACGGTGTCCAGCCCGCGCGAACGGATGGAAGCCTTGATATCGTCATAACGCGGATTGCGTGATGTTCGCGGATTATCAGGATTCGGGCTTAACTGGTCGAGCGTCAGGACCATGGGCATTTCAGCCGCCGGCATGACGCTGATATTGCCGGCCGCCTGCGACTGGCGTCCGGGCTGCAGCATGGCAGCCCCCACATTAGAACTTTTACGGCTCATGCCTGTTTCCTCCCGCTGCGGTAACCGAAGTCATAGCTGCCTTCCTGAAACTCCGAAAAGAGGGTGTAACGCCCGTCAAATTTGACTTTTACCGTGCCGGTTGGCCCCTGCCGCTGCTTGCCGACAATGATCTCAGCCACCCCGGCATCAGGGGTGCCGGGGTTATAAACCTCATCCCGGTAAATAAACATGATGAGGTCCGCATCCTGCTCCAGCGCACCGGAGTCACGCAGGTCACCATTATTGGGGCGTTTATCGGCCCGCTGCTCCACCAGGCGGTTGAGCTGGGAAAGCGCCAGTACCGGACAGCCCAGCTCTTTACCGAGCGCCTTAAGCGAGCGGGAAATTTCCGCTATTTCCTGCGTGCGGTTTTCCTGCTCGGGGGAGCGGACAAGCTGCAGATAGTCCAGCATGATGAGAGAGGGTCTGCCGTATTTGCGGACATAGCGTCGGGCGCGGGCGCGCAGTGTGGCCGGGGTCTGGTAACTGGTATCATCAATGATCAGACGGTTTTTCCACTCAATAATGCGACCGGTTGCCTCGGACACGCGAGCCCAGTCTTCATCATCCATGTTGCCGCTGCGAAGCCGGGACAGTTCCACCCGGCCTTCCATCGCCAGCAGGCGCATCATCAGCTGCTCTGAGGGCATTTCAAGACTGAACACAAAGACGTGATCGTCAGGTTTTGCGCTCACGGCCGCTGTGCAGGCGGCCATGGCCAGCGACGTTTTCCCCATGGAAGGACGGGCGGCCAGCAGGGCCAGATCGCCGGGCTGGAGACCACAGGTCATCGCGTCCAGTTCACTGAACCCTGTCGGTGTCCCGGTGAGGCCGTCACTGGCGGACATGCTTTCCAGCTGCGTCAGCAGTTTATCCAGCGCCTCGTTAACACCGGTCTCACTGTTGAGCTGCATGGCTCCCTGTTCGGCAATGTTAAACAACTTACCTTCGGCCGACTCAAGAATGCCCGCCGAGCTCGCTTTCGGGGCCTGCACATCGGAAAGAAGACTGTTACCCACAGTCATCAGCTGCCGCAGGCGGCTTTTCTCCGCCACCACCCCGGCGTAAGCCAGGATATTGGCTGCAGACGGCGTGTTTTTACTCATTTCAGCCAGATAAGCAAAGCCGCCACACTGTTCAAGGTCGCCTCTGTTCTCCAGCCGTTCCGTAATAGTGATGAGATCGAGCGGTAGCCCTTCTCCGGCCAGCTCGGCCATGACGCGGAAGACCATACGGTGCGGCCGGGAAAACAAATCTTCCGGGGAGATTTGCAGTATCACCTCATCCCACCGGTCGTTATCAAGCATCAGTCCGCCCAGTACGGCCTGCTCAGCCTCATAAGAGCAGGGCATCATCATCTCAGACATGACGCACCTCCCGGGTCAGAACGTCACTGAAATGGCTCTGCCACTCAGGGAACAGTTCACACGCGAGGTCGTGCATGGTGACGGCTGCGGCCGGACCTTTGCGGCGTGTTTTGTATTCCAGACGATGCACGGGCTGCTGCTTTACGTGCCCCAGTTTGAAAATATCCAGCGCCTCGATACGGGTATTGAGTAAACGATAAACGTCACGGTTGCCCAGCGCAGAGGCGTCGTAATGTTTTTCGTTAATGATGGCGGCAAGACCGTCCATTGCTTCACGGTCAAGCAGGGTGTTTTCGATACAGTTGACGAGAATGGAAATATCAGGAAGGCGGATACCGTAATTTTCATAGGTTTTCAGGCGGTTAAGCATGTGAAGGGAGCCGCGGATAAATTCGCGGACATCCGGAAGGATGGGTTTAACAACGCCCATCACATTACCGGTAGAGGAAAGGAGGGAAAGTTCGGTCATGACGCCTGTTGCGCCTTTCGAATCCACAATAATGACGTCATAACGGTTAAAGAAAGGATGCTGAAGTATGTTACGCAGGCGAAGACGGCCATCTGCAGCGTGGAGCATCGCGGTCGGCAACAGTTCGTCCGGGTCGTTAGAGTAGATGACATCGAGATTTTTTATGGCGGTCTGCGAAATGCATTGCATATGGTCACTGACCATCTGCATCAACAATTCATAGAGACCGAAAGGGGATTCATGCTCCAGCGCGAAGATACTGCTGGCTGTGGGCTGGGAATAGTCTGCATCCACAAGAAGGGTATTCAGGCCAGCATCGGCAAGAAAACCGGCAAGGTAAGCAGCAAACGTGGATTTGCCTTCTCCACCTTTGGGAGAGATAACGGGAAGTATTTTCATTTTGCACACTCTTTACAGTATGCAAATACGCCTGTTTACAAACTATTAACTTTGACTCAGGGATTGAAAATCCCCGTGTCCTTGGTTCGATTCCGAGTCCGGGCACCACCTTTCCTTTTTATGCTTCCCTATAAATCCCCATGTATTTGTGACTCAATGAGTTAGCGTAAAAACTTTCCTGATACGTTTTGATTTATCTCTGTGTATCCGGAAAATTGTGGGGCAGATTACGGGTCATTCAGTTCGATGAATGGAGAGACCCTCATGTTGACTGACAGTAAAATCCGCGCCGCGCCCCCCCGAAAAATCCTACAAATTCACCGATGCATAACGTCTGTACCTGACGGTATCTGCCAGCGACTCTAAGCTGTGGTATTTCCGCTATCGTTTTGAAGGTAAGGAAAATCGTCTGGCCTTCGGCCCCTATCCTCAGGTTACGCTGGCAGAAGCCCGTAAAGGTTAAGGGCGCTGAAAATCAGCAGGTACAGGACTTACCGGGATAGTTTCCGGCCAGGTGAAACGTCAGCCAGCAGACTGGCGCAGTGAAGGATGACCCCTGCCGCAGGTATTTTTGCGGCCCGGCGATTGCAGAAGTTTGCACCTAAAGGTATTCCTTGTAAATGTGATAGGCATCCCAATGTTATTTAATTATTAATTCAATACCGTATCGACCATCATTAAAATGATGATGTAAATTTCAGCAGGGTATAAATAATTTATAATATTATGCATTTTAATTTAGCAGTAGCTATTATGAATTAATTTTTCAAAATAAAACTGATTTCATTGTGTTTTTTCATTCATACTAATTATTTTTTACGTAATACCATTCGCTAAATGAATGTTTTTATTGTTACAGGAAACAGCGGTATAATGATTGTCGAATTTGGGCGTGTCAATATGGAGATAAGGACTCATCGATGAATATGAAGCCACTGTCCGCTATAATTTGTACCCTTTTACTCGCCAGTTGTTCGAAATCATCATCTATTGATGGCCGGAAAACCGGAGCGACTACACCACGAATGGACGGTATTCCCGCTGTAACAACACAACTTACCGACCGGGATGTTTTTGGTGATGAGCTAACGCTGGATATTACGGAAGAAGATATTGAGAATGCGGTGGAGGCAGCCTCGGAGGGGTTTGAGATACCGCTGAAGTCCTCCGTTATTCTGGTGGAATCAGGATCACGCGCACCTGATGTTATTATGCAGAAGGAAATGCAGCGATATTACCAGGTTTCCATTTTCTCCGGTATTCCTGTCGCCAGGAAAAAAAGGGCTGTTCAACTGGTAACACCAGTAAAGGAAACAGTCAGCGACACGGAAAATTTTTCAGACAACAAAAGCGGCATAATCAATGCCAATTATATGCAGGCGCTGCGCTACATCGGCGCAAAGGGAAGGCAAAAGACCATTGTGGTTTACTGGAGCGAACTTGAAGCCGGGAAATATAATGCTGCCACAAAAGAGGTGGTCTGGAAAAAATATACTGGCGGGAATGTTTCCGGATCATCGCTGCGCTATCTGATCCGGTTTGCACTGGTGGATGTTGCGACCGGGGAGTGGGCAACGTACTCACCGGTTAACACAGAATTGATGGCTGTTGCGTTAAGCGGAGAAACAGGCAATAAAAAGGATATGACAGAACAGCAACTTGTAGATCTGAAAAAGAAAACCTGTAAAATGGTGGTTGAGGATCTGGTCAATCGGTACAGCAATAAAATCTGACGGATACGGGCTGTGTCATTCAGGAATACCGGCCGCCGATGATTTACGGTGGCAGTCAGCGGTACGAAAATTTCCGTGTATCCGGATCATCTTTTTCTCTGACCAGAAACAGTGCCAGTGGCCGCTGCCTTGCCGAAATATCCAAATAATATGCCGCATTGAATGCAAGAAATGCCGCATTATTTAATTTAGTTCGTATTGCCATACCGAATCCAACTGAGCCAGCAATAAACTTCCCGACAGCATATGCCAGAATACCTTTTGCTACCATATCTGTAGCCAGATTAGCAGCCAACCCCATAACTGCCTTCCGTGCTTTATCCATAACAGGATAGATGGATTCTCCAATCAGGTGTTCCAGAGTATCATCTCTTTTTGTCGGATCCTGGTTACCTTCCGGTGAACTCATATTTTCTTAATTATTTCAGCAGTACGCGAGAGTTCAGGGATACAATATCCACATTTTTTGCACAGACGCTATCAGATATAGTGGACTCGCTGACATCCCGAATTAACGATATCTTTCAGGTGCTCAAACCTGCATCCTGATATTTATTAGTTATAGCACTGACGGATGCAGGATATAAATCCCTTTGCTGTAACGCCAGATCCCCAGTATCGAGAGCGTTTGTATTTCCCATCAGAGTTCGCGCATGAAGGGGATACCCTGTTTATTCATAAACAACAGTATCCAGCATTTTTCAGGCAAAAAACACCAGTACGGCCAGTCAGGAATTGCTTTACCCTTCATTCATTAACCGGACACTTTCGATTTTTGCCACGGATCCGGGATGTTTTTGCAAAAGAAATCTACAATATTAACTGGACTGACAACAGAATTATCTATGATATTTCATTCCTTAAAAAATAGCTTACATAGCAAATTACACTCACAGATATTGCTGATGAGAGATCGTCATCTGATAATCTTATAAGCAAAATAAATTATGACTACAGCAATAGGGATAAATAATGCATCAAAGTACCCGGGAATATATTCAAGCACCACAAGCATAATGGCGACAATAGCTATAACCATAAGATTGGGAATTATGAGGTCATTAAATATCCTTGTAACCAACCATCTAAATACTTTCCTCATTTTATTATTCCCTTGAAAAATCTTATTGCATTTTCTCCAGCATTGGCACCATAATCACCAATAAATATTTCAATTGGCAGGTAATCTTTAAATAGAAATAAAAACATTTCCAGATTATTCATATATAATAAACGATAAAGTTCAGGATTACAGTATTCTAGCCTTTCAGCCGTGGCCGCTGCCTTGCCAAAATATCCATAATAATATGCCGCATTGAATGTAAGAAATGCCGCATTATTTAATTTAGTTCGTATTACCATACCGAATCCAAATGAGCCAGCAATAAACTTCGCGACAGCGTATGCCAGAATGCCTTTTGCTACCATATCTGTAGCCAGATTAGCAGCCAACCCCATAACTACCTTCCGTGCTTTATCCATAACAGGATAGATGGATTCTCCAATCAGGTGTTCCAGAGTATCATCTCTTTTTGTCGGATCCTGAAGATCTTTTAGTATTCTTTCGATTTCTTCTGTATCAAGATTAAGATCGTAACACATTAAAAGCGAAGGGTTATCCTTGCAATAATTTAAATAATAAGTAGCCTTTGCTATTATTCTAAGCTGTGTTTCCTCATCATACTTTCCCAAAATATAGAGTATACACATGTATAAAATATCAAGAAGGGCATCAGTGCGTTTTAGAAACTCCTTAGTACATATATACATTCTCTTATCATCATGCCGCAAATCTACACAAGTGTTGTTATCACTAAGGAACGCACAGACGCCCCTTCCTATTCCCCTTTCTGTACCGTCCAGGATTACCCCTACTGTTTGGGATACTCTTGCCATGAAAGATGCAGTACCTTTATGCAGTGAACGGGCAATGTGGTTCATATTCTCCTGCTGTTCAAGTCGTGTTTTTACATATAGTGAATTATTCTCATACGTCTGATCTTTCATTTCCCGCTCCTGGTGCTAAATCGTCAGAAAAGCCGCTCTTCCCACAGGCTGTAGGCACTGGTCCCGGCAATACAGTGCTCCTGGGTAATACTTTCATAGCTCAGTGACAATGACTCTTCCGGTTGTCCCTCGCTGTGGTTGATGGTATGCGGCACAATATGCTTAATACTGGCGATGCGGGCGTTAATCAGCTTCACTTTATAATACAGTTCATTAATGCCAAAGCGGTTGGTCCGGTAATACTCAAAATCACAGGTCAGACATTCGTTTTCGCTGATAGCCTTACTCAGCAACGGGGAGGATTTATCCACCGGCTTCTGGATCGTCAGCATCTGATGATTCACGTTCTGTGCGCGGGTCAGCCCGTGGGACAAACCTAACACCATAATCTGATCCATATGCGCAATCTGCGCTTTATTTCCAATGGAGGCCATGGAAGAACAGCCTGCCGAGATCAGCCCCTGAAGGTCACCGTTCAGTGTCAGATAAACCGGATTAGCCATAATAAACTCCTTTGATTTCGTCGTTATTTTTCGGATTTGATTTCGGTTGCCGTCTCCGGCATCCCGCCGTTTTTCAGCAGCAGCCAGCGACTTAACACGCCGTCCAGCCGTTCATTAATCTGTTTTTCCAGTGCCTCAGTATTCTGCCCCCGTGCGCGGGCGTCCTGGTACTGCGTCAGCAGGGATTCCAGCGGCGTTTCCTGACCCAGCCCCCGCTCTGCCTGCCAGATAACATTCTTTATATAGGAAAGGGTCAGCCCTTCTTTCTCACGCTGCATCACCAGATCAGCAAAAGCGTGTAAATCCTGGCGGGTCTGGAGCCAGCCGCGCAATTGTGGACTGCTCTGTGCGCGGTTTTTCAGTGTTTCATTCCATTTCGCACTTGCCTGCTGCTGTTGCAGACTCTCCGGCCAGCGGCTGTCGGCGGTACGGGTCATCTGCATACCCGTCTCCAGCAGTTGTAATGGCGACGTATCAGGAAGCTGTTGCAGCCGTTGCCCATAGCTGTTCAATTCAGGCGATACCAGCCAGACCGTTGCCGCACCCTGTGCCGTATCCCTGACCTGTGCCAGTTGCTGCTGCATCGGGTACACCTGCCACCACCAGAGCGCGGCGGCGATAACCGCAGTAGCGGCGACACCCGACATAAAACCTTTCACCGGACTGCCCTGACCGGCGATACCGCCATTATCCGCCAGACCACGGACTTCCACCCGCATCTCCGGCAGGTCGGGGAGAGGAGCGACGGCCTCAGTAGCCATGGGCGCATTACTTTCCGGGGCATAGACCAGCGTTCTGACGGTGGCCTGTGTGACAGCATCGGTATTATTCCGGGGTTGCGGTTCCAGCCTTTTGCGCGTGTTCTGCACAAAATACAGCAGGTTCTCCACGCGCGGCGGGCGCTTCAGCTCGACCTGCTGGAGTTTGTCACAGATAAGCTGTAAGGCCCGTTCGGTGCGGTACAGCAGCGGCAGGTCGTTTTCCGCAAAGGATGTCTGCTGGCGCAGGATATTTCCGGTACGGGTGTTGAGCCAGTCCAGCATCTCGGTGCGTGCAGATCCACTCTGTGGCCAGAATTTGTCCCATTCACGGGTAATCATTGCCGCCAGCAGTTCAGCGCCTTCACAAAAACCGGCCAGCCCCTGCGTGCGGGTACGCGCCAGGGTGTAGTAGGTGGCCGTGTGCAGATCCACACCATTGGCCTTAAAAATTGTCAGCGCCAGCGATTCCACCAGCCGCCAGTTCATTTCCGGCTGCGACGGATGGCTGGCCTTATTAATTTCCTCGCGGATAGCGACGAACTCCGGCAGATTGCGCGGATCGCTGCCGGTCACGATAGTTTGTGTCAGTACATCGTTGCTCATCCCTGTCTCCTCAGTACAGCGTATCCGGTAGCCGGAACTGGCTGAATAGCCCACCACTAAACGGGTTGTCTTCGGTATCAGCGTGTATCCGGTAGACCATAGCACCACCGTCCACGTTAAAGCGCACGCTGAATGTCCCCTCTTCCACGCCAGTTAGCTGTCCAGCCCCGAACAGGCGGAACTGTGCCCACGGCCCACTGAAGCTGATGCTGCGTGGTGCGCCGCCACTGACGCCAACCAGCGTCAGCTTGCTTTCATTACCCTCGCGCATGTTGTTCGGCCAGACCAGATGGGCGGTGTAGTTACGCCCCTGACTGTAATCGACTAACTGACCGTCGAGGTTCAGCACGCTGCGGCGCTTGTTACCGGAAAGCGAAACGGTCTCCACCGCAAATGAAGTGCCCAACCCGTTCTGTCGGCTGAAGAAGATGTCGCGGATTTTTTGTGCCGTCTCAAGCTGGGTACGGATATCCTCACGAATAATCACGGCATTATCGCCGTCCTCCAGGCTCAGGTCGTTTTCCATAAACAGTTTCAGGTTCTGCTGGTAAAAAGTGTCCAGCACGCCATCCGGCTTAAAGAAACGCTCAAACGCATCCAGCGACGCATCCTGCGATGAGCGCGGATTGAACGGATAGTTGTTTGCCAGTTGCTCGTTGAACGGTCTGACCACGTTGTCGCGCCAGTCAATTTCCATATAGTGAACGGCTTCCACCATCACCACATGCCATGCCTGGTCGGCCAGCTTGCCCACCCAGCGGTTAAGCGGCGCGGGCAGGGTTTTCGCCATCTGGCGGGTAGCGAAAATGGGATCGCTGCTGTTCTGGTCAAGACGTAACTGGACGGCTTTCAGCGCCGATTTCCCCGGCACCGGCGCATTCTGTATCGCCAGCAGGTAACGGTGCAGTTCTGTTAACTGCTGATACACTGCCTGAAACGTGTTTTCCTTGTTATTCTGTACCGCCAGCGTACTGTTTTCCGGCGCAAATTCATGTCCAAGCCGCGTCAACAGGCGATAGCCCGGCTCCGCCTGGGCGTCTTCACGTTCTTTATCAGAAAGTTTTTCAGAGAGAACAGCAGGCTGCGTGTTATCCCGCAGCGCCGTCAGCGCCCGCTGTAATGGCTGGTCGCCGCTGATAACCTGCTCCAGCGCGCCGGTCAGTTGCGCAATGGACTCATAGTCGCGCACGTTGAGGTTGTCCATTCCCGCCCGCCAGGTGGCGGTGTAATCACTGATATACTGTTCAGTAAGCTGGCGCTGGATTTCTGCCCGGTCAGCCTCGCTGTATTTCACGCTCTGCGTCAGGTTCAGTACCCACGAGTCCAGTGCCGTCAACTCAATCAGTTCATTTCGTTGCTTTACAAAGTAATTCTGTAGTCCGTAACGGGTAAGGAACTGCGGGACAACCAGTTTGTTGTCATCTGAGGAAATAAACACCTGATCGAATGTCGGGCCAACCTGATCGCGCAGGTTCAGATCGGCAGGCAGTACGCCCAGCGCCCGTGTTTTCAGGCTCTGGTAGACACGCTGGTAAACCGGCAGCTTACTGAGTTCTTTTTGTGCTGACACTACCGGGCCGTTATACGGCGTCCAGCGGCTGATGGCGTCGCCGTCGCCCGCCGCACGCTCTGCGTGCCAGTCGGTATGCTTCAGGGCATAGTCCAGATGGGACATGAGTTGCGCCTGAACGTCACGCTGGCCGTGAAACTTATCGCTCCAGCGCTTTGCCATGTACTGTTTTACCACCTCATTATTGCGCCCGCTTTTATCCTCCAGCATTCTCATGACACGCAGCACGGCAAGTTTTTCTTCGCTTTCTGGTGGTGCAGCATTCATTTCCTTCACCAGACCGTTAAACAGGGCGGGCAGATAACGCTGCTCCAGCAGTTGCAGGTAGGTCTGTTCCACATACGGCCCGACACGCCTGCCCTGGTACAGTCCCATATCGGCCAGGCGGCTGCGATCCCCCCAGTCACCATAAGCCAGGGTGGCGTCGCGAACCGGGTTAAGTAATGGCAGTTGCAGATTACCATAGTCATCCATACCCTGCGGCGGCTGTATGGACATAAAGGCTTCAGCCTGTTTCAGTACCTGGACGCCGGAGGTGTAGTTGGCATTGTAATAATGGTGCCAGCCGGTGATTAACAATAATGCCGCCACCCCGCCCACTGCGGAAAAGACGGTCAGACGGCGACGGCTCCTTATAAGCCAGGAACGGCTTTCTCCGGCCAGATTCGGTTCTGCCAGCAGCGCCTGTGGAAACAAATTGCGGGAAAAATAAGGTGCGGTATCCACCAGCGGCCAGGCCGTCAGCGGACTGCTGCCCAGCCGGTACTGCCGGGCGGCAGACTGGGTGAAAATATCATCCATCTGACCGCGTTGCAGTGATGAGGTGAGATAGACGCCACGCAGCATGACATCCATGTTTTCACCGTCCAGCAGGCCATCCAGCAGCGCCACCAGATAGTCCCGGCTCCCCTGCATCTGGCGGACAAAACTGAACAGGGAACTGCGCATATGCGTCTGCGTGAGCATCAGATCCGGCGTGGCGTGGTTCATTCGCTCACACCATGCCTGCCAGAAAGCATCCAGCTCGGTGCGCCAGTCTTCATTTTCATGGGCGCGGCGGGTGAAGGTGACGCCCAGAACCGTATCGCGATCTTTTTTATCCAGAGACTGAAACAGGGCGGCAAACCCGTGCAATAAATCCAGCCGTGTCAGCACCACGTAAACCGGTAACTGGCAGTGAAGGTGCTGGCGTACATCCTGCAAACGGCTGCGCAGCGTGTGTAACAGATGCTCACGCCGACGTTTATCAGCGGTCAGCAGATCAGGTAAATCGAGAGTGATAATGATCCCGTTCAGCGGCTGGCGGGCACGCTTTTCCACCAGCCAGTCCAGGACATGCTCCCATAAACGGCGGTGCAGGACACCGGCATCCGGTTGTTCACAGAGCGCACCGTCAATATCAAAAATAACCGCCTGTCTGCCGACATGAGGAACGATGTACAGGCGTTGCTCTGTGCCACGCACCATCTCCGGGGTATAAATGATATCGGACGGATATCCCTCTCTTAACAGTGCAGTTTTACCGCTCCCGGCAGGGCCAATAACCATATACCACGGCAGTTGCCACAGGTAACGACGGTTGTCGAGATGGCGTTGCAGACGCAGCAGCCACCTGTCGAGGTAGCGTTGTTGTGCATTCAGCTCCACACTGAGTGGATCCTGCGCCTCCTCGCGTTGCTGCTTTTGTTGTCTCTCAAGCTGTTGCAGGCGTTTCATCACCCGGACAGTGAGCCACCCCAGGGCAATAATCCCCCAGGCCGCCGTCGCCAGCCAGCGGTTCGCCAGCGGCCTGAGCCAGTGCTCGTCATACAATGACCATGACGGACCTTTCCACCAGATCCACACCAGCAGAAAAATCCATGCCAGCACCAGCAGCCAGAACGCGGAGATCTTAAACCGGGGCATGGCTGGCCGGAGGGCTGATCTCATGCCACTGAATAGTCGGGGGGTTGGTAATCTCACAAAAGCTCCTGTGTCTCTTACTGTTCTGCCGTGAATTTGTTTTCCAGTTGCTCCAGCAGGGATGGCTCCCATTCAGCCAGCGTCATTCGCAGACCTGCTTTGAACAACATCCTGTACTGTTGCTGTGCAAGCTTTACCATCCCGGCTTCCTCCATCAGCTGCGCGCCAAGATACTGTCGGTGAAACTGATCGCGGGGCTCGCCTTCCGGCAGGTTTTCCAGGTATTGCAAGGTAGCCTCCAGTCCCTGCTCGCTGAAACACTGCCGGACAGCCTCTGCATTTTCATCGGCCCGGATCACAGGGGTCGCCTGCTGGCCCGGTGATGTCGCCAGCCACTGTTTTGTCTGTTCGCTCATAAACGGCGAGCGATCGTTAAACAGCAGGGTGGCAAGTTGCGGCAGACGGGTAAGAAAGCGGGCAACTTCATCCCGGATGGCGTCTGCCGCACTGGTATAACCCAGGCGCTGTGCGGTCAGTGCGGAAAGATAATGACCATCAAGCCAGTACGGTGCCAGCAGCAGGCTTTTTTCCACCTGCTGCCACAGTGCTATATCCGCGCCGGTTATCCGGGACTGGTAGTCAGCAGCCATGTCAGCAGAAACTGCCGCCAGCGGAGTACGACCGTCGCTCTCTGCCGGAGGGGTGCTGGTGATGGTGTGCCACAGCGCGTGGCGGCGCAGACGGTAACCCAGCGGCGATTCCGGCTGGCGCTCACAGAGAATATCGGCGACTTTCAGCAACGTGTCGCGCCAGGCCGTATCGTCGTGGCTGTCAACTGCAACCTGCGGAGCCGGAGCCGCAGACACGGTGGTGATATTGTGTGGCACGTCGCGGGCCGGTGTGGCGACCGTCTGCGGTGTGCTGCCGGAGGTGGCCGGAGAGGAAGACAACGCAGGCGCGGCATCACGAAATGTACGCTGGCAGAGAGCAAACAAATCATCAGTCGCCTGCGCCAGATCCGGGGCATCCTGCGTCTGCCAGCTTTGCGCCAGTTTTGCCATTTCCCCCAGCAACGCGTCGCGCTGCGTCATGGTGGCATTTTCTGCAAAACCGGGGATACCCGTTTCAAAACGTTTTATCACCTGGGCGGCAAAGCGCTTTTTATGTGCCATTCGCGGGGCTGCTACCGTCCAGTAACGCTCCACATACAGCGCCAGTAAACGCAGCGCCAATAGCAGATCACCAGCGTGTTGCAGGGTGCGCAGCAGGTGGGCCAGCAGGCGAAAATCCTTGCTCTCCGATGCCAGGAGCGTCAGCCCCCGGCGCTGTATCTCCGGAATATCAAGCTGGCTGTGGGCCAGCGAGCCGAGTTTCAGCATTTCGCCGTCGATATACTCCCAGCCGGGATTATCGTCTTTCAGCGCGGAAGTCAGTTTGTCTTCCGGCAGAGTTTCCAGCAGGTGCGAAATCCAGGTATCCGGGTTACGTAGGTCCATTACCATTTTTATTCCCCCGCCCAGTGACAGGCAGCGCGCAGCGGCGCGATAGTTTTTGCCAGCCCGTCAATGTTAAACGTCAGTTTCCCGGCGGCGCTGTCCGTACCGGTATCGATAGTCAGCGTTTTTGCGCCGAAAAGCTGTTTAATCTCATCAATGCCGGATAAGCCCCGGCTGGCCTCCAGCAGATAGCCGTTTTCGCGGATAAACCAGCGCGACTGAAAACGCCCGGCGTTGGTGGTCAGCGTCACGGCGATGTCGTTGGGCGTCATGGCGTGAGTCAGCGCCACCTGCATCCGGGTGATGTTGTCCACGCAACTGAACATCAGCACCGGGCGTGGCGGCACGTTGCCGATAGCCGGGGTGGTAATAATCACGGTTGGCCGCTCTGTGTCGCTCTGCGTCATCATCAGCGTGGTGGAGTTGTCGGTACGCTGTTTTTCCTGGCTGAAGGCCCGTTTCCAGGCCTCGCCTTCGTAATGTGCCCTGACCAGTGCACCGTCGAAACCAGGCTGTTCCGGCGCAAGAATGCGGTCGTAGCAGTCCAGCCGCTCCAGCGCCGCAGGCTCACGACGACAGGCCATCATGGCCGTTACCGTCGTCGTTACCGTTGCCTGGGCATTTGTCTGTGGTATGACAATGCCCGGCAGCACAGCGCCGGATGCCGCCGGTTCAGCAGGCGCTTCTGCCTGTACGGCGCTGGCGAACAGCCCCGGTAACAACAGACCGGCCAGCAGTATCCGCATTCTGCTCATAAAACAGCGGTGTCCTCTGTTTCCGGTTCCGGCAGTGTGTCGGCGTCTGCGCTGTCCTCCGGTGCGTCCTCCACGTCAGCGATAAACGCGCCATCGGCCACGCCCAGCACGATGCGGGCAATCGCGGTGTTCGCTGCCATTTTCTGCAACAGCAGCAGGGAGAGCGGCGGCAGCATCTCGCCGTCGATCACCGATTCCAGCATACGTGCACCGTTTTCGGCACGGGTGACGCGCTGCATGATTTCATCAGTTACTTCCGGCTCAATCACCACTTCTGCGCCGAAGCGGGTACGCAGCACGTTATCCAGCCGTGCCAGTTTCCCGGCGATAATCACGGAAAGCGTTTCACGCGACAGAGGCAGGTACGGCACCACTTCCATACGTGCCAGCAGCGCAGGCTTGAAGAAATCCGCCAGCACCGGATACAGCGCTTCCTGCATCGCTTCCGGGTTATCCGCATGGTCGACAATCACCTGATAACCAAGGTTGGACGTCAGGAAAAAGACGATATTTTTGCAGTCAATCAGGCGGCCTTCACCGTCAGCCATCTCACCTTTATCAAAGGCCTGGTAGAACAGGTTGAGCACATCCGGATGGGCTTTTTCCACTTCATCAAGCAGCACCACCGAGTAGGGCTTCTGACGGATGGCTTCAGTCAGCACACCGCCCTCGCCGTAGCCGACATAGCCCGGCGGGGAGCCAATCAGGCGCGAAACGGTGTGTTTCTCCTGGAACTCCGACATGTTGATGGTGGTGAGATACTGGCGTCCGCCATAGAGCAGTTCCGCCAGTTGCAGCACGGTTTCTGTTTTGCCGACGCCGCTGGGACCGGCCAGCAGGAACGCGCCGAGCGGTCGCCCCGGACGGCGCAGATCGGCGCGCGCGGTCAGCAGGTGTTTATGCAGGTGTTTAATCGCCAGATCCTGGCCCTTAATGGTGTCGCCCAGCCACTGCGGCAGATCGGTAATGACCGACATTTCATTCTGTGACAGGCGGTTAAGCGGCACGCCGGTCCATTCTGCGATGACGGCGGCAATCTGCTTTTTATCGACGTGCGGGGAAACCAGAAGCTGCGTGTTGTGCAGGGCGTCCAGTTCGGCGGTTAACTGTGCAAGGCGCTCTGCCGGAAGGATGTCAGGCTCTTGCTGCCCAGTGACGGGCTCATCCACAACCACGGTGTTATCGTCGGTGGTCTCTGCCACCAGTTCATCCGCGGCGACAGCATCATCACCGGCAGTTTCTGTATCCGGTGCGGCGGTTTCGTCCAGCAGCCCCTTACGCAGCGCGATGATTTCCTGTACCAGCCCCTGCTGCAGGTGCCACGCCGCTTCCAGTTCGTCCAGTTCGGTCAGCGTTTCGTCATACTGCACAATCACCTCCGTCAGCCGTGAGGTGTCAGACCGCAGGCCGATGCGGATCTCGCGCTCAAGCTGACGCATTTCCGCCTCGCACTGGTGGCGCAGGGTGGTCAGCGCCGAAATCTGCTTCGGCGGTGATGACAGGTTGATCGCCACGCGGGCGCAGGCGGTATCCAGCACGTCGATGGCCTTGTCCGGCAACTGACGGCCGGAGAGGTAGCGCTCGCTTAACATCGCGGCAGCCTGTAACGCCTCATCGTCAATCAGCACACCGTGGGATTGCTCATATACCGCCGACAGGCCGCGCAGAATAATGGTGGCTTCCGCCGCCGTGGGTTCGCTGACCTTCACCAACTGGAAGCGGCGCGACAGGGCGGCGTCTTTCTCAAAGTATTTTTTGTACTCGCTCCAGGTGGTGGCGGCGATGGTTTTCAGTTCGCCGCGCGCCAGCGCCGGTTTCAGCAGGTTGGAGATATCCAGCCCACCCTGCTGGTTGCCCGCGCCAATCAGCGTATGCGCCTCATCGATAAACAGGATAACCGGCTTCGGTGACTGGATCACTTCCGCCATCAGCCCCTTGAAGCGCTTTTCAAACTCGCCCTTGACCGATGCGCCCGCCTGCAACGCGCCAAGATCCAGCGTCATAATATCGGTGTCGCGCAGCTTGTCCGGCACCCGGCCATCCACGATGCGCAGCGCCAGCCCTTCAATCAGCGCGCTTTTACCGACGCCTGCCTCACCTACCACCACCGGGTTATTCTTGCGGCGGCGGCAGAGAATGTCGATCATCAGGTCAATTTCGTTATCGCGACACAGCACCGGATCGAGCCGCCCCTGACGGGCATCGTCGGTCATGTTTTTGGTATAGCGGCCAAGCAGGCTGTCGCCGGTATCGGCTGTGACGCTCATAGCCTGTCCGTCCGCATTCAGCGCCACGGATTCGGCGGACTCTTTCGTCCACGCGGCAAAATCCTGCTGTAACTGGTCGCGGTTAATACCGGTCAGCAGCCTGGCGGCGGCAGACGGGACGTAGCGCAGCGGCGAATGCAGCAGGGCGAGCAGCAATACGCCGCCACGCAACTCCGTCTGCTGCATCTCAGCAGAGGCCAGCAGCCAGCTCTCTTTCAGCCACTCGACCAGCATCGGCGAAAATGCCGGATAGCTGTCAGTCGTTCGCGCCGTGGCATAATTTTCCACCGTCAGCGCCCGGCGAAGCTCACTGATGTCAATGTCCGCCCGCTCCGCAACCACTCTTACGTCGCTGCGTACCGCTGCCAGCATCTGCAACAGCACATGCGCCACGGTAATTTCCGTTGCCTGCTGGCTCATACATTCTGCTGCGGCAGCTTCCAGTGCCTGCCGGGAAAACGGGTTCAGATGCTTTACCAGAGAGGCCAGATTAATCTGGATCATATGTTGTGTCCTTACCTGGCGAGCAGCCGGTTCAGTTGATGCAGAATATCCTGCGTCTGGCTGTCCAGACGCAGCATCCAGAACAGATAAAACAGCGCTAGCACAACCACGCCACCCAGGAGGAGATGTTTAATGGTCAGGCGCTTCATTAACTGATAGCGCCCGCCCTGCGTCTTTTTATCCTGATGCAGTAGCGGAAAAGGCGCATCGCCACGCAGTTTGTGCAGAACGTGGTGCAGGCGGCGGTAAATCTGTTCAAATTCGCCCTGATCCTGCGCGGCCACCTTGTAGCGCCCGCGAAATCCCAGCGAAAAACAAAGGAATAAAAACTCAAGCAGATCCTGGTAACGCTTTGGCTCACGGATCAGGCGTTCAAGCAAAATAAACACCTTTTCGCCACCCCAGGCTTCATTGTGAAAATGAACCAGTAGCGACTGTTTGATCCATTCGTTTTTGTTCGACCAGCCGTTGCCCAGCGCGGCTTCATCAATAAAGGTGCAGAGAACATAACGGAACGAGACAATCACACCCGGTTCGTAGCCCTGCTCCTGAAGCAACTGCTCCACAGCCTGAACGTCCGTTACCACTTGGGCAAAGAGGTGCTCCGGCATGGTCTGACTGTTCATCCCGGCCACGCGCATTACCATGCCCAGCAATGGCGTGGCGGCGTCGATCATCGGGTTCAGGCTGTTGCCACGCAGGGACAACCGGTACTGGCGGGCGGAGATGTCGTCACCCGCATCCTGTGCCATCGTACTCACGTTCTCCCGAGGTTCCCCTGTGGCCTGATGATCATTACTGGCGGCCAGCGGAATGAACTGCTCGCTCATGGCCTTAACCTCTTATCGCCCACAGTTGTATACCGAGATCCGGGAAGGGACCGGAAATATGCAGCGCCAGCGCTCCGGCTTTCACCACGTCCTGCCAGGCGGCAGCACCTTTGTCCAGTTCGAAGTAAACAAAGCCATCATGGTACGGTAGCTGGCGCGGAGCGGCGGTTCGCGGCGTCAGCGGAACCCCCGGCACCTGCACGCTGACCATATCGCGGATTTTGTTGGTGGCCGCGATTTTTGACTGCTGGGTAAACTGGTGGATAAGCTGGCTGTGCGGCATCCGTGCGCGCACCGCCAGAATGAAGGTGCCGGAACGCAACAGGGTCGGATCGTTAACCGTGGCGACATAGAACCCGTCAGAGAAGACAAGCGGCAGATTCTGCGCACGCGGCATCAGTACGGTGTTGAGCGCCCGGCGCAACTCCGGGATCACGGTATTAAACGACGTCGTAAGATTGCGGTGGTCGTAAGACTCCACCGGACAGGGCAGACGGCTGTCCTCCGTAAAGGTCATCAGTTCCCCCAGCAACCGGACCAGATCCAGATAAAACGTTTCCGGGTGCAGGGTATGCAGATGAGTACGGTGGGTAAAGTGCATCTGGCTGCGGTTAAGCACCTGCAACATCATAAACTCGGCCACATCCGCAATACCGCTCTGCTCCGGCGAACCGATACGCTTTGCCAGTTCGCTGGCGCGATTGCTGAGAAGCCCCTGCACATCCCCGGCAAATCCGTTCAGCAGCGGGCTGACACGAATGGCCTGACAGGTCGGGATAAAGCTGTCATCCAGCACCAGAGCACCACCGGACTGCTGGCTGAGGATACGGCACAGCGGCAGCGTGACCATCGCACTGAGATCGTCCGCACCACTGACGATTTTCGGTGCCAGTTGCCCCAGCATGATGGGCTGCACGTCGCCGTCATCGGAGTGTAAATCGCGGATATCGGCCTGTGTCAGGCGGTAACGCTCCGTTCCCTGCCCTGCGCTCCGGCGTCCTTCGATTTCACAGGTGATATCACTGATAACGGGTAACGCCAGGTAAATGTCGTTGCTACCGGGCCGGGAGAGATCGAGCGGCTGATACGGCAAAGGGAGCTGATCCTGCTCCGGGATGCTGAACACCGTGCCATCCGGCATACAGCCCGTCGCGTGGTCCAGCATCAGTTTCCCTTGGGCCAGCAGTTCTGTATTGATCGACAGCGAGGTAAATCCCCAGGCAAAATCATCCCGCGCACTCATACGCTGGTTCAGCAAATATTCCTGATTACGCTGCTGTTGCTGGAAGTGCTGCGGCAGGGCAAACAGACCTTCCTGCCAGATCACCCTGTTTTTCATGGTTGCCATTGTCAGTTGTCCTCTTTTTTCATTTCGATACTGCCCTGTCGTATATGCACCAGCAGGCGGTAGTGATGGCCAGTGCCTTCCACCGGTTCGATTTGCTTCCACTCTGTAATCTGGTCATCGGAGAAATACGCCACAACGCCAATAAAATGCGTTTTTTCATCCAGCTTCACCGGCGGCAGCGTTTTCATGGTGTCCGGCAGGAGGTTAAAATCCTGGTGGTCAATATAGTTTTTTCCCAGTACCTCCGGCAGTGGCGTACTGGCAACCCCGTCATAGTCAGCAGCCTGTAGCTTCGAGTCATCGCTCATATAAATCAGTTGCACATCGATGGCCGCCGCCTCACCGTCCGCATTGATATTCGTGTCCGGCTCGGTCAGCAACGTGACCGTCACCTCCGATGACTGATCCGCCAGTTCCCCAACCTGAATATCCGGGTTCTTAATCACCTGGCCGAGCTTTTTCACCGTTTCGCAGCCTGTCAGGGTGAGGCTGAAAAGCAACATCACCATGCAGGTACGAAAAAAACGCCCTGTCATGCTTCCGGCTCCCGCTGTTTCTCACGCAGTACCCGGTCATACACCTGGGCATAGACTTCGTTAAACAGCATTTCAAATCCCTGCTGACGGCTGGAGGCCAGTTCGTCGTAGTAATCGCAGTACATCTGCCAGGCTCCGGCATCATCCAGCGGCTTGCGCAGTTCGTGACTGCGCCGGTACTGGACAAATCGGCGCATCAGGCTCTGCGGCGAGAACGCGTCCAGCAGTACGCGCAGCGACTCCACAATGGCGGCGCGGTTGGCTTCTTCATGGTGGCGGATATTGCGCAGGCTCTCACCAACGGCGGCGGGCGCGGCAAGATGCACCGGACTTTTACCTTCCGCGAACATCACGTCCAGCGCGGTGGTGTAATCCATATTCAGGCGCAACGGGTTATCTTCCAGTGGACGCAAATGCTTGTCCGACAGGCTGTTACGACGCTGCTGTAGCTCAAGCAGCCCTTTTATCGCCGCCTGCAACGTCCGCCCCGCTTCTTCCAGAAAATCATCAGCATCCTGTGAGTTACGCACGGCAAGCGAACCGCCCAGCCCACGCAGCAACGGGGTAACAGCAAGATGGAGTTGGGCTGTATCTGCCGGGGACGCCGCATCATCCTGTCCGGTAAGGGGATCGGGATACAGCGGCGGCAGATCCATAAACGGGGTGTCGATCACCCCATCCCTGTCAGGAACAGAAGATCGCGCAGGAACGATCCCGGAAAGCGGATCGCCCGCCACGGTCAGGCTTTCCGTCCGCAGAGCCTGAAGCGGATCGGCTGAAAAACTGTTGACCACGGTATCCGCAAGCTGGTGCGTCCGGGGCATTCCCGGATACGCAGGCTGGCCGTCTGTCGTCAGCAGCGCGTCTGCCAGACGATCACGGTTGGTGACGATGGTTTCCGGTGCCGCCATCTGCTCGCTGTAGCTGACCAGCTTCCCGTTATGGATAAACACCTTCAGCGCCAGCGCCCCCAGGACGACCTCATCGCCCTGGCGCAGGCGCACCAGTCCGGTCTCCGTGGACACCGGAGCCAGATTAATCATCAGCCCCGGCACCAGGCTTTTCAGACAAAATGCACCGTCATGCATCACCACCTGGCAGGCGCGTTCGGCAACAGAACCAGCCCTGTCCTGCAACGACCAGTGGCAGGCGGGCGCGTGGCCGATATCACCGCCACCGGCGGTAAACAGACATTTTGCGGCACGTCCGCTCTCCAGCTCATTACCGTTCATCACCTGTAGCGTCAGTGAGAGTACGGGAGCGAGCGTTTTTTCCTCAGCCATATGCGGTTCCATAAAATTAATCCCTGATGTGGAGGGTGACGGATGGCGGCATTTTCGGCTGGCCGATAAACGCCGTGCGTCCGATACAGGATCGGGAACGATCGCCCAGCCGCATTCCCTTTGCCTGCTCCGGAGCAAGATCAAGCCGCAGATCCCAGGCAAACTGATCGCGCAGCAGGAAGGAGATAAACATCGTCAGCGCCTGGTGGTTTTCACCTTCCGGTAAAAAGGAGAGGTAACGCGCCATTGAGAGATTGCCGAGCCGCAACAGAAATTTTCCACTGCGATCCGGCACTCTGGCACCGAGTGTAAAATTAACGCCGATCACCGAGCGGCCCGGCACATACCCGGCCGTTTTCCGTTTCGGGTTACGCACGCCCAGCCGGTTCTGTTGCGCGGGATCAAGGGATACCTTACGCAACTGCCAGTTTTCGATGCTGACCTCCGGTAAATCGAAACAGTGGCTGACCAGGTTGCTCACCACGTCCGGCGAGCGCCCGGGGGTTGCCAGTATCCCGGCATAGGCCAGCATCTTGCTGTGATTGATGGCGAGTCTGTCACGCACGCTCGGGTTACCCAGGCCCACCAGTGCATACATCCGCTGTGAAAAAGCGTCGGTTCCGCCGTTTCGAAAACAGACGTAATAGCGGTATTTGCGCCAGGCATGGTAAGCAAACTGTGTCCAGCGGTGGCTGAACAGATCGAGGAATGCTTTCAGCCCCTCTTCATTCTGCGCAGATTCCTGCGCCATCCGATCCAGGTAGTAGCCGGGCAGCGGCGACTGGCTGCCGGAGAAACCCAGGAATTTTGTCGTCAGGATAAACTGCCCGTTGTCGCTGCGTTCAAGCGTACTCAGGTCACTGCCCGGAAAGGCAATGCTGGCATCGGATTTGAACAGCACCACTTCCTGCTCCGGTTCGGTACGCAGAGATGGCTCACGATCCGGCTCACCATACTGGCGGTACAATGACTCCATCAGCACATAAAAATTCATCCCGCGCACATCCGGGAGCAGTGTCGCTTCCCCTACATCAGGGCGTGCTGGCCTGTATGTTGCCATTCCCAGGACTCCTGACTTTCCGTGTTAATGATTCTGAGACAGTGAAATGAGTTGATGCTGGCGTACAACGCAAAAAAGTATGACAGCACGGTTCCCAGCAGGTAGATCTCGCCTTCACAGACAAAGGGGGCGGGATTAATCCACAGCGTGGTGGACAGACCGCGAACCGGCACGCCCTTAAACAGACGGTCAACCGGGCGGGATTCCATTTTTTCGATGGCGTCGAGCTTCTGCGAGGAGAGCCTGGCCTGCTGCGGATGGTGGATACCCGGCATATCGAAGGTGCGCAGCACCTGAATCAGTGCCTCCCTGTCCAGCAACGAGAGGTAGTTCAGGTTCATGCTGGAAATTAGCGACCAGTGCATATCGCCATCCGTCACCGGATACAGTGGACGGGTCGGGCGCGTAACGTTGCTGAAAGAAGCGACCGCAGGATTTTTATTAACAGCCTCACAGATATCACCGATATGCAGTGACGCAGGTAACATCCGGTTGGTGCAGACCAGCGAGGCGGTAAACACTTCGCCGCTCAACCGGGAAGAATCGGGCAGACTGCCATCGGCGTGAACAAAGGCAATAGCATGATCCAGGCCACGATGGAACAGGGAGGTTCTGGTGCGGTGGTGCCAGTAGACGACTTCACGCTGGCGGTTGTACTCGATCTGATGCTGAAACCCTTCAAACTCAGGCCAGAGGCGAAATTTTTTACCCTGGCTGGTCTTCGGGAGCTTACTGGATACGGATTTTACCCGAAAAATATCGCAGGACTCCAGATGCTGCTGGCTGGCGCAAAACGGATACTGCGGCATACTGCCATCCGGCCTGACGGGTTCAGACTGTTGAACAAAGAGATTTACCGCTGGCGTACAGTACGGGCGCAGCGAATCTTTGCGAAGCTTGATATCCACAGGCAGCGGCAGGTTAAAATGCAGACGCAGTGTAAACGCGCCTGCCGGGAAATTCGCCGGTAACGGCGCGGCTCCCCGCAGATGAAAGAAGAAAAAGCTCTCCGGGTAGCAAAAATACTCCTGGAGCACACGGTAGCCGTTATGGACGTTTTTTGGCCACGGCAGCAACGCATCTTCCCGTTCAAACCCGGCGGCATCCAGCCACAACTCCGGCATTGGCATCTGGTACTCTCCGGCCATCAGTTCCGCATCCATCAGTCTCTCGCTGAACCACAAATAGAGTTGTTGCCGGGTGTAATCATCCTCATTGCCCAGCCAGAAGGTGAGCTTATTCAGATCCAGCTCGCCGGGAGAGACATTTCCTTCCGTGAAAAAATCAATCTCAATGATACCTTCTTTCAGGGTGCTGGCGTTACGTACATCCCGGACAAAGAGTGGTTGCAGCCAGGTATTGCGTGCCAGCGTAAAGTGGCAGACAGGTGGCGCAGTGTTATTATCTTCATCGCTCAACGCCCCATGGGTGGACGTCTGGTTACTGCCTGTCGTCAGCGTTTTTATCAGTTCATCCCGGCAGACCTGAACGGACGATTTCAGCTCCTTACGGGGCAGATATTCAATCACCGTCATAGAGGGAACCGGACGCAGATAATTCGGCCACAGCATATTAATCAGGCTGTGCGTAAACTCCGGGAACTCATCCTCCAGCTTTTGCCGCAGGCCACCTGAGAGAAACGCAAAAGCCTCCATCAGGCGTTCCACATCGGGATCACCCTCTTTCTCGGCCAGGAACCGGGACAGATACGGTTTTTCCTGTGCCAGCAGCTTGCCAAGCTGGCGCAGGTAATCGAGTTCTTCGCGGTAGAAACGTTCCAGGAAGGCCATCAGTTTTACTCCACACACCAGTGCTGGTGGTTATCCAGCAGAATGTCAAACTCCAGAACATCCTGCCTGTCGCTGAAATCCAGATATGCCACAATATGAAAACGCAGTTCCAGTGGCGCATGGCTATCCTCTGTGGCAGCAGTCACCGCCACATCTGATATCCGGGGTTCGTAACGCAGAATACAGGTCTGAATCGCCTGAACCATCCATTCCCGGATGTTCTGGTAATCAGAAGACTCATCGTTAAAATCAGCGATCCCCAAATCCGGTGAGCCATAACAGCTACCGGAACGGGTGTTGAGGATATTACGCAGGTTATCGCGTACAGAATGCAACAGCGCCACCTTTGGGCGCTGGCGTGAAGGCGGTTTTGCCGCCTCCCCGATACGTTCAAACAAGCTGTTCCCGGACTCCCGTTCCGTTATCATGATGACTACTCTTTATCCAGACGTCCGACCAGCGACAGTTCAAATGAGGCTCCCATATATTTAAAGTGCGGACGCACGGACAGGGCTACTTGATACCAGCCTGGCTCCCCTTCCACATCAGAGACTTCAATCTTCGCCTGACGCAGCGGTTTACGGCTGCGTACGTCAGAAGGTGGGTTTTCTTGGTCGGCCACATACTGGCGTATCCAGCCGTTCAGCTCACGCTCCAGATCGCCTCTTTCTTTCCATGAGCCAAGCTGCTCGCGTTGCAGCACTTTGATGTAATGCGCCAGCCGGTTAATGATGAAAAGATAGGGAAGCTGCGTACCGAGTTTGTAGTTAGTTTCGGCCTCTTTCCCCTCCACCGTGTTAGGGAAAACTTTCGGTTTCTGGACCGAGTTGGCGGAGAAAAATGCTGCATTATCAGAGCCTTTTCGCATTGTCAGGGTAATAAAGCCTTGCTCTGCCAGCTCGTATTCCCGCCGGTCGGTAATCAGAATTTCGGTAGGAACTTTGGCCTGAAGCTGGCCCATTGCCTCATACAAATGCACCGGCAAATCTTTTACCGCGCCACCGCTTTGCGGACCGACAATATTTGGACACCATCTTGTGGACATGAAACTTTCGGCCATGTTCGCTGCCAGAAGAAACGCCGTATTCCCCCACAAATAATGCTCGTGATTTTTGCTGACATCCTCATGATAGTTAAAACTCTTGACCGGATTTTCATCCGGTGCATAAGGATGGCGCAGCAGGAAACGCGGTGCCGTCAGGCCGAGGTTACGGGAATCTTCGGACTCGCGCAGCGAACGCCATTTGGTGTAAGCCGGGCCTTCAAAAATGGCGGCGACATCCTTAATGCCGGGAAGTTCGGTAAACGAATCCAGACCAAAGAACTCCGGCGATACGGAAGACAGGAACGGGCAATGCGCCATTGCGCTGACGGCACTGATATATTTCAGCAGCTTCATGTCAGCTGCGGTATTCTCGAATGCGTAGTTACCAATCACTGCGGCAAACGGCTCGCCGCCAAACTGACCAAAACCACTGGAATAGACGTGCTGGTAGAACCCTGACTGGGTGATTTCCGCCGAAAATTCAAAATCATCCAGCAATTCTTCCTTAGTGGCGTGCATGATGTGAATTTTGATATTTTCACGCGGATCGGCATGATCAACCAGCAGTTTCAGTGAACGCAGAAACGACTCCAGTTCCTGAAACTCCGGGGCATGGAGGATCAGATCCATCTGGTGTCCCATGCGCGCATCAATATCGGCAATCATGCCGTTGATGGCAAGGATATCGACAGACTCTGCCTCATCATTATCCTGCAACAATGCGGTGATAAAGGCAGTCACGCCCTGACGGGCGATATCGTAGCTTTCTGACGTCGGTTTAAAACGCGTCTGCGCCATAATTTCATCCAGCAGACTGGGCGTAGCGACCGGTGCTGTGGAAGCGAGCGCTTCCGGTAAGGTAGTCTCTGACATACTGAAATCCTTGTACAAGTTATTTCCGGCCCGCGAGGCCCAGCTCTGCGATCAGTTGTTCGCGGCTCTTTTCATCAGCAAGCAGTGCCTGAAGTTGCGCACGGAAAGCAGGCATATTGCCCATTGGCCCCCGCAGTGCTACCAGCGCTTCGCGCAGTTCCAGCATTTTGCGCATCTCCGGCACTTGGGCGGCAACATTGTCCGGCGACAGATCAGCCAGCGATTTTACTTTCAGGTTGACGTTCATGCGCGCATCAGGGGTGTCGTTAAGCGTGGAGGGCACTGTAAAATCACGCCCGATACCCGCCTGATCCAGCACGGCGTTAAAATTGTTACGATTAATGGCAACCGGCTGGCGTTCATCCAGCGGTGTGTCGTCTGTGCCCCCCGTCAGATTGCCGGTTACTAATAAATTAAGTGGCAGTTCCACTTCTGCTGTCTGATTTCCAGTTTTCGGCTGAAATCTTATATTTACACGTTCTTTCGGGGCAATACTGCCACTGTTGTCATTTTTTCCGCTGCTCATAAAAATAGTCCATCAGGTTGTTGTTCGAGCCATGAACACAGCATGTTCGTTACTATAAAAAATTACTGAAAATGCCGTTACCGTGGCAGTAAAAGATGAATTTCGCACCCTTCCCGTTTCGCATTTTACGCCCAATGAAAAATTTTAAAAGATCTTTTTCTTCTAATGAAACAGGGGTATGATTTTGCCATTCGGTACGATGACATAATGCTAAATGGAAGTCATCGGCGGCGCATGGAAGGCAAGAAATACTCAAAAAAAAATAAATAACTTACTGATTTTAAATCATTTAATAGATATTCATGGATAATGCTTATAGCAGAATTTTATACATTAATTTTGTGAATGTGAAAAACGCAATAATTTAAGGAATATCTGACGGATTTTTCTTAAAACAAATGAAAAACGAGATGGATATAATATTATTCATGATTAGTTATTTCCTGAATTACAGACAATAAAATTCAGAAAAAATGAATCTACCTGGTCGCCCGTACATATATTTAGTTTAGATTAAAAAGGTATTCAGTAATATTAAATCGTTGTGTACCGGGATTACCAAAAATCCGGTTTATCCGTAAACCGGATACCGAAGTATGATGCGACTCCCGGAGCGAGCCGCATTATTATCGGCCTGTCGGGAGTTAACGGCAGACCACCGGAAATAGTTGTTAACAACACTCACAAGGAGCATTACAAATGCCAACTCCATGTTACATTTCAATAACAGGCCAGACCCAGGGCAATATCACCGCAGGCGCATTCACCGCAGATTCTGTCGGTAACATCTACGTGCAGGGCCACGAAGACGAAATGCTGGTGCAGGAATTCCTGCATAACGTCACCGTGCCAACCGATCCTCAGTCTGGCCAGCCTTCTGGTCAGCGTGCTCACAAACCGTTTATCTTTACCGTGGCGCTAAACAAAGCCGTTCCGCTGCTGTACAACGCGCTCGCGTCTGGCGAAATGCTGCCGAAAGTTGAACTGCACTGGTGGCGTACCTCTGTCGAAGGCAAACAGGAGCACTACTTCACCACCCGCCTGACTGACGCGACGATTGTGGACATGAACCTGCATATGCCGCACTGCCAGGATCCGGCACAGCGTGAATTCACCCAGTTGCTCGCCGTTTCACTGGCATACCGTAAGGTTGAGTGGGAGCACATCAAGTCCGGCACTTCCGGTGCCGACGACTGGCGTGCGCCACTGGAGGCATAAGTCTCAGACAACAGCATCCCGCCCTGTGGGCAGGGTGCTGTTTTTTTACGTGTTGAATACAAAAAAGCAGTGCCAGTAAGGGGTTACGTTTTCTACGGGAGATGGCGGATGCCGGAAACTTCGGCGGTAGCGTGCCTGAACGCCAGCGTAACACTGTACTGTCACAGCCGCTGAACAGCGGAATGTCTTTATTCCTGAACTCCAGGGAGGTCAATATGTCATTAAAAGGGCTGCGTTTTACACTGGACGTGGACGGGCAGGACGCAGGTACGTTCGCCGTAGTGAGTTTCTGGTTAATGCAGAACAATTCCGTTCCGTTTGTCATGGATGTGGATGTCGCCAGCAAGGAATTTGGCCTGAAGGCAAACAGTCTTCTGGAAAAAAAAGCCACGCTGACCATCTGGCAGGGACCAAAAGCGCTGCGTTATGTCACCGGCGTGGTGGCCAGCTTCGGGATGAAAGAAAACAACCGCTGGCAGATGCTGTACCGTCTTCGTATCCAGCCCCCTTTGTGGCGCTGCGCCCTGCGCCAGAACTTCCGTATCTTCCAGCAACAGGATATTCAGGCCATTTCAGCCACCCTGCTGGATGAAAATGGCGTGACCGGCTGGACCTCCTCCTTCAATACCGGCCACCCTCCCCGCGAATTCTGCGTGCAGTATGGTGAAACCGATCTGGAATTTTTGTCCCGCCTGTGGGCGGAAGAAGGGATTTTCTTTTACGACAAACTCGCTCCGGATGGCCCGGACCAGAAACTGACGCTGTGTGATGATATGGCCGGACTCTCACCGATAAAAGAGGCTATCACCTTCAACCCGAACACCACCACGGAAGTCACCAGTGAGTGTATAAGCGCGTTTCATTATGAAGCGAGTGTCCGCCCCTCCTCCATACTGAGCAAGGATTACACCTTCAAAACCCCCGGCTGGGAGGGGAAGTTTAACCAGCAGGGCGAGAACCTGAACAGCCAGTTCACACAGTATGAGATTTATGATTACCCGGGGCGGTTCAAGGACGAACAGCACGGGCAGGATTTTACCCGTTACCAGATGGACGGTCTGCGTAACGATGCGGAAACAGGCAGCGGTTCCAGTAACTCCCCGAAGTTATGGCCGGGTACACGCTTTACGCTGAAAAACCATCCGCAGGAAACCCTGAATCAGGACTGGCAGGTGGTAAGCAGCGTGCTTACCGGGGAACAACCGCAGGCATTACACGGTAGCCAGGGCTACGGCACCACGCTGCATAACCAGTTTACCGCTATCCCCGCTGACCGTACCTGGCGTCCTCAGCCTTTACCCAAACCCAAAGTGGATGGCCCACAAAGCGCCATTGTCACTGGCCCGGCGGGCGAGGAGATTTTTTGCGATGAACATGGCCGGGTGCGGGTGCAGTTTCACTGGGACAGATACAATCCGAAAAATGAGAACAGCTCCTGCTGGGTGCGGGTATCACAGGCCTGGGCCGGAGCCGGATTCGGCAACTTAGCGATACCGCGTATCAATCAGGAAGTGATTGTGGACTTTCTCAATGGCGACCCGGATCAGCCCATTATCATGGGCCGCACCTACCACCACGATAACCGCTCCCCCGGTGGCCTGCCCGGCACCAAAACCCAGATGACCATCCGCTCGAAAACCTATAAAGGCAGCGGTTTTAACGAGCTGCGCTTTGAAGATGCCACTGCAAAAGAACAAGTCTACATGCACGCCCAGAAGGACATGGTGACAGAGGTACTGCATGACAGGACAACCACGGTAGATCATGACCATAACGAGACGGTGAAGAATAACCAGACGGTCACGGTCGTCGTGGGGCAGACCATTAACGTGGGCAGTAAGAAAGAAGGCGGGCACGATCAGAAAACCACGGTGGCAAACGATCAGATAATCACGGTCCAGAACGATCAGAAACTGCACGTTGCTCACGACCGCCACAAAGATGTTGATAACGACCAGATCACCACTGTTACCGGGTTTGACACTGAAACCGTGGTGAAGGATCAGAAGGTTAACGTTAACCAAAGTTATACGCTCACCGTTACCAAAGAAACGAAGATCATTTCAGGTGATCTTATCGAACTGACCTGTGGTGACTGCTCCATCAAAATGGAGAAAAGCGGGACGATAACCATTACCGGAAAGCAGTTTGACTTCACTGCCAGTGGCCCGGCCAATATCAAAGGTAAAGACGTATTCATCAATTAATATGTAAATAGGTGTATTTTCAGATAGTTATGCAGGTATAAATTATTATGGATTTTAACATCCCAATATACCCTGAATATATTTATGATTTTGATAGTGAATTAGATGACTATGGTGGTCAATACTATTCCTTTACTTCACCGTTAGATGATGGAATGTTTTTTTCAATCCCACCAGATAAAAAAATTCCGGGTTATTATTCACCAATTGTAGATGAGGATGAGGGGTTATGTGTTGGTTACATGCACAAGGGTACGTCAACTCTTTATGATATCTACGATTATAATGGTGATTTTGTCAACAGGTTTGAACCACCATTAGAAACACCTTGGGTTGACCCTCTAGATATAATATTAATGGGGCCTGTTATTATAAAAGGTTTCCGCCTGGGACTTGAATCATTTAAGCTAATAACAAAAAGAGGTGCAGTAGTTCGTGTTTCATCCTATATCACCAGGCATTGGACTACTCTCTTACGTGGCAGAATGAAATGGGGTTTATCATCTGGCGCACTTAAATTCTCAGCGACGCCCGCTCGTCACATGGCAGAAGCTGGTCGGTATGTTCCTGTGGCGATTTTGGAAAGGGCTATAAGGTATGGTAAAAGACTACCTGATGTCTCAGGAAAATCAGGAAAGATTCTACAGAGGTATGAGATTAAATTAATTCGTTCAAAAAAAAATAGTTAAAACAGCTGATATTGAGGGACCAGCTGTAAAAAACGCTAAAATAGGGGAGCATATATTATATGTAAATGAAGAATATACGCTTGAAGTTGTTGTTGATGAATCAACATGGACGATAGTGCATTTTTTGTATAAGTAAGGTGAGATATATGCTGAAGATTAAAACTCCTGAAATTGAATTTACCCTTACAGTTGATAGCACAGAAGAAAACTCTGCTGATTTTCCTTATTATAGCATATGTTTTAAACTGTCTGCCTTGTTTATTTCAAAAGAAATTAGGTATTCAGCGATATGGGAGGCTTATAATGGTGAGATTGAAACATTCAATTCCGAGTTAATTAGATTAAAAGATAAAGATGATAATGGTGAGGTTACTTTATCGCTGATGAATGAAAATAGCACATTAACTATTGTAAAAATAACCTCTCCCTATGAGATATATGTCTTTAGGTACAGGTTATCATCATCTGCAAACTCAGAGTTATTTATACAAGGGGAGTCAATACTGGATCAGACTTATATTTCCGCCATTGTAATGGGGGTCGATGATTTATTGAAATGATATGTCTTTATTACATTCTTTCTGTTATTAGAACGAGGTGTATAAAATGGAATTTCGTAACCTGACACCCTTTTCAGTGATGCAGTACGCAATGGATGATAAACACAACGAGCGTCATTGTGTGGTCGCTATGAAAACAGGCTTCCGTCTGGTACAGGACGATGAGGGCCAGTGGCAGGCCGGGTTGATGGAAAATCCGGTACTGCCTTTATGCGTGGAAGATGAATATGCCGGTGAAATCAATGTGTCCCCGGTGCTGCGTGAAAGCGACCTCGCCCCCCTGAAACCTGCCTGCGATATTATTGTGAATGGTACAGCGTACACGCCGGACGGTATCGCTGTGCCGGAAATGACGGCAGGTTTACTGATGCGCTCATCAAAAGGTGAGGTGCTGATTGACAAAAAACTGCGCATTACCGGCCCGCGCTTTTACCGGCAACAAGCATTGACCGGACAATGGTACGAAACCGAGCCGGAACCCTTTACCTCCCTGCCACTGAACTACCGCTACGCTTTTGGCGGCGAATGCCGTGTGAACGCTGACAGCGATTATGCAGACCGCATCCCGGAGGAATACCGTCTTACCGACGAACAGCGGCGCGAACATCCGGAGGCGGATAACCCGCCGCTGGCGCATATGGCCTGCCCGGTAAACCCGCTGGGGCTGGGGTATACGCAGGCGTGGTATCTGCGGGCCTGTGAACTACAGCAGGTGGACGCGCCCCGGATTATTGCGGTGGACAGCCCGTTCACCGTGAAACAGTTCACCGACTGCATGAACGGACATGCCGACTGGTTTGCCCCTGAATACCAGCCAGCGGGTTTTGGCGTGATTGGCCGTGCCTGGCTGCCGCGCCTGCCGCTGGCGGGCACCTATGACGAGGAGTGGCTGGAAACACAGCACCCTGACCTGCCGGATGACTTTGATTTTAACTACTGGAACTGCGCCCCGGATGACCAGCGCATTCCCTTTCCGCTGCCGGGACTGGAGTTCGTGCTGACGGGCTTTCGCCCGGAGGGTGATATTCATTTCACCCTGCCAGCACATGAAGGACGCCTGCTGATTCGTGCCATGAGCGGACACCGTTTGCCGCTGCCGATGCTGCTGGACACCCTGGAAATCAATACTGACACACTGACGGTGGCGCTGACCTGGCGCTTTCTGCTGCCGGGCAATACCCCACCGATACGTGTACTGGAAGCGAGATACCGGACAAGGAATGCATAAGGATGGCAGATAACTATACCGCGCGTAAAAGCGGAGACTGGAAAGTCGTCAGCACCAAACCGGACGTGTGTAAAACGCCGCGCGGGGATTCGACACCGCCCGTCCCCTACCCTGTCACGGCGAATATGGGTACGGCGGTGATGGTGGTGGAGTCGGTGAAGCTGAACGGCTGCCCGGCGCTGGTGCTTGACCAGAGTAAAATCCCGCAGACCATCGGTGATTCACCGGGTGCCGCGAAAGGCGTGAGCAGTGGCACGGTGGGGGATGTATGTGAGCCGCTGGAGCACAGCGAGACAGTGTTCTTTGGCGGCAAACCCATGTTACGGCACAACGATGAGTTCTGGATGAACAGCCGGAACACTATTGGTCTGATAGTGGGACAGCCGCCACCGGGAGGGGTTCCGGCAGACGAGGCAGACCCGCCGGATGAGCCTGAGACGGAAGAGGAAGAAGAGGAAGAAGGCAGCGGCTGGCTGGACTGGGTGCAGACGGGGCTGGATATAGCAGGGTTTATTCCGGTTGTGGGCAGTCTGGCGGACCTGGCGAACGCGGGTATCAGCGCGGCGCGGGGGAATTATGCCGAAGCGGCGATGTCGCTGGTCGCGGCAGTGCCGGGCGTGGGTGATGCGGCGAAGGCGGCGTCGATGGCGGTGAAGGGAGCAAAGGCCGTCGGCAAGATGGGCGCAAAAGCGGCGGCAAAAGCGGCAGCGAAAGCAGCAAAAGAGGCAGCGAAGGCGGCCAGACTTGCGGCGAAGGCAGCAGCAAAAGCGGCACGGGAAGCGGCCAGGGCGGCCAGGAAAGCGGCGGCGAAGCTGAAGGGCGGGATAGTTAAAGGCTGGAAGGAGCTCTGGGAACATCCGGGTGAAAAAGTTGAGGAGTTACTTTGTGACAGCGACCCGGTTGATGTGGTAACGGGTTCCCTTATTCAGCAGCTTAGCGTTCTGAGCCTGCCGGGTTCCCTGCCACTGACGCTTTCACGTTTTTATCGCTCACAGGCAAAAGAGACCGGGATATTTGGCCCGAAATGGACGGATGAGTGGTCCTGCTCGCTGGTGGTACACGGTGACAGTCTGCATTTCACCGATACGACTGGTGTGGTGCTCTACTTTACTATCCCGCAGGACGGCATTTTTCATGATGCCGTTAACTTCCGCATAAGCCGTTACCGGCTTTCCGGTGACATGCGCGGCGAACTGGCCATTTTTGACCGCAGCTCGCAGCAGACGCGGATTTTTACCTCAACAGACCGGGGCACATACCTGCTGTCAGCCCTTCATGACAGTTACGGCAACCGGATTGATTTTCTCCGCACGGACAGTCTGCTGACGGAAATCTGCCACAGTGACGGCTACACGCTGGCGCTTGACTGGCAACAGCGGCAACTGATGAGCATTGACCTGGTGACGCCGCAGCGTCAGCGCCTCGTCACCTGTAAATACGATGACAATGGTTTTCTGGCAGAGTGTGACACCTTCCAGTTTACCCATCTGTGGCATGAATATTCCCCCGAAGGGCTGATGACCCTCTGGCGGGATACGGATAAAACGCAGGTCAGCTACCGCTATGATGACGCCGGGCGGGTGACGGAGGTTTCCACGCCGGAAGGATACTATAACGACCGTTTTATCTATAACGATGAAGAACGCTGTACCACCTATCTGGATGCGGAGGGCGGACAAAAGCTTTACCGGTATAACGAAGATAACCTTGTCACCAGTATTACCGACCCGCTGGGCCGGGAAGAAGTTTCCGTGTGGGAAGGAATGAAACTTCAGTCCCGCACTGATGCGCTGGGGCGCACCACGGCGTATGATTATAACAGTGAAGGCGATATCAGCCGCGTATCCCTGCCCGGCGGCTACAGCCTGTCTTACGACTATAACGATGCCGGGCAACTGACTCAACTGACGCTGCCGGGGAATCAGGTATGGCAGTGGGTTTACGACGATAAAGGCAGTATGGTCTGCCTGACCGACCCGCAGGGACGCCAGCAGCAGTTCAGCTACAGCGAACAGGGTGATTTGCTGGCGCGCATCATGCCGAACGGGGCCACCTGGCGCTGGAGCCACGACGCACTGCACCAGGTGCGGGAAGCTGTTGCGCCAGATGGCGGCGTGACACAAATGGAACAGGATATTCTGGGGCGTCTGTTGAGCGTCAAAGACCCGCTGGGATTCACCACACAGTTCCGCCACAGTAAAACTCATGCCGGGCCACTGGGCAGCGTGGAAGAAATTCAGCGCCCGGATGGTGTACGCGAACTGATGCGCCAGAACAGCGAGAAGCTGCCGGAGAGCTTCACCGATGGCGAGGGGAAAACGACCTGCTATGAATACGGGGCGTTCGATATCCTGACCGCTGTTATCCGCCCCGACGGCGAGCGACTGGAATGCCGCTACGACAGGCTCACCCGCCTGACCCAAATCATTAATGCCGAAGGTGAACACTATCGTCTGGAATACGATAAAGCCGGACAGCTTGTTGCTGAAACTGACTTTACCGGACGCACGCTGACCTATGAATATGATGCTGCCGGGCGCTGCATCCGCACTACCTTCCCGGACGGCACGCACCTGAACCGCCGTTATAACGTGACCGACCAGGTGACGGATGAGGAGGTGACGCAGGGCGACAGTGACCGCATCCTCAGTACCACCACCTTCCGCTATGACACCCTCTGCCGTCTGGTGGAAGCCAGGAATGACGATGCCACCGTCACCTATGAATACGATGATGCCAGCCGGTTAACCGCCGAAACCATTAACGCCAGACGGACGGAATACAGCCACGACGCTGAACTGGACACGGTGGCGCAGCGTACTACCGCAGGTATTACGGAACGCTTCACGCGCGGGTTAACGGGCGAGCTGAAAGAATGGCTGATAGCGGACCATGCGCCGCTGGCTTTTGAGTACGACCTGCGCGGCCAGGAAATATCGAGAAAAAGCGAAACCGGGTTTTACCAGACGCAGGGCTACACGCAGACGGGGATGCTGACAACGCAGCGCGCAGGGAACCTGACAGAGCCGGAGGCGAAGAACAAAGACCTGCAACGGCAGTGGCTGTATGACCATGCCTATAACCTGACCATGATATCGGACTCGCTGCGCGGGACGATGGTCAACAGCATGACGGCGAACGACCAGATAAGCCATGCCACCTGGACGGGCAGTGGCAGTACCCTGATGAGCGAGGAGCGTTTCACTTACGACAGTAACCTCAACATCAGCCGCCGCCAGACGTGGGTGAACGAGGTGCTGGAAAGCGAGACGCATCAGCATCAACAGCATGGCCGGGTGGTATCGCGTGGACACAAAGAATGGCGACACTCAACACACCGTATTAACCCGGACACCGGGATGCCGGAGGAAGGGAAATTTGTCCGGGTGGTCAATGCGCACGGTATCACCTGGAAGTACGATGTTAACGGTCGTCTGGTGGAGAAACTTGTCGATAAAGGCGGCTACCGCCCGCTCACGTGGCGCTACCGGTGGGACGCCCGAAGCCAGCTTACCGGGCTGGAGACGCCGGAGGGCGAACGCTGGGAATACCGGTACGACCCGTTCGGCAGACGCATCAGCAAGCGCTGCACTAACCGGGACAAGGCAGGTATGGATTTTCACTGGAACGGGGGCCAGTTAACGGAAGAAATCCCTGTTAACACTGATGGTACACCAGACCAGGAAAACGCGATCCGCTGGATATACGAGCCGGGGAGCTTCACGCCGCTGGCGCGTTATGAAAAAGGCCAGTTGCATTATGCCATCACGGATACGGTGGGGCGTGTCCAGGAGCTGTTGACCGAAGACGGGGAAATCGTCTGGAAAGGTAAACAGCAACTGTGGGGCCGGGAAGAGGCTGCAAATGACGATAACCTGTCATGCAGGCTGCGCTTTCCGGGGCAGTATGAGGATGCGGAGTCGGGACTGTACTATAACCGATTCCGGTACTATGATTGCGAAACAGGGCAGTATCTGTGTGCAGACCCGATTGGATTAAGAGGTGGATTAAACCTTTATGGTTATGTCAAGAATCAATTGAGTATGACTGATCCGCTGGGACTGCGCAGAAAACATGCAACGTTAAAAGATAGAAACGGCAATCCTCTGGCTGAGGGAGTGAGTGGTAATTATGGAAGGGAAAAAGTTGGGGGGAAATTAGACTCTAGGTTAGAGGCCGTTGTTAACGCAGCAGTGGAAAAAATGGAGGATTTGGGAAAAGATAAAGATTTTCATGGCCATTATGCAGAAATTAATGCAATTCAGGATTTTTTAAATAAAGGCGGTACACTAGAGGACTTAGATGGATTGATAATGGAGACAGTAGAAATGTTTGGTGGGAAAGCAACTAAAACAGTGGTTGAAGCGTGTGATTGCTGTAAAGAAATATTATCTCATTTCAGGATAGATGATGCCTTTGAATTACTAAAAAATCCCTTTTAACGCCATTGAATTTTAGTGGAAATTATGTATGGCATGATTAATTGTATTATCAAGTGAGTTTTGTGATAATTGTATCTATGATAATGGAGGCTCAAATGACCGATATTTACAGAGATGACTTAATTGATCTTATTGACGAAATATGCGATTACCATGAAAAGCATGATGATTTAGATACTTATAAAAAAATTATTAACTTGAAGGCGAGTGTATTGGTTTTGCTGGAACCGTTTGATATTGCTGAGATGGAGGTTCTAATTAAGGGGAAAGCAGCTTGGGAACATGGTGATGATGAAGAAATAAAATATATTCGTAAAGAACTGGGCAGGAAACGTAGTGCGCTATATGAACTTAGAGGCAGTGACTGTAAGTGGCGCATTGGTAGAATAGATGCATTACGAGATCTTTTTTACACATACGATGAAGGCGAAGGTTACGGTGAGCGCTCGAATACAATAGATTATTTTGTGATACATATGAAAGAGGCCGGAGTGTCAAGGGATGCTATATATGCCAAACTTAAGGACGAATGGAAACGTTTTAAGAAAATTAATAACATTAAATAACGAATTGGTGCCATCAGCGATTGTCGGGAAATCCCACCGATGGCGAGGGGAAAACGACCCGCTATGAATACGGCGCGTTCGATATCCTGACCGCTGTTATCCGTCCCGACGGTGAGCGGCTGTAATGCCTAGGGAAAGATCATCAGCAGTACGTTTTTTGTACTAGTAAATCCGCATTTTTTGTTTAAAAATTAAGCCAATCCTTATCCGGTGCAACTGTCCTTCTGACTTTACATATGATCAAATATCTCCTGAAAAATAAGGAGAACAGATTATGGAACTTGAAAAGTTAATGGCACATATTTCAATTATTCCTGATTACAGACACTCCTAAAAAGTAGAACATAAGTTATCAGACATTCTTCTTTTGACAATCTGCGCTGTCACTCCTGGTGCTGAGGGATGGGATGACATCCATGGGGGCCGTATGCAGAAACGCATAGCTAAGGATACGTTGCGCGGAGTATGCGCAAGCTTGAGAAGAAACGGTGGCAGGCCTACCGGGAGCTGCTGTCGCAAATCGGCCCCAAACAACCCCGGCTGCTGTGATAAAGAGTCACGGTGGGCAGCGCAGGGGGAAAGCTCAGACAGGATCTTAGCCAGGGCGAAAGCATGAGTATTATTTTTTGTACAGCCATAGATCGAAGATAAAATACAATCAGAGATCGTGTGTTTTGCGTATATGAAAATACAACAGCGCCAACCGGGCATCAATGATATACAGGCTAAATATTTATTGCTTTGGTTGTATTTAATTGGTGATTGAAAATAATTCTGACCAATAAAATAGAAATAATATTATTTTTTGATTACTAAAAATACCCGGTAGTTTACATTTTTATTATACAGGCATTATCCGAAGGACTATCCGGCAATCATCGTTAGGTTATTTTAATACTAATTAATTTCATGAGGTGTTTAGCGGGGATAATATCTCCTGAAATAATTTTCTCAGCGAATAACATTAATTAAATGTTATTGATTCCTGAAACAGGGAGTGCATAAGGATGGCAGATAACTATACCGTGCGTAAGAGCGGAGACTGGAAAGTCGTCAGCACCAAACCGGACGTGTGTAAAACGCCGCGCGGGGATTCGACACCGCCCGTCCCCTACCCTGTCACGGCGAATATGGGTACGGCGGTGATGGTGGTGGAGTCGGTGAAGCTGAACGGCTGCCCGGCGCTGGTGCTTGACCAGAGTAAAATCCCGCAGACCATCGGTGATTCACCGGGTGCCGCGAAAGGCGTGAGCAGTGGCACGGTGGGGGATGTATGTGAGCCGCTGGAGCACAGCGAGACAGTGTTCTTTGGCGGCAAACCCATGTTACGGCACAACGATGAGTTCTGGATGAACAGCCGGAACACTATTGGTCTGATAGTGGGACAGCCGCCACCGGGAGGGGTTCCGGCAGACGAGGCAGACCCGCCGGATGAGCCTGAGACGGAAGAGGAAGAAGAGGAAGAAGGCAGCGGCTGGGCTACTCGCAGACGGGAATGCTGACAACGCAACGCGCGGGCAGCCAAGCAGAACCGGAGACCGGGAACAAAGACCTGCAACGCCAGTGGCTGTACGACAAAGCGTATAACCTGACGATGATATCGGACTCGCTGCGCGGCACGATGGTCAACAGCGTGACGGCGAACGACCAGATAAGTCACGCCACTTGGACGGGCAGCGGCAAAACGCTGATGTGTGAAGAGCGCTTTACCTACGACAAAAACCTAAATATCACCCGCCGTCAGGCCTGGGTGAACGAGGTGCTGGAAAGTGAGACGAGCCAGCATCAACAGCATGGCCGGGTGATATTGAGTGGACACTAAGAATGGCGACACTCAACACACCGTATTAACCCGGACACCGGGATGCCGGAGGAAGGGAAATTTATCCGGGTGGTCAATGAGCATGGTATCACCTGGAAATACGATGTTAACGATCGCTTGGTGGAAAAACTGGTTGATAAAGGCGGCTTCCGGCCATTGCAGTGGCGCTACCGCTGGAATGCGCGGAGTCAGCTTACCGGACTGGAAACACCTGAGGGAGAACGCTGGGAGTATAAATACGACCCGTTCGGGCGCAGAATCAGTAAGCGCTGTACCAACCGGGACAAGCCCGGTATGGATTTTCACTGGAACGGGGACCAGTTAACGGAAGAAATTCCGGTTAACGCCGATGGTACACAGGACAGTGAAAATGCCATCCGCTGGATATACGAGCCGGGCAGTTTTACGCCACTGGCACGTTATGAGAAAGGCCAGTTGCATTATGCCATCACGGATACGGTTGGCCGTATTCAGGAGCTGCTGACCGAAGATGGCGAAATCGTCTGGCGGGGCAAACAACAGCTTTGGGGCCGGGAAGAGAGTGCGAATGATGACAATATATCATGCAGGCTGCGTTTTCCGGGGCAGTATGAGGATATGGAGTCGGGGCTGTACTATAACCGTTTCCGGTACTATGATTGCGAAACGGGGCAGTATCTGTGTGCAGATCCTATTGGGTTACTAGGAGGCACTAATCCATATGGTTATGTATTAAATCCATTATATTACAGTGACCCGCTTGGGTTAGACTGTTATTCGTGGGATGCAAATCTCAGACGCTGGCGGAATAGCAAAGGGGAGTTTGTTAGAGTTGCTACTCGAGATTTCTTTGAACAGGACCTTAAAAGACAAGGGTTGCGGACACCTCCTGCATCTTTAAAAGAAACGTGGATTGATGGTCAATATAAAATAACGGTTAGAGCTCATCCGGCGGCCCCCAATCATGGATATACTGGCAGTATATATAGAGTATCGCGCCAGAAGATTGGAGATGGTACAGAATATATGGATATTTATGGTGATTGGCATAAGGAATCAACGCTGAAACCAAATTATAAGGGTGGTGCTCCTAATCCGACTTATGATGCACAAGCAGCAAAAGATACACATATCCCTTATTAAGGAAAGGTGATTATTTTCATGAAAAATACAATAGATGAAATAAGTAAAACATTAAAAGAAAAAGAGTGGTGTGATATGGAAATAGATAGCATCAGTAATAATGATTTAATTATAAAGGGATGTATGGAGTTAACAGATCAAGATTATTTTATAGAATTTAAATTCTGTGATGTCTCTTATATTGATGCGCCTCTTTCATGGACAGTTGATACTCGTGAGGAGTGCATATTCAAATACGTCGATAAAAAATTGATTTCTGTAGATTCTTCTGGGTTTCAAAAATATTTTCACTTGGGTGGTGATTATATGTTTTCATTTTTAGCTGACTTTTTTAATTCAAAGGATTGGATCCATATAGTTGCGAATTCGGTGGAATATAGAATTTTAACTTAGAAGTTATCCCGGTAGGCGTAAACCAGAAGAGGGGAAGACAGAGGGTATCTGGCTACAGTCCTTGCGGGGTTTCGTAATCTTGCCCTGGGATTTAACACAAATTTAATTCATGCGCTTGCCCTACTGCAACCCACGACCCGTCATTATAACCATTTGGAGGTATAACAAAATGTTTAATGATAGAAAAATTGAGGACTATTCAGATTATGATATATCAGTAATGCTTGGTATTGTAAAGCCTGAAAATATTAACTTCCAGTCGATAATTAATAATCTTGATTGTCATAAGGATTTCTATGGTGTCGGTATTATTTATAATGATGGTGTCGAATCTTTTGTGATCCGGAAGTCAAGACCTGGAGCCGGTGCCGTAGCGCATAAAATTACACATATTATTATCACCAAAATACTCACATCTCTTCCTGATTCAGTCAAAAAGAACTTTGAAGATATAGTTACTTCATCATTAATTGAAAACGAGAAAACATCATTCATATTGTCTTGTGGAGCGATGATTCTATGGGGTATCGGAACTTTTATTGCTGATGCGGCTACAGTAGCATCTTTCGGAGGTGCTACTCCTCTTGCTGTAATTTCGACGGCAGGCACTATAGCTACAGGAGCACAATGTGTAAATAGTGGATTGAGATTGTACGATTTAAATTTTAATGATGGTAAATGGGTTAGGTGGTTTGACTCTCAGACATGGTATTTATCCACAATTGCAATATTAGACCTGATAGCTCTGGCCGGTGCTGGTCGGGATTTATATAAAGCTGTTAAAGCATTTAGAGCTATTAAAAGTGTATCCAGTAATGCTACAGTCTCGTTGATAAAATGGCTGCGTGGATTTAATGTGACTGAGCGAATTACCCTTTCAAAAAATATCATTAAGCATTTTAACCCCAACGCTTCAGAAAAACAAATTAGCATGTGGTTAACAGCTAATAGGTACCCTAAAGTACTAGACTCTGAAAACGCCATGCGTGAGATAAATAGTTATCTTAATGATACAATAATATCATCAATGGGATATGGCGGTAGCGCACTTAATGGGGTACTCAGTGGCGCTCCTTTTGTGGCTAAAAAGCAGGAACCAGAGTATACAGAGCAAGATCGTTACGCAATAGGAATACTACGTACAGAGCAGACATTTTAATGAAAATCATAAATTTTATTACCGGGAAGAATATTAGCTCATTGATTTATTATTTTGATAGCATTAATGAAAATGATATTATCGAACATGCGCTTAATAATATTTGGCTTAAACAAAAAATACCCAATCCGCTTTCTGTTATTGCAATAATGATGTTATTGATGTTCTCATTCTCGGTACCATTTCAAATTACACTTGTCAGTTTTGATTTTCCTCCTCCAGTAGCCGTCTCAATTATATATCCACCTGTATTAATTGTTGTTGTATTAGTGGTTCTTGCCATGAAGGCAACGATAAAAGGAAGAAAATGGGCCGTTGTGACATTTAAATATCTGTTTCTGATTGATTGTCTTTTGTTTTTAATATCATTATATTTATCTTTTTATGTTGGAGATTTTCACTGGCAATTAATGATGGTAATAGCGGGGATGCTTTTGTGGAGTAGATATTTATTGAATAGCCACTCCTTTTTGATTGTAATAAAATTCTATCTCCATCGGAGGTTGGCTATGAATGTGATTGATAAGGTATCAGATAAAAAAAATACACATCAGGGAAAATAGCATATGAGGTTATTGACTGCCTGGTGAATAAATGAAATTTCATCTAATTGAACTGGTTCATAAGACCTTAACCAGTATTGTTAAACCGTATATGGCTGAACCCAAAAATGTGCAGGAAAAATTTTCATGCTGTGAACGCCCTGTGGGAGAATTTGATTATCGTGGTTACAGACTGCTCAACAGCTATAAACAATCTGTTATCCGTGGAGCCATTTGTCACACTGCACATCAGGTCGTGATTAAACGCATCACTGAGAAAAATGGCGGTATCATCCCCTTCGATCTGGCCGATCATTTCATGCTGGCGCAGGGGGTGGATATTGAGAGCCGGACAGATATTGCCCCGTCAGGAGAAATTGATGCAGGGACAGAAACCCGTGCCAGGAACCCGCTGTTAAGCCTGTCCGGACGCTGGGGACTCGTAGGCAAAGCCGGTATCGGTAACGCCATTCCTACCGGAGGCGTACAGTGGGACATGTTTGGTGAAGGTGCCCGCACCATCATGTTTGAACGTGATGAATCACTGATTGATCTACTGGAGCCGGATCAGGTGGAGCGTCTGAAACGTATTATCACTGAGCAGGCAGAGGCCAGCACGGATATTCAGCCGATAAAAGCTGAACATCAGGGCGCAGGATAAAAAGGGACAGCGTAATTGTTGTCCCTTTTTTCAATGATACGCAGTAAATTACATGATTCGTTAACACGATTAACCAAACTGGTTACAGGTTGCTAAAACAGCTTTATCAGGTTTTGTTAATGAACAGGATCATACCTTGTGAAGCTGTAGCAGAAACCAAATCCGCATCCGGTGACGGACAAACCAGTAAGCCAATGTTGTAGATAACCTGCAATTCTGCAAGGAATGCTTTCGTGGTAGTCTGCTTGGTGGTCCCGACAAACAGCTAAAAATAGTTTTAGTATAGAAAACATTTCATTAGCCCAAAGGACTGCGCCGAGTCCGGGCACCACCATTCAAAACCGGCTGGTCAGTTTTACAAGATGCAATCCTGACGGACACGAAGTCGAGCCAGTAAAAACACGATGTAACGCTGTTATTTGCTGTTGAAAGAAAGGCTCCTGAAGAACAGACTTGTTTGCGCAAGTCTGTTCTTTCGTGCGTGATCTTTACAGACCCTGATCGCTAATGCCAGATTGTGTCAGTTCGATATTCATCCACTAATTACGTCAGCTCTGTTTCCAGCATATCCCTCAAACTATCAACACTTTTATCCGTGTATTTTTAGTCCTGCATTCAAACGCGAATCGGCTCAACGGGTTGTTGACCCAAATTACACTGTCTCTGACGCTGCCGGGCAAGGTGAAATAATTACCTCTTACACATAAAAAATAGCATTCACGATCCACTTACTGCACTACCCAGAGGTATTCCTTCATAATTGTTCGGCAGATCAATGCTGTAAATATTAAATACTCGTTTAGCTTTACCTGTATCCGATGTGGATACAACAGGCTGTTTTACCGGAATCCAGAGTTTTCGGTCGGGTGAGATAAAAGAACCGTCCGGTCGAACCAGTCGTGGATCGCTAACCAGTACCGCACTTTTTCCATGAGGAGACCACAGAGTAATATTATGAGTTTCAGTTTCTGAGAAATAGATGTTTCCCTCCGAATCCATCGCGCATCCACCCGAAAAATTGTTGTCATAAACAAGCTCCACATGCCCGGCAAGAGCGGTATCAGAAAGCTTTTCATTCCAGAGATATTCGGTCTGTACCCGATACAACGGGCCTGTTGGCGCAGCCCAGTAGAGCCACGTGCCATCGGCGGTAATCTCGATCATATCACTATTCGGTGGATGAAATGTTTTTCCCCCTTTAACGTGCGCCAGCATCGCGGGAGGTGCTTTATCGCTGGCTTTTACTACAGGCATACCCGACAGGCGGCGGAGGGTAAGGCCGTTTTTGAGATCGTGAATAATAATGCCCCCCAGTCCTGAATCAGAAATGTATATTCGTGAACCGTGGAAACGTAGATCATTCATCTGCGCGCCCGGAGGCAGGATGGTTTCATCAAAACGCAGAATTCTAATAATCTCACCACTTCCGGCGTCTAATTGGACAATTTTCTGCGCACCCGGGCCGGGTCTGGCGAACTGCTCGCCGAAAATACCGGCGCTTAATGAACCCTGATCGACACACCATACGCTTTCATCAGTAAATACATGTACCGAATTGAGATAGACAAACGCCTCGCTGCCATCGTCCCCCGGCTGCCAGGTATTCCAGCGGTTTCCCGGAAAAGGCTGCAGGCTGCCATCTGCCCTCTGACGCGCCAGTGAGGGTGTGGCATATTCAGCAGAATAGCGCGGCAGACCAAGAAAAAGTCTGCCGCTGCGGGTAATCGCGACCTGGTTTGCCATCCAGGGAGACTGAACGGCAACCTGCAATACAGGCTTTAATGTGACGGCATGAGTGAAAGGGATTCTGCCAGCACAAAGCACAGCAAGTACTTTTAGAAATGTACGGCGTGAATAAGTCATTTTCTGTTCCGGGTATCAGTTCTGGAAGTTATTCGCACCCAAAAGGCCAGTTCTCAACTAACCTTGCGATGAGTAATGCTCGGCAACAAAGTACATCAGAACTGCTGGCTACGACTGAGGCATCAGGCCTTTGTAACAGGTAAAAGAGCATGCCCCTTGCGGGCGCAGATCGCCATTCGGCCCCACGGCAACCACGGTACCTGCGCCATCAACGCCAAGGACCTGGCCGACCTGCGTCGACAGGACTTTCCAGTCCACAGGGTTAAGCCCGATCGCTGCGTTATGTACCAGTATGTCATCAGGCTTTAATGGCTGAGCGCTGAGATAACAATCCTGCAGTGCTGCCGGTGAATCGCCGCCCTGCCATACCCAGCCGCGCCATTCCGTGGGAACACAGAGGTCATTATCAGACATAGGCACCTGCCGAATAAGTCAGCTCATAACTGTGGCTGTAAAGCTCAATGATGTTGCCAAACGGATCTTCCATGTAGACCATCCGGTAGGGTTTCTCTCCAGGATAGTATTCACGCACAGGCATACGCTGTCTGCCGCCTGCGGCGACGATTTTAGCCGCTAATCCCTCCACATCCGGGTCCTGCACACAAAAGTGAAACACACCGCTCTTCCAGTATTCAAAGTTGTTTTCCGGTTTTTCAGCGGCTTTAAACTCAAACATCTCCACTCCAACACGATCGCCGGTTGAGAGGTGGGCAATACGAAATTTTTCCCAGCCTGAGCCAAATACGTCTGTGCACATTACGCCAATAGCGGAATCATCTTCCTGAATCTCAGTAGGCGGCATAATCAGATACCAGCCCATCACCTCGGTATAAAACGTAATGGCAGCGTCAAGGTCAGTGACCGACAGGCCAATGTGGGAAAAAGCACGGGGATAAGGTGTTGTCATCATTTCTCTCCAGTGATGAAAAGATCTACAGACTACGTGCAGCCATGTATAATGAAAACAGTGATTCAGTTATAGGATTTATAAATTTTCATTATGCTAAATCCACAATGGTTAAAATCATTCGTTACACTGACAGAAGTGGGCAGTTTCACTGAATGTGCAGAGCAGCTTGGTATCACCCAGGCTGCAGTCAGCCAGCATATTCGTCACCTCGAGCAGAAGTTAGGGCCCCTTCTCCTGCGCAGCAGACGGCCTCTGGAACTGACCCCGGCCGGAAACGCGCTGACTGATTATTGTCAGCAGGTTGATCGGGCGCACCGACAGCTTGAGTTACGGCTCAGCGACAGTGATGTCACCTGCGGCGAAATTAGCCTGATTTCACCCGGTAGTATTGGCTTGCGCCTTTATCCACTGCTGCTTTCACTACAGGGGGAGCATCAGGATTTAACGGTTCGTCATCGTTTTGCCCCTGACAGTGAAGTTATCGACGCGGTACTACATAATCGCTATGAAATGGGACTTGTAACGCAGAAACCTGATGACCGGCGGCTTGTGGCGCAGAAGTTTGCTGAGGAGGCGCTGGAACTGGTTATTCCGGCCAACGCCTGTGTTAATTGCTGGGAAGATCTGGAAGCGCTTGGCTATATCGATCATCCTGACGGGCAGGCTATGGCGACGCGTCTGCTCAGTAGACGTTTTCCCGGCAATCCCGGCGTTCGTAACCTTCCGCAGCGTGGTTTCAGCAATCAAATCAGCCTCATACTCGAACCCGTGGCGCGCGGGCTGGGATTCACCGTCCTGCCCCGCTTTGCCCGGCTGGCGTTTGCTCGTCCGCAAGCCATTAAGGTCACTGAAGACGGGGCTGCACTTGTTGATACCATCTGGCTTATTCATCGTGCCGAATGGCCGCTCTCGGCGCGGGCGCAACAGGCGCTGCACTGGCTGAAAGACAGGATATAACCTCTGCCCGGGAGCCAGATTTATTTACCCGCTTTGCCGCCGATACCAGACCATCCAGCCAGTCCTGATGCCCGATAATCACCGGATTTGGTTTAGTCTGTGCCGGCTGCTTCGTCGGTTCCCCTGCTGTCGGAGAAACATACTCTGTTACCTGCGCTTTAACGGGAAAGCCGAAAGTCTCAGAATAGAAACGAACGCCCTGTTCCAGTTCAGGCCCTTTATCGTTATAAAAACGCGCATTGATAGAATCATTGAAACGTCAGAAAAGCTGTTATATACCCCATTTCATAGTATCAACGTTCAGGGGGCGCCGCTTCGGCGTCCCCTTTGTTTAGCGCACGACTAATCCTCGTACGCAGCGTGATGGAAATCAATTTCCCACTGCAGCACATCACCGTAAAGCGCCGACAGCGCCTGCTTTTCATGTTCACTCAGCGCCATGGCGCAGCGGTCGAGTTCGTTCTTCAGCCAGAGCGCCTGCTGATAAAATTCGTCCTCCGCGTGCATTTCCACCCAGCGTCGTACATCAGCATCGCTCTGGCGATGTTCGCTCACCCGTCGGCACCAGAAATAATACATCCACTCCGCACCGAACATCAGGGTAACGATCTGCTCATAGCTTCCCTGCCGGGCCGTCCGCAGCATGCCGTCGCGAAAGCGCTGCACGCCGGGAAGATCGTCCGGATAATCAGCGGGAGTAATCCGCCGTTCTGATAATACCTGTTCAAACCATGCAATCTGCGTGTCAACCAGGGCATTCAGGACGCCAATAAGCCAGCGCTGCTGATGAATACCCGGCGCATTGCTGACCCCGAGAGCAAAAATCGCGATTGCCGTCGCGACAAAGTTGCCCTCAAACACCAGATAGCGGTTAAAGACGGCTGTCGGCAGACGATCCTGTTCGATATCAGTCACAAAACGGTGCTGCTGCATCGCCTGCCACGCCGATTGATGTTCGCGCAACAGCCGTTCGCTAAACGCTTCCATTATGCTTCCTCCAGCGCGGCCTGAGCGACCGACATAAAATGCTTCACCCGGGCCAGTTCAACATCGTTCCACCAGACGCCATCGACCTTCATCGTACTGGCCACAATGACCCCCTGGGTCCGTCCGAGGATCTGGCTCACGTTGGCGGGCGTCACCCCGGATCCCACCAGCAGCGGTAGCTCCGTCGCCCCGCGGATCTCGTCAATTTCCTCCATCGTGGCGCTATCGCCCGTGCGCTGGCCGGTCGCGATCACCGCATCGGCTTCGAAGAAATCCACGTCGCGCGTGAGCTCCTGAATAGAACGATCGGCAACGATGGCATGGCTACCGTGCTTGACGTGGCTGTCGGCAAAGACGCGAATATGTTCAGCGCGCAGCATGCTGCGATAGCGCAGCGCCTTAGCGGCCGCCCCTTCAATAAATCCTTCGTTGGCGATATAGGCGTTGGCCCACTGGTTTACGCGGACGAAATCGGCCCCGCCCGCCAGGGCGATCGCCATCGCCGGGATCGCCGCGTTCGCCAGGACGTTAATGCCCAGCGGCACACCAAAACGCTCACGAACTTTCTCGGTAATCACCGCCATCAGCGCAGAGGTTTCATGACCGATATCCTCAGGTTTGGAAAAAGGAATATCACCATGGTTTTCAATAATCAGGCCGTGAACGCCGCCTGAAATATAATTTTCAGCATCGCGAAGCGCACGCTCAACAATACCGGGGACTGATTTCCCTCGATATTTAGGCGTACCTGGAAAAGGATCGCAATGAATAACGCCAATAACAACTTTATCACGTGAAAAAATAGCTTGTATTGCATTCGTTTTTTCTGCTGAGATAGCAACCATCTTATCCATCCTGTTAAGGGAACACTATGCGTGTTTATGTTACTGGTAATATTACCGTAGATGAAACCTGGTCCATTCCGGATATACCGAAAAAAGGCGCTTCCATTCACGGCATTAAAGTTTCGCAGGATATCGGCGGTAAAGGCGCGAATCAGGCGATTATATTATCCCGCTGCGGAATCGACACGCGTTTAATTGCCGCCACGGGAAATGACAGCAACGGCGAGTGGATCCGCCAGCAGATAAAAAATGAACCACTGACGCTACTACCCGACGGCCATTTCAATCAACATAGCGATACCTCGATTATTTTAAATAGCGCTGATGGCGACAATGCCATCATTACCACGACGGCCGCAGCCGATACGTTCAGCCTTGATGATATTATTCCTCATATGGCGGAGGCCGCCGCAGGCGATATTCTGCTACAGCAGGGAAATTTCGCCCTGGATAAAACCCGGGCGCTGTTCCAGTACGCCAAAACCCGCGGTATGACAACGGTATTCAACCCCTCGCCTGTCAATCCTGATTTTTGCCATCTGTGGCCGCTTATCGACATCGCGGTGGTCAATGAATCCGAGGCCGAGCAGCTCCAGCCTTACGGCGTAAAAACCTTAGTCGTGACCCAGGGCGCGGCAGGCGCCTGGCTGGTTCAGGCAGGCCAGCGCCAGTTTTGCCCCGCCGTCCCCGCCGAAGCGCTGGACACCACCGGCGCTGGCGACACGTTCCTCGCGGTAATGCTGGCGTCCGCGATCCTGCGCGGCGTAGCGCCGGATGCGCTGGCGCTGGCGCACGCCAGCCGCGCTGCCGCCATTACCGTTAGCCGCCGGGGGACGCTCAGCGCGTTTCCCGGCGGTCATGAGCTCGCCGCTCTGTTAGCCGTGAACGGCGCGCGCTGACCTACTTGAACAGCGAACGATAGGTATCGACGTTCGCTTTGGTTACCACCGTGGCCGGAACCAGAATAGTTTTCGGCACGGTTTTACCTGAAGCGATCGTGTTCAGCGCATTCAGGGCTTCGGCCCCCATCTTTTCCGGATCCTGCTGCAGAACGGCGGTGACGTAGCCGTCGTCAATACCGGAAATCGCCTTCGCCGTCAGATCCCAGCCAAAGACTTTAATATCTTTCTGGCGCCCCTGGTTTTCCACAGCGGCGATAGCGCCCAGCAGAGCGGGTTCGCCGGTGGCATAGATCGCCGTCAGATCGGGGTTACCGGTAATCAGGTTCTCCGCCGCGGTCATCGCTTTATCCTGCACGTTCTGGCCGTCGACGACGTTAGCGATGGTAATTTTCGGATTGCTTTTCAGCGTCTCTTCAAACCCTTTCTGCCGCTGGTTCTGAATGGCCGAATTCAGCGCGCCGACAATACCCAGCCGCACCTGACCGCCCATCTCTTTCTGCACGTAGTCCACGAAATATTTACCAATAATTCTGCCGCCTTCGATATTATCAACGCCGACCTGAGCCGCCTGCGGCCCGGCCGGTAATACGGCATCAATCGCAATCACTGGAATGTTAGCGGCGGCGGCTTCTTTTACCGCGGGCATAATTCCGTTAACGTCGATAGCGTCAACCAGAATGCCTTTAACGCCTTGCTGAATATAGTTTTCTATCGCGTCGTTTTGCGCTACGGGATTATCGTTAGAGTTAAAAATAACTAAATCCTTGCCGCTGGCTTTGGCCGCATCCTGGGCGCCTTTATTCATCAGATTAAAGAACAGAGCCTGCTGATTGATTTGCACCAGCGCATAGGTCGGACCGGCGGCGCCGGCGGCAGAAATAAAACTCATTGATGCCAGCATCGTCGTGGCTAAAGCAAGTAAACGCAGTTTTCCGGTGTTAAATAACATCATCAGTATCCTCGTCGGGAATAGTTGATAGCCAGCAGAGTTCCGCGCCGCATGCGAACGCAGAAGGATTATTTTTGGCGGGCAAATATCGTCTATATGGCCAGAACAATCAGCGACCGTTCGGCGGATACCTGCTTAATTTCATTCCGGCAACCGGTCCGTGTCGGCGCGCGACTGGAATGAGTTAAACGGGTTTGGGAATGACTTCCCGGATGATGCGGTAAACTGCCTATACAATTCTCCGCAGATTAAAATTTGTCAAGCTTTTATTTCAGGTATTGTTAGCAGAGAAATTGCTGTATCCACCGCGCTTAACTATGTTACAGATAGCCGATTCTGGCAGAAATGGCGCAGGAAATGAGTATAAAACGCGTATTGTTATCCGATGTGGCAAAGCTGGCGGGGCTGTCGAAGGCGACCCTGTCGCGCTATATGAACAACAGTATTGTGCTACCGCAGGACACCATCCTTCGCATCGAAACCGCCATTCGCGAACTGGACTATCGCGGCAATAGCCTGGCACGCCGTCTTAGCAAAGGCGGCAGCGAAACGCTCGGCCTGGTGCTACCCGATATTACCAACCCCTTCTTTGCCGAACTGGCCGATGCCGCCGAAGAGGCCGCGTCTGCCAGCGGTTACAGCCTGGTGCTGTGTATCACCCGCAACAACCCGGAAAAAGAGTGCCAGTTTATCCGCTGGCTGGATACCTGCCAGGTCGACGGCCTGCTGTTCACCACCAACCGCCCCGATAACGGCCTGCTGCGTAAAGAAATCCAGCGCCACGAACGAATTGTCCTGCTGGATGAAGATATTCCCGGCAGTAAGGTGCCGAAAGTGTTTGCCGATAACGTCCAGGGCGGGCGGATCGCCACCGAAAAACTGATTGCCGCCGGGCATCGCCTTATCGCTTTCGTCGGCGGCCCGGACAAGCTGATGAGCGTTCGCGAGCGCTATCAGGGCTTCTGCACTGCGATGGAGCAGGCCGGCCTGAGCTGGCCGCCCGATTGGGTGATGTACGGCGACTACCAGCGTGAGTTTGGCCAGCAAGCACTGCGTTCCCTGTTCAGCCAGCCGGTTCGCCCGACCGCCATCTTCGCCGCCAGCGACTATCTGGTGCTCGGCCTGCTCGACGGTCTGCGCGCCAGCGGGCTCCAGGCACCGGAGGCGCTATCGTTGGTCGGCTTCGATGACGCCAACTATGCCGATTTTACCCAGCCGCGGATTTCCACTATCCGCCAGCCCGCCCGGGAACTGGGCCGCACCGCGGTGAACATCATGATGCGTCTGCTGAACGACGATCGGGATATCCCGGCGGAAACCCGCCTGCCAGTGGAGTGGATTGGCCGCGACTCAATCAAGAACTGTTAAGCACGTCCCAAAATGGCGCAAAAGCGCCCACTTTTGGCGCAAAAAACGTTCAATTAACATTTTATTCACTATAATTAGTAAACCGGTTTACCTGAATGTAATTAATAAACTCTATTTATTACATAAGGTTAAATCACAGGGCTGCTGTGTTGTTCCTGCCCTGGCACGGATGCTGCAATGTTCTTACTGGCGAACAAATATCTTACATAGCGTTTGTCCTGACTGTACTGGCGAGTGATCTATTCCGCAGGTAAACCGGTTTACTAGCATGTAAACCGTGTCGGATAGCCTCTCTCCCGCAGGATGGCGAACATTTTCCCGGCAACAGCGATGGGAGTTATCAGATGCAGCAGCCACAAACTACCCCGCCAAGGGTGGAGATGATCAATATCACCAAGACCTACGGGTCGATACTTTCATTGCGCGGAGTCAATCTTGAGCTGGCTCCGGGCGAGGTGCTGGGCTTAGTGGGCGATAACGGCGCGGGGAAATCCACCCTGACCAAAGTGCTCTCTGGCGCGGTGATCCCCTCCAGCGGCACGATTCGTATCGACGGTGAACAGCAGCAGTTTACTAATCCGGCCGATTCGCGCCGCTGCCATATCGAGATGGTCTATCAGGATCTGTCGCTCTGCGACACGGTCGACGTCGCGGGCAATCTGTTTATGGGCCGCGAGCCGATGAAGGCGGTCCTCGGTATCCCCTTTCTCGATGAGGCCAGAATGCACGCCGATGCCAGGGAGATGCTAAAAGGACTCGGGATCTCCATTCCCGATACCCGGCTGCTGGTGCGAAACCTCTCCGGCGGCCAGCGCCAGGCCATTGCCATCGCCCGCGCGGCGGCCTTTGACCCGAAAGTGCTGATTATGGATGAACCCACCGCCGCGCTGGCCGTCGCGGAAGTCGAAGCGGTGCTGGAGCTCATTCGCCGCGTTTCCGCTCGCGGGGTGAGCGTGATCCTGATTACCCATCGCCTGCAGGATCTGTTCCTGGTTTGTGACCGGATCATGGTGATGTATGAAGGTACCAACGTCGCCGACAGACGGGTAGCCGACACCAGCCTGAGCGATATCGTTAACCTGATTGTGGGCGAAAAGTTCACCGCCCGCTCTGCGGCTGCACATTGAGGTAACAGGATGAGTATCATGAACTTAAGCAGCTCCCGCATGATTCAACATTCGCTGCCGCGCCGCCTGCTACATAACCACTCAGGCGTGGTCAGCATCGCACTCTTTTTCGTCTTCTGCTGCGTGGTGTTTTCGCTGATCACCGGCAACTTTCTCACCGGCACCAACTGGCTCAACATCATCCGTCAGAGCGCCCCGCTGCTGATCGTCGCGACGGCGATGACCCTGGTCATTACCACTGGCGGTATCGATCTGTCGGTGGGCTCCACCCTCGCGCTGGTCGGCGCGCTTTCCGCTATCGCCCTGAATAACTGGGGGCTGCCGTGGCCGGTAGTACTGCTCGGCGGCCTGCTGCTCGGCGGACTCGTGGGCGCCATCAACGGCTTCTTTATTGCCTATGAAGGCATTCCGGCATTTATCGTCACGCTCGCCACCCTGGCCGTGGTTCGCGGCATTGCGCTGCTGGTCACCCAGGGCTACTCGATTCCGGTTCCGGCTGACAGCCTGTTTACTTTTATAGGACGCGCGTGGGTAGTCGGTATCCCCGTGCCCGCGCTGATCGGCATTATGATTCTGGTTATCGGGCATATTGTTCTCAACCATATGCGCTTTGGCCGCTACGTAACCGCAATCGGCGCTAACGCCGAAGGCGCGCGACGCAGCGGCATTAATACCAAAGCAGTCACCATGAAGGTCTATATCATCAGCGGAATGGCCGCCGCGCTGGCGGGGATGATTATAACCGCGCGCCTCGGCAGCGGCTCCTCCAACCAGGGCGAAGGCTTTGAACTGCAGGTTATTGCTGCCGTTGTGCTTGGTAGCACCAGCCTGTTTGGCGGCTTCGGTACCATTATCGGCACGTTGCTGGGCGCGCTGTCGATTGCGGTCATTCAGAACGGACTGATCCTGTCGCATATTTCGCCGTTTTACACCCAGATAGCCACCGGCACCATTATCCTGCTGGCGATCTGGCTGAACACCCGCATTCTCAACCCCACGCGCTCCGCGGCAAAAGGATAGCTGATGAAAGGATCAATTTTTCGCCATCCCACCCCGCTGCCGCTTGGCGTCGGTAGCGGTTACGTGATGACAGTGCTTGGCCCGCTGCCGATTAGCGAAATAGGCGTGACCCTGATGCATGAGCATATTTTGCTGGATGCCTCCGGCAAATGGGTACCGCCCTGCTGCTGTAGCGATCGCCATCTTGCCGAAATGCCCGTAAAAATGGAAAACCTCGGCGAACTGTCGCTGAATCCGCTGATGAGCCGCGATAACTGCCAGCTGTTTGACGTCGACGTTGCGATTGAAGAACTGACTAAATATCGCGCCCTTGGCGGAGAAACGGTGGTCGACCCGACCAATATCGGTATCGGCCGCGATCCCAAAGCGCTGGCGCGCGTCGCGCGCCTGACCGGTCTGAACATTATTATGGGTACCGGCTTCTATCTGGAACCTTCGCACCCCGAGTGGGTAAGAACCAGCAGCGTCGAACAGCTGACCGAGCGGCTGATTTACGATCTGGGCGGCGCGGAGGAGAAGCCGGAGGTGCTCGCCGGGCTCATTGGCGAAATCGGTATTTCGAGCCGCTTTACGCCGGATGAAGAGAAATCCCTGCGCGCTGCGGGCCGGGCCAGCGCCGCGACCGGCGTGCCGATCGAGGTCCATCTGCCCGGCTGGGAGCGGCTGGGTCATCGGGTGCTGGATATTCTCGAACAGGAAGGCGCCGATTTACGCCATACCGTGCTGTGCCATATGAATCCCAGCTTTGCCGATAAGCGCTACCAACGGGAGCTGGCGCAGCGCGGGGCGTTTCTCGAATACGACATGATCGGCATGAGCTATTACTACGCCGACGAGTCGGCGCAGTCGCCCTCCGACGAAGAGAACGCCCGCGCAATTCGCGAACTGATTGACGACGGCTATATCCAGCAAATACTGCTGTCGCAGGACGTCTTCCTGAAAACCATGCTCACCCGCTACGGCGGCCACGGTTACGGCTACATACTCAAGCATTTTGTTCCCCGCCTGCGGCGCCATGGCGTCAGCGGCGAACAGCTTGAAACCCTGATGATTGGAAATCCCCAACGGGTCTTTGGCGGATAAAAGGAAAGTCATAATGCAGAAAAAAATCTTACTGGTCGGTGAATCCTGGACCAGCACGTCAACGCACGTTAAAGGCTTCGACCAGTTTGCCACCGCCACCTGGCACACCGGCGCAACGGATTTTCTGGCCGCGCTCGCGGACAGTGCCTACGCCATTACCTATATGCCCGCCCACGCGGCGGCGACAGACTTTCCGCTGACGCTGGAGGCGCTGCAGCAGTGGGATGCGATTATTCTTTCGGATATTGGCGCCAATACGCTGCTGCTGCATCCGGACACCTGGCTGAAAAGCCGCCGAACCGCCAATCGTCTGACGCTGCTGCATGACTACGTGGCCGGCGGCGGCTCGCTGATGATGATTGGCGGCTATTATAGCTTCCAGGGGATTAACGGCGGCGCGCGCTATCGCCATACCGCGGTGGAGAAAGTTCTGCCGGTCCGCTGTCTGGCATGGGACGATCGCATTGAAACTCCGGAGGGTTGCTATGCCGAAGTGACGGAATCCCACGCTCTGTTCAACGATATTCCGGGCGAATGGCCGTGGCTGCTGGGCTATAACGAAGTAGAAATGCATCCGGAAGGCAAACTGCTGGCGACCGTGGCCGGTACTGGTCATCCGCTGCTGGCTATTCGTGAATATCAGCAGGGTCGCTCGCTGGTGTGGACCAGCGATATGTCGGCTCACTGGCTGCCGGAAGAGTTTGCTCAATGGCCCGGCTACCGCCAGCTGTGGATTAACTGCCTTGACTGGCTGACGGAACGTCGCTGATGGCCGCCACCCTGCAACTGGCCCGGCAACTGCTGGACTTTAATACCATCAACCCGCCGGGCAGCGAAGCAGACTGCATGCGGTTCTTCGCCGACTGGCTTAACGATCGCGGTTTTGCGGTTTCGCTGTCGTCGTTCGGCGAGGGACGCTGCAATCTTATCGCCAGGCTGCCCGGGGCGAAGACCGGTAAGCCGCTGGCTTTTACGGGTCATCTGGACACCGTGCCGCTGGGAAATGCCCCGTGGCAGTACGATCCTTTCGGCTCGCAGATCAAAGACGGTCGCCTTTATGGACGCGGGTCCAGCGATATGAAAGCGGCGATAGCGGCGTTTGCCGTCGCCTGCGTTCATCAGCGAGAAACGATCCTCGCCGGACGCGGCGCGGTAATGCTGATTACCGGCGGAGAAGAGACCGGCTGCGATGGCGCACGAGCGCTGATCGCCTCCTCGACGTTGCCTGACGTGGGCGCCCTGATCGTCGGGGAGCCCACCGCCAACTATCCGGTGATCGGCCATAAAGGCGCGCTCTGGCTACGCTGCGAAACGCGGGGGAAAACCGCCCACGGCGCGATGCCGGAGCTGGGAATAAATGCTATCTATCTCGCGGCGGATGCACTGGGTAAGATCCAGCATTTTTCGCCGGGCGCGGCGCACCCGCTGATGAAGCAGCCCACCCTCAACGTCGGACGCATCGAAGGTGGACTCAATATTAATTCCGTGCCGGACCGCACGCGTTTTGATGTCGATATCCGCAGCGCGCCCAATTTACAGCACGCCACTATCCGGCAGCGCTTGACCACGCTGCTTGGCGAAAGCGTCACGGTTTCCACGCTGGTTGACCTGCCCGCCATGCTGAGCCGGGAGGATCACGCGTGGATTCAGCAGGTTTATCAGCGCTGCCAGCCGCTGCACGCTAAGCCGATTGAACCGCGCGTGGTGCCTTACTTTACCGACGCCTCGCTGCTGCTGCCTGCGTTGGGCGATCCGCCCTGTATTATTCTCGGCCCCGGCGAGCCGTCTATGGCCCATCAAACCGACGAGTACTGCCTGCTCAGCCGGCTGGAGGAGGCTGAGCAGCTATACGAAGACATTATTCGCAACTGGGAGATGTAGCTAAATCAGTAGCTCCCCGGAATTTGGGACAGTCGCAATGAATCCGGTCAGAAGACCGCACCAGGAAAATAATCATTATTCATTACCTCATCGCATCTTAATTATTAAACTGAGGATTGATAATTATATTATTGTAAATATCCACTTTCCCATCACACCCCTGAAAAAATAACACCCCATTACACCAGTAAATAATTACTTTCATTTTTCGTCGTGGAATTTTGACGTCAAAACGTGACAAACATCACATCTATGCCAGGCTTAATAACACCTTTCACAACGTTCAAGGAGTAAGCATGTCTGAGCAAACCAAAAAAACCTCTCTCGCCCCGGAATATCCTACTCCTCCCTTTGTAGAGCAGCCGCAGCCCGTACCAGGCCTGGCCAGTAAGATGATCCCGGTGCCGGATCACGGTGAAACCAGCTATCGCGGCTCTGGCCGTCTGAGCGGGCGTAAGGCGCTGATTACCGGCGGTGACTCTGGTATTGGTCGTGCGGTGGCGATTGCCTATGCACGTGAAGGCGCGGATGTAGCCATTAACTATCTGCCGGAAGAAGAGTCTGACGCGGCGGAAGTGATCAAGCTTATAGAAGCGGAAGGCCGTAAAGCTATCGCCATCCCCGGCGATATCCGCTCGGAAGAATTCTGTGAGAAACTGGTGAAAGAGGCGGTTAACCAGCTCGGCGGGCTGGATATCCTGGTTAATAACGCCGGTCGCCAGCAGTTCAACGAATCTATCAAGACGCTGAAAACGGAAGATTTTGACGCGACGTTCAAAACTAACGTTTATGCGATGTTCTGGATCACCCGCGCCGCGGTGGAACATCTGCCGCACGGTGCCTCGATTATTAATACATCGTCAGTTCAGGCGTATCAGCCAAGCCCTATTCTGCTGGACTATGCGCAGACCAAAGCCTGTATCGTGGCGTTCACTAAGTCACTGGCGCAGCAACTGGGTAAAGACGGTATCCGGGTGAATGCCGTGGCGCCGGGGCCATACTGGACGCCACTGCAGTCCAGCGGCGGCCAGCCGCAGGAGAAAGTGAAGCAGTTTGGGGCCAGCGCGCCGCTGGGTCGCCCAGGCCAGCCTGCGGAAATCGCTACGCTGTATGTCACGATGGCTTCGCCTGAAAGCAGCTACACCTCCGGTCAGGTATGGTGCTCTGACGGCGGTACCGGCACCCTGTAAGCGTTATTTCCTGTCCCGTGGCCGCCGTCCGGCGGCCATGTCTTCAGAACCCATCAATCTGGATAACAAAAATTGAAGAATGCAGAATACCATTCTCCCGTCCGCAAGGAGGGGTTTGCCGAACTCGGCGACTACGCGGCAATCGGCGAAGGGCGCTCGGTGGCGCTGATCGCGCCAGATGGTTCAATCGACTGGTGGTGCGCCCCAAATCTTGACTCTCCTCCCCTGTTTGACCGCCTGCTCGACCCGGAAATTGGCGGTTTTTTTCAGCTTGAGCCGGAAGGTGCCTATACGGTCAGCCGTCAATATCGTCAGGACAGCAACGTTCTGGAAACCCGTTTCGAAACCGAAACCGGCCAGGTGCTGCTGACCGAATCCATTAACAGTACGCTGGCGGGACGTCTGCCGTGGAGCGAGCTGGCGCGCCGGGTTGAAGGCATTGAAGGTGAGGTCACGCTGAATCTTGCCTTACGCTTCGGCACGCGGGCCGAAACCCGCTCACCGTGGATGGCAAAGACTAAACAGGGCAACGTTTATCATATTGCCGATCTGATGGCGATGCTGCGCACCAGCGATGACATTGAGATCACCTCGGCCGATGATGAGCAGATTACCGGCCGTCTGAAAACAACCGCCGGATCGCGTGCGCTGGTCGCCTTGCTGGTGACCGAAAAAGAGCCGCTGGCCGTTCCGCCCCTTTCAGCTATCGATAATCGCATCGAAACCAGCCATGTCGCGTGGTGTGACTGGGCCAGAAGCCTGAGTTATGAAGGTCGCTATCAAAAACACGTGGGGCGCTCGGCGCTGGCGCTGAAGTTTCTCTGGTATTCACCGACCGGCGCGCTGGCGGCAGCAGCCACCACTTCGCTGCCTGAAGGGATCGGCGGCGAGAAAAATTACGATTATCGTTATGCCTGGATCCGCGATGCCTGTCTCATTATTAAGGCCTTCGCGTTTCTCGGCGCGCTTGAGGAGTGTAAAGCCGCGTTCTCCTGGCTGTCGAAAACCATTCTGCGCCACGGTGTTCAGTTGCACGCCTGCTATACCCTGGAAGGCGATATGGTGCCGGAAGAATCGTATCCGCCGCTGCGGGGGTATAAAGATTCGACGCCGGTGCGAATAGGTAATAACGCTCGCGATCAGACCCAACTCAGCATGTACGGCGACATGCTCGCCACCGCCCAGCAGTTTGTGGAAGCGGGACACGTCCTGGACCTCTCCACGTCGCGCTTGCTGGGAGAACTGGCCAACTGCTGCGCCGATCACTGGCGGCAAAAGGATTCCGGGATTTGGGAGTTACCCGACCTTCAGCACTATACGCATTCCAAAATGGCCTGCTGGCTGGCGCTGGATATGGCCGTTAAGATGGCGGAGGAAAAGTATATTGAACCGACCTGGGTCAAGCGCTGGCAACGCGAGCGGGACCGCATTCGCGACTGGGTAGAAAGCCACTGCTGGTCCGAAAGTAAGCAGGCATATTTGTTCTATCGCGGCAGCGACGGCGGCCTTGATGCCTCTCTGGCGCTGGTTCACCGCTACGGCAAAAAAGTCAATCCGCAGCGAATGCTGTCGACCTACGCCGCTATCCGTCGCGAGCTGGGGAACGACAGTGCCATGCTCTACCGCTACAGCGGCGTGGAAAAAGAAGAAAACACCTTCGTGGCCTGTTCGTTCTGGCTTGCCGAAGCCTGGGCGGAGATGGGAGAAATCAACCACGCTGAACAAGCGATGGAAGAAATTCTCGACACGATTTGTGATAAAGGCAACGTGGAGACCTTCAACGAAATGTTCGATGTCAGAAGCAATACCTGGACCGGCAACCTGCCGCAGGGGCTGAGCCATCTGGCGCTGATCTTTGCCGCACAGGCGATGACAAACTACGATAAGCACGCATCGTAGCGGCAACCGGGACCGTTGCCCGGCTGGCGGCGACGGTCCCGGTTGTTCTCTCATTACGCTAAAATGAGACTGATTGATAATTAATGATGTGTTAAATCAAGTACATCCTGCTACTTCTGCTGATATTCACACACAGCAGGAACGCTACGATGAAACTTACCGCTATCACAACCGGACTGATGTCCACCCTCGCATTTTGTTCTTTTACCGCCCATGCCGGGCCGCAGTCGCACGTGGTGTGTGCGTATCATCACACCCTCGGTGACGACGCCATTATGATGTTTGGCAAGCCAAACCAGGCGATGTGGCACGATTTTTTTGGCAATACCCACACGGATGCTTTTTCCACCTATCAGACCCTGCGCGAGCATCCCCAGACCAGCTGCGATAACCAGGCGGATGGCTCAGCGTACTGGGCTCCAGCCATGAAACTGCCCGACGGCGAAGTCGTCAAACCGGCCTATCAGAAGACCTATTATCAGGCCACTAACGTTGATAACTATCCACTGCACCCTTTCCCGGCCGGGCTGGAGCTGCTGGCGGGCGACCACCATGGAACCGCCCCCAGTTCGCACATCACGTTCTTATGCGCCAACGGCAAAGGCTACACCAATAAAGCGGGTGAAGTCTGCGGCTTACGCGGCGCGGGCGATGCCGTACAATTTAATATCGGCATCGCCTTTCCCAACTGCTGGGATGGCGTCAACCTGAAGCCGACGCACGGCCACAGCAATGCCGCTTATGATGTTAAAGGCAAATGCCCGGCGGATTATCCGGTGAAAGTCCCGACGGTAAACATGAATATCGCTTATGTGCTACCGCAGATCACCTCGCTGGATACCGCTAAGGTCCAGCTCTCCCTGGACCCGACCATGCACGGCGACCGTCGTGAAGAACACTGGGGCAGCATTTATACCGCACATGCCGATTTCATGAACGGCTGGACGGAAGATGCGGCGCAGTTTATGACCGAACTGTGCATGAACAACAACCTGGATTGCGGCACTACCGTACCCTGGGCCTATGCCAAAGCAGAAGAGAACACCTCGGTCAGCAGCAGCCATCCGAATCAGCATAACGCGACGCCGGAAAGCCTTAACGTAGAGGATAACTGGCAGGATGGCGGACGTACTCAGCATCCGGAAACGATGACGCTGGTGAAATTTAAAATCCCACAGCTACCCGCAGGCGTGGATCCGGCGCGGTTCAAATACCGTATTCGAATTTTCGGCGGCAAAGTGGAGAAGAACGGCGCGGATCAGATTTTCTTTTATCCGACCAGCAATGACTGGAATGCCAGAACCGTAACCTGGAATACGCGCCCGGCGGTGAAGTACAACTCTGATGCGATCCTTTACCTGAACTATTCCCGCGAATATCGCATGGTCGATGTGGATAAAGCCGTGCGTAAAGCGCTGGCGGAGGGGAAAACGGAGATTTCCTGGTATATCGGCGGCGATCGTCATGGCAACCATTATGAATTCAAACCGGCCAGTTCGCGGGAAAGTCTGGTGCTGATGTTGACCGGCTTTAAAAGCGTTCCGCAGACTTGATGTGGAATGATGCCTGGCGGCGCTTCGCTTGCACAGGCCTACGAATTGCAAGTCACCTGTTGATGTTGCGGCTTCTCGTAGGCCGGGTAAGGCAAAGCCGCCACCCGGCAAAAAGGCACAACCAATACCAAAGCCCGGTACAGACGGGTTAACAGGGGAAACGCCGGGATTGGGTTCCCGGAGGGAGACCCAACCCGGCGGTCGCCCCGCTGACCACGGACTATTGACTGTTGACCTGAGCCCTGTTTACCGGGCTTAGCTTTCCTCCGTTTTCACCACAATTAACGGTTCGATATCGCTCTCTTTTTTAATGACCAGCGAATCATCGCCGCGCAGGCAGGTTCCGCCATAGCTGCCCCCAACGGTAAACGTACAAACCTGGATATATTTTCCGTCCACATTCGGCAGGCACCAAAGCTGCTGGTAGATATTTTTCTGTTCGCTAAATTTACCGCTGGTTTTATCCAGTAGTTCTTCCTGATGGCTCACCAGATCGATATTACTGCCGCAGCGACCGGCAATCGGCTTCACGGCATATCCGGTCTGCACCAGCTCGTCATTAACCACAAAATCAGTATCCAGCAGATAGCGATGATGCGGGAACAGCGACCAGAGGATCGGCAGTATGGCCTTGTTGCCGGGGATCACCGTCCACAGCGGTTCGAAAACCATCACTTCAGGGCGTAGCAGAACGTCTATCAATCGGACCTCGTTCTGCGGATGCCCGGTGCGGATCGGTACGGCGGCATACTCTGTCTCGCTGACTTCGCGCACCTGTTCTATCGCCGTTTCCCACGCCCAGGTTTTCCACACGCAGTTCACCAGCCGTCCGTCGCCGTCAATCAATTGACCAGCATCATCCCAGCGCAGCTCATCCAGCCCGCGGAGGATCTTGCTGTCAAAACCGGCTTTCTCCAGCGCCTGCTGCATAAACTGCGCGTGGTAATCTTCCTCAACGTCGTTATCCTGCATGATATGCACAAACGGACGCGCATGACTGTGTCTCCACGCGCCGATTAACTCATTAAGCAGATCCTCGCCAGGATTATACCCGTTTCCTTTATAGCCGAGCGCCGTCCAGCGTTCGAGGATGCGCCCCGCTTCCGTATGGCAGGAGGCCGAATCCGCGTTGTATTCGTAAACCTTCAGCCCGCGCTCATCCAGACAAAAATCCATCCGCCCGGTGATCATGTCGTGGCGGCGACGCTGCCACGACAAACGCAGACGCGGCCAGAGGATTTTAGGAATATCGAACAGCGCCAGCAGGTTATCGTCCTTCATCACTTTGTCGGTGGCGTGGAGATACATCAGATGCAGTTCGTTGGTCGCCTTGATCAACTCCTGCTCGGCGGTGTCGGTGATGGTAAAATACTGTGCCGGATCGCGGTTAATCACATGGCCGTTAGCCTGCACATAGGCGCGTTGCAGCGGGTCCTGCTCATCGAGCCATTTCCCTTCAAACAGCGTTTTATCTTCCAGCCGCGCGCCGCGAATGGCCAGCGCCTCGCCGCGGATATCCGGCTGTGGCAAACTGTGCTCCGTCTCATCGGTCTGGATCATCCAGCCTAAGATCGTGGTGTCGTCAAAGGTATCGCGAAGGGTATAGCAGCCGTTTTCCACCACCAGCGCCAGTTCACGGGTCCACTGCTGGCCGGGAGGCAGCGGCGTGTGAATCACATTTTGCTCGGCGATCCTGACGCGGTTCTGGCACAGTTGGGTAATGACCGCCACATGCCCGGTACCGCTAAATTCGCCACCTTTCTGCCAGACCAGCAGCGCCCCCGCTTCCGGCGGACGCCGGGAGCCATTGGCAAATGCCTGCAGCGGCAAAATGTTGTCGTTGACCACCTCACGCAGAAAGCGCAGAGAGAAGATTTCCCACGCCATACCGACATCGGTAAAGACAACGCCATAATTCAGAAACAGAAAACGGCGGGCGAATTCCACGCACTGCCATTTGTGCCCCATATATTCATGGTCGATATAGCTGCGAAAGGACGCGTCATCGGCGTAGTAGTGCGGATCGAGGGAGCTGTAATCTGACGAATAAATGGCGACGCCGCCGGGGGCGTAACCTAATAGCGTGCCAAACGGGGCATGCTGGTGATGAATTCCGTTGCTCATTAACCTTACCTTAACGTAATACAGCCTGAGCAGAATGCACCCTGCTCTTTGTGCTAACTAAACAGACGTCGACTTATCATACACCTCATTACCCGCTACCATGATCCGACGAAGGAAAAATTCACGCGTTGTCATTCATCATCAGGAGTCGCAAATGAACCAACAGCATTATGTCGCGCAGCCGCTGGAATGGGGCCACGGCCCGCGGACGTTTGAGGTTTTTCTTGAGCCGACCTGTCCGTTTTCCGTGCGTGCGTTTAACAAGCTACACGCGCTGCTTGAACTGGCGGGCGAAGATAAAATCACCGTGAAGATCCGCCTGCAATCGCAGCCCTGGCATCTTTTTTCCGGGGTCATTGTGCGCTGTATTCTGGCCGCGTCGACTCTGCCGGACGGCAGAGAGGCGGCGCATAAAGTGATGCAGGCCGTTGCCGATCATCGGGAAACATTTGAGTTTACCGATCACTGCGCCGGCCCGAATATGGACGCCACGCCGCAGGAAATGATTGCGCGGATTGAGAAGTACAGCGGCGTCAGCCTGGCGGAAGCCTTTGCCCGTCCGGCGTTGCAGAACGAGATTAAGTGGCACTGTAAATACGCCCGCCAGAATGGCATCCACGTTTCGCCGACCTTTATGGTCAACGGACTGGTGCAGGCGGATTTAGGTAGCGGCGACGACATCAGCGTCTGGGCAGAGCGTCTTCTGGCCTGACGGCAGTATTCCTCTTCACAACATAACCTCAATAAGGCAGGCAACATGTCAGACAATAACTATCAACCTCCGAAGGTATGGACATGGAATCAGCAAGGCGGCGGCGCATTCGCCAATATCAACCGCCCGGTGTCTGGCGCAACGCATGAAAAGGAACTTCCCACCGGCAGGCATCCGCTCCAGCTCTATTCGCTGGGCACGCCAAACGGGCAGAAAGTCACGATTATGCTTGAGGAACTGCTGGCAAAAGGCGTGACGGGGGCGGAATACGATGCATGGCTGATCCGCATCGGCGAAGGCGATCAGTTCTCCAGCGGTTTTGTGGAAGTAAACCCGAACTCCAAAATTCCGGCGCTGCGCGATCACTCCACCACGCCTCCGACCCGCGTCTTTGAATCCGGCGCGATCCTGGTTTATCTGGCGGAAAAATATGGCTACTTCCTGCCAAAAGATCTGGCCGCCCGTACTGAGACGCTGAACTGGCTGTTCTGGCTTCAGGGCTCGGCCCCGTTCCTCGGCGGCGGCTTCGGCCACTTTTACAACTATGCGCCCGTCAAAATTGAGTACGCGATCGATCGTTTCACGATGGAGGCGAAACGCCAGTTAGACGTGCTGGATAAACAACTTGCGCAGCATAAATACGTCGCGGGGGATGAATATACCATCGCGGATATGGCCGTCTGGCCGTGGTATGGCAACGTGGTGCTCGGCAACGTCTATGATGCGGCTGAATTCCTGGACGCAGGCAGCTATAAAAACGTGCTGCGCTGGGCTAACGAGATTGCCAGCCGTCCGGCGGTAAAACGCGGGCGCATCGTTAATCGCACCAACGGCCCGCTTAACGAGCAGCTTCACGAACGTCACGACGCCAGCGACTTCGACACCCAAACTGAAGACAAGCGCCAGTCCTGATAATGCGTCCCGCCAGCTTGCGCTGGCGGGACAGTTTAGTCATATTAAAACGCGACCCACTCTTCGGTTGCCGCAGGCTTAGCCATGCGCGGTGAACGCGGCGTCTCTGCTGGCGCTACCGCCTGTGATATTTCCTCATCGGAAAGACGGAACGTTTGCACCGAGCTACGCAGATCTTCTGTCTGAAGCCGCAGGGACGATGCCGCTGCCGAGACTTGCTCCACCAGCGAGGCGTTCTGCTGCGTTACGCTGTCCATCTGCGCAATTGCAATGCCGACCTGCGAGATACCTTTACTTTGTTCATCGGTCGCGGCGGCAATCTGTTTCATGATGGTCGTGACTTCCTGCACCGCCCGCAGAATCGCTTCCATGGTGGTTCCGGCATCGGAAACCAGGCGCGAGCCTTTCTCCACGCGGGTGACGGAATCAGCGATCAGAGCTTCAATTTCTTTCGCCGCACCGGCGCTGCGGCTGGCAAGATTACGCACTTCGCCGGCGACCACGGCGAACCCACGGCCCTGCTCACCGGCACGCGCCGCTTCCACCGCCGCGTTAAGCGCCAGAATATTGGTCTGGAAGGCAATGCTGTTGATCACATCGGTAATTTCGGCGATTTTCTTCGAACTGGCAGAAATTCCGACCATCGTATCGACCACTTCGCCGACCAGTTCGCCGCCTTCACTGGCGGTGGTAGAGGCAACGTCCGCCAGCTCGCTGGCCTGGCGCGCATGATCGGCATTTAATTTTACCGTTGCGGTAAGCTGCTCCATGCTGGCGGCCGTTTCTTCCAGCGCCGCGGCCTGTTCTTCGGTGCGGGAAGAGAGATCGTTATTGCCGGTGGCAATTTCTGTCGCCCCGCGCCAGATATTTTCGCTGCCGGAGCGAATATTGCTGACCGCCTCGCGCAGGCTGTCCTGCATTGTCTTCAGCAACGGCACCAGTTGTCCGACGCAGTTACGTCCCATGTCTTCTATCGGCTGACTGAGATCGCCCTGCGCAATCTGGCGGAACTGCTGACGAATGCGCTCAAGCGGTTTCACCAGCATCGTCACCAGATAGCGATCGGAAAAAATCAGCAGCAGAATACCGACAACCACGGCGGCAATAATGGCAATCCGGGTCTTATTGGTGCGGTCATCCACCATAATACGGGTGTGATCGAGCGTTGACGCGCCCGCCGCATTAAACTTCTCGGCGCTCAGGCCAAACGCGCGGCTCAGCGGTGGGGTGATGTCATTAGCCTGAGCGCGGTATTCCTCAACCGTTCCCTGCTGCGCTCGCTGCATTTGCGGCACAACGCCCTGCTCCAGCAGCGCCTGCCAGTTTTGAATGACTTCCGCAGAGATTTGCGCATCCATCGCGCCCGGAGAGATGGCCTTCAGCTCATCCAGTCTTTTACGCATGGTCTCCAGCGCCTGCTGCGCGGAGGAAAAATCCGCTGTCCCCCCTGCTGCTTTGGTTTCCATCGCCCGGCTCAGGCGGGTGACAAAGCGAAAATACTGGTCGTTACCCTGGCTTAACAGGGTCATCTGTTTTACCAGCTGTCGGTCAACATCATTGCCTTCTGCAACCTTAGTCAGGGAGATGACGCCGTACAGGCCGACGCCGGACCACAGCACGCAGAAAATACCCAGAATCGACAACATGACGAGACGGATAGTGAGGTTACGAAGAAGTCGCATAGAGATTCCTTTGCCTTTGGGAGGATTACGCCCACAGGGCGCTCTTACCTCCTGTTATCGGCAAGGCGGCGGAAATTTATAACCTTTTGTGATTATTTTTTGTAAATATTACTTTTCGTTAAACAGCATTCAGTGACGCTACACACTAAAATATTCATCTGGCCTAAGTCATTCTGGACAGATGACCTTCTGGTAATCAGGGTTAAACAAGGTAAGGTTTCACAAACGGCCGCTGGTATTCCGGCCAGACCAGCGCGACCAGGGTAGGATAAGCATCCATACTAAACTCACGAAAGCACTGCTGAAGGTTGACGACGTCCAAATCCGTGCGCGGCACTTTCTCACCGTTCTGACAGCGCTGTTTCAGATTATCGTAATATTTATAAACCGCTGAATTGAGATCGCTACAGCGGCGCTGAGCATCAAATAAACCCGGCGTGGATTTAATTTGTGTGACGTCCATTCGCTTAATAGTGGCGTGTAAAAAGTCAATATATTCATGGTTTACCCGCCAGTACCATACCGGTGTAATTGCGTTCATCAGTACAGAAAAATGGTCTTCCCCCTCCTGTTTTGACATTGCCGGTACCGGCAAGGGGGATTCTTCTTCATTTTCCACCGGTCTTTTATTGAACTCTGTCATCAGTAAGAGAATAATAGCGGTGAGCAATAGCAGTGCAATCACTAAATAAATAATACTGTTCATGGCGCGCTCCATTTTTTTTGATTTTAAAAGTGCGCCATGTTATTGTCAACGAGCCTCACAGCAAAATGCTCCTCATGGTGTTGAAAGTTAAGGAATTTACATGATACCCGAGACCCTTATCCCGGCTCGCTTTCACACATCCGCGGCTGGGGAAGAGAGTGAGGAAGCAGAAAATAGTGCCAGTTTAACTCAGGGAAAAAGAACCCTCGCTGAGCTTGAAAATGACATATTAACTTCAATCGGTCGTAACGGTTTTTCCAGAAATATGCTATTGGAAGAACGCGACCGCCATATAAAAGATCGACTGTTTCGCGTTGTCAAAATTGAGACATTTTGCCATGTCCTTAATGAGTTACAGGCCAACGGTGACTTTTCAGCACAGGAATTAAGTCAAATTTTGGCAGATAAAACGCTGGAAATTAATGAGAGCGGTAATGACATTTGGCTTAATTTGATTACCCGCGAGAAAATCGCGCCTATGTTTTATGATCTGGAGGACGAATAACGTGAAAAAATATGATAGCAAAGACGTTTATTTGACTTTAGACGATACAAAAAGCGATGACCTTATCTTAAAGCACAATCTTGCGGTGCTCATTAGCGATAAAAATGCCACCATCCAGAATACGGCCAAAGCGCTGGTTTCAATACCCGCCGCGCTGGTAAAGATGAAATGGCAAAACCGTCGCGAGATTTACGCTTACCAGGTAAAAGAAGAAATTTATGGCGCGGTGATTAATGAAATCATCGCCCGCCGTCCGGACCTGAAAGAGAAAATCTTTGACCACATTGAAGCCAGCTATCAGCACTTACGCGCCCGTGAAACCGCTACGCTCGGCCTGACGCGTAAACTCTCCGACGGCAATTACCGCACGTCGAATGTCAGGATTGTTCCTCTTGAGGCTGAAGCGCCATCTTCCCCTGCCCCTGCGGCAGACTCACCAGGCGATCCCGTCTGACGGGTACAGAAAAGCCTGATTATTTCTCTTAAGTCATCGGGGACGACTACGCTTAACGCATCCGTAACCGATCATGGAGAGCGTATTTATGTCGAAGAATCAAACTACCCCACAAGATCCCACGACCCAGTATCATACGGGTGAATATCCGAAGCAGAAGCAGCCCTCACCGGGTGTGCAGGCCAAAATGACGCCTGTACCGGATTGTGGCGAAAAAAGCTATGTTGGCAGCGGGCGTCTTAAAGATCGTAAGGCACTGGTGACCGGGGGCGATTCAGGCATCGGACGCGCCGCCGCCATTGCTTACGCGCGTGAAGGCGCTGACGTGGCGATTAACTATCTGCCTGCGGAAGAAGAAGATGCGCAGGATGTTAAGGCGCTGATTGAAGCTGAGGGACGCAAAGCGGTGCTCATTCCGGGCGATCTGAGTGATGAAACCTTCGCCCGCTCGCTGGTGCATAAAGCGCGTGAAGCGCTGGGTGGACTGGATGTGCTGGCGCTGGTCGCGGGGAAGCAGGTTGCTATTGAAGAGATTGCCGATCTGACCAGCGAGCAGTTCCAGAAAACCTATGCGGTGAACGTTTTTGCATTGTTCTGGATCACCCAGGAAGCCCTGCCGCTTCTTTCTGCGGGCGCGAGCATTATTACCACCTCGTCAATTCAGGCTTATCAGCCCAGCCCGCATCTGCTGGATTATGCGTCGACTAAAGCCGCGATTCTCAATTACAGCCGTGGACTGGCGAAGCAGGTGGCGGAGAAAGGGATTCGGGTGAATGTGGTGGCGCCAGGGCCAATCTGGACCGCGCTGCAAATTTCCGGCGGTCAGCCGCAGGAGAAACTGCCCGAGTTTGGTCAGCAGACGCCGATGAAGCGCGCCGGGCAGCCTGCGGAGCTGGCACCGATTTACGTTTATCTGGCGAGTCATGAGTCAAGTTATGTGACCGCTGAGGTTCACGGCGTTTGCGGTGGGGAACATTTGGGGTAACGGCCCTGCGATGACCTGCCCGGTGGCGCTGCGCTTACCGGGCCTACGCCACGCGTAACCCGTTTTAAAACAGCCAAATTGTAGCCCCGGTAAGCGCAGCGCCACCGGGGACATCACGAAGCAGGTGCCGGACAAGGGTTGCCGAACCCGCACAAAGGCACTTACTTTGCCTTCGTCACCTCTTCGCCTACCAGACCAATCTTCAGGTAACCCGCCTGATGCAGGGTATCCATCACCTTCATCATTGTTTCATAATCCACGGTTTTATCCGCGCGGAAGAAAATGGTGGTGTCTTTTTTCCCTTCGGTGAGAGTATTCAGCGCATTCACCATCGTCTCATCAGTCACCGGATCGTTACCGATAAACATGCTGTTATCCGCTTTTACCGACAGATAAATCGGTTTTTCCGGACGTGGCTGCGGCTGACTGGACGATGCCGGTAAATTCACCTTCACATCAACGGTAGCCAGCGGAGCCGCTACCATGAAGATGATCAGCAGAACCAACATCACGTCGATAAACGGCGTGACGTTGATATCATGCATTTCGCCGTTATCATCCAGATTTTCATTAAGATGCAAAGCCATGCTGCATTAACCTAAACGGAGTTTCTGGGTAGAACGAACCGGCTGCGCAGCGTTGCTGGCATCCAGATCGAGGTCGCGGCTCTGCAGCAGCAGGATCTGCGCGGCAACATCGCCGAGCGTCGCTTTATAGCTGCCGATCATGCGGGCGAAGATGTTGTAGATCACCACCGCCGGGATTGCCGCGACCAGGCCGATTGCCGTCGCCAGCAGCGCTTCCGCGATACCCGGTGCCACTACCGCCAGGTTAGTGGTCTGGGTCTGGGCGATGCCGATAAAGCTGTTCATAATCCCCCACACCGTACCAAACAGGCCGACGAACGGAGAGATCGCACCGATAGTAGCCAGATAGCCATTACCGCGCCCCATATGACGGCCAAACGCCGCTACGCGGCGTTCCAGACGGAATCCGGTACGCTCTTTAATGCCTTCGTTATCGGATGAACCTGCGGAAAGTTCCAGCTCGTTCTGTGCTTCATAAAGCAGACGAGTGCTCAGACTTCTGCTATGGAAGGAGGCGGCGATTTCGCTGGCCTGATCCAGAGAGCGGGCTTCAGCGAGCTGCTGCTGCTCACGCTTGATACGACGCTTGTGCGCCAGCATTTCCGCGCTTTTGCTGAAGAAAATAGCCCAGGTGACGACCGATGCCAGGATCAGGCCAATCATCACAATTTTAACCACGATGTCGGCATGTTGATACATACCCAGAACGGAGAGATCCGTCTGCATCAAATTATTACCCACTCTCAATCTCCAGGACACAAGTCACAAAATCTGAGCATAATAATATCAAAACAACGTCGAATTGATAGTAGTTCTCATTAGTATTTACATATTGCCGTAAATTCCGCTCATTTTCCTTGCGCTTACGCAGTAAAAAAGTGGTCTGTTGAATTAAGGGAAATTTTTATTCTGAATATGCCGCCAGGCGGATGCATAATACGGTAATCGTGTTAATTTAGACGTCCAGATGGATAAAAACAGGCTGAGCGACATGGCAGAGAAGCATATTGATACCGCCCTGGTGAATGCGGGGCGCAGCAAAAAATATACGCAGGGTTCGGTAAACAGCGTGATCCAGCGCGCCTCATCGCTGGTATTTGAGACTGTGGAAGCGAAAAAACACGCCACCCGCAACCGGGCGAAAGGCGAACTTTTCTATGGCCGTCGCGGGACGCTCACCCATTTTTCGCTGCAGGAAGCGATGTGTGAACTGGAAGGCGGCGCGGGGTGCGCGCTGTTTCCGTGCGGCGCGGCGGCGGTTGCTAATACCATTCTCGCCTTTGTTGAACAGGGCGACCATATTCTTATCACCAATACCGCCTATGAACCGACCCAGGATTTTGCCACTAAAATCCTCGGCAAGCTGGGCGTCACGACGAGCTGGTTTGATCCGCTGATTGGCGCACAGATTGCCGATAGCGTGCAGCCCAATACCAAAGTCGTGTTTCTGGAATCCCCCGGCTCCATCACCATGGAAGTCCATGACGTTCCGGCTATCGTCGAAGCGGTCAGACGCGTGGCACCGAATGCCGTCATTATGATCGACAACACCTGGGCGGCGGGCATTCTGTTTAAGGCGCTCGATTTCGGTATTGATATCTCCATCCAGGCGGGCACCAAATATTTAATTGGCCATTCTGATGCCATGGTAGGAACTGCCGTTGCCAATGCCCGCTGTTGGGATCAACTGCGCGAAAACGCCTATCTGATGGGGCAAATGGTCGATGCGGACACCGCCTATATGACCAGCCGCGGCCTGCGTACCCTCGGCGTGCGCCTGCGCCAGCACCATGAAAGCAGTCTGAAAATTGCCGAGTGGCTTGCCATTCACCCGCAGGTGGCGCAGGTCAATCACCCCGCCCTGCCTGGCAGCAAAGGCCATGAGTTCTGGAAGCGCGATTTCACCGGCAGCAGCGGACTGTTCTCGTTTGTTCTTAGAAAAAGGCTGAACGATCGGGAGCTGGCGGAGTATCTCGACAACTTTACGTTATTCAGCATGGCCTATTCCTGGGGTGGCTATGAATCGCTGATCCTCGCCAGTCAACCTGAGCATATCGCTGCTATTCGACCCGACGGCGAAGTGGATTTTGACGGCACGCTTATCCGCGTCCATATTGGTCTGGAAAATGTTGACGATCTTCTTGCGGATTTAGCAGCGGGGTTCATGCGGATCGTGTAATAATAGCGCCGGGATGCACATCTTTTCGCAACTCAACAGTGGAAAAGTCTGCAAGGCTGCGTCCGGGATCAACAACGTCCGGACCAATAAGGGATAGAATCGTCGAATAGATGCTGTTTTACGGGAAAGTTCATGGCTGTTATTCATAATATCGTCGCCGCGCTCTGGCAGCATGATTTTGCTGCCCTGGCGAATCCGCACATTATTGGTGTCGTCTATCTGGTCATGTTTGCCACCTTGTTTCTGGAAAACGGTCTGCTGCCCGCCTCTTTCTTACCCGGTGACAGCCTGCTGCTGCTGGCCGGGGCGCTGATCGCCAGAGACGTAATGGGCTTTGTTCCCACCATTGCCATCCTGACCACGGCGGCAAGCCTTGGCTGCTGGCTAAGCTACGCGCAGGGCCGCTGGCTGGGAAACACTCGCGTGGTAAAAGGCTGGCTGGCTCAGCTTCCTGATAAATATCACCAGCGGGCCACCTGCATGTTCGACCGCCACGGCCTGCTGGCCCTGCTGGCCGGACGCTTTCTGGCATTTATAAGAACATTACTGCCCACGATGGCGGGTATCTCCGGTCTGTCAAACCGTCGCTTTCAGTTCTTTAACTGGTTGAGCGGCCTGCTATGGGTGCTGGTTGTCACCGGTTTTGGCTATGCGCTAAGCATGATCCCGTTTGTGAAGCGTCATGAGGACCAGGTGATGACCTTTCTGATGATCCTGCCGATTTTCCTGCTGGTCGCCGGCTTGCTGGGGACCATTATCCTCGTTGTGAAAAAGAAATACTGTAACGCCTGACGCTCCCGCGCCGGGCGGCTGAACCTGCCCGGCTACATCCCCTGAATCATTCGGATCCGCGCCGCATCTTCTCCCGGCGTCATGCCAAAATAGCGTTTAAATTCGCGGCTGAACTGCGAGGCGCTTTCATAGCCCACCCGCATCGCCGCCGCACTGGCCTTCATGCCGTCATGGATCATCAGCATCCGCGCTTTATGCAGCCGGTACGACTTCAGATATTGCAACGGCGAGGTGCTGGTTACCGACTTGAAGTTATGGTGAAACGCCGAGACGCTCATATTCGCTTCGGCGGCCAGCTGATCGACGCTCAGACTCTCGGTGTAATGGCTTTCAATGCGTTTTAAGACCCGGCTAATCAGGCTGAAATGGGTCTGACGGCTGACCAGCGCCAGCAGCGCCCCGCCGCGCGGGCCGGTTAACACGTGATAGAGAATTTCGCGGATTATCTGCCTGCCAAGAATACGCGCATCCAGCGGACGCTCCATCACGTCCAGCAGCCGCTCGGCGGCGCACAGGATCTCATCCGTCAACACCGATGAGTTGATCCCGCTGGCCGACTCGCCCGGCTGGAAGCGTTCGTCCTCGCCAATGTCCATCAGCAGTTCCTGCAACTGTAATATATCAACGTTCAGGCGGATCCCGGCCAGCGGGATGTCCGGCGTAGCGTACGTCTCGCATTCAAATGGCAGCGGGACGGTGAGCAGCAGATATTCATTGGCGTCATAACGAAATACGCGTTCATTGATATAGCCAATTTTATGGCCGGAAAAGAGAAATACGATCCCCGGCTGGTACATCACCGGCGTGCGGGTGCCGGGCTGCGTACCGTAGAGCAGACGTACGTCCGGCAGCAGCGCGCTGAGCGATTTTTCGTTATCTCTGAGCAGGTTAATTTTTTCGGTAAGCTGCTGACAGATTTCCTGACGGTTCATAATCGGTCACCTCCGGGGCGCAATTTCACCCGTTTAGTCTGCCCGTATTTAACGCCTTTCTCCAGCACTATGGAGAAATGGGCAAGAGAACGGCAGGAATATGCATTGAGAGCTCGCTATCACAAGACCACAATGAAAGCCTTAGTTTTTTTACCTACTTAAGGGAACGAGCAATGAATAATTTTACTCTGCATACCCCCACCCGCATTCTGTTTGGTAACGGCGCGATTGCCGACCTGCGCGATCAAATCCCATCTGATGCCCGCGTCCTCATCACCTACGGCGGCGGCAGCGTTAAAAAAACCGGCGTACTCGACCAGGTTCACAGCGCGCTGGCCGGGCTGGACGTGCGTGAATTCGGTGGTATTGAGCCTAACCCGTCTTACGAAACGCTGATGAACGCGGTGAAAATCGCCCGCGACGAGAACATTACCTTTTTGCTGGCGGTCGGCGGCGGTTCCGTGCTTGACGGCACGAAATTCATCGCCGCTGCCGCACACTACGCGGACGGTGTCGATCCGTGGCACATTCTGCAAACCAGCGGCAGCGATATTCGCAGCGCGATTCCAATGGGCTCCGTACTGACCCTGCCGGCTACCGGTTCCGAGTCCAATAAAGGCGCGGTCATTTCCCGTAAAACTACCGGCGACAAACAGGCATTCCATTCGCCGTTCGTTCAGCCGGTCTTCGCGGTACTCGATCCGGTTTACACCTATACCCTGCCGCCGCGTCAGGTCGCCAACGGCGTCGTTGATGCCTTTGTGCATACCGTTGAGCAGTACATCACCTATCCGGTGAACGCGAAAATTCAGGACCGCTTTGCCGAAGGCATTCTGCTGACGCTGGTGGAAGATGGCCCGAAAGCGCTTCAGGAGCCGGAAAACTACGACGTGCGCGCTAACGTGATGTGGGCGGCGACCCAGGCGCTGAACGGTCTGATTGGCGCAGGCGTGCCGCAGGACTGGGCCACCCATATGCTCGGCCATGAGCTAACCGCGATGCACGGCCTCGATCACGCGCAAACCCTGGCGGTCGTTCTGCCTGCGCTGTGGAATGAAAAACGCGACGCCAAACGCGGCAAGCTGCTGCAATATGCCGAGCGCGTCTGGAACATCACCGACGGCAGCGAAGACGAGCGCATTGATGCCGCTATCGCCGCCACCCGCAACTTCTTCGAGCAGCTCGGCGTGCCGACCCGCCTTTCCGGCTACGGTCTGGACGGCAGCAGCATCCCCGCACTGCTGGCAAAACTGGAAGAGCACGGCATGACCGCGCTGGGCGAACACGGCGATATTACTCTCGACGTGAGCCGTCGTATTTACGAAGCGGCGCGCTAAGCATTTTGTCTTCCGACTTTCGTTTTTGACTTTTTCGTCCAGACTTAATGCACACAACTTCGCCGGGATCGCTCCGGCGAGTTTCCAATAAGGAGGAATGCATGACACATCCAGGCGTAATCAAACTTCAGGACGGCAACGTAATGCCACAACTGGGTCTCGGCGTGTGGAAAGCAGGCAATGACGAGGTAGTCCAGGCCATTCATAAAGCGCTGGAAGTGGGCTATCGCTCAATTGATACCGCTGCCGCGTACAAAAATGAAGACGGTGTAGGGAAAGCGTTACAGAGCGCGGGCGTTCCACGTGATGAAATTTTCGTTACCACGAAACTGTGGAATGACGATCAGAAGCGTCCTGCCGAAGCCTTGCAGGAAAGTCTCGACAAGCTACAGCTCGATCATGTGGATCTGTACCTGATGCACTGGCCGGTTCCGGCTATCGATCGCTATGTCCAGGCGTGGGAAGGGATGATCGATCTGCAAAAACAGGGGCTGGTAAAAAGCATCGGCGTCTGCAACTTTCAGATCAACCATCTGCAACGGCTGATTGATGAAACGGGCGTTACGCCGGTGATCAACCAGATCGAACTGCATCCGCTGCTCCAGCAGCGCCAGCTTCATGCGTGGAACGCCACGCACAAAATCCAGACCGAGTCCTGGAGCCCGCTGGCCCAGGGCGGCGACGGCGTATTCGATCAGAAAGTGATCCGTCAGCTTGCCGATAAATACGGCAAGACCCCGGCGCAGATCGTGATCCGCTGGCACCTTGATAACGGCCTGGTGGTGATCCCGAAATCGGTCACGCCATCACGTATCGTGGAGAACTTCAACGTCTGGGACTTCCGTCTCGACAAAGACGAGCTGGGCGAAATCGCTAAACTGGATCAGGGTAAACGTCTGGGACCGGATCCGGATCAGTTCGGCGGCTGATTGCCCGTCACCTTATTGATATCAACCCGATGACACACTTCCGGCGGCGTTTCACTCGCCGCCGGCAACTGGCAGATAACGCCAATTTCCACCCCGTCCAGCTCATGCGCATTGCCTAATCGGCCTGCGGCAAGATAGTCATACTGCTGCGTTGCCGTCTGAAAGTGCAGCCCCGCACGATGTACCCAGTCCATCGGCCCTAATGGCAGGAAAAAAACCCATTTATGCTTCGCAGGAAATGAAAAACGTCCGTTGTTGTCAGACACGGCGCTTGTCTCTCCGGCATTGCTCGAATACGTCACGCTCGCCCCCGCCAGCGGCTGTCCGCGACTATCCAGCAGTTGACCTTCCACCCTCGGCTGAGATTGATAGTGCGTTACGCACCCGCTTTGCAGCAGGGCGACTAACACAAGGCCCAGACAAAATCGTTTTTGCATCCTTTTTCTCGCGTCATTAATCCCTCTTTATTGACTACCGTTTCAGTTGTTAAGTCAATGAGTCGTGCGCTTTTCAGAAATCATTCATTCCCCTCCGCCCGGTCCCATGGTTACGCTAGCGCACAGGATCTTAACGACAAGGAATGGCGCGTGAAAAACTGGCGGCTACGCAGAGATTTACTGCTTAATCAGGAGCTCACGCCTGGCGGCGTAAGTCCGTGGCTCAACACTAATCTGCTTTGCCGCTGTCAGGATAAAGACTTTATCGCCGGTGAAATGCTCGATTCCACGCCGCTCAACGGCGGGCGCGTTCATGTTCTGATGCAGCTATCACTTAATAAAGCACGCGTCGATGCCCAACGACTGCTGGGATTAACGCTGGTTCGCGACCGTAACAGCCAGCAATGGCAAGCGGAAGCCGTGAAACTCAAGGCCGGGAAGAAAACACAATGAGACCTCTCCTTCTCTTGCTGTGCCTCATTTTCAGCGCCTGTGTACTGGCGCAAACGCCGCCTCTCTCGCCGGAGCAAACCGTCAGGCAGCTTTATCAGGCTTACGGTCAGGATTCTGCATCGCCCCCTCCTTACTTTGGCAATATCGGTGAAAAAGCGATTATTTCCACGCGTATGCAAAATGCCGTGGCGCTTAACCACCAGCTAACTTTACGAGGCGATGCAAACTGGCCGGATAGCGATCCCTTATGTGAATGCCAGGATTATGAGAATCTGGTACTGGAAAGCGTGGCGATAAAGCCCGTCGATGAAACGCATGTGAATGCCGTCGTACGTTTTCGCCCTTTTGCGGACAGTGATGAGCGTGTGACGCAGACGCTCATGCTAGTCGCGGAAAATGACCGCTGGTTAATTGATGATATTCGCGGCAAATATGGCGGTGTTTATCAGAATATCAACAGGGCGAATCAGAGCATGCTCGCAAAACTGGCATCGCTCCAAAAAGCGCAGCCGGAGGATTTTGTTTATGCGCTTTTCAATCATCTGAATGATTATTCCTGGCCGTGGACTTGGGCCGTATCGCAGCAGTATCGGCAGGCGGTAGAAGAGTATTATCAGGCGTCCTTTTATAGCCGCGAAGAGTGGGCTGCCCAGAAAGGGATCCTTGCCAGAACAGCCACGCGCCCCTGGCCCTGGTCGTGGACCAGACCCTTTGCAAGAGAATATCGTCTGGCGGTCAATAGCGATAATCAACAGGCTTTTGTCCGGCCCGATCGATTAACGGAAGAGATGAGCGTTGATAGGTTTTATCTCTACAATAATCCCATTTGTCATTGTGTTGAATCGCAGCTTAATGATGTGGAAGCGATCCACATTGTTGAACAATATGACAATTTTGCCAGAATAGAGGTTCTTTTTTCTCTTAAAGACGCCGCATCGGTGGAACATAAAGAGCAACAGTTAATGCTGCGTCGCGTTGATAACCGGTGGGAGATTGAGGATTTCATTGATCCTGAAAGCGGCAGCCTGCTTAAGCAAATGCAGGCCATTACCCGCCAGAGAATTTGGGGAGAGTGAGACGCAATCCGCCAACATGATCACATTGTCCCGGCAGAAACGCTGCCGGGACACCCCTTTAACGTCCCGCCGATTTCACGCGTTTCTTATTTGCCGCCAGCCCCTGTCGCTGATGCGCCACCGGCGTATGCTTAGTCAGCGCCGGACGGCTATTGCGGTTCTGCCGCCGTGCTTCGCGCATCTCCTCAAGGGTCGGCGCAGGCACCAGACATTCGCGGCGTCCACCGATCAGATGCTTTTTACCCATCGCTTCCAGCGCCTGACGGATCAGCGGCCAGTTAGCCGGATCGTGATAACGCAGCAGCGCCTTATGCAACCGCCGCTGTTTATCGCCTTTCGGCACCACCACATCTTCACTCTTATAGTCAATCTTACCCAGCGGGTTTTTGCCGGTGTAATACATGGTCGTTGAGTTCGCCAGCGGCGACGGATAGAAGTTCTGCACCTGATCCAGACGGAAGCGGTGGCGCTTCAGCCACAGCGCCAGATTGACCATATCCTCATCCTCCGTTCCCGGATGCGCGGAGATGAAATAGGGGATCAGATACTGCTCTTTACCCGCCTGCTTCGAATAGGTATCAAACAGTTCCTTAAAGCGATCGTAGCTGCCCATTCCCGGCTTCATCATCTTCGATAATGGACCCGCTTCCGTATGCTCCGGCGCGATCTTCAGGTAGCCACCCACGTGATGCGTCGCCAGCTCTTTGATATAGCGTGGATCCGCCACGGCCAGATCGTAACGCACACCGGAGGCGATCAGGATTTTCTTCACGCCTTTCAGGTCGCGGGCGCGACGGTAAAGATCGATCGTCGGCTGGTGATTGGTATCCATATGCGGACAGATTTCCGGATACACGCATGACAGTCGACGGCAGGTCTGTTCCGCGCGCGGCGAGGTACAGCGCAGCATATACATATTGGCCGTCGGCCCGCCGAGATCGGAAATCACCCCGGTAAACCCGGGTACAGAATCGCGGATCGCCTCGATCTCATTGATGATCGAATCTTCCGAACGGCTCTGGATAATGCGCCCTTCATGCTCGGTGATCGAGCAGAACGAGCAGCCGCCAAAACAGCCGCGCATAATGTTAATTGAGAAGCGGATCATCTCATACGCCGGAATGCGGCTGGTGCCGTATGCCGGATGCGGCACGCGCTGGTACGGCAGGGCAAATACGCTGTCCATCTCTTCCGTTGAGAGCGGAATGGCGGGCGGGTTGATCCAGATGTAACGGTCGCTGTGTTTCTGCATCAGCGCCCGCGCGCAGCCTGGGTTGGTCTCATGGTGAAGAATGCGCGAGGCGTGGGCATACAGCACTTTGTCGCCCTTCACTTTCTCGAAGGAAGGCAGCAGGACGTAGGTTTTCTCCCACGGCTTCGGACGCGGCGGCTGCACGGTGACGGTTTTCGCTTCCTGCTTTTTCGGCGCAACCGGTTTGTTTTCCGCGCACGGCAGATCGTCACCATACGGATGCGGGATCGGGTCAATCTTCCCCGGCGTGTCGAGACGAGTGGAATCCACGCCGCTCCAGCCCGGCAGCGCTTCTTTAACGATAATCGCGGTATTGCGTACATCGCGGATCTGGCTAATCGGCTCGCCCATCGCCAGACGATGCGCCACTTCCACCAGCGGACGCTCGCCGTTGCCGAAGATCAGCATGTCGGCTTTGGCATCCACCAGCACCGAGCGGCGCACGGTATCAGACCAGTAGTCATAGTGCGCGGTGCGCCTGAGGCTCGCCTCAATGCCGCCGAGAATAACCGGCACATCTTTCCATGCCTCTTTACAGCGCTGGGTGTAGGCGAGCGTTGCGCGATCAGGGCGCTTGCCCGCCACGTTATCTGGCGTATAGGCATCGTCGTGGCGCAGCTTGCGATCCGCGGTATAGCGGTTGATCATCGAGTCCATATTGCCCGCCGTCACGCCGAAGAAAATATTCGGCTTGCCGAGGCGCATAAAGTCGTCTTTGCTGTTCCAGTCCGGCTGGGCGATGATCCCCACCCGGAAACCCTGCGCCTCCAGCATCCGCCCGCAGATCGCCATGCCAAAGCTCGGGTGATCGACATACGCGTCGCCGGTAACGAGAATAATGTCGCAGCTATCCCAGCCAAGTTGATCCATCTCTTCGCGCGACATCGGCAAAAACGGCGCGGGGCCAAAGCAGGCCGCCCAGTACGGCGGCCAGGAGAAGAGGTCACGATCCGGCTGGATCAGGGATATTGCGCTCATAATGCTTCCGGGGAAAAAATAATCAAAGGGCGTGGATTATATGCCGAATACCACCGACAAATGAAGGGAGATTTTTGCAATAATAGTGCGTAGATGCCTTGTTGAACCAGAGCCTGCTACAGACAGGCTCTTAAAAAAAACGTTACGGTGCCGGATTCACCAGTAACTGCCCTATCGATCCCCGGTCCGCCATTTCCAGTGTCTGGCTGGCGTACTGGAACGGGAAATGCGCCCATGATGGCTGACCGAAATAGACCAGCAGTTCCACCTGACCGTCGATCCAGACGGTATCTTTCCAGCCGCGATCTTCCGGGAACGGCATTGCGCCGTTCACGTTGCGGATCTGGAACATAACGCCTTCGATGTGGAAAGGCTGCGGCTCATCGGCACGCACCGTCCAGCGCTCCCAGGTTCCCTGCTGAGCAGTGATGTCGATCCGCTGCGGGTCCCAGAGCTGACCATTAATACCCGGATCGTCGCCGAGGGTAATATCGCGGCTGCGCACCGGCGCGCCGCTGATCAACTCCGCCGACAACAGGCGCTGCGGCAGGCTGTCAGTCACCAGCGGCAGCAGGCCCGTCGGGCGTAACGTCAGCACCAGCGTCGAAATCAGGATGCTCGACGGTTCAAAGAAGCCGCGAATACGGTCCATAATGCTCGCCGCTTCGCCGCAGGTGATCGAGACTTCATCGCCGTTAGTCATATCCACGAGGATCTCACGTCGTTCGCCCGGTGCCAGCGAAAGCTGTTTGAGCGAAACGGGCGCAGGCAGAAAACCCTGATCGCCGGAGATCACGTGGATGGCGCGACCGTCACTCATTTGCAGCTGATAGCGGCGAGCGTTGGACGCATTCAGCAGGCGCAGGCGCACCCAGCCGCGGGACACTTCCACGTAAGGACTCTGCGCACCGTTGACCAGCAGCGTATCGCCCACAAATCCGCCGCTGCCCGGCTCGCTGTACTCCGGCGTGCCGAAGTTATCCAGCCGTTTATCCTGAATAATGACCGGGAAATCATCTACGCCATAGTGGCTCGGGATCGGCAGCGACTTACTGATTTCGTCTTCCACCAGCCACATTCCGGCCAAGCCCTGATACACCTGCTCGGCCATGCGGTTCGGGGTGTTGGCGTGATACCACAGCGTCGCGGCGCTCTGACGGATGGGTAATACCGGTGCCCAGTCGGCATTCGGCGACATCATCCGTGCCGCGCCGCCGATCAGTGGCCCCGGAACCTGCAATCCGCTGATGGTCATCGCCACATTCTCGGTCATCCGGTTGCTGTAGATAAGCTTAACGTCATCACCGCGCCAGACGCGAATGGTCGGTCCCAGATAGCGTCCGTTAATGCCCCAGACCGGCGCCCGCGTGCCTGGCGTAAACGACCAGTGCGAGCGTTGCAGCGTCAGAAAGATCGGCTGTCCGCGACGGGATTCCAGCAACGGAGGGACCGGTAACGCCTGCTGCTGCCCGGCAGCGTTTGCCCTCAGCGGCACCGCACCAGCGCAAAGCGCCAACCCTGATGCCTGAACAAACTGACGCCGACTGAGTGACATATGTGCTCCATAAAGATAAAAATAAGTAAAAGGGTTCCGTTTCCCGCCGGGCAAAAACCAGATTAACGCTTTTCCGCCGCTTCCCGTTCGGCAACTTCTTTATCAAGTTCTGCAATTTTAGCCGCCATGATTTCACGGCAGTGGGCGGCGAGATCGCGAACCTGATCTTTACCCCACGCGCTGGTATCAACCGGCGGCAGCATTTCAACAATCACCAGGCCATTATTTAGCCGGTTGAGCTTGATTTTATTCGACGTGTTGGACACGCAAACCGGAATAACAGGCACGCCTGCCGCAATAGCCGCATGAAAAGCGCCGGTCTTAAACGGTAATAAGCCCCGCCCGCGACTGCGCGTTCCCTCTGGAAACATCCAGATGGAAATGCGGCGCTTTTTAAATTGATCGACGACGGCGGCAATGGTGCTGTGCGCGCGGGAACGGTTATTACGGTCAATCAGCAGATTGCCGGTCAGCCAGTACAGCAGGCCGAAGAACGGGATCCAGACGAGGCTTTTTTTGCCGACGGTAACCGTCGGCGGCTGCACGATGCTGGAGGCTGTCACCATATCGTAGTTATTCTGATGGTTGGCGATATAAATAGCGTTGCCATAGCTGGCGGCATCTGCCGGGCGGCGTAGCTCAACCTTCAGGCCAAATACCGGCGCAAGGCGGCCGAACATATGGCCGAAAGTAGCAACGTGTTTTGGGTTACGTGGACTAAACAGACAGTAAATACAGCCGAATACGCATACCAGGATGCTGTAGATGACCACAACAATTAAACGCAAAATTGAAAGCATAGCTACCTCTGACACCCGTTTCGCTTAGAATTATACGTTACCGTTATGCGAAACAGTATGTGGTGAATTGCAGGTTCCCAAATGGGTATTGTTAATCGCAACGGGTGAATTAACAACGGTTTTGCGGCAATTTTTAACCGCATCCCCTTCCGTTGCCAGAAGGGGAAATACAGATTTACTCTTCGCTATCGCCTGCGCTCGCCCGGCGCGGAGAATCGATGTCCACGCGGTCGATTTTTTGCAGGCCGCGCATCAGCGAGCCGCGACGGCCACGCTCGCCGACCACTTTCTGCAACTCTTCCGGACGCAGCTTGATCTTGCGCTTGCCGACATGAATAGTCAGCGTGCTCTGCGGCGGTAAAATGAACAGATGCGCCAGGCCGTCGGTACCGGCAGCCGCTTCAGCGCCAGGAATGCTGATGATCTTGTTGCCCTTACCTTTCGACAGCTGCGGCAGATCGCTGACCGGGAACATCAGCATTCGTCCGGCGTGCGTGATCGCCAGCAGCATATCGGATTCATCTTCGATAAGCAGCGGCGGCAGAACGTGCGCATTCTCCGGCAGCGTAATCAGGGTCTTACCCGCGCGGTTACGGGAAACCAGATCGTTGAAGGTGCAGACAAAGCCGTATCCCGCGTCCGACGCCATCAGCAGCTTCTGCTCGTCGCCGGTCATCAGCATATGCTCAACCGTTGCGCCCGGCGGCAGCGTCAGTTTGCCGGTTAATGGCTCGCCCTGACCGCGCGCCGACGGCAACGTGATGGGATCGATAGCGTAGCTGCGACCGGTGGTATCGATAAACACCACCGGCTGATTGCTCTTGCCTTTTACCGAGGCTTTCCAGCTATCGCCTGCTTTATAGTTCAGACCCTGTGCGTCGATATCGTGGCCTTTGGCGCTACGCACCCAGCCCATCTGCGACAGCACGATAGTCACCGGTTCAGACGGCAGCATATCGTGCTCGCTCATGGCCTTCGCCTCTTCACGCTCTTGCAGCGGAGAGCGGCGATCGTCGCCGAACGCGTCGGCATCGGCCTGAAGTTCTTTCTTCAGCAGGGTATTCATCTTGCGCTCGGATGCCAGAATGCCCTGTAGCTGATCGCGCTCTTTCTCCAGTTCGCTCTGCTCGCCGCGAATTTTCACCTCTTCCAGTTTGGCAAGATGGCGCAATTTCAGTTCGAGGATCGCTTCGGCCTGGGTTTCGCTGATGCCAAAACGTGACATCAGCGCCGGTTTCGGTTCATCTTCCGTGCGGATGATTTCAATTACTTCATCAATATTGAGAAACGCGACCAGCAAACCTTCGAGGATATGCAGGCGCTTAAGTACTTTCTCAAGACGGTGATTGAGGCGGCGGCGTACGGTATCGCGGCGGAATACCAGCCATTCGCTTAAGATTTCCAGCAGGTTTTTCACCGCCGGGCGTCCGTCGAGGCCGATCATGTTCAGGTTAATGCGGTAGCTCTTTTCCAGATCGGTCGTGGCGAACAGGTGATTCATCACCTGATCCATATCCACCCGGTTGGAGCGCGGGACGATCACCAGACGCGTCGGGTTTTCGTGATCTGATTCGTCGCGCAGGTCATCGACCATCGGCAGCTTTTTGTTGCGCATCTGGGTGGCGATCTGCTCCAGCACGCGCGCGCCGGAGGTCTGATGCGGCAGAGCGGTGATCACCAACGCGCCATCTTCTTTTTTCCATACCGCGCGCATGCGCACCGAACCGCGCCCGTTCTCGTAAATTTTACGAATTTCGGCGCGGGAGGTGATGATTTCCGCTTCGGTCGGGTAGTCCGGCCCCTGGACGATATCCAGCAGTTCGTTCAGCGTGGTTTTCGGTTGCTCAATTAATTTAATCGCCGCATTCGCCACTTCACGCAGGTTGTGCGGCGGGATATCCGTCGCCATCCCCACCGCAATGCCGGTGGTGCCGTTCAGCAGAATATTCGGCAGGCGCGCAGGCAGCATTTTCGGCTCCTGCATGGTGCCGTCGAAGTTCGGCACCCAGTCCGCGGTGCCCTGCCCCAGCTCGCTTAGCAGCAGCTCAGCGTATTTGGACAGGCGCGATTCGGTATAACGCATCGCGGCGAAGGATTTCGGATCGTCCGGCGCCCCCCAGTTCCCCTGGCCGTCGACCAGCGGGTAGCGGTAAGAGAACGGCTGCGCCATCAGCACCATCGCCTCGTAGCAGGCGCTGTCGCCGTGAGGATGGTACTTACCGAGAACGTCACCGACGGTACGGGCGGATTTTTTAAATTTCGCGCTGGCGTTAAGCCCCAGTTCCGACATCGCGTAAACGATGCGGCGCTGCACCGGCTTTAAGCCATCGCCAATAAACGGCAATGCCCGGTCCATGATGACGTACATGGAGTAGTTCAGGTAGGCGTTTTCTGTGAATTCATGCAGCGCAAGGCGCTCTGCCATATCGCTCATTGATTGTGATTCCTCAACTTACACCCGGCTATTGATGGGCAATATTGCCGCAGATACTACCCTATCTGCCGCGTTGAGTCACAAAGAAAAAGGGCCGGAGAACCGGCCCGAAGGGGAATTATTTAGCGACTTTGTTAATGTGTTTCACGTCAATCTCAATGGAGTTGCGGCCTTTGTCCACTTCCCCCTGAATTTCAACGGTATCCTGCGGGGTAATAGTGACGCCGTTCCAGCGCTTGTCATCGATATCGACGTTAATCGTTCCGGAAGCATCTTTAAACAGGTACAGCTCGTCGCCCACGCGCTCCACCAGGGTACCGCGCAGGGTGACCGGTGCGTCGTCGTTAAGCTTTTTAGCGTTTTCGACGGTAATTGCGCTACTGTTCGGACCCTTGAATCCACCGTTTTGCGCGGCGTTCTGCGTCGCATTCGGCCCGTTAAATCCGCCCTGGTCGGCAGCAAACGCCGGAGCAGTACAGAGTGCCAGGACAGCAGCCATTGCAGCAAATTTTTTCATGTGATCCTCTCCCTTCAGTTTATTTCATCTTCATTAAACAGTGTAATGCTTAACAACTTCTTAAGCAGACGAAATATAATTTCCTGTACAACCTCCGACAGGAGAAGGTCTACTGGGGTTACAGACGGGTCAACACGGAGAGTCAGATGCGTATTTTGTTGATAGAAGATGACAAGCTGATCGGCGATGGCTTAAAAGCCGGGCTGGCAAAAATGGGATTTAACCTCGACTGGTTTACCCGGGGTGAAGAGGGACGAGCGGCGCTGTATAGCGCGCCCTACGATGCGGTTATCCTCGATCTTACGCTGCCCGGTATGGACGGGCTGGATATTCTGCGTGAATGGCGTGAGAAACAGCACGACGTACCGGTCCTGATCCTCACTGCCCGCGATGCCCTTACGCAACGCGTCGAGGGGCTGCGACTTGGCGCGGACGATTATCTGTGTAAGCCTTTCGCCTTAATTGAAGTGGCTGCCCGCCTGGAAGCGCTGATCCGCCGCGCCCACGGTAAATCGCGCAGCGAACTGAGCCACGGTCAGGTGACGCTCGATCCTGGCCGTCTGGTGGCGACACTGGCCGGGGAACCGTTATCCCTGAAGCCCAAAGAGTTTGCGCTGCTTGAACTGTTAATGCGCAATGTCGGACGCGTGCTGCCGCGCAAGCTGATTGAGGAGAAGCTGTACTCCTGGGATGATGAAGTGTCGAGCAATGCCGTTGAGGTGCATGTCCATCACCTGCGGCGTAAGCTCGGCAGCGAGTTTATTCGTACCGTTCACGGCATTGGCTATACGTTAGGTGACGCATGATGTTTACCCAACGCCTGAGCCTCGGTCTCAGGCTAACCCTGCTTTTTTTACTGCTGGCGCTAACCGCCTGGTTTTGTGCCAGTCTGGTCGCCTGGCATCAAACCACTAAGCAGCTTAATACCCTGTTTGATACCCAGCAGTTACAGTTTGCCCGGCGCATCAGCGCGATGGATTTTAACGAGATCCGCTCGCCGCAACCGCCGCTAATCCCCTCCAGAAGAGTCAAAAACGGTCATTATGATGATGACGTGATGGCCTTCACTATCTATACGCCTGAAGGCGTAATGGTACTGCATGATGGGGAAAATGGCCGCGATATTCCATTTAACTATCATCAGGATGGCTTTGAGGATGGCTATCTTAATACCGACGATGACAAATGGCGTTTCCTGTGGCTGACGACGCCGGATAACCGCTATCGCATTGTGGTAGGCCAGGAATGGGAATATCGCGAGGAGATGGCGCTGAAGATTATTACCTCGCAGCTGACCCCGTGGCTGATTGCCCTGCCGCTGATGTTATTGCTGTTAATCGTTCTCCTAAACCGCGAACTGGCTCCCCTGCGGAAATTAACCTATACCCTGCGCCGTCGCGTACCGGAAACGGCGGACGTCCTGAGCACCAAAGGCGTTCCCAGCGAAGTTCGCCCGCTGGTGGATGCGCTGAATCATCTGTTTTATCGCACGCACGAAATGATGACCCGCGAGCGCCAGTTCACGTCGGATGCGGCACACGAACTGCGCAGTCCGTTAACCGCGCTGAAGGTCCAGACGGAGGTGGCCCAGCTTTCAATGGACGATCCGCAGGCGCGGGAAAAAGCGCTGGCCCAGCTGCATGCGGGGATCGACCGCGCAACCCGACTGGTCGATCAGCTGCTTACCCTCTCACGACTGGATTCACTGGACAAACTGGACGACGTGCAGCCTGTTCCGCTGGCGGATCTGCTGCAATCGGCGGTGATGGATATTTATCATTGCGCGCATCAGGCAGGCGTAGAAGTCGGTCTGCAGCTTAACGCCGAAAACGTCACGCATACCGGGCAGCCGCTGTTGTTAAGCCTGCTGGTCCGCAACCTGCTTGATAATGCCGTGCGCTATAGCCCGCCGGGTAGCCGGGTCACCATTACGCTGGATAGCCAGTGCTTTATGGTGCGCGATAATGGCCCCGGCGTTGATAACCCCACGCTTGCGCGCCTTGGAGAACGTTTTTATCGTCCGCCCGGTCAGGATGCGCCGGGCAGCGGGCTGGGGCTGTCGATTGTTCAGCGTATCGCGGCGCTGCATCAGATGTCGGTCTCTTTCAACCACGCGCCCGGCGGCGGGTTTGAGGTACAGGTTCGCTGGTGAGCTTATTATTGCGTTATAAGCAAAAGTCTTTGCACATTTTGCTAATTTCACCGGGTTACGTGCTGGCGTACTATACCAGGCAAATGCAATTCATTAGGAACACATAATGAGCAACATTCTGATTATTAACGGAGCGAAAAAGTTCGCTCACTCCAACGGCGAGCTTAACGATACGATGACGGATGTCGCGCAAAGCTACCTGCGCGACGTCGGCCATCAGGTCCGCGTGGTGCGTGCGGAGAGCGACTACGACGTGAAAGAGGAAGTGCAGAACTTCCTGTGGGCCGACACGATCATCTGGCAAATGCCGGGCTGGTGGATGGGCGCACCGTGGACCGTGAAAAAGTACATCGATGATGTGTTTACCGAAGGACACGGCTCGCTGTACGCCAGCGATGGACGCACCCGTTCCGACGCCAGTAAAAAATACGGCTCCGGCGGGCTTCTGCACGGTAAAAAATACATGCTTTCCCTGACCTGGAACGCGCCGATGGACGCCTTTACCGATAAAGAGCAGTTTTTCCACGGCGTCGGCGTGGACGGCGTCTATCTGCCGTTCCACAAAGCCAATCAATTTCTGGCCCTTGAACCGCTGCCAACCTTTATTGCTAACGACGTGATCAAACTTCCTGATGTGCCGCGCGATATCGCAGAATATCGCAAGCATCTGGCGGCGATTTTTGGTTAAATGTGGGGATTAATTGCACAAGGAGTTGAGTAAATCATGTTGACAGTCATTGCTGAAATTCGTACCCGTCCAGGCCAGCATCATCGTCAGGCAGTGCTGGACCAGTTTGCCAAAACTATTCCTCTCGTTCTTCAGGAAGAGGGCTGCCACGGCTATACGCCGCTGGTGGATCACGCGGCAGGCGTCAGTTTCCAGACCACCGCCCCGGATTCCATCATCATGCTGGAGCAGTGGGAAAGCGTGGCGCACCTTGAAGCACACCTGCAAACGCCGCATATGAAAGCGCACGGTGAAGCGGTGAAAGGCAGCGTCCTGGAGACCCATATCCGTATTCTGGAGCAAGGGGTTTAATCTGGCGCTCTGCCCCGTTTGCCGGGCGGCACTGCGTTTGCCCGGCCTACAATGGCTGCCATGCTCTATACCGTAGGCCCGGTAAGCGAAGCGCCACCGGGCGTGACCTCACCAGTACAGCTTCCAGCTTTGCGTGATCCTGACCAGCGCCTCCACGTAAAAATAATCCCCCCAGCTACAGCACTCATCCACGCCTTTATCGCTGGCAAGATGATAAACCGAGTGCTTCAGCAGACCATTCCCCGGCTCGTTCAGCCCGGTGAGGTAGTTTTCCGTCAGCGACGAGAAAATTTTCAGCGCCCACCGCTGGTACGTTTCGCGATCCGGATCGGTCACCGGTAGCTGTTTCACCAGCTCCAGCAGCCCGCACACCGCGATCGCCGCCGAGGAAGAGTCGCGCAGCGCATCGGTGCCGACCAGCGCCAGATCCCAGTGACACACGCCGTCTTCCGGCAGGCGGTTGAGGAAATAGTTCGCCAGCCGCTTCGACAGCGCCACCATGGTGTTATCGCCGGTATAGAGATAACTCAGCAGGAAGCCGTAAATCCCCCACGCCTGGCCGCGTGACCAGCAGGAGTCGTCGGCATACCCCTGCTGCGTATTACCGTAACGCGGCTCGCCGGTCACCACGTCCATATAGTAGGTATGAAAAGTAGAAGCATCCGGGCGGATCAGGTAGTTGGCCGCCTGCATCACGTGTGCCTGCGCTGCCTGCGCATAGCGCGGATCACCGGTTTGCTCCGTCGCCCAGTAGAGCAGCGGCAGGTTCATGTTGCAGTCGATGATCATCCGTCCGGCCTGCTCAGGATCCTTAAGATCGCCCCACGCCTGGATGATATGCGCCCTCGCATGAAAGCGCTCCAGCAACGCCTCCGCCGCCTGCAACGCAAAGCCGCGCGCCTCCCGGTTGCCGGTTAATCGCCATGCGGCCATACAGGAGAGCGTATATAAAAAGCCCAGGTCATGAGTGTTGGTATCGTGACGGCTGGCAATGCGCACGCCAAAAGAGCGCACGTGTTTTTCCGCCAGCTGGCGGAAAGCGTCATCACCACTCATCTCCCACGCCAGCCAGAGCTGCCCGGTCCAGAAGCTTGTGGTCCACTCCACGTTATCCGTTAGCGGATATTTTCCATTAACGCAGGCTTCCGCCGGGAATTTTTCACCGAACTCCGTTAAATGACGGCGAATCAATTCAAGGGTGTGATGACGTGCTGAGGTTAATTGATCTTTCAGCGCCTGCGGAGGTAATGGCGCATCCGGACATTCACGTAATCTTTCCTCGACGATGTGATTTAACATATTTCGGTTCCTTATTTAACAGTGCTATTTTCAGCGACAGCATATTTTGCTCGCCCGCGCGCCTGACAGGCGGAAAGCGTGAAAGCAGAAATAAACGTAAAGAACAGCGCCGTAGCTCCCATAATAATATAGGTATGCTCGAAGCCAATGCGGTCATACAATATGCCAGCCGGAGAAGAGACCACGACATTACCGACATACAGCATGGCCTGATAGCCAAGTAAATACATGGTCGCGTTAACGCGTTTATCAAAATGCTCCGCGATATATTTAAATACCGAGACCAGCAGCAGGCAAATTTCCAGACCGTAAAGCGGTTTGAGGATGGAAATCAGCAGGTGAGAATCACACAGCCCGGAAATAATCAGACGCGCGCCGACCAGCGCCCCCACCAGCAGCAGGCCACGCTTCGCGCCGATCGCGTTGACGAAGAACGGAACCACCATATACATGATGAACTCCATGCCGGACTGGACTGTACCGAGGTAGCCGAAAATGGCGTTGCCCTGATGAACGTCATCGAAAAAGGTGACGAAATAGCGCGAGAATTGCTGCTCAGCAATAAACATCATCCACGCGACGCCTGCGACATACAGGCAGAAAGCCCAGAATTTGCGGCTTTTCAGCAGTTGCCCGACGTCAGCCGGAACGATTTTTTGTTTCGCCAGTACCTCACCCGCCTGCGCCGAATTTACGTTGACCTTCAGGCTGATTAAAACGATCAGCATAACGATTGACGCCACGCTGCCGAGGATAAAGTTATACGCCGGAGAGAGGTTAAACAGCAGGCCGGAGAACGAGGATGCCACCGCCCAGCCGAGCGATCCCCACATGCGAATCTGACCGAATTCCATACCATTCAGGCGGCTGAAGCGGTCAGAGTAGGATTCGCAGGCGGCAACGCCAGCATACCAGGCAAAACTCAGGTAAATCGCCCCCACAATAATACCCACCAGCGTATTTGAAATTAATAGCGGCTGGTAAACATAAATAAAGAACGGGGCCATTAATGCCGATATAATGACGACAAAATAGAGCAAATATTTACTCATGCCGATTTTATCGAGAATATAGCCGTAAATGGGCTTGAGGATCACCGAGAAGATACCGTTAACGGCAAATACCGTACCGATTTCAGTGCCGCTTAAATTGGCCTTTTGTCCCAGCCAGATCGCCAGCAGACCGATACTTGCAGACCACGTAAAAAAATAGAGAAAGATAAAGGAGCTGATTTTGTAATATTCAGCCCTGTTTTTCGTTGGCGTATTTTCCATACATTCCTCGACGAAAAGAATAAAGTCAGTGTGTTAGTTTTTTACCGGGCAGGACACCACCGCCTCACAGCGGTATGACCACCCGCTTCCCGCTCGCCGGATCGGTGACGATCATCTGCCGGTTGTCGATCGCCAGGCCCGGCACCTGCGCAAAGGTTTTACGGCTGTCGCCGCTGGCCGCCACCGCGCTAAACAGCCAGCTTTCACCCACCGGGATATCGCCGCGCAGTACCGGAATAGCGGCGCATTCAGCGAACATCACGCTGCTGTTCGGGGGAGTAATAATGCAATCCGCCTGGCGTTTTCCTTGCGCCGCCAGGCAGCGGATGGCGCTGGCACCGTTCGCCGCCTGAATCAGACAGCCGTCATCCGTGAGCTGGGGCGCCGATTTCATTACCGCAAAACCGCCTTCCACGCTGGTTAACCGACGGGCGCTGTCGATACGATGCACGCGCAGGTGCCAGTCACCGCAGGGGATAAGCCAGCTGTCGATATGAACATCGCTCCACGCAGACCAGCGCGAGAAGATAACGTCCTCATGCACCTGCACCGCCTCGCAATGACGACGGCCGCGGAAGTAATCATCGTTTTCACTGAGCAGCAGCATATTGTCGCAGGCCGCATGTTTAATCCCGTAGCGTCCGCGCTCAATGGTGAAACCAAATCGGCTGGAGTAGGCAAATTTGGTGTATTTCGCTTCGGTATTGACGTAGTTGTTCAGCTCCAGCTGTCCGGACGTCAGCATAACCACATGCTGCGATGCCTCACTATGCATCAGGATTTGCTGGGCATGCGCAATAGCGCGGGTCTCAGCCAGCTGCGGCAGCGCTTTTTCTTCCGCCTGCCAGAACGGATGCTCCGCAGGCAACGCAAGAATAAGGAAAACCTTCAGCGCCCAGTACGGCGAGCCGGGCGAGTTATAGTCTTCGCACATCGCCAGGTTGGGGTAAGCGAAGCCAAGCGTCAGAATACCGTCGCGGTCAAAAATCGGTTTTTCCAGCCACCAGCGCAAATGACGCAGGATCACGCCTTTGATTTCGCCCGGCGTGAACACCTCCAGCCCGGCAAATGCCGCCGCGCTCCAGAAGGCGACCATCGCAAATCGGTAGGTCAGGCTGCGGCCAAAGGGCACGGACGCGCCATCGGCGGCTGACATATAGATAAAATCCTGTGCAAATCGGCATGAGCGTTCGCGCAATACGGCGGCGCGTTCAGGATCGTCCTGCGCATTCAGGGTGGCGTAAATCAGGCCGTAGAAATGAAACGCCATTGAAATGTAATAATCTTTCGGTCGTTCAGGACCGTCTGAATACCAGCCATCGCCAAGATAGTAGGCTTCCATCTGGTTAAAGCGACGCTCAATCGCCTGTTGGTCCCACGGCAATCCGGCGCGCTTAAAGCCCAGCTGAACCATAATGGCAAAGTAGTTCCAGTTGCTGTCCGGCATTTCAGCATCGCTGATTTGATCCAGCCAGCGGTGCAGATTGCGCAGTTCGCCCTCGCTAAAGGCGTCGGTGAGCTTATCCTGTAGCAGAGCCAGCCCCAGCCCATAAGCCGCCATTTCTACCAGCCGCTGGTCGTAAGGCCCGGTTTCGCCCCAGTAGCCTGCATTTTCCGGATCGGTGCCCAGCCGGATCGCGTCGATGTATTTCTGGCTCAACGCCGTTTCGACGCCGCCTGCCAGCAGCGGGAAAAGCCCCCATAACGCGCGTGACAGTCCCTCCATATTGGCGATCTTCACATCGTAATGCGCACAGGTATTGCCCAGCGGGAATTGCGCGCTGTCGGCAGGAAATTGCTTATCCAGCGCCTCCAGCATGGAAACCAACGCGGCGATCACGTCGTCGCGTAAAGACAATGGTATTGATTTTTCTTGTCGTGTCGTAGCCATCATTCCGTCCTCCCCGAAAGTGGCTAAAGCATAGAGAATCGCTGACGTGCAGAAATGTTACCCGCGTCACAACTGGGTTATTTAACTGAACCCCCTATTGAGAAAATTTAAAATAGTGGTTTATTTATCGAATACTCCACCTGAAAATTTAATTTGGTTGCCCATGGCTGAGAACCTGAATGCAGAACGTCTGGAACTGATTGCGCTAAACGATACTATCGCCTCGTTTAGTCGGCTTTTCGCTAATACAGTTCGCTACCATCACTGGCATCAGTGTCTGGAGGTCCTGTACGTGGAGGAAGGCTATGGAGTGGTGATCGTCAATCATCGTCAGTACACCATGCGTCCGGGCAGGATGTTTTTCTTTCCGCCGTTCACGATTCACAAAGTGATGGTGGATGCAAAAGCACAGGATAGCTATCGCCGCACGATCATTCATGTCGATCACCATGCGGTCGCCAAAACACTGCGCGATTTTCCGCAGAACCAAAGCTGGCTGCTGGCGCTTACCCGGCGAGGCGGCACTGCGTTCGTTGCCGATCTCAGCGAGATGCATCCGCACCTTGATGCCCTTTTCAGTCGCTATGCACAGATCCCCGTCCTCACCACAGAAAATATTGCCTGCCTGTTGATTATGTTGTTCAGCATGCTGCCCGCGGATCGGGAGAAAATGCCGGAAAGCCATCGCGGGATCGCCAGCGAAGTGATGTTCTGGCTGGAGGAAAACTACCCTTGCAAGTTCAGTTTGACGCAGCTGGCCCAGGATCTGCAAAAATCACGCAGCTATGTTTCCCGCCGTTTTCATCTGGAAACGGGAGAGAATATTCATGATTATCTGAATACCATCCGCCTGCGCAAAGCCTGTGAGCTTCTGTTACACAGCACGTTAAGCATCAGCGATATCGCCAGCCAGGTCGGATTTTCTGACGTAACCTGGTTTATTACCTCGTTCAAAAAGGGCATTGGCGAGACGCCGTTGCAGTACCGTAAAAATCACCGGTAAAACGTACCCGCGCCGACTAAAGAGCAAACAATAAATAAATACGGTGAATATATATTGTTAAATATATTCAAATAAAATATTTATATCTCTTATTAACGACACACTTTCATACAAAATAAACCACTCACCCTTAATGGTTATTTATTTTCGTCAAAAAAAACCGCTGTCACATTGTGTATTATCGGCCCCCCTTACTGACAACACTTAAGACCTGTAATAACAATATGAATGCAGAGTTTCCTGACACGTTGTTTTACCGTGGCACGCCGATGTCATCATCATGGGAACTGACTGGCCTATTATTACGCGATTTCTTTTATGCTAAAGATGCTGCCGCGTTAAGTCAGTGTGTAACGGCCATGAGCCCATTTTTCTCACAGGAACAACAGATTACGCTTCCCGCGGAAGACTGGCGAGAAACAGAGTACGACTTCAATCGCCTGTTTATCGGCCCGCAGTCTGTGCAGGCTGCCCCGTACTCATCCGTCTATCTGGATGCCGAAACCGTATTAATGGGAAAAAGTACACAGCAGGTTAAAGAACTTTATCAGGCGCTCGGGGTTATTAATGCAAATGAGAATCAAATACCTGACGACCATATTTCTTACGAAATAGAAGTCTGCCTGCTGCTGGCAAAAAATAGCACAACCCCAGCCCACCACGAGGCGCTCTGCTGGTTTGTTTCGGAGCATATGGCCTTATGGCTACCGCTGTTTGTCGAAAAAATAATAAACAATGCAGCAACACCGTCTATTAAGGCTGCTGCAATGCTGCTGACTAATTGGTTTGGTGAATTAAAATCGAGAGTATTACTATGAATAATGATTCCGGGCGTCTGAATCGACGTTCCTTTTTAAAAGGACTCGCCACGTTAAGTGCCGCTTCCGCCTTACCCGGCGGATTATTAACTTCACGTTGTGCTTTAGCGCAACCCCCTATCCCCTTTAATCCTGACACCTACAAAATCTACCGTAACGCCTGCCCGCTTAACTGTTACGACACCTGTAGCCTGAAAACCTGGGTCAAAGACGGCGTTATCACTTACGTAGAAGGCGCAAAAGAGTCTACCTACACCCACGGGATGCCATGCGTGAAGGGGCTGACCTACCCGCGTCGCGTATACAGCCCCGATCGCATTAAATATCCGATGATTCAGGACGTGCGCGGCAGCGGTAACTGGCGGCGTATTTCGTGGGAAGAAGCGATGAATCGCATCGCCCGTAAGATACTTGAAATTAAAAAGAAAGACGGTTCCCTGCTCGGCCTGGCCATGACCAAATACTCCGGCAAATTTGGCGTGCTGAACTATGCCGTAGAAGGGATGATGTCTTCTCTCGGCTACACCACCCGATTTGCCGGAACGCCGTGCTGGCCTGCGGGTATCGACGCACAGAACTACGACATGGGCGACATGTGGTGTAACGATCCGGAAGATATGGTGAAAGCAAAGTACATCATCATATGGGGCGGTAACCCGGCCTGGTGTTCTATGCACTCCATGAAGTACATCTACCAGGCGCGCGAGAAAGGCGCGAAAATCGTGGTTATCGATCCGCTGCTCTCGCAGACCGCCGCGAAGGCCGATCTTTATCTGCGCGTCCGCCCGGGGTCTGACGGCGCGCTGGCGCTGGGGATGGCACGACACCTGGTTGATAAGGGTCTGGTCGACAAAGACTTCGTGACGAATTATTCCCACGGCTATCCTGAATTCGAACAGTACCTGCTTAATCACATTACCGTTGAGTGGGCGTCAGAGATCTGCGGTCTGGATGCCGATGTCATTCGTACACTGGCGGAAGAGTTCACCGCCGTAAATCCGGCTACCGTCTGGATTGGTTACGGTATGCAGCGTCACGTTAACGGCGGCGCTAACGTCCGCGCTATTGATGCCTTTGTCGCCATGACGGGCAATATTGGCGTTGAAGGTGGCGGTGCCCGCTACGGTCATCTGCATACCTGGGGCTTTAACTATAACGCCATGATGCAGAAGCCGCCGGTGGGTTCAGTCGGTTTTGTCGGTGCCACAGGCGCAACCAGTGAGTTTGGCGGCGGTGCTGAAGGCGGTACGGCGCAGTATTCCGACCGTTCGCTAAACATCAACCAGACAGCGCAAAGCATTCTGGATGCCAACGATCCGCCGATCCGCATGCTGTGGGTGGCCTGTAAGAATCCTTTTTCGCAGGATTTTGACCGCAGCAAAATGGAAGAGGCCTTTGCCAAACTGGAAATGGTGGTCTGTGCTGAACAATTCTTCAACGAAACGGTCCAGCACGCAGATATCGTGTTGCCGGTAACGACCGCCTTTGAAGAGTGGAACGTCGACGCGTCTTACTGGCATTACTGGCTGTCAATCAACCAGCCGGCCATTAAACCCATGTACGAAGCAAAATGCGACCTGGAAATCGCTACCCTGCTTTCGCGCAGCATCAATGCGCTGGAACCGGGTTCCTGTACTTTCCCACAGGAATTCGATCACAAACGCTGGCTGGATCAGGAGTTCAACGATGGGATGGCGAAAATGTTCGGCATTTCGTCATGGGACGATCTGCTGGACGGCCCGAAAAAGGCCATTATGCCCAGCACAGCGGCCTGGTACGATCGCAAATTCAAAACTCCGTCGGGTAAATACGAGTTTAAATCCGAGCTGTGCGAGAAAAATGGTCATACCGCGCTACCGGAATACAAACCCGAAGCGCAAAGCAGCCTGCCTTTCCACCTGTTCACACCACACGTCCAGTTCGGGCTGCACTCGCAGTTTATTAACCTCGACTGGATGCAGGTGTTCTATCCGGAACCGTTCGTCTATATGCACCCGGCCTCCGCAAAGAAAAAAGCGATTGCCGAAGGCGACCTGGTCAAAGTCTTTAATGACACCGGCGACGTAGAACTGCGCGTTAAAGTTACGACCAACGTACCGGAAGATTTCCTGGTGATGTACGAATCCTGGTTCCCGAAACGCAAATATAACGTGCAGAACGTGGTGGCGGATACGCCTGCCGATATGGGCCTGATGAAAACCGGGGCGCCCGGCGCGGCCATTCACAGCCAGTTTGCTGATATCGTTTTGATCCGTAAGGGAGAATCTGCCGCATGAGACGCGCATTTTTAGTTAACAGTGATAAATGCATCGGCTGCCGTGGCTGCGCGATGGCGTGCAAAAGCTTTAACCATCTGGAGCCAGAGCGTTTCTGGCGCTACGTCTATCCGCTGGATAAAGCGATCTTTCCACATGAAGAGCGCGCGTTTTACTCGCTTGCCTGCAACCACTGCGAAAATCCGGCCTGTGTCGAAGCCTGCCCGGTCGGTGCCTACCATCGCCGCGAAGACGGCATTGTGGTGCATCAGCAGGAGCTGTGCATCGGCTGTAAAAACTGCATTCGCAGCTGCCCCTACGGTGCGCCACACTTCAACGAAGAGCTGAAGAAAAGTGAAAAATGCAGCATGTGCTACGAACGTCAGGACATCGGCATGAACCCGGCCTGCGTCGATGCCTGCCCGGTTGGCGCGCTGACCATCATCGATCTGGAAAGCAACGATCTGCCGACTAACGTCGTGCAATATCCGCCGGGATACCCGCAGATGCCGAAACTCAATCCAGGCACGCGTTTCATTCTGGCGCACGAGCCAAAACAGCCGGGAGACAAATAATGGAAAAGTACGAATTACCGCTGGTGATCTTTACCGTGTTGAGCCAGACCTCAGTCGGTATGGCCCTGATCCTGACCTGGCGGACCGTCAAAGGTGACATTGAGGGAAATCGCCTTCACTGGCTGCTCACCGGGCTGGTGCTGGGCGTGGCCTCTATTGCGGCAGTGCTGCACCTCGCCCATCCCCTGTTTGCGTACAACGCGCTGCGTAACCTGCAACACGCCTGGCTGAGCCGCGAAATCCTCGGTGCGACGCTGTACGGTGCTGCCATCGGTGTGACGTTCCTGGCGAAGGGACATAAAGTCCCCGCGCTGATCGCCTCGCTACTGGGCATCGCATTAGTGGCGATACAGGGGATGACCTACGCCGCTCCGGCGATGATGGCCATCGCTAACGGTATGACCATGCTGTTCTTTTTCCTCACCGTCTGGGTGATGGGTAGCGCCGCCATTCCGCTGCTGCGCCTGAAGGCGCTGGTGCCATCGCTGCGCCAGGGTATTCTGATGTTCATTATCGCGATGATTGCCGCTCCGTTAGTCTGGACCAGCGGCGGCACCATCATGAAAATGACTGCCGACAGCTGGCTGACCTCACCGCTGTACCTCGCAAGCCTGGTGTGCTTTATCGCCGCGTTTATCACGACGCGCAAAGCGGTGGCGATGCCAAAAAGCACGCTGCTATTGATGCTGGTCGCCGTGCTCCTCAGCCGGTTGACTTTCTTTGGCGATACCCTGAGTTCCATCGTGAATATCGGTCATCTGTATTAATTCAGTACAACAGCACATTCTCTGCGCCTTGCAGAGAATGTGTACTTTCTTATTCACTTTCTGCGGATGATGCTAAATGCATGAGCTGACGCTGGCGCTCAATATTGTTCAGATACTCGAAGAACAGGCCCGGAGCCGACAATTTAACCGGGTAAAACAAGTCTGGATCGATATTGGCGCATTGAGCTGCGTAGAAGAAACGTCGTTACGCTTTGGCCTGCTCAGTGCCACACGCAATACGCTGGCTGAAGGCGCACTGTTTCATCTCGTCACCGTTGCGGCTCGCGGCTGGTGCCATGGTTGCTGTCAGGCATTTGAAACTCGCCAGCACGTAGCGAATTGTCCGGTGTGCCACTCTGCGCAAATTCAGCATGAACGGGCTGATGCGCTACACATCCGCGAACTGGAAGTTGAATAATTTTATAACAAGACGGAATTATCGCCTTATTAATCAGCAGATCCATTTCTCGCATTAATAAAAAATAATTTCCATAACGGGTATTCTGAGAAATAAATCATGAGTGAACGAGAGAATACGTTCTTTAACGAGGGCGTAAGCCGTCGTGGTTTTATTACGCTCTGCACCGCGCTGGCGGCGTCGCTGGGGTTAAGTGGTAAAGCTTCCGCGCAGATTGCCGGGGCGCTGACGTCCCCTTCCCGACCGCCGGTGATCTGGATTGGCGCGCAGGAGTGTACCGGCTGCACTGAATCGTTGCTGCGGGCGACGCACCCGACCGTGGAAAACCTGGTGCTCGACGTGATCTCGCTGGAGTACCACGAAGTGCTCTCTGCCGCCTTTGGCCAGCAGGCGGAAGAGAATAAACATAACGCCATCGAACGCTATAAAGGCCAGTATGTGCTGGTGGTCGACGGCTCAATCCCGCTGAAAGATGGCGGGATCTACTGCATGGTCGCCGGGAAGCCGATCGCTGAACATATCCGCGAGGTTGCCGCCAACGCCAGTCACGTCATCGCCATCGGCTCCTGCGCCGCGTGGGGCGGCGTGCCGGCCTCCGGCTGCAATCCCACTGGCGCGGTGTCACTTCAGGACGTCATCCCGGATATCCCGGTGATCAACATTCCCGGCTGTCCGCCAAACCCGCACAACTTCCTTGCCACCGTTGCACACCTGATCGCCTTTAACCGTGCGCCGAAACTGGACGATAAACGTCGCCCCACTTTCGCCTATGGCCGTCTGATCCATGAAAACTGCGAACGCCGTCCGCATTTTGACGCCGGTCGCTTTGCCAGAGCGTTTGGCGATGAGGGCCACCGTCAGGGCTGGTGCCTGTATCACCTCGGCTGTAAGGGGCCGGAGACCTGGGGCAACTGTTCCACGCTGGAATTCTGCGACGTCGGCGGCGGCATCTGGCCGGTGGGTATCGGACACCCCTGCTACGGCTGTAATGAGAAAAATATTGGTTTTACCAAAGGTATTGCGCAACTGGCTAACGTCAGCCAGCCGACGCCGCGTGCGCAAGTGCCGGATGTCCAGCGCACGGAAGGCGGTGCCATTTCCCTGAGCGCTTCCGGCCTGCTGGGGGCGGTCGTCGGCGTAGTGGGCGGCGTCAGCGTGATGGCGGTGAAGCAACTCGGACACTCCCGGACGGCGGATAAGAAAGACGCAGACACGGAGGACCAGTCTTGAACAGACGTCATTTCTTTAAAGTCGCCTCCGGCGGGCTGCTGCTGGCCGGGATCGCCCCGACGGTGAGCGCCGCAGAAACATCGCGTCAGACGGCCCCAGATGCGGTGGGCATGCTGTTCGATTCCACCCTCTGCGTAGGCTGCCAGTCCTGCGTGACAAAATGTCAGCAAATCAACACCCCCGGCCTCGCGGACTATCATCCCGATGACAATAGCGCGAATAACGACACCTCATCGGTTAACGACAAGCTCAGCGCCCGCACCAATAACATTATCCAGATCTGGCGTAGCGGTAACGGCGAGCACAAAAACCAGCTTCAGGACGGCTACGCCTTTATCAAAAAACAGTGCATGCACTGCGTCGATCCGAACTGCGTCTCCGCCTGTCCGGTCTCGGCGCTGCAAAAAAACGCGACTACCGGCATCGTTGAGTATAACCCCGACGCCTGCACCGGCTGCCGCTACTGCATGGTCGCCTGCCCGTATAACGTACCGAAATATGATTACAGCGACCCGTTCGGCGCAATCCATAAATGTGAGCTGTGTAACCAGAAAGGCGTGGAACGGCTGGATAAAGGCCAGTTACCCGGCTGCACCGAGGTCTGCCCTACCGGGGCGGTAATTTTTGGCCGCCGGGACGCGCTACTGAAAGAGGCGAAGGCGCGTCTGGCGTTGAAACCCGGCTCACGCTATGACTATCCGCGTCAGCAGGTCGGCAGCAAGGACACGTATTCACAGACCGTTGCGCAGTATCAATCCTCGGTGTATGGCGAAATCGAAGGCGGCGGCACCCAGGTGCTGATCCTCTCGGCGATCCCTTTTCAGGCGTTTGGTCTGCCCGCGCTGGGACCACAATCTACCGGCTCTCGCGCCGAGCACGTCCAGCATACCTTGTATAAAGGCATGATGCTTCCGGCAGCGGCGCTGGCGGGGATCACCTGGCTGGTCCACCGCAACAACAAACATCACGACGCCGCTCAGTCTGAAGAGGAGAACTCCCATGAGTGATCATAGCCATGTGCTTCGTCCGCTGGGCGGGAAGCTGTTTACCCGCGCCGTTTACCTGTTCGCGCCGTTTGCGGCGATCTGCGGCCTGCTGATTATTAAACGTCTGGTGATGGGGATGGGCGATGTCACGGCGTTGAACGGCGGCTATCCCTGGGGCGTGTGGATCTCCTTTGATTTGCTGGTGGGCACCGGCTTCGCCTGCGGCGGCTGGGCAATGGCGTGGGCGGTGTATGTGTTTAACCGCGGCGATTATCACGATCTGGTGCGCCCGGCCCTGCTCGCCAGCCTGTTCGGCTACGGTCTTGGCGGGCTGTCGATTACTATCGATTTGGGACGTTACTGGAACGTGCCGCACTTCCTGATGCCCGGCTACTTCAATACCAACTCGGTGCTGTTTGAAACCGCCGCCTGTATGACGGTCTATATCGGCATTATGTCGCTGGAACTCCTGCCCGCGCTGCTGGAACGTCTGGGCTGGCACGTTCCTTTGCGCGCCCTGAACCGCGCGATGTTTATTTTCATCAGTATCGGCGCGCTGCTGCCGTGTATGCACCAGTCGTCGATGGGCTCGCTGATGATGATTGCCGGATATAAGGTTTATCCACTCTGGCAAAGCTATGAGTTTCTGCCGCTGTTTTCTCTGCTGACCGCTTTTCTGATGGGCTTTTCAATCGTCATTTTTGAAGGTTCGATACTGAAAGCCAGCGCGACGTTTACCACCGATGAAACGCCGCTATTCAGCAAGCTCAGCCAGGTGATTAAAGCGCTACTGTGGATTTTCATCCTGCTGCGCGTGGGCGAGATACTCTGGCGCGGTAAGGTCGGGTTAGTGCTGGCGGGGAACGGCTATTCCTGGCTGTTTATCATTGAGCTGGCGCTGTTCATTATTCCGCTGACCATCCTGCATTGCGGCCCACTCCGCCGCAGCCCGCGAGCGCTGTTTCTGTGCGCGCTCTCCGTGCTGCTCGGCGCGGCGATGTGGCGTATCGATTATTCCCTCGTCGCGTTTGATCCGGGCAATGGCTACCACTATTTTCCGACCGCCAGTGAACTGCTGATCTCCATCGGCTTTGTGGCGATTGAAGTCGTCGCTTACATCCTGCTTATTCGTCTGCTGCCGATTTTACCGGCCAAAGCAGCTACTGTTGAGGTAAAACCATGAGTCAACGTATCACCATTGATCCTGTAACGCGTATTGAAGGTCATCTGCGGATCGACTGTGAAATTGAAGGTGGCAAAGTGGTGAAAGCCTGGTCGTCCGGCACCATGTGGCGCGGGATGGAAGAGATCGTCAAAGGCCAGGATCCGCGCGACGCGTGGATTATCGTCCAGCGCATTTGCGGCGTCTGCACCACTATTCACGCCATCGCCTCGGTGCGCGCGGTGGAGAATGCGCTCCAGATGGAGATCCCGCTGAACGCGCAGTATATCCGTAACCTGATCCTCTCCGCACATCAGATCCACGATCATATCGTGCACTTTTACCAGCTTTCCGCCCTCGACTGGGTGGATATCACCGCGGCCCTGAAGGCCAATCCGGCCAAAGCGGAAGCGATACTGAAAAGCGTCTCCAGTTGGCCGCTGAACAGCGCCGCCGAATTTACCCGTGTACAGCAGAAAATTCAGGCGCTGGTGGACAGCGGACAACTGGGGATTTTCGCTAACGGCTATCAGGGCCACCCGGAAATGAAACTGTCGCCGGAAGTGAACCTGATTGCGGTAGCCCACTATTTACAGGCGCTGGAGTGCCAGCGCGATGCTAACCGCATTGTGGCGATCCTCGGCGGCAAAACGCCGCATATTCAGAACCTCGCCGTCGGCGGCGTGGCAAACCCGATTAATACCGATGCCCCCGGCGTCCTCAACCTTGAACGCCTGATGTACGTGAAGTCGTTTATCGACAAACTCAGCGATTTTATTGAGCAGGTCTATAAAGTGGACGCGGCAATTTTCGCCGCCAGCTACCCTGACTGGATGAAACTGGGCAAGGCGGCAGACTATTACCTGGCCGTACCGGATATGCCGGTCAGCCGTAAAGGTGACGTTTTCCGCATTCCCGGCGGTTATATGAAAGGCGTGGATTTCGCCACTTTCCAGCCAATCGCCTCACATGTCGATCCATTCCTGATCAATGGCATTGAAGAGAGCGGAAAGCACGCCTGGTATAAAGACAATGATCCGCAGAAACCGTGGCAGGGCACCACCATTCCTGATTTCACCGGCTGGCAGGAAGAAGGTAAATATTCATGGGTGAAAGCGCCAACCTTCTACGGCAAAACGGTGGAAGTCGGCCCGCTGGCCTGGCTGCTGTGCGGCCTGGCCTCGAAACATGCCGGAACCGTCGCGCACTATGACAGCATCGCCGCGCAGTACCAGGCGCTGACGGGCAACGCATTAACGCACGATGCGTTGCAGTCGACGTGGGGCCGCATTCTGGGCCGCGCGGTACGGACTTCAGTCCTGTGTGATGAACTTCAGGCACAATATCAGCTGCTGGTGGATAACATCGCCAAAGGCGACACGGAAACCTTTATCAAGCCGGTATTCCCGGATGGCGAGATCCGCGGCGTCGGTTTTGAAGAAGCGTCTCGTGGCATGTTGTCGCACTGGATCGTCATTAAGGACGGCAAAATTGCCAACTATCAGGCGGTAGTACCGTCGACCTGGAACGCCGGGCCGCGCAACTTCAACGACGAACCGGGGCCGTACGAGCGCGCGCTGATTGGTACGCCGGTCACCGACGCGCAAAAACCGCTGGAAGTGGTGCGTACCGTTCACTCATTTGACCCGTGCATGTCCTGCGCGGTTCATATGGTTGATTTACGCGGCAAGACGCTGAGTAAGGTGAAAATTCTGTAATGAATACCCTGCTGCTTGGCGTCGGTAACCTTCTTCTCAGTGATGAAGGTGTCGGCGTGCGAACCATCGAAGCGCTGGAGCAGCGCTTCCGTTTTCCCGACGAGGTGGTGCTCCAGGATGGGGGCACCTCAGGAATGGAGCTGATGGAGGTAATGGCTAACCGCGACCTGCTTGTCGTGGTCGATGCCGTACAGAGCGAAAGTGCTCCCGGAAGCCTGTTTATCCTTGAGGATAACGACGTTCCTGCGTATTTCACCGAACGGCTCTCCCCGCATCAGCTCGGTCTGGCTGATGTGCTGATGGCCCTGCACATGACGGACGAGTTCCCGCGCAAGCTGATCCTGCTGGGCATTGAGCCTGCGTCCCTGGCTCCCGGTATGTGCCTCAGTCCGGTCGTGGCCTGTGCGATGGAGGCCGCAATGGCGAAAGTTATCCATATTCTGGATAACCACGGGATCCACGCGACGGCTCTGGAGAACGATCGTGTCAGGTAAACGTATTGAGGGTTATACCACCGATCCTTCAGCCCTGATTGAGCGCGTTTTTCAGCAGGTCGCGGAAAGCAGCATGGTCGGCCTGCCCTTTTACCGGGCACATCTGCCGGTCAAAGCCTGCGCCTTTCATCTGTTTGAAGGGCAATGGTTTGGTGCCCTGCTGACGCCGTGGATGCTGGCACTGCTGGTACTGCCCGGACCGGGGCAGCGCTGGGACTACCGGCGTGCCGATGAACGTCTGGCGCTCACATTTCCACAGGGCAACATCGTGTTTCGCCCCGGAGAGATCGCGCCAGAACTTTACTACCTGTCGTGTTCGCTGATGTCACCCGTCGATCTGGCGCTGGACGCTGAGCAAGCCATCGCGCTGGCGGAAAACAGCGTCAGGCTGGCGCTGTCGCTGCCGGTACGCCATGAAAGCGGGATTGACACCGGCCGCCGCGCGCTGTTGCGCGGCACGCTTTCCACCAACAGGAGTTAACAATGTGCATTGGCGTACCGGGGAAAATAGTGGCGGCAGGTGACTCCATCCACGAACCGGCGTGGGTGGAAATTAACGCCATCAGAAGACAAATAAATATCTCTCTGATTTGCGAAAATTCACCACAGGAACTGATGGGCTGTTGGGTACTGGTTCACGTCGGCTTTGCGATGAGCATCATTGACGAACAGGAAGCCAGCAACATTCTGGAGATGCTGAAAAACATCACCGGGGAAGCAGTGATCCCCTGATTTTCAGCGCGACACGGCCGCCATGGCGCGGCATTTTTTTCTGACAATAAGGTTCCATTATGGGCGAAATTAGCGTTACCAAATTATTAGTGATTGTCGTGCTGGTTGCACTGGTTTTCGGCACCAAAAAGCTTGGCTCTCTGGGTTCCGACCTTGGAAGCGCGCTAAAAGGGTTTAAGAAAGCAATGGGCGACAGCGATAACGCGTCTCAGGATGCTGACTTTCTCAATGACCAGAAAGCCGGGGATCTGAAAGACACCGCTGGCAAATCGGAACAGGCATAACCATGTTTGGCTTTGGCTTCGGCGAACTGCTGCTGGTTTTTGTTATCGGACTTATTGTCCTTGGTCCGACACGTCTGCCGGTCGTCGCCAGGACAGTGATTTCATGGATCGCCACCATCCGCTCGCTGGGACAGTCGTTACAAAACGAACTGACTCAGGAACTGAAGGTGCTGGAACTGGAGGACAAGCTGAAACAGCTGGAATCGCTGAGCGCGGAAAGCCTGACGCCAGAACTTAAAACCTCGCTTGAGGCGCTACGCCAGGCGACGGACGCGCTGAGACGTCCCGTTGAACTTGACGTCATCCCTGCGCCAACAATAGGCAAAATCCAGCCAGCGCCGAAGGAGTAATGCCTGGCGGCGCTTCGCTGGTTCCGGCCTGTGAATTACGAATAATTGGTTGATATTATTACATTTTGTGAGCCGGGCGGGGCGACGCCCGGCAACAGGTGTGTAGCATAGCAAATAAAGCGCGTTACCCGTCGATCTCCGCCAGGTCGCCCTTCTCCTGCAACCAGTTACGGCGGTCTTCAGAGCGTTTTTTGGCGAGCAGCATATCCATCATCGCGTTGGTGCGCTGATCGTCTTCATCACTGATGGTCAGCTGTACCAGACGGCGGGTGTTCGGATCGAGCGTCGTTTCACGCAGCTGCATCGGGTTCATCTCGCCCAGCCCTTTAAAGCGCTGCACATTAGGTTTGCCCTTCTTACGTTTAAGCTGCTCCAGTACGCCGGTTTTTTCCTCTTCCGTCAGCGCGTAGTACACCTCTTTACCGAGATCGATACGGTACAGCGGCGGCAGCGCAACGTACACGTGGCCGTGTTTCACCAGGGTGCGGAAGTGCTTCACAAACAGCGCGCACAGCAGCGTGGCGATATGCAGACCGTCGGAGTCCGCATCCGCAAGAATGCAGATTTTGCCGTAGCGCAGCTGGCTGAGATCTTCACTGTCAGGATCGATACCGATGGCCACCGAAATATCATGCACTTCCTGCGAGGCCAGCACTTCATCGGAAGACACTTCCCAGGTGTTAAGGATCTTGCCTTTCAGCGGCATGATCGCCTGATACTCACGGTCGCGCGCCTGCTTGGCGGAGCCGCCTGCCGAATCCCCTTCCACCAGGAACAGCTCGGTGCGGTTGAGATCCTGCGCGGTACAGTCCGCCAGTTTGCCCGGCAGCGCCGGACCGCTGGTCAGTTTCTTACGCACCACTTTTTTCGCCGCACGCAGGCGACGCTGGGCGCTGGAAATCGCCATTTCGGCCAGCATCTCTGCGGCCTGCACGTTCTGGTTCAGCCACAGGCTGAAGGCGTCTTTCACTACGCCAGAGACAAACGCCGCGCACTGACGCGACGAAAGGCGTTCTTTCGTCTGCCCGGCGAACTGCGGGTCCTGCATTTTGACCGACAGCACGTAGGCGCAACGGTCCCAGATATCTTCTGCGGAAAGCTTCACCCCGCGAGGCAGAATATTGCGGTATTCGCAGAATTCGCGCATTGCGTCCAGCAGCCCCTGACGCAGGCCGTTAACGTGAGTGCCGCCCTGCATGGTCGGGATCAGGTTAACGTAGCTCTCGGTCAGCAGCTCACCGCCTTCCGGCAGCCACAGCAGCGCCCACTCAACGGCTTCGGTATCGCCCGCCAGATTGCCAACAAACGGTTTTTCCGGCAGCACCGGCAGACCGTTTACCGCTTCGCACAGATAATCATTGAGGCCATCTTCATAGCACCAGCGCTGCTCGGTGTTGTTGACGTTGTCTTTAAACGTGATTTCCACGCCGGGGCACAGCACTGCTTTTGCTTTCAGCAGGTGCGACATGCGCGAAACGGAGAAGCGTGGACTGTCGAAAAAGCTTTCGTCCGGCCAGAAGTGGACGCTGGTGCCGGTATTGCGTTTTCCACAGGTACCGACCACCTTTAAGTCTTCCACCTTTTCGCCGTTTTCGAACGCGATACGGTAAACCTGGCCGTCACGACGGACTGTCACTTCCACGCGCTTTGACAGGGCGTTGACAACGGAAATGCCCACTCCGTGAAGACCACCGGAGAACTGGTAGTTTTTGTTAGAGAACTTGCCGCCCGCATGCAAACGGCAGAGGATCAGTTCAACCGCCGGCACGCCCTCTTCCGGGTGAATGTCTACGGGCATCCCGCGGCCATCGTCAATGACTTCCAGCGATTGATCGGCGTGCAAAATGACGTCCACGCGCTTTGCGTGGCCTGCCAGTGCTTCATCCACACTGTTATCAATGACTTCCTGACCCAGGTGGTTAGGGCGAGTCGTGTCAGTATACATTCCCGGGCGGCGGCGAACCGGCTCAAGCCCGGTGAGTACCTCAATGGCATCAGCGTTATATGATTGCGTCATGGTGTTTTCGTAGGTCGTTCTGGCTGCTTAGCGCAGGCCCAGAAAATCGATAATCTGTGAGAAATGATCGTCAAAGCCAACAAATGCGTGATTGCCGCCCTCTTCGACGGTCTGGCGGCAGGCGTCAAAATAGTCCACCGCCTGGCGGTAATCAAGCACCTCGTCTCCGGTCTGTTGCAGCAGCCAGATAAGATCCGGCGCTTCCAGCGGGTCGATTTGCATCACTTTGAGATCGTAAATATGGCGAGACTCTAGCACATATTGCTGGCCTGTGTAGGGATTCTCGTTATGCCCAAGGTAATCCGCCAGCAGCTCAAAAGGACGCACGGCCGGATTGACGACCACTGCCGGTAACATAAAGCACTGTGACAGCCAGGTGGCATAATAGCCGCCAAGTGACGAGCCGACGATACCCAGCGGTTGGCCCCCCAGCTCCAGCACCAGCGACTCCAGCAGTTCCGCTGCCTGCGCCGGGAAAACGGGCAGTTGCGGCGTCACCATCTGGATCTCAGGATAGTGTAACGTCAGCCATTCCCGCAACGCGGTAGCCTTCGCCGATCGCGGCGAGCTGTTAAAACCGTGCAGATACAGAAGCGTAGACATCAATATCCTTCTGAGGCGGTATCCGGGCTAAATTGCGTACTCTGTAAACGGCAGACTTCCGTTACCAGAGAGCCATCGTCGTGCAACTCCAGCCAGCGCCAGCCGGGAGAGATGGTGTCCAGGGTAAAATTGGCGCAGTGTGGCTTAAACTGAACGCAGGTAGACGGTGTTGCCATCATCCGGCGACCGTTCCAGTCGAGATCCAGCTCCTGATGAATGTGCCCGCACAGCATGTGCTTCACGCGCGGAAAGCGCGCCAGCACGTTATCCAGCTCCTGTGCGTTGCGCAGGCTGTGCTGATCGAGCCAGCCGCATCCTGCCGGGAGCGGATGATGGTGAAGTAACAACAGCGTATGCCGATCGGTGGATTCCGCCAGCTTACGTTCCAGCCACTCAAGCTGAAATTCGCTCAGTTCGCCGTGCGGCACGCCGAACACCTGGCTGTCCAGCAGCAGGATTTGCCAGTGGTCGCCCACCCACACCCGCTTTGCCGGGGAAATCCCTGCTTCCTGAAGCGCGCTGTACATGGCTGGCTGAAAGTCATGATTTCCCGGCAGCCAGACGCAGGGTGCAGCAAAGCCAGCGATACCCTCAGCGAAATGCTGATAGGCCGCTGCAGACTGATCCTGAACTAAATCCCCTGTCGCCACGATGAGATCGCATTCACGCTGTTCAGCATGAATGGCGGCCAGTACCGCCTGATAGCTTTCCCAGGTATTCACACCCAGCAGCGTCTCGTGTTTTTGGGCAAACAGGTGAGTATCAGTGATTTGCAGTATCTTCACTTTGGCCCCACCAGCCAAAGGAAGCGTTAACAGGCTTTCCAAATGGTGTCCTTAGGTTTAACGACGCTATAAAACCGGAATCGCCATCGCTCCATGTGCTAAACAATATCGTAGCCAGTCGGCTAAAAACTGATTAATTTGATGCTTTTCGTCGCGTTGATGCAACTTTTTATTCGGATAATCATACCGCGCTTTGAAGCGAAAGATCTGCTGAGTTGAACACACTTCCGCGACCATAGCGTCATGATACAGGCGAACCGACATGGATGGCAGGCTCCAGTAACTGACGGCGGGCGCGGTTTGTTCGATCTCCACCAGCGTAGTGTAGCGGGTAGATTCTTGTATGGTTAACCGGTACTGCGCGTTGGCCACCTGATAACTTGCGGTCTCGCCCGGCGCATCGTTACGCGGCAGCAGGCGGCGGAGCTGGGCGAAATTGGTTTCGCACAGACGCATCATTTCGGGAAAGTCAGGTGTATAACGCTTCATTTTTTCCACTCATTCATTAACTCTTGATAATGTAGCTGTAGCCATTGCAGCGCGATGACTGAGGCCGCGTTGTCGATTTTCCCCTCTTCAACCCACTGGTAAGCCTGCTCCCGACTTACCACATGAACCCGAATGTCTTCGTTTTCATCAGCCAGACCGTGAATCCCTTCCGCGGTCGTGGCGTCCACTTCCCCCACCATTAAGGAGAGGCGTTCACTGGTGCCACCCGGACTTGCCAGATAGCTCATAAATTTTTTCACCCGGCCAACATTAAGGCCAGCTTCTTCTTCCGCTTCGCGACGGGCGACCTGCTCGACGCTCTCGCCTTCTTCAATCATTCCGGCGACCAGTTCTAATAACCATGGGCTTTCGCTGGTATCGTAGGCGGCGATACGGATTTGCTCCACCAATACCACTTCGTCGCGCACCGGGTCAAAGGGTAGCAAGACGGCAGCATGGCCGCGCTCAAAAATTTCGCGCCGCACTTCACCGCTCATTTCCCCGTTAAACAGACGATGGCGAAAGCGGTATAAATCGAGCGAAAAAAAACCGCTATACAGTGTTTCGCGTGCAATAATTTCTATATCATTTTTTGTGTACGTTACCGCCAGTCCATTTTGTCTGGTCATGATTATCTCCGGGTGACAATAGTGATGAAATTATGGATTTCTCGCCAGTTTAACTACGGTTTCACAAACTCTATGGTAGATTGGTGCCCATTAATGTCGGATGGCACATAACGCCAACCTTTGAGACTGGCAGATTCTGCTACAATCGGCGATTATTTTTTGAATTTGTTTAGCGCTAAAAATGCTTCTCAACAAGGAATGCAAATGAAGAAATTGCTCCCCATCCTTATCGGCCTGAGCCTGACCGGCTTCAGCGCAGTGAGCCAGGCAGAAAACCTGTTGCAGGTTTATCAGCAGGCGCGTTTAAGCAACCCGGACCTGCGTAAATCAGCAGCCGATCGCGATGCGGCATTCGAAAAAATCAACGAAGCGCGTAGCCCTTTGCTGCCTCAGCTTGGTCTGGGTGCAGATTATAACTACAGCAATGGTTTTCGCGACACTAATGGCCTCGATACCACATCTAAAAGCGCCTCTCTGCAATTAACGCAGACTATTTTTGATATGTCGAAATGGCGCGCCCTGACGCTGCAGGAAAAATCAGCCGGTATTCAGGATGTGACCTGGCAGGCCGATCAGCAAACGCTGATCCTGAACACCGCCACCGCCTATTTTAACGTATTAAGCGCCATTGATGCACTTTCCTATACTGAAGCACAGAAACAGGCTATCTATCGCCAGTTAGACCAGACTACCCAGCGTTTTAACGTCGGGCTGGTGGCGATTACCGACGTGCAGAACGCCCGTTCACAGTACGATACCGTGCTGGCGAATGAAGTGACTGCGCGTAACAATCTCGATAACGCCGTAGAATCGCTGCGCCAGGTCACCGGTAACTACTACCCTGAACTGGCCTCTCTGAATGTGGATAACTTCAAAACCACCCGGCCTGAAGCAGTCAATAATCTGCTGAAAGAAGCGGAAAAACGCAACCTGACGCTGCTTCAGGCACGTCTGAATCAGGATCTGGCTCGCGAGCAGATTCGCCAGGCGCAGGACGGCCATCTGCCAACGCTGGATTTAACCGCCTCAACGGGCGTTTCTGATACCTCGTATAGCGGTTCCAAAACCCGTGGTGCGAACGGCGCGCAGTATGACGACAATAACGCGGGTCAGAACCAGGTGGGCCTGAGCTTCTCGCTGCCGCTCTATCAGGGCGGAATGGTGAATTCGCAGGTGAAACAGGCGCAGTACAACTTCGTCGGCTCCAGCGAACAGCTGGAAAGCGCGCACCGCAGCGTGGTGCAGAACGTGCGTTCCTCTTATAACAACATTAATGCCTCAATCAGTAGTATTAATGCGTATAAGCAGGCGGTTGTCTCCGCGCAAAGCTCTCTGGATGCGTCAGAAGCCGGTTATTCCGTTGGTACGCGTACTATCGTCGATGTACTGGACGCCACCACCACGCTGTATAACGCCAAGCAGCAGCTTTCCAGCGCGCGTTATAACTACCTGATTAACCTGCTCAATGTGAAGAATGCCCTCGGCACGCTGAATGAACAGGATCTGATCTCGCTGAACAGCGCTCTGGGTAAAACCGTTCCTACCACGCCGGAAAGCGTGGCACCGGAAGACGCCTCTCAGGCAGCCAGCGCGGACGGCTATTCTGGCACGGCAGTGCAACCCGCTTCTGCTCGCCGTTAAGCGATTCCCGACAGGCGGGGACACCAGTCCCCGCCTGAACGTAAGGCAACGTAAAGATCCCCTTCTCGCTTCATTTTCGACCCCCCATCCTCTATCCTGAGCAGTATTCATCCCGCACTACCTCTGGGTCTGGAAGACAATTATGAAACGGACAAAAACAATTAATCATGCCACGTTCCGCAAAAGCTGGAGCGCGCGCCATCTTACCCCTGTTGCCTTTGCGGTAGGCGCCGTGTTTATGCTCGCTGGCTGCGAGAAAAGTGACGAAACGGTATCGACTTATCTCAATGCCGACGACTGCTCTTCGGCTAATCCCGGCAAGAGCGCAGAATGTACCACCGCCTATAACAACGCGCTGAAAGAAGCCGAACGGACCGCGCCGAAATACGCCACGCGCGAAGACTGCGTTGCTGAATTTGGCGAAGGCCAGTGTCAGCAGGCGCCAGCGCAGGCGGGAATGGCACCGGAAAACCAGGCGCAGGCCCAGTCCAGCGGCGGTTTCTGGATGCCGCTGATGGCAGGTTATATGATGGGCCGCCTGATGGGCGGCGGTGCCGGTTTTGCCCAGCAGCCGCTGTTTAGCTCGCGTAACCCGGCCAGCCCGGCCTACGGTCAGTACACCGATGCCAGCGGTAAAAATTACGGTGCAGCCCAGCCGGGTCGTACCATGAACGTACCGAAAACCGCGATGGCCCCGAAACCGGCGACCACCTCCACCATTACCCGCGGCGGCTTTGGTGAGTCGGTGGCGAAGCAGTCCGCGATGCAGCGTAGTAGCGCATCGGGTAGTTCTTCCCGCTCGATGGGCGGCTGATCGCCATGGAAAGGATCAGTATCACCGAACGCCCGGACTGGCGAGAAAAAGCCACCGAATACGGATTTAACTTTCACACCATGTACGGCGAACCGTACTGGTGTGAAGACGCCTACTATAAACTTACTCTGGCACAGGTCGACAAGCTGGAAGAGGTGACGGCAGAACTCCATCAGCTGTGCCTGAAAGTGGTCGATAAGGTCATCGCCAGCGATGCGCTGATGACCAAATTCCGCATTCCAAAGCATACGTGGAGCTTTGTCCGCCAGTCGTGGCAAACCCATCAGCCATCGCTCTACTCGCGCCTCGACCTGGCGTGGGACGGCACTGGCGAACCCAAACTGCTGGAGAATAATGCCGATACACCGACGTCGTTGTACGAAGCGGCGTTTTTCCAGTGGCTGTGGCTGGAGGATCAGCTGAAGGCAGGCAATCTGCCGCAGGGGAGCGACCAGTTCAACAGCCTGCAGGAAAAAATTATTGAACGTTTTGCCGAACTGCGCGAGCAGCACGGCTTCCAGCTTCTGCATTTAACCTGCTGTCGCGATACGGTTGAAGATCGCGGCACGGTGCAGTATCTCCAGGATTGCGCCGCTGAAGCAGGCGTCGCCACGGAATTTCTGTATATCGAAGACATCGGACTTGGCGAAAAAGGCCAGTTTAGCGATTTGCAGGATCAGGTCATTGCGAATTTGTTCAAGCTTTATCCGTGGGAGTATATGCTGCGCGAGATGTTTTCCACCAAGCTGGAAGATGCCGGCGTGCGCTGGCTGGAACCCGCGTGGAAAAGCATTATCTCCAATAAAGCGCTGCTGCCAATGCTGTGGGAGATGTTCCCGGATCACCCGAACCTGCTGCCCGCGTACTTTGCGGAAGACGATCATCCGCCACTGGACAAATTCGTCGTTAAGCCGATTTTTTCACGTGAAGGGGCTAACGTTTCGATTGTGGAAAATGGCAAAACCATCGAACAAGTCGAAGGGCCGTATGGCGAAGAGGGGATGATCGTCCAGCAGTTTTATCCACTGCCGAAATTTGGGGACAGTTATATGCTGATCGGCAGCTGGCTGATTAATGACCAGCCTGCGGGGATTGGGATCCGCGAGGATCGCGCGCTGATTACGCAGGATCTGTCACGGTTCTATCCGCATATTTTTGTGGAGTGAGTCCGTTGGTGGGAGATACATGTGATAAAGGTGGTCCTTCCGTTCACCTCAATTTCCCAGGATCAACTGAATTATCGCGTCGGTGAACGTGCCAGGGCGGCTCAATCGCCGCCGCCCTGGCAACCCGGGAGAACCCTTCCTGGCTCGCAACCTGTCTTACTCACCCACCAGTACCGACAACATACTCAAACTCCCCATCTCAATCCCGTCCACCGGGAGGGTCACTGGTTCCTCGCCATCCCACGCGCCCAGAATATACAGCAGCGGCAGGAAGTGATCCGCCGTCGGGTTCGACAACGCGCCGCCTTCATGATCCAGATAGTTGACCAGCGGATGATCTTCCGCCGCGCCCTTCCACGTCAGATTCGCCTTCACATACTCATTAAACGATGTCGCCCACGGATACGGTGTGTTGTCGCCGTGCCAGCGCACGGTACGCAGGTTATGCACCACGTTGCCGCTGGCGACCAGCATGATGCCTTCGTCACGTAACGCAGCCAGCTTACGGCCAGTCTCAAGATGCCAGGCTGCAGGTTTAGTGCTGTCCACGCTGAGCTGCACCATGGGAATATCCGCCTCAGGGTACATCTTGATCAGCACGCCCCATGAGCCGTGATCGAAACCCCACGCTTCTCGATCCAGCGCAACCGGCACCGGAGAGAGCAGTTCGACCAGCCTTCCGGCCAGCGCTGGCGAGCCGGGTGCCGGATAGTGCGTATCGTACAATGCCTGTGGGAACCCGCCGAAATCATGAATGGTTTTCGGGGTTTCCATCGCCGTCACGCCCGTACCGCGCGTGAACCAGTGGGCAGAGATCGCCACGATGGCTTTGGGACGCGGTAAGGTTTTACCCAGTTGCTGCCAGGTACGTGTATAAAGATTGTCTTCCAGCACATTCATCGGGCTACCATGACCTAAAAAAAGTGCTGGCATACGGGAACGGGACATGATGATATCCTTACAAAGAGCATAATTTGATAACATCACACTACGCTCTTTTTACATCTGATGAACTCAGATAACCATGATGATGATCGTCAGAAATTTTGAATGTAAGGATTATTAAAGGCCGGGCATACCCTCTCGAACATTATGGAAGATGCCTCTATTATGAATGAGAATCATTATCAAAAGGAGTAGCCAATGTCAGTACCTTTAATTCTGACCGTGCTTGCCGGCGCAGCCACCTTTATCGGTGCTATCCTCGGCGTACTGGGCCAGAAGCCTTCCAACCGCTTACTGGCATTTTCACTCGGCTTTGCCGCCGGGATCATGCTGCTGATTTCACTGATGGAAATGCTGCCTGCGGCTCTGGCAACTGAAAATATGTCCCCGGTGCTGGGCTACGGCATGTTTATCGCCGGTCTGCTGGGCTACTACGGTCTGGACCGCCTTCTTCCCCACTCTCATCCGCAGGATTTGATGCAGGAGACTGTATTGCCCGCTACGCGTAAAATCCGCCGCACGGCGATTTTGCTGACGCTGGGTATCAGCCTGCACAACTTCCCGGAAGGTATCGCCACCTATGTTACGGCGAGCAATAATCTGGAGCTGGGCTTTGGCATCGCGCTGGCCGTCGCGCTGCATAATATTCCGGAAGGCCTGGCGGTTGCCGGTCCGGTTTACGCGGCGACAGGCTCGCGAGGGAAAGCCGTTTTCTGGGCGGGGATTTCGGGCCTTGCGGAAATTCTCGGCGGGGTGCTGGCGTGGCTGATCCTTGGCAGCATGATGTCACCAATAGTGATGGCGGCGATTATGGCTGCGGTAGCGGGGATTATGGTGGCGCTGTCGGTAGATGAACTGATGCCGCTGGCGAAGGAAATCGACCCGCATAATAATCCAAGTTATGGCGTGCTGTGCGGGATGTCGGTAATGGGATTAAGTCTGGTACTGCTGCAAACTATTGGGTTCGGCTGAGGGTATTATCGCCGGGAAGTATGTGCCCGGTAATGCCGGATGGCGGCTTCGCCTTATCCGGCCTACAACTGTCACGTCTCAAAACGCAGGCCCGGTAAGCGCAGCGCCACCGGGCAGGATCGCCGCGCTTAGCTGGCTTTTTGCTCGTGTTCCCGACGATATGCCACCAAATCTTCAATAGTGACCACCGCCATATTATGCTCGCGGGCAAATTTGATGCACTCCGGCGCACGCGCCATTGAACCATCATCATTGGTTAACTCGCACAACACGCCTGTCGGCTTAAAGCCCGCTAACGTCACCAGATCGATTGTCGCTTCGGTATGACCGCCGCGGGTCAGCACGCCGCCCGGCTGCGCGCGCAGCGGGAACACATGACCAGGACGATTCAGGTCGGCGGGTTTTGCGTTATCGGCAATCGCAGCACGAACGGTGGTAACGCGGTCAGCGGCAGATACGCCGGTGGTGACGCCTTCAGCGGCTTCGATAGTGACGGTGAAACCGGTGCCGTAGGCGCTGGTGTTGTTTTCGACCATCATTGGCAGGTCAAGCTGCTGACGACGATCTTCGGTAATGCACAGGCAAACAATGCCGCTACCGTGACGAATGGTCAGCGCCATCTGTTCGGTGGTCATGGTTTCTGCGGCGAAGATCATATCACCTTCGTTTTCACGACTTTCGTCGTCCAGCACCATCACACCACGGCCTTCGCGCAGCGCAGCAACTGCCTGTTCTACACGCTCAAACGCATTACCAAAAGAAGAAAAAAGAGTCTGATTCATGGTAAAAAAACCTCATTAACATTATGGTTACCAGAATCAGGGCAGACTTAGGAGTCAAAAAAATAACGTGCGCAGGCCAGGCCTGTTGGATCGTTACTCTCTCCCATCCGGACTTTAACCGTCGGCCCCGGAATTACACCGGATCTGCTGACCTTCCGGCAAAGCCAGAAGCGCTCGCGGGCTTTCGACAGGAGTCGAATTACCGCCGGTGGGGAATTACACCCCGCCCTGAGAATAAGCACGGCAACTATAACGCTGTTAACCACTTTGGGCAATCCATTCACTTCAAACAATTGTTTATAGAGTGGCTTTCTCAAACTACAATAATTGCAGAGCCTATCAGATCAGGAAACGAAAATGATTGACCCGAAAAAAATTGAACAAATCGCCCGCCAGGTCCATGAATCGATGCCGAAGGGGATCCGGGACTTCGGGGAAGACGTAGAGAAGAAAATCCGTCAGGTGCTTCAGTCGCAGCTTACCCGTCTGGATTTGATCAGTCGTGAAGAGTTTGACGTACAGACGCAGGTACTCCTGCGTACCCGTGAGAAGCTGGCGCTACTTGAGCAGCGTCTGAGCGAGCTGGAGAGCCGTTCGCAGAACGTGCCGACGGAAGTGAAACCGGCTCCGGCGATCCCGCCGGTCGATCCGCAGGAATAATCGCCCAATAAAAATGGCCCGGTAAATACCGGGCCATTCTGTTTATTCGCATACCGTTTGGCGTTGATAAAACTCGTAGCGCTGGCAGAACCAGCTACGGTGTTCCTCATCCATGTTGCCGGTCACCTTCCTGATATCAATCTGCCGTCCTTCTCTTTGCATCCTGGCAAAACTCCGCGCCAGAAAGTCAAAATTCTGTACCGAGTACAAGTCCTGTTCGTTCATTTTTACCGCATCTCCCATGATTTTTTTTAAGCGTAGGTCAAATTCTGGAAGGCGTAAGAGAGAGTGAAGCAAAATTGATCTGAGTGGGTAAAAAGTGGGCGATTAAAAATGTTAAAGGCGCGATAGCAGGTACTATCGCGCCTTAGCTACGTTTCACCGATTATTTTTTATCAGTGATCAGTCGCATCACTGCGACGATGATTTCGATGACCAGTTTAATGATGGTCAAAAGCTCAATCATCCGTTCTTCCTTAAATAAGGAATGCAGCCAGCCTGATTAGCCCTAGAATTTTCCCAAACCAGACCATGCCAGCGTTGAAATGTACTTGCTGCACTCCGGGCCGGAGCTCTGACGGCACCCCCCGTTTCAGTGGGAAAAACTTTTGGCTAAAAGCCCTACGCCCAGCAATGATTTCAACGATTGAATTTTACACGACTGATAGCGGCTGCAAAGTGAATTAACACTTGAAATTCGTAGGGCATTGAGTAATCTTGATCGGGTTGAAATGTACTTGCTGCATGCTGTATATCCGGGCCACCAATCTGTGATGTGCAGTAAATAAAAAACCCGGCCTGAGGTCGGGTTTTTTGCGTTTAATGGATATGCCGGAAGCGTTAGCAGTACTGTGTTTACAGACCGTAGCCCCGGTAAGCGTAGCGCCACCGGGGGATCGCGCCTACTGGTGGCTGTCTTTCTGGATCTTGCGAATGATATTGGTCGTCGAGCAGCCGTCTTCGAAGTTAAGCACCAGCACCTCGCCGCCGTTGGCCCACACTTCTTTGCTACCGGCGATATCTTCCGGCTTGTAGTCGCCGCCTTTCACCAGCAGATCCGGCAGAACCCCGGCAATCAGACGTTGCGGCGTGTCTTCTTCAAAAGAAACCACCCAGTCTACCGCTTCCAGCGCGCCGAGTACGATCATCCGCTGTTCCAGCGGGTTGACCGGACGCGAGTCGCCCTTCAGCCGTTTGGTGGAGGCGTCGCTGTTGACCGCGACAATGAGGCGATCGCCCAGTTTGCGGGCGTTGGCGAGATAAGAGACGTGACCCGCATGAAGAATATCGAATACGCCGTTGGTCATGACCACTTTCTCGCCGCGCTTGCGCGCCGCCGCGACCGCTTCCTGTAACTCCGCTTCGTCCATCACGCCAAAGCCGGTTTCCGAACGGCCGCGCACCGCGTTTTCGAGTTCGATGGGAGAAACCGTTGAGGTGCCGAGCTTGCCCACCACCACGCCTGCCGCCGCGTTGGCGAAGTAGCAGGCTTCTTCCAGCGTATTTCCCGCCGCCAGCGTTGCCGCCAGCACGCCGATCACCGTGTCGCCTGCGCCGGTGACGTCGTAGACTTCCTGCGCCTGGGTCGGCATATGCAGCGGCGCTTTGCCCGGCTGTAGCAGCGTCATCCCCTGTTCGGAGCGCGTGACCAGCAGGGCGCTGAGGTCGAAATCGGCAATAATCTTCATGCCGCGTTCAACCAGTTCCTCTTCGCTCTGGCATTTCCCCGCCACCGCTTCAAACTCGGAAAGGTTCGGCGTCAGCAGCGTCGCGCCACGGTAGCGCTCAAATTCAGTGCCTTTCGGGTCAATCAGCACCGGAACGTTCGCCTGCCGTGCCAGGGCGATCATTTGCTGAACGCTCGCTAACGCGCCCTTGGCATAATCAGAGAGCACCAGCGCCCCCACGTGCTTCAGCGCCTGCTGGATGCGATCGTGCATCGGCTGCGGATCGACGCCGGCGAAGCCTTCTTCAAAATCGAGGCGGATTAATTGCTGATTGCGCGACAGCACGCGCAGTTTGGTGATGGTCGGATGCGTCGGGACGGAAACAAAATCGCACTTCACGTTAACGTCAGCCAGTGATTTACTCAGCGCACGCGCTGCGTCATCGATCCCGGTCAGACCGACCAGCCGTGACGCTGCCCCCAGCGAGGCAATGTTCATTGCCACGTTCGCCGCGCCGCCAGGACGCTCCTCAATGGTATCCACTTTCACGACCGGCACCGGCGCTTCCGGTGAAATACGGCTGGTAGGGCCGTACCAGTAGCGATCCAGCATCACGTCACCGACCACCATGACGTCTGCGCGAGTAAATTCTGGCAGCGTTACTTTCATTCCTGTCTCCTGAGAGATTCATCAGTCATACGTTTTGTTGCGCGCGATAATATCACACCTGCCCTGATGTGCACGGTTCCACCAGCCACTTCTGCCAGCTGGCGCTGACCTGTGCACGTTCCGCCGTAAAGGCCTCCGGCGGCAAATGCCCCGCCTGCTCCTGAAGCGCAAGATGGTGCAGCTCATCACGCAAGGTGGTGTAAGCCCGGGTCAGCGCCTGCGCTTCCTGCTCGTCCATAATGTCGTTTTGCGCCAGCAATTCCAGGATGCGCACGTTATCTGACCAGCGGGTCAGCTTCGGTTTTTGATGGGCATAGCGCAGCACCAGGTACTGGGCAATGAATTCAATATCGGTGATGCCGCCCGCGTCGGTTTTGATGTCAAAACGGTCACGGTGCTTATTGCCGAGATGGGCGCGCATTTTCTCGCGCATCTCGCGCACGTCGGTTTGCAGTTTTTCACCCTCGCGCGGCATGCTTAAAATCTCGCGGCGGATGGCGTCAAACTGCTGGTTAAGCTGCGGATCGCCATACACCGCGCGGGCACGGACCAGCGCCTGGTGTTCCCACGTCCACGCCTCGTTTTTCTGATAATCAGCAAAGGCTTCGGCGGTAGTCACCAGCATGCCTGCCGCGCCGGAAGGCCGCAGACGCGCATCTACCTCATACAGAATGCCGGAGGAAGTGCGGGTGCTGAACAGATGCATAATGCGCTGAGCCAGCCGCAGATAGAACTGACGGCCGTCGATTTCGCGTTCACCGTCGGTCATAACGTCAATCGGACAATCATGCAGGAAGACCAGGTCGAGATCGGAACTGTAGCCCAGCTCCCAGCCTCCGAGCTTGCCATAGCCGATAACGGCAAACCCACGACCTTCACGCTCGCGAAGATGAGCGGGCTGCCCGTAGCGGGCGATCATTTGCGTCCACGCCTGCTGAACCACGGCGTCAATCATCGCCTCCGCCAGCCAGGTTAAGTGATCGCTCACTTTCATCACTGGCAGCGTACCGGCAATATCCGCCGCGGCAATACGCAGCAACTGCGCCTGCTTAAACTGACGCAGCGCTTCAAGCTGTTGCTCCTCATCCTCTTCCGGCACCCGCAACAGATACTGGCGCAGCTCATCACGATAAGCATCCGTCGCGGTCGGCTGATAGAGCGTATTCGGATCGAGAAGCTCATCCAGCAGCAGCGGATAACGTGCCAGTTGGCTGGCCACCATCGGTGAGGCGGCGCAAAGCGTAATCAGATGTTTGAGCGCGCCGGGAAACTCGCTCAGCAGCTCGAGATAGGTGGTGCGGGTGACGATCCCGCTGAGCAGCGGTATTAACCGTGACAGCGGGATCGGCGCGTCGTCGCGGGAGCAGACATCGGCCAGCAGATGCGGCATCAGGTGATCCAGCACCTGCCGACCGCGTGGGCCAATGGTCCGTTTATCCAGCTCCTTGCGAAAATCAGCGATCAGCGCCACCACCCGCTGACGGTCAGCGTCGCTGAGATGCGCCAGCACTGGCGTGACATCCTCTTCCTGCAACGCATCCTGCCACAGTTCGCGCCAGCTTTCCGACAGCTGTTCTTCCTGAGTATCGGTATCATCATCGCCGATTAGCTCGTTAAAGACCCGACGCACGCGGCGCATATGACGGGCCAGTTCTGTTTCCAGCGCGGACCAGTCGGCAAGGCGCATGCCCCACGCCAGCCGCGCGCGGTTGAGATCGTCCCCCGGCAGGGTCTGGGTCTGCTCATCGTTAATACTTTGCAGCAGATTCTCCAGCCGACGTAAAAACAGGTACGCCTCGCGTAACGCCGTGGCATCCTCTTCCGGCAGCAAATGCAATGCCGCAATCGCCGACAGCGTCGGCAGTAACGAACGCAGCTGCAATGACGGCTCGCGCCCGCCGCGAATTAACTGGAAAACCTGGACGATAAACTCAATTTCACGAATGCCGCCCGCGCCGAGTTTGATATTGTCTTTCAGGCCGCGCCGTCTGACTTCACGGGCGATCATGCCCTTCATATTGCGTAAAGACTGAATAACGCTGAAGTCGATATAGCGACGGAAGACAAATGGCCGCAGCATGGCGCGCAGTTCGCTGGCGTAAACGCCGTCGTTGTCGCCCATAATGCGAGCCTTGACCATCGCATAGCGCTCCCAGTCGCGGCCCTGCTCCTGATAATAATCTTCCAGCGCTGCAAAACTCAGCACCAGCGGGCCGCTGTCGCCAAAGGGACGCAGACGCATGTCCACACGATAAACAAAGCCGTCCTGGGTGGGCTGATCCAGCGCTTTAATCAGCCGCTGTCCGAGGCGGGTGAAAAACTGCGCGTTATCCAGCTCGCGACGCCCGCCCTGGGTCGTTCCCTTCTCCGGCCAGGCAAAAATCAGGTCGATGTCTGAAGAGAAGTTCAGCTCACCGCCGCCCAGCTTGCCCATGCCGAGAATAAGCAGCGGCTGCGCCTCGCCACGGGCGTTGCACGGCGTTCCCCACTCCCGGCAGCAGGCCGTATACAGCCAGTCGCGGGCGGCGACAATCAGCGTTTCCGCCAGCGCGCTGAGCTGCTGGAGGGTTTCCTCCTCGCTCACCAGCATTAGCGCCTGCGCCCACGCAATACGCACCATAATACGGCGCCGGAACAGGCGCAGCGCGTGCATCAATGCCGCTTCATCGTTTACCGACGCCAGCGCGTCCTGTAACCACGGCGCATAATGCCGCCACTCATCCGCCTGCGGCGGATGACTTTCCAGCGCGGTCAGCCATTCCGGATGCGCCGCTACGCTTTGCTGAACAAAATCACTGAAAGTAAGCACTAACTGCGCCTGTTCACCGGGTGCCTGAACCGGAAAATCGTCCGGCAGGCGCTCAAGCACCGTCTGCCAGTGCTGCTGTAACGCTGAAGAAAGCGGCATCATGGAATCTGTCCTTAGCCTGAATTAACGTTTACCGCTGTGTAACCAGAACGGCTCCATCGCCATCGCTTCATTGCGGAAGTGTTCGATTTCGATGTGCTGGCGTTTTTTGATGGCGTGTAGCAGACCCTGCCAGTTCTCCAGCCAGGCCTGTGCCACGACGGGATCGTAATTTCCCGCCAGCAGCGAGATGCTGTCGATATCACGACTCAGACGAGGGATTTGATCGCCATAGCTGTCACCCAGCGGATAGACGAAGGTTTTGCGCAGTTCCGCTGCATGACGGGAAAGCGAAATGTCCGCATAGCGCTTGAAAGAATCAGCAAATTTCGTTTGGGCTTTAGCGTCGAGGAATGGCTGCCAGCCGCGGGTAATCAGCCACTCGGTCAGATTGAGTTTTGCCAGCGCGATGTTGGCGCTGCTGGCAGCGGTTTCCGCCGACACATCTGACGCCAGCGTCGCTTCTGACAGCGTAAGCAGATCGCGTAAGCGAGCGCTCGCTTTACGCGGCACGATGCCGCCAAACAGGGTAAGCGTATGGCGGATCAGGCTGATAGCCGCCTGCACGCCCGCTTTGGCCGCCGCATTGCCGCGGACCCACAGTTCTTCGTGATACTGCCACTGGGAAAGCGCCTTTTCGAGCGCCGCCTCGAACGCCTGCTCAACGCTGGCTTTGCGCGGCACGCTTAAAATCGTCAGCGGCCTGAGCGGACGCTCCGGATTGCCCTGCGCCAGGTGATAACCACGCGCCGCTTTGCTCAGACTTCCCTGACGCAGCACCTCCAGATTCACCAGCTGGCGCGCCAGCTTCAGGAGATCCTGCGTTTCGCCGGACAGTAATTCCAGCTCAAGTTCACCAATCGGCTCCTGCATTTCACCGGCTTTAACTTCACCGCGATCCAGCGCGATTTCAATCCGGCTCGCGCCCACCTCCACCAGCCACTTTTCGCGCTGAAAGTCGGTACTGAACAGCGGCTGCACCTGCTCTGCCAGATGCGCAGGTAGTTCGCCCTGCGGCCAGACTTCAACCGGGAAAAGCGACAAATCCAGCTCCGGCTGGCTCAGTTCGATATTGTATTCCGGACGCTGATGCAGCCCGCCGACCACGCGCCCGGCGATTTTAATGGTCATTTCATAGCGACCATCATTGCCGCGAATACGCAGCCCCATATCATGCTGACGCAGCCAGTTATCCGGCGTCTCGTAGTAAATATTGAGCAGCGGGCTGGCAGGAACGTGCTCTGCGGACAGCGTATTCAGGTGGTTGCGCAGCGTCTCAACGCCGTCGTGGTTAACAATAAACTTCAATTCGATTTCTTGAGCCATAGCTGAATTCTTATGATTACGTTGATACGAAAGACAATTAGCACGAACTAACGCGCATCTTTTTTGTCAGTAGATAGTATTTTGCGGCAAAATACCATGAACTGTGCGTGTTGAAGGCAGAAAAGTTTGACTTCCCGACCCGGATGATTCCGATTGCTGCTTACGCCATTACGTCGTCAGACTGTTGCCACGACATTCGTTCCACTTCCATGACAATAACGATGATCTAATGCCTAAATTACGCCTTATTGCCTTAACTTTATTGACGCTCAGCGTTTCCACCGTCTCTCATGGCGAAGAAAAGCGTTACGTTTCGGATGAACTGAACACCTGGGTACGTAGCGGCCCCGGAGATAATTATCGTCTCGTTGGCACGGTAAATGCCGGCGAAGAAGTTGCCCTGCTCCAGACGGATGCGGGCAGCAACTATGGCCAGGTACGCGACAGCAGCGGCCGTACCGCCTGGATCCCGCTGAAAGAGCTGAATGCCGAGCCAAGCCTGCGCTCACGCGTGCCGGATCTGGAAAATCAGGTGAAAACGTTGACCGATAAGCTAAACGGTATCGACACCACCTGGAATCAGCGCACCGCTGAAATGCAGCAAAAAGTGGCGCAGAGTGATAGCGTCATTAACGGCCTGAAAGATGAAAACCAGAAGCTGAAAAATGAGCTCATCGTGGCGCAGAAAAAGGTGAGCGCCGCCAATTTGCAGCTTGATGACAAGCAGCGCACCATCATTATGCAGTGGTTTATGTACGGTGGCGGCGTGCTGGGTATCGGGCTGATCCTGGGGCTGGTGCTGCCGCATATGATCCCAAGCCGCAAGCGCAAAGACCGCTGGATGAACTAAGCCAAATTCGCCTTCTCCTCTACACTTACGTATGATTCGGCAAAGACAACGCGTGAGGAGAGGTGTAGTGAAGAGTTATCTGGTCGGTGGCGCAGTCAGGGACGGGTTATTAGGGCTACCGATTAAAGACCGGGATTGGGTCGTGGTTGGCGCTACACCGCAGCAAATGCTTGACGCGGGCTACCAGCAGGTAGGCCGCGATTTTCCCGTGTTTCTCCATCCTGAAAGCCACGAAGAGTACGCGCTGGCCCGTACCGAGCGTAAATCCGGTTCCGGCTACACCGGTTTCACCTGCTACGCCGCCCCGGACGTTACCCTCGAAGACGATTTACAGCGTCGCGATTTGACGGTTAACGCACTCGCTCAGGATACCGACGGCACGCTGATCGATCCCTATCACGGGCAGGCGGACCTGCAAAACCGCCTCCTGCGCCATGTTTCTCCCGCCTTTAGTGAAGATCCGTTACGTGTACTGCGCGTGGCGCGATTCGCCGCCCGCTATGCGCACCTGAGTTTTCGCATCGCCGATGAAACGATAGCGTTGATGCGCGAGATGACCGCCGCTGGCGAACTGGAACATCTGACGCCCGAGCGGGTATGGAAAGAGACGGAAGGGGCGCTCGGCACGCGTAATCCTCAGGTTTATTTTCAGGTGCTGCGCGACTGCGGCGCATTAAAGGTTCTGTTTCCTGAACTGGATGCATTATTCGGTATCCCCGCCCCGGCAAAATGGCATCCGGAAATCGACACCGGTATTCATACCCTGATGACGCTTTCAATGGCGGCGATGCTCAGCCCGGCGATTGATGTGCGCTTCGCCACCCTGTGCCACGATCTCGGCAAGGGTCTGACGCCCAAAGAACTATGGCCACGGCATCACGGTCACGGTCCGGCAGGCGTCCGTCTGGTCAGCGAAATCTGTGCGCGCCTGCGGGTGCCGAACGACATTCGCGATTTAGCGAAGCTGGTGGCGGAGTATCACGATCTCATCCATACCTTCCCGCTGCTACAGCCCAAAACCATCGTTAAACTGTTTGACTCTATCGACGCCTGGCGCAAGCCGCAGCGCGTGGAGCAGATCGCTTTAACCAGCGAAGCCGACGTGCGGGGTCGCACCGGGTTTGAAAGCAATGCGTATCCGCAAGGACGCCAGCTACGCGCCGCATGGGAAGTTGCCCGTGCAGTGCCGGTTAATGAGGTGGTGGAAGCAGGATTTCAGGGACCGGAGATCAGAGAAGAGTTAACCCGTCGTCGCATCCGGGCCGTGGCCCAGTGGAAAGATAAAAACTGCCCCCAGCCGGAAAGCTGAGGGCCGGATCTTACATAAAGACCGCGTAGACCGCGGCTGCCACGATAAAACGGTAGATGGCGAACGGAATAAACGAAATCCGTTTGATGATATGCAGGAAGGTTTTGATGGCGATCAGCGCTACAACAAAGGCGGTGATGAAGCCCACGGCAAACATCGGAATATCCGCAACCGATAAAAAGCCGATGCTCTTATAGAGATCCAGCGCGGTGGCGCCCATCATCATCGGCACCGCCAGCAGGAACGAGAATTCAGATGCGGCATAGCGGCTGACGCCCATCAGCATCCCGCCGGAGATTGTCGCCCCGGAGCGGGAGAAACCCGGCCACAGCGCCAGACACTGAAAACAGCCAATCATAAACGCCTGACGATACGTCATGTCGTCCACCCCTACGGCGCGCGGCTCTTTCGGCTTGAGACACTCGGCGGCAATCAGTAACAGGCCACCGACGACCAGCGCATACATCACGTTAATCGGGTTAAACAACGATTTAATCGTATCGTGGAATACCAGACCCAGCACCACCGCCGGGATCATACCGAGAAGGATATGAATGAGGGACAGACGACCCTTGCCAGTCCCTTCATGCTGCGGCTTGCGGCCAAAATGGATGCCAATCAGGCCAAACAGACGACGCCAGAACATCACCACCACCGCCAGAATTGAACCTAACTGGATGACCACTTCAAAGGTTTTCGCCGTTTCGTCTTCAAAGCCCAGCAGGTGGCCGACGATAATCATGTGACCGGTACTGGAAACAGGCAGAAACTCTGTCAATCCTTCGACCACGCCCAATATCGCCGCAATCAGCAGCGAATGCATATCGCTCATCAGGTAAACCCCTAAAAGATAAATGAATGAAACCCAAAATAATCCTGCATTATGACCAGCATTATCGCGCTGCGTTTAATAATACTTTATTTAAATGTTTTCTTTAGGAATATTGCCACGCTCAATGATTACGCCAACGCTTGCCGCCCGCGCTACCGCCCCCGGCTTACTGACTTTGATGCGCACCCACGGTGACGGAAAACGTTCCAGTAGCAGAGTCGCAACTTCTTCCGCGACGCGCTCGACCAGCGCAAAGCGCCCGCCTTCCACATGGCTGACCACCAGCTCGCTGACGTCGGCGTAGCTCAGACAGTCGGCGACATCATCGCTGGCCGCCGCTTTACGGTTATCCCACGCCATTTCGATATCGAACATGAGCTTTTGTTCGATAGTTTGCTCCCAGTCATACACGCCAATAGTGGTGATTACCGAAAGTTGCTCTATAAATACAATATCCATCATGACCTGCCTTTTTGGCTAAACCGGATACCACTTCCGGCGAATTATGCGTATTATCCACAGATGCAGAGAATAAACCGATTTTTTCTAAACGGAACAGCGTTATGAGTGCAATCGCGCCTGGAATGATCTTCCTTGCCTACCTTTGCGGCTCAATTTCCAGCGCCATTCTGGTCTGCCGCATTGCAGGTTTACCCGATCCGCGCGATAGCGGTTCCGGTAATCCGGGGGCGACCAATGTTTTACGAATTGGCGGCAAGGGAGCAGCCGTAACCGTACTGATTTTTGATGTCTTAAAAGGCATGCTGCCGGTCTGGGGCGCGTATGCGCTGGGCCTTGCGCCTTTCTGGCTGGGGTTAATTGCCATCGCCGCCTGCCTCGGGCACATCTGGCCCGTCTTCTTCCATTTTCGCGGTGGCAAAGGCGTTGCGACAGCCTTCGGTGCCATTGCGCCTATCGGCTGGGACCTGACCGGCGTGATGGCCGGAACCTGGCTGCTGACAATTTTGCTGAGCGGCTATTCCTCGCTGGGTGCTATCGTCAGCGCATTGATCGCGCCCTTCTACGTGTGGTGGTTCAGACCGGAGTTTACCTTCCCGGTCTCGATGCTGTCGTGCCTGATCCTGCTCCGTCATCACGACAACATCCAGCGGCTCTGGCGTCGTCAGGAGACCAAAATCTGGACCCGGCTAAAGAAGAAAAAGCAAAAAGACGCGGATGGCGGTCGTGATGCCTGATGGCGCTTCGCTTATCAGGCCTACAACATTTCCCGACATCATGCCGCCATAAGAAATGACTATCCTTTCGTAGGCCCGGATAAGGCGCAGCCGCCATCCGGCATTACGCCAGCGTCGTTCGTCTGCTTTACCCCTCTTGTTGCCCTCCCGTTATGACTTATAACCAAATGTGATTTAGCTCACTTTCTTCCGCTGGGTACTCTTTCACAACACATCGCCAACACAACTATACAAAAAATGACTGAAATCACTGAATCTGCTGCCGTTGCAACGGCAGGCAATGCCCCTGGCGGCGACATTAAATGGGTGCGGAACGCCTCCGACGTCACGCAACTGGTGAACACCGGATCGCAGGGACGGGCTAACGCCCGGATCGTCATCGGCATTGCGCTGGGCGGCATTTTCCTCGACGCTTACGATCTCGGCGCGCTGGCGTTTGGCATCAAAGACATTACCCGCGAGTTCAACCTGACGCCCGCGGGCACCGGAATGGTAGCGTCGGCCATCACCTTCGGCGCGATTGTCGGGGCCTTAATTGGCGGTTATCTCACGGATAAAATCGGCCGCTACCGGGTGTTTATGGCCGACATGATCTTCTTCGTGGTCGCCGCAATTGCCTGCGCCTTTGCGCCGAACGAATACGCGCTCGCCGGCGCGCGCTTTGTGATGGGATTGGGCGTTGGCATCGATCTTCCCGTAGCCATGGCCTTCCTGAGCGAGTTCGCCAGGCTGAAAGGCCCCGGCAACAAAGCCGCCAGCGTCGCCATGTGGTGTCCGACGTGGTACGCCGCCATCAGCATTTCCTACCTGCTGGTGCTCTTCTTCTATGCCGTTCTGCCGGAAAGCCACAGCGACTGGCTGTGGCGGATCATCCTCGGCTTTGGGGCCATTCCCGCGCTGGTGATTATCGCCATTCGCAGCCGCTATATGAGCGAATCTCCGGTGTGGGCGGCAAATCAGGGCAACCTGAAAGAAGCTGCGTCGATACTGCGCAAGGCTTACAACATTAACGCTCACGTTCCGCAAGATGCGCTGGATCGGCCTGCGCCGGTGGTCAATAAAGCCAGATGGCAAAACTATCTGGATCTGTTTCGCGGCGTGTATTTACGCCGTACCACGCTGGCCACGCTGCTGTCGGTGGTCTCGTCGTTTGCCTATAACGCCGTGGCGTTTGGTCTGCCGGTGATCATCTCCAGCTTCTTCGTACAGTCGATGCTCACCACCATTCTGATTTCGCTGGCGCTGAACCTGCTGTTTGCCTTCGTGGGTGGCCTGCTGGCCGTACGGCTGGTGCCGCGCTTCGGCGCATGGCGGATGTCGCTCGGCGGCTATGCCTGCCAGCTGATTGCGCTGCTGGTGCTGGCGCTGATTGGCCGACCGGAAGGCGCGGCGGAAGGGGTGGCGTCAGTCGCGATGCTGGCGCTATTTCTATTTGGTCAGGGGTTTGGACCGGGCGCACATACCATGGCGTTCGCCTCCCTCAGCTACCCGACTTCGCTGCGCGGCGTCGGCGTGGGTCTTAACCAGACGCTGATGCGCAGCAGCTCTACGTTGTCGCTGTTCCTGTTCCCGCTGCTGGTGGCCTCGCTGGATACCGCCGTGTTCTGGATCATCGCCCTCGCACCGTTGATTGGTCTGGTGTCGCTACTGGCGATCCGCTGGGAGCCGTCAGGCTACGATATCGACGCCGAAGATTATCGGTAATCTTCCTGAAACGGCGCAGAAATGCGCCGTTTTATCATCCATCCATAAGCGACTTGTATGACCGCGTTGATTTCCGCCAGGGCATACTAAAACAGTACATCGCGAGCGGACGGATGCAGCATGGTTGTTACCCAGGTCACTGATAAAACGTATAAAGGCTGGCAGGCATCGCTTGCATTGCAGTTTTGTCATACCGCGGAAAAAACCCTTCTGCGCTCCGCCCGCCACAGCGGTCCGCTCACCGTACAGCGGCCTTTTTATCCTGAAGGCGATACCTGCCATCTCTATTTGCTGCACCCTCCCGGCGGAATTGTCGGCGGTGACGAGTTGACGATTACCGTCAGCCTCGATCCTGCAAGCCATGCGCTACTGACGATGCCGGGCGCGAGCAAATTTTATCGCAGCGGCGGTGCTACCGCCCGGCTGAATCAGCGCTTCGATCTCGCCCCGGACGCCACGCTGGAATGGCTGCCGCAGGATGCGATTTTCTTCCCCGGTGCGCAGGCCCGCGTGCAAACCGTTTTTCATCTCAGCATCGGTTCTCGCCTGCTGGCGTGGGATCTGCTGTGCCTTGGCCGCCCGGTCATCGGCGAGTCTTTTAGCCGGGGGAAACTGGACAACCGGCTGGAAGTGTGGAAAGACGGCGTGCCGCTGCTGATTGAACGTCTGCACCTGGCGGACGGCGATCTGTCGCCCGTGGCGAATCACCCCTGGGTCGGCACGCTGCTGTTTTATCCGGCCACTGAAATGCTGCTGGACGCCGTGCGTGAAAGGCTCGCTCCGCTGGGCGCGTTCGCTGGCGCGACCCTCGTCGACAGCCTTCTGACCGTGCGGTTTCTCAGCGATGACAATTTAATTTGCCTGCGGGCGATGCGCGACATCTGGTGCTTTATGCGTCCTCACCTGCTGCAAAAACCTCCCGTACTCCCCCGTATCTGGCAGACATAAGAGACTCCTATGGAATTGACGCCGAGAGAAAAAGATAAGCTGCTGTTATTTACCGCCGCGCTTGTGGCGGAAAGACGCCTCGCCCGCGGCCTGAAGCTTAACTATCCGGAAGCCGTGGCGCTGATCAGCGCCTTTATTATGGAAGGCGCGCGCGACGGCAAAAGCGTGGCGGCGCTGATGGAAGACGGACGTCATGTGCTGACCCGCGATCAGGTGATGGAAGGCATTCCGGAGATGATCCCCGACATCCAGGTCGAGGCTACCTTCCCGGACGGATCGAAGCTGGTCACCGTCCATCATCCGATTATCTGAGGAGGAAATATGATCCCAGGCGAGTACAGGATCCAGTCCGGCGACATTGAGATTAACGTTGGCCGTCCGACGCTGACAGTGATTGTCGAAAACCACGGCGATCGGCCAATTCAGGTGGGATCGCATTATCATTTTTACGAGGTCAATCCGGCGCTGAAGTTCGATCGCGAATCCTGCAAAGGTTATCGATTGAATATAGCCTCGGGTACGGCAGTACGTTTTGAACCCGGGCAAAAGCGCGACGTAATGCTGGTCGCCGTCGCCGGTGCGCGACGCATATTCGGCTTTCGCGGTGACGTGATGGATAGCCTGGAGGCCGATCATGACTAAGATTTCTCGTCAGGCCTGGGCCGATATGTTCGGTCCCACTACCGGTGACAAAGTGCGGCTGGCGGACAGCGAACTGTGGATCGAGGTGGAGAAGGACTTCACCACGCCCGGCGAAGAGGTGAAATTCGGCGGTGGCAAGGTGATCCGCGACGGCATGGGTCAGGGACAAATGCCCGCCAGCGAGTGCGTGGATCTGGTGCTGACCAACGCGCTGATTATCGATCACTGGGGGATCGTCAAAGCGGATATCGGCGTTAAAGACGGTCGGATCTTTGCGATCGGCAAAGCCGGTAATCCGGATATTCAGCCTGATGTGACGATCCCGATTGGGGTGGCGACGGAGGTGATCGCCGCTGAAGGGAAGATCGTCACCGCAGGCGGTGTGGATACGCATATTCACTGGATCTGTCCGCAGCAGGCTGAGGAAGCGCTGATCTCCGGCGTGACCACCATGATCGGCGGTGGCACCGGTCCGGCGGCGGGGACGAATGCCACGACCTGTACCCCCGGCCCGTGGTACATCGCCCGTATGCTCCAGGCGGCGGATGCGCTGCCGGTCAACATTGGCCTGCTTGGTAAAGGCAACGGCTCAAACCCGGAAACCCTGCGCGAGCAGGTAGCGGCGGGGGCGATCGGCCTGAAAATCCATGAAGACTGGGGCGCGACGCCCGCCGCGATTAATTGCTCGCTGACCGTCGCCGACGAGATGGATGTTCAGGTGGCGCTGCACAGCGACACGCTTAATGAGTCCGGCTTCGTTGAAGATACGCTGGCGGCGATAGGCGATCGCACCATCCATACCTTTCATACCGAAGGCGCGGGCGGCGGCCACGCGCCGGATATTATCACCGCCTGCGCACACCCCAATATTCTGCCCTCTTCCACCAACCCGACGCTGCCGTATACCGTCAATACCATCGACGAACATCTCGATATGCTGATGGTCTGCCATCATCTTGACCCGGATATTGCCGAGGACGTGGCGTTTGCCGAGTCGCGCATCCGCCGGGAGACCATCGCCGCTGAAGATGTACTGCACGATGTCGGCGCGTTCTCGCTGACGTCGTCGGACTCGCAGGCCATGGGACGCGTCGGTGAAGTGATCCTGCGTACCTGGCAGGTAGCGCACCGAATGAAGGTTCAACGCGGCGCGCTGCCCGAAGAGACGGGCGATAACGATAATTTCCGCGTGAAGCGCTATATCGCCAAATACACCATTAACCCGGCGCTGACCCACGGAATCGCTCATGAAGTCGGCTCGGTCGAAGCGGGGAAACTGGCGGATCTGGTGGTCTGGTCGCCTGCCTTTTTTGGCGTTAAACCGGCGACGATTGTGAAAGGCGGGATGATTGCCGCCGCGCCGATGGGCGATATCAACGCCTCGATCCCCACGCCGCAGCCGGTGCACTACCGGCCGATGTTCGGCGCGCTGGGGGCCGCACGTCACGCCTGCCGGATGACGTTTATTTCGCAGGCGGCGCAGGCCGCCAGTATTCCGCAGCAGCTGAATTTGCAGAGCAGCATCGGCATGGTGAAAGGCTGCCGGACGGTGAAAAAGCGCGACATGATCCACAACCATCTGCAACCTAACATTACCGTTGATGCCCAGACCTACGAGGTACGCATTGACGGGGAACTCATTACCAGCGAGCCGGCGGACGTGCTGCCAATGGCACAACGCTATTTTCTGTTTTAAGGAGTCGCTATGCTCTATTTAACCACGCGGATTGACGTCCCCGCCCGGATTACGGCGACGGTAACGCTCCCCATCGACGTGCGGGTGAAAAGCCGGGCCAGAGTGACGCTCAGCGACGGGCGCGAAGCCGGGCTGATGCTGCCGCGCGGCTTGCTGCTGCGCGGCGGCGATGTCCTCAGCAGCGACGACGGCCTGGAAAGGGTTGAAGTGATCGCCGCCGATGAACCGGTCTCCGTCGTGCGCTGCGACGATCCTTTCCTGCTCGCCAGAGCCTGTTATCACCTCGGCAACCGCCATGTTCCGTTGCAGATCCTGCCGGGCGAACTGCGCTACCACCACGATCACGTGCTGGACGATATGCTGCGCCAGTTCGCGCTGGACGTTACGTTTGCTCAGGTGCCGTTTGAGCCGGAGGCCGGGGCATATTCCGGCGAAGCCCACGCACATTCGCACGCGCACTAAATGATCGAGTCTGTACGATTATTGCGCCTGATGCAGCTTGCCAGCAGCAGCCTTCCGGTCGGCTCCTTTACCTGGTCACAGGGGCTGGAATGGGCGACAGAAGCGGGCTGGGTCGCCGATAGCAAGGCTTTTAAGCGCTGGCAGATCCAGCAGATGAAGCACAGCTTCTTTTGCGTGGATCTGCCCATTTTCGCCCGGCTGTACCACGCCTGTGCCGAAGAGGATATCGACCAGGCCCGACGCTGGACGGCGTACCTGCTGGCCTGCCGTGAGACGCGCGAGCTGCGGGAAGAGGAGCGCAATCGCGGCGCGGCCTTTACCCGCCTGGTAACCGACTGGGAGCCGCAATGTACCCCGGCCTGGCGCGCGCTGTTCGCGCAAAGCCAGCTGTGCGGGATGGCCTGGCTCGGCGTGCGCTGGCGGATCGATCTCAACGCACTGGCGCTCAGTCTCGGCTATAGCTGGATCGAAAGTGCGGTGATGGCGGGCGTCAAACTGGTGCCGTTCGGCCAGCAGGCGGCGCAGCAGTTGATCCTGTCTCTGTCCGAGCACTATGCGGCAGGCATGGAAGAGGCGCTGTTGCGTGAGGAGGCTGATATTGGATCGGCCACGCCGCTGACCGCCATCGCTTCTGCACGCCATGAAACTCAATATTCGCGGTTGTTCCGTTCCTGAGGAGAGAACATGTCACACACTAAACATCCGTTGCGCGTCGGCGTCGGCGGCCCGGTCGGGTCCGGCAAAACCGCGCTGCTGGAAGCCTTATGCAAGGCGATGCGTAATACCTATCAGCTGGCGGTCGTCACTAACGATATTTATACCAAAGAAGACCAGCGCATCCTGACCGAAGCGGGCGCACTGGAGCCGGAGCGCATTGTCGGCGTGGAAACCGGCGGCTGTCCGCACACGGCGATCCGTGAAGATGCGTCGATGAATCTGGCGGCAGTGGAAGCGCTGAGCGAAAAATTCGGCAATCTGGATGTGATTTTCATTGAGAGCGGCGGCGATAACCTGAGCGCCACGTTCAGCCCGGAGCTGGCGGATCTGACGATTTACGTGATCGACGTGGCCGAAGGCGAGAAAATCCCGCGAAAAGGCGGACCAGGGATCACTAAGTCCGATTTTCTGGCGATCAACAAAACCGATCTCGCGCCGTATGTCGGAGCATCGCTGGAGGTGATGGAGCGCGATACGTTAAGAATGCGCGGCGAAAGACCGTGGACGTTCACCAACCTGAAAAGCGGCGACGGTCTGGCGAAGATTATTGCGTTTCTGGAAGATAAAGGGATGCTGAAGGGGTAAGGCTGGTCACAATGCCCGGTGGCGCTGCGCTTACCGGGCCTACGATTATTATGTAAACCGCTGATATTGTAGATTTTGTAGGCCGGGTAAGGCGCAGCCGCCACCCGGCATTCCGCCAGCTTACGCCGCAGGCAGTTCCGCCAGCGGCCAGCGCGGGCGCACGGTCACGCCGAGATCCGCCGTCGCTCCGGCTTTAAAACGCACCATGCCTGCATAGGCGATCATCGCGCCGTTATCGGTACAAAACTCCGGTCGCGCATAAAACACCTCGCCGCGGCGCTTTTGCATCATCTCTGCCAGCTTCGCCCGCAGCGTGCGGTTGGCGCTGACGCCCCCCGCCATCACCAGACGTTTAAACCCGGTCTGATCCAGCGCGCGCTTGCACTTAATCATTAAGGTATCGACCACCGCATCTTCAAACGCGCGGGCGATATCGGCGCGGGTTTGATCGTCAGCGTCGTTATTACGAATCGTATTCGCAGCAAAGGTTTTCAGGCCGGAGAAGCTAAAATCCAGCCCCGGACGATCGGTCATCGGACGCGGGAACACAAAGCGCCCTTCCGTCCCCTGCGCGGCCATTTTTGACAGCATCGGACCGCCGGGGTAATCCAGCCCCAGCAGCTTAGCGGTTTTATCGAACGCTTCACCGGCGGCGTCATCAATCGACTCGCCCAGCAGTTCATACTGGCCGATACCGGTCACGCTGATAAGCTGGGTATGCCCGCCGGAAACCAGCAGCGCAACGAACGGGAATTCAGGCGGATTCTCTTCCAGCATCGGGGCCAGCAGATGCCCTTCCATATGATGAACCGCAATCGCCGGGACGTTCCAGGCAAAGGCCAGCGAGCGCCCCACGGTCGCACCAACCAGCAGCGCGCCAACCAGTCCTGGACCGGCGGTATACGCCACCGCATCAAGATCTTTTGCCGTCAGCCCGGCCTCTTTCAGCGCCACCTGAATCAGCGGCACGGTTTTACGCACATGGTCGCGGGAGGCCAGCTCCGGCACCACGCCGCCGTAGTCAGCGTGTAATTTCACCTGACTATACAATTGGTTGGCTAACAGACCTTTTTCGTCGTCGTAAATGGCGATGCCGGTCTCATCGCAGGATGTTTCAATACCCAGTACACGCATGGCTTGTTTTACCTCATTTCACTACCGCGCAGTGTAGGGCCAACACGGGGTGATGTAAAACTTTGTTCGCCGCAGCAGTCAGCCTCGTGTATACTCCTCTCCCTTATAAAAGTCCCTTTCAAAATCGCTTCGGTGCTTTACAAAGCAGCAGCATTTGCAGTAAAATTCCGCACCATTTTGAAATAAGCTGGCGTTGATGCCAGCGGCAAACCGAATTTATTAAAGGTGAGAGTTACATGCCGGTAATTAAAGTACGTGAAAACGAGCCGTTCGACGTAGCACTGCGTCGCTTCAAGCGTTCATGCGAAAAAGCAGGTGTTCTGGCGGAAGTTCGTCGTCGTGAGTTCTATGAAAAACCGACTACCGAACGTAAACGCGCTAAAGCTTCTGCTGTGAAACGTCACGCGAAGAAACTGGCTCGCGAAAACGCACGCCGTACTCGTCTGTACTAATGATTTGAGAGCCAACGCTCTCATCTGACAGACCGAGTTGTAGTTGTAAGGCCGTGCTTCCGGAAGGAATGCGCGGCTTATTTTCGTTTACGAGTTGGTAAAAATTGTACGGGGCTTATGGCTGGACGAATCCCACGCGTATTTATCAATGACCTGCTGGCGCGCACCGACATCGTCGATCTTATCGATGCGCGGGTGAAGCTCAAAAAGCAGGGCAAGAATTTTCATGCGTGCTGTCCGTTCCATAACGAAAAGACCCCCTCTTTCACCGTTAACGGTGATAAGCAGTTTTACCACTGCTTCGGCTGTGGTGCGCACGGCAATGCCATCGACTTTTTGATGAACTACGACAAGCTCGAGTTCGTCGAAACCGTTGAAGAACTGGCCGCCATGCACAACCTGGAAATTCCGTATGAAGCAGGCAGCGGGCCCACGCAGATTGAGCGTCATCAACGGCAGACCCTTTATCAGTTGATGGATGGCCTGAATGCGTTTTATCAGCAATCTCTTACGCATCCCGCCGCAGAACCCGCGCGTCAGTATCTGGAAAAACGTGGTTTAAGCAGTGACATCATTGCTCGATTTGCCGTCGGCTATGCACCGCCGGGCTGGGATAACGCGTTAAAGCGTTTTGGTGGCAACAGCGAAAACCGCCAGTCGTTAACCGACGCGGGAATGCTGGTCACCAACGATCAGGGACGCAGTTACGACCGCTTTCGCGACCGGGTGATGTTCCCCATTCGTGACAAGCGTGGCCGGGTGATTGGTTTTGGTGGTCGCGTATTGGGTAACGATACGCCGAAATACCTGAACTCGCCGGAAACCGATATTTTCCATAAGGGCCGCCAGCTGTACGGCCTTTATGAAGCGTTACAGCACGCGGCGGAACCGCAGCGTTTGCTGGTGGTCGAAGGGTACATGGACGTGGTCGCGCTGGCGCAGTTTGACATCAACTATGCCGTTGCGTCGCTGGGAACCTCCACCACCGCCGATCATATCCAGCTGCTGTTCCGTTCAACGCCGAACGTGATTTGCTGCTATGACGGCGACCGGGCCGGACGCGATGCCGCGTGGCGCGCGCTGGAAACCGCGATGCCGTATATGACCGATGGCCGGCAGCTACGTTTTATGTTTCTGCCTGATGGTGAAGATCCGGATACGCTGGTGCGTAAAGAGGGTAAAGAGGCGTTTGAAGCGCGTATGGAGCATGCCCAGCCGCTGTCAGCGTTTTTGTTTAATAACCTGTTACCGCAGGTCGATTTAAGCACCCCCGATGGCAGCACGCAGCTTGCGGCCCTCGCGCTACCGCTGATTAACCAGGTGCCGGGTGATGCGCATCGTATTCAGCTACGCCAGACGCTGGGGCTGAAATTAGGTATTTTTGACGACGGCCAGCTTGATCGTTTAATGCCAAAACAGGCAGAAAGTGGCACGGTACGCGCGGCTCCTCAGCTAAAACGCACGACGATGCGTATACTAATAGGGCTGCTATTACAAAATCCGGATTTAGCTCCGCTGGTGCCGCCGCTGACCGGTCTTGATCAAAGTAAGCTGCCCGGGCTTGGCTTATTTGCCGAATTGGTCAACACTTGTTTGTCACAGCCTGGCCTGACCACTGGGCAACTTTTAGAACATTATCGTGGCACAAATGAAGCTGCAACCCTTGAAAAACTGTCGATGTGGGACGATATAGCAGATAAAGAGATTGCAGAAAAAACGTTCACCGACTCGCTTAACCATATGTTTGATTCGTTGCTCAGGCTGCGTCAGGAAGAATTAATCGCTCGCGACCGCACGCATGGTCTGAACAGCGAAGAACGCCGGGAGTTCTGGGAAATCAGACAGGCCCTGGAAAAAAAATGAATTTAACGGCTTAAGTGCCGAATATCGTTCGGGTAGAACCCGACAGCCGCACTGAAGGGCAGCGGCAAAAATATAAGCAAGCCCTCATTAAGTCATACAGGCCGTCGTTTCACCTGCCTCAGCGCAGCGTAAAAGATGAAATGTATTATGTTGGCGGTTCATTTCGCCGACCGACACCAACCTCATGAATTAAGTGTGGATACCGTCTTATGGAGCAAAACCCGCAGTCACAGCTGAAGCTTCTTGTCCAACGTGGTAAGGAGCAAGGCTATCTGACCTATGCCGAGGTCAACGACCATCTGCCGGAAGATATCGTCGACTCAGATCAGATCGAAGACATCATCCAGATGATTAACGATATGGGTATTCAGGTGATGGAAGAAGCACCGGATGCCGACGATCTGTTGCTTGCTGAAAACTCAAACAATACTGACGAAGATGCGGAAGAAGCGGCTGCGCAGGTTCTTTCCAGCGTTGAATCCGAAATCGGGCGCACCACTGACCCGGTCCGCATGTACATGCGTGAAATGGGTACCGTTGAACTTCTGACCCGTGAAGGCGAAATTGACATCGCCAAGCGTATTGAAGACGGTATCAACCAGGTTCAGTGCTCCGTTGCTGAATATCCGGAAGCGATCACCTATCTGCTGGAGCAGTACGATCGCGTTGAAGCGGAAGAGGCTCGCCTTTCCGATCTGATTACCGGTTTTGTCGATCCGAACGCTGAGGAAGATCTGGCTCCGACGGCAACGCACGTCGGCTCTGAACTTTCCAGCGAAGAAATGGATGACGAAGACGAAGACGAGGAAGAAGACGACGACAGCAGCGACGACGATAACAGCATCGATCCTGAGCTGGCGCGCGAGAAATTCGCTGAACTGCGCACGCAGTACATTGTCACCCGCGACACCATTAAGGCAAAAGGCCGCAGCAACGCCGCGTCACAGGAAGAGATCCTGAAACTGTCTGAAGTCTTTAAACAGTTCCGCCTGGTGCCAAAACAGTTCGATTACCTGGTTAACAGTATGCGCGTCATGATGGATCGCGTGCGTACCCAGGAACGTCTCATCATGAAGATGTGCGTCGAACAGTGCAAAATGCCGAAGAAAAACTTCATCACCCTGTTCACCGGCAATGAAACCAGCGAAACCTGGTTCAACGCGGCTATCGCGATGAACAAGCCGTGGTCTGAGAAGCTGCACGATGTCTCTGATGAAGTGCATCGCAGCCTGCAAAAACTGCATCTGATTGAAGAAGAGACCGGCCTGACCATCGAGCAGGTGAAAGACATCAACCGTCGCATGTCCATCGGTGAAGCGAAAGCCCGCCGTGCGAAGAAAGAGATGGTTGAAGCGAACTTACGTCTGGTTATTTCTATCGCGAAAAAATACACCAACCGTGGCCTGCAATTCCTCGATCTGATCCAGGAAGGCAACATCGGTCTGATGAAAGCGGTCGATAAGTTTGAATATCGTCGTGGTTACAAGTTCTCCACCTACGCAACATGGTGGATCCGTCAGGCGATCACCCGCTCTATCGCGGACCAGGCGCGCACCATCCGTATTCCGGTGCATATGATTGAGACCATCAACAAGCTCAACCGTATTTCTCGCCAGATGCTGCAAGAGATGGGCCGTGAGCCGACGCCGGAAGAGCTGGCCGAACGCATGCTGATGCCGGAAGACAAAATCCGTAAAGTGCTGAAAATCGCCAAAGAGCCTATCTCCATGGAAACGCCGATCGGCGACGATGAAGATTCGCATCTGGGTGATTTCATCGAGGATACCACCCTCGAGCTGCCGCTGGATTCTGCAACTACCGAGAGCCTGCGTGCCGCCACGCACGATGTGCTGGCTGGCCTGACCGCCCGTGAAGCGAAAGTCCTGCGTATGCGTTTCGGTATCGATATGAACACCGATCACACGCTGGAAGAAGTGGGTAAACAGTTTGACGTTACCCGCGAACGTATCCGTCAGATCGAAGCCAAGGCGCTGCGTAAACTGCGCCACCCGAGCCGTTCTGAAGTGCTGCGTAGCTTCCTCGACGATTAATCACTTCCGTCCTTCAATAAAGCCCTCCTCGTGAGGGCTTTGTTTTAACTGGAGTTCTGTATGCCGCAAGGATGTTATTCCCTCTCCGCCCTGCTCTGCGCGCTGGATAAAGGCGAGCAGGTTAAATACCTCTGGTTCTGGGGCCATCAGCCTTCCGCCAGCGGAGAAATCACCGCCTCCTGTTTCAGCCAGTGGTGGCAGGGTTCGCCTTTTACCTGCGACGGTGTCGTCTACGCGACGGCTGAACACTGGATGATGGCCGGGAAAGCGCGGCTGTTTGGTGATGACGCGACGCTCGGTAAAATTCTCCACGCCGTCACACCCGGTGAAGCCAAAAAGCTGGGCCGTCAGGTGACAGGCTTTGATGAGGCTCGCTGGCAGTCAGCCTGTTTCGATCTGGTCTGCGAAGGCAATTACCATAAGTTTGCCCGGCATCCGGCGCTGAAAACATTCTTGCTCAATACCCACTCCCGCGTACTGGTTGAAGCCAGTCCGGTAGATAAAATCTGGGGTATTGGGCTGGCGAAGGATCACCCTGACGCCGCGACGCCTTCCCGCTGGAAAGGCCAGAACCTGCTGGGATTTGCCCTGATGGCCGTGCGGGATCGTCTGGCGTCTGAGTAATCGCGCTGGTTTCCTGCTTCATGTCGTTGTGAGGCAGGCAACCGCTTTCTTACATTCCCCGCGCGATTAACGCTTCATCCAGTTCACGATAAGCCTCGACCAGTTTATCCAGCGTCGCACGGTTCAGCCCGCTGGGATTGGGCAGCACCCAGACCTGCGTCGCCCCGATGGCGATCTGCTGTTTTCCCCACGCGGCCCCGCGCTGACTGAACGCCTGCTCGAATGCCTGCTTGCCGAGGATCGCCAGCGCGTGAGGCTGATAATCTTCGATCTTTTTCACCAGCTCACGGCCGCCCGTGCGCAGTTCGTGAAGATTCACCTCACTCGCCTGAACGGTGGGCCGCTCCACCAGCATGGTAATACCGCAGCGCGTATCCAGCAGATGTTGTTCCTCTTCCGGTTTCAGCTGGCGCTCCGTAAACCCCGCCTGGTGAATCACTTTCCAGAAACGGTTGCCAGGATGGGCAAAATGAAACCCCGTATGCGCCGATGACTTGCCCGGATTAATGCCGCAGAACACCACCCGCAGCCCGGGTGCCAGGATATCGTTAATCATTCTTACTCCGGATGAATAGATCGAAGTGAAAGTATAAGGGATTGAAAAGCCATTGTTTATAAAAACAGCAAGCGGGTGTTTATGGCTGGATTGCCTTGCCAAGTTACTTTATAATTCCCCGCCACGGCCCCTTAGCTCAGTGGTTAGAGCAGGCGACTCATAATCGCTTGGTCGCTGGTTCAAGTCCAGCAGGGGCCACCAGATACAGCAAGGGCTGGAGAGAAATCTCCGGCCCTTTTGTTTTTCTCCGGGGATACGCCGGGGATATTCCATAGAGGTAAAGACAGGTCTTTAGCATGACTTGATGCGACTAAAAAGCTAACCTCTATAACCACACTTTTTAGATGATTAACTCATGAGTCGACGTCGCCCAACACCGCAGGAATTGTATTACCAGGCAATTGAGAAGCAGCAAGAGCGCGAAAGATATAATCAGTTTTTACAAGATAATGGTTATGAAAACACGCCTCATAACGCGCATCTTTACGCGAACGGAAGGGGTTACGTTGGGATGAAAGCAAGGGACACCATTGAGATGTTGGCTGGCTCGTTACCGTACATGTACGATTAATCGCGCGGTGAGATAAAGCATCGGTAGCGACGCAAGCAGATAGAAACATCAGAGAACTGAGTGGATGCCAACAGGCATTTGCCTATTGCTTTTCCATTTATTGTACATACAATAATTATATGAAAATCACATTCGATCCAGGCAAGGATAGGATTAACCAGAACAAGCATGGATACTCTCTCGCGGATGCGGAGCGGCTTGACTGGGAAAATATGGTTATCTTTGAGGATGACCGTTTTGATTACGGAGAGATTCGTTTCGTGGGGCTGACCTATGGAATAGCATACCTCGGAAACAGAATGTTTTCGGTTTGCTTCACCGAATCCAATGATTTTGCAGTCTGTAGGATTATCAGCCTGCGCCTCGCAACCAGACAGGAGATGAGACGATATGCCGAAACTTAAGCCCGGAACCCTCTTCCCCACGGATGAAGAGGACGCAAAAATTCGTGAGGCAGTGGCTTCCGATCCAGATGCCATGCTGCTTGAAAACCCAGATATCAAACTTGTACCACTCAGAAAGGTGATAAAAGCACGTCGTGGGCGACCGGCAGCAGAAACCACGAAAACACGAATCACGATTCGTTGTTCACCAGACGTGGTTGATGCGTTTAAGTCCACCGGCGCAGGCTGGCAGACACGGATGGATGCAGCGCTTAAAGACTGGTTAAAAAAACATAATCCCGCTGATGTGAAAATCTGATTGCCAGCGCAGAGGCAAGCAATATGTAGGCCTGTGCAAGCGCAGCGCCGCCAGGCATAAGTCCACGGTATAACATTTGTCAGCAATCTGACCCACCTTAAGGTGGGTTTTGTTATTTTGGAAGGTATGGGAATGGCTTACCACACAATAAGTTGTGATTCACTTCCCCCACTCATCCCCTTATTGAACCTCCCATAACACAATGTTAACCTTTCCCTTTCAGGACGCGTAGACGTCCAGACGACTATAAAAATAGTCTGCCTGTGCCTGGCATGGCGCAACGCCCACTCTGGAGAGACCATGATCCGCGCTATTGTGACCGATATTGAAGGCACCACCAGCGACATTCGCTTTGTGCATGATGTCCTGTTTCCCTATGCCCGCGAGCGGCTGGCAGCGTTTGTGAATGCGCAGCAGTATGCCGAACCGGTAAAAACGATCCTTGATAACCTGCGTGAGGAAATCCACCAGCCCGCGGCAACGGCGCAGGAGCTGACGGCAACCCTGTTTGCTTTTATGGATGAAGATCGTAAGTCGACGGCGCTGAAGGCATTGCAGGGGATCATCTGGCAGGAAGGCTACGTTAACGGCGATTTTACCGGCCATCTCTATCCGGACGTGCTGCCCGCGCTGGAGAAATGGAAGTCGCAGTCTGTTGATTTATATGTTTATTCCTCAGGCTCCGTCGCAGCGCAGAAATTGTTATTTGGCTACAGCGACGAAGGTGATATTACTCATTTATTCAGCGGCTATTTTGATACGCGGATCGGTGCGAAGCGTGAAGCGCAGTCCTACCGCAACATTGCTGAACAACTGGGGCATCCCCCGGCGTCGATTTTGTTTCTGTCCGATATTCACCAGGAACTCGATGCGGCGGAAGAGGCAGGGCTACGCACGTTACAACTGGTGCGTGAGGATCGCGATCCGGCCAGCCATCATCCGCAGGTTCAGCGTTTTGACGACATTCATCCGGAGCAGATCCCCTCATGAGCGCATTAACCATTTTTTCTGATAAAGACGCCAGTCAGCACGTCTGGCACAGCACCGACGCCGGTGAGATCCAGCAGCAGCTCAATGCGAAAGGCGTGCGTTTTGAACGCTGGCAGGCCGACCGCCAGCTGGGAGATGCCCCGACGCCTGAGACCGTTATCAATGCCTATCAGCACGCGATTGATAAGCTGGTGGCCGAGAAAGGCTATCAGAGCTGGGATGTGATCAGCCTGCGCGCTGATAATCCGCAGAAAGAGGCGATGCGGGCGAAGTTCCTCAACGAACACACCCATGGCGAAGATGAAGTCCGTTTCTTTGTCGAAGGCGCAGGGCTGTTCTGCCTGCATATCGGCGATGAGATCTACCAGGTGCTGTGTGAAAAGAACGATTTGATCTCGGTGCCAGCCGGGACGCCGCACTGGTTTGATATGGGCTCTGAACCGAATTTTACCGCCATCCGCATTTTCGATAATCAGGAAGGCTGGATCGCGAATTTTACCGGCGACGCTATCGCCGATGCCTACCCTCGCCTGCCCTGATGTTCCAGCGCTCGCCCGACACGCGGTCGGGCGGCGTATTCATGCGTAACGTCGGCGGAGCAGCTCACACTCAAACAGAAACTCCAGCCCTTCCAGCTGGCGGCGCGCTTCAGCAATGTCCTTTCCCCAGCAGGTCAGGCCGTGACCGCGCAGCAGGAAGCCGTAGCGCAGCGGATACGTCTGCGCATGGTCCTCAATACGGGCGGCCAGCGCGTCAATATCCTGATCGTTATCGAAAACAGCGATGGGCACGGCGTCCAGATGACTGTGCTGACCGGTGAGGGTTTTCTGCATCTCATACCCCTGAAGCGTCAGCGTCTGGCCCGTTTCAATACGTGACAGCACGGTGGCATTGACGGTATGCACGTGCAGTACCACGTTGGCTTCCGGAAACAGACGGTAGATCAACGTATGCAGGCCGGTCTCGGCGGAGGGTTTACGCCCCGAGGGCGCGGTATTGTCGGCGATGGCGACCTGTAAAAAGTCGTTGCTGGTCAGGCTGCCTTTGTCGCGCCCCGACTCGCTGAGCCAGCACCAGGTGGCATCCTGACGTACCGACATGTTACCGCCGGTAGCCGGAGCCCAGCCTTTTGCCCCAATCCAGTGACAGGTGGTGACCAGTTGTGCGAGCCTCTCTTGCCACATAGCGCTTCCTCAATCCAAAACGGTTTTTAGCCGTCTAAACGGCTATTTTCCCGATAGTAGCATCCCTGACCCGCCCGGACAATATTTGTTATATAACGGTTACAGGGAGTAGTAAGAAGGATGGTTCAGATCGGTCAGCAGATCCGCTTCCTGTGGCTGCCAGTTCAGCAAACGCCGGGTATGTTCGCTGCTGACCGCCATATTGGCCGTTGCCATCATGGCAAACCAGCCAAAGTGTTCTCGCTCTCGTTCGCCGGAAGGCAATCCGAGGTTGCGGCCAATGGTTTCAGCAATCGTCCGCAGGGGGATCGATTCCTCGGCGACCGCGTGGTAAATCTGCTCCGTCACGCCCTGCTCCAGCGCCAGACGATAGACCCGTGCCGCGTCGCGACGGTGCACGCCGGACCAGCAGTTATCGACGTTACCCGGCCAGGCCGATATTCCTTTCTCCCGCGCCAGACGGATCAGGATCGGCAGAAAACCGTGGTCGCCGATACCGTGTACCGACGGCGGCAGACGCACGGCGGCAGCATGAATGCCTCGCGCGTGAAGTGCCCTGGCGGCGGCTTCGGATTTGCGGGGTGACGCCGGATTAGGGAGATCCTGCTCCGTCGCGCCTTTTGGCAGACCGGCAAGGCCGGAGGTCACCAGCAGCGGACGATCCGACCCAGCCAGCGCGTCGCCCAGCAGTTCAATGGTCCGCCTGTCCTGCTCGCAGTTTTCCATAAAGCGCGAAAAGTCGTGGTTGAACGCCGTGTGGATCACCGCATCGGCGTTCGCCGCCGCCTGTTTCAGTACTTCAACGTCTTCAAGCGAGCCTTTAACCGCCTGCGCGCCAGCGGCCGTGAGTCGGGCCGCCTGCTCGTCCGCGCGAACCAGACCGGATACCTGATGCCCGTTGTTCAGCAGATCGTCAACAATGGTGGAGCCCAGCCAGCCGCCAGCCCCGGTAACAAATACATGCATCGTGTCTCTCCCGTTAATCCGGATGAATAGGTCGTACAGCTATAATGCGATGAATTATTCACCTGCGCTATTCGCATTCCTGTGCTGCGTTTATCCGCTGAGGATGGCGTGCCAGATCCCGCGTATTTCCTGAGGCAGGCAGCCAAAGCAGGGAGGTTCCGTCAGGCTGATTGCCGTGATTTTGTAGACTGCTACTCAGGTTTTATTACTTCGGAGCCGGGACTGTCTGGCTGAGTAAAATCACAGCGCACGCACTTTTGTGTACTTAGTGTGTAAAATTACACACTGATCACATATCTGATTTTCATCCCATGCTTTAATCTCCCTTAACAAACACACGAGGGATTACCGATGAAACATATGATGATCTGTTGCGGCGCTGGCGTGGCCACCAGTACCATTGCCTTAAATAAATTGCAGGATTTCCTGAAGAAAGAAAATTTACTCGATAAAGTCAGAATTTCTCAGGGCACGGTAGCGGAAGCGAAAACACGAGACGATCTGGATTTTATTGTGTCTACTTCCCCGGTTTCGCTTTCTGTTCCGGTGATTAATGCGCTGCCGCTATTAACCGGCATGGGCGTAGATAAGGTTTTCAGCAGCGTGAAAGAATATATTCTCGCCGAGGAATAATTTATGTTTATCGTCGACTATATCGTTAATTTAGGGGCATCGGTGATGATGCCGCTTATCTTTATGATCCTCGGGCTGCTGCTACGTATTCCAGTGTCCAGGGCGATTAAGGCCGGTTTAATGGTAGGTATCGGGTTTATTGGTTTAAGTATTACCGTCAACCTGATGATTGATTCGCTGACGCCGGTCAGCCACGCCATTGTCGAACGCTTTGGCCTGAATTTCTCCGTGCTGGATGTCGGCTGGCCCGCCGCGGCGGCGGTGGCGATGGGAACGCGCGTAGGTGCGCTGGTGATCCCGGTGTGCGTGGCGATTAATATGCTGATGCTCTATACCCGCACCACCAGAGTATTAAACGTTGACGTCTGGAATCTCTGGCACCACGCCTTTACCGGATCTCTGGTCACGGTTATTACCGGCAGTCTGTGGCTCGGTATTTTTGCTGCCGGAATAAACTGTATTATTACGATGGTGATTGCGGACCGTACCAGTAACGATGTGGAAAAGTACCTGAATCTGCCCTCTATTTCGGTGCCGCACGGTTTCTCAGCGTCATTTGTGCCTGCGGCATGGCTGGTTAATGCCATTGTCGACCGTATTCCGCTAGTCCGGGATATTAAGATTGATACCGAATCCATTCAGAAACGGCTGTCTATTTTAGGCGATCCGGCCTCGCTTGGTGCCATTATCGGTGCGCTGCTGGGGATTATTGCCGGTATTGAGGTTAAAGCAATTTTACAGACCGCCATTACCATGGCGGCGGTAATGACCATTATTCCGCGAATGGCAAAAATGCTGATGGAAGGGGTGTATCCGATCAGCGAACGTATTCAGGAAATTGCCCAGGCGCGCGCCGGATCGTTTGGAAAAATCGCCATCGGCCTGGACTCGGCGGTGAGCGTTGGCCATCCGGTGACCCTCTCCGTTTCTATGCTCATGATCCCGGTGATGCTGGTGCTGGCGGCCATCGTGCCGGGCAATCAGTTCCTGCCGTTTGCGTCCCTGACCGGGCTGCCTTTCGCCTTTGTGCTGGTGACCGCTGTGTGCCGGGGAGATATGTTCCGCACCCTGCTTACCGGCTTGCTGACCCTGAGTCTGGCGTTGCTGATTGGTACCAATCTGGCACCCATCGTCACCAGTACCGCCGTCAGTACCGGGTTCTCTCTGCCGCAGGGGACTACCAGCATCAGCAGCGTGGACTACGCTGGCGCGATGCTGCCGTGGGTTATTATCCAGAGCTTCTACTTTAAAGTGGCAGGCGTCGCGGTGCTCAGCCTGTGTACTCTCGGCCTGGTGCTGTGGAACCGGCGCAAGCTGCAACAGGAAAATAGCCTGATGGCGGAAGCGGCGCAGAAGGAGGAAGCATAATGTTATTTAGCCCCGAACGCGTACTGATTTTCAACGATCCCCTCAGCCGGACCGATGCCCTGCGGCAGCTGGCGGCCACGCTGGAGGCGCAGGGGCTGGTAAAAGCCTCTTTTGCCGACGGCGTGTTAGCCAGAGAAGAGATTTACCCCACCGGGATCTTTATGGAAACCCATAGCATCGCCATTCCACATACCGAATTTGAGCATGTGAATCAGACGGGCTTTGCTATTGGCATCAACCGCAGCGGCATTGATTTTCAGCGGACGGATGAACCTGACGAGACCGTCAAACCGGCGATTATTGTCATGATGGCGATCGATCCCACCTGCGAAAAGGTCGCGATCATTCAGTCGCTGTTTGCCCTGTTAGCCGACAAAGCACAGGTGAATTATTTGTGTGAACTGGCCCCGGAGGACATCGCAAAAGAGTTCACCAACGCCGTCATCACACGGTAAACTGACGTTGTCGGGTTTACTGTGTTGACGCCGGGAACGCAAAGGAAAAAGATGCTTCGAATCAGCGATGTCATTGAGCTAACGATGGTCAGCCGTAAGACCATCTATAACGCCATCAACAGCGGACGGCTGAAGTATCAGCTGGTCACCGTCGATAATCGCCAGGTCCGGATGTTCCATGAGGAAGATGTGCTGCATGCGTTCCCGAAAAACAGTCGCTCGCTGACCCAGGAGCAGGAGATCCAGGCATTGAGGGAAGAGGTTGCTTCCCTCAAATTTGCCCTGACGGAACTGCAAAAAGCCGTCAACGCAATGGACCCGGAGAGCGAATACGAGATGAAAGCGGTGAAAAGGCCAACAAAAAAAGAGCCGTGAGCCGTTCACGCATCCTTATCGACGCTCAGCGCGACCGCTTTATTCTCCTCCAGCTCCTGTAACCGTCCGTTTAACGCTTCCCGAATGGAATGATATGCCTTGCTGCCCAGCGCCAGACGGAAAGGCGCGTGTTTTGCATCTGCGGCAGCAATGATGGCGTCCACGGTTTTCGCCGCATCGCCGTTAATGGCAATCGTCCCGGCCGCCAGCCCGCGCCGCACCTCACCGGCAGGCGTGTCGTCATAGCAGGCCAGCGGCCCGGCGATATCAACCCCCGCAGCAAAATTGGTCTCCGTGGGTCCCGGTTCCGCCAGCATAAAGTCAATGCCGAACGGGGCCACTTCCTGCGCCACCGCTTCAATAAAGCCTTCGATTCCCCATTTGGTCGCGTGATACAGGCTGAAGTTGGGCCAGGCCATTTGTCCGCCCTCTGACGAGATCTGCACAATACGCCCGCCCTTTTGCTGGCGCAGATACGGCAGCGCCGCGCGGATCACCTGAATGGAACCGGTGAGATTGGTGGCAATTTGCCGCGCAATCTGTGCGTCGCTGACCTCTTCCGCCGCACCGAACAGGCCGTATCCCGCATTGCTCACCAGCACGTCAATGCGTCCGGTCTCTTCGAATGCCCGCGTCACTACACGGCGTATTGCGGCGCTATCCGTGACGTCCAGCAGCACAACGCGCAGCCGTTCGCCGTATTTTGCCTGCAGTTCATCCAGCGCGCCGGGTTTGCGCAGGGTGGCAATAACGCTATCGCCCCGCGCCAGCAGGCGCTCCGTCATCAATCGTCCCAGCCCGCTGGAGGTGCCGGTAATAAACCAGGTTTTCATGTTCATGCTGTGCTCCGTAAAAGTCGTTAACTCACAGGAACAGGTTATGGCACTATCACTGGTATGATAAGACACACTAAATAGCATGGAGAGGTGAAATGAAATCACCAGTGAAGACCCCAACGCTCTCCGATCTGAAAGCCTTTATGGCGGTAGCGGAACAGCGCAGTTTCCGCCGCGCGGCGGATCTGTCCGGCGTTACCCGCTCGACCCTGAGCCACGCCATTCGCGCTCTGGAAGCGCGCCTCGGCGTTCGCCTGCTGCACCGGACGACCCGCAGCGTCTCGCTGACCACCGCCGGAGAGCAGCTATTGCGCCGTATCACGCCGCATCTGAGCGGGCTGGAGCAGGCGCTGGAAGAGGCAGCGGATGCACAGGGCAGTCTGCTGGGGACGCTGCGCATTAACGGCGGCGAAGAGGCGATTTACTTATTGCTGCATACGGTGGTGCCGGCGTATCAGGCGCGCTATCCCGGCGTGGAGCTGGATCTGGTGGTCGATGGCAGACTGGTGGATATCGTTGCGGAGGGCTTTGATGCGGGTATTCGGCTGGCAGAAGATGTGCCCGCGGATATGGTGGCGGTGCGTTTTGGCGAGGACGTGCGTTTTCTGGCAGTGGCGTCGCCGGACTATCTGGCCCGGCACCCTGCCCCTGTGGCGCCGGACGAGCTGGCGAATCATCGCTGCATCCGCCAGCGATTACCCAGCGGCAGGCGCTATCGCTGGGAATTCGCCCGCCACGGGCAGAGTATTGCGCTGGACGTCCCCGGTACGCTGACGCTGAACAGTTCGCCGCTGATGGTGGACGCGGCGCTGAACGGTCTGGGCATTGCGTACGTTCCGGAGATGCACGCCAGGGCGGCGCTGGATGACGGCAGACTGGTCACGGTGCTGGAGCCGTGGTGCCCGCCGATCCCCGGCCTGTGCCTGTGGTTTCCCGCTAATCGCCATATGCCCGCCAGCCTGCGGGCGTTAATTGATTTAATTAAAGAGACGCGGGTCAGCCGCCCTCCGGCAACCGGGCAATGACCTTGATTTCGAAACGGAAACCATACAGCCAGGTGACGCCCACGCCCGTCAGCGTCGGCCAGGGAGCGTCGCCCCAGTAGTCCGGTAATACTTTCCAGACCGTGTCGAGCGTGGTTTCCGGGTCGAGCAGATAAACGGTAACATCCACTACATCCGCGAAGGTACACCCGGCCGCCGTCAGCACTTCAGACAAATTATCAAACGCCAGGCGGATCTCCTGCTCCAGTTCGGGCGCGGGCGAACCATCTTCACGACTACCCACCTGCCCGGAGACAAATAAAAAACCGCCGGATTTCACCGCCGGGGAATAATGATTCTGCTCATACAGCGCCTGCCGTCCGGCAGGAAAGACGACATCTTCTGGCTTTTTCATAGGGCCCCCTTTTGCAACACAAAACCGTGTTAAGGGATAATAAATGCCAGCGCGGGCAGGCACTATGCCCGCCAAATGGGATGGTCTGGTGAAGATAATTCACCGATCGGTTCACGCTGAAAAAACGTTTACACCGGGGGAAACAACGCGAACGCCGCTTTCATCTCTTTGGCTTCCTCTCCCGGACTGCGGCCAAACTGGCGGCGAAACTCACGGTTAAATTGAGACGGGCTTTCATAGCCTACCCGAAACGCGGCGGCAGCGGCGGTCAGATTATCGCGGATCATCAACAGCCGCGCCTGATTAAGCCGTATCGACTTAATGTATTGCAGCGGCGAAGTGCCGGTGACCTGCTTAAAATGCTTGTGGAAAGCAGGAATGCTCAATCCGGCGTCGCCCGCCAGCGTAGTAACCGACAGCGGCTGCGCGCAGTCGCCGTGAATACGCTGTAGCGATCGGGCAATGCTGGCAAACTGGCCGTGATGGGCCAGCGCGGCGCGAATCGCGTTTCCGCGATCGCCAATTAGCACCCGATAATACAGTTCACGCACGATCTGCGGTCCCAGAATGCTGGCTTCCTCCGGGCAGGCCAGCGCGCGCAGCAGGCGCAGCGCGGTATCCGCCAGTTGCCCATTCAGCGGCGTGGAGATAATCCCTTCCGGCGCCGCATCCACTGATGTCGCCGGGCGGTCCAGCGCCAGCGCCAGTTCTGACAACACGCGCAGATCCAGCGTTACTGCTACGGCGAGCAGAGGTTCGTCTGCGCTGGCCTCGGTTTCGGTTGCGAACGGCAGCGGTACCGACAGGACCAGATAATGCTGCGGATCGTAATGGTAGACCCGGTTCGCCAGATAGCCCCGTTTATGCCCCTGACAGACAATCACGATACACGGCTCATAGACTACCAGCGTGCGCGCCAGCGAGCGGTTGGATCGCATAAAGCGCACATTATCCAGTTGCGAGCAGGTATATCCCTCATGCGGTGCCAGCCTGTTAAGTAAAGACACCATCTCATTCATCGCCCTGTCTCCGCCGTCATGATTGAGCAATTATACTGCCGTTTATCCACTACAAAGTGAACGCCATAAATACAATCAGGCAATCATCAGAGAGGAATGCGCCTGTTTTGCTCGCCTGCATCCCACTAGCATTGAGCCTGCAACATCATCCGTACATCCACAAAATATCAGGAGTCATTATGAGCAAAACATGGCTGATTACCGGCGCATCACGCGGACTGGGGCTGGAGATGGCGCGCGCGGCGCTGGCGGCAGGCGATAATGTGGTCGCGACGGCCCGCGATGTCGGCAGCGCCAGCAGCGCGTTTACCCGGTACACCGACCGTCTGCTGCTAACGCCCCTGGACGTTACCGATCCTGCGGCACCGGACGCGGTGGTGAAAGCCGCGCTGGCGCGTTTTGGCGCGATTGATGTACTGGTCAACAATGCGGGCTACGGTCAGCTGGGCCTTTTCGAGGAGACGCCGGAAGAGGATATCCAGCGCCAGCTGGAAACCAACGTCAATGGTCTGATGCGTATGACCCGCGCCGTGCTGCCAGTACTGCGCCGCCAGCGGTCCGGGCATATCATCAACATCAGTTCGATTGGCGGGCTGGTCAGTTTTGATTTTTGTACCCTGTACGGAACTTCTAAGTTCGCAGTCGAGGGATTCAGTATTAATCTCGCCCGCGATCTGGCCCCCTTCGGCATTCACGTCACCGTCGTGGAACCTGGGATGTTTCGCACTGATTTCCTCGATGACCGTTCGGTACGTTTTTCCGGCAGTCCCATTGAGGATTACGCGCAGGCTCGTGAGGACGCGGAAACCCTGTATAAGAACTTCAACCACAAGCAGCTCGGCGATCCGGTGAAGTTCGGCGCGGCGATTGTCGAGCTGGCGAATGCCGCAGAACCGCCGCTGCACCTGCTGCTCGGTTCGGATGCGCTGAAAATGGCGCGCGACGATCTGGCCCAGCGCCAGGCGGAGATTGAGCGCTGGCAACACCTGTCGGCCTCAACCGACCATCAGGATTAATCCTCCTGCGCCGCGCACGGCGGCGCACGTTCAGGCTTTTTTAAGATGATTGATTAATTGCTTCATTGCCGGGCTGAGCGCTTCCCACGAGCGGTAGCAAAAACACAGCCTGCGTCTGGCCCAGCTATCGGTCAGGGCGAGTTGATGATAGTGAAAACGTGATTGATAATTAGCGGCAATAACCGCCGGTACAATCCCTGCCCCGATGCCCTTCTCCACCATTTCACACAGACCTTCAAAGGTACTCATTCTGATCCTGATATTAAGCTCGCCTCCCAGTGCCCGGGCGTGAGAGTGAAGATGATCCTGAAGCGCGCTCCCCGGATAAAGCCCGACAAAGGGTTCAGTAATAATATCAGCGAAAGAGACCGCCTGTTTGTTATGGAGTTTGTGCCCGGCGGGAATAATAAGCACCAGACGATCGTCGGCGACAGGTTCTGCTATTAAGCCACCGGCGTCGACCGCGTCGGAGACAATTCCCGCCTCTCCGGAGCCGGTTGTCAAAAGCGCGATAATATCGGCGCTGGTGCGTTCTTCTAATTCGATATGGCGTTGAGGGTGCAACGCCAGCCACGGCGCGAGCCGCGCCGGGAGAAAGTTGGTTAACGCCGAGGTATTGGCATACAGCTTTAGCGTACCGCGCGCGCCTGACGCAAAGGTTTTTAATTCTCGCTTAAGCTGCTGGTGCAGTTCCAGAAGCGGACGGGCATGCTTCGCCAGCGCTTCCCCTGCGTCGGTTAACGTCACGCCTCTCGGATGACGCACCAGCAGCGGCACGCCGGCACCCTCTTCCATCAGCCGCAGCCTCTCGCTGGCGGAGGCCAGCGCCAGATGCGCTTTTACCGCCCCCCGGGTAATACTGCCCGCATCGACGATACAAATAAATAACTGTAAATCAGCCATATCCAGTCTCATTGCATTCGTCCTTTTGCCTTCGGCTTTGCCGTAGCCTGCGGGAAATAATCCACATTGTGCCCCACCGATAACGGGTGTTTCAATGACGGTTCTTTCACTTTGAAAAGATAATCGGATGAGCGAAATACACTATCTCAATATAATCATTATCTTTATCGCTGCGGGCCTGGTAAAAGGCGTGACCGGAATGGGATTGCCCACGGTGGCGATGGGATTGCTGGGCACCTTTATGCCACTGCCCGTGGCGGCGGCGCTGCTGATAATTCCTTCTCTGGTGACGAACGTCTGGCAACTTTTCTCTGGTCCGGCGTTGATGGCTCTGTGGTCAAGGCTGAGGTTGATGATGTTATGTATCGTGGCCGGAACGCTTGCAGGCTCAACGCTTTTAATCAGTATCGACGCCGGCGTGTCCGGCTTTCTCCTCGGCGCGGCGCTGATCGTTTACGCGACTTACGCGCTGTATGCGCCCGTCTTTACCGTGACGAAAAAGCAGGAACGCTTGCTGTCACCGGTAATTGGCGCAAGTACCGGTGTTATCACCGGCGCCACCGGCGTATTCGTAATGCCTGCGGTGCCTTATCTTCAGACGCTCAAATTCAGTAAAGATGAGCTGGTACAGGCGCTGGGGCTTTCTTTCACCGTGTCTACGCTTGCGCTTGCCGCCGGGCTTTATGCGCAGGATGCGTATCACCTTAATCAACTATCGCTGTCGTTATTTTCCGTCTTCCCCGCATTAATCGGAATGTGGCTGGGACAAAAGATAAGATCGAAAATCAGCGCCAAAACATTCAGAAAATGTTTTTTACTCTTTTTAATATTACTGGGACTGGAATTAACCCTGAGATCGTTGCTGTTTTAAAAGCAGAGTATAACCGCAGCTGAATAGTTACCTGCAGAAATAATATTATTTATTAAGTGTAGCGCGTTGTTTTAGCTGCAATTAGCAAAGTATTCCTGAACAAAAAGTGACGTATTCCCTTAAGCGTATTGATTTATAAGTCAGACAAACTAACTTTACAAATGCAGACATTATAATTTGTAAATTTACGTACTTTTAATATGGCATAAGGAAAAGACTTTGGAGACTTCAAATAGAATACCCAGACTTTCTGTCTGGAATATCCTGTTTGCCACCGTACTGATATTATTCGGCGCGGCCATGCTAATTGGCGGCGGCTGGTTAGTGGTGCTGGGTGGAAACTGGTATTACCTTTTGGCAGGCATCGGCTGCGTCATCGCTGGCGCGCTGATTTTTGCCAGAAGAACCAGCGCTGTGTACTGGTTTGCGCTGGTATTTATTGGCACGCTGATCTGGACTATTCAGGAGTCCGGACTCGATTACTGGCGCTGGGTTCCGCGCTTCGACATTATGCTGCTGCTCGGCATTGTGTTTGCTTTCCAGCTTCCGCGCCTGAAACCCGGCGTCAGCCGTGCGCTATCCCGCTCGCTGGCGGGCGTCTTTATTCTGGCGTTTATTGTTGCGGCAGTGCTCCCGTTTACCGCCCTGAATACCACGCCTGCCACCAACGTTCCGGCGGCAGGGGAACACTCTTACGTAGCGGATACGGGAACCGGTAAAGCCTCGCAGCCTGACGCGGGCGACTGGTATACCTACGGCGGTTCGCTGGCTTCCCAGCGTTTCGTCAACGCCTCGCAGATCACTCCCGATAACGTGAAGGATTTGAAACTCGCGTGGCAGTTCCGCACCGGCGATTTGCCTAAAGCGCGCTGGGGCGGCGAAAATACGCCGATTAAGATAGGCGATACGCTGTACACCTGTACGCCGCATAACCAGGTTTTCGCCCTCGATGCCGCTACCGGTAAAAAGAAATGGCAGTTCGACCCGAAAGTCAGCGACAAATCAATTCCCTATACCGCGGCTTGCCGTGGGCTGACCTGGTTTGATGCCCAAACCAACAGCCATATTTCAACCGGGGAAAATGCTTCTGCCGCCACGCCTGCCGTAGCCACTACCGGTGCGATGTGCGAACAGCGGATTATTTTAGGCACGCTGGATGCACGTATCATTGAACTGGATGCCAAAACCGGCGAAGTGTGCCGCGATTTCGGTAATCAGGGTACGGTGAATCTCGCGGAAGATATGGGCGAAATTTACGATGGCTACGTCGCTATCAACTCCGCCCCGGTAGTGATCCGCGATACGCTGGTTGTCGGCCACCAGACCATTGACGGCCAGCGCGCATTCGGCCCGCCGGGGGTGATTAAAGCCTACGACGTGCGTAGCGGGAAACTTAAATGGGCGTGGGATGCGGCCAACCCCGACGACAGCACGCCGAAAACCGGCGCGGACGCGTATAAACGCGGTTCGCCGGATGTCTGGACCTCGTTCACCGGCGATGACAAATTAGGACTTATTTACTTACCCGTAGCGAACGCATCGGGCGACTACTGGAGCAGCTCGCGCACCGGAGCGGAAGATAAATACGCCGTCTCGGTGACGGCGCTGAACATCGACACGGGGCTTCCGGTGTGGTCGTTCCAGACGGCGCATAAAGACGTCTGGGATTACGACCAGGGGTCACAGCCGACGCTGGTGGACTACCCCGGTAAAGACGGCGTCGTTCCGGCGATTATCGTCCCGACCAAACAGGGCGAAATTTATGTCCTCGACCGTCGTACCGGGAAATCGCTGTTTGGCGTTGAAGAACGAGCGGTCCCCGGCGGCGGCGTCGAGCCGGAAGCACGCTCGCCTACGCAGCCCTACTCGCTGTTCCACCATCTGAGCAAGCCCGATCTGACACCGCAGGATATGTGGGGATTAACGCCTATCGATCAGCTGGTGTGCCGTATTCAGTTCCAGAAAGCGGGCTATAAAGGTCAGTACACGCCGCCGGAAGCCGAGCGTCACACGATTGAATATCCGGGCTATAACGGTGGTTCCGACTGGGGCAGCGTGGCAGTGGATCCTCAACGCGGGCTAATCATTGCGAACTATAATGATATGCCGAACTACAATATCCTTGTGCCGCGCGCTAAAGCCGACAAGCTGGGCTGGAAACCGCGTGATGAAATTACCCATAACCCGCATGACGAAGGCCATGCGGAAGGCGCAGGCGATCCGCAAATCGGCGTGCCTTATGCGGTAAACGTGAATGCGGGCTGGCGCTTGCCGGTGACCGGGATGCTGTGTAAGGAACCGCCTTACGGTGGCATTCGCGCCATTGATATGCGCGATGGCCGCACCGTGTGGGATCGTCCTCTGGGCACCGCGCGCCGTAACGGGCCGTTCGGCCTGCCGACCGGATTGCCGATCAATATCGGTACGCCGAATAACGGCGGTTCGGTGGTGACCTCCAGCGGCCTGATCTTTATCGCCGCCGCCACGGATGATTTGATCCGCGCCATTGATATCAATACCGGTGAAACCGTATGGAGCGCTCCGCTTCCTGCGGGAGGCCAGGCGAACCCGATGATATATACGCAGAATGGACGAGAGTATGTGGTCATTGCGGCGGGGGGCCATCACTTTATGGAGACGCCAGCCGGGGATTATGTTCTCGCCTGGGCGCTACCGGAGAAAAAGTAGTTGAGTAAAAAGCGCGCCAGGATGGCGCGCTCAGATTTTACACTGTGGAAAGATGCCGGGTGGCGGCTTCGCCTTACCCGGCCTACAAAACCACCAGATATCAATAGATTACCCTGGAATATGTAGGCCTGTGCAAGCGCAGCGCCGCCAGGCAAATCCTCCAGACATCACCATTTATCCACGCAGGAGAAAGCCTATGACGACATCAACCCAGTCTCATCACGGCCAGTGCCACTGCGGCGCAGTGCAATTTGAGGTCAAACTGAGCGATGGCTTAAACACCATTCGCCGCTGTACCTGTTCCTATTGCCGGATGCGCGGCGCGGTGGTGGTCTCCGCCGAAGCGGGTGGGATTTCTTTTCTTCGCGGCGAAGAACTGCTTACCCGCTACCGCTTTAACACCGGGGCCGCTCAGCACTTCTTCTGCTCACGCTGCGGCATCTATACCCATCATCAGCGGCGCTCTAATCCGAACCAGTTCGGCGTCAACGTCGCCTGTCTGGAAGGCGTTAGCCCGTTCGACTTCCCTGCCGTTCCCGTTTATGACGGCGTAAATCATCCTAACGACAACAACGGCGTTTCACTGCTGGCGGGGACCCTGATTTTTCAACCGGCGGACGAAGAACAGCCTGAAACCTGATCCCGTTTCATAACGCCTCAGCAAAGATATCGCTGACCCAGTTCAGGAACACGTCCAGACGCCGCGAAGCCCGCCGCTCACCGGCATAGATGGCGTTAACTTGTAAGGCACCCGGTGGATAAGCAGCAAGCACTTCCACCAGTTCGCCGCGCCTTAATTGTTCTTCAAAGCGGTAACGCGGAGCCTGAATCAGCCCCAGTCCCTGCGCTGCCAGCGCGGCGGCGGTATCGGAATTATCGGTCATCACCCGGGATGGCAAACGTCGCGATTCCGTGCGGCCATCGCGGATAAAATTCAGCGGCATCACTTCCCCGCTCTGCGATGACACAAAGCCGATCATTTTGTGCGCCGCCAGATCGTCCAGACTGTGCGGTGTGCCGTATGCCGCAAGATAGGCCGGGCTGGCGCAGGTGATTTCCGGCAGATGGCCCAGTCGCCGCAGCCGCAGACTGCTGTCTTCCGGTACGCCAACCCGGATCACGCAGTCAATTCCTTCACGCACCAGGTTAACAAAACGATCCGTTTGCCCAAAGGTAATGACGATATCCGGATACTGACGAAGAAAGTCAGGCAGGCGCGGGACCAGAAACGTGCGCGTCAGCAGGCCGGAGGCGTTGATGCGCAGATGACCGCCCGGCGTTGCGTTGCGAAACGCAGTCCAGGTATCTTCAATATCTCCCAGCACCGCCCGGGCACGGCGATGAAATTCTTCACCCTCCGGCGTCGGTTTTACCGCACGCGTGGTACGCGCCAGTAATTGTGCGCCCGTTTCCTGCTCCAGTTGCTTGATGGCATTGGTGGCGGTGGAGCGGGCAATCCCCAGCTCCTGCGCCGCCTGCAAAAAGCTGCCCCCTTCCACAATGCGCACGAAAAGCTGTAACTGCTGAATCTTGTCCAAATGGGTTCCCTCACGTTAACCCTCTTATTATTAGTGACAGATGAATTATCATGTCAATTTACAGACGATTATTTTTAATAATCCGACAGCTATAGTGTTTCAGACGATTATTCATCAACGGGAGCACAGGTATGCAGAATACAAAAGTCGCCATTGTGACGGGCGCGTCTCGCGGGATTGGCGCTGAAATTGCTCGCGGCCTTGCGGCTGATGGGATCGCGGTCATCGTTAACTATTCGCGCAGCAGCGAACAGGCGGATGCTGTTGTGGCCGCGATTAGTGCCGCAGGCGGCAAAGCACATGCCGTGCAGGCCAACATTGCCGACGCTGACGCGGCGCAAACGCTGTTCACTGCCGCGGAAAACACCTTTGGCAAGGTTGATATTCTGGTCAACAATGCGGGCATCATGGAACTCTCTGCGATTTCGGCCACTGACGACGACAGCTTTGAGCGCCAGATTGCCATCAACCTGACCGCGCCGTTTCGCCTGATGCGGGAAGCCACAAAACGCCTTTCCGAAGGTGGCCGGATTATTAACTTTTCCTCCAGCGTGGTGGGGCTGTACCAGCCGCAGTACGGCGTTTATGCCGCAACTAAAGCCGCCGTCGAAGCCCTGACCCATATTCTGCCCAAAGAGCTGGGATCGCGTGGCATCACGGTTAATGCGATTGCCCCCGGCCCGGTGGCAACGGATCTTTTCCTTAATGGCAAAAGCGACGAGCTGGTTGAGCGTATCAAAAATATGAACCCGCTGGGCCGCCTCGGCGAACCGCAGGACATCATGCAGGTAGTGCGTTTTCTGGTCAGTCAGGAAAGCGGCTGGATCAACGGTCAGGTTATTCGCGTCAACGGTGGCGTGATCTAATTTATTTCAGGAAAATATTATGCCTTTCGTTAATATCAAAACCCCGGAAGCCGCGCTGAGCGCGCAACAAAAAGCCGAAATTAGCCATCGGATCACCGATCTACTGGTCGAATACTTCTCTGAACATGCCCGGGCGCACACCATGGTGCTGATTGAGGAAGTGAAAGATGGCGGTTATTACCGTGCCGATGAACCTTTCAGCATTCCACAAGAATACAGGGCCAGCTAAATCCTCTCCCCGGCGGCGGGTTAGCCGGGGCGTTCCTTATGACTTTGCACCACTAACCACCCGGTTGCGTCCCTGTTTTTTTGCTTTATAGAGCGCCGTATCCGCCTGATAAATCAGCTCGCTGGCAATGCTGTGCAGCGGCTGTTCGCCAAAAATCGCCTTTGCATCGTATAGCGTCGCCACGCCAATACTGATGGTCAAAAATCCGGTCGGGCTGGAAACATGCGGAATATTGAGCGCCGTTACGCTGGCGCGCAGCCGCTCCGCGACAACCAGCGCGCCGTGGATGTCGGTACGCGGCAGAATCACCAGAAACTCTTCGCCCCCGTAGCGGCTGATATTGTCTTCCGGACGCAGGCTGGCCGATACCAGCGCTTTGGTGACGGCCCGCAGGCAATCGTCGCCGGACTGGTGCCCCTGATTGTCGTTAAAGTTTTTGAAAAAATCGATATCCACCAGGCAGATAGAGAGCGGCAATCCCTGCTCAAGCGCATGGGCAATTTGCTGGACCAAAAATTCATCCATATGGCGGCGATTAAACAGTCCGGTGAGATGATCCAGTTGGGCGAACTGCTTTAATACCAGGTTGGCATTCGCCAGCTTTTGCTCCGCCAGGCGGCGGGCGGTAATGTCTACCCAGGTCACCGACAGGCCGACCACGTTATCCATCGCGTCATAGACCGGCACCGGCTGGGTGTAATAATAGCGCTCGGCAAACATTACCTCCCGGCTCGGGATGTCTGCGCCGTGGCTTGCGCCGCTGAAATCCTGCAAAAACTGCTGCCAGCATTCAGGCATGACGTCAGGGAAATAATCGGTTACCGCGCCGGAAGGGGCACTGGCGAGCAGGCGGGTCATCGCTTTATTCGACATCACGATGCGCCCGTGTAAATCGATCATGCACAATGCCACGGGGGTGGTGTCGTAAATGGTTTCCAGTTGAAGTACGCGCTCGCCGAGGGTAGAAATATTACGGTCAATGCCACGATAGCCGCTGAGATTTCCCTCCGCATCAAATAACGGTATCCCGCTGGTCTCCAGCACCACAATAGTTCCGTCCGCCCGTCGGTTACGATTCACCAGACCGGAAAAGGGTCTTTTTGCCGTAACGATATCCATAAATGCCAGGCCTACCCTTTCGGCTTCTTCAGGCGGCATAAAATCAAACGGCGTCCGTCCAAGCACCTCTTCCGGCGGGTAGCCCAGCAGTTCGGTCACAACTCCGGAAACCCAGGTATAGCGCCCTTCGGCATCCACTTCCCATAGCCAGTCAGAATTATGATTGAGAAGCTCCAACAGATGCTTCTCATCCACCTCATGAAAATAAGGGCGTGTTTTATCATTCGTCATGAGCATGCTCAACGTGCGTTAAATAGAAATCGGATCGTGACAACAGACGCTATAAAGATACAGGGAAGCGCAAGGCGAGAATAGCAATCATTGATATGGTGAATATAAATATTCTTTATTGATTCGCTGCTTTTACATTCTGTACGTGAGGAAGAAGGCGTTAAGGAAGGTCAGCGGGAGAGTGAATAAGCCCGGTCGCATACACCGGCCGGGCCAGAGTGCGTCTTAGCGAGCGGCTTTCAGGCGACGGCCCTCTGCATCTGCTGCGCGCATTGCCGCCAGCACATTGACCGGCGTAACGTCGTAAGGTTCGTTATGCATGGTTTCGCCAGGCTGGCAGGAAGCCTCGGCCGCTTTCATCAGATCGGCATCGCTGACATTTTCCAGACCAATATCCGCAAGCGTGGTTGGCAGACCCAGCTCCAGGCAGAAACGATAAACGGTATTAATCAGTTCGGGATCGCGATCGGTCAGCATCAGCATTGCCAGGGTGCCGAACGCCACTTTTTCACCATGCCAGAAACGATGAGTCTCCGGCAGCACGGTCAGACCGTTGTGAATGGCATGCGCCGCCGCCAGACCACCGCTTTCAAAGCCAAGGCCGGAAAGCAGCGTATTTGCTTCGATAACGTGCTCAAGCGCAGGCGTGACCTTCTGCTGTTCGCAGGCGTTTTTCGCCTGGACGCCATATTTCAGCAGCGTATCAAAACACATGCGTGCCAGCCCGTATGCCGACATCGGGCCAGGGCGACCGGTCATGTTACCGGCCAGTTTAACGCGGCAATCTTCCGCTTCGAACCAGGTGGCCAGCGCATCGCCAATACCTGACAGCAGGAAGCGTACCGGTGCCTGGGCGATAACGCCGGAGTCAACCAGCACCACGTCCGGGTTACGCGGGATCATCAGATAACGTTTAAACTGCCCTTCCTGAGTATAAATAACCACCAGGGAGCTGCACGGCGCATCGGTTGATGCCAGGGTAGGAACAATCACAATCGGACGTTTTAAGCTCGCGCCAGTCGCTTTAGACGTATCCAGCGTTTTACCACCGCCAATGCCGACGATAACCTCCGCGCCGCAGGCTTTTGCCAGCCCGCAGATACGTTCGATCTCTTCGTCAGAGCATTCGCTGTTGAAGATTTCAACCTGATAATCCAGCTTGCCTTTCAGTGCGCCATCAATTTTATCGCCTAACTTTTGATGAACAACCGGATCCTGCAATACCAGTGCTTTTTTACCGAGGCGCAGGATTTCATCAGCAAGAGAATGTTCAATCGCGCCAGCACCTTGTACATAGCGTCCGGGGAAAATAGCGGTAGTAATCATAAAATCTCCTTATAAATAATTACAGTTCCACATAGGGAACCTAAGTTCTGAATTACATTTAAATTTACTCCATATTTAAACCCCGTCAACAGCAGAATATAAAATTCCTCGCCATGTTATTCATTAGATGAATTAAACAAATCAATTCATTTGCATAAATTATGAATGTTAATCATTCGTGAAATATTAACATCTGATATATAAAGTGGAGCAGATCACATAAATACTCTCCGTTACGTTTCGCCTTAAAATATCTATTGCACCTCTTTCTGAATAGGTAAATAATTCCCTTCACTGAACAACGGTTCTCCATGCAGAACAACAAGGATGGCAGTTTAAAATGAATCTTGATTGCTTTAAAGGGATATTCCCACCCGTTCCCACCATCGTAAATCGTGACGGCCAGCTTGACCGTGAAAGTATGGCGCGCATGCTTGATAAAGTCATCAACGATGGCGCTAACGGTATGCTAATCCTCGGCAGCGGCGGTGAGTTTAGCCACATGACCCACCAGATGCGTCTCGACGTGGCTGAGTTTGCGCTGAAGCACGTCGCGGGCCGCGTACCGGTGATGATTGGCATTGCCGCGCCGGGAACCGATGAAACGATTGAATACGGCTTGCACGCTCAGGAACATGGCGCCGCTGCCGTTCTGGTCGTGAATCCTTATTACGCCCTCTTAAATGCTGATTTTATTTATCATCATTATCGCAAGGTTGCAGAAAGCCTGAAAACGCCGGTTTTACTGTATAACTTCCCTGCGTTAACCGGGCAGGATATTGGCCTGGAGGTTATCGAACGCCTGGCGCGCGATGTGCCGAATATCGTAGGCATTAAAGATACCATTGATAACATCAGCCATACCCGTGAAATTATCAATCGCGTTCACGCTTTCCGCCGTGACTTTATTATTTTCTCCGGCTATGACGAATATATGCTTGATACGCTGATCCTTGGCGGTCACGGCGGTATTCCAGCCACCTTTAACATCGCCCCGCATATTACCGGCGGTATTTATAAAGCGTTTATCGAAAAAAATTACGAAGAGGCGTTTGAAAAGCAGCGCACGCTGGCCAAATTGTCTTCGCTTTACGCGTTAGAATCACCGTTCTTTGGCGTCATTAAAGAATGTATCAAAGCGGCAGGTACCGATATTTCAACGGAAGTTATCGCGCCAACGCAAAAACTGTCGGCAGAAAAAACTGAGCAAGCAAAATCCATCCTTCGCTCAGCAGGCATCATTAAGTAAGCCATCGGACGATATGCTCTGCGTCTTTCAGGCTACCGCATCGTCCGTAGCCTGAAAAAACAGGAAACTTAGGGACCCATGACGATGAATACACCTTATCCAGTCATTAAAATTAACGACAATGATGATGTTGTCGTTGCACGCTTTGCGGTAGCGAAAGATACGTTCCTGCCGCATGAAAATCTTACCGTGAATAAGGATATTCCGGCTGGACACAAAATTGCCCTCCACGATATTGCCGCCGGCGATGCGGTCAAGCGTTACGGTCAAATCATCGGTTTCGCCTCAAGAGACATTAAAGAAGGCGACCATATCCATACGCATAATTTGAGTATGGGTGATTTTTCCCGTGATTATGCCTTTGGTGTTGATACCGTTGAATTACCCAAAGCCGATCGCATTGATACCTTTATGGGTATCCGCCGTGCCGATGGCCGCGTGGCAACCCGCAATTTCATTGGTATTCTGACCTCCGTTAACTGTAGTGCCACCGTTGCCCGCGCCATTGAAGATCACTACAAAAAAGTGGGCCTGGATGATTTCCCGAATGTCGATGGCGTCGTCGCCCTGCCCCAGAGTTTTGGCTGCGCGTATGGTTTCGACAGCGAAACCATGACCGTCATGCGCCGGACGCTGAGCGGCTACGCGCGGCACGTTAATTTCGCCGGCGTGGTGATTATCGGCCTGGGCTGCGAATCTAACCAAATCAAAGATCTGATCCGCACGGAAGGCCTTGAAGAAGGCAAAATGCTGCACAGCATGACCATTCAGGAAACCGGCGGCACCCAAAAAACCATCGATAAAGGCATTGAAATCATTAATGCCATGCTGCCACAAGCCAATAGCGTAGTGCGTGAACCGGTGCCGGTCAGCGAAATTATCCTCGCGCTGGAGTGCGGCGGCTCAGACAGCTACTCCGGGATCTCCGGCAACCCGGTGCTCGGCTACGTTGCGGATAAAATCGTTCAGCAGGGCGGCACCGCTATTCTTTCCGAAACCTCAGAAATTTTCGGTGCGGAACACCTGTTAACCCGCCGGGCAGTCACGCCTGAAGTGGGTCAGAAGTTAGTTGACCGCATTGCATGGTGGGAAGATTACTGCGCCAGAACGAAGAGCGAGATGAACAACAACCCTTCTGCCGGTAACAAAGAGGGCGGACTGACGACGGTGCTGGAAAAATCGCTGGGCGGCATCGCGAAAGGCGGTACGTCTAATCTCGTTGAAGTGTACGAGTATGCTGAGCCGGTGACGGCAAAAGGCCTGGTCTTTATGGACACCCCTGGGTACGACCCGATGGCGGTAACCGGCCAAATCGCCGGTGGCGCCAATCTCCTGTGCTTTACCACCGGTCGCGGCTCGGCCTTTGGCAGCAAACCTACGCCGTCACTGAAAATCGCCACTAACAATGCGCTGTGGCAGCGTCAGCAGGAAGATATGGATCACAACTGTGGCGATGTGGCCGAAGGTACAGAAACCATTGCTCAGGCGGGCGAGCGTTTATACGCGCTGGTGCTGGCCATGGCGTCCGGGCAGAAAACAAAAAGCGAGAAATTTGGCTACGGCGGCCTGGAATTTGTGCCGTGGACCATGAACGCCATTATGTAATATTACCGAAATTAATCGGTAACGTATAAATATAATAAGGAGGTCTTTTGTCTGGCCTCCTTATTATTACCTTAAGAATAAACTGTATTTCTCATTGACGTTCACTATTATCAGATCGCGTGAATGCCAATCAGCGTTCATTTATACATTTCCAGTTACAAGGACTACCACTATGTCGTTCGTCAAAAAGCTATTACAGGATGTGCCATTACCGGATATGGTGAAAATAAAACAGCATTTTCCCTCTCCGGAAGAAATAACGGATATTCCGCTTACGATTCACCAGCAGTTTAGCCAGCCGGATATTCGCAAAACCATTAAACCCGGAATGACTATCGCCGTGGGACTGGGAAGTCGCGGCGTGGATAAAATTGCTGAAATTGCCCGGGCGGTCGTCGCAGAACTGAAAGCATTAGGCGCGCATCCTTTTGCGGTGCCAGCGATGGGCAGTCACGGCGGCGCGACCGCGGCGGGTCAGTTGCACGTGCTGGAAAATCTCGGCATTACCGAAGCCACGCTGGGCTGCGAAATTCGCTCCTCCATGGAAACCGTAAAGGTTGGCGAGATTGAAAACGGCCTGGACGTCCTGATGGATAAAAATGCCATGCAGGCCGACGGTATTATCGCTATCAACCGTATCAAAGCGCACAACGCGTTCACTGCGCCAATGGAAAGCGGCATTCTGAAGATGATCACCATCGGCTTTGGTAAGCAGGAAGGCGCGGATGCCTGCCATACGTATGGTTTCGGCAATATGGCGAAAAATATCCTTGATATGGCGCGCGTTAAAATGGCTAATACGCCCTTTTTATTTGGCGTGGGCACCATTGAAAACGCCTACGATAAAGTGGTTAAAATTGAAGCCATTCCGGCAAATCGCCTGGAAGAGCGTGAAAAAGCGCTGCTGGCCGAATCCAAAAGCTATTTCCCGCGCATTATGTTTGACAACGTCGACGTAGTGATTATCGATCTGATGGGCAAAATCTACTCCGGCGGCGGCATGGACGGTCACGTCATGGGTCGCGCACCGACACCGTACGTGGAGCCAATCGCCTCCATCCGTCCGGATCGGATTGCGGTCCTCGACCTGCATGAGCAGAGTGGTGGCAATGCGACCGGCATGGGCTGGGCCGATTATTGTACCCAGCGCCTGTTTGATAAAGTTGATTTGCAAGAAACCTACCCGAACGTCATTACTTCGCGTTTAGCCCGTGACGGCTTTGTGCCCGTGATCCTCTCTTCCGATAAAGAGGCGATTCAGGCCGCGCTGAAAACCTGCATTATTCTGGATGGCCGCACTGAAATCCGCATGGTCCGTATCGCCAATACGTTACATATCGACGACATGTATATCTCAGCGAATATGCTCGACGATGCCATGAAAAATGAAAATATTGAAATTATTTCTGGCCCGGCTCAGTTCCAGTTTGATGAACAGGACAACCTGGTCGATCTGGGAAATATTTCAGGAAAAAATAAGCATCATTAATATAAAAAATCCCTTTTAAACGGGAAATCATTTATATGACAGGAGTCATTATGTCAATATCCACAGCTCTACCCTCTATTGTCAGTAAAACGAAGTGGCGGCTTATTCCTTTTATGCTGATGCTGTATATTCTGGCATTTTTGGATCGATCCAATATCGGTTTTGCGAAAGAAACCTATCAGGTTGATATTGGCCTGAGCAATGAAGCCTATGCGCTGGGTGCAGGGCTTTTCTTTGTGGTCTACGCCTTCCTCGGCGCACCCGCTAACCTCTGCTTACGTAAATTTGGTGCCCGCCGCTGGATCGGCATGACCACGCTGGTCTGGGGCGCACTGTCCGTCGCGATGGGATATGCCGACAGCGAGGCGAAGTTCCTGACGGTACGCGTTCTGTTAGGCATTGCCGAAGCGGGCTTCTTCCCTGGCATGATCTACCTCACCTCCCAGTGGTTCCCGCAGGCGAACCGTGCGAGCGTGATGGGCCTGTTTTATATGGGTGCACCGCTGGCAATGGCCTTTGGTTCTCCGCTTTCTGGCGCGCTGCTGGAACTTCACGGCTGGCTGGGCCATCCGGGCTGGTTCTGGATGTTTGTTATCGAAGGTATCCTGGCGGTCGCTGCCGGTGTATGGACATTCTCCTATCTTGATGATGCACCTGCCCACGCCCGCTTCCTGGACGCTAAAGAGCGTGAAACGTTGCAGTTGCAGCTGGCAAAAGAGGAAAGCAGCAAATCCACCGCGACCATCGGTGAGGCGCTGAAAAACCCACGCGTATGGCACCTGGCAGTGATTTACGGCACCATCCAGTGCGGCGTATATGGCCTGATTTTCTTCCTGCCAACGCAGGTTGCGTCAATTATGGGCAGCTCGGTGAATTTCATGACATCCGTCATTACCGCGGTTCCGTGGCTGTGTGCATTATTCGGCACGTTCTTTATTCCGCGCTATTCAGACAAAATTCAGGAACGTCGTAAAATCGCAGCAATTACCTTCTGCATCGGTGGTCTGGCATTAATGGCTTCTGCTTTTGTCAGCCCTTACGCCGCGATTATTGCGCTGTGCCTGGCGGCAACGGCGTTCTTTGCCTGCCAGCCGGTATTCTGGGCCATTCCGACCAGCCTGCTTTCAGGTAGTGCGCTGGCCGTAAGTATCGGTTTTATTAATATGTTTGGCGCATTTTTCAGCTTTGCCGCCCCGCTTATTCGTGTGCACGCTGAAACGATCTTTGCTTCTCCGGCAGCGGGTTTAGTTTCCATCGGCTCTATTGTCGTTGTGGGCGCGCTGGCGATCATGGCGCTGGGTAAACAGGGTTCAGCTCAATTGAGCACCCAGACAAATAAATAAGATTTTCAGGAGTATTAATTCGTGAGCAGCACCAGGATGCATATTCACCTTGATGTTATTGGCGGGATTGCCGGCGATATGTTTGCCGCTGCAATGCTGGATGCGTTTCCCGACCTTCGCTTACCGCTTGAGAACATGCTGTCCGGCTTAACGCTTGCACTGAACGCGAGCTTCCGACTGGAAGACGCGATGGACAAAGGGTTAACCGGCAAGCGTTTTCAGGTCGTTATGGGTAATAGCGTGGTGAGCGATAAAACGCATCTGGTCTTTACCCCCGCCAGACGGTCATCGGCGGTGCTGGCTCCTGCTGCTCACGATCATCATCACTATCGCTGGCAGGATGTGATGCAGCGCCTCGACAGGGCTACACTGCCGGAGAATATCGTCCGCTGTGCCAGGGAGATTTATACCCTGCTGGCTCAGGCCGAGTGCGCCGTTCACAATACCAGCCTTGAGCAACTACATCTGCATGAAGTGGGCGCAGCCGATGCGTTAATTGACATCGTCAGCGCCGCTTTTCTTATTCATCACAGCCAGGCCAGTAGCTGGTCTGTCTCTTCCCTGCCGTGGGGCGGCGGCATGACCCGCTGCGCGCACGGTAACATTCCCGTTCCCGCACCAGCCACGCTTAACCTGCTCGACGGCTTCTCATGGTTTGACGACGGCCAGCCCGGCGAGCGGATCACGCCCACCGGTGCCGCCATCCTCGCGTGGCTCAAGCCGCGTTTCGCGCCGGTTCACGGGAGCAGTAGCGCTACCGGTTATGGCTTCGGCAACCGCCAGTTTGCCCAGTGCGCTAATGTCCTGCGCATCTGCGCCTTTACTCAGCGCGCCGCCACCCTGCAACAGGAGAGCATTATCGCGGTGCAGTGTGTCATTGACGATATGACGCCGGAATTGTTGGCTATCGCTATCGACCAGTTACGCCAGCATGACGCGGTTATCGACCTGAACACCTACGCCGGGCAAGGCAAAAAACAGCGCTGGGTTACCCATCTGGAGATCCTCTGCCGCGCGCCGGAGCTGGATGACGTATGCCAGGCCATTTTTAACCAGACTTCGACGCTGGGCGTGCGTTTTCATCCCGTTACCCGCTACACCCTGCCGCGTCGCCATGACGTGATTACTCACGAACAGCAAGAATGGCCGGTGAAATACGCGCGTCGTCCCAACGGCGAAGAGAGCTGCAAAGTCGAGGCGGACAGCCTGTGCCTCTCTTCGCAGAGCCATCATCAGCGTCAGGGTATTAAAGCCACCATCGAAAATCATCTCGTCAGCAAATAAGGCCATAACGTGAATACAGATCGGGAAATTCTCCATAAAATTTCGCTATTAGAAGCATGTCTGCGCGCAACCGAACGCTGTACGATAGCCGTCAGCGGCGGTATCGACAGTATGCTGCTGTCATGGATAGCCAGCCGCTGCCTGGGCGATAACGCGCTGATTGTTCACGCCACCTCACCCGCCGTATCGCAAAAAGACGGTAGCCGGGTCCGCGATTATGCCGCGCGCTGGCAGTGGAATTATCAGGAGATCGTCTCCGATCAAATCCACCAGGAACGTTATCAAAGCAATCCGCTAAACCGCTGTTACTACTGCAAAAGCGGTCTCTATTGCCAGCTGGGAAAATTCAACCACGGCCATATCATGACCGGCACCAACATGGACGATCTTGGTGATTTCCGTCCGGGGCTGATTGCCGCTCAGGAGCAGGGCGTGCGCCACCCTTACGTCGAATGCCAGATAGATAAAGCCACCATCCGTCACATCGCCGCCCATTTTCAGCTTGTTGATTTGCAGGATCTCCCGGCGTCACCTTGCCTGTCGAGCCGGATTGAAACCGGGATCCGCATCAACACGGCCCAGCTCTCTCTGATTGACCGCGCGGAAAACTATCTGCGCCAGCATTTTCCTGAACAAACCGTCCGCCTGCGGATTCGTAAAGACGGGCTGGTGGTCGAACTCGCCGGATCGACGCTCGACCGGCTGGATGCGCAAAATAAAGCGGACCATATAACCTGCGTCGAATCGATGGCGCGCGAAAGCGGCATTGATGCGCCGGTACGTTTTGCCCCCTATACGCAGGGCAGCGCGTTTATTGGGGATAAGAGTGTGCGAGTGGGGCAATGACAGACATTATTATGGATTTCCAGCGCACGGCGCGCTGCGGCATCAGCGAAGCGGTGCTGTGTGAATATAAAGACAGCGATCAAATCGCCGCCATTCTGACGATGGGCCAACAGCAGCAGCAGCGGTTGCTGTTAACCCGCCTGTCGCCAGAAAAGTATCAACAACTCGACGAGCAGCATAAACGCCAGCTGCACTGGTTTCCTGGCGCCCAGTGCGCCATTCTCGGTGAAAATCCGCCGCTCACCGCTGAGGCCGTCATCGGCGTGATCTCCGGCGGCGCATCCGATCGCCGGGTCTGCGAAGAGATCCAGCTTACGCTGAACTTCCACGGCATCGCCTGCCAGCTGCACCAGGATCTGGGCGTTGCCGGATTATGGCGCTTACAACAACATCTGGCGCAGTTGCAGCAGTACAAAATTATTATTGCCGTGGCGGGAATGGAAGCTGCGCTGCCGACCGTGGTGGCCGGACTGGTTCGCGCCCCGGTGATCGCCGTCCCCACTTCCGTAGGCTACGGTATTTCCGCTGGCGGACAGGTGGCGCTGAACGCCTGCCTGGCAAGCTGCGCGGGTGGGGTGATGACCATGAACATTGATAACGGCTACGGTGCTGCCACGGCCGCCATCCGTATTTATCACCAGTTTGCGACGATCTGAAAAGACAACATGATGAAACGACATCCTCAGGCTATTATGCTTATCGCCGTGCTGGTCCTGGCCAACCTGTTTTCCTGGATCTGGGCCTTTTATGTGTTCCACGATAACACCACGCTCATGGCATCGGCGTTGCTGGCGTGGAGCTACGGCCTGCGTCATGCGGTGGACGCCGATCATATTGCCGCTATTGATAACGTGACGCGCAAGATGCTCCAGCAGAATAAATATACGCCGGGCGTCGGCGCATGGTTCTCGCTCGGACATTCCAGCATCGTGATCCTCGCTACCGTCGCGATTGCCGTCACGGCCACCGCCTTTCAGCGGCAGATGGGCTGGCTGCATGACTATGGCGGCATTATCGGTACGCTGGTTTCCGCGACCTTCCTGATCGTCCTGGCACTGGTTAACCTGGTGATCCTGCGCAGCGTCTGGCAGTGCTTCAAAAAAGTGAAACAGGGGCAAACGCTGGCCTCAACGGAGCTGAACCTCGCCTCCGGCGGCCTGATGAGCCGGATCATGGCCGGAAGCTTCAGGCTGGTAAATCAAAGCTGGCATATGTATTTCGTTGGCTTTTTATTTGGCCTCGGTTTTGATACCGCAACGGAGGTGGGTCTGCTGGCAATTTCCGCCACCGGCGCATCAACCGGCATGTCAATATGGGCGATTCTTGTCTTCCCGGCGCTATTTACCAGCGGTATGGCATTAATTGACACCATTGATAATTTATTGATGATCCATGCCTACGGCTGGGCCTTTAATAAGCCGCAAAGAAAGCTCTACTATAATATGACGATTACGGGCACCTCGGTCATTATTGCGCTGTTTATTGGCGGACTGGAGGCATTAGGCTTACTCGTTGATAAATTCAGTTTACGGGGTGAATTCTGGGAATGGATTAATACAATGAATGATAGTTTAGGTGACGCGGGTTTCTGGGTCATTGGCATATTTATCGTTTGCTGGATTGTCTCCGTGCTTAACTACCGCTGGAAAAACTACGACGCCCTGCCGGTAAACTGATTGTCAGATTAAACCGGCCGCGGAAAAGTGTCCGCAGTCGGTCATCAGTCATATTGCAAAGGAGTTTAAAGCAAGTATAACTATGCGTATGTATTGGAGTATAATATTTCGTATTCTTCTGGCTGGCTATTGAACTTAATTATGCTATCAAATTCAACCACCTCTGTTCCCGCACTCGATAAGACCATCAGGATCTGCAACTATCTTTTTGCTTCGCCGGGTGCGACTTTCAGCCAGATCCAGCAGGACCTTTCTCTACCTAAAAGCAGTACCTCTTCTCTGCTTAACGCCCTTACCGTTCACCACATTTTGCGTCAGGAAAAAGGCCGTTTTTATCTGGGCCTTAAACTGTATGAGTGGGGTAACAGGTCGCTTGAGCAGTTCGATATTCGTAATATTGCGCTACCGGTTCTGGAAAGAGTGCGTAATCAAACCGGGCTCACCTGCCATTTAGGCGTGCTGGACGATCTCTCTCCCATCTATATTCTGAAACTGGAAAGTAATCATCCTATTGGCATTCGTACCTGGGAAGGGAAAAAATTACCCCTTCACAGCTCTGGCGTCGGCAAAGCGCTGTGTGCGTGGTTACCGGAAGAGAAAATTGACGTGCTGCTGCCGGATGAAAACCTGCCCCGCTACACCGACACCACCATCACCAAAAAAAGCGAGTTGATGAAGGAGTTTGCCAGCATCAGAAACCGGGGCTGGGCTTATGATAACGAAGAAGATTGCCCTGGAGTGTTCTGCATCGCCGCGCCGGTGTTCGATCACAAACATAATGTTATTGCGGCGATCAGCGCCTGCGGCGTACAGCTTCAGCTTCCCGAAGAGAAGATCGCCGAAATCTCCCGGCTGATTATGAATGCCTGCCGCGATCTCTCCGCCAAAATGCTGTGATCCTGTCGTGGTCAGCCCTGCGGGGCTGACACGCTATTCCGCTTTTTTATGCCAGTAGGCCACGCTGCGTATCCGCTGCGGGTCAGGATCCTGAGCCTCAAACACCGCCGACAGCTTTTTCACCGTCTCGCCTTCACCGGTCAGCCAGATAAAGTAATCGTCACGCGGAACCGTGAACTGCGCCAGACGTGACGCAAGGGCTTGCTCATCGTGACCGATAATCCACGCAATGTTGAAATCAGCAAGATGCGCCAGATACCCTTTCAGCGCCGCATCGTTTACGCTGACGATCGCCTCAACGTGCGGACGCCGGGCCAGACGCTGTAACCCCTCCAGCCGACGACGCAGGGCTGGCATACCGGACTCATCACACACGTAAAGCTGCCAGGCATAATCCTCCGGCACCACCAGCGATCCGCGCGGCCCGCCAATCGTCAGCGTATCCCCGACCCGGGCATTGACCGCCCAGCTGCTCGCCACGCCACCCTCGTGGATGAAAAAATCCAGCGCCAGTTCATGACGCTCAGCATCGTAGAGCGGCGTGTAATCACGGGCGGCAGGACGCACGCCATCGGCCCAGATAATGCCTTCATCCGTCACCGTGGGCGGGATCAGTCGCGTCCCCTCCGCCGGGAAGAAAATTTTAGTGTGGTCATCAAACCCTTGCGAGGAGAAACCGTCCAGCGCCTCGCCGCCCAGCACGATACGCTGGAAGCCGGTGCTGATACGTTCGACGCGCAGCACGTCAAGTTCACGAAAACGCAGTTCATTGCGCACGCGCCGTGGATAAGGAGATTTTTCGCTCATAATGTCGCCTTTTGTGAATTTCCGATATATCTAATCTTATTTTTAAATGATAATGATTGTTATTTATCAGAAAATCAAGCATTTTTTGATACACACCGGTAATGTTTATGACGACTTTAAAAAACCATTAAAATTAGGGCAATAAGGTCATTTCCTCTTGTAGTAAATGCATAATTAGATATAAATTAGATATATCAAAACACGTAAGGAGTTTTTATGCGACATGTTGCTCAGGATGGCGAACAGCATCCTCATGAACGCGGCGGACGCCGCCAGCGCTTCTTTGGTCACGGCGAGCTACGGCTGGTGATCCTCGACAGGCTACGGCGTAACGCCAGCCATGGTTATGAGATCATCAAAGAGATTGAAAATCTGACGCTGGGCAATTATGTCCCAAGTCCGGGAGTGATTTACCCGACGCTCGATCTGTTACAGGATCAGCAGTTGATTACCATCACCGACGAAGACGGCGGGCGTAAAAAAATCGCGATCACTATGATGGGCCAGCAGTGGCTGGAGAGAAATCGCGAGCAGTTGATTCAAATCCACGAGCGGATTAAAGCGCGCTGCGTTGGCTATGAGCTACGCAAAAATCCGCAGATGAAACGCGCGATTGATAACTTTAAGGCCGTGCTGGATTTAAAAGTGAATCAGGGAGAACTTAACGCCGCGCAGCTTAAACATATCATCGGCATTATTGACCGCGCGGCGCTGGAGATCTCCCAACTGGATTAATGCAGCACGGCGACGGCATCTTCCAGGCGACTGGCGCGGTGCTTCACCATCGCCGAAACGGCAGCGTTCTCCTCCACCAGCCCGGCGTTTTTCTGGGTGATCGCGTCCAGCTCTGCCACGGCACGGGTCAGGTCGGCCAGGCCGGTTGCCTGCTCGGCGGTTGAACTGCTGATTTCGCCGAGCAGTCGGGTAACGTTTTGTACCTGCAACACGATGTCTTCCATGGTCTGCCCGGCGGCATGTACCTGATGGGAACCGGATTGCACTTTGCTGGCGCTGGCATCAATCAGCTTGCGGATATCGTTGGCGGCACTGGCGCTGCGGCTTGCCAGATGGCGCACTTCGCCCGCCACCACCGCGAAGCCTTTGCCCTGCTCGCCCGCCCGCGCCGCTTCGACGGCGGCATTCAGCGCCAGGATATTGGTCTGAAAGGCAATGTCGTTAATCAGCGTGGTAATGGAGCCAATACGCTGAGTGCTGCTGGCGATCTCATCCATGGTTTTTACCACCGTTTCCATGGCCCTGCCGCCATCGGTCGCTGCACTGCTGGCGGCACTGGAGAGTTTATCGGCCGCGGCGGCTGTCGCGGAGTTCTGCTGCACCGACGCGGCCATCTGGCTCATGGTCGCCGCAGTCTGCTGGACGTTGACCACCGTTTGCCGGGTGCGCTCGTTCAGTTCATTATTGCCTTTTGCCATTTTAACGCTGTCATTGCGCACGCTGGCTACCTGGCTGGCAACATCGTTCATCAGCCAGCGGCTCATCAGTCCCAGTTGCCCGACGGCACGCAGGGTCAGTCCCAGTTCATCGCTGCGATGAAACGGCTCAACGCTGCTTTTCTCGCCGGTTGCCACGCTCAGCGCCTCTCGTGCCACCTTTTCTACCGGCCGGATAATCTGCCATTCAAAGCAGGCGCAGCCCAGCATGACCAGCAAAGCACTGTAAAGAACCGACCACGGTGGCGCACCGCTGGCCAGCAACGCGCCCGTGAGGGCCAGAAAAAGGACCGCCATTACGCTACGCGCACGCCAGCGCAGCGGCAGGGCATTCAGCCGCCCGGTAATGCCTTTATGGATTACCCTTCCCTTATGGATCCGCTTATTGCAGCGGCCGGTTTTCAGCGCCTGATATAACGGCGTCACGGCAGCCACATCGTCCGCCTGCGCCTTTGTACGAATCGACATGTAACCGGTAATTTTACCGTCGCGCACCATCGGTGCCACGTTAGCCTGTACCCAATAGTGGTCGCCATTTTTGCAGCGGTTTTTGACGATGCCGGTCCACGGTTCGCCCTGCTGTAGCGTGTACCACATATCAGCAAATGCCGCTTTGGGCATGTCCGGGTGGCGCACCAGATTGTGCGGTTGCCCCATCAGTTCCTGAAGTGAAAACCCACTGACCTGTACAAAAGTATCATTGGCGTGAGTGATTATACTGCGCAGATCGGTGGTGGACATTAATGTCGTGTTGTCGTCCAGAAGATGCTCACGTTGGGTAACAACAGAAGAGTCAGACATAATTGCATCCTTTGCATGTGATTGGATGTTAATTTTTTGATGTAATGTTATGTCGGCGATAATTTTTTTATCTTTAGTTGTTAAATTTGATTTAGATCGCAATTTGCGATTAAACCTCATTATTTGCAGGATTATTTAATTCATTGATTTTTAATATTTTCGTCATGAAATAATTCATTCCTGTGCTCATTGCTGGTGCAGTCCGCGCTTCATTCTGGCGCAACCGCCTGATTCCCCTACTCTCTTGCTTTTGGCTTTCAGACAGAACCGTTGCCTGAGGATAAGCGGTACGATTAAATATCGTACTATTCTGCTTTTACCTGGTGTTTATCCTGATTTCTGCTAAGCCCGTCGAAGTGGCGCAATCCCTGCAATACTTAAATCAGTATCATGTGATACGCGCGCCCCCGGAGCTTATTTTGAACAGACTACCTTCCAGCGCATCGGCGTTAGCCTGCACCGCGCACGCACTGAATCTCATTGAAAAGCGAACGCTTGATCATGAGGAGATGAAAGCACTTAACCGAGAGGTGATTGACTACTTCAAAGAGCATGTAAATCCAGGGTTTTTAGAGTACCGAAAATCTGTTACCGCTGGCGGGGATTACGGAGCCGTAGAGTGGCAAGCGGGAAGTCTGAATACGCTTGTCGACACCCAGGGGCAGGAGTTTGTCGATTGCCTCGGTGGTTTTGGCATTTTTAACGTGGGGCACCGTAATCCGGTTGTGGTTTCCGCCGTACAGAATCAGCTCGCTAAACAACCTCTTCATAGCCAGGAACTGCTCGACCCCTTACGGGCGATGCTGGCAAAAACGCTGGCGGCCCTCGCGCCCGGCAAACTGAAATACAGCTTCTTCAGCAATAGCGGCACCGAATCTATCGAGGCGGCGCTGAAACTCGCCAAAGCGTACCAGTCCCCGCGCGGCAAATTTACCTTTATCGCCGCCAGCGGCGCGTTTCACGGTAAATCGCTGGGCGCGCTGTCGGCCACGGCGAAATCCACCTTCCGCAAACCGTTTATGCCGCTGCTGCCGGGTTTCCGTCACGTTCCCTTTGGGGATATTGACGCGATGCGTCTGATGCTGAGTGAATGCCAGAAAACCGGCGACGACGTGGCGGCGGTGATCCTGGAGCCGATTCAGGGTGAAGGCGGCGTGATCCTGCCGCCGCCAGGCTATTTGCCTGCCGTGCGTAAGCTGTGCGATGCTTTTGGCGCATTGCTGATTCTGGATGAAGTACAGACCGGCATGGGCCGCACCGGCAAAATGTTTGCCTGCGAGCATGAGAACGTGCAGCCGGATATTTTATGTCTGGCAAAAGCGCTCGGCGGCGGGGTGATGCCGATTGGGGCGACTATTGCGACCGAAGAGGTGTTTTCGGTGCTATTTGATAATCCTTTCCTGCACACCACCACCTTTGGCGGCAATCCGCTGGCCTGCGCGGCGGCGCTGGCAACCATTAACGTTCTGCTGGAGGCGAACCTGCCCGCACAGGCCGAGCAGAAAGGCGATATGCTGCTGGACGGCTTTAAACTTCTCGCCCGCCAGTATCCGGGGTTGATTCAGGATGCGCGCGGCAAAGGGATGCTGATGGCGCTTGAGTTTGTTGATGGTGAGACGGGATATCAGTTTGCCAGCCAGATGTTCCGCCAGCATATTCTGGTGGCCGGCACGCTGAACAACTCGAAGACGATCCGCATTGAACCGCCGCTGACGCTGACCGTTGAACAGTGTGAGGTGGTATTGAAGGCGGCAGGTAATGCGCTGGCCGCCCTCCAGACCACGCAGCAGGAGCCGGAAGCGGAACAGTAAGTTTATCCCCCGGCGGTGTCGCCGGGGGATAATTTACGTCGGTATGGCGTGGTCATGCCCGGTGGCCTCGCTCATCGCTCAAACCTGAAAAGGATCCGCCACACTCCGCCACTGCACCTCGCAATCGCTGGTGCCGCAAAATAACCGGACCTCTTCTCCCGGCAGGCCATACAGCCCGCCGGAAAATACCACATCGCCTAAATCGTCGCGCTTGCTGTCACCGGGGAGAAAATCATCACGACAGGCGATGATTTTTATCGCTGAGCTTACGCCAGACGCAGGATCGAAAATAAACGACGCGGCGTAATAGTGCCGCTGCTGCTGCGCATCAAACCGGGCCACGTGGGCCAGTACACCGACCCGCCCGTCCGCCAGCAGATGCGCTTCATTGGCTCCGCACCAGTCGTTTTCATCCACCTGTTCCAGTAGCGTTGCACGGGAGAGCGTCTGCGCCGTTAGCTCGCTCAGGCGGTCGATAATCGTCCAGCCAATCGTGCCCCGCCCGCCGGGCTGTCCCTGCGGGCGGGTAAACACCAGAATACGGGCATCTGCCAGTTGCACCAGGCGAATATCTTTCATTCCCCACGGTCCACAACTCAGTAACCGTAGCTGGTCGAGCGTCGAACCGCACCAGAACTGGGTGCGCCAGCGCGATACCTCACCGCCGGCAGTGAATTCTACCTCGACGCCGCCCAGCACCAGCTGGCCGCCTATCCGGCAGACAAACGGGTCCTGAAGCGGAAATATCGGGGCATCCGGCAACAAATAAGCCTGATTCCCACCCTGCCAGTGAAAAAAGCGCACCTCTGAGCGCTCGCTGTCGCGCTTCTCCACCCGCGCGGCCATCAGCCAGCGCTCGCCGTCATAAAACGGCGCGGTCGGATTATAAACGTCAAATCCATTTACGCCATCAAAGCGTATTTTTCCCCGCGCCGAAGGCTGACGGCGCGCCAGATAGTCGCGATATAACGCGTCAACCGGCGCGCGCATTTATGCCAGTCCCAGATGTTTCCACAGTGCGTCGAGCGGCATCGTTGCCAGCGCCACCTTCTCATCCGCCGCGCCGTACCAGACGTGGAGAACGTCATTACGCACCAGCGCGCCACAGGTAAACACCACGTTACCAAAGAAGCCTTCGCGCTCATACGGCGCGGTTGGCTCCAGCAGCGGCACCGGCGATTTTGCGAGGATCACCGTCGGATCGTTGAGATCCATCAGTAGTGCGCCCAGGCAATAGCGCTGATCGGCATCGACCCCGTGATAAATCTCCAGCCAGCCGCGATCGGTCTTGATCACCGGCGCGCCGCCGCCGGATTTCCGGCAGTCCCACGCGTCGCCGGAGCGTCCGAGCAGATGGCGATGATTCCCCCAGTGCAGCATATCCGGCGACTCGCAAATCCAGATTTCCGGATGCCCAAAATGGCACGGTGCCGGGCGCGTCAGGGCCTGATATTTGCCGCCGACTTTCTCCGGGAAGAAGCAGACATCGCGGTTATCCGGACACAGGATCAGCCCTTTTTTCTCCACCGTCACAAAGTCTTTCGTCACCGCCAGGGCAGTAGAAATACCGAGTGAAGAGACCGCTGAATAGTTGATGTACCATTGGCCTTCAATGTGCGTAATACGCGCATCTTCGCAGCCAAACTCTTCGTACTGCGTATCTGCGGTGATAAACGGCTGGGTATCGATGCGGAAATTGACGCCGTCGGTGCTGCGAGCCAGCCGCAGGTGCGACATCGAGGTCAGCCAGACCTGCGCCGGGTCGCTTTTCAGCACGATGACGCGCGGATCGCTGAAATCATAGCGATCGTCGCGGCGATCGAAGGTCCGCGTCGTCACCGTCCAGCCCTGCGCGCCTTTCTCCAGCAGCGGCACCACGATCTGCTGCGGATCGTCGTTGATTACGCTTTCCGCCACGCGCAGTAGCAGAATAATTTCGCCGTTGTATTCCGTCACGCCGGTATTAAAGGCGCATTCGACTTTCAGATAGGGCTGTGAAGGAACTACATCCGCCGGAACGATGAGAGGATTATGACTGTGCCTTTCCATGACGACTCCTTTTGATTAAAAACTGGTTTTTCGCTATCCACGTCGCATCGTCGCCGCTCAGGATGTCAGCGGCAATATCACGCCAGGGATTAAGAACGGGCTCGCCGAAATTGATCGCCACCCACACCTGTTCTTCCGCCGTTTCGCGGGAGAACCAGATGCAGGACTGGGTTAATTCAAGCGAGCAATAGTGGCCCTGGCGCAGCGCATCGGTGGCGTTACGCAGGGCAATAAGCTGACGGTAATCGTGCCAGAGTGAAGCGGCATCCTGCTGCTGCGCCGCCGCATTCAGCGCCTGCATCCGGATATCAATGGGCATCCACGGCGCTACGCTGGAGAACCCGGCGTAATCGCCGTCGTCCCACGGCAGCGGCGCGCGCGAACCGTCGCGCGACTGCGCCACCGCCACCGCCAGCGCCTGCTCGGGTGACATCCCGTTGTCGAGCGCGGTCTGATAATGGGTCCGCCCCTGAATATCAAACACCTGCCCGATAGACTGCGGACGATAATCGGTCAGCCCCAGCTCCTCGCCCTGAAAAATAAAGGGCACGCCGCTGGCGGTAAGCTGAAGGGCGAGTACCGCGCGGGCGCGGGCAACATCCCGGTCGTTTTCGCCAAAGCGGCTGATCATTCTCGACATGTCATGGCTGGAGAAAAACAGCGTCGGCAGGCCGGACTGCTGTTGTCGCATCGCGTCCAGCTCAGCAAACAGGCGCGCCGCGTCGAACGTTTTCTGGCTGCCGAGGTTAAAGTTAAAGACGACATCCATCAGCTGCGGGCGTTGATAGCGGCGAAGTACGCTGAGATCCTCGCTGCCAATCTCACCAATCAGGAAGATATCACCGCGCTGCCGCACGTAGTGACACAGCCGCTGGAGCGCGTTGATAATCCCCGGCTGGTTGATGTCGTGGTCGTGGCGCTGCTCGCCGTTCTCTTCCGGGTTATCCGCCAGGATACCGTCAGTGGTCAGGAAGTTGATGACGTCAAAACGAAAACCGTCTACGCCCTGCGTAATCCAGAAGTCGATTACCTGGCGAATTTCACGTTCTACCTGCGGATTCGCCCAGTTTAAATCCACCTGCTGCGGGGCGAATTTATGGTAATAGTACTGGCCGGTATCCGGCTCCGCCGTCCAGGCGCTGCCGGAGAAAAACGACTGCCAGTTATTCGGCCGGTCGGTAAAAATAAAGTAGTCGCGATAGCGGCTGGCGGGATTATTCCACGCGTCTTTAAACCACGGATGCTCAGACGAGACGTGGTTGACCACCAGATCGATAATCACCCGGATGCCGCGCGCATGGCATCCCGCCACTACGCGGCGGAAATCATCCATATCACCGAAGCGCGGGTCGACCGCGCAGTAGTCACTAATATCGTAACCGTTATCGACCAGCGGCGACGGGTAAAACGGCGTGATCCAGATGGCCCCGACGCCGAGGTCCGCCAGATAATCCAGCCGGGTCAGCAGCCCTGGAAAATCGCCGAGGCCGTCGTGGTTGCCGTCGCAAAAGGACGGCAGATAAATTTGATAGCAGACGCTCTCCTGCCACCAGGGAATAGTATTCACGTCAATCTCCTTATTTCAGTGACAGCGACATACCCTGCAGGAAATATTTCCGGAACAGAATAAACAGGATAATGATCGGCAGCATCTGCACCACCGCGCCCGCCAGTACCGGTCCCAGATAAATGCCGTAGGATTTGCTAAACGTTGCCAGCAGCACGGAGAACGGCATTTTATCCGCCTCGCGCATCACGATCAGCGGCCAGAGGAAGTTGTCCCACGAGCTTGAGAAGGTGAACAGCGCGACAATCGCCAGAATGGCCTTATTCAACGGCATCATGACGTGGCGCAGAATCCCCCACAGGCTGGCATGATCGAGGCGAGCGGCATAAAGATAATCATTCGGCGTGCCCTTAAAGCTCTGCGACACCATAAAGATCCCCCAGGCGCTCATCGCATAGGGCAGGATCATTGCGCTGTAGCTGTTGATTAACCCCAGTTCCCGCATCAGAACGAACTGCGGAATAATGAACATAAAGGCCGGAAATACCATCTGCACGATTAACAAATTTTTAAACGCATTCCTGCCGCGAAACTCCGTTTTTGCCACCGCGTAGCCCACCAGCATTGACGTGACGGTCACACAGGCGGTAATAGTGAGTGAAACAAATAACGAGTTAAACAAAGTGCGTAAAAAAGGTTTATCCGCCCGGTTGCTGTTATCAAACAGGAACGTGTAATTGTCGAACGACAAATGCCCGGAAAATAGCGACGTCGTGTAGATCTCCGCCGTCGGTTTTAACGAAGCAATGATCATCCAGATAAACGGATAAAGCCAGGTGAGTGCCAGTAATAACATGGCGACGTGGATTATCAGACTTAGCGGCGTGAGTTTTTTCATTCACACGATCTCTATATTTTTTTCAAACAGTTTTCTGAACAGCCAGATAATGAGGAAGCTGCACGCTGCCACAATAATTGACATCGCCGCCGCCCAGGTGGGCTTCATTTTCTGGAAGGCCATTTCGTACATCACCACCATTGGGCTGGTCGTGCTGTCCAGCGGACCGCCGCCGGTGATGAGATACGGCTCGGTGAAAATGCTGAAGGCGACGGTAATCGCCAGCACCATGACCATCACTATTTGCGCGTTCATCATCGGCAGAGTAATCGCCCAGCCCTGTTTAAAGCGTCCGGTTTTATCCAGCAGCGCCGCGCTGTAGATATCGCCAGGAATCGCCTGCATCCCGGAATAAAGGATCAGCCCGTAATAGCCAACGAATTTCCAGGTCACACTCAGGGCGATAGATAACATGGCGCAATCCGGGTTGGTAAACCACGGGACCGAGACGCCAAACCACTGCTGCAAGAAATGATTTACCGGCCCAAATTCGCTGAATAATTTCGAGAAGACGATAGAGTACGCCACGCCGGAAGAAATATTCGCCAGCAAAAAACTGAGGGCGATAAAACCCTTGCCGTATTTAATACGTTTCAGGCCCGCAGCAAAAAGCAGCGAGGCGAGAAAAACGATCGGCAGGTAATACAGCAGGAAACGACCCACGTTGAGCATCGATTTCCAGAACAACGTATCGTGCATCACGCCGATAATATTTTGTAAGCCGGTAAATTTCGGCGTACCAATAAACTGCCACTGCGTTACGCTCAATACCACCAGCCAGGCCAGCGGGTAAAACCAGAATAACAGCGAGTACCCTATCCATGAGGAGGCCAGAAGGCCTCCGGTACGTGAATCATATCCTGCCATAGATCCCTCTTATTTTTTCAGCAGGCCGTCAATTTCCGTGGCAGACTGCTTAAGCGCTTCCGTAGAGTCCGTATGCTTAAAGATCACCTGTTCAAGCATTTGCGTCATACTGCGCTGGATTTCCGTGGTCTGGGTCGTGGCAACCGGCGGCAGCGCGACATCAACGTAAGAGGCAATCTCTTTTTCCAGCGGGTTTTTCGCAAAGTAATCAACAAAGATCGGGTTAGTCATCAGGTCAGAGCGTGCGGGCGGCATGCCGGTGGTTTCAAGCCAGGTCAGATCGTGCTCGGCTTTGCCATAAACCCATTGGATAAAGGCCCAGGCGTCGGTTTTATGTTTACTGGTGCTGAAAATGACCAGCCCTTTACTGTCGCCAAACGTGTGCGGATGCGCGGTGCCCTGCTGCGTCAGCATTGGACCGATTTTGATGCTCTTGAGGATTTCGGGATATTGCTTACGATAGCGAGCGATGTCCCACGGGCCGCGCGCAGACGCCAGCACCTGTCCGGTCGCCAGCGGATCGTCAGCGGCGGTAAAGTCATAGCTGCTCCAGTTGTTAGCGAAAACTTTGCCCATAAAATTCAAAACGGCAACGCCAGCATCATCGTTAAACTGGGCTCTATCGTCGGCAACATAGCTTTTGCCGCCGCTTTGCGCATAGTACAGCGGGATCAGATCAAACCAGCGTTCCCACCAGTTTTTCCCGGCGGTCATCTGGATCACATAGCCTTTGTTATCCGCGGTGCGTTTTTCTGCCAGCGAATACAGCTCGTCATAGGTGGTCGGCACATGATCCACGCCGTACTGTTGCAGCAGATCGCCACGCCACCACCAGACGATAGGATTCACATAAAGCGGTAAAACGTTTTGCTGCCCCTGCAGTTTCCACGCGGGCAGAAGCGCTTCCATATGTCGATTTTTTACCAGTTCGTCATAGCCTGGCATTTTGGAGAGATCTTCCAGCTGGCCGACCTCCACCAGTTGACTGGCGAAGCCGATAAAGACATTGCTGGAAAGGTCTGGTTCGGTCCCGGAAGCCAGCGCGTTCATGATCGCTTCTTCAGAACTGCTTGCCGCCGGGATAGCGGTGAATTCAACGGGGGTATGAGACGGGTTCTGGTTCCACTCCTTCACCATCGTGTTCCAGAAGGCCTCTTCATTTTCATTCGGGGCAACCCACATTTTGATAGGGGTTTTCGCCCCCTCGCTGGCAGCGGGTTTTTCATCCGGTCCGCAACCTGCGATACATAGACTGAGAAGTGCCGAAGCCGTCCATTTAGCTACTGTTGCAACTTTCACAATTAATCTCCCTGACTCTGAGTAAGAGGTGTTCCTGATTCTTCCTGCGCTTTAGAACGTTGCGTAAGCTAACACCAGTTTTTTATGTTTAACGTTAAACACGTCACATTTTGCTTTTTGTTTAACGTTAAACTGAGCAACCGTGATTTCAGACAAACTGATAGCAACCATTATTGGCATATAATGTTAAAGAAATGAAAAATAAAGATAAAATTACGACGAAGTCACTGGCACAGGCGTTGGGAATTTCTCATACCACCGTCTCAAATGCCTGGAATAACCCGGAGAAGCTTTCTACCGATTTACGCAACCGAATTCTGAGCTACGCTGAAGACGTCGGCTTTAACGGCCCGGATAAACTGGCGCGGGCGCTGCGTACCGGTAAGTCGGACACGATTGGCGTCATTTTCAATGACTCAATGAGCTATGTGTTTATCGATCCGCACGATATCAGTCTGATGCGAGGGATTGCCACCCAGTGCGAAAAGCTGGATAAGAATCTGGTGCTGATCCCGCTGCGTAAGCGTCAGCAGGCGGAAATCGCGCCGATTACGACGCTCGTGGACGGCTACATCCTCAATGCCACCCACAATAACGAAGCGGTCATTCAGCAGACGCTGGCGCGTCAGCTTCCCGTGGTAACGCTGGATTTTCGCCTGCCGCAATACAGCAGCGTGTCGATTGATAACGCGGGTGCAATGGCGGAAATCACCCGCTATTTGATCGACAAGGGGCATCGCTGTTTTGGCATTATCTCCTTCTCCGCCAGTAAAAACTCGCGGGGTATGCGTGACCTGAGCCTGCCGGTCACCGGCGACAACCTGGTCATGGTCACCCGCGTCAATGCCTGCCGGGACACCTTTATTGCGCATGATATTGCTCCTGCGACCTGCTGGCTGTACGAAACCCGTCACGATGAAGCGCACGGCGCGCAGGCCGCAAAGTCGCTGCTTACCGCACATCCTGACATTACCGCATTGATTTGCCTCTCTGACCGCTTTGCGCTGGGCGCGATCCGCCACTGCCAGCAGCACGGTATTGCCGTTCCGCAGCAGCTGGCGATAACCGGTTTCGATAACTTAACCCTCGATACCGACGGCCCGACGCTGACAACCATCGCCCAGGATGCGGTGAAAAAGGGCGAAGTTGCGGTTGAACTTCTGTTACAAAACGGGCCGATTACCCATTACGAACTGGAGCACCAGCTCATTATTCGGGAGTCGGCCTGAGTTAATCCCACCACTAAAGAGCAGATTATGGATGAACTGAACTGTTTTAAAGCCTATGACATTCGCGGTGAAATCGGCGTGACGCTGACACCGGAGATCGCTTTTCGTATCGGACGCGCTTACGCGACCTGGCTCCAGCCTCGCCGGGTAGTGATAGGTGCCGATGTACGTCTGAGCTCCGATGAACTTAAAGCTTCGCTGGCGGAAGGGTTGATCCTCAGCGGCGCTGACGTGATTGACCTCGGGCAAACCGGGACAGAGGAAATATACTTTGCCACCCGCGAGCTGAAAGCGGATGGCGGGATTCAGATCACTGCCAGCCACAATCCCGCGCAGTACAACGGCATGAAGCTGGTGCGCGAAGACGCCCGCCCCATCAGTAACGACAACGGCCTGCTGGAGATTAAGCGGCTCGCCGAACGCAATCAGTGGCAGCACAGCGAACGCCGCGGCAGCCTGCACAGCATTGATCATCGCCCGGCCTGGGCCGCTCATCTGCTGCAGTATCTCCCGCATAACCCTCAGCGCACGCTGCGCGTGGTGGTCAATGCCGGGCATGGTACGGCAGGTCCGGCGCTGGACGCCATTGATGCCGCGCTGCGCGCCCGGGGTATTGAAATCGACTTTATTCGTATCCACCACCATCCCGACGGCCACTTTCCGGCTGGCGTACCGAATCCGATGCTGGAAGAAAATCGCCGCGTCACCTGCGAGGCGGTACTGGCTCATCATGCCGATGTCGGCGTGGCATGGGACGGCGATTTCGACCGCTGTTTTTTCTTTGATGAACGCGGCGAATTTATCGAAAGCTATTATCTGGTTGGCCTGTTTGCCCGTCATTTTCTACGGCAGGCGCCTGGCAGTACGATCCTTCTCGATCCGCGCCTCACCTGGAACACGCTGGATACCCTCGCACGCGACGGCGGTCGCGCGGTGATCAGTAAAACCGGCCACGCGTTTATCAAAGCCAGAATGCGGGAAGAGAATGCAATTTACGGCGGCGAGATGAGTGGGCACCACTATTTCCGCGATTTTGGCTACTGCGACAGCGGCATGATCCCGCTGATGTTAATGCTCAACATTCTCGGCCAGAGCAGTGAACCGCTCTCCCGCTACGTTCAGGCGGCGCTGGAACGCTACCCCGTTTCCGGCGAAATTAACCTGACCGTCGCGTCGCCTGCAAAGGTACTGGAGAGCATCGCTGCACATTATGCTTCCCACGCGGCTTCGCGTAGCGATGTGGATGGATTAAGCATGGACTTTGCCGACTGGCGCTTTAATGTGCGCGCGTCTAATACCGAGCCGTTGTTAAGACTGAATGTCGAAACACGCGGCAACCCCGCGCTGCTTGCGCAAAAAACCGAAGAACTCCAGCAACTTATCAACCTGAGCCAGCACTAAGAAAGGATGCAACATGACGGCCCTCACCTTACGTAACATTCATAAGAAATACGATAAATCGACCATTATTGAAAACCTGTCGCTGGATATCGCCTCCGGTGAATTTATCGTTCTCGTTGGTCCTTCCGGCTGCGGTAAATCGACCCTGCTGCGGATTATCGCCGGGCTGGAATTGCCCAACAGCGGAACGCTAATGATGGGTGAAAAAGATGTCACCCAACTGGCGGCGGGCAAGCGTAATCTCTCGATGGTCTTTCAGTCCTACGCGCTCTATCCGCATATGACCGTGCGGGAAAACCTGGCGTTTGGATTAAAAAACATCAAAACGCCCACTGAAGAAATTGATAAACGCATCCAGCAGGCGTCGCGAATGCTGAAGCTGGAAGAGATGCTGGATCGACTGCCGCAAAACCTCTCCGGCGGCCAGCGCCAGCGGGTGGCGATTGGCCGCTCTATCGTCCAGCAGCCGGAACTGTTTTTGTTCGATGAACCGCTGTCGAACCTTGACGCCGCCCTGCGCGTGGAAATGCGCCAGGAGATCCAGCAACTGCATAATACGTTGCACAACACCATGGTCTATGTGACGCACGATCAGGTGGAAGCCATGACGCTCGCGGATCGCATCGTGGTGCTCTACAAAGGCAAAATTGAACAGGTCGGGACGCCGCTGGAGCTCTATAACACGCCCGCTAACCTGTTCGTGGCCGAGTTTATCGGCACGCCGAAAATCAACGTTCTGCCCGCCGTATGGCGCGGAGGCGCACTGCGGATCACCGATAATTTAACGTTGCCATTAAGCCGCGCGCCGCAGGGCGTGCAGGAGGGAGACAAGCTGTTCGTCGCGCTGCGGCCAGAGCATTTACAGTATGAGGGCGAAGGCGAGTTCACGCTGACGGCGCGCACGCGACTGTGCGAGTTGCAGGGGGATTCCACGCTGGTATGGCTGGATCTGGATGGTCACCCGATTTGCCTGAAATCGTTCCGCCAGTTGAGCTTTACGCAGGGAACGGTACTTAACCTGTCGATTGCTGAGCAGCATCTGCACCTGTTTGATAGCCTGGGGAAACGGCTGCCCTGAGGCGCTGGCATCGGCAGGTTGACTGCATCTGTCTGGCATCCTGGCCGTGTTGCCCGGTGGCGCAAGCTTACCGGGCCTACGAATATGATGTAAATCGCTGATATTTTGGATTTTGTAGGCTGGGTAAGGCGAAGCCGCCACCCGGCATTATGCCGGTATCGGTATCAGCACCGTACCCCGGATGCCCGGTGGCGCAAGCTTACCGGGCCTGTGAGATCGATGATTAACAAACGTTCACCCACGTGTAGGCCGGGCAAGGCGAAGCCGCCGCCCGGCATTGCCGCACTGAAGCCCCCCTCAATCAGCGATCTTTGAATCCCATCACAATCACCACACAGATCTTTTCCCTTTTTCGCTGCGCCCGCTAAATTAGTAACTCATCCGACCACATAACAATAATTTTACATACTGGACGCAATTATGAGCTACCCGTCGCTGTTCACTCCGCTCGATCTGGGCTTTACCACCCTGAAAAATCGGGTATTAATGGGCTCCATGCATACCGGTCTGGAAGAGCGTCCTGATGGCCCGGAAAGACTGGCCGCGTTTTATGCCGAACGCGCCCGCCACGGGGTAGCGCTGATCGTCACCGGCGGCGTCGCCCCGGCGCTCTCCGGTGTGACGATGCAGGGCGGCGCGGCATTAACCGATGCCGGCCAGCTTTCGCACCACCGCCCGATCACCGATGCGGTCCACCAGGCAGGTGGCAAAATCGCCCTGCAAATCCTGCACACCGGACGCTATAGCTACCAGCCACACCTTGTTGCCCCCTCTCCTCTTCAGGCGCCGATTAATCGGTTTGCACCGCGCGAACTCACCCATGGCGAGATCCTGGCGCTGATTGACGATTTTGCCCGCTGCGCCGCTCTGGCGCGTGAAGCCGGATACGACGGTGTGGAGGTGATGGGTTCCGAAGGTTACCTGATTAACGAATTCCTTGCGGCGCGCACCAACCAGCGTGATGACGAATGGGGAGGCGATTACGCCCGGCGGATGCGTTTTGCCGTTGACGTGGTGCGCGCCGTTCGCGCCCGCGTCGGCGAGGCGTTTATTATTATCTATCGCCTGTCGATGCTCGATCTGGTGGAAAACGGCGGCACGCTGGTGGAAACCATCCAGTTAGCGCAGGCAATTGAAGCGGCGGGCGCAACCCTCATCAACACCGGTATTGGCTGGCATGAAGCGCGTATCCCGACCATTGCCACGCCGGTGCCACGCGGGGCGTTTAGCTGGGTGACGCGCAAGCTGAAGGGCAAAGTCACGATCCCGCTGATTACCACCAACCGTATCAACGATCCGCAGGTGGCAGAAGAGATCCTCACGCGCGGCGATGCGGATATGGTCTCCATGGCGCGCCCGTTTCTCGCCGATGCGGCGATCCTCTCCAAAGCCCGGGCCGGTCGGGCGAATGAGATCAACACCTGCATCGGCTGCAATCAGGCCTGTCTGGATCAGATCTTCGCGGGCGAAGTCACCTCCTGTCTGGTCAACCCCCGCGCCTGCCATGAGACGTTAATGCCCGTCGTTCCCGCGCTCAGGAAGAAAAACCTGGCGGTGATCGGCGCGGGTCCGGCGGGCCTCGCCTTTGCGGTTAACGCCGCCGCGCGCGGGCACCGCGTGACGCTCTTTGATGCGCAGGGCGAGATCGGCGGTCAGTTTAACGTAGCCAAACAGATCCCCGGCAAAGAAGAATTCTATGAAACGCTGCGCTATTACCGACGGATGATCGACATAACTGGCGTTGCCCTGGAGCTCAATCATTTCGCCACAACAGAGCAGCTTAATGTATTTGATGAAGTGATCCTCGCCAGCGGCATTGAACCCCGGATGCCGCCGATCGATGGCATCGATCACCCGACGGTACTGACTTATCTTGAGGTACTGCGTGACAAAGCCCCGGTTGGCGAACGGGTGGCGATTATTGGCTGCGGCGGGATCGGCTTTGACACTGCAATGTACCTGAGCCAGCCCGGCGATCCCACCAGCCAGAACATTGCTGAGTTCTGCGTCGAATGGGGAATCGACACCAGTCTGCATCAAATCGGCGGCCTGCGCCCGGAAGGTCCGCAGTTGCCAAAAAGCCCGCGCCAGATCGTGATGCTTCAGCGTAAAGCCAGTAAACCGGGTGAAGGTCTGGGGAAAACCACCGGCTGGATCCACCGCGCCACCCTGCTGGCGCGCGGCGTGAAGATGATCCCGTCCGTCAGTTATCAGAAGATCGACGACGACGGATTACACGTCCTGATCGGCGGTGAACCGCAGGTGCTGAAGGTGGACAATGTTGTGATCTGCGCCGGGCAGGAGCCGCGTCGCGATCTGGCTGAACCGCTGCGGGCAATGGGTAAGACGGTGCACCTCATCGGCGGCTGCGACGTGGCGCTGGAACTGGATGCCCGACGCGCCATTGCGCAGGGCACCCGGCTGGCGCTGGAGATTTAGCGGCGGCGTCCCAGTTTCACCGCTTTCAGCACCACAAACTTGCTGTTCGTCGCGATGGTCTCGCAGTTGCCGAAAATCTTTTTCAGCTTGTGGAAATAATCGAGATGGCGGTTGGCGACAATATACAACATGCCGTTGATCTTCAGGCAGCGGCGCGCATGATGGAACATCTCCCACGCGATGTTATCCGTCAGCGCATGCTGCTGGTGGAACGGCGGGTTGCACAGTACGGCGTTGAAGCGGAACGGCTCCACGCCGGAAAGGGCGTTGTTGATCATAAACTCACAGCGATCCAGCGCATCCGGCATGTTGGTTTCGACGTTCAGGCGGCTTGACGCCACCGCCATCGGCGATTCATCGACAAACACCACCGTTGCTTCGGGGTTTTTATCCAGCAGCGTCAGGCCAATCACGCCATTGCCGCAGCCCAGATCGACAATTTCACCGTCCAGATTTTCCGGCAGATGCTGCATAAAGAAGCGCGCACCGATATCCAGCCCGGTACGGGAGAAGACGTTAGCGTGGTTATGGATGGTCCACGGCGTGCCTTCCAGCGCCCAGTTCAGGGTTTGCGGCGCGTCGGCCACGGCTGGTGCAGTAAAGGTACAGTTGATCAGACGCGCTTTTTTCCACGCCAGCGTGGTTTTTGTCGGCCCGAGGATTTTTTCGAATAAATCCAGCGTGGAGTTATGAATATCCCGCGCTTTGGCCCCGGCAATAATCCGCGTTTCAGCGGTCGCCACCAGGCGCAGAGCGCGGAGCTGCTGCTCCAGTAAGGCCAGCGTTTTCGGGATCTTAATCAGTACCACGCCCGGCGCCTGCGGGTATGGCGCGGTGCTGTCGAGGAAGGTAACGTTGCCCTCTTCGATTTCATTGTGGCGCAAGTTTTCTCGCGTACCGAGTTCGCTTAAATACGAATCACCAATGCTGAACGGCTTATGTTCCGCCAGCGCGCAGCTCAGCGCGCCAAAGGTATCGTTAAAGATCAGGACCGGGCCGCTGATGACGGTATCGTCCAACTGTTGCAGCAGATATTCATCCGCCGCTTCCCACGCCTGCAGCGGGTTGACGTCATCCGTTTCGGGGAAGCGTTTAAGATCCAGTGAACGGAAACCGTTGTCTATGTGGCTCATCGGCCCTCCAGAATGGTAAAATTTCGGTGTTATCCCTAAAAGGGTGCGTGAGTATACTCTTTTTTACTGGCAGCGTGGGGCATTGATGAGCAATCTTAACTATCTACAGGGCTATCCGGAAAACCTGCTTTCCCAGGTCCGCACGCTTATTGCTGAACAGCGGCTCGGCGAGGTGCTACAAAAGCGCTACCCTGACACCCATGAGATCACGACCGACAAAGCGCTCTGGCAATATACCCAGGATCTGAAAAGTCAGTATCTGCGTAGCGCCCCGCCGATCAATAAAGTGATGTATGACAATAAGATCCACGTGTTGAACAACGCCCTCGGCCTGCATACGGCGATTTCACGCGTGCAGGGTGGAAAGCTGAAAGCCAAAGCCGAAATCCGCGTTGCCACCGTGTTTCGCAACGCGCCGCAAGCGTTCCTGCGGATGATCGTGGTGCATGAACTGGCGCATCTTAAAGAGAAAGAACATAACAAAGCGTTTTATCAGCTCTGCTGCCATATGGAGCCGCAATATCACCAGCTGGAGTTTGATACCCGCCTGTGGCTGACGCATCTGGCGCAGCCATGAATCCGAAAACGGAATTGATTTTAATCTTCTGCGTGTGTTTTGCGTATTCCAGTTTATTCTTTGTCGCAGGGAATCATAAGGAATGAACAATGCACGCAAGACGGATAGCTACAGCACTCTCTCATTTTATTTTTAACCGCTATTTTTTTATTCTGCTGCTGCTGGCGATCATCGCGGCGGCAGGGCTGATGCTTTACGCCAGTCACACGATGATCGCCTCCACGCAGGGGCGGCTTTACGATCGGGTTGACAACCTTCCTGCCCGTAAACTGGCGCTGGTGCTCGGCGCAAAGCCCGGCAACCGCTACTTTACCCGACGTATTGACGCCGCTGCCGAGCTCTATAAAGCGGGTAAGGTCAAATGGCTGCTGGTAAGCGGCGATAACGGCAAAGTACATTATGACGAACCTTCTGCGATGCGTAAGGCACTGCTCGCGAAAGGCGTTCCTTCAGAAGCGATCTACTGCGATTACGCTGGTTTCTCTACACTCGACTCCGTTGTCCGCACGCAAAAAGTTTTCGGTGAAAATCGTTTTATCGTTGTCTCCCAGCAGTTTCATAACCAGCGGGCGATTTGGCTGGCGCAGCAGTATGGTATTGATGCCATTGTCTTTAACGCGAAGGATTTAACCGACAGGCACGGCAGATATACCCAAATGCGGGAGAAACTGGCGCGAGTCAGCGCGGTACTGGATGCCAACATATTGCACCGCCAGCCAAAATATCTTGGTCCAACCGTCACGATTGGTTCCGACGCTAAAAGCGGCTGTCCCGTCCAGTAAATCGGGATGGATATAACGTTATGCGCTATGGCGCACTCGTTTTGTCATGTCGCCATGCTACATTGGCGGCAGGTTCTCACAATGGAGTACATATTCGTTTATGATACGTTTCGCAGTCATTGGCACAAACTGGATCACCCGTCAGTTTGTCGATGCCGCCCATGAAACCGGTAAATACACGTTAACCGCGGTTTACTCGCGCAGCCTTGAGCAGGCGCAGCATTTCGCCAGTGATTATCCGGTGGATCACCTGTTTACCTCGCTGGAAGAAATGGCGAACAGCGACGCTTTTGACGCGGTGTATATCGCCAGCCCAAACTCCCTGCACTTCCCGCAAACGCGCTTATTCCTCAGCCACAAAAAACACGTCATTTGTGAAAAGCCGCTGGCGTCTAATCTGCGTGAAGTGGAGGAAGCTATCGCCGTGGCGCGGGAGAACCAGGTGGTGCTGTTTGAAGCGTTCAAAACCGCCAGCCTGCCTAACTTCCTGCTGCTGCAACAGTCGCTGCCGAAACTGGGCAAAATCCGCAAGGCGTTTATTAACTACTGTCAGTACTCTTCCCGCTACCAGCGCTACCTGGACGGTGAGAACCCGAATACCTTTAATCCGGCGTTTTCTAACGGATCGATTATGGATATCGGTTTTTACTGTCTGGCGTCAGCGGTCGCGCTGTGGGGCGAACCGCACAGCGTTCAGGCGTCGGCCAGTCTGCTGGAAAGCGGCGTGGATGCCCACGGTACGGTGGTCATGAACTACGGTGATTTTGACGTCACGCTGCATCATTCAAAGGTGAGTGACTCTGTGCTGGCGAGCGAAATTCAGGGCGAAAATGGATCGCTGGTGATCGAAAAAATCTCCGAGTGTCAGAACGTGGCATTTGTACCGCGCGGTGGCAAAGCGCAGGATCTGACGCAGCCGCAGCACATCAATACCATGCTGTACGAGGCTGAAGTTTTTGCGCGCCTGGTGGAGACCGGTGAGGTGAATCATCCGGGGCTGGCGGTCAGTCGAACCACATCGACATTGCAGACGGAAATCCGTCGTCAGACCGGGGTTGTCTTTCCGGCGGATGATATCAATGCGCAGGCGACCGCGTAAAACTGTGTAAAAGGCAGGTGGCAAGGCATTGACCAGGTGAATGCTCTGTCATAATTTGTTACCTGCAAAGGGGAGTAACTTCATTGCCGGTAGATCGTCATTACGATGCGGAAATCCGTATCCGGTCACCGGGCAACTTATGTTGCGCTGACGTCTGCCGGATGGCGCTTCGCTTATCCGGCCTACAAAACGCAGATCCGCCAGGCATAGCGCCAGCCGGTCTCTATTACGTAGGTCCGATAAGCATAGCGCCATCGGGCAGGCAAACAGCGCAGGCTGAAGTTGTAAGTGAGACCTTGCCGGAAGGCGAGGTCTATGCATAAACGCGCAGCGGCTGACGTCTTCTGACCTCAGCCGTTTTTGTTTTTATGCGTAAGGAGTTGCTCTATGAATACTGTCGGCACACCGTTGTTATGGGGCGGATTCGCGGTTGTCGTGGTGATTATGCTGGCCATCGATCTCCTGTTACAGGGGCGGCGCGGCGCGCACACCATGTCAATGAAACAGGCCGCCGTCTGGTCTCTGGTCTGGGTCACTCTTTCCCTGCTGTTTAATGCCGCGTTCTGGTGGTATCTCGCCACTACGCAAGGGCGTGCCGTTGCCGATCCGCAGGCGCTGGCGTTTCTTACCGGGTACCTGATCGAAAAAGCCCTGGCGGTGGATAACGTCTTCGTCTGGCTGATGCTGTTCAGCTATTTTGCCGTGCCCGCCGCGCTACAGCGTCGCGTGCTGATCTACGGCGTTCTCGGGGCGATCGTCCTGCGTACCATCATGATCTTCGCTGGCAGCTGGCTGATCGCTCAGTTTGACTGGCTGCTGTACGTCTTCGGTGCCTTTCTGCTGTTTACCGGGATCAAAATGGCGCTGGCGAAAGAAGACGAAAGCGGTATCGGCGAAAAACCGATGGTGCGCTGGCTACGCAGCCATTTACGCATGACGGATAAAATCGAGAGCGAGCATTTCTTCGTGCGCAAAAACGGTCTGCTGTTTGCCACGCCGCTGCTGCTGGTGCTGATTATGGTCGAACTCAGTGACGTGATTTTCGCAGTCGATAGCATCCCGGCTATCTTCGCGGTCACCACCGATCCCTTTATTGTCCTGACCTCAAACCTGTTCGCGATCCTCGGCCTGCGCGCGATGTACTTCCTGCTGGCGGGCGTGGCGGAACGCTTCTCAATGCTGAAATACGGGCTGTCGATCATTCTGGTATTTATCGGTATCAAGATGCTGATCGTCGACTTTTACCATATCCCGATTGCGGTCTCGCTGGGTATCGTGTTCGGCGTTCTGGTGGTCACGCTGCTGGTTAATGTGTGGGTAAACCGCCAGCACGATAAGAAACAGCTCATGCGATAGCGGGCTGTTTAACTAAGGAGCATCAGGCGATATGAATTTCACGCCCGGCAGAATTTGTCCGGGCTTTTTGTTTAATATGTCACATTATTGTTAAATAAAAGTTATAAAATATGATCCGCTCATAAAATCCAGCATATTTCGCTTCCCGAACATTGTTCTTTCCTTATACTCGACCAGGCAAACACTTTGTTACATCCTGAAAGATGCGCCATCAGAGCGCACAAAGGATGAGCAACAACATAATGAAAGGATCAAGAAATGACGACGCAACGTACTCCGGGGCTATTCCAGCGTTTAGCTCAAGGGAGCCTGGTTAAGCAAATTTTAGTAGGTCTTGTGCTGGGTATTTTACTGGCGTGGATTTCAACGCCAGCGGCGATTGCCGTCGGTTTACTGGGCACGCTGTTCGTCGGCGCGCTTAAGGCCGTCGCGCCAGTGCTGGTATTAATGCTGGTCATGGCATCCATTGCCAATCATCAGCACGGGCAAAAAACCTCGATTCGCCCGATTTTGTTCCTCTACCTGCTGGGGACCTTCTCCGCCGCGCTGGTCGCCGTGGTATTCAGTTTCGCTTTCCCATCAACGTTGCACCTGACCAGCAGCGCCAATGATATTGTGCCGCCGTCTGGTATCGTGGAAGTACTGCGCGGCTTGTTGCTGAGCATGGTCGCGAATCCGATCGATGCCCTGCTTAACGCAAACTATATCGGCATTCTTGTCTGGGCGGTTGGCCTGGGTTTTGCCCTGCGTCACGGTAACGAGACCACCAAAAATCTGGTCAATGATATGTCCAGCGCCGTCACCTTTATGGTACGTCTGGTTATTCGTTTTGCGCCGATTGGGATTTTTGGTCTGGTTTCATCAACCCTGGCCACCACCGGTTTTGCAACGCTGTGGGGCTACGCGCACCTGCTGGTGGTGCTGATCAGCTGTATGCTGCTGGTGGCGCTGGTGATTAACCCTCTGCTGGTGTTCTGGAAAATTCGGCGTAACCCCTACCCGCTGGTCTTTGCCTGCCTGCGTGAAAGCGGCGTTTACGCCTTCTTTACCCGCAGCTCTGCCGCCAATATTCCGGTCAATATGGCGCTGTGCGAGAAGCTGAATCTGGACCGCGATACCTATTCCGTCTCTATTCCGCTGGGCGCAACCATTAACATGGCAGGCGCGGCGATCACCATTACGGTGTTAACCCTGGCGGCAGTCAGCACGCTGGGTGTGCCGGTGGATCTGCCGACTGCATTGTTGCTGAGCGTGGTGGCGTCCCTGTGCGCCTGCGGAGCATCCGGCGTGGCGGGCGGCTCTTTGCTGCTCATTCCACTGGCGTGCAATATGTTTGGCATCCCCAATGATATCGCCATGCAGGTAGTGGCCGTCGGGTTTATTATCGGTGTCCTGCAGGATTCCTGTGAAACGGCGCTGAACTCCTCTACCGACGTGCTGTTCACCGCGGCGGCCTGCCAGGCGGAAGACGAACGTCTGGCGAACAACGCCCTGCGCAGTTAATAACGCAGCCTCTCCGTCACCGGGCGGAGGGGCTTTCTTCCTGTACGCGTTTTTCAATCTTAAACGGATCGATACCGCGTTTCTGCATCCGCCAGAAACGAATGATGTTCAGCCCGTTCATAATCAAGAAACTGCCTTCAATCAGCGTGCCGCCAATCGATCCGAGCCAGAAGTTATGCGCGACCCAGCAGGCGGTTGAGCACCACATCACGCAGCGGGTGGTCAATCCTTTGCAGCGGAACAGCGCCCAGGTACTGACGGTGGTGCCGATAATCGGCAGGAGTTCCATCGCATGATGCAGTTTGCTGAAGCCGAGGATCAGGGTCAGGGCAATAAACACGCTCATCACCCAGAGTCTGCGGGTGCGCAGGGAGATGACGGTGCGGATAGCGTTCAGTTCTGCGCTCATGCCCGCCGGGTAAGCGCCCATCAGGAAAAAGTGCAGCCCAATGACCGAACTGTAGACGGCGAGCTGAAGCTTGAAACGCCGCTCGTCACGGTTGATAAAGGTGGTGATACCAATCAGAAAGGCGATGACGCCGACGCCTTGGGCCAGCCAATACGCGGTCATGACAACATCCTTAGCGGATAGAGAAAAGAAAACGGCGCTTCATTATATGAAACGCCGTTTTAAAATGCTAACTACAAATAATTACAGCGTTACGCCACTTTTGAATATCGCCAGTTCGCGGAAATCGTTGCGCTCGTTACAGGCTTTTTTGCCGCTGGCAATGTCGACGATGGTATCGACGAATTCGCTCAGTAACTGCGGCATAGCTTTGCCATGAATAAGCTGTCCGGCGTCGAAATCAATCCAGTGCTTTTTCTTCGCCGCCAGTTCACTGTTGGTAGCGATTTTTACCGTCGGGACAAATCCACCGTAAGGCGTGCCGCGACCGGTACTGAACAGCACCATATGGCACCCTGCCCCGGCCAGCGCGCTGGTGGCTACGGCATCGTTGCCCGGCGCACTCAGCAGATTAAGACCGTGAGTTTTCAGACGTTCACCGTAGCGCAGCACGTCAACCACCTGGCTGGAACCGGCTTTCTGCGTGCAGCCCAGCGATTTATCCTCAAGCGTCGTGATGCCGCCCGCTTTGTTACCCGGCGACGGGTTTTCGTAAATCGGCTGATTATGGGCGATGAAATACTGTTTGAAATCGTTGACCATCGTCACCAGCTTTTCAAACGTCTCTTCGTCACGGCAGTGGCTCATCAGCAGTTGCTCAGCGCCGAACATCTCCGGTACTTCGGTCAGCACGGTCGTCCCGCCGTTGGCAATCACATAATCCGAGAAGCGTCCCAGCATCGGGTTGGCAGTGATCCCGGAAAGGCCGTCTGAACCGCCGCACTCCAGACCAAATTTCAGCTCACCCAGCCTGCCCGGCTCGCGCTTGTCGTGGCGCATCACCTCGTAAAGCTGATGCAGATGCTCCAGGCCCGCTTCAATTTCATCTTCCTGATGTTGCAGGACCATAAAATGCACGCGCTCAGGGTCGAAATCACCCAGCGTTTCGCGGAACACATCGACCTGGTTGTTTTCACAGCCGAGACCAACCACCAGCACCGCGCCCGCATTCGGGTGACGCACCATGTTTTGCAGCATGGTGCGGGTGTTGATGTGATCGTCGCCCAGTTGCGAACAGCCGTAGGTATGGCTGAAGAGGAAAACGCCGTCGGTGCCTTCCGCATCGTTGGTCTCTTTCAGGAAACGGTTCTGGATCTGCCGGGCAATGCCGTTAACGCAACCGACGGTCGGCAGGATCCACAGCTCGTTACGCACGCCAACGTCACCGTTGGCGCGACGGTAAATCTGAACTTCACGATCCGCAGGCTGTACTTCTTCAGCCTGAAAATCAGGTTGATAGCGATACTCGTCCAGATCGCTGAGGTTAGTGCGCGTGTTATGGGCGTGAATGTGTTCCCCTGGCGCAATATCCGTCAGCGCATGACCAATAGGCAGACCATATTTTGTGACGTTTTCCCCTTTCGCAATGGCGCTAAGGGCAAATTTGTGCCCGCGCACCACGTCCTGACGCAGCGTGACGGTTTGACCGTCAACGGTCACTTCGGTGCCGTTTTCCAGGTCAGCCAGCGCGACAGCGACGTTGTCCTGCGAATGGATCTTAATGTATTGCATATCAACCAACCTCAAGGCTTAGTTCAGTTCAATGGCGAAGTAGTCACGCGCATTGTTAAAGCAGATATTTTTCACCATCTCGCCCAGCAGCTGAATATCTGCCGGCGCTTCGCCTGCTTCTACCCAGCGACCTATCATCTGGCACAGGATGCGACGGAAATATTCATGACGGGTGTATGAGAGGAAGCTGCGGCTGTCGGTCAGCATGCCCACGAAGCGGCTTAACAGGCCAAGCTGCGCCAGTTGGGTCATCTGACGTTCCATGCCGTCTTTCTGATCGTTAAACCACCAGCCGGAACCGAACTGCATTTTGCCCGGCATCCCTTCGCCCTGGAAGTTGCCGATCATGGTGCCCAGCACTTCGTTATCGCGCGGGTTCAGGCAGTACAGAATGGTTTTCGGCAGCAGGTTCTGCTCGTTCTGTTTGCTCAGCAGTTTAGACAGCTCTTCCGCCAGCGGACGGTCATTGATGGAGTCAAAGCCCACGTCCGGCCCCAGCAGTTTGAACTGGCGCAGGTTGTTATTGCGCAGTGCACCGATATGGTACTGCTGTACCCAGCCGCGACGGGCATATTCCGCGCCGAGGAACACCAGTACGGCGGTTTTAAACTGGGCAACGTGATGCTCGCTCAGGGTTTCGCCGGAGAGACGGCGCGCCAGAATGCTGTCCAGCTCGCTCTCGTTCGCTTCCGCAAACAGCACCACGTCCAGCGCATGATCGGAGACTTTACAGCCGTGAGCGGCAAAGTGATCCAGACGTTTGGTCAACGCGGTTTGCAGATCGCTGAAGCGACGGATGTCGGTATCGGAGACTTCACCCAGCTTCGCCATGTAATCATTGAACGTCGCCTGTTCAATATTGAACGCTTTGTCAGGACGCCAGCTCGGCAGCACCTTAACCGTGAAACTGGTGTCTTTGGCGACGCTGGCGTGATGCTCCAGAGAATCAATCGGATCGTCGGTGGTGCCGACCATCTTCACATTCATCTGCTGCATGATCCCACGGGCAGAGAATTTATCCTGCGCCAGCAGTTCATTCCCACGTTCCCAGATTTCATCCGCAGTAGATGGTGAAAGCAGCTTACCTGTAATACCAAACGGGCGGCGAAGCTCCAGATGCGTCCAGTGGTATAACGGGTTGCCGATAGTGTGCGGCACCGTAGCGGCCCAGGCGTCAAACTTCTCACGATCGCTGGCATCGCCAGTACACAGGCGTTCTGCGACACCGTTAGTGCGCATCGCGCGCCATTTGTAATGGTCACCTTTCAGCCAGATATCATACAGGTTTTTAAAACGGTAGTTCTCCGCGATCTGCTGCGGCGGCAGATGGCAGTGGAAGTCAAAAATCGGCTGGTCTTTCGCGTAGTCGTGGTACAGACGGCGGGCAAATTCGGTATCCAGCAGGAAATCTTCGGTCATAAACGGGGTCATTTCATCTTCCTCTCAGAGAGTGCGTCTGATGCATATGTTCAATGCTGACAAAGTTATCACACCAATTTCTACAGTCCGAGCATATTTTCGTGAGTTAGATCAATAAAAAAGGATAAAAAAACTACTCCCTGGGGAGTAAATCAATGTCAACTTGTTGTTTAAAAAGCATTTTATGGAGCAAATCAATATCCTTACAAAGATTCACACATTTGTGACGGCACTCACCTTTTAAAGTTGTATGACAAGTTATCTTTCTGCCGTCGCAACACATAGCGTCAATGAATGCATTCATGATGATTTGTTCATCAGATTTACCGGTATGGACGCCGATGACTTATGAAGTCTTTACATAGCAAGGAGCAGGTCGTACCGGTTTGTTATCCCGCTACGACTCTCCGTTACTAGCACATCCCGGAACAATGACCGAGATGTGACCGCGTCAAACGCGGACATACCATAACGAAGAGGTTTTAAATGCGTAAAATTAAAGGTTTACGTTGGTATATGATCGCCCTGGTGACTCTGGGCACCGTCCTGGGCTACCTGACGCGTAATACCGTGGCGGCGGCCGCACCAACATTAATGGAAGAGCTGCATATTTCCACGCAGCAATACTCTTACATTATCGCGGCCTATTCAGCAGCGTATACCGTGATGCAGCCGGTAGCGGGTTATGTGCTGGATATTCTGGGCACCAAAATCGGTTATGCCTTCTTTGCTATCGCCTGGGCAGTTTTCTGCGGCGCGACAGCGCTGGCAGGCAGCTGGGGCGGCCTGGCGCTGGCGCGCGGCGCGGTAGGTGCGGCGGAAGCGGCGATGATCCCTGCCGGTCTGAAAGCCAGTTCTGAATGGTTCCCGGCAAAAGAACGTTCTATTGCCGTTGGCTACTTCAACGTTGGTTCTTCCATCGGTGCGATGATCGCTCCGCCGCTGGTGGTGTGGGCTATTGTGATGCATAGCTGGCAGATGGCGTTCATTATTTCGGGCGTACTGAGCTTTGTCTGGGCAATGGCGTGGCTGATTTTCTACAAACACCCACGCGATCAGAAAAAATTAACCGAAGAAGAACGCGAATACATTATTGGCGGCCAGGAAGCCCAGCATCAGACCAATAACGGCAAAAAAATGTCCGTCTGGCAGATACTCGGCACCCGTCAATTCTGGGGTATCGCCCTGCCGCGTTTCCTGGCGGAACCCGCATGGGGCACATTCAACGCGTGGATCCCGCTGTTCATGTTTAAAGTCTACGGCTTTAACCTGAAAGAGATCGCCATGTTTGCCTGGATGCCGATGCTGTTTGCTGACCTCGGCTGTATTGTCGGGGGCTACCTGCCGCCGCTGTTCCAGCGCTGGTTTGGCGTGAACCTGATTGTATCGCGTAAAATGGTGGTTACCATGGGCGCGCTGCTGATGATTGGCCCAGGCATGATTGGTCTGTTCACCAGCCCGTATGTGGCGATTGGCCTGCTGTGTATCGGTGGTTTTGCTCACCAGTCACTGTCCGGCGCGCTGATTACCCTGTCTTCCGATGTTTTTGGTCGTAACGAAGTGGCGACGGCAAACGGTCTGACCGGGATGGCGGCATGGATGGCAAGTACCATGTTTGCGCTGGTGGTCGGTGCCCTGGCAGATACTATCGGCTTCAGCCCGCTGTTCGCTGTGCTGGCGGTGTTCGATCTTCTCGGTGCGCTGGTCATCTGGACGGTATTGAAAAATAAACCGGCCGCCGAGATTGTTCAGTCGCCGCCGAGGAACGATCCGGCGACGCAGAACTGATTATTTTTGCTCCTGATATAAACCACAGAAGCCGCCTGTAAAGGGCGGCTTTTTTGTCGCGTAGTGGTGCCAGAAGCGTAAAAGTGGTATAACAAATAAAGGTGCCTTATTCCGTCCGGAGCACAAATGGAAATTACCGAAACACGTCGTCTGTACCAACAGCTTGCCGCCGACCTTAAGCAGCGCATTGAGCAGGGTGTCTATTTAGTGGGCGATAAACTGCCCGCTGAGCGTTTCATTGCCGATGAAAAAAATGTCAGCCGCACGGTGGTGCGTGAAGCCATCATTATGCTGGAGGTAGAAGGCTACGTTGAGGTCCGCAAAGGCTCCGGTATCCATGTCATCTCTAATCAGGCAAAGCACTATCACATTCCCGACGAAACCCAGGAATTTGCCAACTACGGTCCTTTCGAACTGCTACAGGCGCGTCAGCTGATTGAAAGTAACATTGCTGAATTCGCCGCCACCCAGGTGACGAAACAGGACATCATGAAGCTGATGGAAATTCAGGAGATGGCGCGTAAAGAGAAATGCTTCCGCGACTCCGAATGGGATCTCCAGTTCCACGTTCAGGTAGCGCTCGCCACGCAGAACTCGGCGCTGGCGGCCATCGTCGAGAAGATGTGGACCCAGCGCGTGCATAATCCGTACTGGAAAAAACTGCACGACCATATCGATCTGCGCACCGTGGATAACTGGTGTGACGATCACGATCAAATCCTCAAGGCGCTGATCCGTAAAGATCCGCACGCGGCAAAACTGGCGATGTGGCAGCATCTTGAGAACACCAAGCAGATGCTGTTTAACGAAACCAGCGACGACTTTGAATTTAACGCCGACCGTTATCTTTTCGCTGAAAATCCGGTGGTCCATCTCGATACCGCGCTCGCCAGCACCAAATAATCCTCTTCACGCCCGGCCGGTCATTTCCGGCCTGCCGCGCCTGTTTCTGGTAAGCAAAGCACTTATTGTGTCAGAGAGTGTAAAACTCCTCGCCTGAATCGGTTCCAGCAAGCAAAATCAAACCTCAAAGCACTGCAATTACTGTGACGAATTTCCGCACCTTTGTTACAATTAGATGCATTTTGCACTTTAGTGAGTGAGTTATTGCTCACCTCGCTCAACGACAAGGAATCGTCTGAACGGGTTTGTTGCGGCCACGCTTACGATAAATAAAAGGTCGCCCTGTAGTTAAACCGCGTTCCGTCGCGACGTTAACCGATGTACCAGGAATATTGAATGGAACTTTTTACTCAGTTGATGCATGCCCTCTGGAGCCAGGATTATGAAACGCTGGCGAATCCATCCATGATTGGCATGCTGTATTTTGTTTTGTTTGTGATCCTGTTTCTTGAGAATGGATTACTACCTGCGGCTTTTCTGCCGGGGGATAGCTTGCTGGTGCTGGTCGGTGTCCTGATTGCCAAAGGCGCAATGGGCTATCCGCAAACCATTATTTTGTTGACCATGGCGGCAAGCCTTGGTTGCTGGCTTAGTTATATTCAGGGGCGCTGGCTGGGTAATACCCGACTGGTGCAAAAATGGTTATCGCACCTGCCTGCGCACTATCATCAGCGGGCGCACCATCTTTTTCATAAGCACGGGCTTTCCGCGCTGCTGATTGGCCGCTTTATCGCATTTGTTCGTACGCTGCTGCCAACCATCGCCGGAATTTCTGGCCTCAGCAGCGCCCGCTTCCAGTTTTTCAACTGGGTTAGCGGCCTGCTGTGGGTACTTATTTTGACAACGCTGGGCTATCTGCTGGGTAAGACCCCGGTCTTTCTCAAGTACGAAGATAAGCTCATGTCCTGCCTGATGCTGCTGCCGGTGGTGCTGCTGGTATTTGGCCTGATCGGCTCGCTGGTGGTTCTCTGGAAGAAGAAACACCGGGAGATTGAGGACAAGTGATGGCAATTAAACATTCGCTACTGCGTCGACTCACCTGGAGTCTTGGTGCGCTGACCCTGTTTACCTGCTTGTTTTATGCAGGGGTTACGCTTCAGCGCCATGAATCAACGCTGGCTATTCGACCGTCAAGTCAGGGCGTTAGCGTCCCTGACGGTTTCTCCGTCTGGCATCAGCTTGATGCCAACGGCATTCGTTTCAAGAGCATCACCCCGCATGCAGATACCCTGCTTATCAAGTTTGATTCCAGCGCCCAGAGCGCCGCAGCGAAAGAAGTGCTCGACCGTTCGCTCCCCCACGGGTACATCATCGCACAGCAGGATGAAGACGATCAGGCGACAATGTGGCTCACCCGTCTGCGGGATACCTCTCGTCGATTCGGCTAATTTCTTCCACCTTTCTGAATCTTTTAACTTATTTTGGTGATTTCTCGTTTACTTACTATTCTTAAGTATGCGCAAGGCAATCACATCATTTTTGGCCTGGACGCGCAGGCACAGTCCCTATGCGCCGCAACATTATGGAAGCTTTCATTTATGAAATACCGCATCGTTACCGCTTTTGCTCTTTTATCCATCAGTGCAGGTGCCTGGGCACAGACGCCTTGTCAGGAAAAGGAACAGGATATACAGCGTGAAATTAGCTACGCCCAAAAGCATAACAATCAGAGTCGTATTACCGGCCTGAAGAAAGCCCTGAGCGAAGTTAAAGCAAACTGTAGCGACAGTCAGTTACGCGCCGACCATCAGAAGAAAATTGCCGATCAGAAAGAAGAAGTGGCTGAACGACAAGAGGATCTGAAGGAGGCCAGACAGAAAGGCGATGCGGAAAAAGTAACGAAACGCGAAAATAAACTCAAGGAAGCGCAGGACGAACTGAAAGCGCTGGAATCACGGGATTATTGAGTTTACGGAAATTTAACTTACTCACCTGGAGAGAACATCTATGTCTAAAGACAACAATACCGATCATCTGCGCGCTGAGTTGAAATCCCTTACGGATACTCTGGAAGAAGTACTAAGTTCTTCCAGCGACAAATCCAAAGAAGAAATGAGCAAGCTGCGCAGCAAAGCAGAACGCGCGCTGAAAGACAGCCGTAAGAGCCTGGGCGAGACTGGCGACGCGCTGGCAAAACAGACCCGCGTCGCGGCAGAGCGTACCGATGAGTACGTGCGTGAAAATCCGTGGGCGAGCGTAGGCATCGGTGCTGCCATTGGGGTGGTGCTGGGTGTTCTGCTGGCGCGTCGATAATTATGGCTGATTATCGTCAAGCACAGGGGCCCGGAAAAAGCGTGCTGGGAATCGGGCAGCGGATCGTCTCGATCATCGTTGAGATGGTGGAAACGCGGCTGAGGCTGGCGGTGGTAGAACTGGAAGAAGAGAAAGCGAATCTCTTTCAGCTGCTACTGATGCTGGGACTGACAATGCTTTTTGCCGCCTTTGGCCTGATGAGTCTGATGGTGCTGATCATCTGGGCTGTCGATCCGCAATATCGGTTGAATGTGATGATAGGTACCACCGCCGTTCTGTTGCTGCTGGCAATAGGCGGAGGGATATGGACGCTGGTTAAAGCGCGTCGCACCACATTCTTACGCCATACCCGTCAGGAACTGGCTAACGACCGTTCCTTGCTGGAGGAGGATAAGTCTTGAGTAGTAAGCAGGAACGCGAACAGCGTAAAGCCTGGCTGCTCAGTCAGATCCAACAGCAACGGCTGGACTTATCCTCCAGCCGCCGCGACTGGCTGGAAGTGACCGGAGGCTACGACCGTGGCTGGAACACGCTGCTTAACCTTCGCGCCTGGGCGCTGGTAGGCAGCAGCGTGATGGCCATCTGGAGCGTACGTAACCCCAGTTTCTTAGTACGCTGGGGGAAACGTGGCTTCGGTATCTGGAGCGCATGGCGTCTCGTGCAAACGACGATCCGCAACCAGCGCCTGCGTTAATCCGTTACTCTTGTCTGTCAAGCTCGCCTGCGGCAACGCACGCGGGCTTTTTTATTCAGTCTCTATTGCTCATATTTTTTGAAGAAGATTGACAGCTTTCCTTGCTAACAATCATTATCACTCCCGCTTATGATTCTCTCTATCGACAGCAAACCGGTGGCAAGCGCCTCTATTGCTGGCTAATAACACTATTGAAAAAATAAGGCTTTCGGGAGAGAAAAATGAAAAAATTAGAAGATGTTGGCGTGCTGGTAGCAAGAATTCTGATGCCAATTCTGTTTATCACCGCAGGATGGGGCAAAATTACCGGTTATGCCGGGACTCAGCAATATATGGAAGCGATGGGCGTACCAGGGTTCCTGCTGCCGCTGACTATCCTGCTGGAGTTTGGCGGCGGTCTGGCTATCCTGTTCGGTTTCCTGACCCGCACCACGGCCCTGTTTACCGCTGGTTTTACGCTGCTGACGGCGTTTATTTTTCACAGTAACTTCGCTGAAGGCGTGAACTCGCTGATGTTTATGAAAAACCTGACCATCGCAGGCGGCTTCCTGCTGCTGGCTATCACCGGTCCGGGCGCGTTCAGTATCGACCGCCTGCTGAATAAAAAGTGGTAAGCGCTCTATACTGGAATGAAGACTTAAGGGCTGGCGACTAACGTTAAGTCCTGTGGCGTAATAATGCCGGGTGGCGCTTCGCTTACCCGGCCTACGTTTTTAACGCGTTGCGCGTCAGAGTGGCAGGTTGCGTGTAGGCCCGCGCAAGCGAAGCGCCGCCGGGCATTTTTACGCACCGGACGCCAGCTTGATGGCGTTTATCAACCTGCGCAAACCGGCTTTATAACGGAGGAAAAGATGGGACAACTTGTAGACGGTGTCTGGCAGGATACCTGGTACGATACCAAATCCACAGGCGGTAAATTTAAACGTTCCGCATCCGCTTACCGTAACTGGCTAACCGCTGACGGTGCGCCGGGTCCCTCCGGAGAAGGCGGTTTCGCTGCGGAAAAAGATCGTTACCACCTGTATGTTTCCCTCGCCTGTCCGTGGGCGCATCGCACGCTGATCGTGCGCAAATTAAAAGGGCTGGAACCCTTTCTCCCGGTCTCCGTCGTTCACCCGCTGATGCTGGAAAATGGCTGGACCTTCGGCGATGATTTTCCGGATGCCACCGGCGACCAGCTCTATCACCATGATTTTCTTTATCAGCTTTATCTGCACGCCGATCCACACTACACCGGTCGCGTTACGATCCCGATCCTGTGGGATAAAAAAAACCAGACCATCGTCAGTAACGAATCGTCAGAAATTATCCGCATGTTCAATACGGCCTTTGACGCGCTGGGGGCCAAAGCAGGCGATTACTATCCTGCTGAACTACGCGAGAAAATCGACGAGCTGAACGGCTGGATCTATGACGATCTGAATAACGGGGTGTATAAAGCAGGATTTGCCACCAGCCAGCAGGCTTATGACGAGGCGGTGGAAAAGGTCTTTGCGGCACTGGCCCGTCTGGAGCAGATCCTGGGACAACATCGATATCTGACCGGGGATCGCCTGACCGAAGCCGACATCCGTTTATGGACCACGCTGATCCGCTTTGATCCTGTCTACGTCACCCATTTTAAATGCGATAAGCATCGGATTAGCGATTTTCTCAATCTTCACGGCTTTCTGCGCGATCTGTACCAGACGCCCGGCATTGCCGAAACCGTTAACTTTGCCCACATCCGTAATCACTATTATCGCAGCCATAAAACGGTTAACCCGACGGGAATTATCTCCATCGGGCCATGGCAGGATCTGGATGAACCCCACGGCCGCGATAGTCGCTTTGCTTAACCCGGCCAGCCGCGCGGCGAATGACGCTCGCCGCGCGCGCCCTTCAGCGTTGCACCAGCGCCTGCACTTCAGCCCATACGCTGTCATCCGCCGGAATGCCTTCCGCACGATGGCGGGCACGACGGCTCACTTCCCTTTCTCCCGGATAGAAAACCTCGTCGCTGCCTTCCGCAGGCTCTGAGGATTTAACGTATTCAGCAATACTGGCGGCCATGTTCTCGCTGAATTCTTTGCCGCCGAAGTGTTCGGGATTAAACACCATAAAGACCTGACTGGCCCCGGTGCAGCTTCCCTGCTGAATTTTATCAATCTCATTGGTGGATGCGCCCGCCGTCAGGAAAGCCGCCATCGCATCAAGTACGATCGCCATGCCTGAGCCTTTCCAGTAGCCGGTCGGCAGGATGCGCATGGACTCTTCAATCGGGCCTGGCTCGTCGGTCAGATTACCGTCTTTGTCAAAGCCTCCCGGAAACGGCAATTTTTCGCCTTTCAGACGTGTGACCTGTAGCTTACCGTAGGCATATTGCGACATTGCCATATCCAGAATGAGCGCCCCTTCTTTCATTGGTACGGCCATGACATAAGGGTTATTTCCCAGACGGGTATTTTTCGCTCCCCAGGCAGGCATACAGGACTCGGTATTGGTCCAGCATAAGGCAGCAAATCCCTTATTCGCCGCCCGCCAGCCGTAGGTGCCGCCGCGCATCCAGTGGGTGGTATTGCGCAGGCCAACCAGCCCTATACCCTGTTCAGTCGCCAGCGCCATTGCCCGGTCAACGGCAAATAACGCGTTGGTAATACCCGGCCCGCGCTGACCATCATAAATTTCAAAGCTCCCCGACGATTTCACCAGCACTGGCTCAGCATTGATATCGATCCAGCCTTTTCGCACGTAATCGACAAATCGGGCTACCCGATTTAGCCCGTGCGAGAAAATCCCGTCGCAGCTGGTTTCAGTATGAATTTGCGCACAGGTATCGGCCTGCGCCTCATTGAGGCCAGCGTTGAGGAATGCCTGGTTAACGGTCTGTTTCATTTCATTGAAGGGAACTAATGGCATGTGGGATCCTTTTATTACCAGGGGATTTATCACCATGCTGGCGCAAGGCGATTCATTACGGCAACAGGTTCTGCCTGATAAGATAAGGCTACCGCTGGACCATCTACCATACAAGTATATGGAGGTAAAAGTACGTTCTGCCTCACAAATTTAGCGCTCAGGAAGTCAACAATGACTTACGGTGATTTTCACCTTATCGCCACTTACCGGCAGTAAAAGCCCCCACTTCGGACTGCTCCCATAGTAGTGGAACTGACCTCAATACATCATTCAGCTAAATAATTTCACCATTTACATAAAAGCGATTAATATTATATTAATGCTTATAAAACAAATGATTGATAGCTGATTGAGGTTGAAATGGATTGGTATCTTAAAGCGCTAAAGAACTACATTGGTTTTGGCGGCCGGGCGCGCCGTAAAGAGTACTGGATGTTCGTGCTGGTCAACATCATCCTGACCTTTGTGCTGGGCGTGCTGGATAAGCTGTTCGGCTGGCAGCACTCCAGCGGTGAAGGCGTCCTGACCACAATTTACGGCGTGCTGATATTTATTCCCGGATGGGCGCTACAATTTCGTCGTCTGCACGACACCGACCGTTCGGCCTGGTGGCTGCTATTACTGCTGATCCCGGTCGTCGGCTGGCTGGTCATGCTGATTTTCAACTGCCAGGACGGTACTAAAGGCGATAATCGTTTCGGACCCGATCCTAAGCTTAATTCATGGTAATGGCCCGGCTCCTCCATCAGGAGGAGCCTTTTAAATTGCACGGGTATTTTATACACATTAAATAGCACCAACTAATGAGTTGTACTCGTAATATTTATTATAATTATCAAAACCTTTATATTTTCCTAAAAATATTTTTAAGCGATGTTTATCGCATAAAAGAAGAATACACTTCAATACAATTTTCATTGTACAGGGTAGTTGATATGAATTGGTATATTGGAGTTTTAAAGAACTATGTTGGTTTTTCCGGACGTGCACGACGTCAGGAATATTGGATGTTTATATTAATTAGCGGTATTATCGGTGCAATAATAAACTTAATCCAAATGCTGGTGGGCATGCAAATTCCCTGGCTAACGATCATTTATACAATAGCTACCTTGCTGCCTAACCTTGCTGTAACTGCACGTCGCCTGCATGATACTGAACGCTCTGGCTGGTGGATGTTAATTTGCTTAGTCCCCTTTGGAGTCATTGCAATGATCGTATTTTTATGCAAAGCAGGCACTTCTGGTACTAACCGCTTCGGTAATGATCCGAAATACAGCGTAAATAATTAATAATAAAAAGGGCATCATTGATGCCCTTTTTATTGTCTGTGGAACAGTCTTATATTACCGCCACGCTAGCGTCCCATAAATAACTTCGGAATTTCACGCAGGCACCAGGCTTTAGCCTCGCCCATGCTGTCGCGCCGCCAGGCCATAATAATATCAATTTCGCTGGTATATTCCGGGCTGACCACACGCAGACGGCCTTCGGCAATATCCTGCTCCACCAGCGCATAGGGCATCGTGGCGACGCCCAGCCCGGCTAATAATGCCTGGCGTTTATCTTCAATTGAGCTGACCGTCAGGCGCGGCTGCTTATCAAGAAGCTGAACGGTTAAGACCGGGCGTTCGCGCGCGGTATCGGCCACGGCCACGCCGCGATACTTCACGCGGGTGACTTCGGAGAGCGGCTCAGGTTCGCGGTGGATAGGATGATCCGGCGCGGCAACGTACACGTTCAGCACTTTATACAGTTTGCGGGAATTAATTTCAGACGAGGAGCGGAAATGCATATCCGGTGCGATAACAATATCCGCTCGCCCCTGCTCGAGGCGTTCCCACGCTCCCGCCAGCACCTCGGTAATAATCGAGAGTTGGGTAGTAGATTTTGTCGCCAGCTTTTCCACCAGCGGGAAAATGTCCTGAGTGGGCACCAGGGCTTCAGTGACCAGCGTCAGATGCGTTTCCCAGCCGCGGGCCAGCGCTTCGGCATCGGTCGTCAGCTTGTCAGCGGCTTCCAGCAGGACGCGGCCACGCTCGAGGAGCATTCGCCCGACGTTGGTAAATTTGGTACGGTGGCCGGAACGGTCGAACAGGATCACATCCAGTTCTTCTTCCAGCTTTTGCATGGTGTAGCTCAGGGCAGAAGGCACGCGTCCCAGCTCATCGGCGGCAGCGGCAAAGCTGCCGCGTCGGTCGATAGCGTCCATAACGCGCAGGGCTTCCAGGGTGAGTGCTCTATCTTTAGCCATTTCGCTCTCGTTCAGGAAATTTGAACATACCGGGCAGAATATCTGGCTTACATTGAAGCGTCCATCGCTTTAACATGAGTTCAGTGTAAAGAGAGGTCAAGAATTATGATTACTACCCGAACCGCTAAACAATGTGGGCAGGCAGATTTCGGATGGCTACAGGCCCGCTACACCTTTTCTTTTGGACACTACTTCGACCCGAAACTGTTGGGTTACGCTTCCCTGCGCGTACTGAACCAGGAAGTACTGGCCCCTGGCGCGTCTTTCCAGCCGCGCACCTACCCAAAAGTGGATATTCTTAATCTTATTCTGGAAGGCACGGCGGAATACCGCGACAGCGAAGGCAGCCATATTCAGGCAAAAGCCGGTGACGCGCTGCTGATCGCCACTCAGCCCGGCGTCAGTTACAGCGAGCATAACCTGAGTAAGGATAAGTCGCTGACGCGCATGCAGCTCTGGCTGGATGCCTGTCCGGAGCGGGAGAATCCGCCGCTGCAAAAAATCGCCCTGACCGACACCGCACAACAACTGCTGGCGTCTCCGGAAGGGAGCAATGAAAGTCTGCAACTGCGTCAGCAGGTATGGGTGCATCATATTGAGCTGGAGAAAGGCGAGCAGCTCAGTTTTCAGATCCACGGACCGCGCGCCTATCTGCAATCCATTCATGGTACGTTCCATGCCCGGACCCAGCAGCAGGAAAACCAGACGCTGACCTGCGGCGATGGCGCTTTTATTCGTGATGAGGCTAACATAACGCTGGTTGCCGATACGCCTCTGCGCGCTTTACTGATAGATTTACCGGTATAGTTCCACTCAGCGAGTGAGTAAACCCATGAGCAAAAAAACAAAAAAACGTCCCGCGATTACCCCTGTTCCCGTCACGCAGCCTGCGGTGCCTGTGGCCTTTGGTTATGAAGAGATGCTAACCGAACTGGAAGCTATCGTCGTGGACGCCGAAGTCAGGCTGGCAGAGGAAGAGGTTATCCCGGACAGCACGGCGCTAACCCGGACGATATAGTTTCCCGCTATCCGGCAGCGGTGCAGCCACAACGCATTATGCACACACCACTTTAATCGCCAGCCCGCCGCGCGACGTCTCCCGGTATTTGACGTTCATATCTTTACCGGTTTCGTACATCGTCTCAATCACCTTATCGAGCGAGACGCGCGGTTCGCTGGTACGTCGAAGCGCCATGCGCGCCGCGTTCACGGCTTTTACCGCATTGATCGCGTTACGTTCGATACAGGGGATCTGTACCTGCCCCGCCACCGGATCGCAGGTCAGCCCGAGGTTATGCTCCATGGCGATTTCCGCCGCGACGCAGACCTGTGCCGGGCTGCCGCCGAGAAGCTCCGCCAGTCCCGCCGCCGCCATTGAGCACGCTACGCCGATTTCCCCCTGACAGCCCACTTCCGCCCCGGAGATAGACGCATTCATTTTATACAGCGCTCCGACGGCTCCGGCGGCAAGCAGGTAGCGGGAAATCGAACCGGCGTTAACCGGACGTCTGAACTTGTCGTAGTAGGCCAGCACCGCCGGTACGATCCCGCAGGCCCCGTTGGTCGGCGCAGTCACGACGCGCCCACCCGCCGCATTTTCTTCGCTGACGGCGAGGGCAAACATATTGATCCAGTCGATGACGTTCATCGGATCGCTGGAAAGACTATCGGAAGAGACCAGCATTCGCCGCAATGCGACCGCACGACGCGGCACTTTTAGCGGTCCGGGAAGCACACCTTCCGTATTTATCCCGCGCTGAATACCGGCAGACATCATCTCCCACAGGCTGACACACTGCGCGTCAATCTCATCTTTGCTGCGCAGGGCCAGTTCGTTTTGCAGCATTAAGCCAGAAATGGACAAACCGTGTGCTTCGCACAGCGTCAGTAATTCGCTTGCGGAACGAAAGGCAAACGGCATCGGCACGTCAACCTGACGATCCTGACCAAAATCCGCCTCTTCGATAATAAAACCGCCGCCAACGGAGTAGTACGTCTTACTCAGCAAGGGTTCTTCACCGCGCCACGCGCTGATACGCATCCCATTTTCATGGCGGGGCAAGGTTTCCGGATGAAAAATGACGTCGTCGGCAGGGGAAAATGCAACGCATGCCAGGCCATCGGCAATCGGTAAAACGCCGCTCTGGATCACCTGCTGAATAAACCCAGGGATGGCGTCAATATTGACGTTCTGCGGACGATTACCCGCCAGCCCCACGATCACCGCCGTGTCCGTGGCATGGCCTTTTCCGGTCAGAGAAAGCGAACCGTAGAGATCGACCACCAGCCGCGTCGTTTGCGTCACCAGCCCGAGCGCTTCCAGCGCTTCGATAAAACACTTACCGGCATTCATTGGGCCGACCGTATGGGAGCTGGAAGGCCCAATACCTGGTTTAAAAATATCGAACGCGCTAATCATGTTCAGTACCTCAAAGAGACAACCGAAAAAACCGTGGGCTGGCGGAACGCGCAGCCCACGACAGGCTCGTGTTACAGGGTGTTGCCCGGATCGATCCCTTGTACGCAGGGGCCGATCGCGCCGGGTGCACGTGTTATTGCAATACTCTTTTTCATCGTTAAATAGCCTGGGTAAAAGTACGAGAGATCACATCCTGCTGCTGTTCGCGGGTCAGGGCATTAAACCGCACCGCATACCCGGACACGCGGATGGTCAGGTTGGGATAGGCTTCCGGATGCTCAATTGCCGCCAGCAGCATGTCGCGGTTCATCACGTTAACGTTAAGATGCTGCCCACCTTCCACATTTGCCTCGTGATGGAAATAACCGTCGAGCAGCCCTACCAGGTTGGTTTTGCGCACCACGTCATCTTTACCCAGCGCCGCCGGAACAATGGAGAAGGTGTAGGAGATGCCGTCTTTAGCGTAGGTGAACGGCAGCTTAGCGACCGAGGTCAGCGAGGCGACGGCGCCTTTCCGATCGCGACCGTGCATCGGATTCGCCCCCGGCGCAAACGGCGTGCCAGCGCGGCGTCCATCCGGCGTGTTGCCGGTTTTTTGCCCGTACACCACGTTAGAGGTGATGGTCAGGATCGACTGCGTCGGGACCGCATGACGATATGTCGGTAACACCTTAATTTTCTTCATAAAGCGCTCGACCAGATCGCAGGCGATGCTGTCTACGCGTTCATCGTTATTACCGTACTGCGGGTACTCGCCTTCAATCACAAAATCCACCGCCAGACCGGTATGGTCGCGCACCGGTTTTACCGTGGCGTACTTGATAGCCGACAATGAATCCGCCGCCACCGACAGCCCGGCAATACCGCAGGCCATCGTGCGGTAGACGTCGCGATCGTGCAGCGCCATCAGCGAGGCTTCATAGCTGTATTTATCGTGCATAAAGTGGATGATATTCAGCGCGCTGATGTACTGCACCGCCAGCCAGTCCATGAAATGATCCAGGCTCTGCATCACCGTGTCGTAATCCAGCACCTCATCCAGCAGCGGCGCGGTTTTTGGCCCGACCTGGATTTTCAGTTTCTCATCGACGCCGCCGTTGATCGCGTACAGCAGCGTTTTGGCGAGGTTGGCGCGCGCGCCGAAGAACTGCATCTGCTTGCCGATCACCATCGGGCTGACGCAGCAGGCGATAGCGTAGTCATCGCTGGCGAAATCCGTGCGCATCAGATCGTCATTTTCGTATTGCAGCGATGAGGTGACAATGGATACCTGTGCCGCATATTTCTTAAAGGCAATCGGCAGCGCTTCGGACCACAGGATCGTCAGATTGGGTTCCGGCGCAGGTCCCATGGTGTGCAGGGTATGCAAATAGCGGAACGCGTTTTTGGTCACCAGCGTGCGGCCATCCAGCCCCATCCCGCCAATCACTTCCGTCGCCCAAATCGGATCGCCGGAAAACAGCGAATCGAATTCCGGGGTACGCAGGAAACGGACCATGCGGATCTTCATAATGAAGTGGTCGATCAGCTCCTGCGCCTGTTGCTCCGTCAGCTTTCCGGCACGCAAATCGCGTTCAATATAGATATCGAGGAATGTCGCGGTACGCCCCAGCGACATTGCGCCGCCGTTCTGGGATTTTACCGCCGCCAAATAGGCAAAATAGAGCCACTGCACGGCTTCCTGCGCGTTACAGGCCGGGCGGGAAATATCGCAGCCGTACTTCGCGGCCATTTCCTGAATTTGCAGCAGCGCGCGGCGATGCTCTGCCAGTTCCTCACGCTGGCGCAGGGTCGCTTCGAGATCGTCCCCCCACTCCAGTTTTGCCTGTAAATCGGCAAATTGCTGTTCGCGCTCGCGCACCAGATAGCGGATGCCGTACAGCGCCACGCGGCGGTAGTCACCGATAATACGCCCGCGCCCGTAGCCGTCCGGTAAACCGGTAAGCACGCCCGATTTACGACAGCGCAGCATATCCGGCGAATAAACATCAAACACGCCCTGGTTATGGGTTTTGCGCAGCGCGGTGTACTGGTACTCAAAATCCGCGTCCATTTCCCGCCCGTAGGCTTCAAACGAACTTTTGATCATGTTGATGCCGCCGAAAGGATGCAGCGCGCGCTTCAGCGGCTTGTCCGTTTGCAGGCCGACAATTTTTTCCAGCGTCTGGTCAATATATCCCGCGTCATGGGCGGTAATGGTCGTCGCCACGTTGGTATCAAAATCGACGGGCGCATGGGTGGCGTTTTCAATGCGAATACCCGCCATCACCTTTTCCCACAGTGCCGACGTAGCCGGCGTGGCCTCCGCGAGGAACGACTCATCGCCTTCATAAGGCGTATAGTTTTGCTGAATAAAATCGCGAACGTTAATTTCACTTTTCCATTCAGCGCCGTGAAAATCTCGCCATGCATCGGCAAAATGCATATCGTTAATATCGATATTTACCTTCATGAATACTACTCTCTCTACAAATAAATCAGATATGTTCCACAGCGGCGTTAATTTCCGCTAAACGTAGCGCGTCCAGGGCAATCATTTTTTCTTCATTGGTCGGAATCACGGCGCAGCGAACACAGGAATTTTTTTGCGAAATAACGCGTTCGCCGGAGGCATTGGGCAGTTTATTTTTAACCTGATCTAACGCAACGTTAAATACGCTCAGATGTTCAATGACCAGCCGACGAATAAGCGCTGAATTTTCGCCAATGCCGCCGGTGAAAATAATAGCGTCCAGACGATGAAGCGCTGCCGCATGTCCGGCAATATGCCGGGCGATACGGTGGACGAAGATTTTAATCGCCAGCTGCGCTCGCTTATTTCCTTCATGCCAGGCGTTTTCCAGCACCCGTAAATCAGAGGAAATGCCGGAAACCCCCAACAGGCCGGATTCACTGTTTACCATCCGTTCCAGGTCGCTGAGGGTTTGTCCGGTTTGCCCGGCAATCCATACCATCGCGCCAAAATCGACGTCGCCGCAACGGGTGCCCATCATCACCCCTTCCAGCGGGGTCATTCCCATTGAGGTATCGACACTTTGCCCGTCACGCACCGCGCAGACAGAGGCGCCGTTACCTAAGTGAGCAATCACTAACCCAGAGCTCCGCGGGTTAAGATCCAGCAGCGCGTGTGCCTGCTGAGAGACGTAACGATGTGAGGTGCCGTGAAAACCGTAGCGACGCACGCCCAGCTCTTCATAATACTTCCACGGCAGGCCGTAGAGATACGCGTCGGGCGGCAGCGTCTGGTGAAAACTGGTATCAAATACTGCTACCTGCGGCACGCCGGGAAACAGCGCCCGTGCTGACGTTATTCCACTCAGATTGGCGTAATTATGTAGCGGGGCCAGAGAGGAAACCTGGCGAATTTGTTCAATCACCTTATCGGTAATAATTGCCGAGTGCTTAAAGACATCGCCACCGTGAGCAACCCGGTGGCCAATTAAGGCCACGCTGGAGATTAAATTACGCGTTTCCAGTTCACTGGAAATGGCTTTAAAGGCACCTTCATAAGTATAATGCGTGAGTTTTTTGGGCTCACCGCCATTAACTGATAAAAAAGCCTGCCCGGAATTAACGCCATCGGCAATCCCTGCCAATAATACGTCACAGGTTGCTGCGTCAAGAACTGAGAACTTAACCGATGACGATCCACAATTAATCACCAGTACAACTGGAAATTCATTCATTTCAGACTCCGTTAATCCTGAATATGCGGATTAAAAAAGTTTATAAACAATATTCAGAATGGTCAGCAGGCCAATAGCGGTAACGAAAATATTATCCAGCTTGCCACGGTATTTTGTCAGCGATGGCGCTTTACGAATGGCGTACATCGGCAGCAGGCAGAGCAAGGAGGCAATAATTGGCGCTCCCATCGCTTCAATCAGGTCGAGAATGTTCGGGTTCGCGTAGGCCACCACCCAGGTGGATCCCATGATGAAGACCATGCTGATCAGATTGAGCTTGCCGGTAGAGACTTTGGTTTTATCCCCTTTATAACCAAAATTGAGGATCAGACCGTTTAAGCCTTCCAGAGTGCCGAGATAGTGACCGAAGAAGGATTTGAAAATCGCGACCAGGGCAATGATCGACGCGCCATACTCCAGCACGGTGGCAAACGTTGATTTGGTGCCGGACAGCGAAGCGAAGTGGTTCGCCAGATAAGAGAGCACCGGAATGTTCTGCGTTTTGGCTTCGGCCATATTCTGCGGTGAGAGGGTAAACAGGCAGCTAAAGGCAAAGAACATCACCACGGCAACCATCAGCATACTGGCGCGGGAGATGATTCTGGAACATTTGCGCTCGGTAAAGTCTCTGCCGAATTCCTGTTCGTACTCTTCACGTTTTGACACCACGAACGACGAGACAATCGGCGAGAAGTTAAAGGAGAAGACCATGATGGAAATTCCCAGCCACACGGTGACCAGAATGCCGTCGTGGCCGACGAGCGAAATATCGCTGAGGTTAACCTGATCGACCACCGCTGAGTTCCAGTACGGGATCAGCGACAGTGAAATCAGCACCAGGCTGGCGATGAACGGGAAGACCAGGAAGCTCATCACCCTGACCATCAGATCTTTACCGAAGTAAATCACGAACGCCATCAGCAGCAGCAGGAACAGCGCGACGACGCCACGGTTTAACGGCATCATTTGCAGCTGGTTTTCCCAGAAGGTCATAAAGGTGTTGGTAATGGTCACGCCGTAGATCCACAGCAGCGGACAGATGGCGAAGAAATAGAGGAAAGTAATAACCACGCCGCCGGTTTTACCGAAGTGCTCCTCCACCGTCTCGGTAATGTTACCTGACGGATTACTGCCGGACAGACACAGCCGGGCCAACGCACGGTGGCAGAAAAAGGCGATAGGGTACGCCAGCACCAGCATTAACAGGATCGGGATCAAACCGCCGTAGCCTGCGCGGATCGGGAAGAAGAGAACCCCGGCACCAATTGCCGTGCCGAACAATCCGAGGGTCCAGGTAGTGTCAGATTTACGCCATGACGAGGGGGCTGTCTGACCGGTAACGAGACTATCAGTCGTGCTCATGTTATATCCTCAGCAAAAGTAATTAAGCATCAGCTAAACCAGTAATTTGCGAAACGCGTGACAGATCGATATTGCCGCCAGAAATAATGCTGACCGTTTTTCTGTTCTGAATATAACTGTCAAGTTTGCCACTTAATAATGCGGCACAGGCCAGGGCACCTGCGCCTTCGGTAATCACTTTATTACGTTGAATTAAGGCCACCATGCTATTACGAATTTCATCTTCGCTAACTAATACAATTTCATCGACCAGCTCGCGAACGATTTCATAAGTAATAGCGCCGGGGCGGGAAACATCACAGCCGTCCGCCAGGGTTCCGCTGGTGCGGTGGGTCGTTATTGTTCCGGCATAATAAGAGGCGGCCATCCCATGAACATTTTCGGACTGCACGCCGATAATTTTAATCGTCGGGTTAATGGATTTAATGGCAATGGCAATACCGGCGATAAGTCCACCGCCACCAATCGGCACAATAACATTATCGACGTCATACAGATCTTCCATAATTTCCAGACCAATCGTCCCCTGTCCGGCAATGACTTGCGGATCGTCATACGGCGGAATAAATATCCGGCCTTCCAGTTCGACAATTTCGCTGACTTTAGCAATGGTATCGTTGAAGTTATCACCGTGCAGGACGACTTCTGCCGAGTAGTCGCAGGTGGCGGCCACTTTCGACTTAGGCGCGCCTTTCGGCATCACCACTTTGCCGTCAATGCCAAGCATCGCGCAGGAGAGTGAAACGCCCTGGGCATGGTTGCCTGCCGAGCAGGCAACGACGCCTTTCCGCCGTTCCGCATCGCTTAACGAGCTGAGTTTGTTAAACGCGCCGCGAATTTTAAAGGAGCCGGTACGTTGCATGTTCTCAAATTTTAAAAAGATCTCACCCTTGCAACGCTCACTAAAATAGTTGGAGCGTGGCATACCTGTTTTATAAATTTTTCCGGCCAGACGCTTTTTTGCTTCAAGAACGTCTTCAATTGAGACAGGGAGTTCGTAGGTAATGTGCATAATAACCTCTTGAGATAAATTCAGGTATAATATTGCCGTCGATCTGATGAGGCAGATCTAAAATTCAGTCATAAATTAAATCAGAAATAATAAGTTTTATAACGCATCCGCTTGTCGTCGTCGGGAATAATTAAAAGAGGAGTGCTCTTTGGCTAACTCCACGAGGAACGAGGCCGATTTTTTTAATCTATAATTTTTCGACCATACTGCCGCATAACGCGCTACGGGAAGAATGTCTTTAATAGTGAGGGTAATAAATTGGTTTGAACCGAAGGGTGCAATCATGTCGCAGGGAATGACGGTCAGGAAACCTGCATTCAGTACAAGATTATAAATGGTAACGACAGAATCGGTTTTAATAATATTTTCGTTATCAATGCCGTTATTTTGTAAGGTGGTAAGCAGTTCGCTGTAATATCCCATATCGGTGTGAGGCAAGATCCAGCGTTCGTTTTTCAATGACCCCAGCGTGATGGGGCCGGTGCACGTTCGTGATGTGCTGGCCACCAGCCGGAACTCGGATTCGAACAGCGGCTCTACGTGCAGGTCCTGCAGCTTCATTTCATCGCTCAACGTGCCGATGGCAAAATCCAGCCGCCCGTCACGCAGCGCTGGCAGAAACGAGGAAAGCTGCGCTTCGTACATACAGACCTGCGCTTTAGGGAACGTCTGCTGAAATGTCTGGATCATGCTGGACATGATGGTAAAACCAATCAGCGACGGGAAGCCGAACGAGACATCGGCTACGCCGCTACTGCTCATGCTGTTCATCTCGCTGACCATGTTTTTCATTTCCCTGGTGATGGATTCCGAGTAGGTCAGCACAACCTGTCCGGCACTGGTTAACGTCACGCCGGTGTTTTTACGTACGATTAATTCCATGCCAAAGTAGGTTTCTATTTCGCTAATAATTTTACTTACTGCTGGTTGAGTTAATCCTAACTGTTTTGCCGCAGAACCAATTGAGCCGCTGCGAATAACCTCCTGAAATACGACGAGGTGTTGTGTTTTCGGTAGGGTAAATGTTTCCATCATGCTTAACTCATCTCGTAACATCTTGCGGCTAAGTGTACGTAATTATGTCATGGATGATATGTGCTGTTACTCACAAAATAGTATTGGATTACTATTTCTAATGTATGATTTAATTTTAAAGTCATTAAAAATCAATATGTTAAATGAATAAAATCTGACTTTTATCTGATTTTTATCAATAAAAAAAGCTAAGATGAAAATATTTTATGGCGATAACTAATTTATGGTAGAGTACAAATAAATGAGCCAACTGGATTATATTTCAACTAATTAATTGCGTCTTTCACAGGTGCATATAAAATAAAATTTAAATAATCAAAAATATTATTTAAATCTGGTTATTCGGCGATAAAATCGTAATAGATCACATTTTGGGACGTGAGCGTATTCACGGACGCAATAATAATTATCATTTTATTTAATTAAAATTAAACATTTTAATTACATTATGGGTGGCGCTTTACACTGGTTGCCGGGTGGCGGCTTCGCCTTACCCCGCCTACATCGCTGACCGATAAGCCGCGTTCTTTTCATAGAGAGCGGAGTGGACAGTCATTCATCCTGTCGCGAGCACAAAGCAAAACGCCCGCCGGATTGCTCCTGCGGGCGTTTTACTGAATGGTTGAAGCTGACCGATAAGCCGGGTTCTGTCGTGGACAGTCATTCATCTAGGCCAGCAATCGCTCACTGGCTCAAGCAGCCTACCCGGGTTCAGTACGGGCCGTACCTTGTGAACCCCTATTTGGCCTTGCTCCGGGTGGAGTTTACCGTGCCGCGAACTGTTACCAGCCGCGCGGTGCGCTCTTACCGCACCCTTTCACCCTTACCTGATCCCGCTTGCGCGGGCCATCGGCGGTTTGCTCTCTGTTGCACTGGTCGTGGGTTTCCCCCCCAGGCGTTACCTGGCACCCTGCCCTATGGAGCCCGGACTTTCCTCCCCTCCGCCCGTCTCCCCCGAAGGAGGACGGCGACGAAGCGGCGACTGTCTGGTCAGCTTCGGCGCGCAGTATAGAGTGTTTCCACCCTGCTGTCACCTTTCGGTCAACATTCCCACCTGCAGCGTCGCGGCAATGTTGCGGGAAGCGCGATAAATATTATCGAATGCCCCCCTGAACGCTTCCTCAAGCGTACTGATGCTGGTCAGCACGCTGAAAACGGCATCAATACCGTATTGATGGACAATACCGACATCGTTGGTCAGGCTACCGGCAATGCCAATCACCGGCTTGTGGTATTTTTTAGCGACCTGCGCCACGCCGACCGGCACTTTACCGTTAATGCTTTGGCTGTCGATCCGGCCCTCGCCTGTCACCACCCACGTACAGTCGTGAATGTGTTCTTCGAGATTAAGCGCCTGTGTGACGATTTCAATCCCGCTGCGCAGCTCCGCGCCGAGGAACGCCATCAGCGCTGCGCCCATACCGCCCGCCGCGCCAGCACCGGGGACCTGTTTGACATCAATGCGCAGGGATTTTTTGATCACCTCCGCGTAATGGTCGAGGTTGCGATCCAGTTCAACGATCAATTCTTCGGTCGCGCCTTTTTGCGGCCCGAATACCCGTGATGCCCCTTTTTCGCCCGTTAGCGGATTGGTCACGTCGCAGGCCACACGGATCGTACATTCGCGCAGGCGAGGGTCCAGTTGCGTAATATCAATGGAATTAAGACCGATTAGACTGCCGCCGCCGTTGCCGATATCCGTGCCGTTCGCATCGCAAAGTTTCGCGCCCAGCGCCTGTACCATGCCCGCGCCGCCGTCATTGGTCGCACTGCCGCCAATGCCGATAATAATATTTCTCGCGCCGTGCTCCAGCGCCTGCAAAATCAGCTCGCCGGTGCCGCGGGAGGTTGTCACCAGCGGGTTGCGCTGTGAAGGAGGAACCAGCGCCAGTCCGCTGGCCGCCGCCATTTCGATAAACGCGGTCTTACCGTCGCCGGAGATCCCCCAGCAGGCGTTAACGGGCTCGCCTAACGGTCCGGTAACCTGCGCGGTATATTCTGTACCCTGCGTTGCGGCGATCATCGCTTCAACCGTCCCTTCCCCTCCATCAGCGACCGGAACAGAGACATATTGCGCATCAGGAAAGATTTCCCGAAATCCTTTTTCTATCGCCTGAGCTACCTCGCTGGCAGAAAGGCTTTCTTTATAAGAGTCTGGGGCGATTACGATTTTCATAGTGAGTAGCCTGTTACCACGCAACGCCGGAGAATAGTGATCTTTCCGGCCTACAAAGGCGTATTCTGTCGGCCCGGCAACATGCGCCGCCGGGCAATACGTTGTTAGCGAGAGACTTCGACTTTCGCCAGTTTTTCGTAGTAGCACGCGATGGCGCTATGGTCGTCGTTACCGTGACCGTCGGCACGCAGCGCCTGCATCATTTCCATAACCGCGGCGGTCAGCGGCAGCTGTGCGCCCACGCCGTGAGAGGTATCCAGCGCGTTAGCCAAATCTTTAATGTGCAGATCGATGCGGAAACCCGGTTTGAAGTTACGATCCATCACCATCGGCGCTTTCGCGTCCAGCACGGTGCTGCCCGCCAGACCGCCGCGAATCGCCTGATACACCAGGTCCGGGTTCACGCCTGCTTTGGTTGCCAGGGTCAGCGCTTCGGACATGGCGGCAATATTCAGCGCCACGATCACCTGGTTTGCCAGCTTGGTCACGTTGCCTGCGCCAATATCACCCGTGTGAACCACCGATCCGGCCATCGCTTTCATCAGATCGTAGTATTTATCGAAAATCGCTTTGTCGCCGCCAACCATTACGGACAAGGTGCCGTCGATGGCTTTCGGTTCGCCGCCGCTGACCGGCGCATCCAGCATATCCACGCCTTTTGCCTTCAGCGCATCGCTGATTTCACGGCTCGCCAGCGGCGCGATAGAACTCATGTCGATCAGAACGGTACCGGCTTTCGCGCCTTCAATGATGCCGCCTTCACCCAGCGCGACGTCTTTGACGTGCGGGGAGTTCGGCAGCATGGTAATGATCACGTCGCACTGTTCGGCGATAGCTTTAGCCGTGGTAGCGGTTTCTGCGCCTGCAGCCACCAGTTCAGCGACGGCTTCAGGATTACGGTCAGAAACCACCAGCGAGTAACCGGCTTTAATGAGGTTTTTGCTCATTGGTTTGCCCATGATGCCCAGGCCAATGAAACCTACTTTAATGGTCATAATTGCTCCCTCTTCTTTCGGTGGTGGTTATTTCTTAAAGGAATCAGCTAATTTCTGCGTTGCGCCGCGGAAGACGCCCAAATCGCTGCCAACGGCAACAAAGGTGGCACCCATTTCCAGATAGCGACGCGCATCAGCATCAACCGGTGCCAGGATGCCGCACGGTTTGCCGTGGGCTTTCGCGCTGGCAAAAATCTGCTTAATGCACTGCTGAACGTCAGGGTGAGAGGCATTGCCAAGATGGCCCAGCGCAGCGGCTAAATCGCTGGGTCCGACGAAGATACCGTCCACACCGTCCGTCGCAGCGATGGCATCAACGTTATCCACGCCCTGCTGGCTTTCAATCTGCACAATGATGGTGATGTTCTTATTAGACTGCGCGAAGTAATCCGGCACGGTGCCAAACATGTTGGCACGGTGCGAGACGGACACGCCGCGAATACCTTCCGGCGGATAACGGGTAGAAGCCACCGCCAGCGCCGCTTCTTCCTGCGACTCTACAAACGGGATCAGGAAGTTATAGAACCCGATATCCAGTAAGCGTTTGATGATCACCGGCTCGTTGGTCGGTACGCGGACCACCGAAGCGCTGGTGCTGCCCTTCAGCGCCATCAGTTGGGGAATGAAGGTGGAGATATCGTTTGGCGCATGTTCGCCATCCAGAACCAGCCAGTCAAACCCGGCCAGACCCAGCACTTCGGTGCTGATAGGGCTTGCCAGCGCGGACCAGCAGCCAATCTGAACCTGCTGCGCGGCCAGCGCAGCTTTGAATTTGTTCGGGAAAATATCGTTATTCATCGTCTATACCTTGTAACGTAACCGTGAATTATTTCTGCAGTTCCATGCGCTTGATGTCGCCAACAATAAACAGGTAGCAGACCATCGCCATCAGTGCTGAACAGCCTACGAAGATCAGCGCAGCGTTGAATGAGTGCAACTCGCTCACCAGGTAACCAATGACCAGCGGGGTGACAATAGAGGCCACGTTACCAAACACGTTGAACACGCCACCACACAAGCCAACAATTTCTTTCGGCGCGGTATCGGAGATAACCGGCCATCCCAGCGCCCCAAAGCCTTTACCAAAGAAGGCCAGCGCCATCAGTGCCACCACCAGAGTGGTATTATTGGTGTAATTGCAAAGAATAATCGTTGATGCCAGCAGCATTCCCAGCACAATCGGTAATTTACGCGCCAGGGTAATGGTGGAGCCGCGCTTGATAAGGTGATCGGAGAAAACGCCGCCCAGCACGCCACCGGCGAAGCCGCACAGTGCCGGAATCGATGCCACCAGACCCACTTTCAGAATCGACATGCCTTTATCCTGCACCAGGTAAATCGGGAACCAGGTGAGGAAGAACCAGGTAATGGTGTTAATAAAGTACTGACCAAAAAACACGCCCAGCATCATCCGGTTAGTCAGTAGCTGTTTGATGTAGTGCAGTTTCGGGCCGGAAGTCGTTACGCCGGGCTTTTTGTGGTCCATATCAACCACCGCGCCGCCTTTCGTAATGTAATCCAGTTCCTGAGCAGACATACGTGGATGGTCAGTCGGGTTATGAATGAACTTCACCCACACTCCGGTCAGCACAAAGCCAATCGCCCCCATCACGGTAAAGACATGTTCCCAGCCCCACGCGAAGACCAGCCAGCCAAGCAGCGGCGAGAAAATTGCCAGCGAGAAGTACTGGGCCGCATTAAACAGCGCTGAGGCCGTACCGCGCTCTTTGGTCGGGAACCACGCCGCTACGATACGGGCGTTAGCCGGGAAGGACGGCGCTTCGGAGAAGCCCAGCATAAAGCGCATGACAAACATGGACATTCCGGCCCAGGCCAGCGGGAACATATCGACAAAGCCTTGCAGGAATGTAAACAGCGACCAGAAGAACAGACTGTAGGTGTAGACTTTCTTCGATCCGAATTTATCCAGCAGCCAGCCGCCGGGGATTTGCATTAGCAGGTAAGCCCAGCCGAATGCGGAGAAGATGTAGCCCATTGAGATAGCGCTAAGATTTAATTCTTTCGCGACTTCAGTCCCGGCAATCGACAGCGTTGCACGGTCCGCATAGTTAACTGCTGTCACGATGAAGATAATCAGCAGTATTATATAGCGAGTGGGTATACTTTTTTTAGAGGTAATAGCAGTATCCAGCGACATTAATTTATCCTCGGGTACGGAGCCACCTGTTTATTTATTTTTATCAGGTGAGATAACTGATTATTTATTGATGCAGGCACCTCAATAAACAGATCAGACACAATGTAATTGGCAATTAGTATAATCAGGCATCTCTAAATACACATTGGGTGTTTGACTAATTAACGGATTTGATTAACCAAATTTTTATGGCATATGCACATACTCCTGGGCGCTAATGCACAGATTTACTCATTGCCCGCCTTGTGCCGCGCCCCATCGCGGTAATGAGTGATCTGGATCACATTCTTAATTTAAAAGTCAGTGCATTCTTAATGTCATAATATTGAGGTTTTATCTTTTATCCTTTTTCTAAAACGCTCAGTTTACCGTTTTTTATTATCTACATTTGCTGGAGAATACTGGACAATGGCCGACATCGAAATTAGACAGCAGTCGCCTTCGGCGTTCTATATTAAAGTGCACGATACCGATAACGTGGCGATTATTGTCAATGATAACGGTTTGAAAGCGGGCACCCGTTTCCCCAATGGGCTGGAACTCATTGAACATATTCCACAGGGACATAAAGTAGCGCTGGTGGATATTCCCGTCCACGGCGAAATCATTCGCTACGGTGAAGTCATCGGCTATGCGGTGCGCGACGTGGCGAAAGGCAGCTGGATCGATGAATCCACCGTCGAGCTGCCGAAAGCGCCGCCGCTGAACACGCTGCCGCTGGCAACCAAAGTACCGGAACCGCTACCGCCGCTGGAAGGCTATACCTTCGAAGGCTACCGCAATCCGGACGGCAGCGTCGGCACCAAAAACCTGCTCGGCATCACCACCAGCGTTCACTGCGTGGCGGGGGTGGTGGATTACGTCGTTAAAATCATTGAGCGCGACCTGCTGCCGAAATACCCGAACGTGGATGGCGTGGTTGGCCTTAACCACCTTTACGGCTGCGGTGTGGCGATCAACGCACCCGCGGCGATTATCCCGATTCGGACGATCCACAATATTGCCCTGAACCCGAACTTTGGCGGCGAAGTGATGGTGGTCGGCCTCGGCTGTGAAAAACTCCAGCCGGAGCGCCTGTTACAGGGAACGGAAGACGTCAAAGCGATTGCGGTTGATGATGCCAGTATTGTTCGTTTGCAGGATGAGCATCACGTCGGCTTTAAATCAATGGTTGACGATATTCTGCTGGTCGCCGAGCGCCATCTGCAAAAACTTAACCAGCGCCAGCGCGAGACCTGCCCGGCGTCTGAACTGGTGGTCGGTATGCAGTGCGGCGGCAGCGACGCCTTCTCCGGCGTCACCGCAAACCCGGCGGTCGGTTACGCTTCTGACCTGCTGATCCGCTGTGGCGGGACGGTGATGTTCTCAGAAGTCACCGAAGTCCGCGATGCGATCCACCTGTTAACGCCGCGTGCTATCAATGAAGAGGTGGGCAAACGTCTGCTCGAAGAGATGGCCTGGTACGATAATTATCTCGATATGGGTAAAACCGACCGCAGCGCCAACCCGTCTCCGGGGAACAAAAAAGGTGGTCTGGCAAACGTGGTGGAAAAAGCGCTTGGCTCAATTGCCAAGTCCGGTAAAAGCGCGATTTCCGAAGTGCTGTCACCCGGCCAGCGCCCGACAAAACGCGGCCTGATTTACGCGGCAACCCCCGCCAGCGATTTCGTCTGCGGTACTCAACAGGTCGCCTCCGGGATCACCGTACAGGTCTTCACCACCGGTCGCGGGACACCTTACGGACTGGTGGCGGTACCGGTAATTAAAATGGCTACCCGCACCGAACTGGCAAACCGTTGGTATGACCTGATGGATATCAACGCAGGCACCATCGCTACCGGCGAAGAGACCATCGAGGATGTGGGCTGGAAGCTGTTCCACTTCATTCTGGACGTGGCCAGCGGCCGGAAAAAAACCTTCTCGGATCAGTGGGGCTTACATAATCAGCTGGCGGTGTTTAACCCGGCTCCGGTGACGTGATAACCCCATCATGCTAAATGCTAACCCTGGCAGGGAGACCTGCCGGGGTTTTTTATGGCTGACAAACTTACCATCAGCATGCCGCATGAACAGGAACGGCAGTGACTAAACAGAACGGCAGCGCTGGGCCATCAAGGCTTCAATTTCCGCAAGAGTTGAGGTTCCCTCCATTGGCCCACGATGAGATATTGCCAGCGAACCACTGGCATTTGCATAAGCCAGGGCGTCCGGCACGCTGTAACCTGCCAGGAACAGGCTGACAAACGTTGCGCCGAAGCAATCCCCGGCACCGGTGGGATCAACAACCTCTACCGGATACCCTGCCACGTGATGCTGCTCATGTTGCGCATAATAACTGGCCCCCTGGGGGCCACGTTTGACAATGACATGCTTAATGCCGCGCTTAAGTAGACGCTCAACGATTTCTCCCTCATCACCCGATTTATTCAAACCAAAATAATCCAGTTCACCGTCACTTGGCAGGAAAAAGTCTGTGTAATCGAGAATATATTCAAACGCCTGCGACATCTCGCGGATGTTCAGCATTTCTTTACGAATATTCGGATCGAAGGAGATTGACCCTTGATTCTCTTTAACGATACCAATCGCTTTACGAACGGCATCAATCAGACGAAACGAAAAAAGCGAGGAGCCCATAATGTGGAAATGGTTACACTGGCGCAGCAGCGTTTCATCCAGATGATCGGCATTCAGTTGCCCACAGGCGCTGTTAGGCATATTGAAAATGAAATCCCGTTGCGCCTGCGTGCGATAACTGACAAAGGCGCTACCCGTATTGGCATGAGGTAGCACGGAAATCCCCTGAACATTGACGCCATCCCGCTTCAGTCGGGCGATATTCATCTCACCAAAGGCGTCGTTACCAACGCAACTGAACAGCAAAACCGGAAAGCCAAGCTTAGCAACCTGATCGGCAAAAATGGCAGGTGCCCCACTGGGATAAGGTCCCCAAAACTCACCGGGAGCCAAAAATCCCTGATTTTCTTTCTTCGCTAAAAACTCGACCAGCAGTTCGCCAAGTGTCGCAATAGTGATGTTCATGCGTCGTCCTTTACCTCGTCAAATTCAGGGCGGGGTTTATCCAGGTCAGGCATTTATTATTGGTGTAGCTATTGGTCAGCCCCACCGCCAGAAACCGCGAATGATATTCAGCCGCCACGATTTGCGGCGTTACCACAGCATTAATCTCGCTAAGCTTACCGACTGCATAACGGGCCACGCCAACGATGGGACGCCGGGCAATAACCACAATGCTACGCACACTCTGCATGAGGCTTTCCTGAAGCAAAGTAGCAGCCGATTCACTGGCGACATTAAGCGTGCCATCATCACTAATATGGTCGATCATCAGCACACTACAGGACGGCTGAAATTGCTGTAGTGAGCGACACGCCATTTCACCTTCCAGATGCTGACCCGACTCATCAAGAACGCCACCCAATAAGGCTATCTCCCCATCAAGATAGTCTCGTGCTGACGCCACATGTCCCAGATCGTTCACCATCAGACGCAAATCCCGATACCCGGCCATAAAAGGGATTGCCTTACGTAACACGTTGCCTGCACCGAGAAAAAGCTGGTCCTCATCAGCGATTAGCCGGGCGACATGTTTCGCCAGCTCAAGTTCGCTCGCATTATCAAGTCTCTCGCTCCTTTTAGCGTCCGGGTGAACGGACGGGTTGACAGGCTGCGCGGTATAAATCGCCCCGCCAAAAGATCGCTTCAGGTAGCCCTGCTGTTCCAGATAATTGAGATCGTTACGGATCGTCACGCCCGAAACCGCCAGCATTTCAGCCAAATCATCCACTTTGATCTCACCGTTTTTGCGAACGATTTCGGCAATGTCCAGACGTCGTTTCAACAGGCTGGTCGAAGGTTTTGCCACAACATACCCTTTTTAGCTGGATTGTCGGGAGCCACTCCCGCTCGTTAACTTTCATTTTTAAATTTCCATAGGGTGATGTCAATTCTATGTCGGTCATTAACAGAAGGATAACCCGTCACTTGCCAGTAATATCAATAGATTACTGGGGTTCCGACTGCAAACATTAACTTATAAAATAAAACAACATGTCAAACTATTACTTTCTTTTTGTAAAAAACATTGCCGTTTCGTGCTTCAGATCACATCAATGACGCACGATGATCATTACATTACTTTCAAAATGAATGTTAAAAACCATTTTTAACTTTAATTATGAAAGACAACTGGCGGAGTAGTTTATGTTCATCATTTCCAGTAAAAACATGCTCTTGAAAGCACAGCGTAAAGGCTATGCTGTCCCTGCATTTAACATCCACAACCTTGAAACACTGCAGGTGGTCGTCGAAACGGCGACAGAAATGCGATCGCCTTTGATCGTCGCTGGCACGCCCGGCACCTTTAGCTATGCCGGTAAGGGGAATATCGTGGCAATCGCTGCCGATCTGGCACGCGAACATAACCTGCCGCTGGCAATCCATCTGGATCACCATGAGGTTTTGAACGATATCGAAGCAAAAGTATTCGCGGGTGTACGTTCTGTAATGATCGACGGCTCCCATTATGCTTTCGAAGAGAATGTCAGAGTGGTGAAAGAGGTAGTCGATTTTTGTCATCGTTATGATGCCAGCGTTGAAGCTGAACTTGGTCGTCTGGGCGGTGTAGAAGATGATCTGGTCGTTGAGGGTAAAGATGCGCTGTATACCCATCCCGAACAGGCACACGAGTTTGTCACACGCACCGGTATTGACTCTTTAGCGGTCGCGATTGGTACTGCGCACGGGCTCTATACCGCCGAGCCTAAACTCGATTTTGAGCGGCTGGCAGAAATTCGCGCACGCGTAGATGTGCCACTGGTTCTGCACGGTGCTTCAGGCCTGCCCGAACATGACATTCGCAAAGCCATCGACCTCGGTATCTGCAAAGTCAACGTTGCGACAGAGTTGAAAATTGCCTTCTCCGACGCACTTAAAACCTATTTTATACAACATCCAAAAGCCAACGATCCGCGCCATTATATGCAGCCTGCGAAAGTAGCGATGAAAGAGGTAGTGCGTAAGGTTATTCATGTCTGTGGTTGTGAAGGACAACTGTAAGGAGCCGTTTGTGATTTATACACTTACGCTGAATACGGCGATTGATATGAATATTTTTAGCGATCCTCTTTTACCTGGGGTGGTTAATCGCACGCACCATACGGAATACTGCCCAAATGGTAAAGGGGTCAATGTCGCACTGGTATTAGATCACTTTCAGCAACCTGCCCATATATTAGGTATTTTTGGAGGATTTACCGGTCATTATATCATTGACGAACTCCGTAAGAGAAAAATACCGGTCTCTCCCGCCTGGGTCAATGAACCAACGCGAATAAATATTTTTATTCATGATGGTGCGCAGGAGTATAAGCTGGTCAATCCTGGCTCTTTTATTAACGATGACTGTAAACATCAGATCGTCAATATACTCACACAATTATCAGACTCCAGGTATCTGGTCATCAGCGGCAGTTTACCAAAAGGGATCGAAAGCCGGTTTTACAGCGAGATCCTGGAGATTTGTCAGATGAAGGATATCGCCGTTATCCTGGATATCAGCCATCCTTCATTACGTCAACTACTGGAATATAAGCCGCTATTAATCAAGCCAAACGATGAGGAGCTACAGGCGATATTTGGTCTCTCTGTGCACAACGATGAACAGGCGATAGCGGCGCTGGCGGCATTACACAACTCTGGCGCACAAAACGTTTTAATCACGTTGGGAGCGAGGGGGATGTATTTTTCAAACGGGAGTGAACGTTGGTTTTGCAGTGCACCAGAGATTGAACTGGTCAGCTCTGCCTGCGCAGGTGATGCTTCTCTGGCGGCTTTTTTAAGCCTCTGGCTAGCAGGGGGAAGTGTGGAGGATGCCCTTAAACGTGCCAGCGCCACCGGGGCTGACGTAGCAGGATCTGCCGGGCTCGGTCAACTCAATAACATTGAGAAATTATTACCTGAGATCTCAGTAAGACGTTTTTAAATAATACATTTAAGGTCTGCTTATGAAAAAGATCATTGCCGTTACCGGTTGCCCTACCGGAATTGCGCATACCTTTATGGCTGAAGAAGCCTTAAAGCACGCAGCAAAAAAACTGTCTGTCGAAATAAAAGTAGAAACCAATGGTGCCAGTGGCGTAGAAAACGCCATTTTGCCGGAGGATTTAATGGGTATCGCAGGCGTCATTATCGCGGCGGATAAAGATGTCGGGGCCGATCGCTTTAATGGCCTGCCCGTTATTGAAGTTCCCGTGAAAGAGGCGATCCATCGTCCGGTAGAACTTATCAATAAAGTACTTAATAACGAAGCGCCCGTTCGTAAAGGAGAAAAAACAATTTCCCGAGCTGCGGCAGAAAATGAATCCTTTGGCCGCCAGATCTATAAGCATTTGATGAGTGGCGTATCGAACATGCTGCCGTTTGTCGTCGCCGGGGGTATTTTAATCGCTGTTTCTTTCTTATGGGGAATTTATTCAGCCGATCCAAAATCCGCTGAATATAATGCTATTGCTGCGATATTAATGAAGATTGGCCAGCAGGCATTTTCTATCATGGTCCCGGTCTTCACTGCCTATATTGCGTGGTCTGTTTCCGGTAAACCAGGGCTGGTTGCCGGGTTTGTTGGCGGCTTACTGGCGAATGCGACCGGCGCAGGCTTTCTTGGCGGGATCATCGCTGGTTTCGCCGCTGGCTATTTAATGCTATGGGTCAAAAATCTGCTCAACGGCCTGCCACGACAATATGAAGGTCTGAAATCGATTTTCATCATGCCGCTGATTGGGGTGTTGGTTATTGGCCTGTTGATGGTACTACTGGGCCAGCCCGTCGCGGCCATTAATAACGGTATGATGAACTGGCTCGCATCACTGCAAGAAGCTAATCCCATCCTGCTGGGTATTGTCGTGGGGGCGATGTGTTCATTTGATTTTGGTGGCCCTGTCAATAAAGCTGCTTATGTAACGGGCACTTTGCTGCTCGGTCAGGGAAACTATTTCTTCATGGCTGGCGTCTCGGCGGCCTGTATTACGCCGCCCCTGGTTATCGCGCTGGCAACAACATTCTTTCCGAAAGGGTTTAGTGAAGAAGAACGCGCAGCAGGGATAGTGAATTATATCCTCGGGTTTACACATATCACCGAAGGTGCGATCCCATTTGCAGCTAAAGATCCGCTACGCGTCATTCCTATGATGATGATCGCCTCCAGTGTTTCGGCGGTACTGAGTTATAGCCTGCATATTCAGGTACCCGCACCCCATGGCGGTTTCCTAATCCTGCCTCTGGTCAGTAAACCTCTTGCATGGGTGTTATGTATTCTGACCGGTTCTGCCTGTGGCGCGGTGATGCTTGGGGTCTGGCGTTTATGGCTCAACCGTAAACAGTCCGTGCTGACTGCTTCTGCCAATATTTAATAAGGATGACATCATGCGGCTTTGTGAACATGATATTTTTATCAGTGACGAGCAGGTGACTAAGGACACTGCGCTTAGGTACGTTGCCGGGCATCTGGTCAACGCCGGGAATACTACCGAAGGGTATTTACAGGGTATGCTGGCGCGGGAAGCGCAAATCTCGACATATCTGGGCAATGGTATTGCAATCCCACACGGTACGCCGGAAACCCGTGACAGCGTGCTAAACACCGGCGTTAAGGTCATAGTATTTCGTCATGGCGTATCCTGGGGAGAAGACAATATCGCGTATGCCGTCATCGCTATTGCCGCGAGGTCGAACGAACACCTGGACATCCTGCGCCAGTTGACCCACGTGTTGAGCAATGACGAGATCCCGCACGCGATCAAAAATGCCAACACACCGGCAGAAGTACTGGCGATCTTATACGGAGAACACCAACCGGCCGAGGTGGTGCCCGATGCCACTCCACAAGGCGAACAGGCTACGTTTGCGATCAATAATCCTCATGGGCTGCACGCCCGGCCAGGCGCAATACTGGTAAAAGTGATTAAACAGTTTCAAAGCCAGATTACCATTGAAAATCTGGACGATCCGAAAGGACCCGTCGATGGTAAAAACCTGATGCGAGTCGTTTCCCTTGGTGCAAAGCAAGGGCACCGTCTGCATTTTACGGCCTGTGGAAAGGATGCTTCTCAGGCACTGAGCACAATTGGTGCTGCGGTTAATGGCGGGCTGGGAGAGGTGACAATATCCTCGCCCCAGCCTCCTTCATCCCCGCCAAAATCTGGACGCGGCTGGCTGTCACGGTTGTTTGGATAAACCTTAAAGAGGCTTCTTCAGGAAGCCTCTTTTACGCACACAGAAAAACATGCGGCGTATCGTTACCGGGGTGCGGATTTACCTGCACTTCTGCCCCATACCATTGCGCGATGACGTCGGTTTGAATCACCTGCTGCGGCGTCCCCTGCGCCACCAGTTTTCCCCGGTTTAACAGCAGCACGCGGTCTGCCCATAGCGCCGCCAGATTAAGATCGTGTAATACGATACAGACGTGCAGGTTCCCGCTGGCGGTGAGTTTTTTCAGTAAGCGTAACAGCTGCTGTTGATGGTAAAGATCCAGTGCCGAGGTGGGTTCGTCAAGAAACAGCCAGCCTTCGGGGGCGCCGTCTTTCCACAGCTGCGCCAGACTGCGCGCCAGCTGGACCCGCTGCTGCTCGCCGCCGGAGAGAGTGGCATAGTGGCGACCCGCCAGATCGGTACAGCTGGTCAACGCCATGACCTCGCGGACGATCTCCGCTTCATGCCGCGTTCCCCAGGGCGCACGGCCCATGGCGACGATAGCCTCTACCGGCCAGTCAAAACGCAGCTGCGTTTGCTGCAACATCACCGCACGGCGGCGGGAAAGCGCGCGGGCGGGCCACTGTTTCAGCGAGTGCCCCGCCAGCCAGCATTCCCCCTGATCCGCGGGCAAATACCCGGTCAGCAGGCGCAACAGCGTTGATTTCCCCGCACCATTGGGGCCGATTAGCGCAACCAGTTCACCGCTGGCAAGCATTAACGAGACATCATCGATCAGCCATCGCTGCCCGCATTGCAGACGCAAATGGGCAGCGACTAAGGTGTTATCCATGCTCCATTCTCCTTTGGCGGAAGATCAACCACAGAAACCAGGGCGCGCCGAGCAAGCTGGTGATCAGACCCACCGGCATCTCCGCAGGTACGACAACGGTGCGGGCCGCGGTATCGGCGATCAGCAGCAGGATGGCTCCCGCCAGCAGCGAACCCGGCACCAGCGCGCGGTGATCGGCCCCCAGCCACATGCGCATCAGGTGCGGCACCACCAGCCCAATAAAACCGATAATCCCGCTGATCGCCACCGCTGCCGCCACCAGCAAGGCGCTGCAAAGCAGCATCACTCGTTGCAGCTGCGGAACATTGACGCCCAGGTAATGCGCTTCTTCATCGCCCAGTTGCAGCAGATTAAGCTGGCGGGCAACCCACCATACCGCCATTGCCGAGGGTAAAATAAGCGTGGTTGCCACCAGCAGCGTGGACCACTGCGCCTGACCGAGGCTGCCCATTCCCCACTGCGAGAGCTGACGAAGCTGGGCATCGTTGCTTAGCCATGACAGCAGTCCAACGGCAGCGCCGCACAGCGCGTTAATGGCAATCCCCACCAGCAGCAGGCGCGACAGTGAATTATCGCGGGCCTTACTGAGCAGAAAAATCACCACCATCACCGCGAGGCTGCCGATAAACGCCGCCAGCATCGGCGCATACAGCGCCACCAGCGCGGGAACCGGCAACGGTAATACCAGCCAGCAGGCCACCGCCAGCGCGCTGCCGCTGCTGATCCCCAGCAGTCCCGGATCGGCCAGCGGGTTGCGAAACAGCCCCTGCATTACGCAGCCGGAGAGCGCCAGCGCCGCGCCGACCACCAGCGCCAGCAGCACGCGCGGCAGACGAATGGTCAGCCAGATCTGGCGCAGCGCATCATCGCCGGGATGCCACAGGCTCTTTAACGGCAGCGCCATCGCCCCCTGGGTGGTTGCCACCAGCGTCAGACCGACCAGCAATAACAGCATTCCCCACAGTGAGCACACCACGCCGCGGTTCATCAGGGCAGTTGCTCCGCTTTTTGACGCAGATCGCGCAGCGCCTGCGGCGTACGCACGCCAAAGCCGAGCAGGGCCATATCATCAATAATCATCACCTGCTTATTACGCCCGGCAGGGGTTTGCGCCAGTCCCGGCAATTTCCACAGGTTCTCTTCCCCGCCCATGCTGTTAATCCCGTCGGCAGAGATCACGATCAGGTCCGGCTGGCTGGCGATGACACCTTCCTGCGAAAGACCGCGATAGTGCGCAAAGCCCTGCATGGCGTTCTGTAACCCGGCGGCACGGATCGCGCCGTCGGCGGCGGTTTCCTGGCCGGCGACCATCGTTCCCATCCCGCCGTGGCTCAGCAGAAACAGGACCCGCTTATTCACCGGCGATGTCGGTAGCGCGGCAATTTGCGCTTTCAGTTTTTGCCGCAGCTGCTCGCCTTCGGCGTTTTTGCCGAGCGCATCGGCGATGACGGCGACTTTCTTATCAATCGCCGCCAGCGAGTAGCCGCCGGGTACGTCGATCACCCTGACATGATTTTCCGCCACCTTTTGTAATACCAATGACGGCTGCGCCTGGTTGCTTGCCAGTACGATATCCGGGCGCAGCGACAGGATGCCCTCGGTATTGAGCTGCCGGACATAGCCGACATCCGGCACGTTATTCACCTCGGCAGGCCAGGTGCTGGTGGTGTCGCGCCCGACAAGCTGCGACTGCGCGCCCAGCCCGTAAACAATTTCGGTAATATCACCGCCCAGCGTCACCACCTTCTGTGCGGCGGCGCTCGCCACCAGCGGCAGGGCCGCCAGCAGCATCAGTAATTTTTTCATGCGGCTTTCCCTTCATTGCTCAACGCATCAATCTGCGCCCGCCACCGGGTTTGTTCCGGCTGGCCTTCGCTGCGCTGGCCGTAAATCTGGGCGATTTGCGCACCATCCGCGGCGAACAGTTCCAGACTGGTGACATGGCCGTCGGCAGTCGGTTTACGCGTTACCCAGCTCTCCGCAATTCCCGCCTCGCGCAGGTGCAGAGTGAAATGCTCGTTGAAAATATTGAGCCAGCCTTTCATCGGCGTCAGTTTTTCCAGCGCGCCGGTGAAGATCTGCACGCAGCCGCGATTACCGACAAAAATCATAATCTCGTTACCCTGCTGCAAAACCGTATCCAGCAGGCGCGGCAGCGCGTCATTATCGACCTGGCTGGCAAGATCGTCGCCCACCAGCCGGAAGGCCTGCTGGCGCGAGAGATTGTGTTTTTTCAGCAGGCCAAAGAACTGGTGCACATCGGTCATCGCCCGCCACTCCCGATCCAGCGCCGCCGCGTCGGGGGTTTGTGCATGCTGCACCGCCTCGGCGGCGGTAATAACCAGAGGCAGATCGTTTGCTACCGTGAAACGTGCGACCACTTCATTCCACGCCGCCAGATCGGTCTGCGCCGTAACGTAGACTTTCAGCACCGCGTCGCCCTGATGGTCGAAAAACTGAATGCTCTGACGCTCGCCGCGCGGGCTCTGCTCGCGCAGGCTGAAGGCGCTGGCCCACTGACGGATAAACAGACGCAGATCGAGCGCCCGCGGGTTCAGGACTATTCCGGCGTGTTCGCCGATATGCTGATGGGTGAAACTGCCGGTGTGTTCATGGACGGCGTACTCATTACGGCAGATGCATTTTGTGTCTCCCACCAGCTCCAGCGCGGCGAGGATCTCGCGCATCTCGTCCGTCAGGCGCACGGCATCGTGCCCTACGCGTGCGTGGGTTAATTCCGCTTCGCTGATGCCCATCTCAGTTGCGATATCACGGGCGTATTTTGCAGGCTCCTGCGCTTTAATGGACTGATATTGCTGCCAGATGGCGGAGTTTTCTGTGGATGAAAAAGGCATAGTGTTCGCTTCCTGATAAGGTTAAAAACCCCCGGCAGCGATGCCGGGGGAGTAAGGATTAAGGATGACGTCTTAATCAAAAATCTACGTTAACACCCAGTTGCCACGTACGGCCCGGCATCACCGCCAGCGCCTTGTCATACGCATCCTGGCGCGTGGACTCCTCAATGGTACGGCTGCTCAGATAATCCCAATATTTGCGGTCGGTAATGTTATAAACGCCGCCGTTGAGTCTGACGTTCTTCGCCACCTGCCAGTACGCCGTCCAGTCCAGCAGACCATAACCCGGCACCCGCATGTATTCATTGGTGGAATCGGCGATCGTCGAACCGGTATTAGTGTAGGACTCGCGGCTGGTCGCGGTGGCGCGTTTGCCTTTCACGAAGGTCGCGGTTAACGCCGTGCCATACCGTTTCGCCGGATCGTCCCACGCGACGCCAGCAATCGCTTTCATCGGCGCGACGCTGTCGAGATCAATGTATTTATCCCCCATATAGCTGGATTTCGATTTCCCTTCGGTATAACCATAGGCGAGCGTCGCGCTCAGGCCATTCACCTCTTCAAACCAGGTGCCAAAGTTAAATTTAGCGCTAATTTCACCGCCGTAGATAAAGGCTTTATCCCGGTTTTCCGCCTGATAAGTGGTGTAAATATTGGACGGAACGTTGGTGAACCGGTCCGGATTCCCGGCGCGCGAATAACGGGTATAGGCGATAAAGTTTTTATAGGTGTTATAGAACAGCGCGGTGCGCAGGGTGATGCCGTCGGTCACGTCCCCTTTCATGCCCCACTCAACGTTATCGCTGGTTTCGGTTTTCAGGTCGGTATTACCGATCAGCGCATATTGCTGTCTGCCCGCGTAGCTGGAGCCAAGGTTCCAGGAACCGTACAGCTGGCTGGCATTAGGGAACTCCGCCCCGCGTTTGTATTGCAGATACGTCATCAGGCGCGGGGTAATGTCGTACTGGAAGGTGAGTGACGGTAACAGCTGGGTGTCGGTATTTTTGCCGTATAACGTCGAGACTTCAGACTCATCCAGAACGCTGCTGTTGGTCGTCAGGCTGGAGAGATTATCCGGCTTCATCGACTGATGGACGACGCGTGCGCCAGGGATGACGGCGAAATGGTGGCCACCCGCGTCGAAATTAATCTGATCCTGCACGAAGGCACCGAGGGTATAGCTTTTGCTGTCCGCTTCCGGCTGCATAATTTCGCTGTACGCCGTTGGCGCTGGAGACTGTCTGAACGGACGCTTCGTTTCCGTGGTACTGGCGTTAAACCCGGCGCGGAGATCGTGGCGGCCCAGCGTTTTCGCCAGCGCGTTCTGAATGCCCCAGGTATCGGTGTCATAGTCTGAATAGACCGTCTGCATGGCGGTAGTAATGCTGTCCGGCATATAAGTGCGGTCATGCGCTTCAGTATGCTGGTAGTAGACTTTGGTCGACATGCTGTCCAGCCAGTCATTCACTGGCGTCCAGTCATCTTTCAGGCTGACGCCCCAGCGACGGGTCTGGCTGGTCTGTTGGGCATCGCCAAGGATCTGGCTGCCGCTGCTGTTCCACGAGTCGTAATGGGTATGGTTGGTTTTGTGGTAGTAATCCAGCGTACCGGTCAGTTTATGTTCATCGTTGGGCTGCCAGATACCGGAGGCCATCATCGCATCAGAGTGCCAGTTAGCCGGATACGCATCGACGGTGTCACTGTTGTTGCGGGTTTGCTGACCGTCACGACGGCTGTAGACAAACACGCCGCGCAGGGTTTCATCCCCCGCCGCCCCGGTCACGCCATTGTGCCAGCTGCGATCGGCAGAGTCGTAATCACTCTGGTAGCCAAATGCGGTGTTTTTTCCCGGACGCAGATAATCGTCAGCGGATTTCGGGCGGAAAGAGACATTGCCGCCGATAGATGTGTTGGCCTGTTCGGTAGAGGTCGCGCCGGATTCAATATCAACATTGCCATACATATACGGATCGATGTAGTCGCGGCCAATGCCAAACGTGTTCACTCCTGACCGGCTAACGTAGCTGCGGCCAGTGGCGTCCGGCTGAGCGATCCCATCGACATCAATGCCAACCCGGTTGCTTTCCAGCCCACGAATGTTGTAGCCGGTATAGCCGCCGCGGTCAAAACCGCTTTTGCCGTTGCCGGAACCTCCGCTGGCACCGGTCGCGCTGATTAACGGTTCATAACGCATGATGGAACCAAAGTCGTTTGCGCCTTTGTTTTGCAGGTCCTGGGCGCTGACAGAATGCGTACTTCCCGCTTTGAGGTCCGGCGCTGGCGCGGTGACAATCATCTCGTCAGCCGTATCCTGTGCGGCATTTTTTGCGGTAGTCGTTAAAGTCCCGGTATCAGCCGCGAAAGCCGCAGTCTGATAGAGCGCTGTGAGTAATGACGTCACCAGAACGCTCTTCCTGAAACGTTGAGGAGAAATGTGCGATGTATGCATAATGTCTTGTAAACCTTAATTTTATTAGTATGAGGCTCACATTTCACTTCCACTGGCTGATTGAAAAAGCACTAACCAAAAAAACGCGTACTGTTATAAATTATGAAACGAATACTAATGATAAGTATTATCATTTGCAACAACTTCACAAAGTCTTCACATTTGTGACCCGTTAATCGTAAATTGTGTGCTATGCCCTCCTGGTAAAATGAGAGAAAAAATGAGCAAAAACGCCGTCACATTGCAGTACTGTTCCCAGTGCAACTGGATGCTACGCGCCACCTGGATGGCGCAGGAGCTGCTGCAAACGTTTAGTACCGATCTCGATTCTGTACGCCTGGTGCCGGGCACCGGCGGGATTTTTGTTATCGATATTGATGGTCACGTTATCTGGGATCGTAAGCAGGACGGCGGTTTTCCCGATGCGGCAGAGCTAAAACGCCGGGTGCGGGACTCTTGTTTTCCAGAGAAAGCGCTGGGACATGTGGAGAAGAAAGACGACTAACAACCCTATGCTAGCGGAGAAAGTGGAGTTTATAGGTAATCTCTACGGCTAAGCGTATCGGCAACGTTAACCCCCGTGGTTAACGTATGCCAGCAATTTGATAAGAATGGTATTATTGATGTCAGCCTACAACCCGGAGACCCTGTATGAACAACGAAATCCCACTGAAGTATTATGACATCGCCGATGAGTACGCGACCGAATGCGCAGAGCCGGTGAAAGACGCTGAACGCGATCCCCTGGCACACTATTTTCAACTGCTGATCACCCGCTTAATGAATAACGAGGAGATCAGCGAAGAAGCGCAGAGAGAAATGGCCAGCGAAGCGGGTATTAACGAGCAACGTATTGACGAGATAGCCACGTTCCTCAATCAATGGGGTAATGAGTAATTCGCGGGCGCGTTCGTTAGCTTGAGGGTTCGCATTCTGAAATGACTAAACCACGCTCACTTATTCCCCGGAAAAGGCCGCGTCAGGCGCGGGCAACGGCGACGCTGGACGCCATTTTCGAGGCGGCTATTCAGCTTTTAGTCATTGAGGGACCCCAGCGCCTGACCACAACGCGCGTGGCAGAACGGGCTGGCGTTTCGGTGGGCACCATGTATCAGTACTTTCCGCATAAGGAATCGCTGCTATACGTACTTAATGAGCGCTATCTGGAAGCCCTTGCCGAAAAAGTCGAGGCGGCGTGCCTGACCTTCTACGGCCTGCCCGTATCACCGATGGTGGAGGGGCTGATTGAAGCCTACTGGCGCGCCAAAACGGAACGACCTGAAGTCACGCGGGCGTTATATCTTTCTATTGCTGAACTGGATAACGGCCCATTAGTGGAAGCCTTTCGACGCCGCGTTAATGTTGCTGTATCCGCGATGCTGCGAAGCGCATCAGACATGAATCTGCTGAATATCGAAAGCGTGAGTCTGATACTGATCACCGTGATTTTTGGGACCGTGCGCAATACGTTCGAAATGAACCTGCCTGAGACCACCGTGGCGGTACTGCAAAGGCAACTGATCCAGATGTGCCAGTCGTATTTGATGTCGCTAAAGGGCGTATCCTGCATGAGCACATAACGGTGATAAACGTCCTGTGTCCGGGTATCCGTGAAAAGCCCACATTCCCTCCCCCCTCAATTAACCAAGACAGGCAATATACTTTTCACCTGACCGACGCACGATGTCATCCGCATTTTCCGTTATATTCTGCCCTTCAAACGCGCCGTAGAGTTTTGAAAATTTCACGGCGCTCAGACGGCGCGTAATATCCTTAATGGTTGCGGCTGGCAGCGGCAGCATATTGGGATAACTCCACATGAAAGAGACGGCATCCGCGCCGGGAGTCACCTGGAGGATATCGCCTGCCAGCAGTATCCCGCCGTCCTGCGCCCGGTGCAGCACGCTGCCGCCGGCAAAATGTCCGCCGAGACGTATTATGCTGACGCCAGTCGCCAGCGTCAGGGTGTCGCCTTCCCAGAGTGTGATCCAGGGACTGTCACGCATGATCCACTCGCTATCGCTGGCATGAAGATAAATCGGCGCATGAAACTCGGCAGCCCAATCCTGCATGGTGGTATAGTAATGCGGATGGGAGATAGCAATAGCCTTTAGTCCGCCCAGTGCAGAAATTAACGTTTTTGTGGCATCGTCGAGATTAGCAATACAGTCCCAGAGAATATTTCCCTCCGGGGTTCTCAGAATAAAAGCGCGCTGATTAATGGCAAAATTGGGTACGGTTTTGAGGCTGAGGAGATAAGGCTCGTGCTTTTGCCATTTATTAGAGTGTGAAGCGCTTAAACGGTCTACACCGATCCATGCCTGTCCTGTCACCGGTACAAACTGACGCTCATCTTCACAAATTTTGCACTGTGCTGGTGAGGCATCGGTGGCTTCGAAAGAGGTGCCGCAGGCTTTACATAGCATAATCATTTACTTGCTCTCTCTGGTCAGGTAGTGCGTCTCAAAAATTGTGCTAAGTCAGCGGGTTCTTCAGACGAATAAGACAGATCGGCCTCGTTAAAACCGCCTCAACCTCCGTCAACAGGACCACAAATATCCTTAGCCTTTTGGATTTATCGTTACCGAACCATAGACCATAAACACGTGAGTTGATCCTGACGATCCTTTATATGCACCCTGACCGCCGCTAAAGCGACAGGTCCCTGCAGTGAATTCCCAGGTCTTAAAACAGGAATAACAATAACAGCCACTACCAAATATGATAATGATAATCATTATTTTATTGCAAATAAAAATCATTACCAATAAATTATTTTGCGCAAATTTTAAAGGGTAAGTGGCTACTATGATGATAAAAAATGCGTATCGATTATCGCTTCTGGGTACCGTGATGGCAGGTAATCTTGTCGTACCGTTGGCAAATGCTAACGACGTAGATACGACGGTAAATCAGGAAACAGTAAAAACGCACGTGGATCAAAAGAGTGAAAAACTGGCGACCAACGTGCAGGAAGAAAACAGTAGTGAAACAATGGTAGTAACGGCCAAAGAGCAGACGTTACAGGCGCCTGGCGTCTCGATCATTGACAGCGAAGCTATCAAAAAAAATCCAGTTCAGCGTGACGTTTCTGAAATTATCCGCACCATGCCAGGTGTGAATCTCACCGGGAATTCCAACAGCGGCCAGCGCGGTAATAATCGCCAGATTGATATCCGGGGTATGGGTCCGGAGAACACCTTGATCCTGATCGATGGTATGCCTGTATCCAGTCGTAACTCGGTGCGCTATGGCTGGAGCGATGAACGAGATACACGAGGTGATACCAACTGGGTACCGCCAGAAATGATTGACCGCATCGAGGTCATTCGCGGCCCGGCGGCGGCGATGTACGGCAGCGGCGCTATGGGTGGTGTCGTCAATATTATTACCAAACCTGCGACGGATGAGTGGCACGGCAACCTCAACACCTATTACAACGTTCCCCAGCATAAATCCGAAGGCAGCACCAAACGCTACAACGGCAGTTTAAGCGGTGCGCTGGCTGATAATTTGACCCTGCGGCTCTACGGCAACTGGAATAAAACGCAGGCAGATGCTCAGGACATCAATGAAAGCCATACCACACCGCGTATTGGCACCTATGCGGGGACTTATCCTTCGGGCCGTGAAGGCTTTATTAATAAAGACATTAATTCAGCCCTGCGCTGGGAATTTATGCCGATGCAGGCGCTGGAACTGGGCGCAGGCTACAGCCGTCAGGGAAACCTGTATGCTGGCGATACGCAAAATACCAACAGTAATGCGCTGGTGAAAAAATATTATGGTAAAGAAACCAACGTGCTTTACCGCCAGACGCTCAATCTGAAATATACCGGCGCATGGGACAGCGGCGTCACCACCAATAACTACATTCAGTTTGAAAAAACACGAAATTCTCGTCTTAATGAAGGTCTCTCCGGCGGAATAGCGGGAATTTTTAGCCCTGGCAATGAAGGGTTTTCGACCATTTCACTCTACGACACCAACCTGCATTCAGAAGTCAATATTCCGGTTGATCTGTGGGTTAATCAGACCCTGACGTTTGGCGGGGAATTTAATCACCAGGCAATGAAAGATCCGGCTTCCAATACTGAATCCACCAGCGGAGGCGGCTCGGTTAATGGAATTGGTGATACCGGACGAAGCCAATACAGCTCAGCGGATATTTACGGCATTTTTGCGGAAGATAATATTGAATTAACGGACAGCACCCGTCTGACGCCCGCGATCCGTTTTAATCACCAGGATGTGAGCGGCAGTAACTGGAGCCCGTCACTGAACCTGTCTCAGGAGCTGAACAGTGACTTTACGCTGAAACTGGGCATCGCCCGCGCATGGAAAGCGCCGAATCTCTACCAGACCAACCCTAACTATCTGTTATTCAGTAAAGGCCAGGGCTGCTACGGCGGCGGTGCCTGTTATTTACAGGGTAATAGCGATCTGAAAGCAGAAACCAGCGTTAATAAAGAAATCGGCATTGAATATAATCACGATGACGTGCAGGCCGGTTTGACCTGGTATCGCAATGACTACCATGACAAAATTGAAGCAGGATATACGCCGGAATATAACAACGGCTCGGCAAATATTTTTAAATGGGAAAATGTCCCCAATGCTGTTGTGCAGGGGCTGGAAGGCACGCTCAACTTCCCGATTACTGATACCCTGAAAATGAATAACAACCTGACGTATATTATTGAGAACAAAAACAAAAGGAACAATGATTACCTGTCGGTCATTCCTCAATATACGATCAACTCGACGCTAAACTGGCAGGCAAACAATGAATTGTCGGTTCAGGGAACGCTGACATGGTATGGCCGACAGAAGCCAAAAAAATATAATTATCAGGGCATTCGCACGTCCGGTAGTGAAACCCGCCAGGTATCGCCGTATGCGCTGGTAGGGGCAAGCGCTACCTGGGCGGTAACGAAATATATGGACGTTACGGCGGGAATCGACAACCTGTTCGATAAGCGCCATTTCCGCGAAGGCAATGCCCAGAGTACCGGTAATGCAACAACGGGCGCCTATCTGTGGGGGGCCGGAGCGAATACTTACAACGAGCCGGGCCGCACCTATTATATGCAGTTAGGCCTCCACTTCTGACGATTAAGGCGGCGCAGGGGCTTCCCCTTCACGCCGCCTCCTTTGATACCCGCCGGATTAATCACAGGATGCCGATCCGCCTACCTTCCCGGTACTCATATCCAGTAACGCGCTCTTAAAAGAGGCGTCAAACATTGGTCCGTGCGACAGGCCAGGATAATCCCAGTAGTCCGCCGGGATCCCGTCACGCTGGAGGCTGGCAACGACGTCGTGGATACGAGGAAGGATGTCAGGCGCCTGAGTCTGTACGTTTTTCCCTGGGGACGCGGCACCTTCCATGAAAAACAGATGTTTATGGCAATAACGCGTTTTATCGACTGCCGTTAACCAGTTTAACAAAGCGAGATAACCTTGTCCCAGCGACGGGCTGGCACTGTAGTAATGCCTGAAGAACGATGAGGACAGCCATGAGTCGAGAACGAACAGGCCGCCGTAAGAATGGCCCCACAGGCCGCGCTGCTGAGGATTAATATTAATCCCCTGCTCGACTGTCGGGGCAATGTGCTGCTCCAGCAACTGACGGAAATCGTTGCTTCCCCCCATCTCACGTCGGTTGCGGCCATTCTCCCCCTGCGTACCCTTCTTCCCTTCCCGGGCAGGGGTATAATCCCAGGCTCTGCTGTTTGACTCAAAAGGCAAGTTGGTCTGGTAGCCAATAGCAATGATGACAGGAGGCGTTTTTTCTGCCAGTTGCTTCAGCAACGTTTCCGACAGGCGTCCCATCACCGCATTACCATCAAGCATATAAAGAACGGGATAGCCTGATGCCGCTGGCTTTTTATTCGGAATAGCCGTCCAGACCTTGTAATGTCTTTTGCCGTCGGCGGAATCGAACTGTTCAACCCTGAAATGATAAAGCGCCGAACCCCGATCGGCGATATTCGGCCCCAGAGGCTTCATATCCGGTTTAGCATACCCTTTCGCGCCGTACAGAAGAACGATACAAGAGATCGCCGAAAACAGCACCCTGCGCAGGTTACCGTTTTGACACTTGCGGCTATACATCAATGTGCCTTCCTTTTTAACAGGTGAATTTATACAGCGGCCTGAACAGGACGATGCGGTACAAACTGTACAACGCGCAGACCTGCTCTATGCTGTAATCACGCTCCTGATAGAGCGTTGTTTTTGGAAACTGATTTCTTATCAAATTAACCTTTGCCAATGTTAATCAGCGCCACCGATTACAGCAATGCATAATGCAGGCCGCAAGGCTGCCGATAAATACCATAGTGATTACTTTAACCGGTGTACCTGATGCCATTGAATTTACTGAAACATTTTTTCTCTTTTACTCGCCCGCGCCCGGCGGCTTCGTTTAACGCGCTTGGGCAGGCAATGGCTGTCATCGAGTTTAGTCCTGCCGGGATTATTCAGAAGGCAAGTCCGCTTTTTCTGACAACAATGGGATACCGGGCTGATGACATCATTGGCCAGCATCACAGCATGTTCTGCCCACCCTCGCTGGTCAACTCACCAGAATATCGCCACTTCTGGCAGCGTCTTGCCGCCGGTGAAAGCTTCAGTGATAAATTTCTGCGGCTGGCCAGCGGAAACCGCCCCGTATGGCTTGAGGCCAGTTATATTCCCGTCACCGATCGGCGCGGCAACGTATTTAAAATTATCAAAATTGCGGCCGATATCTCCGATCGCATGATGTCAGCTCTTGAGCAGGAATCGCTCATCAATGCCATTAGCCGCTCTATGGCCGTCATTTCATTTGATCCTGCCGGTCACGTGCTGGAGGTGAATGAAAATTTCCTGAATGCCACCGGTTATAAAAGAGAGGACGTACTCGGACGACATCACCGAATGTTCTGCTCCGCAACGCTTTACAAAAGTGAGGAGTATCGACAGTTCTGGCAGAGGCTTAATCAGGGGGAATTTTTCTCCGGTCAGTTTGCCCGCCTCAATCGTCGTGGCGAACCGCTCTGGCTCCGGGCGACCTACAATCCGGTCTTTGATAGCGATGGAAAACTGTACAAAATTACCAAGTTCGCTTCCGATGTCACGGAGCAGGTTCTGCGTAATAAACGGGAGCAGGACGCGGCCGTCCACGCCTGGGATATGGCAGTGCAAACCCGTGGAAGCGCGCAGGCCGGGGCCGATGTTATCGAGAACAGCATACGGATGATTAACAGAATTGCGCAGGGGATGAACGACGTCTCCGCCGATGTGTCCCGCCTTAACAGTCAGTCTGACAGCATTGACGGTATGGTCGAAACCATCCGCAGTTTCGCCATGCAGACAAGACTTATCGCGCTTAACGCCGCCATTGAGGCTGCAAAAGCAGGCGCATCCGGGAGAAGTTTTGCGGTTGTCGCCGGCGAGGTAAGAAATCTGGCGGCGAGCGTCAGTAGCGCCACCGAAGAGATCGAACGGGTTGTCGCAGCCAACAACCAGCTTGCCAAAGAAGTGCTTAAGGGCATTGAAAACAGCCTTGAAAACACCGGTCAGGGAGTGGCACTTATGCGCGAAGCGGGTGATGTGATCGCCAGCATTCAGAAGAACTCAGAGGGCGTGGAGAGTGCCGTTATGGATGTTGCCCGCTCGGTAAAAGCGGCATAACCGATGGCGTGATGATGTCTTACGGGCGGGTATAGTTCGCAGGCGTTGAGGTTGTGCAGCCCCTCAATCATGCTAAACAAACCCATTTGTTCATCTGCCGAAAGCTGAATACAGGCGATTATTCAGATCGCCTGTCACTATAAGCGTTTTCTTTATAGCCCGACCGTCTGGCGGCATTATTGCCCGGTGAGCTCTCTGCGAATAATGTCCGCCCCTGCGCTCAGGGCATTCAGTTTGCCATTAGCGACCCGACGAGATAACGGAGCCATACCGCAGTTAGTCGCCGGATAAAGCTTATCGGCATCCACAAACTGAAGCGCTTTGCGTAACGTATCGGCGACGTCCTCTGGCGTTTCTATAGTATTGGTTGCCACATCAATGGCCCCCACCATCACTTTTTTACCGCGAATCAGTTCCAGCAGATCCATCGGTACATGTGAGTTATGACATTCCAGAGAGATAATATCGATAGTAGACGTTTGCAGTTTAGGAAACGCTTCCTCATATTGTCGCCACTCGGATCCCAGCGTCTTTTTCCAGTCGGTATTGGCTTTAATGCCATAGCCATAACAGATATGTACAGCCGTTTCACATTTAAGACCTTCGACCGCTTTCTCTAAAGCCGCGATCCCCCAGTCATTAACTTCATCAAAAAAGACGTTAAAGGCAGGCTCATCAAACTGGATAATATCAACGCCAGCCGCTTCTAATTCCCTGGCTTCCTGATTGAGAATTTTCGCGAATTCCCAGGCTAATTTCTCGCGGCTTTTATAATGCGCATCATACAGCGTGTCGATCATCGTCATCGGCCCTGGCAGCGCCCATTTAATAGGCTGCGTGGTCAGCTGACGTAAAAAACGGGCATCCTCAACAAACACAGGCTTCTGGCGTGCCACCGCGCCCACGACGGTTGGTACACTTGCATCGTAGCGATTGCGGATTTTGACGACTTCACGTTTTTCAAAATCAACGCCGCTAAGATGCTCGATAAACGTGGTGACAAAGTGCTGACGCGTTTGTTCGCCATCGCTGACGATATCAATACCTGCCCGGAGCTGATCGTCGAGGGCCAGACGCAGAGCATCCTGTTTTCCTTCTGACAATTCTTCATTCTGTAACTTCCAGGGAGACCAGAGCGTCTCAGGTTGCGCCAGCCAGGAAGGTTTAGGTAAGCTGCCAGCAGTCGACGTGGGTAGTAATTTTTTCATATCAGATAACCTTTTATTCCGGTAATTCAACGCGTGTAATGAGCAGACCACTGTTCAAGGATATGCTTGTAACGTTTGATGAAGTGCTCTTCCGTAAATTTCCCCTGCTCAACCGCTAACTGGCTGCGCTCTTCCCGGTCATACACAATTTTTGTTAATGAATGATCCTGATTATTCAGATCCGGTTGATAGTATTGCCCCGCGGCAGAGTTAGCATTGTAAATTTCAGGTCGATAAATTTTCTGGAACGTCTCCATCGTGCTGATGGTGCTTATAAGCTCCAGCTCGGTGTAATCCCTGAGTAAATCACCAGAGAAATAAAATGCTAACGGTGCAACGCTATGTTCAGGCATAAAATAACGAACCTGCAAGCCCATTTTACTGAAATATTCTTCAGTCAGCGAAGAGTTATCTGTCTGGTATTCAATACCGAGTACCGGATGCGTATTCCCGGTCCGATAATAAATATCTTTACTGGAAACACTTAAACATATCACAGGTGATTTTTTAAATTTATCTTTGTATTCCTGTGAGTTAACGAAAGACTTAAATATATTACCATGCAGATTGCCAAAGTTATCTGGCGTGCTAAATCCCGCTCGATTCTTATTATGTTCTAATAAGACCACGCTAAAGTCATAGTCCCGCACATAGGATGAAAAGTTGTTGCCTGCAATCCCTTCAATACGTTCCTGCGTGAGTTTATCAACGACAGTGGTTTTCAGGATCTCAATGGCAGGAAAGCTTTCTCCACTCTCTACAAAATTCATCTCAACGGAAATGATTTCAAGCTCGACCGAATAGCGATCGCTTTTGGGGTTATCCCAATGCGCTAATGTATTGAAGCGATTGTCAATCATCACCAGAGTGTTACGCAAATTCTGCTGACGATCTTTCCCTCTGGCTAAATTCGCGAAGTTGGTGGTAATACGCGTATTTTCTGAAGGGTTATAATTTTCATTGAAAAAACTGCTCTTGATAGTAAATGTAAAATCGTTGCTCATCGTTATGGCGCATCCTGAATTCTGACATGAAAACCATCTTTGCTTCTTACTCCACGGGGATTATTTTTTCAGTCTTCATGTTACTAATAAGTTAATACTGGTATGTTATGCCAGAGCGACAGGTTGAGCGAAAGCGACTAAATTTCATTACAACATGAGTCATATTCATGATCGGAGCCAGTGGGCTGGCACAGGCCCGTTGAACAAGCGCAAACCGGGGGCGGTTTCCGGAGCGCGAGACGGTATCCGGCCTGTAGCCCTATTCCGTCTGCGCTCACGACTGACGTTATTCCAGCGCCAGTAGCGCGAAGCTGGCCAGCCAGTGTCCACCGCTATAGTGGCTGCCCACCACATGTTCCAGGCTCGCCAACAAATGCCGTGAGACAGCGTCGTTCAGCGCCTTTTGCGCAACATGACTCTCAGGCAGCGCTTTCGCAATGTGCTTCATACTCCAGGCGCGGCTAAGATTCAGGCCATCAAGATGCGCGATTTTAGGATCGGTTCTGTCACTCACTTGCGCAGGGTTCATCAGGGCATCAACTGAGGCAATGTCCGGGAGGAAGGAGTTGAACCATTGCGGGAAATTTTTTGCCACTTTGCTCATCAACAGCGCTTCCGTTAAGGCGCCCGAAATATATTCATCACCGCCCGGCTCATAGTGCGCCGGATAATGCGTATCGGCGGCATAGAAGCGGTTTGCCGCATCGATAATCGCGTTCTCCAGCGCCTCATCATTCAGCGCGCGGGAATAATCAAGACCCAGCGCCAGTGCAAATGCCGTGTTGTAATGCGTGCCAACGCGGATCGGGTACGTAAGCTTACTGAGATAATCGATAAGCCTGGCTCGAATATCCTGGGTTAGCGGTTCCAGCGTCCGATGCCACTCTTTGGCCTGCGGCAAAGCGGATTGCCGCAACTCCTGCGACAGCGCCAGCAACCAGCCATAGCCATAAGGACGCTCAAATGAAGCACGGAACGGCGCGGTAAAATAGGCCAGCTCCTGCGCCACCTTCTGTTCAGTAATATGTTCTTCGAACAGCGCAATAATCTCTTCCCGGCACGATAGCGTCGGATAGCGTCGCAGGCAGCGCAGCAGCAGCCAGTAGCCGTGCACCGCCGAATGCCAGTCGAAACAGCCATAGAAAACTGGATGCAGCTCACGAGGCGGCAGCACATCGCCGTCATCATTTAGCAGATGCATAATGTGATTCGGGTATTCCTGACGCAAATAGGCTAAAGGCATCCGGGCAAAGGCGTCAGCCTGGTGTTGTGTTAATGGCATAACCACTCCTCAGAACATTACCGCGCCTCGCTTAGCGAAACACGAGGAAATACATTAAAAACACATTGACTACCAGCAGCGTCAGCGCGGTAGGGATCTGGATCTTAATGACCTGATATTTATCTTTCAGTTCAAGCAATGCCGCGGGAACAATATTAAAATTCGCCGCCATGGGGGTCATCAATGTGCCGCAGTAGCCAGCGTACATTCCTATCGCCAGCAGCGGCGCCGGATCGCCGTGATGGTAATTAACTAAAAACGGCAGCGCGATACCGGCACTCAATACCGGGAAAGCGGCAAAGGCGTTACCCATAATCATGGTGAAAAGCGCCATGCCGATGCAGTAAATCACCACCAGCATAAAGCGGCTATCTGGATTAACAAACAGGCTCACGACCTTTTGCACCGAGTCGCCCGTATTCGCCACCACAAACACCCCGCCAAGCATGGCCAGCATTTGCGGGAGGATCACGGCCCAGCCAATCGTATCCACTAATCGACGAGACTGACGGATGGCATGCAATGGCGTGCCGCCCGTCAGCCACCATCCCGTCAGAATGGCGGCGACACAAGCCACACACAGGGACGCCAGCGTAAGCTGTTTTTGGTCGAGTAAGAAAACGCCGCCGATCGAGACTCCGTTCAAAAACAACGTCCCCAGCACGGTCACCACCGGTATCATCAGGGCGGGTAAAAAGAGCCAGTTTTTCAGGCGATTTGATGACGCCACGCGCTCTGGTTCGGTCGACATTTTGTAATGTCCTTTTCCGACCAGCCCAAAGCCTGCCAGTAACGCAATGGCGATAACGGCACCGCCAATAATCCGGTATGCCAGCGACTTGCCCAGCTCCTGAACCATCAGGTCACCAAACAGAAAAATGCCACCGAACAAAAACCAGAATAACGCCGTAGTGAATCGCTTAGGATTGCCGCGATCGCGCAACGTCATGATCACCAGCAGCATGACAACAAAACCAATCAGGTAGTAAACGCGGTTAATAGAAATCAGCGTACTCATTTGGTGGCCTCCTGCGTACCCTGTTCGGAACGCCATGCCATGACGTCACGACGAATACTGGCATCAAGACGCACCAGGCGCGTCATATGAATGATCAGCGCTGAAATTGCGGTAGGAATAGCCCACAAGCCGATATGCAGCGGCTCAATACCCTGGATACCATTTTCTTTCAGGAAGGCGTCAATCAACAGCACCGCGCCGAATGCAATAAAGATATCTTCGCCGAAGAAGACGGCAATATTGTCGCACGCGGCGGCATGGGCTTTGATCTTGTCGCGGATGTGCTGCGGCAGTTCACCGTATTCATTTAATGCCGCGCCTTCCGCCATTGGAGCCAGCAGCGGACGCACTGTTTGCGCATGCCCGCCAAGCGACATTAATCCCAGCGCTGCCGTTCCTTCACGCGCGACAAAGTAGAGCATCAAAATACGCGCCGACGTCGCGCTGGCGATTTTCGCGATCCAGGCCTGGGCGCGCTCTTTCAGCCCGTAATACTCCAGCAGCCCAATCACCGGGAGAATCAAAATGAACGTTGCCAGCGAACGACTATTGACGAACTTTTCACCAAAGGTCTCAAGCAGCATTCCCAAATCCATGCCGACTAATAACCCTGTGGCAAGCCCTGCCACAACGACCACCAGCAGAGGATTAAAGCGCAGTGCAAAACCAATAACCACAACCGGTATCCCGATAAGCGGCAATAGCGTAGAACTGTCCATAAGTATTTACCCTGTCCGAAATGAACGTGCTTGCGTTAGCAAGCTATATCGTAATGACTAAGACATGTAAATAATTTATAAATAAAATGTGTTTATTTTGTCGATTAATCGTTATTTTTAATACAGGTAATGACAGAAGGATAAGGACAGTTATGACCTCAAAACGTGTTTCTACATCAGACAATAGCGAAGACATGAACGACGGTCGTATCGTTTCCTCGCGCCACCTCGTTTCCGAACGTTGCGCGGAATTATCGGAACTGGAGTACGCGCTGATCATGACCAGTAATGCCTTCAACAAATGGATGGTGCGCTGCATGACCGCAGCGGGCGAGTCAGATATGGGAGCATTTGACGTCTCTCTTCTTCATCATGTGAACCACCGAAATCGCAAGAAAAAGCTGGCGGATATCTGTTTCGTACTGAATGTCGAGGATACCCATGTCGTCAACTATGCGCTGAAAAAGCTGTCAAAAGCGGGTTATGTTATCAGCGAGAAAGTGGGAAAAGAGCTCTATTACTCGACCAGCGAAGAGGGAAAGGCGCTGTGTATGAGATACCGGGAAGTGCGTGAAGCCTGCCTGATTGCCATCCAGCTGGAAAGCGGTATTTCCGGCCCGTCAATCGGCGATACCGCGCAATTGCTGCGCAGCATCTCGTCAATCTATGAAACGGCTGCACGTGCCGCAGCCTCGTTATAGCTTCCTGTGAGTCAACACCTGGGGCCGGAAAGTAGCCCGGCCATATCAGGATGAGGGTAATCGGCCCAACGCTGGCTCGATTTACGCCGGAAGATCAAATATCAGCGATCGGTGCACGGTTGCGCCTGCCCATGCGCCGTCGCCAACGGCCAGCGAAACCGAATGCGGCACGCGTGCCACGTCGCCGCAGGCAAACGCACCGGGGACGGACGTTTCCTTTGTGGCATCGCTGCGGATCTGCGTACCAAACGGCGTCTCTTCCAGTTCGCAGCCTAACGTCTGTGCAATACTCGTGGCTGGCTGGTTCCGGGGAGCGGTGAAGATCCCGGCAAAACGTAACAGGCGGCCGTCAACAAGCTCAATATCCGCATCATTGACCAGACGCGCAATCCGCGTGGATTCAACAGCGATGCCACGCTGATGTAAATCCGCATGGACTTCTGCACTTAGCTCAACAGCGTCGTTGGTAAACAGCGTCACGCTCCCCCATTCCGCCACCATCTGCGCCTGGTGCGCAGCCATATCGCCTGCGGCAATAACGGCGATATGCCCCTGGTTGAGTTCGTAGCCATGACAGTAAGGGCAGTGAAATACCTGTTGCCCCCAGCGCTGCAGTAAGCCGTCAATCTCAGGAAGGCTATCTTTCACCCCGGTAGCAAACAGTATCCGACGGGATGCAAAGCGCTCGCCTGCGAGTGTTTGTACCTGAAACGACTCCTTTTCACCCGTGACCTTTTCTGCGCGTCCCGGCTGCCAGTGCAAAGTGGGGTAACGCATGAGTTGTGCGCGTGCGTTTTCAAAAATCGCCGACGGGTCAACGCCATCCTGCCCGATGAACCCGTGCGAATGGCTGGCAAACCGGTTCCGACGCTCCCCGGCATCAATGATAAGAACCTGACGACGGGCTCGTACCAGTTGAAGCGCAGCCGCCATGCCAGCGTAGCTGCCGCCAATAATGATGACGTCATATTTCATTCTTACCTCCGTAACCACAGGTTTATATGAGCAACAGGCAATGCCACACGGTCAGAGCGATGCCTTTCATGTAACTTACGATATTACGAAAAAGGTTACACCGCAACCCCGGCAGAAATCCAGGCCGGATAGAAGATCGGAAGACAGCATTGATGGTTCGAGAAAACGTGGTCTGCACGTCAAATCGAGGAAGGGCCGTTTAAAAAAGCATATCCTAAACGCGTTTCTGGCTTATTTGAGCGCCAATAATTATCAGCAGCATTCCCGCAAGCATGCCTGTGGTTAATTTTTCACCCCAGCCAACGTAACCAAACAGTGCCGCAAAGACTACGGACATATACGTCCAGGATACAATTTTATCCGTTGAGGCATATGAACATGCAACCGACAGAAAAAATTGTGCCAGAAGACTAACGACAACATATCCATTTCAGAAGATGCATATTTAACAATAACCCCTGCCAGAGCGAACATCAGAGCAGAGAGCATAATATTAGCACTTCCTGAGCGGTGAATGTCCCCCGGGAGCGGATGGCCTCCCTGCCATCAGCCGTCCCGGAATTCAGCATCCCGGTCTACTCAATCATCGGACTGTGGATCATTAAGAACTCCCAGGTATTATTCGGCATCAGCGGGAACCCCTGGCTGAATGCATTCTCTGAAATCTGATGCGCATAATGCATTTCTGGGGCGGGCTTGTCTTTAACGGACGCGGGACCGAACGAGGTCAGTTCAGAAATGAGCACGTTACCGCTTTTCAGCATGCTGCCCGCATCGTTCATAAGCACCTGAGGCGAGCCGCTAATTTTAACCGCTTTCATCACCGCCCGGCCAATTTCAGGTGCGTACCATATCGTCTCAGCGGTATAGCCCGAGACCTCACACGCTTTTGTATCACAGGTCATTTCCGACCCGAGTGCGCCAGTATGCTGTGGACTGGATTTGGTCCAGTGGATATTACGGGTAACCAGCAGCGTATCAAAGGTCCCACCTGCAACCGTGATTTTCTCAATGCCTGCAATTTTTGATAAAGAGGTCGCTTTATAGGTATATCCCCACTCCTGCCCCTTATCCCACGGCACGGTTACCCGGGTCTGGTAGCTGTTCTTCCACTCTTTACCCGGCGTCAACGGAAATGAGAGAATTTGTCTGTCCTGCTGTGGCTGATTCGGCACGATCCACGTATAGCTATCGAGATTTTCTTTTATTTCACCGCGAGCTGTCTGCCAGGTCGCCGTTTTATCGTCCGATGCCATTAATTTCAGTGCGCTGCTGTGTTTGCCATCTGAGCTATATTCCCACACGGTGCCAGGTTTCGGCAGAATCCGTGAATCGATATTAAAGGGGATCTTAACGTGCGGCATTCCCTTGTCATTATATGTAATATAATCAAGCCCTACATTATAACTAACGTTTTTTTGCTTGTCTGAAGCTTGCTTCTCGAAAAAAATAACATCAGAAACATCGTCAAGTGCGAAACTGTCGCCCGTTTCCTTACCTGCTTTGAATTGAGAGTAACGAACAGCCTTGCCATCTTTTACCGTTTTTTCTTCTCCTTCTTTTACACCGTTTTTATAGGTAGAATAGGTTGTTTGTCCCTCATAACTATTGATTTGCTCCCCTTCTCGCTGTAAGTTGCCCTTTGTCGTATATTGTGTCAAATCAGTCAGTTGCCCGTCACTGTTAAAGGTTTCAGTTTTGCTACGGGCCATGCCAGTCATGAGGGTTTTTCGTTCTACAATTTTGCCATCTGCGCCATAGGTGATCGTTATCGAGGGATCATTGCCATATTTCTCAATACGTTTTATTAATTTCCCATTTTCATCGAAGTAATCGTCCATTTCTTTTTCGATGTTCTTTATGGTTTTGGTATAATTTTTTTGTTTTAGCTTGCCATCATCATAGTAATACTTTGATTCTTTATATTTCTCACCATCATAATTAAGGCCCTCGTAACTAAGCTGGCCGTTTTTATAATATGTTCGCTCATTGATGGACCATCCGCCGTCGAGATACCGTTTTACTTCTTTGGGAGAACCATTCTCATTATAAGTTGTTTCTAAACCAACAGAGGTTCCCTCTTTATCCCACTCACCCTCTTTTTTTATTTTTCCATCAGGATAATAGAAGCGATACTTTCCCGTCATATTTTCGCTTGCGAGCAAATCTTCATGGTTATTATCTTGTAAGGTGGCCTGAAGATAGGGCTTACCGTCAGGGTAGCGGAGGGTGAATTTTTCTCCGGGATTTGCTGGCCAGTCGAGTAGCCAGGCAGTCTTCTGCCCTTCTTTAGCGAGTTGCCATTCACTGGTTACGTTGCGCGTTTCAGCCCAGGCTGAATTCGCCAGAGTAATAACAGACAGCAAATATATCGTTTTTTTCATTCCCGCTCCTGAAGTACATATTTAACAGCTGAAGCGTGTATCAGACTTCATTGCATTTTTTGTATTATCACCGCTCGATTCAGGAGCGGACAACTACCTGAATTTTCATTGACGGCGTTGATTTTTTTTAGAATTCGGGGGAGCCTGGAGAATGTGGGCCTGCCTGTGCCAGCAGCAGACGTTATCGCCTCATGCAATGTCGGGGGATGTGCTTCAGGAACTTTTATGTTAAGAACCTACGGGAAAGAAGGAGGCATTTATGCGGGAAATAGTGGTGGTGCCATACGATGAAAAATGGCCTGAGATATTTAAAGCTGAAAGTTTTCTGATAAAGACATTACTGGGCGATGTGGCTAAGGATGTTCATCATATTGGCAGTACGTCAGTGCCTGGCCTCTCAGCAAAGCCAGTGATTGATATACTTCTGGAGGTTTTTGATATCAACCAACTGGATAAATGCAGCGCTGTAATGTTTGACGCAGGGTACGTTGCTCGCGGTGAAAACGGTATTGCAGGACGCCGGTACTTCATTAAGGGGGGTGATCAACGTAGCCATCAAGTGCATGCGTTTTCAGTAGGGGATACACAGATACTCAGACATCTTGCTTTCCGTGATTACCTACGGAAAAACAGCGATATTGCGAGGGATTACTCTGAGATAAAGTGTGCGGCAGCACTGTTATGTGAGAACGATGCACACCGTTATAGTGCGTTCAAAACGAACTTTATAGAGCATCATCTGCAACTAGCGCTAATTGACCTGGAACGATAGATTTTGCCCTTGCCACTGTGATGTTTTTTTAACATCTAATGCAAATGCTCAGTCCTGAGAAGTAACCTGCCAGGTTAATCTGCCTGTATGCGTCATGAAACGTCCGCTCCTCGCTGTCAACGCTATCCTTAATCAACGGGGACGTTACCCGGCCCCCTGTCTTCTCTGTACCCGATTCAGATATGCGAAACCCTGCGGGATGTTCGCCAATACTCATTAAGCTCTAATGTGATGAAACAAATATTGACGCTGGATGCACTGGCGGAACGGCAAAATCACGCTGCATACGCTTTACTTCTTCTGCTGGTGGCAGACCAAACAGGCGTTTGAATTCTCGATTAAACTGGGACGGGCTTTCATAGCCGACGGCGTAACTTGCAGCAGCTGCAGTGACCTGCTGACGAACCATCAACATCCGTGCCTGATGCAGACGGACTGATTTCACATACTGCATCGGCGGCATCCGGGTTATCGATTTGAAATGATGATGAAACGTCGGCACGCTCATTCCGGCTTCCATCGCTAACTCTGTCAGTGTGAATGGCTCCGCGTAGGTGGCGTGGATGCGCTGAAGTACTTTGCAGATTTTGCCAAACTGCCCCTGCAAGGCCAGCGCGGCGCGCATTGCATTGCCCTGTGCGCCGGTCAAGACGCGGAAATAGAGTTCACGCACCCGCGCAGGGCCCAGGATTGCCGCCTCAAGCGGATTGTTCAGGGCTTCAAGTAAGCGCAGCACAGCCGTTTTTACCCCATCGTCCATTGGGCTCGACATCATGCTTTGCGGCGCAGCGGGAGGACGCGGAGCGCCATTCTGTTCAATCTGCAACATCAGTTCAGCAGCCAGCTGAAAATCCAGGTGCATATAAATCGCCAGCAACGGATGTTCTGCCGAGGCGTCGGTTTCCATCACAAACGGTACCGGCACCGAAACCGCCAGGTAGTGCTGCTCATCATATAAATAGGTCTGATGACCAAAATACCCGCGTTTACTGCCCTGGCAGACAATTACCATCCCCGGATCGTAAAGCACGGGCGTTCTGGCAAGCGGGCGATCGGCACGCAAAATTCGCACATCAGGCAGCGCAGTAAGGTTGTACCCCTCCTGTGTCGCCAGTGTTTTCACCAGTGCAATCATATCAGGCATGTCAGGATCTCATAAAATCAGGCAATAAAAAGAGAAAATAAGGCCTAAAATTGCGGCAGGCCAGAGAATACCATGCAATCCTCACTCTACATGGGAGTTCTTAGTTATGGCATCTGTAAAAACGATTTTAATCACCGGCGTCAGCAGCGGCTTTGGCCGTGCGCTGGCGCAGGAAGCCCTCGCGGCAGGTCATCGGGTCATTGGTACCGTGCGTACCAACGAAGCACTACGGGATTTTGAAGCGCTCGATGCACAGCGGGTTTTTGGCCGCCTGCTTGATGTCACGGACGTCGAGTGTATTGATGAGATGGTTGCGGAGATTGAGGCCACCGTCGGTCCGGTTGATGTACTGGTAAATAATGCCGGTTACGGTCATGAAGGCATAATGGAAGAGTCCTCGCTCGCAGAGATGCGCCGTCAGTTTGACGTGAATGTGTTTGGCGCAGTGGCGATGATCAAAGCCGTATTACCAGGCATGCGCCAGCGCCGTCGCGGCCATATAATCAATATCACCTCAATGGGCAGTTTCATTACAATGCCCGGCATCAGTTATTACTGTGGCAGCAAATTTGCCCTGGAAGGAATATCAGAAACGTTAAGCAAAGAGCTTGCCCCGTTCAACATACACGTAAGCGCCGTGGCGCCAGGATCGTTTCGCACCGATTGGGCCGGACGCTCAATGGTACGCAGCGCCCGCCACATACAGGACTACGATACGTTGTTCGATCCCATCCGTCAGGCACGTGAGGAAAAAAGCGGTAAGCAACTCGGCGATCCCGTTAAAGCCGCACACGCTATGCTGGCTATAATTGAGAGCCAGAACCCACCAACGCATTTATTGTTAGGCAGCGATGCATTAAGTTTAGTCCGGCAAAAGCTTTCGGCATTAGGTAAGGAAATAGACGAATGGGAGAAATTAACTTGTTCAACGGATGGCCGATCGGTCGATTAGACAGAATGCATGTTGGATAATTGATTGTGGGCGGTGACACTAATGGTCATTCCATTCGGGCCTGCCGCTCAGCTTTTTCCCTTTCAGAGTTTTCGGGCCTGCTGTGAAGTCAATTTCTGTCTTTCGCTCAAGGCGGGCATTACTCACTCTTTTATATAAGGTTACTTACTACTGAGAAAGGGCCTCCAGAGTATAAGCAACCTTTTAACAGATTGGTTTAGTCAGAAGTACGACTTCGGATTGCTTCGAGCCCAACCTGTTGTCCATAAGAGAGCTCCAGAGTATTACCATCAGGGTCAGCGAAGAAAACGTAATAGCCCACAGGTTTTCCGGCATTTTCAGGCTCTTTCCGCAACACACCTTCAGCTCGAGCCATACCGATTTTTTTATCAATCTCTTCGCGGCTGGCACAGGCAACGCCCAAATGGCCGAAATGACCCAACGGAGTATCAGTCACATTGTCCGATTGAACTAAAACCAGCGCAAATGGGCGGGTATGATCGCTTAGCCATGCCACTTTACGGGCATCCGGAACATCAGGTTCGCGTCGATGGACAACAGACATACCGGCATAGCGTTCATAAAACGCAATACTTTTATCTAACTCTCTTACGACAAAAGCGACGTGCGTAAAACCAACATCTATCTCTTTCATATCCATGATTTTCCTGTTCAGCGCTAAAGCTTTACTCTAAAACCTCAAGTGCACTTCAGGTCAAGAGAGTAAACTTTCACCTACCTGGCAGATGTGAATGTCTGCTTTTCGCTCAAGGCTGACGTCCGCTCTGTGCCAGAAGGGGACGTAAAAATTCAAGGTAATTTTATTCAAACTTGAAACATACCAATCGTATGGTATGCTTTTTTTATCAAGCTTACATAAGGTCTGTTTACAAAATGTCTACTGCTCATAAACGAGAAAAAAATCCAGCAGGTGTGAGAAAAGCGATCATTGAACACGCTGCCCAAATGGCAATTAACCATGGGGTACATACTGTGACTATTCAGGCAGTTGCTGATGCCGTTCCAGTAACAAAAGGAGGGGTAATGCATCACTTTCCAACCAAAAAAGCACTTCTGGATGCTCTGTTTGAAGACCTTGCGGATCACTGGGAAGCTGAATTGAACCGCCATATTTCTGCTCATTTGAGCGAAATTGGCATACTAACACGGGCTTATATCGAAGTATCAATTCCCGATGAAACCAGTGCCACTGACAAAAATTATTCTTTTTTGGCACTTGTAGCTATCGGAAGCGATGAAACCCGATATTACCTTTCTGAGCGTTTTCAACGCTTGCTGGAAAGACATCGCCACACCGACAATTTTATTGAGCTCGCAACAGTACGCTACGCGGCCGAAGGCTACTGGATTTCACAGCTTACGGATTTAGAACCCAGAAGTCATATAGAAGTAAAGCAGCATCTTTTAAAGCTTGTGGATGCATATAAGGATTCGAAAACCCAGCATGACTAATTCAATATCCCCATACTGGAGTAGCCGTAATGCATAACCAGAACATTAACTAAAACAAGACAAATACAGATGAAAAAAATGAAATATGAGCTGCCTGAATTTTACTCTCCTCAGCTTATTAAGCTTGATGGCGTAACTGTTAACTATATCCGTAAAGGTTCAGGACCAGCACTTCTCTTGCTGCACGGTTTCCCGGGCTTCTGGTGGGACTGGCGTTATCTTATTGAACCTTTGTCAAAACATTTTGATGTTATCGTTCCTGATTTAAGAGGATCTGGTGAATCTGAAAAAACAGACCCTACAAAAATTAAAGATTATGAAGTCGGCCAGTTAGCAGAAGATCAGGCCCGCCTGCTGGAAGCTCTTAACATTGATAAATGTCATATCATGTCGCACGACTATGGTTCTATGGCTGTTCATAAGTTTTTACGTAAGTATCCGGACAAGGTACATAAATGCGTGATGATTGATCCGGTTATGCCTGTATTTACTGAAAGTCAAATAACTCCTTCAGATTGGTACGCTCTGTTTAATGAGCTGGATATGGCAGAAATACTCATTAGCAGTACAAGGAAAACTACAGAAGCATATTATCGATACTTTTATGACAGCTGGGGATATAAGCAACCTGTGCTGAACGAAGAAGAGTTCACTATATTAATCGATAACTATATGAAACCAGGGAATGTCTTAGGTGGGCTGAGCTATGACAGAGCTAATTTATCTACCGAGGCGAACCCTTGGTCACCACATGATTATCAGCCTACACCATTAGAAACAAAGATTCTTTGGGCCGCTCAGGATTCATCAATTACTATTGATGCCAGTAGACATCTGCACGAATTTTACTCTAATTACACTCTGGAAATTATTGAGGACTGTGGTCATTTTGCCATGCTTGAACAACCAGACGTTGTATTGGATAAAGCATTGGCATTCCTTCGCAGCTAGCTCCACGGAGCACAGCACAGGCTGTGCTCCTGTTTGCTGCTTTAACTCTCTTGAAAATAGCCTTCCCTCTAATGTCCGCTTTTCGCTCAAAGCAGCCTTTGATAAACGGTTTTAATGCTGGCAATCAGCATGGCTGAGCTTATCTTGAGTAAATTTTATGTCAGCCTTGCAATGACTTCGCGAAACACACAGCCTCTTCGCGACCTGCGTATGGTCCGTAATTCTCTATGCGTATATATCCGTTTTCCTTATAGAAATTTACAGCCTTAAGGTTAATATGTCGGGTTTCCAGCCAGAGTTCGTGGTATCCCATACTCTTCGCGGAGGTTTCCAGGAAAGTGAGCAAAGCATTGCCAATGCCGGGAGCGCTGCGGTCCGAAAACATCCTTTTGAGTTCAGCTATATTTTCAGTTAACGGTCGAATCGCCCCGCATCCTATCGCATTTCCCCTGCTGTCCCTTGCCAGTACCCACAACGCCCTGTCCTCATCCATTGAGTCTATTGTGAAATTGCTTTTACCACTATCACCAGTAATAAAGGCGAGTTCTGCTGACAGTTTTTCTATTAAGTGACGAGAGTCTGAAGAAAGTGGATCTGATTTCTCTACTGTTATCACGCCGATATCCTTTTTAATAGTATTCGTCAGGCCAGAGGTGCCGCGGAAATAAAGCTAAAGTGGTGAAACAGCGTCCACGACATGCTGAAAAACGTAGGGATCAGAAAGTAATTTGAATTCGTCGTCGTCGGGGTAAGTCACCGCTACGTGATAGTTTTCTCCTGCAAATGCTTTCACTGACTGCAAATCCTGCCAGTAAGTTGCCAGAAAGAAATGCTCCCAGCCGCCCTGGGTCTCACTACGCACGAACGCACCCAGGTTCCCCGGTATACTTCTTGAATGCTCCACCCCTGTCTTCGCAAGGTGTTTCGCAAAGCCTTCCGCATGCTCAAGTGGAACACATCCGTGCCAGGTTCTTACAATCATTAGCTTTTTCTCTTTAGCGACAAGAATATACCCTACCACCGACAAGCATATGTAGTGGTACAGGACTTATGCGTAAGTATAGGCGCTTAAATATTGCTACTTAAAAGCGCTATGTCATTGAATATAAAAACGCCGTTTTCGCTCAATGGCCCCCAATGCTGAACACACTTCTTTACGGACAATACTCAACGTTGTAGTTCATGCCTGTCCCCCAGCTTTCCCCTCCAGCTGCCACATAACTATCATTCCCCCCCAAACCTTCGAATTATTGCTTTTACTTTCGAAAATATTCTTTATTTGACATTCATCACAAAAAAGATCGCTGAAACCCTATATTTTCTTTCGAAGAAAACAAACGAAAGGTTTCGGAGGCAGGATGTACATCATATCAACCAAAGCAATGCTGCAGAAAGCACAGCGTGAAGGCTATGCGGTGCCCGCATTCAATATCCACAATCTTGAAACGTTGCAGGTAGTGGTGGAAACCGCGGCTGAGCTGCGTTCGCCGCTGATTGTCGCGGGTACGCCAGGCACATTCAGCTATGCTGGAAGCCAAAATATTGTGGCTATCGCGGGGGCGTTAGCCTGCCAGTTCAATCAGCCGCTGGCGATCCATCTGGATCATCACGAAAAAACGGCAGATATCGAAACGAAGGTTCTTTCAGGCGTGCGTTCGGTGATGATTGATGGTTCCCACCTGCCGTTCGAAGAGAATGTGGCGCTGGTAAAAAGCATCGTGGATTACTGCCACCGCTATGACGTCAGCGTAGAGGCTGAACTGGGCCGCCTGGGCGGACAGGAAGACGATCTGGTGGTGGAAGGTAAGGACGCGCTCTACACCAACCCGCAGCAGGCGCGCGAATTTGTCGAAAGAACCGGCATTGATTCACTGGCGGTCGCGATTGGTACGGCCCATGGCCTGTATAGCGCAGAACCGAAACTCGACTTTGAACGGCTAACCGAAATTCGCAGCATCGTTGACGTACCGCTGGTGCTGCATGGCGCTTCCGGCCTTCCCACGCATGATATTCGCGAGGCCATCTCGCGCGGCGTCTGCAAAGTAAACGTCGCCACCGAACTCAAAATCGCTTTTTCAGACGCGCTCAAAGCGTATTTCCTTGCCCACCCGGACGCCAGCGATCCACGGCATTACATGGTTCCGGCTAAAACTGCCATGAAAGAGGTAGTGAAGAAAGTGATTGCCGACTGCGGCTGCGAAGGAAAGCTGTGATCGCCATGACAAGGCGTCGTTGCAGACATTTTTTTCGACCGCGATCACGAATGCTGCACATTGTCTTTGCCTCAAATTCAAAAGATTATGAAGATAAACATAAGTAAACGGAGATTAAAATGAAAGCAATTATTTCTGACCATAAAGCGGGTGGGCATACCGGTATTTGTTCCGTTTGCTCCGCGCATCCGCTGGTCATTGAAGCCGCGTTGCGCTTTGACTTACAGACGCAAAATAAAGTGTTAATTGAAGCGACGTCTAATCAGGTTAACCAGTTCGGCGGCTATACCGGAATGCAGCCCGCTGACTTCAGAGACTTTGTATATAAAATCGCTGATGAAGTTGGTTTTCCACATGAGCGGATCATTCTCGGCGGCGACCACCTCGGCCCGAACTGCTGGCAAAACGAAAATGCCGCCTCCGCCATGGAAAAATCGCGTGAACTGATCCGCGCATACGTGGCGGCGGGGTTCAGTAAAATCCATCTGGATGCGTCGATGTCCTGCGCTGACGACCCGGTGCCGCTGGATCCAATGGTGGTCGCAGAACGTGCCGCGCAGCTTTGTCAGGTCGCTGAACAAACCGCAACGTCAGAGCAGAAACGTCATCTGACTTATGTGATTGGTACTGAAGTTCCTGTGCCTGGCGGCGAAGCAAGTACCATCGGTACGGTACACGTTACTCGTGCGGAAGATGCCGCCCGCACACTGGAAACCCATCAGGTGACATTCCGCGCGCTGGGGCTGGATGAGGCCCTCAATCGCGTGATTGCAATCGTGGTGCAGCCCGGCGTCGAGTTCGACCATACCCAGATTATCCATTATCAGCCGCAGGGCGCACAGGCGCTGTCTCACTGGATTAAAGACACGCCGATGGTCTACGAAGCGCACTCAACGGATTATCAGACCCGCTACGCCTACCGTGCGCTGGTACGTGACCATTTCGCCATTCTTAAAGTGGGTCCGGCGCTGACCTTCGCCCTGCGCGAAGCGATCTTTGCGCTGGCGCAGATGGAAAACGAACTTATCGCGCCAGAAAACCGCAGTCAGGTACTGGACGTGATTAATGAAGTGATGCTGAACGAGCCGGGCTACTGGAAAAAGTATTATCGCCCGACCTGGAGTCAGGCCATGGTCGATATTCACTTCAGCCTTTCCGATCGCATTCGTTACTACTGGCCGCACCCGCGTATTCGCCAGAGCGTCGAAAAATTAGTGGCAAATCTCAGCGCCACCACCCTGCCGCTGGGGCTTATCAGCCAGTATATGCCGGTGCAGTTTGAGCGCCTGGCAATGAGCGAACTTACCGCAACGCCGCATAACCTTATCCTCGATAAGATCCAGGATGTCCTGCGTGCTTACCGTTACGGTTGTTCTTCTGAAGTAGCCTGATGTCATAAAGAGGATTTATGAGCCAATTGTTTGTTCGCACCGGTATCCATTTCAGCGCCTGCCAACAGGCACTGGAACATATTGGGGAAGAGATGCTTGCGAAAGGAGTCGTGCATGAGACGTACCCGCAGGCGCTGATCGAGCGGGAAGCTAATTTCCCGACCGGCATCGCCCTTGAAAATCATGCCGTAGCGATCCCGCATTGCGAGGCGGTACATGCTAAATCGCCCGCCATTTATTTGATTCGGCCGGATAACCCGGTGCTTTTTCAACGCGCGGATGACGACGGAGAAATAGCCGTCTCCATGATCATCGCGCTGATTGTTGAAAACCCAACCGCGCAGTTGAAGCTGCTGCGTCGGTTATTTAGTGAGCTACAAAATCCGAATACGCTGGACGCGTTACTGGCAGCCACCGATGACGAGCTGGCCACGCTGTTTCGGAAAACGATCCTGGAGTCTGAGCCGTGCGCTCAGGTTTAACAACATACTGATAATAAAAGGAATACCCTATGAAACGTAAAGTAATTGTGGCCTGTGGCGGTGCGGTTGCAACCTCAACAATGGCGGCAGAAGAAATAAAAGAATTGTGCGAAGCGAACAATATTACGCTCGATCTGGTGCAATGCCGCGTGAATGAAATTGAAACCTACATGGACGGTGCCGATCTCATCTGTACCACGGCCAAAGTAGACCGGACCTTCGGTGACATTCCGGTGGTCCACGGAATGCCTTTCATCTCTGGCGTCGGGATTGAAGCGCTGCAGCAGAAAATCCTGAGCATCCTCGTGGGGTAACGTTATGTTTAGCGAAATAATGCGTTATATCCTCGATTTAGGTCCAACGGTCATGCTGCCGATTGTGATCATTATTTTCTCAAAACTACTGGGGATGAAGCTCGGGGACTGTTTCAAGGGCGGCTTGCATATCGGGATCGGTTTCGTCGGGATCGGGCTGGTGATCGGCCTGATGCTCGATTCCATTGGACCCGCCGCGAAAGCGATGGCGGAGCAGTTTCAGATTAACCTGCACGTCGTTGATATTGGCTGGCCGGGATCGTCACCGATGACCTGGGCGTCACAAATTGCGCTGGTGGCGATCCCTGTTGCCATTGGCGTCAACATCCTGATGCTCGTCACCCGCATGACCCGCGTCGTAAACGTCGATATCTGGAACATCTGGCACATGACCTTTACGGGCGCAATGCTGCATCTGGCAACGGGATCGTACTGGATTGGCATTCTGGGCGTGGTGGTTCATGCAGCCTTTGTTTACAAGCTGGGCGACTGGTTTGCTAAAGACACGCGCGATTACTTTGGCCTGGAGGGGATCGCCATTCCGCACGGCAGCTCGGCTTACCTTGGCCCGATCGCGGTGCTGGTTGATCTTATTATCGACAAAATCCCCGGCCTGAACCGTATTCACTTCAGCGCTGACGACGTGCAAAAACGCTTCGGTCCTTTTGGCGAGCCGGTGACCGTTGGCTTCATTATGGGGATTGTGATTGGTTTGTTAGCGGGTTATGACGTGAAGGGCGTACTGCAACTGGCGGTGAAAACCGCGGCGGTCATGCTGTTAATGCCGCGCGTGATCAAACCGATTATGGATGGGCTGACGCCTATCGCAAAACAGGCGCGTAAACGTCTTCAGGCGAAATTTGGTAGTCAGGAGTTCCTGATTGGTCTGGACCCGGCGCTGCTGCTTGGTCATACCTCCGTGGTTTCCGCCAGCCTGATTTTTATCCCGTTAACCATTCTGGTGGCCGTCGTGGTACCGGGTAACCAGGTACTGCCGTTCGGCGACCTGGCAACTATCGGCTTCTTTGTGGCGATGGCGGTGGCGGTGCATCAGGGCAACCTGTTCCGTACGCTGATCTCCGGGGTGATTATCATGGGCATTACCCTGTGGATCGCGACGCAGACTATCGGCCTGCACACTCAGCTTGCCGCCAACGCGGGCGCGCTGAAAGCCGGCGGCATGGTAGCGTCACTGGATCAGGGCGGTTCGCCGATTACCTGGCTGCTGATCCAGCTGTTCACCTGGCAGAACGTACTGGGCTTCGCCGTGATTGCCATCATTTATGTGCTGGGTGTCCTGCTCACCTGGCGCAGAGCGCGTAACTTTGCCGCGGCAGAAAAAGCAGCCGCTATCGCGCAACAGAGTCAGACCGCTTCTTAATCTTATGGGGAGCCTTCGCTCCCCTTCACATTTCTGGAGGATCTTATGAAATCAGTGGTGATCCACGCTGAGGGAGACGTGCGCGTTGAAGAACGCCCTATGCCAAAATTAGAAACCGATGATGACGTACTGGTGAAGGTCGTCAGTTCAGGTTTGTGCGGCTCCGATATTCCGCGTATTTTCGCCCACGGGGCGCACTATTATCCTATTACCCTGGGCCATGAATTTAGCGGCTATGTTGAATCCTGCGGCGCAAATATTACCGACCTTGCGCCGGGCGACGCGGTGGCCTGCGTTCCGCTGCTGCCCTGCTTTCACTGTCCTCAGTGCCAGCGGGAGTATTTTTCGCTCTGCAAACAGTATCAGTTTGTCGGATCGCGCAGCGAGGGCGGTAACGCCGAATACGTGGTGGTAAAACGCGCCAATCTGTTCCGCCTGCCTGCCGCTATGCCGATTGACGATGGCGCGTTTATCGAGCCGATCACCGTGGGGCTGCACGCCTTTCATCTGGCGCAGGGCTGCGAAGGGAAAAACGTCATTATTGTCGGTGCCGGAACGATTGGTCTGCTGGCGCTCCAGTGCGCACGTGAACTTGGCGCAAAAAGCGTAACGGCGATCGATATCAATCCGCAGAAGCTGGCGCTGGCAAAAGAACTGGGCGCGAGCCACGTATTCAATAGCCGGGAAATGAGCGGACAGGAGATCCAGACGGCGCTGACGGAGATTCAGTTTGACCAGCTGGTGCTGGAAACCGCAGGTACGCCGCAAACCGTTTCGCTGGCTATCGAAATCGCCGGACCGCGCGCGCAGCTGGCGCTGGTCGGCACGCTGCATCACGATCTGACCCTGACCTCCGCGGTCTTCGGGCAGATCCTGCGCAAAGAGCTGTCGGTGCTGGGAAGCTGGATGAACTATTCCGGTCCGTGGCCTGGCGAAGAGTGGGCAACGGCGGCGCGGCTGCTGAGTGAAAAAAGACTCCAGTTGCAGCCGTTGATAGCCCACACTGGAAATGCTGAAAGTTTCGCCAAAGAAGTCCAGGCGCTCAACGGTGCGCCAATGCAGGGTAAGATTATCCTCAAGCTCGCTTAACCAATACGAGCCAGCAACCTGAGCTGGCTCACACTTACTTTCGAAGATTGGCGTTCACCTTTCACTACCCTTCGATTAAACTAAAGTCAGCTAATCATCAGGCAAATTAACATGAACTCATTTGAGCGAAGGAATAAAATCGTCGATCTGGTTAACTCGCAAGGCAGCGTACTGGTTTTAGATCTTTCAAATACCTTTGGTATTTCTGAAGTCACTATTCGTGCCGATCTGCGTTTACTGGAAGATAAAGGCTTAGTCACCCGCTTTCACGGCGGTGCGGCCAGACCTGACAGCAATTTAACCGACAATGACAATCAGGAAGTCGTTCTTGAAGAGCGTTATCAGCTCGCCAGCGATCCGAAAAAACGTATTGCCCAGGCTGCCGCCGCCATGATTGAAGAAGGGATGACCGTTCTGCTTGATAGTGGCAGCACGACCCTGCTGGTGGCTGAAGCGCTGGCGAAAAACACTAACATCACCGTCATTACCAATAATCTGCCTGCGGCATTTACCCTTTCAGACAACAAAGACATTACCCTGGTCGTATGCGGCGGTACCGTGCGCCATAAAACCCATTCCATGCATGGCACCATCGCGGAGCGTTCGCTACAGGGAATTAGCGCCGATCTGATGTTTGTGGGCGCAGACGGGATAGATGCCACTAACGGGATCACTACGTTTAATGAAGGTTACTCCATCAGCGGCGTCATGGCTGCCGCCGCGCATAAGGTCGTCGCGGTTCTCGACGCCACCAAGTTTAACCGTCGCGGCTTTAACCAGGTCTTACCGATGAAAAAAATTGACTGTGTGATCACCGATGAGAGCATCAGCGCGGAAGATCGTCAGGCGCTGGAACAAACCCATGTTGAACTGAAAGTGGTCTGAATCCCCTGGCCGGGCAGTGATGCCCGGCCAGGGGATTGCTGACAAACTTTCATAGCGGATTACGCTGCACTTATCTGATACACAGCCATCATTCTCCCTGCTGCTCCAGCGCATACTTATACAGCGCATTTTTCTTTACGCCGTGAATTTCGGCGGCCAGCGCTGCCGCTTTCTTCAGCGGCAGCTCGGCCTGTAGCAGCGCCAGCGTGCGCAGGGCATCGGCGGGCAGGTCATCTTCCTGCGCTTTATGGCCTTCGACAATCAGCACCATCTCGCCCTTGCGGCGGTTTTCATCCTCTTTCACCCACGCCAGCAGTTCGCCAACCGGCGCGCCGTAAATGGACTCCCAGGTTTTGGTCAGCTCGCGCGCCAGCACCACGTAGCGGGATTCGCCCAGCACGGTCAAGATATCTTCCAGGCTTTCCAGCAGGCGATGGGTGGACTCGTAAAAAATCAGCGTGCGTGGCTCTTCCTCGATGGCTTTCAGCGCATCGCGACGGCCTTTTGATTTAGCGGGCAGAAACCCTTCGTAGCAGAAGCGATCGGACGGCAGCCCCGCCGCGCTCAACGCGGCGATGGCAGCACACGGACCGGGTAGCGGGACAACGCGAATGCCCGCGTCACGACAGGAGCGCACCAGGTGGTAGCCCGGGTCGTTAATCAGCGGCGTACCGGCATCCGATACCAGCGCGATGTTCTGCCCTTCTTTCAGCTTCGCCACCAGCGTTTCGGCTTTTTGCTGTTCGTTATGATCGTGCAGTGCAAACAACCGGGCGTTAATGGCAAAATGCTGAAGCAGCAAGCCGGTATGGCGTGTGTCTTCCGCCGCAATCAGGTCAACATCCTGCAATACGGCGAGCGCACGTTGTGTGATATCAGCTAAATTACCGATGGGAGTCGGTACAATGTAGAGCTGACCGTGAGAATTATCCGCCGATTGGTGTTGTTTCATTGTTTAGTCCGTATTGCCGATTTAATATTGAGCATCGAATAAAAATATCACTGGATACAGTATGGTACTGTCAACGCTTCTTCGTTCGAAAGCCGCACGCGGCCTGCCAATCATTCTGGCAGCCTTGATTTTCGCTGGTTGTGGCATTCAAACGCCCGATCAGAGCACGGCCCACCTTGAGGGGACGGCGCAGGCTGATTCCGGCTATTACCTGCATCAGATGCAGCAAAGCTCAGATGATAGCAAGACCAACTGGCAATTACTCGCCATTCGTGCCCTGCTGAAGGAAGTTAAGAGTCAGCAGGCAATGGAACTGCTCAATCAGTTACCGCCAAAATTAAGCGATGCTCAGCGTCGTGAGCAGGCGTTACTGACAGCAGAACTGAAGGTAGCGCAGCAGGATTACCCCGGCGCGCAGGCGCTGATGGGGAAAATAAATCCGGCGGATTTAGACAAAAATCAACAGATCCGCTTCTGGCAGGCCGCTATCACCAGCCTTCAGGGACGACCTTCGCTGGAACTGCTGCGTTCGCTGATTGCTCAGGAGCCGCTGCTGGCAGCGAAAGAGAAACAGGCCAATATTGACGCTACCTGGCAGGCGCTCTCCGCCATGACGCCGGAACAGGCGCAGGCACTGGTGATCAATGCTAATGAAAACGTGTTGCAGGGCTGGCTGGATTTACAGCGCGTCTGGTTTGATAACCGCAATGACCCGGACATGATGAAAGCCGGCATTGCCGACTGGCAGAAACGCTACCCGCAAAATCCGGGGGCGAAAATGCTGCCTTCGCAGCTGATGAATGTGCAGAATTTTAAACCCGCGTCCACCAACCGGATTGCTCTGCTGCTGCCATTAAACGGTCAGGCGGCGATTTATGGCCGCACTATCCAGCAAGGGTTTGAAGCCGCGAAAAACGGCGCGACTCAGGTTGACGGAAGCGCAGTGCCGCAGCAGATGGCGCAGGCAGCATCAACGGATAACGGCGTTATCAGCCCGTCCCAGGCGGAAGTTAACGATCTGACCACCGCGCAACAGGCACCGGTACAAGCACCGGGGAATGAAGCCGCGATGCCGGTACAGGCACCGGGCAACGAGGCCGCAGCACCGGTTCAGGCTCCGGCGACGCAAAGCGTGACGCCTGCCGAAACGCCGGCAGCCACCCAGCAGGCTCCGGCACCACAAACACCTGCCGCTGCCGCCACATCGGCTAATCCCTCTGCCGAACTGAAAATCTACGACACCACTTCTCAGCCATTAAGTCAGATTCTGGCGCAGGTCCAGCAGGATGGCGCCAGCATCGTGGTGGGTCCGCTCCTGAAGAACAACGTTGATGAACTGGTAAAGAGCAATACTGCTCTGAATGTGCTGGCGCTTAACCAGCCGGAAGCGGTAGAAAATCGTCCTAATATCTGCTACTTCGCCCTCTCCCCGGAAGACGAGGCTCGCGATGCCGCACGCTTTATCCACCAGCAGGGCAAACAGATGCCTCTGGTGCTGATCCCGCGCAGCGGGCTGGGCGATCGGGTGGCGAATGCGTTTGCTGATGAATGGCAAAAACAAAGCGGCGGCACGGTACTGGAGCAAAAATTTGGCTCTGCATCCGAGCTGCGTGCAGGTATTAACGGCGGTTCCGGCATTGCCTTAACCGGTAGCCCGGTAAGCGCCAGTCAACCGCAGCAGAGCGTGACGGTTGCCGGATTGACTATCCCGGCACCGCCAACGGACGCCGAAATCTCCGGCGGCCGTGTTGATGCAGCGTACATTCTGGCAACGCCGGAAGAAATTGGCTTCATTAAACCGATGATCGCCATGCGCAACGGCAGCCAGAGCGGCGTCACGCTGTACGCCAGTTCACGCAGCGCACAGGGTACAGCTGGCGCGGATTTCCGTCTGGAAATGGAAGGTCTGCAATACAGTGAAATCCCGATGCTGGCGGGCAGTAATCCGGAATTGATGCGACAGGCGCTGGCGGCGGTGCATAATGATTACTCGCTGGCGCGCCTGTATGCCATGGGCGCAGACGCCTGGTCGCTGGCGAATCATTTCTCACAGATGCGTCAGGTTCAGGGTTTTGAACTGAGCGGCAACACCGGCGATCTGACTGCCAGCAGCGATTGTGTGATTAACAGGAAGTTATCATGGCTCAAATACCAACAGGGACAGATTGTTCCGGCGAACTAACCCGTAAACAAATCGGCGACGCGTGGGAGCAGAAAGCGCGCCGCTGGCTTGAAGGCAAAGGACTGCGTTTTATCGCCGCCAACGTAAGGATGCGCGGCGGTGAGATTGATTTGATCATGCGTGACGGGACGGTAACGGTCTTTATCGAAGTCCGTTATCGCCGCAGCGCCTTTTACGGTGGTGCGGCTGCCACCGTCAGCAGAAGCAAGCAACACAAATTATTACAGACTGCCCGCTGGTGGCTCGCCCATCAGAATGGGAGTTTTGATACTGTGGATTGCCGGTTCGATGTGGTAGCCTGCGACGGCAGCCACATTGAATGGCTCCAGAACGCCTTTGGCGAATAAACCTGATAGTTAAGGGATACTGTGCTCGAACGAATTAAAGTGTGCTTCACTGAAAGCATTCAAACTCAGATTGCCGCGGCGGAAGCGCTGCCTGATGCCATTTCCCGCGCGGCCATGACGCTGGTGCAGTCGCTGCTTAACGGCAACAAAATTCTCTGCTGTGGTAATGGCACCTCCGCCGCCAACGCACAGCATTTTGCTGCCAGCATGATCAACCGTTTTGAGACAGAACGTCCGGGTTTACCCGCAATGGCACTAAATACCGATAACGTGGTCTTAACCGCGATTGCTAACGATCGCTTGCATGATGAGATCTACGCCAAGCAGGTTCGGGCGTTGGGCCATGCCGGAGATGTGTTGCTGGCTATTTCAACGCGCGGCAATAGCCGCGATATTGTGAAAGCGGTGGAAGCGGCGGTCACGCGCGATATGACTATCGTTGCCCTGACCGGCTACGACGGCGGCGAGCTGGCCGGACTGCTGGGACCGCAGGATGTCGAAATTCGCATCCCTTCCCATCGCAGCGCGCGCATTCATGAGATGCACATGTTAACGGTCAACTGTTTATGCGATCTGATTGATAATACGCTATTTCCTCACCAGGACGATTAAGGAGTACACATGAAGGCATTTTCGCCCCTCGCAGTCCTTATTTCCGCGCTGCTTTTGCAGGGTTGCGTAGCGGCGGCGGTTGTCGGCACGGCCGCAGTGGGAACCAAAGCGGCGACCGATCCTCGCACCGTGGGCACTCAGGTAGACGATGGAACGCTGGAACTCCGCGTCAACAGCGCGCTGGCTAAAGACGCGCAAATCAAAAAAGAGGCGCGCATTAACGTTACGGCGTATCAGGGCAAGGTTCTGCTGGTTGGTCAGGCACCAAATAGCGACCTCTCCTCACGTGCGAAACAGATCGCCATGGGCGTGGATGGCGCAACGGAAGTGTTTAACGAGATCCGTCAGGGCAGCCCGATTGGTTTAGGGGTCGCGTCTAACGATACGTGGATCACCACTAAGGTCCGCTCACAGCTGCTGGCAAGCGATCAGGTGAAATCCTCTAACGTGAAGGTAACGACCGAAAATGGCGAAGTCTTCCTGATGGGGCTGGTGACGGATACCGAAGCGAAAGCCGCAGCGGATATGGCCAGCCGGGTTAGCGGCGTGAAACACGTCACAACCGCGTTTACGTTTATTAAGTAATAGTGCATTGCATGACGGCCTCGTCGTGAGGCCGTACCTCTCATGCCCGGTGGCGCCTCGCTTGCCGGGCCTACAACAGCGCCAGCCCACCAACCATCATACCGCCCACGGCCACCAGCCCTCCGGTGAGCCACAGCGCCTTCGCCGGAAACGCTTTACGCAGCATCACCAGCGATGGCAGGCTGACGGCAGGCAGCGTCATCAGCAGCGCCAGCGCGGGTGCGGTGCCCATACCGGCCAGCATCATGGTTTGTACAATCGGGATTTCAGCGGCTGTCGGGATCACAAACAGGCAGCCCGCTATTGCCATCGCCGCAACCCAGAAGAAAGTGTTCCCCACCACGCCATCGGCATGTGGAAAAAGCCAGACGCGGGCCGCACCCAGTACCAGCACCGCCAGAATATAAACCGGGATGGTATTCCAGAACAGCGTCCATAGCGCCCGTCCCCAGCGGGAAAAGAAGCTTCCTTCTACCGTGGCATCCGGGAGGGTGACCGTGGTGGTTTGCGCCGTATCTTTCACCAGACGCTGCACCAGCGTGGCGACAATCAGCACTATTGCCAGTCCGGCAACCAGACGCACCAGCGCGAACGGCCAGCCGAGCACAAACCCCATAAACACCAGCGTGGCCGGGTTCAACAGCGGATTACCCATCCAGAATGCCAGTGCGCCGCCCATCGACACCTGCTGGCGGCGCAGCCCGACCGTTACCGGTGCCGCGCAGCAGGAGCACATCATGCCAGGCAGCGAAAAGATCGTCCCCAGCAGCGTCCCCTGAAAACGAGGCTGACCCAGCGTGCGCAGCAGCCAGTTACGTGGGATCAACACCTGTACCAGCGATCCGAGGATCACACCGAGTACGGCGGCTTTCCATACTGCGAGAAAATAGACCAGCGCATAATCCCACGCCGCCTGAAGCGGGCTGGCATCGGCCTGAGCAAGGATAGATTTACCAATACTGTGAGTTTCGGCGGCAGTGAATGCTTTACCGTAATAAGGCTGCCATTTCACATACCAGAGGCCGACAATAACAACGAGAAAAAAAAGTGCAGGCTTCCACCACTGACGTGACAGAGCCGATTGAGATGAAGACTGACCAGTCATAACATTCCCCGGAAAAATTTATGGTTTTAGATAAGCCGTGGCATAGTACGCTGGTCGAAATATTTATGGAAATTATTAATCGTTATTACGCGCCGCAATTTCTCGTAATGCAGATGAAGAAAGAATCGTCACCGGCTCCCCCTTTTCTGCCAGCGCAGTGGCAAGTAAAGCCCGTGCCACATCCCGGGCGCCGATCGATTTCAGGTTACCCGGCAGCAGTTTAAAGAGCGGTGCCAGCAGCGATTCATTCACCCGGTGCTTTTCACGATCGCCCAGCAGCATAGAGGGACGGGCGATGGTCAGGCGCGGCCAGTGCTGGGCCATCAGCGCTTCTTCCATCTTGCCCTTAACCCGATTATAAAAAAACGGTGAGCTGGCACTGGCTCCCATTGCGCTGACTACCAGCATATGTGTTGCGCCCAGGCGTTGCCCCGTCAGTGCGGTATCCACCACCAGCGTATAATCGGCATGAATAAAAGCCTCTTTCGAGCCCGCTTCCCGCCGGGTGGTTCCGAGGCAGCAGAAGACGATATCCACCGGCGTCGTCACCTGCGCCAGCGCATCGGTCAACTGCGGATCGACAGGGTTAAAGACGCCGGAAATATCCTTCAGCGGGCGTCGCGTCGGCGCGGCGATGCCGTCAATGCGTGGTTCCTGGAGTAACATTCGCAGCAGATGATCGCCGACCAGCCCGGTCGCGCCGGTGAGTAAAACCTGACTCATTACGCCCTCCTTCCGATATGCGGATTTGTCCGTGTTGCAATCTCGCGGGTCTGCACCACACTTAACTGTCTACGGTAAGTATTTACCATTTTTAGAGAAATGATCTGAAGCCAGACAACGGAGGAAGTATGGGCAAGAAAATAGCGGTCTTGATCACCGACGAGTTTGAAGATTCAGAATTTACCTCTCCGGCAGAGGCCTACAAAAAGGCCGGGCATGAGGTCATTACTATTGAGAAAGAGGCCGGTAAAACCGTAAAAGGTAAGCAGGGCGAAGCCAATGTGAAAATCGACAAGAGCATTGATGACGTCAGCCCGGAAGAGTTTGATGCGTTGCTGCTACCCGGTGGGCACTCACCGGATTCTCTGCGCGGCGATGACCGCTTTGTCACCTTTACCCGCGAGTTCGTCAACAGCGGCAAACCGGTGTTCGCCATTTGTCACGGTCCACAACTGCTGATTAGTGCGGAAGTTGTGCGTGGTCGTAAACTGACTGCGGTTAAACCGATAGTGATTGACGTGAAAAACGCTGGCGCTGAGTTTTTTGATCAGGAAGTGGTTGTGGATAAAGACCAGCTGGTCACCAGCCGCACGCCGGATGACTTGCCTGCTTTCAACCGCGAATCGCTGCGCCTACTCGGTGCCTGAATCGCGTAGCCAGTAGAGTTTTTTACCAAAGCCCAGCGTGTTATCCGTAAATTTAAGCTCGTCAGGCCGGATCTCCCAGACCGGCGCGGATACCACTCTGGCCACCGGAAAGCGATGGTTATAGCGCGCGCGCATTGCCTCGCTTTCCTTTCCTTCCAGACGCCGAATCGCACCTTTAAACTGCACTCCGCGGATCAGCGCTACGGTTTTCGGCTGTCCATTTATCGTACCGGCAACGGGAGCGCCTGACCCGGTCATCTGTGCATGACGAGTATTATCTTCGCTGAGCAGATAAAACGCGACGTTCTGCGGATCGTATATATAGAAGGCGTTTGCGCACCACAGCTCGCCATCGCGCGCGACACACCAGGTGATAACATGCTGTTTAGCAATCCAGCGACTCATCGTAGCAAGCGTTTCCATGCGGGCTCTCCATTATGTTATGGTGCGCTCACCTTATCATACTGACTATAAACCGTGTGCTGGTATCTCTATCTTATCCGAACGGAAAATAATGCGCTTTACACCGGCATCACTACCGATGTCGCGCGTCGTTTTACGCAGCATCAAACAGGAAAAGGGGCTAAAGCCTTACGGGGGAAAGGTGAGCTTATGCTGGCTTTCTCTGAAGAGGTTGGTGAACGCTCACTTGCATTGCGCCTGGAATACCGGATAAAGCAGCTTACGAAGCGCCAGAAAGAACGCCTCGTCGCCGGAGAAATTTTGTTAAACAGCCTGATTACAGACGATTAAAGTGGTCGTGGTATTCTACCTTTCCGTGCACATTCACCAGCGCATTGTCGGCCAGGCGATGCACCTGAAATGCACTCTCACTGTCAGGCCAGCGGCAGCGTAAATCGTACTGCGACGCGGATTCAAACCCCAGACGACCGTAAAAGGCCGGATCGCCCAGCGTCACCACGGCGGCGTAGCCAAATTCATTCAGGGAATCGAGCCCCTCATACACCAGCTGACGCGCCAGCCCCTGGCCACGGTAGCTTTCATCAACGGCCAACGGTGCCAGCCCTACCCACTGCAAATCTTCACCTTCAACATCAACCGGACTGAACGCCACATAGCCAACCACCTGCCCTTCGTCATCGGTGGCGACCAGGCCCAGGGTGAGAAGACCGTCTTCACGTAAATCGTGGATCAGCCGGGCTTCAGCATCGCGTGCAAAAGCACGACGTAACAGGGCATCGATACCTGGCGCATCAATGGGAATTTCAACGCGAATCAGCATGGTTCACCTACCGATCTGTTTGGGATTTCTGACGGTGTTTTCAGCCCCGCCTCGACAAAGTCCGCCAGTTGCAGCAGCATCGTGCGCAATGCTTTTGGCATCTGCTCCAGTTCGATGGCGTCCATCAGGTTCTTCACATACAGTCCCAGCTCGGTGTCGCCTTCAATAACCAGACGGCGCTGGAAGAAAAGCGTATCGGGATCCTGACGACGCGCGACGATCATCAGCAAATCGCTGGCATCGGCACTAAAGCTGACATCGGCGTCAGCCGTTTCACTGACAATCAGACGCCCGTGGTCAACGGAGGTGTACCATCTGAGGCCGATATCGCGCACCTGAATACTCAGCCAGCGGCCCTCAAGGAACTCCAGCTCCCCATCCGCCAGCGCCTGGTGAAATTGCCAGCGTAGCACCTGTTCCAGCACCTGACGCTTAAGGGCAAAGGGCGTCAGTTTCACTGGCACACTCATCAAAGACGGGCCAAGGTGAACCAGGCGTGAACGCAGTTTATCCAACACGAGCTTTACTCCCTCAATTTAATAATTCCATCATTCTGCCATATCAGATAAACGACATGGCGGCGTAAATCAACAATTACGTTATGAAGACGTTATTATTGGCATCATCAATACGCGATTAACTGCCTCAAATCAAAAATTGTCGCGGTCAGGTTAACTAAAATTCCAGTTCGTTAACAATTTGCGACCCGCAAGGGGTGCAACGTTCAGGAAATTTTATGGAGCTCCTCTGTCCTGCCGGTAATCTCCCGGCGCTTAAGGCGGCTATCGAAAACGGCGCTGACGCGGTCTATATCGGGCTAAAAGATGATACCAATGCCCGCCACTTTGCCGGACTTAACTTTACTGAAAAAAAATTACAGGAAGCCGTAAGCTTCGTACATCAGCATCGCCGCAAGTTGCACATCGCTATTAACACTTTTGCTCACCCGGACGGCTATGCCCGCTGGCAACGTGCGGTGGATATGGCGGCCCAGCTAGGAGCTGACGCGCTGATCCTCGCCGATCTGGCGATGCTTGAGTATGCCGCTGAACGCTATCCGCATATTGAGCGCCACGTCTCAGTCCAGGCATCGGCCACCAATGAAGAGGCAATCCGTTTCTATCACCGCCATTTTGACGTGGCGCGCGTGGTGCTGCCGCGCGTACTTTCTATTCATCAGGTGAAGCAGCTTGCCCGCGTAACGCCGGTTCCGCTGGAAGTGTTTGCCTTCGGCAGCTTGTGCATCATGGCAGAAGGTCGCTGCTACCTCTCCTCTTATTTAACCGGCGAGTCGCCGAATACGGTCGGGGCATGCTCTCCCGCACGCTTTGTCCGCTGGCAGCAAACGCCGCAGGGGCTGGAGTCACGCCTGAATGAAGTGCTAATCGACCGTTACCAGGACGGCGAAAACGCAGGCTATCCCACGTTGTGTAAAGGCCGTTATCTGGTCGACGGTGAGCGCTATCACGCCCTGGAGGAACCAACCAGCCTTAACACGCTGGAACTGCTGCCGGAATTGCTGGCCGCCAATATTGCCTCGGTAAAAATCGAAGGACGCCAGCGCAGCCCGGCTTACGTCAGCCAGGTGACGAAAGTCTGGCGGCAGGCTATCGATCGCTGCATAGCCTCGCCGCAGGATTATGCCCCGCAGCAGGTATGGATGGAGACGCTGGGCGCGATGTCTGAAGGTACGCAGACTACCCTCGGCGCGTATCACCGCAAATGGCAGTAGGAAATCATATGAAATACTCACTCGGACCGGTCCTCTATTACTGGTCAAAAGAGACGCTGGAAGATTTTTACCAGCAGGCCGCCCGCAGCAGCGCCGATACCATCTACCTCGGTGAAGCGGTATGCAGCAAACGCCGGGCCACTAAAGTCGGCGACTGGCTGGAGATGGCAAAATCACTGGCAGGCAGCGGTAAGCAGGTGGTGCTTTCGACACTGGCGCTGGTGCAGGCGTCGTCAGAACTGGGCGAGCTGAAGCGTTACGTCGACAACGGCGATTTTTTGCTGGAAGCCAGCGACCTGGGCGTGGTGAATTTGTGCGCCGAACGTAAGCTACCGTTTGTCGCCGGGCACGCGCTCAATTGCTATAACGCGGTAACGCTGAACCTGTTACTGAAGCAGGGCATGGTGCGCTGGTGTATGCCGGTGGAACTCTCCCGCGACTGGCTGATAAATCTGCTTACCCAGTGCGACGAGCTGGGCATTCGCCAGCAGTTTGAAGTTGAAGTCCTTAGCTATGGTCATCTGCCGCTGGCGTATTCCGCGCGCTGTTTCACCGCACGTTCGGAAGATCGCCCGAAAGATGAGTGTGAAACCTGCTGCATTAAGTACCCTAACGGGCGCAGCGTGCTGTCGCAGGAAAATCAGCAGGTCTTCGTGCTCAACGGCATTCAGACCATGAGCGGCTATGTGTATAACCTCGGCAATGAACTGACGTCGATGAAGGGTCTGGTGGATATGGTCCGCCTGTCACCGCTGGGCACGGAGACGTTTGCCATGCTGGACGCCTTCCGGGCCAATGAAACGGGTGAGGCACCGCTTGCGCTTGCCGCACACAGCGATTGCAATGGCTACTGGAAACGGCTGGCTGGCCTGGAGCTGCACGCGTAAAAAAGCTCACTTTGTTAACAACTATAATCAGATCTTAATGCAGTATTAAAAGATTAACCGGTAACAAAGTGAGCCGTTATGACTGATAAACAGATCCCTTTTTCGGTGCTGGATCTCGCACCGATCCCGCAAGGCTCCTCAGCCAGAGAAGCCTTCTCGCATTCACTGGCGCTGGCACAGCTGGCGGAAAAGCGTGGCTATCATCGCTACTGGCTGGCGGAACACCACAATATGACCGGGATTGCCAGCGCGGCGACCTCGGTATTGATTGGCTATCTGGCGGCCAATACCACGACATTACACCTTGGCTCCGGCGGCGTGATGCTGCCAAATCACTCGCCGCTGGTGATCGCCGAACAGTTCGGCACGCTGAATACGCTCTATCCGGGACGTATTGATTTAGGACTTGGCCGCGCACCGGGTAGCGATCAACCGACCATGCGCGCCCTGCGCCGCCATATGAGCGGCGATATTGATAACTTCCCGCGCGATGTTAACGAGCTGGTAGAGTGGTTTGATGCCCGCGATCCTCACCCGCAGGTGCGTCCGGTTCCGGGCTACGGCGAGAAAATTCCGGTATGGCTGTTAGGCTCCAGCCTGTACAGCGCCCAGCTTGCTGCCCAGCTCGGCCTGCCCTTCGCCTTTGCCTCGCACTTTGCGCCGGATATGCTGTTCCAGGCTCTGCATCTCTATCGCACCAACTTCAAGCCTTCCGCGCGACTGGAGAAACCGTACGCGATGGTGTGCATTAATATTGTCACCGCCGACAGCAATCGCGACGCCGAATTCCTGTTTACCTCAATGCAGCAGGCGTTCGTTAAACTGCGCCGCGGAGAAACCGGCCAGCTTCCGCCGCCGATTGAGAACATGGACACCTTCTGGTCGCCGTCCGAGCAATACGGCGTGCAGCAGGCGCTGAGTATGTCGCTGGTGGGTGATAAAGCGAAGGTCCGTCACGGTCTGCAATCCATCCTGCGCGAAACCGACGCGGACGAGATTATGGTCAACGGCCAGATTTTCGATCATCAGGCGCGCCTGCATTCGTTCGATCTGGCGATGGAAGTGAAGGAAGAATTATTTAATTAATATGGTATTGCCGGTTTTCGACAGTGATTATCGGAAGCCGGTGATTTTTTTCGAAGTAATCATAGCCAGGCTTCAGGGAGCGCCAGAAGGTGTAGTCCGGCCATTTCGCCGCCCGCCGCATATTTTCATCGCTCATGGCGAACGGAAAAATATGTACCGGCACGCTTTGTTGTCCGCTATTTAGCGCCTGCGCCACCAGGGCGTATATTTCCTCAATACCTGCGTCGGTCATCGCATAGCAGCCAGCGGACACGCAGTTGCCGTGCACCATAATAAAACTCCCGGTGTAGCCGTTGGCCCGATCGAAGGCATTGGGATAGCCGATATTAAAGGCCAGATGCTAGCGGCTACGCGGGTTCAGTAAACCTTTGTTGGTGGCGTAAAATCCTTCCGGGCTTTTGCCGTCACCTTCCTTCCGTTTAGGCCCCAGCCCGCCAGACCAGGCGCAAATCGTCCAGGTTTTATACAACTGGTAGGACTTATTTGCGGTACTCGACCATAGCTCCAGTTTATCTTCTGCTTTCAAAATCCTGATAAAAAGACGGTCGCCAGGATGAATTTCTTTCGGCGGTAGCGGCGTCACCGGAGCGGGCTTTTCCTCCGGCAGGAAAACAGCTTCATCCTGCGAGGCTGGCCAGAAAAAGTGAACGCCTGCCGCAATGATTGCGGCACAGAGTACCAACCAGAGTAAGCCGCTGCGTCCCATCTTTTCGTTACCGCCATCGCTAAATGTTCGGCCAGTACTTTACGTTGTATCCCTGACACTGTCTCTTTGAAACTCTCCAGGCTGGAGTCCATTTCTGGACCTAAATTAAGCAACCACGCCTTTTACTATTGCTGATAAGAACCTTAATGCCACCAGAAGACTGACACGATGAATGCACTATCTAACTTACTGGTAAACCGGCAGTAAATTAAAGCTCGACAGAATATGCACCAGCGCATTGCCGACGCCAAACACCAGAATCAATGCAATCATCGGCTTGCCGCCCCAGACGCGAAATTTGGGGCTACCAAAGCGTTTACGCGAGGCGCGCGCCAGCAGCGCCGGGACGATCGCCGCCCAGATGGTTGCCGCCAGTCCGGCATAGCCGATGGCGTACAGGAAACCGTTCGGCCACAGCAGGCCGCCAATCACCGGCGGGATAAACGTCAGCAGCGCGGTTTTAAAGCGTCCGCTGGCCGAGTCGTCAAAGCCAAACAGATCTGCCAGATAGTCAAACAGTCCCAGGGTTACGCCGAGGAAGGAACTGGCGACGGCAAAGTTGGAAAAAATCACCAGCAGCAGATCCAGGCTGCGGCTGTTCAACACGCCGCTCAGCGACTGCACCAGGACATCAATGTTGCCGCCCTTCTGCGCAATGCCGATAAATTCCGCACGCGGGATATTGCCCATCGTCCCCAGCAGCCAGACGGCGTAAAGCGCCAGCGCCAGCAGCGTACCGTAAATCAGGCATTTGGCGATAGTGCGCGGATCCTTGCCGTAGTATTTCATCAGGCTCGGTACGTTGCCATGATAGCCAAAGGAGGCCAGACAAAACGGCAGCGTCATCAGCAGATACGGCGTATAGGAGGCATGACTTTCAGTAACGTTAAACAGCGTGGTCGGCGTGACATGGCCCAGCAGGCTGCCAAAGGTGAGGAAGAACGTAATCACCTTCGCTCCCAGTACAATCGCCGTCATCCGGCTGACCGCTTTTGTGCTCAGCCATACCACAAACGCCACCAGCAGGGCGAAGGCAAAGCCCGCCGCGCGCGCCGGCACGTTCAGAGACATCTCCGCGAAGGTATGATGCAGAATCGAGCCGCTGGCGGAAATATAGGCGTAGGTCAGAATGTACAGCACGAAGGCGATGGAAACGCCGTTCACCACGTTCCAGCCCCTGCCGAGTAAATCTTTGGTAATGGTATCGAAGCTGGAACCAATACGGTAATTCAGGTTCGCTTCAAGGATCATCAGGCCCGAATGCAGCATACAAAACCAGGTAAAGACCAGCGCCGCTAACGACCAAAAGAACCACGCGCCGGACATCACCACCGGCAAAGAGAACATGCCTGCACCAATAATTGTGCCGCCGATGATCACCACGCCGCTAAGTAGCGAGGGTGAAGTTTGTGTGGTCGTAAGCGTAGCCATCTGGTTTTTTCTCCGGTAAAAATCACTTCTCCTGGTGAAGCGTGTTGCACTGTACCAGTACACGAGTACAAATGGAATAAAAAAAGCCCCGGTAGTTAACACCGGGGCTGTACATATTACTTTACGTTATCAGCGTGAATTACGCATCGCCACCGAAACGACGACGGCTGGAAGAGTCATCACGACGCGGGGCTGAATCATCACGGCGCGGCGCGCGACCCTGACCTTCACGACGCTCGCCGCTAAAACGACGGCCTTCCGGACGGGCACCGCCTTCGCGACGCTCGCCACCGAAGCTACGGCCACCTTCACGACGCTCGCCGCCAAAACCACGGCCACCGCCACGACGTTCGCCACCGGTATGCGGCTGAGCATCGCCCAGCAGCTGCATGTTCATCGGCTTGTTCAGGATGCGGGTACGCGTAAAGTGTTGCAGCACTTCACCCGGCATGCCTTTCGGCAGTTCGATGGTGGAGTGAGATGCAAACAGCTTGATGTTACCGATATAACGGCTGCTGATATCGCCTTCGTTAGCAATTGCGCCAACGATATGACGAACTTCAACGCCATCATCACGGCCCACTTCAATGCGGTAAAGCTGCATATCGCCAACGTCACGACGTTCGCGACGCGGACGGTCTTCACCACCGCGCTCCGGACGGTCGCCACGCGGACCACGGTCGTTACGATCGCCACGTGGGGCACGGTCGTCACGGTCACGGAATTCACGACGCGGACGCATCGGTGCATCCGGCGGTACGATCAGAGAACGTTCGCCCTGCGCCATCTTCAGCAGCGCAGCCGCCAGCGTTTCGATGTCCAGCTCTTCGCCTTCTGCAGTCGGCTGGATTTTCGCCAGCAGGCCACGGTACAGATCCAGATCGCTGCTTTCCAGCTGCTGCTGAACTTTTGCGGCGAATTTTTCCAGACGGCGTTTGCCCAGCAGTTCTGCGTTCGGCAGTTCCACTTCCGGAATGGTCAGCTTCATCGTGCGTTCAATGTTGCGCAGCAGACGACGCTCGCGGTTCTCAACGAACAGCAGCGCGCGGCCAGCACGACCCGCACGACCGGTACGGCCGATACGGTGAACGTAAGACTCGGAGTCCATCGGGATGTCGTAGTTAACGACCAGGCTGATACGCTCAACGTCCAGGCCACGGGCCGCAACGTCGGTAGCAATCAGGATATCCAGACGACCGTCTTTCAGACGCTCCAGCGTCTGCTCACGCAGCGCCTGGTTCATGTCACCGTTCAGCGCGGCGCTGTTATAGCCGCTACGCTCCAGCGCTTCAGCCACTTCCAGGGTCGCGTTTTTGGTACGAACGAAGATAATCGCCGCATCAAAATCTTCCGCTTCCAGGAAACGTACCAGCGCTTCGTTTTTACGCATGCCGTACACCGTCCAGTAGCTCTGGCTGATGTCCGGGCGAGTTGTGACGCTGGACTGAATGCGCACTTCCTGCGGCTCGTTCATAAAGCGGCGGGTAATGCGACGAATCGCTTCCGGCATGGTCGCGGAGAACAGCGCGGTCTGATGGTCAGCCGGGATCTGCGCCATGATGGTTTCAACGTCTTCGATGAAGCCCATACGCAGCATTTCATCAGCTTCGTCCAGTACCAGTCCACTCAGGTTGGACAGGTTCAGCGTACCGCGTTTCAGGTGGTCCAGCAGACGACCCGGCGTACCGACGACGATCTGTGGCCCCTGACGCAGGGCGCGCAGCTGCACGTCATAACGCTGGCCGCCGTAAAGGGCTACCACGTTCACGCCGTGCATGTGTTTAGAGAAATCCGTCATTGCTTCAGCAACCTGAACCGCCAGTTCGCGGGTCGGTGCCAGCACCAGAATCTGAGGTGCTTTCAGATCGGAATCAAGATTGTTGAGCAGCGGTAAAGAGAACGCTGCGGTTTTACCGCTACCGGTCTGGGCCATACCCAGAACGTCACGGCCGCCCAGCAGGTGAGGAATACACTCTGCCTGGATCGGAGATGGTTTTTCGTAACCCAGATCGTTAAGGGCTTCAAGGATAGGAGCCTTCAGGCCCAGATCTGCAAAAGTGGTTTCGAATTCAGCCATGTAGTACAAGTGCCTCGATATTAATGGCGGCCAGTCTACATAACTCATCATGAAATTGATCTGCAATTTTCATTGAAAAGTGTGAACCGGCTCAAAGTAGGTGTATTAACGAACAACAACGCCCTCACCCGCAAAGGTGATGGCAATCAAAAAACTCGGGCTAATGTATGTTCGTCAGCTATTGCTGGTCCGATTCTGCCAGGTCATCTTGCTCCTGGCCCAGGAGCGATAATTCCAACAATGCGTATCGGTGCTCAACAAAGTTATGAACGTTGTTAGCCACCGCCAGTTTGAACAGTGCCGTAGCGCTGTCCTTGTCCCCAAGACTTAGGTAATACTTACCTAAATAGAAGTTGGTTTCACTGAGATGCTCAGCGAGCGAGGTGTTATCCGTTGCGTCCGCCTTGAGCCGTCCCATTAACGTGGATTCGCTAATGTCGCCCAGGTAGAACTCGACAATGTTCCATCCCCACTGTTCCTTATCCGATTTCTCGAAGCGCTGTTTCAACGCTTCTTTCGCCCGCTTCTCATCAAGCTTCTGCTCAACGAGATAAAGCCACAGGCTGCGGAAAGGATCATTGGGATCGTCTTGATAAAACGCCAGCAGATCATCTTGCGCTAACTTGTCGCGACCGCCGTAATAGAGGGCGATACCGCGATTCAAGTACGCGTAATTGTAAGTTGGATCAAGCTCAAGTACAGAATCAAACGCTTCATAGGCGGCATCATAACTGCCCGCCTGCGTTAAATATATGCCTAAGTAATTGAATACTTCAGGCATATCCGGTCTTATCGCCAGCGCTTGTGAAAAATCATTTCGCGCTAAGGCCCTCAGACCGAGACTATCATACAACACTCCGCGCTCATATAAAAGCTGTGCGCGTTCGTCATCGGTTAAAGCCCGACTGGCAAGAATTTGTTCCATGCGTGCCAGAATCACTTCTTGCTGTAAAGTCGGTTGCAATGGTACTGCGAGGACTTCACTTTTACGCCAGTTGGAGCTGTTGCATCCAGCAAGCGTAAGAGCTGTTGCCACGAAACACCAGCGCAAAAAAGGCTTCATTTCCCACTCCCGAAGACAACAAAAGGATGAACGTCCCGTTCCCCAGTTGCAAACAAGGCGTCCAGCCAATGAATTAGCCCTCTGCCGCAGCAGAGGGCAATGGCAACCTTACTCGCCTTGTTCAGCAGCCGGAGCTTCCGGTGCATTCGCAGGCTGAGACTGCTCAGTTGCTTCTTTGATGCTCAGACGGATACGGCCCTGGCGGTCAACTTCCAGAACTTTCACCGGGACTTCCTGATTCATTTGCAGATAGTCGGTTACTTTCTCAACGCGCTTGTCAGCGATCTGAGAGATGTGGACCAGACCTTCTTTACCGCCACCGATGGCAACAAAGGCACCGAAGTCAACGATGCGGGTCACTTTACCATTATAGATACGGCCCACTTCGATTTCTGCAGTGATCTCTTCGATACGACGAATAGCAAATTTCGCTTTTTCACCGTCGGTCGCCGCGATTTTCACCGTACCGTCATCTTCGATTTCGATGGTGGTGCCGGTTTCTTCGGTCAGGGCACGGATCACAGAACCGCCTTTACCGATAACATCTTTGATCTTGTCCGGGCTGATTTTGATGGTATGGATACGCGGAGCGAACTGAGAAATATCGCCGCGCGGAGCGTTGATCGCCTGTTCCATCACGCCCAGAATGTGCAGACGCGCACCTTTTGCCTGATTCAGCGCAACCTGCATGATCTCTTTGGTGATACCTTCAATTTTGATATCCATCTGCAGGGCAGAGATACCTTCGCGGGAACCCGCTACTTTGAAGTCCATATCGCCGAGGTGATCTTCGTCGCCCAGAATGTCAGACAGAACCACAAAGTTGTCGCCTTCTTTCACCAGACCCATCGCGATACCCGCAACGGCCGCTTTGATCGGCACGCCTGCGTCCATCAGCGCCAGGGAAGCGCCGCACACGGAAGCCATGGAAGAAGAACCGTTAGATTCGGTGATTTCAGACACTACGCGTACGGTGTACGGGAATTTGTCCATTTCTGGCATAACAGCCAGCACGCCGCGTTTCGCCAGGCGACCGTGACCAATTTCACGACGCTTCGGCGAACCTACCATACCGGTCTCACCGACGGAGTACGGAGGGAAGTTGTAGTGGAACAGGAAGCTGTCAGTACGCTCGCCCATCAGCTCGTCGAGGTTCTGTGCGTCACGTGCCGTACCCAGGGTCGCGGTAACCAGCGCCTGCGTTTCGCCACGGGTAAACAGCGCGGAGCCGTGAGTACGCGGCAGTACGCCAGTACGCACGTCCAGACCACGGATCATGTCTTTTTCACGACCGTCAATACGCGGCTCGCCTGCCAGCACGCGGCTACGAACCACGTTTTTCTCAATGGCGTGCAGGATTTCACCCAGTTCGTTAGCGTCCAGGGTGTCGTCTTCGGCAATCAGGCTGGCGATAGCGTCAGATTTGATGGTATCAACCTGCGCATAACGTTCTTGTTTGTCGGTGATACGGTAAGCGTCGCTCAGGCGGGATTCTGCCAGGGCGGCTACACGTGCGTTCAGCGCTTCGTTTACCGCTTCCGGCTGCCAGTCCCAACGTGGTTTACCCGCTTCTTTCACCAGATCGTTGATCGCCTGAATAACAACCTGCTGCTGCTCGTGGCCGAAAACCACAGCACCCAGCATCTGATCTTCGCTCAGCAGTTCAGCTTCAGATTCAACCATCAGCACAGCGGCTTCGGTACCGGCAACGACCAGATCCAGTTTGCTTTCTTTCAGTTCGTCCTGAGTCGGGTTCAGTACGTACTGGTCATTGATGTAACCTACACGTGCAGCGCCGATTGGGCCGTTGAACGGAATGCCGGACAGAGACAGCGCGGCGGAAGCGCCGATCATCGCCACGATATCCGGGTTAACCTGCGGGTTAACGGAAACGACGGTGGCAATAACCTGAACTTCGTTGACGAAACCTTCCGGGAACAGCGGACGAACCGGGCGGTCAATCAGACGCGCGATCAGGGTTTCGCCTTCGCTCGGACGGCCTTCACGACGGAAGAAGCTGCCAGGGATACGACCAGCAGCGTAGGTACGCTCCTGATAGTTAACAGTTAATGGGAAGAAGTCCTGGCCCGCTTTGGCTTTTTTCTGCCCTACTACGGTCACAAATACTGCGGTGTCATCCATGCTTACCATAACGGCAGCAGTAGCCTGACGCGCCATCATCCCGGTTTCCAGCGTAACGGTATGTTGACCGTACTGGAATTTACGAACGATCGGATTCAGCAAAATAATATCCTTTCTTAATCAGTGGCAGCACACCCACGGTATGCTGTCGTTAACATCCGATCTTCTGCGCATCCTCGCGACTAATGACAACCCTAACCCACTCTACGGGGTGAAGCCTCTCATTAGCCGCGCGAACCTCTGCGACGGAAGATCATTCATAGCAACAATACATTAGTTTCCAGCGAATTGCTGCGTTCCGGTTGAAAAAAGGGGCCCTGAAGGCCCCTTTTCTGAAACTCGCAAGACTTAGCGACGCAGGCCCAGACGCTCGATCAGCGCGGTGTAGCGTGCAACATCTTTACGTTTCAGGTAGTCGAGCAGTTTACGACGCTGAGAAACCATACGCAGCAGACCACGACGGCTGTGGTGATCTTTTTTGTGCTCTGCAAAGTGACCCTGCAGGTGGTTGATCTGTGCGGTCAGCAGTGCAACCTGAACTTCGGTAGAACCACTGTCGTTAGTACCACGACCAAACTCAGAAACGATTTGTGCTTTAGCTTCAACGCTTAGAGACATTATAGAACTCCAGATTTAAAAGAATGAAAGGGTGCCGATCTCTAATTCAGCAACCCCATAGTCATGCCCACTATCTTGTTAAACAATTTAATGGACATTAAGCGGCAATATTCTACTCGCAGCGCCTTGTTATCGCAAGACGGAGCGAGATTATGCCGGATACTCTACAACCAGACGACGGGGCGCAACGCGACCTTCATCATCAATTTCGCCCATCCCGATAAACTGAGCGTCATCACCTTCCGTCACGCGGACGAGACCTTTTAGCGGTGCGCCAGAAGCGCGCACGGGTTGCCCCTGCTTAAAATAGCCGGCGACAACGGCAGGAATATTGACCAGAGGAAAGTCCGAAGCCGGACTATCCATTGGCATCAGCAGCGGATCAAGAAGATCGGCCGCCGGAATAGCTTGCTGTTCAGCCTGCTCTGCCAGCTGGCGCAGATGCTCAAGCGTCACCATCCGCTCTACCGGGTATTTGCTGACGGCCAGCCGACGCAGAAAGATAACGTGTGCGCCGCAGCCCAGCTTTTCACCGAGATCGTCAACGATAGTACGGATGTACGTGCCTTTTGAGCAGTGCACTTCCAGTTCAAGCTCATTACCTTCATGACGAATGAACTGTAGCTCATAAACGGTGATCGGGCGCGCTTCACGCGGAACCTCAATACCTTCACGCGCATATTCGTACAGTTTCCGCCCCTGATATTTCAGCGCCGAGTACATCGACGGCACCTGCTGGATATCGCCGCGAAAAGTGTCCAGCGCGGCATCAAGCTCTGAGGCACTAAACGTCACCGGGCGCTCCTGCACGATCTGACCGTCAGCGTCAGAGGTATCGGTACGCTGGCCCAGGCGGGCAATAACGCGATAGCGCTTGTCGGAATCAAGCAGGTACTGAGAAAACTTGGTTGCTTCGCCGAGGCAAATCGGCAGCATGCCGGTAGCCAGCGGATCGAGCGCGCCGGTATGCCCGGCGCGGTTGGCGTTATAAATCCGCTTTACCTTTTGCAGCACATCGTTGCTGGACATACCCTGCGGTTTATCCAGCAGCAGTACGCCATGAATGTCGCGACCACGACGACGAGGACGACTCATTAGTCCTCCTTGCTATCGTCCGGGTTCACACGACGCTCATCGTCATGTTTAACCACGCTGGTCACCAGGTTGGACATGCGCATCCCTTCAACCAGCGAGTTATCGTAGAAGAAGGTCAGCTCCGGCACGATACGCAGGCGCATCGCTTTACCCAGCAGAGAACGGATGAAACCAGACGCTTCCTGCAACGCTTTGATGCCCGCTTTAATCGCGGCTTCATCTTTGTCGTTCAGGAAAGTCACAAACACTTTGGCATAGGCCAGATCGCGGGACATTTCGACGCCGGATACGGTGGTCATCATGCCCAGACGCGGGTCTTTGATTTCGCGTTGCAGGATGATTGCGATCTCTTTTTGCATCTCCTGCGCCACGCGCTGCGGGCGACCAAATTCTTTCGCCATAATAAACTCTCCAGACAAAAAAGGGGCTATCAGCCCCTTTTGAAATTATTGCCGGGTGGCGCTTCGCTTACCCGGCCTACGCAAAACAATCTTCTCAGTACGGTAGACCCGGTAAAAACAATGTCACCGGGCCTGACGAAGATTATGCGATGGTACGTTGGATCTCGATGATCTCGAACACTTCGATCATATCGCCAACGCGAACGTCGTTATAGTTCTTCACGCCGATACCACATTCCATACCGTTACGGACTTCGTTAACGTCATCTTTGAAGCGGCGCAGGGATTCCAGCTCGCCTTCATAGATAACCACGTTGTCACGCAGGACACGGATCGGGTTGTGACGTTTAATCGTACCTTCGGTAACCATACAGCCCGCGATTGCACCAAATTTCGGTGATTTGAACACGTCGCGTACTTCAGCCAGACCGATGATCTGCTGTTTGAGTTCCGGAGACAGCATACCGCTCATCGCCGCTTTCACTTCGTCGATCAGATTATAGATGACGGAGTAGTAACGCAGATCCAGGCTTTCAGATTCAATCACTTTACGGGCAGAAGCATCGGCACGAACGTTGAAGCCGACCAGGATAGCATTAGATGCCGCAGCCAGGGTCGCGTCAGTTTCGGTAATACCACCTACACCGGAACCAATGATTCTTACTTTCACTTCGTCGGTAGACAGTTTCAGTAAGGAGTCAGAGATTGCTTCTACAGAACCCTGTACGTCAGCCTTCAGCACGATGTTCACTTCGTGAACTTCGCCTTCGGTCATGTTGGCGAACATGTTCTCCAGTTTCGATTTCTGCTGACGAGCCAGTTTAACTTCACGGAATTTGCCCTGACGATACAGTGCAACTTCACGTGCTTTCTTCTCGTCACGCACAACGGTCACTTCATCACCCGCTGCCGGAACGCCGGACAGACCGAGGATTTCCACCGGAATGGACGGACCCGCTTCCAGCACTTCCTGACCGAGTTCGTTACGCATCGCACGAACGCGACCGTATTCGAAACCGCACAGTACGATGTCACCCTTGTTCAGCGTACCTTCACGTACCAGAACCGTTGCAACCGGACCACGACCTTTATCCAGGAAGGATTCAATGACCGCACCGCTCGCCATACCATTACGAATGGCTTTCAGTTCCAGAACTTCAGCCTGCAGCAGGATAGCGTTCAGCAGATCGTCAATACCGGTACCCGCTTTCGCAGACACTGGAATGAACTGCGCTTCGCCGCCCCACTCTTCCGGCATAACGCCGTACTGAGACAGTTCGTTTTTAACGCGATCGAGATCGGCTTCAGGCTTATCGATTTTGTTCACGGCAACCACCAGAGGCACCTGCGCCGCTTTCGCGTGCTGGATAGCTTCAATGGTCTGCGGCATCACGCCGTCGTCTGCTGCAACCACCAGAACAACGATATCCGTTGCCTGCGCACCACGAGCACGCATGGAGGTAAACGCGGCGTGGCCCGGGGTATCCAGGAAGGTGATCATCCCGTTGTCGGTTTCAACGTGGTAAGCACCGATATGCTGGGTAATGCCACCCGCTTCGCCAGAGGCCACTTTCGTTGAACGAATGTAGTCAAGCAGCGAGGTTTTACCGTGGTCAACGTGACCCATGATGGTCACAACCGGTGCGCGCGGTTCAGCCGCAGCGCCGGTATCACGGTCGCTCATTACCGCTTCTTCCAGTTCGTTTTCACGACGCAGGATCACTTTGTGGCCCATTTCTTCAGCCACCAGCTGTGCAGTTTCCTGATCGATAACCTGGTTGATGGTGGCCATTGCACCCAGTTTCATCATCGCTTTGATGACCTGAGAACCTTTGACCGCCATTTTGTTAGCCAGATCGCCAACGGTAATGGTTTCGCCAATCACAACGTCGCGGTTAACGGCCTGAGCCGGCTTCTGGAAGCCCTGCTGCAGAGAAGAACCTTTACGGTTTTTGCCACCTTTACCACCGCGAACCGCTGCACGCGCTTCTTCACGATCGGCTTTGGATTCGGCATGCTTGTTGCCTTTTTTAGCCGGGCGCGCCGCTTTCGCAGTACGTGTGCGGCTACGGCCACCTTCAACTTCACGGTCATTGTCATCTTCAGCCTGACGAGCATGCTGAGAGGTAGTCACGTGATAGTCGCTGGAGTCCTCAGGAACTTCAGTTACCTGAACACCGTTTTTCTCGTTTTCTTCAGCCATACGACGAGCTTCTTCAGCTACGCGACGCGCTTCTTCTTCCAGCTTACGACGAGCTTCTTCTTCAGCTTTACGCTTCAGTTCCGCAGCTTCGTTCTCACGACGGGCTTTTTCAGCCTGGGCAGTTTTAGTCATATCGTCTTGTTGATTGCTCACTTTGTCTTTTTCCGCAGCTTCACGTTTCGCTTTGTCAGCGGCTTCACGCTTAGCTTGTTCTGCGGCCTCGCGCTCAGCTTTCAATTGCGCCTCGCGTTTGGCTGCTTCTTCAGCCTCACGCTGGGCTTGCTCTTCCGCTTCACGCTGCGCCTGCTCTTCCGCTGCGAGACGTTCTGCCTCTTGCGGGTCACGTTTCACAAAGGTGCGCTTCTTGCGGACTTCGATTTGTACCGATTTACTTTTCCCACCGGTACCGGGAATGTTTAAAGTACTGCGCGTTTTACGCTGCAATGTCAACTTGTCCGGGCCTGCACCCTGGTCACGGCTCAGGTGGGCCTGTAAGGTTTGTCTTTCTTGTGCGGACACAGAGTCTTCAACAGACTTCCGGATCCCTGCATCAGCGAATTGCTGTACCAGGCGATCCACGGAAATCTGTTTCTCTGCGGCCAGCGCTTTTAAAGTTACATCTGTCATGCTGTTCCTTCCTGCTACAGTTTATTACGCTTCGTCACCGAACCAGCAAATATTACGGGCAGCCATAATCAGCTCACCGGCTTTCTCGTCGGACAGACCTTCGATATCAGCCAGATCATCAATGCCCTGATCGGCGAGATCTTCCAGCGTACAAACACCACGGGCAGCCAGTTTGAAGGCCATTGCGCGATCCAGTCCTTCCAGATTCAGCAAATCGTCAGCCGGTTTGTTATCACCAAGGCTGTCTTCCTGAGCCTGTGCCAGAGTGGCCAGTGCGGTTTTAGCACGCTCACGCAGTGCTTCAACGGTCGATTCATCAAGGCCGTCAATTTCCAGCAGTTCTTTCATTGGCACGTAGGCCAGTTCTTCCAGCGTTGAGAAGCCTTCTTCAACCAGAACGGTGGCAAACTCTTCATCAATATCGAGATGGCGGGTGAAGGTTTCAATCGCGGCGTAGGTTTCAGCCTGATGCTTCGCCTGGAGGTCATCAACGGTCATCACGTTGAGCTCCCAACCGCTCAGCTGTGAAGCCAGACGCACGTTTTGACCGTTACGGCCAATCGCCTGGGCCAGGTTACCCGCTTCAACGGCGATATCCATCGTGTGTTTGTCTTCATCGACAACGATAGAAGCCACGTCTGCCGGTGCCATGGCGTTAATCACGAACTGCGCCGGATTATCATCCCACAGCACGATATCAATACGCTCACCGCCCAGCTCGGTAGACACCGCCTGAACACGCGCACCGCGCATACCTACGCAGGCACCGACCGGATCAATACGCTTGTCGTTGGTTTTCACCGCAATTTTTGCACGTGAACCTGGATCGCGAGCTGCCGCTTTGATCTCAATAACTTCTTCGCCAATTTCTGGCACTTCAATGCGGAAAAGCTCAACCAGCATCTCTGGCTTCGAACGCGTCACGAACAGCTGAGCACCGCGCGCTTCCGGACGTACGGAGTACAGTACGCCACGAATACGGTCGCCGGGGCGGAAGTTTTCACGCGGCAGCATGTCTTCACGCATGATCACAGCTTCAGCATTGTTGCCGAGATCCAGAGAGATGTTGTCACGGTTTACTTTCTTCACCACGCCGGTGATGATTTCACCTTCATGCTCGCGGAACTGATCGACAACCATCGCGCGTTCAGCTTCACGCACTTTTTGCACGATAACCTGTTTAGCGGTCTGGGTAGTAATACGGTCAAAGGTGACAGATTCGATCTGATCTTCAACGTATTCCCCTACGTTCAGGCTTTCGTCTTCAAAACGCGCCGCTTCCAGGGTGATTTCTTTAGTCGGCTGGGTGACTTCTTCTACAATCACCCAGCGACGGAAGGTGTCAAAATCACCGCTTTTACGATCGATTTCAACGCGAACATCGATCTCTTGTTCATATTTTTTCTTTGTTGCCGTTGCCAGTGCACTCTCCAGCGCTTCGAAAATTTTCTCGCGTGGCAGCGATTTTTCGTTGGAAACGGCTTCAACAACAGCCAAAATTTCTTTATTCATCGGGGCCTTTCACCTCAATCCAGACTGTTAAAAGTGGGGAACCAGGTTCGCCTTCTGGATGTTACTCAGCGCGAACACTTCATCTTTGCCATCAACCGTAACCGTGATCATCTCACCGTCTACTGCTTTAATAACGCCCTGCCACTTACGACGGTTCTGTACCGCCATGCGCAGGACCAGCGCCACCTCTTCACCCAGGAAACGCGTATAATGCTCAGCAGTGAACATAGGACGATCGAGGCCAGGTGAGGAGACCTCCAGGTTGTAGGCCACGGTAATGGGATCTTCGACGTCCATTACGGCACTCACCTGATGGCTCACATCAGCACAATCATCAACATTGATGCCATCTTCACTATCAATATAGATGCGCAGTGTCGATGTGCGACCGCGAATAAATTCGATGCCGACCAGCTCAAAGCCCAATGCTTCAACCGGTGCTGTAATCATCTCTGTTAATTTTTGCTCTAATGTGGACAAGCCCACCCCCAAGACATAAAAAAAGGGCGTAAAGCCCAGTTATTCTGTAGTCAGATAACAAAAAACCCCGATAAATCGGGGCTTTAGATAACTGAACCCTATAGCCGCAACTGCGGCCTGGAGAACCTTCCGAAAGAATTTTTTTCAAACTCAGCTACGAAGGCCAACGTCTTCACAGACTATTTGAAAAAGAACTCTAAGGGAAAGTGGTTGCGGGGGCCGGATTTGAACCGACGACCTTCGGGTTATGAGCCCGACGAGCTACCAGGCTGCTCCACCCCGCGCCTGAAACGTGGCAAATTCTACGCGTTTTGAGTAGAAAATGCAAATAATGCTGGGATTTGGTACCGAAGACGGGACGTAAAACCGGCCTGTATTATGAGGAAAAAAGCGGTTTGTGTCAAGGCGCGCGGGCGCTTGCCGACGATCACCTTCTGACTGGCATAAAAACGCGTAGCCGGTGCATAGAGTAAGAGGATCTTTACAGGATTTTTTGCTGAAATCGTTATGAATCACTTTCGGTATGCAGTAAAAGGTGTTTAAATGAAAACTCATTTATTTTGCATAAAAATGCATTTAGCTTCAGAGATGATTTCTCCATAGTCTACCAGGCAGGGTTTATTTTATGACGACGATTCTCAAACATCTTCCGGCAGGTCAACGTATTGGTATCGCTTTTTCTGGCGGTCTGGACACCAGCGCAGCGCTGCTGTGGATGCGACAAAAAGGGGCGGTCCCCTATGCCTATACGGCAAACCTGGGCCAGCCGGACGAAGAGGATTATGATGCCATTCCTCGCCGCGCGAAAGAATATGGCGCAGAAAACGCTCGCCTGATCGACTGCCGTAAACAGCTGGTTGCCGAAGGTATCGCTGCCATTCAATGCGGCGCGTTTCATAATACCACCGGCGGCCTGACCTATTTCAACACCACCCCGCTGGGCCGGGCCGTCACGGGCACTATGCTGGTTGCGGCAATGAAAGAAGATGGCGTAAATATCTGGGGCGACGGCAGTACCTATAAAGGTAACGATATCGAACGTTTTTACCGTTATGGCCTGCTGACCAATGCTGAACTAAAAATCTATAAGCCGTGGCTGGATACCGACTTCATTGATGAGCTGGGCGGACGTCAGGAGATGTCTGAATTCATGATCGCCTGCGGCTTTGACTACAAAATGTCAGTCGAAAAAGCCTATTCCACCGACTCTAATATGCTGGGTGCGACGCACGAAGCGAAAGACCTTGAATTCCTCAACTCCAGCGTGAAAATCGTTAACCCCATCATGGGTGTGAAGTTCTGGGATGAGAACGTCAAAATTCCGGCGGAAGAAGTGACGGTACGCTTCGAACACGGTCATCCGGTGGCGCTGAACGGCAAAACCTTCGCTGACGATGTTGAACTAATGATGGAAGCAAACCGCATTGGCGGTCGTCACGGTCTGGGCATGAGCGATCAGATTGAAAACCGCATCATTGAAGCGAAAAGCCGTGGTATCTATGAAGCGCCGGGGATGGCGCTACTGCATATCGCCTATGAGCGTCTGCTGACCGGTATTCATAATGAAGATACCATCGAGCAATATCATGCGCACGGTCGCCAGCTGGGTCGTCTGCTGTATCAGGGCCGCTGGTTCGACTCCCAGGCGTTAATGCTGCGTGATGCCCTGCAACGCTGGGTCGCCAGCCAGATCACCGGCGAAGTAACCCTGGAACTGCGTCGCGGTAATGACTACTCCATCCTCAATACGGTTTCGGACAATCTGACCTATAAAGCAGAACGTCTGACTATGGAAAAAGGTGATTCTGTCTTCTCGCCTGACGATCGTATTGGTCAGCTGACCATGCGTAATCTGGACATCACCGATACCCGTGAGAAGCTGTTTGGCTATGCCCAGTCCGGACTGCTCTCGGCGTCGTCTACCAGCGGCGTACCGCAGGTGGAGAATCTGGAGAATAAAGGGAAGTAACCGGAATCTATCTGAAAGGCCGCGCAAGCGGCCTTTTTTATGGTTGCCTGAATACCTTATCTGACGACTACGGTCACTCCAAAATACAGACGAAAAAAAAGACGCTTTTCAGCGTCTTTCTTTCGGAATATTGGTACCGAGGACGGGACTTGAACCCGTAAGCCCTATTGGGCACTACCACCTCAAGGTAGCGTGTCTACCAATTCCACCACCTCGGCACGATGACTGCTTACTGCGGGATATCGCTGGTCGGCTGAGCCGGAGCTGCTGGCTGAGTTTGCTCGGTTTTCGCCGGCGCATTCAGGTTTTCCCACTCGCTTCCTTTATTGGCCTTGTTACTATTGATATTACCAAGCACCAGGCTAAGGATGAAGAACAACGTTGCCAGCACAGCCGTCATACGGGTCATGAAGTTACCAGAACCACTTGAACCAAACAGCGTACCGGAAGCGCCAGCTCCAAAGGAGGCTCCCATATCAGCGCCTTTACCCTGCTGCAGCATAACCAGACCCACCAGGCCGATTGCTACAAGAAGGAAAACTACCAAAAGAGCTTCGTACATAATTAACCTGTTCCTTGCGGAGTTGCCGCATACCAATTGCTTCGACCAATATCGCGGGAGGCTTTACGCTTTCCCACTGAAGCGGGTGTGAATACTAACCAAAGCGAATGACCTTCGCAAGGGCAATTTCAACGCATTGTATCGAATGCGGAAAAAAACAGCAAAGCGGAGTTAAATCGACCAAAAACAAGGTTATAAAGCCCACCGGCCTTAGTGTCCTTCATCTGCCACTGGCGGTTGTACCTTCAGTAGCTTGTATTTGCCAAATTTTTTAACAATCCGCCACTTCCCCTCATCGGTTTCAATCATCTCTTGAGGATTGTACATCGACACGGTCTTGCCAATGCGGACGCCAATTTGTAGATCGCTGCCTTCTCCTGACACTACCGCTATTTTGGGCGTCATATCGATAGGCTCAGGTGCGGTAACAGGCGCTGGCGCTGAAACCGGTGAAGATGACTGACGTTGTTCGAATAACACCGTCATAGGATCCAGCAACCGATCGTTATGACTGATCTCCAGATGCAGATGCGGGCCATTTGTTCGCCCTGTATTCCCGGAAAGTCCGATCACGTTGCCTTTTTTGACGTACTGATTTTTGAAAACCTTTAGCTGATTTAAGTGCAGGTATCGGCTGCTCCAGCCGTCTGCGTGGCGAATGGTAATATAGAAGCCGGTTACGGGACCGTAACTTGCTTCTACTACCTGCCCATCAGCGATGGACATAACTTCGCTATTGTTAGCGGCGCGGAAATCGGTCCCTTCATGACGCATGAACGAATGAATAACGGGATGATAACGAAGCCCGTAAGGCGATGTTACGTTCAACGGCGTTGTTAACGGAAAAATGAAGCGGCCGGATTGCGCCTGCTGGCTTAATAACGGCTTCCAGACGGGCGGCGGCGCGCTCATCGTCGGAATCGTCGCGTTCATGACGCTGAAAACACTGCTTCCCACGTCTTCATCACTGGGGCCGACGGTCAGGTCTTGATTGTTTACCGGGGACTCTGCCTGTGCGATGGCGTCTGCATCTTCCTCGGTTGCCTCCGCCGTAACGCTCTCTTTGGTTACAAAGAGCCGTGCAGCGTCAAAGGATGGCTCATCTTCATCTAAAACAGGTATCAGAGAGTGAGGCATCCTGAAAGCGGCCTGATAGTCGGCCAGCGTGGCGAGTGTGATCTCTGTAGCGTCGCGATGACATGTAACGGAATCAGGCGGTGGCAGTATGCCAAGCCCCGTGCGAAAAGTATCCGCTTTTTTCGCGTGCATCAGTGCCGCATAAGTGGAGTAATAACATTCAGGCTCAATGCGATAAACAGGATTTGCGGTCAGCAGCGCACCAGATAAAAGTAAAAAGGACATTAACGCAGCACCTCCATGTGCATAATAAGGAATGCAGTTATTGCGATCGCCGGACCGAAAGGCAAATAGCGTTCGCCCTCGGCTGGTTGGTGAACGCTATTCCTTTGCATCAGCAGGCGAAGAATAAAGAATATCACTCCCAGCACGGCTGAACCTAGCATCAAATGTCCGACATAATCATTGCCCACCCAGACCGCGCAGGCGGCAAATAATTTCACGTCGCCGTAGCCAAAGCCTTCACGGTGGGTGATCCAGGTGTAGCCTTTCGCCATCAGCCATGTAAATCCCCAGATGAACACGGCGCCGATAACGCTATCGCGCGGCGAAACGGGAATGATGTTTCTTACCGAGGCGATTAACCCTGCCCACAGCAGTAAAAAAACCAGACTGTCAGGCAGTAAAAAGGTTTTCAGATCGATCATCGCCAGCGTGTAAAGCAGACTACCGAAAAGCGCCAGAAATGCCAACTGCGCCAGACTATGCTCAGGATAGTACAGAAACACTAATAAAAAATAGCCGATGCCGATCAGCGCTTCACTTAACGGATACTGAAAAGGAATAGCACAATGACAGTGCCGACACCGGCCCCGGAGAAAAATCCAGCTCAATACCGGGATATTATCCCAGGGTTTAATATTAGTCCTGCATACCGGGCAATGCGAAGATGGCCACCAGAGATTGACATTGGGTAGGGTCTTCAACGCATTATCATCAGCCGATTCGCGTAATAGCATAATGGGCAGCCGATAAATAACCACATTTAAGAAACTACCTATCAGCAACCCTAGCCCCAATGCCAGCCAAGGATAATAGGGTGAAAAAAACGCCTCCATGCGCATCTTATTTATCCCCTTATAAACAACCGGCAGGAATACGTTTTTGTTGTTCCGCGGTCAGTGGATCAATATGTGCCTTAGGCGTAATTCCCTGAAGTGCGAGGGCTTTGTCTGTACGCTGGAACCAGACCTGAATATCGGATGTTTTTACAGGATCAAACAGGTCAGGAAGACTTATAAAAGACTGATTCTTGGCTGTAGACTTCTGGTCGACTTTTTTTAACTGACTCTTCCCATTACCCGATGGACGGTATTCAAAAGAAATAGGTTCAACGAACCCCTTATGAACTCCCACACCACCTTGATAGGGGTTGAATACCTCAATACGTAGCATCTTTAATTTACGAACTGGCAAATATATCCAGTACAATCTACCATCACCCCAAGGTTGTCCTGATTCGACTTTCAATTTGTCACCAAACTCCTGAAGAAGCGTTTTATACGCGGAGATACCGCCCCCCACATATCCAATTCCTGGAGTGACACACTCCGTATCACCGATACAAAAAGGCGTATCGGTCCCTACCGCAACGCCTGCGGGCCAGCCATCCTGCCCATAAGGGGTCGTAAAAAAATCATAATACTCATCAATACCGGTTACACCATCATCCGCAACCCACATGACATTGAATTGATATTCCGCAGGTTCATCATTAGGTTGTTGAATAGTAATAGGTAATAGCATATTCCAAAAACTACAGGCGCCTGCTCCTCCACCAAAGCCATAGGTAGCACTTGTTGCCAACGAACCTGAGGACGTCAATAATGCCGCTGTAACAGCCAGCGCCCTGGTTGTTTTTACACAGAATGTTCTGACCATCATCTTCCTGCCGTTTTCGACAATGTGTCCATGAGTGCAAAGAGGGCAATAAACACCCAAATAACGCACCCCCCCAGAACTATCGTAGCGAGGTTCTTTAATAACCCAGAGAGTTTTTTAATATATTCCTGTATGCGTTCCCGTGAACGTTCCGATACGGAACGCAGCACATCATTAAAAGAGGGCAATTCTGCATACAGACTGATATTTAATAACTCTTCGACCCCCAGCAGACCTGACGCCAATGCTTTACTGTAATGGATACCTTTTGCCATATTGTCGATCATTACATCCAGATGCCAGCGCAACCAGCGATTAGCATTAAGACTTATGATAGCTAATGCATCGGTAAGGGGGATATTATTACTCAGCATTAACGATAAATTATTAAGAAATATTGAAGAGGTAAGCTGCCGATAGGTGGAAAATGGCAAAATCTTATCAACAACTTTATTCCTGACAGGCCCACTAAAATTCGCCATAATGATTTTAACGGCAAATACAGTTACCACAAAACCAATCAAAATCTTTAACCACAGGCCCTGGTATAATGCAGTACCAAAACTATACAAATTTCGCGTCACGGCAGGCCAGGTTTCTACGGGTACAACAGAAGCAAATGCCGGGAAAACTTTCTGCGAGTATCCAGCAATGACCACCAGCGACAGGGAAATCATGATTAACGGAAAAACCATTGCGCCGATAATTTTTTTGCGTAATTCATCATTATAGTGAATAACTGCAACCAGCGTTAAAAAACCATCGGCCAGACTACCACTTTTTTCAGCCGCAGTAATAACGCTCAATTCCGAATTAGGTACGACACCGGAAAAAACCGATGAAACAGAGGTTTCCTGTTTCATCTTCATGAGAATACCTGCCAGCTTATTACTGAAACCTTTTCCCAGTAAAGGACGGCCTTCCTGCTGCAATTTTTGCAAAGAGTCAAAAAGCGGCAAACCAGCTTTAACCATATCAGCGCAAAACTGGTATATATAGATACGCTGTTTTTTACCGAATTTTCTCAACGAGCACCTCCAGATCCTCTTCCGCTAATGTTCCGAACTCCATGGCGTACCAGTTGGCGTCAACACGCCCTTTCAGGACATGCGCCATTACTTTTTCACGGATTTCAAACCCTTCCGCCAGGCCTTTCGCTGCCTGCCGTTTATTGCGCCACAGCGTATAGGTGTTCAACCATTCCTGTTTTGCAATAGCAGCCAGTTCCTCATAGGTCGGCAGGAAGTATTCCATTGCCAGTTGTCTGCCTTTAATTCCGCTGTTCTTGCACTCGTGACATCCTTTATCACCTGCGGTATAGAGCGTAAATACTCTCCCCGCAATGGTGCGTTTTTCCATCTCGACCTTACAGTTATCACACAGTACAGGCACAAGTTTCTGACATTGCAGACCTGCGATAAAGCCCGGCGTGGAAAGTTTGTCACTACCAATCCCTAATGCCGACATACGCTGTAACAATGAGACAATGTTTCCGGCGTGTACCGTAGTGAAACAGTAGTGTCCGCTCTCAACCGCGCCAGCAAGCGCATTAGCCGAAATATTGTCACGGATTTCCCCCACCATCAGTACATCAGGGTCACGGCGTAATGCTGATTTAATCGCGGCATGGAACCCGCCCCCCTCAACACTGACGACCGAACTCTGTTTAGCGCCATAAATCTGATATTCAACCGGATCTTCTACCGTCAAAAAGCAGCCGCGATCGTCATAACGATTTATCTGCAACCATTCCATCAGGTTTTTCAGCGTCGTGGATTTACCAGAGCCTGTGGTTCCGGCAATAACATAGGCACCATAAGGGTTAGAAAGGATCTTCTTGAGATCTTCAATTTCTTCAGCAGAAATGCCTATCTTATCCAGAGAACCAATATTCCCCTTTTGCAGACCCGATGGAATGATACGCAATACGGCATGATAACAATCCGGCGTTTCGCCAAAGATCGGGAAGTGCGCATAGCGAAAACGGTAAGGTCTACCGCTCAGGCTATAAAGTATATTGGCGCTTTGTGGTATCGCCCGGTTCCAGGTGGTATCACGCGTTGTCGCTTCTACGTTATATAATACGAAAACCAATTCATCGCATAACTGAGATTTTATTTGCATAAAGGGCATCAGCACGCCGTTAATGCGTGCTTCAAACTGCGCCAGCACATCATTTCGGGTGATGTGCAGGTCGCTTGCGCCCATGCTGACTGCTCGCTGTAAGATGGCGGCCAGTTGTTTTTGCGTATCCGTGATATCAATGTTTTTATTCGCTTCATCGAGTTGCTTTAGCGAAACATGCTCAATCACACGATAAAAATCATCTTCCTGCACCAGCGCCAGGCCAATGACCCGCCGCTTGTGTTGAGAAATCAGCCTTGCTATCTGAATCTGATACGTAAAAAGATCGCCGATCTGAATATGAGAAATTAACAAATACTCAGCGTCTTCAGTCATGGCCGTAAAGCCAACGCCCTCAAATTCGATATACGTCCATTTGTCATTTAACAGTTCATCGGACGAAATGCGTACAAAATTCAGGCTCACTGCGTAGCGCCTTCAACAAGCGTGACCGTTCTCTTGTCACTCGCGAGTTTGAATTTATTTTCTCCCATAGAGAAGATTTCGCCGGTTCGAACATAACGCAACGTTTTGCCGTCCGTAACGGCGACACGCCGGGAACCCCCAATTTCAGCCTCAAGCACGACACGCGGCATATCGATAACCTTTGGTTCTGCCTTTGCGGTCGTCTCACTGGGCTGCGTCTGAACAGGCTGTGGACGCACCTTATCTTCGCCACGTAGTTTGCGAAGTTCACTGCGCATCTTTTCCAGTTCGACTTCATTCGCCAGCCGCCGGCGCGCCTGCTCAAACGTAAAGTCATCTTCGACAATCGATGCAAGGCGATCCTGAACAAACAGGCTGTTAATATCTTCTACGTCACTCTCAGCCGGCATAACCGTGCCAGATGCAGATGGCTTGTCTTTTGATGCTGTAGCGACAACTGGCGCCGTTTTATCTACAGCCTTAGCTGAGCCTGCGGCACTATCAGCGGATGCGGAACGATTTCCAGCCGCATCCGTTTTAGCCTGGCTATCAGAGACAGGCGCCTGCGGCAGGTTCGTTGTCGGCGCAGCATTAGCCGTCTCTATGACAAGTGAAAATACACTCGTTAACATCACTAACTTTAGGATTTGCATACCAGACCTCCTGAAACCTTAATTCCTTTATCTGTCGATTCAATCCGTTTAATAAGAAAAGCATCACGGTATGCCTGCTTCAACAGCAATTTCTGCATATCTACTATGATTCCGTGAACCTCGCCCCCCGAGCTGGAGACTTCAAGCTCCCATTTACCGGTCATTAATCCATAAGGTTTGACTTTGCCAGTTAGCTGAGACTCAAGGGCGATGACTGAACTTTTAGGCATCCCCTTGATCACAAATTCACCTGTTTTTCCTTTACTTTCTCTATTTCCTGTACGACCACCCTGTGTACTTTTAACAAATGAGTTATAAGTTAAAATATATGAAACAACATCTTTACAGGGGCGCAAATTTAATGCTTTCTTATTTTTATAAGGCTTTTGCAAAGGGTTGACGTTGAGTTTTGAAACGACATTCTTAAACTCAAAATCATTTTTATTCTTACTATTTTTCTTGTTCGCCGGTACAGAAGGCATGTATGTTTTATCCCAGAATATTTTCTGTGGCAACACAAGCACTTGCCCCTTATCAAACTGATAACCAAAAGAGCAGTTTTTAGTATCGCATTTAAACCGTTGATACTTCAGATTGAGGACCTCTAAACGTTGAGCACTCTCCAGCACCTCGGTCAAAAATTTAATGGTCTGATCAATGCTTGCGCCTTCCAGTGAAGTTGTATAGAACTTGTTAACTGATGCAATATCATCCTGCAACTTTTGTGCTGCCTGGCGCTTACGCGCAAGCATCTCTTCACGTGCCTTTTCCGCTGGCAGCATCACGAAATAATACCAACCGCCCGCGCCAGCAGCGCCTATTAATAATAAAGAAATGATAATAATAAGCCAGGTTTTACGTCCTGACACGCCATTACCTCTACGTTTCCAGAAATAGAGATTTTCCAGCATAAGTTATCCTGCCACAATAAAATGAAGCACCAGTGCCAACAGGAGCAAAAGCACAATGCCCCCCAGGAAAATAGAAGCTATAATAAAACGACGACGTCGTTTCATGGCCAACTGCCGGGCAACACAGCGTTCAACTATGGTGTTGATCTGCACTTCTTCCAGGGGCGTTACTTCAAGGTGCTCATAACCCGTCTGATGTTTCATTAGCTCGTCAAAAAGCACCTTACTAATAAAACAATCAGTTCCGCTAATAATCCTGCCTTCGTTAATTATCAGGAAGTAAGTGGAGCAACTGTCTTCATGAAAGAAATAAATTCCGTCACCGTACAGCTCCTTGACATAAAGTGCAAATGGCTCGTACAGGGTCGACACTTTAGTACTGTAACCCAGTGCAGGCATACCCGCAGCATCAGAGTAGGTCAAACGACGGTTAGCTTTCATCATTCCGCGAAATGAAGCCTGCTCAGCAGGCTGCAAATAACTTAAACTTTCCGGCTCCCAGTAAAGTCCAGTTAATATATTATTTTTCAACAGAATGTTATTCATAATAAAACCATTTAATTATCAATAGATGTAATGGGTTGACGATAATAATCCACACCGACTACCATCAGTACCGTAGCAGATCCTTCATTGTTTCCATCCTCAGCCCCTAATATCTGGTACTGTACGCTATCTTTTGATTCTTTTATTTCAAACTTGCCCACCACCAACAGATCACCGGGTTTAATAATTGAGGAGTTAAAGGATTCTGTCGTACTCACATTAGGCAACTGCACATCATCGTACTCATTAATGGAATTGAGGAAGCGTTTTGTAAATCCACTCACGACTTCAATTCGACCATCAGAAAGCACACGCGGTGTAATGATAAAGCTTGTGCCGGTCACGATTTCAGAAGTTTCAACATCCACATTTACTTCACCATTCTCATCAGTAGTACGAGTCCGGCTTGACACATAAAATTGTGACTGGGTCATATTCACGGGAACAGCCATATTATTCCGGGTGATAAACGACCCGCTTTGCAATGACTCACTGCCGGTAAGCTTGTAAAGGGCATCCAGTCCTGCGCTGATGTCTACATGACTATTTTTCCACCCGGCAGAAAGCCCACCAGCCAGATTATCAAATATACTACTACTAATGTTAATCGTGTTATGGGCGTCAGCAAAGGAGAAATCCAGGCCGCCGCCTAAATTCTTCTCTTTTGTTTTATCAAGAATATAGATACGGTAAGTAACAATAAACTGACGAGTGTTATCTGCTTTGTATTTATCCAGCGCTCTACTCAATGCCTCATATTCTGATGGGCGGGAATTTACCATCAAAATTGCGGAATCTTTGAATAAATTATAGTTGCCGGAGGTTACATAGTTTTCGGCCATGTCTTCAACATCATCCCAGAACGAGGATTCAAACTTCGTTTCAGATTTACCTGTTAACCCCCCGCTGGACGTTGCTTCGTTACCAGAAAGGTCAAGCGTCGTTTCTGATTTGTTATTCTCACCATAAAAATCCAGGCGAATAACATAAGTTTCGTAAACGTTAATTTTCAGAACGTTATTATTATCCAGGGTTGTACTGACATCATAAAGTGAGCTAATATAACTCATAAAATCTTCAAAGGTGCCGTCAAACTGAACGGAACGCGGAATATCCCATGCGTTATCGTTTGCTGCCGATTTACCACCGATGGCCGAAGCATTTATACGGAAACTAATCCCGGTTTGCGCGGATACGGCTTCCATAATCGTGGATAACGAGGAGGGTTCATATGAAGCGATTTTCACATGCTTACTCATGATTTTTTGCTGCTCGACGCTATACTGAACTTTTTTGCCAAGAAATGCAGAATCATACTTTATATAAGGTTTTATCTTAGCTGAGTCCGAAGTGATGGCATCATTGTTCTGCTGCGCTACTTTTTTATCAATATCATACTTTTTATTAAAATCGCTTACGCATCCCTGCGCCAGAAACGCCAGCAATAACATACTTGTTTTAAGTTTCATGAGTTTGTCCACTTACATTTCATCAACAACGATTACGCGATTTTTTTCGTACTTTTTCACGACTAAGCCATAATTTTCGGAGAAAAAGAGATCACCCAGTGCCTGTAATATTTCGTCATCCGTTTTCCCGGCTATGCTTATCGTATTGTAAATAAGATAATCTTTTTTACTATTCCAAAAAAGTTTATAGCCATTGCCCGCAACCCAATTTTTTACTTCCTGACTTAGCAACTGGTTTTCATGCAATATCAGGCCTTTGGCATATGGAGCAGGGGTAGGGGCAGGCGAAGAAGTATAACTGCCGCTAAAGGGATTTACGGGTGTTGACGATACAGCCGGTTGCGATGAGGACGGCGTAATCTGAGCGCTGGCAAAAACGGCACCGCTTAAGGAACCCGTGACCGCCATCAGGCAAACATATAATAGACAATATTTTTTTATCATCATTTTTCCATCCTTTAAACAAAACATCCCTATTTATATTGGTAAGTATCTAATAAATCCGCTGGCGAGCCAGGTTGTGGAATAGAGCTACACCACCTTGAAATGGTATACCCAACGGTCGGCGGGTTAACGAGTGTCACTCCACTACCCGTATTGCCGTCATAGAACCCAACAGAAGCACTAATGATCCAGAGATATTTCGTATCTTCATAAATGACATGTTCAGCCGTATTGATACCATTTGAACCAGGACGATAGGTCTCATTATTCAATGTAAATTCAATCTGGGTTGCAACGCCACCAAGCTGGCCCACAATGTGTGAGTTATCAAGTTTGTTACGTGTCTGAGAGGGATCATCTGATAAAGTGCCACCGTTAAGGCCATAAGTCGCAATCGACGATACCGAAGCACTCAGACGTGGATATAGTTTTCGAACCACTTCCACTTTTTTAGGATTTCCCTCCCCGTCAAGCATGACGTCTCCATTTTCGTCCCTCAATGTGACAAATTGCTTCACTTGCGGGCAGCTCTGCACTGGAATTCGAATCGCGCCAAAATCATTATCTGTCTGAGCCAGCTTATCGTCATACGAGGGAACGTAATCCTTATCGTTTGTTACGTCCCTTCCTCCCTCTCTGAAAGCATGATATTCGCTTGTAGCAGGCGTTAATAATTCAAATGCGTCATAGGTTCTGGTGGTATAGTATTCGTAATTGGTATGATAAGGATCATCTGGTACGGTATCTTTAGCACTATCATCATCCATAACGAAATCACCTTCATAGGTTTTACCGTCTTTATCGGTATAGGTATAACGCTGTGGATTACCGTCTTTATCTAGTTCAAAATCGCTGCCGTATCCGGTACGTTTAAATACATAAACCCGCCGTGACGTATTTTCCATGACAACATTGGCTTTAAGGGTCCCTGTCATCTCATTATTATTAGTGTTGTTTTTATCCGTCATGTCCAGCGAGAGTATCGCATCTTCACCGTGTTCGCCTTGCCCTTCATCTTTGTTATAGCAAAGCTTAACGTCGCCGGAATCCCAGCAGGCTACACCGCCACCACCACCGCCGCCACCGCCGCCATTGGTGTTATCATTTAAATCGAATGTAAAACGTACACCAAATTCGCCGCTGGTGTATTGCGTTACTGCATCCATATTATTGGCCACGGAGTTCAGCTCAACTGGCGTTTTATTGTCTTTTTTCTTAACCACAAGCTTCCAGTTGTCTGTCGTCGCGTTGCGATGAACAACAATAGCATGAGTTGCACTTATATTTGACGAGGCCAGTGCATCAGAAAAATTCGGAGCAAAATCCGCAAACTGATAATCACCATTTTTCTCTTCTTTCTTAAATTTAACAATAACGTCAATACGGTTAACATCTCTGTCATGCTCGGCACTTGTTCCACCAGCAAAACCTATCCGCTCAATAACAGCCGAAGAGTGAGTCGCTTTACTGGACATAAAACAAGGAAGATATTCTTTATCAAAGGCATACTCAGATTTTAAGGTGGTGTTACATTTGCTGCTTAAAAAGTAATAACGTTGTTGTTTAGATTTACTATTTTCTTCACCCCATAAAAAATAGTCATTCACACTACCGGTATCAACAGTATTGATTTCATTCGTTATACGCCAGGCATATGCGGGGTCTACTGAACTTGAATCATCATAGAGAGGATTCGTTATATCCTCATCTTTAGGTTGAGAACCTTTTACAAGCGCAATTTTGTCCTCTCGGGCAAAATTAATAACTCCCTTCATCTCCGCAACTAATGCATTAGCCACGTTCTGTCGGGCAGTGCTTACTGCTTTTTTACGTGCGTAGTAGGTATAGCTCACCAAAATGCCGCCAATAATGGCAAGCACAATGATGATCTCGAGTAAACTGAAACCAGAATCCTTTCTACTGCGCATTTTCAAGGCCTTTAAAATGATTCATAAAGCCCCCGTGACTAAAGGGGGCTGTTTAATGGACTTAGCAACTAATTAATCTAAAATTACTTACTACCGAAGATAACGCCGTTCTCTGCGCCAGCAGCATCACAGATACCATCTGTTGTAATTTCAGCAGCGGTGATCTCTCCTGAAGTCAACGTTTTCAGAATCACAGTGCCCTTATCCGCGCTCAAGTTTCTACCATCAATAGTAGCGACATCTTTGCCTGCAGGAGCACCGCCTTTCAGAGCCTCAACATAATCCCACTGGTTGCCCATTTGAGAGATCAGGTTACGGCATTCTTCAGTCTCCAGACCGTTAACAACCAGCACAAACCCTTTATTCTGAGATGCAGAAGGGTCCAGTTTCGCGTTGCCTAACTGGAATGCATCGTTAGAAATACCGTTGAAGGATTCGTCCGGGGAAATTTTACCCAGTTTAACCAGAGTAACGATTGGTGCTTTAGAAGAGGAGGCTGCGATATTTGACTTGGTCAGTTTCTCAATAGTATCTGATTCCGGGTAGCTGCCTTCATCTTTAAACGCTTCAACCATTGAGGTACGGATGCTGTTGGCATTATTCTGGATGTCAGACAGATCCTGCGCGGTAAACGCACGCTGCGCCAGAATAACCACACCTGCTGCAATAATACCGATAATCCCCAGAACGATGATGATTTCCAGCAGGGTGACACCGCGCTGTTTTTTCATCTCTTGTAATTTTGCCGCTTTGCGGTTCATTTTACTCTTCAAGTTCCAAACTAAAGTGTTCATTCTTTTTTCCTTAAAAATATACGCCGGGTAACTTCCCGGAGGGCATAAGTTTAGGTAGTTAAGAAACACTTTGAAAGATTGCACAGTTTTTTTAGGAATAAATTTATATTCGCTTAACGGATGTTATTTATAGCATAATATTGAAACAAATATCGTGATTTTAATTTAATATGTAATTAAGCACAGCTAACACGTCAAAGCATTTGCGATATGAATTATATAAAAAAATAAAAGATGCATTTTTATTTATTAAAAATCATTACACCCAGCGGATACCTGCCATAGTGAGGATGGGAGAACGGTTATTTTTTAATGCATTAATTTTCATGCAGTTACCATTCGGACAACGCTGAGGAAATGCAGCGGGCGAGGTGTGACGACCCGCTATTACGATCCTTAAAAATTAAGACACCATACCATTATGAGAGAGGGTAATTCCGTACAACCAGGCAATAACCCTCATTAGAAAAGGTAATAAAACTGTAAAAATTAGTTTAATGAAACCACATTGAAGAAGCAGAAACCATAGCAAAAAAATTCATTTTAAAAATAGTATTCATGTTTTCTATTGAAAAAAAATCCATGCACAGCATGGACTCTTGAGGTTGACAACAAACTTTTTTTGCTATTGTATTTGCCGGGTGGCGGCTTCGCTTTACCCAGCCTACCGCACAATATCAATGTGTTAGTGCAAATCCAGGCCGGTGCAAGCGCAGCGCCGCCGACGTGATCCCACGGTATAACGTTTGTCAACAGTCTCAAGCGTCCATGCACAGCATGGATGCTTATAAATACTCATCGAATGCAATAAATGCGTATTGACATTAATGTGTCAGACAGCCTTCACCGCATCCGCAATGCGATGGGCAAACTCAGTCACCTGCGCTTCGTTCTCCCCTTCCACCATAACGCGAATGAGAGGTTCCGTACCCGATTTACGTAGCAGGACGCGTCCTCGATTGCCCAGCGCCGCCTCAACCTCCGCCAGCGCCGCTTTTACCGTCTCATGCTCAAGCGGATCGCTGGCACCCGCGGTAAAACGAACGTTCACCAGGATCTGCGGGAACATTTTCATGCCGCTACACAGATCGTGCAGGCTCATATGGTTACGCACCATCGCCGCCACAACCTGTAGCCCTGCCACAATGCCGTCACCGGTGGTGGTTTTATCCAGCAGGATCACGTGGCCGGAGTTTTCCGCGCCAATACGCCAGCCTTTTTCCTGCATTTTTTCCAGTACGTAGCGGTCGCCCACTTTCGCGCGGGTAAACGGAATGCCAAGCTGTTTAAGCGCCAGCTCCAGCCCCATATTGCTCATCAGCGTCCCGACGGCGCCGCCGCGAAGCTGGCCCTGACGCAGCGCTTCACGGGCGATGATATACATAATCTGGTCGCCATCAACGCGATTACCTTCATGGTCAACCATGATCACGCGGTCGCCGTCGCCATCAAAAGCGATACCGAGATGGGCCTTTTCCGCCAGCACGCGCGCTTGTAACGCGCGAACATCGGTGGCGCCCACTTTTTCGTTGATGTTCACGCCATCAGGCTCACATCCCATGGCGATCACTTTAGCGCCCAGTTCGCGGAAAACATTCGGCGCAATGTGATAAGTTGCGCCGTTGGCACAGTCGACGACAATTTTTAAATCATTGAGACTCAGTTCGTTCGGAAACGTCCCTTTGCAAAATTCGATATAGCGTCCGGCAGCATCTACAATGCGGCTGGCTTTACCCAGTTCAGCCGAGTCTACGCAGGTGATCTCTTTCTCCATTTCCGCTTCAATAGCTTCTTCGACGTCGTCCGGTAGTTTGGTGCCGTCGATGGAAAAAAATTTGATGCCGTTATCGTAATAAGGGTTATGCGATGCAGAGATAACAATACCGGCTTCAGCGCGGAAAGTGCGCGTCAGGTACGCGACGGCGGGCGTTGGCATGGGGCCGGTGAACGAGGCTGAGAGTCCTGCGGCGGCAAGCCCTGCCTCCAGCGCCGATTCCAGCATATAGCCAGAAATACGGGTGTCTTTACCGATAATAATTTTACGCGAACCGTGGCGCGCAAGCACTTTGCCCGCGGCCCAGCCGAGCTTAAGCACAAAATCAGGGGTGATTGGTGCGTCGCCTACACGGCCACGGATCCCATCGGTACCAAAATATTTACGTTCACTCATAACGTCTGTTTTCCTTAGCTGATAATGTCGCTTCCACCACACGCATCGCGTCAACGGTCTCTTTTACATCATGTACGCGGATAATTTGTGCCCCCTGCATTGCTGCAATCACCGCACAGGCCAGACTACCGCTCAGTCGCTCAGAAGGCCCAGTATTCAGGAGCTGGCCTACCATCGATTTACGCGACATACCGACCAATAGCGGCAGACCAAAATGATGCAGTTCAGATAAACGTGCAAGAAGAGTGTAATTGTGTGTGAGATTTTTACCGAAACCAAAGCCCGGGTCGAGCAACAATTTCTCTTTTGCGATCCCTGCGGCTTCACAGCGGGCAATGTGCTCCACAAAGTAGCGATTAACGTCAGCAAAAACATCCTCGTAATACGGCGCATTCTGCATTGTCTTTGGTTGACCCTGCATATGCATCAGACAAACCGGCAGACCGGTCTCTGCCGCCGCTTCAAGCGCCCCCGGCTCGCTCAGGGAGCGGATGTCATTAATAATGTGAGCGCCCACTCTCGCCGCTTCACGGATCACTTCTGGTTTGGAGGTATCTACTGAGATCCACACTTCGAAACGCTGCGCGAGAGCTTCTACCACCGGGATCACACGGGTGAGTTCTTCCTCGACGCTTACGTCCGCCGCGCCAGGCCGCGTTGACTCTCCGCCAACATCGATAATCGTGGCCCCGGCATTAATCATCAAATTGGCATGTTTAACTGCCTCCACCAGCGAATTATGCGTGCCGCCATCCGAGAAAGAGTCAGGCGTAACGTTAAGAATGCCCATCACATGAGGCCAGGCCAGATCGAGCGTCGAGCCTTGCGCAACGAGTTTCATGAAAACTCCTGTTATTGTTTGTCTGCTTGCTGAAAAGAAAAAGCCCCGGAGCAATGCTTCGGGGCTTTAGAGTACTACAGTGGGCGACTTATTTGTCGCCCGAATGCGCTTACATGGTATTACCCGGGTTCGGCGTACGGGGTTCATCTACCGGACGCGGCGCGCGAGGCGTACCATTATTATCAGAATTACTGGAGCTACCGGCATCTTCCCACCCGGCTGGCGGACGCACATCGCGGCGCGCCATCAGATCGTCAATCTGCGGTGCATCGATGGTCTCATATTTCATGAGCGCATCTTTCATCGAATGCAGGATGTCCATATTGTCATTCAGAAGACGGCGAGCACGGTCGTAATTACGTTCAATCAGCGACTTCACTTCCTGGTCGATGATACGTGCCGTTTCATCAGACATATGCTTCGCTTTCGCAACGCTACGGCCAAGGAATACTTCACCTTCTTCTTCTGCGTACAACAATGGACCCAGCTTCTCAGAGAAGCCCCACTGGGTAACCATGTTACGTGCCAGGTTGGTCGCGACTTTAATGTCGTTCGACGCACCGGTAGAAACATGTTCGACGCCGTAAATAATCTCTTCTGCCAGACGACCGCCATACAGCGTGGAGATCTGACTTTCCAGTTTCTGACGGCTGGCGCTGATAGCGTCGCCTTCCGGCAGGAAGAACGTCACGCCCAGCGCACGGCCGCGCGGAATAATCGTCACTTTATGCACCGGATCGTGTTCCGGTACCAGGCGACCAATAATGGCGTGACCTGCTTCGTGATACGCGGTGGATTCTTTCTGCGCTTCTGTCATCACCATGGAGCGACGTTCCGCACCCATCATGATTTTGTCTTTCGCTTTTTCGAACTCAACCATGGAAACGACACGCTTGTTACCGCGAGCAGCAAACAGTGCCGCTTCGTTCACCAGGTTTGCCAAATCCGCACCGGAGAAACCCGGCGTACCGCGCGCGATGATTGCCGCGTCGATATCGGGTGCCAGCGGCACGCGACGCATATGCACTTTCAGGATCTGCTCACGGCCACGAACATCTGGCAGCCCTACTACAACCTGACGGTCGAAACGGCCTGGACGCAGCAGCGCAGGGTCCAGTACGTCCGGACGGTTAGTCGCGGCGATAACAATGATACCTTCGTTACCTTCAAAGCCATCCATCTCAACCAGCATCTGGTTCAGCGTTTGTTCACGTTCATCGTGACCACCGCCCAGACCTGCGCCACGCTGGCGACCGACGGCGTCGATTTCATCGATGAAGATAATGCACGGGGCCGCTTTCTTGGCCTGTTCGAACATGTCACGCACACGGGATGCACCGACACCGACGAACATTTCCACGAAGTCAGAACCGGAAATGGTAAAGAACGGTACCTTCGCTTCACCCGCAATAGCTTTCGCCAGCAGGGTTTTACCGGTACCCGGAGGACCGACCATCAGGACGCCTTTCGGGATCTTACCGCCCAGTTTCTGGAAGCGGCTCGGCTCACGCAGGTATTCAACCAGCTCACCCACCTCTTCCTTCGCTTCGTCACAGCCCGCAACGTCAGCAAACGTGGTTTTGATCTGATCTTCCGTCAGCATGCGCGCTTTACTCTTACCGAACGACATGGCACCTTTGCCACCGCCGCCCTGCATCTGACGCATAAAGAAGATCCAGACCCCAATCAGCAGAAGCATCGGGAACCAGGAGATAAAGATAGAAGCCAGCAGGCTCGGCTCTTCAGGCGGTTCACCGACCACTTTCACATTTTTGGTCAGCAGGTTATCAAGCAGTTTAGGATCGTTAACCGGAATGTAGGTCGTATAACGGTTACTGTCTTTCTTGGTAACGTTGATTTCACGTCCGTTTATACGAGCTTCGCGAACCTGGTCCTGGTTGACCTCTTGCAGGAAGGTAGAGTAATCCACCTTATGTCCGTTAGACTCGCTGGGCCCAAAGCTCTGGAATACTGACATCAGCACAACGGCAATGACCAGCCAGAGAATTAGGTTTTTCGCCATGTCACTCAAGGGATTAACCTCTTATTACAACTGTGTTAAAAACAGCGTCAGGATACTCTATATCCAGCGTCTTTCAAACTTTCGCCTGAAATCAACCGGCTATTACTTTCGCCCGGTCGCTACAATGTACACTTCGCGTGAACGTGCTCGCGAAGAGTCCGGCTTACGAACTTTCACTTTCGTAAACAGAGAACGAATTTCCCGAAGATACTCATCGAAACCTTCGCCCTGAAATACCTTCACTACAAAACCGCCGCCTGGCGCTAAGACGTCACGACACATCTGTAACGCCAGTTCTACCAGATACATTGAGCGTGGGATATCTACTGCAGGTGTCCCGCTCATGTTTGGTGCCATATCGGACATGACTACCTGAACCTTTTCGTCACCGACACGTTCCAGTAACGCCTTCACTACAAGTTCATCACGAAAATCGCCCTGAAGGAAGTCCACACCAACGATAGGATCCATAGGTAAAAGATCGCAAGCAATGATGCGGCCTTTGCCACCAATTTGGGTGACCACATACTGTGACCAGCCTCCCGGGGCAGCACCGAGATCGACTACCGTCATTCCCGGCTTAAAAAGTTTGTCACTTTGCTGTATTTCATCAAGTTTAAACCAGGCACGGGAACGTAACCCCTTTTTCTGTGCCTGTTGAACATATTTATCGCTAAAGTGTTCATGAAGCCAGCGACTTGAGCTGGCAGAACGCTTTTTACCTGTCATTTAACATTCCCGTTGGGAGAGCTCATCGTAGCCTGAAGCGTAAATTTCTACGCTGCAATTTGGCGATATATGGGAGATGGCGGTAGAATGACCCGTTTTCAATCCCAACGTAAGTAAAAATATACGATGAATCTTAGTACTAAACAAAAACAGCACCTCAAAGGTCTGGCGCATCCGCTCAAGCCCGTCGTTCAGCTTGGCAACAATGGTTTGACCGAAGGGGTACTGGCCGAGATTGAACAAGCGTTAGAGCACCACGAACTGATTAAGGTGAAGATCGCATCGGAAGATCGCGAAACGAAAAACCTGATCGTGGACGCTATCGTGCGCGAAACCCGTGCCTGTAATGTACAGGTCATCGGTAAAACGCTGGTACTCTATCGCCCGACCGCAGAGCGTAAAATCTCGCTGCCTCGTTAATAGTATCCTGATTTAGGCACAATTTCTGTGTAAAACGAGGGATTTAACGGGTAGACGAGCAAAATGCCATGCTCTTCACGTTGATAAAAGGCCGCTATGCGGCCTTTTTCTTATCTTTACAATACGTCAACATACAGATGTTGATAGCGCGCTTAAAGATATTCTACGTTGAGAATTTCGAATTCGACTTCGCCGCCCGGCGTATGGATGACCACGACATCATCCTGCTCTTTGCCCACCAGACCACGAGCAATCGGCGAATTCACTGAAATCAGATTTTGCTTAAAATCAGCTTCGTCATCGCCTACGATTCGATAAGTCAGTTCTTCATCGCTATCGAGGTTCAGAACCGTCACCGTGGCGCCAAAGATCACCCGGCCATTGTTAGGAATTTTAGTAATATCGATAACCTGCGCATTAGACAGTTTAGCTTCGATATCTTTGATACGGCCTTCACAGAAGCCCTGTTGCTCACGCGCCGCGTGGTACTCTGCGTTCTCTTTCAAATCGCCGTGTTCACGCGCGTCGGCAATCGCCGCGATAATCTCAGGACGGCGGACAGACTTCAGGAAATCCAGTTCTTCGCGCAGTTTTTCTGCGCCTCGTAAGGTCATCGGAATAGCTTGCATTATTATACCTCTTCATCGTTCCTTCAGGAGACCGCAAACCGCCGTCTCCTCTTGCCCGGCCTCATGACTGCGGGGCAGAAGCAAAAGAAAACTGACCCGGAAACAAAGTTCCAGGTCAGCAGCAATTTTTCAATTTGATAGTCATTTTACCCTGAAGTTCACTATGGGTCATCGTTTACTTTGCAGGGTGTTGCACCGTAGTATGACGGCTTGTTTCCAGGTTGTTAGCGCGAGATTATGCGATTTTCCAGATTTATCATCGGATTGACTACCAGTATAGCGTTCTGCGTACAGGCGGCGAATGTCGAGGAGTATGTAAACCAGCTCCCGGCAGGTGCTAACCTGGCGCTTATGGTACAAAAAGTCGGCGCCTCGACGCCAGAGATTGACTACCACGGGCAACAGATGGCGTTACCGGCCAGTACCCAGAAAGTCATTACGGCGCTGGCAGCCCTGTTACAGCTTGGACCAGACTTCCGCTTTACCACTACGCTTGAAAGTAAGGGTAACGTAGATAACGGCGTATTGAAAGGTGACCTGATTGCCCGTTTCGGTGCAGATCCTACCTTAAAACGTCAGGATCTGCGCAATATGGTCGCTGTTCTGAAAAAGTCAGGCGTGCAGAAAATTGAGGGCAACGTCCTGATCGACACCTCAATTTTCGCCAGCCATGATAAAGCGCCAGGCTGGCCGTGGAACGATATGACCCAGTGCTTTAGCGCGCCACCCGCCGCCGCCATCGTCGATCGGAACTGCTTCTCCGTGTCACTTTACAGCGGTCAAAAAGCGGGTGATATGGCGTTTATTCGCGTCGCCTCGTTCTATCCGGTAACCATGTTCAGTCAGGTGCGCACCCTGGCGCGAGGCTCCGCTGACGCGCAGTATTGTGAGCTGGATGTCGTGCCCGGTGAGTTAAACCGCTTCACGCTGACCGGCTGTCTGCCGCAGCGTGCCGAGCCGTTACCGCTGGCGTTCGCGATTCAGGACGGCGCAAGTTATGCCGGAGCCATCCTCAGAGACGAACTAAAACAGGCCGGGATCACCTATAGCGGGAATTTGCTTCGCCAGACTCAGGTCAATGAACCGGGTACGGTAATTGCCAGTAAACAGTCGGCCCCGCTGCATGACCTGCTTAAGATTATGCTGAAAAAATCGGACAATATGATTGCGGATACGGTATTCCGCATGATCGGTCATTCGCGCTTCAATGTGCCAGGCACGTGGCGTGCAGGATCCGACGCGGTAAGGCAGATCCTGCGTCAGCAGGTGGGCGTCGATATTGGCAACACGATCATCGCCGACGGATCCGGACTGTCACGTCATAACCTGCTTGCCCCTGCCACCATGATCCAGGTTCTGCAATACATCGCCCAGCACGACACCGAGCTGAATTATATTTCGATGCTCCCGCTGGCAGGCTATGACGGATCGCTCCAGTATCGTGCCGGTCTGCATCAGGCAGGCGTCGACGGTAAGGTCTCGGCAAAAACGGGATCGTTGCAGGGGGTGTATAACCTGGCAGGCTTTATTACCACGGCCAGCGGACAACGTATGGCATTTGTGCAATATCTTTCAGGTTACGCGGTAGAACCGTCGGATCAGCGCAATCGTCGCATCCCGCTGGTACGGTTTGAAAGTCGGTTGTATAAGGATATTTACCAGAATAACTGATTATCAGCATGTTATTGAAGGCATGCAACCGGGACGCCAGCACATTGATTAAGGATAAATATGTTGGCTCCCGGCAATCTTCATTTTTTTAGCGATTTTTACAGCACTGGTACAATTTTTATCTCTATAAGTCCTACCCCTAACTTACGGACAGGAGAAACGCTAGACGATCCCAGTATGCTTCCCTCACGACTTAATTGCGGTTCTGGCGGAGTAATAGTCATTAAGCGTGTATACATATCACCGGTAAAATGAAGTGTAACTTTTGTAGGTTCGCTGCCAAAACTCGCATAGCGTGTCTGCTCGCCAATTTTTACTGCGATTGGTTTGTTCACATTATTACCAAACGCTTTAGCTTCAATCATCACATCAAATTCCTGGGGGAATGGATATCTATAAAGCAACAGGACCGAAGGTGCCATTAATCCATCTGACCAGCGCCCCCATGGCTCCTGCCTGCTTAATCCCATCATATTTTCAATAAAGTGAGGTTGCCCTTCAAGTGCAAGTTTAAATGAGTCAGATGTGTATCTAATATCTTCTGGCGCAACTTGCAGTTGCATTTGCTCCCTACGGTAACGTGCCGTGCTCGTAGGTTGACGATCGGTAGTAACGATTCCTTTATATATCTCACTATCGATTTTCTCGACGCTGACATTACCACCTGTCCGACCCTGAGTAACACACCAGTCTGTAGAAAGCGCAAGACTGGATTTCCAGATATTGCCAGCAAGGAAACACTTATCAACCCACAGGAATTGTGCCCCCTCAGGTAAATACGCCAATGCTGTACGTAGTGAACTTTTTTTACCTTCATCATCAACGACAGGAAAAACTTGATTCGGCTTAATTTCGAACACTACCGGTAAATTGTAAGAAAAGCCGTCAAAGGAGAATTTTTTCTTGCTAATATCAACAACAAAATGATCGATATGTTCAGGGTTCCCCCACAGAGCACGAATACTGTCACCCCATGCGTAAAGTTTACTCTGGAAATCGTTAATAGTTTCAAAGAGTGACTTTTCACTTAATGAACTTCGCCCTAAACCAATCGCGCGTGCCCCCCCCAATACTTCCAGAACGGTGGCACCATTATCAAGCGGGCTTCGCCCTTGGTTTTGAATAGCTGGTTTTATACCATCACCCAAAATGAAGAAAAGATCGCGACGGTTATGCTTATTCAAATAATCAACCGAGACAGCCATATTAGGCATGGCCAGATGATCGGAGGAAACTACGATGATGGTGTTTTTCGCCCAGGGCGATGACTGAATCCTGTTAACAAAACGTGCAATATCCTCCTGGCTACAGAGCACTGCGCTAAGCGCATCTACTTTATTGCCACCCATGCGATAGTCACTTTTTTTACAACCAGGAGAAATATAACCTTTTGGCGGATGCGTATCGAGAGTTAGAGTAAAGAGCGCAAAACGTTTACCAGAAGCCGCCAGCTCTTTATATTTATCCCAGGCTTTATCCAATACGATATTATCATAGAGGCCCCAATTGTTTTGAATTGAGAAATCATCCTGCATACCAGACTCAGCTAGTCCCCAAGTGTGACTAATTCCATGCGTTCTGAAAAATGCATCTTTATCTGCGAAACGTAGGTTTGCCCCCTGATAAAACCAGTTTTCATAACCCGATTTTTTTAAAATATCTCCAAGGCAAATAGCCGTTGGATAAAAGCTACTCACCACATTGGTATCGCTAAAAGCCGTAGGTTTAAATAATGGTATACCGCATTGAGAAGCGACAATTCCAGCAATCGTAAAATCTGTGGCAGGCATTTGTTGTGTATTTGAATAATCCAGACTACTTTTTCTTATAGCATTTAAATCGGGAAGCAAATTAGGGAAAATCGTTTCATCAAAGTATGTTCTTTCCAGACTCTCCCCATATATATACACTAAATTATATTTAGGATTATCAATAATGGACTCTTGTTTAACATAGAATTTGTTGAAATCAGAACCATCTATCTTTTTTAATGACAGGGTGCTACCACTGATCTGTGGAATAGTTGGCGAGGTGAGCACGGAAATCACAACGAGTAAACAGGCAAGCAGAGAGTACAGACTATGTCGTTTTCGTATCGGAAGCTTGTAACAAAGCAGAAAGTAAAGCAGAACAAAAACAGCCCCACTACCAATGACTGCCAGCGTTATGGGCATAACAAAGTCACTGAAATCAGCACCTTCCAGTGAGTTACCTAATGTATAAAGTACTGACTGATTAACGCCGTCGCCTGTGAATCGCTGACATACGATCCAAAACGAATTTAAGAGAACGGTCAAAGCAGCTGCTAAAAAAACAAGCATAATAAAACAATAGTCCGTTTAGCCTTGTAACGTAACACGATAACAGACAATACCAGACAGAGAAAAGAGAAACTGAGTAAATAAAAAGACATTATTCTTTCTTCCTTAAAAATATCCGACGTATTGCTTACGTCTGGACAAGAAAGAAATTTTACTGCTAAATATCAACGTATCATACTATGAAAAAATTTTTTAGGATTTTATTAATAAATAGCGGTTATGTCACTCTTGTATTTATTCAAATCAATAATAATTAATCAAATCCAATGCATTACGTGAATGATTTATAAAATACACCTCAATAAAGTGACGCTATTTTTATTACTACCAGCAGCTGAGAATTATAAGCTATTTAACTGCCCTTCCCATAAGCAGATTTACAGGAAGGGTTTAAAGCATTAATAATTAACGCTTATAAATGAACTCAACGCCTTCTTCGTCGTCTTCGTCCCAGTCGTCATCCCACTCTTCGTCATCGTCCTCAACAGCGGCTTCTTCAAGCTGCTGGCGGTGGTAGTCATCCCACATGAACTCGACTTTTTCCGGCTGCTTCTCTTCCTGCGCCTGTGTAACTGGATTTTCGATGATAAAGGTCATTACATCCCAGCAGAGATCTTTTACGCCGGTCTGGCTGGCAGCAGAAATAAGATAGAATTTATCATCCCAGCCCAGCGCCTCGGCGATTGCTTTCGCTTTCTCTTCGGCTTCCGCTTTATCCATCAGGTCAATTTTGTTAAATACCAGCCAGCGCGGTTTAGAGGCCAGGCTCTCGCTGTATTTCTCCAGCTCGCCGATAATGATGCGGGCATTCTCTACCGGATCGGAACCGTCAATCGGATCGATATCAATGAGGTGCAGCAATACGCGGCAACGCTCAAGATGCTTCAGGAAGCGAATACCCAGACCGGCACCTTCCGCTGCGCCTTCAATAAGCCCTGGAATGTCAGCCACCACGAAGCTTTTTTCAGTATCCATTCGGACCACACCAAGGCTCGGTACCAGCGTGGTAAACGGATAGTCTGCGACTTTCGGCTTCGCTGCGGATACCGCGCGGATGAAGGTCGATTTACCGGCGTTCGGCATACCCAGCATGCCCACATCCGCCAGCAGCATCAATTCGAGCTGCAAATCACGCTTGTCGCCCGGTGTCCCCATCGTTTTCTGACGTGGCGTACGGTTGACCGAGGATTTAAAACGGGTATTACCGAGACCGTGCCAGCCGCCTTTGGCGACCATCAGACGCTGACCATGTTGGGTCATGTCGCCCATCGTCTCGCCGGTGCCCTGATCGATAACGCGCGTACCAACCGGCACTTTAATCGAGACGTCTTTGCCTCGTTTACCGGTACAGTCGCGGCTCTGACCATTCTCGCCACGCTCAGCGCGAAAAGACTTTTCAAAACGATAGTCAATCAGCGTGTTAAGGTTTTCGTCCGCTTCCAGCCAGACATCGCCACCGTCACCGCCGTCACCACCGTCCGGGCCACCTTTAGGAATATATTTTTCGCGGCGGAAGCTTACGCAACCATTGCCGCCGTCACCTGCAACTACCAGGATGGATGCTTCATCAACAAACTTCATTTTACTCTCCGTAAATCATTCGCCTGAGCGGGATAATCACGCTTACGCCACCGCCCCCATAGACGATGACCAATGGCGGAATACATCGCGCCCGCAACCACGACAAACGCACCGAGATAACCTAAAAGGTTTAACATCGGTCTGGCGAAGAAATCGGGCCAGGCCAGTGATAATAAATCTGAAAATAACAGGGTAAATAACGGCGTCAGGGTAATCAATGCGCTAACCTGTGCCGCCTGCCAGCGCGCCATGGCTTCTGCCAGCGCACCATAGCCGACCAGCGTGTTAAGCCCGCAGAAGAGCAGACACAGCAGTTGCCAGTGGCTTAATTGCGTTATCACTCCAGGCCTCGCCAACGGCAATAGCACCATTGTACACAAAATGTACAACAAAAGCAGGATCTGCGGTGATGCCAGCCGACGTAATAACACTTTCTGCGCCACGCCATAAGTGACCCATACTGAGGCCGCTGCCACGCCGAAAATCACGCCCCAGGTGTAGTCCGTCAGGCGGGTAAAGATTTCTACCAGGCTGGTATTAAAAAACATGCCCAGTCCGCTTAGCAGCATAATTGCGCCAAAAACCTGCGTGCCGCGCATTTTCTCTTTCAGGACCACCACGCTGGCGACCATCATGCCGACGGGAGAAAGCTGGCCGATCACCTGTGAAGCCGTCGGACTTAAATATTGCAGGGAAGAACTGAACAGGATGAAATTGCCCGCCAATCCGCAGGTCGCGATAATCAGCAGTAGCAGCCAGCGTGGTTTACGGAATAACTGCACCGAAGGCAATCTTCCCTTACTGGCCAGAATGATGCCCAGCCCTATTGCCGCCATCAAAAAGCGATAGAACACCACGGTGGGCGGCTCCATCACTTCCAGCACCTGCTTCATTGCTATCGGTAACGCTCCCCAACACATGGCTGTGGTGAGCGCCAGAACAATACCAATGCCTGCCTGTTGCTTCATGCCCGTTTTCCCTGCAATGGCTCGTTATCCGTCGATGCGGCTTTACGAGCATATTTACCGGCCGTCGAATGTAAAAAGCCCCGCAACACGTTGCGGGGCTTTAATCCGTTACCGGACCACGAGAAACTTACTCAGCAACGATGCTGATGTATTTACGGTTTTTCGGGCCTTTAACTTCGAATTTCACTTTACCGTCAGCTTTAGCAAACAGGGTGTGGTCACGGCCGCAACCAACGTTGGTGCCAGCGTGGAATTTAGTACCACGTTGACGAACGATGATGCTACCTGCCAGAACTGCTTCGCCGCCGAAGCGTTTTACGCCCAGACGTTTAGCTTCTGAATCGCGACCGTTACGAGTCGAGCCGCCAGCCTTTTTATGTGCCATTTAAATCTCTCCTCAGGTCTTAGGCGCTGATGCCAGTAATTTTCACATCAGTGAACCACTGACGATGGCCCTGCTGCTTACGATAGTGTTTACGACGACGAAACTTAACGATTTTAACTTTCTCGCCACGACCGTGAGCAACAACTTCAGCTTTGATTACGCCGCCATCAACGAAAGGAACGCCGATTTTGACATCTTCACCGTTTGCGATCATCAGAACTTCAGCGAACTCAACAGCTTCGCCAGTTGCGATGTCCAGCTTTTCCAGGCGAATGGTTTGACCTTCGCTTACTCGGTGTTGTTTACCACCACTTTGGAAAACCGCGTACATAAAAAACTCCGCTTTCGCGCACATCTTTGTGTGATGCAGAGTGCGCTATAAATATTCACAATAGGGCGCGAATATTACGCAAAACGCGAGCCTTTGACAAGTACGATCATCACTCCATGCAGAAAAAAAACACAACAATCACTACAACCTTTATCTGGCGCATTTTTACAGTACAATCCACACTACTATTCCATCATTAAACCTTTGTTATCCCATTTTGACATGTGGTAAACAGGACATTAAGCCCGGCTTTTGCGATGAATTTAGTTAAAATCAATGAGTTAACCGCGCAGGATATGGCGGGTGTCAATGCGACCATTCTTGAGCAGCTCACCTCAGATGTACTGCTGATTAACCAGTTGGGACATTACATCGTCAGCGGCGGTGGAAAACGCATCCGTCCGATGATTGCTGTCCTGGCCGCACGAGCCGTGGGCTATCAGGGCAATGCCCACATCACGGTCGCGGCATTAATCGAGTTTATCCACACCGCGACCCTGCTTCATGATGATGTGGTGGATGAATCCGACATGCGCCGGGGCAAAGCGACGGCCAATGCCGCGTTTGGTAACGCTGCCAGCGTCCTGGTCGGTGATTTTATCTATACCCGCGCCTTCCAGATGATGACCCGCCTCGGCTCTCTCAAAGTGCTGGATATCATGTCCGAAGCGGTTAACGTTATCGCTGAAGGTGAAGTGCTGCAATTAATGAACGTCAACGATCCGGACATCACCGAAGAAAATTACATGCGTGTGATATACAGCAAAACCGCCCGCCTGTTCGAAGCGGCATCGCAATGCTCCGGTATTCTGGCAGGTTGCACGCCGGAAGAAGAGCGTGCATTGCAGGACTATGGCCGCTATCTCGGAACGGCCTTCCAGTTGATTGACGATCTGCTGGATTACAGCGCGGATGGCGAGACGCTGGGGAAAAACGTTGGCGACGATCTCAACGAAGGTAAACCTACCCTACCGCTTCTGCACGCCATGCAACATGGTAATGCCGAGCAGGCAGCGATGATCCGTTCCGCCATCGAACAGGGCAACGGTCGTCATCTACTTGAGCCAGTGCTGGAAACCATGGCGGCCTGTGGATCGCTGAAGTGGACCCGGCAGCGTGCGGAAGAAGAAGCGGATAAGGCGATTACCGCTCTCCACGTTATTCCTGACAATCCATGGCGTGAAGCGCTTATTGCCCTGGCGCACATGGCTGTTCAACGCGACCATTAATCTCTCCCGCGCAGAAGCGCGGGAAAATTCCAATAAACACTTAAAACCCCTAATACCCGCCAGAAATCTAAATATATTCTGAATTAAACATTGTTTACTCGAACTTTTTAGAACTTTATCTTACCTGAAGTTATAGTAGCCCTGTCGCTGATCGTGTTGATGCTCAGACGGCATTTACAGGGAGATATTATGGAGAAGTTCATTGACTGGCATCCGGCAGACATCATCGCCGGACTGCACAAAAAAGGGACATCAATGGCGGCGGTATCGCGCGAAAATGGGTTAAGTTCTTCCACGCTTGCCAATACGCTGGCGAGGCCATGGCCGAAGGGAGAGTTGCTTATTGCTAAAGCTTTGGGCACAGAGCCGTGGGTAGTATGGCCTTCCCGCTATCACGATCCCGTTACGCACGCATTTATCGACAGAACCACCCTGATGCGTCGACCAAGGCGCAAAAAGTAATCTTGCCGCAGCCCCCACAGGGGCTGCGCAGGATAGTGCGAACTACTCGCCCTTCACTCGTTCAATCTTCGCGCCCAGCGCGCGCAGTTTGTCTTCAATGCACTCATAGCCACGATCGATATGATAAATACGATCGACAACCGTTGTGCCTTCAGCAATACAACCTGCCAGTACCAGACTTGCTGACGCGCGAAGATCGGTTGCCATCACCTGCGCACCGGAAAGCTGCGCCACGCCATGACAAATAGCGGTATTACTCTCGATTTCCGCCCGCGCGCCCATACGAATCAGTTCCGGAATGTGCATGAAGCGGTTTTCGAAGACCGTTTCGGTGATCACCCCCGTACCTTCGGCCACCAGGTTCAGCAGCGTAAACTGTGCCTGCATATCAGTCGGGAAACCCGGATGAGGCGCGGTACGCACGTTAACACCCTTCGGGCGCTGACCGTGCATGTCCAGGCTAATCCAGTCTTCACCGGTTTTGATGTCCGCACCTGCTTCACGCAGTTTCGCCAGCACTGCATCCAGCGTTGCTGGTTGCGCGCCGCGGCAAACAATTTTGCCGCCGGAAATCGCCGCCGCCACCAGGAACGTCCCGGTTTCGATACGGTCCGGGAGAACGCGGTACACGCCGCCACCGAGACGAGCGACGCCTTCGATGGTGATCCGATCGGTGCCCTGGCCCGTAATTTTCGCGCCCAGGGTGTTGAGGAAATTAGCGGTATCAACAATTTCCGGCTCGCGCGCAGCGTTTTCAATTACCGTCGTGCCTTCTGCCAGGGTAGCCGCCGACATAATGGTCACGGTCGCGCCGACGCTCACTTTGTCCATAACAATGTGCGCGCCTTGCAGACGACCCTCAACGGAAGCCTTCACATAGCCTTCTTCCAGTTTGATGGTTGCGCCCAGCTGCTCCAGGCCGGTAATGTGCAAATCGACCGGACGTGCCCCGATGGTACAGCCGCCTGGCAAAGAAACCTGACCCTGACCAAAACGCGCCACCAGCGGCCCCAGCGCCCAGATGGAAGCGCGCATGGTTTTCACCAGATCGTACGGTGCACAGAATACATTGACGTCACCTGCATCAATATGCACGGAGCCGTTACGCTCCACTTTAGCTCCCAGCTGGCTGAGCAGCTTCATTGAGGTGTCGACGTCTTTCAGCTTCGGTACGTTCTGGATCTCAACCGGATCTTCCGCCAGCAATGCGGCAAAAAGGATCGGCAGCGCCGCGTTTTTGGCACCGGAAATGGTGACCTCGCCCTGAAGCCGGGTAGGCCCCTGAACTCGAAATTTATCCATTAATCGTGTCTCTTTTAAATTCGTTGATAAGGCTGGTAACACCGCTATGCTTTTTGCCGGGTGGCGCTGCACTTACCCGGCCTACTCGCCCATAGCTTAAAAACCGTTTAGTTTACGATCGCGCGCCCATTCCTGCGGCGTATACGCTTTGATCGACAGCGCATGGATACGGTTATCCGCAATATATTCCATCAGCGGCGCGTAAATCGTCTGTTGCTTCTTAACCCGGCTCATGCCGTCAAAAAGCTCGCCCACAGCAATCACCTGAAAGTGGCTGCCATCGCCGGAAACGTGGACTTCTGTAAGAGAGAGTGCGTTCATCAGCACGGTCTGAATTTCATGATTTTCCATGGGCTCTAGTATCATCTGGTAGTAAAACAGCCCAACATCTTAGAGCAAAGTGGCGCTGTCTTAAATAGCAAAAAGCCTCGCGAGTAAAACTGGCGAGGCTATCGGATTTAACGGACTGATAATGCTAACGAGGAAGAACATCGGCTGGCAGATTATAAAGCTGTGCCAGGGTGTAAACCTTCTCGTTAACGCCGTCGAGTGAAACGGTGTTGCCCTGATGTTTTGCCAGAGCAACCAGGTGGATGAGTAGCGCAAGTCCACCGGTATCGACGCGGGAAATCTGGCTCAGGTCGATGCGCGTAACGCCCCGCATCGCCTCCTCGCGCGCTTCCCATAACGGATTAAGCACGTCCTGATCCAGTTCACCCGCTAACGCCAGCCTGTCACCTTCCCGTGTCCAGCTGAGTACCTGCGTCATTATTTCTTCTCATCCAGGGTAATTTTCTGGCGAGAAATCGACTGAAGCTGGGCAGTCAGACCATCAATACCTTTGGTGCGCAGCAGATCGCTCCATTCATTCTGTTTGGTGGTAATCATGCTCACACCTTCAGCAATCATGTCATACGCCTGCCAGTTACCGGTCTGGGAGTTTTTACGCCACTGGAAATCCAGACGTACCGGCGGACGGCCATTCGGATCGACGATGGTCACGCGGATAGGCACGATTGTCGCATCGCCCAGCGGCTTTTCCGGCGCGATCTGATAAGACTGGCCGTGATACATCGCCAGCGCCTGACCGTAAGCCTGTTTCAGGTATTCACGGAACGCGGCAAAATAAGCCTCACGCTGCGCAGGCGTCGCGTCTTTGTAATAGCGGCCCAGCACCAGCGCACCGGCATATTTTACCTGCACATAAGGCAGCAGTTCCTGATCGACGACATCGCGCAGGTAATCCGGGTTCGAGCGGATTTTAGGCTGCTCATTTTTCAGGCGGTCAAAAGTTTTCTTCGCGGCCTGGTCCATCAGCTTATAAGGATTAGACTGATCGGCGGCGGTAGCGGCCGTCAGAGGTGCAATTACCAGCATTGCGACCATGAGTAAACGTTTGAACATATCGTGTTTCTCCTGAAATTAATTCGTCGTACCTGCGGGGGTAGCGGCATCAGTATGGCCGTCAGCTGCTGCCGGTGCATCGGGGGTATTCTGATTGTCGCTGCCTTTACTGTTGTAAAGAAATTGTCCGATCAGATCTTCCAGCACCATCGCGGACTTCGTATCCTGAATCGTGCTGCCTTCTTTAAGCATAGACGTTCCCAGCTCCGGGTCTTCAAAACCCACGTTCAGCGCCAGGTACTGTTCCCCCAACAGGCCGGAAGTGCGGATAGCCAGCGAGCTGGTATCCGGGATCTCGTTGTAACGATCTTCGATATCCAGCGCGACGCGCGGCAGATACGTTTTTGGATCGAGGGTGATGTCCGCCACACGGCCAATGACTACGCCGCCAATACGTACCGGCGAACTGGCTTTCAGACCACCGATGTTATCGAAGGTAGCGAAGACGCGATACGTGGGCTCGGTGCGCAGCGAGGTGACGTTCGCCGCTTTCAGGCAAATAAACAGCCCCGCCAGCAGCGCAACCAGCAAAAAGATACCAACCCAGATTTCACTCTTTTTCGTTTGCATGAACTCAATTCCCAAACATCAGTGCAGTCAGCACAAAATCCAGACCAAGAACGGCCAGCGAAGCATGAACAACAGTACGCGTCGTTGCCCGGCTTATCCCGGCGGAAGTGGGGATGGCGTCGTAACCGTTAAATAACGCAATCCATGTAACCGTGATAGCGAACACGACGCTTTTAATCAGGCAGTTGATCAGATCGAGACGCAGGTCGACGGCGTCATGCATTGCTGACCAGAAAAACCCGGCGTCAATGCCCTTCCAGCTTACCCCGACCAGCGATCCGCCCCAGATGCCCACCGCGACAAAAATAATGGTCAGCAGCGGCAGCGAGATCACTCCAGCCCAGAAGCGCGGCGAGATCACCCGGCGCAGCGGATCGACCGCCATCATCTCCAGACTGGAGAGCTGTTCAGTGGCGCGCATCAGGCCAATTTCCGCCGTCAGCGCAGATCCGGCGCGACCGGCAAACAGCAACGCAGCGACGACCGGCCCCAGTTCGCGCAGCAGCGACAGCGCCACCAGCATCCCAAGGCTGGTTTCCGCGCCGTAGGTGGTGAGCACCAGATATCCCTGAAGCCCCAGCACCATACCGATAAAAACACCTGACACCAGAATAATCACCATCGACAGCACGCCAACGTTATAAAGCTGGCGCACCAACAACGGCGCATGTTTGCGGAACTCTGGCTTGCCAACCAGAGCATTAAATAACATTAACCCGGCGCGCCCGAAGGTGGATATCGTCTTGATACCGCGATGTCCGAGCGCAGCCAGTGCGTTTAACAGCATGAGCAGCTTAACTCCCTGTGCCGAGTAAATCGTGGTGATAGTCGCCTGCGGGATAGCGGAACGGCACCGGGCCATCGGCTATCCCGTCCAGAAATTGTCGCACTCTGGGGTCAGCGTTATCCTGTAGCGCCTGTGGGCTACCGTGAGCAACAATCTTTTTATCCGCCACGATCCAGGCATCATCAGCAATGCTCAACACTTCCGGCACATCGTGTGAAACGACGATACAGGTAATGCCAAGCGCGCTATTCAATTCAGATATCAATTTTACCAGTACGCCCATGGTAATAGGATCCTGGCCGACAAAAGGCTCATCGAACATGATCAGGTCTGGCTCCAGCGCAATCGCACGGGCCAGCGCCGCACGGCGCGCCATACCGCCCGACAGTTCTGATGGCATCAGTTTAGCCGCTCCGCGTAATCCTACTGCCTCAAGTTTCATCATCACCGTACTTTTCAGCAGGGAGGCAGGCAAATGCGTATGTTCGCGTAGCGGATAGGCGACATTATCGAATACGTTCATGTCAGTAAACAGTGCGCCGGACTGAAACAGCATACTCATGCGCTTGCGCACGGTATAAAGACGCGAACGAGACATATCCGGCACATTTTCGCCGTCAAAGAGGATCTCCCCGGAATCAGGGGGGATCTGGCCGCCGATCAGCCGTAGCAGCGTCGTCTTGCCGATCCCTGACGGTCCCATGATCGCAGTGATCTTCCCGCGAGGCACCGACAGCGAGATATTGTCGAAAATCAGGCGGTTGCTACGAGAAAAGCTCACGCCCTTGATGTCGACCAGATTCGCCATAGTCTGACTCATCGATTGTTCCTTTCATTAGACTCCCCGAAGGAAGCATGAAGCTTAATAAAACCGCAACCCCAGCATTTTTACAGAATCTTAACTGCTGAAGGAGTGAAAGCTGATATGCGTTTTACATTGACGGCACATAACGTCAAAACCGCTAAACCTTTCCATCTTTCCATGCTGCTTCCGTTCGATGCAGCAAGCCGGGGATTATACCTGAAGAAAGCCGATAAGATGCTTTTCACATCACCGCGGTTAAGAATCGGTTTACTCCTGGTCATTAACCGCTCCGTTGTCAGGGCGTTACTCCACCTATTTACCGTGCATTCTGATATCCTGCGACACAAATTGCCGCTACTGTTAATAGTATGTTTGCGGACAAAGACGGTAAATGATGGCAGCAATCCCTTCAGAATAGACGGCATTTTCATGTCGGGGCTGGCTGTATTCCGCTATTCATTGTTAAAATCGCCCGTCTGCCGGGAAAATGACAGACAGGCAGAGCCTTTTAACGGGCGGATTTTACTCCATGGTCAGCTTGCTGTATGGCCGCCGCCGATTTTTATGGATTAAAACGGACACGTACTATGTCGCAATTAGCGTTACCGCCGGAGTTTGACTTTCAGCAAGCCGGTAAAGAGGTGCTGGAGATTGAACGCGAAGCCCTGACCGAACTTGATCGCTTCATTAATCAGGATTTCAGTCGGGCCTGCGAAAGCATTTTTCACTGTACGGGCAAAGTCGTGGTGATGGGCATGGGTAAATCCGGCCACATCGGCAGGAAGATGGCGGCAACGTTCGCCAGCACCGGCACCTCCTCATTCTTTGTTCATCCAGGAGAAGCGGCTCACGGTGATTTAGGCATGGTGACGCCACAGGATATCGTCATTGCCCTGTCAAACTCCGGCGAGTCGAACGAGATCCTGGCGCTGATCCCGGTGCTCAAGCGCCTGCGCGTGCCGTTAATCTGCATGACCAGCCGCCCGGAAAGCAGCATGGGCCGTGCCGCGGATATCCATTTATGCGTCAAAGTACCGCGTGAAGCCTGTCCGCTGGGCCTCGCACCGACAAGCAGCACGACCGCCGCGCTGGTGATGGGCGATGCGCTGGCCGTAGCGTTACTGAAAGCACGTGGTTTTACCGCCGAAGACTTTGCGCTCTCCCACCCCGGAGGCGCACTGGGTCGCAAACTGCTGCTACGGGTGAACGACATAATGCACACCGGCAATGAGATCCCGCGCGTGGCGAAATCCGCCTCCCTGCGCGATGCGTTGCTGGAGATTACGCGTAAAAACCTCGGCATGACGGTCATTTGCGGCGATGATATGAAAATCGAAGGCATCTTTACCGATGGCGACCTGCGCCGCATTTTTGATACCGGCGCAGACTTACGTAGCCTGAACATTACTGACGTGATGACGCCGGGCGGTATCCGTATTCGTCCTGGCACGCTGGCGGTGGATGCGCTGAACCTGATGCAGTCACGGCACATCACCTGCGTCATGGTTGCCGATGGCGAGCAGTTGCTGGGTGTGATACATATGCATGATCTGCTGCGCGCAGGCGTAGTGTAAGAAAGGATAAAAGAATGAGTAATGCTGGTGCCTCTGTGGCAACCTGCTATGGGCCGGTGAGTTCACAGATGCTGGAGCAGGCAAAAAAAATCCGCCTGCTGATCCTTGATGTGGATGGCGTGCTTTCCGACGGGCTCATTTATATGGGCAATAATGGCGAAGAGTTAAAGGCGTTTAACGTGCGCGACGGCTACGGCATTCGCTGCGCCCTCACCTCCGGTATCAATGTTGCCATTATTACCGGGCGAAAAGCTAAACTGGTAGAAGACCGTTGCGCCACGCTTGGCATTACGCATCTTTATCAGGGGCAGTCGGATAAACTGCTGGCCTATCGCGAACTGCTGGAAAAACTGGCGCTGTCGCCGGAGCAGGTCGCCTATGTCGGTGACGATCTTATCGACTGGCCAGTAATGGCTGAAATTGGGCTGAGCGTTGCCGTGGCGGATGCCCACCCGTTGTTGCTGCCGCGGGCGGATTATATCACGCGCATTAACGGTGGACGCGGAGCGGTACGTGAGGTCTGCGATTTGTTACTATTGGCGCAGGGCAAGCTTGATGAAGCCAAAGGGCAATCGATATGAGTAAAACCAGACGTTGGGTTATCATTCTGCTGTCGCTGATCGCACTGATTTTAATCGGCGTGAATCTGGTGAGCAAAGATGACACCGGAGAAAGCGTGGTGTCGTCAAATGACCCAACCTACCGGAGTGAGCATACTGATACCGTGGTGTACAGCCCGGAAGGCGCGCTCAATTATCATCTCATCGCGCAGCACGTTGAGTATTTTTCCGACCAGGCAATTACCTGGTTTACGCAGCCGTTGCTGACGACGTATGACACGACTAAAACCGAAACCTGGTCAATTAAAGCGGATAAAGCAAAGCTGACGAATGACCGGATGCTGTATCTTTACGGCCACGTTGAGGTCAACGCCCTGACACCGGACGCTCAACTGCGCAAAATTACGACGGATAACGCCAAAATCAACCTGATCACGCAGGATGTGACCTCTGATGATTTAGTGACGTTATACGGTACGACATTTAATTCCAGCGGCCTGAAAATGCGCGGAAATTTACGCAACAAAACCGCCGAGCTGATTGAAAAGGTTAGAACCTCATATGAAATTCAAAACACACAAACTCAGCCTTAAGCTTGTACTGGCCAGTACGCTTCTGGCCGCCAGCCTGCCCACGCTGGCGAAAACGGGCGATACCGATCAGCCTATTCATATTGAGTCCGATCAGCAGTCGCTGGATATGCAGGGCAATGTGGTGACCTTCACCGGTAACGTTATCGTTACTCAGGGGACGATCAAGCTTAATGCCGAAAAAGTGGTCGTTACCCGTCCTGGCGGCGAGAAAGGCAAAGAAGTGATCGACGGCTATGGTAATCCGGCCACCTTCTACCAGATGCAGGACAACGGCAAACCGGTTAAAGGCCGCGCGTCGCAGATGCACTACGAGCTGCAAAATGATTTCGTGGTTCTCACCGGCAACGCGTTCCTTGAGCAGGTCGACAGCAATATCAAAGGCGACAAAATCACCTATCTGGTGAAAGAGCAGAAAATGCAGGCGTTCAGCGAAAAAGGCAAACGCGTCACCACCGTTCTGGTACCGTCGCAACTGCAAGATAAAAGCAACAATCAGGCCCCGGCTCAGAAAAAGAGTAACTAATCCAATATGGCAACATTAACTGCAAAGAACCTTGCGAAGGCCTATAAAGGCCGTCGGGTGGTGGAAGACGTTAGTCTCACCGTCCAATCTGGCGAGATTGTCGGATTACTTGGCCCTAACGGTGCGGGCAAAACCACTACGTTCTATATGGTCGTGGGCATCGTCTCACGCGATGCGGGCAATATCATTATCGACGATGAAGACATCAGCCTGCTGCCGCTTCATGCCCGTGCGCGTCGCGGCATCGGTTACCTGCCTCAGGAAGCCTCCATTTTTCGTCGCCTCAGCGTGTTTGACAACCTGATGGCCGTCCTGCAAATCCGTGACGATCTGACCTCAGAACAGCGGGAAGACCGTGCGAACGAGCTGATGGAAGAATTCCACATCGAGCATCTGCGTGACAGCCTCGGCCAGGCCCTGTCCGGGGGCGAACGTCGCCGCGTGGAAATCGCCCGCGCGCTGGCAGCGAATCCTAAGTTTATCCTGCTGGACGAACCCTTTGCGGGCGTTGACCCGATTTCCGTTATTGATATCAAACGTATTATTGAGCATCTGCGCGACAGCGGCCTCGGCGTGCTGATCACCGATCACAACGTGCGTGAAACGCTGGCCGTGTGTGAACGAGCCTACATTGTGAGCCAGGGCCATCTGATTGCCCACGGTACGCCAGACGAAATCCTCAAAGACGAACAGGTTAAGCGCGTGTATCTTGGGGAAGACTTCAGACTCTGATACGGTGTAAACACTTCATCCTTCATGGCGCGGCCTGAAGAGTGGAGTGTAAAAACGTCAGTGATCTCAACTCGGGAGAAAATCGCTCTGAATATGAAGCAAGGTTTGCAATTAAGGTTTAGTCAACAGCTTGCCATGACGCCGCAACTGCAACAGGCCATTCGCCTGCTGCAACTGTCGACGCTGGAATTACAGCAGGAACTCCAACAGGCGCTGGAAAGCAATCCACTGCTTGAGCAAACCGATCTTCACGATGAGATAGATACCAAAGAATCGCCGGATAACGAATCGCTGGACAGCGTTGATGCGCTGGAACAAAAAGATATGCCGGAGGAGCTTCCTCTGGACGCCAGCTGGGATGAAATCTATACCGCCGGTACGCCTTCCGGTAACGGCGTGGATTACCAGGATGACGAGCTGCCCGTTTATCAGGGCGAAACCACCCAGTCACTTCAGGATTACCTGATGTGGCAGGTCGAGCTGACGCCGTTCTCCGACACCGATCGCGCCATTGCTACCTCGATTGTCGATGCCGTAGATGAGACCGGTTATCTGACCATCTCCGTTGAAGACATCCTCGAAAGCATGGGCGATGGCGATATCGGGCTGGACGAAGTGGAAGCCGTGCTAAAGCGCGTGCAGCGGTTCGATCCGGTGGGCGTTGCGGCAAAAGATCTGCGCGACTGCCTGCTGATCCAGCTCTCCCAGTTTGCGAAAAACACTCCCTGGATCGCCGAAGCGCAGCTGATCATCAGTAATCATCTCGATCTGCTCGCCAACCATGATTTTCGCACTCTGATGCGCGTGACGCGTCTGAAGGAAGAGGTGCTGAAAGAAGCGGTGAATCTTATTCAGTCGCTGGATCCGCGGCCGGGCCAGTCGATCCAGACCGGCGAGCCGGAATATGTTATTCCGGACGTGCTGGTACGCAAAGTCAGCGGTCACTGGGTGGTCGAGCTGAATTCCGACAGCATTCCGCGTTTGCAGATCAATCAACACTATGCGGCAATGGGCGGCAGCACGCGTAACGATGCTGATAACCAGTACATTCGCAGCAATCTTCAGGAAGCAAAATGGCTGATTAAAAGCCTGGAGAGCCGCAACGATACCCTGCTGCGCGTCAGCCGCTGTATCGTCGAGCAGCAGCAGGCGTTCTTTGAACAGGGTGAAGAATATATGAAACCGATGGTGCTGGCCGATATCGCCCAGGCCGTCGAGATGCATGAATCAACAATTTCCCGCGTGACCACCCAGAAGTATCTGCACAGTCCGCGTGGCATTTTTGAACTGAAATATTTTTTCTCCAGCCATGTGAATACCGAAGGCGGTGGCGAAGCCTCCTCCACGGCGATCCGCGCGCTGGTGAAAAAGTTAATCGCTGCGGAAAATCCCGCCAAGCCGCTGAGCGACAGCAAGCTAACCACAATGCTGTCCGATCAGGGGATTATGGTGGCACGCCGCACCGTTGCGAAGTATCGAGAGTCTTTATCCATTCCGCCGTCTAACCAGCGTAAACAGCTGGTGTGACCCAACCGATAAGGAAGACACTATGCAGCTCAATATCACTGGACACAATGTCGAGATTACTGATGCACTCCGCGATTTTGTCAGCACGAAATTTGCTAAGCTGGAGCAGTATTTTGACCGCATCAATCAGGTCTACATTGTGTTAAAAGTGGAGAAAGTGACTCACATTTCGGATGCCACCCTGCATGTTAACGGGGGTGAAATTCATGCCAGTGCGGAAGGGCAGGACATGTACGCGGCTATCGACGGTTTAATTGATAAACTGGCGCGACAGCTAACCAAACATAAAGATAAACTGAAACAACACTGATTGTCCCGGTGCTCGCCTGATGTCATGTCTTACGTCAGGCGACGCTTAGGTGAAATTATGATAAATAATGATTCAGCTCTACAACTAAGCACTGTCCTTAACCAGGAATGTACCCGCAGTAACGTGCATTGCCAGAGCAAAAAACGCGCGCTGGAAATTATCAGTGAGCTGGCAGCAAAGCAGCTTAGCCTGCCGCCACAGGTGGTCTTCGAGGCGATCCTCACCCGTGAAAAGATGGGGAGTACCGGTATCGGTAACGGCCTCGCCATTCCTCATGGCAAGCTGGAAGAGGACACGCTGCGTGCGGTGGGCGTCTTTGTGCAACTCGAAACGCCGATTGCCTTTGACGCTATTGATAATCAGCCGGTGGATCTGCTGTTTGCTCTGCTGGTCCCTGCCGACCAGACGAAAACACATTTGCATACCCTTTCGCTGGTGGCAAAACGGCTGGCGGATAAAACGATTTGTCGCCGTCTACGTGCGGCACAAAGTGATGAAGAGTTGTATCAGATCATCACCGAAACTGAACATAGTGATGATGTGTAGCAGGGATATTGCTTTGCCCTTCGCTGTACTGAGGAGAAACGGTACATGGTACTGATGATCGTCAGCGGTCGCTCAGGCTCGGGAAAATCCGTTGCCCTGCGGGCGCTGGAAGATATGGGCTTTTACTGCGTCGATAACTTGCCCGTGGTGCTGTTGCCTGAACTGGCGAAAAGTCTGGTTGACCGTCAAACGTCTGCCGCCGTCAGCATTGACGTGCGTAATATGCCGGAATCGCCGGAAATTTTTGAGCAGGCGATGCAAAATCTGCCAGATGCGTTTTCACCGCAGCTTTTGTTTCTTGATGCCGACCGCAACACGCTGATCCGTCGCTACAGCGACACCCGGCGTCTGCACCCTCTTTCCAGCAAAAATCTGTCACTGGAGAGCGCTATCGATCAGGAGAGCGATCTGCTGGAACCGCTGCGTTCGCGCGCCGATCTGATCGTCGACACCTCAGAGATGTCGGTACATGAGCTGGCGGAAATGCTGCGTACGCGGCTGCTCGGCAAACGTGAGCGCGAACTGACGATGGTGTTTGAGTCTTTTGGCTTCAAGCACGGGATCCCGATTGATGCCGACTACGTATTTGACGTGCGCTTTCTGCCAAACCCGCACTGGGATCCGAAACTGCGTCCAATGACCGGCCTCGATAAACCTGTCGCGGCGTTCCTCGACCGGCACACCGAAGTGCATAACTTCATTTACCAGACGCGCAGCTATCTGGAATTATGGCTACCGATGCTGGAAACCAACAATCGCAGCTACCTGACCGTGGCGATTGGTTGTACCGGCGGTAAACATCGTTCCGTCTATATTGCAGAACAGCTGGCCGATTATTTCCGCTCGCGCGGTAAGAACGTTCAGTCCCGCCACCGCACGCTGGAAAAACGTAAATGACCGTCAAACAGATTGTTGAAGTCACCAACAAGCTGGGGATGCACGCCCGCCCGGCCATGAAGCTTTTTGAGCTAATGCAGGGCTTTGACGCGGAAGTCCTGCTGCGTAATGATGAAGGCGCTGAAGCGGAGGCCAATAGCGTTATTGCGCTGCTGATGCTGGATTCCGCCAAAGGCCGCCAGATCGAAATTGAAGCCACCGGCCCGCAGGAAGTAGAAGCGCTGGCCGCGGTTATCGCGCTATTTAATTCGGGGTTTGATGAAGATTAATATCCTGTCCTCGCGGGGACAGATTACCCATCTATTTTATATACATCGCTAACAATAAATTCATATTTAAAATACCCTCCTGAGCTATTTATCCGCTTCCGTACTTTTATTGAAAACAACTGATATTTCCTGAGGTCAGGCATAGAAATACCGTCTCTGTTTGCTTATCCTTCAGGGGCTTCATAAAGAGCAGCGTCAGGGAAGACATATCATATTCACTTTACGGTAGTCACTGGATTGATCCCCCGGAAGGAAACATGTCCGTCTGTTTTCATATCCCGCCTCCCTGGTACATGCCCTGTTTTCGGTATTAATCCTGATGGCATCTGGCTGCCCGTATTCAAAACCAGTCTGTTGTGGTGTAAGGAATTTGTACATTCCGTGCTCTTTTCGCATTCAGAGTGAACCTTAAGAAAACCTTAAACTGCCCGTTGAGGTTTCATTTAAGTCTCTCATCCATACTGATGACGTGTGAGCAAATATTTTCAGGACGGCTTTATGATTTACTTATCTGAACAATCTCCGCTGGGAACCGGACGGCACCGCCAGTGCTATGCGCACCCGGAAAATGCTCAACGCTGCATTAAAATTATCTATAACGCTGACCAGAGCGGACTTAAAGAAATTAAGCGTGAGCTGCGCTACTACGCACATCTTTCACGCTATCTCAAAGACTGGAGCGGCATTCCACAGTATTACGGAACGGTTGAGACCGACCTGGGTACAGGGTATGTCTATGACATCATTACGGATTTCGACGGAAAACCTTCTGTAACGCTGAAACAATTTGCCGATCGGTGCCGCTATGAGCACGATGTTGCCCTGCTGCGCGAAGCATTAAAAACATTAAAGCGTTATCTGCATGATAATCACATCGTTACCATGACCCTGAAACCGCAAAATATTCTCTGCCGTCGGATCAGCGAGTCGGAAATAGTCCCGGTAATCTGCGACAATATGGGTGAAAGCACGTTGATTCCGCTGGCCAGCTGGTCTGCCTGGTTCTGCCACCGCAAGCAGGCGCGGCTGTGGGCGCGTTTTATGCAGCAGCCCGCGTTGGTCGCTGCATTAGGTTCCAGTGACGAAAGTCAGAAAGGTAGTATGCCCATTACGCTTACCTCGCGTCAGGTCTAATACAGCGCGTTGCGGGCCATAAAGTCTTCACCGCCCAGCTGGCGCATCTGGCGCAAAATCCACGCCTGACGGCTGCGCACGTAGCCGGAGGGCGCGTCGACTTTAAAGCGGATCGGGTTAGGCAGTACGGCTGCCAGCAGCGCGGCTTCTGACATGGTTAATTTGCGCGCAGGCTTGTGGAAATAATGCTGCGCCGCAGCTTCCACGCCAAAAATCCCGGTGCCAAACTCAGCTACGTTGAGGTATACCGTCAGGATCCGTTTTTTACTCCATACCGTCTCTATCCCCACCGTCAGCCCCGCTTCCAGCCCTTTACGCAACCAGCTTCGGCCATCCCACAGAAACAGGTTTTTCGCCGTCTGCTGCGAGAGCGTTGATGCGCCGCGGATCCGCGTTTGATGGCGCTGATTGTGGCTCAGCGCTTTTTCAATCGCGGCAACGTCAAAGCCCCAGTGCTGAGGGAAGGTCTGATCTTCCGCTGCAATGACCGCCAGCCCCATAAAAGGCGATATGTCATCCATATCCATCCAGTCAGAGTGAGCCAGATAGCCGAAATCTCCCGTTAGCCAGGCACCGATTTGCCGCTCAGCCATCACAGCAGAAAACGGCACAGGGACGATGCTGAACAGGGCAATGCCCCCTCCCCAGAAAAGAGAGAGAGCCAGCAACGTGCGTATTACAATGCGACGAAGCAATGCAAACGGCGAGGAACGCCCTTTTCTCATTCCGTCAGAACCAGCACGCGCGTGACCAGTTTTTCAATGCCTGCGGCCGCCTCGGCAATATTTTCCGCCAGCATGTAAGCGGGCGTAGTGACCACTTTGTTCTCTTCATCCACGACGATATCGTCCACCGGACACGGCACATGTTCCGCGCCCATCTCTTCCAGCACTTCAGCGGTATCAATGTCGGTACCGATGGTAAGACGTAGCGGAATAGCGAAAATTTTTGGCAGCATGGCAGGGGCGATGCAGATAAAACCCAGCGGTTTGCCGGTACGGTGCATTTCCCGGGCCAGCGCCTGCAGGTCGTGCTCAACCTGGCACGCGGCACCCTGTGCGGCAAAGTTACTCAGATTTTTTGCTGCGCCAAAACCACCGGGCACGATTAACGCATCCAGTTCCGCCGCCTGCGCCTGCGCCAGCGGCCGCACATCGCCTCTGACAAGACGCGCCGCCTCAATTAACACATTGCGGCTTTCTGCCATCGCTTCGCCGGTGAGGTGATTGATCACGTCAGACTGGTTTTTATCCGGCGCAAAGCAGACCGCCTGCGCCCCGTTACGGGCGATAGCCAGCAGGGCAATCACCGCTTCATGGATTTCTGTTCCGTCGTAAACGCCGCATCCGCTCAGAACCACGCCTATTTTTTTCATCGTGCTATTCCTTTTTGCAACCGATTAGTTCTCATTAGAAGATATGATTTAACCGCTGTGCTTCACATATTTAACTGATTCATGTAACAAATAATTTATTATTTGCTATCTTAATGAGCGTGCGGCCCAAGTTTGTCTGCTGTGCCTTGTGTAAGAACGCTAATTAAACAGGCGCAGCCACGATTTCCCTGGTGTTGGCGCAGTATTAGCGCACCCCGGCCAGGCCGGGGTCATTTTTTACCCGCGTTCGGCTACCCACGCTTTTAAGACGCCGACATCGTGCTGCCAGTCCTGCTTCATCTCTTCAATCCATTCCCCGACGTTATCCCACCACGCCGGAAGATCGGAAGACTGGATCTGCTGCCCCAGTTGTTGCAGGTGACGCAGGCCAATGGAACCCGCCGCGCCTTTAATCTTATGCCCCTCTTCCGCGATGCCTTTTTGGTCGCGCGCGGTGAGGTTTGACTCCAGCACGCTCAGGTAGCCCGGCATCATTTTTTCAAAAACAGCGAGGCCGTCGGTGATGAGCTTCGGCCCCACCAGTTCGATGTACTGCTCCAGCATATCGGTGTCTAACAGATTTTGCGTTTTACCATTATCCGTGGAAGTCACTGTTTTCTCCTCGTGGTCAGCGGTGTCCCAGAACTTTTTAATCATGGCAGTTAATGCCGGAACTGCCAGCGGTTTGCTCAGTACATCGTCCATACCGGCAGCAAAATATTCTTGTTTATCTTTCAGGACATTGGCGGTTAACGCCACCAGCGGCGGCAGTTCGTCACGATGATAGCGCTGGGTAAGCTGCCGTGAGATATCCAGCCCGGTCATATCCGGAAGCTGGATGTCCAGCAGCACAAGATCGTATTCATCCGGTTTAAACATTTCCAGCGCCGCCGTCCCCGTCATGGCGACATCCACGCTGTTACCGAGTTTTTCCAGCACCGACCGCGCGACGATGACGTTCAGTTCAATGTCTTCAACCAGCAGCACGTGCAACGCAGGCAGCGGCATGTCGTTATCGTCAAACGCATCTTCGACCTCTTCCGCCACCGCTGGCGCATTCACCGTCAGGGTAAATACCGAGCCTTTACCCGGCTGGCTGGCAACGGTAATATCGCCGCCCATGTTCTTCGCCAGCCGCCGTGATACCGCCAGACCAATGCCGGTGCCGGTTGCCGGTTTGCCGCCATTGCTGCCTTTGACCTGATAATACATGGCAAAGATTTTATCCAGTTCATCCTGCGGAATACCGATGCCGGAATCTTCGACCTCGAAATGGAGCGTTGTGCCGGCATCGTAGCGCACGCGCACCGTTACCTGTCCCTGCTGGGTAAATTTGACGGCGTTACTGATGAGGTTCCACAGGATCTGGCGCAGTCGCGTACCGTCGGTGGTCACCTTATGCGGCAGCGGCAGAGTCGGCTCCATCACGAAGCGCAGCCCTTTCTGGTGCGCCTGGAGGCCGGAGAGGTTCTCCAGATCGGCGAGGAAACCGGTAAAATCCACAGGCTGAATATCAAGCTTGACGTTGCGCCGCTCAATTTTGTCCATGTCGATAATATCGTTGAAAATATTTCCCAACGTAACCGCTGAAACGTGGATGGTTTTGAGGTATTTTTCCTGCTCGCTGGACAGGTCGGTATCCAGCAGAATCCGGCTTAATCCCACGATGCCATTGAGCGGCGTACGCAGTTCGTGGCTGATGGTGGAAATAAAGGTGGTCTTGTCGCGGCTGGCGCGCTCCAGCGCATCCTGATAGCGCTTACGCTCGGTAATGTCGCGGCCAAATCCCATCAGGCCATGTCGTTTACCGACCCGATCGTAATAGGGCACTTTACGGATCTCGAAACAGGCTCTGCGACCATCGGGATAACTCAGCCACTGCTCATAGGTCAGGGAGACGTTATGCCGGAATACTTTCTCATCGGTTTCGAGAACTTTCTCCGCCGTATCGGCCGGGTAAACATCCTGAGGCTTAAGCTTGATGAGCTGTTTTTCGCTTTTCCCGGTCAACAGCTCCATTGCGCGGTTACAGCCGGAAAACTCTTTATCTTCATTACGGTAGAACACCAGATCGGGGGAGGCATCGAGGAAAGAGCGCAGGAAACTTGACTGCTGTTCAAGCTGGATTTGCGTCTCTTCACGCTCTTTCATTTCAATTTTAAGCTGTTCGAAGGTCGCATGACGCTCGGCCTCCGCCTTCTCGCGATCGGTAATCTCCTGGTTAAGCTGGGCGATGTTGTCTTTCATCTGGACGTTCAGTTTGAGATCGCGCTCGCGCATCACCTCCAGTTTTTCCACCAGCCGGGAAAGACGCTGCCGCGATTCTTCCAGTTGCTCAACGACCACCGATAAAAAATAAACCGCCCACGGCGTGATGAGCAGGCCAAAAAAGATTGAGCGGATAACATCAATGCTCTCTACCTGCCCGCGCAGCACCATCGTCACCGCCATCTGCACGGCAATGGCCAGCACCACCAGCGCCAGCGCCAGCAGCAGGGAAAATCGCACCAGCCCCAGCTTCATCATCAGGTCGACGTAGTACTGCGCCAGTAAACGGATTTGTTTCATAAAAGGTTCCTTCACCTCAGCATCGCTCAATCATACCGAATTTTGGGCAACAGGTTGAAGATTGGTTAAAAAATGTGGGCGGGAGTCGCAGGGAAACGGTAAAAATAACGCCGCCCGAAGGCGGCGCGAGGTTTAGTCCTGGTGCCTGTCTAACCAGTCACCGCTATCTATCAGCGTTAAGCCTTCCGTAGGCCGCTGATAGACGTACATCCATGCACTCCCGTACGGGGTCTGGATCAACTGACGTGCGTACTCGCCGCCCTTTGTGCGTAGCGCATCCAGCTCGGCAAGCGTTGCCGCATCGATACGATAAACTTCCCCGAGTACCGTGCCTTCGCCGGGCACCGCGCCTGGATAGTGGCCCAGGCTGTACAACTGGTAATTATCGATGCTGTGATCGCCCAGCCACTGAGCGTTGGTCATCCAGTGGCTGTTGCCTTGCTTACTTCGTAAACTGCCGTAGACAAATATTCGCATTGCTAAAACTCAAACTGATAGAGCAGGTCCAGTGCCTGATCTATGCCAGACACCGCTTCAAGATATAGCTTAGGCATCAGGCGATAGCGTAACGTGAGAGTCGCCAGCGAGTCAAAAATACCTACACCATATTTCACCTGTAGACCCGGCAGCACATAACCGCTGACCACCACCTGGGAAGAGTCGCCTACCCCCTGGGTATCCAGCGCCAGATTGCTTACGCCAAACGTCTCCCCGATTTTACCCACAACCTGCCCACTTTGTGCAACCCCCAGCCCAACTAACATTGAGGTCATCGCGTCGCTGTCGCTCTGTTCACTGTCCAGTCCCTGACCACGAAGCAGATAAGAAAGCGCTTCCTGTTGCGACATCGCCGGGTCCGAGAACACCTCGGCTTTCGGTTCATCCGCGGTGCCGGTGACGCGCACGCCTGCGATCACATCGTTTTCCGTCGATTCCGGGTTACGGATGGCCTCGATATTCAGCAGCGGCTGATCCGGTGGCCCGGAGAACAGCAGTTCCCCCTTACGCACAATCAAATCCTGCCCGTAAGCGTGAAAACGCCCTTCCGGAATATTAATCTGTCCGTTCAGGCCCAGCCCCTGCTTATCCTGGGCGACTTTCAAATCGCCGGTCAGCCTGGCTTTCAGGCCAAACGCATCCAGGCGAACGTTATTGCCTACATGGACTACCAGGTTGCTGTTAATCGGGATGGCCGCCGTTTTCGGCTCTTCCGGTTGCAGATCGTTTTTCAGCATCACTTCATCGCTGGAGACCCCTACCGCACTCTCCGGCAACTCATGAACCACGATCCGCGCCCACGGCACGTCGGCGCTGCCGTCGAGCGTAAACAGCTGCGGCGTGGCGGTGAAGACGATATCCGGCGACACGTCCAGGCGCACCATCGGCGGCACGGTGATACGGACGCGGCTGCCTTTGGCCGCAATACGCGCGCGCCAGTTGTCGATCTGGCTCCAGTCCGCGTCGCCGTTCAGGGCAATTTCGCCCTGTCGGGTGCGTACCACGCCCTGAAGCGTTGAACTCATACCGTTAAAGTTCATCGCCAGCTGGCTCGGCTGCATATCGAACGGCATAAAGTTAGCGTCAAGCTCTGCCCCATTAAGCTGCATCTGACCGAAGAGTTGCGGGCTTTGCGCATTGCCGGCCAGCCGCAGATTGGCGTTAAGCGTGCCCGCCGCTTTCTCGCCGCGGGAGAAAATCGCATTCACCATCGCCAGCGAGAAGTTGCGGATATTGACGTTGCCGCCGAGATTACGCTGTCCCTGCGGGTCGCTGATCTGCACCTGGCCATCGAACTGGCCGTTATTGGTCAGGCGCATCAGCCACTCCAGCTGCGCGCGGTTATTACGCAGTTCGGCGTTCAGATTCAGGGTGCTGAAGGCCACCGGCAGCGGCGCGTCGTTGACCATCTGCGTCACTTTCACATTGCGCCCGGACAGCGTTACCTGCCCCTGCGGCAATCCCTCTTTGGTGGTGTCCCAACTGACGTCGGCTTTTCCGCTGAAAGTGCCGCTGGCCTGGGTAGTGTCCGGCATAAACGGCTTCAGCATCGCCAGATCGAAGCGGTTGAGATTAACGACCGCGCGGCCTTCCGCTCCGGCGTCAATGGTTTGCGGCACGCACAGCTCAGCATTCGGGTTAGTCCAGCAGTGCGGTCCGATACTGATTTTTTGTTCCTGATTACGGTAATCCAGCGCGACGGCGCGGTTCTGCGCCCATGGACCGACCGGCGTCTGGAAGCGCGTATTGCTTAACGTGCCCTTCCAGCGCTGCGCCTGACGATCAAAGCTGCCCGCCAGATCCAGCTGGCCGGACACCGGATCGCCCTGCATGCGTAGCTGAAGCTGGTGCTGTTTCTCACTGCCCTTCGCCTCCAGCGTCAGCAATCGAACGTTCAGATCGCCCTGGACGATACGTTCAATGCGCACGTTCATGGTCCCGGCAATCTGGTCGGTGGATTTGATATCCCCTTCGATACGCGCCTGCGCTACGGAAAGCGCCTGCCAGCGCAGGCCGCGCGCGGTAATGTCCGCCAGCAGCTGCGGAGCCTCGACGGTGCCCCGAACCTTCAGTAAGCCTTTCGCAGTGCCGCCCAGTCCCGGCAGGGCGTTATCCAGCCCCGGCGCGTCAATGGTGGCATCCAGATTGAGATCCTTAACGCCAAGCTCGCCTTTGACGTCCGCGCTATTACGGCCCAGCGCCAGATGCAATTTAGGGATCGTCCATTGCAGATAGCTGTTCCCTTTGACTGCCCCTTCGACCAGCACCTTGTTCTGCTTCACGTTGCCGGTGATTTTCATCTCCGGCACGTCCATCTGCCAGCTGCCGCCGTACAGGCTACCGCGCGTTTTAATCAGACCATCCAGCTTCGACGGCCAGTCCGGGAATTCTTTCGCGGTATTAATGCCTTTCAGCGCCAGCTCGCCGCGCCAGCTGATCGCCTGCTGCCAGTCAAGCAGCGCCTTCAGCTCGGTCGTACCCTGTAGCGCGGCGACGGTGAGCTTGTCGAGATTAATCTGCTGCTCATTGCCTTTCGCGTCGAGGGTGATCGTGGCCGGGGGCAGCTCCTGACCTTTCACCGCCGTGCGGAACGACAGCGTATAGTCGGTGGCTTTGCCGGTCAGTTTGAGTTTCAGATTATCGGCCTGGTATTGTTTCTCGCCGGTAAACGGGTAGTAAAGCTGCTGGCTGGTAATATCAAGGTTTAGCGGCAGGCCAGCTTCAGCGAGGCGCGTTTGCCCCCGCAGCACTATATCGACCGGGCCGGAGAGGTTGACGCCCAGCTCAAGCTGTTCACGCAGCGCGCCGCCGACCTTAATCTTCACCTTTTCGCCCTTTAGCGGGTCGACGTTCAGCGTGCTATTCAGAGTGAGATCAAGCGGCCAGTTATCGGCTAACCGCGCGGTGCCGGTTGCATTTAACGTGCCCTGGTTGGAGTCAATATCCAGCACATCCAGTTTTGTATTGCCATCGATGCTGCTGACCTTGAGCAGCATTGTGCGCACGGTGATATCGGTATCGCCGGTCAGGCGCAGCTGTTCGCCGCGAAACTCTTCAATATTCAGATTCAACGGCAGATGAACATCGTTCATCTCCGGCAGCACTGGTTTTGAGAAGAGATCTTTCAGCGTTTCACCCAGCGGCTTTTCGTCCGGTTCAGGGTGTTCAATTTTCGGCTCCACCACCTGCTCCTGGGCGACCTTCGCCACTTTCGGCAGCGCAATCAGCACTCCCTGCAACGAGGTTGGCTTCACGGTCAGATTTTTATCCTGCCACGCCAGCCCTGACGAGAAACTCATCACCGAGACGGTGGTGTCATCAATTTTAATATTGACGTTGTTCAGCGCGATACGGCTCAACGAGATGGGATACGGCGTGGAGAGATCGAGCGGACCGTTGTCCTCTTCTTCCTTCTGTGCGGCAGGCGGCATTTTTTTGGTGTCCACCGTCACGTTGATATCCGAGAGCGCAATATCGTTCACGCACAGACTGCTCTGCTTCAGGCAGGCGAGACTGACGGAGAGATGCACCTGCCCGGCATTCACCGCCACGCCGGGCTGGTCATAGCGGATATTTTTCAGCGTTAAATCACGCCAGCCGCCCGTCACCTGTCCGATCTCCAGCCCCGGTACCCAGCGGTTAGCCGCGCTGAAGACCAGATGCAGACCGCTTTTCGTCCCCACCAGGAACGCCACGGTCCCCAGCAGCAGCAGGATAAAAATCAGCACGCCGAGGCTTATTTTCTTCCATAAACTCATAATTCTGGCCCCAGACCGATGTAAAACTGTAAATCGTGCTTATCTTTATCGCCCACCGGCACGGCAAAATCGAGTTTCACCGGCCCGACCGGCGACTGCCAGCGCACGCCGACGCCGGTGCCGGTTTTAAAGTCGCTCTTGCGGATATCGCTCACCGCCTCGCCGCTGTCGACGAAAACCGCGCCCCACCATTTGCCGGTCACGTTGTACTGATACTCCAGCGATCCGGTGGCGAGTTTTGAGGCACCTTTCAGTTTACCGTCGCTGTCTTCCGGTGAAATTGATTTGTACTTATAGCCACGAATACTGCGATCGCCCCCGGCGAAGAAACGCAGATCCGGCGGCACGCGGTCGAAATCGCCGGTTTCGATCCAGCCCAGATTGCCGCGCGCCACAAAGCGATGCTTATCATAAAGCGAGCGGATCCAGACGTTCTGTGCCTGGAAGACCGAGAAATCGACATCCGAGCCCCACGCCGTGTTGGAATAGTCGATGGAGTAACGCTGGGAATCGCCCCACGTTGGCATCAGACCGCCGCGCGAGCGGGTCCGGCTAATCATCACGCCTGGATAGAGCAGCATGGTGGTATGGGTTTCATTACCCTGGGTAAAGTGATCGAGGCTCCAGCGCAGGTTAATGGCGCGCTGCCAGCCGCTCGACAGATCCCAGTAGCGCGATAGCGCCAGGGTGGTGGAATCGGCTTCGGTATCGTTCAGATCGGTGCGCTTAACGCCGCCCTGCACCAGATAATATTGCTCCAGCGGATTTTTCAGCAGCGGGACTTTATAGCTGAAGTCCAGCACCTGTTCCGGCGCGGAGATGCTGGCGCTGGTGGTCAGGCTGTGGCCGTACGAGTTCATCCACGGCTTTTTCCACGTCGCTTTCACGCGCGGCCCAACGTCGGTGGAGTAGCCGACCCCGGTTTCGATGGTATTTTCCACGCGCGGGGAGACGACACCGTGCAGCGGCAGCACCTTCGTTTTACGCGCTTTATCGAACTCCGGCGCGACGATCACCGAGTTAAACCAGCCAGTCGCCGAGAGCCGGCGGTTAAGTTCCGCCAGATCCTTCGACTGGTAGTAATCACCCTCTTTAAACGGCACCAGGTTCTGTAAATACTCATCGCGGATTTGCGAGTTTTCAAAAGTCACCGCACCAAAACGGTAGCGCTCGCCGCTGTCGTAGTCGATATCCCAGAAGGCCTGATGACGGTCGAGCGCAACGCCCAGCTGGCTTTTTTTGAATTCGCTGTCGAAATAGCCTTTATGCAATGAGACGTTGGTCAGCCCTTTTTTAAAGCGTTCGTAATCGCCGTGATTGAGCACGGTCCCGGTGGCCGGACGCTTATTAAGGAGATCGAGGTAATCCTGATCGGTCCGCGCGCCGCCGCGCAGGATCACATTTGTGCCGCCAATGCGCACCGGCTCGCCAGCCGAGACGCGGGCAATCAGCACCTGCCGTCCTTTTTCCGGCGGCGGACGCAGTTCAAAATCAATGGTCGGTTCGTAGTAGCCCAGCGCCTTTAATCCTTCGCGGATGGCATCATCAACGCGCGCGCGAAAGCGCTGATCGGGCGTCACTTCATCGCTCTCGATGGTGGAAAGCTGGGCACGAACGTTTTTTTGCAGCTGGCCTGTCAGCCCTTCTACCTGCAAACGGACATTAGCCGCACTGGCCGCGCCGCTAAGCAGCAGTAAACTGGTCCAGCATAACTGGCGGATCTGTGGCACGTTTTCTCCTGAATATCCTTGTCTCCACCCCTACTGGAAACGAACTACCGCCCATATCGTAACAAAGTCCTAACAACAGGACTTGAAAAACAGACAACAACCCAAATATTTCTTATGTTTAAATCTAGTCTGATTCAGCGTAGTTATTGTGTTAAAAGACACGCCTCGTTACAACCCTAACGACAATTTCAGTTTCGGGAGAACAGCATCATGAGTTTATTCGACAAAAAAGAGTTTGTTTCTCAGGCCGATGCGCTGCCCGGACGCAATACACCTATGCCGGTTGCCACGCTTCACGCGGTCAATCAACACTCAATGACCAATGTACCTGACGGCATGGAAATCGCCATTTTTGCGATGGGCTGCTTCTGGGGCGTTGAACGCCTGTTCTGGGTGCTGCCCGGTGTTTACAGTACGGCGGCGGGTTATTGCGGCGGTTATACCCCTAACCCGACGTATCGCGAAGTATGCTCCGGAGAGACCGGTCATGCGGAAGCGGTGCGCGTGGTATACGATCCAAACGTCATCAGCTATGAACAGTTGTTGCAGGTGTTCTGGGAAAATCACGACCCGGCCCAGGGGATGCGCCAGGGCAACGACCATGGTACGCAGTATCGTTCCGCGATCTATCCGTTAACGCCGGAGCAGGATGCCGCCGCTCACGCCAGCCTTGAGCGTTTTCAGGCGGCAATGCAGGCCGCGGGTGACGAGCGCCATGTGACTACCGAGATTAAAACCGCTACGCCGTTCTATTATGCAGAAGACGATCATCAGCAGTATCTGCATAAGAATCCGTACGGGTATTGCGGTATTGGTGGGATTGGGGTGTGCCTGCCGCCGCAGGCATGAGATGCTGAAAAGCGTTACCCGCCCTCCGGCGGGTAACGGCACATCAAAACAAATTACTTCTCAAATTTCACTGGTGCATCACGGTAGGCTTTCAGCTTCGCGCGCATCCAGCGGCTGCTGTTGCGGTTGACCGCGCTCACAACGCCAGTGGTAGCGCCGCCGCCGACCTGCACATGGAAAATACCGCGCGACGGGAAATCCTGATATTTCGGCGCGGTGAAATCCCATTCATGGCGGCTGAACAGCTCCTGCGGGTTGCGGCCCATCATGCTGGTATGAACATCAAGGAATTCGATATTCAGCAGACGCGGGTTAATGGCGGCGACTGAACTGCCGATCTCCGGATGGCCCATCAGATAGCTACCGCCGGTGCCCCAGAACTGCTCTTCCAGTTCACCCACTTCCTCGTTTACGCTGGCCAGACGGCTTGCCGGCATCTGCCACGGCAGGACCGGCTGACGTAAATGACGGCTCAGTGACGCGCAGTAATCAAAAGTACGATCCCACTCGAACGGAGAGTAGCAGTAGCCGTTTTTGTAGGCGCGTGCGGTGAAGTCATCCGCCTCATAACGGTCAACCGCCATAAAATCGGCGCCTTTAGCGACAGCAGAGACACCAGTAGCGCGGGTATATTGCGTCTCCTCAAAGATCCCGATCAGCAGCGCATACTCAGCAGAGAGTTTGCCCGCCAGTGCAGGATTGATGGTCATACGCTTTTTAGTGCCATCAATCGGATCAAACACATCGTCGTAGGTGAAATCGTTATAAACCCACTGCGAACCGCCGACGCTCCACAGGTTAATCTGCCAGCCGAGTACCACATCCGGTGCGACCACGCGGGCCAGCCAGTTAACGCCTTTAACATAGCCTTTCAGCGTATCGGTAATGCCCGCCGGGATAGCGACATTAACGCCGTGATGCGCCATCGCTTCAGACAACGGCTGGCGGACCGGGATCGGGTAATCCGGGGAGAAACCGTACTTCTGGCATTCGCCGAGATAATCCGGGTTGATGATAAAGCCAGCCGGAACAGGATGTTGCTCATCCTTCATCGCCTGCGCCATTTGCAGCGCCTGAATGAAGTTTGCAAAGCTGAATTTATGACGAACCGGATCGTCGATGATGTTTTCAACATCGCCCAGAGACAGGTTACAGGTATAGGACACCATTACCGGCAGCACGCTTTCACCAGTTTTAGCGGAAACATTACGCGCCATTTCAATGATTTTCGGCGTTGGCTCTTTAGTCGGATCCAGATAGCCGGAAGCATCGCCCATGCCGTCATCACCGGAATATTTGAATACGGAAGCGATGCGTGCTTCAGCCAGATCGTCAACGTTGGACGGCGACATATCCGCACAGCCGCCAAAGCTCAGGAAATCCGGAAATCCTTTCACACGCAGGTTCGCACCTTCGGTAATAGTTACGGTTAACGTCTGCGGCGCATTATTTTCGATACGTAATACCTGCGGTTCGACGTCAATATAATGCACAACGCCGTCATGGATCAGGGTGCCGGAAGCAATCTGATAGATACCCTGCGCCAGCAGTACGGACGGTGCGTGACTGCCCGTTTGCATCGGCAGGTCGGTAAAGTGATACTGACGCGCAGCATCAACCAGACGCAGATCGAAAACGGCAGCAACGGTTTTCTCAGCGTTAACCTTGATGGTCAGTGTTGCGGAGCCAGCCTGAACGTCATCATTCTGGCGGATCTGCGCGCTGGTGACGGTAAGCGCATGGAACCGGTTGTCCAGCGCGCCGTTCATAGCATTAACGCTATAGTGGATATTGTTTAGCTTCACATCAGCAATACGCACGCTGTACTGGCCATTAACCGGCAATTGTTCCAGACGCAGTTTCTGCCCGGACTGCATTGTATAGCGCTGTTTTTCGACGCCATTTTCCAGATAAACCACGCTCAGTTCTTCATTATGCAATGCGTGAGTCACGGGTAAATCAATGGCAATTTCCAGCGTAGTGCTACGCTGCGCCGGCGCGAAAGTAATATTCAGCTGGGTACGCTGGCCTTTAGCAATGGTCAGTTCAGCGGTGCTTAATGCCACTGCTGCCCGCACCGTGCCATCCGCGGTGCGCAGTTCGGCCACCGAGGCGCTGTAAGTCCCGGCAGAGATGGCGAAAGAAGACGTACCCGCTTCAGGATGCAACACTTCGCTTTTTTCACCGCGCACCAGCACCAGCTGAAGCGCCGTGTCTTCAAGCCCGGCAGGAAATGCGGCACAGTTAATCACCAGCTCACCCTCCACCTGAGGCTCCTCATCCGCCGCGAAGGTGAACGTATTGCGCAATGATTCCCATTTCGGGGCAGTATCGGAAGACACATTAACGCCCATATGAATTTGCGAAATAGCATCGCCAATGGCGCTACCATCGGCAGCCGTAATAGTTAATTTAATATCGTAAATCCCGGTAGAAATTTCGCTGGATTCAATCTGGGTTTTTAATGCGATCCACGGATTAGTCGAAACGTTAATATCTCCCTCGGTAATTTTCCCCGGCGCACTAAACGTCAGAATCATTTTTTCTTTTATATCAATACGCGCGGCAGAAACAGGCTTGAATCCGGTGATATCAAGCGTAGGATACCAGGTATCATTACTAAAATTAAGTGTAGCATCTAATTGCATTTTTTATCCTTTATAAAATAGTCAACGTCAAGAAATGAATACGTTATGCATCCAGCCACTTTTATTTATAAACAACCGGGAAGAAAAATGCACTGCTATTACCAGCAAGATGAGTTTCTTTGATTTAATATTAACACCGGGATTTAATCACATTTAATTCAATGAGGATTGATTTTACTATTATGATAAAAGTGAGAAGAAAGATGATTTAAAATGAGGAGGGCTATGGCGACAACCTGCCACACCTTCCTCTGACCCGCTGATAAACATTCCTCAGCCATCAGAAGGCATAACTTGCTCTGCCCTTGCGGCAAAACGGGTCGCGCTCAATACGGTGCCGTATTCCGCCACTTTTCCCTGTAATAACAAATTAAATACTGCGGCCTGAGGACGGTTGAGTCGATTTTGTAACAGATGAACGGCTTCAATGCCCAGCTCGCGGCAGGGAACGGCGATACCCGTCAATGACCGGCCCATTTTTTTTTCCAGATGCCAGGCAAAGTCGGTCAGCATTAACGACACCTGCTCCGGCACCTGTAAATTATGCCGTTTCAGCGCACGCATTACGCCCCCCGCCATCTCCACGCTGCCACATAAAATAGCCTCCGGCCACAAATCCCTGGGATGAGAATCGAGCCAGATATTGATTGCTTCCTCTGCTTCATGCGGCGCAAACGTCTCTGTAATCGCTAAATCGCGTTGCGGATCGAATGCCTGGTGAAAATAACGGTAGGCCTCTTTAATACCCTCCAGACGCATATGCAATGTTTCCCGACGCAGGCAGGTTACCGAGAGGATCTGGCGATAGCCACGTTCAAACAGATAGCGTGCTGCGCTAAAACCGATAGCCCGATGATCGGGAGAAACACAGTCCAGCGCCATCTCACGATCGATGGAGTTAATCAGCACGCAGGGTTTATTCAACGTGGCGGCCAGCTTAAAGATCGTCGTATCATCGGTGCCAATAATAATGATGGCATCAATGTCTTTATCGCCAGCTTTTTCAAGAAACAGTTTCAGATCCGGACGCTGCTCCTCCAGACCGTAATAGCTTAAATACACATTCTGGGCGGCCGTCGCTTCAGCAATTCCCTTCGTCACTTCGAGATAAAAAACGTCGCCGCGGGCGTTGAACGTGCGCTGCGGCGCGAAGACCGCGATGCTTTTCACATACAACCGACCCGTCGTTAATTCATCAAGCACACCGAGCCTGCGGGCACACTGAACAATCGCTTCGCGCGCGCTATCGCTGGTATACGATTTACCATTTAACACCCGCGATACCGTACTGATGGAGTAGCCTGTTGCCGCTGCAATTTGATTCATTTTTAGCCTGCCAGCCATAATGTGACCTCGCTCGCAATCAATATCTGCAAAATTTTGCAGAAACAATCGCATGATTTTAAAGCTCTTTCACCACGCAAAGGTCATTTTTGTCTCATCCCTGCGAGCATTCTCACAAATTGTCATTGTCCTCGCCGATGCACTTTTCTATTTTCCAGACATTGTTAATTTCAGCGATAGCAGGATGTGACATGACAAGCGTTCGTTTCGGCATTATCGGCGTGGGCAACATTGGTACCGTTCATACCCGTTACTTACTGGCAGGTACGGTGCCCGAAGCCCGCCTGACCGCGGTATGTGACAACGATCCGACAAAACATGAGGCCATACGTCAGTTGGTAGGGGAAAACGTCACGCTTTTTAGCGATGCAGAATCGATGCTAAAAAGCGGGCTGATTGATGCAGTCATCGTCGCCACGCCGCATTATGCGCACCCGGAACTCTCCATGCTGGCGATGCGCCACGGCATTCATACGCTGTGCGAAAAACCGGCGGGCGTTTATACCGCGCAGGTGCGCGAGATGAATGAATTTGCCCGGCACAGCAAGGTGGTGTTCGGCATCATGTACAACCAGCGCCCCAATCCGCTTTATCAGAAAGTGAAAGATCTTATTGATAGCGGCGAACTCGGCGAGATCCGCCGCTCCAACTGGATCATTACTAACTGGTATCGCTCGCAGAGTTATTACAACTCCGGCGGCTGGCGCGCGACGTGGAAAGGTGAAGGTGGCGGCGTGCTGCTTAATCAGGACCCGCATCAACTCGACTTATGGCAGTGGCTGGTCGGTATGCCGGTACGTATCCGTGCCTTTTGTCAGTTCGGCAAACACCGGCAGATCGAAGTCGAAAATGAGGTCACCGCCTACGCCGAGTATGCTAACGGCGCGACGGGCGTCTTTATTACCACCACCGCCGAAGCGCCGGGTACCAATCGTCTGGAGATCGCCGGCGATCGCGGCAAGATCGTTGTGGAAGAAGGCAGGCTGCGTTTCTGGCGGCTGCGCGAATCTGAAACCGATTTTAACGCCCGCTGGCAGAATGGTTTTGGTGAGCCGGAATGCTGGGAAGTCACTATTCCAACCGCAGCGGAATGCAGTGAACATCATGTTATTACCGCCAACTTTACCGCCGCAGTGCTCCATGGGACGCCGCTTATAGCCCCGGGTCAGGAAGGGATCAATGGCCTGACGCTGTCTAACGCCATGCATCTTTCTACCTGGCTGGACGACTGGGTTGATCTACCGATTGATGAAGCTCGCTACCTGTCGCTGCTGCAGGAACACATCGCCACGTCCATTGAAAAATCATCCGAAAATCGCACGCTGGACGCCTCCGGCAGCTGGTAAATCAGGAGAACATCGCATGTTGAACGTCGCTATTGTGGGCACAGGTAATATTTCCCACAACCACATTCAGAGCTATTTGCAGTTTGCCGACCGTTGCCGGATCGTCGCGCTGGTTGATATCTACCCGGAAAAAGCCGAGGAGAAAAAGCAGCGTTATGGATTAACCGGGGCGACCGTGTACAGCAGCCATGAAGCCACGCTGGACGCCGAAGCGCAGGTAGATATTGTTGACGTCTGCACGCCTCCTTACGTCCATGCGGAGATCGCCATTCACGCGCTGGACGCCGGGAAGCATGTGCTCTGTGAAAAGCCGATGGCGGCCTCGCTGCAGGAGTGTGACGCGATGATCGCGGCACAACAACGAAGTGGCAAAATTCTCTCCATCATCGCGCAAAACCGGTTTACCGATGCCTTCTGGCGGCTGAAAAAAGCCGTGGACTCCGGCGAGATCGGCAACATTTGCCATGCGCAGGTAGATTCGTTCTGGTGGCGTGGGCACTGCTATTACGATCTGTGGTGGCGCGGCACCTGGGAGAAAGAAGGCGGCGGCTGTACGCTGAATCACGCCGTTCACCATATCGATGCGATTCAGTGGATGCTGGGCTTTCCGTCAGAAGTGGTGGCAATGATGACCAACGTTACTCACGATAATGCCGAAGTGGAAGATCTCTCGGCCGCCATTTTCCGCTACCCCAATGGCGCGCTGACTCAACTTACCGCTTCCGTCGTGCATCATGGTGAGGATCAGAAAATCGTCATTCAGGGCGATAAGGCCCGCATCTCAGCACCGTGGGACGTCTGGGCCAGCGTTTCTGCCGACAATGGTTTCCCACAGCCTGAGCATGACGTTCAGCGTGAAGGCCGCCTCAACGATCTGTTTCACACCACGCCAGCGCTGACGTGGACGCTACATAGCGGGCAAATCGACAACCTGCTCAGCGCTATCCGCCAGGATATTCCCCTGCTGATTGATGGCGTCCAGGGCAAGCGATCGCTGGAAATTATCACCGCTATTTATAAATCGTCGATCACGCGCCAGATCGTGTCGCTGCCCATTAGCACTGACGATCCCTATTACCAGACCGGCGGACTTCTCTCGCTGGCACCCCATTTTTATGAAAAAGCCGCCTCGGTAGAAAACTTCAGCGAAGTCGGCGCTATTCCGCTGGGTAAAGACCTTGATACAGGAGCACGAAAATGAGCCTCAATGATGGAATGAATTACGCCCCGAAGGGTAAACCACAGCCGGTGGTAGAAGCAGGCGCGTTTATTATTGCCGCTGCTGCACTGGATCACGGCCATATCTACGGGATGTGCAACGGGCTTATTGAAGCGGGCGCGACGCTGAAGTGGGTCTACGATCCGGACCCGGCCAAAGTCGATGCTTTCGTTCGTCAGTATCCGCAGGTCAACATTGCCGACTCGCTGGATACCATCCTTAATGACAGTAGCGTGCAGTTGGTGGCTGGCGCGGCAATCCCGTCGCAGCGCTGTGCGCTGGGCCTGAAAGTCATGGACGCCGGAAAAGATTATTTTACCGATAAAGCCCCGCTGACCACGCTGGCGCAACTGGACGCGGCAAAACGTAAAGTTGCCGAAACCGGCCGTAAGTATGCGGTTTACTACAGCGAACGTCTGCACGTTGAGAGCGCGGTGTTTGCCGGGCAACTGGTGCAGGAGGGTGCCATAGGCAAGGTCATTCAGACGCTTGGCACCGGTCCGCATCGCGAAGGCCAGGGTCGTCCCGACTGGTTTTACGAGAAAGCCTTTTTTGGCGGCATCCTCTGCGATATCGGCAGCCACCAGATCGAGCAATTCCTGTTTTATACCGGCAATAGCGACGCACGAATAGTGGCAAGTCAGGTACGTAACGTTAACCATCCGCAGTATCCGCAGTTCGAGGATTTCGGCGATGCGATGCTGGCGGGCGACAACGGCGCGACGGGCTATTTCCGCTGTGACTGGTTCACACCGGACGGGCTGTCGAGCTGGGGAGATGGACGCCTGACGCTGCTGGGCACCGAAGGCTACATTGAGATCCGCAAATATGTCGATATCACACGCGGTGAGCAGGATGTGGTTTACCTGGTCAATAAAGAGGGCGAATTCCGCTATCCGGTCGCCGGTAACGTTGGCTTCCCGTTTTTTGGTGAGCTGATTAAAGACTGCCTCAACCGTACGGAAAACGCCATGAGCCAGGCGCACGCCTTTAAAGCCGCAGAACTGTGCGTCAAAGCGCAGATGCTGGCCAACGCGGGCCGCTAAGGAGTCATCATGAGGGCGATAAACGCGGCGATTATCGGCTGTGGTGCCATTCATATCTGTCACGTTGAGGCACTGCGGCAGACGCAGGGTGCACATTTGCGCGCCATCGTGGACACCGATATCGTGAAGGGACAAGCCCTGGCAGCAAGCTACGGCTGTCATTTTTATCATGACTACCGGGAAATGTTGCAGGATCACGCTATTGAGGTAGTACATATTTGTACCCCGCACTACCTGCATAAAGCCATGATCCTCGACGCGCTGGCCGCAGGAAAAGCCGTTTTCAGCGAAAAGCCGGTGGGAATGAACACTCTGGAAGTGGCTGACATTGCCGACGCGGCCTCCCGTGCGCCGGGCCTGCTGGGCGTGTGCTTTCAGAACCGCTTCAATCCCACCAGCCGGGCGATCCGTGATGTGCTGGCATCAAAGGTGCTGGGGGAGATGCGCAGCATCAAAGCGGCGTTGACCTGGTCGCGCTCGGGAGATTACTACACCGGAAGCCCGTGGCGCGGACGCTTTGCCACCGAAGGCGGAAGTCTGCTGATCAATCAGGCGATTCATACGCTGGATCTGATGCAGTGGTTTGCTGATGGCGTGGATAGCGTCAAGGGCGTGGTCGATAGCGGCCCGCTGGCCGAAACTATCGAAACCGAAGACAGCGCGATGGCAACGTTTGCCCTGCATAACGGTGCACGCGGTTTATTCTGGGCCACCAATAACCATACGGTTGATTCACCGCTGTTGCTGGAAATCCACTGTGAAAAAGGCATGTTGCAACTCAGGGATAATACGCTGTGGCAGATTGCTGATGGCGAGTGGTTCTCCCTCACCAATGATAATCCGCCCACGGGTAACGGTAAAAATTACTGGGGCATAGGCCATCAAAAGGCAATTGAACAATTTTATCAGGCTATTCAGCATGGAGGAGATGGCGACTATATCAATATTAATCAGGCAGCAAAATCCATACATATTGTGGAAGCAATATATCGATCTTCACAATTAAGGCAATGGATTAACATTACACATTAATATTATCAATTCCAGTGTTAAAGCGCGCCCGGCCTCTGGCCGGGCGCTATAAACCCTACATCAATCTGGAAATAAAAAAATGGTTAAACCAACTGAAAGAAGAGTCGGTTATGGCGTGGCTATCGGCTACGGCGTGACGGATTTATTTGGCGGAGGTGCCTTCGCTATTATCGGAACATGGCTTCTGTTTTTCTACACTACCTATTGCGGACTATCGGTTCTGGAAGCCGGATCGATATTCGCCGTTGCCAGGATCATTGATGCGATACTTAGCCCAATTATGGGCTATATTACCGATAATTTCGGCAATACCTGGCTTGGTAAAAAATTCGGCAGACGTCGGTTTTTTCTGCTCCTGAGTTCCCCATTAATGTTCCTCTATGCCTTATTATGGGTCACGGATATGGGCTACTGGTATTATCTGGGAACCTATCTCTCTATCGAGCTGTTATCGGCAATGGTGCTTGTACCTTGGGAAACCCTGGCCGCGGAAATGACCAACCGCTACAACGAGCGCAGCCGCCTTTCCGGCGTACGTATGATCTGCTCGCAGCTGGGCGGTTTTCTGGCGGTATCGGTACCGGGGCTGATTATGCAGTTTACCGGCAAAGATAACTCATTCACTTATACGCTGACCGGCCTGCTCTTTTCAGTCATTTTCTGCGTGGCGGTGTTCTCTACCTGGTGGTGTACCTGGGAGGCCAAAGATGTGCAGGAAGAGGGACATTTTCAGCCGCAGGTCAACCGCAGTAGCGGCCTGCTTAATCACCTGAAATATCTGGTACTGGACCTGCTATCATCGTTCCGTATCCGCGCCTTTCGTTTACATATTATTATTTATATTTTCTCGTTCACCGCGATGGATGTTTTTGGCTCAGTATTTACCTATTACGTGGTGTACTGCCTGAGTCAGGATGCCGCTGCCGTTTCCGGCTGGTTAAGTATTGCCGCCTTTGCTTCCGTGCCGGGCACCTTCGGATTTATGCAATTACTTAATCGTTTTAATGTCACGCCATCGGGCGCACTGCGTTTGGCCTACGGCTGCATCTTCTTTGTGCTGGCATTCTTATTTACCGTGTATCTGACCAAAATTAGCGTTCCCACCCTGCTGCTTTCCGGCGTATTTATCGTACTGGGTTTCGCCAGAGCCGGGCTTTATTATATCCCATGGAATATTTACAGTTTTATCCCGGATATCGATGAAATGGTCACCCAACAGCGAAGGGAAGGTATTTTCGCGGGCGTGATGGTCCTGACGCGTAAAAGTACGGTAGCAATGGCGATTCTTATTATCGGCATTGTATTGCAGGAAGCCGGTTTTGTGAAAGGCAGCGGTATTCAGCCGGAAAGCGCGCTGCATGCGATTATTGGCCTGATGATTTTTGCCACCGCAGCACTGCTGGCGGTAAGTTTTTACACCACTTACAAATTCAAACTTACCCGTGAAACGCACAAATTACTGATCAAAGAGATCGCCCGGCGTAAGTTAGGCGGCGACTATCGCGATTGCGACAGCGAGACCAGGCTTGTGATCAAACAGCTTACCGGTTATGAGTACGACAAGGTATGGGGCGGGGAAGCCAGCCGCCAGTTTAATGGAAAAACGCATCTGTCTGCGCTCGAATAATAGGGAAAACCCCACGTTAACCGCCCTGACGACGATGTTGGGGCGCTTTCCCCCTCTGGCAGCCCTCCCCTCCCTTACGCTATACTAGCGGTGAAATTGCCGATCCAGTGCCTTCGGATCGGCGTATCGTGTCATTCAAACTTCCCTTCCGAGGATCTGGCCTATGGCTGGATAAGATATGTTAAACAGTATTTTAGTAATACTTTGCCTGATAGCCGTGAGTGCATTCTTCTCGTTATCTGAGATCTCGCTTGCCGCCTCACGAAAGATAAAACTCAAACTCCTTGCCGATGACGGCAATATCAACGCCCAGCGCATTTTGAAAATGCAGGAGAACCCTGGCACCTTCTTTACCGTGGTACAAATTGGCCTTAACGCCGTTGCCATTCTGGGGGGTATCGTCGGCGATGCCGCGTTTTCACCGGCGTTTTACAATGTCCTGATCCGCTTTGTCTCACCCGAAATGGCCGAACAGCTGAGCTTTATCATCTCCTTCTCCCTCGTCACCGGCATGTTTATTCTGTTTGCCGACCTGACGCCGAAACGCATCGGTATGATTTCGCCTGAAGCTGTGGCTTTACGCATCATCAACCCGATGCGCTTCTGCCTGTTTGTCTTCACGCCGCTGGTGTGGTTCTTTAACGGCATGGCAAACAACATTTTCCGTCTGTTCAAACTGCCGATGGTACGTAAAGACGACATCACTTCTGATGACATCTATGCGGTCGTCGAGGCGGGCGCACTGGCGGGCGTGCTGCGTAAACAGGAGCATGAGCTGATTGAGAACGTGTTTGAACTGGAGTCACGTACCGTTCCCTCTTCGATGACCTCGCGTGAAAACGTAGTGTGGTTCGATCTGCACGAAGATGAAGAGAGTCTGAAAAAGAAAGTCTCGGAACATCCGCACTCTAAGTTCCTGGTCTGTAAAGAAGATATCGACCATATCATCGGTTATGTCGATTCAAAAGACCTGCTTAACCGCGTGCTGGCCAATCAAAGCCTGGCGCTGAGCAGCGGCTTACAAATCCGCAATACGCTGATTGTGCCGGATACCCTGACGCTCTCCGAAGCGCTGGAAAGTTTCAAAACGGCGGGTGAAGACTTTGCGGTCATCATGAACGAATACGCGCTGGTAGTCGGTATCATCACCCTGAATGATGTCATGACCACGCTGATGGGCGATTTAATTGGTCAGGGGATGGAAGAGCAGATTGTCGCGCGCGATGAAAACTCGTGGCTGATTGACGGCGGCACGCCCATTGATGACGTGATGCGGGCGCTGGATATCGATGATTTCCCGCAGTCCGGCAATTATGAAACCATCGGCGGCTTTATGATGTATATGCTGCGTAAGATCCCCAAACGCACCGACTCGGTTAAATTTTCCGGCTATAAGTTTGAAGTGGTGGATATCGATAACTACCGCATCGATCAGCTGCTGGTAACGCGTATTGACAGTAAGCCGACGGTTCTGACGCCGAAACTGCCGGACGCAGAAGAGAAAGGCGCGGCGTAATACCGTGGAACTTTGCCTGGCGGCGCTTCGCTTGCACAGGCCTACAATAGTGAGCAACCTGCTGTCATTGGTGATGTTCCAGGCCGGGTAAGGCGAAGCCGCCACCCGGCAAAACAGCATGTACAATAGCAAAACAGGTTTCTCAAAAACATCAACGGCCCCTTCTGGGGCCGTCTTTATTTACTGCTTATATTTTTTACTGCATAGCACGTTGATTACGCCATCTCAGTTTGCAGATGCAAAACCTGACGATTGACTTCGGACATCACAGACAAATGCTGCTTGTCCTTCACTTTGGGGATAAGGATCTTACCCTTATCAAACTCAAAAGCGCCTACGTCCTTGATGTACAACCGTCCACGGAACAGGATCTTCACGTACTTCGCCACCTGACGCGGGTTGTAGCGTTGGAAAATTTTCATTCTTTTAACTCCTGCTGAAGATTACGCCCTTGTGGTGCCACATTTGGCCCAACTGGTTAAGACGCAAATTTAATGCCCTATGACTATAGACCAGAACCGCCGGGAGACCCAGCATGCATAAGTTTATTTACCGTTTGATTACAATTAATCAGAATTTTCTTTTCAGACATCGTACAAAGGCAGTATAAGCCTTCATTTTTTTCTGAATATGTGCGCTCTACCGCAAATTGGCACCCTGTTTGCGGGAAAAGGTTAAAAATAGCACATATTATTAACATTCCACCGTAAGTGGTCGGATCACCTGCACAAAAAAGGAAGCACCATGACTTTACGAACGCTGATGGCCTCTTTATGCCTCATACTGCCGATGATGGCATCTGCTCATAACTTTAAAGATAACCAGCGCGTGCCGCCCGTTGGCATCGCCGACCGTGGCGAACTCATCCTGAGTAACGACAAGTTTAGCTATAAAAAATGGAATAGCTCGCAGCTCGCCGGAAAAGTGCGGCTGCTGCAACACATCGCGGGGCGCACTTCGGCAAAAGAGAAAAATGCCAATCTGGTCGAAGCCATCAAAGCAGCGAATTTCCCGCATGATAACTATCAGACCACCACGATCATTAACACTGATGATGCGATCCCCGGCTCGGCAATGTTCGTGCGCAGCAGCATCGAGAGTAATAAAAAGCTTTACCCATGGTCACAGTTTATTGTCGACAGCGATGGAGCCGCTCGCCAGGCCTGGCAGCTGGAAGAGAAAGGATCGGCTGTTGTCGTGCTGGATAAAGAAGGCCGCGTTCGCTGGGCGAAAGACGGCGCGCTGACCCAGCAGGAAGTGCAGCAGGTGGTGAGTTTGGTGCGCCAGCTACTCGCCCAATAGTTAATGAAGCTGCTCCTGTCTATTATTAGTGGGAGCAGCAGCGTATACTCACACTCCCGGCTTAACATTCAGGGAGTAATTACAATGACGGGGAATCCATGGCTGGATCCAATCGCGTCCCTCAGCGGTATACATTTTCTATATTTCTATTACATACTCATTACAATCTTTAAATGTTTGACTGTCACGTATGAAAATTACGTATCGGGTTATAAAAACATTCAGTTACCGATCAATGTTAATGAAGATCCACTGTTCATTGCCTGGCTGAAAGATCCGGCCATGGGAATGGTAGAATTAGTTATGGGACCACTGATTGAAGGGGAATTCATCGGTAAGGTTGAAGGCAAAAATACCTGGCGAACAATAAAGAGTAAAAAACCGGGAGCGACGGCTTATGAATACCAGGCGCTTAAACTATTCAAAACACAAAAGCCTTTAAAAAAAGCAGAAAAGATATTCCCGGCATTAATTAAAAAAACCGTGATAAAGCAGAGAAGATGCAGTTGATCCTTAGCAAGTCTGTAAAAAAGAAAATAATTAATGCTAACAGAACAGCGCGGATCATATTGATGGTTCTGGGGTTATATAAATTGATTGCTGCGCTCTGTACGGGACATTATAACATCGGCTATCTATTGATAAGTATTTTCATCGTTATTCCGATCGTATTTTATAAAAGCAATACGAATGCCATTGTTATAAGTCCTTTCGGCAAGCATTATCTACAACAGTACAGCGATGTATTACTTAGCACTGACAACAAGACTCAACAGCAGGAGTGGCTCAGCAGAGTTCTCCTTGGCAGTACCATTATGGCAAACCTCTATGCCAGTGAGGCTCCCGTCATACATAACCCAGCCGCTACCAACAGTAGCGACAGTAATTATAGTGGTAGCAGTTGTAGCGGAAGCAGTTGCAGCGGCAGCAGTTGTGGAGGCAGTGGATGCGGGGGATGTGGTAGCCGATGACTCACTTCTTCCGGCCACAGCATCTGACGGTGCAGTGGCATATCACTGACAGCTGTAATTTGCGCTGCCAGCACTGTTATCAACCTGACTATCAGGGAAAGCGTAATTCTCTGACTGAGTTAATCACTACTGCGGAAGAGATCCTGCAATTTCACCGACAACTTGCCGGGACCCATCAACTCCCTTTACTATTAACATTAACTGGCGGTGAGCCTTTTGCGCATCCTGACTTTATGCACCTACTCGAATTTCTTGATACGCATCCGCTGCGCCCACAAATCGCCATACTAACGAATGGAACATTGCTTACCGACAGACGTCTGGAAAAACTCTCGCGGATCCGTCTGGCGTTTATCCAGCTCAGTCTTGACGGCGATGAAAAAACACATGATGAGATCCGCGGTAAAGGTAATTTCAATCGTGTGCTGGCCGCGACAGTAAAGCTTAATGTGCTTAACAAACGAATACTATGGTCTTTTACCGTTCATAAAAAGAATGCGCACACTTTTGCGCATGTCGCCGCGTTAGCTAAAAAATATCAGGTTAATCGTCTGTGGTTTGATCGGCTTATTCCTTACAAAGAGGATCTTCCTGATATTCTTGATCGACAACAAACACAGCAATTTTTTCAGTCCGCCTGGTTAATTAAGAAGAAGACGGAAAGAAAGCCGCTCATCTCTCTTTTTACTAAAAGAGAGAACAAAACTGAAGTGGCAATGTTAAGAGCATTACAATTTCAGTACAGTGCTACAACGCCATATCGCTGTCAGGCTGGCGCAGGGCTAATAACTATTATGCCTGATGGCGAAATATACCCGTGCCGCAGACTTCCCGTTTCCGTGGGAAATATGCATCAAACTCCACTGATGACGCTGTATCAAACTGCGCCGCTGTTAAAACAATTGCGCGATTTTACTCACCCAGCCGCTTGCACAAAATGTCTCTTTAAATCCCAGTGTCGGGGTGGACTGCGTTGTCTGGCGTGGGCAGTTAATAACGATGCTTTCAGCGCCGATCCTGGCTGTTTGTATACTGGTGAAAGCGCAGCAGACATGCTCTCTGCTGCGCCAGCGACTCAGTAAATAGACACCCGGAAGCCAGGGTTGAGGAAGGATTCACGCGGTGTATAGTCGAGAGTCCTTCCCTGCCAGTCGTGAACGTGCGCCCCGGCGGCAACCGCGACCGCATGACCTGCGGCAGTATCCCAGGCATTGGTTGGCCCGAAGCGCGGATAAAGCTGCGCCTGCCCTTCCGCCACCAGGCAAAACTTCAGCGAGGAACCGATTGACGTCGTCTGGTGCTCACCCAGTTGCTGAAGATATTCCTGCAACTCGGGATCGTTAGAGTGCGAGCGGCTGATCACCACCAGCGGCGGACGCGCATCGCGCACCTGAATTTGATTACGTACGCCGCACTCCTCTTTCCATGCTTTACCTTCAGCGGCGCTGTACATCACTTTAGGCACTGGCGCATATACCACGCCCAGAACCGGTTTGCCCTGCTCAATCAGCGCAATATTGACGGTAAACTCACCGTTGCGCTTGATAAACTCTTTGGTACCGTCAAGCGGGTCAACCAGCCAGAAACGCTGCCAGTGCTGACGCTCATCCCATGAGGGAGGATCTTCTTCCGACAGTACCGGGATATCCGGCGTCAGCGTTTTCAGTCCCTCAATAATAACGTTATGCGCCGCAATGTCCGCCGCCGTTACCGGAGAATCATCCTGCTTGCTGGTCACTTCTATCGGTTTAACGCCGTCGTAAACCTGCATAATGGCATCACCTGCATGCCGGGCAAGCTCGCATATTTGTTGTAGCATTTTCCACCTCTCTCATACGATAGTGGTATTAACTCATTGTTTTATTTATACCCTATCCGAAAATAATTCGCCATCTGTGATAACAGTTACATTTTTGTTATCAAAATACATGGCAAGATTCACACTTCTGTAAGCAACAAAACGTATATACATTTTCTTTTGTGTCTCAGATCAAAAAGGATGTCTCTGATGATTAAGTTTAGTGTAACGCTCCTGGCCACGTTGATTGCGGCAAGTGTGAATGCCGCCACTGTCGATCTCCGCATCATGGAAACGACTGATTTACATAGCAACATGATGGATTTCGACTATTACAAGGATTCGCCGACGGAAAAATTCGGACTGGTCCGCACTGCTACCCTGATTAATGCCGCTCGCAGCGAAGCGACCAACAGCGTGCTGGTGGATAACGGCGACATCATTCAGGGCAGTCCGCTGGGTGACTATGCCGCAGCGAAGGGGCTGAAAAAGGGTGATATTCACCCGGTGTATAAAGCGATGAATACGCTGGATTATGCAGTGGGCAATCTCGGGAATCATGAATTTAACTATGGTCTCGACTACCTGCAAAACGCGCTGGCCGGGGCAAAGTTCCCTTATGTGAATGCCAACGTCATTGACGTAAAAACGCAGCAGCCCTTGTTTACGCCATACCTGATTAAAGAGACGCCGGTTAAGGATCAGCAGGGGAAAGCGCAGACGCTTCGCATCGGCTATATCGGCGTGGTGCCGCCACAGATTATGACCTGGGACAAAGCCAATCTTTCCGGCAAGGTGACGGTGAATGATATTACTGAAACCGTGCGCAAATATGTCCCGGAAATGCGTGAAAAAGGCGCGGATATCGTGGTAGTGATTGCTCACTCCGGATTATCCGCCGACCCTTATCGGGCAATGGCAGAAAACTCTGTTTACTACCTCAGTGAAGTGCCGGGGGTAGATGCCATTATGTTTGGTCACGCCCACGCGGTGTTCCCGTCAAAAGATTTTGCCGCGATTAAAGGCGTCGATCTGCAAAAAGGCACGCTTAACGGCGTCCCGGCGGTAATGCCGGGTATGTGGGGCGATCACTTAGGCGTCGTGGATCTGGTATTAAATAACGACAGCGGAAAATGGCAGGTCAGCCAGGCGAAAGCGGAAGCGCGGCCGATTTATGACGTGGCAGCGAAAAAATCCCTCGCCGCTGAAGATGCAAAACTGGTGGAGGTATTAAAAGCCGACCACGATGCCACCCGCACGTTTGTCAGCCAGCCGATCGGAAAATCCGCCGACAATATGTACAGTTATTTGTCGCTGGTGCAGGATGACCCGACCGTTCAGGTGGTGAACAACGCGCAAAAAGCCTATGTAGAGCATTTTATTCAGAACGATCCGGATCTGGAAAAGCTGCCGGTGCTTTCTGCCGCCGCACCGTTTAAGGCGGGCGGACGGAAAAACGATCCGGCAAGCTATGTCGAAGTGGAAAAGGGACAGTTAACCTTCCGCAACGCAGCCGATCTTTATCTCTATCCAAATACGCTGGTAGTGGTTAAAGCCAGCGGTAAAGAGGTAAAAGAATGGCTGGAGTGTTCTGCCGGGCAGTTTAATCAAATCGACCCGCACAGCAACAAGCCGCAGGCGCTGATTAACTGGGACGATTTCCGCACCTATAATTTTGACGTCATTGACGGCGTGAATTATCAGATTGATGTGACCCAACCCGCCCGCTATGACGGCGAGTGCCAGAGCGTAAACCCGCAGGCGGAACGCATCAAGGATCTCACCTATAACGGCAAGCCTGTCGATCCAAAGGCCATTTTCCTGGTTGCCACCAATAACTATCGCGCTTACGGCGGTAAATTTGCTGGTACGGGCGACGACCATATCGCGTTTGCCTCTCCGGATGAAAACCGTGCGGTGCTGGCGGCATGGATTAGTGCAGAGTCAAAACGCGAAGGAGAGATCCATCCGGCGGCAGATAATAACTGGCGTCTGGCACCGATCCACAGCAATACGCCGCTGGATATTCGCTTTGAAACCTCGCCATCAGAGAAAGCAGCGGCGTTTATTAAGGAGAAGGCACAATATCCAATGCATCAGGTGGCGACCGATGATATTGGTTTCGCGATTTATCAGCTGGATTTAAGCAAGTAAACGTAAGGCTCAGGAGCCTGTCGTGGCTCCTGAGCCTTATATGCCGGGTGGCGGCTGCGCCTTACCCGGCCTACGGTGTCAGTTTCCAGCCCCTACGAGGGAACGCACCATTCGTCACCGCGGCACGTTTTGCCGGGTGGCGGCTGCGCCTTACCCGGCCTACAGTGTCAGATTCCAGCCCCTGCACGTTCCCCCCGTAGGCCCGGTAAGCGCAGCGCCACCGGGCAGGTAACACACCATCCGCTACCGCCTGACAACGTTACGCCGCACGCTCATCACGCGTAGCCAGCACTTCCGGCAGATTCAGTTCGATCCAGTCCGCCAGCGCCGCCACTTTTTCACTCACCTGCTCACCCAGCGCCGTCAGACTATATTCAACGTGCGGCGGCACTACCGGGTATGACACCCGGTTCACGAAGCCATCCATCTCCAGCGCCTGCAACGACTGCGCCAGCATTTTTTCACTGACGCCGCCCATCTTGCGGCGCAGATCGCTGAACCGGTGGGTGCCGTCGCGCAGCGCTACCAGAATCAACACGCCCCAGCGGCTGGTGACGTGTTTAAGCACATCGCGGGAGGGACACTGTTCCGCAAATAAATTGCCGTTGCGCAGTTGTTCGCTAAGAGTCAAATTTGCCATTTTCACACTTACCTTTTTGTGCGTACTTACTAAAAGTAAGTTTAAGTGTTAGCGTGATCCAACACAAGGCAAAACAGAAGGAAAATCCCATGATTGCAATTACCGGTGCTACTGGTCATCTTGGCCAGCTCGTAATTAACGACCTGTTGAAAACCGTCCCGGCCAGTCAGCTGGTGGCGATTGTGCGTAATCCGGCAAAAGCCGACGCGCTCCAGCAGCAGGGCGTGGTTGTCCGCCAGGCGGATTATAGCGATGAAGCTGCCCTCACCGCCGCGCTGAACGGCGTCGAGAAACTGCTGTTAATCTCCTCAAGCGAAGTGGGCCAGCGCGCGACTCAGCATCAGAACGTGATTAACGCCGCCGTTGCTGCCGGGGTTAAATTTATTGCTTACACCAGCCTGCTGCATGCCGACAACTCTCCGCTGGGGCTGCACGTTGAGCACGTCGCCACCGAAAAAGCGCTGGCCGCGTCCGGTATTCCTTACGCGCTGCTGCGCAACGGCTGGTACAGCGAAAACTATCTGGCCAGCGCCCCGGCCGCGCTGGAACACGGCGTGTTTATCGGTGCCGCAGGGGAAGGCAAAATTGCTGCTGCCACCCGCGCTGACTATGCCGCCGCTGCCGCCCGTGTCATTAGCGAAGATGACCATGCCGGTAAGGTTTATGAACTGGCAGGCGATGAGGCCTGGACTCTGAGCCAGCTTTCGGCAGAGCTAAGCAAGCAGAGCGGTAAAAAAGTGGCTTATCAGAATCTAAGCGAAGCGGATTTTGCCGCGGCGCTAAAAGGTGTAGGCCTGCCCGCCGCACTGGCCGACATGCTGGCGGACTCTGACGTCGGCGCGTCGAAAGGCGGGCTGTTTGATGACAGTCATACCCTGAGCAAGCTGATTGGCCGTCCGACCACGCCGCTGGCGGAGAGCGTCAAAGGGATCGTATAAATGTTACAAATGAGTTAATTTTTGTAGCCACCGCGCGGACCATCTTCGATAATAGAGAAATGGTCCGCGTGGAGTAACCTCGTGCAAGGTGTACCCGAACAGTTCAGCGATGAAAAAGATCGCGCCGCCTTTCGCCATCTGGCGCAGGTGCCCGGCGTCGAGCTTTATCACGCCCATATCTCACGTTACGCCTTTGAACCTCATACCCACGAAGCCTTTGGTATCGGCGCGATTGAATCCGGTGCCGAGCGCTTTCGCTATCGCGGTACGCAGCACGTTGCGCCTGTGAACGCCGTCGTCACCATGAATCCGGACGAGTTGCATACCGGCGAAGCGGAAACGGCGGACGGCTGGCGCTACCGGATGATATATCTCGATCCTGATCTGCTTGAAGAGGTTACCGGCATCCGTCACTGGTGGTTTGATGAAGTGACGCGCCTCGACCCATTACGTTCCCGCCAGATTTGCGCCTTAATACACGGCCTGTGGCAGACCGACGATCCGCTGGCGCAGAAAGGGCAGCTTCTGGATCTGATCGATACCTTCCGCCCTTATGCCCGTCATTCGCCGATAGCCCATGAGGCCGCTCATCGCTTTGAGCGTGCGCGGGAATATCTGCACGATAACTATATGCGCGCGGTGACGCTGGATGAACTGGCGCACGTCGTGGCGCTGAGTCCGTATCATTTTCAACGCCAGTTCAAAGCGCACTTTCACGTAACGCCGCACCAGATGCTGATGGCGATCCGCCTGTGGCGGGCTAAAAACTTTCTTACCCACGGCATGCCTGCGGCGCAGGTCGCGGCGGCGACCGGACTCACCGACCAGTCGCATCTCACTCGCGCCTTTACCCACCGCTACGGCATTACGCCAGTGCGCTATCAGAAGCAGGTCGCCCGGCGCTGATGCGCAATCTCATACAATATTCTACTGCGCCTGGCGTCTACACTTGCGCTTCATGAAGAAACGGGAGCGATGATGATTAGCGGCGTGCTGTATGCCTTACTGGCAGGACTGATGTGGGGATTAATTTTTGTCGGGCCGCTGATCGTGCCTGAATACCCCGCAATACTACAATCGATGGGGCGCTATCTGGCGCTGGGCCTGATTGCCCTGCCGCTGGCCTGGATGGGGCGCGCCAGGTTAAAACAGCTTACCCGTCGCGACTGGCTCACTGCGCTGGCGCTGACCATGATGGGTAACCTGATTTATTACGCCTGCCTCGCCAGTGCGATCCAGCGCACCGGTGCGCCGGTTTCAACGATGATCATTGGCACGCTGCCGGTGGTGATCCCGGTGTTCGCCAACCTGCTTTATAGCCAGCGCGACGGAAAACTGCCCTGGATAAAACTGGCGCCGGCGCTGGCATGCATCGCTGTCGGCCTGATATGCGTCAACATTGCCGAACTGCGTCACGGCCTGCCTGATTTTAGCTGGAGCCGTTATGCCTCGGGCATCTGTCTCGCGCTGATCGCAGTGGTCTGCTGGGCATGGTATGCGCTGCGCAATGCGCGCTGGCTGCGGGAGAATCCGGACAAAAATCCGATGATGTGGGCTACCGCCCAGGCGCTGGTCACACTGCCGGTCTCACTGGCAGGCTATATCGCCGCCTGCCTGTGGCTAAGCAATCAGGCAGAGGCTTTCGTCCTGCCCTTTGGCCCACGTCCGGAGGTTTTTATCACGCTAATGGTGGCAATTGCGATCCTTTGCTCGTGGGTCGGCGCCCTGTGCTGGAACGTAGCCAGCCAGCGGCTGCCGACGGTGATCGTCGGCCCGCTGATCGTCTTCGAAACGCTGGCGGGATTGCTGTATACCTTCCTGCTGCGTCAGAGTTTGCCGCCGCTCCTGACCTTCAGCGGTATTATTCTGCTGGCGATCGGCGTGGTACTGGCCGTGCGCGCAAAGCCGGTAAAACCTTCCCTCCAGCGCCTGAGCGACGAAATAAACTAGCTCACTATCCCAAAGGAGTATTCCTTACTCTTAAAGATGCATTTAAAATGCATCTTATATTTTTGAGATGAGGTAACTGCTATGACCTACCGTGACCAGGCTTTGGGTGAGCTGGCGCTTTCCATCCCGCGCGCCTCCGCGCTGTTTCGTAAATACGATATGGACTACTGCTGCGGCGGTAAGCAGACGCTGGCACGCGCGGCATTACGCAAGGAGCTGGATGTCGCGGTTATCGAAGCCGAACTGGCGAAACTGGCCGAACTTCCCATTGAGAAAGACTGGCGCGTCGTCCCGCTGGCGGAAATCATCGATCACATCATCGTGCGCTATCACGACAGGCACCGCGAACAGCTTCCTGAACTGATCCTTCAGGCCACTAAAGTGGAACGCGTTCATGCGGATAAACCGAACGTGCCGCGCGGCCTGACCAAATACCTGACCGCCCTGCATGAAGAGCTGTCCAGCCATATGATGAAAGAAGAGCAGATCCTGTTCCCGATGATCAAACAGGGCATGGGCCGCCAGGCCGCAGGCCCGATCAACGTGATGGAAAGCGAACATGACGATGCAGGCGAGCTGGTTGAGGTGATCAAACACGTCACCCGGAACGTGACGCCGCCGCCGGAAGCCTGCACCACCTGGAAGGCGATGTATAAAGGGATTAACGATATGATCGACGATCTGATGGAACACATCAGCCTCGAAAATAACGTGCTGTTTCCGCGCGCGCTGGCGGGTGAATAAAAAAGGTGCCCGAGAGCACCTTATTGATGGCCGCCCGATAAGCGGCCTTTTTATTGCGTCTGTTGCTCAAAGCACAACAGATTTACTTGCGCACATTCGCCAGCCGCTTTTTCCCTGCCAGCAGCCAGAATATCCCCAGCACCACGAACCACAGCGGAGTCACCAGCAGCGCCTGGCGGGTATCGGCTTCCAGCGTCAGCAGCACCAGTACAAACACAAAGAAGGCCATGCATACCCAGCACATCAGCTTGCCGAGCGGCATTTTAAACTTCGACTGTTCGTGCAAGTGTGGACGCTTTTTGCGATAGACCAGATACGAGCACATGATGATGGTCCAGACGAACATAAAGAGGATCGCCGATACCGTCGTCACCAGCGTAAAGGCGGTAATCACATCCGGCTTAACGTAAATCAGCACCACCCCGCCCAGCAGGCAGATGCAGGAGAAGGTCAGACCGGTGGCCGGAACCGCGCGTTTTGACAGCTTACCAAAGCTTTTTGGCGCCACGCCGTCCTGCGCCAGGCCGAACAGCATACGGCTGGTGGAGAACACGCCGCTGTTCGCCGACGAGGCCGCCGAAGTCAGCACCACAAAGTTGATGATACTCGCCGCCGCAGGCAGACCCACCAGCACGAACAGTTCCACAAACGGGCTCTTATTCGGTACGACCGAGTTCCACGGCGTGACGGACATAATCACAATCAGCGCCAGCACATAGAACATAATGATGCGCAGCGGAATCGAGTTGATGGCGCGCGGCAGGGATGTCTCCGGATCTTTAGTTTCTGCCGCCGTGGTGCCGACCAGTTCAATCCCGACAAAGGCAAAGACGGCAATCTGGAAGCCGGCAAAGAAGCCGCTAATCCCTTTCGGGAACCAGCCGCCGTTATCCCACAGATGGGTAAAGGACGCTTCAACGCCGGTCGGCGACTGGAAGTGCATCAGCACCATTACCAGACCGACGATAATCAGTGCTACGATAGCGACGATTTTAATCATCGCAAACCAGAACTCCATCTCGCCGAACATTTTCACGGTAGCGAGGTTTAGCCCCAGCAGCAGCAGGATCACGGCCAGCGAGGCCACCCATTCCGACAATCCGGGGAACCAGAACTGGGCGTAGGCGGTGATCGCCACGACGTCCGCCATCCCGGTGACGACCCAGCAAAACCAGTAGGTCCAGCCGGTAAAATAGCCGGCCCACGGGCCGAGCAGGTCCGCTGCAAAGTCGCTGAAGGATTTATATTCGAGATTCGACAGCAGCAGTTCGCCCATTGCCCGCATAACGAAAAAGAGCATAAAGCCGATGATCATATAAACAAAAATGATCGACGGTCCGGCAAGACTGATGGTTTTCCCCGATCCCATAAACAGGCCGGTACCAATCGCGCCGCCAATGGCGATAAGCTGGATATGTCGATTCGTGAGATTACGCCGCAGAGACTGCTCGCCGGATGCCTGTTCGTCGGCAACGGCCTTTATCTGATCTACCATGTGATTATCTTCCTGTGTACCTGTCTGTGTTGTTTGGGCTCTGATGGCCTTTTGTGTCTTATTCGACGTTCCCGTTACGGGATCCATCGATAGTAGGGAAGAATCGGCGGGATGAATACCTGGAAATGGCGTTAATGTTAAATTTATGTTTAAAGTGAGTGTTATATCACTGAGATAATGATAAACAGCTCACAAAAATACACTCGATGAATGTATTTGCAAGATAAAATATCAGTATTGCTCTGATTTAAGCATCTTGCGCTGTTAGCGCCTCCTCCTTTACTGAAAGAGGAGGCGAATCGACTTACAGAATTTCCAGCAGTTCGACTTCAAACACCAGGGTGCTGAACGGCGGAATAGACGCGCCAGCGCCACGCTCGCCGTAGGCCAGGTTCTGCGGGATAGTCAGTTCCCATTTGGAGCCAACCGGCATCAGGGTCAGGGCTTCAATCCAGCCTGGGATCACGCCGTTAACCGGGAACTCTGCCGGTTCGCCACGGGCGACGGAGCTGTCGAAGACGGAACCGTCGATCAGTTTACCGGTATAGTGTACGCGCACGCGGTCGGTACGCGCCGGGATCGCGCCTTCGCCCTGGGTAATCACGCGAAACTGGAGGCCGGATTCGGTGCTGTTAACGCCTTCACGCGCGCCGTTTTCTTCCAGATACTTCACGCCGTCTGCCGCCATTGACTGAAAACGCTCGCGGCGTACTGCGTCCGCGCGCTCATGAATTTCACGCAGCGCACGGTGCACCACATCGACTGGCACGGCCGGGTGCTTGCCTTCCAGCGCATCAGCGATACCCGCAACCAGCGCTTCCGGTAACAGTCCTTCCAGGCCAGATTCGCTAAGCTGCTGCCCTACCTGCAAACCAATACCGTAACTTGCCTGCGCTTCAATGGTGTCAAACGTTGGGGTCGTCATCGTCTTTCCTTTTCATACAATTTAAGTAGCGGGCAGCATAGCAGTCACGCCGCATCGGGTAAAACTTTGTCGCAGGAATGATGACAAATCGCCGCGAAACAGAAACAATATGTGCATAAGAGTTTTCCCATTCTGATGTCGCATAATCCTTCTTTGCTGCGTACATCAGGCAGTTAGCCAACTATACTGACGGTACAGGATTAAAATATGCGGAGCAGGAGGAAAGCCATGCCCGGGCGCGTTGACGTAAAATCTACCCTGGCGAGGATCTGGCATGCACCGGATCACTTTCGCCTCATGGATCCGCTCCCGCCGATGCACCGTCGGGGGATTATCATTGCCGCCGCGCTGGTGGTGATCGGCTTCCTGCTTCCCTCTGGCGACGATAATACGACGCAGCCCGTGGTGCGGGATGCTCAGCTGGATATCCAGCCGCCGCCCCAACAGCAGCAGCCGATGCAAACTCAACTTGTCACGCCGTCCAACGATCCGGGGGCGGTTGCGCCCGTCGAGCCGGAGCCAGTGCAGGAGCAGCCGGACGATCAGGCTCAGGTACAAACGCCGCCGCCAGAACAGCAGCAACCGACGCCAGGCATCGACCAACAGTGGCGTGCTTACCGCGTAGAATCAGGCAAAACGCTGGCGCAGGTGTTCCGCGATCATAATCTTCCGGCAACGGATGTATACGCGATGGCGAAGGTGGAAGGTGCAGGCAAGCCGTTAAGCACGCTGCAATCAGGTCAGATGGTGAAGATTCGTCAGAATGCCAGCGGCGTAGTGACCGGCCTGACGATTGATATGGGGAACGGACAGCAGGCGCTGTTTACCCGTCAGCCTGACGGCAATTTTATTCGCGCGCAGTAATCAGAAAAGCAAAACGCCGACCCGGGGGTCGGCGTTTTTACGCGTATTTCAGAATAAAAACTTATTCTGCAACTACGTTTACAGTCAGCTTAGCAAACACTTCGCTGTGAACCTGGAAGTTCACTTCGTGCTCGCCAGTGGTACGCAGAACGCCGTTCGGTAAACGAACTTCGCTCTTAGCTACGTCAACGCCAGCTGCAGTTACAGCGTCAGCGATGTCGCGAGTACCGATGGAACCGAACAGTTTACCTTCGTCGCCAGATTTAGACGCGATGGTAACGGTTTCCAGTGCGTTGATTTTCTCAGCGCGTGCATTGGCAGCAGCCAGAACGTCAGCCAGTTTGGCTTCCAGTTCAGCGCGACGGCCTTCGAAAAACTCAACATTTTTCCTGGTAGCAGGAACAGCTTTACCCTGTGGTACCAGGAAGTTACGAGCATAGCCCGCTTTAACGTTAACCTGATCACCCAGGCTACCCAGGTTTGCTACTTTATCAAGCAGAATAACTTGCATTACCTTATCCTCTTAAAGTCGTGAATAGACAGCGGCCGATTACTGATGACGATCGGTATACGGCAGCAGGGACAGGTAGCGAGCGCGCTTGATGCAGCGAGCCAGCTGACGCTGGTATTTTGCACGAGTACCGGTGATACGGCTCGGGACAATTTTACCGCTTTCGGTGATGTAGTTTTTCAGCGTAGCGATATCTTTATAGTCGATCTCTTGAACGCCTTCCGCGGTGAAACGGCAGAACTTGCGACGACGGAAATAACGTGCCATATGGCTAGTCTCCAGAATCTATCAATTCAATCTGCTCGGCATGCAAAACCATTTTGCTCAGACCGTTCTTTGCCTTGTGGCAAGAGATGAACCCCTGAACGGTTATGCGGCTGCCGACCGTTATACTGTGAGTAATGGCCTGGTTTTCGTGTCCGCTAATAATAACGGGCATTTGGCACCACGCCTGCCGGTGAAACCCGGCTTCCTCCTGCACAGAACGATGCTCAAGCACGAACTGGCAATGAGGAATTCCTGATGGGCTGACCTTTCGAAGGGGCATCCTGCACACGGTGCCGGAGAGCGCCAGACGGTTGGTCATCAGAAATTACTCTTCAGAATCCCCAGCATCTGCATCATCTGCGGTTTCGTTAGCGAAATCATCGCGACGCTCACGGCGCTCGTCTTTCGCTTTAACCATCGGAGATGCTTCGGTAACCGCGTGCTTAGTACGCATTACCATGCTACGGATAACGGCGTCGTTGAAGCGGAAGTTTGTTTCCAGCTCATCGATAACTTCCTGCGGTGCTTCAACGTTCATCAGAACGTAGTGCGCTTTGTGCAGTTTGTTGATCGGGTAAGCCAGCTGACGGCGGCCCCAGTCTTCCAGACGGTGAATCGTGCCTTCTGCTGCAGTGATTGCACCAGTGTAGCGTTCGATCATACCCGGAACCTGTTCGCTCTGGTCAGGATGGACCATAAAAACGATTTCGTAATGACGCATCGAATTGCTCCTTACGGATTATTCAGCCTCCTGTCTGGGTCAGCCGAGGCCCATGGAGGCAAGGAACGTGTTAAAGGTCGGCTGAAAAATGACGCGTAATAATACTTGCGTCCCTGTGCAAACTCAAGCGCATTACGCACTTTAATTCGACAAAGCGGAAGGGACGGGCATTTTACATCAAATAAAGGAAGGCCCCGGAGCCTGACCAGTTACATTCCGCGAATGTGAACGGCTCCGGAGCGCTTATTTACTTCTGCCCGTAATAGGCGTTTGGACCATGCTTACGCATGAAATGTTTGTTCATCAGGTAGCTGTCAATGGGGTTGAGCTGCGGATTTATCCCCCGCGCAATCCACGCCATCCGCGCCACCTCTTCCATGACGACAGCGTTATGCACCGCATCGTGCGCATCTCTGCCCCAGGCAAACGGACCGTGTTGATACACCACTATCCCCGGCGTATGCAGCGGTTCGCGCGTACCCAGCGTTTCCACAATCACTTTGCCGGTGTTAAGTTCGTACTCGCCCTGTACCTCGTCTTCATTTAATGCCCGAGTACAGGGGATATCGCCAAAGAAGTAATCGGCGTGCGTGGTGCCGAGCGCCGGGATCGCCAGCCCTGCCTGCGCCCATGCCGTCGCGTGCGTCGAATGGGTATGCACGACGCCGCCAAGCGACGGATAGCGGCGATACAGTTCCAGATGGGTGGCGGTATCCGAGGAGGGACGCCAGTGACCGTCCACCACGTTCCCATTGAGATCCACCGCCACCATGTCTTCCGCCTGCATGGTTTCATACGCCACGCCGCTGGGCTTAATGACGATAAGGCCACGCTCACGGTCAATCGCGCTGACGTTACCCCAGGTAAAGGTCACCAGGCCGTAGCGCGGCAAATCCATGTTGGCTTCAAATACCTGCTGTTTTAGCTTTTGCATCAGGCTGCCTCCACTAAACCGGCGCTGGCCATCCGCGCTTTTACCCAGTCGCGTGCTTTCGCCACTTCTTGCGCCGGATCGTCAGCGGTTTCGCTCCACATCTCAATCAGGTACGGCCCGCGATAGCCCGTCTCTTTCAACGTCTCAAAGCAACGTTCGAAATCGACAATGCCTTCACCAAACGGCACGTTTTTAAACACGCCAGGTTTCGTGTCCTTTACATGCACCGCCACGATATGCCCCATCCCGGCCTGTAACTCCATCTGCACGTCGTTATCCCACGCCGACAGATTGCCGATATCCGGATAAAGCTGGAACCACGGATTATTAAGATAGTGCGCGTAGCCCAGCGCCTTGCTAATGGAATTCATCAGCGGGTAATCCATGATTTCCATTGCCAGCGTCACCTGCGCGCGGCTCGCCATTTCAACGCTCTCTTTCAGGCCGTCGCGAAAACGGCGGCGCGTTTCGTCATTGGCCTGCTGATAGTAGACGTCGTATCCGGCAAGCTGAATGACGCGAATGCCGACATCCTGCGCAAACTGAATGGCCTTGCGCATAATCTCCAGCCCCTGCGCCCGCACCGCATCATCTTCGCTACCCAGCGGGAAACGACGGTGAGCGCTCAGGCACATGGAAGGAACGCGCACGCCGGTTTCTGCAATCGCACTCACCAGCGCCAGCCGCTGCTCGCGCGTCCAGTCGAGACGAGCAAGGCGCTCGTCGGTTTCATCGACGGACATCTCAACAAAATCGAAATCCAGCGTTTTCGCCAGCCGCAGGCGTTCCAGCCAGCACTCCCCGGCGGGGAGTGCTTTTTCATAAATGCCGAGCGGGATCTGTTTCGACAGCATAGCCGCTCCTTAACCCCACAACTGGGCGATGGAACGTTTGAACTGGCGTGCCGCTTCTACCGGATCGGCAGCGTCGCGAATGCTGCGACCGGCGATAAAGACATGGATCGGGATGCCTTTAAACAGCGGCAGATCTTCCAGCGCCAGGCCACCGGTAACGGTCACTTTGAAGCCCATCTCTGAAAGGCGCTTGATAGCGGTGATATCCGCCTCGCCCCACGCCACGCCCGCGGCCTGCGCATCGCGGCTGCGGTGATAAACCACCTGCTGAATGCCCGCGTCGCGCCATTGCTGCGCCTGCTCCCAGGTCCAGTAGCCGGTCAACTCGATTTGCACGTCGCCGTTGAACTCTTTCGCCACGTCCAGCGCCCCTTTGGCGGTATTGATATCGGCGCAGCAAATCACGGTCACCCAGTCAGCGTTAGCTTCAAAACACATGCGGGAGAGGATTTTGCCCGCGTCGGCGATTTTGGCATCCGCCAGCACGATTTTATGCGGATAGAGCGCTTTCAGGTCACGAACGGCGCGCACGCCTTCTCCGACGCAAAGAATGGTGCCGACTTCGATGATATCCACCTCTTCCGCAATCAGGCGGGTCGTTTCATAGGCGGAAGACATGGTCTGGTTATCCAGCGCAACCTGCAACATAGGTAGTGACATTTCAATTCCCTCTCAAGCGGCTACCGCATTAGTGCGGTCAATTAAATCAAGAACGTCCTGCGCGGTACGGCAGGCGCGTAAACGGTCGAAGTTGGCTTCGTCTTCAAAGAGATTAACGATTTGCATAATCCCCACTTCCTGATGCGTGTTGGCATCTACCGCCGCCATGGTGATCAGGATATCGACCGGGTCGTTGTCTTCGTGGTTAAACACCAGCGGTTTTTTCAGCGTCACCAGCGCAAAGCCGGTTTTTTTGACGCCCTCTTCCGGTCGTCCGTGCGGCATGGCCAGCCCCGGCGCGATAACGAAATACGGGCCGTGCTGCGCTACGCCGTCAAGGATGGCCTGGTAGTAACGCGGCTCAACCACATCCGCCTTAACCAGCAGATCGACACTGAGCTTCACCGCTTCCTGCCAGGTACTTGCCCCGGCCTGGAGAAGGATGGAATTATTTTCGGCCAGCGAATCACGTAATTTCATGGCGCCTCCTTACTTCACGTCCTGCGGGAAATGCTCTTTGATCACTTCCAGCAGTTTCGGGCCGAAATCCGCAGGCGACAGCATATTGCGCACGCCCACCACATATTTATTACCCGTGACGGTAATTTCCCCGGCGATATGCGTGGAGGCAATGATGATGTCCGCGCCGTTCAACTCACTTTTGTATTCGCCGACGGCGCAGCTGTTGACGGTATGGTCAATTTTCGACTGGGTCAGAAACTGGTCCACCTTCATTTTCATGATCATGGAACTGCCTTGCCCGTTACCACACACAGCCAGGATACGTACGGTCATAATCAAACTCCTTATTGAGCAGAGGTTTCTGCCAGTTGTTTTTCAGCGTCTTCTTCAGCGCGCAGTTCACGTCCTGCGAAGACCATATAAGCCAGCGCGATTGCAATGATGACGGCCATAAAGACGATGCCAGTGGAGGCGAAGCCCTGCATCATCGGCGGTGCCAGAATCGACCAGTCCGCCATGCCCATCCAGGCGCTCATGCCGGTGAGTTTCACCGCCCACACGCAGCCGAAGATTTCGACCATGCCCATGACAAGGCAAATCTTGAGTGCCGCGCGCCAGCCGCCAAAGTGGTTGGCGAACACGCCGATGGTGGCGTTAGAGAAGAACATCGGGATAAAGCCGGGAATAATCAGGATTGAGGAGCCGCAGCCGACCAGGACGCCCACGGCGATCAGCTGGCCGATGGTGCCCCACATAAAACCCCATACCACCGCGTTTGGCGCAAAGCTATAAATCGCGGCGCAGTCAATCGCCAGTACCGCGCCGGGGATCAGGCGCTGAGAGATACCATTAAACGCTTCTGATAGCTCGGCAACGAACATACGCACGCCCTGGGTGATGATGAAAATCGCCACCGCAAAGGAGAAACCGGTTTGCAGGATGTAGATAGTCCAGTGGGTTTTACCCGCCATCGCCTGAACAACATCGATCCCAAAGGAAAGCAGAATGGCGCCGAAGAAAATCGTCATCACAATGGCGGTAGAGACGATGTTGTCGTGGAAAATATTCAGCCAGCCGGGCAATTTGAGATCTTCAACGCTCTCTTCTTTTTTACCCAGATACGGCGCGACTTTATAGGCAATCCATGCAGCAAACTGCTGCTGGTGGCCGATCGAGAAGCCGCAGCCGTCGGTCACTTCCTGCGTCGGCTTATACATCATATTGGAGGTGATGCCCCAGTACAGCGACACCAGTACCGCGGTGCAGATGATGGTGGTCCACATGGAGTAGCCGAAAATATAGAAGAACACCGCAATTAGCCCGGCCTGCTGGAACATGATGTGCCCGGTCAGCATGATGGTGCGGATGCCCGTGATCCGGCGCAGCAGCACATAGCCAATATTCAGCGCCAGGGCCAGCAGCACGGCATACCCCACCCAGCTATAGGCATCGCCCATGCGTTCGATGGTTGCCATCATTGAAGCGTAGGTATCAGAAATCGCGCCGTTAATGCCGTACACCTGCGACATTTTTTCCACAACGGGCTTAAAGGTGCTGGTCAGAATGCCAGATCCTGCCTGCAACAGCATAAAACCGATAATGGTTTTGATGGTGCCTTTGATGATCACGCTGACGCTTTTGCGCAGCAGGATGTAGCCCAGGCACGTGACAATACCCAGTAATAGCGGCGCATTGGTCATTACCTGATTAAAGAAGACGGTAAAGATGTTGTAGAGGATCTCCATAACGCTCTCCAAAAGTGCGGGCACTGCGCGTTGCAGACGTAGTGCATAAAGTGCAGCCACTCTAACAATCAAAAGTAATCACAAAAAGATTGTCTTTGATTATTTGTGACGCATCGCGCATTTTATTTCCTTTCCCTTTGTAAGCTTTATAAGTATTACGATTTATATCCATATAAATCAGTTAATTAAATACAAAATAAAAATTAAACCATAGATGAAACATCCTCTTAACAATGTACCCTCTCGGCAAAAACGCGGTGATATAAGAAATTTTTGCGTTGCAATGGTGATCTAACGATGCCAATATAAATCAAAACTAATCACAATATGATTTATTATGAAAACAGGAGCGGTACAATGAGTAAAGTTACAACCATTACCCGTGAATCATGGATCCTCAGCACCTTCCCGGAATGGGGCTGCTGGCTGAATGAAGAGATCGAACAGGAACAGGTTGCGCCAGGAACGTTTGCGATGTGGTGGCTGGGTTGTACCGGCATCTGGCTGAAGTCTGAAGGTGGGGCCAATATCTGTGTCGACTTCTGGTGCGGCACCGGTAAACAAAGTCACGGCAATCCGCTGATGAAAAAAGGCCATCAGATGCAGCGTATGGCGGGCGTCGAGAAGCTACAGCCGAACCTGCGCACCACCCCGTTCGTGCTCGATCCCTTCGCTATCCGCCAGATCGATGCGGTCCTGTCCACCCACGATCATAACGATCACATTGATGTGAACGTCGCGGCGGCTGTAATGCAGAACTGCGCGGATGACGTGCCGTTCATCGGACCGCAAACCTGTGTGGATCTGTGGATCGGCTGGGGCGTACCGAAAGAGCGCTGCATCGTGATGAAACCCGGTGACGTGGTGAAAATCAAAGATACCGAGATCCATGCGCTGGACGCGTTTGATCGTACGGCGTTAATCACCCTGCCAGCCGATCAATGCGCGGCGGGCGTGCTGCCGGACGGTATGGATCAGCGTGCGGTCAATTACCTGTTCAAAACGCCGGGCGGCTCGCTGTACCATAGCGGTGATTCCCACTACTCCAACTACTACGCGAAGCACGGCAACGAGCATCAGATTGACGTTGCGCTCGGCTCCTACGGTGAGAACCCGCGCGGCATTACCGATAAGATGACCAGCGTCGATATGCTGCGTATGGCGGAAGCGCTGAACGCGAAGGTAGTGATCCCGTTCCATCATGACATCTGGTCAAACTTCCAGGCCGATCCGCAGGAGCTGCGCGTGCTGTGGGAGATGAAAAAAGATCGTCTGAAATACGGCTTCAAACCGTTCATCTGGCAGGTGGGCGGCAAATTTACCTGGCCGCTGGATAAGGACAATTTTGAGTATCACTATCCGCGCGGCTTTGATGACTGCTTTACCATTGAGCCTGATTTACCGTTCAAATCATTCCTGTAATGGGTTCGCAAAGACGCTGCCGGGTGCAGCGTCTTTGTAAGTATCCTTCTCAACTTATACTTAGCAATTTCAGGCTATTTCAAATATTATCTTTACCCATCATTTTTAATCGGAATAAGTCATGACGGAAGCGCAAAGGCATCAAATTTTACTGGATCTGTTGGCGCAATCTGGCTTCGTGACGGTAGAACAGGTCATCGCCCGGCTTGGTATCTCTCCGGCAACCGCGCGGCGGGATATCAACAAGCTCGACGAGGGCGGCAAATTAAAAAAAGTCCGTAACGGTGCCGAAGCCATTAGCCAACAGCGGCCACGCTGGTCGCCAAGAAACATTCACCAGGCGCAGAACCACGATGAAAAAGTGCGTATCGCCAGAGCGGCAGCGCAGCTGGTGAACCCCGGCGAAAGCGTGGTGATTAACTGCGGGTCGACGGCCTTTTTACTCGGACACGAAATGTGCGGCAAACCGGTGCAGATCATTACCAACTATCTGCCGCTGGCTAATTATCTTATCGATCAGGAGCATGAGAGCGTCATTATCATGGGCGGCCAGTACAATAAGAGCCACTCGATTACGCTCAGCCCACAGGATAATGAAAACAGTCTGTATGCCGGGCACTGGATGTTTACCAGCGGTAAAGGTCTGACGGCTGAAGGGCTGTATAAGACCGATATGCTGACCGCCATGGCCGAGCAGAAGATGCTTAACGTCGTGGGCAAACTGGTGGTAGTGGTGGATAGCAGCAAAGTAGGTGAACGCGCGGGAATGCTGTTCAGCCAGGCCGCGCAAATTGACCAGGTGATCACCGGTAAAAATGCCGACCCGGAGATCCTCAAAAAGCTGGAAGCTCAGGGCGTCAAAGTGACCCGCGTCTAAAGATGACGCCGGAAAAAATCGACCGTACAGGACAGCGCTTCCGGCGTGATCCGGTGACGCACGCCGGCCTGCCACTGACAGGTCAGATGTTGATCCAGTCCGGCATCCACCAGCGCCTGCTGTAAACGCTGCGTTTCTACCGGCGGGACAACATCATCTGCATCGCCGTGCCAGAGCAGCAAAGGCCGATCGGCAACGGTGGTCAGTTGCTGCGTCACGTCCCAGCGGGCCAGCGCTTTCTGCTGTGCCGGGAATTCGGTCTCCTGCGGCGGAAAAAGCGTGCGGGAAAGTTGGGTAAAGTAACCGGACCCCATCAGGCTGGCGACGCACGCAATGTCCGGATACTGCGTCATTAATCCCAGTGCCGTCATTCCGCCCATAGACGCGCCTGCCACCGCCAGCCGCTGCCCGTCAACCCAACCCTGTTGCACTATTGCTTCGCGAAGTGCGCTGAATTCATGAAAGTTTTGCTGCAAAATTTGCCAGAAATGAGTCATTCTCCCCTGCTCATCCCCGTGATAACGCGCACCGTGTTCCCTGGCATCCGGCATTACCACCCGAAATCCTGCCTGGGCCAGCGCTACGGCAAAATAGCTATAAACCAGTTTCGACGACGTAAAGCCGTGATAAAACACAATGCAGGGCAAAGGCTCATTACCTTTACCCGCAGGAAAAGCATGTAAAATTTCAATATCGGCCAGCGTGCGCACGTCGAGTTCAATCATGGCGTTACTCCTCTTTTATGCTGGTATGCCATGCGTCTGGCCATTAAGCAAGCCGCAGAAATACACCGCCGCGCCGGAATGTTGAGAAGTGGCTTACATTTTTCAACTATTTTCATTCGAAAATAGCGGCAGGGATAACAAATTGGGAACATTCCCCTAAATGCAAGGGCAATTCCCACTACACTAGTGCTATCAGGAGACGAGTTATGAAAATTATGCGCCGTATTGCTCCGTTAATACTGCTTACGTTGTTAAGCGGATGTAGCGTACTGGAAGGGACCCCCAAAGCGCCGCCGCCGGTAACCGATTCTCCGCAGGAGATCCAGCGTAACCAGACTCAGGGATTGCAGCGGATGGGGACGGTCAGCGTAATGATTTATGGTTCGCCAATGGATGCAGAAGATGCAATAAGAGCTAAAGCGGTTGCCGCCAAAGCGGATTACTACGTGATTATTATGGTCGATGACACTATTTTCCCGGCCCAATGGTATTCGCAGGCAATTCTTTATCGTAAATAAGCGGTTATGACTCTTTATTGATATTTACACTGCTTTGCGTCCATTCACGAATTCCTGTGCACAATGCTATTCACACTGATTAACAGGATTAATACCCGCGACGGAGCGCCTCGCTAAACGTTGGGGTAGTGAAAAGGAGCGAAGAATGAAAAGAACGTTTGCTTTGCCCTCATTGAAATTTGCGGGCGCATCGGCGCAGTCGGCCGAATTTGCCAGTGCGGATTGCGTGACTGGCCTCAACGAAATCGGCCTGATTTCGGTCAATAATATTACCGGCAACCCGCAGGATGTTGAACGCGTGGTCGCGCGTAAAGCGGACGAGCAAGGTGCATCATGGTATCGCATTGTCCAGATGTATGAAGAGCAGAATCCGGACAACTGGCGCGTGCAGGCGATTCTGTACGCCTGAGGGATCTCAGGGTATAAAAAGCAAAATAACACAATGGATGTGAGAGTTTATGAACCGCTATGGACGCGGACTGGCAGCGCTTTTATTATTTATCGCCTGCGGATGGCTTATCAAAACGGCTTTTTACCAAGGCTGGCTGCGTTTTAATTATCCCTCTCGCCAGCAGTGGCCCGTTCAGGGCATTGATGTTTCTCATCATCAAAAAATAATTAACTGGGCGCAAATAAACCCGCGCGAGATTCAGTTTGTCTTTATTAAAGCGACTGAAGGTCGCTCGTTTCGCGATCCTGCCTTTCAACAGAACTGGCAAAACGCCCGCGCCAGAGGCCTGGTAACCGGCGCTTATCACTTTTTCTCCCTCTGTACCTCCGGCGAACAGCAGGCGCAAAATTTTATCGCCACGGTTCCTGTGGCTAAAAACGCGCTACCGCCCGTGATCGACCTTGAATATGGCGCAAACTGCATCCCACAACATCACGAGCAGATCAGCGCCGCGCTACGCGTCATGACCGCTAAACTCGAGCAGGTCTATCATCAGAAAGCGATCCTTTACGCGACGCGCGAATTTTATGACGACTATTTGCAGCAGGATTTCCTGGCGCATCCGCTATGGATCCGTGATATCTGGCAAAAGCCGTCGCTGCCTTACGACCGGCAATGGACCTTCTGGCAGTATGCTAATCGCGGCCATGTTCAGGGCATTGATACCGCTGTCGATCTGAACGTGTTTCAGGGCAGCAAGGCGCAATTCGACGCCCTGCTGCAGCGTTAAATCGTGCCGCCTGTCGCCCGCAAAAGTACGTCGTCCTGTACCTGTTCGCTAAGCAGCGCACTACCGCGGGTATCCAGCATCATCTGGCACCATGCCTGCGCTAACGGTGGCGACGCCTGTTGCAGAAGCTGCGCTCCCGTTGCCAGTAAAGATAACTGTTGCGTGATCTCTCGCCCCTGCGCCTCCAGCGGTCTGCGTAACCGCTGCTGGAGCTGCCGCCAGGCGCGGTCGAAATGCCGGTCCTGGCCTTTTACCGCCGCGTATTCCTCATCCAGCAGATCCATCGTGCCCGGCTGTTTCGCCAGCACGCGCAGGACATCCAGGCACATAATATTCCCGGAACCCTCCCAGATACTGTTGACCGGCATTTCGCGGTAAAGCCGGGGAAGTTCGCTCTCCTCGCAGTAGCCGACGCCGCCCAGCACCTCCATCGCTTCCGCAACAAACGGGATCCCCGCTTTGCAGAGGGTAAACTTGGCCGCCGGCGTAAACAGCCGCGCCCACAGCGTTTCCTCTGCGCTATGGCGATGGTCCCAGGCGCGCGCCAGACGAAACATCAGGGCGGTCTGGCCTTCAAGCTGTAGCGCCATCCGGCTCAGTACCTGACGCATAATCGGCTGGTCAATCAGGCTCTTGCCAAACGCCTGTCGCTGGTGCGCGTGATACAGGGCCACCGAGAGCGCACGCCGCATCATGCCGTGACTTGCCAGCGCGCAGTCAAAACGGGTCAGGCCACCCATTTTCAGGATCTGCCGCACGCCCTCGCCCTCTTCACCAATCAACCAGCCCGCGGCGTCCAGAAACTCCGCTTCGCTACTGGCGTTCGAGCGGTTGCCAAGTTTGTCTTTCAGGCGCTCGAGACGAATCGCGTTACGCTGGCCGTCCGGCAGAAAACGCGGGACAAAGAAGCAGGAAAGGCCGCCTTTCGTCTGCGCCAGCACCAGATGCGCATCGCTTTGCGGCACCGAGAAAAACCATTTGTGTCCCACCAGCCGCCAGGAGCCGTCATCCAGCGGCTCGGCGCGCGTGGTATTGCTGAGCACGTCGGAACCGCCCTGTTTTTCGGTCATTCCCATGCCGATAAGCAGCCCACGCTTCTGGTCGCCCGGTAGCACATGCGGATCGTAGCGATCGCTGAGCAGCGGCGATAACCATGCCTTAAAGCACGCTGGCAGGGTGTGTTGCAATAGCGGCGTGGCGGCGAAGGTCATGGTAACAGGGCACAGCGTCCCCGCCTCGACCTGCGCATGAAGCATAAATCGCGCCGCCCGGGCGACAAACGATCCGCTGCGCGCCTCCGGCTGCCATGGCAAATTGTGCGTGCGATTGGCACACAGTCCCTGCATCAGGATGTGCCACGCTGGATGAAAACGCACGTCGTCCAGCCGCGCGCCGGTCTGATCGTAGCGCAACAGCTCCGGCGGGTTATGATTCGCCAGCCGTCCCAGCTCCAGCGATTCCGCCGTACCGAGCTGCTGACCAAGGCTGGCAAGAAGGTCGCTGTCCCATCCCGCCCCCTCGCGCACCACGGCTTCACGGAGCGCCGCATCGGAGAGGAATAAGTTGCTGTTGTTAAGGGGAAGTGGTTGGTTAAAAACGGTATGCGTTTGCCAGGACATAGCGTCCTCCTCCTTCAGGCATGATGGAGATAATTATGGACAGCCGGGGAGGACAAGCGTGGGAGAAAGGTCACAGAAAAAGGATGACAGTGTGGTTGGCGGTTGCGCTGCGCGGGAGCATCACAGGTGTAAACTGCCGGGTAGCAGGGGACGAGGAGACCGTGCGTAGGCCCGGTAAGCGCAGCGCCACCGGGCAGGTTACCGCCCGCCAGCGCCCCGTTATTAACTGCGCTGACGCACCGCTTCGAACAGGCAAATCCCGGTTGCCACCGACACGTTGAGCGATGAAACGCTGCCCGCCATCGGGATGCTGATCAACTCATCGCAATGCTCGCGGGTCAAACGGCGCATACCTTCGCCTTCCGCGCCCATCACCAGCGCCATCGGGCCGGTCATTTTACTTTGATAAAGCGTATGGTCCGCTTCACCCGCGGTGCCGACGATCCAGATATTCTCTTCCTGCAACAGGCGCATAGTGCGCGCCAGGTTGGTCACGCGGATTAATGGCACGTTCTCTGCCGCGCCGCAGGCCACTTTTTTCGCCGTGGCGTTAAGCTGGGCCGAGCGATCGCGCGGAACGATCACCGCGTGCACCCCCGCCGCATCCGCGCTGCGCAGGCAGGCGCCGAGGTTGTGCGGATCGGTAACGCCGTCGAGGATCAAAAAGAAAGGCTGATCGAGCGAAGCGATCAGATCCGGCAGATCGTTCTCCTGATACTGACGGCCCGGCTTGACGCGCGCAATGATCCCCTGATGCACCGCACCCTCGCTTTTCTCATCCAGATACTGACGGTTCGCCAGCTGGATCACGACGCCCTGGGCTTCCAGCGCGTGAATAAGCGGCAGCAGACGTTTATCTTCACGTCCTTTCAGAATAAAAACGTCCTGAAAACGCTCCGGTGCGCGCTCCAGCAGTGCCTGCACCGCGTGGATGCCGTAAATCATTTCACTCATCAAAGGTACTCATTTTAGGCGGGTTGCGCCGGGTTATCGGGTGATTACTCGCCCATTATAACCGACATCGTCCGCAGGTCGACTCCCCCGCAGACGTTAACCATTGACGGCGAGGCGGGCGGCATCCATTCCCGGCGGATGCGCGGGCAGGATCGCATCAAGCAAATAACGTGTATAGGGATGGGTGGGACGAGCGAAAATCGTCTCACTGTCGCCCTGCTCGACGATTTTACCGCGATGCATGACGCCGACGTTATCGGCGATATGGCGCACCACGTTCAGATCGTGAGAAATAAACAGGTAGGCCAGGCCGTACTCCCGCTGCAGCGCCATCAGTAAGTTGAGGATCTGCGATTGTATTGATACATCAAGCGCGGAGACCGGTTCGTCACAAACAATAAGCTTCGGCTTGGGGATCAGCGCCCGCGCAATCCCGATACGCTGACGCTGGCCACCGGAGAATTCATGCGGATAGCGCCTGGCATCCTCCGCATTCAGCCCGACCTGCGTCAACATCTCCGCCACTGCCCGCTGACGGTTTTTGATACCGTGGATAATCAGCGGCTCCTCCAGACTATAGCCGACGGTCCGTTTAGGATCGAGCGAGGAAAGCGGGTCCTGAAAAATCATCTGCATATCTTTGCGCACGCTGCGCCATTGCGCGGCGCGCTGCGAGAGCAGTGAGACGCCTTCAAATACTACCTCGCCACCGGAAGCAGGCGTCAGACCAAGCAGCAGCCGTCCGGTCGTGCTTTTCCCGCTGCCGGACTCGCCAACCAGCGCCCAGGTTTCTCCCGGCTGGAGACTAAAGCTGACGTCATCCACCGCCAGCACCTTCTGTCCACGGCGCTGAAAGGTTTTTGACAGATTGCGCACGCTTAATAGCGGTGTACTCATGACAGTAATGCTCCGGTTTCCTCGGCCCGCCAGCAGCGTACCTGATGAGCGGGGGTATCGAGTGGCCGTAACGCCGGTCCCTGCCCCCGGCAACGCGGCTGCGCCAGCGGACAGCGGTCGGCAAAGGCGCAGCCTGACGGCGGCTTGTGCAGCGAGGGTACCTGGCCGGGGATTTCCCGCAGCGCGGTTTTCGGCTGGCTGTCCGCCGAAGGACGCGCGGCGAGCAGCGCACGGGTATAAGGATGCCGTGGATGAGCAAACAGCGTCAGCACATCGGTTTCTTCAACCACTTCTCCGGCATACAGCACCACGACGCGCTGGCATAGCCGGGCAACAACGCTGAGATCGTGAGTGATAAAGACGATCCCCATTCCGGTTTGCCGTTTGATCTCATCCAGCAGATCGAGAATTTGCGCCTGGATCGTCGCATCCAGCGCCGTCGTTGGTTCATCGGCGATCAACAACGCGGGCGAGCTGGCGATCGCTATGGCGATCATCACCCGCTGGCGCATCCCGCCGGAAAGCTCATGCGGCCAGGCGCTGGCGCAGCGTTCAGGATCGTTTATGCCGACCTGCTGTAACAGCGCAAGGATCTTCTCCCGTCGCTCTGCGCGATTAAGCGCGGTATGCAGCCGCAGGCTTTCATCGATCTGGAAACCAATGGTCAGGACCGGATTCAGGCTGGAGAGCGGGTCCTGAAAGATCATCGCCATCTCCTGCCCGCTCAGCCGTCTGCGCGCTTTTAATGACAGTGAATGTAATGGGCGCCCCGCCAGGGTAATCGTGCCGTCCACCCGGCTAGTGCGCGGCGACAGCAGCCCCATCAGCGCCTGCGCGGTGACGCTTTTGCCGCAGCCGGATTCGCCGATAATGCCCAGCGTTTCATGGGCATTCACCTGAAACGAGACCCCGCGTACCGGCGCAACTACACCACGCCGGGTGGCGAAATTAACGCGTAAATCTTCGACCTGGAGCAGAGTCTCAGCCATGCTGGTCTCCTCGTTTTAAGCGGCGCAGTATGCGGCGCGGCAATGGTTTCAGCCCCGGATCGGCGCTGTCGCGCAGATCGTCGCCGATGATATTCAGTGCCAGGATCAGCAGCACAATGGCGATGCCAGGGAAGAAGGTCATCCACCACGCGGTGAAAATAACCGCTTTTCCTTCCAGCAACAGATTGCCCAGGCTCGGCATCGGCGCAGGCACGCCAGAGCCGAGGAAGCTTAGCGCCGCCTCGGTAAGTATTGCCACCGAGAACACCCAGCTCACCTGGACGATAAACGGTGAAACGACATTCGGCAGCAGGTGAAGCCAGATAATGCGCGAAGCCGATGCGCCCTGTGCCCGCAGCGCCTCGATAAAATTTTTCTCTTTGATCACCATTGCCGCGCCGCGGATCACTCTGGCGATGCAGGGCACATAAACCAGCGACAGCGCCAGCACCACGTTGGAGATTTTCGGCCCCAGTACGCCGACGATGGCGATCGCCAGCAGCAGTGAAGGGAAGGCAAATAGCCCGTCGCAAACCCGCATTAAAATGCGATCGACCGGACGATACCAGGCGCAGAGCAGACCGATAGCCATGCCCACCACGCCGGAAATCACTGCCACCGCCGCGCCCACGGAGAGCGAAACCCGCACCGCCAGCGCCACGCGCACAAAGAGGTCGCGGCCAAAATTATCGGTGCCGAACCAGTGGGTAGCATCCGGCGGCTTCAGGCGGCTCAGCGGATCGATGTCATAAGGGTCCCATGAGCTTATCGCGCTGGCAAAAAAGGACAGGATAACAATTGCCGCCAGCAGGATCGGCCAGATCCACAGCGTGTGATTGCGTGAGGACATCACTGTTCCTCCCCCTCAACAGACAGGCGTGGATCGGCGAAATAACTCAGCAGATCCACCGCCAGATTAATTAGCACATAGCAAACGGTAATCATCAGCACTACGCCCTGAATCACGGTGACATCGCGACGCTCGATAGAATCAACAATCAGCGATCCAACGCCGGGAATGCCAAACACGCTTTCGATGACGATGGTGCCGGTGACCAGCCCGGCGAACGACTCGCCGCAGATAGTTAAAATCGGGATCAGCGCATTCTTCAGCGTATGACGTAACAGCACCAGCCGTTCAGGGACGCCTTTCGCACGGGCGGTATTAATAAAGTTTTCCTGCAATACATCCAGCATCACCGCCCTCGTCATCCGGGCGATCAGCGCGGCGATGCGAAAACCCAGCGCGATAGCAGGTAAAGTGAGATACCAGAGATTCAGCAACAGATCGTCATTGGTGGAGCGATAGCCAACCACCGGAAACCAGCGCAGCTGTACCGCAAAGCCAAAAATCAAAAACAGCCCCAGCAGGAAGCCCGGCACCGACATGCCGAGCGTCGCCAGCGCGCGAATTACTCTGTCCGTTAATCTGCCATGCTGCCAGGCGCTGACCACGCCGCCCGTCAGCCCCAGCGTCAGGGCGATAAGCTGTGCGTAAAGCGCCAGTACCAGGGTTGGCGTGAGATGCTGTAAAAATAATCCCATCACGCTGGTATCCAGAAACAGCGAATGGCCGAGGTCGCCCCGCAGCACCGCGCCGAACCAGTGAAGAAACTGCACCATAATGGGCTTATCCAGCCCCATCTGCTGACGCAGCGCGGCAATATCGCCGGGGCTGGCATCGTTGCCGAGGATCACCATGACCGGATCGCCCGGTGCCAGATGCACCAGGCAAAACACGACTATCGAGACCACAAACAGCACCGGCAGCAACGCCAGCAGACGGTGAAAAAGGAACCCTTTCATGGGCGCTCCGATCAGGGCTTACTGACGCTAACGTTCCACAGTACCGGTCCAATCAGATCCTGATACCCCTTCACGTTGTTTTTGATCGCCACCGCGTCCGGGGCGGTGCGTCCCAGGACTATCACCGGCAGATACTGCCAGAGCTGGACGTTAAGCCGATCCACCAGCCCTTTAGCCTCTTTCAGCGACGGCGCTTGTTTGATAGCGTCCAGGGTAGCATCGATTTCCGGACTGTTGCTCAGACCGGGGAATTTCGCGCGCGAGTCGAGGAAAGGATACTGATGCAGCACCTGACGCATGGAGAATTCCAGCGCGCAAAGATCGAAGTTTTTCGGGTCCTGGCGGCGTTGCAGCACGGTCGGCCAGTCATACACGTCGAGACGCGACTTCACGCCGATCTGCTTCAATACCTGCTGGGCGACAATCGCCAGGTTATACAGTTCGGCATACTCTTTAGTGGCGATGATCACCACCTCTTCGCCTTTATAGCCGGACGCCTGTACCAGCTGGCGCGCCTCGTCCAGCTTATGTTGATTCCAGTACGGCTTGCCCGCTTCGCTATACCAGTCCACCTGATCCGGGAAGCCCAGCGACGGATCTTCTTTGAAAAAGCGCGGATCGCTGTAGCCCGCCAGCAGCGTCTGATGCACATCCAGCGCGAGGTTAAATGCCTGACGCAGTTTAACGTTGACGAAGGGCCCCTGATGCTTGTTAAACAGATAGGTGATCAGCGATCCGCCGCTCTGCGGCTGGAAGAGAGAAATATCCGGCGCGCTTTGCAGCGTTTCGATATTGTCTTTCGGCAACTGGAAAACGAGATCGTATTCCCCGGTCATTGCTCCTGCCAGACGGGTGGACTCATCGGTGATATAGCGGAACCAGATATCCTTAACGTCCGCCTTTTTCTGCCCGGCAAGGCCGCTCGCCGGTTCGCTGCGCGAAACATACTGGTCAAAGCGGGTCAGGTGCAGGTAATCGCCCTGCTTAAACTCCGCCAGCTTATAAGGGCCGGTGCCAATCAGCTCAGTCACCGGTTTTTTACTGCTATTCGCCGCGTCGATAATGCGTTTTGGCATAATCGCAGCGATATTTTTCACATCCGCCAGCACGTTCAGGGTGATTAACGACGGGGCGGGCAGCGTCAGGCTCACCGTTTTGTCATCCACTTTAACGAACTGTACGCCGGGCAAATTGGCTTTCCCCTGCGTTGAGGTCGCCAGCCAGCGATTCATGGAAGCCACCACGTCGTCGGCGGTCAGCAACTGCCCGTCGTGAAAGTGAATGCCGTCGCGCAGCACGAAGGTATAGGTTTTACGATCGTCACTCAGGGTGTAGCTCTGCACCAGCTCCGGCACCGGTTCAAATTTGGCATTAATCGTAAACAGAGTTTCGAAAATATGCCGATCCACATCCGAGGTCGCATTATTGGTGGTGAGATACGGGTCCAGCGTGCCGGGACGGTTGCCGTAGGCGATATTCAGCGTCGCATTGCGATCGACATTTGCCGCCTGCGCAGTTTCCCAGGGTAAAACCGCCGCCAGCATCAGCGCGGCGGCAGAAAACAGCATTTTCATTATCATTGTGCTCCGGTCAGGGGTTATGCGGCCTGCGTGGCCGTCTTACGTCCGGCAAATTCGTCTTTCACATCCTGCAAGAGCGCGGGCTCGGTCAGCAGACGCAGTCCGGTTCGCGCCAGCACCTGCGCGCCGGTAATCAGCGCTTCATAGCCTTTGGCGGAGTTGGCCGCCTCACGGAACGCCACGGTATGACCAATCAAATCGTCAGGACCGATTTTGATATAGGGATGAGCCGTCGGCACCGCATGGCTGATATCGCCCGCGTCGGTCGACCCCAGCCCCTCTTTCTCCTTCAGATCGACGTGCTCTCCGGCAGCGGTGAACTCGTCCAGCAGCACGGCGTTAAGCGCATGGTTGATACGAAAATCGCGCGGGCCGACCTGATGTTCGATTTTGACCGTAGTGCCGGTCGCCAGCGCAGCGCCTTCCGCAATGGCGCGGATACGCGGTTCCAGTTCAATCACCTGCTCGCGGGTGGCGGCGCGAATGTAAAAATGTCCTGAGGCATATTCCGGGATCACGTTCGGTGCCTGTCCGCCGTTAGTGATAATGCCGTGGACCCGCACGCCGTCAGGAAGTTGCTGGCGCAGCACGCTAATGCCGTTGTACAGCAGCACCAGCGCATCCAGCGCGTTAACCCCTTTGTGCGGCGAACTGCCCGCGTGTGAGGGCTTGCCGTAGAAATGAAAATAGAGGTGGTTATTGGCAAGCGACGGGCCGGTGAGGCGCGTTTTTCCGGACGGATGGACCATCAGCGCCACGTCGACATCCTCCAGAAAACCATGCTCCACAAAGCGCGCTTTGACGTTACCGTTGATCCCGCCCTTGCCGCGCAGCCCGCCCTCTTCGGCAGGCGTGCCGAGCACCACCACCTTGCCGCCGGTCTGATCCAGCGTCTCACTCAGCGCAATCGCCGCAGCGATGCTGGTAACGCCGATGATGTTATGACCACAGGCGTGGCCGATGTCGATCAGCGCGTCATACTCCGCCAGATAGGCGATGGTCGGCCCCGGTTTCGCACTCTCTTTTACGGCATAAAAAGCGGTTTCATGCCCGGCGACGTTGGAGGTGACGGTGAATCCGTGTTTCCTTAACAGCGCCGTTAATACCTCGTTGGCGTAATATTCGTTATTCCCGGTTTCCGGATGCGCATGGATATCTTTCGAAATCGCAATATAGTCGTCGCGGTGTTGATCAATACTCTGGTCCAGACGGGCTCGTAATTCGCTTGTGCTCATTGCTTCCACCTCAGGTATAACAGTTGATTGACGGATTAACTCAGATGACGCTTTGCCTCCTGACGGACGCGGTGCAGGACGTGATGTTTGATCTCGCCGTACTGCGGGTGCTCCGCAAAGGTTTCAATGTCGCGCTCGCGCCCAAACGGCAGGGCAATCTCCTCGACGATTTTGCCCGGACGCGCTGACATGATTAAAATCCGGTCGGCGAGGAACAGCGCTTCGTCCACGTCATGCGTCACGAATAACAATGTGGTATCAGTGGCGAGCCACGCCTTATAAAGAAGTTCCTGCATCATCAGGCGTGTCTGCGCATCTAACGCGCCGAACGGTTCGTCCAACAGCAGCACTTCCGGTCCGGGAAGCCAGGCGCGCGCCAGCGCCACCCGCTGTTTCATGCCGCCGGAGAGCTGCCACGGCGCATGGTTTTCAAAGCCTTTCAGCCCCACACGCGCCAGCCAGTCCCGCGCCAGGGCATTCACTTCATCTTTGTTATAGCGACCCAGACGCGGGCCGAAGGTGACGTTATCCAGCACCGACAGCCACGGAAAAAGGTTCGGCTGCTGGAAAATCATTCCCCGGTTTGGTCCCGGTCGCTGTACCGGTTTCCCTCCGGCCAGCACCTTTCCACTGTCCGGGCGCGTAAACCCGGCGACCAGGTTGAGAATGGTGGATTTCCCGCAGCCTGACGGTCCCAGCAGCACCACAAACTCCCCTTTCGTCAGCGTCAGCGAGACGTCCTCCAGTACGTTCAGCGGCTCCGGCTTTGCCGCAAAGGTCAGCGAGACCTTTTCCAGCGCGATTTGACTCGTCATCACTCTTTCCCCGCCCAGGGTACAAACAGCCGTTGCAGCCCCAGAAGTAATAAATCCAGCAGATAGCCAATGCCGCCAAGCAGCAAAATACCGAGCATGACAATATCGGTGCGCAGATAAGAGCTGGCGTTGATCACCATCCAGCCCAGCCCGGAGCTGGCGGCGACCATTTCAGCGGCAATCAATGACGTCCAGCCGATACCGATCGACAACCGGACGGTGGTGAACAATTCCGGCAGCGCATCCGGCAGCACCACGCGCAGAAAGATCTGCCGCCGCGTCGCGCCCAGCGTTTGCGCCACACGAATTCGTGAACGCCCGATACGTTCTACCGCCGCGCTGGCCCCCACCACTACACTTAAGAACGTGGCGATGAAGATCAGGAAGAATTTCGACGCTTCGCCAATGCCCAGCCAGACCACCGCCAGCGGGATCAGGGCGATTTTCGGCAGCGGACGCAGGAACTGCACGAAGGGATTGAGGACGGCGGACAGGCCGTCGGACATTCCCATCAGCAGCCCCAGCGGAATGCCGATAACTATCGCCACCGCAAAGGCGCTGAGCGCGCGCGCCAGGCTGACGGCAATGTGCTCCCATAACGGTACCTGACGGTAACCGTCCGCCAGCAGTTCTTCAGCGGTTAAGCCAATATCCGTCAGCGACGGCAGCAGCAGCGGGTCCACCCACTGCCGGGTAGCCGCTATCTGCCAGAGGCTAAAAAAGATCGCTACCGACACCACGCTGATAGCGACATGTTGACCTAATCTCATTTTGCTGCCGCTTCCCGGATGTAACGCGAGTTGATGGCCGCGTCCCAGTTGGCCGGAATATCACGTTTGCGGATCTCACCAATGCCTGCCAGGAAGTTAGAAGTTTTGGTCAGCGCTTTGCCAATCCCGCTATCCGTAGTCTGCGTGCCGTTACCCAGCCAGGCTGCGGTGCCCTGCTCGCTCAGGGTCGGGTACTCCAGCCCACCCAGCGTATTAGCGGCAGTGGTGACGGGCGCGCCCACTTCTTTCGCCACAATGGCTGCCGCACGCTCAGGATCGTTTTTAAACTCGTCCACTTTTTGCTGATGGACGCGCAGGAAGGCGCTGACCGTTTCCGGATACTGCTCGGCAAAGGCTTTACGCACTACGTAGTTGTTGTAAATCAGATAGCCGTCTTTTTGCAGATCTTTGGTGGCGAAGACCTGATGGCCGCCGGAAGATTCCAGCTCCTGGGCAAACGGTGCCCAGACGTAACCCGCGTCGATATCGCCACGCTTCCAGGCCGCGACCATTTCCGCCGGACGCAGCGGCAGCAGGGTAATTTTACTGCGGTCGAGTTTATTGACGCTGATCGCCGCTTCCAGCGCATATTGCGCGGTAGAATTTGGCGGATAAGCCACGCGTTTACCTTCGATATCTTTAATATTATTGATGCCGTCTTTGCCAATTAACCGCTCGTAACTGGCAATCACGCCGGACACGCCAATAATTTCCACCGGCAATTTACGCACAATTCCAGCGGTCGCCGGGCTGGAACCAAAATTAGCAATATCAATGGCATTACTGGCGAAATAATTTAATGCGTCCGCGCCGGAAGCAAATTGCACCCATTTGACTTTGCTGTTCAGCGCGTTATCCAGCGAGCCGTCCGCTTTTGCCAGCATTAATACCTGCGAGCCGCCGCTGTAGGCCACCCGAACTTCCGGCGGCGTTTGTGCAAAGCTGGCGCTGGCCCATAATCCACCCGCTGCAATTAATAAGCAGAGACTTTTTTTCATTTTTTATCCTTTGAGATGTATTCAGTTATGTTAAATAAGTGGTGCGGTAGTCCTGCCATATTTTCGAACATCGCTCTGCCAGTGCCTGAGCGGGATCGAACGTCAGCGGTAAGAAAGGCGCATTCACCGCCCGTAGCGCGACAGGTACTTCAGTGCAGGCGAGGATCAGCTTTTCCGCCCCGCGCTCAAACAGCGCTTTCGCCTGATGCAGAAAAGCCGCGCCGCCTTCGGCCAGATCGCCGCGTTTGACCGCATAGCAGCCGGGTACAAACCATGTCTCCAGCTCAGCCTCATGAGGCACAATCGGCGTGATGCCGTGCTGTTGCAGGCCGCGCTGAAACCACCCGGCGTCCAGCGTACCTTTGGTGGCAATGATGCCGATTCGCTGCGAGGCAGGGCTGGCGTCCACCACGGCGGCGATAGTCGCTTCCACGATATGCAGCAACGGCGCGCGGCTGGCGTCGCTTAACGCGGAATACCAGTGATGGGCGGTATTGCAGGGGATAACAATATGGGTCGCGCCTGCCTGGTTCAGTTTTGCAATTCCGGTCAGCAGTTGCGGTAGCGGCGACGGACCCTTACCCGCCAGCGCCTGCTGTCGATCGGCGATTTGCGGCACGTTCCAGACCACCGTCGGGATCTGCTGCTGGTCGCTGGCGGCGGGCGTTACGGCCAGCAGCGTGGACAGAAAGTCAACGGTGGCCAGCGGCCCCATGCCGCCCAGCACGCCGAGCAGAAACGGCTGGCTCATCGTTCAAATACCTGGCGATAGCCAAACAGGCCTGCCGAGCCGCCGGTGTGGATAAACACCACATTGTCATCTTTGCGGAAATGGCCTTTGCGGATCAGGTCAATCAGGCCCGCCATGCCTTTGCCGGAGTACACAGGATCGAGCAGGATGCCTTCGTGCTGCGCCAGCAGACGCAGCGCTTCCAGCATGCTTTCGGTTGGCAGGCCGTAACCATCGCCGACGTAATCGCTGTTCGCCACTACCGTTTCGCGGGGGAGATCGCCCGGTACACCTAACAGTTCGCGGGTGCGCGACGCCAGATTCCAGACGTTTTCTTCCTGTTTCGCTTTCGGCGCACGCACGCTGATGCCGAGTACCGGTATATGGCTGTTGGTGGCGGTGAATCCCGCGACCAGACCGGCCTGTGTGCCGGTACTGCCTGTCGCATGGACCACATGATCGATGCGCAGACGTAGCTGCGAGGATTGATACAGCAACTCTTCCGCGCAGGCGGCATAGCCGAGTGCGCCGATGGCGTTAGAGCCGCCGCCGGGAATGACATAGGGGTTATGCCCCTCCTCGCGCAATTCAGCAGCGTATTCTTCCATCGCCTGCTGCATATCGGTGCCGCCCGGCAGGTGAGCGACAATGTCTCCGCCCAGTAAAAGATCTAACTGGACGTTGCCGGAGCGCTGATAATCTTCGCCAAAATCCGTCACGCGTTTTTCCAGCAGCACTTTTGCCTTCAGCCCCAGCTTCGCCGCGCCGGCAATGGTCTGACGCACATGGTTAGATTGCGTCGCACCCTGGGTGATAACAACATCGGCTTTTTTTTGCAGCGCATCCGCCAGCAAAAATTCCAGCTTGCGGGTTTTATTACCGCCAGTGGCAAGTCCAGTGGCATCGTCACGCTTAATCCATATTTTCGGACCGCCCAGTAATTTGCTTAATTTTTCAAGCGGCTCTAAAGGGGTTGGGAAATGACCGAGGGAAATGCGCGGAAACCGGGCCAGATGCATAATAGCTCCTTGTAAATCACATTCTATTTAACGCCCGCACTTTTTCATCGGGTCAACGAATAACGTGAGATTCACTATACACATCTGGTTTCAGCGGCTAATCAATAATAAAAAATATCCATTGCCGGAATTGAGATAAGGGCGAATATAGCGGGAAATAAACGATTATTTATGGCGGAATGGAATAGCTTCAATGAAAAAAGAATAATCCGCTTTGCTGGAAGAGAGTGAAGTGGGTGGTAAACCGTCCGTGGTCATCGGGGCGACCGCCGGGTTGGGCCTCCCTCCGGGAACCCAATCCCGCCGTTTCCCCTGTTAGCCTGTATTGCACACGATTTAACCCTCTTCACTGGAAGAGGGTTATTAAGCAGGTTATTCAGCGATTTTCTTTTTCGCCGCGCGTTTGGCTTTGGTGGCCGCCGCGATTTTTTGCGTCTTCGCCGACGGTTTTTTCGCCTTCTTTACGCCTTTGCTTTCACCCGCTTTTTCCGCTTTAGGTTTGGTTTTACCCTTGCCACTACGGAACGCGCTGTCCGGCTCGAAATTGACTTTCTTGCCTGCCTGGCGACGCTTGCCTGAGCTTTTAGCCGGTGCACCCTTTCTGGCTTTTTCGCGCGCGGTTTTGCCTTCATTACGCGGTGCACGCTCGCTGGAAATCAGCGAGAAGTCGATTTTGCGCTCATCCATATTGACCGCTTCGACGCGTACTTCCACGCGGTCACCAAGACGGTAGGTCTGGCCGCCGGATTCACCAATCAGGCGCTGCCCGACCTGGTCGAAACGATAGTAGTCGTTATCCAGCGAGGAGACGTGCACCAGACCGTCGATAAACAGATCGCTAAGACGGACAAAGAAGCCAAACCCGGTAACGCTGGCAATGACGCCTTTGAAAACGTTGCCCACCTGGTCCAGCATAAAGTCACACTTCAGCCAGTCAGAGACGTCGCGGGTCGCTTCATCGGCACGACGCTCAGCCATGGAGCAGTGCTGGCCCAGTTGCAGCATCTCTTCTACGGAGTAGTGATAGCCGCCGGTCCCGGTGCTGTTGCCCTCATGCCCCTGCTCTTTTGCCAGCAGATATTTGATGGCACGGTGCAGCGACAGGTCCGGATAACGACGAATTGGTGAAGTAAAGTGAGCATACGACGACAAGGCGAGGCCAAAGTGACCGCGGTTTTCCGGATCGTAAATTGCCTGTTTCATCGAGCGCAGCAGCATGGTTTGCAGCATTTCTGCATCGGGACGGTCGGCAATTGACGTCAATAACTCCGCATAATCGCGCGGCTCTGGCTTATTCCCGCCCGGCAATTCCAGCCCCAGCTCCGCCAGCACAGAACGGAAAGAGGTGATGGCTTCGTTGGTCGGCTTGTCATGGATACGGAACAGCGCAGGCTCTTTGGCTTTCTCAACAAACCGTGCCGCCGAGATGTTGGCCAGGATCATGCACTCTTCGATCAGCTTATGCGCGTCATTGCGCTGAGTCTGCTCGATACGTTCAATGCGGCGTTCGGCATTAAAGATAAACTTCGCTTCTTCGCTTTCAAACGAGATCCCGCCGCGCTCTTCACGGGCAACATCCAGGACTTTATAGAGGTTGTGCAATTCTTCGATGTGTTTGACAAGCGGCGCATACTGCTCGCGGAGATCCTGATCGCCCTGCAACATGTGCCAGACTTTGGTGTAAGTCAGACGCGCATGGGAGCTCATCACCGCTTCGTAGAATTTAAAGCCGGTCAGGCGGCCTTTAGATGAGATAGTCATCTCACAGACCATACACAGGCGGTCAACCTGCGGGTTCAGCGAGCACAGGCCGTTAGACAATACTTCCGGCAGCATCGGAACGACCTGCGACGGGAAGTAAACGGAAGTGCCGCGGTTGCGCGCTTCCTGATCCAGCGGGGTTGGCGGACGAACATAATAGCTTACGTCGGCAATCGCTACCCACAGACGCCAGCCGCCGCCGCGTTTTTTCTCGCAGTACACCGCGTCATCAAAATCGCGGGCGTCTTCGCCGTCAATAGTGACCAGCGGCAAGTTGCGCAGATCGACGCGGCCCACTTTCGCCTCTTCCGGCACCTCTTCTTTTAGCCCGGCAACCTGCTGCTCTACCGCCTGCGGCCAAATGTAAGGGATTTCATGGGTGCGCAGCGCCATATCGACCGCCATGCCGGTGCCCATATTATCGCCGAGCACTTCAACGATTTTACCGACGGCTTTGGTGCGGCGGGTTGGGCGCTGGGTCAGTTCGACCACTACCACAAAGCCCATGCGCGCGCCCATCACCTCTTCCGGCGGGATCAGGATGTCGAAGCTCAGGCGGCTGTCGTCTGGCACCACAAAGCCAACGCCCGCGTCGGTAAAGTAGCGACCCACGATCTGGCTGGTTTTCGGCACCAGCACGCGCACAATACGCGCTTCGCGGCGGCCTTTACGATCCGCCCCCAGCGGCTGCGCCAGAACCTGATCGCCGTGGATACAGGTTTTCATCTGCTCGCTGGAGAGATAGAGATCGTCTTTGCGCCCTTCTACGCGCAGGAAGCCGAAGCCGTCGCGGTGACCAATCACTACGCCCTTAAGCAGGTCGAGACGTTCCGGTAAGGCATAGCACTGGCGACGAGTGAAGACCAGCTGTCCGTCGCGCTCCATGGCGCGCAGGCGGCGACGCAGGGCTTCAGTCTGTTCTTCGCCTTCAATATTGAGTTCAACCGCCAGTTCTTCGCGGTTGGCCGGTTTTTCACGTTTGGTTAAATGTTCGAGGATGAATTCCCGGCTCGGGATAGGGTTCGCGTATTTTTCTGCTTCGCGGTCCTGGAAAGGATCTTGTGACATAGCGGTTCCTCCGTTGTCAGCGCTGATGGTGATAATCGTTACTCCACCAGTAATAATTTATAAAGCGGTTGATTTTCTTCAACCAAATCGGCCAGCGTGAGGTTATCCAGTTCTCTGAGGAAGCTCTGCACGGCTTGTGAAAGCGCCTGCTTCAGACGACAGGCTGGCGTAATGTGGCAAAATGCGCTGTTACAGTTCACCAGCGTAAGCGGCTCCAGCTCGCGCACAACGTCACCGATACGAATAGTGCCTGCGGGTTTACCCAGCCGGATCCCGCCGTTTTTTCCCCGCACCGCGGCGACATAGCCGGCACGACTAAGCTGATTGATTATTTTGACCATATGATTACGGGATACGCCATAAACCTCGGTAACCTCGGAAATACTGGTCATTCGCCCGTCCGGTAGCGATGCCATATAGATTAGCGCACGCAATCCGTAATCGGTAAAACTCGTTAACTGCACATCAACCTCAAAACAGGGGGAAAGCGGATATTTATACTAGTGATGATAAACCAGCCAACCGTCAGGCCGCTAATTTATTTGATCGAGGGGACAAAAAGCAGAAGTTCAGGGCGGGCTTTGCTTCTCTGGCCTGCGCGTTTTGTCGCAGGCCAGTCATCAATAATGATTATGCGTCGAACGGATCGCGCAGGATCATGGTCTCGGTACGATCCGGACCGGTAGAGATGATATCAACCGGAACACCGGTCAGTTCTTCGATACGCTTAATATAGTCCAGCGCCGTCTGCGGCAGACCGTCACGCGTTTTCACGCCGAAAGTAGACTCAGACCAGCCAGGCAGGGTTTCGTAAATCGGCTCGATACCTTCCCAGTTGTCGGCCGCCAGCGGCGTAACGGTGACTTCACGGCCATCCGGCATACGGTAACCCACGCAGATTTTCACTTCTTTCAGGCCGTCCAGCACATCCAGCTTGGTCAGGCAGAAGCCGGACAGGGAGTTGATCTGCACCGCACGTTTCACCGCAACCGCGTCCAGCCAGCCGGTGCGACGGCGACGGCCGGTGGTAGCACCGTATTCGTTACCCTGCTTGCACAGGAACTCGCCGGTGTCATCAAACAGTTCGGTCGGGAACGGACCCGCACCCACGCGAGTGGAGTACGCTTTGATGATGCCAAGCACGTAGTCAACATAACGCGGACCCAGGCCGGAACCGGTCGCCACGCCACCTGCGGTGGTGTTCGACGAGGTTACATACGGGTAGGTACCGTGGTCGATATCCAGCAGCGTACCCTGCGCGCCTTCGAACATCACGAAGTCGCCGCGCTGACGCGCCTGATCCAGCAGATCGGAAACATCAACCACCATCGCGGTAAGGATGTCGGCAATCGCCATCACATCGTCCAGCACTTTCTGGTAGTCAACGGCCTCAACTTTGTAGAAGTTCACCAGCTGGAAGTTGTGATATTCCATCACTTCTTTCAGTTTGTCGGCGAAGGTCGCTTTGTCGAACAGGTCGCCAACGCGCAGACCGCGACGGGCTACTTTGTCTTCGTAAGCCGGGCCGATACCGCGACCGGTCGTACCGATAGCTTTCGCGCCGCGCGCTTTTTCACGCGCCACGTCCAGCGCGACATGGTAGTCGAGGATCAGCGGGCAGGCTTCAGAGAGCAACAGACGCTCACGAACCGGGATACCACGGTCTTCCAGCTCTTTCATCTCTTTCATCAGTGCAGCAGGCGACAGCACAACGCCGTTACCGATGATGCTGGTGACGTTATCGCGGAGAATGCCTGATGGAATAAGATGGAGAACGGTTTTTTCACCGTTGATTACGAGAGTATGGCCTGCGTTGTGACCGCCCTGATAGCGCACCACATATTTAGCCCGTTCAGTCAGAAGATCGACGATCTTCCCTTTACCTTCGTCACCCCATTGGGTGCCCAGTACGACGACGTTGTTACCCATTTTAAAATCACCGATTGCTTAAAAATGGATTCTACCACCGCTTTTGGCGTTGATCAGCACTTTTTGCACCTGAGAAACGGCAAATCCGACCACTTTTTGATCAGCCAATCGTTTTCGTCAACATGTAGTAGATCACAAAGCCAGCAACCACAAGTCCACCACCGAAGCGGCGTAAAATAGTGTCCGGTAGCTGGGTCATGGCGGCGATCATTTTGCGCCAGGCGCGCGGGTAAAGCATTGGCCCCAGGCCTTCGAGCACCAGAACCAGCGCGAGGGCCAGTAAGATTGTTGAGTTCATTTTTATTCCACTAAAAAGAAAACCACCGCTCTCACTCAGAGAGACGGTGGTTTTTATCGAACCGTCACTAACGCGATATTAACGTGTCGCGTTGGTCGGCGTCTTCATATAACGGAAGAAATCGCTGTCCGGACTCATTACCATCACGTCCTGGTTGCTTTCGAAGCTTTTCTCGTAAGCGCGCAGGCTACGGATAAAGGCATAGAAGTCCGGGTCCTGGCTAAAGGCATCCGCAAACAGCTTAGCGGCTTCTGCATCACCTTCACCGCGCATAATGCGGCCCTGACGCTCGGCTTCCGCCAGCGTTTTGGTGACCTCGTAATCCGCTGCAGCCTGGATTTTCTCTTTCTCTTCTTCACCCTGTGAACGGTGACGACGCGCGACCGCTTCACGCTCGGCGCGCATACGGTTGTAAATCGCCTCGGAGACTTCGGTTGGCAGGTTAATTTGCTTGATTCGCACGTCAACCACTTCAATACCGAGTGCCGCCATACTGTTCGGATTCACCACCGGCACTTTGCCGTTGGTTTCCGCCGCAACGCGCTCGGCAGCCTTGGCGATTTCGTTATCCGCGCCCGGCGTAGCCACTTCGTCTTCCGTACCGGCAGAGCCTGAGTTGAGGGCTTCGCGGACTTCCAGCGTCAGACGACCACGGGAGTCGGTCACGATGTCTTTCACATCCAGACGACCGATTTCAGAACGCAGACGGTCAGAGAACTTACGTTTCAGCAGCACTTCGGCCTGCGAAACGTCGCCACCACCGGTTGCCAGGTAGTAACGGCTGAAGTCGCTGATACGCCATTTGATATAGGAGTCAACGATCAGGTCTTTTTTCTCTTTAGTCACAAAACGATCGGCCTGGTTATCCATGGTCTGGATACGGGCATCAAGCATTTTCACCGATTCGATAAACGGAACCTTAAAGTGCAGTCCCGGTTCGAAGATCAGCGGTTTGTTGTCGCTGTCGCGCAGTACTTTACCGAAGCGCATGGTGATCCCACGCTCGCCTTCTTTCACCACAAACAATGAGGTATAAAGCACTACCAGCACGATGATGATAATCGCAATAACAGACTTACGCATCGTTATTCCCCCTGACGCTGGTAGTCATTACGCTGCGCATTCTCGCGGCGTTGATCCATGATATCGCCTTGTTCGGCAGACGATGGTTTATTGGCACTGCTATTGCTGCCTGAAGACGCTGGTGGCAGACGCAGAACGCTATCTGCGCCACTGCGATCGCTCTTTGCGGAACCCGCGCTGTTGCCTTTGAGCATTTGATCCAGCGGCAGAACCATCAGGTTACCGCCCTTATCGTTAACCAGCACTTTGCGGGTATGGCTAAGGACTTTTTCCATGGTTTCGATATACAGACGCTCGCGGGTGATTTCCGGTGCGGCTTTGTATTCCGGCAGCATTTTGGCAAAGCGTGCAACTTCACCCTGCGCTTCTAACACGGTGCGCGTTTTGTACGCGCGGGCTTCTTCCAGAATACGCTGTGCTGAACCGTTAGCACGCGGCTGAACTTCGTTGCTGTACGCTTCTGCTTCACGAATGGACTGCTGCTCGTTTTCACGGGCGGAGATCGCATCGTCAAACGCCGCCTGAACGGCTTCCGGCGGACGTGCGGCCTGGAAGTTGACGTCCAGCAGGGTGATCCCCATGTTGTACGGGCGAATGGTCTCTTCCAGCTCGCGCTGGGTATCGCTACGAATCACGGTACGGCCTTCGGTCAGAATACGGTCCATGGTGTATTTACCGATCACACCGCGTAACGCACTGTCCGTGGCCTGGCGCAGGCTGTCATCAGCGCTGGTCACGCTAAACAGGTAACGACGCGGATCGGTGATGCGGTACTGTACGTTCATCTCAACGCGCACTACGTTCTCATCGGACGTCAGCATCACGCCGGACGCCGCCAGTTCACGCACGGCTTCTACGTTGACAGCGGTGACGTCATCAATAAAGGTTGGCTTCCAGTTCAGGCCCGGTTCTACCAGATGGCTGAACTTACCAAAGCGCGTTACCACGCCGCGTTCCGCTTCTTTAATGGTATAGAAACCACTGGCCGCCCAGATAATAACCACTGCCGCGACAACGATACCGACAATGCGGCCGCCCATTTGAGCGCGAGGCCCCTGCGGCGCATTGCCGCCGGTTCCTTTTCCGCCACCGCCGAAGCCGCCGAGTTTCTTACTCAGCTTGCGAAAGATATCGTCCAGATCGGGCGGTCCCTGTTCACGACCGCCTTTGTTTCCATTTCCACCGGGGTTGCCGCCAGGTTTATTACTTCCCCAGGGGTCGCGGTCTTGTCCGTTATTACCGGGCTGGTTCCACGCCATGTCTGTACTCCATATTTGTTATGCGGTGATATACCCGTCGCATCTGTGCTGCACGTTACGGGCATCCTCTAATAAGAGGGAAAATAACTTCAGTCGGGTTAAATAATATATTCAACCAGAGCAGGTTCTTGTTTACAGAGTCGACGCCAGTCAACAATGGGCAGGCGAATTTGCAGACTGATACTGCCGTCGTCCTCAAGCCACTCTTTTTCTATTGCCTGAAGCTGATAAAACCGGCTTCTCAGACGCCCTTCCTGCGGAGGTAGACGCAACGTATGCTGCGCTATCTCGCCGGAAAGCCGTTCAGTCAAAGCCTCGAAAAGCAGCGGTACACCCGCTCCGGTCTGTGCCGAAAGCCAGACGCGAACCGGTTTATTTTCTTCATCACGATCGATACGCGGCTCGAAATCCTCCAGCATATCGATTTTATTCATCACCAGTAGGGTGGGAATTTCATGCGCGTCGATCTCATCGAGCACGGTATTCACCGCGTCTATGTTTTCCTGCACGCGAACATCAGCGGCATCAATAATATGCAGCAGCAGCGTCGCCTGACGCGTTTCCAGCAGCGTCGCTTTAAATGCTGCGACCAAATCGTGTGGCAGGTGACGGATAAATCCAACGGTATCCGCCAGCACGGTTTCGCCAACATCCACGACGTCGATACGGCGCAGCGTCGGGTCCAGGGTGGCGAAGAGCTGATCTGCCGCGTATACCTGTGATTCCGTGATGTGATTAAACAGCGTCGATTTTCCGGCGTTGGTATAACCCACTAGTGAAACGGTCGGAATATCGGCTTTAATACGCGATTGACGCCCTTGCTCACGCTGTTTTTCCACTTTGCCAAGCCGTGACTGGATCTGGATAATCCGGTCGCGCAGCAAACGGCGGTCGGTTTCGAGCTGGGTTTCCCCCGGGCCACGCAAACCAATACCGCCTTTTTGTCTTTCAAGGTGCGTCCAGCCACGCACCAGGCGTGTTGCCATATGACGCAACTGTGCCAGCTCGACCTGTAACTTACCCTCATGGGTACGGGCGCGCTGGGCAAAAATATCTAAGATGAGACCGGTACGGTCGATAACCCGGCATTCGCATAAGCGTTCCAGGTTACGTTCCTGGGCCGGACTTAAGGCGTGATCAAACAGCACGACTGACGCGCCAGTCGCTTTTACGGCTTCCGCAATTTCAACTGCTTTACCTTCACCAACATAATACTTTGGGTGCGGTGCTTTACGGCTACCGGTAATCACCTGAGTTGCGTCGACACCGGCGGAAGAGACCAGAGATTCAAACTCCTGCAGGTCTTCCATATCTTTGTCTTGCGAAAAATAGATGTGTACCAGTACCGCCTGCTCACCGGCGTCATAACGGTCAAACAAGCGTAAACCCTCATTAATAACCAGCGGGGAACCTGAAAAAACAAGCTCCCCCGCCTGGGAAAACAGCAAATAACTTACTCGTTGTCATCGCCGTCTTGCTGGGACGCAGAAGAACCCTGCGCGTTACTACCGTGATGATAGTTGCTGCCAGTGCCACCCGCAGCATTGTTGCTGTGATGCGATACCGGGCGGGACGGAACCACGGTAGAGATAGCGTGCTTATACACCATCTGGCTAACCGTGTTTTTCAGCAGAATCACGAACTGATCGAAAGATTCGATTTGACCTTGCAGCTTAATACCATTCACCAAATAAATAGAAACCGGAACGCGTTCACGACGTAATGCGTTCAGGAACGGGTCTTGTAAAGATTGCCCCTTAGCCATTCTCTCTTTTCCTTATATGTATGCTTGTTTTGTACGTAGAACCTTACGATTCTGCAAATTGCGCACGATACGACTCAATTGTACACATTCAATGAGCGTTAGCACCAACAACCTGCAACACCTTGTTACGCGCCTGTTCCGGTTCTTCACTATCCAGCCAGTGAACCCCTTCCCAACCGCGCAGCCAGGTGACCTGGCGTTTTGCTAACTGTCTCGTGGCGCAAACACCTCGATAAACCATTTCATCGTATGATATTTCACCTTCAAGATATGACCACATCTGGCGATATCCCACACAACGAATGGAAGGCATGTCCGTATGCAAATCTCCACGAGCAAAAAGCGCTCGCACTTCTGCTTCAAAATCTGAAGCCAACATCTGATGAAAACGCTGCTCAATGCGCTGATGGAGCAGTTCGCGGCTCGCCGGAGCGATGGCAAACTGATGCACCTTGTAAGGCAGAGCCTCTCCTGACGTTTGCGTCAGCTCTGTTAAAGTTTTACCCGAAATGAAAAAAACTTCCAGTGCCCGGGAAAGTCTTTGCGGATCATTTGGATGAATACGCATGGCCGAAACCGGATCTATTGTCTGGAGCTGCCGATGTAACGCATCCCATCCCTGTTCTGCGGCCTGCTGTTCAATCTTTGCTCTGACTTGCGGGTCCGCTGAAGGCAGCGGCGATAGTCCTTCCAGTAAGGCCTTAAAATACAACATAGTACCGCCAACCAGCAGCGGAATACGGCCCGCTGCGGCGATCTCTGCCATCTCTTTTAGCGCATCGCGACGAAAATCCGCTGCGGAGTACGCCTGGGCAGGATCGAGAATGTCGACTAAACGGTGCGGCGCAGCGCGGCGTTCTTCTTCGCTCGGCTTCGCCGTTCCGATATCCATTCCCTGATAGATAAGGGCGGAGTCGACGCTTATCAACTCTACTGGCAAAACTTTACGTAACTCAATCGCCAGCGCGGTCTTACCGGAAGCCGTTGGCCCCATTAAAAAAATTGCCTGCGGCAGTTCTGCTTGTCTCACGTTACTCATCTTTCAGGGCATTCATCGCCGTGTGTATCTCTACAGGTTGTAATAATCCGCCCGGCGGCGACATCACTAAATGGGGGCAAAGACGTTCTACGTCTGCCAGCACCGAGATAGCCTGCGCCATATTCCACTGGCTATGTTCGCTTACCAGGTTACGCGCAAGCCACAGAGCGATATCGTCCACATGCAGTGTCGTATGCTGCGCCAGGTAGCCTATCAGTTCAGAAATCAAGTTTTGTAAATTTTGTTGCCGTAAGGGTAAAGGCACGGCGCGGATTGTCACATATTGCGCATCTGATTGAAATTCAATCCCCAATTTTGCCAGCAGTTCCTGTGCCTTGTTGAGCGCCGTCATTTCAGCGACGGATACTTTCAGGCGCAGTGGGATTAGCAGCGGCTGGGCGCAAATCTCGTTTTTCCCGGGCGTTAACTGCGCTTGCCTTAGCCAGCGTTCTGCCACCGGCAGCGAGAGTAAACAGAGCTTTCCTTCCCGCTCCATCAGCGCATATTCGGTATGCAGGATGGTTAACACGCGGCCAAAGCTCTGGCTATGGCCTTCCAGCACCGGCGCGGCGGGTTGCGGTTCGCGGACCTCGCGTTGCGTGCCTGGCGTTTGCAGCAGTTCCCGATAGAGCGCTCCCTGCTTTTTCTGGTAGCCCGGCTGTGCATTGGGCCAGTTTGTGCCGCCGCCGCTGCCGGAAGGAGAGGAAGGCCGCGCGGCGGGAGCTTCTCGCGCCGGAGCGGGTTCGGCAAATTGATTGCGACCCGCAGCGACGCGGTTTTCTGGTACGTGACGCGGCGCAGGAGTTTTTTCATCTGCCAGCGGCAGCGGAGGTTCATCGCGTTGCTGTAAGACGCTTAACACGCCCTGGTAAATAAAATCGTGGACCAGCCGTGACTGGTGGAAACGCACTTCATGCTTGGCAGGATGCACGTTAACATCCACCTGGTGTGGATCGATTTCCAGATACAGCACAAAGGCGGGCTGCTGATCGATACCCAGCTTATCCTCACAGGCCTGGCGGATCGCATGATTAATCAGGCGATCGCGCATCATGCGCCCGTTAACATAGCTGTATTGCGTCTCTGCCAGCGCCGCCGTGGTGCCCTGCGGATTGGCCACCCAGCCACGCAGCGTCAGATCACCGTGCTGCCACTCGATCGCCAGCGCCTGTTCAAGGAATGCGGTCCCGCAAATCGCGCCCATGCGCCGCTCTCTCGGCGCGTTCGGCTGTACGGCCCGATACTGACGCACCATTTTACCGTTGTGATTGAGGTTAATGGTGACGTCAAAACGCGCCAGCGCGATGCGGCGAATAATCTCATCAATATGATTAAATTCGGTTTTCTCGGTGCGCATGAACTTGCGCCTGGCGGGCGTGTTATAAAACAGATCCAGCACTTCCAGCGTCGTTCCCACCGGATGAGCGGCAGGTTTGACCGTCACCTCCATATCCCGCCCTTCCGCGTAAGCCTGCCAGGCTTCCTGCTGCTCTGCGGTGCGCGAGGTCAGGGTCAGACGCGAAACGGAACTGATACTCGCCAGCGCCTCGCCGCGAAAGCCAAGGCTGATAATCGCTTCCAGATCGTCAAGGGTAGTGATCTTACTGGTGGCATGGCGCGCCAGCGCCAACGCCAGTTCGTCTTTTTTGATGCCGCAGCCGTTATCACGGATACGGATTAACTTTGCGCCGCCGCGCTCGATATCAATATCGATGCGGGTGGCACCGGCATCGATGCTGTTTTCTACCAGCTCTTTCACCACCGATGCAGGGCGCTCAACCACCTCACCGGCGGCAATCTGGTTTGCAAGCTGCGGTGGCAGGACCTGAATCGGCATGAAATCTCCTTAGTTAAGCAGCATCCCGGCAGGCGATGACGCGCTGGCCACCTGGCCCGCTCCACTCTGCGGACCCGGCTGGAGCGGATGCGCCTGGAAGTAGTTACGCAGCCCTTCATAGATTGCATTGGCGAGCTGCTGCTGATAATCATCGCTGCCGAGCAGCCGTTCCTCACCGTTATTGCTGATAAATCCGGTTTCCACCAGCACGGAAGGAATATCCGGCGAGCGCAGTACGCCAAGGCTGGCGTGCTCAGGCCGCCGCTTGTGCAGCGAGCCGATGCGCTGGAGCTGGCCCAGCATATTCACGGCAACATCATACCCGACGCGCTGCGAATGGCCGAATTGTAAATCCAGCACCGCCTGGCTCAGGTAAGGATCGGACTGGCTGTTAGCAAGCACGTCGCCCGCGCCGCCGAGCAGTTCAGACTGCTTCTCGTGCTGTTCGAGCCAGCTGGCCATTTCGCTATTGGCGCGACGGTTTGACAGCACCCAGACCGATGCGCCGGTGGCGTCGCGGTTTGGCGCAGCATCGGCGTGAATCGACACCAGGAAGTTAGCGTTTTGCTGACGTGCCACGTCTGAACGGCCCATCACCGAGATAAAGTAATCGCCGTCACGAGTCAGCACCGCTTTGAACATCGGATCGTTGTTGAGCAGCGTGCGCAGCTTACGCGCGATAGCAATGGTAACGTTTTTCTCACGCGTACCGCCCGGTCCAATCGCCCCCGGATCCTGGCCGCCGTGACCGGCGTCAATCGCAATGATCACTTTATCACCCGACGCTGTACGCGTGCGCATCGCAGGGCGCGTCACGGTATTACTGTTAGTAACGCTGGTGATGCGGTCGTTGTCGGTTTTAAACGGATTTTTCGCCGGCTGTGTCGGTTGCACAGGCCGCGCAGTTTGAACAGGTTGGGTTTGCGCGACAACCGGTGGCGCAACGCGCGGCTGCGTCACGACTGGCGGCGGAGGCGGCGGCGGCGCATCGGCGTTGATGGTAAAGACAACGGTGTAGTTACCGCCATTTTGCTGTTTCACCGCACGCGTTTTGCCGTTCTGCGTAAGATCGACGACCAGTCGCAGCGACTGGTTATCCTTCGGGGTGCCGGATCGGATCGCTTTTACCAGATTGTCGCCGCTGAACTGCAGCGGAAGCCCCTGGATCACCCCGGTTTGCTTGATATCCAGCGCCACCGTGCGGTTGCCCTGCTGTGAAAAAGCGTATTCGGGATCGCCGATAAAACTAAAGGTAATACGGGCCTGGCTATCGCCATTAGAGACCTGAATATCGGACAAGCTTGCCGCGCCGGCCTGCGCGCACAGCATAACCAACAGTGCTACCAACCACTTATGCATACGATACATCATCCCGTCACCCTTAAGGTTAACCGGCTACACGCGCCAGCAGCGAATTACCTGATGCGGAGACTGCCACAATACGCGCCTCACGACCCTGCGCCTGATATTCCAGGTGTATTTCAAGATCCGGTTCAGGCAGAACGCCCGTCCCCTGCTGCGGCCACTCCACCAGACAAATTGCCTCGTCGGTAAAATAGTCACGGATCCCCATAAACTCCAGTTCTTCCGGATCGGCCAGCCGATACAAATCGAAGTGGTACACCATCAATGCGTCGAGCGTATACGGTTCAACCAGCGTATAGGTCGGGCTTTTCACATTGCCCTGATGTCCCAACGCCTGTAGAAATCCCCGGCTGAAGGTCGTTTTGCCCGCGCCAAGGTCGCCGTACAAATAAATTACTGTTGCGCCATCACAGGCCCTGGCGATACGGTTGCCAAGGTCCAGCGTTGCTTGTTCGTCGGGTAAAGGAATCACTCGATTAATCATGTTCAGGGTCAATCACATCCGGGTTAACAACACGCACAAGCGTGGAAAAAAGATCGGTGGCCAACATGCCACGCGTCCCGTGGCGCGCCGCCAGTTTATCAGCCGCGACGCCGTGCGCCACGCATCCTGCGCTGGCAGCCTCATACAGCGGCAGCTGTTGGGCCAGCAGTGCGCCGATAATACCGGACAGCACGTCGCCCATTCCGCCGCTGGCCATGCCGGCGTTGCCAGTATCCGCAATGCCCAGCGAACCTTCATGGCTGGCGATCACCGTCCCCGCCCCTTTCAGAACCACCGTGCCGCCATACTGTTTTACCAGACGCTGCGCAGAAAGTAAGCGATCGCTCTCAATTTCTGCCACGCTGGTATTTAACAGGCGGGCAGCCTCGCCGGGATGCGGGGTCAACAGGCGATTGTGACGTGTATCGGGGTTGATTGCCAGCAGGTTCAGCGCATCCGCGTCCCAGAGCATCGGTTTGCGAAAATTCTCAACTTTATGCAGCGCCTGTTTGCCCCATTTTTGCTGTCCAAGGCCTGGACCAATGACCACGACATCTGCCCATTCAAGATTATCCTCAAGCGCCTCCGGCGTCAGTTCCTGGACCATCAATTCTGGCCGCGCGGCGAGGATGGGAACGATGTTATCGCTACGGGTTAAGATGCGTACCAGCCCGGCTCCGGCCCTCAGCGCCGCCTCACCGGTCATGCGGATCGCCCCCGCCGTACCGTGGTCACCGCCGACAATCAGCAGCTTGCCGTGATCGCCTTTATTGGAGGTCGGACGGCGCGGTTGTAGCCAGTCGGCCAGTTGCGCACCGTCGAAGCGGTTCCAGGGCGCGTCCTGACTGGCCAGCCAGCCTTCCAGGCCGAGGGCATTGTGGTGCAGACACCCCACGACATCGCGGGCTTTGCCGGTCAGCAGACCGGGCTTAAGCGCAATAAAGGTGATGGTGAGGGCCGCGTTAATCACCGCGCCCGGCGTCGCGCCTGTCTGGGCCAGCAGTCCGGAGGGAATATCCAGCGCCACCACGGGAGCCGGATGGTTATTAGCGTGGTCAATCAGCGCCGCAATAGCGTCGCGCGGCGCGCTGCGTAATCCCGTTCCCAGCAGGCCATCAATGATAACATCAACACCTTCCGGCCAGGCGGCATCGGGCGCATGGATCGTACCACCCGCGTTAAGCCAGGCATTACGCGCGCTTTCCGCCTCTTCCGGCAGCGGCTTCTTACTCTCCAGCGCAATCAGGCTGACCTGAATGCCTGCCGCCTGCGCGAGCCTCGCCACCACATAGCCATCGCCGCCGTTATTGCCAGCGCCGCAAAGAATCAGCCAGTGGCGGGAAGTCGGATACGTCTCCCGCGCCAGCGTAAAAGCCGCAAGGCCCGCACGTTGCATCAACTCGTATAGCGTAATCCCTAATGCATCCGCCGCCTCCTGCTCAAGGTGCGGCAGCGCCTGCGCAGGCCAGACAGTGTGTGGTATACTTGCGCGGTTTGTATTCATCTTATGGTCCGTCATGTCTCAGCCCCTCGATCTCAATCAGTTAGCGCAAAATATTAAACAATGGGGCACTGAACTCGGGTTCCAGCAGGTCGGTATTGCCGATACCGACCTGAGCGCCAGCGAGCCGAAACTGCAGGCGTGGCTCGATAAGCAGTACCACGGCGAAATGGAGTGGATGGCGCGTCACGGCATGATGCGCGCCCGTCCGCATGAACTTTTGCCCGGTACGCTTCGCGTCATCAGCGTGCGGATGAACTATCTGCCCGCCAACGCGGCTTTCGCCCGCACGCTGAAAAATCCCTCTCTTGGCTACGTCAGCCGCTACGCGCTGGGGCGCGACTACCATAAGCTGCTGCGCAATCGCTTAAAAAAGCTTGGGGAGAAAATTCAGGAACAGTGCGCGTCGCTGAATTTTAGACCTTTTGTCGATTCTGCGCCTCTGCTTGAGCGTCCGCTGGCAGAAAAAGCTGGGCTGGGCTGGACAGGTAAGCACTCACTTATCCTTAGCCGCGATGCCGGATCGTTCTTCTTCCTCGGTGAACTGTTAATCGACTTGCCGCTTCCGGTTGATACTCCTGTCGAAGAAGGCTGCGGACGCTGCGTGGCCTGCATGACCATCTGTCCTACCGGGGCGATTGTTGAACCCTATATCGTAGACGCCCGGCGCTGTATCTCCTACCTGACGATTGAACTGGAAGGCGCTATTCCCGAGGAATTCCGTCCGCTGATGGGCAACCGGATCTACGGCTGCGATGACTGTCAGTTGATCTGTCCGTGGAACCGTTATTCGCAGCTTACCGAAGAAGAGGATTTTAGCCCGCGCAAATCGCTGCATGCGCCGGAGCTGATCGAACTGTTTGCCTGGAGCGAGGCCTGGTTTCTGAAAGTTACCGAAGGATCGGCAATTCGCCGTATCGGTCATCTGCGCTGGCTGCGCAATATTGCCGTCGCGCTGGGAAACGCGCCGTGGGATGAAGCCACTATTCAGGCGCTGGAATCGCGCCGGGGTGAGCACTCACTTCTCGACGAACACATAGAGTGGGCGATTGCGCAGCAAATCGAGAAGCGAAATGCCTGTGTCGTGGAAGTGCAGCTGCCAAAAAAACAGCGGCTGGTACGGGTGGTTGAAAAAGGGCTGCCGCGCGACGCCTGATTCATTCACAGCGTGTGTATAAAATTAAAAACCTATTGGTATTCAACGCGCAAAAATTCGTCAAGCGATCTAATTAACATTTTGAAATATTATTTTCTCTATGATTTTCATAAGCTTAATTAAAAATCATTTACATTTTGAACTTTTTTGCCAAACAGTGAATACAATCCGGCCTGTGGATAACTCTGTTCACAGAAGTTTGTCAGAAGTGAAAGACATCCCAATCAACGGGCCTTGCCGCTGTGGATAATTTATTCTTGAGATGAAATTTTGGAGCGGGAAACGAGACTCGAACTCGCGACCCCGACCTTGGCAAGGTCGTGCTCTACCAACTGAGCTATTCCCGCTTGGGTGGTGTAAATCTTCAAATTTTGGAGCGGGAAACGAGACTCGAACTCGCGACCCCGACCTTGGCAAGGTCGTGCTCTACCAACTGAGCTATTCCCGCTTGGGTGGTGTACATCTTCAAATTTGGAGCGGGAAACGAGACTCGAACTCGCGACCCCGACCTTGGCAAGGTCGTGCTCTACCAACTGAGCTATTCCCGCTCTGTGTAACGTTGCAAATTCTGCATCGGTACGGGAGGCGCATTATACGAGAAATCCTTTATGCTGCAAGCCCCTGAACCGCAATTTTTCAACTTTCCTGCCTGAGTGCTGTTTTTATCAGCAAGGCGTACAATTTAGCGTCAAATTTCGCCCTTCGCAAGCGCGTCGGGCTGTACAGGGGCGTTAAACGCTTATCACTGAATAAAATGCTCGCGGTAATACGCCAGTTCGGCCACGGATTCGCGGATATCATCCATCGCCTGATGGGTACCCTGCTTGGTAAAGCCCGGCAGAATTTCCGGCTTCCAGCGGCGAGCCAGTTCTTTCAGGGTGCTGACATCCAGATAGCGGTAGTGGAAATACGCTTCCAGCTCAGGCATATACTTAAACAGAAAGCGGCGATCCTGGCCGATGCTGTTACCGCAAATCGGTGATTTGCCCGCCGGAACCCACTGCTGCAAAAACGCAATCGTGGCAAGCTCCGCGGCGCGATCGTCAAACTGGCTGGCTTTCACCCGCTCAACCAGCCCGCTACCGGTATGGGTGCGCACATTCCAGTCATCCATCAATGCCAGTTGTGCATCAGACTGATGCACCGCAATTATCGGGCCTTCTGCCAGGATATTTAAATTCGCATCGGTCACCAGGGTGGCAATTTCAATAATGCGATCGCGCTCGGGATCCAGCCCGGTCATTTCCAGATCGATCCAAATCAGGTTGTTTTCATCTGCACTCATGCTATTTTCCACCCATAATTTTATATTCGAGACTCGTCAACGTTATGGCGGATGACGGGTCGGCAATCTTAATCGATAGCATGTATCATAGAGGTTTTGCCCCTGACGGGCGACCAGGAGTCAGTACGATTGAGTAAAAATAAACTCTCCAAAGGTCAGCAGCGCCGCGTAAAAGCGAATCATCAGCGCCGACTTACCACGACTGCGGAGAAGCCTGATTATGATGACAATCTGTTTGGCGAGCCGGCGGAAGGCATCGTCATCAGCCGCTTTGGCATGCACGTTGACGTTGAATCCGCCGACGGTGAAACCCACCGCTGCAATATCCGCCGCACCATCCGCTCGCTGGTCACCGGAGACCGCGTCGTCTGGCGGCCAGGAAAAGCGGCGGCGGAAGGCGTCAACGTTAAAGGCATCGTGGAAGCGGTGCATGAGCGTACCTCGGTTCTGACGCGTCCGGACTTTTACGATGGCGTAAAGCCGATTGCCGCCAACATTGACCAGATTGTTATCGTCTCGGCGATCCTGCCGGAATTATCAGTCAACATCATCGATCGCTATCTTGTCGCCTGTGAAACGCTGGAAGTTGAGCCGATCATCGTCCTCAACAAAATCGACTTGCTGGATGACGACGGCATGCGTTTTGTGAACGAGCAGATGGATATTTATCGCCATATTGGCTATCGCGTGCTGATGGTATCCAGCTATACCCAGGATGGGTTGAAACCGCTGGAAGAGGCGCTGACCGACCGTATCAGCATCTTTGCCGGGCAATCCGGCGTCGGCAAATCCAGCTTGCTAAACGCGTTGTTAGGGTTACCGGTTGAGATCCTGACTAACGACGTTTCCGACAACTCCGGCCTGGGCCAGCACACCACCACCGCCGCGCGCCTGTACCACTTCCCGCACGGCGGAGATGTAATCGACTCCCCCGGCGTGCGTGAGTTTGGCCTCTGGCATCTGGAGCCAGAACAAATCACTCAGGGTTTTGTCGAATTCCACGACTATTTAGGCCTGTGCAAATACCGTGATTGTAAACATGATACCGATCCTGGCTGCGCCATTCGCGCAGCGGTAGAAGAAGGAAAAATTGCAGAGAGCCGCTTTGACAATTATCACCGTATTCTGGAAAGCATGGCGCAGGTAAAGACGCGTAAAAACTTTTCTGAAACCGATAACTGACATTTATGCTTAGCATCGCTAAAATCGTCCCCCTTTTTTCATGGACCCGTTCCGCAGGCGGGTACAGGAACGACAAAACAAAGGCCTGGAGGCTATCGTGTTAAACGATCTTAAACTTTCGCTGCAATATATTCTGCCGAAACTGTGGCTTACGCGCCTGGCGGGCTGGGGCGCAAGCAAACGCGCAGGCTGGCTGACCAAACTGGTTATCGACTTGTTCGTCAAATACTACAAAGTCGATATGAAAGAGGCACAGAAGCCAGATACCGCCAGCTACCGTTCGTTTAATGATTTCTTCGTGCGCCCGCTGCGTGACGAAGTTCGCCCGCTTAACACCGATCCTAACGTCCTGGTGATGCCAGCCGATGGCGTGATAAGCCAGCTTGGTCACATCGAAAACGACAAAATCTTGCAGGCCAAAGGACATAACTATTCCCTGGAAGCATTACTGGCGGGTAACTATACGCTGGCTGACCAGTTCCGTAACGGCTCGTTCGTTACCACCTATCTCTCGCCGCGCGACTATCACCGCGTTCACATGCCGTGCAACGGCATCCTGCGTGAGATGATTTATGTGCCGGGCGATCTGTTCTCCGTTAACCATCTTACCGCGCAAAACGTGCCTAACCTTTTTGCGCGAAATGAGCGCGTTATCTGCCTTTTCGACACCGAATTCGGCCCGATGGTGCAAATTCTGGTGGGGGCGACTATTGTTGGTAGCATTGAAACCGTCTGGGCTGGCACCATCACGCCGCCGCGTGAAGGCATTATCAAGCGCTGGACCTGGCCGGAAGGCGAAAGCGAAGGTTCCGTGGCGTTGCTGAAAGGTCAGGAGATGGGCCGCTTTAAACTGGGCTCGACGGTGATTAACCTGTTCGCGCCGGGGAAAGTGGATCTGGTTGAGACATTGCATAGTCTGTCAGTGACCAAAATCGGTCAACCGCTGGCGGTTTCTACAGAAGCGCAGATCCAGCCTGAACCTGCGCCGCTGCCAGAAGATGAAGTCAACGCCGAGCTGGACGCCAGCCCGCTGGTTGACGACAAGCGAGACGATATTTAATTCAACGTAAAGGGTTTTCCGTGCGCCTGATTATCACTTTTCTGATGGCCTGGAGCCTCAGTATGGGGGCGTACGCGGCGACGGCCCCCGACGCCAAACAGATAACCCAGGAACTGGAGCAGGCAAAGGCGGCAAAACCCGCCCAGCCCGAAGCCGTTGAGGCACTCCAGTCCGCACTTAACGCGCTTGAGGAGCGAAAAGGCTCGCTTGAGCGCGCGCAGCAATATCAGCAGGTTATCGATAACTTCCCCAAACTCTCGCAAACCCTGCGCGCCCAGCTTAACAGCCTGCGTGATGAACCGCGCGACGTGCCCGCCGGGATGTCCACCGACGCGCTGAATCAGGAAATCCTTCAGGTCAGCAGTCAGCTTCTGGATAAAAGCCGCGAGGCACAGCAGGAGCAGGAGCGCGCGCGTGACATCGCCGACTCCCTGAACCAGCTTCCTCAGCAGCAGACCGACGCCCGTCGCCAGTTAAACGAGGTCGAACGCCGCGCAGGCACCCAGAACGGCAACGCCGCGCTAACCCAGGCGCAAAGCCTGGCAGCTCAGGCGGAATCCGCCAGACTTAAGGCGCTGGTTGATGAGCTGGAACTGGCGCAGCTTTCCGCCAATAACCGTCAGGAGCTTTCGCGTCTGCGCTCCGAGCTGGCACAAAAACAGAGCCAGCAGTTAGATGCGTACTTGCAGACGCTGCGTAATCAGGTAAACAGCCAGCGCCAGCGTGAAGCGGAAAAAGCGCTGGAAAGCACGGAGTTGCTGGCGGAAAACAGCGCCAACCTGCCGCCGGATATCGTCAAGCAGTTCGCCGTCAACCGCGAGCTGTCGCAGGCGCTGAATCAGCAGGCGCAGCGAATGGATTTAGTCGCGTCACAGCAGCGTCAGGCCACTAACCAGACGCTTCAGGTGCGCCAGGCGCTTAATACGCTACGCGAACAGGCACAGTGGCTGGGCATGTCCAATATGCTGGGCGATGCCCTCCGCGCTCAGGTCGCCCGCCTGCCGGAAATGCCAAAACCGCAGCAGCTTGATACCGAAATGGCTCAGCTACGCGTCCACCGAATGCGCTATGAAGATCTGCTCAACAAGCAGGCCCAGCTTCGTCAAATGCACCAGGCAGACGGCCAGCCGCTGAGCGCGGAACAAAACCGGATCCTTGAGGCGCAGTTGCGCACCCAGCGTGAACTGCTCTCCTCGTTGTTGCAGGGCGGCGATACGCTAATTCTGGAGCTCACCAAGCTAAAAGTTACCAATAGTCAGCTTGAGGATGCGCTGAAAGAGGTTAACGAAGCCACCCACCGCTATCTGTTCTGGACCTCAGACGTCAATCCGCTGACTATCTCCTGGCCTATTGAGGTCGTACAGGATTTACGCCGCCTCATCTCGCTGGATACCGTCAGCCAATTGGGCAAAGCCAGCATCATGATGCTGACCAGTAAAGAGACGCTGCTGCCGCTGTTTGGCGCGCTGGTGCTGGTCGGCTTCAGTATTTACTCGCGTCGGCATTTTACCCGTTTCCTTGAGCGCTCCTCCTCACGCGTTGGCAAGGTCACCCAGGATCACTTCTGGCTGACCCTGCGCACGGTATTCTGGTCGATACTGGTGGCCTCTCCCCTGCCGGTGCTGTGGGCGACGCTGGGCTACGGTCTGCGTGAAGCCTGGCCTTATCCGCTGGCGGTTGCTATCGGTAACGGTGTAACGGCCACGGTGCCGCTGCTGTGGGTGGTGATGATTTGCGCGACCTTTGCCCGTCCGACCGGTCTGTTTGTGGCGCACTTTGGCTGGCCGCGTAACCGCGTGGCGCGGGCGATGCGCTATTACCTGATGAGTATCGGGCTGATTGTGCCGCTGATCATGGCGCTGATCATGTTCGATAATCTCAACGACCGGGAATTTTCCGCCTCGCTGGGACGCCTGTGCTTTATCCTGATTTGCGGCGCGCTGGCGATGGTTACCCTCAGCCTGAAACGCGCGGGCATTCCGCTGTACCTCGACAAAGAGGGTAACGGCGACAATATGGTCAACAGCATGCTGTGGAACCTGATGATGGGTGCGCCACTGATTGCTATTCTGGCGGCAGCGGTGGGCTATCTCGCCACGGCGCAGGCGCTGCTGGCGCGGCTGGAGACCTCGGTCGCCATCTGGTTCCTGCTGCTGGTGATTTACCATATCATCCGCCGCTGGATGCTGATCCAGCGCCGCCGACTGGCCTTCGACCGCGCCCGGCACCGCCGCGCCGAGATCCTGGCGCAGCGTGCGCGTGGTGAAGAGGAAACGCCGCACGCCACCAGCCTGGAAGGCGCGGTGGAAATCGATGAAAGCGAGCTGGATCTGGATGCCATCAGTACCCAGTCGCTACGTCTGGTACGCTCGATCCTGATGCTGATTGCGCTGCTCTCCGTCATTGTGCTGTGGTCGGAAATCCACTCGGCGTTTGGCTTCCTGGAAAATATTACCCTCTGGGACGTCACCTCCACGCTTCAGGGCGTGGAGAGCATTGAGCCAATCACGCTTGGCGCGGTGCTGATCGCTATTCTGGTATTTATCATTACCACGCAACTGGTGCGCAACCTGCCCGCGCTGCTGGAGCTGGCGCTGCTTCAGCATCTGGAACTTGCACCGGGCACCGGCTATGCCATCACCACCATCACCAAATATCTGTTAATGCTGGTCGGTGGTCTGGTGGGCTTCTCAATGATCGGCATTGAGTGGTCGAAGCTGCAATGGCTGGTTGCCGCGTTAGGTCTGGGTCTCGGCTTTGGTTTACAGGAGATTTTCGCCAACTTTATTTCCGGCCTGATTATCCTGTTCGAGAAGCCGATCCGCATCGGCGATACGGTGACTATCCGCGACCTGACCGGCAGCGTGACCAAAATCAACACCCGCGCAACGACGATCAGCGACTGGGACCGCAAGGAGATCATCGTGCCAAACAAGGCGTTTATCACCGAGCAGTTTATCAACTGGTCGCTGTCGGACTCCGTCACTCGCGTGGTACTCACTATTCCGGCCCCGTCAGAGGCGAACAGTGAAGAAGTAACGCAAATTCTGCTGACGGCGGCAGAACGCTGTTCGCTGGTCATTGATACCCCGCCGCCGGAAGTATTCCTGGTTGATCTCCAGCAGGGCATTCAGATTTTCGAGCTGCGTATTTACGCCGCCGAAATGGGCCACCGGATGCCGCTGCGTCACGAGATCCACCAGCTGATTCTGGCGGGCTTCCGCCAGCACGGTATTGATATGCCGTTCCCGCCGTTCCAGATGCGGCTGGAAACCCTTTCGGGACGACAAACCGGACGCACGCTGACCTCGGCGGGTAAAGGGACACGCCCGGCGGGGAGCGTGTAAACGCTATATTTCTATAAAATGAAAAGCTGGTCATCCCAGCTTTTCATCAACACAGGTAGTAGCGAAAAATAAAACGCCATAACCAAAACACCAGAAGCACCACGGCTACAGAGTATTGCCATAGACTACGCTGTTTTCTCCATATGATGACATAGATAAAAGGAAAGAATAATGGAATAGTTAAAGCAACGCCAACAAGACGAACATCATCATTTTCAATATACTCCATGACATCGCAAATATTTTTTATATCGCTGCCATCAATAAACCATTCTTTATCCTGTGTTGAAAATAGAGTTATTAAAATAACGCATAATAATAACCATATCATATTAATAGCAAATGATTTCCAACTCACTTATCGGCCCTCATTATTTTATTAATAGTTTCTTTCTTTTCAATGATCCTGCGTCCATATTCGCTATATTCTCGACCAGGAGAGCCAGGTGGCTTATGGATAGACTGGAGAATATCATCTTTACTTCTCATAGTTCCACGATTATATCTCGAAGCTGCTAAGATTATCTGTTCATCAGTTAAATGCAGAGTATCAGAGTCTGGGTTATCGTAAAGAATAAGATCATGAAGATGATATGCCACTATCCTGATATTAAAACTATTATCCAACAAGCACTGTGAAAGACGAAACTGTTGAAAATGCGTTAAAGTGTTTGGATTAATGCCAATTGTTTTTGCGGCAACCCCAAGCTGGATGGCTATTGATCCAACTGATGTTGCATTTGATAATTCATTAGTATCATTCCTGAGAATTTCTTCAATCACTTGCCTAAATTGCAACACACCTACACCTTTAAATCTTTCAGGTGTTCCGCCTACTTCAGCAACAGCGACACCCGCCAGTAGAAGTTCCGGGATTCTTGCTTCGAAAGCATATTTTTTTATTTTATCACGATGGTGAATTAGCCAGGCCGTCTTATAATACCAGAGATACGCTTTTCCTGTCATAAAGCACCAATTAGAAGGCAAAGCATACCAACGGAAAAAATCAAATCCATTCCAGTGAGGAAAACCATATTTATCAACATCACAAAAAACAAGAGAATCAAACATATTATATGTCCATATAATGCTAGTCATGCAATGATAATCCAGGCAATGTCATTATAAATGCGATCGCTATCACATCAGAAAAAATAACACTCACCAGTCATAATATATATGTATATGTCAAGATTTATTAAAAACGAGGTCAATAAAAAGCCCTGCTATTATTTAACAGGGCTTTATCTGTTTTTTTATTTTACACCATAACCTGCTCAGGGTTGTTTGCTACTCTTGCAACGGTAATTCTCATAAATCCCCGTCGCCAGCAGCGAGAAGAAAATCGGCCCGCCGACCATCCACAATGCGCTGCTCCAGTCACTGGCCTCAATGATCGGCTGAACAACGGTAAAGATGTTGGCGAAGGCCACAATCAACACCACAATAGCCGTCGCCAGAAGCGTGCTGAACCGATTTTTAAAAATCACAAACGGACGATCGACGTCCTGCCGCGCCTTGAAGAAGGGAAAGGCCAGCGCGAGGAATAAATAGGGTATCGTCATTGAAACGTTCGCCATTAGCGTCAGCTTGTTATAAAACGCCGAGGCGGTATCGCCGCCGAAAGACACCAGCAGAATAAACAGGCATACCAGCACGCACTGCATCCCCATCGCAGTGGCGGGCATCCCATTTTGATTAAGACGCGTCATTGCCACAGGCCACAGCGCTTTCGGCGTGCCCTGTATGATCGCTTTTAGCGGCGAATAGCTCAGCGTGAAAAACGCGCCGGTATAGGCCAGAAACATCGATAAACCGGTAACTCTGGCAAACCATGTTCCCATCACCAGTGCATTTTCCGGCGATAAGTTCATCGCCTGCCCTAATGTCACGCCAAGGCTTTTCATTAAGACATAAGTAATATTCCCCAGGTTTGTGCTGCTGGTACTTAATACCTGCTGCCAGTTGGTACTGACGCCCCACAGGAAGATGGCCAGCGAGTAACCGACGGAAATGACTATGGCGGCAAAAACGATACCGCGGGCAAAATTCTTTTCCGGCTTTTCGGTTTTATCGACCAGTCCACCGACGGCCTCAATACCACCGAATGCGAAAATAGCAAAAACGACAAAGGAGAGCATCGCCAGCCCCGACTGGTAGCCAGGGTTCGGCGAGGCGGCAAAATTAACCGGTTCAGCGAAATGTCCGCCATTCAGGCACAAGATGGCGATACTTGCCAACAGAAGCACCAGATTAAGACACATCACGGCGATACCGCCAACCGCGGTAACCCGAGCAATTTTGTTAATGCCTTTTGAAGCCACAGAGGTCACCAGCAGCATCCAGACTATCGCCAGGATGCCCACGACCTGCGTGGAGCTCAGGCTGGCAAATGCCCAGGTCTGCGTTCTGTCCGTGCCGAACAAAAAAGTAGAAAACGGCACCCAGACTTTTGCGGCGGAGCTGACCATCCATACCACGTAAGATGAAAACCACATAAACGTCCCGATAAAGGCATAACGGGGTCCGACGCTATGGTTCATCCACGAGTAAATCCCGCCCTCTTCCTTACGATAAGCCGAGCCCATTTCAGCCATCATCAGCGCAAAAGGGATAAAGAAAAACAGCGCGGAAAAGATATAGAACGGCGTGGCACTGTAGCCCATCAATAAGTAGGCTGAAGGACTATTGGCAAAGCCAAAAACGGAAGTAAATATCATCAGGATAAGCCCGATCAGGCTCATCTTTTTTGTCTGCTGGGTCATAAAACCATCCATAAGGGTGTGTAGCGGCGGCGGATGGTAGCAGAAGACCAGACAAATGTTGTGACTTAATGGGGCACGCCAGAAAGAAGCCCCATTTCATTTTAAAATGGCAGTTTTTAGTACCGCAAAGCGTGATTCCCGCGATGGTTCCCTCTAAAAAGAGGGAAACGAATCAGGCTCGGTCAACGCTGAAGGCCAGCACGTCGGCAAGAGTCTCCGCGCCCAGTGCCAGCATCACCAGGCGATCCACGCCTAATGCCACGCCAGAACAGTCTGGCAAACCGGCTTTTAATGCTTCCAGCAAATTGACGTCAATTGGCTGCTGCGGCAGACCGCGCGCCGCGCGCTTGCGGTTATCCTGCTCAAAACGCTGCTGCTGCTCGCGCGCGTCGGTCAGCTCATGGAAACCGTTCGCCAGCTCAAGCCCTTTGAAATAGACCTCAAAACGTTCTGCCACGCGGTGATCTTCAGTGCTGATTTGCGCCAGCGACGCCTGGCTTGCCGGGAAGTGATAGACAAACGCCGGACGCTCTTTCCCGATATGCGGCTCAACGCCCATCGCGAACAGCAGTTGCAGGAGGGTATCGCGATCCTCTTCGGTATCGGCAATATTGCTGAGATCGAGCTTCGCCGCCGCCTGACGCAGTTGGGTTTTATCAGCGGAAAGCGGATCGATTTCCAGATGGCGCTGAAACGCCTGCTGATAGGAGAGCGTTTCCGCCGCCGGACACTCCAGCACCTGTTGCAGGAGATCATCAACCTCATTCATCAGGCGGTACATATCATAGTGCGGACGATACCATTCCAGCATGGTGAACTCAGGATTATGGTGACGTCCCATCTCTTCATTACGGAAGCTGCGACAAAGCTGATATACCGGTCCGCAGCCCGCCGCGAGCAGGCGCTTCATATGGTATTCCGGGCTGGTCATCAGATACAGATTCATCCCCTGAGAATGGCCGGGACCGACGAAACGGGTTTCAAACGGGAACAGGTGAACGTCAGTTACCGTCGCCTGGCTCATGCAGGGCGTTTCCACCTCCAGTACGCCCCGGTCGGCAAAAAAACGACGGATTTCGGTCATAATTTTTGCACGTTTCAACAGGTTAGGAATGGATGCGCTCGGCTGCCAGGTTGCCGTTTCGCTCATGGTTTTGTCTCCGTTTTTTGCTAAGGGCACGAAGTCTACTCGTTCCTCCACGCGGAGACAAATTTTGTACAGCGCATCGCCCGGCCAACAACACGAATAATTTATAGAGAGAACTAAAGCAATAAATTCATCAGGAATAGTGATAAATCATCATAAAGAACCGCAAAAAAATCGAACGCGTCAAATTTCCCCTCTTTCGCCACGGGTATACTGCTTTACCTATAAAGGAGCAGTGGATACGTTTTTGCTGCCGCCCGTCGGGCGCGCGGCGAAATAACAATAATCTGGAGGAACGTCGTGCATACTTTTCAAGCCGATATTGCCATTGTAGGCGCGGGCGGTGCGGGATTACGTGCTGCTATCGCCGCAGCACAAGCCAGGCCTGACGCTAAAATCGCACTGATCTCAAAAGTCTATCCCATGCGTAGCCATACCGTTGCCGCCGAAGGGGGGTCGGCTGCGGTCACTCAGGATCATGATAGCTTTGAGTACCATTTCCACGACACCGTTGCCGGTGGCGACTGGCTGTGCGAGCAGGATGTGGTGGACTACTTTGTGCATCACTGCCCGACGGAGATGACCCAGCTTGAACAGTGGGGCTGCCCGTGGAGCCGTCGGCCTGACGGTAGCGTCAACGTGCGGCGTTTTGGCGGCATGAAGATTGAGCGCACCTGGTTTGCCGCCGATAAAACCGGTTTCCACATGCTGCATACGCTCTTCCAGACCTCCCTGCAATTCCCCCAGATCCAGCGTTTTGACGAACATTTCGTCCTCGACATTCTGGTCGACGACGGGCAGGCGCGCGGCCTGGTGGCGATGAACATGATGGAAGGCACGCTGGTACAAATTCGCGCCAACGCCGTGGTCATGGCGACCGGCGGCGCGGGCCGCGTCTACCGCTATAACACCAACGGCGGCATCGTGACCGGTGACGGCATGGGCATGGCGCTTGCGCACGGCGTCCCGCTGCGGGATATGGAATTTGTTCAGTATCACCCGACCGGCCTGCCGGGTTCCGGGATCTTAATGACCGAAGGCTGCCGTGGTGAAGGCGGTATTCTGGTCAACAAAGACGGCTATCGCTATCTTCAGGATTACGGCATGGGGCCGGAAACACCGCTTGGCGAGCCGAAAAATAAGTATATGGAACTGGGCCCGCGTGACAAAGTCTCTCAGGCATTCTGGCACGAATGGCGCAAGGGCAATACCATCTCCACGCCGCGCGGCGACGTGGTGTATCTCGACCTGCGCCATCTCGGCGAAAAGAAAATCCTCGAACGCCTGCCGTTTATCTGCGAGCTGGCAAAAGCCTATGTTGGCGTCGATCCGGTGAAAGATCCGATCCCGGTGCGCCCTACCGCGCATTACACCATGGGCGGCATTGAAACCGATCAGCACTGTGAAACCCGCATTCAGGGACTGTTCGCCGTCGGTGAATGTTCTTCTGTCGGTCTGCACGGCGCTAACCGTCTCGGCTCCAACTCGCTGGCGGAACTGGTGGTGTTTGGCAAACTGGCAGGCGAGCAGGCGATGGCGCGTGCGGCGTCAGTCGGTGCGGCCCGTGATGGTGCGCTTGATGCGCAGACCGCCGATGTTGAACAGCGTCTGAAAAATCTGGTCAATCAGCAAGGTACGGAAAACTGGGCGAAAATCCGTGATGAGATGGGCATGTCGATGGAAGAAGGCTGCGGTATCTATCGCACGCCGGAGCTGATGCAGAAAACCGTCGACAAGCTGGCGGAGCTTCAGGAACGCTTTAAACGGGTGCGCATTACTGACACGTCCAGCGTGTTCAATACCGACCTGCTTTACACCATTGAGCTGGGGCACGGCCTGAACGTGGCCGAATGTATGGCGCACTCGGCCATTGCCCGCAAAGAGTCACGCGGGGCGCATCAGCGTCTGGATGAAGGCTGCACCGGGCGTGATGACGTGAATTTCCTCAAACACACCCTCGCCTTCCGCGACGCGGACGGCACCACTCGCCTGGACTATAGCGACGTGAAGATCACCACTCTGCCGCCGGCAAAACGAGTTTATGGCGCAGAGGCGGAAGCCGCCGAGAAGAAGGAGACCACGCATGGCTGAGATGCAAACAATGAAAGTTGAGGTGGTGCGCTATAACCCGGAAACGGATACCGCGCCCCATAGTGCTTTCTACGACGTGCCTTATGATGAGCAGACCTCATTGCTGGATGCATTGGGCTATATCAAAGATAACCTTGCGCCCGATCTGAGCTATCGCTGGTCCTGCCGGATGGCGATCTGCGGCTCCTGCGGCATGATGGTAAACAAGGTGCCGAAGCTGGCCTGTAAGACCTTTATGCGCGATTACACCCACGGCCTGAAAGTGGAAGCGCTGGGCAACTTCCCTATCGAGCGCGATCTGGTGGTCGATATGACGCACTTTATCGAAAGCCTGGAAGCGATTAAACCCTATATCATCGGCAACGCCCGCACGCCGGATCAGGGGCCCAACAAACAGACCCCGGCGCAGATGGCGAAGTATCACCAGTTCTCCGGCTGCATCAACTGTGGCCTGTGCTATGCCGCCTGTCCGCAGTTCGGGCTTAATCCGGAGTTCATCGGCCCGGCAGCCATTACCCTCGCGCATCGCTATAACGAAGACAGCCGCGATCGCGGTAAAAAAGAGCGTATGGCGCAGCTGAACGGGCAAAACGGCGTCTGGACCTGTACGTTTGTAGGCTATTGTTCGGAAGTCTGCCCGAAACACGTCGACCCGGCGGCCGCTATTCAACAGGGTAAAGTCGAAAGCTCGAAAGACTTTCTTATCGCCACCCTGAAACCACGCTAAGGAGTGCACTATGACGACTAAACGCAAAGCCTACGTCCGGCCAATGCCGACGAACTGGTGGAAAAGCCTGCCGTTTTATCGCTTCTATATGCTGCGTGAAGGAACGGCGATCATGGCGGTCTGGTTCAGCATTGAGCTGATCTACGGGCTGTTTGCGCTGAAGCACGGGCCGGAACACTGGGCCGAGTTTGTGAGTTTTCTGCAAAATCCAGTCATCATCATTCTGAATGTCATTGCGCTGGCAGCAGCCTTGCTCCACACCAAAACCTGGTTTGAGCTGGCACCGAAAGCCGCCAATATCATTGTGAAAGATGAAAAATTAGGGCCAGCGCCGGTGATCGCCGGGCTGTGGGTGGTGACGATAATTGTCACCGTCGTTATTTTAGCCGTTGCCCTGTTCTGGTAAGGAGACTCCGATGATTAATCCCAATCCAAAACGTTCTGACGAACCGGTTTTCTGGGGACTCTTTGGCGCTGGCGGTATGTGGTGTGCCATTGTCGCACCCGTCATCATACTGCTGGTTGGCTTTTTGCTCCCGTTGGGCCTGTATCCTGGCGATGCCCTCAGCTACGACCGCGTGCTGGCTTTTGCCCACAGCCTGATCGGACGGGCGTTTATCTTTTTGATGATTTCTCTTCCGCTGTGGTGCGGCCTGCACCGTCTGCACCATATGATGCACGACCTGAAAATCCATGTTCCTAACGGCAAATGGGTCTTTTACGGTCTGGCTGCTATCCTGACCATCGTCACGCTGGTTGGCGTCATTTTTATGTGATTCGTACGCCCTCTTATTAAAAATGAGAGGGCGATTTTTATTTTCCCGCACAGCAATTTTTTCCGCCAGGTTCTACACTTAGCTTAAAAACCTGCAAGGAAAATACCATGCGTTTGCTGCCTGTTGTCGCCACTGCTACCGCTGCGCTTCTGCTGGTTGCCTGTAGTTCCCCAACGCCACCTGCGGGCGTCACCGTCATTAATAATTTCAACACCCAGCGCTATCTTGGCACCTGGTATGAAATCGCCCGTTTCGATCACCGTTTTGAGCGCGGATTAGAGCGGGTTACCGCCACCTACAGTCTGCGTGACGACGGCGGTCTGCGGATCATTAACCGCGGTTATAATCCGGATCGGGGAATGTGGCAGCAATCGGTAGGGAAAGCTTATTTTACGGGCGATCCGAGCCGGGCCGCGCTGAAGGTCTCGTTCTTCGGCCCGTTCTACGGCGGTTATAATATTATCGCGCTGGATAAAGAGTACAAACATGCGCTGGTATGTGGGCCGAATCGCGACTATCTGTGGATCCTCTCCAGAACGCCGACCATTTCTAAAGAGATGAAACAGCAGATGCTGGATACCGCGATCCGGCAGGGTTTTGCCGTTGAGAAGCTAATCTGGGTCGATCAGTCCCATTAATGGGTGCTGAGTTTCAGGCCAATAATCCCGGCGACAATCAACGCAAGGCTTACGATACGCGCCGGGTTGGCGGACTCGCCAAATAACAGGATGCCGGTGATGGCCGCACCCACCGCGCCAATGCCGGTCCATACCGCGTAGGCAGTGCCGACCGGTAGCGTTTTCATTGCCCATGCCAGCAAGGCAAAGCTGAAAAACATAGCGACGAGGGTAATAATGCTCGGAACAAGGCGGCTGAAACCATGGGTATATTTCAGCCCAATCGCCCAAACCACTTCAAGAAGACCAGCAATAACAAGAATTAACCAGGACATATTGGCTCCCGTATCGGGGCCGTCCCCATTGTTGAAAGCGCTGACGGGTCGTCCCGCAAGGCTGTTTGAAGAGTTTATTTTACCAGCCCGGAATAAAAACTCAATAATTTAACTTAAGTGTTATTCGGCGCGTTATTGTCAGAAATACGTCTATTTCGCAGCGTAAATCCCACCTTTATCTTTTTTACTCTTTATTATGATGACGTCATTGCCGTTGCGATACACAGGTATCGTTCTCTTTCAATTATGAAAACCCTATGTATAAAATTCTGATCATTGACCGCTGCCAGTTTAGCCGCCATGGGCTTGAGAAATGGCTGACGCAGGGACATACGTTTACCTCGCCAGTCATGGTGACCAGTCTTAATAGTCTTCTTTTAGCAAGAGAGCATATTGAACACTGGCAGCCCAGTGTGGTTATCGCAGATTTAAGCGGTTTTCAGGACGATCCTTCGCAGACCCAGTTGATTACCTCAATCTTTGCCGCCTGCGGGGAGCGTAGTCAGGTGATCCTGCTCCAGTATCGGCCTGCGCAGAATTATACCCATCATGCGGCAGTGCTGGTAACCCTGTCGAAAAAAACGCAGCTGCAGCATATTACCAATATGATTGAGTCGGCATTAAGCTCGCGCCCATGGCTGAACTATACCCATACTATTAGCCCGTTATTAACGCGTCAGGAAGAGAAGGTGTTATCGCTATGGCTGGAAGGCGTCAGCAATCCGCTCATCGCCGGTATGCTCAGTATTAGTGGGAAAACGGTATATACCTATAAACGGAATATCCGACTTAAGTTGCGGATGGATAATCGGTTTTCACCCTTCTTATCCCCTGGCGAAAAAATAGTTGAACGCACGTCATAACGGTACGACTAAAAAGCCGTACCGTATGGCGTTTTATCGCTGAATAACCTTACTGCTGAGCTTTGGTTGCTGCGCCAGAGATTGCGCTGCCGCCGTCAGAAATATCTTCGCCTACCCCACGGGTGGTGTTACAGGCGGTTAATACTGAAGAAAGCACCAGCACTGAAAAGATCGCAGCAATTGTTTTCTTAAACATAGTTTCTTCCTTTATTCACCAGTGTTATTTGTGTATAGCAACTTAAGCATAGACAAAATCCTGAGAAATGGCGGTCAGAAAGAAATTTTTAAGAGTCTTTGAAGAAGCGAAGCGACAGAACAGCAAAAGAGGCGGGTAAACAAGCTGGCGCAGCCTGATGCCGCACCAGAACAATGTGCCTGCTCAGGCCAGAACGCTTCCGACGCCAGCAGGCACAACGTACATTATTTTACGCGGGAAACGTATTCACCAGAGCGGGTATCCACTTTGATCACTTCGCCCGTCTGGACGAACAGCGGCACTTTCACCACGGCACCGGTAGACAGTTTAGCGGGTTTACCGCCAGTACCGGCGGTGTCGCCTTTCAGGCCCGGATCGGTTTCAACGATTTCCAGTTCAACGAAGTTCGGCGGGGTTACAGAGATCGGCTGGCCGTTCCACAGGGTCACGATGCACTCAGCCTGGTCCAGCAGCCATTTTTCGCTGTCGCCAATGGCTTTTGCGTCTGCAGAAAGCTGCTCGAAGGTTTCGTTATTCATGAAGTGCCAGAACTCACCGTCGTTGTACAGGTAAGTCAGGTTCATATCGATAACGTCAGCGCCTTCAGCAGAATCGGTAGACTTGAAGGTTTTCTCTACGCGGGTGCCGGTCAGCAGACGACGCATCTTAACGCGTGCAAACGCCTGACCTTTACCTGGTTTAACGAATTCGCTGGCTTCGACCGCATAAGGTTCGCCGTCCAACATGATTTTAAGACCAGCACGAAAATCGTTGCTATAGTAAGTCGCCATAAGGCCCTCTGAAATTGTTAAATGGTAGCTAAGCCACAAAATGGCGCATATTGTAACCCTAAATACCCCGTCCCGAGAAGATTGGTTAACGCAACTTGCCGATGTTATTACCAATCCCGATGAACTTCTGCGTCTTCTGAATATAGACGCTGATGATGCTCTGCTCGCAGGAATTGAGGCAAAACGCCTGTTTGCCCTGCGCGTGCCCCGTGCGTTTGCGGCGCGTATGCAGAAAGGCGACCCGCACGATCCGTTGTTGCGTCAAGTACTTACCTCGCAGGACGAGTTTATCGTCACGCCTGGTTTCAGCGCCGATCCGCTGGATGAGCAGCATAGCGTGGTGCCTGGTTTGCTGCACAAGTACCAGAATCGTGCGCTGCTGCTGGTAAAAGGCGGCTGTGCGGTTAACTGCCGCTATTGCTTCCGTCGTCACTTCCCTTACGCCGATAATCAGGGGAACAAACGTAACTGGCAAACCGCGCTGGACTACATTGCTGCGCATCCTGAGCTGGATGAAATTATTTTCTCCGGCGGCGATCCGCTGATGGCGAAAGATCACGAGCTGGACTGGCTGCTTTCGGCGCTTGAAGCGATCCCGCACATTAAGCGCCTGCGTATTCATAGTCGTTTACCCATTGTGATCCCTGCCCGCATTACGCAGACCCTGGCGGCACGTTTTGCCCGTTCATCGCTGCAAATTCTGCTGGTGAACCATATCAACCATGCTAACGAGATTGACGCAGATTTTCGCGCGGCAATGGCAACGCTACGGCAGGCTGGCGTCACGCTGCTGAACCAGAGTGTCCTGCTGCGCGGTGTCAACGACAGTGCAAAAACGCTTGCCGCGTTGAGCAATGCGCTGTTTGATGCTGGCGTGATGCCCTACTATCTTCACGTGCTGGATAAAGTTCAGGGCGCAGCGCATTTTCTGGTCAGCGACGAGGAAGCGCGAACGATCATGCGGGAGCTGTTGACGCTAATTTCAGGGTATATGGTGCCGAAACTGGCGCGTGAAATTGGCGGCGAGCCCAGCAAAACGCCGATTGATTTACATTTACGGCAAAAATGATTTTTATCTATTAAATCATTTTATCAATATGCTCAGGCTGACGTGCAACTCAGCCTGAGCACAATTGGTCATTGTATTCTTGCCTCAGTACATTAAAATAATGCCGCAGAATGCCAACTTTAAATATACAATTTAATTATTAATAACTTTTAACTATTATTTATATAAATGGTTAGGGAGAACCGCAATGGCGATAAATATTAAAGGAATAAACACCGGAGTTATCCGTCAGGGTGATACTTTTGTGGCGCTGGCGTTTAAAATCAGACAGCCGAGAAATAAAGAAACCACGCTTTTTTTCCCTGCGCTGGTACTCAGAGACCTGCTTATCGCGCTGGAGCATCGCCTCTGGCAGCACAGCCAGATGCCTGAAGAACAGCGGCTGGCACTGTCCAAAGCCCGTGACGCCGCTACCAAAAAAATGCATGCCAGCATTCCGACGCTCACTGTGGAGGAGTTGCGCGATGCTGATGCTTCGCAGCGGGTGGAGAACCTGGAGCTTAGCGACAATAAAGGCGAAAATTTACTTTTCAAATTGAGCCTTAACGGCGGCGATATACTGGACGTCGAAATTAACGAGCTGCAAATTTCGTTAATCGTGCAGGCAATTATTCATGCAATAAATAATGCGAAAATGCGCGAGCTGTCATTGCGCCTGTCTTCGCTGCTCGACTTCCTGCCGTTATATGATGTGGACTGCCTGGCGAATGGCAGTCTGGAATATGACACTTATCAGCAGCCTGAATGGAAATTACAGCTTTTCAATCATTACCTGGCGATGGTTTATCAGTACACCGACGAAAAAGGTCAGCTGCAGCAGTGCGGCACGGTGGTGAAAACGCGCAGTAAGTCAGAAACCAAACAGGCTGAAGCCATCTCTCGTCGCCTGCTGGCTTACAGCCGTCGTCTGAGCAAACTGAAAGACAAGCCCTGTGAAGTATTTGTCAAAACCCTCACGACAGATAACGCACACCCGCTCTCACAAGAGCAATGTATGCGCGCGCTGTATCAGCTACGCATGAGCGTTCAGCAGAAAGCCTCCGCCTGATAGCGTAATATGCCCCCATTCCGGGGGCATGACATAACGGCAATCAGTTCGGGCACTTATATACCTGGCCCTGCATTTCGCTGGCGGTCGGTACAAAGCTCGACAACATTCCCTGCGTTGGGCTACTTACGCCATAAATCACGTTGCCGCCCATCTGTGCCGCTTCATTACGCAGGGCGTTTGCCGCACCACGCATTGAACCGCCCTCTTCGCCGTGTTGGCCGGACAGCCAGTTACTTTGTTTGCCCGTCGCGGTGCCAACTAGCTGGCACTCCGCACCCGGCTTATCTTCAACAAAGCGAACACTCTGTCCACCGGCGGTCAGATCGTTACTGGCGCTACAACCTGCCAGCAGTAACGCTACACCCACGATCCCTGCTGAGACTTTTACGCGCATGTTATTCCTCGTTATCAATTAGCGGGACAAACCTGTCCGTGTGTAAATGTTATACTAAAAAGATGACCAAAAGAAAAACCCCCGGACATTTCTGCCCGGGGGTTTATTCATTTCTGCGAGGTGCAGGGCAATTACATCATGCCGCCCATACCACCCATGCCGCCCATACCACCAGCAGCCCCTAAGTCAGGCGCATCGCTTTTCGGCAGGTCGGTTACCATGCACTCGGTGGTGATCATCAGACCGGCTACAGATGCCGCGTACTGCAGAGCAGAACGGGTCACTTTAGTCGGATCCAGGATACCCATGTCGATCATGTTGCCGTATTCTTCGGTAGCCGCGTTGTAACCGTAGTTGCCGTCGCCCGCTTTCACGGTGTTAGCTACCACTGACGGTTCTTCACCGCAGTTCAGCACGATCTGACGCAGTGGAGCTTCCATTGCGCGCAGCGCAACTTTGATACCCACGTTCTGATCTTCGTTCTGACCACGCAGTTCGCCCAGCTTGGAGGCTACGCGGATCAGCGCAACGCCACCACCAGCAACCACGCCTTCTTCTACCGCAGCACGGGTCGCGTGCAGGGCATCTTCAACGCGCGCTTTCTTCTCTTTCATTTCAACTTCGGTAGCAGCACCGACTTTGATAACGGCCACGCCGCCTGCCAGTTTCGCTACGCGTTCCTGCAGTTTTTCACGGTCGTAGTCGGAAGTCGCTTCTTCGATCTGCTGACGGATCTGAGTCACACGACCCTGAATAGCAGATTCTTCACCCACGCCATCAATGATGGTGGTGGTGTCTTTGTTGATCACAACGCGTTTTGCCTGGCCCAGGTCTTCCAGGGTGGCTTTTTCCAGTTCCATGCCGATCTCTTCAGAGATCACGGTACCACCGGTCAGGGTAGCGATATCCTGCAGCATCGCTTTACGACGGTCGCCGAAGCCCGGTGCTTTAACCGCAGCCACTTTCACGATACCGCGCATGGTGTTAACCACCAGGGTCGCCAGCGCTTCGCCTTCAACGTCTTCAGCGATGATCAGCAGCGGTTTGCCTGCTTTTGCCACGGCTTCCAGAACCGGCAGCATTTCGCGGATGTTGGAGATTTTTTTATCAGCCAGCAGGATGAACGGGCTTTCCAGTTCTACTGCGCCAGTTTCCGGCTTGTTGATGAAGTAAGGAGACAGGTAGCCACGGTCGAACTGCATACCTTCAACCACGTCCAGTTCGTCCTGCAGACCGGTACCGTCTTCAACGGTGATCACGCCTTCTTTACCGACTTTGTCCATCGCTTCCGCGATCAGTTTACCTACGGTTTCGTCGGAGTTAGCGGAGATGGTACCTACCTGAGCAATGGCTTTGGAGTCAGAGCACGGTACGGACAGCGCTTTCAGCTCTTCAACCGCAGCAGTGACCGCTTTGTCGATACCACGTTTCAGGTCCATCGGGTTCATACCCGCAGCCACGGCTTTCAGACCTTCAGTAATGATGGACTGTGCCAGCACGGTTGCGGTGGTGGTGCCGTCGCCCGCAGCGTCGTTCGCTTTAGAGGCCACTTCTTTCACCATCTGCGCGCCCATGTTTTCGAACTTGTCTTCCAGCTCGATTTCACGTGCTACGGACACGCCATCTTTGGTGATGGTCGGTGCACCGAAAGATTTATCCAGAACTACGTTACGGCCTTTCGGGCCGAGGGTAACTTTCACTGCATCTGCCAGTACGTTTACGCCGCGCAGCATTTTCACACGAGCGTCGTTACCGAATTTTACGTCTTTAGCTGCCATTTTTTCTTTCCCTTAAATTCGTATGTTCAGTGTCGTTCGCGAATTACGCTTCAACAATTGCCAGGATGTCGCTTTCGGACATGATCAACACTTCTTCATTGTCGATCTTCTCGGATTTCACACCGTAGCCATCGTTAAAAATCACGATGTCGCCCACTTTAACGTCCAGCGGCTGCACATTACCGTTTTCCAGGATGCGGCCTTTACCGACAGCGATGATTTCGCCACGAGTTGATTTGCCTGCTGCAGAACCGGTCAGAACGATACCGCCAGCCGATTTGGATTCAACTTCTTTGCGTTTGACGATCACACGATCATGTAGCGGACGAATACTCATTGATAGCTCTCCTTTGAGAAAGTCTTTATCAGTTATGGATGACGTCAGAGAGCCACAGGCTTCTCCGACTGGTGCCTGAGAGATGGGGGTCGCTTTTTGCCCCTTCAAGGGGGAAGACGAAAAAAAATTTTATTCCCGGCGATTAATCGCTTCGCATTGCGATACCGGGGCGCTCCAGACGGAGTGTGGTACCATCGGTGACGCGTAAATCGTTAATTGAGAACTGATTGATGTCTGGATTAAAACAGGAGCTGGGACTGGCTCAGGGCGTGGGGTTGCTTTCCACGTCATTGTTGGGAACCGGCGTTTTTGCCGTTCCGGCGCTGGCGGCGCTGGTCGCGGGAAATAACAGTTTATGGGCCTGGCCCGTGCTGATTGTGCTGGTGTTTCCGATTGCCATCGTCTTCGCCATCCTGGGGCGTCATTTTCCCAGCGCGGGCGGCGTAGCGCATTTTGTCGGCATGGCGTTTGGCCCGCGTCTTGAACGCGTTACCGGCTGGCTATTTTTGTCAGTTATTCCGGTAGGCCTCCCCGCTGCGCTACATATCGCCGCCGGGTTCTGGCAGGCAATGTTTGGCTGGTACGGCTGGCAATTGCTTATCGCCGAACTGATCACTCTCGCGCTCATCTGGTTTATTGGCACACGTGGCGCAGGCTCCAGCGCTAATTTACAAAGTCTGGTAGCGCTGCTGATCGTCGCGCTGATTGTGGCTATCTGGTGGTTTGGCGATATTCCCCTGGCACACATCCCCTTCCCTGCCCCGCAGGACATTCAGACTCCGGCGCTGTTTTCCGCCCTGGCCGTAATGTTCTGGTGCTTTGTCGGGCTGGAGGCTTTTGCCCATCTGGCTTCCGAATTCAAACACCCGGAACGTGATTTCCCGCGGGCGCTGATGATCGGGTTATTGCTGGCAGGGACGGTGTACTGGGCCTGCACCGTGGTGGTCCTGCACTTTAACGCTTACGGCGAAGATCGTGCTGCCGCCGCCTCGCTGCCCGCCATCGTGGTGCAGCTTTTTGGCGTTAAGGCGCAGTGGGTGGCCTGCATTATTGGCTATCTGGCCTGCTTCGCCAGCCTGAATATTTACATTCAGAGCTTTGCGCGGCTGGTCTGGTCGCAGGCGCTGTATAAACCGCAGAGCCCGCTTGCGCGTTTGTCGAAAAAACAGCTGCCGATCAACGCGCTCAATGCCGTGCTGGGCTGCTGCGTTATCTGCACCATCGCGATTTACGGGCTGGAGATTAATCTGGACGCGCTGATCGTCTATGCCAACGGCATCTTTATCATTATTTATCTGCTGTGCATGCTGGCGGGCTGCCGTTTGCTGAAAGGACGTTACCGGGCGCTGGCGGTGATCGGCAGCCTGTTGTGCCTGCTGCTACTGGCGATGGTGGGATGGAAATGTCTGTATGCCATTATCGTGCTGGCCGCGCTGTGGCTGTTTTTGCCAAAACGCGGCATTGTCGTACCATCATAATCATTTAACGGGCCTGAGACATCGCAGGCCCGTTAGCGATCGTCCTTATGCTCAATCCGATCGCGCTCGTCATCTTTACGCTGGTATTCCCCGTCAAACGTATTTCCCCCGCCGGTTCCGGCGCTGAATCCACCGCCCGGCATGCGTGAAAAGCGCAAATGCGGCATCAGCTTCAGGGTCAGATGCTTTTGCACCGGCGGTAACAACAGGAGCAGCCCTAACAGATCGGTGAAGAAGCCCGGCAGCACCAGCAGCAGGCCGGAGATGATCAGCGAAACGCTTTTAATCATTTCGCTGGCCGGGCTTTCACCCGCCGCCATCTTCTGTTGCATCAGCAGGAAGTTTTTGAATCCCTGATTACGCACCAGCGACATGCCGATAAACGAAGTAAAAATCACCAGCAGCAATGTTAACAGCACGCCCAGCACGTGAGCGACCTGAATGAAAATCGAAATCTCGATATAAACGTAAAGAAAAACAGCAAGTAAAGGTATCCAGCGCACTGGCTTCTCCTGTGGTGGGCAGCGGCAAGTCAGCCTCTGCCAAAATGGGTTTGCAAAACGCATCTTTATGAGATGGAGGCGAATCACCAAAGTTCAACCAAATTACCCGGCTATTTTCAGGCTTTCCCCTCAGGGAGTGACACATTTCACACATCAATAATTATCTTGCGATCTCGCGCATATTAAGTGATCCAGATTACTGCAATTCGCTATCATCAGCATATGATCGTGGGCACCGGGCCGATTCAGGAGATAATCGTCGGTCAGAAAATACGCATACCCACATAAATACTGCGTATTTGGTGTAATCATTGGCAGCTTGAAAGAGAAGGTTTACATGTTAAACAACATTCGTATCGAAGAAGACCTGTTGGGCACCAGGGAAGTACCAGCGGATGCCTACTATGGCGTTCACACTCTGAGAGCGATTGAAAACTTCTACATCAGTAACAGCAAAATCAGCGATATCCCTGAATTTGTACGCGGTATGGTGATGGTGAAGAAAGCAGCGGCTCTGGCCAATAAAGAGCTACAGACCATCCCGAAAAATGTGGCAAACGCCATTATCGCCGCCTGTGATGAAGTTCTTAACAATGGCAAATGCATGGATCAGTTCCCGGTTGACGTCTATCAGGGCGGTGCAGGAACCTCCGTCAACATGAATACTAATGAGGTGCTGGCGAACATTGGCCTGGAGCTGATGGGCCATCAAAAAGGTGAGTACCAGTTCCTCAATCCTAACGACCACGTCAATAAATGCCAGTCGACTAACGATGCTTACCCGACCGGTTTCCGCATTGCGGTTTATGCCTCTCTCGTCAAACTGATCGACGCCATTCATCAGCTTGGTGAAGGTTTTGAGAAGAAAGCGGTTGAATTCCAGGACGTGCTGAAAATGGGCCGTACCCAGCTTCAGGACGCGGTGCCGATGACCCTCGGCCAGGAATTCCACGCCTTTAACGTTCTGCTCAATGAAGAGACGAAAAACCTGCTGCGCACCGCTGAACTTCTGCTGGAAGTGAACCTTGGCGCAACGGCCATCGGTACGCGTCTGAATACGCCGGACGGCTATCAGGCGCTGGCGGTGCAGAAGCTGGCTGAAGTCAGCAACCTGCCGGTAGTTCCTGCCGAAGATTTGATCGAAGCAACCTCCGACTGTGGTGCTTACGTGATGGTTCACAGCTCGCTGAAACGCCTGGCCGTGAAGATGTCGAAAATCTGTAACGACCTGCGCCTGCTCTCTTCCGGTCCGCGTGCCGGGCTGAACGAAATCAACCTGCCAGAGTTGCAGGCGGGCTCGTCCATTATGCCGGCAAAAGTGAACCCGGTCGTGCCGGAAGTCGTTAACCAGGTCTGTTTTAAAGTCATCGGTAATGACTCCACCGTGACCATGGCCTCAGAAGCCGGTCAGCTTCAGTTGAACGTGATGGAGCCGGTAATTGGACAGGCGATGTTTGAATCCATCCACATCCTTACCAACGCCTGCTACAACCTGCTGGAAAAATGCATCAACGGTATTACGGCCAACAAAGTCGTCTGTGAAAGCTATGTCTACAATTCCATCGGGATTGTCACTTACCTGAATCCGTATATCGGCCACCATAACGGCGATATCGTCGGTAAAATTTGCGCTGAAACGGGCAAGAGCGTGCGTGAAGTGGTCCTGGAGCGCGGGCTGCTCACTGAGGCGGAGCTGGATGATATCTTCTCGGCTCAAAACCTGATGCATCCGGCCTATAAAGCAAAACGTTATACTGATGAAAGCGAACAGTAACGGTTTTTGGCTCACCATGAAGGCACGTCAGCGATGACGTGCCTTTTTTGTTGCTTGCTTTTACTTAATTACAACAATTTAATATCAACTTATTAAAAACAGAGAAGGCATATATGTTTGGTGCAGAACTCGTTATCGTCCTGCTGGCAATTTATCTCGGTGCGCGCCTCGGCGGCATCGGCATTGGATTTGCTGGCGGACTGGGCGTCCTCGTCCTGACGCTTTTTTTTCAAATTACCCCCGGCGCGATCCCGTTCGATGTGATTGAAATCATTATGGCGGTAATTGCCGCGATTGCGGCGATGCAGGTCGCGGGTGGGATGGATTTTCTGGTGAGCCTGGCAGAGCGTATGCTGCGGCGGCACCCGAAGTACATTACCTTTCTCGCCCCCCTGGTGACGTGGTTTATGACCATTCTGGCGGGGACCGGACACACCGCCTTCTCCACATTACCGGTGATCACTGAGGTCGCGAAAGAACAGGGCATTCGCCCTTCTCGCCCGCTGTCTATCGCCGTCGTCGCCTCGCAGATCGCCATTACCGCCTCGCCTATCTCTGCCGCAGTGGTGTTCTTCGCCGGTATTCTGGAGCCGCTGGGCGTCAGCTATCTGACGCTGCTGGCGATCTGTATCCCGGTCACGCTGATCGCCGTGATGCTCACTGCCATCGTCTGTAACTTCCTCGGTGCCGAACTGAAAGACGATCCGGTGTATCAGGAGCGGCTGGCGAAAGGCGAAATCAAACTGCGCGGCAGTCAGGTTTTCACCCTCAAGCCGCACGCCAAACGTTCCGTGATGCTGTTTTTGATCGGTATTATCGCGGTGATGCTGTACGCCACCGCCATCAGCCCGACGGTGGGGCTCATCGCCAACCCGATCCTGCCGCGTAACGAAGCGATCGTGGTCTTCATGTTAACCATTGCGACGCTGATTTGCCTGAGCTGTAAAGTCGATACCGGGGAGATCCTCAACGCCGGGACCTTTAAATCGGGTATGAGTGCCTGTATCTGCGTGCTCGGCGTGGCGTGGCTGGGCGACACCTTCGTTAAACATCATATTAGCGATATCCAGGCGGTTGCGGGCGATCTGCTGAACAGTTATCCGTGGCTGCTGGCGGTGGTGCTGTTTTTTGCGGCCACGCTGCTTTATTCACAGGCGGCAACCACCAAAGCGCTGATGCCTGCCGCGCTGCTGCTCGGCGTCACCCCGCTGACCGCCATTGCCTCGTTTGCAGCGGTCTCCGCACTGTTTGTGCTGCCTACCTATCCGACTCTGCTGGCCGCGGTAGAAATGGACGATACTGGCTCGACGCGCATCGGCAAATACGTCTTTAACCACGCATTTTTAATCCCTGGCGTTATCGCCATCTCGCTGTGCGTGATCCTGGGATTCATTATTGGCGGCATTCTGTTGTAAATGTTGTTAAACGCGGGCCATCGGACGGCCCGCGCAATAAACCCTTTTCTTCCGCCGTGGTATAGTGCCTCTTTTCCCTGATACGAGGTTGATGATGACCACGCCCGACGCCGTTATCGTACTCTGTACCGCCCCTGATGAAGCCACCGCTCAGGATTTAGCTGCAAAAGCACTGGGCGATAAACTCGCCGCCTGCGTCATCCTCCTCCCCGGCGCAACATCGCTGTATTACTGGGAGGGTAAGCTGGAGCAGGAGTATGAGGTACAGATGGTGCTAAAAACCTCATCTGTCCATCAACAGGCGCTGCTCGATTGCCTGAAAGCACATCACCCGTATCAGACCCCCGAACTTCTGGTTTTACCCGTTCTTCACGGAGACAGTGACTATCTCTCATGGCTCAACGCATCCTTACGCTGATCCTGCTGCTGTGCGGCACATCCGCTTTTGCCGGTCTTTTTGACGCCCCCGGGCGTTCAAACTTCGTTCCGGCCGACCAGGCCTTTGCCTTTGATTTTCAGCAACATCAGCACGATCTCACGCTTAACTGGCAGGTCAAAGAGGGCTATTACCTTTATCGTCAGCAGATTAACGTTACCGCTGCGCAGGCGGACGTGGCACCGCTCGCCCTTCCCTCCGGCGAAAGTCATGAGGATGAGTTTTTTGGTAAAAGTGAGATTTACCGCCAGCAACTCTCTGTTCCGGTAACGATCCGTTCCGCCGGGAAAGGCGCGACGCTGACGGTGACGTACCAGGGCTGCGCCGCTGCGGGATTTTGCTATCCACCGGAGACCAGAGTGGTGCCGGTGAGCGAGGTACAACCTCTCCCTGAGGAGAGAGGACAGTCCGGCAGTATGCGAGGGAGCAATGACGCGGATGCTGCGTCCTCGGCGCAGGCAACCGCAGAACTGCCTTTTACCGCGCTGTGGGCGCTGTTGATCGGTATCGGCATCGCCTTTACCCCCTGCGTTCTGCCAATGTATCCGCTGATCTCCGGTATCGTCCTAGGCGGTCAGCAACGGCTTTCCACCTCCCGCGCCCTGCTGCTGGCCTTTATTTACGTTCAGGGTATGGCGCTCACCTATACCGCGCTCGGCCTGGTCGTCGCGGCAGCGGGACTGCAATTTCAGGCAGCACTTCAGCACCCGTACGTCCTGATCGGCCTGTCGATTGTCTTCACCCTGCTCGCGCTTTCCATGTTCGGCCTGTTTACTCTACAACTCCCCTCCTCGCTCCAGACGCGTCTGGCGCTGATGAGCAACCGTCAGCGGGGAGGCTCTCCCGGCGGCGTATTTGCCATGGGCGCGATTGCCGGACTGATCTGTTCCCCCTGCACCACCGCACCGCTTAGCGCTATTTTGCTCTACATCGCCCAGAGCGGTAACCTGTGGCTCGGCGGCGGCACGCTGTATCTGTACGCGCTGGGCATGGGCCTGCCGCTGATTGTCGTCACCGTCTTTGGCAACCGCATGCTGCCGAAAAGCGGACCGTGGATGGAGCAGGTTAAAACCGCATTTGGTTTTATTATTCTCGCCCTGCCCGTCTTCCTGCTGGAGCGGATCATCGGTGATATCTGGGGATCACGCCTGTGGGCGCTGCTCGGCGTGGCCTTCTTCGGCTGGGCCTTCATTACCAGCCTGAAGGCGCAACGCTCCTGGATGCGCCTGGTACAAATTGTTTTTCTCGGCGCCGCGTTGATCTGTGCTCGCCCGCTACAGGACTGGGCCTTTGGCGCACCCGCCGCGACTGAGCAGGCGCATCTGAACTTTACCCGTATCGCCAGTGTAGATGAACTGGATCGGGCGCTGGCCTCGGCGCAGGGCAAACCGGTGATGCTGGATCTCTACGCCGACTGGTGCGTCGCCTGTAAAGAGTTCGAAAAATACACCTTCAGCGATCCGCAGGTCCGTCAGGCATTAAGTCATAGCGTATTAATACAAGCCAATGTGACGGCCAATAGTGCCGCAGATATCGCCCTGTTAAAACGCCTTAACGTACTGGGATTACCGACAATTTTGTTTTTCGACGCCGAAGGCAAAGAGCATCCTGAAAGCCGGGTAACCGGTTTTATGGACGCGTCGGCCTTTTATACGCATTTGCAGAATCTGCCCCGGTAAACGACACTTCAGGGGACAAAATGGAGGAGAACATCGTGCAACGTGAAGACGTCCTGGGAGAAGCCCTTAAATTACTTGAGATAAGAGGGATAGCCAGCACCACGCTTGAGATGGTTGCCGAGCGCCTTGATTATCCACTGGAAGAGTTACAGCGTTTCTGGCCTGACCAGGAAGCATTGCTCTACGACGTATTACGCTATCTCAGCCAGCAGGTCGACGCCTGGCGCAGGCAGCTTATGCATAATGATGAGCTGACCACCGAACAAAAACTGCTGGCCCGTTACGGCGCGCTGACCGAATGCGTGAGCAATCATCGCTATCCAGGCTGCCTGTTTATCGCCGCCTGTACCTTTTACCCGGATCCGGGCCACCCGATTCACCAGCTGGCCGATCAGCAAAAGCAGGCGGCGCATGACTTCAGCCACGAGCTATTAACGCAACTGGAAGTGGACGATCCGGCGATGGTGGCGAAGCAAATGGAACTGATCCTCGAAGGCTGCCTGAGCCGTATGCTGGTGAATCGCAGCCAGACCGATGTCGACACCGCTCAGCGTCTGGCAGAAGATGTGCTGCGTTTTGCCCAGTGTCGTCAGGGTGGTGCGCTGACATAAGCGGCTTTTTGCCGCAAAGTTAAGCAAACAGACAGGATTTCGCGAAATTTCATTGACGCGAATCGGGGATTACGGTTTAATGCGCCCCGTTGCCCGGATAGCTCAGTCGGTAGAGCAGGGGATTGAAAATCCCCGTGTCCTTGGTTCGATTCCGAGTCCGGGCACCACTATTCTAAAGAACCCGCCCACAAGGCGGGTTTTTGCTTTTGAGGAAACTGATTTCGCCTCTTTTTGTAAGCTCTCAACGCGTCCCCCCTTTACCATTTAAAAACGTCCTGTCAGACATAAGTAAACCAGCTTGGCTCGCCCCCTAAATCCAATCCAGATCACAAAACAACCACATCCTTTCTGAGCGATCTTCTTTTTTTACTGTTACGCGTATACAGTTACGCGTAACAGCTACTCAAAAAGAGGTTTTTACATGAAAAATATCTTTAGTCTGGCAGGGAAACGGGCGCTGATTACCGGTTCTGCGCAAGGTATAGGGCATCTGCTGGCGTTGGGTATGGCCGAGCATGGAGCAAGCCTGGTCATTAATGACATTACTCAGGAACGTGCCAGCCAGGCGGCAGAAAAGCTACGCTCGCGGGGCCATGACGCCGTGGGGTATGGTTTTGATGTGACAAATGGCCAGCAGGTGGAAGCGGCGATTGCGCAGATAGAACAGGAAATCGGGCCAATTGATATCCTGGTCAATAATGCCGGGATCCAGCGCCGTTATCCGTTAACCGAATTTCCGGAAGCGGAATGGGATCGGGTAATTGATGTGAACCAGAAATCCGTATTTCTGGTTTCTCAGCAGGTGGCGAAATATATGATGGCGCGCCGTGAAGGAAAAATTATTAATATCTGCTCAATGCAGAGCGAATTAGGTCGCAAAACCATTACGCCCTATGCCGCCTCTAAAGGTGCCGTCAAAATGCTGACCCGCGGCATGTGCGTGGAGCTGGCGGAATATAATATTCAGGTTAATGGTATCGCGCCGGGTTATTTTGCCACGGAGATGACCGAGACGCTGGTGAATGATGAGGCATTTTCCTCGTGGTTATATCAGCGCACGCCTGCTGCGCGCTGGGGTAAACCGGAAGAACTGATTGGGGCAGCGGTCTACCTGGCGGCACCGGCATCAAATTTTGTTAATGGCCATATTCTCTTCGTCGACGGCGGAATGTTAGCTGCAGTGTAAATCCCTTCTCAAAAGGAATGCATATGAACGCTTTTGCTAAATTGCCAGCCCGGCGCTGGTGGTATTTAATGCCGATTATTTTTATTACATATAGTCTGGCTTATCTCGACCGCGCCAATTATGGATTTGCGGCAGCGGCCGGGATTGAAAACGATCTGGGGATCACCAAAGGCACCGCATCGTTAATAGGCGCGCTATTCTTCCTTGGTTATTTCTTTTTTCAGGTGCCGGGTGCGCTGTACGCCGTCAAACGTAGCGTAAGGAAAATGATTTTTTGCAGCCTGATATTATGGGGGATTTGCGCGGCGGCAACGGGCTTTGTCAGCAATATTCCCATGCTGATGGCCATCCGTTTTATCCTCGGCGTGGTGGAAGCGGCGGTGATGCCAGCGATGCTGATTTATATCAGCAACTGGTTTACGAAAACGGAACGTTCACGTGCGAATACTTTCCTGATTCTGGGCAATCCCGTCACCGTGCTGTGGATGTCAATTGTTTCCGGCTATCTGATCCAGGCATGGGGATGGCGCGAGATGTTTATTATCGAAGGGATCCCGGCGGTGCTGTGGGCATTTTGCTGGTGGGTACTGGTGCGTGATAAACCGTCTGAAGTCAGCTGGATGAATGGGAAGGAAAAAGAGGCGCTTCAGCAGGCGATGGATCGCGAACAATCCAACATCAAGCCGGTACGTAACTACGGCGAGGCGATGCGCTCACGCAATGTGGTAATGCTCTGCGCCGTCCATGCATTGTGGAGTATTGGCGTCTATGGCTTCATGATGTGGATGCCCTCCATCCTAAAATCAGCGGCGCAAATGGATATTGTCTCTGTCGGCTGGCTGGCGGCGGTGCCTTACCTGGCGGCGATATGCCTGATGCTCACGGTGTCATGGCTTTCTGATAAGTTCCAGAACCGTAAACTGTTTATCTGGCCTTTGTTGCTCATTGCCTCAGTAGCGTTCTTCTGTTCGTGGATGCTGGGAAGCAATGCCTTCTGGCTCTCCTATGCCCTGCTGGTGGTTGCCGCGGCCTGTATGTACGCGCCTTACGGACCGTTCTTCGCATTAATACCGGAGTTGCTGCCGCGTAATGTGGCAGGCGTATCAATGGGATTGATCAACAGCTTTGGCGCGTTAGGCGCTTTCCTTGGCGCATGGCTGGTTGGCTATCTGAACGGCCTCACCGGCGGACCGGGCGTGTCATATACCTTTATGGCGATTGCGCTGCTGGCATCCGTGGTATTGATGTACTACGTCCGGGCCAACCACGCGTCTTCAGCCCCGACATTACGTGCAGATAATGCGCTTAGCTAATCAGCCCGGACAGGATGCAGTCAATGACTGGCTGTGATAAGGTTCTCTGCGAATTCATTACACCGTGTTTCGCAGAGAACGCCATGAAAAACAACCGGATGACGCTACAGGATATCGCTACGCTGGCCGGGCTCAACAAGATGACGGTCAGCCGTTATCTACGCGATCCTAATCAGGTCTCGCAGCGAAGCCGTGAGCTGATTTCGAAAATCATGGAAGAAAATAACTATATCCCCAATCGCGCGCCGGAAATCCTCCTGAATGCGCGTAGCAAAACGATTGGTGTGCTGATCCCCTCGTTCCGTAACCAGATCTTTGCTGATGTGCTGGCCGGGATCGAGTCGGTAACATCTGCACACCAGTACCAGACGCTGATCGCCAACTATGAGTACGATAGTGAACGTGAAGAGCGCGAAGTACTGAATTTACTTTCCTACAATATTGACGCTCTGATCCTGACCGGAAAAAAACACACTGATCGAATGGTACAATATGTCCGTTCCAGCGGTATTCCTGTGGCTGAGCTGATGGACATTACCGAACATTGTCTGGATATTCAGGTGGGTATCGATAATGAAAAAGCGGCCTCGGAGATGACGCAGGCGTTCCTTGAGGCTGGAAAACGCTCGGTGGCCTTTCTGGGATCGATGGACGATCCGCGTGACGTCAGCCGTTTTCGCGGAGTTGAGCGGACGCTGAGCCAGCAAGGATTAAAACCGTACCACGTTGTTCCGAACGCAATTTCATCCATCGCGCTCGGGCGGCAGTTATTCTTAAAAACCCAACAGGACAGGCCGGATATTAATGCCATTTTCTGCACTAACGACGATCTGGCGGTTGGCGTGCTTCTGGAATGCGAGGCGCAACAAATTAGCGTGCCTGAACAGGTCGCTATTGCCGGTTTTCACGGTCTGGAAATGGGGCGCGCCCGGCTGCAAAAAATGGCCAGCGTCATCACGCCACGCTATGAAATGGGCAGCGTGGCGACGGAAATTTTAATTAAACGCCTGGCAGGGAAAGAAACGCGTAACACTGTAAACCTGGGATACCAAATCTATTACGGTGATACGCTGTGATCCTTTTCGCTGTTGCGGCCCGCCTTGCCTGCAGCAGGCCGCCTCACATTATCCCGGGATCACCTTCTCTTCTTTCAGCTTATCAAACAGCTGAATAAACGAATCGACCGTCGACCGATAGCCCGTAAATCCCGCCTTGCGGCTCTTGCTCATATCCGTGAACGCTTCCATAGGACGGCCTAAATCCGCGTCGGTGTGCCACCAGGACGCCAGCTTAGTGATATCCGCCTCGCGTAGTTGATAACGCGCCGCTATCTCGCGCCACATCTCAGCCGCTTCCTGCATGCGCTCGTCCAGCGGCATCATCTGCGCCGGATAGTCTGCGGCTTCAATACCAAAGTACGCGGCCAGTTGCGGCCATAACCAGTTCCAGCGGAACACGTCACCGTTAACCGTATTGAAATCCTGATTAGCCGCTGCGTCTGATGTTGCCGCCCACAGCAACTGCTCCGCCAGCAGGCCCGCATCCGTCATATCGACCAGACCGTTCCACTGCTCCGGGGAACCGGGGAAGATAAAGGGCCAGCCTTTTTCACGGCACAGCGTGGCGTAGACCGCCAGCGTCTGCCCCATGTTCATCGCGTTGCCAATGGCATAACCAATGATGGTGTGCGGGCGATGTACGCTCCATGTGTAGCCGTATTTTTCCGCCCCGGCAAAAACTTCATCTTCCTGGGCATAGTAGAAGTTATCGACGGGTTGGCGGCCCTGCTCTTCACGAAATGGCGTTACCGGCACATCCCCTTTGCCGTAAGCGTCGAAGGGACCGAGATAATGCTTCAGGCCGGTCACCAGCGCCACATGCGCCCCCTTTAGCCGATCGCCCAGCGCCTCAATAACATTACGCACCATCCCACCGTTGACGCGAATATTCTCCTTCTCATTTTCCTGCCGTGACCAGACGCTGAAGAATACGGCATCCGGTTTTTCTGCCGACAGTACCTCACGAAGCGCACTGGCATCCGTGAGATCTGCGGTCAGGCTGCGGCAACCCTGGGGGATCGCACCGCGACCACGCGATAGCCCCGTAACCTGCCAGCCTTCGCTCTGTAATTTCTCGGCCAGCGCACGGCCAATCACTCCGCTAATGCCCACAATAAGCGCCTGCTTTTGCATGTTAGTTCTCCTGAGATTGCGATATTGTTCAGGGTAGAGGAGAATTTAATTCTTATCTCGTCTATAAATTCATGACATTTTCAACCTGAGTTCATTAATGATGCGTGACCAGCGGCTAAAAGATATCGTTCCTTTTGTGGTGAGCGTTGAGAGTGGAAGCTTTACGGCTGCGGCAGAGCGCTTGTATCTCACCAGTTCGGCCGTCAGTAAAAGCGTTGCGCGTCTGGAAGACAGGCTGGGATCGCGCCTGCTGGAGCGGACAACACGGACGTTGAAACTGACCGATGCGGGAAAAGCGTATTACCAGACGTGCCTGCGTATTATGGACGAACTTGCAGAAGCGGAAGCGATCCTGAAAGCCCAGCGCACCATTCCATCAGGAAGGTTGCGGTTAGCCGTTCCCAGCACTTACGGACGTCTGGGGGTGATGCCGTTACTCATTCCTTTTTGCCAGCAGCATCCTGACGTTGAACTCAGCGTGACGTTCTCCGATCGCTTTATCGATCTGTTTGACGAAGGGATTGATGTGGCCGTGCGGATAGGCGGCCCGGCGGATCTGCCTGCGTCGCTGGGTAGCCGACAAATGGGCCGCGAGCGCATGGTCTTTTGCGCGACCCCTGAGTATCTTGATCGTACTGGCCGCCCGACCAGTGAAAGTGAGTTATTGCAGCATCGGGCCATCCTCTATGAGCGTGCCGATGGCAGCACTAAACCGTGGCTGTTTACAACCGCAGATGGTCACCCCCACTGGCGCACGGTTCCGTATTGTATGGCGCTGGGAGACGTGGATGCGCAGGTGCAGGCGCTCTGTGCTGGCCTCGGCGTAGCGCAGATGCCATCGTGGCTGATTCGTGAGCCGCTTTCACGCGGGATGCTGGAAATTATTCTGCCGGAGCAGCAACCCGACGGACTGCCGCTGTCCGTGGTCTGGCCGCGCCGCAAACAATTACTCCCCAAGGTAGATTCGCTGCTGGCGGCGCTGAGCGCATTAGAAATCGCCTGTTAAGGTTATTCTCCAGTACAAACCTGGTTTGCGATGGTTAATTTCGCATTTCATCGTTATGGAATAATGAGTTAACTATCTTTTTAATTGTTACAGTTTTGTTTCAATTGAGACCATAGTCACAGCTCATTTTGCCAAAAAAGCTACACTAGACCAGCTGATAAAACGACAAAATGCAAAGGGCTATTATGAAAAAATTATTATTACCACTGGGACTTTCGTTATTATCTTTTAACGTTTTCGCATTATCCTCACCGGGCGACGATGCTACCACCAAACCTGACTTATATTATCTGAAAAACGATCAGGCGATTAATAGCCTGGCACTTTTACCGCCGCCGCCGGAAGCGGGCAGTATTCAGTTTCTGAACGATCAGGCGATGTATGAAAAAGGCCGTCTGCTGCGTAATACCGAGCGCGGAAAGCAGGCAGCGGCGGATGCCGATCTTGCTGCTGGCGGCGTTGCTAACGCGTTTTCGGAAGCGTTTGGGCATCCTATTACCCAAAAAGACTCACCGGAGATCTATAAGCTATTAACTAATATGATTGAAGATGCGGGCGATTTGGCGACCCGTGGCGCGAAAGAAAAATATATGCGCATCAGACCGTTCGCCTTTTATGGCGTCCCGACCTGTAATACCAAAGATCAGGAAAAATTATCGACGAACGGCTCTTATCCCTCCGGACATACGTCGATTGGCTGGGCAACGGCGCTGGTGCTGACAGAAATTAATCCGCCCGATCAGGACAAGATTTTGAAGCGCGGTTATGAGTTAGGGCAGAGCCGGGTGATCTGCGGTTATCACTGGCAAAGTGATGTTGATGCGGCACGTATTGTCGGTTCCGCGATTGTGGCGACACTTCACTCCAATCCGCAGTTCCAGCAACAGCTTGAGAAAGCAAAGCAGGAGTTTTCGGGTTTCGCAAAACAATAATCGTCATAATAAACCGGACTATACGTCCGGTTTATTATTAGTCAGCGTTTCTCATTTCTCGCCATCATCCATTCCACTAATTGATGCGTATTCGCGCTGTGCGAACCTTTAAACAATACGGTATCACCCGGCTGGATCAGAGTTAATAACTCCGCTTTTATTTCATCGACAGTCGAAAAAAAGCGTCCTTTTTTATTTTCATCCAGCGCCTGCCAGCATTCCGCGTAATGTTCGCCGATAAGATAAACACGATCGATATTACTGCGATTAACCTTCTCCGCAAGCCCGGTATGATAACTCACTGCGTCCGTGCCCAAATCCGCCATCTCATCCAGTATCGCTATCCTGCGGCCTGCCAGCGGCTTTTCACTCAGGTTCTCCAGCGCGGCCTGCATTGAACCGGGATTGGCATTATAGGCATCATCAATTATGGTGAAAACACAACCGCTAACTTCAGCTGTAACTTCCCTTCCCCGTCCGGCCAGCGGCATAAAAGAGATTATTTTTTCAATCGCGGGTTCCAGAGGATAATTCAGTGCCGCGACGGCGGTGAGCGCTGCAAGGCTATTTATAGCCATATGCTGTCCGGCTGCCGACAATGAATAGTTTAACGTTTGTCCGTTAATCTGTGCCGCCACCTGATTTCCCGCAGCATTATAATGAAGTAACCGGCTGTCGCTCTCAGGATGATAGCCGTAGGTTAGCACCCTAAGCTTGCGGCTTAATGCCTTCTCAAGGACCGTTTCCCACTCCGCCATATCGCGGTTCAGAATGGCGATATCACCTGCCGTCATGCCCTGGAATATGGCGCTCTTGGTTAAGGCCACATCCCGCAACGTGTGTTTTTCTCCAAGATGCGCTGGCTGAATATTCGTGAAGATCGCTACTTTTGGCCGCGCCATGCGCGAGCTGACGCCCATGCGGCCAATGGCCATCTCGATGACCACATTTGGCGTATCCCACGGAATAGACGCCAGGTTCCAGGCCACGCCGCGTGGGAGGTTAGCCGTAAGCCGACTTTGCCCCACCGGCCCCCATGCTGACAGCGCGGCGGCCAGCATAGCCACCGTGGTCGTTTTGCCCGCGCTACCGGTAACGCCAATCACATTGCCGCTCATCTTGTTACGCGCATAGCGGCCCATCGCCAGCAGGGCTTCCGTACCGTCAGCGACCTGAAGAAGCGGAATATGCTCCATTTTAATCGACTGAGGATCGGTAGTGATAATGCAGGATGGCGGCGTGGCCATTCTGGCAACCACGCTTGCCAGCATGCCGCAATTATCCGTCGCTGAACGGACTATAGCCATATTACCAGGCAGGATGGCGGGCGCAAAAATTGAAACTCCGGTTGCTGCCCAGTCTGCGGGGGGATGACGTACCCAGGTACCTGAGGTCGCCAGTACAACATCATTGGCTGTCCAGAACGCAGAAACGCTCTCTGCATTACCCGATATATCGTGTTCGCCCACGGCTAATCCTCTTTACTCACGTCCCGGCACCGCACTTTAATATATAAATGCTGTGAATAATTACTGACAGAATAACCGTTTCTCTCTGCGCTGGCGAGAGCCTGTCATCGCCGAATATTGCGGGCAGTCATATTTCAATATATTAATGTGTGTTATAACTTCCGGCAAAATCAAAGGTTCTCGCACGGAATGCCAGGAGTTGAAATGTCATTGAGTCATTTATTGGCGCGCATTCGCCCAGCCGCTGAAAAACTGAACATTGCGGCGCTTCCCGATCCTTACCCGGCGTACGTCATTTTTTTCAGCGTCAGCGATGGCAAAGCGCGTGCGCATACACATATCGCGCGGGGTGCGAACTTTGATTTGGCCTGGCAGAACGGTGCGCAGGCGCTTCAGCGTTGGCAAAAACGGCAGACAAACGAGCCTGTCTGGCTGCGTGTGGATTGCGTTAATAGTATTGAGGCGCTGCGTTGGGAGACGTTACAAAACAAACTCAGCAAAACGAAACGTAATTACTTTCGTTTCGGGTTAAGTTTTGATCCGTCTTTTACCCACGCCATTCTCGAGCAGGAAATAGCTGCCGGGGCGCTGATGTATCAGGGAACAGAGGGCGTCGCAACGCCAAACGCCGTTAATCTGGCCTCATTTTCACGTCGTCGTTTTAACCACGAACTGCACTGGCCTGAGGAAGCCGACCAGCTACTCTGGCGCTTTACCACCCGCGCGGTATTCACGGACGGTACAAAAACTTACCCCATTGAATCAGCAGGTAAAAACGCCGGTTATCGTCAGCTTCCCGACTGGCAGGAGAAGACGCTGGAGCAGATGATCCACAGCAGCACCGACTATCTGGCGCGTCAGGTAAAAAAATCAGGATGTTATGATTACGGCTGGTTTCCCTGCTTCGATCGCCCCATTCCCACCTACAACACGTTGCGCCACGCCAGTTCGACGTATGCGCTGCTGGAAGGCTGGGAAGAAACGCGCAATCCCGCGCATCTTGCCGCCATCATCCGGGCGCTGGACGATCTCTCTACCCGCTTAATTAAAACCTTTACCCTGCCGGACGGTAGTGAAGCAGATTTTCTGGTGGATACCGGCGATGAAATCAAGCTGGGTGGCAATGCGGTGACGATTCTGGCGATGACCAAGTATACCGACTTGACCGGCGACACGCGTTTTCTGGCGCAGATGCACCGGCTGGCAAACGGCATTGCCGCGATGCAAAATCCGCAGACCGGCGGTTTTGTCCACGTCCTGCATGCTGCCGACCTGTCTGTCAAAGCGGAACACCGGATTATTTATTACGACGGCGAAGCGGCCTTTGCCTTAATGCGCCTGTACGGATTGACCCGGGAACCTCGCTGGCTGGCGATGGTAGAGCGGGCAGTTGATTATTTTATTGAGCAGAAGCACTGGCAGGCGCACGATCACTGGCTGAGCTACTGCATTAATGAACTGACACTTTATCGTCCTCTGGAACGCTATTACCAGTTCGGCCTGGATAACGTGCGCGATCATCTGGATTTCGTACGCCACCGTATTACCACCTATCCCACCTTGCTGGAATTAATGATGGCGGCCTCGCGAATGCTGACGCGTCTTGCGGATTCAGAGCATAAGCATTTACTGAAGGGTTTTCCGTTAACAGCGTTTTATGAGGCTCTGGAAATACGCGCGCGCTATCTGGCAAACGGCTTTTTCTGGCCGGAACTGGCGATGTTTTTTAAAAATCCGTCGCGCATTGTCGGCAGTTTTTTTATTCGCCACCATAGCTATCGCGTCAGAATAGACGATGTCGAACATTACCTTTCCGGCTACGTGGCGTATCACAACTATCACCGCAGCGGTTCGCCGACATTGAACGAAGCGGCAGAGCCAGACTATACTCGCTGACTCGCCTGCCCAGAAAAAGATCGATGAACCGATGCCACGTTGGTATTCAGCCTGCCCCTTTCCGGCGACGATGGTTATCGTTCTGGGTAGTGACGCTGCTTATCGTTTCGTGTGGGCTTGGTGCGGGCTGGGATTTTAATGCGATTACGCTTCGCACCCGCGATCTTTATGGCCCGGCGTCTCCGGCGGCGCAGCAGCGTATTAACGAATGGGCCGCGCTGCTAAAAAATCCGCCGCCTGCCAGCGTGCAGCAGAAATTAATGCTGGTTAATCAGTTCTTTAATTCGCGGATGGATTTTCGCGATGATAGTGTAGTCTGGCATCAACAGGATTATTGGGCCACACCCATTGAGTTTTTACGCAAAGGCGCAGGAGATTGCGAGGACTACGCGATCGCGAAGTATTTCACATTACGTGAAATGGGGGTTCCTGCTAACCAGCTACGTATTACTTATGTTAAAGCGTTAACGCTAAATCAGGCGCATATGGTCGTCACCTGGTATTCCACACCGGATGCGATCCCGCTTGTGCTTGATAACCTGAAAACGGCTATTTTACCCGCCACTCAGCGAACCGATCTGCTTCCCGTATATGCCTTTAACGGTGAAGGATTATGGCTTCCGCAGGCTGGCGGAAATAAACGTGTAGGTGACAGCAAACGTCTTTCCCGCTGGCAGGATCTTCTCACCAGAATGCGTGCAGAAGGATTTGAACTTAATGAATAGGAAGTAGCCATGTCACTTTATAAACAGCTACTAATTGGTATATGTCTGTTTACGTTTATTCTTTTCTGCGGCAACTTTGTAGTGACGCTGGAGAGTTCGCGCGATCAATATCGTAACCAGCTCAGCGCACATGCGCAGGACGCTGCCACCGCGCTGGGATTGTCGTTAACTACGCATATCGACGATCCGACTATGACCGAACTGATGGTCAATTCTATTTTTGACAGCGGCTACTTCTACAGTATCCGGGTCATCGACGTTAAAACCGGCAAAGCGATTATCGAGCGCAGCGACACCCCGCAGAGCGCCAGCGTACCCCAGTGGTTTGTGAAGCTGGTGGCGCTGAATCCGGGAATGGGTGACGCCATTGTGATGCGTGGCTGGACCCAGGCGGCACGCGTTGAAGTGGTCAGCCACCCGATGTTTGCGCTGGCCCGCCTGTGGAACAGCACCATCGCCAGCTTTCTGTGGCTGATCGGCTGTAGCACACTGTGTGTACTGGGCATGATCCTGTTATTGCGTCGCCGCCTGCGTCCGCTGAACTACATTGTCGGACAGGCGATTGCCATCAGCCGCCGGGAGTTTCTCAACTTATCTGCACTGCCCAAAACGCCCGAGCTGCGTCGGGTGGTTGACGCCATGAACATGATGGTCACTCAGCTTCAGGCGCTTTTCCGCGAGCAGGCCCAGCGCACGGAGACCCTGCGCCAGGAGGCGTACCACGATCCGCTCACTGGCGTCAGCAACCGCCGGGCCTTTGACATCCACTTACAGTCACGGTTGAGCGATGAGGAGAAAGCCTCCGGGCACCTGATCCTGCTGCGCGTTCAGGATCTGGCAGGTCTCAACCAGCGGACTGGCGGAGCCAGGACCGATGAACTCCTGCAGGCTATCGCCCACCTTCTGATGGAGATCCAGCAGCGTTTTTTCCACGCGGGCAGCCTGCTGGCCCGCGTGCGGGGCGGTGAATTCGCCCTTATCGTGCCGGGCATATTGCCGCAGGAGATGGAGACGCTGGTCAACATGCTTAGCACTCAGCTTAAGGCGCTGCATGAAACCGGACTGAGCGATGTCACGCCCGTTGCGCATTTTGCCCATGTGCCTTTTCACTATGGCAATACCCCGCAGGTTGTGCTTTCTCAGGCCGATCAGGTACTGGCGATGGCCGAGACTGAGATGCGTTACTTCGCCACCCACAATGGCAATTCGCTGGCGACAGCCGACGCGGAGCCGGAAGACGATCACCATGTCTGGCATACACGTCTGACGTCGGTCCTGCAAAACGAGTCGTTCGAACTGTTTGCCCAGCCGGTTTATGAGTGCAACCATCAGCGCATTGCTATCCATCACAAGATCCTCGCCCGCATTAAAATGCCGGATGGCGAGATGATCGCAGCAGGCCGGTTTATGCCGTGGATCCACCGTCTGGCGCTGGGCCGCCGTATGGATCTGGTTATGCTGAAGCAGACGCTGCGCGTAATGGAGAAAAACGACGATTATCTGGCGCTGAGCATCAGCGGTGAAAGCGTGGCGGACGATGCGAGCCTGAACGCCCTGCTACACCCTCTCAAACAGGCACCGCATCTCGCCGCTCGCCTGACGCTCGAACTGGATGAGAACGAACTGCCGGATCCCGAGCGCGTCAACATCCTGATGAAGAAGCTGCGCGAGACCGGCTGTCGCCTGGGTCTCCAGCACTTTGGTGGACGCTTTCACCTCGTCGGTAACCTGCCGCAATGGGGACTGGCGTGGATCAAAGTGGACGGCAGCTATATCCGTAATATTGATACCGAAGCGGATAAGAAACTTTTTATTGAAGCTATTTATTGGGCCACCCGTCAAATTAACCTGCCGCTGATTGCCGAGCGGGTTGAGACTGAGGGCGAACTCACCGTGCTGGAGAAAATGGGGCTTTATGGTGCCATGGGCCGCTACTTTGCCGATGCCAGCACCTTAACCCGCTAATCAAGGAGATTAACCATGCACTATATCGAGCGCGATACCGAGGGTCGTGTCATCCGGGTTGAGGATGAGCCTTTTATCGGGATGACGGAGCAGAGCGCCGACCTCACTTCCGAACTCGGTCAGTGGTACAAAAAGCAGGAAGCCAGAGCGGCAACGTTATTACAGTTGCAGCAAAGCGATCTTGAGATGGTCCGTGTACTGGAAGACCTGATCGAAGTGCTGATGAGTAAAGGCATCATCAGCATTACCGACCTGCCGCCAGCCGCACAAGTAAAACTCGTTAACCGGGCGCAGGCGCGTCGAACATTAAGCGGTCTGGAAGGCTTGATCGCCGATGAAGATGAAGGGTTAATTTAGCACTACTACATTCTCATTATCGTAAACAGGTTAAAAAAGCTTATGCTGCATAAGCTTTTCCTTAGCCTGCTAACAGAAATTTACAATACCTTCAATCAATCCCTCTTATTTTTCCCCACCCGGTTAACAACTTAAGCAAAACTTTACTTGAATCAAAAAAAATCAGTTATAGAAGTGTTACTTTTTTTGAATAACGTAAGATATTAGCCATGCTTAATTAGTGACCTTTTGGTATTGTATGCTCAAAAACCAAACGGAATGATTGGTGAACGGCAAGTTATAGGGGAAAGTGAGATGAGTAGCGTGGCGGGGATCATCAAATCCGTAATCGGACAAGTATTCGCGATCGCTCCTGACGGGAGCAAACGTTTACTGGTCGAAGGCGATCGCCTTGTTGAGGGTGAACAGGTACAGACAGGCGTATCTGGAGCCGTCAGCATTACTCTGGACGGAGGTAAAACCCTCGATCTCGGCCGCGACACCACCTGGAATGGTCAAGCCGTTTCCACCCACTCTGTCACCGATCAGCAAACAGACATTGCGGCTCTCCAGCAAGCCATTGCCGACGGTCAGGACCCGACACAAACGCTCGAAGCCCCTGCCGCAGGTCCACAAACAGATAACAATACCCCCATCACCGGCGGAAGCGGCGGCGGTTCCCATACGCATGTTGTCCTCGATCTCACTGCTGAGATCGTCGATCCCACTGCCGGTTACCCCACCGTCGGCCTTGATTTTCCTGATGGTACGCCGCCAGAAGAGCTAACGCTGCTGGATACGGATGATGGAGATGCGGATGCGGATGCTGATGCCGATGCCGATGCAGACTCTGATTCTGACGCAGATGCAGATGCCGACTCTGATGCTGATGCCGACTCTGATGCAGATGCCGACTCTGATGCCGATGCCGATGCCGACTCTGATGCAGACGCCGACGCCGATGCCGATGCAGACTCAGATGCGGACGCTGATGCTGATGCCGACGCTGATGCCGATGCAGACTCAGATGCGGATGCGGACGCGGATGCCGACTCAGACGCCGACTCTGATGCAGACGCCGACTCTGATGCTGATGCCGACGCAGATGCAGATGCAGATGCAGATGCAGATGCAGACTCTGATTCTGACGCAGATGCGGATGCGGACGCCGATGCCGACTCTGATGCAGACGCCGACGCCGATGCCGATGCCGACTCTGATGCAGACGCCGATGCCGATGCCGACTCAGATGCGGACGCTGATGCCGACGCAGACGCCGATGCGGACGCTGATGCGGATGCTGATGCCGATGCCGATGCCGACGCAGACGCTGATGCCGATGCTGATGCGGACGCGGATGCGGATGCCGACGCAGACGCCGATGCGGACGCTGATGCGGATGCGGATGCCGACGCTGATGCCGATGCAGACTCAGATGCGGACGCTGATGCCGACGCAGATGCAGACTCTGATGCCGATTCAGATGCAGACGCAGACGCAGACGCTGATGCCGATGCGGACGCGGATGCGGACGCTGATGCGGATGCCGACGCAGACGCCGATGCAGACTCAGATGCGGATGCGGATGCGGATGCGGATGCAGACTCTGATTCTGACGCAGATGCCGATGCTGATGCGGACGCGGATGCCGATGCTGACGCTGATGCCGATTCAGATGCAGACGCAGACGCAGATGCCGATTCAGACGCTGATGCCGATGCCGATGCCGACGCAGACGCTGATGCCGATGCGGATGCTGATGCCGACGCAGACTCTGACGCTGATTCCGATGCGGATGCGGATGCGGATGCCGACTCTGATGCCGACGCCGATGCAGACGCAGACGCCGACGCTGATGCGGATGCAGATGCAGATGCAGATGCAGATGCAGATGCAGACTCCGATTCTGACGCAGATGCAGATGCAGATGCGGACGCCGATGCTGACGCTGATGCCGATGCAGACTCAGATGCGGATGCGGATGCTGATGCCGATGCAGACTCAGATGCGGATGCGGATGCTGATGCCGATGCAGATGCAGACTCTGATGCGGACGCTGATGCCGACGCAGACGCTGATGCGGATGCCGACGCTGATGCCGATGCAGACTCAGATGCGGATGCGGATGCGGACGCTGATGCTGATGCCGATGCGGACGCCGACGCCGACGCCGACGCCGATGCTGACGCTGATGCCGATGCTGACTCAGATGCGGACGCGGATGCCGATGCAGACGCTGATGCGGATGCAGATGCAGACTCCGATTCTGACGCAGATGCAGACGCCGACTCTGATGCTGATGCCGATGCAGACGCTGATACGGATGCAGATGCGGATGCGGATGCGGACTCAGATGCAGACGCTGATGCAGATGCAGACTCAGATGCTGATGCCGACGCAGACGCCGACTCAGATGCCGATGCAGACTCAGATGCGGATGCGGACGCGGATGCAGACGCCGACTCTGATGCTGATGCCGACGCAGACGCCGATGCGGACGCTGATGCTGATGCCGACGCCGACTCTGATGCTGATGCGGACGCAGATGCAGACTCTGATTCTGACGCAGATGCAGATGCAGACTCTGATTCTGACGCAGATGCGGACGCTGATGCTGATGCCGATGCAGACTCAGATGCGGATGCGGACGCGGATGCCGACTCTGATGCAGACGCCGACTCTGATGCTGATGCCGACGCAGATGCGGACGCGGATGCCGATGCCGATGCTGACGCCGATTCAGATGCAGACGCCGACGCAGACGCCGATGCGGACGCAGATGCGGACGCGGATGCCGATGCCGATGCTGACGCCGATGCTGATGCTGATGCTGATGCAGACTCGGATGCGGATGCCGATGCCGACGCCGACTCAGATGCCGACGCCGACTCAGATGCAGACGCCGACGCAGACGCGGATGCAGACGCCGACTCTGATGCAGACGCCGACTCTGATGCAGATGCTGACGCTGATGCAGATGCAGATGCAGACTCTGATTCTGACGCAGATGCAGACGCTGATGCGGATGCGGATGCCGACGCCGACGCCGACTCAGATGCAGACGCCGACGCAGACGCAGACGCAGACGCTGATGCCGACGCAGACGCTGATGCCGACGCAGACGCTGATGCCGACGCAGACGCCGACGCAGACGCCGATGCTGACGCTGATGCAGATGCAGATGCAGACTCTGATTCTGACGCAGATGCAGACGCTGATGCCGACGCAGACGCGGATGCTGATGCCGACGCAGACGCTGATGCGGATGCCGACGCCGACTCAGATGCAGACGCCGACGCAGACGCAGACGCTGACGCTGATGCCGACGCAGACGCTGATGCCGACGCAGACGCCGACGCAGACGCCGACGCCGACGCAGACGCCGATGCTGACGCTGATGCAGATGCAGACTCAGATGCTGATGCCGACGCAGACGCCGATGCAGACTCAGACGCTGATGCCGACGCCGACTCTGACGCTGATTCCGATGCTGATGCTGATGCGGATGCCGACGCAGACGCTGATGCCGACGCAGACGCTGATGCCGACGCAGATGCAGATGCTGATTCCGATGCGGATGCAGACGCTGATGCGGATGCCGACGCAGACGCAGACGCAGACGCTGATGCAGACGCCGACTCTGATGCAGATGCAGATGCAGACTCTGACGCTGATGCCGACGCAGACGCTGATGCCGACGCAGACGCGGATGCCGATGCCGATGCCGATGCCGATGCCGATGCCGACGCAGATGCAGACGCCGACGCTGATGCCGACGCAGACGCAGACGCTGATGCCGACGCAGACGCCGACTCTGACGCTGATTCCGATACGGATGCCGACGCAGACGCCGATGCCGACGCAGACGCTGATGCCGATGCCGATGCCGACGCAGACGCAGACGCCGACGCAGACGCCGACTCCCACACCGATCTCGACGTCAAAGTCGACGTTGCCCAAAATACGGTACAAACGGGTAGTGAAGTCATCCATATCAATGGTGGCAGCAAGGATCCCAACGGGTTCGATATTCAGGATGGCAAGATTGTTGCCATCGGCTCAAACGTTCGGGTATGGCTAACTCCGACCAGTCCGGATGGCAAAATCGCGGGCGATAGCGTGCCAGCGCACGATAATGCTTCGCAGATTAAATATTACGATCAGTCCAGTAATGCGAACACGGATGACGCTGCCAAAGGCTATAGCGATATTTTCGTCGTCAGCGGTCATACTGGCGGCTATTACCAGCAGGGTGACTGGCAGCCGGGCCAGGCGCAGTTCCGGGATCTGAAGGGCATTACCGGTAATGGCGGCGTTGCGCAGGGCGATGCCGGAAAAGACTATATTTTTGTGTCGGGAAATAGCGAGAATTACAACGTTAGCTATAGCTCGAATAATAATGCCAGTTCGCAGAATAATACTTATGACGGCCTGAAAATTACCGATAAAACGACCGGTAAAGGGCTGTATGAAAACGCCAACCATATTGAAGGCGTGATTTTTGGCAACGGTACAACCTCGTCGTCGGGGACCACGACGACGACGGTGACCACCACCACGGTTCAGCATATTACCGTGGATATTCATCTGGCGTTGGCCAGCGATATTACGGATGCCCATCTCACCCAGATTACCCTCACAGGTATTCCGGAAGGCGCAACATTTACCGGTAATCATAGTGCGGTGAGCTGGGATCAGGGCGTCTATACCCTGACGCTGAACGGTTCGACGTTTGATGGTCAGTTGACGGTGGATTTGCCGGAGGGCCAGAGCAAGCTGGGCGATATCACGCTGGGCGTTGACTCTACCGTAGCCGATCATCATCAAACTGAATTCACCATAAATGGTGAAAACGGCACCCATTATGATAACAGCGATTCGGCAGTGACCGCCGATGAGCATCATAGTGATGCGACCGCCCATACGTTGATAATGTCGCATGAAGACAGTGCTGATACGTCACACGATCATACTGATGCCCACGAGCAAACGGACGATCACAGCCGCCAGGCGGACACGCAAAGTGACAGTCACGAAGTCACGCAACACGAGACAGTAACGCCTGATGAAGATCACCAGACCGCCGGACTTATTGATGATAGCGAACTGCATCTGAGTCAGGAGCCGGGCAGCGCCACGGTCACTGAAGCGGATACTCGTCCTGCGACGCCAGAGGATACCTCGCTCAGCAATCTACTGGATGACAGTCAGGACGATCGCGCCACTACACCAGAGCATGCTCAGACGGCGACAGTCGATCACGCTGAAGCCGATCACGGTGTCGCCTCGATCCTGACAACGGACGGTCCGATCCAGCTCAGCGATGTCGTCAGCGATGCGGATGACGGCAAAGATCTCACCAGCCTGATCCCGACGATCGAGCCGGGGCCAGCGACAGATCACAGTGCGGGTGTGGAAGCCAATACGCCAGCGGTGCCTGATGCTACCCCCGCCGAAAGCTATCATGCTGTCGACGAGTCGCTGGTCGAAAACCTGATCGCGAAACCGGAAGAACTGCACGGTTAAACGTATCCGTCGTTATCCCACCGGCCCGGAGAGGATAACGGCATTCATGCAGGAGCCTGGGCATAAATCCTCCCTGTTTTATCAGAACGGGGAATGAAAAGTTAATTATCTGAAGACATCATCTCTGACGGACAAAAGCCTCTGCTCAGGGAAATGATCGTTAGCAAAGGACGACCTATGAAATATCGCAGCCAATTATTATCAGGGCTATCCCTTTCGCTGCTGACGCTGAGCGCGGCACATGCCACGACGCTCGAAAAAGCAATTAAAGATACGCTGGCCTGGCACCCGGAAGTCAGTTCATCGTCCAATAGCCGTTACTCAGCGGATCAGGATCTGCGTTCGGCGAAGGGTGGTTATCTGCCGTCGCTGGATGTACAGGCTGGCACCGGCTGGGAGCAGACGGATAACGCCACCACGCGCGCGTCAGGCGATCATCAGCGCGATCTGAACCGCAGTGAATCCAGCATTACGCTGACCCAGAACCTGTTTAACGGTTTTGCCACCACCAGCGAGGTTGCCCGCCAGAAAGCGACGGTAAACTCACGTGCCTGGACGGTGCTGAATACCAGCGAAACTACCGCGCTGACCGCCGTGCAAACGTATATTGGCGTGCTGATGCGGCAGAAAATGGTCGCTCTGGCAGAAGAGAACCTGAAAAATCATGAACGCGTGTTCGATCAGATCCGGCTGCGTACCGAGCAGGGCGTTGGCCGTCAGGCCGATTATGAGCAGGCAGAGGCCCGTCTGGCGCAGGCGCGAAACAACCTGTTGACCGAGCAGACCAATCTGGAAGATGCAAAGGCCAATTATCAAAGCGTTACCGGAAATGAACCCGACAATCTGACCATGCCGATGAAGTTCCCGGTGCCCGCGTCGCTGGAAGAAGCAAAACGCGACATGCTGGAAAACAGCCCGCTGTTAAAACAGGCAGCAGCAGACGTCGAGGCGACCCATCAGCAGTATGAAGCCCAGAAATCACGCTTTTATCCTGATGTGAACATGGAAGTCGGCAGGACAATGAATGACAACATCGACGGCACGCGCGGCCATGACCAGGAGTGGCAGGCGATGGTGCGGATGCGCTACAACCTGTATAACGGCGGCAGCGATAAGGCCACCCTCACCTCCTACGCCTATAAAATGAAAGAGGCAGAGGATGTCCGCAATAACGCCCTGCGCCAGTTGAATGAAGAGCTGCGTCTGTCGTGGAACGCCCTGCAAAACGCCGAGAAACAGGTGCCGATCGCCAAAGAGTATGCGGATCGCAGTATGACCGTGCGTACGGCTTATCAGGAACAGTTTAGCCTCGGCGATCGTACCCTGCTGGATATGCTGGACAGTGAAAACGAAGTTTTTACCGCCCAGCGGCGCTACGTTGAGCTACAGTTTACCGAGATGTTTAATACCTACCGTATTAGCGCCCGGACGGGTTTATTGTTGAAAACGCTGAATATCCAGCCGCCGTCCGCCGCACAGCCGCTCGATGATATGCAGACGTCAAAAAACGAGTTACCGGAACTTAAATAAATCTTATATTAAAAAGATCTGATGGGTTATTTCACGTACTGGCTGCGGAAATAACCCGTTTTTACTTATGCCTGCGTTGGATCCACCAACGGTAATAAAGGTCAGGTTATGGCTGCTTACCCCGATATCCAGGATCTCTCAGAATCTCCTGTCGATAACGCGTTTAAAAATGACCCGCGACAGCATCATGATGATCCGCTGTTAGATTGTTTAATGGTGATGTGTAAACTGCACGGTATTATCGCAACACGCACCATGCTCAGCGCCGGGCTGCCGCTGTCGGCGCACTCGCTGACGCTCAGCACCTTTCCCCGCGCGGCGCAGCGCGCCGGGCTGAAAGCCAGAGCGATCCAGCGTTCGCTCGATAAGATAACCGCGCTTTCGCTACCGGCCATTGTGCTGTTAACTCACGAGCGCGCCGCCGTACTGCTCGGGTGGGATGAGGAGGGACAGGCGCGTCTGCTGCCGAGTGAAACCGAAGGCGGCGAAATCCGCGTGCCGCGCGAAACGCTTGAGGAGTACTATGCAGGCAAGGTGATTTTCATTCAGCCGGAGCATGAATATGATACCCAGCCGACCGCGACGATCCCGCGCACCAGGAACTGGTTCCGGGATACGTTATCGCTCTCCCGCTTTCTGTATGTGGATGCGGTCGTCGCCAGCTTTATTATTAATATTATCGCCCTGTCGACGCCGCTGTTCGTAATGAATGTCTACGATCGCGTGGTGCCCAATCAGGCCACGGCTACGCTGTGGGTGCTGGCAATCGGTATCACGATTGCGTTTGTGTTTGATTTTATTCTCAAGATCTTACGCAGTATCTGCCTCGATCTGGCAGGCAAAAAGACCGATTTGATTGTTTCCGCCGCGCTGTTTGAACGTCTTCTGGGAATGAAAATAAAGACGCGCCCCAAACGCGTCGGCAGCTTCGCGCAGAATTTTCAGGAATTCCAGTCGCTGCGTGATTTTCTCTCATCGCTGACGCTGACCGCGCTGATTGACCTGCCTTTTACCCTGCTGATCCTGCTGGTAATTGGTCTCATTGGCGGCCCGCTGGTATTTATTCCGCTGCTGGCGTATCCCGTCGCGCTGCTGGTGAACTGGGCTATTCAGCGTCCGCTGCTTTCCACTATCGAAAAAACCTATAAGCTCGCCAATGAGCGCCAGGCGATGCTGATTGAAACGCTGGGCGGTCTGGATGCCATTAAGATCAATAACGCCCAGAGTGACCGCCAGTACCAGTGGGAGCAGATTATCGGCCAGCTCAGCAAGCTGGAGATGCGGGTGAAGTCCCTCTCTTATGTGGCGGTGAATTTTACCACCTGGCTGCAGCAGATCTGCGGCGTGTCAATCGTGGTGGCCGGGGTCTATATCATTATCAGTGGCAATCTGAGCATGGGCGGGCTGATTGCCTGCTATTTGTTGACCCGCCGCGCGATGATCCCGGTCAGCCACCTTTGCAGCCTGGTGACACGCTACCAGCGCGCCAGTATGACTAAAACAACCATTGACCGCATGATGTCCCTGGAACAGGAAAGCGAGCAGGTTGAGGTGCCGTTAAAACGTGAAACGCTCTCCGGCGCGATTGAACTGCGCGACGTCACGTTCAGCTATCCCGATAACCAGAATGCCGCGCTGGTCAATGTGTCACTGAGTATCGCGCCCGGTGAAAAAGTGGGGATTATCGGGCGCAGCGGATCGGGAAAAAGCTCGCTGGCAAAGCTGCTGCTCGGTTTTTACCAGCCGGAGGCGGGCAGCGTGCTGATTGACGGCATTGATGCCCGGCAAATTGACGTGCACGATCTGCGAAACAACATCGGCTATGCGCCGCAGGATGTACATCTGTTCAGCGGCACGTTGCGCGATAATCTGTTATTCGGTGCGAGCTATGTCGATGAAGAAACCATGCTGCGCGCGGCGCAAATCAGCGGCGTCCACGAGTTCGCCCGCCGTCACCCGTCTGGTTACAGTATGCAGGTGGGCGAGCGCGGGATGACTCTTTCCGGCGGTCAGCGCCAGGCGGTAACCCTTGCGCGCTCGCTGCTGCTCGATCCCCCCGTGCTGTTGATGGATGAACCGACCAGTTCAATGGACAACACCAGCGAAGATCTGATTAAGAAAGCGCTTACGACGGCAATCGGCCAAAAAACGCTGCTGCTGGTCACGCATCGCGCCTCCCTGCTGTCGCTGGTCGATCGGCTGATTATTCTCGATAACGGTAAAATTATTGCCGACGGACCGAAAGAGAGCGTAATGAGCGCGCTGAAAAAAGGACAGATCCATGCGAACCGCTAACCGTCTGCTGAACTGGCTCTCCGGCGCTAAAAAAGCGAATCAGTTCTCCACCAGCGAGGTGAATAAGGCGCTGCTGGATGACTCGCCTCGCGTGGTGCGTATTACGCTATGGGCAATTTTTGCCTTTTTTCTGGCGCTGATTATCTGGGCCTCGCTTGCCAGTATTGATGAAGTCACGCGCGGCGAAGGACGCGCGATCCCCTCCTCCCGGCTGCAAAAGGTGCAAAACCTGGAAGGTGGAATTGTGGCGCAGGTGTTTGTCCACGAAGGGGAGGTGGTGCAGGCAGGCGCGCCGCTGCTGCGCCTGGACGATACCCGATTCAAATCCAACGCCGGAGAAACGGAAGCTGACCGGCTGTCGTTGCAGGCACGTATTCAGCGTCTTAACGCACAGTTAAACGGCCAGCAAACGCTGACGCTTAATCCGGAGATCGTCAAACAAGCACCGGACATCGCTCAGGGGGAAATCGACCTCTTTAACAGCGTTAATAAACGCATTCAGGACGAAATTGCCGGGCTAAACGAGCAACTGGTACAGAAAAAGCAGGATTTGCTCGACTATCAGGCGAAACAGGCGCAGTTCCGCAGCAGCCTGCGCCTGCTCCAGCAGGAAATCTCCATGTCCGTACCGCTGGTGGCGAAAGGTGCGATTTCCAAAGTAGAAGTGTTGAGGCTCCAGCGCTCTGAAGTGGACACGCGCGGCCAGCTGGATTCCGTCACCCTCTCCATCCCCGGCGCAGAAGCGGCGATTAAGGAAATACAGAGCAAAATTGCCGAAACCCAGGGGCGCTATCGCAGCGATGCCCTTTCACAACTGAATGAAGCGCGTACCGATCTGAGTAAGACAGAAGCATCGGGCAAAGCGATTGAAGATCGGGTTAACCGTACGCTGGTCACCTCGCCTGTAAGAGGTATCGTGCAGCAGCTGTTAGTGAATACTATCGGCGGCGTCATCCAGCCGGGCAACGACCTGGTGGAGATTGTGCCGCTGGATGACACGCTGCTGATTGAAACCAAAATCCGCCCGCAGGATATTGCCTTTCTGCATCCGGGTCAGCGGGCGATCGTCAAATTTACCGCTTACGACTACACCATTTATGGCGGTCTGGAAGGCAAACTTGAGCAGATCAGCCCGGATACGGTGACCGACAAAGACGGTAAAAGTTACTATGTGATCCGGCTGCGCACCGATAAAAACCATCTCGGCAGCGACAGCAAACCGCTGTTAATTATCCCCGGCATGGTCGCCTCGGTGGATATCATCACCGGCAAGAAAACCATCCTTGCTTACCTGATGAAACCAATCCTGCGCGCCAGAGCAGAAGCGTTTCGCGAGCGTTAAGGAGATGCCCGGCGCGCCGGGCATCAGCGGTTAATGACAGACATGGTGTAGCTATTGTGCACTGTTTTGCCAGGCGGGGGCTTCGCCTTACCCGGACTGGGAAACGGATCAATATCAACATATCATTCGCCATCCGCGATCAAAACGTTATTACTCATCCGTAGGCCTGTGCAAGCGAAGCGCCGCCAGGCATTGTTCTGCGGTATAACGTTTGCCAGCGACCTTGAGCCTAAGCATGATAAAAAAACAATCCGTTAATATTACCTATTTTTACTGGCAACAAGGCGCTTTGGAGATCACTTTGAATCTTTAAATAAAGGTAATCCCTGAGAGCGTCGCCATTCTTTGACGATTTTCAGGATATTTTCAGGTTCATCATCACCCCGTTTTTCTGGATAAAAAATTAGATCTCCCTTTGCTGGATGCTCGGTTATTTTGATAAAATAATCCACCATATCATCAACATACCTTTCTAATTCTTTTCCTTTTAACGTTTTATCTTTACTCGTTACATTTATTATTTGCTCGAGAAGCTCAAAAAATTCCTCCTCTGTAATATCCTCAATATTTTTTTTAAAGCTAATCATATAGTTATCTCCTGTAGTGGATTTCATCGTGTAGTCGTGGTGTAACAACCCTCAAATTATCAATATCATACACTTCCCCTCCTTGCCCTATCTTGACCAAATGATGTATCTGGAATTTTTTTACTATCTCATTAGGACCGTGATAATAACCTTCTTCGGGAACATATGGGGTGTACCCTTTACTGATAATATTTTGATTACTTTTTATAAACTGCTCCCTAAGCTCAGGATCCTGACTCACCTCCAGCCACAGCGCCTCCCGGAATTTATCAAAATTTTTAAACTCCCGTCCGCGTAATTTATCAGCAATATGCGCCGGGATGGGCGCGCCGTCGCCGTTATTGGTCACCGACATATCCAGCCAGCCAGTGTGCGGTGAAAGCGGGACATTGACAAAATGATGTAATTAGATTTCAGTATTTTTTGACCTTTTTCTTTAAGACCCACCGCAGTATTATTTCATGTTGTTAACATCATCGCGTTAGCCAGCCACACACGATGATGTTAACAAATTATTTATTGCCTTTTTTATTTAGAATCCTTAAACAAGGGGAGGCCCTGTGAGCGTCGCCACTCTTTAACGATTTTCAGGATGTTTTCAGGCTCACGCGCTTCTGGTGATTCAGGATAGAAGATAAGATCGCTACCAGCAGGGTGTGCAGTGATCGCCATAAAATGATCGGTCAGACGGTCAATATAATCTTCTACTTCATCATCATTTAATGATTTATCTTGTCTCGTAGAATTTCTAAACTCGCCCAGTAACTCAAGAAAATCCTCCTCTGTATAATCCTCAATTTTCTCTCTAAAGCTAATCATAGTTATCTCCTGTAGTGAATTTCATCATGTAGCAGAGGTGTTACAATCCTCAAGTTATCAATAACATAAACACTACCACCATGCTCAATTGCAGTAGCATGGTGTATCTGAAATCTTTTAACTATTTCTTTGGGTCCAATATAGTGCCCACTTTTAAAAGAAAAAGGAGCACGGCCCCGACTTAGTTTGTCCTGATTATCCTCATTAAACTGCGCCATCAACTCCGGATCCTTGCTTATCTCCAGCCACAGCGCTTCCCGGAAATCATCAAAGGTCTTAAACTCCCGTCCGCGTAATTTATCAGCAATATGCGCCGGGATAGGTGCGCCGTCGCCGTTATTGGTCACTGACATATCCAGCCAGCGAGTGTGCGGTGAAAGCGGGACATTGATAAAATGATGTAATTAGATTTCAGTATTTTTTGAACCTTTTTCTTTAAGACCCACCGCAGTATTATTTCATGTTGTTAACATCATCGCGTTAGCCAGACACGATGATGTTCCATATATGATTTTATTACCTGCTTCACTTAGAGCCTTTAAACAAAGGCAGCCCCTGCGAACGCCGCCATTCCTTGACGATTCTTACAACATTTTCAGATGAGTCATCGCCCGGTTTTTCTGGATAAAATAGCAGGTCTCCTTCTGCCGGATGCTCTGTGATTTTAATAAAATGTTCTACAATAGCATCAACATAGTCCTCTAGTTGCTTTCCTTTTAAGGATTTATTTTTTCTTGTTGAACTCATCAACTCTCCAAGAAGCTCCATAAATTCTTCTTCAGTATAATCTTCAAATTTTTCTTTGAAAGAAAACATGCTTTTATCTCCTGTAGTGAATCTCGTCATGTAGTCGAGGCGTAACGATTCTCAAATTATCAATATTGTAAACTTCTCCGCCATTCTCAATCGCAATCCGGTGGTGTATCTGAAATTTATTAATTATTCTTTTTGGACCATAATAATAGCCTTCCTTAGAAGTATAAGGTGCATGAGTTTGATTGAGAGCATCTTTATTTCTTTCTTTAAACTGCGCCATCAACTCCGGATCCTTGCTTATCTCCAGCCACAGCGCCTCCCGGAATTTATCAAAATTTTTAAACTCCCGCCCGCGTAATTTATCAGCGATATGCGCCGGGATGGGTGCGCCGTCGCCGTTATTGGTCACTGACATATCCAGCCAGTATTTCCCTGGTGAAAGCGGGACGCCATTTCCTGTCACAACGCCGGGCAGCTTTCGCGGATCTTCTTTCAGGTAAACATAGATCGGCTTAATGCCGGAGCCCGCCGGAAAGACCAGAATATAATCGTTAAAATCTTTTACGTCGGGAACCGGGAATGGCGGCGTGGTCCAGGTATCTGTGCCGTCCGGGATCGGCGTCACCAGAATGGTGGGCTGATCCAGCGGGGGTGTGTCGTTACCGGTATGGCCGGGAACATTGCCATGTTCCGGGTTTTCCGGCGTCCAGGTGATTAGGGGTCCGTCGACATCATGGGCGGGGGTGAATTCGTAACGCTGCGTGTCCTCGTTCCACAGCATGTTCGCCACGCGGACGTTTTCATACGGCGTACCTTCCCCCGTGTGCACGCCATACACCTGCGGCCTGCCGTGAATATCGGTTCCCCAGAAAAAACGCACCCGGGTGGTGGCAGTACTGCCTGCCAGCGCTTTCTGGCGCAGCTCTTCCTCATACCAGAACTCATCACGTCCGGGGACGCGGGCGCTGCCCTCGCCTGCAGAGGGAATATACAGGGCAGATGCCAGCGCGCCGATATACGGTACGTATCTTGCCACCCCTAATACGCCACTAAGCGACCATTCGCCCCAGCCCCGGGTAGCAAGAGGCCCGCCTGATACCAGAGGAAAAGACGCGTTTTCTGCGTCATGTGGATGACGATATCCGCAGCAATCATCAACCACCGGCTGGGCAAAAATGGCCACCTGCCCGAAGTTTTCAGCGGGTTCTTCTGCCGTTCCGGCGTCCGTGCACCCTTTCTCCTTCAGACAGGATTTGGCGTAGACCGGGGTAACCTGTGGCGCAGGGGGTGGCAGGTTAACAACCGGTAGCGGTTCAGGTTTACGATTGCTGGCGGGTGGGCTTTGAGGGGGAATGAACAGGCTATTGTAGCCAGCAGGAAAAGCCAGCCAGTCAAATTCCGTACTGGCTATCAGATGTTTACATAATATGTAGTCATAGTCGACGGTGATATATTCGGTATCAAGGTTATTATGAGAAATGCTTACATGAACAGCGGTTAATGAAGCATTCCTGAGCTGAATATAATAATAGCGTTCCCGGTGTCCGGTTTTATTTATCCGATAAAAATAAATTTCAATGAATAACCGCTCATTCTGGTTTATGGCGTTGCAGAGCAGCGGAGAGCTTTTATCGATGAGCTTGCAAAACGTAAGCCCCTGGAGATTAACACCTTTACCGGTACTGGTAAGTCTATTGCTTAATGCAAAAACAAAAATTTCATCTTCATGGCCGACCTGCCAGCGGTTGCCAACCGATTCATATGTCCCACACCCTGAAGAAATATCACCCTGCTTCTCGCCGACTATTCTCAGATAAACAAGAACGCTCATTCCCTGTCATTTCTGCTGTTCCATGATGATTTTATTAAACGCCCGACATAGCCACAATTCAATCAGAAGTGCTTTACAATGAAGATTATTTTATTAGATTAACATCATCTTTCAGGACGCAAAGATTTATTTAAACAGCTGCATTACAAATTAGATAGATCACCAACATTTATTTAATTAGCGGCCACATTTTTTTCTGCGCAAGGAGCGAAATAAATTGCCAACCTTCTTAATTTCGCCCATTCCGGCTGGTGATTTGCGCTGTCTGAAGACAGTTCAAATCACTCAACCGGAATGGGTTTCCTTCTGGCAAACAACGACTGTACGAATCAGCTTAGTCGTTAATCACCGGATGCTGCTGCACCAGACGCGAACGTTTTTCCTGAAGATCGGCAATCTCTTTGTCAATATCTTCGATTTTCTGCTCGATATTGTCGTGATGCTCCTGAAGAATTTCCTTCGCTTCCTGGAGGTCAGATGCCGCAGGGGTGGCGCCTTTCAGCGGCAGATTCGCGGTTTCCTTCATCGTCAGGCCGGTAATCAAACCAATCGCCGCAACGACCATCAGATAATACGCCGGCATCATCAGGTTCTGCGTGCTTTCCACCAGCCAGGCGGCCAGCGTCGGCGTCAGACCGGCAATCAGGATCGAGATGTTAAACGAGCTGGCAAGCGCACTGTAACGCAGGTGCGTCGGGAACATCGCCGGCAGCGTGGAGGCCATCACCCCGGTGAAGCAGTTCAGCACTACCGCCAGGATCAGCAGACCGGCAAAGATCAAGCCGAGGACATCACTGTTGATCAGGATGAACGCCGGGATTGCCAGGGCAAACAGCGCGATACTCCCCAACAGCACGAAAGGACGACGGCCAAAACGGTCACTCAGCAGTCCCATAATGGGCTGAACAAACAGCATGCCGATCATGATAGCGATGATAATCAGCACCCCATGATCTTCCGAATAGTGCAGGTTATGCGACAGGTAGCTCGGCATGTAGGTAAGCAGCATGTAATAGGTCACGTTGGTCGCGATGACCAGACCAATACAGGTCAGCAGGCTGCGCCAGTGTTTGGTAGCGATTTCCTTAAAGGATACTTTCGGACCTTCCTGGAGTCCCTGACGATCGCCCTGCTCAAGCTTATCGACATGTTGCTGGAATGCCGGTGTCTCTTCCAGCGCATGACGCAGATAGAGACCAATCAGGCCCAGCGGCAGTGCCAGGAAGAACGGAATACGCCAGCCCCAGTCAAGGAAGTTGACTTCACCGACAATTGCCGACAGCAGGACAACGACCCCTGCCCCGAGCACAAATCCGGCAATGGAACCGAAGTCCAGCCAGCTTCCCATAAACCCACGTTTACGGTCGGGAGAGTATTCGGCCACAAAGATGGATGCACCGGTGTATTCACCACCGACCGAGAATCCCTGCGCCATCTTACACAGCAACAGTAAGATCGGAGCCCAGATGCCAATCGATTCATAGGAAGGGATCAGGCCGATACAGAAGGTACTGACCGACATGATAATAATGGTGATAGACAGTATCTTCTGCCGACCGTATTTATCGCCAAGCATCCCGAAGAACAGGCCGCCTAACGGGCGAATCAGGAACGGAACGGAGAAGGTCCCGAGCGCAGCGATCATCTGCACGCTGGGGTTGGCATCAGGGAAAAAGACTTTACCCAACGCATAAGCGACAAAACCATAAACACCAAAATCAAACCACTCCATCGCGTTACCGAGCGATGCCGCGGTAATCGCTTTACGCAGTTTGGCATCATCAATGATGGTGACATCGCGCAGGGTGATTGGCTTTACTTTTTTCCTTTTAAGCATAGTTATCCTCGTTAACTTTCGCCCTGAATGACCAACGCAAACGCATCGTCAACCTTTGACGACGGCGGTTGTTCGCGAGCGGAACTTCATGATCGTCAATCCACACTTCAAGCGTAGCAGGTTTACTTATGCTGGCTGGCTAAAGCCTGCACAACTAAAACATTCATGCCATGAATAATGCATTACCCTACCAGCGTTTAAAAACGTGATCAACTTCACGAAATTCAGCCAGGTACGTTAACGGGGTTTATCGTGCTGCAAAAAAAGAAGAAGCGGCCTTACGCCAGGGTGAACGTATTCTCCTCCTGAAAAATTTCATCGACCATCGCTTCGGCCAGGCGCATGGCTGAACATAACCGTGGCATGCCCAGCGCGATGGTCTGCCAGGTCTGCGTCACCGACCAGCTCACCGGTTGGCGCTCGCTGTCGCACGCGCTGCCAAGCCAGCACAACATCTCTTTATGATCCATCGGTGCGGGAGCCATCGGCGTGCTCAGCCATTGATGATAAAAATGACGGGTGGCTGGCGCAGCGTTAATGCTTTGCGCCAGATACTCAGTGGCCGTCGCGCGTAAGTTATCCATCAGCAGCGCCTTTGCTTCCCCGGTTGCCAGGCGACAGGCATCGCCGAACGCTCCCCAGCGCAGTTCTTCCAGCGCGATGAAACAGCGGCCCGCCAGCGACCAGCCGCTGTAGCTTCCGGCATGCCAGCGGGTAAAAACCTGCTCGCTATGTTCGCCAGCCTGCACCATCAGACCGCGCCGGGATAAGGCACGTTGTTTATGTTCGGCACGGCGGAGAAATCGCTCTCCCGTAGTGGCATAGAGTTGCAGCACGCCGGGCGTCTCATTGCCCTTCTGTTGCAGGATATGCAGATGGTGGCCCATTTTGGTTAACGCCAGATAGCCAGGATCCAGCGTGCTGGCCAGTTTATCCGCCAGCCCCACCCGCATCGCCGGATGTTCACTGAGCGCATCTACCATTGACCAGGATCGGAGCTGTGCCTGCGCCATGATGTCATTCATCAAACGTTCGCGAAAACGTAGCTGCTGAGGGGTAATTGCCGTCTGCCGGGGGTTATTGATCCCCAACACCAGTTCGACGATAAACTTTGCGTGAACAGATTCAAGCGGGCGCGCAGGCCCATCCAGCAAGGGCGTATTCATGAGTTTTCAGCCGCAAAAAGAGTTTGAATATCATCGCGCAGTAAACGCGCGTCCTCCTGGATCCAGCGCACGGTGGTCAAACTGTGTTGCAGTTGCTGCCGCAATGCTTTGACCGTCGATTCACGCTGCTGACGTAAAGCTAGGCTGTCCTGCAAACTTTTTTGTAATCCACTCAGCGTTTGTGAAAACTCATTGAAAAAAGCATTCATTCCCGACGAGACTGAAAACTCAACCTGCGCGGCAACGGTGGTGATGAGCTGCGTATAAAAATCATCAACGTGGCAAATAATTTTTTCCTCCAGCGCGGTCAGGTCAATGACATAGCGCGTGGTGGAGATCACATAATCATCCCAGCCCCAGTTGGGATTATTTAACCAGCGTGATACCGCTTCGCGCATGCCAGACGTCCGCGTCGGCGCATCAGCGTCGTCCTTTTCGGCCACAATGATGTCATTAAATAATTGTGGCGCATGAAAACTCACACTATTCGTCTGAAATGCAGGCAGACCGATTCGCACGCCAAAACCGGACTGGCTGAGCTCTTGTTTTACCCGTTGTTCGATGGGCCGCAGCGTATCATTGAGCGTGCGCGTCAGGGTGGATTCTAACTGGCTAAAACGTGAGGTTAACTCGCGTGACGCCGTTTCCTGGGCCGCCGTCAGCGTGGTTTCACAGGCCATCCGAACTTTACTCAGCATAATCTGCGCCTGCCCTTCGTTACTCAGCACCAGTTGCTTGTGTCCGGTCTCATTATCCTGACGGAAATCGCCATGACTGGGCCCCATCAGGCTAAGCAAACGCATAGGCCGGAAACCGTCTTCTATTTCACGCCGGGTCTCACGCTGCTGCCTGCCAGCAAAATCGGCCACCATGGCGAGCAACTGCTCAACTTCATGATCGATTTCATCCCGCACGCTTTCCTGCTGGATCCGCAGTTGCGCCATGTCTTCTTCAAGCAGGGCAATGCTCCGCTGCAACTCTTCAAAGGTGACGGTCAGTCCCTGATGACGGAATTCAAGATATTCTCGCGCGCTTTGTGCGTAGTTCAGTAACTTGTGCGAGGCTGAGCGTAGGGCATAGAGAGAGGCGTTGGCGTGCGCGGCATGCAGCAGTTTGACGATCGGCAGCTCGAAAAGCGAGTCTTCCCAGAGTAGATCGGCGGCATGGCGGATGTGCTCAATATCATCCAGATCGGCAGTACGCCAGCGGCGCCCGAGCGCCGCCTCGGCAAAATCCTGTACCCAGGGTTGCTCTTCTGGATTAGGCAGTTGACCAAATGTCGCCAGTTGATAACGCGCGCGGTTGGCCAGGTAGCCCCACATGGAAGACACCGGGAAAATCTGCTCCGGTGAAATAAGACCTTTCATCAGCGTACCGGAGATTAACGCGCGCACCTGCTCAGCGTCATCGCTATTACGGTCTTTCTGATCGAACTTATTCACCAGCGCGTAGAGCGGCACCGTCTTGCCAACGGCGGAGATAGCCTGACGCACTTCATGATCGGAGATGGATTTGAGTTGCGTATAATCCATGACCGCCAGCACTGCCGAAGCGCGCGCCAGCTGTTCGTTAAGCATGTTTTGCAGATGCGGCTGCCCCGCTTCATTTGGCCCCGGCGTATCCAGTAAGGTCAGCTGACCCGGATGGGTATCCATACCAGATAAGTGAATAAATTCGACTTCGATGACCGGAATGTGTTCAATTACCGCATAATCCGGGAAGGGAAAATCGACATTCAGCGCCCGTGACAACCGGACCAGATCGTTGAGGCTTTTCAGGCAGCGAAAAATAGGTTCGGCACCCAGATAATGCTTTTCAAAAGCCACCCCATTCACAATGCTTTCCAGCAATAGCTCCATATCTTTATCGATTTCAAGATGTTGCGCCAGCGTCTCTCGATCGACCATCATGAGGCTGTTTTGCAGGACATGCATGAGTTTTTCAATAGGCGCAACATGGGAAAAATGCAGAATAGGCTCTTTCTGACCCGATGTATGGCGAATAAGCGTGGGTAACGCCGTCATGGGACGATTACGATTGGGTAAAACCTCTGTACCGACAATGGCATTGATCGTAGTGGATTTACCTGCTTTCATTGTACCAACAATAGCCAATACCATTTCCAGACGGGTAATTTTACGTAATTCATTATTTAATGTGGCTTGCTGAGTTTCGACCCCTCGCGCACTAAAATGGTGCTGATGTTGACTACCATTAATAGTAGGCGCGCCATCCAGATTCTCGGGAAGCGGTATTTTTATGGCCTGTAAATGATGCTGCGCAAGCTGCAACAGGCGTTCAGCTTCCTGACTTAATTCATAGATTGTCTGTGTGTACATGGTTAAAGTCTTCCCTTAACGCAAATTTTATTGGTTTTATTTTCCAGACTTTTTATTACCAATTTTTGTTATCTTTAATTTCTTATGGCAAATAGTTTTAAAGCCATATTACTCGCTGGCCTGAATTAATATATTTTTTTGATACTAAACGAGCAATACATAGCATACTCCCAGGAAAGCAGGAAAATGTTCAGCGTAGCTCATTTTTAATAATCACCCAGACATATCTTCGTATATCTGACCACAATGTGGAGGGCTGCCCACATGCAAATGCAGTGGTGGTTGGCAAGAAATCGCACTCTTATTAAGGGGAAATGCGTAGCTTCACCATATCCGAAATAGTGGAGGGTAGCAATTTCCCGCTATAAAAATTCTTTGCAGCGCCAGAGACGCGTACTCCCGGAAGTGCTTCGGACAAAGATCCAACAATAGCAGCAACAAAAGTATGGAATTTAGGGTATAATCGCCGCCTTTTCCAGCGAAATGCCGGGTTTTTCTGGCTAACTGCCAGTTTTGCAAGCACTTATGAGGATCACAACATGCAACTTCCCCATTGCCCACAATGTAATTCCGAATACACCTATGAAGATAACGGTATGTTCATCTGCCCGGAATGCGCCCATGAATGGAACGACGCCGAGCCTGCACAGGATCACGACCAGCTGATCGTCAAAGACGCCAATGGCAATCTGCTGGCGGACGGTGATAGCGTGACGGTGGTAAAAGATCTGAAAGTGAAAGGCAGCTCTTCCATGCTGAAAATCGGCACCAAAGTTAAAAATATCCGCCTGGTTGAAGGCGATCACAACATTGATTGTAAAATCGACGGTTTTGGCCCGATGAAGCTGAAATCCGAGTTTGTGAAAAAGAACTGATCTTCAGGGCGGGCATCACCTGTCCGCCGGTCCCCCCACGCTTCACCTCCTGTTCATGCCGCCGTAACGAAACTGTCATCTTAAACCGTCACGATGAATGCGCCTCTTCACAGGCGACATTTAATTGCTTTCGTCACCGTGCCGTAAAATCGCCAGCCAGCCGGAATGACTTTTGACTCTGGCTGGCGGAGATAATGTATGACCCTACAGACCGCGTTTACCCTACCCGCGCAGTTCACCCCGCCGGGCTCCCGTCGCTTAATGAAAGCCCTGAGCGAGCCGGGCGTGATTATTTCTCTGGACCATCCGCTCGATCTGGCCACGGTAAATCGACTGATGGCGCTTGCCGGTAGCGATACTCCCGTCTGGCTACCCGCCACTGCCAGCCATCACGCCATACAGCAGAATTTGCGCTTTGGCGGCAATGCTATGCTGATTTTAGATGTTGCCAGCCTCAGCGGTGGACATATGCTGCGTCTGACCGGAAGTGGAATTGCGGAGGAGCGAATGGTCGCGCCAAAACTGCCGACGTGCTTACTGCATGAGTTGATGGATCGCCCTTCGTCAGTGCCGCTGGGCATCGATCTGATCCTCACGAGCGGCGGCCGACTGATGGCGCTCCCTCGTACCACCTGTATTGAAACGGGTGGCACGAAGTAGTGGCGGTGCTATTCGCGTCGCTGTTCGATCTCTGAAATCGCCTGCACCCGCGCCTGATGTCGGCCCCCTTCAAATTCCGCCGCCAGCCAGGCATCAACAATCATCTTCGCCAGTTCCAGCCCCACCACCCGTGAGCCAAACGCCAGCACGTTAGTATCATTATGCTGGCGGGAAAGCTGCGCGGAATACGGTTCGCTACACACCACCGCCCGAATACCGGGATACTTATTCGCGGTAATCGATATCCCCACGCCCGTACCGCAAATGAGCACCCCACCGTCTGCCTCGCCCTGTATAACCGCTTCCGCCACGGCGCTGGCATAGCGCGGATAATCGGTGCGCTCCGCAGACCATGTGCCTTTGTCAATAACCTCAATGCCTTTGCTGTGAAGATGCGCCAGCAAATCCTGTTTAAGGATAAACCCGACATGATCGCAACCTAACGCCACTTTTTTCATCTTTGCCTCGCTTTACGCCAAACTTTACTGGCCCGGTGTAGTTTGTGATTTAAGACCGGTACATTGTTGAAAAAATCCCCAAAAACACCGGGACCAGCGCCTGTTCTACACGGCATAATTTCACAAATCAAGCGCTGACTATGAGATACACAGGGAATGAAGGCGCATCCAGTTAAATCTTGATTATAAATAAATATATGAATTATAAACAATTAAAATAAAAATAAAGCTTACAGCCCTCACCGAAAACTTCACAATTAATAAAACTTTATGAATTTACTATTTTTGTGAAGTCACCGACATATTTATTGTTTCTGCTGTGGTGATATAGTGATGTCTTCATTTCAAGGACACACAGAGCAATGAGTCAGACAGAATTTGATCAAGGGTTTCCCAATGGCATCGGCCTCGCCCCTTATCTGCGAATGAAGCAGGAAGGCATGACCGGAAATGAAAGCCGGATTGTGGACTGGTTGCTGTCGCCGGGTAACCTGAGCGATGCGCCAGCGATAAAAGACGTGGCAGAAGCGCTGATGGTCTCGGAAGCGATGATCGTAAAAGTCTCAAAACTGCTGGGTTTTAGCGGCTTTCGTAATCTGCGCAGCGCGCTGGTGGACTATTTCTCTCAGTCTGAGCAGGTCCTGCCCGCTGAACTTGCCTTTGATGAAGCCCCGCTGGATGTGGTCAATAAAGTCTTTAACATTACCCTGCGCACGATTATGGAAGGGCAGTCGATCGTCAATGTGGACGAGATCCACCGGGCGGCGCGTTTTTTCTATCAGGCAAAACAGCGCGATCTGTATGGCGTGGGTGGCTCGAACGCCATCTGCGCCGATATTCAGCATAAATTCTTACGCATCGGCGTGCGCTGCCAGTCTTATCAGGATGCCCACATTATGATGATGTCGGCCTCGCTGCTGAAGGAAGGTGACGTGGTACTGGTGGTGTCCCACTCCGGGCGGACCAGCGATTTAAAATCGGCCACTGAGCTGGCGAAGAAGAATGGCGCGAAAATCATTTGTATCACCCACAGCTATCACTCGCCGATTGCAAAACTGGCAGATTTTATTATTTGCTCGCCTGCGCCAGAGACGCCGTTATTAGGGCGTAACGCTTCGGCGAGGATATTACAGTTAACCTTATTAGATGCATTCTTTGTTTCTGTAGCGCAACAAAACATTGAACAGGCAACGTTAAATATGAAAAAAACCGGCGCAATTGTTGATTACTTTTCACCAGGCGCGCTGAAATAAAATAGAGTCCATCTGCAGGATGGACTCCTGTTTACCCTACCATTGAGATCATTGTTATGAATAAATATCTGAAATTATTCAGCGGTGCTGCTGTGGGCCTGATGTTATCCACCAGTGCGTTTGCGGCTGCCGAATACGCTGTGGTATTAAAAACATTATCTAATCCATTCTGGGTAGATATGAAAAAGGGAATTGAAGATGAAGCTAAAACGCTTGGGGTTAGCGTTGATATTTTTGCCTCACCATCGGAAGGTGATTTCCAGTCTCAATTACAGTTATTTGAAGATCTGAGCAACAAGAATTATAAGGGCATTGCGTTTGCTCCTCTCTCTTCTGTTAACCTGGTGATGCCGGTAGCCCGCGCGTGGAAAAAAGGGATCTACCTGGTGAATCTCGACGAAAAAATCGATATGGATAACCTGAAAAAAGCAGGTGGGAATGTCGAAGGATTTGTTACCACCGATAACGTTGCGGTAGGTGCAAAGGGCGCAGAATTTATTATCAGTAAACTGGGCGCTGAAGGCGGTGAAGTAGCGATTATTGAAGGCAAAGCCGGAAACGCCTCCGGAGAAGCCCGCCGTAACGGCGCAACAGACACGTTTAAAAAAGCCAGCCAGATCAAACTGGTCGCCAGCCAGCCTGCTGACTGGGACCGCATCAAAGCACTTGACGTCGCTACCAACGTTTTGCAGCGGAATCCAAATCTGAAAGCGTTTTACTGCGCAAATGACACGATGGCAATGGGCGTGGCGCAGGCCGTTGCCAACGCAGGCAAGGCCGGTAAGGTACTGGTGGTTGGCACCGATGGTATCCCGGAAGCCCGTAAGATGGTCGATGGTGGCCAGATGACCGCGACAGTCGCACAGAATCCGGCGGACATCGGTGCTACCGGCCTGAAGCTGATGGTTGATGCGGCCAAAACCGGCAAAGTGATCCCGCTGGATAAATCACCGGAAATGAAGACTGTCGATTCTATTCTGGTCACAAAGTAGGTCCGTAGCCGGGCCGGAAGGTGATATTTCTCTGGCCCGGGGATTTTTGCAAATATTGTGTAGAGGCGACTTATGGTCACGCCATATATTTCCATGGCGGGGATCGGCAAATCTTTTGGTCCGGTTCACGCCTTAAAATCGGTTGATTTAACGATCTATACGCATGAGATCCATGCCCTGTTAGGTGAAAATGGCGCGGGTAAATCGACGTTAATGAAAGTTCTGTCGGGAATACACGACCCGACCAAAGGTGTCATTACGGTTAATAACGTTAATTACGACAAACTCGATCATAAACTGGCGGCCCAGCTTGGCATCGGTATCATTTATCAGGAACTCAGCGTTATTGATGAATTAACGGTGCTGGAGAATCTTTATATTGGTCGCCATCTGACGAAGAAAATCTGCGGCATTAATGTTATTGACTGGAAAGAGATGCGTTTGCGCGCGGCAATGATGTTACTGCGCATTGGTCTGAAAGTGGATCTTGATGAAAAAGTGGCAAATTTATCTATCAGCCATAAGCAAATGCTGGAAATTGCCAAGACGTTAATGCTGGACGCAAAAGTCATCATTATGGACGAACCCACGTCATCGCTGACTAATAAGGAAGTGGATTACCTCTTTTTAATCATGAATCAGCTGCGTAAAGAAGGCACGGCGATTGTTTATATCTCACATAAGTTGGCGGAAATCCGCCGTATCTGCGATCGCTACACGGTAATGAAGGACGGCAGCAGCGTATGCAGCGGCAGAGTCAGCGACGTTACCAATGACGATATCGTGCGTCTGATGGTCGGTCGCGAACTGCAAAACCGTTTTAACGTGATGAAAGAAAATACCGGCAACGTCAAGCGCGATACCGTTTTTGAAGTAAAAAACGTTACCAGCCGGGATAAGAAAAAGGTGCGCGATATCTCCTTTAGCGTCAACCGCGGCGAGATCCTCGGTTTTGCCGGGCTGGTCGGCTCCGGACGCACTGAACTGATGGACTGCTTATTCGGCGTGGATAAACGCAGCAGCGGTGAAATTCGCCTGAACGGGCAAACCATTTCCCCCCGCTCCCCGCTCGACGCGTTGAAAAAGGGGATGGGCTATATCACCGAAAGCCGTCGTGATAACGGCTTTTTCCCCAACTTCTCTATTGCGCAGAACATGGCGATAAGTCGCAGCCTGAAGAACGGCGGTTATAAAGGCGCGATGGGCCTGTTTCGCGAGGCGGATGAGTATAAAACCGCCGAGACGCAGCGCAATCTGCTGGCGCTGAAATGCCATTCCGTCGATCAGAACATCACCGAACTTTCCGGCGGCAATCAGCAAAAAGTGCTGATTTCTAAATGGTTAAGCTGCAATCCGGAAGTCCTTATTTTTGATGAGCCGACGCGCGGTATCGACGTCGGTGCCAAAGCGGAAATTTATAAAGTGATGCGCCAGCTGGCTGACGAGGGAAAAGTCATCCTGATGGTGTCATCTGAACTTCCGGAAATCATCGCCGTTTGCGACCGCATCGCGGTGTTCTGCGAAGGGCGACTGACGCAAATCCTGACCAATCGCGATGATATGAGCGAAGAGGAGATTATGGCATGGGCATTACCACACGAGTAAAAGGCGACGTGGACGGCAAAAAGCCGTTTAACTTCGCGCTGTTCTGGGACAAGTACGGCACCTTTTTCATCCTCGCGATTATCGTGGCGATTTTCGGCACGCTGTCGTCGGAATACTTCCTGACCGCAAATAACATTACGCAAATTTTCGTGCAAAGCTCGGTGACGGTGCTGATTGGCATGGGCGAGTTTTTCGCCATTCTGGTCGCCGGTATCGACCTCTCGGTTGGCGCGATTCTGGCGCTTTCCGGCATGGTGACGGCCAAACTGATGCTCGCTGGCGTTGATCCCTTCCTCGCGGCGCTGATTGGCGGCGTGCTGGTCGGTGGCGCGCTGGGGGCGATTAACGGTTGTCTGGTGAACTGGACCGGCCTGCACCCGTTTATTATCACCCTCGGCACGAACGCCATTTTCCGCGGCGTGACGCTGGTGATCTCCGATGCCAACTCGGTTTATGGCTTCTCGTTTGATTTCGTTAACTTCTTTGCCGCAAGCGTAGTGGGGATACCGGTGCCGGTGATTTTCTCGCTGATTATCGCGCTCATTTTATGGTTCCTCACCACGCGTATGCGGCTGGGACGCAATATTTACGCTCTCGGCGGCAATAAAAACTCAGCGTTCTACTCCGGTATTGATGTGAAGTTTCACATTCTGGTGGTGTTTATTATCTCCGGTATCTGCGCGGGTCTCGCGGGCGTGGTCTCCACCGCGCGACTGGGCGCCGCAGAGCCGCTGGCCGGGATGGGTTTTGAAACTTACGCCATCGCCAGCGCCATTATTGGCGGCACCAGCTTCTTTGGCGGTAAGGGCCGTATCTTCTCGGTGGTCATTGGTGGGCTGATCATTGGCACCATCAATAACGGGCTGAATATTCTACAAGTACAAACGTATTACCAGTTGGTCGTGATGGGCGGGCTGATCATTGCCGCCGTGGCGCTTGACAGACTGATTAGCAAATAAACGCGTCGTATCCAGGAGTTAATGATGAAAATTTCCCCCTCTTTAATGTGTATGGATCTGCTGAAGTTTCAGGAGCAGATTGAATTTATCGACCAGCACGCAGACTACTTCCATATCGATATTATGGATGGTCACTTCGTCCCCAACCTGACGCTGTCGCCGTTTTTCGTCAGCCAGGTGAAAAAGCTCGCCAGCAAACCGCTGGATTGTCACCTGATGGTGACCCGTCCGCAGGATTATATCGGCCAGCTGGCGCGTGCCGGCGCGGATTTTATTACCCTGCATCCGGAGACCATCAATGGTCAGGCTTTCCGTTTGATCGAGGAGATCCGCCGCCACAATATGAAAGTTGGCCTGATCCTCAACCCGGAAACGCCGGTAGAAGCCATGAAGTATTACATCCATAAGGCCGACAAGATCACCGTGATGACGGTCGATCCCGGTTTTGCCGGTCAGCCGTTTATCCCGGAAATGCTGGCGAAAATCAGCGAGCTGAAAGCCTGGCGCGAGCGTGAAGGTCTGCATTATGAGATTGAAGTCGACGGCTCCTGTAACCAGGGCACATATCAGCAGCTAATGGCGGCAGGTGCCGATGTCTTTATTGTCGGTACGTCAGGGCTGTTTAATCACGCTGAGCAAATTAATGATGCCTGGGCAGTAATGGCCGAACATATTCTGGCGGCGAAAAACGAGGTTCTCCCTCATGCGAGAAGAGCATAACGTTGTCGCAGGCGTCGACATGGGAGCAACCCATATCCGGTTTTGCCTGCAAAATGAGGATGGTACGGTACTGCACTGCGAGAAACGCCGCACGGCGGAAGTGATTGCCGCTGGCGTTCAGGCAGGGATCGTCTCGCTGATTCAGGCGCAGCTACAGACCTTTTCTGCTCGCTGTCATGGCCTGGTGATGGGGTTTCCTGCGCTGGTCGGTAAAGACGAGCGCACGATTATCTCCACGCCCAATCTGCCGCTGAAGATGGACGAGCTGCATCTTCTTGCCGATCGGCTGGAGCAGGATCTGGGCAATCCGGTGACGTTTGCCCGCGATGTGAATCTTCAGTTGTCATTCGACGTGCAGGAGAATGACCTCCGGGATCGGCAGGTACTGGCCGCTTATTTAGGGACCGGGATGGGATTTGCCATCTGGCTGAATGGCGCGCCCTGGACCGGGGCGCACGGCGTTGCGGGGGAACTGGGACATATTCCACAGGGTGATATGTCCCTGCGCTGCGGCTGTGGTAATCCGGGCTGTCTGGAAACGGTCTGCTCCGGGGTAGCGCTTCAGCGCTGGTATGCGCAGCAACCGCGTGGCTACGAACTCGGCGAGTTGTTTTTCCACGCCGCTGAAGAGCCGTTTGTTCAGCACTTCCTTCAGCATGCCGCCCGCGCTATTGCCACCAGCATCAACCTGTTCGATCCGGATGCGGTGATCCTCGGCGGCGGCGTCATGGATATGTCTGCTTTTCCGCGTGAAACGCTGATCGCGCTAATTAGCACCCATCTTCGTCGACCGCTACCCTACCAGGCGGTACGCTTCATTACGGCTTCATCTTCCTCCTTCAATGGCGCGCAGGGAGCCGCAACGCTGGCCCGTAGTCGCTATTTAGCACAACCCGCCGCTGCGTTCGGGTAACGGGCTGACACCTTCTCCGGCGCATATTTATAGCAGGCTGGCGTAGTGTCAGTCTGCGCAGCGATTTTGGTATATCTCCCGTCACACAGTCAGCTTTTCGACACGTCAAATATGACGACATCCTGTTTTTCGTCAGCATTTTGAACAAATTCCAGGCGTAATATCGGTGAATACCCCCAGTAAAAATATGGCATAAAAGATGCATAATGGGGGTGACAAGCGCGTTAGCGCGATTTGATTAACTGGAGCAAGACCGATGAAAAAAGTCGTCACGGTTTGCCCGTATTGTGCATCAGGTTGCAAAATCAATCTGGTGGTCGATAACGGCAAAATCGTCCGGGCAGAGGCGGCACAGGGGAAAACCAACCAAGGAACTCTGTGTCTGAAAGGCTACTATGGATGGGATTTTATTAACGATACCCAGATCCTGACCCCGCGCCTGAAAACCCCTATGATCCGTCGCCAGCGTGGCGGCAAGCTGGAATCCGTCTCCTGGGATGAAGCGCTGAATTACGTGGCTGACCGTCTGAGCGCCATCAAGGCGAAATACGGCCCGGATGCCATTCAGACCACCGGCTCCTCACGCGGAACAGGTAATGAAACCAACTATGTAATGCAAAAATTTGCGCGCGCGGCGATTGGTACTAACAACGTCGACTGCTGCGCTCGCGTCTGACACGGCCCATCGGTTGCAGGTCTGCACCAGTCGGTCGGTAACGGCGCAATGAGTAATGCCATCAATGAAATTGATAATACGGACTTAGTGTTCGTCTTTGGGTACAACCCGGCAGACTCCCACCCCATCGTGGCGAATCATGTGATTAACGCCAAACGCAATGGGGCAAAAATTATCGTCTGCGATCCGCGCAAAATTGAAACCGCGCGCATTGCTGACATGCATCTCGCATTGAAAAACGGCTCCAATATCGCTCTGTTGAATGCGATTGGTCATGTCATTATTGAAGAGAACCTGTACGACCAGGCGTTTGTCACCCATCGTACCGAAGGTTTTGCAGAGTACCGCAAGATTGTTGAAGGCTATACGCCGGAGTCCGTTGAGGACATCACCGGCATCAGCGCTGATGACATTCGCAAATGCGCTCGTCTGTACGCCGGCGCGAAATCCGCCGCTATCCTTTGGGGTATGGGCGTGACCCAGTTCTATCAGGGCGTGGAAACCGTGCGTTCGCTGACCAGTCTCGCGATGCTGACCGGTAACCTCGGCAAGCCAAGCGCGGGGGTCAACCCGGTTCGCGGCCAGAACAACGTGCAGGGCGCATGTGATATGGGCGCGCTGCCGGATACCTATCCGGGCTATCAGTACGTGAAGTTCCCGGAAAACCGCGAGAAATTCGCCAAAGCCTGGGGCGTGGAAAGCCTGCCGGCACATACCGGCTATCGCATCAGCGAACTGCCTCACCGTGCAGCGCATGGTGAAGTGCGCGCCGCGTACATCATGGGTGAAGATCCGCTCCAGACCGATGCGGAACTCTCCGCCGTGCGTAAGGGCTTTGAAGATCTGGAACTGGTCATTGTGCAGGATATCTTCATGACCAAAACCGCCGCTGCCGCAGACGTTATTTTACCGTCTACGTCATGGGGCGAGCATGAAGGCGTCTTCTCTGCCGCTGACCGTGGCTTCCAGCGTTTCTTTAAAGCCGTTGAGCCGAAGTGGGATCTGAAAACCGACTGGCAGATTATCAGTGAAATCGCCACCCGGATGGGCTATCCGATGCACTACAACAACACCCAGGAAATCTGGGATGAGTTGCGCAGCTTGTGTCCGGATTTTTACGGAGCGACGTACGAGAAGATGGGTGAACTGGGTTATATCCAGTGGCCGTGCCGTGACACGTCGGATGCCGACCAGGGAACGTCTTACCTCTTCAAAGAGAAGTTCGACACCCCGAATGGCCTGGCACAATTCTTCACCTGCGACTGGGTCGCGCCGATCGACAAACTCACCGACGAGTATCCGATGGTGCTTTCCACCGTGCGTGAAGTGGGCCACTACTCCTGTCGTTCAATGACTGGCAACTGTGCGGCACTGGCCGCGCTGGCTGACGAGCCGGGCTATGCACAAATCAACACTGCCGACGCAGCGCGCCTGGGCATTGAGGATGAAGCGCTGGTATGGGTTAACTCACGTAAGGGCCGAATTATCACCCGCGCTCAGGTTAGCGATCGTCCTAATAAAGGTGCGATTTATATGACCTACCAGTGGTGGATTGGCGCCTGTAACGAGCTGGTGACCGAGAATCTCAGTCCGATTACCAAAACGCCGGAGTATAAGTACTGCGCGGTTAACGTGGAGCGCATTGCCGATCAGCGCGCCGCCGAGCAGTATGTGATTGATGAGTACAATAAACTGAAAGCCAGTTTGCGCGAGAGTGCAATGGGCTAATGCTTTAGCTAACAGGTATTAATAAAAAAGCGGCGATAATATTCGCCGCTTTTTTATTTGTGATATTTATTAGTAAATAGATTATGCGAAGCTTATTCCAGATAAATGCAATCATTCAAAAGAAATTACATTGCACTTTTTCTTTAATTCCTGATTAAAAAGAATATGATATTTCGCGGGTGCTTAAGGCTTTCTGTCTTAAGCATGATTGAGGAACAGAAAGCAGAAAGCCCCGGGCAATGTTTCCATTAACCCGAGGCTATCCCTCAACCACGACAAGTTGAGATTAGCCTCTTACCCTTAGGTTTGCAAGGAGTAAAAGGCATGACGCCATTGAAATATGTGTTAGCCATTTTAGTTGTGGTGTGTCTGACCATAGTGATCTTTACCTTTATTAATCGCGGCAGGCTTTGCGAGTTTACAATAAAGAGCGAGCATCAGGAGGTGGCGGCGAAACTGGCCTGTACGGCTGGTTAAACTCAACAGGCGGGGAAACCCGCCTGTTCTTGTCTGGAGCAGAGGTCTTAATGCACCCCTTCTATTTGTATTTTTACTAAATTCCGCCAAAGCCATTCATCACATAAATAATATATATGTGAACCTGCTTCAGAAATTAATGTAATTTCCTGCGTAAAATTACATTACGCTTTTTCTTTAATTCCTGATTAAAAAGAATATGATACTCCACGGGTGCTTAAGGCTTTCTGTCTTAAGCATGATTGAGGGACAGAAAGCAGAAAGCCCCGGGCAATGTTTCCATTAACCCGAGGCTATCCCTCAACTCCAAGCAAGTTGAGATTAGCCTCTTACCCTTAGGTTTGCAAGGAGTAAAAGGCATGACGCCATTTAAATATGTGTTAGCCATTTTAGTTGTGGTGTGTCTGACCATAGTGATCTTTACCTTTATTAATCGCGGCAGGCTTTGCGAGTTAACAATAAAGAATGAGCATCGGGAGGTGGCGGCGAAACTGGCCTGTACGGCTGGTTAAACTCAACAGGCGGGGAAACCCGCCTGTTCTTGTCTGGAGCAGAGGTCTTAATGCACCCCTATCTTATTGATCGGCAGTCTTATCAAATTTGCCCAGCATGTCGCGCTCGTAGGCCAACGCTTTTTTACGGTCAAATTGATGTTCCCACTTGGCGATAACCAGCACCGCCAGCGCGTTACCTACCACGTTAAGCGCGGTACGGGCCATATCAAGAATACGGTCAACGCCTGCAATAAAGGCAAGACCTTCCAGCGGAATACCGACGCTGCCAAGCGTGGCTAACAGCACCACAAAAGAAACGCCCGGCACGCCAGCAATACCTTTCGACGTGACCATCAGCGTCAGCACAAGGATAATTTCCTGGCCGAGGGAGAGATCGATACCGTAAAGCTGCGCAATAAAGATGGCAGCGATACTCTGATAGAGGGTTGAACCGTCGAGGTTAAAGGAATAGCCGGTCGGCACTACGAAACTGGTAATAGACGCTGGCGCACCGTACGCTTCCATCTTCTCAATAATGCGCGGCAGAACGCTCTCAGAACTGGCGGTTGAATACGCCAGAATCAGTTCATCTTTCAGGATACGGATCAGCGTCCAGATACTGAGTTTACACACCCGGGCGACTGCGCCGAGAACCACCAGCGCAAAAAAGATGATGGCAAAATGCACCAGAATCACCAGCTTCGCCAGCGGCCACAGCGAGGCGAAACCAAAGTTAGCCACCGTCACCGAAATGAGCGCGAATACCCCGACCGGCGCATAACGCATCACCATATGGGTTACTTTAAACATGGTTTCTGAAATCGAACGAAATACGGTAACCAGCGGTTCACGGTGTGTGGCAGGCAGTGAAGAAAGCCCCAGGCCAAACAGCACAGAGAAGAAGATAATCGCCAGCATGTCGCCCTTCGCCATTGAGGCGATAATGTTGGTCGGCACCAGCGACAGGATCGTCCCCATCAAACCATGCGCATGACTTTGTACTTCCGCCGTCGTGCTCTGATATTTTGAAATATCTACCGTGGCCAGTTGCGCCATATCAATACCCGCGCCCGGCTGAAACACGTTCGCCAGCGTAATACCAATAACAATGGCGATAGTGGTGATTACTTCGAAATAGAGAATCGTCTTTGCGCCGATACGGCCAAGCTGTTTTGCATCACCCACACCTGCAATTCCCACAATTAAAGTGGAAATAACAATAGGGACGACTATCATTTTGATGAGGTGAATAAAGATATCACCCGCTGGAGAAAGAAGGTTGGCGATGAGCCATTCGCGGCTGTCGCTATGGTAATGCAGATAACTTCCCAGCAGGATGCCCAGCACAAGGGCCAGCAAAATCTGCCATGCCAGGCTGAGTTTAAAAATTTTCATAATAACGAACTTCCTTAACGAGCCGTCCCATTCAAAATGTGAATGAAAAACGGGTGAACGGTATGAAATTGTGTCGCGTCCTTTTTTAGGATTTTTAGCGCGTATCATCAGTACCACTTGCAGCCTGTGCTGTGCAACCCTTTCCCTGCGGCCCGGTTGGGACAGAATACAGATGTTAAGTCAGTTTATGGAGTATTAAGTTCTATAACCTTTTGTTATAAATAAATAATTTACTACTGCATTTTTAATAATTCCCTATATAAACTATTAACCTTCAAAGATCCGTTTGCTGTTTTTTCAAACACTACATTTAATGCGTGATCTGCCGCCCAAAAAATAAACAAAGCTTATTCCCCCTCCTGTAATTAACGTTTATGTGACATATCATTAACATCTTACAAGGAGAAAAAAAGCCATGAGCCAAATCCATAAACACGCCATTCCCGCAAATATTGCGGAAAACTGCCTGATAAACCCGGAGCAGTACAACGAGAAATACCAGCAATCTATCACCGATCCTGATACTTTCTGGGGTGAGCAAGGCAAAATCCTCGACTGGATCACCCCTTATCAAAAGGTAAAGAATACCTCGTTTGCGCCCGGCAATATTTCGATTAAATGGTACGAGGACGGCACGCTAAATCTGGCGGCCAACTGCCTGGATCGTCATTTACACACGCGCGGCGATCAAACTGCAATCATCTGGGAAGGCGATGATGCCAGCCAGAGCAAGCACATTACTTATCGCGAACTGCATGCTGACGTTTGCCGCTTTGCCAATACTCTGGTCGATTTGGGAATAAAAAAAGGCGATGTCGTAGCGATTTATATGCCGATGGTGCCGGAAGCGGCTGTTGCCATGCTGGCCTGCGCACGTATTGGTGCAGTGCACTCCGTTATTTTTGGTGGTTTTTCACCCGAAGCCGTTGCCGGACGCATTATCGACTCCAGTTCGCGTCTGGTCATTACTGCCGATGAAGGCGTGCGCGCCGGACGCAGCATTCCGCTGAAGAAAAACGTCGATGACGCGCTGAAAAACCCGAATGTAAAAAGCGTTGAGCACGTCATTGTGCTTAAACGTACCGGCGGCAAAATCGACTGGCAGGAAGGGCGCGATCTGTGGTGGAGTGATGTGGTTGAAAACGTCAGCGCAGAACATCAGCCGGAGGAGATGAATGCAGAAGATCCGCTGTTTATCCTTTATACCTCCGGCTCCACAGGTAAACCGAAGGGGGTGCTGCACACCACCGGGGGCTATCTGGTTTATGCTGCTACCACCTTTAAATACGTTTTTGACTACCACCCTGGTGAGGTTTACTGGTGCACCGCCGATGTGGGCTGGGTCACCGGCCACAGCTATTTGCTGTACGGCCCGCTGGCCTGCGGCGCGACCACGCTGATGTTTGAAGGGGTCCCGAACTGGCCGACTCCGGCGCGCATGTCGCAGGTCGTTGACAAGCATCAGGTCAATATCCTTTATACCGCGCCCACCGCCATCCGTGCCTTAATGGCTGAAGGGGATAAAGCGATTGAAGGCACCGATCGCGCTTCGCTGCGTATTCTCGGGTCCGTCGGCGAGCCGATTAACCCGGAAGCCTGGGAGTGGTACTGGAAAAAGATCGGTAATGAAAAATGCCCGGTGATGGATACCTGGTGGCAGACCGAAACGGGTGGTTTCATGATCACGCCGCTGCCGGGCGCAATTGAACTAAAAGCCGGTTCCGCCACCCGACCATTCTTTGGCGTCCAGCCCGCGCTGGTCGACAACGAAGGCAACCTGCAGGAAGGGGCAACCGAAGGTAACCTGGTGATCACAGACTCCTGGCCTGGTCAGGCGCGCACGCTGTTTGGCGATCACGAACGTTTCGAACAAACCTACTTCTCGACCTTTAAAAACTGTTATTTCAGCGGTGACGGCGCGCGTCGCGATGAAGACGGTTATTTCTGGATCACCGGACGCGTGGATGATGTGCTGAACGTTTCGGGTCATCGCCTGGGCACGGCAGAAATCGAATCCGCGCTGGTCTCGCATCCGAAAATCGCTGAAGCGGCGGTGGTCGGCATCCCTCACAATATTAAAGGCCAGGCGATCTACGCCTACGTCACGCTCAATCACGGCGAGGAACCCTCGGCGGAGTTGTACACCGAGGTGCGCAACTGGGTGCGTAAGGAGATCGGCCCGCTGGCGACGCCGGACGTGCTGCACTGGACCGACTCGCTTCCCAAAACGCGCTCCGGCAAAATCATGCGTCGTATTTTGCGCAAAATCGCCGCCGGCGATACCAGCAATCTGGGTGATACCTCGACGCTGGCCGATCCTGGCGTAGTGGAAAAACTGCTCGAAGAGAAGCAGAACCTGGCGATGCCATCGTAATCTCGCCCCTCCCCTCTCCCGCTACGGGAGAGGGTTATTAAAACAAAACCTACCCTACCTCTGGAGACTCTGTGATGAATGACACCATTTATCAGCGGATAGAAAGCAGTGCGCATTTCAGGGAGCTGATCGAAAAACGGCAGCGTTTCGCCATGATTCTCTCGCTGATTATGCTGGTTATTTACGTCGGCTTTATTTTGCTGATCGCCTTCGCGCCCGGCTGGCTGGGAACGCCGTTGCATGCTGGCACCAGCGTGACGCGCGGTATTCCCATCGGGATCGGCGTCATTGTCATTTCATTCGTGCTGACCGGCGTCTACGTCTGGCGCGCCAACAGTGAATTCGATCGTTTGAATAATGCCGTCATCCGCGAGGTAAACGTATCATGAAGAGGATCCTGACCGCGCTCGCCGCCACGCTTCCTTTTGCCGCTAATGCTGCCGACGCAATTACCGGTGCGGTAGAGCGCCAGCCAACGAACTGGCAGGCGATAATCATGTTCCTGATTTTTGTCGCCTTTACGCTTTATATTACGTACTGGGCCTCAAAACGGGTGCGCTCGCGCAACGACTACTACACCGCGGGCGGTAATATCACCGGCTTTCAGAACGGGCTGGCGATTGCCGGCGACTTTATGTCAGCGGCCTCATTTCTCGGCATCTCCGCACTGGTTTACACTTCCGGTTATGACGGCCTGATCTACTCGCTCGGCTTCCTGGTCGGCTGGCCGATTATTCTGTTCCTGATTGCCGAACGGTTGCGTAATCTCGGGCGTTTTACCTTCGCAGACGTCGCCTCGTATCGCCTGAAGCAGGGTCCTATCCGTATTCTTTCCGCCTGCGGTTCGCTGGTAGTCGTGGCGCTTTATCTGATCGCGCAGATGGTTGGCGCAGGTAAATTAATTGAGCTGTTATTCGGCCTTAACTACCATATTGCGGTGGTACTGGTCGGCGTGCTGATGGTGATGTACGTGCTGTTCGGCGGCATGCTGGCAACCACCTGGGTGCAAATCATTAAAGCGGTGCTGCTGCTGTTTGGGGCCAGCTTTATGGCCTTTATGGTAATGAAACACGTCGGCTTCAGCTTCAGTAATCTGTTCTCTGAAGCGATGGCGGTACACCCGAAAGGCGCGGCCATTATGAGTCCGGGCGGGCTGGTAAAAGATCCGATATCCGCGCTGTCGCTGGGGCTGGGGCTGATGTTCGGCACCGCGGGTCTGCCGCATATCCTGATGCGTTTCTTTACGGTGAGCGATGCCAAAGAAGCGCGGAAAAGCGTATTTTACGCCACCGGGTTTATGGGGTACTTCTACATTCTGACCTTTATTATCGGTTTCGGCGCGATCATGCTGGTGGGCGCCAATCCGGCCTTTAAAGATGCGGCGGGTACGCTGATTGGCGGCAATAACATGGCGGCGGTACATCTGGCGAATGCGGTGGGGGGCAATCTGTTCCTCGGCTTCATCTCGGCAGTGGCCTTCGCCACTATTCTGGCAGTGGTTGCCGGCCTGACGCTGGCGGGTGCATCGGCGGTATCACACGATCTGTATGCCAATGTGTTCCGCAAAGGTGCATCAGAACGCGATGAACTCAGAGTATCGAAAATTACCGTGCTGGTACTGGGCGTGGTGGCGATCCTGCTGGGCATTCTGTTCGAAAACCAGAATATTGCCTTCATGGTAGGACTGGCGTTCTCCATCGCCGCCAGCTGTAACTTCCCGATCATTTTGCTCTCAATGTACTGGTCGAAACTGACCACCCGCGGGGCCATGATCGGCGGCTGGCTGGGTTTATTGACCGCCGTGATCCTGATGATCCTCGGTCCGACCATCTGGGTACAGATCCTCGGTCACGCGACGGCCATCTTCCCGTATGAATATCCGGCGCTGTTCTCTATCGCCGTGGCCTTTATCGGCATCTGGATCTTCTCAGCGACGGATAACACGGCGGCCGGTAAACTGGAGCGCGACCAGTTCCGCGCGCAGTTTATTCGTTCTCAGACCGGCATTGGTATTGAGCAGGGTAAAGCGCATTAATGAAGTTGAAGACAAACCGTTTGTGGAACACGGGGCGACCACCGGGTTGGGCGTCCCTCCGGGAACCCAATCCCGGTGTTTCCCCTGACAATCCACCTTGTCAGCGGTCTGATTCATCACGCCCATCGCCCCGGCTATCTGGCCGGGGTATTTCAGAACATCATCCAGGCGACCAGCGGCGCAATCAGCACCATCAGTATCCCTGAAAGCATCATCACCAGGCTGGCGATAACCCCTTCCTGCGGACCTAACTCCCACGACCGCGCCGTACCCGCTCCGTGCGAAGCAGCCCCAAACCCCGCGCCTTTTGCCATTCCAGCCTGAATAGAGAGACGCAGAAAAAGCATGTCTCCGACCGCCATGCCAAACACGCCTGTTACCACCACAAAGAGCGCCACCAGATCCGGCTGCCCGCCCAGCGGTCTTGCCGCTGCCAGCGCAAACGGCGTAGTGACGGAACGTACCGCCAGGCTGCGCTGGATCTCATCGGGGAGCATAAACAGTCGCGCCAGCCAGACTGAGCTGGTTACCGCGACGACCGTTGCGGTGATCACCCCCGCCGACAGCGACATCCAGTGGCGACGAATAATCGACAGGTTATCGTAAACCGGCACGGCAAAGGCGATGGTTGCCGGGCCCAGCAGCCACAGCAGCCAGTGCGACTCGCCCATGTAGTTTTGATACGAGATATGCCCCACTACCAGCATCAACACCAGCAGAACGGGGGTTAATACCAGCGGCATCAGCGGGAGCTTATGAAAACGGCGATACAGCCGTTTGTTGGCGTAATACAGTCCCAGCGTCATTGCCAGGCAAATCAGGCTCAGCAGAAGATTATTCATCATTCAGCCTGCGCATTTCGTAATGATACACCCGGTCCACCACCCAGGCCGTCGCCCCGAGGACCATTAGCGTGCTCAGGGCTATCACCGCAAAAATACGCCAGCCGTCGACCATCAGAAGCTGGACATAATTCACCACCGCTACCACCGCCGGAACAAAAAAGAGCAGCATTTCCGCCAGTAACCAGCGTGAGCCCGCGCGGATCCATGCCAGCGGGATCACCCGGCAGGCAATCAGCACTAACAGCATCAGCATGCCCACCAGATTGGCGGGCAAAGGTAAATGCAGCCATGCGACGAGATACTCAGCAATCACGAAAAATCCGGCGTACAGTAGAACCTGCACCGGAGTCTGCAGGTGTTGAAAAACAGCAGGCACAACGCGCCCGGAGGCCACAGCCATGAAGAGCATTCCTGGGAATATAATCAGAGCCAGCATTATAGTGAGCGGCTGGCGATGAAAAAAATGAATTAAAATCATCGCGCCCATAGTTTTAAGGAATAACCATGGATCTGAGAACGCTACGCTATTTTGTCGAAGTGGTACGCCAGCAGAGCTTTACCCGCGCGGCGGAGCGGCTTTTTGTCACCCAGCCCACGATCAGTAAGATGCTGAAGAATCTGGAAGATGAGCTTAACTGCACGCTACTGATCCGCGACGGGCGCAGGCTGCTGCTGACCGACACCGGACGCGTGGTGTTTGAGCGAGGGCTGGCGATCCTCGATGAATTTAATCAGTTAGAGGCCGAACTCAGCGACATCAATCATCTCAATAAAGGTTTATTGAGGCTTGGCATTCCGCCGATGGTCGGCGTGCTGATGGCGGGGCCCATCAGTCTGTTTCGCCAGCGCTATCCTGGCGTTGAATTGAAAATTTCTGAATTTGGCGGACTGACGGTGCAGCAGGCGGTCATGAACGGCGAGCTTGATGTCGCCATGACCGCGTTGCCGGTAGAGGAAGAGAGCGGGCTCACGACGTTACCGCTCTTTAGCCATCCGCTCTGCGTACTGGTTCCCCGCTCGGGCGAGTGGCTGAACTGTCAGTCGATTTCTCCCCACCAGCTCGCGGCGCATCCCCTGCTGATTTACAACGAGGATTTTGCCCTCAGCCGCCAGTTGATGCATCTTTTCGATCGGCATGAGGCGAAGCCAAAAATTGCCGTACGCAGCGGGCAGTGGGATTTCCTGGCCGCCATGGTACAGGCAGGCGTGGGACTGGCGATTTTACCCGAGCCGATTTGTGAGCGGCTGAACAAAGATACCCTGCGCTGGATCCCATTACAAAGCGAGCTGAGCTGGCAACTGGGCATGATCTGGCGTGAAGGGGTCTATTTGTCGCACAGTGCGAGAGCGTGGCTGGCCTGTTGTGAAGGGTTCTGGCTACCTGAGAAATAATCAGACTGCTGACAAACGTTATCCCGTGGAATTTTGCCCGGTGGCGCTACGCTTACCGGGCCTACGTTTGTGGTGTAACCTGCTGAGATTGTAGGTTTTCGTAGGCCGGGTAAGGCGAAGCCGCCACCCGGCAAAACAGCGTGCACCATAGCCAAACAGGTTATTTACTTTCCACCAGCAGCGCTTCCAGCAGATCCAGATCGTGCAATAACTTTTGCAGCGTCTCATTACTGATCTGCCGCGTTGCTCGCAGATGATAAAGCTCAGCCCGCTCAGAGCGCAGCGCAGCCAGGCGGAAACGGCGCTCCAGATTCTCCTCCTGGAATGAGTGCTCCACATCATTACGTCCGTCGGCGCGGCGACGCAGATTACCAATCACCCGCGAACTCACCTCGCGTAAAAGCTGATCGTCAATATTCTCTTCCATATTGGCCGCCAGACGCTCTTCCATTTTCTCAATGGCGACAATCGCCACGTCCGCCGTCGCGGCACGGGCCAGCCTTTCTTCTTTCTGCTGCTGCGCATGGTCGCGAACTTCAATTCGCTGGAGCAGCATCGGCAGGACAATCACGCCGACAAACAGCGAAAAGAGGATCACGCCTGCCGCGAGGAACACCAGCTCATAACGTGCCGGGAAACCGCTGCCGTCCGGCAGTAATAGTGGAATGGAGAGCACACCCGCCAGGGTAATGGCGCCGCGCACGCCAGCGACCGAGGCTATCAGCAGCTCGCGGGTGCTCCACGAGCCAAACTCCATCGGCTTGTTCTTCAGGAAACGGAGGCTGAATTTTTTCATTGTCCACAGCCAGCCAAAACGTACGAACATCAGTGCAGCGTAAATCAGCACAATATCGGTGAACAGCATCCAGGTTTCAACGTTCGGGTCGATCTCTGCGGCGGCCAGCGAAGATTCCAGAATACCCGGCAGTTGCAAACCCAATAGCAGGAATACCATGCCGTTAAACACAAATTCGAGCATCGCCCAGGTACTGTTGGCACGCAGGCGCATAGCCAGTGGCGCAGAACGCATCACCCCGGAACGCGTAATCGTCATCCCTGCCGCCACCGCCGCCAGAATGCCCGATACGCCCACGTGTTCTGCAATGAGATAGGACGCAAACGGCAGCAGGAACAGCAGCACGATTTGGGTGGCTGGTTCATCACCACCCCAGCGGCTAAGGAAGCGTAACGACCGTCCGTACAGCCAGCTGACAATAAAACCAGCCAGCAGGCCGCCAATCGCCACCTTCAGAAATTCAACGGAAGCACCGCCTACGGTAAAGACCATGGTGCCCATCGCCACCGCGACGGCAAATTTCAGCGATACCAGGCCGGAAGCATCGTTCATCAGCGCTTCGCCCTGAAGAATGCCCATGATTTTTTTCGGAATACGCCCTTCACCAACGATACCGGAAAGCGCCACGGCATCGGTAGGTGACAGAACGGCCGCCAGCGCGAAGGCCGGGATCAGCGGAATACCCGGCACCATCCAGTAAATGAGGAAACCAATCCCCGCCACGGTGACCAGAACCAGCGCCAGCGCGAGGCCGAAGATCTCTCGTCCATGTTCAAGAAATTCGCGGGTCGGGGTTTTCCAGCCGTCAGCAAACAGAAGCGGCGGAATAAATAATACGAGGAAAAGCTCCGGGTCAAATTCGACGTGCAGGCCTATCGTCGGCCAGGCCAGCAGTGCCCCAATGGCAATCTGCATCAGCGGGAGCGGGATTTGAAAAGGAAGAACGCGGGTCACCACTCCGGAGAGCGAGACTACAAGCGTCATAATCAGTATTGTGAAGAATATTTCCATGCTGTCCCTGTTTGCTTTGTGTGGAATCAAGCGCACTGCGCATTTTAATAGTAAAACATTGTGGTCAACGGAAGGGAAACAGGATGTGCCTTAAAAAAATAAAAACGGGCGGCCTGAGCCACCCGTTTGGACAGGAAAAGGGTTATCGGCTTAAATAGCCCAGCCGCCTGCATAAAAAGCCACCAGTGCAATCGCGATGATCACGGTGCCAAGGTTCAGCTTACGCCATTCGCCCGACACGATACGGCCAATCACCAGCGCCGCAAAACCGATCATGATGCCGGTCACAATGTTACAGGTCAGAACGATAAACACGGCGGTGATCAGACCGCACATGGCATCAACAAAGTCGGCAAAGTCGATTCGTGCCACATTGCTTAACATCAGCAGGCCGACATACATCAGTGCCGGTGCGGTTGCATAGGCCGGAACAAGATAAGACAGCGGAGAAAGGAACAGGATCAGCAGGAACAGAATGCCGACCACAATTGCCGTCAGACCGGTTTTACCGCCTGCCGCCGTCCCTGCCGCAGATTCGATATAGACCGCTGCCGGAGCTGCACCGACCAGGCCGGAGAAGACGCTGCTCAGGGAGTCGGTGGTCAGCGCTTTGCCACCGTTGATAATCTGCCCGTCTTTATCCAGCAAATTTGCCTGTCCGGCCACCGCGCGAATGGTGCCGGTGGCATCGAAGACGGCGGTCATGACCAGCGCCAGCACGCTTGGCAGCACCACAGGATTCAGCGCGCCCACAATATCCAGGCTGCCAATCAGCGAGTTACCGTGCTCATCGCTCAGCGATGGCATAGCAAAAATCCCCGAGAAATGGACGTTCGGATCAAACAGCAGACCGACGATAGAAATGCCGATAATGGTCAGCAAAATGCCGCCCGGTACTTTCAGTTTTTCGAGGCCGATAATCATCGCCAGACCAATCAGCGACATAATCACCGGGAAGCTGGCGAAATGGCCCAGCGTAACCGGCAGCCCGTCCAGCGGGTTCTTGATGACCAGACCCACACCGTTGGCGGCAATCAGCAGCAGGAACAGACCGATACCAATTCCGGTACCGTGTGCAATACCCTGCGGCAGGTTACGTAGGATCCAGCTACGAATACCGGTCGCCGAAATAATGGTAAACAGCACACCCATCAGGAAGACGGCACCCAGCGCCACCGGAATGCTGATATGTTGACCCAGCACCAGGCTGAACGCGGTAAAGGCGGTCAGAGAGATAGCGCAGCCGATTGCCAGCGGCAGATTGGCCCACAGGCCCATTAATAAAGAACCAACGCCCGCCACCAGACAGGTCGCCACAAAGACGGCGGCAGGCGGAAAGCCAGCTTTCCCGAGCATTCCCGGTACCACGATGACGGAATACACCATCGCCAGGAAAGTGGTTAACCCCGCCAGAACCTCCTGACGAACGGAGCTGCCACGAGCAGAAATTTTAAACCAGGCGTCGAGTGAACCGCCGGTACGCGCTGAAGGCGTAGACATAGAAAACATCCCCTGAAAATTTTTTATCTTTCGTTGGTTAGCGTGGTGGACAATCCACTGCCAGATAAACGTCATCTCCCTGTGCTGCGTTACGGTAAAGAAGCACCGTAAAAAGCAAACGTTTAACTCCGCGCAAACAAAACGGCTTAACAAATGTTATTTAGTGGGTAAACGAAGACGATCGTCCATCCACTCAATAAAAGGCAAACGATTATCCAGCGTTTAACCCGCCTTTTTCAACTGAACTTTGCAGCATTTTGCTAAGATTCGCTTATGGCGGTGAAGAAATCGCCAGTCGATGCGCAAACGTTATCGTTTATGCGCAAACTGGCAACATTTTTTATTGCGGATTATTTCAATTTGAGAAGCGGCTTTTTGCCATCAGGAAAAGTTATTCGCCTGGCAAGGTGAACGGCCCGCCTTTTTCAATAGCGTGTTTCCATGCCGGACGCATTTCCACCCGCTTTTTCCAGGCGTTCAGATTTGGTAAATTATCGATGCCGCCGCGCGATAGCAGCGCAAATACCGGAAAGCTCATCTGCACGTCCGCCATACTCAGGTTGTCACCTGCAAACCACGGCTTATGTGCCAGTTCAGATTCGATAAAACGCGCGTGGGTCTCAATCTGCTTATTCAGGTACGCCTTCTGCACGCCCTGACCCAACGCGTTGCCGAGCGTACGAAGTCCAAACGGTACCGGCGGTTTGCCCAGCCGGCCAAAGACCAGCTTCATTAATAGCAGGGGCATCAGCGATCCTTCGGCATAATGCAGCCAGAAACGATACTGTAATTTCTGCGCCTTATCCTGCGGCTGAAGCTGGTGGGCAGGATCGTAATACTCTTCGAGATACTCAAGGATGGCCCCGGATTCGGCAATAATCAGCCCGTCATCTTCAAGCACCGGCGATTTACCCAGCGGATGCACCTTTTTAAGGGATTCCGGAGCGAGCATGGTTTTTTTGCGCTCGTAACGCACGATCTCATAGGGCTGATTTAATTCTTCAAGCGCCCAGAGCACGCGTTGTGAGCGTGACTGATTCAGATGGTGCACCTTCAGCATAATTTTCTCCTGTCGTTAAGCTGTTAACTATAGGAGAGGTTTGGGCTTTATTCTTCTTCCAGCAGGCGTGCACCGGTCCCTTCTTCTCCCAGTTTATCGCCGGGGTTACGCAGCGGGCAGTCGCGACGGGAAAGACAGCCGCAGCCGATACAGCCATCCAGCTGATCGCGCAATGCCACCAGAGTGTGTATGCGTCGATCCAGTTCTTCCCGCCACTGTGATGAAAGGTGCTGCCACTCTTTGGCGCTCAGATTATGCCCTTCCGGCAAAACGCCAAACGATTCGCCAATCGTGGAGAGCGGAATGCCAATGCGCTGTGCAATCTTGATGATTGCCACATAGCGCAGCACATCACGGGAATAACGCCGCTGATTGCCGCTATTGCGCACGCTTTTAATCAGCCCTTTGCTTTCATAGAAATGCAGGGCCGAGACGGCAACGCCGCTACGCCTGGCAACTTCGCCGGGCGTCAGCATCGCTTTAATCCGGGGTGATCTCTTTTCCATAAACCGCTTTACCTCAAGTTAACTTGAGGAATTATACTCGCCCGCAGAGAAAACGACGAATCTGATGATGAGAAGAGGACGCTGTATGTCGCATCGTGAAATTATTCAAACGCTGATTGAATGGATTGATGAGCATATCGATCAACCACTTAACATCGATATGGTTGCCAGAAAATCAGGCTATTCGAAGTGGTATTTGCAACGGATGTTCCGGGCGGTGATGCATCAGACGCTGGGTGGTTACATCCGCCAGCGGCGTTTATTGATGGCAGCAGAAGCGTTGCGCACTACGCAGCGGCCGATTTTTGATATCGCGATGGACTTAGGCTATGTCTCCCAGCAGACCTTTTCCCGCGTGTTCCGCCGCGAGTTTGATCGTACGCCGACGGATTATCGTCATCAGATTTCAGCGTGACGCTTACGCGGCTTCAGCAATCTTATCGGTTGCTGGAGCCAGAGAATAAACTCGTGGGGCGGCATCGCTTTCGCAAAGTGCCAGCCCTGACAATACTGAACGCCACGTTTCAATAACCAGGACACCTGCTCAGCCGTTTCCACACCCTCAGCAATGGTTTTCAGGCGTAAACTCTGTGCCATTTCAACAATATGCTCAGCAATCAAATTATTGGTGCTTAAGTTATCAATAAATGATTTATCAATTTTTAATATGTCCACATTGAGCGAATAGAGGTTGTGCAGATTAGAATAGCCGGTGCCGAAATCATCAATTGCCACTTCATAACCGGCCTGACGAAACGCCTGAATAACCGGTGTCGTTTTTGGCACGTCAATAAACCCACGTTCGGTCACTTCAATTTTGATTTGCTGGGCCAGGACCGAATATTTCTGTGCTTTATCAGAGATTAACGCGATTAAACGCGAGGAGTGGAAATCCGAGGCGGATAAGTTGATTGAGATATAAAGCTGCGGATGCGCGGCAAGAAACTCACCTAAATCGGTAAACACTTCTTCCACGACGTAATCCGTAACATGTTCAATCAGCCCTTCTTTTTCTGCCAGCGGAATAAACTCCGCCGGGCTCATTACCTGCCCTTCAAACCCCGGCCAGCGCAAAAGTGCTTCTGCGCCAACGCACTGGTTATTTTTGATATCGATAATAGGCTGGTAGTGCAAACGAAGCTGGCGTTTCTGAAGCGCACGCTGTAGCAGACGGCGCGGGGAGTTAAACTCCCGATGCGTTCGCGCCCAGACGAGCAGGATCAGCATACTGCAAATCAGTCCCAGAGGGAGCGTAAGCGTTGCCTGATGGTAGAAGTTATCATGAAAGCGGGATGATACTGTTGAAACAATAATAGCGATTGGCCGTCGTTCAGATCGCGCAATAGTATAAAAGCGTCCGTTATACTGAAAGGTGTAGTCTTTATTAAGCAACAGTTTTTTTAATATCGCAGGATCGGCCTGCTCACTTACCGAAAAAAACGCATTAGTGACCGTATCGTATACTCCGTACGCCAGCGACTGATCTTCCGAGATAACTTCACTGTAGGACAGAGGATTAATAACAGCAACATAATTCCCGCGCTGCATATAGTTCATTTTATAACCAGGATAAAACGGAGTATCCCGGTAGTAGTAAATAAAGGTATCAGGCTTGCGCCAGTAATTCTGTCGCGGCATCTGATATGGCTGTGCTGGATGAAGAGAAGTCGAGCATAAAAAACGATCGCCTTCAGCGTAGATTAAATCATCAACGTATAGTCGGCCATGAACTATATTCAACATTTGTTGCTGATGCCGGACGCTGCAAATGTCACCGTGGAATTGCCCGGCGGCATCGCGTGCAAGATCGGCCTGACGAATTACTTTTTCCGTTTTATTGAGCGCAAGTCGGGCAAATGAGCGCAGCTGATCGCGTGTTTCTGAAACGGCTCTTAAATGAGCAAACCATAGCGCAAGCATCACCGGCAGTAAAACCACCATGATGATCCCGAGGACTCTCAGCACCTTGCGTTGCACGCTATGGTTCATTTCAGCCTAATATCCCTGCATTTTATGTGCCCGAGCTCCAAAATGGATACTTTGATAAAAGAAGTGATTACGTTGCATGAATCATACGACATTAGCAACCGACTTTTTATCGCAAAAACCTAATATTTAGTGATGACGATAATATTTTCCCGTAAGGCAAACTTAAAGTGGAGGTCACGTTTTTATTAAGGAGAGGCGAAAATGTACATTGCGTTGTTTAAAACAGGAGAAGCCAGGCTAAGGACTAAAGCCTGGTGTATAGTTCTGCATCAACTGGTTGATGAGTGCCCTTTTAAGCAGCATAAATGCTGAATTAAAGATACAACTTTTGGAGAATATTCTCTGACGTTAAGCTGCGTAATAATTAAGTATTAGTTAAATTATGAAAAAAATATACGCATCGTTGCACAGCATAAAAAATCGGGCAAAAAAATTCCCACACAATTAAAAAGCCTATGGTTAAAGGCGCGCAAAAAAGTTTACCTGACGCACAGCAATCCGTCTTGCGGGATTTTATAAAACAGTGAAAGAGCGGGACATGTTATTGACGCTTAATTCTTCACCATAACTGAATTGAGAAAACCCGATATCACTATAGCGGAGTTTCATCGCGACGTATGACATTTTTCTTGCTCCTCAGCACGCAAGAAGGCGGTTCTTTCTCTGGCGAATAAAACAGCAAATGTGATATAGTTCACAAATCCTGTGATACAGGAACGCCGTTTCATAAAAGTTTACCTGCCTGATGACAGTCTGCGCCTCCTGGCGGGGCTGCTGGCCGAAGGCATGTCTTTTTTCACTGAGGATAAGATTTCATGGCCACCATTACTACCAGCGTGGTGTTGCTGCGCTGGCCTCTGGTAAGCGCCGGGCTGATGTTTTTAGCCAGCACATTGAACATTCAGTTCCGCAAAGCGGACTATATTGGTTTGGCCGTCATCAGCACGCTGCTGGGTATGATTGCCGCCTGCTGGTTTGCGACCAACCTGCTGGGGATCACAATGGCAGATGTCTCTCTGATTTGGGGCAATGTAAAAAATGTGATGGTCGAAACGATGGGGCAAATGCCGCCGGAATGGCCAGTGGTCATGACCTGATGAGGGAACGTTCAACGCCATGAACGGACCAGCCCCGGTAAAGGAGCTGGTCAGGATATCGCGCGCTTAGAACGGAATATCGTCGTCAAAGTCCATCGGCGGTTCGTTAGACTGTGCCGGGGCGGACTGCTGCTGTTGCGGACGAGACTGTGCGCCGCCGCTGAACTGGTTGCCGCCCTGCGACTGCTGCTGTGGCTGTTGAGGCTGACCCCAACCGCCCTGCTGACCGCCGCCTGCCGGCGCGCCGCCACCCTGCGGACGTCCGCCCAGCATCTGCATTACGCCGCCAATCTGCGGGACGTTAATCTCGGTGGTATAGCGTTCCTGACCACTCTGATCGGTCCATTTGCGGGTACGTAGCTGCCCTTCAATATACACCTGAGAACCTTTACGCAGATATTCCCCGGCCACTTCCGCCAGTTTGCCGAACATCACCACGCGGTGCCATTCTGTCTGCTCTTTCGTCTCACCGGTCTGCTTATCACGCCAGGATTCGGAAGTAGCCAGCGTGAAGTTGGCAACTGCGCCACCACTCGGCAAGTAGCGTACTTCCGGGTCCTGCCCCAGATTACCGACGAGAATCACCTTATTTACGCCTCTACTGGCCATAATTGTGTCTCCTGAAAACGTTCTTAATGAGTGTAAACGCGCGATTGTAACATTACCAGACCACGCTTTGATACCTTGTGAAGTCGATTCCGATAAACAACTTCCTGATGACATTTTTGCACATCCGCATAGAAGTTGCATTCCAATACTGTATATTCATTCAGGTTAATTTGTGTCATAATTAGCCGTTTCAGTTGCAAAAACGCCGTTTGTCCTTCAAACAAATCAGGCTACCGGGAAAGGTGAATGGATAAGATAGAAGTTCGGGGCGCACGTACCCACAATCTAAAAAACATCAACCTCGTCATCCCTCGCGACAAACTGATTGTCGTCACCGGGCTTTCGGGTTCAGGCAAATCCTCTCTGGCTTTTGACACGTTATACGCTGAAGGGCAACGTCGCTACGTCGAGTCCCTCTCCGCCTATGCGCGTCAGTTCCTGTCACTGATGGAAAAGCCGGATGTCGATCATATTGAAGGATTATCGCCAGCGATTTCTATTGAACAGAAATCAACGTCGCATAACCCGCGTTCTACCGTGGGGACGATTACCGAGATCCACGATTACCTGCGTCTGCTATTTGCCCGCGTGGGCGAGCCGCGCTGTCCGGATCACGACGTGCCGCTGGCCGCGCAAACCGTCAGCCAGATGGTCGATAACGTGCTGTCACAGCCTGAGGAAAAGCGGCTGATGCTGCTCGCGCCCATCATTAAAGAGCGTAAGGGCGAGCATACTAAGACCCTGGAAAATCTTGCGAGCCAGGGATATATCCGCGCCAGGATTGACGGCGAGGTCTGCGATCTCTCCGATCCCCCTTCGCTGGAGCTGCAAAAAAAACACACCATTGAAGTCGTGATCGACCGCTTTAAGGTACGTGAAGATCTTGCGCAGCGTCTGGCTGAGTCTTTTGAGACCGCGCTGGAACTCTCCGGCGGGACGGCGATCGTTGCCGATATGGACGATCCAAAAGCGGAAGAACTGCTCTTCTCCGCCAACTTTGCCTGCCCGATTTGCGGCTACAGCATGCGCGAGCTTGAACCGCGCCTGTTCTCGTTTAATAACCCGGCAGGCGCGTGTCCAACCTGTGACGGGCTGGGCGTGCAGCAGTATTTCGATCCCGATCGCGTGCTGCAAAACCCGGAGCTGTCGCTGGCGGGCGGGGCGATCCGCGGCTGGGATCGCCGTAACTTTTACTATTTCCAGATGCTGCGCTCGCTGGCGGAGCATTACAAATTCGACGTCGATGCACCGTGGGGCAGCCTGAGCGCCAGCGTGCATAAGGTCATTCTCTTTGGTTCCGGTAAAGAATCAATTGAATTCAAATACATGAACGATCGCGGCGATACCTCCGTGCGTCGTCATCCGTTTGAAGGCGTGCTGCATAATATGGAGCGTCGCTATAAAGAGACCGAATCCAGCGCGGTGCGCGAGGAGCTGGCAAAGTACATCAGCAACCGTCCGTGCGCCACCTGTGAAGGAACGCGTCTGCGTCGCGAAGCGCGTCACGTGTTTGTTGAAAACACCGCGCTACCGACCATCTCTGATATGAGCATCGGTCATGCCATGGACTTCTTCACTAATCTGAAGCTGTCCGGCCAGCGGGCAAAAATCGCTGAGAAAGTGCTCAAAGAGATTGGCGATCGTCTGAAATTCCTGGTGAACGTCGGCCTGAACTACCTGACGCTTTCACGCTCGGCAGAAACGCTTTCCGGCGGTGAGGCGCAGCGTATTCGTCTGGCAAGCCAGATTGGCGCGGGCCTGGTGGGCGTGATGTACGTGCTGGATGAGCCCTCTATCGGCCTGCACCAGCGCGATAACGAACGTCTGCTGGGGACGCTGGTGCATTTGCGCGATCTTGGCAATACCGTGATTGTGGTCGAGCATGATGAAGACGCAATTCGGGCCGCGGATCACGTGATTGATATCGGCCCCGGCGCGGGGGTTCACGGTGGTCAGGTGGTGGCTGAAGGGCCGCTGGACGCTATCATGGCGGTACCGGAATCGTTAACCGGCCAGTTTATGAGCGGCAAGCGCAAAATCGAGGTGCCGAAGGAGCGGGTAAAAGCCGATCCGGAGAAAGTGCTGCGGTTGACCGGCGCACGCGGCAATAACCTGAAAGACGTTACCCTGACGCTGCCGGTGGGGCTGTTTACCTGCGTGACCGGTGTTTCCGGCTCCGGTAAATCGACCTTAATCAACGATACCCTGTTCCCGATTGCTCAGCGTCAGCTGAACGGTGCCACCATCATCGAACCAGCGCCGTACCGTGATGTACAGGGTCTGGAGCATTTCGATAAAGTTATCGACATCGACCAGAGTCCTATCGGTCGTACGCCGCGCTCTAACCCGGCGACCTACACCGGCGTCTTTACGCCAGTGCGCGAACTGTTTGCCGGCGTGCCGGAATCCCGTTCGCGTGGTTATACGCCAGGACGTTTCAGCTTTAACGTGCGTGGTGGGCGCTGTGAAGCCTGTCAGGGCGATGGTGTCATCAAGGTTGAGATGCACTTCCTGCCGGACATTTATGTGCCGTGCGACCAGTGTAAAGGCAAGCGCTATAACCGTGAAACGCTTGAGGTGAAGTACAAAGGCAAGAGCATTCACGAAGTGCTGGATATGACCATCGAAGAAGCGCGTGAGTTCTTTGATGCCGTACCAGCGCTGGCGCGTAAGCTCCAGACGTTGATTGACGTGGGCCTGTCGTACATTCGTCTCGGTCAGGCGGCAACAACGCTTTCCGGCGGTGAGGCCCAGCGCGTGAAGCTGGCGCGTGAGCTGTCGAAGCGCGGCACCGGGCAGACGCTGTATATCCTTGATGAGCCAACCACCGGTCTGCACTTTGCCGATATTCAGCAACTGCTGGAAGTGCTGCACCAGTTACGTGATCAGGGCAATACCATTGTGGTCATTGAGCACAACCTTGATGTGATCAAGACCGCCGACTGGATTGTCGACCTTGGTCCGGAAGGCGGCAGCGGCGGCGGTGAAATCCTCGTCTCCGGCACGCCGGAAACGGTGGCGGAGTGCGAAGCTTCGCACACCGCGCGCTTCCTCAAACCAATGCTGTAATCGGTTCTCTGCCGCTTCCTGTTACGGGAAGCGGCATCATTTTTCCTCATCTGCCCTCATTTCTCCTCCGTGAGTTTTTATGATTTGCCCCGTCACCCCGGCTGGTATGAGATTGCCGCACCTGTTCACCGCCGGAAACGATCATGCTTTGCTATCACTGGATCACCCGATACGCAGCCGTATGCTGCGCCCTTTTGCTGTCGGCCTGCTCGCTAACCGATAACTATAACGCTCAGGCCCATCAGCAACTGGAAGGGCTGGAAACGTCGTATCTGCACTTTATTGCCGACGCGGCTACCGCACCGCTGGATACAAACCTGATTACCCAGGACGATAGCGAGCTCCGCCAGGGCTTTGATGATGCGCTAATGCTGGCGGCAACGCTCAACGATCCGCTACGGATTGAGAATCTGACCCTGCTGGAAGACAGTTACTTTCGCCTGCATGCGCGGGTAATCCAACAAAACAGCGCGCTGACAGAGGTTCAGGCGAGGCTGTTCACACAGCAGGCCCGGCTGGCATGGCAGCTGGCTATTGAGGGCGAGTGCCTGCGTCCAGGTTCCGCCTGCCATCAGGAGAAATAAATGATGCCATCGCTTAATACGCTTTTAACCACCGCCAAAGAACAGCCTGCGCGCTCAGGCGCAGCGGCCACAGAATTTATCACCCTGCTTAATCTTGCCGCCCACGATGAAGATGCCGGAATACGCGATGCCGGAACGCTGATCGCCCAGGCACTGCGCGAAAAAGCCCGCGGCTGGCTTACCCAGGAGGATCTGATCGTTTTACTGGAGGGTCAGCGCGACATCGCCCGCCTGCGCGCGAATAATGCGGAAATCGCTCTCCGCAGTCGCCTTCAGTCAATTGTCATTCGCCTGCTTGATATCACGCTGGCATCGCTGATTGCCGCTCTCTGAGTCAGCGCGCCAGCAGTTTACGTTTATCTTCCGGTAGCGTTGCGATGGCCTGCTGATAAGAAGCATCGACCAGATAATAAATCTGCGATGCCGGGAGCGTGCCGTCGAGATACACCGTGCTCCAGTGGGCTTTATTAAGGTGCTTGCTGGGCCGCACGTCTTTATGTTCATTACGTAATAGCTCTGCCAGCTCGGGGCTGGTTTTCAGAGAAATCGCCGGGCGGTCTTCCACTATTTTGACCATCGCAAAAAGGACATCTGCGACTTTAATCTGCGTGGCTTTCCAGTCGCTGTGTACGCTCTGTTCCGCGCCGGGTTTTGCCATACAGTATTGTAAGAGTTCCGAATCGGTCATGATTATTCTCCTTGCAGGGTCGCGATAATATGACGCGAACCGCCGTGAATACGATGTTCTCCCAGCCAAATCCCCTGCCAGGTGCCGAGTTGCACGCGCCCATTTTTCACCGGCAGTAGCAGGGAAACGCCCAGCGTTGACGATTTGATATGCGAGGGCATATCGTCTGCCCCTTCATAATCATGTTCATACGCGGCGTTATCGGGGATATTTTTGAGAAAATGCCGTTCCATATCGCGTCGAACGCTCGGATCGCAGTTCTCATTGAGGGTCAGGGAGGCTGAAGTGTGTTGAAGCAGCAGATGCAGCAAGCCGATGTTAACGCGTGACAGTTCTGGAATTTGCCCCAGCACTTCATCCGTTACCAGGTGAAATCCACGCGGCTGCGCGCGTAACGTCAGGGTTTGCTGATACCACATAAGCTGCTCCAGTCAGAAAGATGAACCTCTCTAAGTGTGCAACAAGACGCCAAAAGGTAAACCCCCAGGCGTCTTTTTGTTTAAAAGATCAGCTATTCACATGCACACATTAGTATTCGGAGTTAGCAATCACTTCCTCGCCAAACATGCCAGCCTGTGGCAGCGGTTTATAGGTCGAGTTGGAGGCGCGTAACACCCGGATCGCCCGCGCCCCTGTCTCCTGCGCGGCAGTGATGTCGTTATCAGAATCGCCGTAGAACACGTTGATTTGCTTATCCTGCAACCACTGGGTTTTGGTATTCTGGCCTGCTTTATCGCCTGCGAAAATGACCGGATTCATGTTTGCCGCCGGAATAGAAAAATCGTCCTGCAGCGTTTTTGATACCGTTTCGGTCTGGGTCTGGCTGCGTCCGGTGATGAAATAAATACGGTCGCCGCGTTTAACATGCATAGCAATCAGCCCACGCGCTACCTCTTTTGGAATACTGAACGCATCCCAGCCGTTATTCATTTTTTCCCAGAAAGCCGGATTGTGCAGATAATCGTCGCTGTCTGGCGAGTACGTTTCTTTACCGCGCCAGAAGCCAGGGCTTGAGAACAACACGGTGTCGTCGATATCAAAACCCACGGCCATCGGCGGGCGTCCCGTCAGGCTATTTTCGATTTGCGCCACGGAAACCCAGTGAACAGGGGCTTGTTCAGCGAGTCTGGCAACGTTGGTGCCTGTGTACAGCGGAGAAGGCGTGGAGGCGCGGGCGACGACAGTACCATTGAGTGCCAGCGCCAGGCAGGCGGCACTCAGCGCCGTAAAAATTTTGCGCATGCGTTTCCCTTAAGTATTTATTTTCATTCTATTAACGTGCGCAGTTATTGCGCGCTTTTTCAGACCTTAACCTCAGCGGCAGGCGAAAGAAAGGTTTTTATTGGCATTGGTTGTGCGGGATCAACAGGGAGAGAATGCGCGAAGTCCGGCACGATCTTGCCAGACTTCGCACTCTTACGGGAGGTTAGTAAGTGCTTACATTACTGCAGCGAAGGCCTGTGCCACACGCTGAACGTTGCCTGTATTCAGTCCGGCGACGCACATCCGTCCGCTGGCGATCAGGTAAATACCAAATTCGTCGCGCAAGCGATCAACCTGGGCCGCGCTCAGTCCGGTGTAGCTGAACATGCCGCGCTGTTGCAGCAGGTAATCAAAATTACGTCCCGGCACGGCCTCTTTTAGCACCGTGACCAGCGTCTGACGCATGGCCAGAATTCGCAGGCGCATCTCTTCAACCTCTGCCAGCCAGCGGGCTTTTAACCCGGCGTCACCCAGCACCGTCGCAACCACCTGCGCACCGAAATTCGGCGGGCTGGAGTAGTTGCGGCGCACGGTCGCTTTTAACTGGCCCAGCACGCGAGATGCCGACTCGGCATCGTCACAGACCACCGATAACCCACCGACTCGCTCGCCGTACAGCGAGAAAATCTTGGAAAACGAATTGCTGACCAGCGTGGGCAGTCCGGCGCTGGCAATGGCGCGGATCGCATACGCATCGTCTTCCATACCCGCGCCAAAGCCCTGATAGGCAATATCGAGGAACGGGATCAGTTCGCGGACCTTCAGCACCTCCACTACCGCATCCCACTGATCGTTGGTGAGATCGGACCCGGTGGGGTTATGACAGCACGGATGCAGCAGAACAATGCTCTGCGCAGGCAGCGTATTCAGCGTTTCAATAAGCGCGTCAACGCGAACGCCTTTGGTGGTATCGTCAAACCAGGGATAGGTTTTTACGCTGAATCCGGCACCTTCAAAAATGGCCACGTGATTATCCCAGGTCGGATCGCTGACCCAGACGCCAGAATCCGGAAAGTAGCGTTTCAGGAAATCTGCCCCGACTTTCAGCGCGCCAGAACCGCCGAGCGTCTGAATGGTCGCCACGCGATGCTGCGCCAGTACCGGATGATCGGCACCGAACAGCAGTGGAGCGATGGTGTGACGATAACTATTCAGACCTTCCATCGGCAGATAAAGCGACGCGCCGTGCGGCTGCGCATTGAGTCGCGCCTCGGCTTCCGCCACCGCCTGTAGCTGTGGAATAATGCCATCTTCGTTGTAATAAAGGCCGATGCTGAGATTGACTTTATCGCTGCGGGGATCGTCTTTGAAGCGTTCCATCAGGGAGAGAATCGGGTCGCCAGCGTAGGCGTCAACTTTCTGAAACACGTGGTGGTCTCCAGGTTTACGGTCTGAGTAAATGACACAATAAACCAGCCAGCAAAGAGATAACAGCGTTTAATGCAGCGTCGCCAGATGCGCCAGAATGTGTGCAACCCGCTCAGAAACCGGACCACGAACGCGAATGAACGGCAGCGTTCTGCGCGTCAGTTCCCGCTCATACCACGCCTGCTGCAAACGGCGAAAATCCTCGCCCTGCCGCGTGCCGTCCTGCACAAAATCAAAATCGGCCTCGCACAAAACAATCAATGCGTAATCCCGTTCAGCAAGACGGTGAAGTTCTGGCGGCGCATGGCCAAACTGATGAAGCGTATAAAACAAGGTCGTCAGCGGGGACGTGTCACAGACCAGATACGGCATCGGCGGCGCGGCTTCTTCGCGCTGCACCTGGGTACGGGCGATATGCAGGAGGTCGTGATAGCCTAACTCACCCTGCTTCTGCTCCCAGTATTCACGGCCAAACTCGGCGACAAAAGGAGTATTCAGCGCCTCTGCCAGCGCTTTTGAGAGCGTACTTTTACCGGTGGACTCTCCGCCCAGCAGGCAAATGCGGAAAACAAAATCACGGTAGACGTCATCTGCCAGCATCGCCCGGTAACGATTAACGTCGGCGCGGATCAGCGTCCCGGACGGCGCGTCAGGCTCCGCACCGCGCTGTAACCTGACGTGCGTAACCGGCTGGTTAAAACGTTCGCTGAGCACCGCCGCAAAGCCGTCGCCATAATCTTCGCCGCTGAATACCGCCTGCGGGCGCTGCTGAAAAACCTGCTCGCACACCGTGGCAACATAGTGTCGATGGCTGTCCGCACTATCCTCGTTATGAGGGAGCGCAGGAAGATGCCACGCCTTCGCCCGTTCAGGCGTCAGCACAATTGACCGACACTGAGGAAACCGCTGTTGCAGCCAGCGCTGCCGCTTTTCCGGCTCACAGCCCGGCAGTTCAGGCACTGAATAACTGAGTAGTAGTACCGTGTCGCACTGCGCCAGCGCGGCGTTAATCAACCGCTCATGACCGCAGTGCAGCGGCGCAAACTTGCCGACAATAAGACCAGTGGCAAAGCGCTTCATTGCTTTCTCAACTCTTTGCGCCATTTCCACAAGCCGTGCCAGGCGTTAAACCAGAAAATCAGATACAGCCCCGCCGTCAGGGACAATCCACGATATGCATACAACGGGACTGCCAGCGTGTTCACGGCAAGCCAGACGTACCAGTTTTCCAGACGCCGGCCCATCAGCATAAACTGCGCCAGCACGCTAAACGTCAGGATTAAGGAATCCAGCCACGGCGACCAGGCGTTAGTGAAGGTATGCAGCAAAAGACCGTATCCTGTGGCGACGAGAACAGCACCGCAGAACAGCAGGAAAAGATGGCCGATATGTGTCTTCCTGATGGGAAGCACCTTGCCGTGCTGGCCTTTAAGCCAGTGTAGCCAGCCGGTAAAACTGGTGACGATGAAAAAGACCTGTAGCGTGACATCGGCATAGAGTTGCACCGACCAGAATACCCAGCCATAAAGCATGCTACCGATAATGCCGGTCCACCAGGTATGAACGCTATTACGCGCCGCCAGCCAGACTGAAATGGCATAGCTGAGGCAGGCGGCGATTTCCGGTATGGACATTTTCCCTCCCTGGAAAGCCAGGATTAATCGATGTACTGCATTGCCACCCGCGACGTCAGCCGCGTAATAAGTTCGTAAGCACTTACTTTCGTAATCTCAGCAATTCGCTCAACGGGTAGTCCTTCGCCCCACATAATGACGGGATCTCCCGCCCGATCGGCGGCGTCCGGCCCCAAATCAACGCAGATCATGTCCATCGCCACGCGCCCGACAATCGGCACTTCACGACCGTTGACCAGCACCGGCGTGCCGGATGGGGCGGCGCGTGGATACCCGTCGCCGTATCCCATCGCCACCACGCCCAGACGAGTATCGCGCTCGCTTACCCAGGTGCCGCCGTAGCCCACCGGCTCACCGGCATTATGCTCACGCACGGCGATCAGACTGGAGGTGAGTGACATGACCGGCTGGAAGCCAAAATCCGGGCCCCAGGGTTTTTGCTCCAGCGGCGAAACGCCGTAGAGGATAATGCCCGGCCGCACCCAGTCAAAATGCGACTGCGGCCACAGCAGAATGCCGCCCGAAGCGGCGATAGAGCGCTGTCCTGGTTTGCCTTCGCAGAACGTATTAAAGATATCGAGCTGCCGCTCTGTGGCCCCACACTCAGGCTCATCGGCACGGGCAAAATGACTGACGATATTCACCGGCTGGCGCACATTTTTGCACTGCGTCAGACGCTGATAAAACGCCTCCGCCTCTTCCGGACGCACGCCGAGGCGGTGCATACCAGTATCCAGCTTCATCCATACGGTAACCGGTTCGCTCAGATCGGCGCTTTCCAGCGCCTCAAGCTGTTCGGGATTATGTACGGCAGTGTGAAGATGCTGTGCGGCGATGGTCGGCAGATCGGCGGCATTGAAAAAGCCTTCAAGCAACAGGATGGGCTGAGTAATACCACCCTCGCGCAGTCGTAAAGCTTCTTCAAGTCGGGCGACGCCGAAAGCGTCAGCGTCGGGGAGCGTTCGCGCGGTCTCCAGGAGACCGTGTCCGTAGGCGTTCGCTTTCACCACCGCAACAAGCTTGCTGGCGGGAGCCAGTTCGCGCAGGCGTTGCAGGTTGTGTCGCAGAGCGCGGCGGTTAATAACTACAGTTGCCGCTTGCATGTGTGTTCCTTGATAAGTGTTTGCTTTTACTGGCTGAATTATTCGTCGTCGTACTGTGGTCCGGCGTAGTTATCAAAACGCGACCACTGGCCGTTGAAGGTCAGACGCACTGTACCGATGGGGCCGTTACGCTGTTTACCGATAATGATTTCGGCGATGCCTTTAAGATCGCTGTTCTCGTGATACACCTCGTCACGATAGATAAACATGATTAAGTCGGCGTCCTGCTCGATTGAGCCGGATTCACGAAGATCGGAGTTCACCGGGCGTTTATCGGCGCGCTGCTCCAGCGAGCGGTTAAGCTGCGACAGCGCCACTACCGGCACCTGCAACTCTTTCGCCAGCGCCTTCAGCGAGCGGGAGATTTCGGCGATCTCCAGCGTACGGTTATCGGACAGCGACGGCACGCGCATCAACTGGAGGTAGTCGATCATGATCAGGCTCAGCCCGTCATGCTCGCGGAAAATACGCCGCGCGCGGGAGCGGACTTCCGTTGGCGTCAGGCCGGAGGAGTCGTCGATGTACATATTGCGTTTTTCCAGCAGGATGCCCATCGTGCCGGAGATCCGCGCCCAGTCTTCATCGTCAAGCTGGCCGGTACGAATACGGGTCTGATCGACGCGGGAGAGCGACGCCAGCATACGCATCATGATCTGCTCGCCGGGCATCTCCAGACTGAAGATCAGCACCGGTTTATCCTGTAACATCGCTGCGTTTTCGCAGAGGTTCATCGCAAAGGTGGTTTTCCCCATCGACGGACGCGCTGCCACGATGATCAAATCCGAGCGTTGCAGACCGGCGGTTTTCTTATTCAGATCCTGATAACCGGTATCCACTCCGGTAACGCCGTCGTGCGGCTGCTGGAACAGGGTCTCAATACGCGCCACGGTGGCGTCGAGGATCTGATCGATACTCTTCGGGCCTTCGTCTTTATTCGCGCGGTTCTCGGCGATCTGGAAAACGCGGGATTCGGCGAGATCCAGCAGTTCATCGCTGCTGCGGCCCTGCGGATCGTAACCCGCATCGGCAATCTCATTGGCTACCGAAATCATATCGCGGACGACGGCGCGTTCGCGCACGATATCGGCATAAGCACTAATGTTCGCCGCACTTGGCGTATTTTTTGATAGTTCCGCCAGGTAGGCAAAGCCGCCAACGCTGTCCAGTTGTCCCTGTTGTTCAAGCGATTCTGCGAGGGTGATCAGGTCGATGGGTTTGCCCATCTCCTGCAAACGCCCCATTTCGGTAAAAATATGCCGGTGCGGCCGGGTATAAAAGTCGTCAGACACTACACGTTCGGCGACATCGTCCCAGCGTTCGTTATCCAGCATTAAACCGCCCAACACCGACTGTTCCGCTTCAATCGAGTGCGGTGGCATTTTCAGCCCGGCGACCTGCGGGTCGCGAGGTTCAGTCTGTTTGTTGAAGGGTTTATTTCCTGCCATAGTGAATGGAGTTACCGAGATGATGAATGGGTCGAAAGATTATCACATTGTTCAGGAGGAAGCATGGCAACACGTATCGAATTTAACAAGCATGGCGGGCCGGAAGTGTTGCAGGCGGTGGAATTCACGCCCACCGATCCGGCCGAAAATGAGATTCAGGTAGAGAATAAAGCGATTGGCATCAACTACATCGATACTTATATTCGCAGCGGGCTGTATCCGCCCCCGTCATTGCCCAGCGGATTAGGTACCGAGGCGGCAGGCGTAGTAAGCAAAGTCGGCAGCGGCGTAACCGATATCAAGCCCGGCGACCGGGTGGTGTATGCGCAGTCCGCACTCGGCGCTTACAGCTCAGTACACAACGTACCGGCTGATAAAGCGGCAATTTTGCCGGATGCCATCTCCTTTGAACAGGCGGCCGCCTCGTTCCTTAAAGGGCTGACGGTGTTCTATTTACTGCGTAAAACTTATGAAATTAAACCGGATGAGGTGTTTTTGTTCCACGCTGCTGCCGGGGGCGTCGGGCTAATTGCCTGTCAGTGGGCGAAAGCGCTGGGTGCGAAGCTTATCGGCACGGTCGGTTCTGCAGAAAAAGCGCAGCGTGCGAAACAGGCGGGCGCGTGGCAGGTGATTAACTACCGCGAAGAGAATCTGGTGGAGCGGGTAAAAGAGATCACCGGCGGTAAAAAAGTGCGTGTGGTATACGATTCGGTAGGTAAAGATACCTGGGAATCCTCGCTGGATTGCCTGCAACGCCACGGACTGATGGTAAGTTTTGGTAACTCTTCAGGCCCGGTCACCGGCGTTAATCTTGGCATTCTGAATCAGAAAGGTTCATTGTTCGCGACGCGCCCTTCCCTTCAGGGCTACATCACTAATCGCGAGGAACTGACCGAAGCCAGCAACGAACTGTTTTCGCTTATCGCCAGCGGCGTGATTAAAGTGGACGTGGCTGAAGCGCAAAAATTTGCGCTGAACGAGGCGCAAAAAGCGCATGAAACGCTGGAAAGCCGGGCAACGCAGGGATCAAGCCTGCTGATCCCCTAGAAAAGTTTAGGGCTTCCACCCGGGAAGCCCTTACTTTTTTAGTTCGGCCGTATGTAGGGTACAGCGCGATGAATTCGTTAGACGGAGAATAGTGACAGATTTGCTAAGCAAAGCCTATGTGATTCTAAGCAAAAGTGCCGGGGTTGTGATCCTCTGCACATTCCTCAGTAACGTGAGCGTTTATTGCACTGATATTGCGGTACTTTTGGCGCTTTTATCACCCGAATAACCCATACCACCGCGACCGCCAGCAACAGCCATGGCAATAACTTGATGACCAGCGCAAACAGGCCGCCAACAAACATTAGCGCCGTCGCCACAAACAGCGCGGCGATGATGCCCAGCAGTGATACGCCTGTCATCAGCAGCACAACAAAAAATCCGATAACAAAAAGTAGTTCCAGCATGACGATTTCTCCGAAATATGCCTGATGCAGAAACACTTACAAAAATCGTGCCAAAATTAACTTATTGATTCGCAATAAAAAATTCCCCGCTTACGATAGCGAGGCGTGGTGAAATTGACCAGATTGTAGTGAAGATTAGCGTTTATCCGCCACCAGCTTCAGTGCCTGCTCGAGCACTTCAATATCGGCTCCCGCCTTGTGCGCATTTTCACTCAGATAGCGACGCCACTGACGCGCGCCGGGGATGCCCTGAAACAGACCCAGCATATGCCGTGAGATATGCCCAAGGTAGGTTCCCTGACTCAGCTCGCGTTCGATGTACGGGTACATGGCGCGGACTATCGCCACCGGATCGGCATCAGCCCCCGTGGCGTTAAAGATTTCCCGATCCACCGACGCCAGAATTCCCGGGTTCTGATACGCCTCGCGCCCGACCATCACGCCATCCATATGCTGAAGGTGCGCTTTGGCTTCTTCCAGCGATTTAATACCGCCATTGATCGCCATAGTTAAATGCGGGAAGTCGCGCTTAAGTTGATAAACGCGCGGGTAATCCAGCGGTGGGATTTCGCGGTTTTCTTTCGGGCTCAGACCAGAGAGCCAGGCTTTACGCGCGTGGATGATAAACATCTCGCATTCGCCCTTGCCGGAAACGGTATCAATAAACTGGCACAGGAATTCATAACTGTCCCGATCGTCGATGCCAATGCGCGTTTTCACCGTCACCGGAATGGAAACCACATCGCGCATCGCCTTAATACAATCCGCGACCAGCGCAGCGTTGCCCATCAGGCAGGCACCAAACATGCCGTTTTGCACGCGGTCTGAAGGGCAACCCACGTTGAGGTTGATTTCATCATAGCCACGCGCTTCTGCCAGTTTAGCGCACTGCGCCAGCGCCGCCGGATCGCTGCCGCCAAGCTGGAGCGCGACCGGGTGCTCTTCTTCGCTATAGGCCAGATAATCGCCTTTGCCGTGAATAATCGCCCCTGTCGTGACCATTTCCGTATACAGCAGCGTATGGCGGGAAAGCAGACGCAGGAAATAGCGGCAGTGCCTGTCCGTCCAGTCGAGCATCGGCGCGATGGAGAAGCGGTGGGCGGGGAAAGAAGCGTTGGCAATGCCAGGATTTGGATTCAGGTGCATTTTTGACGTCATTGGCAGAATTAGATAACCCTGAGCAGAGAAAAACCTCTCTGTGTTACAGGTCGAGCCGTCTACTATAACATAGAGAAAAGGTATCGCGCTGACAGCATTGCGCGCTGCAGGTTCAACATGGAATTAAATAGTTTTAAGCTGGTTAATAATAAAAGGATTCATTTCCAGCAAAAGCAGAAGCTTTCTCGGCGCGCCTGTTGGCTGACGACGCTTAGTTTCCCAGCTTTTTACCAAATCGTAACTTACGCCAACCGCCATCGCAAAATCCTGCTGCTTTAAACCCGTTGCTTCACGTATCGCTTTGACATCAATAGCACTAAAGGTATGAACGTGTTCCGGTGCTGGCGTTTGTTCACCTTTTTCAATTCTTACCATCTCTTCTGCACTCGCCAGCAGCTCGGCAAATAATTCGTCTTTCATCTGTTCCTCATCGCCCTGTTGACGCATCACCGGCCCTATTGCCCTATGAGAAGTTACAGAACCTCAGCATTATACGAGCATGTCGGATAATTGCTTCAGCGCTCTTTTTTGATCTTCTGATAAATCATCTTGCTCATTTTTGGGATATATCAGGGCCAGATAAATCCGCCCTTTGCGCGTCACAGTATAATAAATTACCCGTACTCCGCCGCGTTTACCCATTCCGGGGCGACTCCAGCGGATTTTGCGAAAACCGCCCGTCCCGGCAATGACATCTCCGGTTTCAGGATCTTCAATCAGTAGCTCCTGAAACACACGGAACTCATCATCCGGTAAAAAAGCTTGCCGCCGCTTACTGAACCCGTGAAGCTCAATAAAAGTAAACATCCCTGTTCCTGCACTATTATAACTTTAACGCTATTTTACATGTACCCCGTACATACATCAAACGTTTTAGTGTACTGGGTACATAAATTATGTTTTCACTTTACAGCATGCTGCTCGTACAAGACTATCATGACCCGCCCTTAAGAGTGAGACAGCCACATAAAACGCCTTCATTTCTGACTTTCAGCAGAACATGATAAAATAGGCTTTTGCCCCCTACCCGAGGACGCTATGGACAAGACCACTTCGCAGGAGATGTTAGCGCAAGCTGAAAAGCTGTGCGTGCAACGCAATGTGCGCCTGACTCCGCAGCGCCTTGAAGTGTTGCGATTAATGAGCCTGCAACAAGGTGCAATCAGCGCCTACGATTTGCTCGACTTGCTGCGCGACAAAGAACCGCAGGCCAAGCCGCCGACGGTATACCGTGCGCTGGAATTTCTGCTCGAGCAGGGTTTTGTCCACAAGGTAGAATCAACCAACAGCTACGTGCTGTGCCACCTCTTCGACCACAACCATACGTCGGCGATGTTTATCTGCGACCGCTGCGGCGTCGTGAAAGAGGAAGGTGCCGATGGCGTGGAAGATATTATGCATGCCCTGGCAGCACGGATGGGATTTGCTTTACGCCACAACGTGATTGAAGCGCACGGGTTATGTGCAGACTGTGCAGAGGTTGAAGCCTGCCGTCATCCTGGCGACTGCCACCACGATCACAGTATTCAGAGTAAGAAAAAGCCGCGCTAGTGTCAGCACGGCTCTTTGTGGGGTGGTACCTCCATGTACCTTCGGGTAGGATCTTCTCAGCCGTTAGCTGAGGTTACAACTACCAGCGGTAATCGTGACGGGTTTCCCAGTCTTTCACTTCGGTTTCCGCCTGATCTTTCTGGTAACCGTAACGCTCCTGGATTTTACCTACCAGCTGGTCACGTTTACCTTCGATGACGGTCATATCGTCATCGGTCAGTTTGCCCCATTGTTCTTTCGCTTTACCTTTGAACTGTTTCCAGTTACCGCCGACTTCGTCTTTATTCATAATTATGTCCTCATTGTTGGGGTACAAATCATTTGAATTCTGTCGTCCAGATTGCATGTCTTTTCTGCTGAACGTAAGAATAAGTGTAGATGAGGATGCTGCACCCTGCGGAGAATTAAGAATATTTAACCCTGAGAAGCGCTACCACTAAGAGAGGGTCTGGCAAAAGGAAGGAACTCTGCGGCACCGACAGCACCGCAGAAATCAGAACAAATTTACAGCCACTCGCCGTTGCGGATCACGCCAACAGCCAGTCCTTCAATAGAGAAGTTTTGCTTACGCAAGTCAACCACGATAGGTGAAAACTCATTATTCTCAGGCAGCAGTTCAACAACATTGCCCTGTTTCTTCAGACGCTTAACAGTCACTTCTTCGTCAATACGCGCGACGACAACCTGGCCGTTACGTACATCCTGCGTTTTATGCACTGCCAGCAAATCGCCGTCCATAATACCGATGTCTTTCATCGACATACCGCTAACGCGCAGCAGAAAATCGGCGTTGGGTTTAAACAGCGACGGGTCGACCTGATAGTGACTTTCAATATGCTGCTGTGCCAGAAGCGGCTCGCCAGCGGCAACGCGGCCAATAAGAGGAATGCCTTCTTCTTCCTGCATTAGCAGGCGAATACCACGCGATGCGCCGGTGACAATCTCAATCACCCCTTTACGCGCCAGCGCTTTAAGATGTTCTTCAGCCGCATTTGGGGAACGGAACCCCAAACGTTGCGCAATTTCCGCACGCGTCGGTGGCATGCCTGTCTGGCTGATGTGATCCCGAATGAGATCGAACACCTCTTGCTGCCTGGCCGTTAACGCTTTCATTCCGCCCCCTGGGTGTATATACAGTTATGCTGTGAGTATATACAGTTAACGGCGATTTTGGAACCACCAATGGCACGAAAAATAAGAGACTTTTTTACTTTTGCGACCTTTAGCGGAAATGCGACCACAATAAGGTCACCCAGGTGATAAGCGCAACGACAATTGCCAGCAGTACTGCCGCCGATCCCATATCTTTGGCACGGCCTGAAAGTTCGTGTCTTTCCGTGCCGATACGGTCCACGACGGCTTCAATTGCACTGTTTAAAATTTCTACGATCATTACCAGCAGCACCGAGCCAATCAGCAGCACGCGGGTGATGGGATCGACATCCAGCCAGCAGGCGATAATGATAGCCACAAGGGCAGCCACGCCTTCCTGACGAAAAGCGGCTTCGTTGATCCATGCCGCACGAAATCCTTTCCAGGAATAACCCGCTGCGTTGATAATCCGGGTTAATCCGGTGGTATTATTGGCCATCAAAAGAACCTTTTAACATTATTAGCGTCAATGATATAACGCGCTTCCTGCGTAAGCTCAGAAAATCTGTTCACTTTCTGATATCCTTGCAGCGCATTTGCATGATTAACCAGAGGCTTCACATCGTTTATGTCCGGCTGGCCACGAATTTACTACAAATTACTGAATTTACCATTAAGTGTCCTGGTAAAGAGCAAGTCTATTCCGGCGGAACCTGCGCAGGAGTTGGGCCTGGATACCTCCCGCCCAATTATGTACGTATTGCCTTACAATTCAAAAGCGGATTTGCTGACGCTGCGCACGCAGTGCCTGGCGCACGATCTTCCCGATCCCATGGAGCCGCTGGAGATCGACGGCACCCTGCTGCCGCGCTACGTCTTTATACATGGCGGCCCGCGTGTATTCACGTATTACACGCCGAAAGAAGAGTCTATCAAACTCTTCCACGACTATCTGGACTTGCACCGCAGCAATCCGGGGCTGGACGTACAGATGGTGCCGGTATCGGTGATGTTTGGACGTTCGCCAGGGCGTGAGAAAGGCGAGGTTAACCCGCCGCTGCGCATGCTCAACGGCATACAAAAGTTTTTTGCCGTTTCCTGGCTGGGGCGCGACAGCTTTGTTCGTTTCTCCCCCTCGGTCTCTCTGCGCCGGATGGCCGACGAGCACGGAACGGATAAGATCATTGCGCAAAAGCTCGCGCGCGTTGCGCGTATGCACTTTGCCCGTCAGCGTCTGGCGGCCGTAGGGCCACGTCTGCCCGCTCGTCAGGATCTGTTTAATAAGCTTCTGGCGTCTAAAGCGATTGCCCGGGCAGTAGAAGACGAAGCGCGCAGCAAAAAAATCTCTCATGAAAAAGCGCAGCAGAATGCCATTGCGCTGATGGAAGAGATTGCCGCTAACTTCTCTTACGAGATGATCCGCCTGACTGACCGTATTCTGGGCTTCACCTGGAACCGTCTGTATCAGGGGATTAACGTGCATAACGCCGAGCGCGTGCGGCAGCTGGCGCATGATGGTCATGAGATTGTCTACGTGCCCTGCCACCGCAGCCATATGGACTATATGCTGCTCTCCTACGTGCTCTATCATCAGGGTCTGGTGCCACCGCATATTGCCGCGGGCATCAACCTGAACTTCTGGCCTGCCGGGCCCATTTTCCGCCGCCTGGGCGCGTTCTTTATTCGCCGTACCTTTAAGGGTAACAAGCTCTATTCGACGGTGTTCCGTGAATATCTCGGTGAACTGTTCAGCCGCGGCTATTCCGTTGAGTATTTTGTCGAAGGTGGCCGCTCACGTACTGGCCGTCTGCTGGATCCAAAAACCGGCACCCTGTCGATGACCATTCAGGCGATGCTGCGCGGCGGGACACGCCCCATCACTCTGGTGCCGATTTATATCGGCTATGAGCACGTGATGGAAGTGGGTACTTACGCCAAAGAACTGCGTGGCGCGACGAAAGAGAAGGAAAACCTGCTGCAGATGATGCGTGGTTTGAGCAAGCTGCGTAATCTCGGTCAGGGCTACGTCAATTTTGGCGAGCCAATGCCGCTGATGACCTACCTGAATCACCATGTGCCCGAGTGGCGTGAATCCATCGATCCAATTGAGGCAGTGCGCCCGGCCTGGCTAACGCCAACCGTTAACCGCATCGCCGCCGATCTGATGGTGCGCATTAACAATGCAGGCGCGGCGAACGCCATGAACCTGTGCTGTACCGCGCTGTTGGCTTCCCGTCAGCGCTCTCTGACCCGTGAGCAACTGACGCAGCAGCTGGATTGCTATCTCGATTTGTTACGTAATGTGCCGTATGCGCCGGATTCTACTGCGCCTGTGGCCACGGCGAACGAACTTATCGAGCATGCACTGCAGATGAATAAGTTCCAGGTCGAGAAAGATACCATCGGCGATATCATCGTTCTGCCGCGAGAGCAGGCGGTCCTGATGACGTATTACCGCAATAACATCACGCATATGCTGATGCTGCCCTCGCTGATTGCCGCCATTGTGACTCAGCATCGGCAGATTTCACGTGACGCCCTGCTGCACCATGTGGAACTACTTTACCCGATGCTGAAAGCCGAACTGTTCCTGCGCTGGGATACCAGTGAAGTGGCGGGGGTGATTGACGCATTGACGGCAGAAATGGCGCGCCAGGGGCTGATTACCTGTGAGGACGCGGAGTTCCGTATCAACCCGGCCCGTGCCCGAACGCTACAACTGCTGGCGGCAGGCGCGCGTGAAACGCTACAGCGCTATGCCATTACCTTCTGGCTGCTCAGTGCTAATCCGTCGATCAACCGTGGCACGCTGGAGAAAGAGAGCCGTACCGTGGCGCAACGTCTGTCCGTGCTGCACGGCATCAACGCGCCGGAGTTCTTCGATAAAGCGGTCTTTAGCTCTCTGGTGCTGACGCTGCGTGATGAAGGCTATATCAGCGATACCGGGGATGCGGAACCGGCAGAAACGATGAAGGTTTATCAGATGCTGGCGGAGTTAATTACCTCGGATGTGCGGTTAACGATTGAGAGCGCGGCACAGGGCGAGTGATAAAAATGCCGGATAGCGGTGATACCACCATCCGGCAAATCCAGGCCAAACGTCATAACCCATTGTAATTTTATCTTTCGTAGGCCGGGTAAGGCGAAGCCGCCACCCGGCAGGTTTATGCGAACGACCAGTAACTTACCGCCAGCCCGACAAACAGCGCCAGTCCGACATAGTTATTATTCATAAATGCCTTAAAACAGGCATCACGTTCACGCTGCATAATCAGCTTCTGCTGATACACAAACAGCGCGCCCGCTACGGCCACCGCCGCGTAGAATGCGCTGCCCAGCCCGTTCAGCCAGCCAATAGCGATCATCAGCGCCAGCACTGCCACCTGTAAAAGTCCAATGATCAACCGATCGTACTGCCCGAAAAGGATCGCCGTTGATTTCACGCCGATCTTCAGATCGTCATCGCGATCGACCATCGCATACTGCGTATCGTAGGCCACCGCCCAGAGAATATTACACAGGAACATCAGCCAGCAGCTCAGCGGCAGCGTTTCGCTGACGGCGGCGAACGCCATCGGGATCGACCAGCCGAAGGCCGCCCCCAGTACTACCTGCGGCAAATGGGTGTAGCGTTTCATAAATGGATACACCCATGCCAGCAGCAGCGCAGCAACGGAAAGCAGGATGGTCATCCGGTTCAGCGTCAATACCAGCAGGAAAGAGCACAGCACCAGCACGACAAACAATATGCGCGCCTCTTTGCCGCTGACGGCCCCGCTGGGTAACGGCCGGTTTGCCGTGCGCTTCACATGGCCATCAATTTTGCGATCGGCATAATCGTTTATCACACAGCCCGCCGCGCGCATCAGCCAGACGCCAGCGACAAAAACGGCCAGGATCCACAGCGGCGGCAGGCCCGGCGTCGCCACCCATAGCGCCCATAGCGTCGGCCACAGCAGCAGCAGCGCGCCAATAGGTTTGTCGGTACGCATCAGGCGATGATATGCCAACAGCTTATTCTGCGTCAGACTCCACTCCATTTCTCTCTTCCTTCTGGTAAATCGGTGATGCCGGTAAAAATAATTCGGTCAATAACAAGGGCTTTCCATTAAGCCGCAGCCGCGAGCGCCGTCCCCACAGATCGTCGCTCATCCCGATCTCGATAAAATCACGGGTCAGGGTTGAGGAAGTAAACAGATAGCGGCCCAGCGGCGTTTTACCCAGTTTTTGCAGCGCCAGCTCAGGACCGTTTAACGTTGATTCCGGCACAACGGTGCGCCCCACCAGCCACGGAACCTCGTCCGCACAAAGCACAATTTCCCGCAGCCAGTAGCGCGTTTCGTACGGCAATAGCGCCTGCTCTTCGGTAATCTCTTCCCGGCCAACAAACGCTTCGCGAAGTAAAGTAATGCTGACCGTCTTCCCCTGCTGTTCAAACCGTTTGGTCATCGAATCTTCCAGCAATAACCACTCTCGCAGTGCGGATTTTAGCGGGGGGATATGATCAAGATAGCGCAGCGCACGCAATTGCGTTAGCGCAGGATGTGACATGCCAGTTTCTCCGGTACATAGCCTGAAAACATTGTAACGCAGAAAAGTGGGATGGGGGGCGGGTTAGATGCAAAAGCGCAACAGATATGTAACACCGGATAGCCGGAAAAAAAGTGCGCCCCGAAGGACGCACCGAAAGGCTAAGCCTAAACATCAGCATTGTGGGGCAACCATCACCCCTTGCCTTTTACACTGCTGATAAAGGTGGAACGCGCTGAAGTTGACCCCAGACGCTCTGCTTCGTTAAGTAATTTCAATGCCTTATCGACATCGCCTTTATCAACAGCCTGTTTAATAGCCTGATTAAAGTAGGCTTCAGTATCATTCAGAACCGGCTCGTTTTTGGCGGCAGGCGCGGCGACCGGTGCGGCGGCTGTTGCGCTATAGGCAGGTGCTGCCGTATTACCGACGGTCACCGAGCCCTGATTTGAGGAACCAAACAGCGGGCCGACCAGTACGCTGGAGCTGCTATTGGTTTTCACTTTCAGTTTCACGACGCCATCGGTGGTGTGACGGGCGACAGGATCGGGAATATCCGGTACCGCATTGCCGATGCCTTTGGCGTAGGCTTTGGCTGGATCCAGCAGCGTGGTGGTTTGCTGGAGATCTTTTTCAGTGGTAAAGACCAGCACGTAAATTTTCTGTTGCCCCAGCGCAGGCGTCAGGCGCATCACCCCTTCAAGACGATCGGCGCTCATCACGCCCGGCTCCTGATAGGTAAAATAGCTGCTGGGGAAAAACGCCGACGGCGTCAGGTTCTGATCGAGGATCAGCACGTTCGGCGCATAGACGCTGCTTTGTTTGTTGACTTCACTGGTCAGCGTTAAGGTCAGCTCGCCGATATTCGCTGGCACGCTATAGGCGACAACCGGACCGGTAATGCCTGCAACGTCAAGGCGTTGCCCAACGGAAGCAATGGTCGAGGTTTGCTGTTTAGACTGATCGACCGGTGTCCACGTGAGCTGCTGCAGGGCAATGGCAGGAATAGCCGGGGCGGCAGCGGTGTTTTGCGGTACGTAGTTGACCTCAGCCAGGCTAACCGCCGGGGCTGCTGCCAGTAACCCCGCCGTCAGGCAGAGTGCAACGAGACTTTTGTTCATTTTCATTGTTATCACCTCAAAGTACCCGGGTGTAGCGGTGGCCAGGCAATAGCGCGCCAACCCTTAAGACGTTGAGGGGCTTGCGCCCCTCTTTATGTCAGATTAATGCGGTATTACCACCAGATTTCCATCTGTGCGCCGAAGGTGAATTCATCATCGTCGCCACGGCTGCTGGAGAACTGGCCGTTACCGGTAGAGTCGCTGATCGCTGAGCGGCCGATATTGCCGTTAGCATCTTTAGCGTAACCCCAGTTTTCATCCCATTTCGCATAGGTTGCGAAGACACGCAGTGCCGGGCGAGACCAGATGCTGTCGCCAGCCTGCCATTGTTGCGCGAGGGTGATTTTGTACTGGCTGTTACGATCGCTGGTTTGCTGTGATTTCACGTTGTCGTAGCCCACTTCCAGCAGGGTGCTCATGATCGGCGTCCATTTGTACATCGGGCGCACGCCGACGGTGTACCAGTCGGTACCACGATCGTCGTCACGATCAATTTTCTGGTACATACCGACGTACATCAGGTCCCATTTGTCAGCAAGCGTAATCGCACCGTGGTCAATCACGCGCCACAGAGAGCCATCGTTATTGACGTTGCGATCGGCTGCAATATCTTCATCGGTCCAGGAGCCCTGCGGAATACCTTTACCCTGTGCGGTCATGGCATCAGTAGCATATTGCAGAACAAATTTGTTAAAGCCTTTCATCATGCTCTGGGTATGTTCAGCAGTGAACATCCAGCCATCTTTTGATGCACCGTCTGCCAGACGATAATCATCAGTGGTGTTAGCACGACCGTAATCCACACCAAATTCCAGCATGCCGTCCGGGTTAGTTTCCAGACCGGCTAAACGCACGTCATACACGTCGTTGGCGGTATCTTTGGTCGCGTCATAAATATGGTTGCTGCTGAAGGAGGTAGAACCACCGGATTCCTGTGAACGCGTGGCGGCAAAGGAGAGTTTACCGATACCATTCAGATCGATGTTTTCGATACCGGCACCAGGACCTGAAATATCCCAGTAGTAGAAGTCGATCATGTGAACGTCATGACGCTGATAGAAACGCTTACCGGCCCAGATAGTAGAACCTGGCAGCGCATCGATCAGGTTTTTACCCTGCACGTTGGCTTCGCGGAAGGCCGGATCGGTGGCTTCCCAGTCATTCTGTTGTGCAACGGAGTAGGCGACGTTGGTGTCGAAATAGAAGCTCTTATCGCCTTCTTTCCACACTTCCTGACCCAGTTTCAGTTCCGCATAGGTTTCACATTCGTTACCGAGACGGTATTTACTTTGTGCACCGGTTGCCTGGAAACACTGTTGTTCGCCGCCGCTGCCGGTCCAGCCGATGCCGGAACGAGCATAACCTTTAAAATCGACGGCACCAGCGTGGGCAGAGAGAATGCCCGCGGTAATGGCGATCGCCAGTGGAAGTTTGCGCAGAGTAGTCATTATTCTATCTCCTGAGATCATTGCTTTTCTTTTATTACGCATCGTTCTTTACAGACTTTGCGTATTTAATGGGAATGCTTAAACGCCCGGCTCTTGATGCAACCGACGACATGCAGTGCCATCCTCACGGAACAGATGGCAGCGCTCTGGCGGCAGGCCGATAGCGAATGTGGCACCCTCTTCTACCAACACCACGTCATTCTGGCGGTACACCAGGTTCTGACGGATGGCGGGGATTTGGATATGGATCTGTGTTTCGTGGCCTAACTGTTCGACGACCTGAACCACGCCTTCCAGCGTGACATCAGCGATATCGCTGGGCAGCAGATGCTCAGGGCGAATACCGAGCGACATATTTGCGCCCACCTGAACGTTGGCGCTATCGACCGGTAGCCAGACGTGCTGACGGTTAGGCAGCTCAACCTGCACCTGATCGATCGCGGTTGCCGTGACCTTCACCGGCAGGAAATTCATTTTCGGCGAGCCAATAAACCCCGCGACGAAACGATCTGCCGGGTAGTGATACAGCTCCAGCGGCTTGCCTACCTGCGCCACCCGACCGGCGTCCAGCACCACAATTTTGTCGGCCAGCGTCATCGCTTCGACCTGATCGTGAGTGACGTAGATCATCGTTCGGCCCAGGCGTTTGTGCAGGCGGGAAATCTCAATGCGCATTTGCACGCGCAGCGCGGCGTCAAGGTTCGAGAGCGGTTCATCAAGCAGGAACACGCGCGGTTCCGCCACCAGCGTGCGGCCAATCGCCACGCGCTGACGCTGTCCGCCAGAAAGCGCTTTCGGCTTACGCTCCAGCAGATGTGCAAGCTGGAGCACTTCCGCCACCTGATTAACGCTCTGCTTCATGACCTCTTTTTTGGCACCCGCCAGCTTGAGACCAAACGACATATTTTCGGCAACGGAGAGATGGGGATAGAGCGCATAGGACTGAAACACCATACCCACACCACGTTCGGCCGGCGGGACATCGTTCATTCGGGTTTCACCGATGAACAAATCGCCACTGGTGATGGTTTCCAGACCGGCAATCATGCGCAACAGGGTCGATTTCCCACAGCCTGACGGTCCAACAAAAACCACGAACTCACCTTCATGGATCTCGAGGTTGATATCTTTTGATACCACCACGTCGCCCCAGGCTTTCGTTACATTCCGTAGCTGTACGCTCGCCATGCCCTCTCCCTTCGTTACAACCTGTCATCAACAGAAACATTCAAGATGGGCTGACTATGGGCCAAACATTGATGTGGTAAATCCTCCACCCCCTCTCTTTTTTATGGGGGAGGAGTTGGGAGGATGAGGCGCATGCTTCTGAGACCAGAAGCGGCGGGCCGCAGCTATTTTCGTGATGCGTCCGACAAAAATCGGCGTGTTTTTATGTGCGCTGGGACGCATAACTCAAATTTATGCAATGGAGATCACAGAACGAAGCGGTGGGGCGTAGAGGTGGGGAGGATGGAAAGGGCTTGCCAAACCCGGAGACTGAGCATCGTCAAGCCACCTGAGCGTCTCCACGAGTAATGACCATAAGGACGGGATAATATGAATATCAAAACTGGCGCACGCATCTTCGCACTCTCTGCTCTGACAACGATGATGCTTTCCGCCTCAGCTTTCGCCAAAATCGAAGAAGGCAAACTGGTTATCTGGATCAACGGCGATAAAGGCTACAACGGCCTCGCTGAAGTGGGTAAGAAGTTTGAAAAAGACACCGGCATTAAAGTGACCGTTGAACACCCGGATAAGCTGGAAGAGAAATATCCGCAGGTTGCCGCGACTGGCGACGGCCCGGACATCATCTTCTGGGCGCACGACCGCTTCGGGGGCTACGCTCAGTCCGGTCTGCTGGCAGAGGTTACGCCAGACAAAGCCTTCCAGGACAAACTGTATCCTTTCACCTGGGACGCCGTGCGCTATAACGGCAAGCTGATCGCTTATCCGATTGCGGTAGAAGCGCTGTCGCTGATTTATAACAAAGACCTCGTACCGAATCCGCCAAAAACCTGGGAAGAAATTCCGGCGCTGGATAAGTCGCTGAAAGCGAAAGGTAAGAGCGCGCTGATGTTTAACCTTCAGGAACCGTACTTCACCTGGCCGCTTATCGCTGCCGACGGCGGCTATGCGTTCAAATTTGCTGACGGCAAATACAACGTGAAAGACGTCGGCGTGGACAGTGCGGGCGCGAAAGCGGGCCTGAACTTCCTGGTCGATCTGATTAAAAACAAACACATGAACGCCGATACGGATTACTCCATCGCCGAAGCCGCCTTTAATAAAGGCGAAACGGCGATGACCATCAACGGTCCGTGGGCATGGTCCAACATCGATAAGAGCAAAGTGAACTACGGCGTCGCGCTGCTGCCGACCTTCAAAGGCAAGCCGTCTAAACCGTTCGTTGGCGTGCTGAGTGCGGGTATCAACGCCGCCAGCCCGAACAAAGAGCTGGCAAAAGAGTTCCTCGAAAACTACCTGCTGACCGATCAGGGTCTGGCTGAAGTGAACAAGGACAAACCGCTGGGTGCCGTGGCGCTGAAATCCTTCCAGGATCAGTTAGCGAAAGATCCGCGCATTGCCGCTACCATGGATAACGCCCAGAAAGGCGAGATCATGCCGAACGTTCCGCAAATGGCTGCCTTCTGGTATGCAGTTCGCACCGCAGTCATCAACGCTGCCAGCGGTCGTCAGACGGTGGATGCGGCGCTGAAAGATGCTCAGGGTCGTATTACGAAGTAAGGCTATCGTGTCTTTATCAGGTCTGCCTCTATTGCAGGCCTGATAAGGCATTTATGCCAGGACGAATTATTGTTGTAGAGGACGATCCCCATGGATGTCGTTAAAAAGAAACACTGGTGGCAAAGCGAGACGCTGAAATGGTCAGTGATTGGATTGCTGGCGCTGCTGGTGGGTTACCTTGTTGTTTTAATGTACGCCCAGGGGGAGTACCTGTTCGCCATCATGACGCTGATTTTAAGCGCGGCTGGCCTGTATATTTTCGCTAATCGTAAAACCTACGCGTGGCGCTATGTTTATCCTGGCATGGCCGGGATGGGGCTATTTGTCCTGTTCCCGCTGGTGTGTACCATCGCCATCGCCTTTACCAATTACAGCAGCACCAACCAGCTTACCCAGGAGCGCGCGCAGCAGGTGCTGATGGACCGCTCTTATCAGGCGGGTAAAACCTATAACTTCGGACTGTATCCGGCGGAGACTGAATGGCAACTTGCGCTGACCGACGGCGAAACCGGAAAAAATTATCTCTCCGACGCCTTCACTTTTGGCGGCGAGCAGAAAATCGCCCTGAAGGAAGTGGACGCCCTGCCAACGGCTGAGCGGGCTAACCTACGGGTGATCACCCAGAATCGCCAGGCGCTGACCCAGCTTACCGCCGTGCTGCCTGATGAAACTAACGTCATCATGAGCTCACTGCGCCAGTTCTCCGGCACGCGTCCTCTGTATACCGAGGCCAGCGACGGGACGCTGACTAACAATCAGAGCGGGGTTAAATACCGTCCGAACAATGAGATCGGCTACTATCAGTCGCTTAACGCCGACGGTAACTGGGGCGATGAGAAATTAAGCCCCGGCTACACCGTGACTATCGGCTGGGATAACTTTATGCGCGTCTTTACCGACGAAGGCATTCAGAAACCGTTCTTCGCCATTTTCGTCTGGACGGTGGTCTTCTCGGTGCTCACGGTGATACTGACCGTCGCGGTGGGCATGGTGCTGGCCTGCCTGGTACAGTGGGAATCGCTGAAAGGAAAAGCGGTCTACCGCCTGCTGCTGATCCTGCCCTACGCGGTACCGTCGTTTATCTCGATTCTGATTTTCAAGGGGCTGTTTAACCAGAGCTTCGGCGAAATCAACATGATGCTCAGCGCGCTGTTCGGCATTAAACCGGCCTGGTTCAGCGACCCGACAACCGCCCGCGCGATGATCGTCATCGTCAATACCTGGCTGGGTTATCCCTACATGATGATCCTGTGCATGGGCCTGTTAAAAGCCATCCCGGACGATTTATACGAAGCGTCGGCAATGGACGGCGCAGGGCCGTTCCAGAACTTCTTTAAAATCACGCTGCCGCTGCTGATCAAACCGCTGACGCCGCTGATGATCGCCAGCTTCGCGTTTAACTTTAATAACTTCGTGCTGATCCAGCTGTTGACCAACGGCGGCCCGGATCGCCTCGGCACCACGACGCCAGCGGGCTATACCGATTTGCTGGTGAGCTATACCTACCGCATCGCCTTTGAAGGCGGCGGTGGTCAGGACTTCGGCCTGGCGGCCGCTATCGCCACGCTGATCTTCCTGCTGGTCGGGGCGCTGGCGATTGTGAATCTGAAAGCCACGCGCATGAAGTTTGATTAAGGGAGATAACGATAATGGCCATGGTCCAACCCAAATCGCAAAAATTACGTTTATTCGTGACGCACCTACTGCTGCTGGTATTTATCGCAGCGATCATGTTTCCGCTGCTGATGGTCATCGCCATCTCGCTGCGTGAAGGTAACTTCGCTACCGGCAGTCTGATCCCGGAGAGCATCTCCTGGGAGCACTGGCGGCTGGCGCTGGGTTTCAGCGTGGAACATGCGGATGGCCGCGTGACGCCACCACCGTTCCCGGTGCTGTTGTGGCTGTGGAACTCAATAAAAATCGCGGGTATTACGGCAATTGGCATCGTGGCGCTGTCCACCACCTGCGCCTATGCATTCGCCCGTATGCGTTTTCCGGGCAAAGCAACACTGCTGAAAGGGATGCTGATTTTCCAGATGTTCCCGGCGGTGCTGTCGCTGGTGGCCCTGTACGCATTGTTTGACCGTCTGGGGCAGTACATTCCGTTTATCGGCCTGAACACGCATGGCGGGGTGATCTTCGCCTATCTTGGCGGTATCGCGCTGCATGTATGGACAATCAAGGGCTATTTTGAAACCATCGATAGCTCGCTGGAAGAAGCGGCGTCGCTGGATGGCGCAACACCGTGGCAGGCGTTCCGTCTGGTTCTGCTGCCGCTGTCGGTGCCGATTCTGGCGGTGGTGTTTATTCTGTCGTTTATCGCCGCCATCACCGAAGTGCCGGTGGCCTCGCTGCTGCTGCGTGATGTGAACAGCTATACGCTGGCGGTCGGAATGCAACAGTATCTCAACCCGCAAAACTATCTGTGGGGCGACTTTGCTGCCGCAGCAGTACTCTCCGCCATTCCGATTACCGCCGTGTTCCTGCTGGCCCAGCGCTGGCTGGTCAACGGCCTGACGGCAGGCGGTGTGAAAGGTTAAGTTTCATCGTTCGAAGCCACTGCAAAACCCTCAACTTTTCAATGATCTTTACTTGTGACCTTTGTTGGCGCTCTTCGGAGCGCCGTTTTTTTATGTCATACGCACGGTTATGCTTCAATGAGCTGACCACTATCCAGTGAAATCCGTCCCGGTGTTGTTCAGTTTATTGCAGCGTTTGCTGATACGTCTGCCGAACAGGTCATACTTATATTCCCAGCGCTCATCCTCAGGCGTCTCCAGCCCGGTTAAATAGGCTCCAGGCATCCCGGCGATAGCGCTACTGAAGCATGACGAGGTGTAGAAGCTGCGCAAGCAACTTTATCAGGATAAACAGGGGATTAAGAATATACTCATTTAGTGGAATGAACGAGAATTAAATAATAAAAAGTCGGGAAGTTTTGAGGGTTTTCTCAGATTTTTATTTAAAATTCAACAGGATGCAGAAATACATTATTTATGGATGTAGAAAAAGAAACATATTTACTTGTACCCGGAGAAGAGTTTACATCTAAAAATATGACTTCGCCACCTAATGAGATAGTTAAAATCCCATCGTCTTCATAAGATAAAACTTGTGCAATAAATGAAAATTTATTATCGATTATTTTGATGACAGGAGTCTTTTCATTTGTACTCTCTATATTCCTTCCCCATTCAAATGTGTCATCCACATCTAATTCAACATGATAGCGGCCATCTGTTTGTGGTGGTTCCCCACACCATACAGCTACTCCTTTACCTAAAGAAGATGTGAATTCAACTTTATCCTCATGAAACTTTAATATTGTTACATTCGTCATTTTAATATTGGTACCCGTACAACAACATTATCGACATTCATTACATTATTTATAGGATCTAATGTCCATATTTCTTCATAATAATGATGTTTAGTGGGTTTACTGTTCATTTCATGATTACCATAACGAATACTTTTTTTACCATCAGCCAAAACTATTCTGTCCATGTCTGGTAATTCCGTCCTGGGATGAGTGTTTGTATGAGGGCCGGGGCCAAGGAAATCATTCCATCGACTAAGAGCATCTTCTGGTTAACTACTTTAGGTGCATAAGTTTCATTGTAATATCCCTACCCGGGAGGGGTTGTCTTTGCATCAGTTTTACATACCCCAACCGAGCTATCCATGACAGTGGATTCGGCGCATAACTGTAGAGATTGATGCCCTTATCCATCCCTATCGGGTCAAGTTGCGTAATCCAGCCAAAGTCCAGTTCGTACCGTCAGTTTTGGTCGTACTGTCCTGAAATTACCAAGTCATAATACATACGCTACCGCCATACCCTGATCAGTTAAGTTATCTGCACAAGCATTATTTTACTCTTAAATCAGTGGGTTAAACACAAAAATTCATCCAAAATACATTGCCGTTTTAAAATCGGCTATATCGGAGTTTCTCGTACCAACCGTAAAACCAAAATCCTCACCGGATATTCGCAAACCCCCAGCCTGCATCTTAAGGGCAACTGGCTGGAAGAGGCGGGACTTGAGACCAGGCGCGGCGTGACAGTAAAGATCTCGAAGGGGTGCCTAACCATCATCGCTGACAATAACAAGATGCAGGAACTGCACGAGCAGCTTTATCAGACTAAACAGGTGGTTAAGGAGATTAAGGATGTGCTAGTTTAGTGGACTGAACTGGAATTAAATAATAAAAGAACCGGGAAGATTTAATACCTCCCCGGCTATATGTTATTTTTTCATTTCGTTATATCTGGCAAAAAAAGTATTTAAAGCATCATTCTCATCCTGAGAGAACAATAATATTATCTTATCCCAAGAATGGCCTTTAACTTCATAATAATCCTCAATATAATACTGGAATTTTGCGAAAACCTCCATATTAGTAACACCTGTCGGATCTCTCATTTGCCAGCCATCTAAAAAAGCTTTTAGGGATGATATAGTATGTCTGCTTAAATATAAAGCAGGCTTTTTTTCTATCATATTAATCAATTTAACAATATCATTCATAATCAAGCCCTTGTAGAAACAGCTGTATATTCACCCGGAGAATATAGGTCATTCAGCCAGTCTTGATATTTTATACAGCCCTACCGGATCTGCACAGATATACTGCCCTGCCTCACAATCATAGTACCGGAATCGGTTATAGTACAGCCCCGCCCCCTCATCCTCATCCTCATCCTCATCCTCATCCTCATCCTCATCCTCATCCTCATCCTCATCCTCGTACTGCCCGAAAAACTGACCTATGGTTTTACTTAATATTTATTTTGCAATAAAAACCCTTCATATTCTCATCAGCTGTAATTAACTCATACACTATTTTTTTGCTCTCAATGTTTCTCTTATAACAAGTTAAATATGGATATTGGATAAAAGCAATAAATGAATGGAGTAGTTTTTTCGCATTTGATACATCGAAATCACTCATTGTAAAATCTATATTATACTTTAAATTGCTTACTGTTATATTTATATCAAAAATACCACTCTGAGAGGAAAAAAAATCTTTCATCTCAAAGTATATCCCTGTGTCTGTTATCAACTTAATATTGTTAACACTCTGAATAAACATACATTACCTCTGCTTTGGAATATAGACACCATTATTTGCGTTCTTAGGATGAGAATATACAGTTACAATTTTTTCCGTATATTCATCAGTAATAACTGTATTGCCTCTTTTATCTTGGTAACGCCATACAGGTTTTCCTGTTTCAGGATCAATTTCTTTTACTCTATTTTTCTTGTTATTATTAATTATATTATCAATTACCTCGGATGTAAAATTACGCTCATTCGCTCTTTTAGCTCCATGATCTGTAAATACACGACCATAAGGCGTTTTGTCACCTGGTTGAATACATACACGAACCAATCCTAGCGGATCGATCCAGTTTAACGGATTAGGTGCATACTGATATAAGTTTAAACCACCAAGTAGTCCTATCGGGTCTGGTGCAATATACTGCCCTGCCTCACAATCATAGTACCGGAACCGGTTATAGTGCAACCCCGATTCCGCATCCTCATACTGCCCCGGAAACCGCAGGCGGCACGTCGGGGCATTTTCTCTGTGCCGGCTTTCTTCCCGGCCCCAGAGTTGTTGCTTTCCACGCCAGACAATGGTGCCGTCTTCGGTCAGCAACTCCTGAATGCGACCAGCCGTATCTGTGATGGTATAGTGCAGCACGCCTTTCTCATAACGCGCCAGCGGTATGAAGCTTCCCGGTTCATATACCCAGCGAATGGCATTTTCGTATTCCGGTATGCCATCAGCCCCGACCGGAATTTCCTCCGTCAGCTGGTCGCCGTTCCAGTGGAAGTCCATGCCGGGTTTGTCCCGGTTGGTACAGCGCTTGCTGATATGCCTGCCGAACGGGTCGTATTTATATTCCCAGCGTTCGCCCTCCGGCGTTTCCAGCCCGGTAAGCTGACTTCTCGCATCCCAGCGGTAGCGCCACTGAAGCGGGCGCCAGCCGCCTTTATCAACCCGTTTTTCCACCAGACGACCGTTAACATCGTATTTCCAGGTGGTCTGTTCATCGCGGATGACCTTAACAAATTTACCCTCTTCCGGCATTCCGCTGTCCGGGTTAATGCGATGTGTCGAGTGTCGCCACGCTTTCTCTTCCCGCGACATCACCCGGCCATGCTGCTGGCGCTGGTGGGACTCACTTTCCATCACCTCATTTATCCAGGTCTGGCGGCGGGAGATATTGAGATTTTTGTCGTAAGTGAAACGCTCTTCCCGCATCGGGATGTCGCTGCTGCCGGTCCAGGTGGCATGGCTTATCTGGTCGTTTGCCGTGATACTGTTGACCATCGTTCCCCGCAGGGAGTCGGCAATCATCGTCAGATTGTAAGCTTTGTCATACAGGTACTGGCGACGGAGAGTATTATTGCGCCGGTAATGCGGGTTCAGCTCTGTCAGGTCACCGGCCTGCTGCTCAGTCAGCATCCCGGTGGGGGTGTAGCGCTGGCGGAGGCTGAACCCGGCTTCGTTCTGCCGGGATATCTCGTGGCCGCACAGGTCGCGCTCCAGGCTCAGCGGCGCGTGGTCCGCAATCCGCCACTGCGTGAGTTCCCTCATCAGCCCATGGGTAAAGTGTTCCGTTATACCCGCAGTGGTGCGCTGCGAGACCGTATCCTGTTGTGCATCGTAGCGGTACTCTGTTCGCCTGCCGTTAAGGGTTTCGGCGGTGATCCGGCTTGCGCCATCATATTCATACGTGACGGTGGCATCATTGTTTCGGGCTTCTGTCAGGCGGCACAGCGCGTCGTAAATGAACGTCGTACGACTGAGAATCTGGTCGCTGTCGCCCTGCGTCACTTCCTCATTTGTCATCAGGTTGGTGACGCTGTACCGACGATTAAGGTGTGTGCCGTCCGGGAAGGTAGTGCGGATACAGCGGCCTGCGGCATCATATTTGTAGGTTAACGTGCGCCCGGTAAAATCAGTTTCTGCAATAAGCTGCCCGGCTTTGTCATATTCCAGTCGGTAGCTTTCACCTTCTGCGTTGGTGATTTCAGTCAGGCGAGTGAGTTTATCGTAGCGGCACTCCAGCCGCTCACCATCCGGGCGGACGACAGCGGTTAGCAGGTCAAACGCGCCATATTCGTAGCGGGTGGTTTTGCCTTCGCCATCGGTGAGACTTTCCGGCAGCTTTTCGCTGTTCTGGCGCATCAGTTCCCGCACGCCGTCCGGGCGGTTAATCTCCTCCATGCTGCCTTCTGGCCCGGCATGATTTTTACTGTGGCGGAACTGTGTGGTGAAGCCCAGTGGGTCCCGCACGCTCAGCAGGCGACCCAGAATATCCTGCTCTGCCTGCGTCACGCCACCATCCGGTGCGGTGGTTTCCCGCACCTGGTGCAGGGCATCGTAATTCCACTGCCAGGTGCCACCGCCCGGCATAATCTGCCGGAGTAAATCACCCTGCTCACTGTAGCTGAACTGCTGCTGACGCCCCTGTGGGTCGGTCAGGCAGACCATACTGCCTTTATCGTCGTAAGCCCACTGCCATTCCTGATTACCCGGCAGCGTCAGCCGGGTTAACTGCCCGGAATTGTCATAGTCGTAATACAGGCTGTAGCCGCCCGGCAGGGCAACCTGGCGGATATCACCGTCATCGTTATAGTGATATTCCGTGGTTCGCCCGAGCGCATCAGTCCGGGACTGAAGCTGTGTGTTCTCCCAGACCGTGATTTCTTCCCGACCCAGCGGGTCAGTGCTGCGGGTGATGAGGCCGTCTTCATTGTACCAGTACCGGCTTTCGCCTCCTTCGGCATCAAGATAAGTGGTACAACGCTCATCAACGTGATAGATAAACCGGTCGTCGTAATAGCCTTCCGGTGTGGAGACATGGGTGACTCGTCCTGCTTCATCATAGCGATAATTAACCTGTGTTTTATCCGTATCCCGCCAGCGGATCATCAAACCCTCAGGGGTATATTCATGCCACAGTTGCGTGAACTGGAAAGTGTCGCACTCCGCCAGAAAGCCATTATCGTCGTATTTACAGGTCACCAGCCGCTGGCGCTGCGGCGTGACCAGGTCAATGTTCACCAGTTGCTGCTGGTGCCAGTCAAGCGCGAGCGTATAGCCGTCGCTATGGCGGATTTCCGTCAGCAGGCCATCAGTGCGGAGAAAATCAATCCGGTTACCATATCTGTCGTGAATGGCAGACAGTAAGTAAATAGCGGTTCCTGCCGGGGAAAATACTCGTGTCTGCTGTAAGCGGCGGTCAAAGAGAGTGAGTTCACTGCACATGGTGCCGGACAGCCGGTAACTCGTCTGACGGGAATTTACGGCCCCGTGAAAAACACCGTCCTGTGGAATGGGGTAACGGAGCACTACCCCTTCATGGTCGGTAAAACACAGATTATCATTTTGTAAAGTCAGCGACTGGGACCAGTCATCTGACCACATGCCACCAAAAAGACCCTTTTTCTTTGCACGTGAGCGGTAAAATCGTGACAGTTTGAGCGGGACCGACCCCGGAATGTGCAGGACATTCAGTTGCTGGAGCAGACTGCCGCTCACTACATCAACCGGATCGCTGCGGCACGTCAGGAAGTCACTATCAAACTCTTCTCCCTGCCCGGCCTTTCCTTTTCCCCTTCCTTTAATGATGGCACCATCCATGTCTGCGCCACCGGCAGTTCTCAGTGAAAAAGCCATGAACAGGCTTTGTGCGGCCGTCATCAGCCCCTGATTTTCAGGCGTATTCATGGCATTAAAGGTGTCCAGCGCTTCCCCGCCAATCTGCTCTGCCATATTTTGCGCGGCTTCCGGCGTTGTGTTGTAACGGGCAGATGCATTGAGCATTGCGCCGATAGCCTGGCTGTTCATTACGCCATCGGCAGTATGATCGGTAAAAAAATCAGTGACTGATTCCTTTATTGCCTGCGCCGTTTCAGCCATGGCCTGCCCCTCCAGCCGCCGTGACTCCGCTTCGCGTTCATAAGCACGGGACAGCATGTCCATAAACGTCTGTTCTTGCGCAGTTTCAGGCCTGATTTCCGGATCGGCCTCTTTTGCCATAACACTGGCGGCGGGTGGCTGGCCGATAATGATGCCAGTGGTATTTCTGGCGTTCATCCAGAACTTATCGAAGTGGCGCAGAACGGGCTTGCCACCGGCTCTGAAGGTGGTGCTGTGCTCCAGCGGTTCGCAAATATCCCCCACCGTACCGCTTTTCACTCCCTTAGCCACACCCGGCTCATCGCCTTTTGTCAAGGGAACGAAACTTTGATCCAGTACCAGCACCGGGTGTCCGTTCGCTTTGACTGACGGTACAACCAGTACAGCATCACCCAGACTGGCGGTAACAGGGTAAGGGACGGGCGGCGTGGAGGGACCTATCGGGGTTTTACAGACATCCGGTGTCAGGCTGATGGCCGTCCACAGTCCGTCCTGACGGGCGATATAATTCTTCGCCATCATTATTCTCCTGTAGCGTAATAACGGGCTTCCATCACCCGTACTGACGAATTAACGGGCAACAGATAACGCCATGTCTGTTCGACAGTCAGTGCATCCGTGTCAATGAGCAGCGTGTCGGTCCACATCATCTGCGGAATACATTCACCAGAGTCCATCCGCAGCAGGATACCGGCCTGACTGGCGGGCAATGCAAAAGTGATATCACCATCAGGATGAAAGCCACTCAGGATGAAGTCTGCACCGGGCAGAGGGAAAGGAATTTGCTGGTCATGGGGGGCCGCGTTCCAGTAACGGAAATCAAAATCTTCCGGCAGGCTCGGGTGGCGGTTTTCCAGCCATTCCTGATTGTAAGTCCCGGCCAGCGGCAGTCGGGGTAGCCAGGTGCGGCCAATGACACCAAAACCTGCGGGTTGACATTCCGGGGCCGACCAGTCGGCTTTATCGTCGGAAACGTCGATAAAATGCTGAAGGGTGAACGGAGCGTCCATGGCGATAATCCGGGGAGCTTCGACCCGCTGTACTTTACTGGCCCGCAGATACCAGGACGGCGCATAACCCAGCCCCAGCGGATTTACCGGGCAGGCCGTATGCGCCAGCGGCGGGTTATATGACTCAGGGTGCTCGCACCGTTGTTCGTCCGTCAGACGATATTCTGCCGGGATGAGGTCAGCATATTCGCTGTCAGGTTCGATGCGACATTCGCCGCCAAAGGCGTAACGATAATCCAGCGGTAAGGAGGTGAACGGCTCAGGCTCTGTTTCGTACCACTGCCCGGTCAGGAAATGGCGCTGATAAAAGCGCGGGCCAGTTATCCGTAGTTTCTTATCCAGCAATACGCTGCCTGATGCTGACCGCATCAGCACGCCTGCTGATATCTCCGGCACGGCAACACCGCCTGGTGTGCTGGCCGTTCCGTTAATGATAATGTCGCAGGCGGGTTTCAGAGGCACGAGATCGCTTTCGTGCACCACCGGAGAGGCATTCATTTCTCCGGAGAATTTATCTTCCACACTTAAGGGTAATGCCGGATACTCCATCAGCATTGTCTGCCATTGACCATCAGCGCTCTGCATAAGACGAAAACCGGTTTTCATGGTAACGACGTGATACCGTTCGTCATGCTTATCATCCATCGCATATTCCATCACTGAGAACGGCGTCAGATTACGAAATTCCATATATTATGTTCCTGACCAATAATATAAGCTGTGTTTATTTATATCTCTTATTTATTTGATGAATGAATATAATCACTATGCTTACAAAGGGGCGTTAATTAGAAAGTATTTTGAATACAGATTTTGTGAGGCGTGTCTGTATTATAAGATTATTTTAATTATTCTCTCCTGAATTATTTGTTTTTTATATGCCAAATTGGCATTTTATATTGCGGGAAATATTATTGACTATATTTTTTAGTTCTATTGTTATTCCTTGAAAAACATCTAAGGAAAATATATCTCTGTATACAGAGATACTGTCTAAATCAACGAATAAAGTTACAGACTGAAGTTCAGTTTTTCATTTCTTTAACCTCTTTCCGGGGATAATTTCCCTCATGCATTGTGTTGTCTGCGAACGACGCCCTTTGCTTCATGCCCTAAAAGAAGCACCTGAATCATTCAAGATGACCATTCCCTTTACCGGCGCAAACCTCGTAACACACCGAACCATAGAGACTGTGGCAACATTTATCCTTTCTCTTCGGATTCACTGTACCGGACCTGGCAACCTGACGGCTGCCTTGCCGTCAGGTTGCACGAGATATTTTTTTATTCGCGTTTTAGCCGCTTGGTGTTACATAACCACAGCGTGATCACCAGCAGCAGGATCGCACCGGAGTAGACCAGCACATCAAGGGGCGAGGTATGATCAACGATGATCAGACGGACAATCGCCGTGATCCCAATGTAAACAAAATAGCGCAGCGGGAAGTGAAAGCCGGACTGAAAATACTTCACGATCAGCGCGATAAATTCGAAGTAGAGGAAATAAACCACCAGCCCCTCGACCAGCTCATATTTGCTGGTTTGCTCTGGCGCGAAGAGTACTTCCGCCAGATGCACCGTCTCTTTACCGAGAAAGACGACCAGAATAAGGCCGAGACTTAACAGCCCCAGATTGAGGACGGTCTGAAGGATAGTGGAGATAAACTCCACCGCCGGGCGGGGTAGCGATGACATAGCAGCACCTTTTGCTAAAAATATCAGGCTCAGATATAGCGCAAAAGTGTGATCCAGATCTACATTTTTTATCCTGGTTTTAGTCAGTCAACGTAAAGGCGTGGCGGGAGAACAACGTTATTGCGGTGGGTGACCCTGCCCGGTGGCGCTACGCTTACCGGGCCTACGGTTGGGGAAATGCTCTGACGCTGGCTGTGTACCTTGCTGCCCGGTGGCGCTGCGCTTACCGGGCCTACGATTGGGGAAGTACCTTCACGTAGGCCCGGTAAGGCGCAGCCGCCACCGGGCATTGCAACACCGCGGCCAGATTATCCGCAACAGACTCAGCGGAAATTCACGCTCTTGTCGCTGGTCATGCCGTACAGATCAAACTTGCGCCCCAGCATCTGCCCACCGTCGCGCGTGAGCGGCGTCCAGCCAATCGCTGCACGGCTGCGGGTTGGGCCGGATGAGAACAGATCCAGCGGCACCGAAACATACACGCCTTTGGTGAAATCTCCTTCCCCGTACTCATCCGCTGAAACGTTGGTGATGGTGGCATAACCGCCGACCACCACGCCGCTGTCGAAGCGTTTGGCGATATCCAGCGTGCCGCCTTTATCACCCGCAAGGTATTGACCAACACTGGCTTTGACCAGCACATCCTGGGCAAACGGCGGCGTCCAGTAGGCGGTCAGATGGCCGGTTTTAACGCTGTAATCGGTGAATTTCATCATATCCTGCGCGCTGCGCCAGTCACGCTGCTTAACGTAGTTGGCATCCAGACCGACCGCCCAGTTGCTGTCTACCGGACGATACAGCACCTCGCCCCCCGCGCCGCCGTACATGGTCTCAAGGTAGCCACCGTATACCTGACCATAGAAATTATTCCCCAGGTACTGGAAGTAGTTGGCCTGTAGGTTATTCACATACACGTCATTCTCAACGTATTCACGCACGTGAGTACGCACGCGCGGCAGCTTTGAATCGCTCGGTGGATTGGTGTAGTTAAACTTGTCGTAATTATTTGCCACGTTGGCAAACAGGCTGCCGGTGGTTAACAGATGATCGGTGAGCCACAGATCGGCGGTGCCCATCACCCCGAGCTGATACATGTAAAAACTCTCCGGACCGCCAAAGGACTGGTTAAGCACCGGATCGAGATGGAAGTCAAAACGCGATTTATCGAAGTACCAGCCCTGCTCGGTATTCTCCGGCACGATCGGCGTAACGCGCTGTTGCGCCAGCGGCGTCTCGTGTCCCAGAGGCTCACCTTCCAGATGACGCTTCAGGCTGGCAACGTCGGTTTGCGTTGTCACCTGCGGCATATTCAGGCGATTTTCAGTCACCCGGATGGTACGAATGCCGTCCGGCAGATCGTTGATGATGATCCGGTTTGCGCGTTCAATGCCTTCCTGCGAATCGCGATATTTCACCTGTTCGCCGGTGACATACAGCGTATCGCCTTTCACCTGAATTTGCGGATCGGTCAGACCGGCATTGTATTTCAGCAGGGTAAGCTGATTCGACACTACCGAGTGTTGCAGGATGGCATCCTGCGGCTCTGGCTGATACTGCGGACGGGCGTTGTCGTTGTACTTCGGTCGCAAATCGTTGAAGTTAGTACGCAGGGTCACGCCGAACATCAACGTATTGCCGCGTTCGTAGCTGACGTTAACGTCAGCCCAGTCGGTCGCGCGGTAGATCGCCCCGACGTTAAACTTACTTTTCTGTTCCAGCCGACCGGCAAAGTCCTGCTGGTAGTTATTGCCTTCGTATTCCAGCTTCAGACGCAGCGGTTGCCACGGCGTCTGGTACTCTACGCCGCCAAACAGGGAGGCCGGACCGCGAAACATTTCGCCGGTATCCATCGATCCCGCCTGCTTGTAGCTGTTGTCTCGATGGCAGTATTTGTCGCTCACCGAGCAAAACGGGTTGCTGACATTGCCGCTGGTACCGAGGTAGCCCCAGCCGAGCCCCAGCGAGAAGTCAAACGGCCCCCAGGCTTTATTGGCGACCAGATATTCCGCGTCAAACAGTCCGGTCCCGCCGATGTCACGCGCGCCAGCGGAGACCTGCGGTAGCCAGTAGCTCTCTTCCCACAGGCGCAGTTTGACGTCGAAGGCTTTGTCTTTATAGGTCTGATCGCCGGAGAAGGACTCAACGGTGCTGTAGGGCTTTGTACGCACGTCGGTATAACGCAGGGTGGTTTCCAGCCACGGGAACAGCTGAACTGAGGCGGAGTAGTAGCGATACTGATCGTTATCACGGTAGTTAAGGCTCAGCTCCCCTTCCCGCGCCATGCGGGCGGTCGGCGTTTGTAACAGCCCTACGCCGCCAAAGTCGGATTGCGAGGGGCCAATGGGAGCCGGATAGGTTTCTGCCTGGCAGGCCGCGCTGACACCCAGCGCCAGTAAACTGTAGAGATACGTTTTTTTCATTATTCAGGTACCCGCTGCGTCAGGGAGCGAACAATATCTGCATTGAGTTCATCCGGGGTCTGACTCCATAACGAGTCGGCAAAACCGACAAAGATCGTGCTGCCCGGCATCAGCTCTACGTGGCGATGATTCCAGTACGCCACCGGCACTTTTTGCGTGCGCCCGTCAGGATAAATAACCCACGCGTAGCTGCGGTCTGCGCCACTCAGCACATTAATGCCATCAAGGTAACTGGCCACATCACGACCAGGCGTAAACGGTTTTTTCCCCGGCTGGCTTACCAGCCCAAAAAGTGTTACCGACGTGGGACGCGGCCCCGCCCACAGGCTGTACTCGCCTTCCAGCCGCGGATTACCGCTGTTGCTGACCCGAACGGTATCCGGGTCAAGGTTAATCCGCTGTCTGCCGGTCACGTTTACTGCCTTTAGCTGCTGGCGCAGCGCGTTAATGGCGGCTCTGTCGTCACCGCTCTCTTCGCTCGCCACCGTTGCCAGACGCGCCAGTAATGTCTGATGCTGCCGTTGTGCAACGACGGTGGCCTGGCGCTCGCCGATCACCGCGCCCGGCCACCAGCTATCCGCCAGCTGCGGTTGCCCGACAAGATCGATAAGATGTTCTGCGCCAGTCAGCGTTTTCGGTTGCGCACCCGGCGGGGAATAAACCTGTACCGTTCCTGCCGCCATCGCCAGGGAGGACATAAGGCTCATCATCAGCGACGCAATGACATGTTTTTTCATGGTTTCGCCGCCTTGATTAATGTGGTTTTGACCGGGAAGAAATCCGCACCCAGGTACTGTACCGACTGCCGGATTTGTCCTTCACTGTCGACCCAATACTGGTTGTGCCAGCGGGCCTGATCGGTTTCCACCTCTTCGTCGAGAACGCGCACAGATGTACTTTCACCGCCAACCACAACGCTGTCCGTTCCCTGCCAGTGAAAGACGGAGCGGGCGGTGGCGTAGCGCACCTGTTGGTATTCAGTCCAGCCCATCGTTCGGGTCCAGCTGGCTCCGTCAACGATCTGGTTCGGCTTCGCCAGCGGGTCGGCGGCCAGATTGTTCACTTCCAGCAGGTTATCGCCGCCGAGCAGGGTTTTGACGAGACGCCCGTGCCGGGTCACCAGCGTGGCCTGATCCTGCGTCACCCATTTCTGCTGCCCGTTTTCGGCGAAAGCGAGCACCACAAACAGCTGCGGGCCATTGTTAAGCTGCACATACTGGCTGGCGTACGGCATGTTTTGAATATCATCGTCCGTGAGATGGACCCCAGGTGTACCAAACAGGCTGTTCCACAATGAGTCTCCTAACCCTTTTGTGGTTGATGAACAGGCCTGGAGTAGCAGGCAAATCATAACGAGTGCTGGTCGCTTCACGACTCTTCTCTCCGGAGGGGCAAAATAACCACACCGAAGTGTGGTTATGGTTAATGTACCCGGTGTTAGCGGGTACTGGTGGTCGTGGTGGTTGTAGTCCCGGTATTGGAACCATCACCACCACCCGTTGCCGCCAGAGCGACACCCACGGCCGAGCTTACGGGGCTGACGCTGCTTGTGGTGGAACTCCCCACAGAGACAGACGTCGCCGCCGAACCTGCGGCCTCACCGACCTGAACCGGTGCTGCATACGCGGTCGCAGCCGCGCAGGCGGTTATGGCAAAAATGCCATACAGGATTTTACGCATATCAATTTCCCTTCATTGAATGAATGGAGGTGCCTGAAATATCCAGGCGGGTTCGAGTATACACAACCCGAATTGAGGAGATATCGTGAAGAAATAGGCGCTGGATTTAAGTAAAATCAGATAAAATAATATTATACGAATATAAAAACATTAAAAATCAAAGACATTTAAAATAACAAATATACGGATAATCCTAAAAGAACAGAGTGTGATGCCGGATACATAAATACTTTTCAGATTATGCTCACAAATAAGGAAGCGGTAAATTAGCCTACAAGAAGAATTATCCGATAAAAAAATACCGGCAATTTGCCGGTATTTTTTGTTGGTATTTATTAACCGCGCCAGGCTTTATAGCGGTTAATTAATCCATTCGTCGAGCTGTCATGGCTATCGACTTCTTTGTCTTCTTTCAGCTCCGGCAGAATGCGGTTTGCCAGCTGTTTACCCAGCTCCACGCCCCACTGGTCGAAGGTGAAAATGTTCAGGATCACGCCCTGCGTGAAGATTTTGTGCTCGTACAACGCAATCAGCGCTCCCAGGCTGAACGGGGTGATCTCGCGCAGCAGGATCGAGTTGGTCGGACGGTTGCCTTCGAACACCTTGAACGGTACCACGTGTTCCAGCGTTTTCGGATCTTTACCCTGGTCGGCATATTCCTGCTCGACAACTTCGCGGGACTTACCAAACGCCAGCGCTTCAGTCTGGGCGAAGAAGTTAGACAGCAGCTTCGGATGGTGATCGGACAGCGGGTTGTGGGTGATGGCCGGAGCAATGAAATCGCACGGAACCATTTTGGTGCCCTGGTGGATCAGCTGGTAAAACGCATGCTGACCGTTGGTGCCAGGCTCACCCCAGATGATCGGGCCGGTCTGGTAATCGACGGCATTGCCGTTACGGTCAACGTACTTACCGTTGGATTCCATGTTGCCCTGCTGGAAGTAGGCGGCGAAACGGTGCATGTACTGGTCATACGGCAGGATCGCTTCGGTTTCTGCGCCAAAGAAATTGTTATACCAGATGCCGATCAGCGCCAGCAGTACCGGCAGGTTCTGCTCAGGGGCAGTCGTGGAGAAATGTTTGTCCATCGCATGCGCGCCAGACAGCAGCTCAACAAAGTTGTCGTAGCCTACGGAAAGAATGATCGACAGGCCAATCGCCGACCACAGGGAGTAGCGACCGCCAACCCAGTCCCAGAACTCGAACATATTGGCGGTATCAATACCAAACTCGCCGACGGCTTTTGCGTTGGTAGACAGCGCAGCAAAGTGTTTCGCCACGTGTTTTTCATCACCTGCGGTTTTCAGGAACCAGTCACGCGCGCTGTGAGCGTTAGTCATGGTTTCCTGAGTGGTGAAGGTCTTGGACGCGACCAGGAACAGAGTGCTTTCCGGGTTCACTTTTTTCAGCACTTCGGCGATGTGAGTCCCATCGACGTTAGAGACAAAGTGCATATTCAGATGATTTTTGTACGGACGTAGCGCTTCGGTCACCATGAACGGACCGAGGTCGGAGCCGCCGATACCGATGTTCACCACGTCAGTAATTGGCTTGCCGGTATAACCTTTCCACTGACCAGAAATGATGGCCTCTGAGAAGGTTTTCATCTTCTCCAGCACCGCATTCACTTCCGGCATGACATCTTTGCCGTCAACGATAATCGGCGTGTTGCTGCGGTTACGCAGCGCGACGTGCAGCACGGCGCGGTCTTCGGTGCGGTTGATTTTCTCGCCGGCGAACATGGATTTAATAGCACCAGCCAGGTCGGTCTCTTTCGCCAGATCCTGAAGCTTCGCCAGCGTCTCTTCGGTGATGCGGTTTTTGGAGAAGTCCACCAGCATCGCATCATTGAACGTGGCGGAGAATTTGCTGAAACGATCGGCATCTTTCGCGAACAGATCCGCGATCGTCACGTCTTTCATTTCATCGTAGTGTTTCTGTAATGCCTGCCAGGCAGAAGTCTGCGTCGGATTAATGTTTTTCATGAGCAATACTCTTCAGATATGAGAATTGTAACTGCGGTCGATTGTAGCGCCAGTGGCGGAAAATTGTGATGGTTTTTATGCCATTGCCCAGGCTCAGGGGCAAGAACGGTTAAAAAGACAGGGAAAGTATAGCCTTTATAAGCGATTTTTCTGATGCATCGTCCTGCATGAAAAATCCGCATAACCCCGGCGTTGACATCATCCGGCGCAGCTTTTATTTATGAATAAGGTATTTGCACATGGACCGGTGATCGTTCTGCCCTTGTGCCAAGGTCGCTTTTTCATTCCCTGACGCGAGGTTGTTATGACTACTGCTGTTTCCCCGCTCGTTGTCGCCAAATTTGGCGGCACCAGCGTGGCTAATTTTGACGCCATGAACCATAGTGCGGATGTGGTACTTGCCGATCCCAGCGTTCGTCTGGTCGTGCTTTCCGCCTCTGCGGGCGTGACCAATCTGCTGGTGTCTCTGGCAGAAGGGCTGGAGGCCGGGGAACGCTTCGTTAAACTTGATGCCCTGCGCAAAATTCAGTTTGATATCCTTGAACGTCTGACGCACCCGAACATTATTCGCGAAGAGATCGAGCGCCTGCTGGAGAATATTACCATTCTGGCGGAGGCGGCATCGCTGGCGACCTCACCGGCGCTCACTGACGAACTGGTCAGTCACGGCGAACTGATGTCCACCCTGTTGTTTGTTGAAATCCTTCGCGAGCGCCGCGTTCAGGCGCAGTGGTTTGATGTGCGTAAAGTGATGCGCACTGACGATCGTTTCGGTCGTGCCGAGCCGGACGTCGTAACGCTGGCTGAGCTAACCGCGCAGCTGCTGGTTCCACGTCTCGGGGAAGGGTTAACCATCACCCAGGGATTTATCGGCAGCGAAACCAAAGGCCGCACTACCACCCTTGGCCGCGGCGGCAGCGACTATACCGCCGCCCTGCTGGGTGAAGCGCTGCATGCGACGCGCGTCGATATCTGGACCGACGTGCCGGGCATCTACACCACCGATCCACGCGTGGTCCCCGCCGCGAGACGTATTGATGAGATTGCCTTTGAAGAAGCGGCTGAAATGGCGACTTTCGGCGCAAAAGTGTTGCATCCGGCGACGCTGCTACCCGCCGTACGCAGCGACATTCCGGTCTTTGTTGGCTCCAGCAAAGATCCCAAAGCCGGCGGCACGCTGGTCTGCAATCAGACGCAAAACCCGCCGCTGTTCCGCGCCCTGGCGCTGAGACGTAAACAGACGCTGTTAACGCTGCACAGCCTGAATATGCTGCATTCACACGGTTTCCTCGCCGAGCTGTTTGGCATCCTGGCGCGGCATAATATTTCGGTGGATTTGATCACCACCTCAGAAGTCAGCGTCGCGCTAACCCTGGATACTACCGGCTCCACCTCGACTGGCGATACGCTGCTGACCCAGGCGTTGCTGACGGAACTCTCGTCACTGTGCCGTGTGGAAGTAGAAGAAAACCTCGCGCTGGTGGCACTGATTGGCAACGATCTGTCTAAAGCCTGCGGCGTCGGTAAAGAGGTATTTGGCGTGCTGGAACCGTTCAACATCCGTATGATTTGCTACGGCGCATCCAGCCACAACCTGTGCTTCCTGGTGCCAGGCGCGGAAGCCGAACAGGTGGTGCAGAAGCTGCATTACAATTTGTTTGAGTAAGCCTGATAGCCCGGTCAACTTGCGTGGACCGGGCTATATTCTTTGCCGGATCACCTCTGCATTACCGTCTGATACAACAATCGGTCCAGCTCTCCGACATCGCCTTCCTGGCTATCCGGTAGCACAGGCGGGATCTCTCCCCGAACCAGTTCCGCGTGAATGAACGCATGCAGTCGCGGGCGGCGCGGGCCATATTCGGCTTCTCCGGCGCGCTGTTTACGCTCCACCAGTTCATCAATCTCCTGACGTAATGCAGCGTCCAGATCGCTTCCCGCCAGCAGTTCAGCAAAACGCATTGGCGGCACGCCCTTCCCTGCTTCCACCCAGCGAACCGCCAGCAGCGGACGCAGCACGTAGAAGTATTTTTTTAGCCGTACCTCATTCCCCTGCAAGTAGCCGCGGAAGTTTTTCCGCGCCATGGAGAAATAGTGCCAGCGCGCACGTAGCGGTGAGAACCATTGTGGGACCAGCGATTTGAGTACCGATACCGCCATCTCGTCCTGCTGATAAACGACAGGCGAGTCCAGCCACTCGATAAGCGTTGGGTTGGCATTTTTCAACAGGCCAAGCGCTTTACGCCATTCCCAGCCGCAGACGTCCAGTTCATCATCTATCGGCAGTTCGATTACATCGCGCGCAGCCTCCACGCGCAGATACCACTCGGGCGCATGCACATACAAAAATCGCACATCGTAGTCGCTGTCCGGGGAGGCGAATCCCCAGCCGCGGCTGCCCGATTCACAGGCATAAAGCACTTTTACCGCGTATTTTTGCTCAACTTCACTCAGCACCCGCCTTACGCGGGCTTGCATTGCCTCATTGACGCCGTTCATCAGGCTTCTCCTTTTATATTCACCAGGCCGTGCAGCACCTGATCGAGGCCGCCGAAGACCGAGATTTTATCGATGCGTTCTGCCACACGCTCCAGCGTTTCCAGCTCCTTCAGACGCAGCGCCACCGGGTTGCTTTCCATCACTTTAGCCGTGTTCAACAGCGAACGGGTCGCCGCCGTCTCTTCCCGTCGACGGATAACATTGGCCTGGGCCGATTTCTCCGCCTCAACCAGCTTCGTCAGAATGGTTTTCATGTCGCCCGGCAGCACAATATCTTTCACGCCCAGCGAGGCCACGGTCATCCCAAAGGACGCCATGCGCTCCGCCACCTGCGCGCTCACCACATCATCAATAATCTGCTTATTTTCCAGCAGCTCATCCAGCGTGCGGGTGCCTACCGCTTCGCGCAGCGCGAATTGTAATTCCCGGTAGAGATGATCCACCGGCTTCGTTAACTGGCTAAACGCCTGCAAAACATCGCTATAGTTCCAGTTCGCCGCCAGGTTGAGCCGCAAATTCACTTTATCCCGCGTTAAAATTTCCTGACCAGCGACTTCCAGTACCTGAAGACGCAAATCGACGATTTCCGCTTCTACCAGATGGTTCACCTTCCAGTACGCGGTCAGGCCCGGCGGCAGTAACGCCTGGGTTTCTCCGTCGATTTTTAATACGCCGGCATGCCACGCGGGCACGTTGACCGTCAGGATAATGTCGCGTCCTTTGACTGCTTTATCGCGAGCACGAGGCTGTAAAACCGCCTGCATAATTTCCGCCGGGACGTGAACGTCGCAAGTATCCATTCTGACCAGCCGCAGGTTCTCGCTATCCTGCCAGAACAGACGGCGGGAGGCGGGCGGGATGATCTCCAGCAGCACGCCGTGCGAATAGAGCGCGGCGGCTTCGTTCTCCGTGGTATCTGCGACCAGGCAATATTTGTCCACCCACTCCGGGTGGAAACGCCGCAGCGTGTCTGCTAAATCAGCCGGAACCTCGCTGCCATCACGCGCAATCAGCGTTACGTCCGGGGTAGTAAACCACGGCATGCGGTGCTCGCCCGCTTCCAGAATCTGATAGTAATCACCCTCTTTTGCCAGTAGCCCTAACTGACCGTTACGAATTTTCATTTTTTTATTCATTTTATACTCCCTGCGTTTATCAATGCTGAGGAGGGTGCAGCTGCGAAGCCGACGGGGGATCGCCATCCGTTACCTGACGATTTTGCCGACGACCCGGCATCATTACCGGCCTCAACCTGAGGCAATCCTGACTGCGGACTGCCGGGTACGACTTCTGTAAACAACCAGTGTTCACCTGATGAGGCGAATTCGGGAATCGAACCCGAGTTAACCGACTTTTCGCAAATGTCTTTTCGCTGGCGGAACGCTCCCTGGATAATGGCCCGTGCCGTTCCCGAAGCGCCGGCGGGGCGATAACCCCTGCGTATCCCGGCGTGCTGACAGAGAGACTTTTGCCAGAAGCGTGCCAGAATGCGATTTTGTTGAATAAAATTTTTAATATATTGATATTTATGTATTTTATTTTTTCAGGATTTAAGTAGCTGAATTCAGGTGCTATGCTTAATTTATCTTTTAAAAGTGCTATTTATCTTTAAGGATAAGAATGAAAAAGCGGCGGGTTGTAATCGGCGTCATTGGTACGGTGCTGGATAAACGCGGTAAACGGGCTAATCGCTGGGTGAAATGGCGGCCAACGGTGGGACTGTGCCAGCAGCCCGATCTGCCTGTCGATCGTCTGGAATTACTTTACCAGCCCAAAGACCGGGGAATGACGGAACAGCTCCGGGAAGATATCCAGAAAGTCTCCCCGCAAACTGAGGTGCGCACGCATACCGTCGCTATTGACGATCCGTGGGATTTTGAAGAGGTCTACGCAGCGTTCCTCGATTTTGCCAGCCATTACCCTTTTGATACCGAGAACGAAGAGTATCTGGTGCATATTACTACCGGCACGCACGTCGCGCAGATTTGCTGGTTCCTGCTGACGGAAGCGCGCTATCTTCCCGCCAGCCTGCTGCAAACCGGACCGCTTAAAAATCGCGAGGACGATAATCGCGCGGCAGGAACATATTCAATTATCGATCTCGATCTTAGTCGTTACGCCACCCTGACCAGCCGTTTTCAGCGCGAACAACAGCAATCTGTCTCGTTCCTGAAAAACGGGATTGAGACCCGCAATGTAACGTTCAACCGGATGATAGATCAGATTGAGCGGGTGGCCTTACGTTCTGATGCGCCGATATTGCTTACCGGGCCAACGGGTGCCGGTAAATCTTTCCTCGCTAAACGAATTTACCAGCTACGCCAGTCGCGCCATCTGGTCGCGGGCAAGCTGGTTGCCGTCAACTGTGCCACGCTGCGGGGCGATAACGCCATGTCGACGCTGTTTGGTCATGTAAAAGGCGCATTTACCGGCGCGCTCCAGCCGCGAACGGGCCTGCTGCGCGAAGCCGACGGCGGCGTGCTGTTTCTGGATGAGATTGCGGAGCTGGGCCTTGATGAACAAGCCATGCTGCTGAAAGCGATAGAGGAGAAAACCTTTTACCCGTTCGGCTCAGATAAAGAGGTTCATAGCGACTTCCAGCTTATCGCCGGGACCCATCGCGATTTGCAGGTGTGGGTGGCTGAGGGTCGCTTTCGGGAAGATCTTTATTCCCGTATTAATATGTGGACCTTTACCCTGCCCGGTCTGGCGGAGCGGCGGGAAGATATTGCGCCCAACGTTGAGTATGAACTGCAACGTTTCGCAGCTAACCGTCAGATGCAGGTCCGCTTTGATAAAGAGGCCCGCGAACATTATCTTGGTTTCGCCCGATCGCCGCAGGCCGCCTGGCGGGGGAATTTCCGCGAGCTGGGATCGTCCGTCGCCCGTATGGCGACGCTTGCCGAACAGGGGCGGATCACCCTGGACCTGGTTGAAGAAGAGATCCAACGTCTGAAACAACACTGGCAGCCTTCATCACAGATCTCCCTTCCGGCAATAAACGAAGAGATTGATCTGTTTGAGCAAAGCCAGCTGGAAACGGTGATCCGCGTTTGTCGGCAGTGCCATTCGCTCTCGGAGGCAGGACGGATGCTGTTCGCTGTCTCGCGGCAGAAGAAAAGCAATCCAAATGATGCCGATCGTCTGCGTAAGTATCTGGCGCGCTTTGGATTGAGCTGGGAAAGCGTACGGGAAGTGTGAATACGTTAGCACAGGTATAATTCTGCTTATAGCCGGTATATTGCCGGCTTATCTTACTTTTTAACGCCGGGTAACGATCTGCGGTTCTGTTTTACAGAAATAAGTAGATGCATCGGGTATATCAGATAATACCAGTGACATTGCACCGATATTCACATTATTACCAATATGCACATTCCCAAGAATACATGCACCCGCGCCAATATTCACATTATTGCCAATGGTTGCCGCCGCCGGATCGTCCTCTTTTCTCAAACCAATCGTTACGTTTTGATAGATAAGCGCATTATCGCCAATAATCGATTTCCCTGATATCACCACGCCAGTCAGATGAACAAACTTAGGATTAAGGCCGATAGTAGCTTTTAATGCCACGTCAGAGGCATACCGGCACTGTAGTGACCAGTTTATTTTTTTTGCCACGCGTCGCTGTTGTTTGTTGCCATGAAGATACATTTGGCTGGCAAGACGCCACCATAATAAAAAATGGCGATTCCGGTTTTTATGGGCAAGCCAGAGGCGAAAAAAACTGAGTTTATTTTTCGTAGTAATTTCTTCGCGCCAGAATTTTTTCAAGTCCGTACTTTTTTTCGATAATAAAAACATAATAATGTGGAGCATCGTCTTTTGACCTTTTCCCGTGGCGCGACGTTTAACTTATTGTGGATGATCTTAGCCTCAAGTGCAAAGCACGGACGGTAATCAGTGGACTGTACTCCATGGTCATGAAACCTCTTCATCATAATTTGTTTGAATAAAATCTCCCCACACGATAAACAATACCTATGGCCGGGCTCGATCCCGGCTTTTTTATAACAAAACACAATACAACGTCCCTGAGGAAAACAAAATGCTTTCTATACTGACCCGGCTGTTCCCGCTGTGGGCACTGCTGCTCTCCGTTGTCGCGTATTACACGCCCGCGACGTTCGTTCCCATCGGCCCATGGGTCAGTACGTTGCTGATGCTGATTATGTTTGGCATGGGTGTGCACCTGAACATCGCCGATTTTAAACGGGTGCTGTCACGCCCTGCGCCCGTCGCGGCGGGCATTTTTTTGCACTATCTGGTGATGCCGCTGGCCGCCTGGCTGCTGGCAATGCTGTTTAAGATGCCACCGGATCTGTCTGCCGGGATGGTGCTGGTGGGTAGCGTCGCCAGCGGTACAGCATCGAACGTGATGATTTATCTGGCAAAAGGTGACGTGGCGCTGTCCGTTACGATTTCCTCGGTGTCGACGCTGGTCGGCGTGGTGGCCACGCCGCTGCTGACCCGCCTGTATGTGGATGCGCATATTCAGGTCGATGTAATGGGCATGCTGGTCAGTATTCTGCAGATTGTGGTGATCCCTATCGCGCTCGGTCTGATTGTCCACCACCTGTTCCCGCGCGTGGTGCGGGCGGTAGAGCCCTATCTGCCTGCCTTCTCGATGGTCTGCATCCTGGCAATTATTAGCGCCGTGGTTGCCGGTAGCGCCAGCCATATTGCCTCGGTTGGGCTGGTCGTTATTGTCGCGGTGATCCTGCATAACGCTATTGGTCTGCTTGGCGGATACTGGGGCGGCAAGCTGTTCGGCTTCGATGAATCCACCTGCCGGACGCTGGCGATAGAGGTCGGGATGCAGAACTCCGGTCTTGCTGCCGCGCTCGGTAAAATCTATTTCTCGCCGCTGGCCGCCCTTCCTGGTGCGCTGTTCTCCGTCTGGCACAATCTTTCCGGTTCGCTGCTGGCTGGCTACTGGTCGGGGAAGACGATTAATGAAAAACATAAAACGGTAAGGCAACGCTAATCCTGCCACAACGGAGGGGCTTCCCCTCCCTTTTTTTGCCGTTTTTCTTTTGAACTTCGTCACAAAACCACAAAATACCACACAAAACAAATAATCAAAATAAACCTTTAAATACAATTAATTAAATTATTAAGCATTCTATGACATTCGTTTAAAGCATTTTATTAATGTTGATTTATTTTGTTTTAATTGGGATTATGATTTCACTACAACACAGATAAAACCCTTACCCTATCTTCGAGGCCGCTATGAAAAAAATTGCGATTATTGGAAGCAGTGGAGGCAACCTCTACAACCTGGGTGGCGCAGAGCCAGAAAAGCTGCTCCAGGAAATTTACCAGCAGTGTGAAGCTGCAGGCGTTAATGTCGCCGCCGTGCAGTTTATCGCGGCGGAAGCATCGATGGACGTCGCAAAACCCACGACGCCGGCGTCCGTTTTTGCATTAACCACAGAAAACCAACTAAAACCACAGCGTATCTTTCAGGGCAAGCTCTCGGAAGTGAACGCCTCGGTAATAGAAAGCGATCGGCGGATCGCTGACATGATCCGCAACGGCGAGATCGACGGGATCGTGGTGATGAGCGCCGATCCGGTGAGTGCCAACCAGGCGGTTTTTGCCGCCGCCGTTGCGATGAAAACGCCGATTGTCGGCACTGGCGGCACCTCCATGGCGCTGGTAGCAGCAAAAGGCGCGAATGTCGTTGCAACGTCAGGAACAACCGGCACCACCAGCCGTACCCGTGCGGTGTCTTTTGTCGCTTCCCTGTGTAAGCACTGGGGCATCAAATACAAACCGCAGTTGGGCAGCGCGTCTCCTTCACAGGGCGGTTCCGGTAAAAGCCTGCTAAAGCGCTTTAATATCCGCAGCATAATGATCCCTGCCCTGCCGGGCTTTATTGCCATGGCGATTGTGCTCGCTCTGAGCCACATTCCGGGGCTGGAAAAACTTAACGATATCTTTGAAATCCTGCTGAAAGGCCTGCCGGTTCTCGTCGCCGTGCTTGCGGCAAAACAGATTTCCGAGCTGGATGAAGTCTCGATTGTTTCCGGGGTCGTCGCCGGGGTGCTCTCCGTTGAAGGAGGTCTGATCGGCGGGATCGTCGGCGGTCTGCTGGCCGGTATTTTTGTCCGCTGGCTGTTTGAACTGTGCCTCAACTGGCGCTTCCCGATGACCACCGTCAACATCGTGGCAGGCGGGATCTCGGGCCTTGCCGCCGGGTTGATCATGCACTATCTGCTGAGTCCGCTGGCGCTGGGCGCGGGTAATTACATCAAACTGGCAATCGAAAGCACGCTGGCGTTCAGCCCGGTGCTGGCGGGATTGCTGGCAGGACTGGTTATCTGGCCCGCCATTCTCGGCGGTGTCTATCACGCGGTGATCCTGCCGCTGGTACTGCTGGAGATGGAAAAATCCGGCGTCAGCTTCCTCGGCGCGGTGGATATGGTCGGCCTGGTGATGGTCGCTGCCGGGATTAACCTTGCCAACGTCATTGCGCCGCGTGAAAAAAGCGAAGCGGCGGTCGCCACGCCCGGCCTGCTCATCAACCTCGGCTTCGGCACCTTTGTTGAATCCGCTTACCCGTTCATGTTCGCCAATAAAATCGTCTTCGGCTCCGCCATCGTCTGGGCGGGTCTCGGCGGCATGATGCTGGGTTTCTTTAACGTCAAAGGCGTGGCGTATGTTCCTGCGTTCGCCTCACCGTTCCTGTCCAGCAATGCGCTACAGATGGCGATTGTGATGTTCACCATCATGGTGCTGACCTGTATCACCACCATTATTGCCAACCGTTTTAAGGCTGTCGTACAGAACGAATCCGTTACGGCAACTCACTAAGTTCATGCACCAACACCAGAGGTACACCATGTTTAAAGGCGATATGAATAAAAAACGCGCCAAAGCGTTACAGAAAGTGAAAGATGCCATCGCGCTGCACGGCGGGCAAACCATCCTCAGTACGGGGATCACCGGCGACGATGCTCGCCTGGCGAAGGCGGTCTGCGAAGCAGGCGTTAAGCTGCTGGAGCCGAACCATCCGGCCCTGGCGCTGGCGCGCGGTCATAAAGGCGTCAGCAACATGCACGCGGCAGAACAAATCCGCCATGAAATTACCAACGGTCAGATGGCCGAAGCGGTACAGGGCGTGCGCAATGTAGTGCCCGACGATATCTTCATTACCGTCGGCATTGCAGGTGGTTTTACTGAAACCCTGCCCGTCCCGCTTAGCGAAATGGAGATCCTGGAAATTGCCCGTGCCGGAGCCGACGGATTACACACCCATAAATCCGACTGGGACGATTTGCAGGATATTGTGGATCTTGCCCACCAGTACGGTCTGACCGTTGATGCTTATATCGGTCATCCGGACGACCTGCACACCTTCGGTATTGCGGCACGCACGCCGGAAGAAGTGGCCAGCGTGGCGAAACGGATGGAAGACATTGGCGTCGATATGATCGGCCTGATGACCGGCATGAGCTATGAAGGCGTGGCGGCGGGTGATATTCCCCAGACCATTAAAGATCGCCTTAAGGCGCTGGTGGGCGCGGTAAGCGTGCCGACACTGGCGGAAGGGGGCATTAACGTCGCCAATGCCAAAGCGTTTAAAGATACCGGCGTCAATATTCTGGTGGTCGGCACGGCCATCGACAATATGGTTTGCAACGCCGCTAAACAGGCGATTACGCCGTTTATCACCCATTAATTCATCTTTCAGGGATGGAAAATATGTTGCTGGTCACCGATCTGGACGGAACCTTACTGACGTCGCAGAAGATAATTAGTCCGCGTACGCGTCAGGCGCTGGTGGAATTTCACCAGCGCGGCGGTCAGCTTGCCGCCTGTTCCGCCAGGCCGGTCTCTTCAATGGTGCGCCTGTTACAACAGCAAAAGGTTGACGCGCTGTTTAGCGGGTGCGCCGGATTCAACGGCGGGCAGATCCTGGAGATGGCGCAGCAACGTATTACGCATTCGGCCGCGCTCTCCCGCATGGATTTGCGGGATATCGACCGACATATTTCCCTTTCCCGCTATGCGCACCATTTCTTTAGCGCGGAAGCGATTTACCACCGCTACGATCGGCCCGTTGCGCCATGGACGACCTATGAGGCCGAATTATTTATGCTTCCACTGATCCCCGCTGCGTCTGGCATTATTTTTAATCGCCCGGATATTTATAAAATTACCGTTGTGGCGGAGCAGTCCAAAATAAAACGGCTCAACACTGATATTAATAACCATCTTCCGTCTGGTTTTAATGCCACCATCACCGGCGGAAATTATATTGATATTCAACGAGTGGAAATAAACAAAGGCTATGCGGTCAGCCAGCTTATCCGCCAACTGTCACTCCCTGCGCCGCAGGTTGTGGCGATTGGCGATCAGCAAAACGACGTCAGTATGTTTGCCGTAGCCGACATCGGCATCGCGATGGGCAACGCGCCAAATTCAGTCAAACAGCAGGCCAGCTACGTTACCAGCAGCAATGATGACGAGGGTATCGTCCGGGCGCTGGAGTGGTTGCGTTGACCTGCGCATCCAGTTACCATGCGGCAAAGCATGACGCTGGCGAACCCTAATGAACCCGATAAAAAGAAGAAAACATATTCTTGATGAAGTAAACAAATTCGGTGAAGTCACCGTTGTTAAATTATCGGAAACGCTAAACGTCACGTCAGAGACCATTCGCCGCGATCTTTCCCTGCTGGAGACCGAAGGCCAAATTACCAAAATCCACGGCGGCGCGGTTAAAAAGCAGGTCGTTCAGGAAGATGCTTTCAGCGCCCGCATTGATGCCCACCGTGAAGAAAAAATGGCGATTGCTCAATTAGCCGCCAGCATGGTCAGCGAGCGGGATACCCTGTTTATTGATTCCTGCACCACCAATCTTATTCTCGCTGAATACCTGCCGCCGATTGCTTTTTCAGTGATTACCAATTCCGCCTTAATCGCCGATAAAATAAAAGAACACAACCTTCAGGCTCGTGTTTATGTATTAGGCGGCGAATATGATTACCATTTTCGCGCTAACCTTGGCGTTTCGGTTTGCCAGCAAATAAACGCTATCCATGCCGATATTTGTTTCATCGGCGCTGGCGGCATTTCCCCCCAACATGGCGTACTGGTGAAAAGTTTTGACGAAGCGTACGTTGCTAAAGCGATGATCACCATGAGTAAAAAATCGGTGATCCTCGCCGACCATACCAAATTTGGCCAGGACGGGGTGATGTGCATCGCGACCTTAAAAGAGATTGATAACATCATCACGGATAAAGGCTTTAAAACAACGGGTTATACTCAGCAGGATTTTACCGGGAAGGTGCGACTGGCGGAGTAAATGCTATCCGCCCTTTCTGTATTGCCGTACACTGGACTCTCCAGCTGAATGAGGGCACCCCCATGGCACTCCCCCGCATTACCCAAAAAGAGATGACTGAGCGTGAACAGCGCGAACTGAAAACGCTGCTCGATCGCGCCCGTATTGCGCACGGTCGCCTGCTGACCAACGCAGAGACCAACAGCGTGAAGAAAGAGTACATCGATAAGTTAATGGTGCAGCGAGAAGCAGAAGCGAAAAAAGCCCGCCAGGCGAAGAAAAAGCAGGCTTATAAACCCGATACGGAAGCATCGTTTTCCTGGTCGGCAAATACGCCGACACGCGGCAGACGTTAACGCCCCTTCTTCTTGCGTCCCGGCCCGGTAAAGCGTTTACCGTTTGCCGCCGGGCGCGCTTTCTCTTTCTCAGCGGATTTTTCGATCTTCACCACCGGGCGCTTGATGCCCGCCGTTTTCGGCTTCGCTTTTGCCTTCGGTTTCGCTTCTGAAGATGAGTTCTCAATCAATTTGAACAGGGTGATCAACTCATCATCGGTCAGATCGCGCCATTCACCCAGCGGCAAGCCTGACAGGCCGACATTCATAATGCGCGTGCGCTCAAGCTTCGTCACTTCATAGCCAAAGTGTTCGCACATGCGGCGAATCTGGCGGTTCAGCCCCTGAATCAGCGTAATACGGAACACAAACGGCGCTTCTTTTTTTACCTTACACTTCTTCGTCACCGTGCCGAGGATCGGTACGCCCGCGCCCATTCCACGAATAAACTCGTCGGTAACCGGCTTATCTACCGTCACCAGATACTCTTTTTCGTGATCGTTACCGGCGCGCAGTATTTTGTTCACCAGATCGCCGTGGTTGGTGAGGAAAATCAGCCCCTGAGAGTCTTTATCCAGACGGCCAATCGGGAATACGCGTTTGCTGTGGTTAACGAAATCGACGATGTTATCGCGCTCGCTGTCTTCCGTCGTACTGACGATGCCCACTGGCTTGTTCAGGGCGATAAACACCAGGTCTTCAGCTTCGCGCGGTTCAATCAACTGGCCGTTAACCTTGACCACATCGCCAGGATTCACCTGATCGCCGATGGTGGCGCGCTTGCCGTTGATGAAGACATTGCCTTGTTCGATAAAGCGATCCGCCTCGCGGCGCGAGCAGATGCCGCTTTCACTAATGTATTTATTTAATCGGATGGATGAGTCGGGCAGCATAAATTCTCCTGTAAAAGCGAAATATACCGCACCTGAAGGAGAGGAAAAACCGTCGCGTGCAGGTTCCGTTCGTTAAATGCGGTTTGTGATGTTTTCGATGGCGGGGCAGGTACTATTCGATGCCATCTCGTAATCACTCTTACTCGTCCTCTTGAATGGTAACGGATTTTTAAAGTTCAAAATCCCTTTAGCAAAAATCATCTACTATTCTTGGTACATGGAATAAATTTCCATTGTGAGATTTGGTTTTACTTTTTTTACGTTTATAGCCCTCCTTTTTATGAATGGCATCATCCGGCTCATGAAGAGCCTTAGTGTTGAAGGTGACTATGTTTCCTGTTTCTTCAGTCAGTTCCTGGTTCCGAACGCAAAGATTAATCAAAGGACAACAGCTATGACTCACATTCACGAGCACGCCCCAATTAACACGTATCCCGACACTCGTCTGCCCCTGCCTGCCACGAGCAGCAGTGCGGTATCATGGGGGGCCATTTTTGCCGGCGCGGCAGCAGCGGCATCCCTCTCTTTAATTTTGCTGATGCTGGGCACCGGTTTGGGTCTTACGTCGGTTTCGCCCTGGGAAAGTCGCGGGCTTGACGCCGGTACGGTGGGTATCGCTGCCATCGCCTGGCTGACGTTTACCCAAATTGTTGCGTCGGGTATGGGAGGCTATTTATCCGGACGACTGCGCACGAAATGGGTCGATACACAGCGCGACGAAGTTTATTTCCGCGATACCGCGCATGGTTTTTTGACCTGGGCTGTGGCGGCGCTGATATCTGCTGCGCTATTAACGAGCACGGTGGGTTCCATCATTGGAGGGGGCGCTAAAGTCGTGGGTACCGTCGCCGGGGGAGCAGCGGCAACCACGGCGGCTGGTGCCGCGAATATGGCGGACGGATCGTCTGAAGCACAAGGTTCGTCGATGAATTATTTCGTTAACTCAATGTTCAGGGCGAACAATCCTGCCACACCGGCAAACAACGCTGCCGATCCCGCTGCGCCTGCAACGCCACCTCCAGTTCATCAACCCGTTTCCCCTGCCCAGTTAGGCGAAGTGACCGGTATATTTGCTAACAGCATTACCACCGGCGCCTTACCCCAGGAAGATCGTCAGTATGTCGCACAGTTGATTGCTCAAAATACGGGTATCAGTCAGCAAGAGGCTGAACAACGGGTACAGAGCACCTATGACAAAGCGCAGGCTAAATTAAAAGAAACGAAGGAGAAAGCGCAGCAAGCTGCCGATACCGCACGCAAAGCCACGAGCTATCTCATGCTCTGGACATTCATTTCCTTACTGGCAGGGGCCTTCGTAGCCAGCCTGTGTGCAACCTTCGGTGGCCGTCAACGTGATTTATAATCTTTAATTATACGAGAGGTTAAAAATGCGCTCATTATTACTGTTCTTTTTAGGCGTACCCATTCCAATCATTATTCTGATTGCACTGTTTTTCCATTAATGCCAGTGTAACGACATGACATTTTAATCAGTTATATCAGGATAGTTGCAGGCAAAACATAAATGCCCGAAAGGGCATTTATGCCCGCCCCCTTTTACTACCGCAAAGGTCAATGACCTCCTGTAAGTCTCCCGAACCCCGGCACACTCACCGTCCTGAATTCACCTCTTTCGCCAGCGTTTGTAGCTTCGCTTTCAGCCAGTTAGTCGCGCCTCGCTGACCACTGCGTTTATGGGAATAAATCTTCACTTCAAATGAACGTATTGCGAACGGTAATGGGAAAATCTTGATATTTATTGCCGGAATCAGCTTCTCAGCGGCAAAACGGGGGATCGCCATCAGCAGGTCGCTTTCCGCAACAATGAACGGCGCGCTGAGCATAGACGGTGTTTTGATCGCTATCTGTCGTGTATGTCCCATCTGCTCAAGCTGTAAATCTACAACGCCCCGCTTTTCATTCCAGGGCGTCACAACAAGATGCCTTTCGGCAAGATAATCCTCCAGCGTCAGCTGTGTTCGGTTGCTGTTGCTGATGACGACATACTCATCTTCGAACCAGCCGATCTCGTCCAGTTCCGGATGCCGGATATCATCCGACGTGCTGAATCCAAGCGCCAGATCCACTTCGCCCGCCAGCAGTTCCGTCAGTGCCGGGCTGTGAGGCAAATAGAGTAGCTCAAAGCGTAAACCGGGCGCCTCATGCTGCAGTTTGTGCATCAGGGCAGGGAAAATACAAAACGCGGTAAAATCCGTTATCGCAATCTGTAAACACTCCGTACTACCGGCGGCTTCAAACTCCGTTTGCGGCGTCAGTTCCTGATTGAGGAATTTCAGTGACGAAGCAATAGAAGGCGCAAGCTGTGTGGCATAGACGCTGGGGCACATACGGTGGCCTTCCCGGTAAAATAACGGGTCATTGAGAGTGATACGCAGCCTCGACAGCGCATGGCTCAGCGCCGAGGTGCTCATCGCCAGTTCATCCGCAGCCAGGCGAACGGAACGGTGACGATAAATCGCGTCAAAAACAGGCAGAAGGTTTAAATCAATCCGCCTCAGTGCTGGATGCATAATATTCATCATTTGGTGATTTCATTGCACTTAATTCTCCTGACAATAACCCTTATGCTTAGCGTCATCAATGTCGACACCATTCAGAAATGACAGGAAAACTAATGAGTATCACGATTCGCCAGGCCCGCCCGGAAGATGCAACGGCAATTTACGATATGATCTATGAGCTGGCTGTGTATGAAAAAGCCCCGGAAGAAGTGGTCACCACGCCGGACGAGATCCGGGAAACTCTCTTTGGTGCAGGCAGTAAAACCGAAGCGTTGATTTGTGAGATGGAAGGTAAAACCGTAGGCTATGCCGTTTTCTTCACCAGCTATTCCACATGGCTCGGGCGTAACGGTATTTATATGGAGGATTTGTACATTTCCCCTGATTATCGCGGTCAGGGCGCAGGAAGAGCGTTGTTGAAAAATATTGCGCAATGCGCAGTGAAACGGCAGTGCGGTCGCCTTGAATGGAGCGTACTGGACTGGAACCAGCCCGCCATTGATTTTTACCTGAGCATTGGTGCATTGCCGCAGACTGAATGGGTCCGCTATCGCCTTGATGGTGAAGCCCTGCTGAAATTTGCCGAAATTACTGAGTAACTCGACGCTGCCGGGCAAGAGCTGGATGGAGTATTCGTTGCCGGAGGGTCATAAAGGCGAGGGAGGGACAAGCGGTGCCCGGTGATCCAAACACCACTTATGTGTTCAGGGCCAGTGAGGTGGCAGTTGCGCTTGAAGCGGGTCACCGGTTTTGACCATCGGTGCGTTGAATGCCGGATGGCGCTGCGCTTATCCGGCCTACGGGGTGGCAATTTCCGGACTTTAGGTCGTAGCGTGTACATGCCCTACAAAATGAGCCAGGGCGGCAACCGTAGGCCCGTGCAAGCGAAGCGCCGCCGGGCGGGTAATCAAAAACGGTGCCGGATAAGCTCTTTATCAATACTCATCCCGTTCATCATCCTCGTCCGGCTGTTCCAGCACGCCGTAAGCCACCGAACAAAACAGCGAGTTCAGACGCTTCATATCGCCCAGCAGGCCCAGATGCAGCGAGCTGGTCTCAATGCTCTGCACGTTTTGCTGGTGCAGGCGGTCAACGTGTGCGTGCGAGTAGCGGCGGTTGAGAATGCGGAAACGGTGTTTGCTGCGGCGCAGGCGGCGGGCGCTGGTGACGTCGCCGGAGAAGAAGACGGTCATCGCCAGTTTGAGGTTATTGAGCAGCTGATCGTACAGCGCATCCAGCTCTTTTACGCCTTCCAGTGAAAACGCGCGCCGTGCGGCCAGTGATTTATCGGCGATTTCACTACCCATGCGTTCGATGATATCCGAGGCCTGTTCAAGGTTGAGCGACATCTCAATAATCTCTGCCCAGCGGCGGGACTCTTCTTCCGCCAGTTCATCTTTCGGCATCCGTGCCAGATAGAGTTTGATGGCGGTGTAAAGTACATTGATATCGTCGGCGAGTTTGCGCAGTTCTTTTTCCTGGCGTGGTTCGCCGTGCATCACCTTCTTCAGCCCCTCCAGCATCTGCTCCATCGCGTCGCCTATGCGCAGGGTTTCCCGCGCGGCGTTAGCCAGCGCCAGCGTTGGCGTATCCAGCGCGCTGGTATCCAGATGCTTCGGCTTCAGGCGCGCATCCAGTTCCGGTTCGTCGCGGATCACCCGCTCGCAAAAACGTGCCATCACACCAGCGAAAGGAACCATCGCCAGGCAGCGGATCAGGTTATAGAAGACGTGGAAGTAGATCACCATTTCGGCTTCCGGCAGCGGCAGATTGCCCATCGCATTCGCCAGTATATGCACGAAAGGCAGGATAATCAGACTGCCCACCAGCTTAAATAACAAGCTTCCCAGTGCGACACGGCGGGCAGCAGCATTGGCGGCGCTGTTGTTGAGCATCGCCAGCAGGCCCGAACCGAGGTTTGCGCCAATGACCAGGCACAGCGCCACCGGGAAGGAGATAATGCCTGCCGTGGTCAGGGTAGCCGTTAAAAGTACGGCTGCCAGGCTGGAGTAACTGATGATGGCAAAGACCGCACCAATCAGCGCATCCAGCATGATATCGCCGGTGAGCGAAGCAAAAATAACCTGCACGCCGTTGGCCTGGGTAATCGGCGTGACGGCCTGCACGATAAGCTCCAGCGCCTGTAAAATCAGGCCGAGACCGATCGCCACGCGCCCGAGTTGTCCGGCGCGCGACTGTTTACGTCCGAGGAAGAAAATCACGCCAACAAAAATAAGCAGCGGCGATAGCCAGGAGAGATCGAAGGTAAGAATACGCGCCATCAGCGCGGTGCCGACATCAGCGCCCAGCACAATCACCAGCGCTGGCGTCAGCGCTACCAGATCCTGCGCCACAAACGATGTGACCAGCATGGTGGTGGCATTACTGCTTTGCACCAGCGCAGTCACGCCAATACCCGCGCTGAAGGCGAGCGGTTTTTTCTCAACGCTGCGGCTGAGGACGGTACGCAGTCTCGCGCCAAAGACGCGCATCACACCGGTACGCACGATGTGGGTGCCCCAGACCAGCAGGGCGACAGCAGAAAGCAGGTGTAACAACGTTAACACGGAAGGTGTGCCTCCTTAATTGTTATTGGTTTCCCTGGGACAAAAACGCCGGACGCGGCCGCATTTACGCGGCCCGCCGTTTATTACAGTATAAGAGGTTAATTGTAATAAAGAGACAACAGACTCAAAGCGTCTTCGATGAGTTGTAAGACGCTATTTCCCCACGCAGGCGCCTGGCTGCGCTTTACACCACACGATAGAGGCGATTTTGAGAATTTCAGAGACGATGAAAAGGATAACGCTTACGGCAACGCTTCCGGCTCCTGCAAAATATACCAACAGTGTCAGGAGGGGAATGGAGCCTGTTAAGGTAATTACCCGCCCTGCCTCCTGGAAAATAAAAAACAGGGTGTTGATGTCTTTTTTACAGATAAACGACCATGCCGAGTAAAACAGCGTTATCTTCAGAACAAAGCCGATCGCAAATAATGTCAGCATCCAGATGACCAACCCGCCGCCAGCGCCGTAGCCGATCGCTGAATCGTGAAAATGAACGATATCAGTGATGAAAGGGATCCGGCCCATATGGATCGCCAGCGCGATATAACTCGCCAGCGCCAGCAGATCCATCATTCCCCAGAAAATATAAATGCCCTTTTTAAAACGCATCGTGTGCTTCCTTTCAGGCTGGTGATCCGTTAATGATTAATCCGCATCGTACCCCAGATTCGGTGCCAGCCAGCGTTCAACGTCGGCCACGCTCATGCCCTTACGTCGCGCATAGTCTTCAACCTGGTCACGCTGGATCTGCGCCACAGCATAATACTTGCTGTCAGGGTGGCTGAAATACCAGCCGGAGACCGAAGCGCCCGGCCACATGGCGAAAGACTCGGTGAGCTTCATGCCGGTGTGTTTTTCAACATCCAGCAATTGCCAGATGGTCCCTTTTTCCGTGTGCTCCGGACAGGCCGGGTAACCGGGCGCAGGGCGGATCCCCTGATAGTTCTCGCGGATCAGCTCCTCATTACTGAGGTTTTCGTGTGCCGCATAGCCCCAGTACACTTTACGCACCCGCTCGTGCAGATATTCAGCGAAGGCTTCCGCCAGACGATCGGCAATGGCTTTGACCATAATCTTGTTGTAATCGTCGTGTTGCGCGTCGTAAGCCTCGGCCAGAGCGTCCTCTTCCAGTCCACCGGTGACGGCGAAGGCTCCGATATAATCCGCCTTGCCGCTCAGTTTGGGTGCCACAAAATCGGCCAGGCAGTAGTTGGCAAAACCGACTTTTTCCGTCTGCTGGCGCAGATGATGGCTGACGGTCAGTACATGTGTACGCGTCTCGTCGCGGTAGATCTCGATATCATCGCCCACGCGGTTGGCCGGGAAGAGTCCCACCACGCCGCGCGGGTTGAGTGATTTCTCTGCGCTTAATTGATCGAGCATGGCGTTAGCATCGTTAAACAGGCGTTGCGCTTCCTCGCCCACCACCTCATCTTCAAGGATGCGCGGATATTTCCCTGCCAGCGACCAGGTCATAAAGAACGGCGTCCAGTCGATATAGTTGCGCAGGGTATCAATGCTGGCGGTGATGTCCTGCACGCCCAGGCGATGCGCGACCGGCGGCGTGTAGCTGGCCCAGTCAAATGCCAGATCGTTATCACGCGCCGCCGCCAGCGTCACCGGCGGCGTACGCGGTTTCTTGCGGCCGTGCTGGATGCGCACGGTGTCGTACTCTTTACGGGTGCGGGCGACGAACTCATCATGTTGGGTAGCAGACAGTAATGCCGCCACCACGCCGACAGTGCGCGAGGCGTTCTGTACATAGACCGTCGGACCGCTGTAGTTCTGCTCAATTTTCACTGCCGTGTGGGCCTTGGACGTGGTCGCACCGCCAATCAGCAGCGGAATGGTAAAGCCCTGACGCTCCATCTCTTTCGCCACGTTCACCATTTCATCCAGCGAGGGGGTAATCAGCCCGGAAAGGCCAATCAGGTCCGCATTGACCTCTTTCGCAGTTTTGAGGATCTTATCCGCCGGAACCATCACGCCAAGATCGATAATTTCGTAGTTATTACACTGCAACACCACGCCAACAATGTTTTTGCCGATGTCGTGCACGTCGCCCTTCACCGTCGCAATTACCATCTTACCGTTACTGGAGCCTTTCTCTTTGCTGGCTTCAATATAGGGTTCGAGATACGCTACCGCCTGTTTCATTACGCGGGCGGATTTCACCACCTGTGGCAGGAACATTTTCCCTTCGCCGAACAGATCGCCGACCACGTTCATACCGTCCATAAGCGGACCTTCGATGACTTCAATCGGCCGCGTTGCCTGCTGGCGGGCTTCTTCGGTGTCCTGCTCGATAAACTCGGTGATACCTTTGACCAGCGAGTATTCGAGACGCTTTTTCACGTTCCAGGAGCGCCATTCCGCCTGCTGAGCGTTAGCAGCCTCGTCGGTTTTACTGCCGCGATATTTTTCTGCCAGATCCAGCAGACGCTCGGTGCCATCGTCACGACGGTTGAGGATCACATCCTCTACCGCATCGCGCAGCTCGGCGGGCAGATCGTCATAAATCGCCAGTTGCCCGGCGTTAACGATGCCCATGTCCATGCCGTTGCGAATAGCGTAATAAAGGAAAACAGCGTGAATGGCTTCGCGCACCGGGTCGTTGCCACGAAACGAGAAGGAGACGTTGGAGACGCCACCGGAGATCAGGGAGTGCGGCAGTTCGCGTTTAATGTCTTCGCAGGCACCGATAAAATCCTGCGCGTAGTTGTTGTGCTCTTCAATGCCGGTGGCGACCGCAAAGATATTCGGGTCGAAGATAATGTCTTCCGGCGGAAAACCCACCTCTTCGGTCAGGATCTTATAAGCGCGGCGGCAAATCTCGATTTTACGCTCGCGGGTATCCGCCTGGCCGACTTCATCAAAGGCCATCACCACCACGGCGGCACCGTAGCGGCGCACCTTTTTGGCATGCTCAATAAACGGCTCAACGCCCTCTTTCATTGAGATGGAGTTAACGATGCCTTTGCCCTGAATGCACTTCAGCCCTTTTTCAATGACCTCCCATTTCGAGGAGTCGATCATGATGGGCACCCGGGCGATGTCTGGCTCACCGGCAATCAGGTTGAGAAAACGCACCATTGCCGCCTCGGCATCGAGCATCCCCTCGTCCATGTTGATATCGATAATCTGTGCGCCGCTTTCCACCTGCTGACGCGCCACATCCAGCGCCTCGCTGTATTTTTCTTCTTTAATCAGGCGTTTGAATTTGGCGGAACCGGTAACGTTAGTACGTTCACCGACGTTGACGAACAGGCTATCGTCGCCGATGTTCAGCGGTTCAAGGCCGGAAAGACGGCAGGCCACCGGGATATCCGGCAACCGGCGCGGCGGCAGACCTTCAACCGCCCGGCTCATGGCGGCGATATGCTCCGGCGTCGTGCCGCAGCAGCCGCCAACGATGTTCAGGAAGCCGGCTTCCGCCCATTCACGGATTTGCGTCGCCATGGTGTCGGCGTCAAGATCGTATTCACCAAAGGCGTTAGGTAGCCCGGCATTCGGGTGCGCGGTGACGTAGCATTCAGCAATGCGCGAGAGTTCCTGCACGTACTGACGCAGTTCGTCCGGTCCCAGCGCGCAGTTCAGGCCAAAGGTGAGCGCGTCGGCGTGGCGCAGGGCATTATAAAAGGCTTCGGTCGTCTGGCCGGAGAGCGTGCGGCCGGAGGCGTCGGTGATGGTGCCGGAGATCATGATCGGCAGATCCACACCCAACGCCTCAAATTCCTCTTTCACCGCGTAAATCGCGGCTTTGGCGTTAAGCGTATCGAAGATGGTTTCGATTAATATCAAATCCGCGCCGCCTTTCACCAGCGCGTTGGTGGATTCACGGTATGCCGCCACCAGCTGATCAAAGGTGATATTACGGTACGCCGGATCGTTGACGTCCGGTGAAATTGATGCCGTGCGGTTAGTCGGACCGAGAACGCCTGCAACGTAGCGCGGTTTTTCCGGCGTGCGGGCAGTCCATTCGTCGGCGCAGGCGCGGGCCAGTTTAGCTGCGGCGTAATTGATTTCCGCTGACAGGGATTCCATCTGGTAATCCGCCATCGCGATAGTCGTGGAGTTGAAGGTGTTGGTTTCAATGATATCCGCACCTGCCTCGAAGTAGGCACTGTGGATAGCGGCGATAGTCTCTGGCTGGCTCAATACCAGCAGGTCGTTATTGCCTTTCAGATCGCACGGCCAGTCGGCGAAGCGCTCGCCGCGGAAATCCTGCTCATCCAGACGATAGCCCTGGATCATGGTGCCCATGCCCCCATCCAGAACCAGAATTCGCTCATTTAACTGCGCACGCAGTTGTTCCACTTTGCTGCTCACACCGACTCCCGACACAACGCTCAACGTAACACGCCATACTGGCACAAAGCGTGCAGGTGGAAAAGAGAGCAGTCCCTAACATGAGACAAGTTCATTCACACTCATCCGATGAGCATGGTTGTTGTTGCATTATACTCAGATAAAACGAAAATGATTTCCACGATACAGAAAAGGAGTCGCTTATGGTTGCCCCCGTTCCCGCAAAACGCGGCAGAAAACCTGCCCCTGCCACCGCACAACAGGCAACCGGCCAGGTTCAGTCCCTGACGCGCGGTTTAAAGCTGCTGGAGTGGATTGCTGAATCTAACGGCAGCGTCGCGCTGACCGAGCTGGCGCAGCAGGCCGGTTTACCCAACTCCACGACGCACCGCTTATTGACCACCATGCAGCAGCTTGGTTTTGTCCGCCAGGTGGGTGAACTGGGGCACTGGTCAGTGGGCGCACATGCTTTTATGGTCGGCAGCAGCTTTTTGCAGAGTCGTAATCTGCTGGCGATTGTCCACCCTATCCTGCGCTCGCTGATGGAAGAGTCCGGCGAGACGGTGAACCTGGCGGTACTCGACCAAAGCGATCATCAGGCGATTATTATCGATCAGGTACAGTGTACGCAGCTGATGCGTATGTCGGCCCCTATTGGCGGTAAACTGCCGATGCACGCCTCCGGTGCGGGAAAAGCGTTTCTTTCGCAATTAAGCGAAGAGCAGGTGACCGGGCTGCTGCATCGTCAGGGACTGCATGCGTATACGCACGCCACGCTGGTGTCGCCGCTGCATCTGAAGGACGATCTCGCCCAGACGCGTAAGCGCGGCTATTCGTTCGATGATGAGGAGCACGCGCTCGGCCTGCGCTGCGTGGCGTCCTGCATTTATGATGAACATCGCGAGCCGTTTGCGGCCATTTCTATTTCGGGGCCGATATCGCGTATTACCGATGACCGGGTGACCGAGTTTGGCGCGATGGTGATTAAGGCGGCGAAAGAGGTAACGCTGGCGTATGGTGGAGTGCGGTGATTTTTACATCCCTGATAAAACGTTACAGAGAATGATGTGGATCCTGCTTTTCATGCAATATCGCCAGAACGAGAATGCCTGTCGAGACTTCTCGATAATAAATAATATGGCTTTCTACAGGAAAGCTGCGGATACCTGGAAAAAGATCGACGCTGCGGTCACGTCCGGGAAAGGGACGTCTGTCGAGAACGTCTGTCATCGTCGTGCGAATGACGGAGGAATAGACTTCTGCCACTTCCTTCCCCCAACGACGCGTTGAATAAATTCTGATTGCGCGAATATGCTCTTTAGCTTTAGTCGTAAATTTTACGCTCATCCCTTAGCTTTGCCCTCAATGATCGTTTAGTTCATCCTGAGTTAAGGGGCCAAATACATCGTCAATATTGTGTAGCTTCCCTTTATCGGCCTGCGCCAGCGATTCAGCCAGAATGGCTTTCAGACTCTGTAATTTGAGTTCAGTAAAACGATCATATTCTTCAGGGGAAATAACCACGGCCACTCGCTTACCGTGTTTGCTGATCTCTACAGGTTCATGCTGGACTTTCATTAATAAATCTCCAAACTGGTTCTTCGCGTGCTGTGCGGGCATAACATGCATAGCCTCTTCTCCCGTCTAAAATGGCTCGAATGTCCAATACAGACATAATAGAAAGAAGAGGTTGACGACTCCAGTGAAATCGTCGTTAACCCGCCTGCACTACATGTCGTTGTTAGCATATCAAATACCTGCGCCACGATGTGTAAACGACAGTACAGTACCGGAGGGTAGACCGCCAGCCGCCCATTTCATTACTGGAAAGCGGCTCGCAAAAGCGCAGGCTCCGTCGCGCCGTAGCGCACGCTAAACCGCTGCCGACGGCGATAGGCGTACACATCCTCTACATGACCTTCGCGGATACGCGCCTGTAACGACCGCCAGTAGTCGGCGCGAAAAAGGTCGGCGTGCATCTCTTCAAACAGCGGACCGATACGCGGATCGGCACACAGCCAGTGGCGAAATTCTTCCGGGAAGACATCCCCTGGCGCAACGCTATACCAGGGTTCGCTGGACAGTTCATCTTCCGGGTAACGCGGTGGCGGGATATCGCGAAAATTTACTTCCGTCATATAGCAAATTTCATCGTAATCGTAGAACACCACGCGACCGTGACGGGTGACGCCGAAGTTTTTGAACAGCATGTCGCCGGGGAATATGTTGGCGGCGGCAAGCTGCCGAATAGCATTGCCGTACTCTTCAATCACATCGCGCAGCTGCTGGCCCTCCACCCGCTCCAGCCAAATGTTTAGCGGCACCATGCGGCGTTCGATATAAAGATGGCGAATGACGATGCGATCGCCGAGATCGGCAATTTTTTCTGGCACTTCAGCCTGTAAAAGCGCCATCAGTGCCGGAGAGATCTGCCTTTTCTCCAGCACAAAGTTTTCAAATTCCTGGGTATCCGCCATGCGCCCGACGCGATCGTGTTCTTTAACCAGTTGATAGCAGGCGCGTACGTGCGCCGCAGACATCTCCTTTTGCGGAGCAAATTTATCTTTGATGATTTTAAATACCCGGTCGAAGCCCGGCAGGGTAAACACCAGCATCACCATGCCGCGAATTCCTGGCGCTTCGATGAACTGCTCATCGGTGCCGGTGAGGTAAGCCAGATATTCCCGGTAGCTTTCGGTTTTTGCATGCTTCTGGCAACCGATCGCCATGTACAGTTCGGCAGTGGTCTTGCCCGGCAGGATCTCCCGTAGCCATTCGACCAGTGCAGCAGGCAGCGGGGCATAAACCATGAAATAGGAACGGGCAAAACCAAACACGATGCTGGCTTCGTCAATACCCGTCAGACAGGCATCAACAAAGAGTTCGCCGTCATCCGAGCGGTGAATCGGCAATAAAAAGGGCAGCGTGCCCACCGGAGTGACTATTTTACCCACCAGCCACGCGGCTTTATTACGGTAAAAAAGTTCATTGGCAATATGCAGATGCGCCTGGCGTAGCAGCACATCGCCGAACGTTTCTGTCAGTTGCGCAATGATATAACCCACATCGCGCAGCCGATCCTGCCAGGGTAAACGCAGCGGTAAATCGCTTAACATTTTACCCAGCAGCGTTTCCCAGCCGTGTTCAGGGGAAAACGTTTTCGCCAGCGGGCGGGGAATGGTGCGAAAGCGGTGTTCTGGCTGGGAGCTGAAAATAAAAAGCCGCTCGGGTGTTAACGAGCGGTGGTCAAATAACCGGCAATAGACGGAGTTAAAAAAGCTTTCCGCTATCTCAAAGCGAGGGTAATCCGGAAGTAAGGCGGTATAGTGCTGTTTTACGCGCAGCAGGAATTCCGCATCGGTATTTTTGCCATCGGTGATGCAACGCAGCTGCTCGACCACCAGGCCGACATGATGGTCGTAGAGATGAATACGATTTTTCATCGCCTGCTGAACGGCGTGCCAGTCCGCCTGTTCGAATCGCTGTTGCGCGCCGGAGGTGACCTCCAGAAATCGACCGTACTGCGCGTCGAAGCCTTGCAGGATGGTTTGCGCTATGAGTAATTCCAGGCTTCGCGTCATCTTTTGCCCTCATCCGGGATTGGCCGGATGGCGCATTCGCCTATCCGACCTGCGTACTACGGTGAGCCAGTGAACATCGCACTACCGGACATAAGGACAATCAGAACTGTGACTCTTCTGTCGACCCCGTCAGCGCGGTCACAGAAGACGCCCCACCCTGAATAATGGTCGTCACCTTATCAAAGTAGCCGGTGCCCACTTCCTGCTGATGCGAAGCAAAGGTGTAGCCTTCTTTGCTGGCAGCAAACTCCGGCTGCTGTACTTTCTCGACGTAATGTTTCATCCCCTCGCCCTGAGCGTAGGCATGCGCCAGGTCAAACATGTTGAACCACATGCTGTGAATGCCTGCCAGGGTGATGAACTGATACTTGTAGCCCATCTCTGACAGTTGCTGCTGGAAGCTGGCGATGGTTTTATCGTCCAGATTCTTCTGCCAGTTAAACGACGGCGAGCAGTTATAGGCCAGCAGTTTACCGGGGTATTTCGCGTGGATGGCGTCAGCAAAACGTCTGGCAAGCTCAAGGTCCGGCGTGGAGGTTTCACACCACACGAGATCGGCATACGGCGCATAGGCCAGACCGCGGCTGATCGCCTGTTCAATACCCGCACGAGTGCGGTAGAAGCCTTCGCTGGTGCGCTCGCCGGTGATAAATTCACTGTCGTAAGCGTCACAGTCGGAGGTAATTAAATCCGCCGCATCGGCATCGGTACGGGCAATCAGCACCGTCGGAACGCCCATCACGTCAGCCGCCAGACGCGCGGCGACCAGTTTCTGAATCGCTTCCTGCGTCGGGACCAGCACCTTACCGCCCATGTGTCCGCATTTCTTCACGGAGGCGAGCTGATCTTCAAAATGCACCGCCGCTGCACCGGCGGTAATCATCGATTTCATCAGTTCGAAAGCGTTCAGCACGCCGCCAAAACCGGCTTCCGCATCGGCGACGATCGGCAGGAAGTAATCCACGTGACGCGGATCGTTTGGTTCAATACCGGACGACCACTGGATCTGATCCGCGCGGCGGAAGGTATTGTTGATCCGATCCACTACCGCCGGCACCGAGTTTGCCGGATACAGCGATTGATCCGGGTACATGCTGGCGGCAAGGTTCGCGTCTGCCGCCACCTGCCAGCCAGAAAGATAGATCGCTTCGATCCCGGCTTTCGCCTGCTGCAACGCCTGACCGCCAGTCAGCGCGCCGAGGCTGTTGATATACCCTTTTTTCGATTCACCATTCAGCAAGCGCCACATTTTGGCCGCACCAAGCTGCGCCAGCGTGCACTCCGGGTTAACCGATCCGCGTAATTTCACCACTTCCTCCGCACTGTACGGGCGGTTAATGCCCTCCCAGCGCGGATGTGTCCATTCTTTTTGTAATGCTTCGATTTGTTGGGTACGCGTTTTCATATGCAGATGCTCCATTTTGTAGGGTGGATTACGCTAACAGGCGGTAGCCGGGTAAGGTCAGGAAATCGATTAAGTCATCTGAAGTGGTGATCTGCTCCATCAGCCGTGCGGCGTCAGTAAAGCGCCCGCTGCTGAAGCGATGCTCGCCGAGCTCTTCCTGAATCACCTGCATCTCTTCCGCCAGCATCTGACGAAACAGGGATTTGGTGACGGGTTTACCGTTGCTCAGCGTTTTCTCATGGTGGATCCACTGCCAAATGGAGGTACGGGAAATTTCTGCCGTCGCAGCATCTTCCATCAGACCGTAAATCGGCACGCAGCCGTTGCCAGAGATCCACGCTTCGATGTACTGCACCGCCACGCGAATATTGGCGCGCATGCCTTCTTCGGTGCGCTCGCCCTCACACGGGGCCAGCAACTCTTCGGCAGTAATTGGCGCATCGTCGTCACGGGTAACGAACAGCTGGTTTTTGTTCTCACCTAACACATCGTTGAAAATGGTCATCGCCGTATCTGCCAGACCGGGGTGAGCTACCCAGGTGCCATCGTGACCGTTATTCGCCTCCAGCGCTTTGTCCGCTTTCACTTTGTTAAGCACCTGCGCATTACGCGCGGCATCTTTGCTGGGAATAAACGCCGCCATGCCACCCATCGCAAATGCACCACGCTTATGGCAGGTTTTAATCAGCAGACGCGAATAAGCGCTGAGGAACGGCTTGTCCATGGTGACCACCTGGCGGTCAGGCAGCACGCGGTCCGGGTAATTTTTCAACGTTTTGATATAGCTGAAGATATAATCCCAGCGGCCGCAGTTCAGGCCAACGATATGATCGCGCAGGGCATGCAGGATCTCGTCCATCTGGAAGACGGCAGGCAAGGTTTCAATCAATAACGTGGCTTTGATGGTGCCGCGCGGCAGGTTAAAACGATCTTCGGTATAGCTGAAGACTTCGCTCCACCATGCCGCCTCCTGCCAGGCCTGTGTTTTAGGCAGGTAGAAATAGGGACCACTGCCTTTGGCCAGCAACGCGTTGTAGTTGTGGAAAAAGTACAGCGCAAAGTCGAACAGGCTGCCGGGAATCGCGTCGCCACGCCAGGTAACATGTTTTTCCGGCAGATGCAGACCGCGAACGCGACAAACCAGCACGGCCGGATCGGGCTTGAGCTGATAAATTTTTCCGGCTTCGTTGGTATAGCTGATGGTGCCATTAACCGCATCGCGCAGATTAATTTGCCCGTCGATCACTTTGTTCCAGTCGGGAGCCAGCGAATCTTCGAAATCCGCCATAAATACTTTCACGTTAGCATTAAGAGCGTTAATCACCATCTTGCGCTCAACCGGGCCGGTGATCTCAACCCGACGATCCTGCAAATCATCCGGAACACCACGGATAGTCCAGTCACCATTTCTAATGGAATCGGTTTCCGAAATAAAACCAGGCAACGTACCGTTATCAATATTCTGCTGCTGCTGAACGCGTGCGGCGAGAAGTTGATTGCGTTTTGGCGTAAACCTGGACACCAGTTCGCTGAGAAACTCTGTGGCTTCCGGCGTCAGGATTTGCTTTTCCTGCTCGCCGTAAGGCTGGTTGAAGGCCAGTTCATCTGCAGTTGCTGCCTGTTGTGTCATTGCGCTGCTCCTCGTCGTCATTGATCCAGGATCGTCTACAGTGCGAACGAAAGATCGTTGTCGGTTTTTCGTTCAGCACGATCAAGACTACGCAAATAAATCATAAAATCAAAAACTATTTCCATTTTTAATTTAAATAACATTCAAAATATTGATAACAAAGAAGTTAAATTTATTACAAAGAGTGAAGTGGTTTTCGGAAATGAAAAAGGCACCCAAAGGTGCCTTAAATAGCGTGCTGAAACGCTTTAGGATCATAAAAAGTGGAGGATTATTCCAGGGTAGGATTCATATGGCGCAGATCGTATGGTGTGATCTGGTAGACGTAGTAGTTGAGCCAGTTAGTAAATAACAGATTGCCGTGGCTTCGCCATGTGGCGCGCGGTTTGTTCTGCGGATCGTTTTTCGGGAAATAGTTGTACGGAACGTCCGGACTTAGACCGGCTTCTACATCGCGGAAGTATTCACCAGCGAGCGTGTTGGCATCATATTCAGGGTGACCGGTGACAAAGGCAATACGTTTATCCCTGCTGGCAAACAAATAAGCATCTCCGCTGTCCGTTTCAGCAAAGATCTCCAGGTCGGTGTAATCACGAATCAGCGCTGCCGGGAAATCCGCGAAGCGTGAATGCGGCGCAAGAAAGGTGTCGTCAAAACCTCGGGTCAGCAGCGCATGCGGGTGTAAAATATGATGTTCGTAGACGCCGGAGAGTTTGTCGTTGCGGGTTTGCTTCGGGATACCGTAGAGAATGTTGAGCGCGGCCTGTACCGCCCAACAGACAAACAGCGTTGAGGTCACATGATCTTTGGCCCATTCCAGCACCTGTTTGATCTGCGGCCAGTAGGTAACGTCATTAAATTCTACCAGGCCCAGCGGTGCCCCGGTGACGATCAGACCGTCAAAGTTCTCATGACAAATCTCATCAAAGTTACAGTAGAAATTGTTCAGATGCTCAGTCGGCGTATTACGTGATTCACGTGCGTCAATCCGCAGCAGTTTAATATCCACCTGTAACGGCGAGTTCGATAGCAGGCGCAAAAACTGGTTTTCCGTTTCGATTTTTTTCGGCATCAGATTAAGAATGAGTACCTTCAGCGGACGAATTTCCTGACCGGTCGCGCGCGATGCCGTCATCACAAAGACGTTTTCTTCACGCAGAAAATTAACGGCTGGTAGCTCATCCTGCACCCGAATCGGCATAACTTATATCCTCACTGCATACGTTTAAACGTTTAGACATCCAGATAGCTGACAATACCCAGGAATATCCATAATGTCGAGCTTACATGCGGAAGGTGAGAAAGTTTCAAGGCTGTGTTTACGTTAGAATATAAGGAGGTAAAAAAGGAGAGTATATGGTTATTAGCATCCGCCGATCTCGGCATGATGAAGTGGATAAGCTGGCGGATATCTGGTGTCGCTCAGTCGATGCCACGCATGATTTTCTGGCGTCCTCCTACCGGGCGGAGCTGGAGAAACTGGTGCGTGATTTTCTGCCTGAAGCACCGCTATGGGTAGCGACAACAGAGCAGGATAAGCCGCTGGCGTTTATGTTACTTACGGCTCAGCATATGGATGCACTGTTTGTCGATCCTGATTTTCGCGGCGAGGGCGTAGGGAAGCTGCTGATCGAGCATGCGCTAACCCTGGCACCGGAACTTACCACCAACGTGAATGAGCAGAATCATCAGGCCGTGGGATTTTATAAGAAGATGGGGTTTAGCGTGACGGGACGTTCAGAGAAAGATGATCTTGGACAGCCTTATCCATTGCTGCATTTACGGTATAAGGGGTAACGGGCAGAACGTCGTTATTTCTGCTCAAGCATCGCCAGTATAGCGCTATCGGTCAGAGGAGTTGATTGAGCATGCAGTTTAAGCTGGCGATACCTCATCATTGTCGCCTCGGACACCACTTCCTGAAGGATGCGTTCTTCCACCTGGGATAATCCGCCTTCATTCATTTCCAGCGCGCTGATTACAATGTCAAAACGCCGGGTGCGCAGTAATGAATTCATCCATGTACGCGGATAAAGTTGTTGGATGAGATCAGAGAGGACTTTTTCGGCAATGGAAAATTCGGCAATAAGGAGACGCTGATTGCTAAAGGCTCCCCGACCAGAGACGTCCTGGCTGCGCTCAATATCACGCACCATGATATGGTTTTTACGCACCTGGATATATAAAACGGGCATGAGGACTCCTTTCTTCATGATTAAAACGCAAAAAGCCCATCCGTCAGGATGGGCTTCTCACTTGTTTGATGCCTGGCAGTTCCCTACTCTCGCATGGGGAGACCCCACACTACCATCGGCGCTACGGCGTTTCACTTCTGAGTTCGGCATGGGGTCAGGTGGGACCACCGCGCTGGTGCCGCCAGGCAAATTCTGTTTATCAGGGTGCATTCCGCACACTGATTAATCTGTAATCAGGCTGAAAATCTCTCTCAAATCCGCCAAAACAGCTTCGGCGTTGTAAGGTTAAGCCTCACGGTTCATTAGTACCGGTTAGCTCAACGCATCGCTGCGCTTACACACCCGGCCTATCAACGTCGTCGTCTTCAACGTTCCTTCAGGAGACTTAAAGTCTCAGGGAGAACTCATCTCGGGGCAAGTTTCGTGCTTAGATGCTTTCAGCACTTATCTCTTCCGCATTTAGCTACCGGGCAGTGCCATTGGCATGACAACCCGAACACCAGTGATGCGTCCACTCCGGTCCTCTCGTACTAGGAGCAGCCCCCCTCAGTTCTCCAGCGCCCACGGCAGATAGGGACCGAACTGTCTCACGACGTTCTAAACCCAGCTCGCGTACCACTTTAAATGGCGAACAGCCATACCCTTGGGACCTACTTCAGCCCCAGGATGTGATGAGCCGACATCGAGGTGCCAAACACCGCCGTCGATATGAACTCTTGGGCGGTATCAGCCTGTTATCCCCGGAGTACCTTTTATCCGTTGAGCGATGGCCCTTCCATTCAGAACCACCGGATCACTATGACCTGCTTTCGCACCTGCTCGCGCCGTCACGCTCGCAGTCAAGCCAGCTTATGCCATTGCACTAACCTCCTGATGTCCGACCAGGATTAGCTGACCTTCGTGCTCCTCCGTTACGCTTTAGGAGGAGACCGCCCCAGTCAAACTACCCACCAGACACTGTCCGCAACCCGGATTACGGGCCCACGTTAGAACACCAGCCATTAAAGGGTGGTATTTCAAGGACGGCTCCATGCAGACTGGCGTCCACACTTCAAAGCCTCCCACCTATCCTACACATCAAGGACCAGTGTTCAGTGTCAAGCTATAGTAAAGGTTCACGGGGTCTTTCCGTCTTGCCGCGGGTACACTGCATCTTCACAGCGAGTTCAATTTCACTGAGTCCCGGGTGGAGACAGCCTGGCCATCATTACGCCATTCGTGCAGGTCGGAACTTACCCGACAAGGAATTTCGCTACCTTAGGACCGTTATAGTTACGGCCGCCGTTTACCGGGGCTTCGATCAGGAGCTTCTCTTGCGATAACCCCATCAATTAACCTTCCGGCACCGGGCAGGCGTCACACCGTATACGTCCACTTTCGTGTTTGCACAGTGCTGTGTTTTTAATAAACAGTTGCAGCCAGCTGGTATCTTCGACTGGTTTCAGCTCCGTGAGCAAGTCACTTCACCTACGCACCAGCGTGCCTTCTCCCGAAGTTACGGCACCATTTTGCCTAGTTCCTTCACCCGGGTTCTCTCAAGCGCCTTGGTATTCTCTACCTGACCACCTGTGTCGGTTTGGGGTACGATTTCGTGTTACCTGATGCTTAGAGGCTTTTCCTGGAAGCAGGGCATTTGTCACTTCAGCACCGTAGTGCCTCGTCATCACGCCTCAGTGTTAATGCGCAACCGGATTTACCTGGTCGCACCACCTTCACGCTTAAACCGGGACAACCGTCGCCCGGCCGACATAGCCTTCTCCGTCCCCCCTTCGCAGTAACACCAAGTACGGGAATATTAACCCGTTTCCCATCGACTACGCCTTTCGGCCTCGCCTTAGGGGTCGACTCACCCTGCCCCGATTAACGTTGGACAGGAACCCTTGGTCTTCCGGCGTGCGGGTTTTTCACCCGCATTATCGTTACTTATGTCAGCATTCGCACTTCTGATACCTCCAGCAGCCCTCACAGGCCACCTTCAACGGCTTACAGAACGCTCCCCTACCCAACAACGCATAAGCGTCGCTGCCGCAGCTTCGGTGCATGGTTTAGCCCCGTTACATCTTCCGCGCAGGCCGACTCGACCAGTGAGCTATTACGCTTTCTTTAAATGATGGCTGCTTCTAAGCCAACATCCTGGCTGTCTGGGCCTTCCCACATCGTTTCCCACTTAACCATGACTTTGGGACCTTAGCTGGCGGTCTGGGTTGTTTCCCTCTTCACGACGGACGTTAGCACCCGCCGTGTGTCTCCCGTGATAACATTCTTCGGTATTCGCAGTTTGCATCGGATCGGTAAGTCGGGATGACCCCCTGGCCGAAACAGTGCTCTACCCCCGAAGATGAGTTCACGAGGCGCTACCTAAATAGCTTTCGGGGAGAACCAGCTATCTCCCGGTTTGATTGGCCTTTCACCCCCAGCCACAGGTCATCCGCTAATTTTTCAACATTAGTCGGTTCGGTCCTCCAGTTAGTGTTACCCAACCTTCAACCTGCCCATGGCTAGATCACCGGGTTTCGGGTCTATACCCTGCAACTTAACGCCCAATTAAGACTCGGTTTCCCTCCGGCTCCCCTATACGGTTAACCTTGCTACAGAATATAAGTCGCTGACCCATTATACAAAAGGTACGCAGTCACCCCACAAGGAGGCTCCCACTGCTTGTACGTACACGGTTTCAGGTTCTTTTTCACTCCCCTCGCCGGGGTTCTTTTCGCCTTTCCCTCACGGTACTGGTTCACTATCGGTCAGTCAGGAGTATTTAGCCTTGGAGGATGGTCCCCCCATATTCAGACAGGATACCACGTGTCCCGCCCTACTCTTCGAGTTCACAGTGTGTGTGATTTTGTGTACGGGACTATCACCCTGTACCGCCGGACTTTCCAGACCGTTCCACTACCACACACGCTGATTCAGACTCCGGGCTCCTCCCCGTTCGCTCGCCGCTACTGGGGGAATCTCGGTTGATTTCTTTTCCTCGGGGTACTTAGATGTTTCAGTTCCCCCGGTTCGCCTCGTTAAGCTATGTATTCACTTAACGATAGTGCAACGGATTGCACTGGGTTTCCCCATTCGGGTATCGCCGGGTATAACGGTTCATATCACCTTACCGGCGCTTATCGCAGATTAGCACGCCCTTCATCGCCTCTGACTGCCAGGGCATCCACCGTGTACGCTTAGTCGCTTAACCTCACAACCCGAAGCTGTTTCACTTCAGTGTTGCGAAAATTTGAGAGACCCACGAACAACTCGCGTTGTTCAGTGTTTTTCAATTTTCAGCTTGATCCAGATTTTTAAAGAGCAAAACTTCGCAGCATACCTTCTCAGGTACACTCTGAAGTTTTCATGTTCCGGACAGTAAAGGATGGTGGAGCTATGCGGGATCGAACCGCAGACCTCCTGCGTGCAAAGCAGGCGCTCTCCCAGCTGAGCTATAGCCCCATCGTAAATCTCGCTCACCGCAATTTTTCCTGAGGCAAGGCGTGGAACGGCGAAGCATACTCAGGTATGCGAGTCGTTTCACAACGCAGTATCAGGACGAATTTGGTAGGCCTGAGTGGACTTGAACCACCGACCTCACCCTTATCAGGGGTGCGCTCTAACCACCTGAGCTACAAGCCTGCAGAGATTTTTTACTGCCCGTTTTCATCAGACAATCTGTGTGAGCACTACAAAGAACGTTTCTTTAAGGTAAGGAGGTGATCCAACCGCAGGTTCCCCTACGGTTACCTTGTTACGACTTCACCCCAGTCATGAATCACAAAGTGGTAAGCGCCCTCCCGAAGGTTAAGCTACCTACTTCTTTTGCAACCCACTCCCATGGTGTGACGGGCGGTGTGTACAAGGCCCGGGAACGTATTCACCGTGGCATTCTGATCCACGATTACTAGCGATTCCGACTTCACGGAGTCGAGTTGCAGACTCCGATCCGGACTACGACATACTTTATGAGGTCCGCTTGCTCTCGCGAGGTCGCTTCTCTTTGTATATGCCATTGTAGCACGTGTGTAGCCCTGGTCGTAAGGGCCATGATGACTTGACGTCATCCCCACCTTCCTCCAGTTTATCACTGGCAGTCTCCTTTGAGTTCCCGGCCGGACCGCTGGCAACAAAGGATAAGGGTTGCGCTCGTTGCGGGACTTAACCCAACATTTCACAACACGAGCTGACGACAGCCATGCAGCACCTGTCTCACGGTTCCCGAAGGCACAAATCCATCTCTGGATTCTTCCGTGGATGTCAAGACCAGGTAAGGTTCTTCGCGTTGCATCGAATTAAACCACATGCTCCACCGCTTGTGCGGGCCCCCGTCAATTCATTTGAGTTTTAACCTTGCGGCCGTACTCCCCAGGCGGTCGACTTAACGCGTTAGCTCCGGAAGCCACGCCTCAAGGGCACAACCTCCAAGTCGACATCGTTTACGGCGTGGACTACCAGGGTATCTAATCCTGTTTGCTCCCCACGCTTTCGCACCTGAGCGTCAGTCTTTGTCCAGGGGGCCGCCTTCGCCACCGGTATTCCTCCAGATCTCTACGCATTTCACCGCTACACCTGGAATTCTACCCCCCTCTACAAGACTCCAGTCTGACAGTTTCGAATGCAGTTCCCGGGTTGAGCCCGGGGATTTCACATCCGACTTGTCAGACCGCCTGCGTGCGCTTTACGCCCAGTAATTCCGATTAACGCTTGCACCCTCCGTATTACCGCGGCTGCTGGCACGGAGTTAGCCGGTGCTTCTTCTGCGGGTAACGTCAATCAACGTGGTTATTAACCACATCGCCTTCCTCCCCGCTGAAAGTACTTTACAACCCGAAGGCCTTCTTCATACACGCGGCATGGCTGCATCAGGCTTGCGCCCATTGTGCAATATTCCCCACTGCTGCCTCCCGTAGGAGTCTGGACCGTGTCTCAGTTCCAGTGTGGCTGGTCATCCTCTCAGACCAGCTAGGGATCGTCGCCTTGGTGAGCCGTTACCCCACCAACCAGCTAATCCCATCTGGGCACATCCGATGGCAAGAGGCCCGAAGGTCCCCCTCTTTGGTCCGAAGACGTTATGCGGTATTAGCTACCGTTTCCAGTAGTTATCCCCCTCCATCAGGCAGTTTCCCAGACATTACTCACCCGTCCGCCACTCGTCAGCGAAGCAGCAAGCTGCTTCCTGTTACCGTTCGACTTGCATGTGTTAGGCCTGCCGCCAGCGTTCAATCTGAGCCATGATCAAACTCTTCAATTTAAGTTTGATGCTCAAAGAATTAAACTTCGTAATGAATTACGTGTTCACTCTGAGACTTGGTATTTCTTTTTGCCTTTCGGCATTTAAGAATCCGTATCTTCGAGTGCCCACACAGATTGTCTGATAAATTGTTAAAGAGCAGTTGCGACGCGGCTTACAGCTCACCGTCGCGAGGTGGCGTATATTACGCTTTCCTCTTTCAGAGTCAACCCTGAATTTCAGGATTTTTCTCTTCAACCGGCCCGGCTGTTTGTGTGAAGTGATTCACATCCGCCGTGTCGATGGAGGCGCATTATAGGGAGTTCTCGAGCGCCCGCAACTGTTAAATTGCAGAAAAATGACTGACTGCTGCATTCCCCAGCAAAACCCCCACTTATACCCATTTACACACAGAATTATCCACAGATCGTCAAAAGACCGAAAATTCGCGAGCGTTGCGCAAACGTTTTCGTTACAATGCTCGCGCAAAATGAAGGATGCCCCGCCTGGGGCGTTAGCTGAGTTTTTACGAGAAAATTCATCTAACGCTCTCTGTAATTTGCAAATCCAGGGGATTTACCATGCAACAACGTCGTCCAGTCCGCCGCGCTCTGCTCAGTGTTTCTGATAAAGCCGGTATCGTCGAATTCGCCCAGGCACTTTCTGCTCGCGGAGTAGAGCTATTGTCTACAGGGGGCACTGCCCGGCTGTTAGCAGAGAAAGGTCTGCCGGTGACTGAAGTTTCCGATTACACCGGTTTCCCGGAAATGATGGATGGACGCGTGAAGACCCTGCATCCAAAAGTACACGGTGGTATTCTTGGCCGTCGCGGTCAGGATGATGGCATTATGGAAAAACACGGGATCGCGCCTATTGATATGGTGGTTGTTAACCTCTATCCGTTTGCCGAGACCGTTGCTCGTGAGGGTTGTTCACTGGAAGACGCCGTAGAGAATATTGATATCGGCGGCCCGACCATGGTGCGCTCCGCTGCCAAGAACCATAAAGATGTCGCTATTGTGGTGAAGAGCAGCGACTACGACACCATTATTAATGAGATGGACAGTAATGAAGGTTCATTGACCCTCAATACCCGTTTCGACCTCGCTATTAAAGCCTTCGAACACACCGCCGCCTACGACAGCATGATTGCCAATTACTTCGGCAGTATGGTTCCGGCCTATCACGGCGACAATAAAGAAGCTTCAGGCCGTTTCCCGCGCACCCTGAATCTGAACTTCATTAAGAAGCAGGATATGCGCTACGGTGAGAATAGCCACCAGCAGGCCGCTTTCTATATAGAAGAGAATGTCAAAGAAGCTTCCGTAGCCACTGCACAACAAGTACAGGGCAAGGCGCTGTCATATAACAACATCGCTGATACCGATGCGGCGCTGGAGTGCGTGAAAGAATTCAACGAGCCTGCTTGTGTCATCGTTAAGCACGCCAACCCATGCGGCGTGGCCGTCAGCACCTCTCTTCTGGATGCCTACGATCGCGCATACAAAACCGACCCGACCTCTGCATTCGGCGGCATTATCGCGTTCAACCGTGAGCTGGACGCCGAAACGGCGCAGGCCATCATCTCCCGTCAGTTTGTAGAAGTGATCATTGCCCCTTCGGCAAGCGACGAAGCGCTGAAAATCACCGCCGCCAAACAGAACGTGCGCGTCCTGACCTGCGGTCAGTGGGCGGAGCGCGTGGCAGGCCTGGATTTTAAACGCGTGAACGGCGGCCTGCTGGTACAGGATCGGGATCTGGGCATGGTGACGGAAGGCGAACTACGTGTGGTCACCCAACGTCAGCCAACCGAACAAGAATTGCGTGATGCGCTGTTCTGCTGGAAGGTGGCGAAGTTTGTTAAATCTAATGCCATTGTTTACGCTAAAGAGAAGATGACCATCGGCATCGGCGCGGGCCAGATGAGCCGCGTTTACTCTGCGAAAATCGCCGGAATTAAAGCTGCTGATGAAGGCCTGGAAGTGAAAGGTTCCGCGATGGCCTCCGATGCCTTCTTCCCGTTCCGCGATGGTATTGATGCCGCTGCTGCCGTGGGCGTGAGCTGCGTGATCCAGCCTGGCGGCTCTATCCGTGATGAAGAAGTGATTGCCGCCGCCGATGAACACGGCATTGCGATGATCTTTACCGATATGCGCCATTTCCGCCATTAATCCACGGAGTAGAAGATGAAAGTATTAGTCATTGGTAACGGCGGACGCGAGCACGCGCTGGCGTGGAAAGCGGCACAGTCGCCGCTGGTTGAAACCGTATTCGTTGCGCCGGGCAATGCGGGCACGGCGCTTGAGCCGGTACTGCAAAATGTTGCCGTCAGCGCGACAGATATTCCTGAACTGCTGAATTTCGCGCAAAACGAGAAGATCGATCTGACTATCGTTGGCCCGGAAGCGCCGCTGGTGATCGGCGTGGTCGATGCCTTCCGCGCCGCGGGTCTGAAGATCTTTGGCCCAACCGAAGGGGCCGCCCAACTGGAAGGCTCCAAAGCCTTTACTAAGGATTTCCTCGCCCGCCATGCTATCCCGACGGCGGAATATCAAAACTTCACCGACGTTGAGCCTGCGCTGGCGTATCTGCGTGAAAAAGGCGCGCCGATCGTGATTAAAGCTGACGGTCTGGCGGCAGGGAAAGGCGTCATCGTCGCGATGACGCTTGACGACGCGGAGGCCGCCGTACACGACATGCTGGCAGGCAACGCCTTTGGCGACGCCGGTCACCGGATTGTGATCGAAGAATTCCTTGACGGCGAAGAAGCCAGCTTCATCGTGATGGTTGATGGCGAGCACGTGTTGCCGATGGCCACCAGCCAGGATCACAAGCGCGTGGGCGATGGCGATACTGGTCCAAACACCGGCGGCATGGGTGCCTATTCCCCTGCGCCAGTGGTGAACAGCGATGTTCACCAGCGCACCATGGAACGGATCATCTGGCCAACGGTGAAAGGCATGGCGGCGGAAGGCAACACCTACACCGGCTTCCTGTACGCCGGGCTGATGATCGACAAGCAGGGCAACCCAAAAGTTATCGAATTTAACTGTCGCTTTGGCGATCCGGAAACCCAGCCGATCATGCTGCGCATGAAGTCCGATCTGGTGGAACTCTGTCTCGCCGCCTGCGAAGGCAAGCTGGATGAGAAAACGTCAGAGTGGGATGAACGCGCAGCGCTGGGCGTAGTGATCGCGGCGGGTGGCTATCCGGGTGATTATCGAACCGGCGATGTGATCCACGGTCTGCCGCTGGAAGAAGTGGCCGACGGTAAAGTTTTCCATGCAGGAACGAAGCTTGCGGATAACGATCAGGTTCTGACCAGCGGCGGACGCGTACTGTGCGTTACCGCACTGGGCCATACCGTCGCAGAAGCCCAGAAACAAGCGTACAAGCTGATGTCAGATATTCACTGGGACGGCAGTTTCAGCCGTCAGGATATTGGCTATCGGGCGATTGCACGCGAGCAGAAGCTCTAATCCTCCCTCAACATCCCCTTTCCCGTCCGGCGAGGGGATGCTCTTCCGGGAGGTCAGTAGAGTGCTCACCTCTCCCGCCTGTCAGAAATCATCTTCTTTCGGCTGCCACGTACAGAAATCTTCGTTCGCCACCAGCAGTAGCTGAGAGCCTTCCGGCGCTTCCAGCCACGCCACGCTCACCTCGACGGATGAATGGCTCTGGCGGCGCTCAATATGGCTTAGCGCCCGCGCGTCAAAGTCTGGCTTGATCGTCTTGCCTGCGCAGGTGGTAATGGTGTGGTTCTGATGCCAGCGTCCCTGATACAGCACGACCCGTCCCTCACGCAGCGCATCGCTGGTCTGGCGAATTTGCTGAGCGCGATAGCGATACAGCTCAATGCGGTCGCTGGAGAGTTGCTGCTTCTCGCCGTTCACTTCATGCTGCATAAAGCTGAGTTCACCGCGATCGTCAAAACGCACCCGGATATGTTCGGGGGGTTTAGCATAAATATTGAGTTCGATCAGTGCGAGGGTATCGCCCTGCCAGCGGTATTCACTGGTGGAGGTCGTCCCGTTATGCCACGGGCTAAATACGGAGAGGAGGTGAACCTCCCCGTCGGTATCTTTGCGCCATATCCGCACCGCGCCCCGATCGTCAGCATAGCCGCTGGCGGTGAACGGAGGCAGGGACGAATGATGGCCGCAGGCCGACAGCAACAGTACGCCCGCCAGCGTCACTACCCGACGCCAGACAGACAAAAGGGGCGAGAACGCCCCTTCGTTAAAACTGTTCGCTGTCACGCAATATTACTTAACTGCGTCTTTCAGAGCTTTACCAGAGACAAACGCCGGCACGTTAGCTGCGGCAATTTTGATCTCTTTACCGGTCTGCGGGTTGCGGCCAGTACGCTCAGCGCGGTGGTTTACCTTGAAGGTACCGAAACCAACCAGTTGTACAGCATCACCTTCTTTCAGAGACTCAGTAATAGCAGCCAGGGTGGATTCCAGAGCAGATTTTGCCTGTGCCTTAGACAGATCAGCCTTGTCCGCAATTACATCAATCAGTTGAGTCTTGTTCATAAGTTATCCTTACAATGTGTTTATCGCTTGCTAAGCATCGAGTGCGATGGAAATGCCTGAAAAGCACTCTCCTGCATACACGCACCGATAGCCACTTTTTTTCGCCCTCCAAATGTAGACCAGACGGGGGGCTAATGGGAAGCCTCCAGGCATGACAAATCAGGCGTTAAATCACGTTTTATTGTCTCATTGCTGCAAATTTATACCGATATTGCTCTCACCCGCCTCTCGCAGGTCCGCGCGCAGCCCTTTTATCAGCTCAATGTCGCGTTCTTCGCAGTCGGCCAGAAGACGGAAAATCTCCCACTGAATGTCCCATTCCTGTTCAACCGCCGGGTTCACTCTCAGTTCTTCATCGGTCATTTCCCGGCCAGCCTGAGACATTTCCAGCATTGCAACGGTGGTAATTGAAGCCTTGCTGACCTCAATGGCATGTTCCAGCGTTTCGCCGCTCAGACGGGAATGAATAAGTTCGCTCAGGGCAACACAGGCATCAATCGCCGGATAGACGCCGTAAACATCATAGTCGTCTGCTACCGGGATCGCCTCTTCCAGCTTCTCCAGCTGGCTGTCGAAATTCACCTTCGCATCTTTTACCGTCAGCGTTTCCCATATCAGGTCGACAATACGGCGGTAAAGCTGCGGGTCGGCAAACCCGGTCTGCTGGCAGAACATGGCGTAGTTAGGGTACATACGCTCGCACAGACAGGCCATGAACGTGGTGTGCTGCCAGCTTTCCAGCTTCTCCAGCCGCAGATGGATCGGGTTTTGTAGCATGATGAGATCTCAAATTCGGAAATTAGCCGCAGTTTACCTGAATCAGCCGTTAATTTCCTGCCATCGCACAAAAGCAGTACGCCGTGATGCGACCGCATCTGCCCAGCGGGTGGGCTCCGGCAGGCGGTAGCCCTTCATACAGCGCTGTACCCACGCCAGGGCGGTATCCGTGCTGACACGGTGCCCGGTTGCCACAAACAGCGGATTACAACGCGCCTTACTGCGCCACACCCAGGCAAGCTGTTCGCCTTTGTCCATCAGCGGAGCCAGCGCGCCCGGTTCGTCGGCGAGCGGCTCGAATTTGCCGCACAGCCGTTTTTTGGCCACGCCAATCGTCGGCACATCCACCAGCAGGCCAAAGTGGCTGGCGACACCCAGACGGCGCGGATGCGAGATGCCGTGGCCGTCGACAAACAGCAAATCGGGCTTCTGCGACAGCATCTCCCACGCCGCCATGAGCGCGGGATACTCGCGAAACGAGAGAAAACCGGGAATGTACGGCATGGTGGTCGGGATGCGTGCAATCTGATGTTCAACCAGCTCCAGCGAAGGATATTTCAACAGCACCATTGCTGCCCGCGTCACTTCACCGCCCTGCTCAAATCCCACATCCGCCCCGGCGATCAGCTGAGGCGGATCCCTGTCCAGGCGATCCTCGCGGATCACCGACGAGGCCAGTTCAAATTGTTGAGCGCGTAGCGACGCAAGATCCATAACGACTCCTTACAAATGGTAAGGCGCAGAGAGACGATGAACCGCCTCGACAAATACGCCTGCATGTTCCGGTGGCACATCCTGATGGATGCCGTGACCAAGATTGAAGACGTGGCCTTCACCCTGGCCGAAACCTGCAAGTATAGTCGCCACTTCCTCTTCGATGCGTTCAGGCGCGGCATAAAGCATTGACGGGTCCATATTACCCTGTAGCGCGACTTTATCGCCGACCCGTCGACGCGCGTCGGCGATGTCGGTAGTCCAGTCGAGGCCCAGCGCGTCGCAGCCGGTTTCCGCGATAGCTTCCAGCCACTGACCGCCTCCCTTGGTAAAAAGCGTTACCGGCACGCGACGACCGTCGTTTTCACGCAGCAGGCCGTCAACGATTTTATGCATGTAATAAAGCGAAAACTGCTGATAATCGCGTCCGGTCAGCACGCCGCCCCAGGTATCAAAAATCATCACCGACTGCGCGCCCGCGCGAATTTGCGCGTTCAGGTACAGCGTGACGCTTTTCGCCAGCTTATCCAGCAGCGTATGCAGCGTGTGCGGTTCGGCATACATCATCTTTTTGATAACGGTAAAAGCCTTGCTGCTGCCGCCTTCCACCATGTAGGTCGCCAGCGTCCACGGGCTGCCGGAGAAGCCGATTAACGGAACGTCGCCTTTCAGCTCGCGGCGAATCGTACGCACGGCGTTCATCACGTAGCCCAGTTCCAGTTCCGGATCGGGCACCGGCAGTTTATCGACGTCGGCTTTGCAGGTAATCGGGGAAGTAAAACGCGGACCTTCTCCGGCTTCAAAGTAGAGTCCCAGCCCCATCGCATCAGGAATGGTCAGGATGTCCGAGAAGAGGATTGCCGCGTCCAGCGCATAACGACGCAGCGGCTGCAATGTGACTTCACAGGCCAGCTCGGCATTTTTACACAGCGACATAAAATCGCCCGCCTGGGCGCGCGTCGCTTTGTATTCCGGCAAGTAACGCCCGGCCTGTCTCATCATCCAGACGGGGGTGATATCCACAGGCTGACGCTGTAGCGCGCGCAGGTAACGATCGTTCTTCAGTTCGGTCATCATGATTTCCTTTTACGTTATGCCCGACAGTATATAAGAAATTACTCGTCCTCTGCCCGACACAATGCAACAGTGTCTTCGATTAGGCGTCGTGCTACGGTGCCGGCTTCTGGCAGCAGCGGCAGGTTATCGTAGCGATACCAGCCTGCATCCAGCAGCTCTTTCGGGTCGATGACAATCTCGCCGCTGTCGTACTCTGCCATAAACGCGGTCATCAAAGACTGAGGAAACGGCCACGGCTGGGAGGTGACGTAGCGCAGATTCTTCACGGTAATCCCGCTCTCTTCCATCACTTCACGAGCCACCGTTTGCTCAAGCGTCTCGCCGACTTCAGTAAAGCCCGCCAGCACGGTATAAACGCCGTTACGATGGCGCGTATGCTGCGCCAGCAGAATGGAATCACCGCGCCGGATAGCGACGATAATGCACGGCGCAATCTGCGGGTAGTAACGTTCACGGCAGTGGCTGCACAGCATCGCCCATTCGGTCTTACTCGGGTGCATAGCATGACCGCAGTAGCCGCAGAATTTATGCGAACGATAGAACTCGGCTAGCTGTACGCCGCGCCCGGCAAGCTGGAAAAGTCCGGCATCCTGATTGATGACCTGACGTACCGATCCCATCTCCCGCTGACGCTGTTGCTGCACCAGCCAGACCGTTTCGCCTTCCCATTCACCAATGTGGAGTGCGCTCTGGCCCACAAGATCAAAATTTCCTGCCTCGCCATGTGGTAATTCTCCGGCGGGCAGCCATAATTTTTGTTCATGGCTGACTATCCACCAGCCGCGATCGGACTTCTCAATAATACGGACCATAATCACTTGCACAACCTTAGTTTCACTGGCATGTTGATAACATTATTTTTACATTTTTAGTGAACAATTTTTCTAATCTACATTTTACGGGGTCATTTATGCTAAACCACCTGGAAAGACTGACAGAGCGCGTCGGAGGAAGTAATGAACTCGTCGATCGCTGGCTACAGGTGCGCAAGCAGCTGCTTGTGGCTTACTACAATCTTGTTGGCTTCAAACCCGGCAAAGAATCGGTGACCCAGCTTGATGAAAAAGCGCTCGATAATTTCTGCCATAACCTGGTTGAGTATCTTTCCGCCGGTCATTTCAGTATTTATGAACGCATTATCAGCGAAATGGAAGGGGCAAGCCCACTTATCGCCGCGACGAAACTGTATCCGCTGCTGGAAGCTAATACTCAGGAGATCATGGGTTACTACGATTCCAGCCTGGAAAATGCTATTGATCACGACAATTATCTCGAATTCCAGCAGGCGCTTTCCGGTATCGGCGAGTCGCTGGCCGCGCGCTTTACGCTGGAAGATAATTTGATCCAGTTGGCCTATGAGAACAACCTCAAAGAAAGTGCTAACGACGAAACGAATATCGCGCGCCCGGCTTGAGTTCTTGAGTTTTAGCGCGTAAGTTACCTGCATTGCCCCTCTCACGAGGGGTTACATCTTGTCGGAGTGCCTTTAGTAAAAGGCTGAGACCGTTAATTCGGGATCCGCGGAACCTGATCAGGCTAATACCTGCGAAGGGAACAAGAGTAATTCTGCTTTTGACGCTGCCGTTACAGGCAAAGTCCATCCATTACTCCATCCGTCGTCTGACAAGCCACGTCCTTACTTTTGGAATGAGCTATGTCTGAACCTAAAATGACCCGCCGCGAACAACGCGAGCACGCACAACGTTTTATCGACACGCTGGAAGGCACCGCTTTCCCCAACTCAAAACGTATCTACATTACCGGCTCACAGCCTGATATCCGCATTCCGATGCGTGAGATCCAGCTTAGCCCGACGCCTGTCGGCGGGAGCAAAGAAAATCCGCAGTTTGAAGACAACGAAGCCGTGCCGGTGTATGACACGTCGGGTCCGTATGGCGATCCTGACGTGAAAATTAATGTCCAGCAGGGGCTGGCAAAATTGCGCCAGCCGTGGATTGACGCGCGTCATGATAGCGAAGAGCTTCCCGACCGCAGTTCGGCGTATACCAAAGAACGCCTGGCGGACGATGGACTGGACGACCTGCGGTTTACCGGCCTGCTGACGCCGAAGCGGGCGAAAAGCGGGCAGTGTGTCACCCAGTTGCATTACGCTCGCCAGGGTATCGTGACGCCGGAGATGGAGTTTATCGCCATCCGGGAAAACATGGGCCGCGAGCGCATCCGCAGTGAAGTGCTGCGCCAGCAGCATCCGGGCCAGGGTTTCGGCGCGCGTCTGCCGGAAAATATTACGCCGGAATTTGTCCGTGATGAAGTCGCCGCCGGGCGCGCCATTATTCCCGCCAATATTAACCATCCTGAATCCGAACCGATGATCATCGGCCGCAACTTTCTGGTCAAAGTGAACGCCAATATCGGCAACTCGGCGGTCACTTCCTCTATTGAAGAAGAAGTGGAAAAGCTGGTGTGGTCGACCCGCTGGGGCGCGGACACGGTGATGGATCTCTCCACCGGACGCTATATTCACGAAACCCGTGAGTGGATCCTGCGTAACAGCCCGGTACCCATCGGCACGGTGCCGATCTATCAGGCGCTGGAGAAAGTGAATGGCATCGCTGAAGATCTGACCTGGGAAGCCTTCCGCGATACGCTGCTGGAGCAGGCGGAGCAAGGGGTGGATTACTTTACTATCCACGCGGGCGTGCTGCTGCGCTATGTGCCGATGACCGCCAGGCGTCTGACGGGGATTGTTTCGCGCGGCGGCTCGATTATGGCGAAATGGTGCCTGTCACATCATAAAGAAAACTTTCTCTACGAGCGCTTCCGCGAAATCTGCGAAATCTGCGCCGCCTACGACGTCTCACTCTCCCTCGGCGACGGCCTGCGTCCCGGTTCCATTCAGGATGCCAACGATGAAGCTCAGTTTGCCGAACTGCATACGCTGGGTGAATTGACCAAAATCGCCTGGGAGTATGACGTGCAGGTGATGATTGAAGGCCCCGGCCATGTGCCGATGCAAATGATCCGCCGCAACATGACCGAAGAACTGGAACACTGCCACGAAGCGCCGTTCTATACGCTGGGACCGCTGACTACCGATATCGCACCGGGCTATGACCACTTCACTTCAGGCATCGGCGCGGCGATGATCGGCTGGTTTGGCTGTGCGATGCTCTGCTACGTCACGCCGAAAGAGCATCTCGGTCTGCCGAACAAAGAAGACGTCAAACAGGGGCTGATTACCTACAAAATCGCTGCCCACGCCGCCGATCTGGCGAAGGGCCATCCGGGCGCGCAAATTCGCGATAACGCCATGTCGAAAGCGCGCTTCGAATTCCGCTGGGAAGATCAGTTTAACCTGGCCCTCGACCCGTTCACCGCCCGCGCGTATCACGATGAAACCCTGCCGCAGGAATCTGGCAAAGTGGCACACTTCTGTTCCATGTGCGGGCCGAAATTCTGCTCGATGAAAATCAGCCAGGAAGTGCGCGATTTCGCGGCGAAGCAGGAAGTGGAATCCGGCATGGCGGACATGTCCAATAGCTTCCGCGCCCGCGGCGGCGAGATCTACCTGCGACAGGAGGAAGTATGAGTTATCAGCCTGATTTTCCCCCGGTTCCCTTCCGGCTGGGGCTGTATCCGGTCGTCGATAGCGTAGCGTGGATCGCCCGCCTGCTGGAAGCCGGAGTACGCACGCTGCAACTGCGTATTAAAGATAAACAGGATGAAGAGGTAGAAGCTGACGTCGTGGCGGCGATTGAACTGGGACGCCGCTATGATGCGCGATTATTCATCAACGACTACTGGCGGCTGGCGATAAAACATAAGGCCTATGGCGTACATCTGGGTCAGGAGGATTTAGAAACCACCGACCTGAAAGCCATTCAGACTGCCGGGTTACGTCTTGGCGTCTCCACTCACGATAATATGGAAATTGATATCGCGCTGGCGGCAAGGCCCTCCTATATCGCTCTCGGTCACGTTTTCCCCACCCAAACCAAACAGATGCCCTCTGCGCCGCAGGGGCTGGATCAGCTCGCCCGCCATGTCCAGCGGCTTGCGGATTACCCGACCGTCGCCATCGGCGGCATCAGCCTTGAACGCGCTCCGGACGTGCTGGCAACCGGCGTGGGCAGTATTGCCGTCGTGAGCGCCATTACCCAGGCAGCGGACTGGCGGACCGCCACGGCGCACTTACTTCATCTTGCGGGGGTGGGTAATGAACGATCGTGATTTTATGCGCTATAGCCGGCAGATCCTGCTGGAGGATATAGCCATCGGGGGCCAGCAAAAATTACTCGACAGCCGGGTACTGATTGTCGGGCTTGGCGGCCTGGGCGCACCTGCCGCGCTTTATCTGGCGGGTGCAGGCGTCGGCACATTGGTACTGGCGGACGATGACGAGGTTCATCTGAGCAACCTGCAACGCCAGATCGCCTTTACTACCGACGATATTGCCCGTCCGAAAGCGCAGGTGACGCAACAGCGTCTGTCGCGGCTTAATCCGGATATCGAACTGGTCGCCCTCGAACAACGGCTCACCGGCGACGCGCTCAACCACGCTGTAGCGCAGGCCGATGTGGTGCTCGACTGTACGGATAATATGACAACCCGTCAGGCTATCAACGCGGCCTGCGTTAAAACCAATACGCCGCTCATTACCGCCAGCGCCGTCGGCTTTGGGGGTCAGCTGATGGTGCTGACGCCACCGTGGTCCTACGGCTGTTATCGCTGTTTATGGCCGGATGAGAACGAACCTGAGCGTAACTGCCGCACGGCGGGCGTAGTGGGCCCGGTAGTGGGGGTGATGGGCTCACTTCAGGCGCTGGAGGCGATTAAGTTACTCAGCGGCATCCGTAGCCGTCATGGCGAACTGCGGCTCTTTGACGCCAGGGCGAACAGCTGGCGCAGCCTGACCCTGCGCCGCGCCAGCGGCTGCCCGGTATGCGGAGGTCGTCATGCAGATCCTGTTTAACGACCAACCAATGCAGTGCGCGGACGATCTTACCATCGCCGCCCTGCTTGACGGACTTCATCAACTCAAACCGGGCGCGGCGCTGGCGCTCAATCAACAGATCCTGCCGCGCGAGCAGTGGGAACAACAGATCGTGCAGGAAGGCGACCAGATCCTGCTTTTTCAGGTTATCGCTGGAGGCTGACATGCTACGTATTGCTGATAAAACCTTTGATTCACATCTGTTTACCGGAACCGGTAAATTCGCCTCCTCACAGCTGATGGTAGAAGCCATTCGCGCCTCGGGTAGCCAGCTGGTGACGCTGGCGATGAAACGCGTTGATTTACGCCAGCATAATGATGCGATCCTGGCACCCTTGCTGGAAGCGGGTATCACACTGTTGCCCAATACCTCCGGCGCGAAAACGGCGGAAGAAGCGATATTCGCCGCACAGCTGGCCCGCGAGGCGCTGGGTACTCGCTGGCTGAAGCTGGAGATCCATCCTGACGCCCGCTGGCTGCTGCCGGATCCGATTGAAACCCTGAAGGCCGCCGACGCGCTGGTCAAACAGGGCTTTATTGTCCTGCCCTACTGCGGAGCCGATCCGGTGCTATGTAAGCGTCTGGAAGAAGTCGGCTGCGCCGCCGTTATGCCGCTCGGCGCGCCTATCGGTTCAAATCAGGGACTGGAAACCCGCGCTATGCTGGAGATTATTATTGAGCAGGCAACGGTGCCGGTCGTTATTGACGCCGGGATTGGCGCGCCCAGCCATGCAGCGCAGGCGCTGGAAATGGGCGCTGATGCCGTACTGGTTAATACGGCGATTGCGGTGGCCGACGATCCGGTAATGATGGCGAACGCGTTCCGGCTGGCCGTTGAGGCTGGTGTCCTGGCGCGTCAGGCGGTGCCCGGCGCGCGCAGCAGCCTGGCCATTGCCACCAGTCCGCTGACAGGCTTTCTGGAGGCCAGCGCATGAAAACCTTTACCGACCACTGGCGCACGCTAAACTGGGATGACATTCGCCTGCGCATCAATGCCAAAACGCCCGCCGATGTGGAGCGGGCGCTTAACGCGACGCACCCGACGCGCGACGATATGATGGCCCTGCTCTCGCCTGCCGCCAGTAACGCTCTGGAGCCGCTGGCGCAGCGGGCGCAACGCCTGACCCGCCAGCGCTTCGGCAACACGGTCAGCTTTTATGTCCCGCTCTACCTTTCTAACCTGTGCGCCAACGACTGTACCTACTGCGGCTTCTCAATGAGCAACCGTATCAAACGTAAAACCCTGGACGAGGCGGAGATCGCCCGCGAATGCGATGCCATACGGGAAATGGGATTTGAACATTTACTGCTGGTTACCGGTGAGCATCAGGGTAAAGTCGGCATGGATTACTTCCGACGCCATCTGCCTGCGATCCGCCGCCGTTTCGCTTCGCTGCAAATGGAAGTACAGCCGCTGGCGCAGGAAGAGTATGCCGAACTGAAAACGCTTGGCCTGGATGGCGTGATGGTTTATCAGGAAACGTACCATGAAGCCGAATACGCCCGGCACCATCTGAAAGGCAAAAAGCAGGATTTCTTCTGGCGACTGGACACGCCGGATCGTCTCGGGCGGGCGGGGATCGACAAGATCGGCCTTGGCGCGCTGATTGGCCTGTCTGACAGCTGGCGCGTGGATTGCTATATGGTAGCGGAGCATTTGCTGTGGCTACAGAAGCACTACTGGCAAAGCCGCTTTTCCATCTCCTTCCCGCGTCTGCGTCCCTGTGCGGGCGGCATTGAGCCTGCCTCAATTATGGATGAACGGCAGCTGGTGCAAACTATCTGTGCCTTTCGCCTGCTGGCCCCGGAAATTGAGCTGTCGCTATCAACCCGTGAATCGCCCTGGTTTCGCGACCGGGTGGTGCCGCTGGCGATCAACAACGTTAGCGCGTTCTCTAAAACGCAGCCCGGCGGCTATGCCGACGATCACCCTGAACTGGAGCAGTTTTCACCGCATGATGGCCGTCGCCCACAGGAAGTGGCCGATGCTCTCACCGCTCGCGGACTTCAGCCGGTATGGAAGGACTGGGACAACTTTCTGGGACGCGTCTCGCAATAATCGCGCAAGCCAGTGTCGGAAGATGAAAAAGCGTCCGTAACGCCTCGCAAAGCGCGCGTCGGGAAGTGGAAACCCATTTCCCGACGCTTTACGCTCTCTCCGTCAGCAAAGGAAGCTGACCAGGGCGGAATGCTTTCCTCTCACCGCCCTGCCTCACGCTCAGTAGACGGTGACTTTTGCAACTTTCGCTACTTTACCGTCGCGGGAAGGATTATCCGGAGTGACGCCGAGTGCGATGGCCCGGTACAGACCAGCCAGCTGAGCAAACAGAACGTAGAGCATGGCGGAAAATGACTCATGGAACTGGGCCAGTTCCGGACTGGCAAAATGATAATAGCGGTCGCATACCTTCCGCTCATCGGACAACGCTTCGTGACCAATGCCGATTATCTGCGCCGTCGCGCTGCGTTCGCGGGTTAACTCGCTCATCATATCGAGATCGTAGCGGCGGATCTCCGGGCGCGCAGCGATATAGCCCACCACCGTCGCATCGCGATTGACGGTCAGTTTCGGGCCGTGACGAAATTCCAGCATCGAATGCCAGGCGGTCATGATGCGCCCGTTGCCCATCTCCAGCAGTTTGAGGCTGGTTTCGCAGGCGATGGCTTTCAGAGAGAGCGCGCCGACGGCCACCATATTGTCACGCGGTTCTGCGGCCCATTGCTCTATATCCGCGGCATAGTTGTCGAAGAAATAGGTTGCGCCACGCTGTAGCACAGGCAGTACATTCGCCAGCTCCGGCCAGCGATCCGGAGCCAGCAGCAGCATGATGTACCACATGGGCACGGTAAACTCGGACGTCGCTGCAAAACTGCCGTTGGAGGTGCCTTCCGGTACAGGGATAAACAGTCCGTTCGCGCGCTCGCTGGCCAGTTGCGCCAGACGGCTTTGCGCGTTATTGGTAATAGCAATATGCGGCGTGCCCGGATGCGCCGCCAGTTGACGTTCCACCACCTTAACGGTTTCTGGCGTGTTGCCGGAACTGCTGACCGATACCAGGATAAGATTTCCGCTGGCGATTTCCGGTGCCAGTACCAGATCCGTTGCCGGGATCACCTCCACATGACGGGCTAATACGCTGCGTAACCAGTTAATGCAGGCCTGCGCTGCCAGCAGGGACGATCCCGCACCGGTAATGATAATGCGACTTTCGGCATCGCACTGTTTCCAGAAGGCGTTGATGCTCTCGCGCTGCGCGTTTGCCTGGGCAAAACCTTCCTGCCACAGACGTGGCTGATTCTCTATTGCCGCAGCGGTTAACGCTGCGCCTTTTTCCTGCCACCAGCTTTCGTTATGATTCAGCATAATGATTTTCCAGATTTTGTTATCCTTACGTCTGGCGAACGTGGTGCCATCGCATTCCGACGCCAGTCTCTTAATGAATCTTTCCGGGACCGCCATGAAGCCAGTCTATATTCTGATCCGCGACACGCTCAGGCGTGATATTCAAAACCAGAAGTATCCCGTCGGTGCACTCATCCCTTCTGAGCGCGAGCTGGCGGAAACGTATCAGGTAACGCGCGCTACGGTTCAGAAAGCCATTGCCCATATGCAGCAGGAAGGCCTGGTGAAAAAAATCGTTGGCAAAGGCACGTTCGTTTGCCGGACCTTCGCTCCCCCGGTTTACCTGCTTAATCCGGAAGGGAAAAACAGCGCGCTGGGCGTCACGCAGGAACTGAGCGAGAAAGCCGTTATCACCAGCCAGCTGATTTACCATGTTCAGCAGCCGGCGGGTGCACATCTCGCCAGCCAGTTCGGCGTATCACCGGATGAGCCGGTTCACGCCATTCGCCGCGTGCGTCTCTTCGATGGCGTCCCGGCCCTGATCGAAGACAGCTATATTCCGCTGGCCATCGTCGCCACGATTGACGACGACACGTTACAGCACCACTCCCTGTACACGTTTATCGAAAAAGCCTGCCAGCAAAAAATCGGCGGTACGGATTCCGAAGTGGCCGCCAGCCTGTTTGATGCGGAAATGGCGAAACTGCTGAGCGTTCCGGTTAATTCTCCGATGCTGCATATTAAGGAGCGCACGTGGCTGGCCGACGGCACGGTGTTTAACTACTCCTGGAGTTATAACCGTGGCGACCTGTTCCGCATGCGCAGCCATAAAGTACTTACGCCCTGAAAAACTGCGGCAGATAGTCGCGATGGGCTTCCAGTAGCTCATCCAGCACAATCTTCGCGATTTTGCCCGACGGCACCAGCGGATTGAGCGTAAGTGCCTGCAACGCCGCGCCGTAGCTGCCGGTAACGGCTGCTTCAACCGCCATCTCTTCCCAGGATTTCATTACCGACACCAGACCCGAGACGGTAGACGGCAGCGGATCGTTATTTAACGGAATCGCACCGTAGCGACCAATCACGCAGGTCGTCTCAATCGCAACGTTGTCCGGCAATGAGCGGATCGCGCCGTTATTGCGTACATTCACCGTCATCAACAGATTCTTATCGTTGTAGATAGCGCTGATCAGCTCGCAGGCGGCTTCGGAGTAGTAGGCTCCGCCGCGCTGCTCAAGCTGCTTCGGCTTTTCATGCAGGTCGGGATTTTTATACAGCTCAAACAATTCATGTTCGACGGCTTTCACCACTTCGCCACGCGTGCCGTGTTCGGCATACTCGTGCAGCTGTTTTTCCAGCACGTCGCTGGTGGCGTAGTAATACTGGTGATACGGGCAGGGAATGACGCCCAGATGCTGAATTTGCGCCTGTAACCAGGGGATATCGGGGATATTTTTCGGCTTATGGGCGCTGTCATACTTCAGGTTTTTCAGCACTTCCGGCATCACATCTTTACCATCCATATAGACATGCGTGCCATATAAGAAGTGGTTCAACCCCACCAGTTGCAACAGGAAGCGGGATTTATCTACGCCGAGGATCTCCGCCACCATCCGCTGCATGGACTGCGAAAGGTTACACAAGCCGACGCATTTAATCCGGCTATGTTTGATGACGGCTTCCGTCACAATGCCGCTGGGATTGGTAAAGTTGATGAGCCAGGCATCCGGGCAGAGCTCCTCCATATCGCGGCAAATATCCAGGATCACCGGAATGGTTCGCAGCGCCTTCGCCAGCCCGCCCGCGCCGTTGGTCTCCTGGCCAATCAGGCCATGGGAAAGCGGAATACGCTCGTCTTTGATGCGCGCATCCAGCTGCCCTACCCGGAGTTGCGTCGTCACAAAGTCGGCATTCTTCAGCGCTTCACGACGGTCAAGCGTCAGGTGGATCTGGCAGTCGATACCCGCCGCTTCTACCATCCGTTTCGCCAGATTGCCGACGATTTCAAGTTTCTCGCGACCTGCCTCCACGTCTACCAGCCAGATTTCGCCAATCGGTAACTCATGATACCGCTGAATAAAACCTTCTATAATTTCCGGAGTATAAGAGCTACCGCCACCAATAGTGACTATCTTGAGTTTCTTATCCATTATGCGGTCCTTGTAATATTCTGTTCGGGTAATTCATCTGTCATTTCTGTTTTCAGGTTAACTTCATCACGCAAATATTGCCGATCCAGCGTCATGACAAAGGGATAATAAATCGCCATCGCTACGATGAGATTTATCGCCTGGAATAAAATCCCTTTCCAGCCACAGATCAGAAAGCCACTAATGAAGATTGGCGTTGTCCAGGGAATTTCCAGCCCGGAGGTTAACGGCAGAAATCCACTTGCCATCGCACTATAGGTAATCACGCAAAGGACGACTGGCACGAGAATAAATGGAATAAGCAGTAGCGGATTAAGCGCAATAGGCACGCCGAAAATGATTGGTTCGTTAATATTAAAAATGGCAGCCGGCGTTGCTAATTTTGCAATTTCACGTATACGCTTACTTTTAGCGCGGAACAACATCACCAGCAGCATTGCCAGCGTAAAGCCGGTGCCGCCGCAAATCAGAAAAACGTCGCGGAACTGTTGCGTAATGATATTCACAGGCGCGACACCGGTTTTCATCGCCTGCAAATTTTCCAGGGTCAGTGAACGCCAGACCGGCCCCATGATTGCCGTGACAATAGAGTCGCCATGCAGACCAAAGAACCAAAAGAAGCTGATAAAAAATTCGGCGATCATCTGTGAAGGCAGCGTGTTGCCCAGCTTCATCATTGGCGCTTGCAGGACCGTAAAGATCATCTCTTGCACGGTGCCATACGTCGTGTATTCAAACAGCAGACGTATTAACCAGAAAAACAACACGATGAACAATGAAGGGATGAGTGAACTAAAGCTATTCGCTACCGCCGGCGGCACGCTATCTGGCATGGTAATCATCAGGCGGGGATGGCTACACAGACGATAAAGCCTGACTGCAACGAGCGTGACAATAATTGACAGGAACAACCCCTGAGCACCTAAAGCAAAAACCGGGATCACATCACCGATCGCCCCACCCTGTTCCTGCGGCAGTTTAAACGGGGTAATAATCATAAAGCAGACCAGCGAAATAAGCGCACAAGATATTTCATTGAGCTGCCAGCGTTTCGCCATACTGATACTGATGCTGACAACTACCAGCAGCGCCATAATTGAATAGGTGGCATCAAGAATATAATTCAGCTGACCAATAAATTTATCGCCAAACAAATCAACGATAAAATCATTATATCCAGGGAAAGGCAGGTTGGCGATCAATAAAAAGAAGGAGCCAATAATCAGGAAAGGCATAATCCTGATGAAACCATCCTTGATGGCAGAAAGATAATCGTTACTTTCAATTTTCATTGCCAGTGGCAATAAATTCCTTTCCATCACTTCAGTGAACGTGTTCATATCATTCTCACTGACCTTATGTTAGTTAAGTGGTATATACCACCATGAGGCGATAATATTTACACCGCCCTTTTGTGTCAATGGCTGATAAGTTGAACAGAGAGGATTAACCCTGTTTTGTGACTGGCGGCACATTTGAAGATGATCGGATCCTCAAGCTGATTAAGGTCGCCAACCGTCCTGAGACGTGCCGTTTCAATGACAAAATGTAACCGGTTTCAGTTTTTGCGCTTTTCTTTGTGATGCCTTACACACATTCAACGTAAAAGCGTTGTCTGACGCACCTTCAAAGGATAATCATTAAGGACCAAGGAACATTGAGGGCTAGTTATGAAGAACATCGTTTTATGCTGTGCTGCCGGTATGTCCACCAGCATGTTAGTTCAACGTATGAAGGATGCAGCTCAGAAGAAAGGGGTCGAGGTCTCGATCAAGGCTGTGCCTGTCGCTGAATTTAATGACAATATTGCGGATGCCGATATTGTTTTACTGGGACCACAGGTGAAATACGAGCAGGCAAAATTACAGGCACAGGCCGAGCCGCTGGGTAAAAAAGTCGCGGTTATCGATATGATGGATTACGGCATGATGAAAGGTGATGTCGTACTTGAGAAAGCCCTCAAGCTAATGGAGTAATGTTGTGGAAGATTTAGAAACGATCATTATGGAGCTGTTGGTAAACGCTGGTGCAGCACGCAGTCAGGCATTGACGGCGCTACAGCTGGCGCGTAAAGGCGACTTTACCGGCGCTGAGCAGGCCATGGAAGAATCCCGTGAATACGTCAAGCACGCGCATAAAATCCAGACGCAGCTTATCGGTATTGATGAAGGGGCTGGCAAACTGCCGGTCAATCTGATCACCGTCCATTCTCAGGATCACCTGATGAACGCCATGGTGATTCAGGATCTGGCGGGCGATATGATTGAATTGTACCGTCGTATCCCGCTGGTCAGCTAACGATGTAATCAGCAGATGTAAAAAAACCCGCCTCGGCGGGTTTTTTGTTATCAAGTAACGCTATGCTTCCACAATCTGCAATCATCAGGCCCGGCAGGCAAAAACCCGCCGGGCTTTAACGCTTACTCGCTGTCAGAACCGCCCAGACCTGCGTTCAGCAGTTCTGCCAGGCTGGCAGACGCATCTTCCGCAGTCACCTGCGGTGCAGCTGGCAGTTCGCCCGCTGCGCGACGGCGCATACGATCCTGGTGGTACGCATAACCGGTACCGGCCGGGATCAGACGACCCACGATAACGTTCTCTTTCAGGCCACGCAGTTCGTCGCGTTTGCCCGCAACGGCTGCTTCGGTCAGGACACGCGTGGTCTCCTGGAACGATGCGGCAGAGATGAACGATTCGGTTGCCAGAGACGCTTTGGTGATACCCAGCAGATCGCGAGCATAGGTTGCTGCGATTTTGCCGTTCGCTTCCAGATCGCGGTTGGCGATCTTGACGCGAGAGTATTCGACCTGCTCGCCTTCCAGGAAGTCGGAGCTACCGGCATTTTCGATGGTCGCTTTACGCAGCATCTGACGAACGATAACTTCGATGTGCTTATCGTTAATCTTAACGCCCTGCAGACGGTATACGTCCTGTACTTCGTTAACGATATAACGCGTCACAGCATGCACACCACGCAGACGCAGAATGTCGTGCGGCGCTTCCGGACCGTCGGAAACCACGTCACCACGTTCTACACGTTCACCTTCGAACACGTTGAGCTGACGCCATTTCGGGATCATCTCTTCGTACGGATCGCTACCGTCTAACGGCGTGATAACCAGACGGCGTTTGCCTTTGGTTTCTTTACCGAAGGAAATGATACCGCTGATTTCCGCCAGGATTGCCGGCTCTTTCGGACGACGCGCTTCGAACAGGTCAGCAACGCGTGGCAGACCACCGGTGATATCCTTGGTACCGCCAGATTCCTGCGGAACACGCGCCAGGGTGTCACCAGAGCTGATCTGTACGCCATCTTCCAACTGAACAATCGCTTTACCCGGCAGGAAGTACTGCGCAGGCATATCGGTACCCGGGATCAGAACGTCGTTACCCTGAGCATCAACGATTTTCAGCGCAGGACGCAGATCTTTACCGCCGGTAGTACGTTCAGCAGAATCCAGAACCACCAGAGAAGACAGGCCGGTCAGCTCGTCGGTCTGACGAGTAATGGTCTGGCCGTCAATCATGTCAGTGAAGCGGACAAAACCACTCACTTCGGTGATAACCGGCATGGTGTGCGGATCCCAGTTCGCTACGGTTTCGCCGCCAGCAACCTGTTCGCCATCACCTTTCGCCATAACGGAGCCGTAAGGCACTTTATAGCTTTCTTTGGTACGGCCGAATTCGTCGATCAGCTTCAGTTCGGTGTTACGTGAGGTGATAACCAGTTTACCGCTGGAGTTCACAACCGACTTCGCGTTGCTCAGACGGATGCTACCTTTGTTTTTCACCTGGATGCTGGATTCAGCAGCCGCACGAGATGCCGCACCACCGATGTGGAACGTACGCATCGTCAGCTGTGTACCCGGCTCACCGATGGACTGTGCCGCGATAACGCCGATAGCTTCACCTTTGTTGATGATGTGGCCACGCGCCAGGTCACGACCGTAGCAGTGCGCACATACACCAAAGTCGGTATCACAGGATACAACGGAACGCACTTTGACGGAGTCAACGGAGTTCTCTTCCAGCAGGTCACACCACTGTTCGTGCAGCAGCGTGTTGCGTGGAACCAGAATATCTGCGGTACCCGGCTTCAGTACGTCTTCCGCAGTCACACGACCCAGAACGCGATCGCGCAGCGGCTCTTTAACGTCACCACCCTCGATAACCGGGGTCATGGTGATGCCTTCCAGCGTGCCACAATCGTCTTCGGTGACAACCAGGTCCTGTGCAACGTCAACCAGACGACGCGTCAGATAACCGGAGTTTGCGGTTTTCAGTGCGGTATCCGCCAGACCTTTACGCGCACCGTGCGTGGAGATGAAGTACTGGAGTACGTTCAGACCTTCACGGAAGTTCGCGGTGATCGGCGTTTCGATGATGGAGCCATCCGGCTTCGCCATCAGACCACGCATACCTGCAAGCTGACGAATCTGTGCCGCAGAACCACGCGCACCGGAGTCGGCCATCATGTAGATGCTGTTGAAAGACACCTGCTGCTCTTCTTCGCCGTCACGGTTAATCACGGTTTCAGTTTGCAGGTTATCCATCATCGCCTTGGATACACGATCGTTCGCCGCAGCCCAGATATCGATAACTTTGTTATAGCGTTCGCCAGCGGTGACCAGACCAGACTGGAACTGCTCCTGGATCTCAGCAACTTCAGCTTCCGCTTCGGAGATGATCTCGTGTTTTTTCTCCGGGATGACCATGTCATCGATACCAACGGATGCACCTGAACGCGCTGCATAAGCAAAGCCGGTGTACATCGTCTGGTCCGCAAAAATAACGGTCGGTTTCAGGCCCAGAATACGGTAGCAAGTGTTCAGCATTTTGGAGATCGCTTTCTTGCCCAGCGCCTGGTTGACGATGGAGAAAGGCAGACCTTTCGGTACGATCATCCACAGAATCGCACGGCCAACGGTCGTGTCTTTCAGGCTGGTTTTCGCAACGAATTCGCCGTTTTCATCTTTTTCGTATTCAGTGATACGCACTTTTACACGCGCATGCAGAGAGGCCAGGCCAGCGCGATAAATACGCTCAGCTTCTTTCGGACCAGTCAGCACCATGCCTTCGCCTTTGGCGTTAACACAGTCACGGGTCATGTAGTACAGACCCAGTACAACGTCCTGAGACGGAACGATGATAGGTTCGCCGTTCGCCGGAGACAGGATGTTGTTGGTAGACATCATCAGCGCACGCGCTTCGAGCTGGGCTTCCAGCGTCAGCGGTACGTGAACAGCCATCTGGTCACCATCGAAGTCGGCGTTATAGGCCGCACATACCAGCGGGTGCAGCTGGATCGCTTTACCTTCGATCAGTACTGGTTCAAACGCCTGGATACCCAGACGGTGCAGGGTTGGTGCACGGTTCAGCAGTACCGGGTGTTCGCGGATTACTTCGTCGAGAATATCCCAAACGACAGCTTCTTCACGCTCAACCATTTTCTTCGCGGCTTTGATGGTGGTGGCGAGGCCACGCAGTTCCAGCTTGCCGTAGATGAACGGTTTGAACAGCTCCAGCGCCATTTTCTTCGGCAGACCGCACTGATGCAGACGCAGGTATGGACCTACGGTGATTACAGAACGACCGGAGTAGTCAACACGCTTACCGAGCAGGTTCTGACGGAAACGACCCTGCTTACCTTTGATCATGTCGGCCAAAGATTTCAGAGGACGCTTGTTAGAACCGGTGATCGCACGACCGCGACGACCGTTATCCAGCAGGGCGTCAACCGCTTCCTGCAGCATACGTTTTTCGTTACGTACGATGATATCCGGCGCAGCCAGATCCAGCAGACGTTTCAGACGGTTGTTACGGTTGATCACGCGACGATACAGATCGTTCAGATCCGACGTTGCGAAACGACCACCATCCAGCGGCACCAGCGGACGCAGGTCTGGCGGCAGAACCGGCAGAACGGTCAGGATCATCCACTCCGGCTTGTTGCCAGACTGGACGAACGCTTCCAGCAGTTTGATACGCTTGGTCAGCTTCTTACGCTTGGTTTCGGAGTTGGTTTCGTTCAGCTCTTCACGCAGAGTTTCACACTCTTGCTCCAGATCCATACTCTTCAGCAGGGCCTGGATAGCTTCCGCACCCATCTTCGCGTCAAATTCGTCACCGAACTCTTCCAGCGCGTCCAGATACTGCTCTTCAGTCAGGATCTGTTGACGTTCCAGGTTGGTCATACCGCCTTCGATAACCACATAAGATTCGAAGTACAGTACGCGTTCGATATCGCGCAGCGGCATATCGAGCAGCAGACCGATACGGGACGGCAGTGATTTCAGGAACCAGATGTGCGCAGTCGGAGACGCCAGCTCGATGTGGCCCATACGCTCACGGCGTACTTTGGTCTGGGTCACTTCAACGCCGCACTTCTCACAGATCACACCGCGGTGTTTCAGGCGCTTGTACTTACCGCACAGGCACTCGTAATCTTTTACTGGCCCAAAGATACGGGCGCAGAAAAGGCCGTCACGCTCAGGTTTGAACGTACGGTAGTTGATGGTTTCTGGCTTTTTAACTTCACCAAAAGACCATGAACGGATCATGTCTGGCGAAGCCAGAGCAATTTTGATCGCATCAAACTCTTCGGTTTTAGTTTGCGCTTTCAGAAACTTTAATAAGTCTTTCACGGATTTGCTCCCGTCGGAGTTAGCACAATCTGGTGCTGGCGGTTACGCCAGCACCAGTGACCTGTTGAGCGAGAGTTACTCGTCTTCCAGCTCGATGTTGATACCCAGCGAACGGATCTCTTTCAACAGTACGTTGAAGGATTCCGGCATGCCCGGTTCCATCTGATGATTGCCGTCCACGATGTTTTTATACATCTTGGTACGACCGTTCACGTCATCAGACTTAACGGTGAGCATTTCCTGCAGGGTGTATGCTGCGCCATAAGCTTCCAGCGCCCACACTTCCATCTCCCCGAAGCGCTGACCACCGAACTGAGCCTTACCACCCAGCGGCTGCTGAGTAACCAGGCTATAAGAACCGGTAGAACGCGCGTGCATTTTGTCATCAACCAGGTGGTTCAGTTTCAGCATGTACATGTAGCCAACGGTTACCTGGCGCTCGAACTGCTCACCGGTACGACCGTCGAACAGGGTAATCTGACCGGAAGTCGGCAGGCCACCCAGCTGTAACAGTTCCTTGATTTCAGACTCTTTCGCACCGTCGAAGACTGGCGTTGCGATCGGCATCCCTTTCTTCAGGTTTTCTGCCAGGCGCATCACTTCTTCATCGCTGAAGGTGTTCAGGTCAACTTTCTGACGAACGTCAGCGCCCAGATCGTAGGCACGCTGGATGAACTCGCGCAGTTTCGCGACTTCCTGCTGCTGTTTCAGCATGGCGTTGATCTTATCGCCGATACCTTTGGCAGCCATACCCAGGTGGGTTTCCAGGATCTGACCGATGTTCATACGAGACGGTACGCCCAGCGGGTTCAGCACGATGTCTACCGGCGTGCCGTTAGCGTCGTGAGGCATATCTTCGATCGGGTTGATCTTAGAGATAACACCCTTGTTACCGTGACGGCCTGCCATTTTGTCACCAGGCTGGATACGGCGTTTAACGGCCAGGTATACCTTAACGATTTTCAGCACGCCCGGTGCCAGATCGTCGCCCTGAGTGATTTTACGGCGTTTCGCTTCGAGTTTTTTCTCGAACTCGTGTTTCAGTTCGTCGTACTGTTCAGCGAGCTGTTCCAGCTGATTTTGTTTCTCTTCGTCGGTCAGGCCGAGTTCCAGCCAGCGATCGCGCGGCAGTTTGTCGAGCTTGTCAGCTTCAACGCCACCGGCAACCAGCACCGCGTAGATACGACTGAACAGGCCGGCTTCCAGGATCTGCAGTTCTTCAGACAGGTCTTTTTTGGCCTGCTTGAGCTGCATCTCTTCGATTTCCAGCGCACGTTTGTCTTTTTCCACGCCATCGCGGGTAAAGACCTGAACGTCGATGATCGTACCGGAAACACCGTTTGGTACGCGCAGAGAAGAGTCTTTAACGTCAGACGCTTTCTCACCGAAGATCGCACGCAGCAGCTTCTCTTCTGGCGTCAGCTGGGTTTCACCTTTCGGCGTTACCTTACCTACCAGGATGTCGCCACCGGTGACTTCCGCACCAATGTAAACGATACCGGATTCATCCAGTTTGGAGAGCGCAGCTTCACCCACGTTCGGGATGTCAGCGGTGATCTCTTCTGGCCCCAGCTTGGTGTCACGGGACACACATGCCAGTTCCTGAATATGGATGGTGGTGAAACGGTCTTCCTGAACCACACGCTCGGAAACGAGGATGGAGTCTTCGAAGTTGTAACCGTTCCACGGCATGAACGCTACGCGCATGTTCTGACCGAGCGCCAGTTCACCGAGGTCGGTAGACGGGCCATCTGCCAGCACGTCGCCGCGCTCAATTGGCTCACCCAGAGACACACACGGCATCTGGTTAATACAGGTGTTCTGGTTAGAACGGGTGTATTTGGTCAGGTTATAGATGTCGATACCCGCTTCGCCCGGATACATCTCGTCTTCGTTAACTTTGATAACGATACGGGATGCATCGACGTACTGTACGGTACCGCCACGCTTAGCAACTGCCGTAACACCGGAGTCAACGGCAACAGCACGTTCCATACCGGTACCCACCAGCGGCTTATCAGCGCGCAGCGTTGGAACCGCCTGACGTTGCATGTTCGCACCCATCAATGCACGGTTGGCGTCATCGTGTTCCAGGAACGGGATCAGGGACGCACCGACGGAAACCACCTGCTGAGTGGATACGTCCATGTAGTCAACCTGGTCGCGGCTGAACAAGCTGGATTCGCCTTTGCTACGGCAGGTAACCAGATCTTCTACAAAGTGGCCTTCGTCATCCAGGTTGGAGTTCGCCTGAGCGATAACGTAGTTGCCTTCTTCGATAGCAGACAGGTAGTGAATTTCATCGGTTACGACACCGTCGGTCACTTTACGATACGGCGTTTCGAGGAAACCGTATTCGTTAGTCTGTGCGTACACGGACAGGGAGTTGATCAGACCGATGTTCGGACCTTCAGGCGTTTCGATAGGACATACGCGACCGTAGTGCGTCGGGTGTACGTCTCGAACTTCGAAGCCTGCGCGTTCACGGGTCAAACCGCCTGGGCCGAGTGCGGAGATACGACGTTTGTGCGTAATCTCAGACAGCGGGTTGTTCTGGTCCATAAACTGAGACAGCTGGCTGGAACCAAAGAACTCTTTCACTGCCGCAGAAATCGGTTTGGCGTTGATCATATCCTGAGGCATCAGGGTATCCAGATCGCCCAGAGACAGACGCTCTTTCACCGCACGCTCTACGCGAACCAGGCCAACGCGGAACTGGTTTTCCGCCATTTCGCCAACGGAACGGATACGACGGTTGCCGAGGTGGTCGATGTCATCAACTTCGCCGATACCGTTACGGATACCGATGAGCTTTCTCATGACTTCGATGATGTCGTCTTTGCTCAGGATACCAGAGCCTTCGATTTCATCGCGCAGCAGAGAGCGGTTGAACTTCATACGGCCTACCGCAGACAGATCGTAGCGGTCTTCAGAGAAGAACAGGTTCTCAAACAGGCTTTCAGCCGCTTCACGTGTCGGCGGCTCGCCAGGGCGCATCATACGGTAGATTTCTACCAGCGCGCTCAGGCGATCATTAGTCGGGTCGACGCGAACCGTTTCAGAAATATACGCCCCGTGATCCAGATCGTTGGTGAACAGCGTTTCGATACGCTTGTGACCAGCCTGGCTCAGCTTAGCCAGCAGATCGAGGCTCAGCTCCATGTTCGCCGGGCAAATCAGTTCACCAGTGGATTCGTCAACGTAGTCTTTAGCCGCGACTTTACCTGCGATGTACTCAACCGGAACTTCGATATGTTTGATATCGTCTTTTTCCAGCTGACGAATATGGCGTGCGGTAATACGGCGCGCTTTTTCAACGTAAATCTTGCCATTAGCTTCAATGTCAAAGGAGGCCGTTTCACCACGCAGGCGTTCAGGCACCAGTTCCATCTGCAGCTTGTTATCGCGGATTTCAAAAATGACTTTTTCAAAGAACAGATCCAGAATCTGCTCAGTGGTGTAGTTCAGCGCGCGCAGAATGATAGTCGCAGGCAGTTTGCGGCGACGGTCAATACGTACGAACAGGTTGTCCTTCGGATCGAATTCGAAGTCCAGCCAGGAACCACGGTAAGGAATGATACGCGCGTTATACAGCACTTTACCCGAAGAGTGGGTTTTGCCTTTGTCGGAGTCAAAGAAGACGCCAGGGCTACGGTGCAGCTGAGAAACGATAACACGCTCAGTACCGTTGATGACAAAGGTACCGTTGTCGGTCATGAGCGGAATTTCGCCCATGTACACTTCTTGTTCTTTGATGTCTTTAACGGTGCCTTCCGGCGCTTCACGTTCGTAGATCACCAGACGCAATTTTACGCGCAGCGGTGCCGAATAGGTCACGCCACGGATCTGACATTCCTGCACGTCAAATACTGGCTCGCCCAGGCGATAGCTGACGTACTGTAGCTCAGAATTACCGCTATAGCTGGCAATCGGGAATACGGAACGGAATGCGGCTTCCAGACCATACTGCCCTTCAGGATCTTGCTCGATGAACTTCTGAAACGAGTCAAGCTGGATGGAAAGGAGATAAGGAATGTCCAGAACCTGCGGACGCTTTCCAAAATCCTTACGAATACGTTTTTTCTCGGTATAGGAGTAAACCATTAGGGTTCCTCAGCTCGCTGACAAGTCGACCCACGCTGCCCAGCAAAGGGGCAGTTTATGCAACACTATTTTGTTGACCGGAAAATGGAACACTTTCCGCAATGCCTGTTGCTATCACGCTTAAACCATTTCATTGCGATTTACACAGAACAGACGCTCTGTCGCAGTATATTAAGGCGTCGATAGAAACAAGCATTGTCAGGACAACCAGTAGTCAAACAGTGTGAAATGCTACTAGTGCCTTACAGCGCAAAAAGGCTGGTGACTAAAAAGTCACCAGCCATCAGCCTGATTTCTCAGGCTGCAACCGGAAAGGTTGGCTTATTTAACTTCAACTTCAGCGCCAGCTTCTTCCAGAGATTTTTTCAGTGCTTCAGCGTCATCTTTGCTCACGCCTTCTTTCAGAGCGGCCGGAGCAGATTCTACCAGGTCTTTAGCTTCTTTCAGACCCAGACCAGTTGCGCCACGTACTGCTTTGATGACTGCAACTTTGTTCGCGCCAATACCTTTCAGAATTACGTCGAACTCAGTTTTTTCTTCAGCAGCTTCAGCCGGGCCAGCAGCTACAGCTACAGCGGCAGCAGCAGAAACACCGAATTTTTCTTCCATTGCAGAGATCAGTTCTACAACGTCCATTACGGACATAGCGGATACTGCTTCAATGATTTGATCTTTAGTGATAGACATTTAAATTGTTCCTGAAAATCAGAATAAGTTTATACGTAAGCAGATGCTTGATAAAGATAGTGGCGATTAAGCCGCTTCTTTCGCATCGCGTACAGCAGCCAGAGTACGAACCAGTTTGCCAGCCGAAGCTTCTTTCATGGTTGCCATCAGGCGTGCAATTGCTTCTTCGTAGGTCGGCAGGGTTGCCAGGCGATCGATTTGCGATGCCGGGATCAACTCACCTTCAAAGGCTGCGGCTTTGACCTCAAATTTTGCATTCGCTTTCGCGAACTCTTTGAACAGACGAGCAGCAGCGCCCGGGTGTTCCATAGAGTATGCAATCAGGGTCGGACCAACAAACGCATCTTTCAGGCACTCAAACTGAGTACCTTCAACAGCACGACGCAGCAGGGTGTTACGAACAACACGCATGTATACGCCAGCTTCGCGACCTGCTTTACGCAGTTCAGTCATTTTGTCTACAGTGACGCCACGGGAATCCGCAACTACTGCAGACAGCGCGCCTTTGGCTACTTCGCTGACTTCAGCAACAATCGCTTGTTTGTCTTGAAGATTTAAAGCCATTAGCTTTGCTCCTGGATGTTTGCCAGAGCTCATGCTCTGGAACTCACTTCACTCTCCCCAACGAGAAGAGCGTCTAAATACGGTGAGCAGAAACAAGCCAGAGTATCAGAAATAATCTTAGCGTTCTGTCACCGTCTACGCAGGGCATTAAGTCTCATACGAAACACCTGCGGTCTTCGACGGAGGCCTGGATAGGCCAGGCTCCAACGAACAAATCTATTGTCCCCTAACCGAAGTTAGAGGAATCGTGGGCGAAGATTGTAGACAAATCCACCGCCCACGTAAAGCTAATCTTAGCTATTTGCAGAAGCGCTCAGACCAGCTTGATCAACGGCAACGCCAGCACCCATGGTGGTGGACACGCTGATTTTCTTGATGTACACGCCTTTCGCCTGAGTCGGTTTGGCTTTTTTCAGCGCAACCAGCAGGGATTCCAGGTTTTCTTTCAGTTTGTCAGCGTCAAAATCCACTTTACCGATGGTAGTGTGGATGATGCCGTTTTTGTCGTTACGATAACGAACCTGACCTGCTTTAGCGTTCTTAACCGCTTCAGCAACGTTCGGGGTTACAGTACCGACTTTCGGGTTAGGCATCAGGCCACGCGGACCCAGAACCTGGCCCAGCTGGCCAACAACGCGCATTGCATCCGGAGAAGCAATTACGACGTCAAAGTTCATTTCGCCTTTTTTGATCTGGTCAGCCAGATCTTCCATACCTACCAGTTCAGCGCCAGCAGCTTTAGCAGCTTCAGCGTTTGCGCCCTGGGTAAATACGGCTACGCGAACGGAACGGCCAGTACCGTGCGGCAGTACAGTTGCACCACGTACGTTCTGGTCAGATTTACGAGCGTCGATGCCGAGGTTAACAGCAACGTCAACGCTTTCGTTGAATTTAGCGGTGGCCAGCTCTTTCAGCAGAGCAATAGCTTCGTTGATGTCATACTGCTTGGTCGCATCAACTTTCTCACGGATCACACGCATGCGCTTGGTCAGTTTAGCCATTTCTTAATCCTCCACTACCAGGCCCATGGAACGTGCAGTACCTTCGATGGAGCGAGTCATCGCTTCAACATCGGCACCAGTCATGTCGGCAGCTTTGGTCTGCGCGATTTCCTGCAGCTGAGCGCGGGAAATTTTACCTACTTTGTCTTTGTTCGGCTTACCGGAACCAGACTTAATACCAGCCGCTTTCTTCAGCAGAACTGCTGCCGGAGGCGTTTTGGTAATGAAGGTGAAAGAACGGTCAGCGTAAACGGTGATAACAACCGGAATCGGCAGACCTTTTTCCATAGAATCTGTTTTTGCGTTGAACGCTTTGCAGAATTCCATGATGTTCACGCCCTGCTGACCCAGTGCTGGACCAACCGGCGGACTCGGGTTTGCCATACCAGCTGCAACCTGCAGCTTGACGTAGGCTTGTACTTTCTTAGCCATTCTAAATTCCTCAAATTGGGTAATAGCGCCTTTACACTTCATCCTTCAGGCCGCCTCTGCGTTGGCTGCCTTCTCTCAAACCTGTCACTTACTTATGTAAGCTCCTGGTTTTCGCTCAGTTGCCGCCTTGATGCAACCTGAATGATTTTGTGTAAGTAACGGCTCCCCGTGATAAATACGCTCTACGGGCACAAGGCCCATAAAAACAAAAGGCGCGAAATTGTATGTCAATTTCGCGCCCTGTGCAACGATTAGATCGTCGCTTTTTTGATCGCCTGCTTACGCTTTTTCAACCTGCGCGAAGTCCAGCTCTACCGGAGTCGCACGACCAAAGATAGAAACAGAGACCTTCAGACGAGACTTCTCGTAGTCAACTTCTTCAACCACGCCGTTAAAGTCAGCAAACGGACCATCGCTGACGCGAACCATTTCGCCCGGTTCGAACAGCGTTTTCGGCCGTGGTTTATCGCCAACCTGTTGCAGGCGATTCATGATCGCATCAACTTCTTTGTCGCTGATTGGCGCAGGACGGTCAGAGGTGCCACCAATGAAACCCATTACACGCGGTACGCTACGCACCAGGTGCCAGCTCGCGTCGTTCATCACCATCTGAACCAGCACGTAGCCCGGGAAGAATTTGCGCTCGCTTTTGCGACGCTGGCCGCCACGGATTTCGACCACTTCTTCGGTCGGGACCATGACTTCACCAAACAACTCTTCCATATTGTGTAATTTGATATGCTCACGCAGCGATGTAGCTACGCGGCCTTCAAAACCGGAAAACGCCTGAACGACGTACCAGCGCTTTTTAGGAGCTTCAGACATCTCAGAACCTCAGGCCAGTGATAAAGGATACCAGGCGGACCAGAATACCATCCAGCCCCCACAGGATCAGCGACATGACAGCAGTCACTGCAGCCACGATTAACGTAGTGTGTAACGTTTCCTGACGAGTTGGCCAAATCACCTTACGGACTTCGGTTCTCGCTTCGCGGGCAAAAGCGACGGTCGCCTTGCCTTTCGTTGTCAACAGCGCGACACCACCCGCTGCAGCAATAAGAATTACTACTGCCAGCGCGCGTAGCGGCAGCATCATGTCACGATAAAGATAGTTGCCGACGATAGCTACGATGAGCAATACAGCAACAACCACCCACTTCATCGCTTCCAGGCCGCGCCCGCTCCCTTGAGCTTCGGTATTCGCACTCATAAACCAACCTGTCACCAGAATTCAGACAAACATTTTCACCCCGCGTAAGCGAGGCGAGCCAAACCGAAAGGCGCTGCTGCGTTTCGGCGCTATATACATCCTCAAACGCCCTCTACAGAGCCTGTCTCAGCAATGATTATGACCTAAAAAATCACTGATGAGCCAGGTTCTGGTTCGAAAGCGTGCAAAAAGGGCATCAAATGATGCCCTTTTATTGCGCATTGCGTCAAATGTTATCAGCGATTAACCGAGAACTTTAGCAACAACGCCCGCGCCAACGGTACGGCCGCCTTCACGGATTGCGAAACGCAGACCGTCGTCCATCGCGATCGGGTGGATCAGGGTAACAACCATTTTGATGTTGTCGCCCGGCATTACCATCTCTACGCCTTCCGGCAGTTCGATGGTGCCAGTCACGTCAGTTGTACGGAAGTAGAACTGCGGACGGTAGCCTTTGAAGAACGGAGTATGACGGCCGCCTTCATCTTTGGACAGGATGTACACTTCAGATTCAAACTTGGTGTGCGGCTTGATTGAACCCGGCTTAGCCAGAACCTGGCCACGCTGGATTTCTTCACGCTTGATACCACGCAGCAGAACACCACAGTTCTCGCCTGCACGACCTTCGTCCAGCAGTTTGCGGAACATTTCAACGCCGGTACAGGTGGATTTCGCAGTATCTTTGATACCCACGATTTCAACTTCTTCACCCACTTTGATGATACCGCGCTCTACACGACCGGTAACAACGGTACCACGGCCGGAGATGGAGAATACGTCTTCGATCGGCAGCAGGAACGGCTTGTCAATCGCACGCTCTGGTTCCGGGATGTAAGAATCCAGGTAGCCAGCCAGTTCGATGATTTTTTCTTCCCACTCTGCTTCGCCTTCCAGCGCTTTCAGAGCAGAACCACGAACGATCGGCGTGTCGTCGCCCGGGAAGTCGTACTGGGACAGAAGTTCACGAACTTCCATTTCTACCAGTTCCAGCAGCTCTTCGTCATCAACCATGTCGCATTTGTTCAGGAACACGATGATGTACGGAACGCCTACCTGACGACCCAGCAGGATGTGCTCACGGGTCTGCGGCATCGGGCCGTCAGTCGCAGCAACAACCAGGATCGCGCCGTCCATCTGCGCAGCACCGGTGATCATGTTTTTAACATAGTCGGCGTGGCCCGGGCAGTCTACGTGCGCGTAGTGGCGAGTCGGGGTGTCATATTCAACGTGAGAAGTGTTGATGGTGATACCACGAGCTTTTTCTTCCGGTGCGTTATCGATCTGGTCGAATGCGCGAGCAGCACCGCCGTAGGTTTTCGCCAGTACGGTAGTGATTGCAGCGGTCAGCGTTGTTTTACCATGGTCAACGTGGCCGATAGTACCGACGTTGACGTGCGGTTTTGTACGTTCAAACTTTTCTTTAGACATCGATTGTCCCTCTAAGACACGGATAAATCGGTGATATCACCACATCAACCAGGCAACACGCCCGACTTGTTGAATGAAATAACAGAAGAGAAACAGGGGAGGAGAGATAAAGAAGTGGTGCTGATACCCAGAGTCGAACTGGGGACCTCACCCTTACCAAGGGTGCGCTCTACCAACTGAGCCATATCAGCACGTCTGGAGCGGGCAGCGGGAATCGAACCCGCATCATCAGCTTGGAAGGCTGAGGTAATAGCCATTATACGATGCCCGCATCCTGAAACTCGGCTACCCAGTTCTTTCTGTTTGAGCCGGTTCATTTCACTGAACCAACTCAGGCGACGCTAAGCGTTGCCAGAAATGGTGGTGGGGGAAGGATTCGAACCTTCGAAGTCTGTGACGGCAGATTTACAGTCTGCTCCCTTTGGCCGCTCGGGAACCCCACCGGGCTTGATGGTGCCGACTACCGGAATCGAACTGGTGACCTACTGATTACAAGTCAGTTGCTCTACCTACTGAGCTAAGTCGGCATCAAGTAGCGCGCATTCTAGGTAGACCTGCGCCTGCATGCAACTAAAAATTTGCATAAATCGTTCTATCGCTCACATTTTGTGCGCACGTGGGCAAATGTGGTGTAAATTCGCTCATTGCAGCACATTATTTCATCGGTTCATCGTCCTGGTTGCATCATTTCTCAGGCTTGTAGACAACGTACGCGGCTGTTTTTACATCGGAGTTTGGACGGCTTCAGGCGATTTTTTCTTATCTTCCCTTTCATCTGGTGTTAACCTCCTGCCCATTGTGTAAATTAACTGAAATGTGCCGCGCCTTCGTTCCCTGGTCATTTAAGAGGACGGGAGGGCAGCGAGAAACATGTTATGAGCAAAAAAGAACACGCGTTAACGACACCTTATATGGAATTTGACCGCCGCCAGTGGGCCGCGCTTCGTGACTCCGTTCCGATGACGCTGACTGAGGGTGAGATCGCCCGCCTGAAAGGGATTAATGAAGACCTTTCTCTGGAAGAAGTGGCTGAGATCTATCTGCCCCTGTCGCGTTTGCTCAATTTTTACATTAGTTCCAACCTGCGCCGCCAGGCCGTGCTTGAGCAATTTCTTGGAACCGACGGGCAACGAATTCCCTATATCATTAGTATCGCCGGCAGTGTCGCAGTGGGTAAAAGTACTACTGCGCGCGTACTCCAGGCACTGTTGAGCCGCTGGCCGGAACATCGCCGCGTAGAACTCATCACTACGGACGGCTTTCTGCATCCAAACCAGGTGCTTAAAGATCGCGGGATAATGAAGAAGAAAGGCTTTCCTCAGTCCTATGATATGCACCGGCTGGTTAAGTTTGTTTCTGATATCAAATCAGGGGTACCGAATGCCACTGCTCCGGTCTATTCGCATCTTATTTATGATGTGATCCCCGATGGGGATAAAAATGTTTCTCAGCCCGATATATTAATTCTCGAAGGATTAAATGTATTGCAGAGTGGAATGGACTATCCACACGATCCACATCATGTATTTGTTTCTGATTTCGTGGATTTTTCTATTTACGTTGATGCACCGGAAGAATTATTACAGACCTGGTATATTAATCGCTTCCTGAAATTCCGTGAAGGCGCTTTTACCGATCCAGATTCCTATTTTCATAACTATGCGAAGTTATCAGAAGAAGAAGCTGTGAAGGTAGCTACATCTTTATGGAAGGAAATCAATGGATTGAATTTAAAAGAAAATATTCTTCCCACCCGTGAACGAGCGAGCCTGATTATGACCAAAAGCGCTAATCATGCCGTCAGGCAGGTTCGATTACGTAAATAGGAAAAGGGAGCCATTGCTCCCTTTTTTATTCGGCGCTGCGCAGAGAAATTTCTCCTCCCATCCACGGTTTAATTTCCCCATTTTGTTCAAGCATGAGTGCGCCCTGCGCATTTATTCCGCGAGAAATACCGATGATTTCTCTGTCGCCAATAATGAGTTTTACCTGTCGATTGATAAAATTATCTAACTTTTCCCAGCGGGAAAGATAAGGCGTTAGCCCTTCCAGTTCAAAAAGCTTTAAAGAGGTTCTTAGCTCTTTGATTAATCGAATGGCAAGGGCATTACGATCGATTGCGATCCCGGCTTCCTGTAGAGTGATCCAGCCCTGATTGACCACCTCTTCCTCAACCCGGCGCATCGCCATGTTGATACCAGCGCCAATGACAATCTGTGCAGCATCACCCGTTTTACCGGTGAGCTCAACCAGAATACCTGACAATTTGCGATCCTGAAGGTAAAGGTCATTAGGCCATTTTACCCGTACCTGAGTTGCGCCCAGATCGTGTAGCACTTCAGCCATAACAATGCCAATGACCAGGCTCAGACCAATTGCTGCGGCAGGTCCCTGTTCCAGCCGCCAGTACATCGAAAGATAGAGGTTCGCGCCGAAAGGTGAAAACCATTTACGACCGCGGCGTCCACGGCCCGCCTGCTGATATTCAGCAATGCAGGCATCTCCCGAGTGTAATTCACTAATGCGGTCGAGGAGATACTGGTTAGTGGAATCAATAACCGGTAATACCGCCACCGAACCATACTCAATTTGGCTGCGGATCAGTTGTTCATCTAATAACTGGATGGGTTCAGGAAGGCTGTAGCCTTTGCCTGGTACGGTAAAGACATCGACACCCCAGTCGCGCAGCGTTTGAATATGTTTGTTAATGGCTGCACGGCTCATGCCCAGGCGTTCACCCAACTGCTCGCCTGAGTGAAAGTCGCCATCGGATAAGATAGAGATTAACGTTAACGGAATAGTATTATCTTTCACGCGATAGTCTCCACGGCACTGACTTCCCCATGACTGCCAATAAAGCGCACTTCAGGTTCAAGCCATACGTTAAATTTTTCACCTACCCGTTGTCGGACATGGTGTGCCAGATGGACAACGTCTTCGCTAAGCGCATTGCCGGTGTTAATGAGCACTAACGCTTGCTGTTTGTGAACCATCGCCCCACCGATTTGCGTTCCTTTAAGCTGGCACCGATCGATAAGCCATCCTGCGGCAAGTTTGACGGAACCGTCTGCCTGCGGATAATGCGGGGCATCCGGGAAGTGCGCCAGCAATGCCTGGGCTTGCGTACTGCTGATTACCGGGTTTTTAAAGAAGCTACCAGCGTTACCATTAACGTTAGGATCCGGTAATTTGGTGGTGCGCATATGGCAGACGGCTTCGTAGACCTGTTGAGGCGTTACCATTTCGGGATCCAGGCGTGCTAAATCACCGTAGGTTAAAACAGGTTGCCATAACTTTGGCAAACGCAACCCCACCGCGACGATAGCGTAACGATCCTGATATTCATGTTTAAAGATACTATCGCGATAGCCAAATCGGCACTCTGCGGCGTTAAGGCGTGAAGCCTGGCCGGTAGCCAGTTCAATACAGTCGACATACTCGCAGACGCGCTGTAATTCAACGCCATAAGCGCCAATATTCTGGATAGGTGAAGAGCCAACACAGCCTGGGATCATGGCCAGATTTTCCAGGCCGGGCATGCGGTGTTGCAGAGTATATTGCACCAGTTGATGCCAGTTCTCCCCTGCCCCAACATGTATATGCCATGCATCGTGCTGCTCTGTGATGTTAATCCCTTTGATACGATTGACGATGACTGTACCGCGAAAGGAGGCAAGAAACAGCACATTGCTGCCCTCTCCCAATATCAGTACAGGGTGCTGCTGTTGCATTGCTTTATGCCATGCGTTTAAGAGTTGTTGTTCATTTTCGGCGCAGACGATCTCGCTTGCAGGTTGATCGATGCCAAAGGTATTCCAGGGCTTAAGGGAGTGATTCATAGACGCTATCCTGATGCAAAATCACGGCTAGTTTACCGTATATGCAGGAGTATGGCTTGTAGTTATAGAGGAGAGAGAAGTCAATAAACGCAGAACGCAAAAAGCCCATCCGTCAGGATGGGCTTCTGCTGATTTGATGCCTGGCAGTTCCCTACTCTCGCATGGGGAGACCCCACACTACCATCGGCGCTACGGCGTTTCACTTCTGAGTTCGGCATGGGGTCAGGTGGGACCACCGCGCTGTTGCCGCCAGGCAAATTCTGTTTACCAGGGTGCATTCCGCACACTGATTAATCTGGTTCAGGCTGAAAATCTCTCTCAAATCGCCAAAACAGCTTCGGCGTTGTAAGGTTAAGCCTCACGGTTCATTAGTACCGGTTAGCTCAACGCATCGCTGCGCTTACACACCCGGCCTATCAACGTCGTCGTCTTCAACGTTCCTTCAGGAGACTTAAAGTCTCAGGGAGAACTCATCTCGGGGCAAGTTTCGTGCTTAGATGCTTTCAGCACTTATCTCTTCCGCATTTAGCTACCGGGCAGTGCCATTGGCATGACAACCCGAACACCAGTGATGCGTCCACTCCGGTCCTCTCGTACTAGGAGCAGCCCCCCTCAGTTCTCCAGCGCCCACGGCAGATAGGGACCGAACTGTCTCACGACGTTCTAAACCCAGCTCGCGTACCACTTTAAATGGCGAACAGCCATACCCTTGGGACCTACTTCAGCCCCAGGATGTGATGAGCCGACATCGAGGTGCCAAACACCGCCGTCGATATGAACTCTTGGGCGGTATCAGCCTGTTATCCCCGGAGTACCTTTTATCCGTTGAGCGATGGCCCTTCCATTCAGAACCACCGGATCACTATGACCTGCTTTCGCACCTGCTCGCGCCGTCACGCTCGCAGTCAAGCCAGCTTATGCCATTGCACTAACCTCCTGATGTCCGACCAGGATTAGCTGACCTTCGTGCTCCTCCGTTACGCTTTAGGAGGAGACCGCCCCAGTCAAACTACCCACCAGACACTGTCCGCAACCCGGATTACGGGTCCACGTTAGAACACCAGCCATTAAAGGGTGGTATTTCAAGGACGGCTCCATGCAGACTGGCGTCCACACTTCAAAGCCTCCCACCTATCCTACACATCAAGGACCAGTGTTCAGTGTCAAGCTATAGTAAAGGTTCACGGGGTCTTTCCGTCTTGCCGCGGGTACACTGCATCTTCACAGCGAGTTCAATTTCACTGAGTCCCGGGTGGAGACAGCCTGGCCATCATTACGCCATTCGTGCAGGTCGGAACTTACCCGACAAGGAATTTCGCTACCTTAGGACCGTTATAGTTACGGCCGCCGTTTACCGGGGCTTCGATCAGGAGCTTCTCTTGCGATAACCCCATCAATTAACCTTCCGGCACCGGGCAGGCGTCACACCGTATACGTCCACTTTCGTGTTTGCACAGTGCTGTGTTTTTAATAAACAGTTGCAGCCAGCTGGTATCTTCGACTGGTTTCAGCTCCGTGAGCAAGTCACTTCACCTACGCACCAGCGTGCCTTCTCCCGAAGTTACGGCACCATTTTGCCTAGTTCCTTCACCCGGGTTCTCTCAAGCGCCTTGGTATTCTCTACCTGACCACCTGTGTCGGTTTGGGGTACGATTTCGTGTTACCTGATGCTTAGAGGCTTTTCCTGGAAGCAGGGCATTTGTCACTTCAGCACCGTAGTGCCTCGTCATCACGCCTCAGTGTTAATGCGCAACCGGATTTACCTGGTCGCACCACCTTCACGCTTAAACCGGGACAACCGTCGCCCGGCCGACATAGCCTTCTCCGTCCCCCCTTCGCAGTAACACCAAGTACGGGAATATTAACCCGTTTCCCATCGACTACGCCTTTCGGCCTCGCCTTAGGGGTCGACTCACCCTGCCCCGATTAACGTTGGACAGGAACCCTTGGTCTTCCGGCGTGCGGGTTTTTCACCCGCATTATCGTTACTTATGTCAGCATTCGCACTTCTGATACCTCCAGCAGCCCTCACAGGCCACCTTCAACGGCTTACAGAACGCTCCCCTACCCAACAACGCATAAGCGTCGCTGCCGCAGCTTCGGTGCATGGTTTAGCCCCGTTACATCTTCCGCGCAGGCCGACTCGACCAGTGAGCTATTACGCTTTCTTTAAATGATGGCTGCTTCTAAGCCAACATCCTGGCTGTCTGGGCCTTCCCACATCGTTTCCCACTTAACCATGACTTTGGGACCTTAGCTGGCGGTCTGGGTTGTTTCCCTCTTCACGACGGACGTTAGCACCCGCCGTGTGTCTCCCGTGATAACATTCTTCGGTATTCGCAGTTTGCATCGGATCGGTAAGTCGGGATGACCCCCTGGCCGAAACAGTGCTCTACCCCCGAAGATGAGTTCACGAGGCGCTACCTAAATAGCTTTCGGGGAGAACCAGCTATCTCCCGGTTTGATTGGCCTTTCACCCCCAGCCACAGGTCATCCGCTAATTTTTCAACATTAGTCGGTTCGGTCCTCCAGTTAGTGTTACCCAACCTTCAACCTGCCCATGGCTAGATCACCGGGTTTCGGGTCTATACCCTGCAACTTAACGCCCAATTAAGACTCGGTTTCCCTCCGGCTCCCCTATACGGTTAACCTTGCTACAGAATATAAGTCGCTGACCCATTATACAAAAGGTACGCAGTCACCCCACAAGGAGGCTCCCACTGCTTGTACGTACACGGTTTCAGGTTCTTTTTCACTCCCCTCGCCGGGGTTCTTTTCGCCTTTCCCTCACGGTACTGGTTCACTATCGGTCAGTCAGGAGTATTTAGCCTTGGAGGATGGTCCCCCCATATTCAGACAGGATACCACGTGTCCCGCCCTACTCTTCGAGTTCACAGTGTGTGTGATTTTGTGTACGGGACTATCACCCTGTACCGCCGGACTTTCCAGACCGTTCCACTACCACACACGCTGATTCAGACTCCGGGCTCCTCCCCGTTCGCTCGCCGCTACTGGGGGAATCTCGGTTGATTTCTTTTCCTCGGGGTACTTAGATGTTTCAGTTCCCCCGGTTCGCCTCATGCCACTATGTATTCATGACATGATAGTGCAACGGATTGCACTGGGTTTCCCCATTCGGGTATCGCCGGGTATAACGGTTCATATCACCTTACCGGCGCTTATCGCAGATTAGCACGCCCTTCATCGCCTCTGACTGCCAGGGCATCCACCGTGTACGCTTAGTCGCTTAACCTCACAACCCGAAGCTGTTTCACTTCGTGTTGCGAAAATTTGAGAGACCCACGAACAACTCGCGTTGTTCAGTGTTTTTCAATTTTCAGCTTGATCCAGATTTTTAAAGAGCAATATCTTAAACATGACTCGAAAGTCATCTTTAAGATATTCAGGGATAATGTCTTTCACTCATTATCCGGTATGGCGTCCCCAAGGGGATTCGAACCCCTGTTACAGCCGTGAAAGGGCAGTGTCCTGGGCCTCTAGACGATGGGGACTCTGATACTGTTTGCTCGATACTTTTTCATCAGACAATCTGTGTGAGCACTACAAAGAACGTTTCTTTAAGGTAAGGAGGTGATCCAACCGCAGGTTCCCCTACGGTTACCTTGTTACGACTTCACCCCAGTCATGAATCACAAAGTGGTAAGCGCCCTCCCGGAGGTTAAGCTACCTACTTCTTTTGCAACCCACTCCCATGGTGTGACGGGCGGTGTGTACAAGGCCCGGGAACGTATTCACCGTGGCATTCTGATCCACGATTACTAGCGATTCCGACTTCACGGAGTCGAGTTGCAGACTCCGATCCGGACTACGACATACTTTATGAGGTCCGCTTGCTCTCGCGAGGTCGCTTCTCTTTGTATATGCCATTGTAGCACGTGTGTAGCCCTGGTCGTAAGGGCCATGATGACTTGACGTCATCCCCACCTTCCTCCAGTTTATCACTGGCAGTCTCCTTTGAGTTCCCGGCCGGACCGCTGGCAACAAAGGATAAGGGTTGCGCTCGTTGCGGGACTTAACCCAACATTTCACAACACGAGCTGACGACAGCCATGCAGCACCTGTCTCACGGTTCCCGAAGGCACAAATCCATCTCTGGATTCTTCCGTGGATGTCAAGACCAGGTAAGGTTCTTCGCGTTGCATCGAATTAAACCACATGCTCCACCGCTTGTGCGGGCCCCCGTCAATTCATTTGAGTTTTAACCTTGCGGCCGTACTCCCCAGGCGGTCGACTTAACGCGTTAGCTCCGGAAGCCACGCCTCAAGGGCACAACCTCCAAGTCGACATCGTTTACGGCGTGGACTACCAGGGTATCTAATCCTGTTTGCTCCCCACGCTTTCGCACCTGAGCGTCAGTCTTTGTCCAGGGGGCCGCCTTCGCCACCGGTATTCCTCCAGATCTCTACGCATTTCACCGCTACACCTGGAATTCTACCCCCCTCTACAAGACTCCAGTCTGACAGTTTCGAATGCAGTTCCCGGGTTGAGCCCGGGGATTTCACATCCGACTTGTCAGACCGCCTGCGTGCGCTTTACGCCCAGTAATTCCGATTAACGCTTGCACCCTCCGTATTACCGCGGCTGCTGGCACGGAGTTAGCCGGTGCTTCTTCTGCGGGTAACGTCAATCAACGTGGTTATTAACCACATCGCCTTCCTCCCCGCTGAAAGTACTTTACAACCCGAAGGCCTTCTTCATACACGCGGCATGGCTGCATCAGGCTTGCGCCCATTGTGCAATATTCCCCACTGCTGCCTCCCGTAGGAGTCTGGACCGTGTCTCAGTTCCAGTGTGGCTGGTCATCCTCTCAGACCAGCTAGGGATCGTCGCCTTGGTGAGCCGTTACCCCACCAACCAGCTAATCCCATCTGGGCACATCCGATGGCAAGAGGCCCGAAGGTCCCCCTCTTTGGTCCGAAGACGTTATGCGGTATTAGCTACCGTTTCCAGTAGTTATCCCCCTCCATCAGGCAGTTTCCCAGACATTACTCACCCGTCCGCCACTCGTCAGCGAAGCAGCAAGCTGCTTCCTGTTACCGTTCGACTTGCATGTGTTAGGCCTGCCGCCAGCGTTCAATCTGAGCCATGATCAAACTCTTCAATTTAAGTTTGATGCTCAAAGAATTAAACTTCGTAATGAATTACGTGTTCACTCTGAGACTTGGTATTTCTTTTTGCCTTTCGGCATTTAAGAATCCGTATCTTCGAGTGCCCACACAGATTGTCTGATAAATTGTTAAAGAGCAGTGCCGCTTCGTTTTTCGCTGCGGCGCGGGGTGTGCATATTACGCTTTCCCGCTTCAGAGTCAAGCGTTAATTTCGCTTTTCTCCGCTGAAGTTCCCGGAGGAGCCTCGCTAACCGGTCGGCTTGTTTGCCGTTGTTCCGTGTCAGTGGAGGCGCATTATAGGGAGTTATTCCGGGCTGACAAGCATAAATTTAAAAAAACTTATCGATTGCCTGTTTTTCATTCTTATCGCTTATTTCCGCGACGTATCGTCGGATAATTGGGCAATTTCCCGCGCAAAAACTGCCGCCTGGTTCCAGTCGGTATAGACGACTTCTTTGCGTGTATCCGTTTCTCCCCCGGTCATCTTCATAATCAGGCGGATCATCATACGGTCATACCAGCGGTAATGCGGATAACGCAGCGCCCCCGCAAAGACGGCGCACAGTGTTGGCTGCCACGGCGAGCTGAGGAGAAACTTGCGGGTATAGCTGTTGGTTTGCGGCGTACGCTTCTCTGCTTTACGCGCCACCAGATTCACCGAGAAGAAAGCGCCGGGCAGCGCCTTAAGCGCCTGCAGATGTTTTTTAATAAAACTGTCGAGCGCCGGATGGTAATGTCCATAACGAATGGAAGCGCCAATGACTACACGATCATACAACGCCCAGTCGATTTCATCCGTGCGGTTAAGATTGATTAAATCAGACCAGATGCCCTGCTCTTTGAGTTCAGACGCAATAAAAGCAGCGATCTCGCGCGTTTGTCCATCTCTCGTCGAGAACAGAATCAATGTTTTCAATGCATACTCCAGTTAATCACGCCAGAACGTTGGGGTAAAAAGCACCAGTAACGTAAAGACTTCAAGTCGGCCAAATAGCATGTTGGCGATCAATATCCATTTCGCGACCGGGTTCATGCTGGCAAAGTTATCCGCCACCACGCCAAGTCCGGGTCCGAGATTGTTCAGTGTGGCAACTACCGAGGCAAAGGCTGAGAAGTCGTCCACGCCGGTCGCAATGATCGCCAGCATACTGACAATAAAGACCAGCGCGTAAGCGGAGAAAAAACCCCACACCGCTTCGAGGATCCGCTCCGGCAGCGCCCGGTTACCTAATTTTATGCTATAGACTGCATTCGGATGTACCAGGCGTTTCAACTCCCGGTTTCCCTGTTTAAACAGCAGCAGAATACGGATCACTTTCAGGCCGCCGCCGGTAGAGCCCGCGCAGCCACCAATAAAAGCCGAGCACAGCAACAGCACTGGCAGAAACAGCGGCCAGCGGGCAATACTGTCTGTCGTGAAACCTGCCGTCGTTGCCATTGACACGACCTGGAAAAAAGCCTGGTTCAGCGTGGTCACCGCCGCGTTATATACATCGTGAAACCACAGCACCAGGGTACAAATCACCACCAGCGTCAGCTGGACGCCAATAAACATGCGAAATTCCGGATCGCGCCAGTAAACCTTCAAATTCCGCCCGCTTAGCAGGGAAAAGTGCAGACCGTAGTTACAGCCGGAGATCAGCAGGAAGATAGCAATAATGGTATTGATGGTGGGACTGTCAAAGTACCCTACGCTGGCATCATGGGTGGAGAAACCGCCGATGGCGATGGTAGAGAAGCTGTGTCCAATGGCGTCGAAAGCAGGCATCCCGGCAAACCACAGCGCCAGCGCGCACGCCACCGTCAGTAAAACGTAAATCAGCCATAGCGTTTTCGCCGTTTCAGCAATACGCGGGCGCATCTTATTGTCTTTTAGCGGTCCGGGCATTTCCGCGCGATAGAGCTGCATTCCCCCGACCCCAAGGATCGGCAGGATAGCCACCGCCAGCACGATGATCCCCATCCCGCCGAACCATTGCAGCATTTGCCGATAGAAAAGGATACCGTGAGGTAAGGAATCCAGTCCAACCAGCGTGGTTGCCCCCGTCGTGGTAAGGCCGGAGAAAGATTCAAAGAACGCATCGGTAACGGTCAGATTGGGCCGTTCCGAGAAGATAAAAGGCAAGGCACCGACGCTGCCCAGCACCGTCCAGAAAAGCACGACGATCAAAAACCCTTCCCGCGACTTTAGCTCGCCTTTTTGCCGACGGTTGGGCCACCACAGCAAGGAGCCGATGGCCAGCGCGACAAAAAAGGTCTGGGTAAATGCCCGACCGGCCCCATCGCGATAAATCAGCGCTACCAGTCCGGGGAGGATCATTGTCCCCGAAAACAAGATAACCAGTAGTCCAACGATTCGGGTAATGGCGCGAAAATGCATCTCTGCCGCTTCCTGTGATAGTAAAAATAAGGTGGGGATTATTCTTCAATCGCTAACAATTGCAATGAACCACGGCTAAAATCCGCCAGCCTTGCTGAAAATGCATCCACTTTCGCATAAGGAAGCGCCACTCGCAGCACCACAACGGCCTGATACTCGCTGCTGACGATGTTACCGGCAAATTGCCCTAACAAGGTTTCTATGCCGGCTAACTGACTATATTCACACTGCAAAGTATATTCGGTTAATGGCGTCTTGCGCTGCGTCGTTAACTGCCGCAATGCCTGGCTCACGCCGCCGCCATAGGCTTTTACCAGCCCACCCGTTCCGAGAAGAACGCCGCCATAGTAGCGCACCACCACGGCAGTAATCTCTCCAACGCCGCAGCCCATCAATTGCGCGAGCATCGGTTTCCCCGCCGTTCCCGCTGGTTCACCGTCGTCTGAAAAGCCAAGCTGCTGTGAATCATCCGGCGCACCGGCCACCCACGCTACGCAATGATGACGCGCATCCGGATGCGCGGCCCGCACGGACTCAACGAACGCTTTCGCCGCCTCAACGCCGTCCGTATGCGCGAGCAGGGTAATGAAGCGGCTTTTTTTGATCTCTTCAACGACGCTAACCGGTGCCGCCGGGATTAACCAACTGTCCATTACGCCAGTTTTAAATCCCGCGTCATATTTTCAACATGGTTTTCATGGATCACCACGTTGTCTTCGATACGAATGCCGCCGAACGGTTTAAGCGCTTCGATTTTCTGCCAGTTGAAATGCTTACTGAACTGCCCTTCACGCCACGGCGCTAACAGCGATTCGATGAAGTAAATCCCCGGCTCAATCGTCAGCACCATGCCTGGTTGCAGCACGCGTGTGCAGCGCAGATATGGATATTTCGACGGCGCAGCGAGATGGGTACCGGCATCATCCTGCATAAAACCGGCGACATCATGCACCTGCAACCCCAGCGGATGTCCAATCCCGTGCGGCATAAACGGTCCGGTCAGATCGTTTTCCACCAGCGCCTCTTCACTCATATCCACAAGGATTTGGTGTTTACGCAGAATTTTGGCGATGCGTTGGTGGAACTGAAGATGATAATCCACGTAGCTAACGCCCGCTTTCATGGTGGCAATCAGCGCCAGTTGTTCATCATTTACATCTTTAATCATCTGCGCGTAGTCGTTATCACTATTCGCCGCCCAGGTACGCGTAAGGTCAGCCGCATAACCGTTATATTCCGCGCCCGCATCCAGCAAGAAACTGCGCATTTCAGAGGGCGCATGGTGATCGAGTTTAGTGTAATGCAGCACGGACGCATGCTCATTTAACGCGACGATGTTGCTGTAAGGCACGTCAATATCGCGATGGCCCGTCGCCGTCAGATAGGCAATATTGATATCAAATTCGCTCATGCCCGAGCGGAAAGCCTCTTCCGCCGCGCGATGCCCGTTAACCGCCGTTTTTTGCGCTTCGCGCATACAGGCAAGTTCATAGTCGGTCTTATACGCGCGATGGTAATGCAGATAATCGATTACTCCTTTCGGGTTGATATTGCTGGCAGCAATATCCAACCCTAGCGCGCGTTCTGGAACCGGGCCGATATAACCCAGATTACCGCGCGCGGCAGGCAGCTGGCTGCCAATGCCGTCCGCTTTCGGGAGCGCAATAACGTCTATTTCTTCTGTCCAGAATGACGTCGGCAGCGGCTCCACGTTGTGCCAGTAATCGACCGGCAGGTAAAACCACAGCTTCGGTTTATTGACGCCATCCACCAGTAGCCAGCAGTTTGGCACCTGCGTGACCGGCACCCATGCTTTGAATTGCGGGTTGACCTTGAACGGATACGGGTGATCGTCAAGGAAGACATTAAACAGTTCACCGGAATGAATAAGTAGCGCATCAAGCTTAAAGCGTGCCAGCACGTCGCGAGTACGCTCCTGCAATGTAACGATATGATTTTTATAAAGTGTAGCCAGTGAATCCATCTCGTTATCCTTCAAAATTTAGCCCCTGATCTTTGCATCTTAACACACCTCACAAAGGCTGGGCGATTTCGCATGAGCGTGATCGCGCCAGCAATTTTTTAATGATTAATTTGCATTTTTTTAACATAAAATCCACACTCCGCTTCATCTGGTATGACCAGATCCCTTCGCGGATTCAGGAGACTGACATGCTTTACAAAGGCGACACCCTGTACCTTGACTGGCTGGAAGACGGCATCGCTGAACTGGTATTCGATGCGCCCGGCTCGGTAAACAAACTCGACACTGCGACCGTTGCCAGCCTTGGCAAGGCGCTGGACGTGCTGGAGCAACAAAAAGATTTAAAAGGGCTGCTGCTCAGTTCAAATAAAGCGGCTTTTATCGTGGGTGCTGATATCACCGAATTTCTCTCGCTGTTCCTCGTCCCGCAGGAGCAGTTAAGCCAGTGGCTACGTTTTGCGAACAGCGTCTTTTGCCGTCTGGAAGATCTCCCGGTTCCCACCCTTTCCGCCGTCAACGGTTATGCATTAGGCGGCGGCTGCGAATGTGTGCTGGCAACCGATTATCGCCTCGCCACGCCAGATCTGCGCATCGGCCTGCCGGAAACCAAACTGGGTATCATGCCAGGCTTTGGTGGTTCCGTACGTCTGCCTCGCCTGCTGGGAGCGGATAGCGCACTGGAAATTATCGCCGCCGGAAAAGATGTCAGCGCCGATCAGGCGCTTAAACTCGGGCTGGTCGACGGCGTAGTGAAAACCGAAAAACTGCGTGAGGGCGCCATTGCCATTCTGCGTCAGGCGATCAACGGCGATCTGGACTGGAAAGCCAAACGCCAGCCGAAGCTGGAGCCGCTGCATTTAAGTAAAATTGAAGCCACCATGAGCTTCACCATCGCCAAAGGCATGGTGATGCAGACGGCAGGGAAACATTATCCGGCTCCTATCACCGCCGTAAAAACGATCGAAGCGGCTTCCCGCCATGGTCGGGATGAAGCGCTGGAACTGGAGAACCAAAGCTTTGTCCCACTGGCCCACTCCACCGAGGCACGCGCGCTGGTCGGCATTTTCCTCAACGATCAATATGTGAAAGGTAAAGCGAAAAAGCTGACCAAAGATGTCGAGACGCCGAAGCAGGCAGCCGTGCTGGGCGCGGGCATCATGGGCGGCGGTATCGCATATCAGTCGGCCTGGAAAGGCGTGCCGGTCATCATGAAGGATATTAACGAGAAGTCGTTGACCCTTGGGATGAATGAAGCTGGCAAACTGCTGAACAAGCAGCTTGAGCGCGGCAAAATCAACGGCCTGAAGCTGGCCGGGATTATTTCCACTATCCAGCCAACGTTAAATTACGCCGATTTTGAACGTGCTGATGTCATCGTCGAAGCGGTGGTTGAAAATCCAAAAGTGAAAAAAGCGGTGCTGGCGGAAACGGAAGAGAAGGTTCTTCCGGATACCGTCCTGGCCTCTAACACCTCGACCATTCCGATTAGCGAACTGGCCAGCGTACTGAAGCGCCCGGAAAACTTCTGCGGTATGCACTTCTTTAACCCGGTGCACCGGATGCCGCTGGTCGAAGTGATTCGCGGTGAAAAAACCTCTGACCAGACGATTGCCAAAGTGGTCGCCTGGGCCAGCAAAATGGGTAAAACACCGATTGTGGTCAACGACTGCCCCGGCTTCTTTGTTAACCGCGTCCTGTTCCCCTACTTCGCCGGATTCAGCCAGCTGCTGCGCGACGGCGCGGACTTCCGCAAGGTTGATAAAGTGATGGAGAAACAGTTCGGCTGGCCGATGGGCCCGGCCTATCTGCTGGACGTGGTCGGCATTGATACTGCGCATCATGCCCAGGCTGTTATGGCCGCGGGTTTCCCGCAGCGGATGCAGAAAGATTACCGCGATGCCATCGACGCGCTGTTTGACGCTAATCGTTACGGGCAGAAAAACGGCCTCGGTTTCTGGCGTTATAAAGAAGACAGCAAAGGTAAACCGAAGAAAGAAGAAGATGACGCCGTCGATAGTCTGCTGGTCGACGTCAGCAAAGCGAAGCACGATTTTAGCGATGACGAGATTATTGCCCGCATGATGATCCCGATGGTCAACGAAGTGGTGCGCTGTCTGGAAGAAGGCATCATTGCCAGCCCGGCGGAAGCCGATATGGCGCTGGTTTACGGTCTCGGCTTCCCGCCGTTCCACGGCGGCGCATTCCGCTGGCTGGATACGCTTGGCAGCGCAAAATACCTTGATATGGCCCAGCAATATCAGCACCTCGGTTCGCTGTATGCCGTGCCTGAAGGTCTGCAACAGAAAGCGCGCCAGAACGAACCGTACTATCCCCCGGTTGAGCCTGCCCGTCCGGTTGGCGAGCTGAAAACGGCTTAAGGAGTCACAATGGAACAGGTTGTTATTGTAGATGCAATTCGTACCCCGATGGGGCGTTCCAAAGGGGGCGCGTTCCGCCACGTGCGTGCGGAAGATCTCTCGGCGCATTTAATGCGTAGCCTGCTGGCGCGCAATCCGGCTTTAGAGGCCAGCGCCTTAGATGATATTTACTGGGGCTGCGTGCAGCAAACGCTGGAGCAGGGTTTCAACATCGCCCGCAACGCCGCGCTGTTAGCGGAAATCCCCCATTCCGTTCCGGCGGTGACCGTTAACCGTCTGTGCGGCTCGTCGATGCAGGCATTACACGACGCGGCGCGAATGATTATGACTGGCGACGCGCAGGCCTGCCTGGTGGGTGGCGTGGAACATATGGGCCACGTGCCGATGAGCCACGGCGTCGATTTCCACCCGGGCTTAAGCCGCAACGTCGCTAAAGCGGCGGGAATGATGGGGCTGACGGCAGAGATGCTCTCCCGCATGCACGGCATCAGTCGTGAAATGCAGGACCAGTTCGCCGCGCGTTCCCATGCCCGCGCCTGGGCCGCCACGCAGTCTGGCGCGTTCAAAAAGGAAATCATCCCCACCGGCGGTCACGATGCCGATGGCGTGCTGAAGCAGTTCAACTACGACGAAGTGATCCGTCCGGAAACCACGGTTGATGCCCTTTCGGCGCTGAAACCGGCATTCGATCCGGTCAGCGGCACGGTCACCGCAGGCACTTCTTCTGCCCTTTCCGACGGTGCAGCGGCCATGCTGGTCATGAGCGAAAGCCGCGCTCGTGAGCTGGGCCTTACGCCTCGCGCCCGCATTCGCTCCATGGCGGTCGTCGGCTGCGATCCCTCTATCATGGGCTACGGCCCGGTTCCGGCCTCAAGGCTGGCGCTGAAAAAAGCGGGGCTCTCGACCAGCGATATCGGTCTGTTTGAGATGAACGAAGCCTTCGCGGCGCAGATCCTGCCATGCATTAAAGATCTGGGATTGATGGAGCAGATCGACGAGAAGATCAACCTCAACGGCGGCGCAATTGCCCTGGGCCATCCACTCGGCTGCTCCGGAGCACGTATCAGCACCACGCTGTTGAACCTGATGGAACGCCAGGACGTGCAGTTTGGTCTGGCAACGATGTGCATCGGGCTGGGTCAGGGGATCGCAACGGTGTTTGAGCGGGTTTAACGTCTGTTTCTGGCCGGATAATGACGCTTAAACGTCTTATCCGGCATAAAAGTTTAGTTGCCGTTTTTCCCGCCTGTCAGGGGCGGGCTTTTTCACGTTAAAAGTAGCGATAATGTCCCACAATGCGCCAGCTAAACAGCACATTCTCCAGCTGTGCACCTGACCCAATATTGTGAACCACCAGCGGCGTCCCGTCCCGCGCCCGTTCATCAGCAACGATACCAATATGGGCGAGGCCGTTATCAAGCCGCCATGAAACGATATCGCCGGGAAGATAATCCGCCAGGCTGTCGCTTACCGGCTGAGATTTATGATGCCGGGCAAACCAGGTTTCCAGATTGAATACTCGCCGATGGTCAATATTGGTATCGGGACGGGTCAGCTTCCACTTTTGCGGATAGGCAGAGAAGTGCGCCTTCATATCGTCATGTACCAACTGCTGTAAATCGACCTGCTGACTCCGCAAGGCGCGGATCACCACATCGGCACAAACGCCGCGCTCCAGCGGCACATCACCACCAGGATAGCTGATTCGGCTGTAAGCAGGATCGTAAAACAGCGTCTTTCCCACCTGCTGTCTGGCGCTGCTGGCAACCGCCACATTAGCGGATGATACCGACGACAACGCCACCGGGACACCCTCTACCTTTGGCGAGAGCAGTGTCTGGCTTGCCAGACCACCAACCAGAATTATCGCGACGATAAACACTTTATGCATCGTACTCCTCCCTGAACAATCTGCGTAATACTAACCCTGTACGTCAGAGTCCCGTTTTTTCTGTGCTGCCGCGCATCACCAGGCTGACGGGAAGCAGTTGATTATCTTCCAGTGTTCCTTCCAGCAGAAGCCGAACCGCTTCGCGCCCCAGTTGTTGTTTATCGACGGCGATAGTAGTTAACGGTGGCGACGCCCACGCGGCGGAATCAATGTCATCAAAACCGACCAGCGCTATATCTTCAGGAATACGTAATCCGCGTTCGGCACAGAGCTGCATCACCATCAGCGCCGCCGCGTCGTTATAGGCGAAAATCGCATCCGGCGGTTCAGGGAGATCGAGAAGCTCATTCACTGCCTGAATAAGCGACTGCCCGGTATCCAGCAGCGGCGGCGCGATGGCTTCATAGTCAGGTGGCATCAGCATTTGCGCATCGTACAACGCTTTCCGATAGCCTTTTTCGCGCTGGCGAATACTGTAGTGCGACAATGTGCTCGCCAGAAACGCAATACGCCGTCTTCCCTGCGCAATAAGATGGCGGGTGGCTAATTCACCTCCCAGCATATTATCGGGATTAACACACGGTAATCCCGGAGCCCATGAATCCGCCAGCACCAGCGGCAGCTTCATTTGCTGTAACAAGGCCAGAAGTTCCGGTTCGAAGAAGCCCGCGCAAATCAGCGCATCGGGCTGGTGCAGCATTACCTGTTCACTCATGGCATCGCCAGGGCCGATCGCCAGAAAGCTCAGGGCAATGCCTTTGTCGCGACAGCGATCTTCAATGCCCAGCAATAGCTGCGAATAGAACGGCAGCGCGCGGCTGATGTTATGCTGGCGGTGAAGTAAAAACAGGATGCGTTTTATTTTTTCGCTGCGCAGGCGGGAAAAATCATAGCCTTGCTGCTCCGCCACCGAAATAATGCGCTGGCGCGTCTCTTCACGTAAACCAGATTGTCCCTTCAGGGCGCGAGAAACCGCGCCCACCGACACCCCGCAGGCTTCCGCAATATCTCTGATCCGTACCGGCTTAGTCATTCATTACTCATTGTTGAGATTCTCGACGATGCCGCACCAAGCCAGGCCGCGCCGCGCACGCCGCTACTGTCGCCGTGGCTGGCACGTAAAATTGGCGTATTACACTGGCGGCCAAAAACGTACTTCGCCACCCGCTGCTGCAGCTCCCCGTAGAGCATATCAATGTTTGACACGCCGCCGCCCAGAACAATCACGTCAGGGTCAATCATATTGATGATGCTGGCCAGGGCACGGGCAAGCTGATCGCCATAGCGCTGCCATAAGCCGATTGCCTGGTCGTCACCTGCGCTAATCTGCTTCATGATCTCAGGTACCGCCGCGTGTTTATTAAACACGTTGTGGTACTGACGCTCCAGTCCGCTGCCGGAAATAAAGCTCTCAATGCAATTGTGATGGCCACAATAGCAGAGCGCCGATTCACCATCCGTTTGAGCATCATAGCGGGGAAGCGCGTTATGCCCCCACTCTCCCGCGCAGGCATTCGGCCCCGTAATTAAACGCTGATCCACACAAAGCCCGCCACCGCAGCCAGTACCAAGAATAACGCCGAATACCACGCCGTACCCTTGTCCACTTCCGTCCATCGCCTCCGACAACGTAAAGCAGTTGGCGTCGTTGGTAATGGTCACGGGGATCGCCAGGGTTTGTTCGAGATCGCTGGCGAAAGGTTGTTGGTTCAGCACCAGAATATTGGAGTTTTTAATCAGCCCGCTAGTGGGATCAACCGCACCCGGGACGCCAATACCGACCGTTAAAGGAACATGAAAAGCGGCCTGCGCATGGCGAATAATCTCGACGACCGCCTGAAAAAAGCTCGCATAGCTTTGTTTTTGCGTCGCGTAACGTTCCCGGTAGCAAATGGCTCCCCGGTCGTCCAGAACGACGGCTTCGATTTTTGTACCACCAATATCCAGTCCTAATTTCATCGCTAATCCTCAGCTTATGGCAAAGCAGCAGAATGAGGATTTTGTTTACTATACGCAATTAAGAAAGAGGAAACGGCGGGAGTTAAAAGTGTTATTTGCGTACAACCTCACAATTTTTAGTGAGATGAAAGTACGTGATACTGCCAGATGAGTGCTGAGAGGAGTTTACTATACAGGAAAAAACCGGGAAAACGCCGCCTTCCCGGTATCGCGATCAGATAAACGCGAAGGCATCACCAAACAGGCGGTCTTCACGCGCGCCGCGTTCATTACAGAACAGATCGCGGGCAATTTTGGCCATTTCGAAACGACCGGCAATGTAGATATCGTGCGCGGCCAGCGAGCCATGATCCTGAAGCACGGCAGTCAACACCGTACCGGTACGCCCGCGCCAGTTTTCTTCCGGTTGCTCCACCACGGCTTCAATCCGCAGGTTCGGATGACTGGCGGAAAGCGCTTCCAGCTCGGACAGATCGTAAAGATGCTTCTCTTCACGCCCGCCCCAGTAAATAGTGATATGGCGATCCGGATTCTGTGCCAGCGCGGTAAGCAGGATAGAGCGCGCATAGGAGAAGCCCGTTCCGCCAGCAATCAGAATCAACGGACGATCTTCGTCCTCGCGTAGCCAGGCTTCGCCATGAGGAATATCGATAACGATATTTCGCTCTTTCAAAATGCGATCCATGACGGCCATCGCGTAGAGATTCAGTTCAGAGGCACCGATATGCAACTCGATAAACTCTTTTTCAGACGGGGTAGAAGCCATGGAGAAGGGACGTTTGTCACGCTCATCCATAACGACCATCAGGTACTGGCCTGCGCGAAAAGAAAACGCGGTTTCCGGCACCAGACGGACGCGATACACAGTGTCGGTGATAGCTTCCACCGAGGTCACTTTACAGCTTAAGGTTGTCATGGTTTCCCTCTGTCGGGTCTATACTCGTCACATTTCAGGTTGCAGGTGAATGGCGATATGCCACTCTGATTTACCGTCCGGGGTTAGCTTTTGCTTTCAGTAAAAATAGCCAGTTCATCCCAGATGGCATCAATACGTGCCGTTACGTCCGGATCTTTTTTGATGGGTCTTCCCCATTCGCGCTGCGTCTCACCCGGCCATTTATTCGTCGCATCCAGGCCCATTTTTGAGCCGAGACCAGAAACCGGCGAGGCAAAATCCAGATAATCAATTGGCGTGTTTTCTACCAGTACCGTATCACGTGCAGGGTCCATACGGGTAGTGATCGCCCAAATCACATCGTTCCAGTCGCGAGCGTTTACGTCATCATCGCAGACAATAACGAACTTGGTGTACATAAACTGGCGCAGGAAAGACCATACGCCCATCATCACGCGTTTCGCGTGACCGGGATACTGTTTCTTCATCGTTACCACCGCCAGCCGATAGGAGCATCCTTCCGGCGGCAGGTAGAAATCGACAATCTCCGGAAACTGCTTTTGCAGAATCGGTACAAAGACTTCGTTGAGCGCGACGCCCAGCACCGCCGGTTCATCTGGCGGACGTCCGGTATAAGTGGAATGATAAATCGCGTCTTCACGCTGGGTAATATGCGTCACGGTGAAAACCGGGAAGTTATCGACCTCGTTATAGTAGCCAGTATGATCGCCATAGGGACCTTCCGGTGCCATTTCGCCTGGCTCAATATATCCCTCAAGTACAATTTCCGCGCTGGCGGGCACTTCGAGATCGTTCGAGAGACACTTCACTACTTCCGTTTTGGTGCCGCGCAGCAGGCCGGCAAAGGCGTATTCGGAGAGCGTATCAGGCACTGGCGTGACAGCGCCGAGAATAGTCGCCGGATCGGCACCCAGCGCCACTGAAACCGGGAAGCGCTCGCCCGGATGGGCGGCACGCCACTCCTGATAATCCAGCGCGCCGCCGCGGTGCGACAGCCAGCGCATAATCAGCTTATTTTTGCCAATCAGCTGCTGGCGATAAATGCCTAAATTCTGCCGCTCTTTATGCGGCCCGCGGGTAACCGTCAGCCCCCAGGTAATCAGCGGCGCGGCATCTTCTGGCCAGCAGGTCATAATCGGAATACGTGATAAATCGACCTCGTCGCCCTTGAACACCTTTTGCTGACAGGGTGCGCCACGCAGACGTTTCGTCGGCATATTCAGCACTTGCTTAAACTGCGGCAGTTTATCGAACAGATCGCGAAACCCTTTCGGTGGTTCCGGCTCTTTCAAAAAGGCCAGCAGCTTGCCGACCTCGCGTAACGCTTTAACGTCCTGCTGGCCCATGCCCATCGCCACGCGCTCAGGCGTGCCGAAGAGATTGCACAGCACCGGCATCGTATAACCTTTTGGGTTCTCAAACAGCAGCGCAGGCCCGCCCGCCCGCAGCGTGCGATCGGCAATTTCGGTGATTTCAAGATGAGGATCGACCGCAAGCGTAATGCGTTTAAGTTCACCCTGCTGTTCCAGCAGCGTCAGAAAATCGCGTAAGTCGTGGTATTTCATGGCGTCAGTATGGCCTCTTTGTCAGCGGTTTATTATACGGCCTAAGGCAGGGGGATGCTGTATTTTTGTTAAATCAGGGTGAATTCTGATCTTGCTAACAATCAGCGGGGATTATAATTAACTTAAGGGCGTCCTTTTGTTATGCTTGCGCCCCGGATTAGTGGAATAGAGCCATTATGCAAGCCTGGTATTTACTGTACTGCAAACGCGGACAACTTCAGCGCGCACAGGAGCATCTCGAACGCCAGGCGGTAAACTGCCTGACGCCCATGATCACCCTGGAGAAAATGGTGCGTGGCAAACGTACTCCAGTCAGCGAGCCTTTATTCCCCAACTATATGTTCGTTGAGTTCGATCCGGAAGTTATTCATACCACCACCATTAACGCCACGCGCGGCGTCAGCCATTTTGTCCGTTTCGGCGCAAAAGCGGCGACCGTTCCCTCAGCGGTAATCCATCAGCTTTCCATCGCTAAGCCTGAAGGGATCACCGATCCCGGCACGCCATACCCTGGCGACAGCGTGCTCATCACCGAAGGGGCATTTGAAGGGCTGGAAGCGATTTTCACCGAGCCTGACGGCGAAGCCCGCTCTATGCTGCTGCTAAATCTGTTAAATAAACAGGTCATGCACAGCGTGAAAAATACCGAATTCCGCAAGGTCTGACGCTTAAAACTGTATTCCGAATAAAGCCCGGACATTGGCGTCAGTGATGCTTTCCAGCGTGTCTGAGGTTTCCCCCCGCCAGTGCGCCACGCGTTCAAGAATGTGCTTCAGCAGCGCAGGTTCATTACGCCGGGAGGCGGGTTTTGGCCGGATATCGCGCGGCAGTAGCCAGGGCGCATCGGTCTCAATCATCAGCCTTTCTGCGGGAATAAAAGGCAATAATTCCCGCAGTTCCAGTCCGCGCCGTTCATCGCATACCCAACCGGTGATGCCAATATACAGCCCCCGATCGATACACTGCTGCATTTCCTCGCGCGTACCGGTAAAACAGTGAACGACTGCACCCGGCAGCTTATCCAGCCAGGGTTCCAGCAAAGTCATAAAACGCGAATGCGCATCGCGGCAGTGGAGAAATACAGGCATTGAAAGTTCAGCGGCCATCGCCAGCTGCGCGCTGAACGCCGCTTCCTGCGCCTGCGACGTGGAGTAATTACGGTTAAAATCCAGCCCGCATTCCCCAATCGCCACCACTTCCGGCTGCGATGCCAGCGCGTAGATAGCGTCGGCAACTTCCGCACTCCAGCTACTGCTGTCATGAGGGTGTACGCCCGCGGTTGACCAGCAATTGGCCAGTTCCCGCGTCATTCGCTGCGCCTGCTCGCTTTCATGCTGATTGGTACCGGTTAATAGCATCCCGCTGACGCCTGCGTCCCGCGCGCGGGCCACAACGTCTGCGTAGTCTTTTGCAAACTGCGAGCTGGTAAGATTCACACCGATATCAAACATCGTTTTCCCCAAAAACAAACCGCCCTGAACGGGCGGTCAGACTGCTGACAAACGTTATACCGTGGACTGATGCCTGGCGGCGCTTCGCTTGCACAGGCCTACGGATTGCGAATAACTTACTGATATTGATGATTTTCGTAGGCCGGGTAAGGCAAAGCCGCCACCCGGCAAAACGGCGCATACAATATACAAAACAGTTTTGCCATCTAACTTCAGCCGCCCTTCACGTACAATTAACTATTCTTCGCTTTCAGCTTCCTGCGCGGCATCTTCATCGCGGTTACGTCGTTTGCCGACGTAAAAACGCGAGAAGAACAGGCCCACTTCAAACAGGCAATACATCGGGATCGCCAGCAGCGTCTGTGAGAACACATCCGGCGGCGTCAGCAGCATGCCGACCACAAATGCGCCGACCAGCACGTAAGGTCGCTTGCCGCGCAAATCATCAGGCGTCGTCACCCCCATCCAGCAGATCAGGATAATAGCGACCGGCACCTCGAAGGCAACGCCAAAGGCCATAAACAGCGCCATAACAAAGCTCAGGTAGCTACTGATATCCGTCGAGACCTGAACCCCTTCCGGTGCGGTATGCGTCAGAAAACCAAACGCCAGTGGGAATACGACAAAGTAGGCAAACGCCATCCCGATGTAAAAGAGTAGTGTGCTGGAAACCAGCAGCGGCATCACCAGACGGCGTTCATGTTTATACAGCGCTGGCGCGACAAAGGCCCAAACCTGATAAAGAATGACGGGTGCAGATAAGATTATCGAGACCATAAAGGTCAGTTTAATCGGGGTGAAAAACGGCGACGCCACATCGGTGGCAATCATCGTAGCACCCAGCGGCATTTGCTTAATCAGCGGCGCGGATACCAGGTAGTAAATGTCATTGGCAAAATAAACCAGCGCCAGAAAAATGACGATAACAGCAATAATGCTGTTAAGCAGGCGCTTGCGCAGTTCAATCAGATGCGCAATAAGGGGTTGAGTATCTTCTACGGCCATTTTTACGCTTTATCACTTGAAGAAGAGGATGAGTCAGAAACGGGTGCGGCAAGCGTTTTTTTCGCCAGCGTCACAGGAACCTCAGTGGTTTCCGCCTCGGGCGTCCGGGGAGAGTGTTCCTGGGCGCTGGCCTGATTTTCGGCCGTCGCGGGAGTCACGCCTTCGTGCTGCGCTTCGTTGCCTTTCACCAGCGGATTATGGATGGTATGGGCTTCGTCACTCTCTTTTTCGGGATCGTGAGCGCTGTAAGAGCGTTTCATGGATTCCGCGGCTTCACGCAGTTCATCCATGGAGGCTTTCAATTCAGGCGTTAAGTTGTTGAGACTGGCCTTTTCCACTTTCTTCAGACTGTCCTGAAGCTCCTGGACTTTTAACTCCTGCGCCAGCTCATTTTGCACTGTCGACGCCAGAGAACGCATAGCGCGTATCCAGCCGACAACCGTTTTAACAGCCACTGGTAGACGTTTTGGCCCAAGAACGATCAGGCCAATAACGAACACCAGCAACAGTTCACTAAAACCAATGTCAAACACGAATTACACCTGCTTGTCGTCGTGGCGTTTGATCTCTTCCTTCCTGGCCTCTTCCTGTTTTTCCGCGAGCGTTTTAGTCGAGAAATCTGCATCCTGAGTCGGTGGCGTTTTCTTCTCATCTTCATCGCTCATGGCTTTCTTAAAGCCTTTGATCGAAGACCCCAAATCAGAACCCAGCGAGCTGAGTTTCTTGGTACCAAACAGCAGCACCACAATAACGACGATAATCAATAACTGCCAGATGCTAATACCACCCATACAAAACCCTCAATGACAAACTCGCAAGGTGACGAGTGTGAATAAATAAGCGATCGTATTTTACGCCGGGCGTTTTTGCGATCGCGATGCGAAATCTAGCGCGTTTTGCGCCAGCCGATAAGCCATACCACAAGGCCACCAGCGATGAGCCAGGCGGGCATCATTTCCCAGTCAGGTCGATTAATCAACAGTAGTGTTCCACTGAGAATCAACGTGGCCCCCATTCCAAACAAATAGCGGGATTGTCCCTGTCGCACGTGATTAACCTGAAGTTCCACAGCGATTTTATCAACACTATGTTGCAATTGCTTGTGCTGACGCAGGCTGTTGTAAATCAGTTCAGGTATTTCCGGCATTTTTTCAATCCAGAACGGTGTTTTCTCCTTGCACGCCCGGATCAGCGAAGGAATACCCACCTGATCTTTGATCCACGTTTCCAGGAAAGGTTTCGCAGTTTTCCATAAATCGAGCTGTGGATAAAGCTGTCTGCCCACGCCTTCGATATACAGTAATGTCTTCTGCAGAAGAACAAGCTGCGGCTGTACTTCCATATTAAAACGGCGCGCCGTGTTGAACAGGTTCAACAGCACATGACCAAACGAGATTTCTGCCAGCGGCTTCTCGAAGATTGGCTCGCAAACGGTACGGATCGCAAATTCAAACTCTTCCACGTTGGTGTCTGGCGGTACCCAGCCGGAATCAACGTGAAGCTCCGCCACCTTACGATAATCTCGATTAAAGAAGGCGATAAAGTTCTCGGCCAGATAGCGTTTGTCTTCCTTGTTAAGCGAACCAACGATACCGCAGTCAATGCCAATATACTGCGGATCTTCAGGATGGTCATAACTCACAAAAATGTTGCCAGGATGCATATCCGCATGGAAAAAACTGTCGCGAAAGACCTGGGTAAAGAAAACCTGCACTCCGCGTTCGGCCAGCAGTTTCATGTTGGTGCCGTGCTGCTCAAGTTGGGCAGTGTCAGAAATAGGGATACCGTAAATACGCTCCATTACCAGCATATTCTGGCTACAGTAGTCGGAATAGACTTCCGGCACGTACAGCATGGGGCTATCTTCAAAGTTGCGGCGTAGCTGAATGGCATTCGCGGCTTCACGCAGCAAATCCAGCTCATCTATCAGCGTTTTTTCATACTCGCGCACCACTTCCATTGGGCGCAGGCGGCGACCGTCTGGCAGCAGACGTGGAACCCAGCGCGCGAGCCGGTGGATTAGCTTCATGTCAGCTTTGATGACCGGCAGGATATCCGGGCGGATCACCTTGATGACCACCTCTTTGCCGTTATCTTTAAGCCGCGCCGTATGCACCTGAGCAATCGATGCCGAGGCCAGTGGATTGATATCGAAATCGTCAAACCACGTTTCTACCGGCAGATCGCCCATCGCTTTTTCAATCTGCTGTTTGGCCAGCACGCCGTCAAAAGGCGCGACCTTGTCCTGCAACATCGCCAGCTGATCGGCGATTTGCGGCGGGAAGAGGTCACGGCGGGTTGAGAGCATCTGCCCAAATTTAATCCATACCGGCCCCAGTTCCTGTAACGCCAGGCGCAGGCGTTCACCTAAAAGCCGGTCTTTGTGACGGTTGGGCATCCAGAACAGCGTGCGCCGCCAGAGTCTCAGCGGCAGCGTAAGGCGCATTCTTGGGATCAGCTCATCGAGCCCGTAGCTCAAAAATGTCTGGATGATAAAATACAGGCGGCGAACTTCACCTGGGGTCATTTGTCCTCCAGCTTTTCCAGCCGTGTCATCAGAGTAGTAGCCGAACGTTCGACGGCAGCGACTTCTTCAGCAAACCACGCCACTTCCAGCGCACCCGGTGCCAGACGCCACTCTTCCGTCAGCGCATCGGCCACATAACGCTGCTGGCGCTGCACGCTACGATTCAGAAAGGTCGCTCCACGGCGTAAAAAGCGGCTCACGCCTTCGGCAGCAATATCGCCTGTCCACGGAGCCAGCAGCTCCGCCAGGTCGAACTCCGCCAGATCGCTTAAGGCGACAAAATTTTGCACCACCTGAATATCGCCGTTCACTTCCAGCTCACCGCTGCGAATAAGCGCAGTAAGCTGCTGGCGGTCGCGCAGTTTTGGCAGCACGTTCAGGCGGGTAATCACCGTACAGTCCGCCTCACCTTCCCACTCACCCAGCACATCAATCTGACGTTCGCTGAAACTGAGGACCAACGGCGAGGAGAACTCTTGCAGCACAACGCGTAATACTTTTCCCTGGAGACGCTGGCGGGCAGGTTTCAAACCGCGTTCACGCCACAGGAACGCGTTGAGGACATTTTCGATACCCGCAGTGATTAAGGGTTTAAACGGCATTACGCTCTCCTGTTAAAACTTATAGCCACGATGCAGCGCGACGATACCTGCCGTCAGGTTGTAATAGCTCACGTTCTCCAGACCCGCGTCTTCCATCATCGCCTTCAGGGTTTCCTGATCGGGATGCATACGGATGGATTCAGCCAGATAACGGTAGCTTTCTGCATCATTCGCCACCATCTGCCCGATGCGCGGCAGGACGTGGAACGAATAGGCGTCGTAGGCTTTACTCAGCGGATCGATAATCGGTTTAGAAAACTCCAGTACCAGCAGACGTCCGCCCGGCTTCAGTACGCGATACATCGAGCGCAGCGCTTTTTCTTTATCCGTTACGTTACGCAGGCCGAAAGAGATGGTGATGCAGTCAAAGATGTTGTCCGGGAAAGGCAGCGCTTCGGCATTGGCCTGAACGTATTCAACGTTGCCCACGACACCAAGATTACGCAGCTTCTCACGTCCCATCTTCAGCATAGAATCGTTAATATCTGCCAGCACGACGCGACCGGTGTCGCCGACGAGACGAGAAAATTTTGCCGTCAGATCGCCGGTACCCCCCGCCAGATCCAGCACGGTTTGCCCGCGACGCACACCGCTACAATCGATGGTATAACGCTTCCATAGGCGATGAATGCCGAACGACATCAGATCGTTCATGACATCGTATTTTGCGGCAACGGAATGGAATACATGCGCCACCATGTCAGCTTTCTGCGCGCTGGCGACAGTCTGAAAACCAAAATGCGTCGTATCCTGAGAATTCTCGTCCATCTTAAGGCCTGCTTATCAAGAAATTGTTCGTAAAGTGTAACAGATCAAGAACGTTTACCCTATGACTCAACCGCCGCGAGAGAAGGAGTTTAGATCATGACCCCCCGGAGTTTTGCGCAGAGAATTCGCGCTCGTCATCGGCTTCCGCTCCTGAGCGTAGTCGAAATTCTTCATCCTGGGCGGTAGCCTGTTCGGCTAATTCCGGATTAATCTCGCGCTTGATCTCCACGCCAAGGCCGCGAAAAGCTTCCGCCTGCGACAATACATTACCACGCCCGGAGGTCAGTTTTTTCATCGCCTGCCGATAGTTGTCCTGCGCTTTATCGAGGCTTTGCCCCACCGACGACATATCGTCAACGAACAGGCGCATTTTGTCGTACAGGCGGCTGGCACGCTCGGCAATATGCTGTGCGTTGCGGCTTTGATGCTCGTAACGCCACAGATTGGAAATGGTGCGCAACGCCACCAGTAGCGTGGTCGGACTGACCAGCATGATATTGTTTTTCAGCGCTTCGGTAATCAGCTCCGGCTGGCGATCGAGTGCCAGCAAAAATGCCGGTTCAACGGGGATAAACATCAATACATAGTCGAGACTGCGCAGCCCCGGCAACTGCTGATAATCTTTACGCCCCAGCAGGCGGATATGATTGCGCACCGAGGCGATGTGTTCCTGAAGAGCGGCCTCGCGGGTGTACTCTTCTTCGGCATTGAAGTAACGCTCATAGGCCACCAGCGTCATTTTGGCATCAACCACCACGTCTTTGCCCTGCGGCAGGCGGACGATCACGTCCGGCTGCATCCGCGAACGGGTGTCGGTTTCGATACTTACCTGGGTTTCATATTCATGGCCTTCACGCAGCCCGGAGGCTTCCAGTACGCGGGTCAGTACCACTTCTCCCCAGTTGCCCTGCGCTTTGTTGTCGCCTTTCAGGGCGCGCGTGAGGTTGAGGGCTTCCTGCGCCATTTGCGCATTAAGCTGCTGGAGGTTACGGATTTCATGCGCCAGGGTGTGCCTTTCCCGCGCCTCCTGGCCAAAACTGTCCTGCACCTGGCGGCGAAAACCGTCAAGCTGCTCGCGCAACGGCGTCAGCAGGCCGTGCAGGCTCTGACGATTTTGCTCATCCACCCGGCGGTTGCTGTGCTCGAAAATGCGGTTGGCGAGATTTTCAAATTGCTCGTTAAGCCGCTGCTCGCTGTTGATCATCTGGCGGGTTTTGTCCTGAGACGCTTCAAGGCGAGTCGTTACTTCGCGCAGGTCGGCTTCCAGCGAGGTGTTGATTTCCCGCAGGCTACGCAGCTCGTTATTCAGCAGTTCGCACTCGTTGCGCCAGTGGCTGTGCTGAGCAAGCTGCTGCTTTGCGGCGCTCAGTTCGCCAAAAACCTCCCGCTGCTCCGCAAGAATCTCGGCCTGCTGCTGCGCGGCACGATAGCTTGCCGCCAGCCAACCGACGACGATCCCCGCCAGCATCAGCAGTACGCTGATAATGATTGCGCTGTCCATTCACCCTCCCGCATAACTCATTCACCCTGCAAAATACGGCTTTGCTGTATAAACGTCCAGTTTAAAAGGTTTTTCTGCGAGGCGTTACGCAAAAAGAAAGGACCGAACAGGTCGGCCCTTCAGATCGCTGGCAAAGAGGCTGGTCAGGAGAAACGCCGGGATTGGGTTCCCGGAGGGAGGCCCAACCCGGTGGTCGTCCCGATATCAACGGACGGTTTGTCAGAGAAGACGGCGGGCGGCTTCAACCACAATTTTCACGGCGTGGCTCTCGGTTTGTTTCATGGTTTCCGCATTCGGAATTTCCTGCTGGGTGCGGTTAACGATCACGCCAGCAACCATCCCGGCACGCAGACCCTGACTGGAGCACATGGTCAGCAGCGTCGCCGATTCCATTTCGTAGTTCATCACGCCCATGGACTGCCACTCTTCCATTGAACCTTTGAAACGGCTCACCACGCGCCCTGAATGCGTATCGTAACGCTCCTGGCCAGGGTAGAAGGTGTCGGAAGACGCGGTCACGCCAATGTGAGTGGTCGCGCCGACCGCTTTCGCCGCTTCCACCAGCGCGGTGGTACAGGCGAAATCAGCTACTGCCGGATATTCCATCGGCGCGAAGTGCAGGCTGGCACCGTCCAGACGCACGGAAGCCGTGGTCACCAGCACGTCGCCAACGTTGATATGGGACTGGATCGCGCCGGTGGTACCCACGCGCAGGAAAGTACGAATGCCGAGCTGTGCCAGTTCTTCGACGGCAATAGACGTAGAAGGTCCGCCGATACCGGTCGAACATACAATAACTGCTTTACCGTCGAGTTCAGCGCGCCAGGAGGTAAATTCACGATGAGATGCCAGCTTGACCGGCTTATCCATCAGCGCGGCGATCTTTTCCACACGTTCTGGATCGCCAGGGACGATAGCCAGCGTAGCCCCTTGTAGGTCGTTTTTGGTGAGGCCGAGATGAAAAACATCAGACTTGGACATAAAAAGACTCCTCTGTGGGTCGGTTTGTCAGAAGAAGCAAAAAGGTACTTTACAGAAGTGATCGAGACTATTTTGTGACCATAGTCACTTGCACAGAAACTTATTGCAGTTAATTTCCATAAAATAGTGACATGAATCACATAAATAAACCTAATGCTTTGGTCAGATGCCATCGCGAATCGGCATCCGACGCGGTGAATTGTTAACGTGGGGTCTATAGTTAACTCTGCGCTAATACTGGGTACGGAGAATGCCATGACGACTGATAATCAACCGGGTTTCGCACCCGCGGCCTCACCCCATGCTTCCACCATCGTTCGCACGCCTGAAGACGCGATTGCAACCGGTGAAACCACCATCCCGACACAGGGCGAGCATATGCCCGCTTATCACGCCAGGCCAAAAGACGCGGAAGGTGAGCTGCCTGTCATTATCGTAGTGCAGGAAATTTTCGGCGTACATGAGCACATTCGCGATTTATGTCGTCGGCTGGCGCTGGAAGGCTATCTGGCTGTCGCGCCGGAACTCTATTTCCGTCAGGGCGATCCTAATGCTTATGACGATGTCGGCACGCTGTTAAAAGAGCTGGTGGCTAACGTGCCGGACGCGCAGGTGCTGGCCGATCTCGACCATGTCGCGAACTGGGCTGCACGTAACGGCGGCGACGCCCATCGTCTTGCCATCACCGGTTTTTGCTGGGGCGGACGTATTGCCTGGCTGTATGCCGCGCATAATCCTCAGCTTAAAGCTGCGGTGGCGTGGTATGGCAAAGTGGTTGGCGATCGGACGTTAAAATCGCCGAAACATCCTGTGGATGTGGCAACCGAGCTAAGCGCGCCGGTGCTGGGGCTGTATGGCGCTCAGGACAACAGTATTCCTCAGGAAAGCCTGGAGAAAATGCGTCATGCGCTGCGGGATGCCACTGCGACGGCAGAAATTATTGTCTATCCGGAAGCCGGGCACGCGTTTAATGCGGATTATCGTCCGAGTTACCATGAGGCCTCGGCGAAAGATGGCTGGCAGAAAATGCTGGCATGGTTTGCCCGCTATGTGGGTAAGAAAGCGGAATAATGAGGGGAGTGGCAAACCTGTTTTGCTGTTTTGTTCGCCGTTTTGCCGGGTAGCGGCTTCGCCTTACCCGGCGATCCGCCGTCAACGCCGTACCGTCAGGCAGAGATCCCACAGCATTTTTTATATTTTTTGCCGCTGCCACAGGGACAGGGATCGTTACGATTCACCTTCCCCGCGTTGACCGTTTTCTCCTGCGCCAGCACGCGCATGATCGCCTGTGGCGGATAGCCGTTGGTGACCAGATCCTTCATGATGTTCATGTTGCGCGTAATATGGCGAAAAAAATGTTCATACCCTGCGCACAGGTAGTTATGGCCAGGATGCCCGGAAGGCGAGACGGCAAAGCGATGTTTAGGACAGCCACCGTGGCAAACAAAGCGATAGTCGCACTTTCGACAGTCGGCGGTCAGCGTCTCCCGCTTTGCCCGACCAAAAGTAATGGCCTGCTCGCTGTTATTCATCTCTTTAATGCTTTTCTGATGAATATTGCCCAGCATATGCTCAGGGTAGACATAGTGGTCGCAGTTATAGAGATCGCCGTTAGATTCCAGGGCGAAAGCATGGCCGCAGTTTTCAGAAAACACGCACAGCACCGGCGGCTGGCCGCACCAGGCCGAGAGCGCCACATCAAACATCTGCACGTAGACATTCCCGACATCGCGCCGCACCCAGATATCAAAGATCTGGTTAAGGAATTCGCCGTACTGCCACGAGGGCACGGTCCACGGTGCCAGCGTTGCCGCGCTCTCGCCGGGCATCACCAGATTAAGTACCGATGAGGCTTCAGTACTCATTCGCTCCACCAGCGGGATAAACTGGATATAGCGGGAGCCGGCTGCCAGCAGAAACTCGTACACCTCACGCGCATGACCGACGTTATGCGCGCCCACCACGGTCAGGGTATTAAACTCAACGTGGTATTCTTTAAGCAGCGCCATGCCCGCCATCACCTGCGCGTGGGTGCCTTTGCCTGAACGCGTTACGCGATATTTATCATGCAGATGCGCAGGGCCATCGACGGACAAACCAATCAGAAAATGATGTTCGGCAAAAAACTGCGCCCATTCCGGATTGAGCAAAATGCCGTTGGTTTGCAGGGCATGACTGATTTTTTTGCCGTTAGCGTGCTTCTCGCACAGTTCGACTACCCGGCGGAAAAAGGGCAGCCCGATCATTGTCGGCTCGCCGCCCTGCCAGGCAAAGATCGCCTCGTTACCGCCTTGCGCCTCAATATGCTGACGAATATAGGTTTCCAGCGTCCCGTCTGACATCCGCCAGTTTTTGTTGCGCTCCGGATAAAGCGCCTCTTTTTCAAGATAGAAACAGTACTGGCAATCGATGTTGCATACTGAGCCTGTAGGCTTTGCCATGACGTGGCAACCGCTGATAGACATGCTCACTCATATCCTTATCGTTTAATTAAACGCTTTTGTGAACTGTATAACCTCGCGCCAGCCGCTTCCAGCATTACCTGTAACAGGCTCCTCGATCCAGAAGGGAGAACGCTGTCTCCCGTGGGATCGTATTACTTACCCCTGACGCAACTGCTGCGCCGCTTTGACCATGTTCGCCAGCGCGGCGCGGGTTTCCGGCCAGCCGCGGGTTTTCAGACCGCAGTCCGGGTTTACCCACAGGCGCTCTGCCGGAATACGCTGCGCCGCTTTTTTCAGCAGAGCTTCGATCCACTCCACGCTCGGGACGTTCGGCGAGTGAATGTCATAAACGCCCGGTCCGATTTCGTTCGGGTAGTCGAACTCTTCGAACGATTCCAGCAGTTCCATATCGGAGCGCGAGGTTTCGATGGTGATCACATCGGCATCCAGCGCAGCGATAGAATCCATAATATCGTTAAACTCGCAGTAGCACATATGTGTGTGGATCTGGGTATCGTCCTTCGCCACCGCCGCGTTGATGCGGAAGGCTTCCACGCCCCATTGCAGGTAAGCATCCCAGTCGCTGCGCTTCAACGGCAGACCTTCGCGCAGCGCCGGTTCGTCAATCTGAATAATGCCGATCCCGGCCGCTTCCAGGTCCGCCACTTCGTCACGCAGCGCCAGCGCAATCTGCTTAGCAATGGTTTCACGGCTCACGTCTTCACGCGGGAAAGACCAGCAGAGAATAGTTACCGGGCCGGTCAGCATGCCTTTTACCGGTTTGTCGGTCAGTGACTGCGCGTATTTCGCCCACTCCACGGTGATCGGTTCCGGCCGACTGATGTCACCAATCACGACCGGCGGCTTCACGCAGCGGGAACCGTAGCTCTGCACCCAGCCATTCTGGGTAAAAATGAAACCGTCCAGGTGCTCGCCGAAGTATTCCACCATGTCATTACGCTCGGCTTCACCGTGGACCAGCACGTCGAGACCCAGGCGCTCCTGCTCCACAATCGCCTGCCTGATGTGGCCTGCAATACCGGTGCGGTAGTTGTTCGCATCAAGATTGCCCTTTTTAAAGTCCAGACGCAGGCCGCGGATTTCAGTCGTCTGCGGGAAAGAACCAATGGTGGTGGTCGGCCAGGCGGGTAGATTAAAGCGTGCACGCTGGGCTTCTGCACGGACCGGATAAGCATTCGCGCGCTGGCTGTCCTGGGCGGTAATGGCCGCCAGACGTTTTGCCACCGCCGCGTTATGCACGCGGGTGGAGTGGCGACGGGCCTGAATCGGCGCGCTCCACCAGGCAATGGCAGCGGTATCGCCGCTGTTCAGGGCATCGCGCAGCAGGGCCAGCTCCTCACATTTTTGCAGGGCGAAGGCAAACCAGCTTTTCACTTCCGCATCAAGACGGCTTTCCACGCTCAGGTCAATGGGGCTGTGCAACAGCGAGCAGGACGACGCCACCCACAGTTCACGTTTGCCAACGATCTCTTTAACTTGCGCGTATTTCTCCGTCAGATCGGCGCGCCAGACGTTACGACCGTTAATCAGACCGGCGGACAGTAGCCAGTCAGCAGGCAGACGCTTATGCAGCTCTGCCACCTCGTCCTTGCCGTGGACCAGATCCACATGCAGGCCCTGGACCGGCAGCGCGGTGAGCGTGTCAAGATTGGCGGTAATGCCTTCAAAGTAAGTGGTCAGCAGCAGTTTCACCTGGCCCGCAAGCGTGTTATAGGCCGGTTTAAACGCGTTCAGCCATTCCTGAGGCAGTTCCAGCACCAGCGCCGGTTCGTCAATTTGTACCCACTCAACGCCACGTTTCGCCAGTTCAGCCAGCACCTGCTGGTAGACAGGCAGAATGTCGTTAAGCAGGCTCAGACGGTCGAACGCCTCGCCTTTGACTTTACCCAGCCACAGGTAAGTCACCGGCCCCAGCAGTACCGGCTTCACCTTGTGGCCGAGCGCCAGCGCTTCGTCCACTTCATCCAGCAACTGTGTCCAGGTCAGGGTAAACCGCTGGCCTTTGACGAACTCCGGCACCATGTAGTGATAGTTGGTATTGAACCATTTGGTCATTTCCGCTGCCGCCGCAGGTTCGCCGGTCGGCGCGCGACCGCGACCAATGCGGAACAGGGTATCGATATCGACCGAGCCGTCGTTGTTCTGATGACGAGCCGGCACGTTGCCAAGCAACAGGCTGGTGGTCAGAACATGGTCGTACCAGGCGAAATCGCCCACTGGCAGCAGGTCAATGCCCGCCTGCTTCTGCTGATCCCAGTGACGGGCGCGCAGTTCACGGCCTGACGCCAGCAAATCGTCGCGGGAGGAGTGTCCTGCCCAGTAACTTTCCTGCGCTTTTTTTAGCTCGCGGCGCAGGCCGATGCGGGGAAAACCGAGGGTGTGATTCAAAATTGTCATTATATGCCCCTTGAGAAATGTGTTATTTAGCCATCCAGATGTTTACACATCCATAATGGAAAGGTACTGTATGATCCTCAAGCGCAATTTGTTCATGCCGAAGTGAAGGACTTTCATGATCGAGATTAAACATCTGAAAACGCTCCAGGCGTTGCGGAACAGTGGTTCGCTGGCAGCGGCCGCAGCGACGCTGCACCAGACCCAATCCGCCCTCTCTCACCAGTTCAGCGATCTGGAACAGCGTCTTGGCTTTCGGCTATTTGTTCGCAAGAGTCAGCCGCTGCGCTTTACGCCGCAGGGCGAAGTACTGCTCCAGCTGGCAAACCAGGTACTGCCGCAGATTAGCCAGGCGTTGCAGGCCTGTAATGAACCGCAGCAGACCACGCTGCGCATTGCGATTGAATGCCACAGTTGCATTCAGTGGCTGACCCCGGCGCTTGAGAATTTCCGGGCGAAATGGCCGCAGGTTGAGATGGATTTTAAATCTGGCGTGACCTTCGATCCGCAGCCCGCGCTTCAGCAAAGCGAGCTGGATCTGGTGATGACGTCGGATATTCTGCCGCGTAGCGGTCTGCACTACTCGCCAATGTTTGATTTTGAGGTGCGGCTGGTACTGGCTCCGGATCATCCGCTGGCGGCGAAAGCGCGCATTACGCCAGACGATCTGGCCAGCGAAACGCTGCTGATTTATCCGGTACAGCGCAGCCGACTGGACGTCTGGCGTCACTTTCTACAACCGGCGGGCATCAATCCGCAGTTCAAAAGCGTGGACAACACCCTGCTGCTGATTCAGATGGTAGCGGCCCGGATGGGCATTGCCGCGCTGCCGCACTGGGTGGTGGAGAGTTTTGAACGTCAGGGCCTGGTGGTAACCAAAACCCTGGGTGAAGGACTATGGAGCCGACTGTACGCCGCCGTGCGCGACGGTGAACAGCGTCAGCCGGTTGTGGAGGCCTTTATTCGCTCGGCGCGGAATCACGCCTGCGATCATCTGCCGTTTGTACGGAGCGCGGAGCGACCCACTGGCGATGGACCCACAGCGACGCCAGGATCACAGCCGCACCCGTGATGAATGTCGGCCAGTGAGGTTGTTGGTGCCAGATCGCCAGATTCACCAGCAGCCCCGCAGGCACGTGCATATTATTCATGATACCGAGCGTGCCGGCATCCACCTGGGTTGCGCCAACGTTCCACATAAAGTAGCCAATCCCTGAAGCCGCCACACCCAGAAATACCAGGATGCTCCACTGAAGCGGGGTTTCCGGCATTTTCTGCGCATTCCCCAGTATGGACCAGCCTACTACCGCCACTAAAAACGCCCCGATGTAAAACCAGGCAAACGCATTGTGCTGCGGCATCGGCCGGGTTTCCATCAGACGCTTGTAGCCCACCATGCCAATCGCAAAGCTTATATTGGAAAGTTGTACCAGCACCAGCCCGGTCCAGAAATGATCGGTGACCTGATTATAACGAATAATACCCGCGCCAATGACCGCCAGCAGCGCGCTGAATGCGTATCCCCATCGCAACGGACGTTTACTCATCAGATCGTAAATCAACGTGATATACAGCGGCGTCAGGACGGTAAACAGCAGCAGTTCAGAGACGGTGAGATAAAGATAAGCGCGGAAACTCAGCATATACATGATGCCAAGCTGCATGGCCCCGACCAGCATATACAAGCCGAGGGTTTTCAGACTGTGTCCGCGAGTGCGTAAAAACGGCAGGAAAACCAGCGCCGCCAGCCCGACGCGCACCAGCACCGCAAAATAGCTGTCTACGTGTCCGGCAAGGTATTCGCCAAACAGGCTGAAGGCGAAAGCCCACAGGATAGTGGTGATGATAAGAAGCGCCACAATGAATGTCTCTTAAGGTAAAGAGCACTCATTGTAGCGGAGAGCACGGTTGACATCTGGTCAATAAAACATCACTCAAGATACAGCTTGCGCAGATACTTTGGTACGGCGTTATCAGCATTGGTGCCAATAACCTCCAGCGCCGGATACATATCTTTCAGACGCTGATGCGCATTCGCCATAATGCAGCCTTTGCCTGCCATCGACAGCATTTCCGCATCGTTCATGCCGTCGCCGAAAGCGATGCAATCCTGTAAACCGTAGCCCATCGCCGTAGACACCGCTTCCAGTGCATGACCTTTTGACACGCCGCCCGCCATTACTTCCAGACAGGTCAGCGTGGAGAAACTGACGTTGACGCGATCGCCCCAGCGGGCGTTGATCGCCTGTTCAAGCGGCAGCAATTTTTCATGATTGGGACTGGTGAAAAACACCTTGCTGATGCCCTGCGGATCAAGCAGTCCCGGCTCATACAGCGAGTAGTTAAACACGGCCTCTTTGAAGAAACGCATCTCTTCGGGACGATGGCGGTTCATAAACCACTCATCGTCGCGATAGACGTTGGTAATAATATCCGGGCTGGTATGCACCACACCAAACAGATCGGCGGCGATATCGCTGTCCAGATTATGCGTAAACACCAGATTGCCGTCGGTATCGTGCACCCGGGCACCGTTCGAGGTGATCATGTAGGCTTTGATTTCAAGGGCATCGCGGATTTGCCCGACGTCGATATGATGACGACCGGTCGCAAAGACGAAGTTAATACCGCGTGCGGTCAGCAGTTTAAGCGTCTCTTTAGCAAACGGCGATAAACGGTGGTCAGGAGAGAGTAGCGTACCATCCAGATCGGATGCAACAACCTGATACATAAGAAAATTCAACCTCTGGTCAATAAAGCAATAATCAATTATGTCGATCGAAAAAGTCGACGATGGCATTGAGCGCGACTGAGCGCATGGCGTCCTTTTCAAAAAGGATCTCATGATAGGCGCCTTTGATGACGAGCGGCTTACTCCCTTCGCAGGGATGACCCGCCGCGGCGCGAATTTCACAGTAGCGGTCGTGGACGCGGTTATCGACAACGCGCTCCTCTTCCGCCTGAAGCAGCAACATGGGCGTGGCGTCGTCGCCTGCGCCTGCCAGCACCTGCTCACCGGCCAGAATACCTTCCCGCACCCAGTGATGGGTGGGTCCGCCCACGCGCAGTTTTGGTTCATCGGCATAAAAGCGCAGATTACGACGGTAGCGCGCACGGCTGTGGGTCAGGACGTTGACGCTAAACGGCAGCGCGTGCCAGCGCCCCGTGCCCAACGCGTAGCTCTCCCGAAAACGCTGATGGCCCTCAGCCCAGTCGAGGATCTGCCGCACCATCCAGTCCGGTAAATGAATAATAATGCCGAACATCGGCGCACAGAGCGCGATGGCGTCGCAGGCACCGGGGGTACGCTGTAAAAACAACGTGGCGATCGTGCCGCCCATTGAGTGCGCCAGTATATAGCGCTTACGCCACGGGCCCGGCTGCACTTCCTGTTCCCAGAACGCGGCGAAATCATCCACGTAGTCGCTAAAGTTAACCACGTGGCCACGATGCGTATCGGACAAAAGACGTCCCGAGCGTCCCTGTCCACGATGGTCGATGATCAGTACATCAAAGCCCATATGGAACAGGTCATACGCCAGTTCGGCATATTTTACATAGCTTTCAATGCGACCCGGACAGACGACGATGACGCGATCGTTTTCCGGCGCGTGAAAACGCACAAAACGGACCGGAACGTTATCGACGCCCGTAAACTCCGCCTCTTCCCGCTGACGCCAGAAATCGGTTAGTGGCCCCATAGAAAAAGCCGCAAACGCGTTTTCTCTCGTTTCCCAGGTCCTTTTTTGCCGAAACATCGGGTTTCCGCCCCCGTTCACCGTGTAAAATCGTTTTTTTGTGACTTATCGCACAAGGCTACAACACCAGGGTATTGTGGCATAAAAATAAACAATCAGGGAATTTCTCATGACATTCGAGTGGTGGTTCGCTTATCTGCTGACATCCATTATCCTCAGCCTCTCGCCCGGCTCAGGCGCTATCAATACGATGACCACGTCTATTAGCCACGGCTATCGCGGCGCGGCTGCCTCCATTGCCGGTCTGCAAACCGGGCTGGGAATGCATATCGTGCTGGTCGGCGTGGGGCTGGGCACGTTATTTTCCCGCTCGCTGCTGGCGTTTGAAATCCTGAAATGGGCGGGCGCGGCCTATCTTATCTGGCTTGGCATTCAACAGTGGCGCGCCGCCGGGGCGCTGGATCTCAATACTCTGGCGCAAACGCAATCACGCGGACGGCTGTTTAAACGCGCGGTGTTCGTTAATCTGACCAACCCCAAGAGCATTGTTTTTCTCGCCGCGCTGTTTCCACAGTTTATCCTGCCCACGCAGCCGCAAATCGCGCAGTACGTCATCCTTGGCGTGACGACCATCGTGGTCGATATCATCGTGATGATCGGCTACGCCACGCTGGCGCAGCGAATTGCCGCCTGGATTAAAGCGCCGAAACAGATGAAAGCGTTAAACCGGGTATTTGGCTCGCTGTTTATGCTGGTGGGAGCACTGCTGGCGTCGGCAAGGCATGCCTGAAGGTAGCTCGCATTTTTACGTCACCCGTTGCAGGGAATCATTTTGCTTTCCGGGGCGCTACGCAAAGGGTGAAATTGGTTTTTTAACAGCGTGGTAAGCCCGTAGCGCCGGTGCCAGAATGCCGTCCAGGATTTTTCAACCAGGGACGGCACAGCATGGCAGCATTGACGCTGGTGCAAAAGCATATTCGTCAGCGTGATATGGCCCGACTGCTGGACCAGCTTACAGCCCTGTTAATGATGGAGCAGATGAGCAGACAACAAATAGTGGGGCTGGTAAACTATATGATACGCGCAGGAGACGCGCAGAGTATCGAGCCATTATTATATGAACTGGCACAGCGGGTGCCAAAACATGGAGAGACACTGATGACGATGGCAGAGGAGTTGCTTCAGAGAGGCATTCAGAGAGGTAAACTTACCGCCTTACTGGAAATCGCGCAAAAAATGTTACAGCGTGGTTTCGATAGTCAGGCAATTATGGAAATCACCGGCCTGTCAAAAGACGAGTTACAACAGCTCGAACAGTAATAATGACCCACCCGATGTACGCCGGGTGGGCCGGCTCTCAGCGTGAAATAATCAGGTGGATACCGAAGCCTGCAAACAGCACGCCCGCAAAACCATCAATCCATTTCGCCAGACGCTGATAGCCGCGACGCATCGCTGGCAGCGCAAACAAGCTGGCAACCAGCGTAAACCACGCCAGGGTTTCAACAGCAATCAGCACAAAAATGCCCCAGCGCTCCGGCGTTCCGACGCTGTCACTGACAAACAGTGAGAAAACAGATCCAAAATAAATAATCGCTTTTGGATTGGCGAGGTTGGTCATTAACCCCTTCAGAAAACTGCGCCCGCCTGCCGCCAGTTCGACTTTCGGCGCAGGGGCGTCGGCAGCCTCTTTTTTCAGCGCACCGCGCAGCATCTGGTAGCCCATCCAGCACAGATAGAGGCCACCACCAACCATAATAATATTGTGCAGCCAGGCCATTTTTTCGAGGATCAGGTGCAGACCCAGCAGCGCAACGCCTGCCCAGACCATGACGCCGCAGGTAATACCAAGCACGCCCATCATGGCTTCTTTACGTGAACGGCTAACAGCAGTCTGAGAAACAAAGAAAAAATCCGGGCCAGGGCTCATCAGGGCAATAAAATGCACAAAAGCCACGGTGAGAAAGAGCATCAACATGGTTAACTCGCGGGAAAATAGTTCAGTGAGCCATCATCCTGGCACTTTTTGGCCCGTCTGACTACTCATCATCGTCGCCATCCACGTGCGAGCGAATTAACGCCATAAATTCTTTACCAAACCGTTCCAGCTTACGCACGCCAACGCCGTTAACGCTCAGCATCTCGCTGGCTGAAACCGGCATCTGTTCAGCCATTTCAATAAGCGTGGCATCGTTAAAGACAACGTACGGCGGAATATTGCTTTCGTCAGCAATCGCTTTACGCAGCTTGCGCAGTTTGGCAAACAGCTTGCGATCGTAATTCCCGACCGCGGCTTTTTGCATTACGCGCGGCTTAAGGGCTATAACGCGTGGCACAGCCAGCATTAACGGCTCACCGCGCAGGATGGGGCGCGCAGCATCCGTCAACTGGAGCGCGGAGTGCTGGGCAATATTTTGCGTCACCATGCCGAGGTGGATAAGCTGGCGGATCACGCTCACCCAGTGCTCATGGCTTTTGTCCCGCCCCATGCCATAAACTTTCAGTTTATCGTGGCCAAATTCGCGAATACGCTGGTTGTTTGCGCCACGGATAACCTCCACCACGTAGCCCATCCCGAAGCGCTGGTTGACGCGACCAATGGTCGACAGGGCGATTTGCGCGTCATTAGAGCCGTCGTACTGTTTTGGCGGGTCGAGACAAATATCACAGTTGCCGCAGGACGCCTGCCGCCCTTCGCCAAAATAGTTGAGCAGCACCAGGCGGCGGCAGGTTTGCGCTTCAGCAAAAGCGCCCATCGCATTAAGCTTGTGGCGCTCAATATCCTGAAGCTGTCCGGCCGGTTTCTCTTCCAGGCAGCGGCGCAGCCAGGCCATATCCGCCGGATCGTAAAACAGCATCGCTTCCGCAGGTAACCCGTCACGCCCGGCACGCCCCGTTTCCTGATAGTAGGATTCGATATTGCGTGGAATGTCGAAATGCACCACGAACCGCACGTTAGGCTTGTTAATGCCCATGCCGAACGCTACCGTCGCCACGACGATTTGTAGATCGTCACGCTGGAATTTTTCCTGTACCTCAGCGCGCACGGTATTTTCCAGCCCGGCGTGATACGCAGCGGCGCTGAAGCCGCGGCTTTGCAGACGCGCGGCGGTGTCTTCAACTTTCGCGCGGCTGTTACAGTAAATAATGCCGCATTTACCGCGCTGCTCCTGCACGTAACGCAGCAGCTGATCCAGAGGCTTAAACTTTTCCATCAGCATATAGCGGATATTGGGACGGTCGAAGCTGCTGATCTGGATCAGCGGATTGTTAAGCCCGAGTAGCCTGACGATATCCAGCCGGGTGGTATCGTCCGCCGTGGCGGTCAGCGCCATAAACGGCAGCGCAGGAAAACGCTGGCGCAGATGACCGAGCAGAGCGTATTCCGGACGGAAGTCGTGACCCCACTGAGAAATACAGTGTGCTTCATCCACCGCCAGCAGCACCGGATTCCAGTGCGCAAGATGATCGAGGAAGTTGTCCAGCATCAGTCGTTCTGGCGCGATATAGAGTAGGCGGATTTCGCCGTTGCGACAGCCAGCCATGACCTGCTGCTGCTGTTCCCGCGTCTGCGTTGAGTTCAGACAGGCCGCCGCCACGCCGTTTGCCAGTAGCTGATCGACCTGGTCTTTCATCAGCGAGATCAGCGGAGAAACCACCACGGTCAGACCATCGAGTAACAGCGCAGGTATTTGATAACACAACGATTTACCGCCGCCAGTGGGCATCACGACCAGACAGTCGCGTCCCTCCAGCGCCGTATGAATAATATCTTCCTGGCCGGGGCGAAACTGCTGATAGCCGAAGGTTTCCCGCAAAACCTGTTTAGCCAGCGACTCCTGATTCAATACTTCCGCCTGCGCCACATTGACTCCAACCGCCCAAAATAAAAACAGGCGCTATTTTCAGCGCCTGAGAAGGAAACTGCAATGCCTGACATGAAATCATTCGAGGCTGCTTCCAGTTTTATGCAAATTCGCAGGCAAAATCAATGCTGCGCCGGCAATGACGTCGGTTGATTAAAACAGATCGTTCAGCATCACGCCCACGCCAACGCGGGTTTGATTAAAGTTATAATCAATAAGCGACTCACCATAACCGCTATATACCTGGGTATAAAGACGCACATGCTTCGACACCGGATAACTCACCCCCAGCTCCGCGCCGCCGTAGCCCGTGTTCCAGTTATATTGTCCTTTCGCGCTCAGAACGGCCTCACCCAACTGATAACCGAGCTTAAGCTGGTAATAACCCATATATTTGGTGATATCCGGGTTGTCATCCGTACTGCCCAGCACGTACCACGGTTTCACTTCAACCAGCCAGTTGCCGTTTTGCGCCATTAAACGCGTGTAGGCGCGGTTCCAGCTACGTGATGTCGGATCGGAACGACCATTGGAGTCATGGTTGAAACCTACTTCGATATCGCGTAGTGACCAGTCCCCCAGACGATAATCGGTCGCAAAACCGAGAAAAAGCTGAGGCTCATAGTTCGTCTCGCGGAACGGTGACGATTCACCGCTATTCGATAACTGCCACCATGACTTTTGCGTATAGGAAGCGCCCAGCACCGAATTCGGTCCAAGGATGCCACGCCAGAACGGAAACGCGAGGCTAAGCTGGAATTTCACTTCATCTTTACGCGCATTGTCCGCCCAGTTGTAGGTGTTGATCGCCTCTTTATTGAGATCGCTGGTCCAGGTATAAAGCACATAGTTTGAATCATACGGATACAGCGTGAACGGATTATCATGTTCCTGCAGAAGGTTAGCGATGATACTGCCCTTTACCGCCGGCGCATCGTGTACCTCTTTAACTGTGGCCTCCTGCGCGCAGACTAAAAAGGGCAATAGCGCCGCCAGCGCGGTCAACCCGGCCAAAGACTTACGCTTCAATTGAGTGCTCCTGAAAAATTATTATGTTTGTATATAACTGGCTAACAAGCATTCTACATATTTCTCATTTTGATGCCTATCAAAGGTGATTCGGAACTGGCATTCAACAAATCACAAGCATAAAATCAACATATAATTAACAATCAGCATGATGAGCCCTTTATGTCAGCCGTACTCACCGCCGAAGACACCCTCCGCATGGTAGGCGAAATTTTTGTCTACCACATGCCTTTTAACCGCGCGCTTGGACTGGAGCTGGACCGCTACGAGAAAGCGTTTGCCCAGTTGAGTTTTAATAACCAGCCGATGATGGTCGGTAACTGGGCGCAAAGCATTCTTCACGGCGGCGTGATCGCCTCGGCGCTGGACGTTGCCGCAGGACTGGTCTGCGTAGGCAGTACGCTCACCCGCCACGATACCATCAGCGAAGAGGAACTGCGGCAGCGTCTTTCAAGGATGGGCACCATCGATTTGCGCGTCGATTATCTGCGTCCGGGACGCGGCAACCGCTTCACGGCCACCAGCAGTTTGCTGCGTGCCGGGAATAAAGTCGCCGTGGCGCGCGTGGAATTACACAACGAAGAACAGGTTTACATCGCCAGCGCAACCGCCACTTATATGGTGGGTTGAGCCAGTAAATTCGGGTAGACTGGAGTTACTTTTTTGTAACGAGTTTTTCCGATGGATGCTAAACAAACGCGGCAGGGAGTGTTGCTCGCCCTTGCTGCCTATTTTATCTGGGGCATCGCTCCCGCCTACTTCAAGCTGATTTATTACGTTCCGGCCAATGAAATCCTGACTCACCGCGTGATCTGGTCCTTCTTTTTTATGCTGGCGCTGATCAGCATTAGCCGCCAGTGGACGCAGGTCAAAAAACTGCTGGCAACGCCGAAAAAAATCTTTCTGCTGGCGCTTTCCGCCGTGCTGATCGGCGGCAACTGGCTGCTGTTTATCTGGGCGGTGAATAATCATCACATGCTCGAAGCGAGCCTCGGCTACTTTATTAATCCGCTGGTGAATATCGTGCTGGGAATGATTTTTCTCGGCGAGCGTTTTCGCCGGATGCAGTGGCTGGCAGTGATCCTCGCCGCCTGCGGCGTACTGGTGCAGCTCTGGACCTTTGGTTCTCTGCCATTGATTGCCCTGGGACTGGCCTTCAGTTTCGCCTTTTACGGTCTGGTACGTAAAAAAATCGCCGTGGATGCACAGACTGGCATGCTGGTTGAAACACTGTGGCTGCTGCCGGTAGCGGCAATCTGGCTGTTTGGTATTGCCGACAGCGCGACCAGCCATATGGGGCAAAATTCGTGGTCGCTAAACCTGCTGCTGATCGCCGCAGGTATTGTCACCACTATTCCGCTGCTGTGCTTTACCGGCGCGGCAACCCGCCTGCGTCTCTCCACGCTGGGCTTTTTCCAGTATATCGGCCCAACGCTGATGTTTTTGCTGGCCGTGGTATTTTATGACGAGCATCCGGGCGCGGATAAGATGGTGACGTTCGCCTTTATCTGGGTCGCGCTGGCGGTGTTTGTGATGGATGCGATTTATACGCAGCGACGGGGGCGTCGTGGATAGCTGACAAATTGCCGGATAAGCGAAGCGCCATCCGGCAGAAAACCTACAGCCAGTTTTTGCGCTTAAAATACAGATACGGAGCCAGCCCTGCGAGGATCATAAAGATAATCGCTCCCGGATAGCCAAAGCTCCATTTCAGCTCGGGCATAAACTCAAAGTTCATCCCATAGCTGGAGGCTACCAGCGTTGGCGGCAGGAAGACCACGGAGACCACCGAGAAGATCTTGATGATGCGGTTCTGCTCGATATTGATAAAGCCCATCGCCGCCTGCATCAGGAAGTTCACCTTCTGGAACAGGGATTCGTTGTGCGGCAACAGAGATTCGATATCGCGCAGGATCTCACGCGCCTGCTCCAGTTGTCCGCCCGGTAAACGCGCTTTGCGCACCAGGAAGTTCAGCGCGCGTTGGGTATCCATCAGACACAGGCGGACTTTCCAGCCGATATCTTCCAGTTCTGCCAGCGTGGAGAGCGCTTCATCGTATTCGTCACCCTGATGGCCTTCCATAATCACCCGGCTGAGTTTTTCCAGATCGCTGTAGATGTTTTCGATTTCATCCGCCAGCTGTTCGATTTTGGTTTCAAACAGATCCAGCAGCAGCTCGTAAGCGTTGCCATCCACCATTTCCTGACTGCGGGCGCGCATACGGTATAAACGAAACGCGGGCAGCTCACGCTCACGCAGGGTAAACAGGCGGCCTTCACGGATGGTGAATGCCACGGTGGAGTTACCGGCGTGATCTTCCGCATCTTCGAAGAAGAAAAAGGAGTGAATATGCAGGCCGTCTTCGTCTTCAAAAAAACGCGCCGATGCCTCGATGTCTTCCAGTTCGGGGCGGGTGGCCAGATTCTGGCCCAAATCCATTTGCACACGGTGTCGTTCTTCATCATCCGGCTCGACTAAATCGACCCATACCGAGCTGGCAAGGTGATTGATTTCATCGGCTTCAAGACGAATCAGACGATTATTTTCCAGTTGAAATGCGCTCAGCATGACCGGGACTCCCAATGCAAAAATTATCGGACAGTTCGGTGGGCACACAGAAACAATTGGGTTTCAGACCATTAAACAGCCTGACTCAGCGCGACGGGAAAAAAGAGAAGTCGCTGACAACCGCTAAGGCTATCAGCAAAAAGGGATAGCCTTAGGAGTTGATCCTGGATGACAGGATAATGAGCCAGTATCTACTGGGTGTGTCCAAGGCGAATGTCCTCTTAGCGTAATCGTGCGCGCATGTTACGCCAGCAGAAATTTGCCGTCAACACGCAACGGGACGCCATTGAGCAATAATTGCCCCTTCATTATTAAGGCTAGCAGAATATTGCAAAATAATGATATTTTTCTTAAGGTTAGACCGTTTCCAGTTTCGCATAGGCTGCAACCAGCCATTTGATCCCCTGCCCCTGGAACGCGACCTGCAAACGGCTGTGCTCGCCGCTGCCTTCGAGGTTCACAATCGTCCCTTCGCCGAATTTTGCATGGCGCACGCGCTGGCCCAGCTTGTAGCCGGTATCGTTTTCGGAAACAGGCGTGCCCATTCGCTGATGGTTGACCGGGCGGCTGATGCTGGCGCGCAGGCGTACTTCTTCCACACACTCTTCAGGCAGCTCGCCGATGAAGCGCGACGGGCGATGGTATACCTCTTTACCGTACAAACGGCGCGTTTCGGCGTATGTGAGCGTCAGTTTCTGCATAGCACGCGTAACGCCGACGTAAGCCAGACGACGTTCCTCTTCCAGACGCCCGCCTTCGTCCAGCGACATCTGGCTGGGGAACATGCCTTCTTCCACGCCGACGATAAATACCTGCGGGAACTCCAGTCCTTTGGCGGAGTGCAGGGTCATCAGCTGGACGGCATCCTGCCAGGTATCCGCCTGCCCTTCGCCTGCTTCCAGCGCGGCGTGGGAAAGGAACGCCTGCAGCGGCATCAGATCTTCGTCTTCGTCGTTGTAGCTGAACTGGCGCGTTGCCGTTACCAGTTCCTCTAAGTTTTCGATACGCGTCTGGCCCTTTTCGCCTTTCTCCTGTTCGTACATTATCCGCAGGCCGGAGTCTTTGATTACCCGGTCAGTCTGGACGTGAAGCGGCATATCGGCGGTTTCCTGCGCCAGCGCGTCGATCAGTTCCATAAAGCGCTGTAATGCGCTGGCGGCACGCCCTGCCAGCGCCTTTTCCTGAAGCAGTTCGCGACAAGCCTGCCATAGCGTAAGCTGACGCTCGCGTGACGCCTGGCGCACCACGTCCAGCGTGCGGTCACCAATCCCACGCGTCGGCGTGTTAACCACACGCTCGAATGCCGCATCGTCGTTACGGTTAGCAATCAGGCGCAGGTAAGAGAGCGCGTCTTTGATTTCCTGACGCTCGAAGAATCGCATACCGCCGTAAATCCGGTACGGCATGCCAATCTGCAATAATGCCTCTTCCAGCACGCGCGACTGGGCGTTGCTGCGATAGAGAATGGCGCAGTGCTCCAGCGCGCCGCCGTTTTCCTGCCAGGTTTTGATGCGATTCACTACAAAGCGCGCTTCATCCAGCTCGTTAAAGGCGCAGTAAAGTGAAATCGGCTCGCCGTCACTACCGTCGGTCCATAGTTTTTTGCCCAGCCGACCGTTGTTGTTTTCGATCAGGGCGTTAGCTGCACTGAGAATGTTGCTGGTAGAACGGTAGTTTTGCTCCAGACGAATAGTCTGCGCGCCGGGGAAATCGTTAAGGAAGCGCTGGATATTTTCTACCTGCGCGCCACGCCAGCCGTAGATCGACTGGTCGTCGTCGCCGACGATCATCACCTTGCCGGTGTCGCCCGCCAGCAGGCGGATCCACGCGTACTGAATGTTGTTGGTATCCTGGAATTCATCCACCAGGATATTGGTAAAACGCTCGCGGTAGTGCTGAAGAATGTGCGGCTTATTGAGCCACAGCTCGTGGGCGCGCAGCAGCAGTTCGGCGAAGTCCACCAGCCCGGCGCGATCGCAGGCTTCCTGATAGGCCTGATAGACCTTCTGCCAGGTCTGTTCGACTGGATTGCCGTAGCTCTGGATATGGTGCGGCCGCAGCCCTTCGTCTTTCTGGCCGTTGATATACCACATGGCCTGGCGCGGCGGCCACTGCTTCTCATCCAGATTCATCGCTTTGATAAGACGCTTAAGCAGACGCAGCTGGTCTTCGCTGTCGAGGATCTGGAAATCCTGCGGCAATCCGGCATCCAGATGGTGCGCCCGCAGCAGGCGGTGCGCCAGCCCGTGAAACGTTCCCACCCACATCCCGCCCTGGCTGGTGCCCATCAGTTGACCAATACGGTGGCGCATCTCAGCCGCCGCTTTATTGGTAAAGGTCACGGCCATAATGGAATAGGGCGAGCAATTTTCGACGCTCAACAGCCAGGCGATGCGGTGCACCAGCACACGCGTCTTACCGCTTCCCGCGCCCGCCAGCACCAGCATGTTGCTGCGCGTCGCCGCTACGGCATCGCGCTGTTTGTCATTAAGGCTATCGAGCAGGTAAGAAACGTCCATTGGCACCGCCGCGTTGAAAACAGGAAAACAACGAAACGCGCCGGGGCGTTTCGCTTAGTCGACCAGGAAAACCCTGGTGATTTATACAATACTGCTGGTGATTATATCAGCGTCGAGAGGGATGCCAACCGGGAAATTTCGATATGCGGTAACAGGCGGCTGTCGGTGGCCTGCATCAGATCGGCGTTTTCCGGCTTGATCCAGCAGGCCTGCATGCCGCAACGGATGGCTCCGGCGACATCGGTGGTCAAATCGTCTCCAACGTGCAGAATATTCCCGAGCGGAAGATCCAGCCGCTCCGCCGCCAGATGGTACATATCGTGGTAAGGCTTAGAGCGTCCGTCCGGCCCGGCGCGCAGTACAAATTTAAAATAATCGTTGAGGCCGAACCGTTCCGGCTGGGCATTACCGTTGGTGATCGCCACCAGCGGCCATTTTTCAGCCAGCGCGGCCAGCGTGTCGTGCGTGGCCTGCGGCACGTCGATACGGCTGCGCCAGGTCGCAAAATTGACCATCGCCGCCTCCGCGCCCGCCGCGGCTTCCTCCCGGCTTAACCCGGCGTCCAGCATCGCCTGTTCGACGGCGCGACGCCGCCATTCGGTAACGTCATGGTAAATTTCCGGTTCCGCCTTACGCAGCGCCTGGCGCAACCGCTGAAAATCACTGTTTTCCAGCGCCACCAGCGACGGATGGTAGTTGCGTAAAAATTTCAGCGTCTCTTCCTCGGTGCGCAGGATCACCGGGCGGTTGTCGTAAAGCGTGTCGTCGAGATCAAAGGTCAGCGCTGAGATAGAACCCAGCGGTCGGTAAAAGCGCATTATTTCCCCCGTTTGGCGCGCGGATGCGCCGCGTCATACACTGAGGCAAGATGTTGAAAATCAAGATGGGTATAGATTTGGGTCGTTGAGAGGTTCGCGTGGCCGAGCAATTCCTGGACGCCGCGCAGATCGCCGCTCGACTCCAGCATATGCGTGGCGAAGGAGTGGCGCAATTTATGCGGATGAACGTGGCTGTTCAGACCCTGTTTAATCCCCCACTCAGCGAAACGCTTCTGCACATTTCGCGCCGAAATACGCTTGCCGAGCTTCGATAAAAACAGTGCGTCCTCGTCACTGCCAAACAATCCGCGCAAATCGAGCCAGTGTTCAATCCAGGCCTTTGCGTTGCGCCCGATGGGCAGGCGGCGCTCTTTGCTGCCTTTACCCATGACCCACACTTCGCCGCTATCAAGATCCAGATGTTTAAGATCCAGACCCACCAGTTCGGAGAGACGCAGCCCTGCGCCGTACATCACTTCCAGCATCGCCCGATCGCGTACCGCCAGCGGATCGTTCAAATCGATATCCAGCAGGCGATTCACATCGTCGACGTCAATATTTTTCGGCAGATGGCGCGGCGCTTTTGGCGTGGAGATACCTTTTGCCGGATTCGCTTTCAGCTCTCCCTGGCTAATCTGCCAGTCGAAAAAGCTACGCAGCGCGGAAAGGCGCAGCGCGAGGCTCGTGGGGCCAAGACCCTTGCGGCGGCTACGGACCGCCAGATTACGCACCATCGCGGCGTCGCACTGCGACCACTGCTTCAGGCCGGCGTCGTTGGCGAGCGCGATGATAGCGTCAAGCTGACGTTGATAATTAAGCAGCGTGACGGGGCTTAGCTGGCGCTCAACGCTGAGGTAGCGCAGAAAACGCGCCACCGCCTCGTATAGCGGGGAATCGCTCATACGCGTTCGATCCAGCGTTCCAGCAGGCCGGGGAGCATTAGCGCAATTTCCTGAAGCAGTTGCGTGCCCTGCCCCGGTTCATAATGATGCGGATCGCGGCTGCTAAAAATCATCACGCCCAGATCGCCTTCGCGGCCCAGCAGGGACAGCGCCACTGATCCGATGGCTTTCGCCTCAGGCAATGCCACCAGCAGCTCGGGTCCGTTCAGCGGTCCGAGGTAGTGATTTCCCTGTCCCAGACGCTGAATGCGCAGCGGCTCAAACGCCTGACGGCTGAGCGCCAGATGGGTAAAACGCGACGGTGCGCCAATGCGCCAGCGATCCGGGAACAGGCGGATAGTCGCCCCCGCCAGACCCAGCTCGCGCGCCCAGCGGTGGAGACGATTTAACATCTCTTCCAGACTGTCGGCCGCCGCCAGACGATTTTGTAAATTCAGCAAACGATGGAACAGGCTTTCGTTGGCGCTGGCCTGCTCCATCAGCAGCGTCATATCATCTTCCATCTGATTGATATAATTACGCGCGCGCACCATATGCCACTCGACCAGCGATACAGCACCGCGCACCGGGTGCGGCACCTGCATCTGCTCTACAAGACGGGCATTGCGAATGAAAAATTCAGGATGTTGCAGCAGATAGTCCGCTACGATGCTGTCATCCAGCACGGCTGGCATATCCAGTTGCTCTTCCCCAATCTGTTTCATAAATGGATAAATCCGTCGTAAACATGTGTCGCCGGGCCGGTCATAAACAGCGGATGACCCGAACCTTTCCAGCCGATATCAAGACGCCCGCCGGGTAATTCAACGCGGACCTCTTCTGCCAGTAACCCCTGTAAAATCCCGACGGCAACCGCGCCACAGGCGCCGCTGCCGCAGGCTCGCGTCTCGCCCGCACCGCGTTCATAAACGCGCAGGCGAATGTGCTCACGACTCACCACCTGCATAAAACCGACGTTTGCCCGTTCCGGGAAGCGTTCATGATTTTCCATGATCGGCCCCAGCGTTTCCACCGCAGCGGTGGCGACATCATCGACCTGAATCACACAATGGGGATTACCCATTGAGACCACGCCGCAGAGTATGGTTTGCTCCGACGCGCGCATAATATAGGTTTTTTCCGCTTTGTTGGCGCGGAACGGCACCTGCGACGGCTCGAAATTCGGCTCACCCATATTCACCCGCACCAGCTCATCTTCGGTGACGCTCAGCACCATTCTGCCATTAGCCGTGCTGACGCGAATATCGCGCTTATTCGTCAGTCCCTTCAGGCGTACAAAACGGGCAAAGCAGCGCGCGCCGTTGCCGCACTGCGCCACTTCGCTACCGTCGGCGTTGAAGATGCGATAGTGGAAATCAAGATCGGGATCGTAAGGCGGTTCCACTACCAGCAGTTGATCAAAACCGACCCCCAGATGCCTGTCCGCCAGCCGGCGGATCAGCTCTGGTGAGAAAAAGAGATTCTGCGTCACCGCGTCGACGACCATAAAATCGTTGCCAAGGCCGTGCATTTTTGAGAACTGCATTATCTGCTCCATGTGCGCGGGTACAGAAAGAAACGATCAGTAATCAACCTGTGAAGGGCCTTCGTCCGTCGCGCGATCGTTACGATCTGGCGTGACGCTTTGCGTTTGTGGTTCGACCTTCTTCGTCGGCGGCGGCGCTTTTTCATCAGCTGGCGGAAAATAGAGCGGCCCTTTCAGACCACAGCCCGTCAGGCTGAAGAGTGTGATAAGAACGGCCAGCGAACAGAAAACGTTTTTCATTGAGGATTGCCTGTAAGTTCATGCTTTCTGTTGTCTATCATCGCAGGAGAAGAGGTAAAAGCAAGCGTTTAGCAGGGATCTTTATAAAATCCGAAAAGCGGCTTTCCGGCGCAGTTATACGCAGCGCTGGGCGGCTTATGAGGTTTATGGCTGGCTGATGTAAGCCACGCCGTATAGCGCGCCGTTAACCTCAGCGATTTTCCTGTATACTCTCGCCATCATTTACCAACGGGATGTCACCATGAACGACAGTGAATTTCATCGCCTTGCCGACGCGCTATGGCAAACCATCGAAGAACGTCTGGATGACTGGGATGGCGACAGCGATATCGACTGTGAAATTAACGGCGGTGTGTTGACCATCAGCTTTGAAAACGGCAGCAAAATCATCATCAATCGTCAGGAGCCTCTGCATCAGGTGTGGCTGGCAACGAAGCAGGGCGGCTATCATTTTGACTTAAAAGGCGATGAGTGGATTTGCGATCGCAGCGGCGAAACGTTCTGGGATTTACTGGAGCAGGCGGCGAGCCAACAGGCCGGTGAAACGGTTAGCTTTCGTTAAAAGTTAAACGAGCGCAGGCCGGGTAAGGCGAAACCGTCACCCGGCGAGATTACGCTGAAGCACCCGCTGTGATCCTGCCCGGTGGCGCTGCGCTTACCGGGCCTACAGGTTGCGAGCAACGCGTTGATATAGCAGATTTTTGTAGGCCGGGTAAGGCGAAGCCGCCACCCGGCAAAACAGCGCCATCAGGAGAAATACTGCTGCAACAACGGCGTGTCGTTATCCTGATTCGCAGGTGGAATAGTAAGCGGCTGGTTACGGAACGGGATCACCTGTGCACGTCCGTCAACCTTCACAATCTGGTAGAACTGCGGCAGGTTGAAGTTGATGAAGCTGGAGCCGTAGGTGAAGCGGTCATGTGACGACGAGTAGAAGCGGCTGACGTCGCGCACCAGTTCCTCTTTACTGCCTTCGCAGTGGTGATAGACCTCGGCGCGGTTACTCTCATCGAGAATATAGATATTGAAGCCGTTGTCGTCGTTCGTTCCTTCGAAGAAGAACTGAATAATCCCTTCGCTGGCAAAACCATCGACCACCGCCGGAAGTTCGACCTGATTAGTCTCCACCTGTACCGACAAACCATGCAGTTTGTTATGGGAAATCGCGCCGTAGAACTCAATGGCGTTTTCCAGCTTCTGTACAGAGACATTCAAACGTTCAAAGAACAGTCCCCACGTCTGGCCTGCCACGCGCAGCGCCTTAAAGCGCCCGGTTTCTTGGCGGGTGCTGGAGAGCCGCAGTTCAATACATTCGGAGACCAGTTGCTGCACGCGGGTGCGGATCAAGCCGCGCAGGTGCTGGCTGTAGCAGAAGACGTCAACGCTATCCGGCGGCGCGGCATCCTGATGCATTTTGCCAAGGATAGTTTTCAACGCTTCGATCATCGCCTGTTCGCCGTTGAAGTGCAGAGTACGCACCTCATTCCACGAGTTGCGGTAGAGGAGATCGACGCTGCCCACCAGACAGTTTTGCTGCTCGCCAAAGCTAAAGACGTCCAGCTTGCGGAAGTCAAAGTGAACCACCTGATTGCGGAAGGCCGCCGTCGGATCATATTCAAGGTTAACGATAATCGCCAGATGACGAATTTCGCACGGGCTATAGAGCGCTTTCGGCGTCGGGGCAGGCAGACGCAGCGGGAAGTGATGGGAAACCTCCGCCACCATCTCTTGCAATTTCGCTAAATCGACAACTTCATTGCCTTTGACGAACAAATGGGTACGTGAGGTCAAAAGACCGTTAAACCACGCCCAGGCCACCAGTTTGTTCAGGTAGCGGTTATATTCCAGCGGCTGATGGCTGACGATAGATTCCATGTTTGGCGCACGGTTATACAGATACCAGCCGGTACGGTTGGCACGGCCCGGCGGCACGTGGATAAAGGTCAGGTTCGGCTCGGAGAGATCTGGCGAGATTTGCGGGTTAACCAGCGTCACTTTCCCCGGCAACGCTTCAAAAGCAGCGTACAGTTTACGCGTCAGCACGCCGATGTCCTGCGGGCTGGCGGAAACGCTGAGATTGTTACGGCGGGCAAAACGGATAAGGTTGCGGTAGCTCTGCATCATGGCATCGAGCAGTTCGTTATGCGCTTCGCGCACCTGATCGATTTTCCAGTTGGCCCGGTTATCCAGCATGGCGAGACGGCTTTCGTCCCATCCCCATTCGCTCACTAAATGACTGATGACTTCACGACGCCAGCCGACGCAGGCGCGTTCCCGGCTAAGCTTCTCACAGACTTTTAAATAAAAACATCGCCGCACGAGGTCGAGTCGCGTGGTATCTTCAATGGCCGTGAGGTACGCGGTCACTCGTTCGAGCATCATGCAATAGGGATCGAGACCAAAAGAGACGATCTCCCCGTCGTGCAGACGCTGTTTAATGTCTTTTGCCAGCAGGCGCGTGTCGGGGTACTCCCACGAATACGCTTCCAGCAGCAGGGTTTTCAGCACCGCTTTATAGGGCGAATCAATACTCTTATAAAGCTGCCACAGGCTGGCACCGAAATACTCTTCGGCAGAAAGCGAGCTTAATCCGCCGAGATCCAGCCATTCGTTCGGGGTCAGCACGCCCTGCGCGTAGAGCGTCATCACGTAATCGTCGTAATGCTCTTCTTCGTCGCCGGGCACCATATTCCACAGAATACGCTTGCCCGCGAGGCGCACGGCGGTACGGTAAAATTCATCAAGCAGAAGGATGTGCTGAGTGGAACCGCAGTCCTCGCCGCCCAGGCTGCCGCTTTCGTTATGGCGGAAGCGGTTCTCATCAATCAGGAAGAAACTGACCTCAACGCCTAACGAGGCAGCCCATGACTCAAGCAGGCTGCATTTACGCTGCAGCAACTGGCGCTCATCGTTGTCGAGCCAGGCCTGATGGCACACCCAGATATCGAGATCGGAGGAACAGCTCTGCCCGACCGATGAAGTGCTGCCCATCGAGTAGATGCCGGTGATCGGCAGTTCGCCTTTCGGCATTTCCTGCGGCGGCATGCCCCGGTACAGTTCGAGTTCATCAAGGTAGTGGCGTTGGGTTTCATCAGGCGTGTAAAAGCAGATGCCCTGGGGAACGTTACCGTCAAGGTAACCTGGCATCAGCGGATGGTGATAATGCAACAATGTCGGCAGTAGACTGTAAACCTGCTGAAAAGCGGGCCCCATAGCAGCCAGCGCGCGATCGACACGCAGTTGGTTTATGGCATCCAGTCTCTGTTTTAACGTCTCAATATAGAGGTACAAGACATATCGCCTGATGTGTGAAACCTGAGTCCCTGAGCAGCGACGGCGGCTCAAAGCAGGAGGTTTCAGTAATTCAAATAAACGTCCCCGCTTGTCGTCCCTCTGATTTGGTGTTGCAGACGAACAAATGGCTTAAAACGTGATCAATCTAACACCTTGCGCATTGACCGTAAAGAAAGAAGCACTACATACCATTGTAGCATCGTTTGCCGGGTGTAAATCCTGGGCTACGCTTCCCTCCGTTCCTCCCGCGAAAACTGACATCCCGCTGGCAAGAGTGTTAGGATGGGACGTAGATGATAATGACGGTAACAAGCATGTTAGACAATGTTTTAAGAATTGCCACGCGCCAAAGCCCGCTTGCGCTGTGGCAGGCACATTATGTTAAAGATCGCCTGATGGCCTGCCATCCGGGGCTGAGCGTTGAGCTGGTTCCGATGGTGACAAAAGGCGACGTGATCCTCGATACGCCGCTGGCAAAAGTGGGCGGCAAAGGGCTGTTCGTTAAAGAACTGGAACTGGCGCTGCTGGATAAGCGCGCCGATATCGCCGTCCATTCCATGAAAGATGTCCCGGTCGAATTTCCGCTGGGGCTGGGGCTGGTGACCATTTGCGAGCGCGACGATCCGCGCGACGCCTTTGTCTCGAATCACTACGATTCTCTGGATGCGCTGCCCGCAGGCAGCGTGGTCGGGACGTCAAGTTTACGCCGCCAGTGCCAGATAGCCGCGCTGCACCCGGATCTCATCATCCGTTCCCTGCGCGGTAACGTGGGCACGCGTCTGAGCAAGCTGGATAACGGCGAGTATGATGCCATTATTCTTGCCGTGGCAGGCCTGAAGCGTCTCGGGCTGGCGTCACGCGTGCGCGTGGCGCTGCCACCGGAACGCTCTCTGCCCGCGGTCGGCCAGGGTGCCGTCGGGATTGAATGCCGGATGGATGACGATCGCACCCTCGAACTGCTTGCGCCGTTAAACCATGTCGAAACCGCGATCCGGGTCAAGGCGGAGCGCGCGATGAATACCCGCCTCGAAGGAGGATGTCAGGTGCCGATTGGCAGCTATGCTGAAATAGTGGATGGTGAAATCTGGTTACGGGCGCTGGTCGGCGCGCCGGATGGTTCGCAGGTAATACGCGGCGAACGTCGCGGCAAACCGGAAGACGCAGAGCAGATGGGCGTTTCCCTGGCGGATGAGCTGCTGGCGAACGGTGCAAGGGAGATCCTCGACGAGGTCTATAAAGGAGAATCACCGGTATGAGCATTCTGGTCACCCGCCCCGCGCCGCAAGGAGAAGAATTAGTGAGCCGACTGTGCGCACTTGGGCAGGTGGCCTGGAGCTTTCCGCTGATTGAATTTATGCCGGGACGCGAGCTGCCGATGCTCAGTTCCCTGCTGTCCAGCCTGACCGCAAACGATCTGGTGTTTGCCCTCTCCCGACACGCGGTGGAGTTCGCCCACGCGCAGCTTCAACGTCAGGGCGCGTCATGGCCCTCCGCGCCGCGTTATTTTTCTATTGGCCGTACCACCGCGCTGGCGCTGCATACCGTGAGCGGATACGACATTCGTTATCCACAAGATCGGGAAATTAGCGAAGTATTGCTACAATTACCTGAATTACAGAACGTTGCGGGCAGGCGTGCGCTGATCCTGCGTGGCAACGGTGGCCGTGAGTTACTGGGGGAAACCCTGACCGCACGCGGCGCTGAAGTCACATTTTGTGAATGTTATCAACGTAGTGCAAAACATTACGCGGGTGCGGAAGAAGCGATGCGCTGGCAAACCCGAGGCGTCACCACCCTGGTGATAACCAGCGGGGAGATGTTGCAACAGCTCTGGAGCCTGATCCCGCAATGGTATCGTGAGCACTGGTTACTCCGCTGTCGGCTACTGGTCGTCAGTGAGCGTCTGGCGCACCTCGCCCGGGAACTGGGCTGGCAAGATATTCAGGTCGCTGATAACGCTGACAACGATGCGCTGCTGCGCGCATTACAATAAATCTCATAATGGGAAGCCATAATGACGGAACAACAAAACTCCTCTGCCGTGGTTGAAGAGACCAGGGAGGCCGTGGACACCTCGCCACAGCCACAAGAAGCTGAGAAGAAAGGCAGAAACAACACTGCACTGGTGCTTAGCGTTGTCGCCATCGCCATTGCACTGGCTTCTGGCGTCGGTCTGTACAGCTGGGGCAAACAGCAGTCTGCTAAGCAAACGGCGAACAACGATGCGCTGGTAAATCAGATCGCCGCGCTGCAAAAAACGCAGGAGACGCAAAAAACCGAGCTGGAAGGCATTATCAAGAAACAGGCGACCCAGCTTGATGACGCGGGACGTCAGCAGACGGCAATGGCGAAAGAGCTTAATGAGGTTCAGCAAAAAGTAGCCACTATTTCCGGCAGCGACGCTAAAACCTGGCTCCTGGCGCAGTCTGACTTCCTGGTGAAACTGGCCGGGCGTAAGCTGTGGAGCGATCAGGATGTCACCACGGCAGCCGCGCTGCTGAAAAGTGCCGACGCGAGCCTGGCGGATATGAACGATCCGAGCCTGATTACCGCTCGCCGGGCCATTACCGACGATATCGCCAGCCTCTCCGCCGTCTCGCAGGTGGATTACGACGGCATTATCCTCAAGCTGAATCAGCTCTCCAACCAAATCGATAACCTGCGTCTGGCAGACAACAACGATGACGACTCCCCCATGGACTCGGACAGCAATGAGCTTTCCAGTTCCCTTAGCGAATGGCGCGTCAATCTGAAAAAAAGCTGGCAGAGCTTCATGGACAGCTTTATTACCGTGCGTCGCCGCGATGAGACCGCCGTACCGTTGCTGGCCCCGAATCAGGACGTCTATCTGCGGGAAAACATTCGCTCCCGCCTGCTGGTAGCGGCGCAGGCGGTACCGCGTCATCAGGACGAAGTGTACAAACAGGCGCTGGATAACGTTTCCACCTGGGTGCGTGCTTATTACGATACCGATGATGCGACCACCAAAGGGTTCCTTGATGAGCTGGATCAACTCAGTCAGCAAAGCATCACCATGGACGTACCGGAAACGCTGCAAAGCCAGCCGATTCTGGAAAAACTGATGCAAACGCGGGTGCGCAACCTGCTGGCGCAGCCTGCCGCCGGTGAATCTGCCCCTGCTGCCGGGCCAGCGCCAGCCGCTGCGCCACAAGGAGAGTAATGATGATAAAAGTCTTATTACTCTTCGCACTGTTGCTGGCGGGTATTGTGCTCGGTCCGATTGTCGCCGGGCACCAGGGCTACGTGCTGATCCAGACGGATAACTACAATATTGAAACCAGCGTCACAGGGCTGGTGATCATTCTTGTGCTCGCGATGGTCGTGCTGTTTGCCGTGGAGTGGCTGCTGCGCCGCATCATGCGTACCGGCGCGCATACCCGCGGCTGGTTTACCGGCCGTAAACGCCGTCGCGCGCGCAAACAAACCGAACAGGCGCTGCTGAAACTGGCGGAAGGCGATTATCAGCAGGTTGAAAAGCTGATGTCAAAAAATGCCGATCATGCCGAGCAGCCGGTGGTGAACTATTTGCTGGCAGCGGAAGCGGCACAGCAACGTGGCGACGAAGCCCGAGCGAATCAACACCTTGAACGTGCCGCCGAGCTGGCGGGCAATGATGTGATCCCGGTCGATATCACCCGCACCCGTCTGCATCTGGCGCGTAATGAAAATCATGCGGCACGCCGTGAGGTTGACCGTCTGCTGGAAGTTGCGCCGCGTCACCCGGAAGTGCTTCGGCTGGCTGAACAGGCCTATATCCGTACCGGCGCGTGGGGTTCGTTGCTGGAGATTATTCCATCCATGGCAAAAGCCAACGTCGGCGATGAAGAACACCGTGCCGCGCTGGAGCAGCAGGCATGGATTGGTCTGATGGATCAGGCGCGTGCCGATCAGGGCAGCGAAGGTCTGAAAGACTGGTGGAAAAATCAGAGCCGTAAGACACGACGCCAGATCCCGCTTCAGGTCGCCATGGCCGATCACTTAATCGAGTGTAACGATCATGACACCGCGCAGCAGATCATTATTGACGGCTTAAAACGCCAGTATGACGATCGCCTGACGTTGCTCATCCCGCGTCTGAAGACCAATAATCCTGAGCAGCTGGAGAAAATTCTCCGCCAGCAGATCAAAACGGCGGGCGACCGTCCGCTGTTATGGAGTACGCTGGGCCAGTCACTAATGAAACATGGCGAGTGGCAGGAAGCCAGCCTGGCCTTCCGCGCCGCGCTGAAACAGCGTCCTGATGCGTTTGACTATGCGTGGCTTGCCGATACGCTCGACCGGCAACACAAGCCGGAAGAGGCGGCTGCAATGCGTCGTGACGGCCTGTTGCTGACGTTGCAAAACAATCCGCAGCCGTAAATCCTCCCCTGCCCGGCGGCGCACCGTTGCCGGGCCATGCTCCTGACGCCCGCCCATAAAAAAACGCCTGCTCTGAAACCAGAGTAGGCGTTAAAACAGGTCTGTTTGACAACATAAATGGGTGCTTCACTCAACGTTATGTCCATGATGTTTGATGAGGCCGAAACGACATCTGGCAGGTGGACGATAAGCACCGTAAACGGCTCTGCATCATTCCTGGGTTTATGAGGCCAAACGGCGAACATAAGAGATGGAATGAGCATCTACATACAGGATTATTACATACTGCTCATCCGCCTGTCATCCCGCTGCGTTAAATCCAGAGCATTCTGGATCGCCCGTTACAGCGAAAGGCGTTAGAAGAGAAGTGAAGGATATCAATGCAGAAGCGGAGGACGCTGCGGAAAACAAAAAACCCCGCCGAAGCGGGGTTCAAAATTGGTCGGCGAGAGAGGATTCGAACCTCCGACCCACTGGTCCCAAACCAGTTGCGCTACCAAGCTGCGCTACTCGCCGATGTACTGCTTTTTGACTTTTTAGTTCAATTTAAGTAGTGGTGCGAGGGGGGGGACTTGAACCCCCACGTCCGTAAGGACACTAACACCTGAAGCTAGCGCGTCTACCAATTCCGCCACCTTCGCATTCCACAAAACCCTTAAATCTAATGGGGTGGCTGATGGGGCTCGAACCCACGACAACCGGAATCACAATCCGGGACTCTACCAACTGAGCTACAGCCACCACTGAAATCTTTTTACGCGGTATTGAAACCACCGCAGCTCCAGCACCGGGTTAATGGTGCGCCCGACAGGATTCGAACCTGAGACCTCTGCCTCCGGAGGGCAGCGCTCTATCCAGCTGAGCTACGGGCGCTTAGCGCCGTTGCGGGGGTGGATAATACGGACTTCCCACCCCTCTGTCTAGTGCCTTTTTAAATAAAATGCGCGTTTGGTTATGCTTTGTGCACTTTGTCGCTTATTACTTCACTTTCTGCACAGAACTGAAGCGATTGAGACCAAATACCTTATAAATAAGCGTCACAGCGGCCATAAAAATCATGCCGACAAAAAGCGACATTCGCGTGTCGTCGTTAAAACCCATCCCGATTAGTACGCAAATCAGGAACGCCATCGTCAGATAGTTAGCCCACGGGAACAGTATTGAGCGAAACGGATGACTGGCAATCGCGGCTTTGTGCGCACGACGAAAACGCAGCTGGCTAATCAGGATCACAAACCACGGCACCATGCCGGGCAGCACGCTGGCGCTATAGACATAGACAAACACGCGCTGAGGATTCGGAATGAGGTAATTCAGGCACGATCCAATAAGCAGGATGACGATAGAAACGGCTACGCCCGCAACCGGCACGCCGTTACGCGATACTTTCGCCATCGCAGCAGGCAACTGACGGTTTTTTGCCAGCGCATAGAGCATACGCCCGCAGCTGTACATGCCGCTGTTGCAGCCGGAAAGCGCAGCGGTCAATACGACAAAGTTGATGATACCCGCCGCTGCGGTAATGCCAATCTTCGCGAAGGTCAGCACAAACGGGCTGCCGTTCGAGCCGATCTCATTCCACGGGAAGATGGTGACAATCACGAAGATTGCGCCGACGTAGAAAATCAGGATACGCCAAAGCACCTTGCCCACCGCACTGCGCAGCGTAACCTGCGGGTTTTTCGCTTCGCCTGCGGTGATGCCGATCAGTTCCACGCCCTGGTAGGAGGCGACGACAATACATAGCGCCGTCAGGAAGCCTTTCCAGCCGCCGGCAAAGAAGCCGCCGTGCTGGGTAAGATTGCCGAAGCCGATGCTATGGCCGCCGTTACCGAAACCAAAGAAAATAACGCCAAGCCCCACGACGATCATCACAATAATGGTGGTGACCTTGATCATCGCGAACCAGAACTCAATTTCGCCATATAATCGCACGGCGGCAAGATTCGCCAGCGCCACCAGCGCGACGGCAATCAGCGCGGGTATCCACTGCGCCATCTCCGGAAACCAGAACTGGACGTAAACCCCAATCGCGGTAATTTCCGAGATACCTACCGCCATCCACATAAACCAGTACGACCAGGCGGTGAGATAGCCAAAGAACGGGCTCATATAGCGATGCGCGTACACCGCGAAGGAGCCGGTGACCGGCTCCAGAAAGAGCATTTCGCCCATCGATCGCATGATAAAGAAGACGAACACGCCCGCAATGATATAGGCCAGCAGAACGGACGGCCCGGCCCATTTAAGGGTGCTTGCCGCGCCCATAAACAGGCCCACGCCGATGGTACCTCCCAGGGCGATAAGTTCGATATGTCGGGCTTCCAGTCCTCGCTGGAGCTCCGGTTGTTTCTCAGCCATAAATCCTCTGTGCTTGCAAATTTCCGGGCTGTGCCGGTTCTTTTTATGAGTAAAAACGTTGCTTATGCGCATGAACGCGCACGAATGGTTTAACAATTTTCGTTAAATGGCAAACAAAGGATTAAAGAAGTGAACGTATTGCGCAATAAACAGGCGGAAGGCGGGTTGGGGAAGCGAAGCCGTTACCCGGCATTAACGTGACGTTAGCCGAAATGGGTTACATGCCCGGTGGCGCTGCGCTTACCGGGCCTACAGGGATACGATTACGGGCACCTACCGTAGGCCGGGTAAGGCGAAGCCGCCACCCGGCAAAGGGCCACCAGCGTTACATCTTGCCGGTATAGTGCCAGCCGAGATAACGCAGCAGGCGGATCTGGCGGCTGATACGACTGGGCTGAGACAACAGCCGATACAGCCATTCCAGCCCGAGATTCTGCCACACCTTCGGCGCGCGTTTGATGTGCCCGGTGAAAACGTCATACGTACCACCGACCCCCATATACAGCGCATCAGGATGGATCAGACGGCAATCGCGCATCAGGATCTCCTGCTTCGGCGATCCCATGGCAACGGTCACGATTTTGGCCCCGCTATCGCGGATACGCTCAAATAACGCCTGCCGCTGTTCGGGCGCAAAATAACCGTCCTGACTGCCGACGATATTCACGTTCCACTGTCCGCGCAGTTTCGCTTCCGTCTGCGCCAGCACTTCAGGTTTACCGCCCAGCAAAAATACCGGCGTACCTTCCGCCCCTGCCCGCGCCATCAGCGCTTCCCACAAATCCGCCCCGGCTACGCGTGACACCTGCGCATCAGGATATTTTTTACGTACCGACCGCACTACGCTGATGCCATCGGCATACTTAAACTCCGCCGCTTCAATCAGGCCGCGCACCTCGGCATTGTCTTCCACCGCCAGCATTTTTTCTGCGTTGATGGCGACCAGCGTTCCCTTGCGCAACGCGCCATCAGCGTAAAGATAATCCAGCGCATGCTGCATATCGCGCCAGCCAATCAGCTTCAGGCCACGCAGAGTATAAGACGGAGCGGACGTTGTATTCGTCATGAGTATCCTTATCAGACTTGAGGTTGCGGCAGCGGCCGGAAACGCCTGCGGATCAGGCCCGCGCTTTCAAACAGCCAGTACAACAGTTTGGCCGCCAGCAAACAGAGGCCGAAAATCGCCAGGAAAAAGACCACGCGCGAAACAAATGAGTCCAGACCTTCACGCGCCAGCACGATCATGTTGAAGATAGCGCCAAAACAGAAGCTGTGCAGGATCGCCGATTTATAGCGATTCGTCTCCCGGTTACCCAGGGTATAAAGCCAGTCGAACCATTTGATAATCAGCCCTACGGTGACCGCGCCGAGCGGTATAAACCAGGCTCCGCCCATCACCACCAGCGAGCCAATCAGCGTCGGCGAGATCGCCAGTCCGGAATGGTTGTTAAGCACTTCCCAGGTAAAATAGTTGGCCGTATTCAGGACAATCCCCGGCCGGTCAGGCCACAGCCAGGTGGGGATAAACACGTAGAAGTCGCGCACGATAGGCGCCAGCCCCTGAAACTCGATTTTGTCGTAGTTTTGCAGCAGCAGCGCCAGGTTTTCCCACGGCGAGAAGGTATCGCGCGTCAGATACAGGAAGGTGTAAAACGCCTCGTCGCCGCTGACGTTCAGTCCGTAGCGCTTGAGCGCCAGCCAGAACATGCCAACAATGCCGAACGCCCCCGCCGCCGCCAGCATCCACAGTGAAATCCAGCCGCGAATAATCCCGATAAACAGGAAAATGGCAAAGGCAATGATGATATTGGCACGCGTGCCGCCGACGATCATATAGGTCAGCATGCCGAAGGCCACGGTGCTGACGAGGAAAAACAGCCATGCCTGCGCATCCTGACGCAGGAAATAGAGCACCAGCATCGCCGGAATAAAGAAGTAGAAGAAGCGCTTCAGGGCCACGCCGGACACTTCGCTGGAGAAGATTTCGCTGTAGGAGTGCAGCCGGAACAGCAGGAAGCCGTTATGCATAAAGAAGATGCCGACGCTCAGCAGCGCAATGCCCATCAGCAGGATCCAGGTGAGATGCGTCTCGACCCGGTTCATGGTAAACAGCGGTCGCCGTGGCGTCAGGCGTTCGGCAGAGCGTAGCCGCGTTTTATACGTCACATAATAGACCGCATAGAAACAGGCCGCGGCCAGCAGCGCCTGGAGCAGGATTTCCGGAGGCGCCACGCCAACATCGAAGCGAAACACCAGAATACAGGTCAGTGGAAAGCCAAAGAAAAAAGTCAGCAAAAACAGCAGTGAAAAGAAGACGTTAAAGTTAAAACGCACCCGCCGAAACTCGAAGTACGTCAGCGTGGCGATAAACAGCGTAGAGAGCAGCCAGACCACCAGCAGGCCGCAGAACTGCATCTGACTCATGCTTCCTCCCCTGCCGCAATTCGCAGCGCCCGGAGCCATGGTTTCAGGTAGTTAGGCCGGAAGAACGTGATGCTGTTTTTATCGACCAAGGATAGCTGGCGCTGAGCTTCGCGGACGACGGCTTCATTCAGCGTGTCGGTGGTAAACAGCACCGGAATATGCTGCTCCGTCATATCCTGCCAGAACGGATTTTCCCGGTTCAGTACGCAGGGCACGCCCGCCTGGATCAGCAAGCATAGCGTGCCAATTCCCTGCTGGCGGGCAAAAATAAAGTAGCCCAGGTCACAGCGCTTCAGCAGCGCCAGATAGTCATCAAATTCCAGCTTCTCGCTGAGGATCTGCAGATTCTCCTCGCTGAACAGCGCCAGCCCGGCCTGACGTACTTCCGCAATATACGTCTCATTATTGGGCGGATAGCCCATAGGCACAATCGCATTCACCGTGTCGCCAAATTGCTGATGCACGGCTTTTAACGCGGCAATGTGATCGTTACTGCGATCGCCGGAATTGCCAATTAAGACCGTCAGCTTGCCGTCACGGTGAAGGGTGTCGGCCATAGTATTGAGCGAAGGCTCCATCCGGGTCGGGAAGTAAAGCAGTTCGCCGCGCACCTCTGGATGACGTTCGGCAAAATAGCTCAGGTCGCCGCGCGTGGCAAACACGCAGCCTACCCGGCCCTGCGCCAGACGACGCAACGGATAAAACAGGCGGAATTTTAGCCCGTGCGAGATCTCATACAGATCCGCTCCCCAGATATGCCAGCTCACCTGTTGCGGCTTGATGCCACCGCTCAGCAGCGCCAGCCACAGTCCGGTATTAAACTGGCCGTGGAAGAAAAAGCGCTGCGTCCGGTCGGCTTTCGCCCTGGCGATCACGGCCTGCGCCAGCGTTTTTTTATCCGGGTAAAAGGTCAATGACAGCGCCGGAAACACCGCACCGCTTCCCACGACCATAAACTCGCGCGCGTGCTCGCCCGTGGCGGCAAGTTCATCATTGAAGAACCGCAGGACGGTCTGGTTGTGATGTGGGACGTCCGATCCCAGTACATGTATCAGTGCTGTCATGCCCGTCTACGCCAAAGTAAAAATACGCCGCTACAGAGCGTGAAATAAATAATATACGTCGCCATATAGGCCTGGGCTGCTCCCAGCGCGCCATGCGCCGGGATCAACCAATGCGAAAAGGCCATCAGCAGAACAAACTGGCTGATTTCGGCCAGAATGTAGAATCGCAGTGAGGCTTTGGCGATCACCAGATAGCCATAGACGTAAGCGCCCACTTTCAGTACGTCGCCGACCAGCTGCCAGGCAAAGAGATCGCGCATCGCCGCAAACTTTGTCGAAAACAGCAGCCAGATGGCAAAGTCGCGCAGCAGCCAGACGGTAAAACTGGCCGCCGCCACCGCAGGCAGCACGAACGTCAGCGATCGGACAATCTCCCGGCTAATTTCCTGCTTCGTCGTCAGCCTGGAGAGCGTCGGCAGCAGGTAAACGCTAAACGAGGCGGTGATAAATTGCAGGTAGGCATCAGAGATGCTGCTTACGCCCTGCCAGATCCCCACATCGTCCCAGCTATAATGCGCCGCCAGCAGGTTTCGCATCATCACATAGGCCACCGGCAGCGTCACCGAGGTGATGAGCGCCATCAGGGTAAATTTGCCTAACTGACCCGCCAGCCATTTGTCCCACCGCGGTTTGAGATAGTGCAACGGGATGGTACGGCGTTTCATCAGCACCAGCGCCGCCGGGATCGCTACCAGCGCAGGCACCAGTGCCAGCCCCAGCAGCGCGCCTTCGTAGCCGCCGAAGCGATAACAGCCGTAATAGGCCACAACGCCAATAACGCTGCCCGCAATCAGCGCCAGCGCATTGCCCGCCGCATCGCGAAAACCCTTAATAAACGCCAGCAGCAGGTTGGCCCAGGCAATACCCATCTGTACCAGCGCGACTAAACGTACCAGCCCCTGATAGTGGGTATGCCCGAACAGCCCCTGGCTGATGGGCGCGGCGGCCAGTAGAAAGACCAGCGCCAGCAGCGTGGAGAAAACCAGCACCATCGCCGACGAGGTGCCGACCACCGTGCGTAGCTGCGCCGGATCGTCATGCGCCTGGGCGACAAATTTCGTCACTCCGTTAAAAATGCCAGCCCCGGCGAGCACGCCGAGGACGGTGACTAACTGGCGGAAGTTACCCGCCTGACCCACGCCTGACGGGCCGTAGGAGACCGCCAGCAGTTTGACCACCAGCAGTCCCGCGCCGATTTTCACCAGTGTGGACGCGGCAGTCCACACTGAAGCCTTCGCCAGCGACATCTCAGGCGAAGTAACTTAATAACGAGTTGATCACCGTGCGCTGATTAACAGGAGCCAGGTTAAAGAACAGCGGCAGGCGAAGCAAACGCTCACTTTCACGCGTGGTATACCGATCTTCACCAAAAAACTCGCCGAATTTCTCGCCTGCCGGACAATCATGCAGCGGGATGTAGTGGAATACCGCGAGGATTTCCGCTTCTTTCAGCCACGCAATCAGGCGGCTGCGATCGTCCATATCGCGCAGCTTGATATAGAACATATGCGCGTTGTGAGCACAGTCTGACGGGCAGGACGGCAGCTCAATACGCCCGGCTTTCGCCAGCGGCGACAGCGCATCGTAATAAGTTTGCCACAGCGCCAGACGCTGCTGATTAATGCGATCGGCCGCTTCCAGCTGCGCCCACAGGTAGGCTGCCTGCAAATCGGCCATCAGATAGCTGGAACCAATATCGCGCCACGTGTATTTATCCACCTGGCCACGGAAGAACTGGCTGCGGTTGGTGCCCTTTTCGCGGATGATTTCCGCCCGCTCGATCAGCTTGCGGTCGTTAATCAGCGTCGCGCCGCCTTCGCCGCCGGCGGTGTAGTTTTTGGTTTCGTGAAAGCTAAAGCAGCCGATATGACCGATAGTGCCCAGCGCGCGGCCTTTGTAGGTAGACATTACGCCCTGCGCGGCATCTTCGACCACAAACAGGTCGTGCTTTTTGGCGATTGCCATGATGGTGTCCATCTCGCAGGCTACGCCCGCGTAATGCACCGGGACAATCGCACGGGTTTTATCGGTGATGGCCGCTTCAATCAGCGTTTCGTCGATGTTCATGGTATCCGGACGGATATCAACGAAGATGATTTTCGCGCCGCGCAGCACGAAGGCGTTGGCGGTGGAGACGAAGGTGTAGCTCGGCATGATGACTTCATCGCCAGGACCGATGTCCAGCAGCAGCGCTGCCATCTCCAGCGACGCGGTGCAGGACGGCGTCAGCAGCACTTTCGCGCTGCCAAAACGCTGCTCCATCCACTGCTGACAGCGGCGGGTATAGCCGCCGTCGCCGCAGAGCTTGCCGCTGCCCATTGCCGATTGCATATACTCGATTTCGGTTCCCACCACGGGAGGCGCATTAAATGGGATCATCTTGTCACCTGTATAGCCAGAACGCGGTGCTTTCTACGTTCGCACCGCTCTGAATGTAACGTTTAAGCGCGGCGGTGTTGCCCACCTGGGTCGCCACCCGCACTGTTTTTTTGCCGCGGGCCTGCGCCCAGTTCAGCGCCGCCTGCATCAGTTCCGCACCCGCACCGCGTCCGGCCAGCAGGCCGATACGCGCGTCGGTTTCATTAAGCTCACGCAGCGAGACATACCCGCGGATATCGCCGCTTTCCGCCCGTAATAGCAGGCACTGGTGATCAAAGGTGCCGCGCACCGCGTTTTCAATCCAGCGGGCATAAAAGCGCCCGCTGTCCTGCGGCGGATACCACGGCGCACGAAAACGGCTCAGCGCAAAGTCCTGCGCGGCCATGTCACGCAGCGCCGGGATATCCGACTCTGTCGCCACTTCAGCGGCAACAGAGATGCCGGGTTTCACCGTGAGCCCCAGATCGACTTCACCTTCCACCAGCCGAAAACCTAACTGTTGTAGCGCATCCAGCCAGTCTGCACGGTCTGCCGGTATTTTTGCCTGCACTCGTGACCAGCCGGAAAGCGCGTTAGTGGTTAATTCTGCCGCGCTGTCGTCAATACGCACAATGGCGCTTTGCAGCCCAAAGAACGCGCTTTCCCAGTCGAGCGGCTCAACGCGGGCGCAAAGCATCAGTGCCAGACACCTTTAGTGTCGACCACGTATTGCTGGGTCAGGCTGTCACCACTAATCGCTTTAAATTCATTATGATCGACCAGCATCACCAGCACATCGGCGTCGTTCAACGCCTGCTGCGTATCCACCAGCGTACAGCAACCGGCCAGTTTTTTCGGCAGTTCATGGATATTCGGCTCTACCACCAGCGTTTCACCGCTGTGCCATCCGGCGATCAGTTTGGCGATTTCCATCGCCGGGCTTTCACGCAGATCGTCGATGTTTGGCTTAAAGGCCAGACCGAAGCAGGCAATTTTAATCTCGCTGGCTCGCTTGCCGCTGGCGGTCAGGCAGTCGGCAACCGCCGCTTTCACCTGATCAATTACCCAGTGCGGCTTATGATCGTTAACTTCACGCGCGGTGCGGATGAGGCGCGCCTGCTCGGGGTTTTGCGCCACGATAAACCACGGGTCAACCGCGATACAGTGACCGCCCACGCCCGGACCGGGCTGGAGGATATTCACGCGTGGGTGGCGATTCGCCAGACGAATCAGCTCCCAGACGTTAATCCCCTGATCGGCGCAGATAAGGGAAAGTTCGTTCGCAAAGGCGATGTTCACGTCGCGGAAGCTGTTTTCCGTCAGCTTGCACATCTCCGCCGTGCGCGAGTTGGTGACGACACACTCACCTTCCAGAAAGATGTTATACAGCTCGCTGGCGCGCGCGGAGCACACCGGCGTCATGCCGCCAATCACGCGGTCATTTTTGATCAGCTCAACCATGACTTGCCCCGGCAGCACGCGCTCCGGGCAGTAGGCGATATTGACATCTGCCTGCTCGCCCGCCTGCTGCGGGAAGCTCAGGTCCGGGCGCATTTCCGCCAGCCACTCGGCCATTTGTTCGGTGGCACCCACCGGCGAGGTGGATTCGAGGATCACCAGCGCGCCTTTTTTCAGCACCGGGGCAATGGATTTCGCCGCCGCCTCAACGTAGACCATGTCCGGCTCATGATCGCCTTTGAAGGGCGTTGGCACGGCAATCAGCCAGGCATCCGCTTCCACCGGCGTTGTGCTGGCACGCAGATAGCCACCCTCAACCGCCGCTTTAACGACGTTATCCAGGTCTGGTTCAACAATATGGATCTGGCCGCGATTAATGGTATCAACCGCGTGCTGATTAATGTCTACACCAACAACCTGCTTTTGCCGGGAAGCAAAGGCCGCAGCGGTAGGCAGGCCGATGTAACCAAGGCCAATAACGGAAATCGTATTAAAACTCATAGCGTTACCTGATTGTTTTTCAGTGCATCCAGAATGCGTTCACAGGCTTTGCCGTCGCCGTAAGGATTGTGCGCGCGGCTCATCGCCTGATACTCATCGTCGTCGTACAGCAGGCGCGTGACCTGCTTAACAATATCTTCGCGATCCGTGCCCACCAGCCTTACTGTCCCCGCCTCAACGGCTTCAGGACGCTCGGTGGTATCGCGCATCACCAGTACCGGTTTGCCCAGCGAAGGCGCTTCTTCCTGAATACCGCCGGAATCAGTCAGGATCAGCCACGCGTGATTCATCAGCCAGACGAATGGCAGGTAGTCCTGCGGCTCAATCAGGATCACGTTGTCGACGTGGCCAAGGATGCGGTTTACCGGCTCGCTGACGTTAGGATTCAGGTGAACCGGATAGACAATCTGTACGTCGCGATTTTGCGCGGCGATGTCTGCCAGCGCGTGACAAATTTGTTCAAAGCCTTTGCCGAAGCTTTCGCGACGGTGGCCGGTGACCAGAATCATCTTCTTGCCATTGTTGAGAAACGGGTAACGCGCGGTCAGTTCAGCGCGCAGCGCTTCATCCGCCATCACCCGATCGCGCACCCAGAACAGGGCGTCAATCACGGTATTGCCGGTAACGAAAATCTGTTCGTCGAGGGTATTTTCATCGCGCAGATTCTGGCGCGAATTTTCCGTCGGCGCAAAATGCCATGTGGCCAGGCGGCCGGTTAACATGCGGTTGCCTTCTTCCGGCCACGGCGAATTGAGATCGCCGGTACGCAGGCCCGCCTCAACGTGCCCCACAGGAATGCGCTGATAAAACGCCGCCAGGCTGGTGGCGATGGTCGTGGTGGTATCGCCGTGAACCAGCACGACGTCCGGCTTAAACGACTCAAGAATAGGTTTCAGCCCCTGCAAAATACGGCAGGTAATTTCGGTCAGTCCCTGTCCCGGACTCATGATGTTGAGATCGTAATCCGGGATAATAGAAAAAAGGTGCAGCACCTGATCGAGCATCTCCCGATGCTGCGCAGTGACGCATACTTTTGCCTCAAAATGAGGATCCTTTGCCAGCGCATGAACCAGAGGAGCCATTTTGATGGCTTCTGGTCGAGTGCCGAATACAGTCAGTACTTTCACATCGATTCTCTTCGATTGGATAATGAAGGCCAACGGCCTTCATTACAGATGCGGCGTTTAGCGAACACGGCGGCGCACTAGTGCAACCCCGGAGCCTATTAACGCACCCACAATACCCCACATGATCATCAGGAAGGCACGACGAGGGCTGTCACGTTTTACAGGTTCTTCCGGCGTACGCAAATACCGATAGGTCTGAAAACGCGGGTCCAGTATGGGGCCAACATTCAGCGTCGTCAGCATTGCCCGGTTCTGATCGTAATCCAGATCAAACTCCGGTCCCACCGCCTGCAAATTTTCCAGCCTCGCCTGAAGCATTGGGCGACCCAGCAAGAACAGTTCTGAATCGGGTAATTCCTCTGCCGGGACATCGGTTTCACTGCGGGAAATGTTGTGCTGCTGGGCGACGGTTAACGCCTGTTCGATGTTTTTTACCCGGCGGTCGTAAATAGCTTTTGCCACCGCTTCCTGGCGCTTTACCTGCGCTTTCATCTGGATAGTGCGCGCAGACCACGCCCCTTTCAGCTCGTCATTCAAATGACCCGCCGCGCGCTGGCTGGCGAAAGCCACATACTGACGCAGCAAGTTATTGGCGTCCTGCGCGGTTTCCGCCGTCAGTTTAACGCTGTCGCTGATGCTTTTAAGCGCATCGCCCGGCATAAACTGGATATCGTTAATCAGATCGTCCAGTAGCGCCGCGTCGGCTCTGGAGTTGCCAACCATCCGCTGTTTGTAATAATCGGTTTGTGACCAGAAATCCCGGCGGGTATCCCAGGACGCCAGTTGCACAATGAACTCTTTGTAGGAATCGTCCATTACCGATGGCTGCTCGACCGGCACCTGATTCGCCCTGGCATCGAGATTGCGTAAAAACTGCTGCTGAGAATAGAAGCCCCCCAGCATATTTACGGTAGGCCGGTCGGTGATTGCCGTCGCGCCCCATTCCTGGCGTGCAAAGAAAGTGTAAAGCAGAGCAACCAGAGCAAACAGCAGCGCCATTCCCACTATCCACAGTTTTCCTGCCCACAATGTACGAAACAGCCCGCGAATATCCAGTTCATTCTCAGCGCTCACTGCCTGTGCTCCTGATAATGGTTGAGTCATCACTTCCTCAGATTTATTTGGTTAATTTTGGGTTACGACTACCAGGCCGACGCGCTCTACGCTTCATGCGTTTAATAAAACGCGCCACTTTCCAGGCCCGCTTGATACAGTAGCCATACAGGAAAAAGGCGACCAAAAAGAGTATCAGCATGACCCATTCTGGAACAATATGCGTCGCTTCAGCAATCACCCCAATGGCGGCCAGCAGCGCAGCGGCAAGCGTAATAAGAACAAAAGCCTGACGAGAAGTAAAACCGGCACGCATAATAAGATGGTGGATGTGCTGACGGTCAGGTGAGAAAGGGCTCATACCTTTACGCAGGCGGCGGTACATAATTGCCACCATATCCATCAGGGGAATAGCGATGATCCACAGTGCAGTCACCGGGCTGATAGGATGCGTTTTGCCCTGGGTGGTTTCCAATAGTATCCAGATAATCGTAAAGCCAATCAGCGTGCTTCCCGCATCGCCCATAAAGACTTTATAACGGCGGCCCAGCGCCCCCAGATTCAGCAGGATGTAAGGCAGGATGGCGGCAATCATAGCAAAACACCACATCGCCAGGCTGGTTTGCCCATCAAACCACAGGATCAGGCCAATGGCCCCGAACGAGACGCTGGACAACCCGCCCAGCAGTCCGTCGATGCCATCAACCATGTTAAAGGCATTAATTGCCGCCCAGACGGCAAACAGCGTAAGAAGAAAACCAAAGGGACCGAGAACCAGCTCCCACGGGCCGAAAATATAACCCAGGCTACTCAGATGAAGATTAGCCACGCTTATCATTACGATACCGACGATGGCCTGTACCGTTGCACGAAATTTAACACTGATATCGAATCTGTCATCCAGCGCACCGACGAAAACCAGTACGCCAGCACACAACAGATAAAGCGAGGCATGCGGAATATAGTAATTAATAATTTCGAAGGTGAAACAGATACCGGCAAAAACAGAGATGCCCCCCACTAACGGGATCAACCCCTGATGCCGCTTGCGGAAGTTGGGTTTATCCACCAACCCGACTCTTATAGCTACCTTACGCGCAAAAAAAAGAAATAAGGTAGTGAACAGAAATATACTGATCAGATCAGCTGCTGCAGCCAGTAAATTCACAATTCACACTCTCAAATAATTGTTGTGTCAGAAGTATAACCACGAAGCAACCTATCCAGAAGGAAAACTCTGATCTGACTTCAGGAAAATCTGACAAATATCAGTCAGACAGCAACTTCTGCAGGCTCCATGCCCTTTTAATATTGTTAATTAAAGCGTAGGCAACAGAAAACAAAAACGCCACGCGATAGCGTGGCGTTTTTTTGACAAATCTTTACTTACGAGCGTTTCATCATGTCGAAGAAGTCGTCGTTGGTTTTGGTCATTGCCAGTTTATTGATGAGGAATTCCATTGCGTCGATTTCGCCCATCGGGTGAATGATTTTGCGCAGGATCCACATTTTCTGCAGCTCTTCCTGAGTGGTGAGCAGCTCTTCTTTACGGGTACCGGAACGGTTGTAATCGATAGCCGGGAAGACGCGTTTTTCAGCGATCTTACGGGCCAGATGCAGTTCCATGTTACCGGTGCCTTTAAACTCTTCGTAGATGACCTCATCCATTTTAGAGCCGGTATCGACCAGCGCCGTTGCGATGATGGTCAGGCTGCCGCCCTCTTCCACGTTACGCGCCGCGCCGAAGAAGCGCTTCGGACGGTGCAGGGCGTTAGCGTCCACACCACCGGTCAGGACTTTACCTGATGCCGGCACTACGGTGTTATAGGCACGCGCCAGACGGGTGATGGAGTCGAGCAGAATGATCACGTCTTTCTTATGCTCAACCAGGCGCTTGGCCTTCTCGATCACCATTTCTGCAACCTGAACGTGGCGGGATGCCGGTTCGTCAAAGGTAGAAGCCACAACTTCACCTTTTACCAGACGCTGCATCTCGGTCACTTCTTCCGGACGTTCGTCAATCAGCAGTACCATCAGCACGCAGTCAGGATGGTTATACGCGATGCTCTGCGCGATATTTTGCAGCAGCATGGTTTTACCGGCTTTCGGCGGTGCCACAATCAGGCCACGCTGACCGCGACCGATCGGCGAAGCCAGATCCAGTACGCGAGCCGTTAAGTCTTCGGTAGAGCCGTTACCACGTTCCATACGCAGGCGAGAGTTCGCATGCAGCGGCGTTAAGTTCTCGAAGAGGATCTTATTACGCGCGTTTTCTGGTTTGTCGTAGTTAACTTCATTGACTTTCAACAGCGCAAAGTAACGTTCGCCTTCTTTCGGCGGGCGAATCTTACCAGAGATGGTATCACCAGTGCGGAGGTTGAAACGGCGGATTTGGCTAGGGGAAACGTAGATGTCATCAGGACCGGCGAGGTAGGAGCTGTCTGCGGAGCGGAGGAAACCAAATCCGTCCTGCAATATCTCCAGTACACCGTCACCAAAGATATCTTCGCCACTCTTAGCATGCTGCTTCAGGATGGCAAAAATAATGTCCTGCTTGCGCATACGAGCCTGGTTTTCCAGTCCCATATTTTCGCCGAGAGTAATCAGCTCAGAAACCGGCGTATTCTTTAATTCGGTAAGATTCATAGTGGTGTGGGTTCTTAAACTCGGGGTAAATCTCGAACTTAATGTGTGAATGGTATGGCAGGGTCATCCATGCCTGTTAACGGCCATCGGCTCATGTCTGTTCGCTGTCTGGTCACAGGAGAGTACGCAGAACTGAAACGACAAGACGGATTGAGCGACAAGCCCGGATTCTTTCTGCTTCTTATGGGAAGCAGTGGGTACAACAAGATATGTTTAAAACGAAGTCAAAACTAACTTAGCACGACTCAGGCCGGGCGTCCAGAGATCCTGTCAATTTAAGGATAACGGACGCCGCGAAAAGAAATGCCTTACGCTAAGTTAGCGTCCAGGAACTCTTTCAACTGGCCTTTGGACAGCGCGCCCACTTTGGTCGCCGCCACTTCACCGTTTTTGAACAGCAGCAGCGTCGGGATGCCGCGGATGCCGTATTTCGGCGCAGTGCCTGGATTCTGGTCGATGTTCAGCTTGGCAATCGTCAGTTTGCCCTGATATTCATCAGCGATTTCATCCAGAATCGGAGCAATCATTTTACACGGACCGCACCACTCTGCCCAGAAATCAACGAGAACCAATCCTTCTGCTTTGAGTACATCCGTGTCAAAACTGTCGTCAGTCAGGTGAATAATTTTATCGCTCATATTTAACTCCACAGGAATAAGCCTGGCATGCTGGTGTAGCATTAAACAACAACTGTTGATGTTGCATTAACCAACTAAAGGTTGACTTTATTTCACCGGATACGCTTTCGTAAAGCAATAGTAAGCTGATATTCTACCACACTATGAGCAAAACACATTTAACAGAACAGAAGTTTTCCGACTTCGCCCTGCACCCTAAGGTGATTGAAGCCCTTGAAACTAAAGGGTTTCATAACTGCACGCCCATTCAGGCACTCGCCCTCCCGCTAACGCTGGCAGGTCGTGATGTTGCAGGGCAGGCGCAAACCGGTACCGGGAAAACGATGGCGTTTCTGACGTCAACGTTTCATTATCTCCTTTCTCATCCGGCGATCGACGGTCGTCAGGTGAACCAACCGCGCGCATTAATTATGGCTCCGACCCGCGAACTGGCGGTGCAGATCCATGCTGATGCAGAGCCGCTGGCGCAAACGACCGGCCTGAAATTGGGTCTGGCTTACGGCGGCGACGGCTACGACAAACAGCTTAAAGTGCTGGAAAGCGGCGTTGATATTCTGATCGGCACCACCGGTCGCCTGATCGACTACGCCAAACAAAACCATATTAACCTGGGCGCGATTCAGGTCGTTGTACTGGACGAAGCCGATCGTATGTACGATCTGGGCTTCATTAAAGATATCCGTTGGCTGTTCCGCCGTATGCCGGCCACCAACCAGCGCCTGAATATGCTGTTCTCCGCCACCCTGTCTTATCGCGTACGCGAACTGGCGTTTGAGCAGATGAACAACGCCGAATACGTTGAGGTCGAACCGGAACAAAAAACCGGCCACCGTATTAAAGAAGAGCTGTTCTACCCGTCCAACGACGAAAAAATGCGCCTGCTGCAAACGCTCATTGAAGAAGAGTGGCCGGACCGCGCGATTGTTTTCGCTAACACCAAACATCGCTGTGAAGATATCTGGGGCCATCTGGCCGCTGATGGGCACCGTGTTGGGCTGCTTACCGGCGACGTGGCGCAGAAAAAACGCCTGCGTATTCTTGATGAGTTCACCCGTGGCGATCTCGACATTCTGGTCGCCACTGACGTTGCTGCGCGTGGCCTGCACATTCCTGCCGTCACTCATGTCTTCAACTATGACATGCCGGATGACTGCGAAGACTACGTACACCGCATTGGTCGTACTGGTCGCGCAGGCGCAAGCGGTCACTCTATCAGCCTGGCCTGTGAAGAGTACGCCCTGAACGTGCCGGCGATTGAAACCTACATCGGGCATTCCATTCCGGTAAGCAAATACAATCCGGATGCATTAATGACCGATCTGCCAAGACCGCTGCGCCTGACGCGCCCGCGTCCTGGCAACGGACCGCGTCGTAATGGCGCACCGCGTAACCGTCGTCGTCCGGGTTAACGAAAATGCCGTCTGCCGCTTCGCTCTACGCCGCCATCGATCTGGGATCCAATAGCTTTCATATGCTGGTCGTGCGCGAGGTGGCGGGAAGTATCCAGACCGTCGCCCGTATCAAGCGCAAAGTCAGGCTGGCGGCCGGTCTGAGCAGTAATAATGTCCTCTCCCCCGACGCCATGGAGCGCGGATGGCAGTGTCTGCGCCTGTTTGCCGAGCGACTACAGGATATTCCCCAGCCACAAATTCGCGTCGTCGCCACGGCAACGCTGCGTCTTGCGGTTAATGCGGGCGAGTTTATTGCCCGTGCGCAGGAAATTCTTGGTTGTCCCGTGCAGGTCATTAAGGGCGAAGAAGAAGCGCGTCTGATCTACCAGGGCGTTGCGCATACTACCGGCGGTGCCGATCAGCGTCTGGTGGTTGATATTGGCGGTGCCAGTACCGAACTGGTTACCGGCACCGGTGCGCAAACCACTTCTTTATTCAGTCTTTCCATGGGTTGCGTCACCTGGCTTGAACGCTATTTTTCCAATCGTAATCTGGGCAAAAGCAACTTTGAAGAGGCGGAGAACGCCGCCCGTGAGGTGCTGCGTCCGATCGCCGATGAGCTGCGCTATCACGGCTGGAAAATCTGCGTGGGTGCCTCGGGTACGGTGCAGGCGTTGCAGGAAATCATGATGGCCCAGGGGATGGATGAACGCATCACCCTCGCTAAGCTTGAGCAGCTTAAACAGCGGGCTATCCAGTGCGGCCGTCTTGAAGAGTTAGAGATTGAAGGTCTGACGCTGGAGCGCGCGCTGGTTTTCCCGAGCGGCCTTGCCATTCTGATCGCCATTTTCACCGAATTAAATATTCAGTGTATGACGCTGGCTGGCGGCGCACTGCGTGAAGGGCTGGTCTACGGGATGCTGCATCTCACCGTAGAGGAAGATATTCGCAGCCGCACAATGCGTAATATTCAGCGTCGTTTTATGGTTGATACCGACCAGGCTCAACGTGTCGCGAAACTGGCATCACGTTTTGCAAGCCAGCTGGAAAAATCGTGGGATCTGGAGCTAATCAGCCGCGAACTGCTGGTAAATGCCTGCTTATTACATGAAATTGGTTTGAGCGTCGATTTTAAATCAGCGCCGCAACATGCCGCTTACCTGGTTAAAAATCTCGATCTTCCCGGTTTCACGCCAGCGCAGAAAAAATTGCTGGCCACCCTGTTGCTGAATCAGACCAGTACCGTCGATCTCTCTTCGCTACATCAGCAAAATGCGGTCCCGCCACGGGTCGCTGAGCATCTGTGCCGCTTATTGCGCCTGGCCATCCTGTTCGCCAGCCGCCGACGCGATGATTTGGTGCCGGATATCACTCTGGATGCCACGGATGAAAAGCTGACGCTGATCCTTCCTGCGGGCTGGTTAAGCCATCACCCGCTCGGCACGGAGCTGATCGAGCAGGAAAGCCAGTGGCAAAGTTACGTTCACTGGCCGCTGGAAGTCTTGTCTTCAGGGCAGTGATAGTCCTTCGGATGAGACCCATCCTTCGGTCATTTTCTGGCTTGCCGGATGGGTATAACGAATAAACCGATATCCGGCGAATGCGGGCTTATTCAGCATCTGGACGCGATCGCCATCCACAACAAAGGCTTTCTCTTCACGAAGGCACGCTTTATTGGGCGCATCGTAGAAGTATAAGCGCTGGCGGTTGTTGGCGACCGTTCGGGTGATGAAATCATCCTCAGCGGGAGTGGTCATACCCGCTTTTTCGCGGGCATCGTCACAAACCTCATCCACACTCTCAAGATTATCAGCCTCTACCCATCCATGAACATTGTTAAATCCCGCCAGTAAATAATCGTGCGGATCGTTGCCGCGTAAGGCCTGATAGCGTTGTTGGGTGTCGTCATCACGCGCGACTACGAATCCGACGCGAGAGACACTATCGCCGGGGACAATAAAAACAGATTCACTACGGCACTGAGGCACGGGAGCGGCATAAAACCAGGCCCGTGATGTCCCCGTAACCACATAGCGCGGAGACGCAATGGTGGCCTCCAGCGCTAATTGCTGATTAATGTCAGCACACCTTTGCATGCGGGATAAACAGTGTTGATAGCGTTTGCCTTTCTGCTGGTCGAACCGGAGCGCGGTGTCATTGCCATCCGTCAGGGTATTGCTCGCGGGATGGTATGTCAGCCAACCGAGCATCCCGGCACCGGGGGAATCTGGCGTGCTTTTTTTCCGCTTGTCGAATAGCTGAAACATCACGTTATCGTCATGCGCTTCAGCTTCGACGTCCAAATCCTGAAGACTGACGTGTTCGGCCACCATTAACGACTGATTGCTGCTGGCTACCATGTTTTTCATCGACACCGCACAGTAGTCGAGATACGCCCATTTATCCTGCGCATTGGCGGCTGCCGAATACAGCAGGGTGATAACAATAAGCGCCTTCAATTTCATGAGGCCATTCTCCTTCCCTGAGTAAGATTATTTTTTTGCCGCGGCCATCATCGCCCGAATATTAGCGATACTCGCCTGCCCTTTTTGCATCCGTTCTTCCGCCGTCACCACTTTGCGCTCCTGCTCCCAGACTAAATCGTCCTGCGGCAGCTCCAGCAGAAAACGGCTCGGCTCCGGGCGCACCAGTTCACCATACTGACGACGCTCTTTGCACAGGGTGAAGATCAGCTCTTTCTGTGCGCGGGTGATCCCCACATAGGCCAGACGACGCTCTTCATCCACGTTGTCTTCATCAATGCTGCTCTGGTGCGGCAATAACCCCTCTTCCATGCCGACCAGAAAGACATAAGGGAACTCCAGACCTTTTGAAGCGTGGAGCGTCATCAGTTGAACCTGATCCAGCTCCTCTTCACTCTCACCGCGCTCCATCATATCGCGCAGGGTAAAACGCGTTACCACCTGGGTGAGGGTCATCGGCTCGTCGATTTCACTGCCTTCCAGCATTTCGGTCATCCAGGTGAACAGCTGGTTGACGTTTTTCATGCGCATTTCCGCCGCTTTCGGGCTGGGCGAGGTTTCAAACAGCCAGGATTCGTAATCAATCCCGTGGATCAAATCGAGCACGGCGGCAATCGGTTCGCGCTCGGCCAGACGCTGAACGTCGCCCAGCCAGTGCGTAAAGCGGGTCAACGATTCATAGCCGCGTCCGCTGAGCGTCTGCGTCAGACCCATATCAAAACTGGCGCTGAACAGGCTCTTGTTACGGCTATTCGCCCACTCACCCAGTTTTTGCAGCGTGGCCGGGCCGATTTCCCGCTTTGGCGTATTCACAATGCGCAAAAATGCGCTGTCGTCGTCCGCGTTGGTTAACACGCGCAGATAAGCCAGCAGGTCTTTAATTTCCGGACGCGAGAAAAATGAGGTGCCGCCGGAGATTTTGTACGGGATGCGGTTTTGCATCAGAAACTTTTCAAATACCCGCGACTGATGGTTGCCACGATACAAAATCGCATAGTCTTTGTACTGCGTTTTGTTGATAAAGTGATGGGCAATCAGCTCACCGGTCACACGCTCGGCTTCGTGCTCTTCATGGTTGGCACTGAGCACTTTCAATTCGGCACCGTAGCCCAGCTCGGAAAACAGCCGTTTTTCAAACACGTGCGGATTGTTGGCGATAAGGATATTCGCCGCCTTCAGAATGCGTCCTGAGGAACGGTAGTTCTGCTCCAGTTTGACCACCTGCAACGCCGGAAAATCCTGGCTTAGCAGCACCAGATTCTGCGGGCGTGCACCGCGCCAGGAGTAGATCGACTGATCGTCATCACCCACCACGGTAAAACGCGCGCGATTACCGACCAGCAGCTTTACCAGTTCATACTGGCTGGTGTTGGTATCCTGGTACTCATCCACCAGCAGATAGCGAATTTTGTTCTGCCAGCGTTCACGAACCTCTTCATTACGCTGGAGCAGCAACGTTGGCAGCAGGATCAGGTCGTCAAAGTCCAGCACGTTGCAGGCTTTCATATGGGCGTCGTACAGGCTGTAGCAGTGGGCAAAGATCCGATCCCGCTCGCCCTTCGCCTGTGCCGCCGCCTGCGCCGGGGTCAGCAGATCGTTTTTCCAGTTGGAGATCGTCGAGATCAGCTGTTGCAGCACCGCTTTGTCATCTTCAATCAGCCCTTCACTCAATTCCTTAAGCAGCGCAACCTGATCGGTATCGTCGAACAACGAAAAGTTAGATTTCATCCCCAGCGCGGCGTACTCACGCTTAATCACTTCCAGCCCTAACGTATGGAAGGTGGAAATCATCAGTCCACGCGCCTCTTTGCGCCCCAGCGTCTGCGCCACGCGTTCTTTCATCTCGCGCGCCGCTTTATTGGTAAAGGTCACCGCCGCGATGTGCCGTGCCTGATAGCCACAGCCGCGGATCAAATGGGCGATTTTGTTAGTGATGACGCGGGTTTTGCCGGAGCCAGCACCCGCCAGCACCAGGCAGGGTCCGGTGACAAATTCGACGGCTTGTTGTTGTCCGGGGTTTAAACGCATAGAGTCACTCAATGAAAGTCGGGAGGGAAGAAAAAGTGCGTGGTAGTATAGCGACTGAAATCTTTATGACTCAAGGCACAATCATGGCAAAAACAGCGGCAGCAATGCATATCCTTGTAAAGGAAGAAAAACTGGCTTTAGATCTGCTGGAGCAGATTAAAAACGGCGGCGATTTTGAAAAGCTGGCGAAAAAACACTCTACCTGCCCGTCAGGCAAAAAAGGCGGCCACTTAGGCGAGTTCCGCCAGGGCCAGATGGTGCCGGCGTTTGATAAAGTCGTATTCTCCTGCCCGGTGCTGGAACCTACCGGCCCGCTGCATACTCAGTTCGGTTATCACATCATCAAGGTGCTGTACCGCAACTAAAGTAGAGGGCAGAGGCTATTCGCCCTGCCCTTTATCATTGAAGTAATCAATAAACTCCCGCCCGACTTCCGCCAGCGTCAGTCGTTTAAACCGTTCCAGTATCAATGATTCAGCATCGGTAAAGGTCTCTGACATTACCCGGTTGACCCCTTTTTCCACCAGGCACTGCGGGTTCTCGTTACGGTTACCCAGCGCAAACAGCGTCGGAGAGCCAAGCGCGATATAGATATCGTACAGCGTCACATCGCCTGCCGGACGCGCCAGCGTCCAGCCACCGTGATGGCCTTTACTGGAAGTCACGATATGCCGCTCGCGTAGTCCCGCCAGCAGCTTGCGGATAAATGCCGGATTACCATCGATAAACGCGGCCATCTGCTCTGAGGTGAGCGGTCGGTCCATCTGCTCAAGGTGCAGCAGAATGTGCAGCGTGGCAGAGAAAGAATTATTTATTTTCATGTAATTTACACTATTACATAGACTTAGCTGGCGCAAGCCAAATCCTGATTATAGCGCCTGTTGACCACGGACAAACTTATGATACTTTGTTTATTACATGAGTTGGTCGTACAGGAGAACAGTATGTCTGAGACTGAACAATCACCCCTCGTTTTCTGGGAAGATCATTATGCGGCAATGTCGCCGATTTCTAATGGTATTCCGGGGAAAATTCTGGTGCGCTTCGCCGATCCGCTTACGCCAGGCCGTGCGCTTGAATTAGGCTGCGGGCGCGGAGACGATGCCGTCTGGCTAGCCAAAAAAGGCTGGGAAGTGACGGCGGTCGACCTGTCATCTACGGCGCTGGAGTATGCCTCTGCCAATGCTGAGCGATCCGGTGTCCGGACACGTATTACGTTTGCGCGGCACGATCTGACCGGGCATTTTCCCCAGGGCCATTATGATCTGATCGTCGCCTCATTTCTCGAATCACCGCTTACCTTCGATCGCTTTACGATCTTTCGCGCTGCCCTCGATCATATCCTGCCCGGCGGCATGCTGCTGATCACCTCCCACGCCAAAGTACCCGAGTGGTCAAAACACGCCGATCGTCCTTTCCAGTCAGCGAAGGAAGCATTAGCGCAGCTGGGTACATTGACTGAGGCATGGGAAGTTCTCTTTTGCGACGACGTGGAACGGGTAATGAAAGGGCCGGAAGGACAGGAATGCCAGGTCTCGGATTCAGTCGTGGCATTACGCCGGAAGAAATAAACCCGGCGGACCGGTTTAAGGTTGATGGCACTTTTTGCCGGGTGGCGGCTCCGCCTTACCCGGCCTACAAAATGCATCAATATCAAAAAGTTGATTGCTACCCGTAGGCCTGTGCAAGCGCAGCGCCGCCAGGCAGATTATCTGAAGCCCGGCATCGTATTCTACTCGCTAACAACCATCACTCCTCGCGCCTCAATACCGGCGCGATCTTCCTCACTGATATTGTCCGTGATCAGGATGCTGATATCGCTAACCTCGGCAAATTTGGCGAAAGTGTCATGGCCGACTTTATGCGAATCTATTAGCAGAATGACGTTTGACGCGCAGGCGATCATCTCTTTCTTCAGATTCGCCTGGCGAACGTCCGGCGTGGTCGCGCCATTTTTGAGCGTAAAACCATTTGCGCCCATAAAGGCCTTGTCGATGATCAGATTCGACAGGCCGCTGTCGCGATTGAACGGGATAACACAGTGCAATTTTTGCCGTACCGCGCCGCCGATGATAAAGAGATTCACCACCCCTGGGATCTCTTCCAGGATAATGGCAATCTGCAAATCGTTGGTGATGACCGACAGCCCTTTACGTTCACCCAACAGCTTCGCCAGTTCGAGCGTGGTGGAGCCGGTATCCAGCAGCAGCGTATCGCCGTCTTCAATTTGTTCCAGCGCCCGGCGGGCAACCACGACTTTGGCGTCGTGGTTACGCACTTCCTTTTCGGTCGCCATCATTTCGAGACCGGTTTTGCTGCGGATAAGCACGCCGCCGTGGGTACGTGTGACCAGCTTCAGTTTTTCCATCTCGCGAAGATCGTTGCGAATCGTCCCGGTTGATACTTTAAAGAGCTGGCACAGTTCGGCAACCGTCGCTTTTTTATGTGCTTCAACATAAGCCAGAATCGCCTGCTGCCGTTCCTGCGTAAAAAGTTTATCTTCCGAATGGTCGCTCATTATCTTTCCCGAAATGGATAGCCAGAGCAGGACTATAAAACAAAGCCTGCCTTCAGCGCATTACCCGATTTAGCACAGGTAAAAGCCTGCTGATATTGTTCAAGCGAGAAAGTATGCGTCAAGATCTTTTTCAGATTAATTTGCCCGTTGGCGACCATTCTCAGGCTGGTGCGGTACTGCCGCAGGTTCTGCCCGCTCATGCCGGTGACGCTAATCTGACGATAGTGAATGATGTTGGTATTCAGACTCACCATTTCTTTGCCCGCTGGCAGACCGCCGAAAAACAGCACCCGGCCATTCAGCGCCGTTAGTTCAAACGACAACGTCTGGATTTCCGGCGTGGAGGCAGCGGTGATCACCACGTCACAGCCGCGATCCTGAGTGATGCGCATGACGTCAGCTTTGGTGTCGGTGCCGCTCACCGGAATAAACGTCGGGTCAAACTCGCATGCCAGCGCCAGACGCTCAGGATTAATATCGCTGATCAGCACTTTCCCTGCGCCCGCAGCCTTGTGCAAAAGCGCATGCATCAGGCCAATCGGCCCCGCACCAATGACCAGTACCGTATCGCCTGGCTGGGTATGACAGCGTTCAAAAGCGTTATAAACGCAGGAGAAGGGTTCAATCATTGCCCCCTCTTCAAAGGAGACGTGATCGGGAAGTTCGACGATATTCCCCTGCCGCACCGCTCTGGCCGGGATCACTACATACTCGGCAAACGCGCCGTGTTTTTGGATCCCCAGCGCCTGAAAATCTTTACAGCTCTGGGTGTTGCCGCTGATACAGCTGTCGCATACGCCACAACCATAGTTTGGCGCGACGGCAACGCGCATCCCTTTAAAGTAGGTGCCGGTAACCTCGCTGCCGATCTCTTCGATAACACCGGAAAGCTCATGACCCAGCGTCAGGGCATGGGGAGAGTTGCGGTGGCCGTTGGCATACATTCGCAGATCCGTACCACAAATGGCTCCGGCTTTGCAGGCCAGCAGGATCTCATCCGGCTGAATCTCAGGCTTCGGCAGCTCAACCAGTTTGAGTTCGTTTTTACCAAATAACTGAATCGCTTTCATCGACCACCTCTTATCTTTCGTTCAGGGTAACAACGCGTTTTTCGGTAATAGAAAGATTGCCAGCGTTCACCACTTTGACGACTTCCAGGCCATCATTGCCGGAGGCTTTGACGGGCGAGCCGCTACAAATTGACGCGATAAAGGCGGTATCTTCTTCTTCGTAGGCTTTGATAAAGAGCGTCTGCCAGCTATTAACCGTTTTGGTGATCAGCTGCTTTTGCTCCCGGTTGGCATAACGTGCCGAACTTTCCTGGAGATCGCCGACGAAGAGAATGCCGTCGGTGCCGAGAATTTCGACGCGAGAGTCATAGCCATAACCCACGGAAACCGCGCCTTCGACAATGCACTGCGTGCCGTTGGTCATGCGTCCACTCAGGGTAACGGTGTCGTAATAATCCGGGAATTTATCCTTCGCATCCGGGCAGCGATAATTACCGGCCAGCGCGTATACCTCGGCAAAATCTGCCCCCGAGAACCAGCGGACGGCATCAATATCATGGCTGGACACTTCCGCCAGCGGACCGCCGCTGATGGAGATATCGTACATCCATGCTTTCGGGATGCTGGGACCGTGGGTCAGCGCCTTCACCAGCACCACATCACCAATCACGCCCGCGTCAATCGCCGCCTTTGCTTCCATAAAGTTGCGGTCGAACCGGCGCATAAACCCAAGCTGCAGCTGTACGCCGTGCTGTTGCGTCACCTCAATCATCTGCTGGCACTCTTCCGGCGTCATCGCCATCGGCTTCTCGCAAAAAATGTGTTTTCCGGCACGGGCAGCGGCGCAGACGATTTCGCAGTGATATTTGGTCGGCGTGACCACCACAATGGCGTCCACCTCACTATCAGCGATGGCTTCGTGATAATCGGTGTAGAACTTATTGAGATGTAATTCCCTGGCGGCGGCCTCGGCGACCGATCCGACGGGATCGACTACAGCAACCAGGCGGGCTCCGGCGATCCCTCTGGCATAGTTGCGCGCGTGGATCATCCCGGCCCGGCCCGCACCAATAACGGCAATCCCAATCTCCTGCTTGTCCATGCATCCTCCTGGCATTCGTTGATATGAATTTCGGCTTATTTCTGTTCTTGCGAGTGTAGTCATGAAAAAAACAGTGTCAATCGTTTATTGTCATTTGATATCGATTAATAAATTTATTACGTGATATCGATAGCATAAGTCAAAACACATCAATCAAGACGGTACTTTTAAACAGCGAGGTCAACCATGTCGATTTTTTCTACCGAAACAATTGTTCTGCAAATGGCAGCGAAGGATAAGCAGGATGCACTGACACAACTGGCGAAGCGCATTGAAGCCGCGGGGAAACTTCAGCCTGGAGAGTTCGATAACTATATGTTATCGCTATTAAAAAGAGAGGAAGAGTTTTCGACTGCGGTCGGCTATAACTATGCAATCCCGCATGGCAAAAGTCCGGCGGTCGCGATGCCAGCGGTGGCATTTGCCCGTCTGACGCAGCCAATTTTATGGGACGAGGAAGAAGATGATTGGGTAGAAAATCTGTTTATGATCGCCGTTCCGGTGGCCAGCGCGGGTGACGAGCACATCAAAATTTTAACCAAACTCGCTGCTGCAATCATGGACGACGACTTCAGAGAGCATATCGATCAGGCAAAAGATGCAAGTGAAGTGTTTGATATTATGCATAAATTCACCGCGTAAGCCTATTTCCTGCATGCGCCCTTCCGGGGGCGCTCTTTTTTGCCCTCCGCAATCATATCCCCGAAACCAGGATCGTTATCACAACAACAAACAAAACCAATTGACATAAAAACGCGCACAAAACAATCATAAACGAAAACAGAGACCAGCAAATCACAATGTTATATGGCAGGTGATGAGGCTGTTCACCATTAAATGTTGATCCAGGAGCGAAAAACATGCCGAACAAGGAAAAATTTTTTGTTGCTGTTACCGGTTGCCCTACCGGTATCGCCCATACCTTTATGGCCGAAGCCGCATTAAAAAAGGCAGCCCAGCAGGCAGGAGTAGCTATTCGAGTCGAAACGAACGGCGCAGCGGGTATTGAAAACGCGTTGACGGATGAGGAAATCGCCCGCGCCGATGCGGTGATTATCGCCTCGGATAAAGCCGTCGAGATGGCGCGTTTTCACGACAAGCAGCTGGTTCGCGCCTCGGTAGGCCACGGCGTGAAAAAGGCCAATGAACTGGTTGCCCGGGCGATGAGCGGTAACGAAGCGGTTTATCACCATGAGGGGAGTGCAGAAGTCGGAGAGCGTAAAACGGAGAACAGCGATGGCGAAAGCCTGGGGCGTCTGCTGTATAAAGCCCTGATGAACGGCGTCTCGAACATGCTGCCTTTCGTGGTGGCCGGCGGTGTGTTGATTGCCGTCTCATTCTTCTGGGGCATCTACTCCTTCGACCCGACCAATGCCCAGTATAACCCGTTCGCCGCCAGCATTTTTAACCTCGGTAAATTGTCCTTTTCAATGATGGTGCCGGTGTTTACCGCCTTTATCGCTTACTCCATTTCGAACAGACCGGGCTTTGTTGCAGGTTTCGTCGGCGGACTGATAGCCGCCAACGTTGGCGCAGGTTTCCTCGGCGGCATCATCGCTGGCTTTGCCGCCGGTTATTTTATGAAGTGGGTTCTGCACGTTACCCGCTCCTTTCCCCGCTCGCTGGAGGGCTTTAAATCTATCTTCCTGCTGCCACTGGTTGGTGTACTGGTCATTGGTCTGGTGATGACGCATATGGGCGATTCTATTGCGGCGATTAACAAAGGCATGATGGCCTGGGTTGCCGGGCTGGAGCACGCTAACCCGCTGATTCTGGGTATCGTGGTCGGCTGTATGAGCGCCTTCGACCTCGGCGGACCGGTAAATAAAGCGGCCTATGTCACCGGCACGATGCTGCTGGCTGAGCAGGGAAATGCGCTGTTTATGGCAGGTGTTATGACCGCGAGCATGGTGCCGCCGCTGGTGATTGCCTTCGCGACCGTCCTGTTTAAAACGTATTTCGAAAAGGAAGAGCAGGCGGCTGGTCTGGTCAACTTTATTCTCAGCGCCACCTTTATTGCTGAAGGGGCCATTCCTTTTGCCGCAAAAGATCCGCTGCGGGTGATCCCGATTCTGATGCTCAGTTCTTCTATCGGTGCCACCCTGACCTACTGGTTTCACGTCGCGGTTCCCGCCCCGCATGGCGGCCTGATTATCCTGCCGTTAGTCACGCACGGCATATTGTGGATCGCCTCCATCGTCTGCGGAGGCCTGGTCGGTGGCGTTATCTACGGTTTTTATCGCAAGCGCAAATATCTGACGCAGGCCGCTTCTGGCGCCGCACCGCTGGATAATTCCTTAGCATAAGTTATTGGCAGGCCTGCCTTAGTCATGAATGAAAGGACATTGTCATGATAAATAAAGATATTTTGATTATTAACCCGATGGGGCTACACAGCCGTCCCTGCGCCATGCTGGCAAAAATGGCGAAAAAGTATGACTGCCAGATCCGGCTGTCTTATCAGGATAAAAATGCCGATGGCAGAAGCATGCTCGGGCTGATGAAGCTGGGCGTGGTAAATGGCAGCATCATTAGCCTGCAATGCGAAGGAACACAGGAGCAACAAGCCAGCGCCGCTCTGGGGCAGTTTTTGGCAACGCTGGTTGAAGAATAACGGCATCAATATCAAAAGAGGGATTTTGCATGAAAAAGGTATTTGTTTTAACCACGCTGGCACTGCTTATCTCCACGCCGACGCTGGCGAAAACGTGGGTGCTTACCGATGCGGAAAGCAATACGGAGCAGGGAAACTGGCACATCAGCAGCGATAAGCTGAAGGTAAAAGACAGCCATTTCAGTATTGAACAAAAAGTTCTGCACGGCGGCAAACAGGAAGGCAGCAAGGTGCTGACCATCACCAGTAAAAACGGTCTGACCATTGCGCTTAGCCCTACCCGCGGCATGGACCTGCTACATGTCGAGGGCTTTGGCGTGCGCATGGGCTGGGATTCACCGGTGAAAGAGGTGGTAAACCCGGCCAATATTAATCTGGAAAGTCGTAACGGGCTGGGCTGGCTGGAAGGGTTCAATGAAATGATGGTGCGCTGCGGCTATGAATGGACTGGTCACCCGGTCACCGCCAACGGCCAGATCTACACGCTTCACGGTAAGGCGGGCAATACGCCAGCTTCGCGCGTTGAAGTGGACGTCAGCGATACCGCGCCTTATGAAATCCGCGTTCGTGGTCTGATTAAAGAGAGCACGTTCAAAAACGCTGACCTGCAGACCATGACCGAACTGCGCTACGTACCCGGCAGCAATAGCTTCAGCCTGCATGACGTTCTCACCAACCACGCCGACTATGCGCACGATTATCAAATTATCTACCACAGCAACTTTGGCAAACCAATTCTCGAAGAGGGTGCGCGCTTCCTCGCACCGGTAGAAAGTATTGGCCCCTTCAATGACTATGCGAAAGGCGGCGTAAAAACGTGGCAGACCTACCGGGGACAGACGAAAGGTTTTGATGAAATGGTATTTAACATCAAACCGTTATCTGATGGCGATCATCATTCGCTGGCGGCAGTAGTGAATAAAGCTGGCGATAAGGGCGCGGCTATCCAGTTTGATACCCGACAGCTTCCGGTGCTGACATTATGGAAAAATACCGATACCGATAAATACGGCTACGTGACCGGTATCGAGCCGGGCACCAGTTACGCCTACCCGGTTACCATCGAGCGGGAGCAGAAACGCGTGATGCAGCTTCAGCCGGGAGCAAGTACCCAGTTTGATCTCACTTATACGCTGTTGCATAACAGCAGTCAGGTGGCCGAAGTGGAAAAAACCGTTAAGGGAATTCAGGGCAGCACGCCGGTGAAAGTCGAAGAGACGCCGATGGCGCAGGAGTAGTAAATACCCGCGATATGGCTTTTCTGTAAGCCAATCGCAGACAATAAAAAACCCTGCTGGTGGGCAGGGTTTTTTATTAATAAACACTAATAATTGCCCGAACTTCTATAAACGATCTTCTGCCTGAACCTTACCCGGCCAGCGCATCGACAATTTCTACGCCGCAACTGGTGCCGATACGTTCTACGCCAGCATCAATCAGCTCCTGAGCAAATTTCAAATCGCGAATGCCGCCGGAAGCCTTCACTTTAATCCGATCTTTAACCACGCTTTTCATCAACTTAACGTCTTCCAGCGTCGCCCCGCCGGTGCCAAAGCCGGTAGAGGTTTTGATAAAATCGGGACGCACTTCAAGGGCGATTTCACATAGTTTCACTTTCTCTTCATCAGTCAGATAGCAGTTTTCGAAGATGACTTTCGATGTCACCTGATGCCTCTTACAAATACCGACGATCGTTTCCATCTCTTTTTTGATGTAGGCGTAATTTTTGTTTTTCAGTTCGCCGATGTTGATCACGTAATCAATTTCACCGGAACCGTTGGCGATAGCGTCTTCCGTTTCAAATGCTTTGGTTTCAATCGTGTTCTGGCCCAGCGGGAAGCCGATTGCCGCCCCGGCCAGAACCTCGCTTCCTTCAAGATACTTCAGGCAGGTTTTTACGACCGCCGGATTGATCGCCACCATTTTAAAGCCGTACTGTTTGCTCTTTTCACACAGTTGCTTAAAGTCCTGCTCACAGGCAAAAGGCTTCAGCAGCGTCTGGTCGATCATCTTTGCCAGTGACTGTTTGGTTAATTGCATTTCTCTCTCCCGTTATGATGTTTAGCAGCCTTGCTATCGGGCTGTCAGAGGATAAATCACAGTCACATATTATCGTTTTATGTTGATTAGTAAATATTGATAGCGATCTCATGTGATAAGGATCATAAAACAACAAAAAATAACAATTCAGGCGTTCAGGCAATAAAAAACCTGAACTGCCGGATGAGCAGTTCAGGTTCAGGAAGAAGGAAGGGAAGTGTTAGCCAGCGACAGCGATACGTTTCATGTCTGTCATATAGCCACGCAGTTTTTTACCCACTTCTTCAATCGGATGGTTACGCACGGCTTCGTTAACATCACGTAACTGGGCGTTGTCGACCGCAGTGCCTTCGGCGGCTTTACCCAGGTCGCCTGGCTGCAGTGTGGTCATGAACTCTTTCAGCAGCGGTACGCAGGCATAAGAGAACAGGTAGTTGCCGTACTCGGCGGTGTCGGAGATCACCACGTTCATTTCATACAGACGCTTACGTGCAATAGTGTTGGCGATCAGCGGCAGTTCGTGCAGTGATTCATAGTAAGCAGACTCTTCAATGATGCCGGAATCCACCATGGTTTCGAACGCCAGTTCAACGCCCGCTTTCACCATCGCGATCATCAGGACGCCTTTATCGAAGTACTCCTGCTCGCTGATTTTGCCTTCAAACTGCGGCGCGGTTTCGAACGCGGTTTTACCGGTCTCTTCGCGCCAGGTCAGCAGCTTTTTATCATCGTTGGCCCAGTCGGCCATCATGCCGGAAGAGAACTCGCCGGAGATGATGTCGTCCATGTGTTTCTGGAACAGCGGTGCCATGATCGCTTTTAACTGCTCGGACAGCGCATAAGCACGGACTTTTGCCGGGTTGGACAGGCGGTCCATCATCAGGGTGATACCGCCCTGCTTCAGCGCTTCGGTGACGGTTTCCCAGCCGAACTGGATCAGTTTTTCAGCGTAGGCCGGGTCAGTGCCTTCTGCCACCAGCTTGTCGAAGCACAGCAGCGAACCGGCCTGCAGCATACCGCAAAGAATGGTCTGCTCGCCCATCAGGTCGGATTTCACTTCCGCAACGAAAGAAGACTCCAGCACGCCCGCGCGGTGACCGCCGGTCGCGGCGGCCCAGGCTTTAGCAATCGCCATGCCTTCGCCTTTCGGATCGTTTTCCGGGTGAACGGCAATCAGCGTCGGCACGCCAAAGCCGCGTTTGTACTCTTCACGGACTTCAGTACCTGGACATTTCGGTGCCACCATTACTACCGTGATGTCTTTACGGATCTGCTCACCGACTTCAACGATGTTAAAACCGTGAGAGTAGCCCAGCGCTGCACCGTCTTTCATCATCGGCTGAACGGTACGCACCACGTCGGAGTGCTGTTTGTCCGGCGTCAGGTTAACCACCAGGTCCGCCTGCGGGATCAGCTCTTCATAAGTTCCCACTTTGAAGCCGTTTTCGGTCGCTTTACGCCAGGAGGCGCGCTTCTCGGCAATCGCTTCTTTACGCAGGGCGTAGGAGATATCCAGCCCGGAGTCACGCATGTTCAGGCCCTGGTTCAGACCCTGCGCGCCGCAGCCGACGATGACCACTTTTTTACCCTGAAGGTAGCTCGCGCCATCGGCAAATTCGTCGCGGCCCATAAAGCGGCATTTGCCCAGCTGTGCCAGCTGCTGACGCAGGTTCAGTGTATTAAAGTAGTTCGCCATGGTGATACCTCGTGATGTTGTGTTGTCGTGCTTATTATTCAGTTCGCTTTTGCGATAATGAACTTACTATATGACAGGAAATTTGTTGCGGAAATTGATATATTCACAACGTCACATTGCAATTTTTGCAACATAAGAAACCGGGGGCAACGCCTGTGGATTTACGCGATCTGAAAACCTTCCTGCATCTGGCGGATAGCCGTCATTTTGGCCGTAGCGCCCGGGCGATGCACGTCAGCCCCTCCACGCTCTCCCGACAAATTCAGCGTCTGGAAGAAGACCTCGGCCAGCCGCTGTTTATCCGTGATAACCGCACCGTTACCCTGACCGAAGCGGGTGAGGAATTGCGCGTTTTTGCCCAGCAGACGCTGTTGCAGTACCAGCAGCTACGTCACACCATGGATCAGAAGGGACCGTCACTTTCCGGCGAACTGCATCTGTTCTGTTCCGTCACCGCTGCCTACAGTCACCTGCCGCCGATCCTCGACCGTTTTCGTGCCGAGCATCCTTCCGTTGAGATCAAACTCACGACCGGCGATGCGGCCGATGCAATGGAGAAAGTGGTGACCGGCGAAGCGGATCTGGCAATTGCCGGGAAGCCCGAGACCTTACCCGGTGCGGTGGCCTTTACTATTCTGGAAAATCTGGCGGTAGTACTGATCGCCCCGGCGCTGCCGTGCCCGGTGCGCAATCAAATCTCCGTCGATGCGCCCGACTGGTCAACGGTACCGTTTATCATGGCTGACCAGGGGCCGGTGCGTCGGCGTATTGAGCTGTGGTTCCGCCGTCATAAAATCAGTAACCCTTTAATTTATGCGACCGTCGGCGGGCACGAAGCGATGGTTTCCATGGTCGCGCTCGGCTGTGGGGTGGCGTTACTACCAGAAGTGGTACTGGAAAACAGTCCGGAACCAGTGCGTAATCGGGTAATGATTTTAGAGCGTAATGACGAGGAGTCACCGTTTGAGCTGGGCGTGTGCGTGCAGAAAAAACGGCTGCACGAACCGTTAATTGATGCGTTCTGGAAAATTGTTCAGGGCTGATAAGGAAATAAAATGCGCACAAAAATAATGCTGTTATCCGTGCTGGTAGCGATGTGCTTCAGCGTACAGGCTAAACCGAAGGGCATTACCGCGCAGGATGTAAAGCATCTGGCGCTGAAGCAATGCCTGGTTGATAACTATCGCGATCTTACCCCGGCAGATGCAAAGTCTGCGCCGTCTCACGATGCTTCATTTATGGTGGAGAGTTATGCGCTGGACAATGCGGGTGTCTGGGACGCGTTTCTGAAATTCGTCGCCAAAGAAACGAAAGATTATGACAAGCTGACGATGTCGCTGCATCCCGACCATGCTCAAACCGCTAATAACGTGCTGGCGCAGTGCATGGCGTTTTATGAATCGGACAAGCTGGATAACTATGTGCAGGGCTTATTCAAATAATATTCCAGAAGCAGCGTAAGCCCGGCGGCATTATAAATCCGCCGGGTCCACCTGCTTCATGGTTTCCACCGTCATCAGCCACTGGTACAGCGGTTCAAGCTGTTGAAAGCCCTGCGTCAGCGTCTCAACCAAATCCGCATGAAACAGTTTTCCCACCTCGTTATCCGTCACCATCACGGCAAAGGTTTTACGGTGATACCAGTCGGAAATGGTCGGATCGAGGTCGTTAACCTTTAGCCGCTTATAGCTTTCGCCCACCAGTTCAAACGGTGTCCGGCAGCATTCCGCCACTTCCAGAAATTGCGCCGGGCGCTGTTTTAACGTATGGCGGAACAGATCCATCGTGGATTTGCTGGCGCTGTAATAACCGAGGCCGTAGCGCAGCGTGTCCGGGCTGATTTCAAAAAAGTACACCGGCGCGTCGGTCCAGTTTTTAGCCGAGCGTTTAAAGGTCAGCCACATGCGGCTCCGGTAGCGCGATTTATCGTGTGAGAAGCGGGTATCACGATGAATGCGCGACAGCGTTTTGCCAATGGCGGGACGAGTTTCTAACAGCGGGTCGATCTCCAGCATCGCGGGCGCTAAGTCTTCCACCAGCGCGCGAAATGGCGTAAGCAGGCTACGGTCGTAGATAAAACGGTGTTCATCGAACCAGGCTTTATCGTTTTCAATACGGACCTGCTGGAGAAAATCGAGGCCTTCCTGTGCAAATCCGTGGAAGCGTCCTGCCATCTGTTTGCCCTTTTTGCGAGGAATTATCAGCGCATTATCGCACCAGGCTCTGTGCTGTCTACGTCATTTTGATAAATGACCGGAGAGCCGCATATCGCTCTTTCCGGTCATCATTACGGCTAACCCGCCAGGAAGAACCGAAACGCCGGGTTATTCGTCTCATCATGACACTCATAGCCCAGTTCTTTCAGCCGCGTTTCGAAATCCGGCTCGTGCTCGCCCAGCTCAAACGCCGCCAGAACGCGGCCATAGTCGGTGCCGTGGCTGCGGTAGTGGAACAGGGAGATGTTCCAGTGGGTTCCTAACGTATGCAAAAACTTCAGCAATGCGCCGGGAGATTCCGGGAACTCAAAGCTGAATAGCCGCTCCTGAAGCGGTTTTGACGGGCGACCACCGACCATATAGCGCACGTGCAGCTTCGCCATCTCGTCATCAGAAAGATCGACCACACCGTAGCCACCTTCATGCAGCAGTTGCAGGATTTCCTGACGCTCCTCCAGCCCGCGGCTTAAGCGCACGCCAACAAAAATGCAGGCGTCTTTGGCATCGGCAAAGCGGTAATTAAATTCGGTCACCGAACGCCCGCCGAGAAGCTGGCAGAATTTCAGGAAGCTGCCCTTCTCTTCCGGAATCGTCACCGCCAGCAGCGCTTCACGCTGCTCCCCCAGTTCACACCGCTCGGACACATAGCGCAGACCGTGGAAGTTAACATTGGCGCCGGAGAGCACATGTGCCAGTCGCTCGCCGTGAATGTTGTGCTGAGCGATGTACTTTTTCATGCCTGCCAGCGCCAGCGCGCCGGAAGGTTCCGCTACCGCACGTACATCTTCGAACAGATCCTTCATCGCCGCGCAAATCGCATCGCTGTCGACGGTGATGATGTCGTCAAGGTATTCCTGACACAAACGGAACGTCTCATCGCCGATGCGCTTCACCGCCACGCCTTCGGCAAACAGCCCGACGCGCGGCAGATCGATCGGATGGCCTGCCTCCAGCGCTGCTTTGAGGCAGGCGGAGTCTTCGGCCTCAACCGCGATCACTTTGATCTGCGGCATCAGTTGTTTGATCAGCACCGCGACACCCGCCGCCAGGCCACCGCCGCCTACCGGAACAAAAACGCGATCGAGATGCGCATCCTGCTGGAGCAGCTCCAGCGCCAGCGTGCCCTGCCCGGCAATCACCATCGGATGATCAAACGGCGGCACCCAGGTAAAACCCTGCTGCTGTGAAAGCTCAATCGCTTTGGCTTTCGCTTCATCAAAGTTCGCGCCGTGAAGCAGCACTTCGCCGCCAAAGTTACGTACGGCGTCGACTTTGATATCGGCCGTCGCCACGGGCATGACGATCAGCGCTTTCAGTCCTAAACGGGCGGAGGAAAAAGCAACGCCCTGAGCATGATTACCCGCCGAGGCAGTAATGACGCCACGCGCTTTTTGCTCTTCGGTCAGGCCAGACATCATGGCGTAAGCACCGCGCAGCTTAAAACTATGTACCGGCTGCCGATCCTCGCGTTTGACCAGAATGACGTTATCCAGCCGCGCGGAGATTTTTTCCATTTTTTGCAGCGGCGTGACCTGCACCGCTTCATAGACCGGCGCGCGGAGCACCGCTCTGAGATACTCCGCCCCTTCGGGGGCGGAGGAGAGAGGTTGTGTGTCGGCCATCATCAGCCTCCCAGTTTGGATTTATCGCGCACCGCGCCTTTATCCGCGCTGGTGGCGAGGCTGGCGTAAGCGCGCAGCGCGAAGGAGACCTGACGTTCACGCGCTTTCGGCGTCCACGCCTCTGCGCCACGCGCATCCTGCGCTTCACGACGCGCCGCAATTTCCTGATCGCTTAACTGCAACTGAATGCCGCGATTCGGGATATCAATCGCGATCATGTCGCCATCTTCAATCAGCGCGATATTGCCGCCACTGGCCGCCTCAGGTGAAACGTGACCGATAGAGAGACCAGAGGTACCGCCGGAGAACCGTCCGTCGGTGATCAGCGCACAGGCTTTGCCGAGGCCCATCGATTTCAGGAAGGTCGTCGGGTAGAGCATTTCCTGCATCCCCGGACCGCCTTTCGGCCCTTCATAGCGGATCACAACCACATCGCCCGCGACGACCTTGCCGCCGAGGATCGCTTCTACCGCATCGTCCTGACTTTCATAGACTTTCGCCGGGCCGGTGAATTTCAGGATACTGTCATCCACGCCTGCGGTTTTTACGATGCAGCCGTTTTCGGCAAAATTACCGTACAGCACCGCCAGACCACCGTCCTGGCTGTAGGCGTGCTCCAGAGAGCGAATGCAGCCTTCAGCGCGGTCGTCATCCAGTGAATCCCAGCGGCACTCCTGCGAGAACGCCTTCGTGGTACGGATGCCTGCCGGTCCGGCGCGGTACATATTTTTTACCGCCTCGTCCTGGGTGATTACCACATCATATTGTTCGATGGTTTGCGGCAGCGTCAGGCCAAGAATATTTTTTACGTCGCGGTTCAGCAGCCCGGCACGATCCAGTTCACCCAGAATGCCGATGACGCCGCCCGCACGATGGACGTCTTCCATATGGTATTTCTGCGTGCTTGGCGCGACTTTGCACAACTGCGGCACCTTGCGGGAAAGCTTGTCGATATCGCTCATGGTGAAGTCGATTTCCGCTTCCTGCGCCGCCGCCAGCAGATGCAGCACGGTGTTGGTTGAGCCCCCCATCGCGATATCCAGCGTCATGGCGTTCTCAAACGCGGCTTTGCTGGCGATATTGCGCGGCAGCGCGCTGGCATCTTCCTGCTCGTAATAACGTTTGGTCAGTTCAACAATGCGTTTACCGGCGTTGAGGAACAGCTGTTTACGGTCGGCGTGCGTCGCCAGCAGGGAGCCGTTACCCGGCTGCGACAGGCCCAGCGCTTCGGTCAGGCAGTTCATGGAATTGGCGGTGAACATCCCGGAACAGGATCCACAGGTCGGACAGGCGGAACGTTCGACCTGCTCGCTCTGATCGTCAGACACTTTCGGGTCTGCACCCTGAATCATCGCATCCACCAGGTCGAGCTTGATGATCTTATCGGAGAGTTTGGTTTTACCGGCTTCCATCGGGCCGCCGGAAACAAAGATCACCGGAATGTTCAGGCGCAGCGAGGCCATCAGCATGCCGGGGGTGATTTTGTCGCAGTTAGAGATACAGACCATCGCGTCGGCGCAGTGGGCATTCACCATATATTCAACGGAGTCGGCGATCAGCTCGCGCGACGGCAGTGAATAAAGCATGCCCCCGTGGCCCATTGCGATACCGTCATCCACCGCAATGGTATTGAATTCCTTCGCCACGCCGCCTGACGCTTCGATTTGCTCAGCCACCAGCTTGCCCAGATCGCGCAGGTGTACGTGCCCCGGTACGAACTGGGTGAAGGAGTTGACGACCGCGATAATCGGCTTGCCGAAATCGGAGTCGGTCATTCCGGTGGCGCGCCACAGCGCACGAGCTCCGGCCATATTACGACCGTGGGTGGTAGTGGCGGAACGATATTTAGGCATGCTTTAGTTACTCCCAGTGTCTGTCTGTTTAATGGGACGGTGCGTGCCGTCCCATTTTTTTAATTAGTTATTAACCTGATCCAACCAGCCCCATTTATCTTCGGTTTCACCGGTGAAGAGGCCAAAGAAGGCTTGCTGAATACGTTTGGTGACCGGGCCGCAGCGGCCTTCGCCCACCTGAATACCGTCAACGCTGCGCACCGGGGTGATTTCAGCGGCGGTGCCGGACATAAAGACTTCATCCGCCAGGTAGAGTGATTCGCGGGACAGTACCTGCTCACGCACTTCGATATCCAGATCTTTCGCCAGTTTGATGATGGCATCGCGGGTGATACCCGGCAGCGCGGAAGAGGTGAACGGCGGAGTAAACAGGATGCCATCTTTTACTTCAAACAGGTTCTCGCCTGCGCCTTCAGAAATATAACCGTTCACGTCCAGCGCGATCCCTTCCTGATAACCGTGACGGCGTGCTTCGCTGCCTACCAGCAGAGAGGAAAGATAGTTGCCGCCCGCTTTCGCCGCGGTTGGGATCGTATTTGGCGCTACGCGGTTCCAGGAGGAGACCATCGCATCAATCCCCTGATCCAGCGCTTCCGCGCCGAGGTATGCCCCCCAGGGGAATGCCGCGATGATCACGTCAGTGGTGTAGCCTTCCGGTGGGTTCACGCCCATCCCGACATCACCTACAAAGACCAGCGGACGAATGTAAGCGCTGGTCAGGTTATTTTTACGAATGACCGCACGGCAGGCTTCCATCAGCTCATCAACGCTCTGAGAAACCGGGAAACGATAGATTTTGGCTGAATCACGCAGGCGCTGCATGTGTTCGCGATGGCGGAACACCACTGGCCCTTTATGAGAGTCGTAGCAGCGGATCCCTTCAAAGACGGAAGTACCATAGTGCAGCGCGTGAGACATCACGTGAACTTTCGCGTCTTCCCAACGAACCATCTCGCCATTGGACCAAATGTAATCAGCTTTCTTCGTCGTCATTTTTCTTTCCTATTGCGCTCAGGCGCGGATTTGTTGTGATGTAGTTGTTCGTTGCTGTATCTCGACACGAGCGACGTCGACCAGTTTATTCAACTGACTAAACAGTAATTCGACGGGCCGGGGGCTGGCAACGGTCAATTCAATATTTATGTTCTGTGCATCGGTAGCGGTTTCCATATTCATGGCGCAAATATGAAAACCACGATGGCGAACGACGCGTAAAACACGTTCTAACGTTTCTGGGTTGAAGCGAGCCTCTACGGCGACCTGATGTTGCATCATGATAATTTCTCCAGCATTTGTGCGTTACTGGCACCAGGCGGTACCAGCGGCCAGACGTTCTCAAGTTCGTCGATTGAGACATGAAGCAGGTATGGCCCTTCGCTGTTCAGCATGGCGTCGAGGGCCGCTTCAACCTGGTCTTTTCGGGTGATGTGCTGGCCAGGGATGCCAAAGGCGCTGGCCAGCATGAGGAAATCGGGGTTATCGGTAAGCGTGGTTTCGCTATAGCGTTCCTGAAAAAACAGCTGCTGCCATTGTCGAACCATGCCTAAACGTTGATTGTCGAGCAAGACGATTTTTAACGGCAGCTGCTTGCGTTTTACGGTGCCCAGCTCCTGCACATTCATCATAAAGGAGCCGTCACCGGAGATACAGATAACCGTATCGTCCGGGCGCGCCACCTGCGCACCGACCGCCGCGGGCAAACCAAAACCCATCGTCCCCAGACCGCTGGAGGTGATGAAGTTCTCCGGGCGGGTGTAGGTCATGTGCTGCGCCGACCACATCTGGTGCTGGCCGACATCCGTCGTCACCACGCTGTCCGCCGGTTTACGATCGGAAAGTTGTTTGAGCAGCAACGGCGCATAGATAGCTTCACCGGGATGATCGTAACGCCACGCATGTTCACGGCGCAGGTCCTCGCTGTATTGACGCCAGGCGTCAATCGCTAATGGCTGTTGCAGAGCGGGCAGCAGCGCGTTCAGATCCCCCTGTAAACCAACGTGCACCTGACGCAGTTTATTCATTTCCGCCGGATCGATATCCATATGGATGACGTTGGCGTGCGGGGCAAAGGTGTTCAGCTTACCGGTGACGCGATCGTCAAAGCGCGCGCCAACGGCAATCAACAAATCGCACTCCTGTACCGCAAAGTTGGCCGCTTTGGTGCCGTGCATCCCCAACATGCCGAGATAGTGCGGATCGGTAGCCTCAACCGCGCCCAGTCCTTTCAGCGTGCAGGTGGAAGGCATTTGCGTGACGGCAATAAACTCACGCAGCGCTGGCACCGCCTGCGCCATGCCAACGCCACCACCAACGTAGAGCATCGGTTTCTGCGCCTGCGCCAGCATCTGACGTGCCTGCTCCATTTCTGCCTGCGGGAACGTAATATCGTTTTCTACGGTAGAAAAATGCGGCTCCAGCTCGCCGACGGCTAACTGAATATCCTTCGGGATATCAACCAGCACCGGGCCGGGACGGCCTGAGTTTGCCACCTGAAAGGCTTCTGCCATCACGCGCGGCAGCTCTTCCAGCGACTGCACCAGAAAACTGTGTTTAGTGCAGGCCAGCGACAAACCGAGGACGTCCACTTCCTGAAACGCGTCCGTACCAATGAACGGTGCGGCGACCTGACCGGTGATAGCAACGACGGGCACGGAGTCTAACAGCGCATCGGCAAGACCGGTGATAAGGTTGGTCGCACCGGGACCGGAGGTGGCGATACACACGCCGGTTTTGCCGGTTGAACGTGCATAGCCGATAGCCGCCATGGCCGCACCCTGTTCATGGCGACACAACAGGTGTTCCAGGCCGCCGTCATACAGAGCATCGTAAACCGGCATAATTGCACCGCCAGGGTAACCGAACACGGTGTTAACACCCTGCGCTCGCAACGCATGTACTACCCATTGTGCTCCATTCATAGTGACTTCCCCGCCGTAGATCGTGTGGAACAGAATTTTATGCTGTTAGTCATGCTCTGTTCCTTGTTGCTGTTTTTAAGGTCAAAAAAAACCCCCGGACCTTTCGGTGCGGGGGTCTTAGTTCGTTAAGGCTTGATTTTTAAGCCTTTCCTCGTCCAAGTGCAGCCCCGCACGGTGGGATAATAATCACCACCACGCTAATCACGACCAGGCTAATCACTCGTAGAAGGGCTGTCATTTTCTGTACTTTCTGGCTTCTTGTTCGAAGGAATACCTAAAGAGTTATCACAGATTGCGGAGCTAACACAATATTTTTTTATGACCTTTTTTCTGAGCACGCTAACGGTTTAGCAAAATATCTTTGTTTTTTATAAGAAAAAAATTAAATGAAAATATTTCACTTTTTGGGTGATGGCCCGTCGTTTTTACCGTTTATGTCCTTTTTGCAAAGGCGATCCAGAAAAATTTGCAATGTTGCAGGCAGGCATAAAAAGCCGGGAAGCAGGCTCGCAAATGCATGATTTCACCATTACCAGCGTATCGCCCGGCGGCTATTCTCCCGCAACAGGAGGAGCTATGTCGCTATCAATTGTCTTCACACGCGCCGCACTTGGGGTTTCGGCCCCGCTGATTACGGTAGAAGTGCATATCAGCAATGGTCTGCCGGGTCTGACGATGGTCGGTCTGCCGGAAACGACCGTCAAAGAGGCACGAGATCGCGTTCGTAGCGCGATCATAAACAGCGGTTATACCTTCCCGGCAAAAAAGATCACCATCAACCTCGCCCCCGCTGATTTGCCTAAAGAGGGCGGTCGATATGATTTACCTATCGCCATTGCGCTTCTGGCTGCCTCTGAGCAACTCAATGCGTCACAACTGGGCCGATATGAGTTTGTGGGCGAACTGGCGCTTACAGGCGCGCTACGTGGGGTTCCCGGTGCGATATCCAGCGCCATGGAGGCATTAAAAACCGGGCGGCAAATTATCGTCTCGCAAGAAAATGCGGCGGAAATCGCGTTAATCGGTGGGGAAGACTGTTTTATCGCCACACACCTTCAGGAAGTGTGTGCGTTTCTTGAAGGCAAGCAGGCGTTACCGTTTCCACCTTCTGAGGATATCGCTGTGCCAACCGCTGCGCAGGATATTGCGGACGTGATTGGCCAGGGGCAGGGAAAGCGAGCGTTAGAGATCACCGCCGCCGGAGGACATAATCTGCTGTTTATCGGACCGCCAGGTACCGGAAAAACCATGCTGGCCAGCCGCCTGAACGGGCTTTTGCCGCCGCTCAGTAATCAGGAGGCGCTGGAGAGTGCCGCGATTGTCAGTCTGGTCAATGCCAGCAGCGTCCGTCAACAGTGGCGGTGTCGGCCCTTTCGCTCACCGCATCACAGTGCGTCACTGACCGCGATGGTCGGCGGAGGGTCGATTCCCGCGCCGGGTGAGATCTCGCTGGCGCATAACGGCATTCTGTTTCTCGATGAGCTACCTGAATTTGAACGCCGCGTGCTCGACGCCTTACGCGAGCCGATTGAATCCGGAAAAATTCATATTTCTCGTACCCGGGCAAAAATCGCCTACCCGGCACGCTTTCAACTGATTGCCGCCATGAATCCCAGCCCTACCGGACATTATCAGGGCAATCATAACCGCTGCTCGCCGGAACAGACGCTGCGCTATCTTGGTCGTTTATCCGGTCCTTTTCTCGATCGTTTTGATCTGTCGCTGGAGATCCCGCTCCCGCCACCGGGCTTGCTTAGTCAGCCGGTAAAGCGCGGCGAGAGCAGTGAAACGGTCCGGCAACGTGTTATTGAAGCGCATGAGCGCCAGTACGCCCGGCAGAATACCCTGAATGCCCGCCTTGAAAGCAGTGCGCTGCGCCAGCACTGTCGGTTAAACGATGACGATGCATTCTGGCTGGAGCAGACGTTAACCCATCTTGGACTGTCTGTCCGGGCCTGGCAGCGCTTACTGAAGGTTGCACGGACGATCGCCGATATTGAACATTGCGATCGGCTGGAACGGCAGCATTTGCAGGAGGCACTAAGCTATCGGGGAATCGACAGGCTGCTTATCCATCTGCAAAAAATGATGACGTAAAAAAGGGGGCTTACGCCCCCTGAATACTTAATCTTCGGATTCGGTGTAGTCTTCCGCACCTTCCATCTGCGGTTTACCGCCAGACAGGGTGTGGAAACGCTTAGGACGCTTGATACGCGTCATGTACTTGGACCACACACGCTCTGCTTCTGTGACCGGCTCGCGCTGACCACGGCATACCGCGACAAATTGAACTTCTTCTTCGGTTGCAGGCTCACGTTTACCCAGATCCAGCTCGTTGAAGGCATAACCATGACGCTCAAGCAGTTGTGCCTCTTTAATGGTGAAATCACCATGACGAGAGAACCCACGTGGGTAGTATTTATTGTCGAAATATCGATTAGTCGTCGTAAAGCTTTCCGCCATCCTACACGCTCCTAATTCTTCTGGCCGAGCTATTTATGGCGCGGAGTATTAGTTACGCTTGACAGAGTGTAAAACAAAACATTTAAATCATAACGACAAAAAATTTTGCGGAGAAAGATGTGGATACGGAATTGCTAAAAACTTTCCTTGAGGTGAGCAGAACACGCCACTTCGGGCGTGCCGCTGAAGCGCTATACCTGACGCAGTCTGCGGTCAGTTTTCGTATTCGCCAGCTGGAAAATCAACTCGGCGTAAATCTTTTTACCCGCCATCGTAATAACATCCGCTTAACGGCTGCGGGTGAAAAACTTTTGCCCTACGCAGAAACGTTGATGAACACCTGGCAGGCCGCGCGTAAGGAGGTGGCGAATACATCGCGCCACAACGAGTTTTCAATAGGTGCCAGCGCCTCGCTATGGGAGTGTCTGCTTACGGACTGGCTAAGCCGATTATATCAGGCGCAGGACGGTTTACAGTTTGAAGCGAGGATAGCCCAGCGACAGTCGCTGGTGAAACAACTTCATGAACGGCAACTGGACTTACTGATAACTACAGAAGCGCCTAAAATGGACGAGTTCAGCAGCCAACTGTTAGGACATTTCACACTGGCGCTGTTTTGCGCCTCGGCATCGCGTCTGAAAGCTGAACTTAACTATTTACGGCTGGAATGGGGTGCGGATTTTCAGCAGCATGAGCAGGGGCTGATTGCCAGCGATGATATTCCCCTTCTGACAACCAGCTCGGCTGAGTTAGCCCGTCAGCAGCTGGCTGCATTAAATGGCTGTACGTGGCTGCCTGTGAGCTGGGCCAGAGAAAAAGGGGGGCTGCATACGGTGACTGACAGTATGACGCTGACACGGCCTTTATATGCCATCTGGTTGCAGAACAGCGATAAGCAGTCACAAATCCGTGAGATCCTTAAGGCAGCCGCTATTGACTGATGTTCCCGCCGGAAGGCGGGTTCTCTGAAAAGAGGGTTATGCCAAATTTTGGGCAAAAAAAATCCTTTGCCGAAGCAAAGGATAATTTTCTGGCAGGGGCGGAGAGACTCGAACTCCCAACACCCGGTTTTGGAGACCGGTGCTCTACCAATTGAACTACGCCCCTAATTAGGGTGGCGGAACGGACGGGACTCGAACCCGCGACCCCCTGCGTGACAGGCAGGTATTCTAACCGACTGAACTACCGCTCCACCGAATTTCTTTGTCACTGACCGGATGTCACTCCGGTTTACTGCTAATTTGATGCCTGGCAGTTCCCTACTCTCGCATGGGGAGACCCCACACTACCATCGGCGCTACGGCGTTTCACTTCTGAGTTCGGCATGGGGTCAGGTGGGACCACCGCGCTGTTGCCGCCAGGCAAATTCTGTTTATCAGGGTGCATTCCGCACACTGATTAATCTGGTTCAGGCTGAAAATCTCTCTCAAATCGCCAAAACAGCTTCGGCGTTGTAAGGTTAAGCCTCACGGTTCATTAGTACCGGTTAGCTCAACGCATCGCTGCGCTTACACACCCGGCCTATCAACGTCGTCGTCTTCAACGTTCCTTCAGGAGACTTAAAGTCTCAGGGAGAACTCATCTCGGGGCAAGTTTCGTGCTTAGATGCTTTCAGCACTTATCTCTTCCGCATTTAGCTACCGGGCAGTGCCATTGGCATGACAACCCGAACACCAGTGATGCGTCCACTCCGGTCCTCTCGTACTAGGAGCAGCCCCCCTCAGTTCTCCAGCGCCCACGGCAGATAGGGACCGAACTGTCTCACGACGTTCTAAACCCAGCTCGCGTACCACTTTAAATGGCGAACAGCCATACCCTTGGGACCTACTTCAGCCCCAGGATGTGATGAGCCGACATCGAGGTGCCAAACACCGCCGTCGATATGAACTCTTGGGCGGTATCAGCCTGTTATCCCCGGAGTACCTTTTATCCGTTGAGCGATGGCCCTTCCATTCAGAACCACCGGATCACTATGACCTGCTTTCGCACCTGCTCGCGCCGTCACGCTCGCAGTCAAGCCAGCTTATGCCATTGCACTAACCTCCTGATGTCCGACCAGGATTAGCTGACCTTCGTGCTCCTCCGTTACGCTTTAGGAGGAGACCGCCCCAGTCAAACTACCCACCAGACACTGTCCGCAACCCGGATTACGGGTCTACGTTAGAACACCAGCCATTAAAGGGTGGTATTTCAAGGATGGCTCCATGCAGACTGGCGTCCACACTTCAAAGCCTCCCACCTATCCTACACATCAAGGACCAGTGTTCAGTGTCAAGCTATAGTAAAGGTTCACGGGGTCTTTCCGTCTTGCCGCGGGTACACTGCATCTTCACAGCGAGTTCAATTTCACTGAGTCCCGGGTGGAGACAGCCTGGCCATCATTACGCCATTCGTGCAGGTCGGAACTTACCCGACAAGGAATTTCGCTACCTTAGGACCGTTATAGTTACGGCCGCCGTTTACCGGGGCTTCGATCAGGAGCTTCTCTTGCGATAACCCCATCAATTAACCTTCCGGCACCGGGCAGGCGTCACACCGTATACGTCCACTTTCGTGTTTGCACAGTGCTGTGTTTTTAATAAACAGTTGCAGCCAGCTGGTATCTTCGACTGGTTTCAGCTCCGTGAGCAAGTCACTTCACCTACGCACCAGCGTGCCTTCTCCCGAAGTTACGGCACCATTTTGCCTAGTTCCTTCACCCGGGTTCTCTCAAGCGCCTTGGTATTCTCTACCTGACCACCTGTGTCGGTTTGGGGTACGATTTCGTGTTACCTGATGCTTAGAGGCTTTTCCTGGAAGCAGGGCATTTGTCACTTCAGCACCGTAGTGCCTCGTCATCACGCCTCAGTGTTAATGCGCAACCGGATTTACCTGGTCGCACCACCTTCACGCTTAAACCGGGACAACCGTCGCCCGGCCGACATAGCCTTCTCCGTCCCCCCTTCGCAGTAACACCAAGTACGGGAATATTAACCCGTTTCCCATCGACTACGCCTTTCGGCCTCGCCTTAGGGGTCGACTCACCCTGCCCCGATTAACGTTGGACAGGAACCCTTGGTCTTCCGGCGTGCGGGTTTTTCACCCGCATTATCGTTACTTATGTCAGCATTCGCACTTCTGATACCTCCAGCAGCCCTCACAGGCCACCTTCAACGGCTTACAGAACGCTCCCCTACCCAACAACGCATAAGCGTCGCTGCCGCAGCTTCGGTGCATGGTTTAGCCCCGTTACATCTTCCGCGCAGGCCGACTCGACCAGTGAGCTATTACGCTTTCTTTAAATGATGGCTGCTTCTAAGCCAACATCCTGGCTGTCTGGGCCTTCCCACATCGTTTCCCACTTAACCATGACTTTGGGACCTTAGCTGGCGGTCTGGGTTGTTTCCCTCTTCACGACGGACGTTAGCACCCGCCGTGTGTCTCCCGTGATAACATTCTTCGGTATTCGCAGTTTGCATCGGATCGGTAAGTCGGGATGACCCCCTGGCCGAAACAGTGCTCTACCCCCGAAGATGAGTTCACGAGGCGCTACCTAAATAGCTTTCGGGGAGAACCAGCTATCTCCCGGTTTGATTGGCCTTTCACCCCCAGCCACAGGTCATCCGCTAATTTTTCAACATTAGTCGGTTCGGTCCTCCAGTTAGTGTTACCCAACCTTCAACCTGCCCATGGCTAGATCACCGGGTTTCGGGTCTATACCCTGCAACTTAACGCCCAATTAAGACTCGGTTTCCCTCCGGCTCCCCTATACGGTTAACCTTGCTACAGAATATAAGTCGCTGACCCATTATACAAAAGGTACGCAGTCACCCCACAAGGAGGCTCCCACTGCTTGTACGTACACGGTTTCAGGTTCTTTTTCACTCCCCTCGCCGGGGTTCTTTTCGCCTTTCCCTCACGGTACTGGTTCACTATCGGTCAGTCAGGAGTATTTAGCCTTGGAGGATGGTCCCCCCATATTCAGACAGGATACCACGTGTCCCGCCCTACTCTTCGAGTTCACAGTATGTGTGATTTTGTGTACGGGACTATCACCCTGTACCGCCGGACTTTCCAGACCGTTCCACTACCACACACGCTGATTCAGACTCCGGGCTCCTCCCCGTTCGCTCGCCGCTACTGGGGGAATCTCGGTTGATTTCTTTTCCTCGGGGTACTTAGATGTTTCAGTTCCCCCGGTTCGCCTCGTTAAGCTATGTATTCACTTAACGATAGTGCAACGGATTGCACTGGGTTTCCCCATTCGGGTATCGCCGGGTATAACGGTTCATATCACCTTACCGGCGCTTATCGCAGATTAGCACGCCCTTCATCGCCTCTGACTGCCAGGGCATCCACCGTGTACGCTTAGTCGCTTAACCTCACAACCCGAAGCTGTTTCACTTCAGTGTTGCGAAAATTTGAGAGACCCACGAACAACTCGCGTTGTTCAGTGTTTTTCAATTTTCAGCTTGATCCAGATTTTTAAAGAGCAAAACTTCGCAGCATACCTTCTCAGGTACACTCTGAAGTTTTCATGTTCCGGACAGTAAAGGATGGTGGAGCTATGCGGGATCGAACCGCAGACCTCCTGCGTGCAAAGCAGGCGCTCTCCCAGCTGAGCTATAGCCCCATCGTAAATCTCGCTCACCGCAATTTTTCCTGAGGCAAGGCGTGGAACGGCGAAGCATACTCAGGTATGCGAGTCGTTTCACAACGCAGTATCAGGACGAATTTGGTAGGCCTGAGTGGACTTGAACCACCGACCTCACCCTTATCAGGGGTGCGCTCTAACCACCTGAGCTACAAGCCTGCAGAGATTTTTTACTGCCCGTTTTCATCAGACAATCTGTGTGAGCACTACAAAGAACGTTTCTTTAAGGTAAGGAGGTGATCCAACCGCAGGTTCCCCTACGGTTACCTTGTTACGACTTCACCCCAGTCATGAATCACAAAGTGGTAAGCGCCCTCCCGAAGGTTAAGCTACCTACTTCTTTTGCAACCCACTCCCATGGTGTGACGGGCGGTGTGTACAAGGCCCGGGAACGTATTCACCGTGGCATTCTGATCCACGATTACTAGCGATTCCGACTTCACGGAGTCGAGTTGCAGACTCCGATCCGGACTACGACATACTTTATGAGGTCCGCTTGCTCTCGCGAGGTCGCTTCTCTTTGTATATGCCATTGTAGCACGTGTGTAGCCCTGGTCGTAAGGGCCATGATGACTTGACGTCATCCCCACCTTCCTCCAGTTTATCACTGGCAGTCTCCTTTGAGTTCCCGGCCGGACCGCTGGCAACAAAGGATAAGGGTTGCGCTCGTTGCGGGACTTAACCCAACATTTCACAACACGAGCTGACGACAGCCATGCAGCACCTGTCTCACGGTTCCCGAAGGCACAAATCCATCTCTGGATTCTTCCGTGGATGTCAAGACCAGGTAAGGTTCTTCGCGTTGCATCGAATTAAACCACATGCTCCACCGCTTGTGCGGGCCCCCGTCAATTCATTTGAGTTTTAACCTTGCGGCCGTACTCCCCAGGCGGTCGACTTAACGCGTTAGCTCCGGAAGCCACGCCTCAAGGGCACAACCTCCAAGTCGACATCGTTTACGGCGTGGACTACCAGGGTATCTAATCCTGTTTGCTCCCCACGCTTTCGCACCTGAGCGTCAGTCTTTGTCCAGGGGGCCGCCTTCGCCACCGGTATTCCTCCAGATCTCTACGCATTTCACCGCTACACCTGGAATTCTACCCCCCTCTACAAGACTCCAGTCTGACAGTTTCGAATGCAGTTCCCGGGTTGAGCCCGGGGATTTCACATCCGACTTGTCAGACCGCCTGCGTGCGCTTTACGCCCAGTAATTCCGATTAACGCTTGCACCCTCCGTATTACCGCGGCTGCTGGCACGGAGTTAGCCGGTGCTTCTTCTGCGGGTAACGTCAATCAACGTGGTTATTAACCACATCGCCTTCCTCCCCGCTGAAAGTACTTTACAACCCGAAGGCCTTCTTCATACACGCGGCATGGCTGCATCAGGCTTGCGCCCATTGTGCAATATTCCCCACTGCTGCCTCCCGTAGGAGTCTGGACCGTGTCTCAGTTCCAGTGTGGCTGGTCATCCTCTCAGACCAGCTAGGGATCGTCGCCTTGGTGAGCCGTTACCCCACCAACCAGCTAATCCCATCTGGGCACATCCGATGGCAAGAGGCCCGAAGGTCCCCCTCTTTGGTCCGAAGACGTTATGCGGTATTAGCTACCGTTTCCAGTAGTTATCCCCCTCCATCAGGCAGTTTCCCAGACATTACTCACCCGTCCGCCACTCGTCAGCGAAGCAGCAAGCTGCTTCCTGTTACCGTTCGACTTGCATGTGTTAGGCCTGCCGCCAGCGTTCAATCTGAGCCATGATCAAACTCTTCAATTTAAGTTTGATGCTCAAAGAATTAAACTTCGTAATGAATTACGTGTTCACTCTGAGACTTGGTATTTCTTTTTTGCCTTTCGGCATTTAAGAATCCGTATCTTCGAGTGCCCACACAGATTGTCTGATAAATTGTTAAAGAGCAGTTGCGACGCGGCTTACAGCTCACCGTCGCGAGGTGACGTATAATACGTTTTCCTCATTCAGAGTCAAGCGTTTATTTTCGCTTTTCTCTGTCGGCGTTCTCAGTTGAACCCCGCTGACCCGGCGGCTTGCGTGCCGTTGTTCCGTGTCAGTGGAGGCGCATTATAGGGAGTTCTCTGACGTTGACAAGCCCTCTTTTCAAAAAACTTTTCAACCGTCTCTTTTTTATGCAAAACGCCCTTAAACTGCCAGTTTTTCGAGCGTTTCAAAGCCGTAGCGCTGCAAGACAGGCAATAATTGTTCTGACGCTGGCGTCAGCGCCATGCAAAATGCCACGTTCGCGCCGGTAGATTTCGCTTCGGGCGCTTCATGTTCCAGCAGCCAGGCCGTGCGTCGGGCAATTGCCGCGCCGGAATCAATCAGACGCGTACCTTCCGGTAGCACCTGCGCCAATTCCTCTTGTAGTAAAGGGAAGTGCGTACAGCCCAGTACAACGGTATCGGGCGGTTCAGCCATTCGCAGCCACGGACGTAAAATGCGTCGCAGTTCTTCTAAAGGTACCGGTTTGCCGTGAAGTTTGGCCTCTGCCATCTCCACCAGCTCCGCAGAACCCAGCATTTCAATTTTGCATTCGTTGGCGAAGCGAGCGATAAGCTCATGCGTATAAGGACGTTTCACCGTGCCGCGCGTCGCCAGCAAGCCCACGACACCGTTTGCTGTTAAACGTGCCGCCGGTTTAATTGCCGGAACCACGCCAACCACCGGGAAGGTAAACTTGTCACGCAGGGCGGGTAATGAAACGGTACTGGCTGAGTTACAGGCAATCACCGCCAGCGCCAGGGGATAGCGCTTCTGCACTGCCGTCACGATTTCAACCACACGCTCAACAATAAAGGCTTCGCTCTTCTCGCCATACGGGAAAGCGACATTATCAAAAACGTAGATATAGTGAAGATCCGGCAGGAGATGCCGGATCTCGTCATAGACCGATAACCCACCGACGCCGGAATCAAACACCAGCACGGTGGATCGGGGATCAAAAGGTGTAGCTGCCAGACAAGTTGTATTCCCGTCCTGCAGTTTGGTAGCCATAAACTGTCTCGTAATCTTTATCGAACAGGTTAGCTATTTTACCACGAACTGTCAGGTGTGAGGTGACTGGATATGAAACTGCGGCATCCCATAAGCTGACTCCGCCCATTTTGACCGTCCGGGTCGGATAAGCATTGTAGTCAGCGTCATACCGCGTGCCGAGATAGTGATACGTCAGACTCCAGTCAAAATCATAGACTTGCGTGTCGAGCTGATAGTTAACCTTCTGCTTCGCCCGGCGCGCCAGCGGTCGATCGGTTATGGCATTACGGGCATCAACGTAGTCATAGCCAATATTGTGCGTTACCGGACCCGTATCAAACGTCGCTGTGGCCTCGATGCCTTTAATGCGCGCTTTGCCGACGTTGTAATACTTCATCAGTTGATCGTTGTAATCGATGAGGTTATCAACGTCATTACGATAACCAGAGACGCGCCAGTTCACGCCAGCCGTCAACCCTTCAAACGCCCCTTCCCACTGTTTGCTCTCTTCCGGGTCAAGGTTTTTACTCCCGTAGTAGCCGTACAGTTGGCCGAGGTTCGGAGCCTTAAACGCCGTGCCATAAGAGGCAATAAAACGGTAGCCTTCAATAAACTCCCACGCCGCGCTGCCCTGCCAGGTGCCATGTCGGCCAAACTGCGAGTTGTCATCGCTGCGTGCTGCACCTTCAAAGGTGAAGTCGGCCACCTGCTGCAATCCGGTCAGGTAGATCCCGGTATTACGCAGATCGTAACCATTGGTCACATAGTTAGTGCCCGGCTCGGTGCTTTGCTTCTGCCAGTCAACGCCTGCGCCTACATTACCCTGCCCGACATCAACAGAGTTGGTCCACTGCACGTTGTACTGCTTGATCTCATCCAGCGTAGCGGACGAGTCATAGCGCCCCAGATGAGGATCGTAGTTGTAATCCTTGCTGTGGCTGTAGCCAGAATAAAGCTGAGAATGGAAAATATCCTGATTAAAGCGCAGGCCGGCATTCCACGTCTGGCTATACAGCTGGCGGGTATCCACCAGCACATCAGGCGTAAATGAGCTGTAATAGCCGTCATAGGCGGTGCGGTTATCGTAACCGTAACCGCGGACAAAGCCGGTCCACTGTTCGGAAAAATCATGTTCAAGCGCGCCGTACAGCGTTTTGTTCATGTAACCGTCGCCATCGGTCTGCGCTAATCCGCCGTTGTTGCCATCGGCGACCACGTCAAAACCTTTGGTATAGGTATAGTCGCCTGCCAGGGTGACGCGCGTATTGTCGCCCAGCGTTTGCTGAGTACTACCGCCGTAGTTCTGATAGCCGTGCGAACCGACGCCCGCGTTTAAGGTTGTACCGTCCTTTTCACGCGTAGTAATGATATTCACTACGCCACCAATCGCATCCGAGCCATAAATCGCTGAGCGCGGCCCGCGAACATACTCAATACGCTGCACCAGCGCCACCGGGAACTGACTTAAGTCTGACGATCCGCTAACGCCCGCCTGATTAAGGCGAATGCCGTCGACCAGGATCAGCACATGGCTGGAATTAGTGCCGCGAATGAAAAGAGAAGAGAGCTGACCGATACCGCCGTTTTGCGCCACATCTACGCCCGGTAAACGACGCATCACATCAATCACCGAGGTTGACTGCCAGCGATCGATATCCTCACGCGTTACTATACTTACCGGTGCCAGAACGGTATTTACTGGCTGTTCAAATCGACTTGCTGTGACCACCAGAGTGTCCGGGTTGCTATCCTGCGCCCAGCCAGAAAATGCCGTGACGGAACACGCCGTCAGCAGCGAAGCTTTTTTAATCATTGTAAAAGCATCCACAATATCAGAAGGATGCCGCAGGCCTCATCCATAGCACGCGATGATGAAACCAAATGCGACGTGATCCCGGCAGGTCTTCGGGCTAGGTGGCGTTTGCGGATAAAGACTTCCCACGTTATTACGCAGTGTCTACAACATTCATCCCGCCAGTCGTTACCGCTGCGCGTCAGCTCCAGATTTACACTGGATTCCCTTTTCACTCACAGGAGACCGGAAACAGAATGCTACAATTAGACACGTATAGATGTCCATACTGCTATGACTGATTAAGGCTGGACATCCCTGGCGCAATCCCTACAATCCCCGCGTAATTCTTTATCATCCAGGATGCATTATGACCCCCGAACATCTCCCGACAGAACAGTACGACGCGCAACTGGCAGAAAAGGTCGTCCGCCTGCAAAGTATGATGACGCCTTTCGCCGCGCCGGTTCCGGAGGTGTTCCGTTCTCCGGTCAGCCACTACCGCATGCGCGCGGAATTCCGCATCTGGCACGATGGTGACGACCTGTATCACATCATGTTCGATCAGCAGACCAAAAGCCGCCTTCGCGTCGACAGCTTTCCGGCGGCCAGCGAATTAATTAATCAGTTGATGACCGCCATGATGGAAGGCGTGCGCAATAACCGCGTGTTGCGTCATAAGCTTTTTCAGATCGACTACCTGACAACCCTCAGTAATCAGGCGGTGGTCAGTCTCCTCTATCATAAAAAGCTGGATGAAGAGTGGCGCCAGGAGGCGGAGGCGCTGCGTGATGCCCTGCGGGCGCAGAATGTGAATGTGCATATCATTGGCCGGGCAACCAAAACCAAAATTGCCCTGGACCAGGATTATATTGATGAACGTCTGCCGGTTGGCGGTCGTGAAATGATCTATCGGCAGGTCGAGAACAGCTTTACCCAGCCGAACGCGGCGATGAATATTCAGATGCTGGAATGGGCGCTGAATGCGACGAAAGGTTCGACCGGCGATTTGCTGGAGCTGTACTGCGGAAACGGCAATTTTTCGCTGGCGCTGGCGCGTAATTTCGACCGCGTATTAGCCACCGAAATCGCCAAACCGTCCGTCGCGGCGGCGCAGTACAACATCAGCGCCAACCACATTGATAACGTACAGATTATTCGCATGGCGGCGGAAGAGTTCACCCAGGCGATGAACGGCGTGCGTGAGTTTAACCGTTTGCAGGGCATCGACCTGAAAAGTTACCGCTGTGAGACGATTTTCGTCGATCCGCCGCGCAGCGGACTGGATAGTGAAACCGAGAAGATGGTGCAGGCGTACCCGCAAATCTTGTACATCTCCTGTAACCCGGAGACGCTGTGTAAGAACCTCGAAACGTTGAGCCAGACGCACAAGGTAGAGCGGCTGGCCCTGTTCGATCAGTTCCCCTACACCCATCATATGGAATGCGGCGTGCTGCTGACGCGAAAATAAGCCCTTATATGCCCGGCGGCGCTTCGCTTGCGCGGGCCTACAACGACGTCAATGCCGGGCAAGCGAAGCGCCTCCCGGCAAAAATTACGATAGCGTGGCTGGCGGGATTACTCCGACAGCTCCTGCTTACGATTACGCATCCGGAACCCTACCCAGAACACCAGGATCACCGACAGCACCGCCGGCAGGAAGTTAGAGCCAATCGCCGGATACTCTGCGCGCACCACTGTGCTATAGAGCAAAATACCCAGAATAAAACAGCCAGCAGCCAGGCCTGGCAACCCCACAGGCATGGTGCGATTCTGGTAGCGCTGATGCAAACAGTAAACCGTCAGCACCAGCGAAATAATGGGGAACACAGAAAATGGCACGATGGAGCTGAACAGCGCGGCAAATGTGCCATTGATGGATAAGCCAGCGATCAGCGCCAGCAGCAACGTACCTCGATCCTGAACGGTCTGTTTCATAACCTTTCTTTTTCCTCAGCATGTTGAGTCGGTTTCTCCTGCTCCCGACGATACCAGTAATACGCGCCTTTAGAGATCATCCGCAGCTGTAATACCAGCCGCTCCTCCAGTTGTCTGCGCTGCTCTGCACTTACGTCCAGCGCCTCGGCACCTGCGCTAAATACGATGGTGACCATCGCTTCCGCCTGTGCTTCCGTAAAGGCCCGCGGCATGTGGCTTTCCAGTTCCAGATAATCCGCAAGCTCGGCAATAAAGTGCTGGATTTCACGCGCTACCGCAGCGCGGAACGCGCTCGATGTGCCAGAACGCTCACGCAAAAGCAGGCGAAAAGCGTTTGGATTATTGCCGATGAACTCCATAAACGTGGAGACCGATGTGCGGATCACGCTACCGCCTTTGGCAATGCGCTGGCGCGCCTGACGCATCAGCTGGCGCAGCATCAGGCCGCTCTCATCGACCATCGTCAGACCAAGCTCATCCACATCGCGGAAATGGCGATAAAATGACGTCGGGGCAATTCCCGCTTCGCGCGCAACCTCACGTAAACTGAGGCTGGCGAAACTACGCTCTGCGCTCAGTTGACTGAATGCCGCTTCCACCAGCGAACGCCGGGTTTTTTCTTTTTGTTGCGCTCTAACGCCCATCACGATGTCTGAATCCTTCCAAAGGCCCAGAAGGCACTATACCAGAGATCAAAACAGATCGGTTTGCACAGGTTGTGAATGATTGTTTACGAGCTGTTTCTGCTTTATTGCAGGAAAAAAGCACAACGATAATTGGGTTAAACTGCGGCAAATGTTATCATCATGTTTATTTTGTGTATAAAAACAGGTGAGTCATACCATGCCACATTCCTGGGATTATGATGCAATTGTCATCGGGTCCGGCCCTGGCGGCGAAGGCGCTGCGATGGGACTGGTCAAGCAGGGAGCGCGCGTCGCTGTTATTGAGCGCTATCATAATGTCGGCGGCGGCTGTACCCACTGGGGCACGATCCCCTCGAAAGCCCTCCGCCACGCCGTTAGCCGTATTATCGAATTTAACCAGAACCCTCTCTACAGCGACCACTCCCGTCTTTTACGCTCCTCCTTTGCCGACATCCTCAATCACGCGGATAATGTAATTAATCAGCAAACGCGCATGCGCCAGGGGTTTTACGAGCGTAATCACTGTGAGATCCTGCAGGGCGATGCCAGTTTTGTTGACGATCACACGCTGGCGCTGACTTTTCCGGATGGCTCGGTAGAAACGCTGACCGCAGAAAAGTTTGTCATTGCCTGCGGCTCCCGGCCCTACCGCCCGGCTAACGTCGATTTTTCTCATCCGCGTATTTACGACAGCGATTCTATCCTCAGCCTGCACCATGAGCCGCGCCACGTAATCATTTACGGTGCGGGGGTAATTGGCTGCGAATATGCGTCGATCTTCCGGGGAATGGACGTTAAAGTCGATTTGATTAATACCCGCGATCGTCTGCTGGCGTTTCTCGATCAGGAGATGTCGGATTCACTCTCGTATCACTTCTGGAACAGCGGCGTGGTCATTCGCCATAACGAAGAGTACGAGAAAATCGAAGGTATGGACGACGGTGTGATTATGCATCTGCAATCCGGCAAAAAGCTGAAGGCGGACTGCCTGCTGTACGCCAACGGGCGCACCGGCAACACCGATTCGCTGGCGCTGGAAAACATCGGGCTGGAAGCGGATGGCCGCGGGCTGTTAAAAGTGAACAGCATGTACCAGACCGCGCTGCCGCACATCTATGCGGTCGGCGATGTGATTGGCTATCCGAGTCTGGCGTCTGCCGCCTACGATCAGGGACGTATCGCCGCCCAGGCAATGAGCAAAGGCGAAGCCACGGCGCACCTGATTGAAGATATTCCTACCGGCATTTATACCATCCCGGAAATCAGTTCCGTCGGTAAAACCGAGCAACAGCTGACGGCAATGAAAGTGCCTTACGAAGTGGGCCGGGCGCAGTTTAAGCACCTGGCGCGGGCGCAGATTGTCGGCATGAACGTTGGCACGCTGAAAATCCTGTTCCATCGGGAAACGAAAGAAATCCTGGGTATTCACTGCTTTGGCGAGCGCGCGGCGGAAATCATTCATATCGGCCAGGCGATTATGGAGCAGAAAGGTGGCGGTAACACGATTGAATACTTTGTTAACACCACCTTCAACTACCCGACCATGGCCGAAGCCTATCGGGTAGCGGCGCTGAACGGTTTAAACCGCCTGTTTTAACGCCTGATCGAAGTGGCCATCCATTTTCTCGCGGATGGCCTCCGCCAGCTGTTCATAACGGCCACGCAGCGGCGAGCCTGGACGATACACCAGGCCAACGGTACGGCGCGGCTCCGGCTTGATACACGGCAGGTAAACCACACCATCGCGCTGACGTTCCTGCGGCACTGAAAGCGCAGGCAGCAGCGTAATTCCGCTTCCCGCTGCGACCATGTTACGCAACGTTTCCAGGCTGGTGGCACGGAAGTGGGCATCTTCATCTGCGCCCGCTTCAAAACAAAAGCCCATCGCCTGATCGCGCAGGCAATGACCGTCTTCCAGCATCAGTAATTTTTCACCTGCCAGATCGGACATCGGTACGCGATCGCGTCCGGCCCACGGGTGATCGTCGTAGATCGCCAGCTTCATCGGTTCGTCAAAGAGCGGTACTTCAATAAAAGACTCACTCTCTTTCACCAGCGCCAGGATCGCACAGTCAAGTTTACCGCTGTCGAGCTGCGCTAACAGTTGATGCGTTTGCGCTTCATGCAGGTACATTTCCAGTTTAGGAAATGCCTGGTGCAACATGGGAATAATATGCGGCAGCAGATAAGGACCGACCGTGGGGATCAGACCGATATGCAGCGGCCCGGACATGGTCTCGCCCTGCTGGCTCGCCATCTCCTTGAGTACTTTAACCTCGCGCAGCACGGTGCGCGCCTGGTCCACCAGCAACAATCCTGCCTGCGTGAACAGCACCTTACGACTGGTGCGCTCCAGCAGCATCACGCCCAGTTCATCTTCCAGCTTACGGATTTGCCCGCTCAGCGTAGGCTGACTGACGTGACAGGAATCGGCAGCACGGCGGAAATGGCGGTGCTCGGCCAGCGCGACAAGGTATTCAAGATCGCGAATATTCATTCTTCATCCTCCATCGCCACGATAGTTCATGGCGATAGATAGAATAGCAACGAACGATTATCCCTATCAAGCACTCTGTACAATAATTGTCACCAGAAGCGAGACGGTACTTTGTTTAACCCTCGAAGCCACTGCTCCTTCAGAGAGTTTCTCTCGAACCTAAAGCCAACGTGAATTTTTTGCGGACCGGATGGTCCGCTTTTTTTTTGCGTAAAAAAGCCCGGTTTGAAACCGGGCTGTGCCTGTACGTTATACCAGCCTTGCCTGCGCGTCCGCAATCGCCTGTGCTACCTGCTGTGGCGACACGCCGCCTTTGGCCGCGCGTTTATCGAGGCAGGATTGCAGCGCGAGGATCGGGTAGACATCCTCGCCAATAACTGGACTGAATTTTTGCAGATCGGCCAGCGGCAGATCTTCCAGCGGTTTCCCCTGACGAATCGCCTCCACGACCGCTTCACCGACAATATGGTGCGCTTCACGGAACGGCACGCCTTTGGCGACCAGGTAATCTGCCAGCTCCGTTGCGTTCGCATAGCCCTGCTGCGCCGCTTCCTGGCAGCGTGGGCGTTTCACCTGGATGCCGTCAAGCACCAGCGCCGCCATATGCAGACAATCCAGCCAGGTATCGAGCGCGTCAAACAGCCCTTCTTTGTCTTCCTGCATATCTTTGTTATACGCCAGCGGCAGACCTTTCAGGGTCATCATCATGCCGGTCAACGCGCCCTGCACGCGGCCGCATTTACCGCGGATAAGCTCCAGCGCATCCGGATTTTTCTTCTGCGGCATCAGGGACGAACCGGAGGTCACGCGATCGGAAAGCTCGACAAACCCGGCCTCGCCGGTGTTGAAGAAAATCAAATCTTCTGCAAAGCGGGAAAGATGCACCATGCCAATGGAAGCGTCAGAAAGCAGTTCCAGCACGTGATCGCGGTCAGATACGCTGTCCAGGCTGTTGCGGGTTGCCGAGGCAAAGCCCAGCCAGCCCGCGAGCTGCTCGCGGTCGATTTCATAGGCGGTGCCGGCCAGCGCACCGCAGCCTAACGGGCTGACGTCCAGACGTTTAAGCGCATCCTGAAGACGGCTTTCATCCCGCGCCAGCATTTCAACGTAGGCCAGACACCAGTGAGCAAACGTCACCGGCTGCGCGCGCTGCAGGTGGGTATAGCCTGGCATCACCGCATCCTGATTGTTCTGTGCGGTTTCCACCAGCGCGCTCTGGAGCTGGCGGCTGGCGGTCAGTAATTCAGAGACCGTCTCTTTGCACCACAATTTCAGATCGGTGGCGACCTGATCGTTACGGCTGCGTCCGGTGTGGAGCTTTTTACCCAACTGGCCGACTTTGTCGATCAGCTTGCCTTCGACCCAGCTGTGAATATCTTCCGCATCGCTTTCGAGGATCTGCTCAGGATTAGCGCGGACCTCTTCCAGCAGCACGTTCAATGCAGCTTCCAGCTGTCGTTGCTCGTCAGCGGTGAGTACGCCCACGGTTACCAGCGCTTTTGACCAGGCCACAGAGCCAACGATATCCTGCTCGGCCAGGCGATAATCAAAGCGTAAAGAGTCATTGAACTGTTTGAACCGTTGATCCGCTGCCTGGGTAAAACGCCCGCCCCAAAGTGCCATAACATGCTTCCTTTATTCGTTAATGTTGCCGGGTTGCCCGGCCTGTATTCTTCGCGTTTAATAGCGGATGGCGCTGCGCTTATCCGGCCTGCATAAAGTCCCGCTAAGGCGCAGCCGCTATTGGGTTACGCCGTAATTCGCGTGCCGATCGACGTACCGTTAAACAGTGCTGGCAACTGCTCAGCATGCCGCCAGGAGGCGATATCCACCGGACGGCCCAGCGTGCGTGCCGCGTCCAGCGCCGCGTTCACTTTCACAATCATGCCGTCGGTGATAATGCCCTGCGCGATAAGCTGTTCCGCTTTCTCAGCGGTCATCTCGGCAATACGCTGCCCTTTACCGTCCAGAATGCCGCTCACGTCAGAAAGCAGGATCAGGTCGGCCCCCAGCGTTGCCGCCAGCGCGGTCGCAGCCTGATCGGCATTGACGTTCATCAACTGCCCCTCATCGGTGACGCCGATAGAACTCACTACCGGGAGAAAACCGCCTTCCAGCAGCGTATTAATCAGCTTCGGCGATCCCGGCTGCGCCAGCCCGACGTGGCCCAGCGCATCATCAAGCTGGGTTACCTTAACGCTGTCGCCGTCGCCCAGAAACAGCCCTACTGAAGCAATATGATGTTTCTTCGCCCACGCCAGCAGCGTTTTATTAGCCGTACCCGCCAGCGCGCCGGTGATAATGTCGATTTGATCGGCAGGCGTGACGCGCAGACCATTTTTCTTTTGCACCGGCAGGTTGAGCTGCTTCATCAGCTCATCCACCACGCAGCCGCCGCCGTGCACGATAATCAGCGGACGCTGATGCGACTCACGATAGTTCACCAGCGCGGTAAACAGACGCGCCAGCGCCTCTTCGCTATCCAGCAGTACGCCACCAAGTTTGATAATTAATGGATTCATAACCGCACCCTTAAATAAGAGACTGAGTTTCAGCAAAGCCGAAACGAATATTTGCGCACTGCATCGCCTGCGCCGCCGCGCCTTTCAGCAGATTGTCTTCCGCCGCCACGACAATCAGATGTTCGCCCTGGACCGCAAAGCCGATATCGCAGAACGGCAGCCCCACCACGTTCTTCAGCGCCGGGACACCTTTTTCATACAGGCGCACCAGTGGTTTATCACCATACGCTTGCTGGAAAGCTGCGACCACCTGCGGCTGCGTCACGCCGGGCTTCAGGCGGCAGGTAATGGTTTCCAGAATGCCGCGTGGAAAGCTCCCCAGATGCGGGGTAAAAATCACATCCGTACCAAGATGGGTACTGATTTCCGGGTGATGGCGATGATTAAAGATGCCGTAAGGTTGCAGACTAACTTCGCAAAAGCTGTTGGAAAGTGCCGCCTTGCGCCCCGCCCCGCTTACGCCGCTGGTGGCGTTGATGACCGGCCACTGGTTCAGCTCCAGCAGTTCCTTATCAATTAACGGCTTCAGCGACAGCTGCGCCGCCGTCGGATAACATCCTGGAACAGCTACCAGGTTAGCATCTTTTAAGCGATCGGCACTCCATTCCGCCAGCCCGTAAACCGCCTGTTCAAGCAGCTCAGGATGTTGATGGGTAAAGCCATAATACTTTTCATAAAACGCCAGATCGTTAACCCGGAACGCGCCGGAAAGATCGAACACGACACAGCCCGCCGCCAGAAACTGCGGGGCCAGGTCGTGGCTGACCTCGTGGGCGGTGGCGAGAAACACCACGTCGACACCTGCGCTAAACTCGCTGATATCAGACATCGCCTGCAGGGGCAGATCCACGATGCCTTTTAGTTGTGGATGCAAATCTGAGATTAACTTTCCTGCATCATTGCTTTGCGCTGAGACGGTCAAAGCGGTTATGGTCATATCAGGATGGCGATTTACATAGGTCACGAGCTCTGCGCCAGCATAACCACTGGCGCCCACAATCAGCGTATTTAACATCGGGGCGGTTCACCTTCTTCGTCTGTTTGCCTGGGAAGACCGGAATCTCCCTAACCCTGTTCAGCGTATTAACATCACCTTACAGCCGGTGGGTTTTCTTACGCTCAACGATAATGTATTTTTATTCATAAATACTGCATGAATATTGATACTATCATGACCCGAGGCGTGTCAACAATGAAAAAGAACTTACCCCCATTTATCGAGATTTACCGCGCCCTGATTGCCACACCGTCCATCAGCGCGACGGAAGAAGCGCTTGATCAGAGTAATGCGTCTTTAATCAATCTGCTGGCAGGCTGGTTTGGCGATTTGGGATTTAACGTTGAAGTGCAGCCGGTACCGGATACGCGCAACAAATTCAATATGCTGGCCAGCATTGGGCACGGCGCGGGCGGACTGTTGCTCGCCGGGCATACCGATACGGTGCCGTTTGACGACGGCCGCTGGACGCGCGACCCGTTCACCCTGACCGAGCATGAAGGCAAACTCTACGGTCTTGGCACGGCGGATATGAAAGGCTTCTTTGCTTTTATCCTCGATGCCTTGCGCGATGTAGACGTAACGCAGTTGAAAAAGCCACTCTATATTCTGGCGACCGCCGATGAAGAGACCAGCATGGCGGGTGCGCGTTACTTCTCAGAGACCACGGCGTTGCGTCCGGACTGCGCCATCATCGGCGAGCCTACCTCCTTGCAGCCGGTACGCGCGCATAAAGGGCATATTTCCAGTGCGATCCGCGTGCTCGGGCAGTCCGGCCACTCCAGCGATCCGGCGCGCGGCGTCAATGCGATTGAACTGATGCACGACGCCATTGGGCGGATCATGCACCTGCGCGACGACTTAAAAGAGCGCTATCACTATGAGGCGTTTACCGTTCCGTACCCGACGCTGAATCTGGGCGCGATCCACGGCGGCGATGCCTCTAACCGTATCTGCGCCTGCTGCGAACTGCATATGGATATCCGGCCGCTGCCTGGCATGACGCTCGACGATTTGAACGGCCTGCTGAATGAAGCGCTGGCTCCCGTCAGCGAACGCTGGCCGGGCCGTCTGAACGTGGCAGAGCTGCATCCGCCGATCCCCGGCTACGAATGCCCGCCGGATCATCAACTGGTGCAGGTGGTCGAGAAGCTACTCGGCGCGCAGACTGAGGTGGTGAACTACTGTACCGAAGCGCCGTTCATTCAGACGCTGTGTCCGACGCTGGTGCTGGGCCCGGGCTCCATTAACCAGGCGCACCAGCCGGATGAGTATCTGGAAACCCGCTTTATCAAGCCAACGCGTGAGTTGATTACTCAGGTCGTGCACCACTTTTGCTGGCACTGATCCCGGCAAAAAAAGGAGAAAATCAGGCGATTTATATAAGCGCAACTTATCTGTTCGCCAGTGAGTTAACTTTCGTAAATTGCGGCGATTTATTCGTTTGCTGAAGCGATTTCGCAGCAATTGACGTCAGGGGTTTTACGTGGCTTTATAAAAGACGATGTCATATACCCGATGCGTTAGTTTGTGGAGCATGGGTATATACACAAAATCATTCAAGTTGCATCAAGGCGGCAAGAGAATGAATCCCCGGGAGCGTACATGAGTACGTGACTGGGGTGAATGAACGCAGCCAACGCAGAGGCAGCTTGAAGGATGACGTGTATAACAAAATAAAATGAATGGGGTGTCTGGGTAACATGAACGAACAATATTCCGCATTGCGTAGTAATGTCAGTATGCTCGGCAAGCTGCTGGGAGAGACCATTAAAGATGCGCTGGGAGAGAACATTCTCGACCGCGTAGAGACCATCCGTAAGCTGTCTAAATCCTCCCGCGCAGGTAATGAGGCTAACCGTCAGGAGTTGCTCACTACCCTGCAAAACTTGTCGAATGACGAACTGCTGCCGGTAGCCCGCGCCTTTAGCCAGTTTTTAAACCTGGCGAATACCGCCGAGCAGTACCACAGCATCTCACCGAAAGGCGAAGGTGCCAGCAATCCGGAAATCATTGCCCGCACCCTGAAGAAACTGAAAAACCAGCCTGAACTGAACGAGGCAATCATTAAGAAAGCCGTTGAGTCCCTGTCGCTGGAAATGGTGTTGACCGCGCACCCGACGGAAATCACCCGCCGCACGCTGATTCATAAGATGGGCGAGGTAAACGCCTGCCTTAAGCAGCTTGATAATAACGATCTGGTGGATTACGAGCGCAACCAGCTGATGCGCCGTCTGCGTCAGCTGATCGCCCAGTCATGGCATACCGATGAAATCCGCAAACATCGCCCGACGCCGGTGGATGAAGCAAAATGGGGCTTCGCGGTCGTTGAAAACAGTCTGTGGGAAGGTGTTCCGAACTACCTGCGCGAGCTGAACGAACAGCTGGAAGAACATCTGGGCTATCGCCTGCCCGTGGATTTTGTTCCGATACGCTTCACCTCCTGGATGGGCGGCGACCGCGACGGCAACCCAAACGTAACCGCTGATATTTCTCGCCACGTCCTGTTGCTGAGCCGCTGGAAAGCGACCGATCTGTTCCTGAAAGACATTCAGCTGCTGATCTCCGAACTGTCAATGGTCGAGTGTAGCGACGAGCTGCGCGAGCGGGTCGGCGAAGCGGGCGCGCAGGAGCCGTACCGCTACCTGCTGAAAAACCTGCGCGGTCAGTTGATGGCGACGCAGACCTGGCTGGAAGCGCGTCTTAAAGGCCAGCGTCTGCCAAAACCGACCGGGCTGCTGACGCAGAATGAACAATTGTGGGAGCCGCTCTACGCCTGCTATCAATCGCTTCAGGCCTGTGGCCTTGGCATTATCGCCAACGGCGAACTGCTCGATACACTGAGACGCGTGAAGTGCTTCGGCGTGCCGCTGGTACGCATTGATATCCGCCAGGAGAGCACACGCCATACCGAAGCGCTGGGCGAACTGACCCGCTATCTCGGCATTGGCGACTACGAAAGCTGGTCGGAAGCCGACAAGCAGGCGTTCCTGATCCGCGAGCTGAACTCCAAACGTCCTCTGCTGCCGCGCCAGTGGGAGCCAAGCGAAGAAACCCGTGAAGTGCTCGACACCTGCAAAGTGATTGCCGAAGCGCCGTACGGCTCTGTGGCGGCCTACGTTATCTCGATGGCAAAAACTCCGTCTGACGTTCTGGCCGTTCATCTGCTGCTGAAAGAAGCGGGCATCGGCTTCGCGCTGCCGGTCGCGCCGCTGTTTGAAACGCTGGACGACCTGAATAACGCCAACGATGTAATGAGCCAGTTGCTGAATATCGACTGGTATCGCGGCTTTATCCAGGGCAAGCAGATGGTCATGATCGGCTACTCTGACTCGGCAAAAGATGCGGGCGTCATGGCCGCCTCCTGGGCGCAATATCAGGCGCAGGATGCACTGATTAAAACCTGTGAAAAAGCCGGTATTGAACTGACCCTGTTCCACGGTCGCGGCGGCTCAATTGGCCGCGGCGGCGCGCCGGCCCACGCGGCGCTGCTCTCACAACCGCCGGGTAGCCTGAAAGGCGGGCTGCGCGTAACCGAGCAGGGCGAAATGATCCGCTTTAAATATGGCCTGCCAGAGATCACCATCAGCAGCCTGTCGCTCTATACCGGGGCGATTCTCGAAGCTAACCTGCTGCCGCCGCCGGAGCCGAAAGAAACATGGCGGCACATCATGGATGAGCTTTCTGACATCTCCTGCGATATGTATCGCGGCTTTGTCCGTGAAAACGAAGATTTTGTTCCTTACTTCCGTTCCGCAACGCCGGAGCAGGAGCTGGGCAAATTGCCGCTCGGTTCGCGCCCGGCGAAACGTCGCCCGACCGGCGGCGTGGAATCGCTGCGCGCTATTCCGTGGATTTTCGCCTGGACACAGAACCGCCTGATGCTGCCCGCCTGGCTGGGTGCTGGCGCGGCGCTGCAAAAAGTGGTGGAAGACGGCAAGCAGAGCGAACTGGAAGCGATGTGCCGCGACTGGCCGTTCTTCTCAACCCGCCTGGGGATGCTGGAAATGGTCTATTCCAAAGCCGACCTGTGGCTGGCGGAATACTACGATCAGCGGCTGGTGAAAAAGGAGCTCTGGCCGCTGGGCGTCGAGCTGCGTGAACTGCTGGAAGATGATATTAAAGTGGTGCTGGCTATCGCCAACGACTCGCATCTGATGGCGGATCTGCCGTGGATAGCCGAGTCGATTCAGTTGCGTAACGTCTATACCGATCCCCTGAACGTCCTGCAAGCCGAGCTGCTGCACCGTTCGCGCCGCGCCGAGGAAGAAGGCAAAGAGCCGGATCCGCGCGTCGAGCAGGCGCTGATGGTCACCATCGCGGGCGTGGCCGCCGGTATGCGTAATACGGGCTAATTTCCCACAACACCTCTTGCGCCCGCCGGGCGTGAGAGGTGAAAACCGTCCCTCTCAACCTCCGTTTTTTACTTCCCTTATGGCACACAAAATTTAAGGTTGGCTTAATGTTCGGCCGCTACGCTTGCCGGTAACTTTTTTTACGGGTCAAACGTATGGTTACCGCACATTCGCAGCCTGCACAGGCATTCAGCTGGAAAGCCCTCGGCTGGGCTTTACTCTACTTTTGTTTTTTCTCCACGGCATTACAGGCTGTGATCACCTTCAGCGGTTTTAGCGGCACTAACGGCCTGCGCGACTCGTTGCTGTTCAGTTCACTATGGCTTATTCCGCTTTTTCTATTTCCGCAACGCACCCGCCTTATTGCCGCCGTTATCGGCGTCGTGCTGTGGGCATCGTCCATCGCGGTGCTGAGTTACTACGTGATTTATGGGCAGGAATTCTCGCAAAGCGTGCTGTTCGTGATGTTCGAAACTAACGCCAGTGAAGCCAGTGAATACGTAAGCCAGTATTTCAGTCTGAAGCTGGTGCTGGTGGCCATTGCCTATACGGTGGTAACTATCCTGCTGTGGTCGCGCCTGCGCCCGGTTTATATCCCTAAACCCTGGCGCTGGGTAGTGTCTTTCGCCCTGCTCTATGGGCTTATCCTGAATCCCGTCGCCAGCAATATGCTGATGAAAGATAAGTCATTCGGGCGATCGGTGGCCTCGCTCTCGACGCGTCTGGAGCCTGCGGCACCGTGGCAATTTGTCACCGGCTACTATCAATACCGCCGACAGCTGGACAGCCTGAACCGGCTGCTGGATAAAAACAGCGCGCTTCCTCCGCTGGAAAACCTGCGCGACAGCTCAGGCAATATGCCGCGCACGCTGGTGCTGGTGATCGGCGAATCTACCCAGCGTGGACGTATGAGCCTGTACGGTTATCCGCGTGAAACCACGCCGGAACTGGACGCGCTGCACAAAACCGATAAACACCTGACCGTATTCAATAACGTGGTGACCTCGCGCCCTTACACCATTGAGATCCTGCAACAGGCGCTGACCTTCGCCGACGAGAAGCATCCCGATCTGTATCTGACGCAGCCGTCGCTGATGAACATGATGAAGCAGGCGGGCTATAAAACGTTCTGGATCACCAATCAACAGACGTTGACCGCGCGTAACACCATGCTGACGGTATTCTCGAAGCAGACCGATAAGCAGTTCTATATGAACCAGGAGCGGATGCAGAGCGCCCGCGAGTATGACACTAACGTACTGGCGCCGTTTAAAGAAGTGCTGGCCGATCCTGCGCCGAAGAAATTCATTATCGTGCATTTGCTGGGAACGCATATTAAGTACAAGTACCGTTATCCGGCAAATGAAGGGACTTTCGACGGCAAAACGGATGGCCTGCCTGCCGGATTAAACGCTGAGGAGCAGGAAGCGTATAACGACTATGACAACGCAAACCGCTATAACGACCATGTCGTTGCCAGCCTGATAAAGGATTATAAAGCGACCGATCCTGACGGTTTCCTGCTCTACTTCTCCGATCACGGGGAAGAAGTGTACGATACGCCGCCGCATCATACGCAGGGGCGCAACGAAGAAGCGCCGACACGCCATATGTACACGATCCCCTTCCTGCTGTGGACGTCAGAAAAATGGCAGACGGCGCATCCGCGCGATGTCTCTGCGGATATCAACCGTAAGTACAGCAGCGCTGAGCTTATCCATACCTGGTCGGATTTGGCGGGTTTAACCTACGACGGCTATGACCCGGCGCGTTCCATTACCAACCCGCAGTTTAAAGAGGTCACGCGCTGGATTGGCAACCCATACAAGAAAAACGCCCTGATCGATTACGATACCCTGCCTTACGGCGATCGAAACGGTAATCATTAATTACGTCACAGGTTCAGGCCACTCTTTTAGGGTGGCCTGAGGTTGATGACAAACCTGTTTGGCTATGGTGCACGCCGTTTTGCCGGGTGGCGGCTTCGCCTTACCCGGCCTAAGAAAACCTACAATATCAGCAATTTACACTATAAACGTAGGCCCGGTAAGCGTAGCGCCACCGGGCAAAATTCCACGGGATAACGTTTGTCAGCAGTCTGAGGCCACTCTTTTAGGGTGGCCTTTTTTTACGTTCAACGTTACTGTTTTGCTGTCTGCGTTCTATAAGGGATTAACATGTATCACGACGTCAGCCATTTACTCTCCCGTCTTATCAGCGGTGCTGTCCCGCTGCGCCAGGTTTACTTTGCCAACACCAACGGCCCGACGCCGCAACTGGCTTACCAGGTCGATTTTCCTCGGCTGGAAATAGTGCTGGAAGGCGAGTTTTCCGATAGCGGCATTGTTGGAACCTCTGCAACCCTGAACACTGGCGATGTCCTGTACGTTCCGGCTGGCTGTTGGAACTTCCCACAATGGCAAACGCCAGTGACGACGCTTAGTATCCTGTTCGGCAAACAACAACTGGGTTTCAGCGTTGTGCTGTGGGATGGAAAACAGCATCAGAACCTTACGAAACAGCATGTTGCGCGCCGGGGGCCGCGTATTGGCTCTTTCCTGCTACAGACGCTTAATGAGATGCAGATGCAGCCTCAGGAGCAGCAAACCGCCAGGTTGATTGTCGCCAGTCTGTTGAGCCATTGCTGTGACCTGCTGGGCAGCCAGATCCAGACTGCATCACGCAGTCAGGCGCTATTTGAAGCCATTCGCAACTATATCGACGAACATTACCCCTCGCCGCTTACCCGGGAATCGGTCGCGCAGGCGTTTTATATTTCACCCAATTACCTCTCGCACCTGTTTCAGAAAGCAGGATCCATCGGCTTCAACGAATACCTGAACTATACACGTCTGGAGCACGCCAGGGCGCTGCTGAAGGGTTATGATCTGAAGGTTAAAGAGGTAGCGCACAGCTGTGGGTTTGTCGACAGCAACTACTTTTGTCGTCTGTTTCGCAAAAATACAGAGCGTTCACCGTCAGAGTATCGTCGGCAGTATCATAGCCAGTTGACGGAAAAGAAGGTCACGCCAGAATAAGATGGGTATGCTGCGGCGCAGAAAGGAGTTTACGCACGGCGCTCATCACCCGTTGAGGTTCCCGTAAAAAAGCGCTAATACCTGACTGGACATAGCGGCTCTGAGTAAAACGCTCCGCGCCCGCCAGCTCGATATCGGTGATCAACAGCACCACATCTGCACGGCTGATCTCCTCTTGCGTTAAACGATTCTCAATGCCAAGCGCCCCCTGAGTTTCAATCTTTATACTCCACTTCTCCTGTTGGCAGAGCTTTTCCAGACGTTCGGCAGCCATATAGGTATGCGCCACGCCGCTCACACACGCGGTCACTGCCACCAGATATCGTACAGGTGCGACTGCCATGTTAACCTCCTGTCGTTACCTGAAAACCTGCGCGTTCCGCTATCTCACGCAATGCCGCCACCTCTTGCGCTGACGGAGCAGGAACATCCTTCATCGACCACTCCCGGCCCAGTAGTCGATATTTCGGTTCGCCATACCGATGGAAAGGTAACAGATGTATCTGCTTTATGCCTAAGGATGTCAGCAACGTCAACGCTTGTCGCAGGTTCTCCGCATTCAATGTATACCGGGGAACTAACGGCAAGCGAGGGATCACATTGATTCCCTTGTTTGCCAGCAGCTGCAAATTTTTCAGCACGCGCGGCAGATTCATATTGACTACGTCGCGCGCCTGAGTCACGTCCATAATTTTGAGATCAAACAGCACCTCATCGCACATTTTTGCCAGCGGTAGCAGGCGGCTGGCCGGGGCGTCACCAGCGGTTTCAATGGCGCATTGGATCCCCGACCGCTTCAGGCGCTGTAAAAGACGGTTAGCGAAAGGCGCCTGCATCAGCACTTCACCACCGGAAAGGGTAACTCCTCCGCCGGAGGAACGAAAAAAGAGTTCGTCTTTCAACACCTCACGTTCCAGTTCATCCAGTGTGATATCGCGGCCAATACGCTCAAACGCGCCGGACGGGCATTCATCGGCATCACGCAGGCACGGCGCACAGTGCAAACATTTGCTCTCACGTCGCACCGTCTCAATGCGTGGAGAGATGGATTCAGGATTAGCACACCACGGGCAAGTGTGTGGGCAGCCTTTAAAAAAGACGACCGTGCGAATGCCTTGCCCATCATTAAGCGAATAACGCTGAATGTTGAAGATGCGTGCGATCTCATCGCCGTACGGCTCCTCAACCTCACAGCTGATGCGCGGTGCGGCGAATGATGTCATCCTGAATCTCCTTCGACAACTCGACAAAGAAGGCGCTGTAACCCGCCACGCGCACCACCAGCCCGGCGAAATCTTGCGGACGATGCTGCGCCTCCCGCAATGTTTCGGCATTCACTACGTTAAACTGGATATGTTGCAGCTTGAGCTGGGTAAACGCACGCAGGAAATCCGCCAACTTGCGTAATCCCGCCTCTCCTTCAAGGGTCGCAGGGGTAAACTTCACATTCAGCAAAGTGCCGTTTGAAAGCAATGCGTTATCCAGCTTACTGACCGATTTCAGCACCGCCGTCGGCCCCTGCATATCCTGACCCAGCATTGGCGACAGGCCGCCATCCGCCAGTTGCTCACCTGCAAAACGGCCATCCGGCGTCGCTCCCACTACCGAACCCAGCGGCACGTGAGCAGAAACGGTGTATGAACCTGGCGTAAATTGCCCACCGCGCGGGTTCTGGTATTTCTCCACTTCTTTACAGTAATGACGCAGCAGTTCAGCGCTGATGTTATCCACATCATCAATATCATTACCGTATTTTTCGAAACGGTTGATCAACCTGGCGCGCACCTTTTCACCTTCCGGTGTGGAAAAGTTGTCTTTTAATACCGACAGCAGTTCGTCAAAACTTAAGCGCTGCTGTTCGAACACCAGCCCGTTTAACGCATGCAAAGAATCACTCAGGTTGGCGATACCAATGCCCTGCACGCCGGAGAAGTTATAGCGCGCGCCGCCATCGGTAATATCGCGACCTTTATCCAGGCAGTCGCTGATAAACGAAGAGAGCAGCGGCACCGGCGCCCAGTCACGATGGCCGATATCGCAGATATTGCTGCCTTCCACCATTAGCGTGATGTAGTGGCTAATTTTGGCGCGAATATGCGCCAGCAGACCTTCGTACTTCAGCGCGCTGTTGCCTTCATTCTCATAGAGACTGATTTCCATCACTTTCAACAGGTTGAACATGGCAATGTCGTGCAGACCGTAAGTTCTGCCCGGGATCGACAGCTCCACACAACCAACTACCGCGTAATCACGGGCATCTTCCAGCGACACGCCTCGATTCAAAAATGCAGGCACCACTACCTCATCATTAAAGATCTGCGGAATACCCGTACCAAGACGAATAGTTTCCGCCGTTTTCATCAGGAACGGCGTGTCGATCAGCGCGTTAGTGCGCACGCCGAGGTTTGGCTGCGGCAATTGCACGCTCTGGTACGCCTCCAGACAGAGGAACGAAAGCACGTTTACCGCGCTGCGTCCGTTCTCCGTCAACCCACCGAGCAGTGCGGTATATCCTGTCGGGAATCCGGCGAAATAACGAGCGCTGCTGGTAGAACGCAACAGCACGATATCATTGCACTTCACCCACAATGATTCGAGGATCTCTTGTAAGAAAGCCGGATCTTCCCCCTGAGTCAGCGAGGTCTGGTAGAACGGCAGCATATACTGGTCGAAACGCCCCAGCGAAAGCGAGCTGGCGTTAGATTCATATTGCAAAATGATGTTCATGTACCAGAACAGCTGGCACGCTTGCCAGAAGGTCTGTGGCTTGTGCTGCATATTGTGGCGAGAATTTGCCGCAATGGTGAGCAGTTCCTGACGACGCTGCGCATCCGGGCAGGTTTCCGCCATTTTTTCTGCCAGCAGAGCGTAACGCAGAATATGGCTTTGCGAAGCTTCAAGCAGCAATAGCGCAGCCTGATAAAAGTGGTTATCTGGCTGCTGCTCGCAGTGTTGCCGCATCTGCAATACCAGTTCTCCCAGTCCATAATTCAGCAGGCGTGGATAATCAATAATGATATGCCCCTGTCCTTTGTCCGTCTGGTTAACGCTAAAGATCTGGGTACTGACGGCGGCCTTCACTTCATCGGTCATCTGGCCGTTGATGAAATCCTTCATCGACCGTTCTTCCCAGTACGGGTACAGTACATCACGATAGAGGCGTTTATCCTCTTCACTGATATCAAAACGGTCCTGCGGACGTGTCGAGAACTGGTCCAGCTCTTTCAACAACCAGTATGGATCCATCTCCGGCGACATAATGCCCGCCCGCGGCTTAACAGTACGGTTGCCTGCAATCAGTTCTTCATCACGAATCGAAATCTCAACATGCTCAAGGATATACGCGGTCGCTTTCGCCCGACGCAGAATGACCGGCTCACCCTCTGTCTGTTGATGGCTGGCGGTATACAACTGTGCGCGCTCAAGTGAAATTTCACGATTATTTTGAAATAGAGCGACTTTGAGGCGTTGAATGCGATTGGTCATGAGGAACTCCTGTAAGCAAGCGTGTTGCCGGATGGCGGCTTCGCCTTATCCGGCCTACGGCTATTAACATCGTAGGCCCGATAAGCTTGCGCCATTGGGCATTTTAACGTTACGCGGTTTGCGAAAGATGCGCGTCAATTTTGTTCATAATGGCGTCAGCGCGTTTTACCGCATCACTGATGTTGACGCGCACGATGGTTTTACCCGCAAAACGCTCCTCAAATTTGATGCCGATATCTTTGGTCAGAATTACCATATCGGCATCCGCCACGTCGGCCGCGGTCAGTTCGTTTTCCAGACCAATCGAGCCCTGAGTCTCAACTTTTACTTCCCAGCCTTTGGCTTTGGCTGCGCTTTCCAGCGCTTCGGCCGCCATGTAGGTGTGTGCAACACCAGAAGGACATGCTGTTACTGCAATAATTTTCGTCATGGCTTATTCCTCACTTAATTCATTTCAAAATCTAAATCCAGGTCGTCTTCTTTCTCATCAACCTGAGATACTTTCTTACGCGCCAGACTTTTCAGCACGTTCACGCAGATCGCCGTCACCACAGCGCCAATAGCGACTGCCGCGATATAACCCAGCTTACCTTCCACTACCGGCAGAACGATTAAGCCTCCCCACCCGGCATAACACTGTGCGCCAAACAGCGCGGCCGTTACCGCGCCACAGGCTGAACCGATCATAATGGACGGGATCACCCGCAGCGGATCGGCAGCGGCGAACGGAATCGCCCCTTCGGTGACGCCAACACAGCCCATGACCAGCGCGGCTTTACCGGCTTCACGCTCTTCTGAAGAGAAATTCTTGCGACCAAGCAGCGTCGCCAGCCCTAATCCCAGCGGTGGAACGCAAATCCCCACAGCGGCAATAGCTACCACGGTATAAACACCCTGCGACACGCAAATCAGCATGAAGGCATAGGCAACTTTGTTAACGGGACCGCCCATATCAAAGGCCAGCATGAGTCCTAAAATGACTGCCAGCACGACAATACTGCCCTGTTGCATCCCTTGCAGCCATGCGGTCAGGCTGGTGGTCAACGCGCCAACTGGCTCGCCCAGTCCCCACATCATGATGCCTGCGGTAATAAAAGTGCCGACGATGGGAATAACGAAGATAGGCATCACCGAGCGCAACACCTTATGCACAGGGATTTTCTTCAGATAATGCACCACAATCCCACCGATAATCCCGGCAATCAGCGCACCGAAGAATCCGGCGCCGAAGCTGTTACCTATCCATGCGCCAATCGCACAAGGCGCCAGCGCAGAGCGCTCAGCAATGGAATAACCGATATACGCAGCGAGGAAAGGAACCATCAGCGTCAGTCCCGCGACACCAATATCAAAAAGCTTTTTGAGATTAGGATCCGTTGCGGCATCGGGTACCGCTCCCTTGCCATACAGCATGACGGAGACCGCCAGCAAAATTCCGCCTGCCACCACGAAGGGGATCATATGCGAAACACCGGTCATCAGGTGCTGACGCGTGTTTTTCAGGATCTGCACCAACTCTTTCATAAGTCGCTCCCGGGCCGGTTTTAGCCCATGTCCATAATGTTGTTGCGGAAAACAATAGGCAATCCACTGTTGCGCATACAGTGGACAAAAAGGCCATTTACTGGATTTTTGTAATATCAGTAAAAAAATGCGATCCGCCTCATAACTTGCGGTATATCGGGACTCAGATAGTAGGGTTCAATTTGTGAGGGAGCTCTCACTTCAGTAGTCACATTACATTTGTCCAGTTTTTGGCAGATTTGTCACATGGCACGCTCTGGCAATGCCCTTTTATTCTGTAGTAAGAAAACTATTATGGGAGAGAGAGGCGATGGCCCTGATTGTGGAATTTACCTGTGAGCTGCCCAATGGCGTACATGCGCGCCCGGCAAGCCACGTTGAGGCACTGTGCAATACGTTTACCTCGCACATTGAGTGGCATAACTTGCGCACCGACCGTAAAGGTAATGCCAAAAGCGCGCTCGCACTAATTGGCACCGACACGCTGGCAGGCGATAAGTGTCAGTTATTCATTTCAGGTGCCGACGAACAGGCTGCCTACCAGCGCCTGAGTCAATGGTTGCGTGATGAATTCCCTCTCTGCGATGCGCCGCTGGCTGAAATTAAAAACTGCGAACTGGAGCCGCTTCCCGCATCGTTGACCAACCTGAATCCGCAGCTGTTTCGCGCCCGCAGCGTCTGTTTCGGCAGCGCGGGTGGTGTTCTGACGCAGCTCTCCGCGCTGGATCTCAACGCGCTGGGCTCTCTCCCTTCTGCTAACGATGTGGAGACCGAACAGTCCGCACTGGATAACGGTTTGACGCTGCTAATGAAGAATATTGAGTTCCGCTTACTCGACAGCGATGGCGCGACCAGTGCAATTCTGGAAGCCCATCGTTCGCTGGCAGGCGACACCTCATTGCGTCAGCACTTGCTGGCTGGCGTTTCACGCGGATTAAGTTGCGCCCAGGCGATTGTTGAAAGCGCCGGGCACTTCTGCGATGAATTCACACGTTCAAGTAGCGGCTATCTACAGGAGCGCGCGCTGGACATTCGCGACGTCTGCCTCCAGCTCCTGCAACAAATTTATGGCGAACACCGTTTTCCGGCGCCGGGTAAACTCACCCAGCCTGCTATCTGTATGGCTGATGAGCTCACCCCCAGCCAGTTTCTTGAACTGGACAAAACCTTCCTCAAAGGCCTGCTGTTAAAAAGTGGTGGAACCACTTCGCACACCGTCATTCTCGCCCGCTCATTCAATATTCCAACGCTGGTTGGCGTGGACATTGAAACCTTAACACCCTGGTTGCAGCAGACAGTTTACATCGACGGCAACGCGGGTGCGATCGTGGTTGCGCCTGATGAACCGGTCGCCCGCTACTATCAACAGGAAGCGCGCGTACAGGCGGCGTTGCAGGAGCAGCAGCGGATCTGGCTGACTCAGGAAGCGCGCACCGCCGACGGTATCCGCATGGAAGTCGCCGCCAACATTGCCCATTCCGTAGAGGCGCAGGCGGCGTTTGGCAACGGCGCGGAAGCGGTGGGTTTGTTCCGCACGGAAATGCTCTATATGGACAGAACCAGCGCGCCCGGCGAGAACGAACTGTATAACATTTTTTGTCAGGCGCTGGAGCCAGCGAGCGGGCGCAGCATTATTGTGCGCACCATGGACATCGGCGGCGATAAACCCGTTGATTACCTGAATATTCCCGCCGAAGCCAACCCGTTCCTCGGCTATCGCGCGGTGCGTATTTATGAAGAGTACGCGTCGCTGTTCACTACCCAACTGCGGGCGATCCTGCGTGCATCAGCGCACGGCAGCCTGAAGATCATGATCCCGATGATCTCCTCCATGGAAGAGATCCTGTGGGTAAAAGAGAAGCTGGCTGATGCTAAACAGCAACTGCGCAACGAACATGTCCCGTTTGATGAGAAGATCCAGCTCGGCATTATGCTGGAAGTCCCGTCGGTGATGTTCATTATCGATCAATGTTGTGAAGAGATTGATTTCTTTAGCATTGGCAGTAATGACCTGACGCAGTACCTGCTGGCGGTCGATCGCGACAACGCTAAAGTGACCCGCCACTACAACAGTCTGAACCCGGCCTTTTTACGCGCGCTGGATTACGCGGTGCAGGCAGTGCATCGTCAGGGCAAATGGATTGGTCTGTGCGGGGAGTTGGGGGCGAAAGGCTCTGTGCTGCCGCTGCTGGTTGGTCTGGGGCTGGACGAGATCAGCATGAGCGCCCCGTCAATTCCCGCGGCGAAAGCGCGGATGGCGCAACTCGACAGCCGCGCCTGCCGCCAGTTGCTGAATCAGGCGATGGCCTGTCGCACCTCGCTCGAAGTAGAGCATCTGTTAGCTCAGTTCCGCATGGCGCAACAGGACGCCCCGCTGGTCACCGCCCAATGCATAACTCTGGACAGCGACTGGCGCAGTAAGGAAGAGGTGATCAAAGGAATGACTGACAACCTGCTGCTGGCAAGTCGCTGCCGCTACCCGCGTAAGCTGGAGGCGGATCTGTGGGCGCGCGAGGCGGTCTTCTCTACCGGATTAGGTTTCAGTTTTGCCATTCCACACAGCAAATCTGAACATATTGAGCAGTCGACCATCAGCATGGCGCGCCTGAAAGCGCCGGTAAGCTGGGGCGATGACGATGTGCAGTTCATCATCATGCTGACGCTCAATAAGCACGCCGCAGGCGATCAGCATATGCGCATTTTTTCGCGCCTGGCCCGTCGCATTATGCACGAAGAATTCCGCAACGTGCTGGTTAACGCCGCGTCTGCCGACGCTATCGCCAGCCTGCTGCAACAAGAACTGGAACTGTAAAGGAAAAGCTATGGAACTGTATCTTGATACCGCCCACGTGGCGGAAGTCGAACGTCTGGCACGCATCTTCCCTATTGCTGGCGTCACCACTAACCCAAGCATCGTGGCAGCCAGCAAAGAGTCCATCTGGGATGTCTTGCCGAGATTGCAAAAAGCCATTGGTGAAAAAGGCATTCTGTTCGCCCAGACCATGAGCCGCGACGCACAGGGGATGGTGGATGAAGCCAGACGCCTGAAAGATGCGATCCCCGGCATCGTGATAAAAATCCCGGTTACCGCCGAAGGGCTGGTAGCGATTAAGCAGTTGAAAAAAGAAGGTATTGTCACACTGGGCACGGCGGTGTATAGCGCCGCTCAGGGCATGCTGGCCGCGCTGGCCGGGGCAAAATATATCGCGCCTTACGTTAATCGTGTAGACGCTCAGGGCGGCGACGGGCTCCGCATGGTACAGGAGCTGCAAACGCTGCTGAAATTGCACGCACCGCAAAGTAAGATCCTGGCCGCCAGCTTTAAAACCCCTCGCCAGGCGCTCGACTGCCTGCTGATCGGCTGTGAAGCCATCACCCTGCCGCTGGATGTCGCGCAGCAACTGCTCGGCAGTCCGGCGGTTGACGCAGCCATTGAGAAATTTGAGCTGGACTGGCAACAGGCGTTTGGGCAATTGACGTTGTAATGGTTATCACAGACCTTCTGATAAGAGGGTCTGGCTATTTTCATGAAGTGTGATCTGCCTCCCACATACATAAGTGTTAGAATACTTTTCTTAAAAATAGCTTACTCAAAGCTTAATTTTCCAAAAATAAGCACTTCCCCTTTGTGATTGGCGAAAATTTTCTCCCTCTGCCCGCGTATGATCCCTCCATTATAAGAAAAGTACCTGCACATACTCTGCCGCGCATCGCTCGCTATTTTCACGGCAATAAAAACATAAACTTCTTATCCTATTGAGCGAAAACGTTATGGAAACCGTTAATAAAAACAGCGTAGTTATTGAGACGCCCGCTTCTCGTCGGCGGAGTGATATGACCGAGAGTGAATGGCGCGAAGCAACAAAATTCGACAGTACCGACACCGGCTGGGTCATCATGAGTATTGGCATGGCCATTGGTGCGGGCATTGTCTTTTTACCCGTTCAGGTCGGGCTGATGGGGTTGTGGGTATTCCTGCTGTCCTCGATTATTGGCTATCCGGCGATGTACCTTTTTCAGCGTCTTTTTATCAACACCCTCGCAGAATCGCCGGAGTGTAAAGATTACCCGAGCGTTATTAGCGGCTATCTGGGTAAAAACTGGGGCATATTATTAGGTGCGCTCTATTTTGTGATGCTGGTGATCTGGATGTTTGTTTATTCCACTGCCATCACTAACGACAGCGCCTCCTATTTGCATACCTTTGGCGTAACAGACACGCTGCTCTCCGAAAACCCGTTTTATGGTCTGGTACTAATTTGTATTCTGGTCGCCATTTCATCGCGCGGGGAAAAGCTGCTGTTTAAGATTTCAACCGGCATGGTGCTCACTAAATTACTGGTGGTCGCCGCGCTCGGCATCGCGATGGTCGGCATGTGGCATCTGTATAACGTTGGCGCACTTCCGCCGCTGGGGCTGTTAATCAAAAATGCCATTATCACCCTGCCCTTTACGCTAACCTCGATTCTGTTTATTCAGACGTTAAGCCCGATGGTCATTTCCTACCGCTCGCGGGAGAAATCCATTGAGGTTGCGCGCTATAAAGCGTTACGGGCCATGAATATTGCTTTCGGTATTCTCTTCGTGACCGTCTTCTTCTACGCCGTTTCGTTTACGCTGGCGATGGGCCACGAAGAAGCGGTAAAAGCCCAGGCGCAAAATATTTCCGCGCTGGCAATTGCGGCACAATTTATCAGCGGCGCGGGTGCGGGTTGGGTAAAAATCGTCAGCGTGATCCTGAATATTTTCGCCGTCATGACCGCTTTTTTTGGCGTCTATCTGGGATTTCGCGAAGCCACGCAGGGCATCGTCATGAACCTGCTACGCCGCAAATATCCGGCAGATCGCATCAGCGAAAACTGGGTGCAGCGCGGCATTATGCTTTTCGCTATTTTGCTGGCGTGGAGCGCCATCGTACTTAATGCGCCCGTTCTGAGCTTTACCTCTATTTGCAGCCCGATATTTGGTCTGGTGGGCTGTTTAATTCCGGCGTGGCTGGTCTGCCAGGTTCCCGCCTTACATAAATATAAAGGTATCTCGCTGGTCATTATCATCATTACTGGCCTGCTGCTGTGTATCTCCCCGTTTCTGGCATTCTCCTGATGTGTTCGTAAAAGGTTATGGTTATGTTTGAGTCTGAAATAAACCCGCTATGGGACTGTTTTATTGATGCGGTACGGGAAGAGGTGAAGCCCGCGCTGGGCTGCACCGAGCCCATTTCTCTGGCGCTGGCCGCCGCGGTAGCGACCGCCAAACTTGAGGGTAAACCCGAACGCATTGAAGCGTGGGTGTCGCCGAATCTGATGAAAAACGGCATGGGCGTCACCGTGCCGGGAACGGGGATGGTGGGTCTGCCCATTGCCGCCGCGCTCGGTGCGCTGGGGGGCGATGCGCAAGCCGGGCTGGAAGTATTAAAATCCGCGCCGCCTGAGGCAGTGGCCGATGCCAAAGCGCTGCTGGCGGCTGATAATGTCTGCGTAATGATTCAGCAGCCCTGCGACGATATTCTCTACTCACGCGCTAAAGTCTGGCGCGGCGATAAGTGGGCCAGCGCCACGATCGTTGGCGGACATACGCGCATCGTCGAAATTGCCAATCAGGACGGACTGCTGTTTAGCCTGGAGGAGCAACCAGAGAAGAACGAGTCAGAGACCTCGCTTGCGGCGTTATCAGACGCCTCGCTGGCGGAAATTTTGCACTTCATCAATGTCGTTCCGCTGGAACGTATCCGGTTTATCCTCGAGGCCGCCCGCTTAAACGGCGCGCTTTCACAGGAAGGATTACGCGGCCAGTGGGGGCTGCATATCGGCGCAACGCTGGAAAAACAGTGCGCGCGTGGCCTGCTCGCTGATGATATCTCCACCGCAATTTTAATTCGTACCAGCGCCGCTTCCGACGCGCGAATGGGAGGCGCAACGCTACCCGCGATGAGTAACTCCGGCTCCGGCAATCAGGGGATCGCCGCCACCCTGCCGGTAATGGTCCTCGCAGAACACTTCAATGCTGATGAGGAAAAACTGGCGCGCGCGCTGATGCTCTCTCACCTGAGCGCGATTTATATTCATCACCAGTTGCCGAAACTATCAGCACTCTGCGCGGCGACAACGGCGTCAATGGGCGCGGCGGCAGGCATGACCTGGCTGGCGGGCGGAGATTACCAGACTATCGCCATGGCAATCAGCAACATGATTGGTGATGTCAGCGGGATGATCTGCGACGGTGCCTCGAATAGCTGTGCGATGAAGGTGTCTACCAGCGCGTCGGCGGCATGGAAAGCGGTACTGATGGCGCTGGACAACACTGCCGTGACCGGCAACGAGGGGATAGTAGCGCACGACGTTGAGCAATCCATCGCCAATCTGTGCGCGCTTGCCTGTCAGTCAATGCAACAAACCGACCGGCAGATTATTGAAATTATGGCCAATAAAGCACACTAATCTTACCCGGGCGGTGCAAACTGCCCGGTATTTATTACTCCGCCGGCCGTACGCCCAGCGTATGACAGATGGCGTAACTCATCTCCGCGCGGTTCAGGGTATAGAAGTGGAAATCCTTAACGCCCTCGCGGCTTAAAATTTTCACCATATCCATCGCAATATTCGCGCCGACCAGCTTGCGGGTTTCGGCGTCGTTATCCAGCCCGTTAAACATCTGCGACATCCATGCCGGGATACGCACATTCGTCATATCGGCAAATTTTTTCGCCTGCTTAAAGTTGGACACCGGCAGAATGCCCGGCACGATTTCTACATCAATGCCGGTCGACACGCAGCGATCGCGAAAGCGTAAGTAGCTTTCAACATCAAAAAAGAACTGGGTGATCGCGCGGTTAGCCCCGGCATCAATTTTACGCTTCAGGTTGAGCAGATCCGCCTGGGCACTTTTTGCTTCCGGATGCACTTCCGGATAGGCAGCCACGGAGATATCGAAATCCGCGACCTCTTTCAGCAGCCCCACCAGATCGGCAGCATACATCTCCGGCCTGCCGCCATCCGGCGGTAAATCGCCACGGAGCGCGACAATCTGGCGGATACCGTTATTCCAGTAATCCTGCGCGATAGCGCGCAGTTCATTACACGAGGCGTCAATGCAGGTCAGGTGCGGCGCAGCAACCAGCCCGGTACGCTCTTTAATATCTTTAATAATGCTGTGCGTGCGATCGCGTTCCCCCGAGTTGGCTCCGTAGGTTACGGAAACAAACTTCGGTTTCAGGCTGCTCAGGCGAGCGATAGAGGCCCACAGGGTTTGCTCCATTTCACTGGTGCGCGGCGGGAAAAACTCAAACGAAACATTAATCCGACCCTGAACTTCGGCCAGACTCTGATTCAGCGCTTCCCGCTGGTTGGCGTGAAAAAAGCTCATACCTTACCTCATCAATCGCATGTCATTATTATGGGCGTTTCGAACATCTATCCGTTTAGACGTCCAGATGTAAAAATGACGGAAAAGTGGGATGCCGTCAACAGGAAAATGCGGTTGGGGGGTGAGAATTGCTCAGGGAAGGTGAAAAAGATTCAGGATGAGAAAAGGAAGCGGGAAACCCGGCAGCGCTGAGCCTGCCGGGCAACAAAAACTACAACAGCTGCGCCAGCCGATTGATATCCGACTGAATCGCCCCGGCCGTCACATCACGACCTGCGCCCGGTCCGCGGATCACCAGCGGGTTATCGCGATACCAGCGGCTTTCGATGGCGAACACGTTATCGCACGGCAGCAGCGCTGCCAGCGGATGTTCCGGACGCACCGCTTCCACGCCGACGCGCGCCTTGCCGTTGGCGTCGAAACGAGCGACGTAGCGCAGCACCAGGCCCATTTCGCGGGCGGCTTCCAGCCGCTGCACCATCTGCTCATTCAACTCATCACCGTTCTCAAAGAAGTGGTCGACCGACCCTTCTTCGCAATGCGACGGCACCAGAGATTCAACGCGCACCTGGCCCGGTTCGATATTATAGCCAGCCTCGCGGGCCAGAATCACCAGCTTGCGCATCACATCCTTACCAGAGAGATCGACCCGCGGATCGGGTTCCGTCAGACCCTGCTGCCACGCCTGATCCACCAGATCGGTAAACGGCACGGTACCGTCAAATTGCAGGAACAGCCAGGATAGCGTGCCGGAGAAAATCCCGCTGATAGATAAAATAGTATCGCCGCTGTCGATCAGATCGCGCACCGTATGGTTGATTGGCAGGCCCGCACCTACGGTAGCGTTGTACAGCCAGTGGCGTCCGGTTTTCTCAAACGCATCATGGATTTGACGGTATTTATCGCTGCTGCTGGCACCCGCCAGTTTATTGGCGCTAATGACGTGGAAGCCGTGGCTGGCAAAATCCAGATACTGATCGGCCAGCTGCTCGCTGGCGGTCACATCCAGCACCACTAAATCATCATACGGGTGGGCGCGCATCCACAGGAACAGCGACTCTTCATCCTGCTCTACAGCTTCGTCGTTGAAGAACGCCAGCGCGCGGCTGGCATCCAGCCCGTCATAATTAAGCAGGCTGCGACGGCTGTCCACCACGCCCGCCAGGATAAATTCAAAGCCAGTGCGCGCCGAGAGCGTGCTTTGCTCGCGAGCAAACAGTTCCAGCCAGCGCGACCCGATATTGCCTTTGCCAAACAGCATTAAACCAATGCGTTTTTCCGCGCGGAAAATAGACTGGTGCAGCCCCTGGATTAAACTCTCGGTCGGACCGGTGCGCAGCACGGCCACCAGGCTGATGCCCTCTTCCGACTGCCAGGTAAATTCGACCGGCTGCCCTTTCAGTTGCTGCCAGAAACGGTGGCAGTGCAGCGCATTACGGCTCACGCCTGCACCAACCATTGCTACCAGCACCAGCCCCTGACGCAGCCGCAGTTCGCCCGGCAGACCCGCTTCGTCGAGAATTTTCAGCGCGCTATCGGCAACTTCAGAGGTATAGCAGAACTGTAACAGATGGCGATCGTTGTGCACGCCGACCGCCAGCGGGCGCACCTGCGCACGCTTCAGCAGTTGGTCGATCTCTTTATGCGCCAGTTTGAAGTCCTGACTGGCAGGCACCTGGAATTCGATCAGACAAACATCATCATGACTGGTCACGATGCGCGCGCCGGTTCCGGACGCCAGCACGCGTTCAATACGCGTTGAGCCCTGATCCGGCGTGTAGCTACAGCGCAGCTGTAAATCGATATCGCTGCCGGACACCGGCTGCAAGGTACGGGTGTGCAGGACGGGAGCCGCCAGACGCGCCAGTTCACTGGCTTCATCCAGGCGCAGCAGCGGCAGCAGGCACGCATCTTTGACTTTACGCGGGTCGGCGCTGTAAACACCGGCCACATCACTCCAGATGGTGACGCGGGAAACGCCCGCCAGCGCGCCGATTTGCGTGGCGGAATAGTCAGAACCGTTACGCCCCAGCAGCACCGTTTCACCCGCGTTGTTGCGGCTGATAAAGCCGGTGACCACCAGACGCTTATTAGGATGCTGTACCAGTAGCTCTTGCAGCAGCGGCCAGGAGAGACCTTCATCGACCTGCGGCTGTGCCGCGCGTTCGGCACGCAGGAACTCGCGCGCGTCCAGCCAGGCGGCGTCCAGTCCCTGGTGGTTAAGTACCGCCGACATCAAACGTGCTGACCAAATCTCACCGTGGCCCACCACTTCCGCATACACGGCATCATTAATACCGCTATCCAGCAATCCCGCCAGGCGCTCAAGATCGTGAATAAAGGCGCTGATTAATCCGTCAGCGATATCCGCCGGCAATAATCCTGCGATCAATTCGCTCTGATAACGACGCAGCGACTGTTGAACCTGATGCGCAGAGAGGCGATCGGTCTGGCTGAGTTTCAGCCAGCTAATCAACTGGTTGGTGGTGCTGCCTGCCGCAGAGACAACCATCATATCGCCGGGCTGCGAATACTCCGCCATAATGCCCGCGACACGCAGATAACACTTCACATCTGCCAGACTACTGCCACCAAATTTATGCAGTTGACGACCCTTCGTCCCTGCCTGCGCTATCACACTCATGTTTACCCCTTCGATGCGATCCGGAAGCCATTTTCCAGATCGGCAATTAAATCTTCACCATCTTCAATGCCGGTCGAAATACGCAGCAGCGTTTCGGAGATCCCGGCGGCGGCACGTGCTTCCGGTGCCATACCCGCGTGCGTCATGGTGGCAGCGTGGGAGATCAAACTTTCAACCCCACCTAAAGACTCCGCCAGCGTAAACAGTGACAGCCCGCTTAAGAAGCGACGCAACGTTTGCTCATCGCCATCCAGTTCAAAACTCAGCATCGCACCGAATCCTTTCTGCTGGCGTGCCGCAATCTCATGCCCCTGATTTTCCGGCAGCGACGGGTGATACAGCTTTTTCACCAGCGGCTGCGTTTTCAGGTAATCAACGATCCCCTGCGCATTACGCTGAGCCACTTCCATGCGCGGTGAAAGCGTGCGCAGGCCGCGCAGCAGCAGATAGCTGTCAAACGCCCCGCCGGTCACGCCGATATTATTCGCCCACCATGCCAGTTCGGTGACAAGCTCAGGATCTTTAGCGATAACCACACCCGCGACCACATCCGAATGGCCGTTCAGGTATTTAGTACATGAATGCAATACCAGATCGGCTCCCAGCGCCAGCGGATTTTGCAGCGCCGGGCTCAGAAAGGTGTTATCTACCACGCTCACCGCGCCCGCTTCACGCGCCAGCTGACAGATTTTCGCAATATCCACGACGCGTAACAATGGATTACTGGGGCTTTCGACTAATACCAGCTTCGGTTTTTCCGCCAGCGCCGCCTGTAACGCCTTTTCATCGCCCTGATCGACAAACAGAACCCGGTAACATCCGCGTTTTGCCAGACTGTCGAACAGACGGTAGCTGCCGCCATAACAGTCGTGTGGTGCCATCAGTAAATCACCAGGCTTCAGAAACACCGTCGTCACCAGAAGAATGGCCGACATGCCGGTATTGGTCAGCACCGCACCCGCTCCCCCTTCCAGCTCGGCCAGCGCGCGCTGTACCACATCACGGGTAGGATTACCGCGACGTGAATAGTCGTGAGCGCGCGGCTCATTAAAACCGGTGAAGTTATAGGTGCTGGAAAGATGGATCGGGGGAACAACGCAGCCGTACTGCTCGTCGTCATTTAACCCGCTACGCACTGCGATGGTGGCCTGTTTACGCGTCATAGTGAATCATCCTGGCAAAGTCGATGAAAAGTCAGGCACCAGAGTAATCATTGTTATAATAGACGTCAATACATCTGGACATCTAAACTTCTTTGCGTATAGATTGAGCAAACGACAAATAGCCGTTAAAATTATATGCATTAGCGCACATCTGAGAATGCTTACCTCGTGTCAGAGCGTTCTCACTAAGGTAAACTACGCGCAATTACGGCCTGAACCTATGTTCGGCCCTTTATTAATAGTGAGAGGATCAAGGTAACTCATGGCTGAATGGAGCGGCGAATATATCAGCCCATACGCTGAGCACGGTAAGAAGAGTGAGCAAGTAAAAAAAATTACGGTTTCCATTCCTCTGAAGGTGTTAAAAATCCTCACCGATGAACGCACGCGTCGTCAGGTGAATAACCTGCGTCATGCCACCAACAGTGAACTGCTTTGCGAAGCGTTCCTGCACGCCTTTACCGGTCAACCGTTACCGAACGATGCCGATCTGCGCAAAGAGCGCAGCGACGAAATTCCGGAAGACGCGAAAGTGATCATGCGCGAGCTGGGTATTGACCCGGATACGTGGGAGTACTGATGCTTTAACGGCGGTTCATGGATGTCGAACCGCCTTGTTCGTTTACAGGGAAAACGTATGAAAAAATATCTTCTGGCCCTCGGGCTGGCTGTCTGTTATCCCGCGCTGGCCTATGAGCCGCAGACGGGCGACCTTATATTTCAGATCTCCCGATTATCTTAAAGCAAAGCCATCCAGACATTTTGCCAGTGTATGTGCCGTTTTGCCGGGTGGCGGCTTCGCCTTACCCGGCCTACAAAAATCAGTCCTATCAACAGGTTATTCGCAATCCGTAGGCCTGTGCAAGCGAAGCGCCGCCAGGCATTATTCCACGGTATCACGTTTATCCCCCGTCTAAGGCAAACCTTTTTCTGACGATATTATGGGTGTGAAACACTCTGCCCATGCAACGCCTTCCGCTGATTAAGATAGCCAATCGTATTGTTACCCCACAGCTTCTCGTAAGGCATACCGGCCAGCATTTCAACCGTCTGGCGCGCTTCTGGCGTGATCGCTTCCGGCGTTAGTCGACCCGCCTCGCGCATTTTCAGCGTCTCTTCGCGCAGCACGCTGTGCGTTTTGAGGTTCAGACGGAACTTCAGCGAAATCAGGAAGCCAATCAGCAATACGCAGACGGTACCAACGCTCAGTATCATCAGGATGGTGTGACTTACGCCGGGCACCTGCGTCGACTGCCCGGACACAAATCCGGAAAGCTGCATCAGAACGCCAACCAGCATGACTGCGCCTGCCTGTGAAGCCTTACGCGTCAGCGTCATGATCCCGGCGAAAATGCCTTCGCGACGCTGACCGGTAATCACTTCATCCACATCGGCAATGTAGGTATAGATATTCCACGGGATATAGTTAATGCCGCCACGTCCCAGTCCGGCAATCGCGGAGATAAGCAGCAGCAGGGAGTAACTGTCGCTCATTCCGCTGTAATACAGCGCGGCATAAGATAGTGCGCTTAAGCCAAACAGCGTCACCACCACCCGATAGGACGGCGCCTGACCAAAACGAATACAGAGCGGGATCATCGCCATGACCGCAATAAATTGCAGAATCGCCATCGTCCCCATCAGATCCGATGCCAGCGTCGGGCTTTGCATTAGCACAAACACGACGTAATAAGTGAATACGGCATTAAAAACGTCCTGAGCAATATAACCGCCAAGGTACATCCCAAGGTGCTGACGGAAAATACGAATGCGGAACGTTGAACTCAGTTCGATGATCAAACGATGCAGGCTTTGTCCGAGGGTGAGCTTATGCGCCTGCGCGGCCAGTTCTTCCTCACTACGTTCGCGTTCCCAGGTGAAGCACCATACCAGGGTCAGCACGACGGCACACATGATGGAGAACACCAGGCTGGCGTAGAAGAAGGAGATAGCATTGTCTTTACCAAAGTGATTAAGCAGCACACCAGGCAGAAATGCGGCAAGGATCGCTGACAGTTGTGCCATACCGATACGTGCGCCGGAGAATTTGGTTTTTTGTTTGAAGTCATCGGTCATCTCCGGGACCAGCGTTTCATAAGGCACCAGGATCATGGTATAGACCACATCAAACAGCAAATACGTGACCAGATAATACCAATAGCTCATGTCGCCCATCCACATTAAGCTATAGGAAAAGACACAGGGAATTCCCAGTAAAATAAAGAACTTGCGGCGTCCAAAACGTTTTCCCAACCACGTACCGCCGAAGTTGTCAGTGAGATACCCCATTAGTGGACTGACGACGGCATCCAGGATTCTCGCCATCGCGAAAATAAAGGTCGCTTCAATCGGCGTTAATCCACAAAATGTGGTGTAGAAATAAAGCAACCATGCTGCGGTAAGTGCTGTCGTACCTGCCCCAAGGCAATCGCCCGAGCCATACGCCAGATAATTTACGATACCAACTTTGCGCTTATTCATCTATATATCCTGATATTTACGCATTGGAAATATATACGGCAGAATAGCCGCATATAAATAGTTATGAGCAATTACATGAACGGTCAGAAGTTATAGCCAATACCTACGCGATAACGGGTTTGACGGTCATCCGTGGTAGTGGTGTTATAGCCTGAAGAGACATTACCAATTTCAGCAAAGGGCACCCATGAACCAAATTTATGGGCCACGCGGAAGTTAAGTTCATAATCTTCTTTTTTGTTATTATATAAATCTTCGCTATCGGCGATTTTATAAATACCGTTCAGCTCAAACATCCAGTCAGCCACGTTATAGCCGAGCCAGGCTTCAGGGCGGTAAACCATACGGTCATCTTTACCATCCGCATTTCTGCGCGCGTACTCCTGACGATAGCGGAAGGCGGTCCACCATTGGTCATTGATGTTGTACTGAACGCGGATATAAGGCTTATAAATCGTGATGTTATCGCCTGTTTCAACCGCGATACCAGGCTGCCAGACCAGATCCTGCCGGGTAACCTGGTAGCTTGCCGTATACTCGTTGCCGTTACTTTCCATATTGTTCCATGCGCTATTGGATTGCGCATCATCGGAACGAGAAATGGCTTCTACGGCAACCCCGAAACCTGTCGCAAAACGGTGCGACATATAAACACGGTCATAGTTACGCCCGTCATCATAATATTCATGGCGGTAATCGACGTATCCAGCATGAGCGGCACAGGATAATAATGGAATAAGTAATAAGGCATATTTTGACTTCATGACAAACCCTCTCAAAAATGAGATCCCAGCAATAGAATGAACCTGTGAGTTTCATCAATATGAAAACCGCAGCGAAACTTTTAGGTTTGATAATTGGTTTAAGGAGCGTCAGGAAGTCTAGGGCAGAGTAATGATGAAAACCTTTTCAATTTTGCCAAAAAATGAAATTGATGGCAGAAAATGAAAGATTGAAAAGACGTAGATCAACAATAAAAACAATTTATCATTAAATGAGGAACAGTGTTTCATTTGTATAAATTAATACTTTTTTTATAACACTTATTATACACCAAAGGATAAATCGTCGGCGGACAGGGAAATGCAGAGACAAAAAAAGCGCCTTGCGGCGCTTTTTTCTGACAGCAAAACTTACTTGCTGGTCGGCAGGCTGAAACGCTTGTTGAAGCGGTCAACACGGCCACCGGTAGCAACGTCACGCTGCTTGCCAGTGAAGAACGGGTGGCATTTGCTGCACACGTCCAGGTTCAGATCGTGGCCCACGGTAGAGCGGGTTTTGATCACATTACCGCAAGAGCAGTTTGCAGTAATTTCTACGTAATTCGGGTGAATATCTTTTTTCATGGAAAACCTCAGTTTAAGGCCGCGTCGCTCTTCCAGCCCTAACGCCAGACACCACGCGATGTTAATGGTAGTTGTTTTGATACACAATTAGCGCATCAAAGGGGGCGAATCATACAGAATTTAACCAGCGTATGCAAACTGATCCGCTCGCCGCCTCATACAATGTGTATACTATCCCGCCAGTTTTCAAGTCAGGATGATGTTATGCCCGTTGCTCACGTTGCGCTGCCCGTTCCGCTGCCCCGCACTTTTGACTATCTTCTGCCGGAAGAGATGTCGGTAAAGGCGGGCTGTCGCGTGCGCGTGCCGTTTGGCAAGCAGCAGGAGCGCGTCGGGATTGTGGTATCGGTCAGTGAGAAAAGCGAACTGCCGCTTAACGACCTAAAGGCGGTGGTCGAGGTGCTGGATAGCGAGCCGGTGTTTTCCACCTCCGTCTGGCGTTTGTTACTTTGGGCGGCAGATTATTATCATCATCCCGTTGGCGACGTGCTTTTTCACGCTCTGCCCATTCTCCTGCGCCAGGGGAAACCCGCCAGCGCCGCGCCGCTATGGTACTGGTTTGCCACCGAGCAGGGACAGGCGGTCGATATTAATAGCCTGAAACGCTCGCCAAAACAGCAGCAGGCGCTGGCAGCGCTGCGCCAGGGGAAAATCTGGCGGCATCAGGTTGCCGGGCTGGAATTTAACGATGCAACCTTGCAGGCGCTGCGCACGAAAGGGCTGAGCGAACTGAGCAGCGAAGCGCCCGCCCTGAGCGACTGGCGTACTGGTTACGCGGTGACAGGCGAGCGTCTGCGGCTCAATACCGAGCAGGCTACCGCCGTCGGCGCAATCCACAGCGCGTCGGACAGCTTCTCCGCCTGGCTGCTGGCGGGCGTTACCGGCTCCGGTAAAACAGAAGTGTATCTGAGCGTACTGGAGAACGTGCTGGCCCAGGGTAAGCAGGCGCTGGTGATGGTGCCGGAGATTGGCCTCACGCCGCAGACTATCGCCCGCTTTCGCGAGCGCTTTAACGCCCCGGTTGAAGTGCTGCACTCGGCGCTTAACGACAGCGAGCGCCTGTCCGCCTGGCTGAAAGCAAAAAACGGCGAGGCGGCGATTGTCATCGGCACCCGCTCGTCGCTGTTTACGCCGTTTAAAAACCTCGGCGTGATTGTCATTGATGAAGAGCATGACAGCTCCTATAAACAGCAGGAAGGCTGGCGCTACCATGCGCGCGATTTGGCCGTGTATCGGGCGCACAGCGAGCAAATCCCGATTATCCTCGGCTCCGCGACGCCTGCGCTGGAGACATTGCACAACGTGCGGCAGAAAAAGTACCGCCAGCTCCAGCTAACGCGCCGCGCCGGTAACGCGCGACCCGCCAGTCAGCACGTGCTCGACTTAAAAGGCCAGCAGCTTCAGGCAGGACTATCTCCGGCGCTTATCGCCCGTATGCGCCAGCATCTGCAGGCCGATAACCAGGTGATCCTGTTTCTCAATCGTCGGGGATTTGCCCCGGCGCTGCTGTGCCACGACTGCGGATGGATCGCCGAATGTCCGCGTTGCGATCATTACTACACTCTGCATCAGGCGCAGCATCATTTACGCTGCCACCATTGTGACAGCCAGCGGCCCATCCCGCGCCAGTGTCCTTCCTGCGGCTCGACGCATCTGGTGCCGGTAGGAATGGGCACTGAGCAGCTTGAACAGGCGCTGACACCGCTATTTGACGGCGTGCCTATTTCGCGTATCGATCGCGACACCACCAGCCGCAAAGGCGCGCTGGAGCAATATCTGGCCGAGGTGCATCGCGGCGGCGCACGCATTTTGATTGGCACGCAGATGCTGGCGAAAGGGCATCACTTCCCCGACGTCACGCTGGTGGCGCTGCTGGACGTCGATGGCGCGCTGTTCTCGGCGGATTTCCGCTCCGCAGAACGCTTCGCCCAGCTTTATACGCAAGTGTCAGGGCGCGCGGGACGTGCCGGGAAACAGGGTGAAGTGATCCTGCAAACCCACCATCCGGAGCATCCTTTATTACAGACGCTGCTGCATCAGGGTTATGACGCCTTTGCACAGCAGGCGCTGGCGGAACGTCAGACAATGCAATTGCCGCCGTGGACCAGTCACGTCCTGATCCGTGCAGAGGACCACAATAACCAGCAGGCTCCCGTTTTCCTGCAGCAGTTGCGCAATTTGTTACAGGCCAGTCCGCTGGCCGACGATAAGCTATGGATCCTTGGCCCAGTCCCGGCGCTCGCCCCTAAACGCGGCGGGCGCTATCGCTGGCAAATTCTGCTGCAACATCCGTCGCGCGTGCGCCTGCAACAGGTGGTCAGTGGGACACTGGCGTTGATCAACACGCTGCCAGAATCACGACGGGTAAAATGGGTGCTTGATGTCGATCCGATTGAGGGGTAATCCACAACGATGCGAGGCGGATCGAGAAATTTAATGTTCATCACACTTTTCATGAAATTTCTGTAACTCTTCAGATAACTATCTGATAAAAATGTGGGTGATGTCAGAGACAGAGGACGTCTCTGTGCCTGCGCGGCGTCTGCGAGGAGAGAAGAGGTGAAGACCAGGAAAGCGGTTGCTTCGGCGACGATGAAGGATGTGGCTCTAAAAGCAAAAGTGTCGACGGCGACAGTGTCGCGGGCGTTGATGAACCCGGAAAAAGTGTCTCAGTCTACCCGTAACCGGGTCGAGCAGGCGGCGATTGACGTGGGCTATTACCCTCAGGCGGTTGGCCGCAATACCCGGCGTAATGAGTCACGTACCCTGCTGGTCATTGTTCCGGATATTTGCGATCCGTTTTTTAGCGAGATCATCCGCGGTATTGAAATCACCGCCGCCGAACAGGGTTATCTGGTGCTGATTGGCGATTGCGCGCACCAGAACCAGCAGGAAAAAACCTTTATCGATCTGATTATCACTAAACAGATCGACGGCATGCTATTGCTCGGGTCAAAGCTGCCGTTCGACGCCAGTATTGAAGAGCAGCGCAATCTGCCGCCGATGGTGATGGCGAATGAATTCGCTCCTGAACTGGAACTGCCAACGGTACATATTGATAATCTGACCGCTGCCTTTGACGCCGTAAACTATCTTCACGATCTGGGTCATCAGCGCATCGGCTGCATTGCCGGGCCGGAAGAGATGCCGCTGTGCCATTATCGGTTACAGGGCTATGTTCAGGCGCTGCGCCGCAGCGGAATTACCGTTGACCCGCATTACATCGCTCGCGGCAATTTTACCTATGAAGCCGGAGCCAGGGCGCTGGAGCAGCTTCTGGCCCTGCCAAAACCGCCAACTGCCGTCTTCTGCCATAGTGATGTGATGGCGCTGGGTGCGCTATCCTGGGCCAAACGTCAGGGATTACGTGTTCCGCAGGATCTGTCGATTATCGGTTTTGATAATATCTCGCTGTCTGAGTTCTGCGATCCCCCGCTGACCACCGTTTCGCAGCCGCGTTTTGAGATTGGGCGGGAAGCCATGTTGCTTCTGCTCGATCAATTACACGGACAAAATGTCAGCAGTGGTTCGCGCTTACTGGATTGTGAACTGATTATACGTGGCAGTACGGGTAATATATTGTCTTAAAGTAAACCTGCTTTAAGACTCCCCTGTCTGGTCAAAGGGCCGCCGCTTAAGTAACATGGCGGACTGATAACAAATAAATACAGCGAAACGATAGTGGCACAACGAGATTATGTACGCCGCAGCCAACCGGCTTCTTCGCGGCGCAAAAAGAGCACATCACGGAAAAAGCAACGGAATCTGCCTGCAGTTTCGCCAGCAATGGTCGCCATTGCGGCGGCGGTACTGGTTGCCTTTATCGGTGGACTGTACTTTATTACCCATCATAAAAAAGAAGAATCAGAAGCGCTTCAGGGGCATCAGGTGACTGGTAACGGCCTGCCGCCTAAGCCTGAGGAACGCTGGAAATACATTAAAGAGCTGGAGAGTCGTCAGCCCGGCATCCGCACGCCTACTGAACCCTCAGCAGGCGGTGAGGTAAAAAATCCAGACCAGCTGACGGACGAACAACGCCAGCTGCTGGAGCAGATGCAGGCCGATATGCGCCAGCAGCCGACACAGCTTAATGAAGCCCCATGGAACGAACAGACGCCGGCTCAGCGTCAGCAAACGCTTGAGCGTCAGCGGCAGGTACAGGCTCAACAGCAGCAACAGCAATGGTCGAACACGCAGCCTGCACAGCAGACGCGCACGCAGCCTCGTGTCACCGAGCAGCCGGTTCAGCAACCACGTCAAAGCCAGCCGCCGAAGCAAACGACATCGCAGCAGCCGTATCAGGATCTGATCCAGACGCCAGCGCATACCAATTCTACGCAGCCTAAAACTCAGCCAGCTACCCCGGCGACCCGCGAAGCGGAAGCGCCTGCGCAGACGGCGGAGAAAAAAGACGATCGTCGCTGGTTGATGCAGTGCGGCGCGTTTAAAGGTGCTGAGCAAGCAGAGACCGTACGTGCGCAACTGGCGTTTGAAGGTTTTGACTCTCACATTACCAACAGTAACGGCATTAATCGGGTCGTGATTGGCCCGGTGAAAGGCAAAGACAACGCAGACGGTATGCTTAATCGTCTGAAGATGGCCGGTCACGCAAACTGTATTCGCGTCGCCGTCAGGGGTTGAAACCCCCAAAATCCCCCCCATCTATAATTCCATTCAGCCCCGCGAACCTGCGGGGCGCATATTCCGCTTTTGCACCCAGGGGGGCATCTCGTGACAACAATAGTAAGCGTACGCCGTAACGGCCATGTGGTCATTGCTGGTGATGGCCAGGCCACGCTCGGCAACACCGTAATGAAAGGCAATGTCAAAAAAGTACGTCGTCTTTACAACGACAAAGTCATCGCGGGCTTTGCCGGCGGCACCGCCGATGCCTTCACGCTCTTTGAACTCTTTGAACGTAAGCTGGAAATGCATCAGGGTCATCTGGTCAAGGCAGCCGTTGAGCTGGCGAAAGACTGGCGTACCGACCGTATGCTGCGCAAACTTGAAGCGCTGCTGGCGGTCGCCGATGAAAACGCCTCCCTGATCATCACCGGTAATGGCGACGTCGTTCAGCCAGAAAATGATTTGATTGCGATTGGCTCTGGTGGCCCTTATGCGCAGGCTGCGGCTCGCGCTCTGCTGGAAAATACCGAGCTTGGCGCACGTGACATTGCGGAGAAAGCGTTGGGGATTGCAGGCGACATATGCATCTACACCAACCACTTCCACACTATTGAAGAATTGCCGTCTAAGGCGTAAGGATCACCCATGTCTGAAATGACCCCACGCGAAATTGTCAGCGAACTGAACAAACATATCATTGGACAGGACGCGGCCAAGCGTTCAGTGGCTATCGCATTACGTAACCGCTGGCGTCGTATGCAGCTTGATGAAGATCTGCGTCACGAAGTCACCCCGAAAAATATTCTGATGATCGGCCCGACCGGCGTGGGTAAAACCGAAATCGCCCGCCGTCTGGCTAAGCTGGCCAATGCGCCGTTCATCAAGGTGGAAGCGACTAAATTCACAGAAGTTGGCTATGTTGGTAAAGAAGTGGATTCGATTATCCGCGATTTGACCGATTCGGCGATCAAAATGGTCCGCGTTCAATCCATCGAGAAAAACCGTTTTCGCGCTGAAGAGATGGCGGAAGAGCGTATTCTCGACGTGCTGATCCCACCGGCGAAAAACAACTGGGGACAGGCAGAACAACAGGCTGAGCCATCCGCCGCGCGTCAGGCATTTCGCAAAAAACTGCGTGAAGGCCAGCTCGACGATAAAGAAATCGAGATCGATCTCGCTGCCGCACCGATGGGCGTTGAAATTATGGCACCTCCGGGAATGGAAGAGATGACCAGCCAGCTGCAGTCGATGTTCCAGAACCTCGGCGGCCAGAAGCAAAAAGCGCGGAAGCTGAAAATCAAAGAAGCAATGAAGCTGCTGATTGAAGAAGAAGCGGCGAAGCTGGTTAACCCGGAAGAGCTGAAACAGGAAGCCATTGACGCCGTTGAACAGCACGGCATTGTGTTTATCGACGAAATCGACAAAATCTGTAAGCGCGGCGAGTCCAACGGTCCGGATGTTTCCCGTGAAGGCGTTCAGCGTGACCTGCTGCCGCTGGTGGAAGGTTGCACCGTATCCACGAAGCACGGGATGGTTAAAACTGACCATATCCTGTTTATCGCTTCCGGCGCATTCCAGGTGGCTAAACCATCCGATCTGATCCCGGAATTGCAGGGGCGTCTGCCAATCCGCGTTGAGCTGCAGGCGCTGACCACCGGCGATTTCGAGCGCATTCTGACCGAGCCAAATGCCTCCGTCACCGTGCAGTACAAAGCGCTGATGGCAACTGAAGGCGTCAACATTGAGTTTACCGACGACGGCATCAAGCGTATCGCTCAGGCGGCCTGGCAGGTGAACGAAACCACCGAAAACATCGGCGCACGTCGTCTGCATACCGTTCTGGAGCGTTTAATGGAAGATATTTCCTATGACGCCAGCGATCTGAACGGTGAAACGATCGCTATCGATGCAGACTATGTAAGTAAACATCTCGATGCTTTAGTGGCAGATGAAGATCTGAGCCGTTTTATCTTATAATCGTGCTCAATACGTTTTCATCACTTCAGATGGGGCTACGATACCCAAAATAATTCGGGTTGCAGGAAGGCGGCAAGAGAGCGAATCTCCAGGAGCATAGATAACTATGTGACTAGAGTGAGCGAACGTAGCCAACGCACCTGCGACCTGAAGTATGACGGGTATAAGCCCCATTTTTATTAGCCGGAATTATGACTGAACAACCTTTGAGTCCGACCCAGGCATGGCTGGAAAGCCTGCGACCTAAAACGCTCCCGCTGGCCTTTAGCGCTATCGTGGTAGGGACTGCGCTGGCCTGGTGGCAGGGCCATTTTGATCCGCTGGTTGCCATCATGGCGCTGGTCACCGCCGGACTACTGCAAATTCTCTCCAATCTGGCGAATGATTATGGCGACGCGGTCAAAGGCAGCGACAAGCCCGATCGCATTGGTCCGCTGCGCGGTATGCAAAAAGGCGCCATTACTCAGCAACAGATGAAGCGCGCGCTGGTTATCACTATTGTGCTTACCTGTGTATCCGGGCTGGCACTGGTCGCGATGGCTTATCAGACGATGGCCGATTTTATCGGCTTCCTGGTGCTGGGCTGCCTCTCTATTATCGCCGCCATCACCTATACCATGGGCAATCGCCCTTATGGCTATATCGGTCTGGGTGATATCTCGGTGCTGATTTTCTTTGGCTGGCTGAGCGTGATGGGCAGCTGGTATCTTCAGGCGCACAGTCTGATCCCGGCTATTATCCTGCCTGCTACCGCCTGCGGTCTGCTGGCGACGGCGGTCCTGAATATCAACAATCTGCGCGACATTACCAGCGATCGGGAGAATGGTAAAAACACGCTGGTAGTACGTCTGGGGCCCGTCAATGCGCGGCGCTACCATAGCGTGCTGCTGTTTGGCGCACTGATTTGCCTCGCCCTGTTCAACCTGATTTCACTGCACAGCCTGTGGGGCTGGCTGTTTATTCTGGCGGCACCCATGCTGTTCAGGCAGGCTCGCTACGTCATGCGCGAGCGCGATCCTCTGGCGATGCGCCCGATGCTGGAACGTACCGTAAAAGGCGCGCTGCTGACTAACCTGCTGTTTGTGGTTGGGATTATCCTGAGCCAGACGATGAATTAACTGACAAATATCAATTAACAATTGTTGATTTTGCCAACAGCGCATCTGGCGCGATATACTGAAGGTTCTCGCAGCAACGGAACGTTAAGCCTATGAAATACGATACTTCCGAACTTTGTGACATCTACCAGGAAGATGTCAACGTCGTGGAACCGCTCTTCTCCAACTTTGGGGGTCGCCCGTCGTTTGGTGGTCAAATCACCACGGTGAAATGTTTCGAGGATAACGGGTTGCTGTACGATCTGCTCGAACAGAATGGTCGTGGCCGGGTACTGCTGGTCGACGGCGGTGGTTCTGTGCGTCGCGCGTTAATCGATGCGGATCTTGCCCGTACCGCTGCGCAAAATGAATGGGAAGGCATTGTGGTGTACGGTTCGGTACGTCAGGTCGACGATCTCGAAGAACTGGACATCGGCATTCAGGCTATCGCCGCCATTCCGGCAGGTGCGACGGGTGAAGGCATTGGCGAAAGCGACGTGCGCGTCAATTTTGGCGGCGTCACCTTCTTCTCCGGCGACCATCTTTACGCCGACAATACCGGTATTATCCTGTCGGAAGACGCGCTGGATATCGAGTAGTTCTCCTGCCAAAGAAAAAGGGAAGGTTTCCCTTCCCTTCTGACTTCTCTCTACGTAGCGCGGTGGAACCCTTGCCTGGCGGCGCTTCGCTTGCACAGGCCTACGGGAAATACATAACCTGCTGATATAGCAAGCATGGTAGGCCGGGTAAGGCGCAGCCGCCACCCGGCATTCAACCCACTTAGTACAGCTTCTTCGCCGTATCCAGCCAGTCGCCTTTGAACGGGCGCTTCATGTTCTCAATAGCGTCGATAATGTCATGGTGAACCAGTTTTTCGTTCTGGATACCAACACAACGTCCGCCGTGGCCCTGAAGCAGCAGGTCGATAGCATACGCGCCCATGCGGGACGCCAGGATACGGTCATAAGGTACCGGAGAACCGCCGCGCTGAATGTGGCCCAGAACGGTCGCACGGGTTTCACGGTGGGTTTCTTTCTCAATGTAATCCGCCAGCTCGTGGATATCACACATATGCTCGGTGATGGCGACGATAGCGTGTTTTTTACCTTTCGCGATGCCCGCTTTAATTTCGGCGACCAGGTCATCGCGGCTGAATTCCACTTCCGGCACCATCACAAACTCACAGCCACCGGCGATGGCAGCAGCCAGCGTCAGGTCGCCGCAATAACGGCCCATCACTTCAACGATGGAAATACGCTGGTGAGAAGAGGAGGTATCGCGCAGGCGGTCAATCGCCTCAACAACGGTGCCCAGCGCGGTAAAGTAACCGATAGTGTAGTCGGTGCCTTTGATGTCATTGTCGATGGTACCCGGCAGGCCGATGCACGGAAAGCCCATTTCAGTCAGGCGTTTTGCCCCCATGTACGAACCGTCACCGCCGATAACCACCAGCGCATCAATGCCACGCTTTTTCATGTTCTCGATAGCCACAGCACGGATGTGTTCTTCACGAAATTCCGGGAAACGCGCGGAGCCCAGGAAAGTACCGCCGCGGTTGATCATGTCGGAAACGCTATAGCGGTCGAGCTGGATCATACGATCTTCGTATAGCCCCAGATAACCATCATAAACGCCCATGACTTCCAGACCTTCCGTTAATGCTGCACGGACCACGCCACGAATCGCAGCGTTCATGCCCGGCGCATCGCCGCCACTTGTCAACACACCGATTTTCTTAATCATGACTACCTCTGAACTTAGAATGCAAAATGAAATCTGATGCCGGAAACGAACTTAGGCTCACCCGAAGTACGTAACGAATACTGCCGATAGTATATCAATCCTCTGTTGCTGAATTGATTCAGGTCAGACCAAACGGCGCTAATTTATACAAAAAATGCCGATCCAGCCCACACTTTTACAAGAAAGAAAAAAGCTCAAAGCCGTTGTTCTTCCTGCGGTACTACCGAACAAGGATCCTGGTGAATGATGACGTCCGATCCCGGAAAACGAAGTAAAAGCGCCTGCTCAATCTGTTCGGCCACAAGATGCGCCTCAAACAGCGGCAGATTGTCGTCCATTTCTAAATGAATCTGAATAAAGCGGGTCGGCCCTGACTGCCGCGTTCGTAGGTCATGCGCGCCACGTACGCCTGGCCAGGCGGTGACGGTCTCAATAATTTCCTGTCGCTCTGCATCAGGAAGTGCGCGATCCAGCAGAGCCTGTACGGCTTCATACCCCATACGTAACGCGCTATACAGGATATAAACCCCAATCCCCAGCGCAAACAGCGCGTCCGCCCGGTGCCAGCCATACCATGACAGACCGAGGGCGATGAGAATGGTTCCGTTCATCATAACATCAGACTGATAATGAAGCATATCGGCACGCACTGCCTGACTGTGGGTTTTTCGCACCACCCAGCGCTGAAAAGTGACTAAAATCAGCGTGCTAATCAGCGCGATAATGGTCACTACCACCCCCACACCGGGCGCATTCATTGGTTCCGGACTTGCCAGATGCTGAATGCCGGTGAGGAAAAGAAACAGCGCGGAGCCGGAAATAAACATACTTTGTGCCAGTGCCGCCAGAGATTCGGCCTTGCCGTGACCAAACGTGTGTTCATCGTCGGCTGGCTGCAACGAGTAGCGGACCACCCACAGATTAGTGAGCGACGCTGCGATATCGACCAGTGAATCCACCAGGGCAGCCAGAATGCTGACCGAGCCGGTATGCCACCATGCGAAAATTTTGATAATTAACAAACAGGATGCCATTACCGTGGCGGCAACGGCTGCGCGGCTGACCAGTTGGCCGTAAGAATGGTTCATAGATTCTCCTGCTTAACCCTCGGGTAGTATAACGCACGTCGAGGCCAGGAAGAAAAAGGCGGTAAACCGCCTTTACGGAGAATGAATTAAGGATACTTGCGGGCGAATTCGTCGTCAGACATACAGATCAATATGATAAGTTCGACAAAAGCTACAATACTCGGGATAAGCGTCCAGAAGAACAGCAGGTACACAATCCCCAGGCCTACTTTGCCCAGATAGAATTTATGCCCACCGAAAGCGCCCAAAAAGAATGCCAATAAAATCGCCGTGGTACGATTTTTTGAACTCTTAGCGACCTGAGATGCGCCACAGTGTGGACACGCATTAGCCGTTTCATGTATTTCTTTTCCACAGCCCCGACAAAAAACCATACCAGCCATCAATAAATCCCTTTAACATATATTAAATAATTATAACTCATTGATTTAACTTATTATTTTGACTTATTTTCACCATGCTATGCAACGTTCATTTTACGTTTTCGCGTAAATAACAGGCAAAAAAAACCCCCTCATCATGAGGGGGAAGACAGGGATGGTGTCTATGGCAAGGAAAAACAGGGTATGTCACTGGGATGCTACTTACTGCTACTAAACTGCTTTAACGGAGGACTTTGCTGAAGTTGCGCAATCTCGCGCATCTGCGCCATCCGTTGTTGATGCTTTTCATTTAAAACCGCTTGCTGCTCTGGCGTTAACAGAAGGAACATCTGGTTGCGCACGCGGGCCATTTCGACCTGCCGGGCTACCTGCTCCTGCGCCATTTTCTCTGCCTGAGCGCGCACAGCGTTTTCATCAAAATTTTCTGCGGTAATAAGGCGGTGCATTGCCTCAATTTCGCTAACATTAACAGGCGGCTGCTCGTGCCTTGCCTGTTGCATCAGATCGCGCATTTGTTGGCGCTGACGCTCGGTTAGACTTATGCCGTCAAACATGTGACTCTGCTGGCTGTTACGCTGCGTAAGTCCTTCGGTCTGGTGCCAGTTATCGCCTGCGATGGCTTCACCTGCCTGGCTGAACGCACTAAATGCCAGCGTAGAGGCCATGACGGCAGCGGTAACTTTGCGCATCACTTGCTCCCACAAACTTTGTTTCGCGATTCCACGAGAGACAGTCTACGATTCAGGCTGAAAACTAGCGTCAGGCGGTGTAAAACAACGTAAAGTCATGGATTAGCGCGCTTCGATGACGTAATTTCTGCCTCGGAGGTATTTAAAAAATGAATAAAATCCTGTTGGTTGATGATGATCGGGAGCTCACGTCATTACTTAAAGAGCTGCTCGACATGGAAGGTTTTAACGTTTTAGTGGCTCACGACGGTGAACAGGCGCTGACGTTGATTGATGACAGCATAGACCTGCTTTTACTGGACGTGATGATGCCGAAGAAAAACGGTATCGACACGCTTAAAGAACTACGCCAGACACACCAGACGCCCGTCATTATGTTAACCGCGCGCGGTAGCGAGCTGGATCGCGTGCTTGGCCTTGAACTGGGCGCGGATGACTATCTGCCCAAACCGTTTAACGATCGTGAACTGGTCGCGCGTATCCGCGCTATCCTGCGCCGTTCGCACTGGAGCGAGCAGCAGCAAAATAGCGATAACGGTTCGCCGACGGTTGAAGTCGATGGCCTGAGCCTGAATCCGGGGCGTCAGGAAGCCAGCTTTGACGGTGAAACGCTGGAGCTGACCGGCACCGAGTTTACCCTGCTCTATCTGCTGGCCCAGCATTTAGGCCAGGTGGTCTCCCGCGAGCATTTGAGTCAGGAAGTGCTCGGTAAACGCCTGACGCCGTTCGATCGCGCTATCGATATGCACATCTCCAACCTGCGGCGTAAGCTGCCGGAGCGGAAAGACGGGCATCCGTGGTTTAAAACGCTGCGCGGCCGTGGGTATCTGATGGTCTCCGCTTCATGATTGGAAGCCTGACCGCCCGCATCTTTGCTATTTTCTGGCTCACGCTGGCGCTGGTATTGATGCTGGTACTGATGTTACCCAAGCTGGATTCGCGCCAGATGACCGAGCTGCTGGAGAGCGAACAGCGTCAGGGTGTGATGATTGAGCAGCATGTTGAAGCTGAACTGGCCAACGATCCGCCCAATGATTTGATGTGGTGGCGTCGGCTGTTTCGTGCGATAGACAAATGGGCCCCGCCGGGGCAGCGTCTGGTCCTTGTGACCAGCGAAGGCCGGGTGATTGGTGCTGAACGCAATGAAATGCAGATCATCCGCAACTTTATTGGTCAGTCGGATGATGCCGATCAGCCGCAGAAGAAAAAGTATGGCCGGGTCGAACTGGTCGGGCCGTTCTCCATTCGTGACGGCGAAGATAATTACCAGCTGTACCTGATCCGCCCCGCCAGCAGTTCGCAGTCCGATTTTATCAACCTGCTGTTTGACCGTCCGCTGCTGCTGTTAATTGTCACGATGCTGGTCAGCGCACCGCTGTTACTGTGGCTGGCATGGAGTCTGGCAAGACCTGCGCGTAAGCTGAAAAATGCGGCGGATGAAGTCGCGCAGGGCAATTTGCGCCAGCATCCGGAACTGGAAGCCGGGCCGCAGGAGTTTCAGGCAGCCGGGGCCAGTTTTAACCAGATGGTGACCGCGCTGGAACGTATGATGACGACCCAGCAGCGCCTGCTGTCGGATATCTCCCACGAGCTGCGCACGCCTCTTACGCGTCTTCAGCTTGGCACCGCCCTGCTGCGTCGCCGTAGCGGAGAGAGTAAAGAACTGGAGCGTATTGAGACCGAAGCGCACCGGCTGGACAGCATGATCAACGATCTGCTGGTCATGTCGCGCAACCAGCAAAAAAATGCGCTGGTCAGCCAGACGATGAAAGCCAACCAGTTGTGGGGCGAGGTACTGGATAACGCGGCCTTTGAAGCCGAGCAAATGGGTAAATCCTTTACTATCGAATACCCGCCGGGTCCGTGGCCGTTATACGGTAACCCGAGCGCGCTGGAAAGCGCGCTGGAGAATATTGTGCGTAATGCCCTGCGCTACTCGCATACCACCATTTCCGTCGGTTTTGCGGTAGATAAAGACGGTATCACCATCACCGTTGATGATGATGGCCCAGGCGTCAGTCCGGAAGACCGGGAGCAGATTTTCCGTCCGTTCTATCGTACCGATGAAGCACGCGACCGTGAATCAGGCGGCACCGGGCTGGGACTGGCAATTGTTGAAACCGCCATCCAGCAGCATCGCGGCTGGGTTAAAGCGGAAGACAGCCCGCTCGGCGGTTTGCGTCTGATGATTTGGCTGCCGCTGTATAAGCGGGCGTGACGGCGATATGGCCTGAAAAAAGGCCATTACGCTTTGCTACGTTTCGCCTGCTCCCGCAGCCAGCCAACAAACGCCTCGATTTTTGGCCACTGCCTTCCGGGTAGCGTGGTGATGTAATAATGCTGGTGGCATTTCAGCGCCATATCGCCAAAAGGCGCGATAAGCTCCCCGCTGTCGAGGCGTTTTTGCACCAGCCGCTTACGCCCCATCGCCACACCGATGTGGTTCATTGCGGCAATCACCGCTAAATCAGAACGATCGAAACCAATACCTGATGATGTCGGCAGGTTTACCGCAAAATGCTGTGCCCAACTGTGCCACTCATCGGTGCCCGAATCGTTACTCCACGCCTGTCGGTCATGGAGTAAGGTGCAGTGTTCTAAATTGAGCAGTAAACCCGCTAAGTCAAAGCGGCGGGCATACTCGGGACTGCATACCGGCAGAATCTCTTCGTCCATCAGAAAGTGGTGCGTCAGCTGCGCCGACGGCGCATCGTCAAAATAGATGGCTAAATCGATCCCGGCACGTTGCAGATTGACATTATCGTTACCGGTCAGCATGGTGAGCGAAATGGAGGGATAACGACGCGTGAAATCGCCCAATGCCGGTACCAGCCAGCATTGAGCAATAGAGGGCCGCGAGTAGACCGTCAGCGTGCCGGACAACTCCTGATTTTTAATATCAAGGATTTCCTGATTCAAGGTATCCAGCGACGATTTCAGCGCCCAGAATACCCGCTTGCCTTCATGGGTAAGTTCCACTTTACGATGGGAGCGAACAAACAGCTGGATGCCCAGCTCCTCTTCAAGCTGATTGATGCGATGACTAATGGCACTGGGACTTAATGACAGCTCATCAGCCGCCAGCGCAAAGGACTGGTGTCTGGCCGCCACCTCAAATGTATAGAGTTTTGATAACTGCCAGCCGTTAAGCAGGCGATTTCTGACATCGCGAAGGGGATCCATAATCACCTCTGTCACCCTGATACTTTATCCGAATTGTAAAAAAAGACGCGGTAAAAATCAGCTTAAAGATGAACCAGAATGAACCACATCGCAAATTATCACCATTATTCGACGTAAATCACCTATTTGATTCAATCTGACGCATGTGAACGGAGATTTATATCGTTTGTCAGACTGGCCGGGACTTTGTCCAATAGGAGCAGGTTAATCACAGGGCAAGGTGAGATATGCACACTCAAATCTGGGTAGTGAGCACGCTGTTAATAAGCATCGTGTTAATCGTTCTGACCATCGTGAAGTTCAAATTCCACCCGTTTCTGGCACTACTGCTCGCCAGTTTCTTCGTGGGCGCGATGATGGGCATGGGGCCGCTGGAGATGGTCAATGCGATTGAAAACGGGATCGGCGGAACGTTAGGTTTCCTCGCCGCCGTTATTGGTCTCGGAACTATTCTCGGCAAAATGATGGAAATTTCCGGCGCGGCGGAGCGCATTGGTCTGACACTTCAGCGCTGCCGCTGGCTTTCCGCCGATGTCATTATGGTGCTGGTGGGGCTGATTTGCGGGATCACGCTGTTCGTTGAGGTCGGGGTGGTTCTGCTGATCCCGCTGGCGTTCTCCATCGCTAAAAAAACCAACACTTCGCTGCTGAAGCTGGCAATTCCGCTGTGTACCGCCCTGATGGCCGTGCACTGCGTGGTACCACCGCATCCGGCTGCGCTGTTCGTGGCGAATAAGCTGGGGGCGGATATCGGTTCCGTTATCGTTTACGGCGTGCTGGTTGGCCTGATGGCCTCGCTGATCGGCGGCCCACTGTTTCTGAAATGCCTCGGCAACCGTCTGCCGTTCAAACCGGTACCGGCAGAGTTTGCCGCGCTGAAAGTGCGTGATGAACAGACGCTTCCATCGCTGAGCGCCGCATTGTTCACCGTCCTGCTCCCCATCACTCTGATGCTGGTGAAAACCGTCGCTGAATTGAATATGGCTAAAGACGGCGCGCTGTATACGCTGCTGGAGTTTATCGGCAACCCAATTACCGCGATGTTTATTGCCGTCTTCTTTGCTTATTACATTCTCGGCGTGCGCCAGCATATGGGTATGAGCATATTGTTGACTCATACTGAAAACGGCTTTGGCTCTATTGCTAACATTCTGCTGATTATCGGCGCAGGAGGGGCATTCAATGCGATCCTGAAGAGCAGCGGACTGGCGGACACTCTGGCGGTGATCCTCTCTAATATGGATATGCACCCCATTCTGCTGGCCTGGCTGGTAGCGCTGATTTTGCACGCAGCGGTTGGTTCCGCAACGGTGGCGATGATGGGCGCAACGGCGATTGTCGCGCCAATGCTGCCGCTCTATCCCAACGTTAGCCCGGAGATCATCGCCATTGCCATCGGTTCTGGTGCCATTGGCTGCACTATCGTCACCGATTCTCTCTTCTGGCTGGTGAAGCAGTATTGCGGGGCAACCCTTAATGAGACATTTAAATACTATACAACCGCAACATTGATTGCGTCGGTCGTTGCACTGGCCGCCACATTCCTGCTTTCCTTTATTATCTAAACGCAAAGAGACGTCCTATGGAAAACATGCAAAAACTCCTCGCCCGGTATCCTTTAGTGGAGGATCTGGTCGCCCTGAAAGAAACAACCTGGTTTAATCCGGGAACCACCTCTCTTGCGGAAGGTTTACCGTATGTTGGCCTGACGGCTCAGGACGTAAAAGCCGCTCATGCCCGCCTGACCCGTTTTGCGCCATACCTGGCAAAAGCATTTCCGGAAACGGCCGCCACCGGTGGAATTATCGAATCCGATGTAGTGGCCATACCGGCCATGCAAAAACGGCTGGAACAAGAGTATGGGCAAAACATCAGTGGCGAAATGCTGCTGAAAAAAGACAGCCATCTGCCGATTTCCGGTTCCATCAAAGCCCGTGGCGGTATCTATGAAGTACTGACCCACGCAGAAAAACTGGCGCTGGAAGCGGGGCTGATAACGACTGAAGATGACTACAGCGTGCTGCTTTCGCCAGCGTTAAAACGGTTCTTTAGCCAGTACAGTATCGCCGTCGGCTCAACCGGTAACCTCGGACTGTCAATTGGTATAATGAGCGCCTGCATTGGCTTTAAGGTCACGGTACATATGTCTGCTGATGCCCGGGCATGGAAAAAAGCCAAACTGCGCAGTCACGGTGTAACGGTCGTGGAATACGAAGAAGATTACGGCGTGGCAGTGGAGCAAGGCCGCAAAGCGGCAGAGTCCGATGCAAACTGCTTTTTCATCGACGATGAAAACTCGCGCACGCTATTTTTAGGTTATGCGGTAGCCGGACAGCGCCTGAAGGATCAGTTCGCACAACAAGGACGCGTGGTGGATGCCGGACACCCGCTGTTTGTCTATCTGCCCTGCGGTGTTGGCGGTGGCCCTGGCGGTGTGGCCTTTGGCCTGAAGCTGGCATTTGGCGATAACGTCCACTGCTTCTTTGCTGAGCCAACTCACTCGCCATGTATGCTGCTGGGGGTATATACCGGCTTACACGATGAAATCTCCGTGCAGGATATAGGTATTGATAACCTGACGGCCGCTGACGGTCTGGCGGTGGGGCGCGCCTCTGGTTTTGTAGGACGTGCAATGGAGCGGCTGCTCGATGGCCTGTATACGCTTGACGATCAGGCAATGTACGACATGCTGGGCTGGCTGGCGCAGGAAGAAGAGATTCATCTGGAACCGTCGGCACTGGCGGGAATGGCTGGTCCGCAGCGCATCTGCAGCTCAGCGGCGTATCAGCAGGTGCACGCTTTCAGCACAGAGCAGTTCAACAACGCCACTCACCTGGTCTGGGCCACCGGTGGCGGCATGGTCCCGGAAGCCGAGATGGCGCAATACCTGGCAAAAGGGCGTTAACGTTACCGAGCAGTGGTCAGGTATCTGGCAGCGCGAGCCATCATGGTGATGCTTACGCTGCCAGGACATTAACACCGTAGTCATAATACCAGTCAGCGAAAACGATTATTTCCCCCACAACCGTCGCGAATTATCCTCGATCTTGCCGCTGGTGCGCCGCTTCTGCATGGTGCGCGTCCAGCTGGCCGATAGCCCTGCCGCCGACAGCAAACGATGATACTGCTCATCATCAAACGGCATTGACCAGGCAATCACCCCGGCTTCATGTACCGTCACATCACTCACCCGCGACGCCAGCACCAGCGGCGCTTCAGCGGAAACGTTGCCACCAGCAATCACCCGGTACAGCCAGCCGGTTTTGCCGCTCGCCTGCATGATGGAGGCCATGTCGCTGATACCGAAGTGAAAATTAAGCTTAAAGCAAGGCGAGCGCGGCTGAGTAACCTGAATGAAAGTCTCGCCCCACCGGAAGATATCGCCGATAAACACGTTCTGCTCGTTCAGCCCCTCGGTTGACAGATTCTCACCAAACGCGGGGGCCACAAACAGATCCTCCTGCTCAGGAAACTCACGCGCCCAGTGGCGATAATGCTCCCGAGGGTAGTGGCACAGCGCGCGGTCGGGTCCGCCGTGGATTTTGCTTTCTGCCTGCTCATCACCGACCAGCCCCAGCTCCGTCAGCGTCAGTTCGCCCGCCACCTGCACTTTCGCAATGGCGCTGGGACGGCTTCCTTCATAGTCCTGAACCCTGCCAGTAAATACCTCAACCGGATATCGCATCTGCTTCTCTCTTACCGACAAATTTGCTCCATTAAACCATATTTTTTACCCGTACCTTCCAAAATGCGAACCACGTTCACATGGCGCGTTGCCAGACATGCTATTTATTAAAATGATTTTGAAACGGCATTTCATAATAAGGAGTCAACGTGACGGTACAATCGCAATTTGCTGGCGTCTGGTGCCCTGCCATTACGCCACTGGATGATGATGGAAAGCTCGACCTGAACGGCCTGAAGCAGCATCTTCAACGCCTGACCAGAGCAAACATTGACGTGATTCTGCTGATGGGCAGCATCGGTGAGTTTGCGTCTTTCACGCTGGAAGAGCGATTAACCTTAATTCGCGAGGCCAGGGCGATGAGTTCGCTTAAGATGGTTGCCAACGTGTCATCGACCTGTATGAACGATATTCAGCGCATGGCAGAGGAGGCGTACCGCGTAGGCTACGATGCCGTGATGGTCTTACCCCCCTACTATTACGGACAAACGCCAAAACAGCTTCTCAGTTACTTCCGTCAGCTTGGCAATACTCTCGGCGGCAACTGGTTTGCCTATAACTTTCCGGCACGCACCGGCTGCGATTTGACGCCGGATCTGATTGCCACCCTCGCCGCTGAATTCCCGCACTTTGCCGGAATTAAAGATACCGTCGACTGCCAGTCTCATACCCGCAGTATGATCCAGGCGACCCGCGCCGTGCGTGAGGATTTTGCCGTACTTTCCGGTTATGACGAATATTACATCCCCAACCTGCTGGCGGGCGGCGCGGGCGTGATCTCCGGCTTAAACAATGTGATGCCGGAGCTATTTGTCAGTGCCCGCGAGGCGTTTAAGCAAGGCGATTTACAGACGTTGCGTGAGATACAGCAGAGCATCGGCACTTATATGTCCATCTATGCAATTGGTGATGATTTTGTCTCAACGATTAAGACCGTGGTATCGCGTAAATTCGGCTATTGCACCGGCGTATCGCGGAATGCGGGAGGCGCATTAAACGAGCATGAATGCCGCACGATTGATAAAGTGTTTGATATCAGGGGGTAAAAGAAAAAGCCCGGCAGCAGCGCTGACCGGGCTTTTTCAGAAAGGCTACGTATTATTCCACCGCTCCCAGCACATGCGCTTTTGCGGCTTCGGCTTTTGCCGCTCTGGCTTTCACCTTCCGCGACCAGATGGAGGTCAGGATCGGCACCAGAATGGAGGTCACAATCACCGATGTGGCGACCAGCGAGGTAGCCGCAGGGGCCATCGGTTTAAATTCCGGGATCATTTCAGCGATCAGGACCGGCGTTGCCACCGCAGCACCCGCCGAACTGGATGCGGCAATTCCCGCCGTACCGTCACCGCCGCCAATCAGTTTATCAGCAATAATCAGCGGAATACCGGTCACAACAATCACCGCCACGCCCAGCAGAATACCCAGCAGTCCGGTTTGCGCAATCACGCTTAAATCAATGGTGTTACCCAGTGCGAAGGCGAAGAAAGGGATCAGCGTTTGGACCGCTTTGCTGAAAAATTCCCGTAATTCCGGGTCGAGATTACCCAGCGTAAAACCTACCAGGAAAGGTAAGACCGCACCGACAAAAACGTGTGGTTCAAACGACGCAATACCTGCGGTACCCAGAATAATCATGGTCATCAGCGGACCGGATTCCAGCGACATCAGGACAAATGCGCCCGCTTCTTCTTTGGTGCCGTACTGCTGCATAATGGAGGCGTAGAGTCCGCCGTTGGTCATGTCCATCGCGGCCACCAGCGCCAGCGTGGAAAGTCCGGCGAAGAACCCTACCTCCACACCGTGCTCCGGAATGATGCGCGAGGCAATCGCCGCCACCAGCCAGGCCACTGCAATCTTGGTCACTACCAGCGTGCCGGATTTACGCAGCACCGTCCCCGTTGCGCTCAGCTTGATTGATGCGCCCATACAGAAAAACCAGACCGCCAGAATTGGCACCGTCCCGGTAATCATACCGTTGGTGAACGATCCGAAGTATTTTCCTGCCCCCGGCGCAAAGGTATGGCACAGCGCGCCCAGGAACAGCGGGACGAGCATCATGCCGCCCGGAATTTTTTCAATCTTGCGTTTAATCTGCATCTTCTTCACCTGTAAACATAAAAATGGGGCGATTTTTATGGGCGAGAACACTTCAGCCAGACCGTGCTCCCGTATCGATGAAAGGAAGATAATCATTCAGGGAAACTATAAAAGTGATCCTGAACACACAAATTGAAACGCAGTTTCTATTTTAATGGATCATTGTTTTTTATTTGATGCAGATCACCATAGCACCCTGAAACACGGCATAAAAAAAGCCCCCGCGGCAGCGCCTGCGGAGGCTTATGCTCTACACCTCAGTGCAGAGTATCAGTCGGAAGACTTATTTCTTCGCTGCAAAACGCGCTGCAGCTTCATCCCAGTTGACCACGTTCCAGAACTCTTTGATGTAGTCCGGGCGACGGTTCTGGAATTTCAGGTAGTAAGCATGTTCCCACACGTCCAGACCGACGATCGGGAAGCCAGAAACGCCGGCGACGGCTTCACCCATCAGCGGAGAGTCCTGGTTAGCGGTAGAAACCACAGCCAGTTTGTCGTCTTTCAGCACCAGCCATGCCCAGCCAGAACCAAAGCGGGTAGCGGCCGCTTTCTCAAACTCTTCTTTGAATTTTTCCACGGAACCGAAATCGCGCTCGATAGCCGATTTCAGATCGCCCTGCAGGGTAGTGCCTTTTTTCAGACCTTTCCAGAACAGGCTGTGGTTAGCGTGGCCGCCAGCGTTGTTGCGCAGCACGGTTTTCTTGTCTGCCGGGACCTGATCCAGTTTGGCGATCAGCTCTTCTACCGGCAGGTTAGCCAGTTCCGGCAGGCTTTCCAGCGCGGCATTGGCGTTATTGACATAGGTCTGGTGATGTTTGGTGTGATGGATCTCCATCGTCTGCTTATCGAAATGCGGTTCAAGGGCATCGTAGGCATACGGCAGGGATGGCAGTGTATAGCTCATAATCATCTCCATTATTGTCGGGCGGCAGATGTGTTAACGCCGCGTAAGCAGTTGGTTCATTATAGTTAATTAAATGATATTGAAAATGTTTATCAATGCCGTAGTTTTAATAAGGTTATAACTTTCAGTTATGAAGCAAAAATTGTGAGCTTGCTCATTCGATTACTCGGTTCATTGCCAGTGTGCGACGCAACGCGGCAATCCGCTGAAGGTTACTTCAGCGCGCAATTTTTACACTCATCGGGTCGGGGAGGTTTTACCGGCCATAAAAAAGATGAGGATAAATGCATGAGTAACATGATTACGATGGGTATTCTTTGGCATTTGATAGGCGCAGCCAGTGCCGCCTGTTTCTATGCCCCGTTTAAAAAAGTCAAAGGCTGGTCGTGGGAAACCATGTGGTCGGTCGGCGGTACCGTTTCCTGGCTGATTTTACCCTGGACGATTAGCGCCATCCTCCTGCCTGACTTCTGGGCGTATTACGGTTCTTTTAGTGCCTCCACGCTGCTGCCCGTGTTTCTCTTTGGCGCGATGTGGGGCATTGGTAACATCAACTATGGCCTGACCATGCGCTACCTCGGCATGTCGATGGGCATTGGTATTGCGATTGGCATCACGCTGATTGTCGGCACGCTGATGACGCCTATTCTGAACGGCAATTTCGACATTCTGATCCACACTCGCGGTGGCCGAATGACGCTGCTGGGCGTGCTGGTTGCGCTGGTGGGCGTGGGGATTGTTACCCACGCGGGTCGGCTTAAAGAACGCCAGATGGGTATTGAAGCGGAAGAATTCAATCTGAAAAAAGGGCTCCTGCTGGCGGTAATGTGCGGGATTTTTTCCGCTGGCATGTCGTTTGCGATGAATGCCGCGAAGCCAATGCATGACGCGGCGGCGGCACTGGGCGTCGATTCCCTGTACGTCGCACTGCCAAGCTACGTGGTAATTATGGGTGGCGGCGCGCTGATCAACCTTGGCTTCTGCTTTATTCGTCTGGCAAAAGTGAAGAGTTTGTCGGTAAAAGCGGACTTCTCGCTGGCGAAACCGCTGATCGTCAGCAACATCCTGCTATCAGCACTCGGCGGGTTAATGTGGTATTTGCAGTTCTTCTTCTATGCCTGGGGCCACGCGCGTATTCCGGCGCAGTACGATTATGTCAGCTGGATGCTGCATATGAGTTTCTACGTGCTGTGCGGTGGGATTGTGGGTCTGGTCCTGAAAGAGTGGAACAACGCCGGGCGTCGTCCGGTCAGCGTGCTGAGCCTCGGCTGCGTGGTGATTATCGTCGCGGCGAATATTGTCGGGCTGGGCATGGCGGGGTAATGGATGCCCCCTGCTGGCACGGCAGGGGGACATCGGTTACGACGAGTGGCGGGCACCATTGAACAGCAGAAACAGGTAACAGCATTCCGGCACCAGAAAGCTCATCTTCAGGCCGGCGATATCAATGACCGTTCCCTGAATAAACGGGATCGCCCCGCCACCAATGCCAGCCATAATTAAACAGGCCGAGATCCGCGCAGCCTCATCCTGCAACCCGCTTAAGGTGCGGGAAAAAATAATCGGGTATAGCACCGAGTTCATCACGCCGACCATCAGCAGGCAGTAGCCCCCCGCGCGGCTGGCCAGTACGATCGCCGCAAGCGTCAGCACGATAGCGCCCGTCACGCAGCCGCAATACATCCGCCGGGGATGACAATAGCGGGCGCACAGCCCGTACAGCAGTCTGCCGATTAACGCACCGCCCCAATAAAAAGCCACCAGCGACGTGGCCGTTGCCCGAGAAAAACCGCCCAGTGACGCCTCGTTGAGGTAGCTCAGAAGAGTGGTGCCCAGGCTAACCTCAACGCCAACATAGACAAAAATCCCGGCCACCCCGGAACGGAACTGCGGCTGTTGCCACAGATAGCGCCAGCGGCCCGGTTGCGCGATCGTTACATTGCGAAAGTCGTGCATCTGGCTGGTATGCAGCAAAAAAAACAGCAGCAGGCCGGTCAGCATCATTCCGATATACAGACCCGCAATTGCCGTTGTTGAAGCTGAAACCGTCAGCGCCAGTACCGCGGCCAGCAGTACCGGCGCAAGCGTCGCGCCGCAGGAGTTGATCGATGACGCCAGGCTCAGCCTGCCGGGCGCGTTTTCAGGCGCTCCCAGCCGGGTGACGTAAGGATTTGCCACCACCTGCATGGCGGCCACGCCCATCGCAAGGATGAAAATACCCGCCAGACACAGTGCGAAAAGCGTCGTCCACAGCGAAAAAACAATGACCAGCGCGCCGCCGAAAGCGAGGCACAGGGCAAAAGTCAGCGCCCGACGATAGCCAACGCGGTTCATCCACGCCGAAGCCGGAAAACAGATCGCAAACGGGGCCAGATAAAAAGCAACGTTCACCAGCATGGCGTCACGCCATGAGAGCGAGAACGTGGTTCTGAAAAAGGGAATTAGCGCACTGTTAATGGAGGTCAGCAATCCCCAGTAAAAAAAGACGGCAGAGAGCAGCGCAAAAGCGCCGGAAGTGTTTTTTTGATGATGCGGCATAACGAATCCATCCTTAACTGCCCGATAGCCACGCTACCGGGCAAACGTGCCTCAGAGTGTCAGTTCGCGCTCAAGTAGTGCGGTCATGTCACCGGCATCTCTGCCCTGCAATAGCTGCTGGCGGAAATCGTCATGCATCAGCTTGCGGGCCAGCCGCGAGAAGATTTTCATGTGATCGCCCTTCTCCTGCTCGCTCACCGTCAGCATGATCACCAGCGAGACGTCTACCCCCTCTCCCCACGATAACGGCGTCTTCAGGCGCATTAACGACACGCTGCTGTTCAGTACCGCTGCGGATTTACAGTGCGGGATGGCGACCGCAAAGCCGAGCGCGGTGGAAAAAACCGCTTCCCGCTGCCAGATGGCAGTCTCGACGTCCACGCCCGAGCGCACCCGCTGTTCAACCTCAAGATTATCCGTGAGCAGCTTGATGGCTTCCGCCTTGCTGGTGACGTCCCGATCCAGCAATAACAGGGCCGGATCGAAAACGGGTTGTACGCTGGCCGCCGATGCTTCATGCAGTAGTGCGGTCACTTCCGCCGCACTTTCACAGGCCAATGCCCGCTGCAATGTCTTCCGGCAGTCATCCATCTCCAGCGAAGCCAGCTGCTTTTTCGCCCCGGCAATTCGCCCGGCGGACATGCTGATCTGCCGCAGTCCTGCCCCCAGCAGCAGCGGCATCACCGCCGGATCGCCGCCCATTTCGCCACACAGGCAGAGTTCCACGTTTGTCCGCCTCGCCATCTCGTTAAGCAGCATCAGGAAAGCCGGATCGCAGTAGTTGTACAGATGACGAACGTGCGGATTGCCCCGGTCGCAGGCGAGGAAATACTGCACCAGGTCGTTGCTGCCAATGGAGGCAAAATCAATCCATTTCGCCGCTCTTTCCAGCAGGTACAGCGCAGACGGCACCTCCGCCATAATGCCTAAGCGCCATTCGCCGACGGCGACGCCTTCCGCGTGGAGCTGTTCCGCTACATGATGAAAGCGGGCGTGCAGCCATTTAATTTCTTCAAGCGTTGCCACCATCGGCACCATGATATCCAGCGGCCCTGCCGCGCTGGCACGCAGCAACGCCCGTACCTGACCGGTGAAAATGGCCGCAAACGCCGGATAAAGGCGGACTGCCCGCCAGCCGAGGAACGGGTTATCTTCCTGCGGAAGCTTTAAATAGTCGCAGGGTTTATCGCCGCCGATATCCAGCGTGCGGATCACGACTTTCTTGCCCTGCGCCAGCGTCAGTACATGCCGGTACGCCTGATATTGTTCTTCTTCATCCGGCGGCGCGCTTCGCTCACAAAACAACATTTCGGTGCGAAACAGGCCAATCCCTTCCGCACCCGCCGCGAACGCATTTTCCGCTTCGTCAGCCAGGGCGATATTCGCCAGCAGTTTCACGCGTTCTCCGTCGCGGCTGACGCCTGCCGTTCGGGTGAGCGGTTCCAGTCGCCGGGCAATGCGTGCGATTTTGTCCTCTTCCAGGTCGCGCCACTGCTCAGCACAGGCATCCGGCGCGACGATCAGCACGTCATAACGCGCGTCAATCAGCAGCGGGGCACCCGCAGGCACAGACGCGTTCGGCATGCATAAGAGCGGGATGCCGAAGGAACGGGCGAGGATCACCGTGTGGGAGGTTTCGCCGCCCTCACCCATCACAATGCCTTTCAGATGAGGACCGCGCAGGGCAAGAAATTGACCTGGCGTAATCAGTCCGGCGCTGATGATGATGGAATCCTGCTGTAAATCCGGCAGGGTAAACAGCGGGCGTTCGGTCAGATTCGCGGCCAGGCGCAGACCGAGATCCTGTAAATCCAGCGCCCGCTGCTGCAAATACTGGCTCTGACTTTTGCGTAATGGCTGGCATAGCCCGTCAATGGCGCACGCCAGCGCCGCCAGCGCGTTGCGTGCGGCAGGGGGCGAGAGCAGCACTTTTTCCAGCATCGCATCCTGCAGCAAGGTGATATGCGCCCCGAGCACCGATGCGGCCTCGCCCTGCGCCTGGCGGCACTCCTCTTTTAGCTGCGTGCGGGTGACCGCCAGCGTATGCGCCAGCCGCTGCTGCTGGAAGCCAGCGTCTTCCGGCGCTTCCTGCTCAGCAAGCTGCGGCAAATCCACCGCGCCCAGAGGCACCGCCCCCCCGCTTGCCAGGCCCGGACTGATGCCGTTACCCCGCAGGCAGATGGACGTGGTGGCGGCCAGAAACACGGGCAACGGCCGTTCCTGATGGCTCGTCACAGAGACGAGCGGCCCGTCGCATTCCGCCAGTTCGCGCGTAATAAATGCGCTCAGCGTCTGCCAGGCGTCCTGCTCATCCTCACCGTCAATATGCAGTTCGCACGCATCGTGGTGAAGCACATCTGCGCCGATGAGCGCCAGTACGCTTCCGGCATCGACCTGCCGCTGGTTACGCAGATTATGCAGCGTGACGCGGGAATGACATTGCGCCACGCGCTGTTGCAATTCGGCCGCAGGCCGGGCATGAAGTCCGTTTTCGAGGGGGCACACAAACGCTATTTTACGCATCGGATTTTCCTTTTTCCGCAGGAGTCATTCGCCAGGTGACTGGCGAACAGGGCTGAACAGGGTGATGGCTTCCCGGACGCGGCGTTTCCGCCAGCGTTACGTATGTCAGGTCGCCAGAGAGTACGGGTTTGCCACCGTCGAGTGGCGCGGTACCCGGATTCCAGCCGCGCAGGATCAGCGCCTCCTCATTCTGCGCTTTCTTCAGCGTGCTGAAATGCAGCGGGGTATCCCAGCGCAGCAGGCTGTACGTTGCCGGGAAGCGCATGCCGTGAGGATTGGTTTTAAAGCGTGACCAGCCGGATTCCAGCCAGCCGGAAGCGGGTGTACGCCAGCGCTCGACGTCACGCCAGAACGCCGCGTCCGGCCCCTGATGCAGCGGCACCAGCGCCAGGTGACACTCAAAACGGCCAGGCAACTGCGAGTCCGGCGAAGGGAGCACCATGCCGGAGGCGCGCCCCGGACGCCACGGCATATTTGGCTGCCCCAGCCAGCCGACGCTGCGCAGCAGGGTAATCGCCAGCGTATCGGAACGGTCGGCGGGGATTTCATACTCGCGCAGCCCGTCGGTGACCACGCACATGCCGTGCTGTTCGTCATGCATCATCGCCAGGCTTTGCATCGGCCACAGCGACGCGGGCGCTTCCGTCCACTGCTCCTGCTGCCAGATATCCAGCGCCTGCGGACGGTTTTCCCGGCGGATCAGGCCAAAGGGCTGATCGGCAAAATGGAACATCCCGCTGATGCCGGTGGGGATCTCCAGCTGGAGCCGATGATCGCGCAGGGTGTTGTCGATCCGCACCTGCACATCCAGCAGCGGGCGATCGCGATCGAGGACGATCGTCATGCTGACGTCAAGTTGTCCGTTACGCTGGTGCTGCTGGCGGGCAGACAGATCCTGCGGCGCAGCGATGCGCCAGCTCAGATTAAGCGTATCGGCCAGCGCATCCCGCTGCCAGGTAGCGGATACCATTGCGCCGTCGCTGGTGACCCGCCAGTCATCTTCCGGCGGGGAGTAGTTATAGTTGTCCCCCGCATCGCCGCCATCAACCAGCCGCAGAACAGAGTTCCACTGTTTGCCGCTGCGTTTGTCGAGCAGCGAGATGTTTCCGTCCGCCAGCGTCAGGCGCAGCCACGGGTTATCGAGGGCAGCAATCGTTTCTTGCGGCACGGTAAACCCGGCAGGCACATTCTCCTGAAGATAAAAGGTTTGATAACCGCAGGCAGGCAGGGCTTTTGCTTCGAGGATAATGTCGCATTTGCGATACCACACCGTGGTGGTACTGTTGGAAAGCTCCTGCACAATTATCGACATATCCTGCTGTTCTTCCTGCACAATTTGCCAGCGGCACGGCTGCCCCGCGTCATCGACGATGGCAAAATCGGTGCCAGGGACGTAAATCGTCAGCGCCACTCGCCCGTCGCGCGCGTAAGGCAGCGGGTTAAAGACGATGATTTTTTTGCCCTGCTGCCGCGCGGCGATCCCTTCCGCCAGCATTTTCATGTTGAGCCCGAAAAGCTGATCGGCGGATTCCTGGCCGGAGGTCAGACGCGCTTTCACCATCGCATTGACGCGATCGGCATTACAGCCGCCAATGCTGTCATGGGCGTGGGATTTCATTGCCTCACGCCAGATATTCTCCACCGCCGTTTGCGGATAGGGCAGCCCCAGCTGCCAGACCACGCTCAATAACGGTTCAAGCTGCTGGCTAAGAAAGTTCTCCAGCCGGGCATTAGCCTGTTTGATATCCATACGCGTTGAGAAAATGCCGCGATGAATACGCATATATTTCGGACTGAGTAACTCACCCTCGAACGTCACCAGTTCGGCTCCCGTCCGTTCCAGCGCCGCAAAATAGCGGCTAAAATCGCTGCGCACGAAATGGTAGTCGGACTGCTGCGTATTAAGCGCATCGAGCATCGCCGGAACGCCATACTCAAAGGGGGACTGATCGTTACCGTTGGGGAGCAAAATGTGCCCGGAGGTACTGAATTTCGCCTGTTTTTGTACAATATCGGGTAGCACCTGCGAGGCCTTTTGCGCGTCGGTGGGCAGCCATTTCGCGCAGCCATACCCCCACGGCAGCACGGCGGTGGTGACGCAACTGCCGTCAGCGCTTTGCCAGCGAAACTCGCTGGCGGCCACGTCGTGCTCGCACCAGCCGCGCCAGATCACCGCGCGATCCATCGCAAACTGCGCCAGGAACATCGGCAACTGGGCGCTCTGGCCGAAGGAGTCGGGTACGTAACCCACGGACATCCGGCTTCCCGGTGCGTCGCAGTCCGCCATGCCCAGCAGCAAATTGCGGGTAATGGATTCTGCGCCGACCACTAAGAAATCAGTTTGTGTATACCACGGACCGATAAGCAGCCTTCCCCCGGCGATCAGTTTTTGCACCCGCGCACGGTTTTCAGGCGCGACAGTAAAATAATCTTCCAGCACCACGGTCTGCCCATCAAGTATAAATGGACCTAATGATTCATCGGCTTCCAGGCGTTGCAGTAAATCGGCCATAAAATAATAAAGTACGGCGCGAGAATCGTTTTCAGTGAAATACCACTCGCGATCCCAGTGCGTATGTTGGATCAAATGAACTGTTTTCATCTTTATTCCTGCCTTTTTTAGGGGCGAGAAAATACCACGGATAATTACCCGTTAATTTTCATGATTAGTGACGAACCGCCGTTAATATATCGTTATATTAACGACTGGCTTTAAATTTAGGTGCCGTCATTTCTGTTTTAATGGCTTCGCCCGGTGCATTGCGAAATACCAGCAGCGATCCACAGGCGATAATCGCGGAGCCGCAGGCGATGGAGAGAACATATATCGGCCAGTTCTCCACCGCCAGCCAGCCGTAAAACCCGGAAATAGGCGCCTGGTTCACCGCACCCAGTCCTACCGCCATTGACGCGCCGATCGCAGAGCCGATCATGTTCACCACAATGATTTTAGGATTGGACAGCGCGAAAGGAATGGCCCCTTCCGAGACGCCAATCAGCCCCATCAGCGTGGACGCCTTGCCCGCTTCACGCAGCGATTCCGGGAAGCGTTTTGCCCACAGCAGCGTGGCAACGCCCAGGCCGATAGGCGGTACGATAATAGCAACCTGCGCAGCGGTATTGGGATCGTAAATTCCGGAAGCCAGGAGCGCCATCGCGGTGGTGACCGCCGCCTTGTTCACCGGACCGCCGAGGTCAAAGCCCACCATGCCGCCAATTACCGCGGCCAGCAGCACTTTATTGGTACCGGACATCGACAGCAGCCAATGCTCCATACCGTGATTAAGCGCCGCCAGCGGCGTGCCAATAACAAACGCCATCACAATGCAGGTCAGCAACGTCCCGCCGACCGGCAGGATAAAAATTGGCCCGGCAGAGGCCAGTGCTTTAGGTAATTTGATATATGTGGTGAGCGCCCGGACGATATATCCCGCAACGAACCCGGCGGCCAGCGCTCCCAGAAAGCCAGTACCCAGACTGCTCGCCAGTAACCCGCCCACCATCCCCGGCGCGATGCCCGGCTTATTGGCAAGAGCAAAACTGATATAACCTGCCACTACCGGCAGCATTAACGACAGCGCCAGCCCGCCGAAACCATCGAAGCGATGCAGTACCTGTACGACCAGGCTGGCAGCCTGTTCATGGCTGGCATCCCAGATATTATCAATGCCGTACATCGATGCGCCAATACGCGCGATCCCCATAATGACCGCCCCGGCAATGACAAAAGGAAGCATCCACGACACGCCGGTCATAATGGCATTTTTCACTTCCGCGCCCGCTGAAAGCTTGCCGCCTCCTCCCTGAAACTTAGCCATGCGCAACCTCCTGTTCAACGGCCTCAAAGACCGCATCCCCAAATTTAATCGGATCGGAGACGCTGCACTCCAGCTTAACCAGCCCTGCAAAACGTTCTTTACCGCTGATGGCGACATCGGCGGCAATAATCACCGCATCGGCCCGCGCCAGATCCTCGTCAAGGATCTCATTCTCCGCTCCCATGCTGCCCTGGGTTTCAACTTTAACCTCGTGACCCCGCTTTTTCCCCGTTATTTCAAGCGCTTCCGCAGCCATGTAAGTATGGGCAACACCGGTCGGACAAGCAGCAACACAAACAATAAACATCATTCAGCCTCTCAGGTTTGTTCAGACAAAAAAAAGCACAATGGCGAAAACGCGCATTGTGCTTTGTGGATGAAACCAGGTTGGCCTGCGTGATGGCAATCGGCACCGCTGGCATGGCGGCAAGCGATTAGCTGGCGCAGGCTGGATATACGGAAACTAAAACGCAGTTCATCGCGTTTACGGCAACATAACACGCGCTGACAAGGCGACGGCAAAAACGCCGCGAGATAGTGTTTGTGCCGGTGGAAGCGGGCGCGTAATGCCTGCCCGGTACAATCCCATAAACGGGACCATTCCTGCGACATTTGATAATGCGGACAGTCGGCGGAAAACAGGTCAACGTCGGAAAGATCGTCAGGTGAATTTAGCCAACAAATATCATCAAGCGCGACGTTACCTTTGTTATCTCGCGATAACAAAAAAGCAGCGGAGAATATAAATAGCAAAATGATAATGGCTAACATTCTACCTCCAGGAGTGAATAGCTCATTATAAAACGAAATTTCCGCAAACAAATGTGATTTATAGCACAGAGATTTATTTTAATTTTCGCCCGCGATATTGCGAATGTTATTTACCCTCCGTTAATCATTCATCATATTTATATTTACCGCCGTTCCGTCGCGGCTGCGATGACGCCATTGTCCTGGCGTCATCCCTATTTCCCGGTTAAATACGACCGAAAAATAATTGCTGTCTTCAAAACCGCACTGCATGGCGATGTCGCCAATCAGTATTTCAGTATGCTGAAGGAGATATTGCGCGTGGCAAATACGCAGCTGACGCAGATACTGGCTGATGGTCATCCCCGTCTGGCTGCGAAACTGCTGGCGCAGGGGGCGCTCGCTGCACTGCTCCTGTTCGCAAAAGGTGTCGAGTACGAAAGGCGTATCCAGACTTCCTGCCAGCGCGGTGATCAGCTTATCCAGTAGCGGCTCGCGCGAGGTCGCCGATAAATTATCGGTGGTATAGCGGTGTCTTTTCAGCAGCACCACCAGCTGCGCAAAGAGCAGTTCAGCCATGTCATTGGCCTGCGCGTCATGGTGGATACTTTCATGTTCGAGCTGGGCGATGACCTGGCGGGCCTGCGTCATTCCGCTACTGCTAAGCCGCCAGTGCGCGCGCCTTTCAGGTCCACTAAAATCGGGAATATGCGCGCCCCAGTCGACATTAAGTTTTAACCGATCGGGGCAGTAGATAATATTTTGCAATACCAGGTCGTTGACCGACGCATAAGAGTGTTTGTCTTCGGCGCGGATATAAAACAGATCGCCGCGCGTGATGCGGTACGGACGGTCATTGAGGACGTGCAGGCCATTGCCGCGCCATACCAGCACCAGTTCGCAAAACTCGTGAGTATGTTCAGCAAAGACGTTTTGCGGATAGCGATCCGCAACGGCGACGGCCTGTCCGACGCTGGTGAAAAAGTCGGCTTTACGAAGAATTAACTGGCCCACAGCAGGATCACCTCCGCGACGAATGGCCGGTCATTATCGTCTGCCGGGTGGCTAAAAACGTTGATTGTCTTCGCGTTACTGAAGAATTTCGTCGCGCCCCTGACGAATATCGCGCGGAGACCACGAGAACTCGCGGCGAAACAGGGTCGAAAAGTGATTACTGTCGCCGAACCCGCAGCGATAAGCGATATCCGTCACGCTTTCGTCACTGTGACGCAGCAGATGGCGCGCTTTAATCAAACGTAGCCGGTTCAGGTAACGTTGTGGAGTCAGGCCGGTGGATTGCTTGAGCTGACGGTGCAGTGTCCGTAGCGACAGCGAGAAACGATCTGCCAGATCGTCCCAGCACACCTCGTCGGCAAAATGATCGTCAAGCCAGGCGATCAGCTGGTTCAGACGGGCGTCATTATCCTCTGCCCCTTCCGCCAGGCTGCTTTTACGCAGCAGCACCAGCAGTTGCATAAACAGCAGTTCGCGATTCGCCCGTTCCGGCGCATCCGCCGCGTCGTCTTTCGGTTCAAGCTGGCTGACAAGCTGCCGCACCTGCGTCAGCACCGTCTGATTAACGCGCCAGTGTGAAGGGTATTGACCATTCTGCTCCTGCGGCAGCAGCAAATGCAGGCCGCTTAAAAACTGAAAAGCATCCGGGGAACGGTACAGCACGTTGGTCAGGCACAGATTGTCGGTGTGCTCATACAGATGACGATCATGATCGCGGACAAAACAGATCGTCCCGCCGCTGATGGTATACGGCTGGCCGTTAAAAACATGAATGCCGGTACCGTGTTCGACAATCACTATTTCATGAAAGTCATGATGATGCTCCGGGAAGGCCGACTGCGGAAGACGCGGCTCGATCGCCACTGGCGAACTACCCGAAGGAAAGAAATCCACGCTGTGAAGTACGGTCATAAGCGTTGCCACCAGTGAGAAGAATTCTCATCATAGTAATTAAGCGCTCGCATTCTCATCTTGAAATTTTGACGACAAAGCATGCAAACACTGCCGATTTTTCAAGAAATGAACGGAAAGCGTCAGAAATGCGGCGGCGGTCACATCCCCCCTTTCGCAGCAAAATGTGAGCTTCCTCACGTTCATCTTTGCTTTCTTGCCAGCGGCCAATTTCCCCTGTCAGTAACAAGAAGGTAGAACCAGGCGTCCTTTTTTAGACTGTGGGCATTGACTCTCAGAAGGACCCTATCATGACTTTTCGCCATTGCGTCGCTGTCGATTTAGGCGCATCCAGCGGGCGAGTAATGCTTGCACGCTATGACCGTGAACAACGCACCCTCGCACTGCGTGAAATGCACCGCTTCGTCAATCGTCTGCAAAAAGTGGACGGTTATGACTGCTGGGATATCGACAGTCTGGAGGCTGAGATCCGCCGTGGGCTGGAGAACGTGTGCGAGGCAGGCATCGTTATTGACAGTATTGGCGTGGATACCTGGGGCGTGGATTACGTGCTGCTTAACCGCCAGGGCGAACGCGTCGGCCTGCCCATCGCCTATCGGGACAATCGCACTGACGGCGTGATGGCGCAGGCGCTTACTCAACTCGGCAAGGCGGAAATTTACCGCCGCAGCGGCATTCAGTTCCTGCCGTTTAATACGCTTTATCAGCTTCACGCGCTGGTCCGCCAGCAACCGGAGGTGGCGCGCGAGGTTGCTCATGCGCTGCTTATTCCGGATTACTTCAGTTACCGCCTTACCGGGCAAATGAACTGGGAATATACCAACGCCACCACCACCCAACTGGTCAATATTAATACCGATAGCTGGGATGAAACGCTGCTGGACTGGACGGGAGTGAACGCTGCCTGGTTCGGCAAACCCACGCATCCCGGCAATGTGATAGGCCACTGGACCTGTCCGCAGGGGAATGCCATTCCGGTAGTGGCGGTCGCCAGTCACGATACCGCCAGCGCGGTGATTGCCGTTCCGCTGGAAGGGAAAGACGCGGCGTGGATCTCCTCCGGCACCTGGTCGCTGATGGGCTTTGAAAGCAAAACGCCGTATACCAGCGACAGCGCGCTGGCCGCCAATATCACCAACGAAGGCGGCGCGGAAGGGCGTTATCGGGTGCTGAAAAATATCATGGGCCTGTGGCTGCTCCAGCGGGTGCTGGCGGAACAGCAGGTTACCGATTTGCCGGAGCTGATTGCCCGTACCGCCGCGCTGCCCGCCTGCCGCTTTGTCATCAATCCCAATGACGATCGTTTTATTAACCCAGGCAACATGAGCGCGGAGATCCGGGCCGCCTGCCGAGAGGCCGGACAACCAGAGCCGATCAGCGATGCCGAACTGGCACGCTGCATTTTCGACAGCCTCGCGATCCTGTATGCCGACGTGCTGGGCGAGCTGGCCGCTCTGCGCGGCAAACCGTTCAGCCAGCTACATATTGTCGGCGGTGGCTGCCAGAACCAGCTGCTCAATCAGCTTTGCGCCGACGCCTGCGGCATTACGGTGATCGCCGGACCGATTGAAGCTTCCACGCTCGGCAATATCGGCATCCAGCTTATGACGCTGGATGAACTGAGCGACGTCACAGATTTTCGCAAGGTGGTGGTTGCTAACCACGACCTGACCACTTTCACCCCTCATCCTGATAATGAGATCGCTCGCTACGTCGCGGCCTCTCAGTCAACACGACAGACAAAGGAGCTTTGCGCATGACCACTCCATTAGAACACGCCTGGGAACTCGCGAAACAGCGGTTCGCCGCTGTAGGGATTAATGTCGAGGAGGCGCTGCGCCAGCTCGATCGCCTGCCCGTTTCCATGCACTGCTGGCAGGGCGATGACGTTGCCGGATTTGAAAATCCGGAAGGCAGCCTTACCGGCGGTATTCAGGCTACGGGGAATTATCCGGGCAAAGCGCGTAATGCTGCTGAACTGCGCGCCGATCTGGAACTGGCGTTTAGCCTGATCCCCGGACCGAAGCGTCTTAATCTGCATGCGATTTATCATGAAGCCGAAACGCCGGTCGCGCGTGACCAGATCAAGCCGGAACACTTTAAAAACTGGGTGGAGTGGGCCAAAGCCAACAAGCTGGGGCTGGATTTTAACCCGTCCTGCTTCTCCCATCCGCTGAGCGCCGATGGCTTTACGCTTTCGCATGCTAATCCTGAGATTCGCCAGTTCTGGATCGATCACTGTAAGGCCAGCCGCCGCGTCTCCGCTTACTTTGGCGAACAGTTGGGTACGCCGTCGGTGATGAATATCTGGGTTCCTGACGGGATGAAAGACGTCACCGTTGATCGCCTCGCCCCGCGTCAGCGCCTGCTGGACGCGCTGGATGAGGTGATCAGCGAGAAGCTGGACCCGGCGCATCATATTGATGCCGTAGAGAGCAAGCTGTTCGGTATCGGCGCAGAAAGCTATACCGTCGGCTCCAACGAGTTCTATATGGGGTACGCCACCAGCCGTCAGACCGCGCTGTGTCTGGATGCTGGCCACTTCCATCCGACGGAGGTGATCTCCGACAAAATCTCCGCCGCCATGCTGTATGTGCCGCGCCTGCTGCTGCACGTCAGCCGTCCGGTCCGCTGGGACAGCGATCACGTGGTGCTGCTGGATGACGAAACCCAGGCCATCGCCAGCGAAATTATTCGTCATGACCTGTTTGACCGCGTGCATATCGGTCTCGACTTCTTTGATGCGTCCATTAACCGCATCGCCGCATGGGTGATCGGTACCCGCAATATGAAAAAAGCCCTGCTGCGCGCCCTGCTGGAGCCGACCGATCAGCTGCGTCAGCTTGAAGAAGCGGGTGATTACACCGCGCGTCTGGCGCTGCTGGAAGAACAAAAATCCCTGCCGTGGCAGGCGGTATGGGAGATGTATTGCCAGCGTCACGATACGCCAGCCGGCAGTCAGTGGCTGGATAACGTGCGCGGGTATGAGAAAGAGATTTTACGCCAGCGCGGGTGAACCCATGCCGGATGGCGCTGCGCTTATCCGGCCTACAAATTCGCCCGACGTAACGGACAGGCTACCAGGCAAAACCGCAGGCCCGGTAAGCAAAACGCCACCGGGCATGACAGCTCAACAGATAACCCATGCCCGGTAAGCAAAACGCGACCTGGCATTTTGAAGGAAAGTGAAGACGATGCAGACCATTACCCATTCCTGGTTCGTCCAGGGCATGATCAAAGCCACCTCCGATGCCTGGCTGAAAGGCTGGGACGAGCGCAACGGCGGCAACCTGACGCTGCGTCTTGATGAGGCCGACGTTGCGCCTTATCAGGCGGATTTCCACGCGCAACCGCGCTACATTGCGCTAAGCCAGCCGATGCCTTTGCTCGCCAATACCGCATTTATCGTGACCGGCTCCGGCAAATTCTTCCGCAACGTTCAGCTCGATCCAGCCGCCAGCCTTGGCGTGGTAAAAGTGGACAGCGACGGCGCGGGTTACCACATTCTCTGGGGACTTACCGACGACGCGGTGCCGACATCAGAATTACCGGCGCACTTCCTTTCCCACTGCGAGCGCATCAAGGCAACCAACGGTAAAGACCGGGTGATCATGCACTGCCATGCCACCAACCTGATCGCCCTCACCTATGTGCTGGAAAATGACAGCGCGCTGATCACCCGCAAGCTGTGGGAAGGCAGCACCGAATGTCTGGTGGTCTTCCCGGACGGCGTTGGCATTCTGCCGTGGATGGTGCCGGGCACCGATGAGATCGGCCAGGCGACGGCGCGGGATATGCAGCAGCATTCGCTGGTGCTGTGGCCTTTCCACGGCGTGTTCGGCAGCGGCCCGACGCTGGATGAAACCTTCGGCCTGATCGATACCGCTGAAAAATCCGCCGAGGTGCTGGTGAAAGTGATTTCCATGGGCGGCATGAAACAGACTATCACCCGTGAAGAGTTAATCGCCCTCGGCAAACGCTTTGGCGTTACCCCGATGGCAAGCGCATTAGAACTGTACGCTTAATCGCACTGCGCCCCGTTTATTCAGACGGGGCCATTACTACACACATAACATCATTCAAGCTGCATTAAGGCATAAGTTCGTGATGAGGGTGAACCCGGCAGCCTGAAGGATGTCATTAAGGAGAATGATCATGAGCTTTATGTTGGCACTTCCGAAAATCAGCCTGCACGGCGCAGGTGCCATTAGCAGTATGGTAAACCTGGTTGCGGACAAACAGTGGGGCAAGGCGCTGATCGTCACCGATGGTCAGCTGGTCAAACTCGGCCTGCTGGACAGCCTGTTTACCGCGCTGGACGCGCATCAGATGTCGTACCATCTGTTTGATGAAGTTTTCCCCAATCCCACCGAAGCGCTGGTACAAAAGGGCTACGCTGCGTATCAGGATGCGCAATGCGATTACCTGATTGCCTTCGGCGGCGGTAGCCCGATTGATACCGCAAAAGCGATAAAAATTCTGACCGCCAACCCTGCGCCATCGACCGCTTACTCCGGCGTCGGTAAAGTCAAAAACGCGGGCGTGCCGCTGGTGGCGATCAATACCACCGCCGGGACCGCCGCTGAGATGACCAGCAACGCGGTGATCATCAACAGCGAGCGTCAGGTAAAAGAGGTCATTATCGATCCGAATATTATTCCGGATATTGCGGTCGATGACGCCAGCGTGATGCTGGAAATTCCGGCCTCCGTCACGGCGGCCACCGGCATGGATGCGCTGACGCACGCGGTAGAAGCCTATGTTTCGGTCGGTGCGCACCCGCTGACCGATGCCAACGCGCTGGAATCGATCCGTCTGATTACGCAGTGGCTGCCGAAAGCGGTCGACAACGGCCACGATCTGGAGGCCCGCGAGCAGATGGCGTTCGGTCAGTATCTCGCTGGCATGGCCTTTAACAGCGCGGGTCTCGGCCTGGTTCATGCCCTGGCACATCAGCCGGGTGCAACGCATAACCTGCCGCACGGCGTCTGTAATGCCATTCTTTTACCGATTATCGAAAACTTTAACCGCCCGAACGCCGTGGCCCGCTTTGCCCGCGTCGCACAGGCCATGGGCGTGGACACGCGCGATATGAGTGAGGAGGCCGCCAGCAAGGAAGCGATCAACGCTATTCGCGCTCTGAGCGCTCGCGTCGGTATTCCGTCCGGCTTCAGCAAACTCGGGGTCACCAAAGCGGATATCGAAGGCTGGCTGGACAAAGCCCTCGCCGATCCGTGCGCGCCCTGCAACCCGCGCAGTGCCACCCGCGACGAGGTCCGCGAGCTGTATCTGGAGGCATTATGATCCGCAAAGCCTTTGTGATGCAGGTCAATGCTGACGCGCATGAAGAGTACCAGCGCCGTCACAACCCCATCTGGCCCGAGCTGGAAGCGACACTGAAGGCGCACGGCGCACACCACTATGCCATCTGGCTCGATAAAGAACGCAACCTGCTGTTTGCGACGGTCGACATTGAGTCGGAAGAGCGCTGGGATGCGGTTGCCGAAACGGAAATCTGCCAGCGCTGGTGGAAGCATATGCGTGACGTGATGCCCGCCAACGCGGACAACAGCCCGGTGAGTAGCGAGTTGAGAAACGTGTTTTATCTGGCTTGATCTCGCTGTACATGTGCCGGGTGGCGGCTTCGCCTTACCCGGCCTACGAAAACCATCAACATCAATAAGTTATACGTAACCACAGGCCCGTGCAAGCGAAGCGCTGCCGGGCAACGCCATCAGCACATTCGTTGCCAGACACCCATAAAAAAACGCCTGACATTCAGGCGTTTTTTCTGCTTTAACCAACTCAGAAGTAGTATTTGAAGCGGACGCGCGCGCCGTAGCGATCGTCGTCGGTGGAAATCTCTTCGCTGCTCTGGATTTTAGAGTAGTACGCGCCCAGATAGATATTGAAGTTCTGCATATCCATCACGTTCGGGATCAGGTACGACGCATGAACGGTGTGAATATCATAGGTGCCTTCATCGGTGATCCAGCAGTCGTTGTCACACACAACGCCGCTGAAGTCGTCGATTTTGTTATGCGCGTAGATATAACCCAGCTCGAAGTTTCTCCACGTAACGTTGGTGGCGGCAGTGAAGTCCTGCTCGCTGTCGGCATCCATATACGCGGTGTTCACGTTCCAGAGAACGCCATCAAACGGATCGGCTTTCTGGCCGTTCCAGGTCATCGTAAAGCCGTAACCGGTACGGTCGGACTGATCGACAAGATCGCCTCTGTTGTTGTAATAACCATAGGCGTTATTAACAACGTTCGACTCCATAGCGGCAGATAACGTCAGTTTATCCGTGGCTGACCAGGAAACGACCGGACGCAGGTAGACGACGTTTTTCTCTTTCGTCATTTCGCGGCCATGATAGCTACTTCCATCGACGCCCTGGACGTTACCGCTGTCGGCATACAGCGTTGAACCATCTTCAATCAGGGAGTTCAGCTCGAAATACCAGTCATCGATCTGTTTGCTCAGCAGGAAGTTACCACCGGCATCCGAACGACCACGGCCTTCTTTCATCATGTAGATGTAGCCCTGACCATCGGAGTACAGATCGTTCGCGGTATTACCGGAATGCTCAACAAAGGTATCATTGTTAAGCGGGAACATATCGAAAGCTTCGAAGCGACCAACTTTAACTCTCCAGTCGTTTTCCTGACCGAAGTGGAAATAGGCATCATCAAGGTTCATGGAACCATACATATCAGCCAGCGGCTGAATGGAGAACCCCGCGAAACGACCGTCATCCAGTTTACGCATACCGTCGAAGCCGATCAGGATACGACCGTCCATATCCCACTGTTCAGTGGTATGATCTTCATTGAGTTTCGTCAGCGTGCCGCGGCGGCTTTCGCCGTCCATATTAAATTCGACGTCGCCATAAATTTTAAGATCGCCATAACCCGTCAACAACAGATTAGGCGTAGAAGCATTCTTTTTGGTTTCTGCCGCAGGCGTTTGACCATTCACCGGGGTATTTCCCTGCGCAGCTTTAATTTCTTTGATTTCAGCGGCTTGCTTTACTTGCAGTTCCTGGACTTTATTCTCGGCCTGCGCAGCGCGGTTCTCTGCCGCTTCCAGCCGTGCTTCCATCTGTTCTAAACGCTGTTCCAGAGTCATACGTTGGGTTTTGGCAAACCCGGTATTCGCAACCATCAATAGTCCTATTGTGATTGCAAGCGTTGTTTTCTTCATTATTACCATTCCTTTTCAATGATCTATTAATTCTTAAAATCCATATTTGTGCGTCGATATATATTTTTGGCGAATAGTATTTTTATAATTTACCTAATTAATTGAAAGCGTATAAAGGGTTTCTGGAAGAAACCAAACCCATCAAATAATAGGTGCAACCCAACGCAGGCCACGGCAGAGTATTATCAAGATCACTTCAAGTAAATATTCTAAAATACGAGAACGTGAGCAAGCTAACATTATTTAGCGAAATAAAATTGAACTATAAACACAGAGTATATATTAGTAAAAATTAGTCATTTGATGAATGTATTGTTATTTAACCCCTCGTATTCACTGCATTTTTATGTCTCTTAAAATTTGTGAGCTACCTCGCTATTTGCCTGCTAATGGATTGGTATATTTTTGCCAAATCTGGCATATGCCAGTTTAAATAAATACGAGGGCACATGAAAAAGTTAAAAGTAGTCACGATTGGTGGTGGTTCAGGCTATACCCCGGAACTGATTGATGGTTTTATCCGGCGGCATGCCGATCTTCCCGTCACGGAATACTGGCTGGTCGATGTTGACGCCGGTCGGGAAAAACTGGAGATTGTGGGCCAGCTGGCGCAACGGATGGTGAAAAAAGCGGGCATTCCAATGACGGTTCACCTGACCACCGACCGCCGGGAAGCGCTCAAAGAGGCAGATTTTGTCACGACGCAAATCCGCGTAGGCCAGTTAGCGGCTCGCATCAACGATGAAAAAATCCCGCTGAAATATGGCGTATTGGGCCAGGAAACCACCGGACCGGGCGGCTTTATGAAAGCCCAGCGTACCATTCCGGTTTTGCTGGATATTTGTAAGGACATGGAGGAACTGTGCCCTGACGCCTGGATGATCAACTTTACGAATCCGGCAGGCATTGTGACCGAAGCCATCGCCAAATACAGCCCTATCAAATCGCTGGGGATTTGTAGCGGTGCCAATAACATGATGATGGACATCGCCAAAGCTTACGGCGTTGAGCGCAGCGCGGTTACCGCCCGCGTAATGGGCCTGAACCATCTTATTTTTGCCGATCGCATTCTCCTGAACGGCAACGATACGACCGCCGATTTTATTGAAAAACTAGCCCAGGGTACGGGCACCAATAAGCTCAAAAATGTGCCGGATGTTGGCCTGCCGCCCGAGTTTATCCGTGCGCTGAATCTCTATCCGCTCTCTTACCTGAAGTATTTTTACCTGAACCGGGAAATGGTAGAGCACGAACTGGACGATCAGAAAAACGGCGGCACGCGCGGCGAGCGCTCGCTGGAAATTGAGCACTCCCTGCTGGAACTGTACAAAAATCCCGAGCTGTGCGAAAAACCGGCCGAACTCTCCAGCCGTGGCGGTGCGTTGTACTCCGATACCGCGTGCTCAATCATCAGTTCAATCTATAACAACAAACACGAAGTGCATGTCGTTAACGTACCGAACCAGGGAACCACACCCGACTTGCCTGACGATGCAGTGATTGAAACCAGCGCGGTTATTAATAAACTGGGCGCTCACCCGCTGGCTTATGGTCGTCTGCCCGTGCGTATTCGTGGATTGATTCAGAGCGTAAAAGCGTTTGAGGAGCTGACGGTCGAGGCGGCAATAACCGGCGACACCCGCATCGCGCTACTGGCACTGGTTAATCACCCCCTCGTACCGTCAGTTGACGTCGCACAGCAAATTCTTAACGACTATCTGGCGGCAAACCGTGATTTTCTGCCGCAGTACGCTTTCTGAGCCGGCCGCAGAATATCTCATAAAAGGGATTTTTTTTATGCAAAAGTTTCTGGAAAACAAACTGTTACCCATTTTGATGCGGGTGGGTAATAACGTCATTATGGTCGCGATACGTGACGGGATCTCGTTTACCCTGCCCTTTATTATTGCAGGCAGCGTGTTCCTGATTATTGCCAACTTGCCCATCCCCGGATGGAGCGAGTTTCTCGGGCCGTATGCCGAAATGCTTAGCGTGCCGGTACAGGCCACCTTTGGCGCGATTGGTCTGATTGCGGCGATTGGCATCAGTTACAATCTGGCGAAATATTACAAGCTGGACTGCCTGAGCTGCTGCTGTATTACGGTGGCGGTTTTCCTGCTCGCCCAGCTTGATGATACCCATAAAATCAACGTCAATAACTTCGGTGCTGCCGGGTTATTTTCGGCGATTATTTTATCGGTCATCACGGTCTATATCGTCCGCTTTTTCGTGGAAAAGAAGATTTATATCCGCCTGCCGGACAGCGTTCCGCCAGCGGTGCTTCAGTCTTTTATCAGTCTGGCACCGGCAATGGCCTGCCTGACGTTAATATGGCTGGTGCGGGTGGTATTTAATTTTGATATCAACGCCTTTTTCACGCTGATCTTAAGCCCGCTGGTTATGGGCCTGGATACGCTGCCGGGAATACTCATTCTGGTGGCACTGATCTCACTGCTGTGGAGCTGCGGTATTCACGGAACTAACGTTCTCTCCGGCATTACCAGCCCGATATTCCTCAAGTTTATTGCTGAAAACACCGAGGCTTATCTGCAACATCAGCCGGTGCCGCACATTACTGCTGAAGGGTTTTATAACTTCTTCATCTGCTCCGGAGGATCTGGCGCAACGATGGGACTGGTGCTGGCGATGCTTTTATCCAAAAGCCGCTATTACAAATCGCTGGGACGCATCTCCATTGGCCCGGCCATCTTTTGTATTAATGAACCGGTGATGTTTGGCGTGCCGATGGTCTTCAACCCGATCATGATGCTGCCATTGATCCTGACGCCAATGGTCATTTGCACCTGCTCATATCTGCTGATGCAGTTTGGCATTATTGGTCGCCCGGTATTCCAGATCCCCTGGACTATGCCACCGATCCTTAATGGCTACTTTGCCACCGGCGGGAATATTCCGGCCGCCATCTGGTCTGGCTGTATGGTGATTATCTCAACGGTCATGTACTACCCCTTCTTCCGTATCCTCGAGCGTAAGCAACTGGTTACTGAGAAAGAAGAAGAAGCGGCCGCTTTAGCCAGCGCCGGGGCGTAATTTTTCTCTGTTCTATTCTGCCGGGTGGCGCTTCGCTTACCCGGCCTACCTTTAATTTCAATTAGTTAACCATTAACTCACCTCAGATGTGATGCGCTTTTGATTTCCGGCCACAACGTTAATGTTACACTAGCTCTCTTTTTCTTTATCAAGATTCGGCACGATGACTGCTCGCTATATTCAGATAAAAAACGCGATAAAAAAACAGATCCTGAGCAATACATGGCAGGTCGGCGAGAAAATCCCGTCAGAACGCGAACTGGCCGTCACGTATGGTGTTACGCGGGTTACGCTGCAAAAAGCGATGCATATGCTTGAGCAGGAAGGGTTTATCGAGCGCATCCACGGTAAAGGAATGTTTGTTACCCGCAGTATTGAAGACGATGTTTTCATGCTCAACGACGGTACCAGCGATTCCGTGCAGGGGTTTTCCAGGGAATTTCGTGAGCAGGCGAAAATCTCCAGCCGTCTGATTTGTCACCAGCTTCTTCCCGCCGACAGAATCATTGCCCGCAATCTTGAGATCAACGAAGGCGAACCGGTGCATTTTATCCGCCGGGTACGCCTGATTGATGACGAGCCGGTGCTGGTAGAAGACTCATGGATTAATCGCGGCGTTATCCCCGTTATTCCCTCGCGGATCCTCGAGGAAGGTTCGCTATACGAATATATTGAGCACACCACCGGCAAGAAAATAAAGTTCTATAGCTCGGTCATTGAGGGCGATTTATTTGGCGAGGAGCTGGCGGCGCTGCTCTCAATCCCGCCGGGCCGTCCGATGCTCAAAGTCTCCGGCGTAACCAAACTTGAAGATGGCACGGCGTTTAACTACTCGTTCAGTTATAACCGTGCCGATAAATTTAAAATCAAAAATAACTGGGTGGGGAAATAGCGGCCATTACTGGGCAACCCGGTTTTTCAGAGGATTAATCAGCGGCGTACCGGATAAGGTAAACGCTGACAGCACCGTCATCGCCAGCACAAAGCAGCCGAGGATCAGGTAGGTATCCTGAAAACCAATGCGGTCATACATATTTCCCGCGAAAGCGGAAAGGAAAATCGCGGCCAGCTGCTTGGCAAACTGAAATCCAATCAGATAAATCGTCGCAGAAAGGCGCGTGTCGAACACCCCGGTAATATATTTAAATACGCCCACCAGCAGGAACGGCACTTCCAGCGCATGTAGCATCTTCAGCGCAACGACCTCCATTGCCGTGGCCGCGAATGACGAGCCGACAATACGTACCGTCATAATCAGCCCGGCAATCAGCAGCGTATTTTTTGCCCCGATACGGTTAATGATCCACGGCGAGCAGAACATGATCGCAGCATTACAAAGTTCTCCGGCGGTGGTGGCAAAGCCAAAGGCGCGGGTACCCGCTTCAGGAGTAGTGAAAAAGGATTTAAAAAACGTCGCAAACTGCTGGTCGAAAACGTCGTAAATACACGCAACGCCAATAACATACAGCACCAGCATCCACATTTTGCGCTGACGGAATAAGTTGAAGACCATTCTGGCGTTGATTTGCGGCTGGTTAGCGCCGAGGGCATCCATAACCTGCGCGGTCTGATTGTGCCGGGGTTTCGCCACCAGTAATAACACCATCAGCAGAATAGCCGCCGCCGATCCCATCCAGAACACCCATTCCGGGTTAACGCTGAACAGTATCCCCGCCGTTGAGGCGCACAGCCCCCAGCCCAGGCAGCCAAACATCCGTGCCTTGCCATACTCAAAGTGGCTGTTGCGGCTTATGCGCTCTACGTAGGCTTCCATCGCGCCCGATCCCGCCGAGAACACAAAGCCGATATAAACCCCTCCGGCCAGCGCGCCGAGCCAGATATTGGTTTTCAGCAGCGGCGCGAAGACGTAGAGAAAAAAGGGCGCAAACAGGAAAAGGGCAATCGCGATGACCCACAGCAGGTTCTTTTTCAGTCCCAGCCGGTCGGAAATCACCCCCAGTACCGGCTGGAAGCTAATCGCAAACAGGGAGACGCAGGAGAACACAATCCCGGTGTCGGTTTTGTTCAGGCCGATAATGTCGGACAGCCAGATCGGCAGAAAGGGAAAGCAGGTGGCCATAATAAAAAAGTAGAGAAAAACAAATAGCCCAAAAATCCAGAAATTCGGATTGTTTTTGTGGGTACAAATCGTGGTATTCATTTTTATTCCTCAGATAAGGGTCGCCTGCGCGACCCCACACCCTTACACGCGTTCGAAGCCAATCAGGATGGCACTTTCGGGATCCAGAATCGGTAACGACAGCCCTGCCTGCATCAACCATTCACCGCTGACGGTTTGCGGCGTCAGCATCCACGCCGGCAGCTTACGCATGGTGTGCCCGCCTTCACCGGTGATGCTGATATCCGGATGATCGAGCAGCGTAATGCGGTACTGTGCACTGGCGTCCAGCCCCGCCATCCGCAGCGGTGACATCAGGGTGTAGTCCGGCATCGCCAGTTGACTCACCAGCAGCAGCGCCTGACGCCGATCCTGCGCGACTATCGCCTGCGCCATGGTGGTGGTATCCGGCATATCAAGCCGCCACTGAGTCCCGCTATGGATAAGGCCGCGCCACTGTTTATAAAGCGCGGCATAATGCCGGTAGCCTTCGCGCTCCTGCGCATCAGCGCTGACCGGATCCAGCTCCAGACCCATGTGCCCAAACAGCGCGGTCAGGCCGCGAAACGCAGTGCTGTGCTGGCGGAAAGTGGCATGACAGTGGCGGTTGCCAATATGCGCGCCCATGACCTCCGGCGGAAAGAAGTAGCTCATGCCGCGTTGAATGGTATTACGCTCCAGCGCATCGTTATTGTCCGAGGGCCAGAAGCGATGGCAGCGGGTCAGCACCTCATAGTCGATACGGCCCCCGCCGGAGGAGCAGGATTCAAATTCAATATGCGGGAAGCGGGCACGCAGAGTATCGAGCAGACGATAATACTGGCGGGTTTGCGCATCGGCCGCCGCTTTGCCTTCATGCGCAGGCTGAACGATTTCCCGGTTCATATCCCACTTCACGTAGTCAATTTCGTGCTCGCCGAACAGCCAGCTCATGCGCTCAAGCAGGTAAGCAAATACCTGGGGAATATTCAGATTCAGCACCAGTTGATGACGGCCCGGTAGCTGAGGATACCCCGGCATCGCCAGCACCCAGTCCGGATGCGCACGGTACAAATCTGAGTCCGGGTTAACCATTTCTGGTTCGACCCAGATGCCAAATTCCATGCCCTGCGCCTTAACGTGGTCGATAACGGGTTTCAGCCCCTGCGGGTATTTTTGCTCATCCAGATACCAGTCGCCTAACGCCGCGTAATCATCATTACGCCCCCGGAACCAGCCATCATCAATGATGAAACGTTCCACGCCCAGCGCTGCGGCCTCGTCCGCCATCTTCATGATGTACGCCGGATCGTGGTTGAAATAGATACCCTCCCAGGTATTGAGATGCACCGGGCGCGGCTTGTTATCCGGGAAGTGAATGAGGTTCTCGCGCAGATAGCGGTGGAACTGTTGACTCATGCCGTTAAGACCCTGCGCGGAATAGCTGGCATACAGCCGTGGCGTCCACAGCGTTTCCCCCTCTTCCAGCGCCATTTCGCCCGGCAGGTACAGCGCTTCGGCCTGAATATAACGGCGGCCGTCAGTTTTTACCTCTGCCCGCAGGCGGTGGTTGCCGCTCCAGCCGAGATGAACGCCCCAGACGTCGCCGTGCATTTCACTGAAGGCGGGCGTGCCGGTCATCAGCGCCGGGAAATGTTCATGCGAACTGCGTCCGCGGCGGCTTTCCAGCACGACGCTGTCATGTTCAAGGGTCAGGCGATGCGGCTGAAATTCGCGGATCCAGCGACCGTGAAAGGCCATCACGTCGCGGGCGCGCCCGGCGACCGGCAGCGTGACTGCCAGCCTGTCCACCTGCCACGCTTGCGTCCGCAGGTTAGTCACCCCGTGACGCACCGTCAGGACCCCACTGGCATCAAGATTAATTTCACTGACCAGACGCAGCCCCGCCAGCACATCCTCGGCGAAGATCGTCAGCGCCTGCCCCTGCCGCTCCACGTTCACCGTTTTAAACATCGGCGAGCCATCCAGCCCCTGGCGATGGCCTTCGATACCCGGCGTGCCGAACAGACCGTGCCCCGGCTCAGCCATCAGGGTTAACGGAATATCCACGTCCAGCCTGCCGTTCGCTACCGGACGAAACAGACTGGCGGCATCCTGCGGCGAAAAGTGGTTAATATGCGCACCCCAGTAAAGAATTTCGGCGAACGGGTGGGTTTTTATCACTACATCTACGGTGGCGCTTTCAAGGCGTAAAATAGAATCTTGCATCAGACATCTCCTGTCGTCGGGATGTCTTACTGTTGATCCGAAACGTTTCGGACAACAACCAAAACGTTTCGGATCTGTGATCGGGATATAATTTTACGCGTACAGAGGAAAGATCAGGCGGTAACGCCAGGGGTAAATTCTGGCTGCCAGAGTACCTGAAGGCGGGAGGCGTCTTCTCCGGCAATAAGCTGGCGGACCATGGCCGCAATCTGCTTGCCCACGCCCTGGCGCGTCGACTGGATCACCGCGGCGACGTCGGTTTCCACGATGCTGTCCTGTGGCAGGCCATCATAGACGATAAGCGCCACGCGGTTGTCACCCTCCAGCCTTCCCATAGCTGACAGCGCCATGGCGGCACCATCGCCGTGCGTGTTGCAATCAGTGACGATGGCGGTAGGCGGTTCGGGCAGTGCGAGCAGTGCCTGCGTCTCGTTATAGCCCGCGCGGCGGGAAGGAGGCACAACGCGCAGCCATGCCTCAGAAAGGCCCGCTTCGCGCAATGCGTCCAGGTATCCGTTGCGCCGCTGGGTAATAAAAGCCTGATTGTTATTCTCGCTCAGCAGCGCAATGCGCTGATGGCCCTGCGCAATCAGGTGGCGCGTAGCCTGATACGTTCCGGCGTAGTTATCGAAGTCAAACCAGGCGTAGGGCCGGGGAAGCTGGCTGCGGCCCAGGGCGAGAAACGGGAATCCGGCACGCTGTAATTGTTCAAGCCGTGGATCGTGGTCAAGCGTATGCGCGACGATCAACGTGTCCACGCGCCGACTCTGCACCATCCGCATGAAGCCGTGCTTATCGGCCTCATCGTCATCGGCCATCAGCAGCAGGTCGATTTCATAACGTGCCAGCTCGTGACTGATTTCGCCAACCATCTCCATAAAAACGCTGTTACTCAGCGGCGCGGGACGAACGGGAAACACCAGCCCTACCGCGTCAATCTTGCCCATCTTCAGACGACGGGCAAACGTGTTCGGTCGATAACCACGCCGCTGCGCTTCTGCTTCAACGCGGGCACGCGTCTCCTGTGAAACGTCGTCATATCCGTTCAGCGCGCGACTGACGGTGGTAACGGAGAGCTTTAATTCTTTCGCAATAGCTTTCAGTGACATAGATACCTGCACAGGCTGATTGACTTGATGATTTCCCGCCGGGACTCACCGTCAGTTTTGTTCGGCCACCAGAATAGCCTGCGTGTCCGGCTCCAGCGCTTTAAATACGTGTGGCTGGTCACCCGGATAGCAGATGTAATCGCCTTCGTTTAACTCTTCCGGGGCTTCGGTTAAGCCAACCAGCGCGCGTCCCTGGGTGACGATAATATGCTCAACCGAGCCGGAAGGATGCGGATGAGAAATACGATCGGCACCGGGCTGGGTCAGCAACAGATAGATATCACGACGCGCGCCCGGCGGGCAGGTTGCCAGCAACACCGCCTGATAATGCGCCTGCTCCGCCACCACTTTGGTGCCCTCGCCTCGCCGGATAACCTGCGTTTTATGCGGCTGCGGTTCAAGCAGGCGGGCAAAAGGAATATCCAGCGCCACACACAGTGACCAGAGCGTTTCCAGGCTCGGATTACCGTTACCCGATTCCAGTTGTGACAGCGTTGATTTGGCGATCCCGGCACGACGCGCGATTTCCGCCAGCGATAGTCCGGTTCTCAGGCGCTCACGGACCAGGCTTTTGGCAATGGTGCTGATTGGCTGCGTCATAATACCGCTCCACTGTTTTATTTATCGAACGAAACGTTCGACTTGAAAAACGACATTGATGTGTTCATTATAATGGATACCTGTTCGTTATGGCGATAATAGTATGTCTCTCTCGTTCTTCTCCAGCCTGAAAAGCGACACCATAAAAGCCATTTTTCTGGTTTGTCTGGCTGTCGGCGTGGTCGGTGCCTCCTACGGTTCACTGGCAATGGCCTACGGCTTCCCGCTGTGGCTACCGCTGCTGCTTTCTGTCGTCGTGCTGGCCGGGGCCTCGGAATTTATGTTTATCGGCATTATTGCCAGCGGCGGTAATCCGCTGGCGGCAGCGGTGGCGGGGCTACTGGTGAATGCCCGACATTTTCCGTTCGGCGTTACCGTGCGCGATCTGGTCGGCAAAGGCGTGGTAAGCCTGATTGGTTGCCACATTATGAATGACGAGAGCGTGGTCTTCGGCCTGTCGCAATCCACGCCAGAACAGCGTAAAGCGGCATTCTGGCTGTGCGGCACTGGCGTCGCGCTGTTCTGGCCGGTCGGCACGCTGCTGGGCGCGGCGGTGGGTAAACTCCTGCCCGCGCCGGAAACCATCGGCCTGGACGCGGTATTTCCCGCCATTCTGCTGGCGCTGGTTCTGCCGGCGCTGAAGAAAAAAACCACCCTGATCCGTGCCACCAGCGGAGCGGCGATTTCCCTTGCCGCCGTACCCTTTGCCCCGGTGGGCCTGCCGGTGCTGCTCTCCCTGCTGGGCTTAGCGACGAGGAAAAAATGATGGCTGACTACACGCTAATCCTTACCGGTGTGGCAATCCTGTCGATTGGCACGTACCTGATGCGGCTGGGCGGGGCAAAACTGGGAAACCGGCTGACGCTCTCCGAACGCTCGCAGGCGCTGCTCTCTGATGCGGCCACGACGCTGCTCTTCTCCGTCGCCCTGGCGACCGCCCTGTATGAAGGCGGTCATTTCGCCGGGATGGCACGGGTGCTGGGCGTGGCGTTCGCGGTATTCCTCGCCTGGCGCAAAATGCCGCTGATTGTGGTGATTGTCGCGGCGGCAGTGGCTACCGCGCTGCTGCGACTGGCGGGAATGCCGTAGTAAAATGTGTTCTCCTCCACAAATTTAGCACGCCACTCTGCCGGGTATTGTCACCCGGCTTTGACATATTGCCCCTCATCTCCACGCCGCTATCTCATTAGAATCAAATAATGATTTGTGCAACGGAGTTCGTTCATGGCAACGCTTACCCTTAGCTGTATTGACCTTAATATTCCCGGAAACAGTGCTTATTCCATTCTCAAACAACTGACGGAAATGGCCTGGCAGAACGGCTACATCACCGATCGCGGCGCGTTTCTGCAAACGCTGCTGCTGCGTGAAAAACTCCACTCCACCGGTTTTGGCTCAGGCGTTGCCGTCCCGCACGGCAAAAATGCCTGCGTCAAACAGCCGTTTGTGTTGTTCGCCCGAAGCAATCAGGGCGTGGCGTGGAAGGCCAGCGATGACGAGGCGGTGACCTGCTGGATTTGCCTCGGCGTTCCGCAGGAAGGCGAGGAAGATCAAGTCAAAATGATCGGCACCCTGTGCCGCAAAATTATTCATGCCGATTTTATCGACCAGCTCAAGCAGGGCGATGCATCGCAGCTCCTCTCTCTGTTAACCCACACCTTAAGCCAATAAGGAGAACCGGATGGGATCCTTACAGTTAGTTGCCATCACCAATTGTCCGGCAGGCATCGCGCATACCTATATGGTGGCGGAAGCGCTGGAGCAAAAAGCCCGCGCCCTCGGCCATACCATCAAAGTGGAAACGCAGGGGTCGAGCGGCGTGGAAAATCGCCTGACCAGCACTGAGATCGCCGCAGCGGATTACGTTATTCTGGCAACCGGACGCGGATTGAGCGGAGAAGATCGCGCGCGTTTCGCCGGTAAAAAAGTCTATGAAATTCCTATTTCTCAGGCGCTGAAAAACATCGACCAGATTTTTACCCAGTTGCCGACGCATTCCCAGCTTTTTGCAGCCGAGAGCGGGGTTAAGCTGGGAAATCAGGAAGTGCAACAGGGCAGCGTGATGAGTCACCTGATGGCGGGGGTTTCTGCTGCGCTGCCGTTTGTGATCGGCGGCGGTATCCTGGTGGCGATTGCTAATATGCTGGTGCAGTTCGGATTGCCTTATACCGATATGGCAAAAGGTACGCCGTCATTTACCTGGATAGTGGAGTCCATCGGTTATCTCGGCTTTACGTTTATGATCCCGATTATGGGCGCGTATATCGCCTCCTCCATCGCTGATAAACCTGCGTTTGCGCCTGCGTTTCTGGTCTGTTATCTGGCAAACGATAAAGCGATGCTCGGCACTCAGTCCGGCGCGGGTTTCCTTGGCGCGGTAGTCCTGGGGCTGGCAGTTGGCTACTTCGTGCTCTATTTCCGCAAAGTCCGTCTCGGCAAGGCCCTGCAACCACTACTGGGGTCCATGCTGATCCCATTTGTCACTCTGTTGCTGTTCGGGGTGCTGACCTATTACGTGGTCGGTCCGGTCATGTCCGATATCATGGGCGCGTTGCTGCATTTCCTGAATACCATTCCGCCGTCAATGAAGCTCGGCGCGGCGTTTCTGGTTGGTGCGATGCTGGCATTTGATATGGGCGGCCCCATTAACAAAACGGCGTGGTTCTTCTGCTTTTCGCTGCTGGAGAAACATATTTACGACTGGTATGGCATCGTCGGCGTTGTCACGCTCTTGCCTCCCGTTGCCGCAGGTATTGCTACCTACATTGCCCCCAAACTGTTTACGGCGCAGGAAAAAGGCGCAGCCAGTAGCGCCATTATTGTCGGCGCCACCGTCGCCACTGAACCCGCCATTCCTTATGCACTGGCCGCACCGCTGCCGATGATCACCGCCAACACCCTCTCTGGCGGTATTACCGGTATGCTGGTTATCGCTTTTGGTATCAAACGCCTGGCGCCAGGATTGGGTATATTCGATCCGCTGATTGGCCTGATGTCGCCAGCCGGGTCGTTTTATCTGGTGCTGGCCATCGGTCTGGCGCTGAATATTTCTCTTATCATCCTACTTAAAGGGTTGTGGCTGAAACGTAAGGCCGCGCAACAGGAGGTTGCCCGTGAACACTGATTTACTCCGAAAGCTCTGCGATGCCAGCGCCGTAAGCGGCGATGAGCATGAGGTACGTCAGGTCCTGATCGGGACGCTGGAAAACGATGCCGATGAGATTACGTTTGACGGTCTGGGCAGTTTTATCGCCCGCAAAGGCACGCGCGGCCCTAAAGTCGCCATCGTCGGCCATATGGACGAAGTGGGCTTTATGGTGACGCATATTTGCGAGAAAGGATTTATCCGCTTCACCACCGTGGGTGGCTGGTGGAGCCAGTCCATGCTCAACCATCGCGTGACCATACGCACCCGCGACGGGCAGAAAATCCCCGGCATTATTGGCTCGGTTGCACCGCACGCGCTTACCGAAAAACAAAAGCAGCAGCCGCTGACGTTCGATGAAATGTTTATTGATATCGGCGCGGAAAGCCGCAAAGAGGCAGAGTATCGCGGCGTTGCCGTGGGTGATTTCATCAGCCCGGAAGCCAACTTTGCCCGCTGGGGCGATGATAAGATCGTCGCCAAGGCGCTGGATAATCGCGTTGGCTGCGCCCTGATGGCAGAGCTATTCCAGACGGTGAATAACCCGGACATTACGCTCTATGGCGTAGGCAGCGTAGAGGAAGAGGTGGGACTTCGCGGCGCACAAACCTCCGCCGAGTCGATTAAGCCCGATGTGGTGATCGTGCTGGATACCGCCGTCGCTGGCGATGTTCCGGGCATTGACGGGATTAAATATCCGCTGCAACTGGGTGAAGGTCCGGGCGTCATGCTGTTTGATAAGCGCTACTTCCCGAACCAGAAACTGCTGGCCCTGCTCAAACAAAGCGCCACCCGCAGCCATGCCCCGCTTCAGTTTGCCACCATGAAGACCGGCGCGACCGATGGCGGACGCTATAACGTGATGGGTGGCGGTCGCCCTGTGGTCGCGCTGTGCCTGCCTACACGCTATCTCCACGCCAATAGCGGCATGATTTCCGCCAGAGATTATGAAGCCTCATTGACGATGATACGTGACCTGTTGCTGTCGCTGAATGAGCAGCGCATCCAGGACATGAAGGATTTCCGCTAAGGGCACATTATGCTTAACGAACGCCAGCTTACCCTGCTCGACCTTCTTGAACAGCAGCCCGTTTCTCTTATCGAGCTGGCGCGGTTAACAGAGGTTTCCGGGCGTACCGTTCTGCGTGATATTGATTATCTTAACTTTACCCTTAGCGGAACGGCCCATATTCAGGGAACCGGTAGTTCAGGCTACCGGTTAGAGATTTTCGACCGCCGCCGCTATTTCCAGCTTCTGCAACGGCATGATAATGATGACCGGTTGCTGGCGCATTTGCTGATCAATGCGTTTACCACACGGACTCAGCTTGCGGAGGCGCTCAATTTACCGGAGGCGTGGGTGGTCGACCGACTGTCGAGGCTCAGGCTCCGCTATGAACGCGCCTTTACCCTGCAAAGCCGTCCCGGCATGGGATATTTTATTGATGAGCCGGAAGAAAAACGCATTATTCTGCTGGCCAACCTGCTGAAAAAAGATCCGTTTATCATCGCCTTGCCTGGCGTCACGCCGGAGGTTGTTGGGGTACTCCCGGACGTGGACAACGAGGATTTACAGCTGTCGTTTATTCCCGGTGACTATATCGCCAGTGTGATCCTCGCCGTCTATGCGCTCCGTCATCGCCTGAACCGCCGCTGGCCTGAGACCCATAACGCGGGACTGCGGACAGCCATCGAACGGGCAGGCCTGTATTTAGGCACCGACGCCATAAATACGTTAACTGGCTTATTAATGCGCCATCAACAACGTGCCGGCGAGGTCTCTGCCGCCAGCATTGAAGCATTATTACAGTCCCTGCCGGATATCGCCCGGCTGAATATTATCGACACGCCGCTGGTGGAGGATTTAACGGGCCATATTCTGCGCTGTACTGCCGCTCCTGTCTGGCTGTCAGAAAACCGTCAGGGTAGCCTGAATAACCTGAAGGCCGCCTGGCCCGCCGCATTCGACCTGAGCCTGCGCTTTATTAATCAGTTAAGTCAACAGTACGATATCCCGGTATTCGACAGCGATCTGGTGGGGCTTTATTTCGCCTGCGCGCTGGAACGTCACCAGAACGAACGCCAGCCAGTGATCCTGCTGTGCGAGCAAAATGCGATTGCCACCATCAATAAGCAGGCTATTGAGCGGGAAATTGTTAACTGCCGGGTGATTATTGCGCACTCCCTGGCGGAGTTAGGCAATATCAGCACTGAGATTGAGCCAATGCTGATTATTAATAACAGCCATTTTTTCCCGGATGAATCCCGCCACAAGGTACTGGTAATTAAAAATATTATTACCGCAGCCGGGATCGGTCAGATAAAGGATTTTCTGGCGTCGGCGTTTATCCGTCAGCAGCCTGAGCGTTTCTTTCTGGCGGAGGGAAGTTTTCATTACGATAACGCGCCGGACGAATCCTGGCAGGCGATGATGGCGCGCATCTGCGAGCAGCTGGTGGCGAGTCATCACCTCACTCCCGATGAGGCCGGGCGTATCTGCCTGCGTGAACAGGAAGGTGAAAACCTGATCGTGAACCGGATTGCCATTCCCCACTGCTGGAGCGAACAGCAGACGCGGTTTCGCGGATTTTTTATTACGCTGACGTCAGCTATTCAGGTGAATGGAGAACCGGTTAATCATGTGCTGATTGCCTGTGCCAGCTCCAGCGCCCGCCATGAGCTTAAAATCTTTAGCTATCTGGCGAGCGTACTGTACCGTTATTCAGCCGAGGATATTATCGCGCTAACCGGCCATGAGGCGTTTGTGGCGCTATTGCGGGAATAGCGTTTATTTGTGGAGAAGAAATCCGCACGATTCATACGCCGCCTTTAGCCTTTTCATCGACTCCTCCAGCTGCGAACGCGGGCAGGCAATGTTTAGTCTCATATGACCCTCGCCGCCGGGGCCATACTGTATCCCCGGCGAAAGACCAAGCCTGGCGTTATGAACAAAAAATGACATTAACTGCGCGTCACTCAGGCCCATTTTTTGCGCATTCAGGAAAACTAAATAAGAGGCACCGCCATAAATCACAGATATCAGAGGACAGTTCTTTTCAACTTCTTGTTTAACGTATGCCACATTTGCAGCTAAATAGCTTAATAATTTTTCAATCCAGCTGTCGCAATGCGTATAGGCAGAATAAATCGCCGCCTGTTGTATCGAATTCGTCTCGGCAAGGTAACAGTTATCGAGAAAATGATAAAAGGTATTCCGCAAGGCATCATTTTTGATGAGTGCGATGCCTCCCTGGATCGCAGGCGTATTAAACGCCTTGCTGATGGACGTAAAGACAATGGATTTACAGTTTGATGACGCACTCAGGGTAAAAAAAGGAATATGCTGCTGAGGTGGCAATGTTAAATCGCAATGCACTTCATCGGATACAACAATTACGTCAGCCTGATGGCAACATCGGTTAATTTCTTCAAGCGTCGCCCGATCCCAAACGATTCCCCCCGGATTATGGGGTGAGGAAAACAAAAACATTTTGCACGTTTTTACTTTTTCGCGGAAGTCATGCCAGTCGAGTTCGTAAATGCCATTTTTTTCAACTAAACGTGTCTGAACCAGGTTCCTGCCACTGGTTTTTATCAGGTTAGGGTAAGGATCATAGACTGGCGTGCATGTTAATATAGTATCGCCCTTTTCCGTCAATGCCATGATGGATAAGACTATCGTTTTTATTACGCCCGGAACAAAATGCAACCATGCTTCATCAATGCTGATATCATAGCGTTTTTTATACCATCCACATACGGACTGCCGCCATTGAGGATGCTCCATATTATAACCCTGCACAGGTTGCGATACGACCTCGCGCAGCGTATGCAGGACAGGCTCTGGCGTCGTGAATTCCATATCTGCAATCCACATGGGTAATACATCTTCAGTACCAAACATTGTTTTCAATTGCCCATACTTGCGGCTACGCCTGTCTCGTGTAATAACGCGATCAAAATCAGACATCACAATCTCCTGTATTAAAAATCATAAAGGCATCATGCTGTTAAATTCTGCTGAGCCTTTATATTCCTTAGGGTGCGTAATAAAAAATAAACCTGTCGTTAATTCTCAACCAGACGTTCTGGGTCATCACTCGGTTGATACTTTGCAATACCAATACCTGTCGCCGCCCACAAAAGGGCAAAGATAACACCGCTGTAGCAGAGAATGGCCCACGGTAAATAATCGAGGGTCGCAACTCCCAGCATGGTTGCACAATAGACGCCAGATGCAGACCAGGGAATGATAGGCTCGACAACCGTTCCGGCATCTTCCGTTGTGCGGGAGAGGTTTTTGGTGGCCAGCCCTCTTCTTTTGTATTCCTCTTTAAAAGCATCACCGCAAAGTAATAAGGGTAACGTGCCGTTTGCGGTACATGCACAGATGGTAAAGGTACTGATAATGGTGGTTAAGACCAGACGGAATGTCGATTTAATGCCTCTGGTCAGCGCGCTAATCACCGTATGTAAAGAGCCGGTGGCACTCATTGCGCCAGCAAAGCTAAAGGCGCTAAACACCGTTACGAAACTACTGAACATCGATATCGCTCCGCCACGCTCCAGCAAGCGAGAGACGTCGGAGGGAAAAGCAGCGGCATTACCGCCTTCAGTCATCGTAAGTTTAAAACCGCTGACGACCGACTCGCCCACTGAAGATGCTGAAAAATCCTGAAAGACTAATGCGAGGATCATTGAGACGAGCGTTGACAGGAACAGCATGGGAATCGGGGGTTTTTTAGTGATTGAGCCGTACAGGACAATAATCGGCGGTAACAATAAGAACAGATTGAAATGATAAATATGACCGATGGCGTTCATCAATACAGAGATGTTTTCTGGCGTATCTGGCGAGATATCAATTCCCCTCCCCATATAAATATATACGGCGCAGCAGATAATAAATCCTGGCCCGGTTGTCCACAGCAGATGCGCTATATGAGAATAAAGGTTCACCCCCGCCGCAAGCGCCGCCATGTTTGTTGAGTCAGATACCGGAGATAATTTGTCGCCGAACCAGCAGCCAGAGACAATTGCTCCAGCGGCAATCGCAAGCGGTACATTAAGGCCAATGGCAACACCAATCATGGCAATGCCAACGGTACCAATGGAGCCCCACGAGGTGCCGGTACACACTGAGATAAGCGCGCCTAAGAGGAAAGCGGAAATATAAAAATATTGTGGATTAATAAACGTTAACCCGTAGTAGATCATCATAGGTATCGTTCCAGATACCATCCATGCACCAATAAGAAAGCCTATGCTTGCAACAATGAGGATGACGGGGAGTGCTTCAGATATTTTAGCACAAATTGATTTTAGAATATCATCCCAGGTATAACCATGCGCCAGTGCAATAAGAGAAGCAGTGGCTGTCCCCATCAGGATCATAGGCTCGGCACGAATATTAAAGACAAAATAACCTATGCTAATTGCGCCCAGCATTACTACCATAGGGATTATCGACCAAAAAAAGACAATTGCCTTCTGTTTTTCAAAGCGTTACTCTTCAATTCCATAATTCCATCCAAACAGTTAAAAGTTGAATATCTATTACAGACAGCCTTACCCTAAGTAATAGTAATGTATGAAGTTAAATAATTTGATATAGGTTCCCTGCGGGAATGAAGCTTGTTGTTTTTAGCGCTATATGCTTTTTCATGGCTATAACACTTACTGATATTTATACCTCCTGCTACGGCAAATGTTGTCTTCGTTGTTGGCTCAGCTTACGGTACTGCTGCGGTGGCATGCCGACGTATTTATTAAACGTACTGTAAAAGCGGCTACTGGAACGAAATCCTGCAATCATTGCTATATCAAGAATGGTTTTATCCGTATCGCTAAGCAGAGCACGCACGTGGTTGATACGCATAGACGTAATATATTGTTTCATGGTCAGTTGCATAACACGCTGAAAAATACCCATCGCGTAATTAGGATTTAGCTTCACGTGTTCAGCGATAGCATTGACCGTCAATATTTTGTCGCAATGGGTAGCAATAAACTCCAGCATCTGACTCACATAAAATTGGGCATGTCGCGAAAGGCTGTCTTTCTGCGTGCGCGAGGTTTTATGAATTAACGCAGGTTGCCAGCCAGAAAGGCTAAAGCGCTTTAACATTAGCGCAATTTCATCGATCGCCAACTGGCGAACCTGTTCATTATCGCTGGTAAGCTCATGCTGCCAGCGCTGAACTTCAAAAATACTGAGCTGCTGCGCGGCGATAGATTCAATGACCATGCCATGCGTAACATGATTAATCAGTTCACGATCCAGTGGCCAGGTTAAAAACAAATGCATAGGCAAATTGAATATCGCCATCTGCTTACAGCGGCCCGGGCTGGTGAGCTGATGAGGGGTACAGGCCCAAAACAAGGTGATATGCCCCTGCTTGATCTGCACAACTTCATCGTTAAACAGGTATTCCACATCGCCATCAAAAGGAACGTTGACTTCAACCTGACCATGCCAGTGGCTATAGGTCATTGCCAGCGGTGCCCGCAACTCAACGTCCATACGCTGATACTCTGAGTAGAGTGCCAGAGGGCTACGCGTCGTTTTTTCATAACTGCGACACATATGCGGTTCAGGTGGCAGTTGCGGAATACCATTTTTCATGATGAGTAGCGTTCCCGGAACATGAGTCAGACATACTGTGATGGCAAAGCCTGAATACAGCTTAACCGAAAAAAATCTCCTTTTTACTCTTCTTTTTCGTGAAATCATTCCCAAAAACTCAGATTTAATACGTTCCGGGGCAAGATCTGAGATAACGGGAAGGTCAACTATAGGTTGCTACTCAGTAAAAACTGAGGCCGTTCCGGTTAAGAAACGGCCTCCAGTACGCATAACACTAAACGAAGGGAAGTAATTGAGGTGCCCTCTGGTTTTCCCCGCTGTGATTAGTGCAAGCGATTATAGTTGTCCACCATCTGGTTATAGCTTCTTAGCGCACGTGGATAAGAAGCTTCAACCATCCAGCCGCCATTTGCATCTGAGAGAAGCCGGTTTTCACTTTCGGAATAAGGCGTTTTATCTCTCACACGGCGGATATATTTTTTAGCATCAAGTTGGTATTCATCAGCCGAAGAAATAAACATGCTAAAATTATGCGAATCGTCCGATTGTGCTTTCAGTTTTTCTTTAAATTCAGCCGTCGTTTTTTCCAGTTCCGTCAATTGTTTCATTGCGCTATCGGCATCAAAATTTTCAGTGCTAATAACATCATTAACATTGCCGGAATGTATCATAATAGCCAGTGAATAATAACTGGCAGACTTTCCTTCACTTTGCTCAATCGCTTTCAGCTGCGCAATCTGACGTTCTGCTTCTACCTGTTTGATCGCATCATTATAAGCTTTAGCGGCAGGTTCAAACGTCTCCCACTGTTTCATCAGGGTTTGGTGCAGCGTTTTACCTTGTGCAAAGGCATCATCCTTGTAATTTTCCTGCTCGTAGTATTTATCGATTTCATTGATGGTATTGGCGACATCTACTGCACTGGTAATAAAGGTGGAGGCTGCACCATCCATCGGTTCCAGCGCAGGTTTCAGCTTAACAACTTCAGGAACGGCTTTCTGGCATTTTTCAATCGTGGAATCAGATACAGCGTAGGTGCCGTAAACAATACGTTCTTTTCCGGTAGGGCCCGTTTTGAGATCTTTCAGCCAGCTCGCGTAGCGATCCATACTGTGATAAATCGAAAGCTGCAGGGTATTATAGCAATCAATATAGGTGTTCATTTTCTCATCATGAACCATCTGCCGATCGGCCTGCGCGTCATTAGCGGATGCCGCTTGTTCTTGCGTTTTATCAGGTGCAGCATTAGATGGCGCTGGCGCACTGCTGGAAGGCGCTGCCTGAGAAGGTTCTGTTGAATTCTTATCGTCACAACCGGTAATCAGGGTTAAAACAATGGCTGTTGCTAATAGACTCCGCTTCATATATTTCCTGCCCGAGGTATTAAAAGAATACTTATCATTAACCAGCTTTTTAGTAAAAGCAATTTTAGATGTGACATCAACTGGTAATAATAAATCAAGAAAACATAGCTCATCATTTTGGATGAAAAAATGTTTCCTGTAATTCTAATTGTTATTACTTAATTGAAACACCCCCCTATATTGGGGAGGTATGAGGTAGTATGTGCCTCTCATATCAAAATTAGCGCAGTGAAACTTACGGCACTTCTGCACCATCTCCTTCGCAAAGGAAGGATAAAACTATTGAGAAACACGTCACATAATTATCAAAACATCATTTCATTTTTCATAGCAAGAGCGGAGAGTACTCAGTGTCTAATGAACTTATTAGTGTCTAGTGTCTAATTTTTTCTAGACGCTAATTTCTACTCTATCAGGATGTTACGTTATGGCGCTGTCGGCTAAAGAAAAATTGTTCCATAAAATTATCACTCACTATGCCGAAAGCCCTTCAGGATTCACGGCTCAGGACTGTGCGGACTTTATCAAGGTCAACCGCAGCGTTATCAGCCATTATCTGAACCGATTATGTGATGACGGGCGTTTACATAAGGAGAATACGCGCCCGGTCCGCTTTTTTGTCCGGCAGTCTGGTGCCGATGCGCCGTCGCAATCCCGCACAGTGTCGAAAAACCAGGATGCCTTTCAACATTTCATTGGCGCACAGGGAAGCCTGGCTGAAGCAGTAGCATTATGTCGTTCAGCGGTGGATTACCCGGGCGACGGATTGCCGATCCTGCTGTCCGGCGAAAGCGGCGTGGGTAAAAGTCACCTCGCGCTGCTGATTTATCAGTATGCCGTAGAGCGCGGTGTTATTGCCGCTGATAAACCGTTCATTGAACTCAACTGTGCAGACTACGCCAATAACCCGGAATTGCTCTCTGCTACGTTATTTGGCTATACACGCGGTGCCTTTACCGGGGCCGATCGCGAAAAACGCGGCGCGTTTGACGATGCCGACGGCGGATTTCTGTTTCTTGATGAAGTACACCGTCTGTCAGCGGAGAATCAGGAGAAATTATTTCTGTTTATGGATAAGGGGTATTTCTATCGACTGGGAGATAACCGTACACGCCATCCGGTCTCGCTGCGCTTTATTTTTGCCACCACTGAAAATATCGACACGGTACTCCTTAACACTTTTCGCCGACGCATCCCGGTGCGTGTCACCTTACCCAACTATATCTCCCGTCCGCTTACCGAACGCATCGCGCACATCACTCACTTTATGCGGCAGGAAGCGCTGAGCCTGCGCCGGGATATCCATCTGGATAATCAGCTGATGCATCAACTGGTAACGTCGCCGGTACGCGGTAATATCGGTGAATTAAAAAACCAGATTAAAGTGATGTGCGCCAGCGCATGGAGCAATAACCACGATGCGGGCGTTATCACGCTTCATGGCACGCATGCCGGAGGGGAAACGCTGGTTGTTTCCGCTCGCGCCCGCGATGTGGTGCCGGATGCCAGCGCGCTGCTGCCAAAAGCGATGCGGGACGAGGTGATTTTTCGCGATTTTTGTCATAGCGGTAATGTGCTGTTGCTGAACCGGAAAATGGAGCAGTTGCTGACCACCATCGGCGGTATGATGGCTGCCGAATCGCTGTACAGCGGGTATGTCTGGCAAAATACCATGCATGCCATTAACGAACTGGAGAATTTGACCGGTATCTCGTGCGGGCAGGAAATCCGTAAAGCAGTATGGCTATGCCTGAGTTACGCGTTGCATACTTCTCAGGAGACGGCGACGATTACCGAACTGCAAAGCATATCCGATTACGTTTCCGGTAAGGCGCGTTTACTGGCGGAAGAGTGCGTCACGCTGCTGGCAAAACACGTAGTTGATCAGCCCTTTCCCCTACTGCTGCCGCTGTTAAGCTGCGCCTTTCATACGCTGGCAGGTGAAGACGATCATATTCAGGGCATCATTGTTTCGCACGGACGCTCTACCGCCTCCAGCATTGCTGGCATCGCCAATCAGCTTACCGGCGGCTACTACTTTAAAGCCTTCGATATGCCCAACGCGACGTCCACACGCGAGATCATTGATTTGCTGATTGCCCATTTGTCCCACCTTACCCAGGGCGCAGGGCTTATTATCCTGGTGGATATGGGGTCGCTGAAAGCAATCTACGAGGAGATTAAGCTCCATCTGCATGGTGAATTGCTGGTGATTAACAATGTTACTACGGCCATGGCGCTGGATATCGCTTCGAAAATCCAGGATAAACTCCCGATGGAGGCGATTATCGAAAGCGCGAAAGGCGCGTATGAAGTCGAAACCCGATATTACGCAGGTATGCTGCCAGGCAATAAAATCATTATTTCCTGCATTTCCGGCGAGGGGATTTCCCGCAAACTAAAAGACATTGTTCAGCGCTATCTGGCGCAGGACGAGATCGACATTATTACAATGGAATATGACGATCTGAAATGGAAGATCGCCCATGCGGACCCGGCGCTGAACGGCACACGGTTAATCATCACCACCACCGATTTGGAAGCGGGCTATATTCCGCTGATTAGCGTTGAACAGCTGATTAAAGAAAAAACACAGATCCTGAAGCGCGATTATTTCAGCGGCCTGCTGATGGAAGGCGGGCTGGAACCGATGATTGATGAGGTTGTGAAGCTGTTTACCGTGGAAGGCGTTGCCAGTCGCCTGAATTTCCTGAACCCGGTAGTGATCATTGATGAAGTGGACGCAGTGATTAAGCAGTATGAAGCATTCTACAAAATCCACTTTGAAAGTTATCTGCGTATTAACCTCTTTATGCATATCGCGCTGATGATTGAACGCGTGATGGTTAACAACGGCGTACGCCACCGCGAGGAAGCAGAGCTGACGCTGGATCAGCAGGCGTTTGTCGCCGTGCACGATACTTTTTTCCAGGCGCTGAATCGCAAATATCATATTACCCTGCCGCTGACCGAAGTACTGATGATTTATGAAATTATGGAGCCCTGGATTGCCGCTGATGCAACCTGGTAATTACCCCTGCCAGCGCAAGGCTGGCAACCTCCTTCGACACTACCCATGCCGCCTCTTTTCAACACTAAAACCAGCGTCCATAAATGATATTTTAATCATATAAATCAATGAACTAAAAACATGGCACAGCGATTGCTATTCCTCTGGAAGACAACTGAAAAATGATTAAGGAACGCAAAATGCGAGAGATGTATATCGCAACGCATGGCCACTACGCCGAGGGGATTATCTCCGCTCTGAACCTTCTGATTGGGGACGATCATGGCGTCGAGCCAGTCTGCGCATATTGCGGCGAAATCGGTTCTACAGCGGAACTGGCAGTTTATTTTGATGACATTGCCCGCCAGGCGGCAAGCCGCGGCAGCGAACTGGTGCTGTTTACCGATATGCCCGGCGGCAGCGTCAATAATACTGCCGTACAGATGATGGTCAAATATCCGCATGCGCATGTTATCAGCGGAGCCAACCTGATTATGCTGATGGAATTTTGCATGTCTGAGCATGACGAAACGGCGATGCGATTACAGGATGCGATGGCCGCGGCCAGCGGCGCAATGCAGTACATGAATGACTTGCCGGAAATTATCGCAGCACGTCATGCGGTACAGCCAGGGCCACAGAACGATGTCGACGATTTCTTTACCCAGGAGGACGGACGATGACAATCGCGCCTGAAATGCTTGATGCCCGCTATAGCGCCCCACAGCCTGACCTGAGCCAGTCCTGGCTGCGAGAGGCTATTGCCGGCGTCCTGACCCAGCTTGACACCATGCTGCCGCGCTTTACCACCACCTTTCCCGCTGCCAGCGCCAGTGCGGGACGCTATCCGGCAGTGGAAAAAGTCGACTGGACCGAGGGTTTCTGGACCGGCATGTTATGGCTGGCATGGGAAGTCACTGGCGATGATAAATATCGCGCCGTCGCAGAAGGGCTGCTCGACAGCTTTGAGGAGAGGCTTGATAAACAGATTAAAGTCGATACTCATGACCTGGGCTTCCTCTATCTGCTCTCCTGCGTTAACGCGTGGAAACTGACCGGCAATATTCGTGCTCGTGACCTGGCGCTACGTGCCGCCGAACTGCTTTACCGACGCTTCAACGCCACGGCGGGCGTCATCCAGGCATGGGGAGATCTTAATGACCCTGCGCGCCAGGGACGAATGATCATCGACTGTAATCTTAACGTGCCGCTGCTGTTCTGGGCTGCCGATGAAACAGGCAACAGCGCATATCGTGAAGCCGCCGTTCGCCATCTGTCGCAGGCGGCACGCTATCTGGTTCGTGAAGATGCATCAACCTTTCACACCTTTTATATGGATATCCATAACGGCCAGCCGTTACGTGGAGATACCCATCAGGGATTCAGCGACAGCTCATGCTGGGCTCGCGGTCAGGCGTGGGGTATCTATGGTTTTGCGCTGGGCTTTCACCACACCGGAGACACCACACAGCCGGAACTGGCGCGCCGGTTAACCCATTACTTCCTTAACCGGCTGCCTGAGGACTATGTCTGTTACTGGGATCTGGTTTTTACCGCGCGGGATAACGCCTGTCGCGATACGTCAGCGGCGGCTATTGCCGTCTGCGGGCTGGCGGAGCTATTAAAGATCCTGCCGCTGACCGATCCGCTGCGCCCGGCCTACGTCAATGCTATTGCCTTGATAATCCGGAATTTATCCACTCATTATTTCGCGCCTCCGCAGGACGGCCTGCTGCGTGAAGGTGTTTACAACTTTGGCCGCAACATGGGAATTAACGAACCTAATTTGTGGGGCGATTATTTTTACTTTGAAGCCCTCGTTCGTCTTTCCCGCGTCTGGACACCCTACTTTTGCTAACTGGAGCTACACCATGATTTCTTTAGTTCGTATTGATGATCGTCTAATTCATGGCCAGGTTGCCGTGGTCTGGACCAAGCATCTTGACGTGAATCGTATCCTGGTCGCCAACGATCAGATTGTGAATAACGAGGTACAAAAGATGTCGCTGCGCATGGCGGCACCCGATACTGCGAAATGCGCGATTATGGCGGTAAAAGATGCAGGCGACGTCCTCAACGATCCGCGTTCAGAAAGCATGAAAATAATGGTTATCGTCAATAATGCCGCTGACGCCCGCCGTCTGGTAGAACAGGTTCCGGGTATAAAAACCCTGAACGTCGCTAACTTCGGGCGCATTACCGATAATCTGGCGGCCAAAAAACGTATCAGCGATACCGTCTACGTCACGCCGGAAGATGTGGTGGATTTTCACGCCATCGCCGATCGTGGCGTCCATGTTGAATACCAGGTCCTGCCTTCTCATCCGGTGAAAAACCTGATTGAGATGCTGGATAATGCCGCCAGCTAAGCGAGGTCGTCATGTTAACTTCCGCACTTCTTATTGCCCTGGTGATGTTTTTGGTGAAAACCGCCGATCATACGCTTGGCCAGCCGCTAATAGAACGTCCGCTCATTTGCGGCGCGCTGGTAGGACTGGTATTAGGCGATGTACAGCAGGGCATTATCATCGGTGCCACGCTGGAGCTGATTTTCCTTGGCACGATTACCATTGGCGGCTCGGTCCCTGCCGATCTCGCCGTGGGTTCTGTTCTGGCGACCGCATTTACCATCCTGACGCATGCCGCGCCGCCGGTCGCCGTCGCGCTGGCATTGCCAATCAGCCTGCTGGCGGTCTTTGTCTATCAGGTCCTGAAACTGGTTTATACCGCACTGGTCGAAAAATATGACGCGCTACTGGAACAAGGACATGATCGCGCTGCGCTGGGTCTGACGCTGGGCATGACTTTCTTTTATGGCGTCCCGTTCGCGCTGATCGCCTTTTTCGGCGTGCTGTTCGGTACGGATGTCATTCGCAGCCTGGTAGAAAGCATTCCGGATACGGTGATGCGCGGCATGACGGCGGTAGGCGGCATACTTCCTGCACTCGGCTTCGCTATTCTGCTGAAAGCGCTTTGGAACCGTAACATTGCTGCATTTTTCTTTATTGGCTTTGCGATGGCGGCTTACCTGCAATTGCCGATTATGGGCATCGCGATTATCGCGGCCTCCGTTGCGGTCTACCTCTGCTTCAATGAATTCAATCAGCTTAAAGCGAATGAACACACGGCGACGGCAGCAGCTCCGGCGTCGGTAGATGATAAGGACGGGTTCTTCAATGACTGATATCCAGATGAAAGACGTCAGCGCCTGGAGCGATGGCAAAAGTGAGAAAAAGCTTTTTCGTCAACTTTTTATCCGGCAGTTCCCCCTGCTGGGATCAATGAACTTCACCCGAATGGAAGGACTGAGCTACGGCTGGGCGCTGGCACCGATGTTGAAAAAAATCTACGCTGGCGATCCACATCGTTATCTTGATGCACTAAAGCGTAACAGCCAGTTTTTTAATACCAACCAGCATCTCGCGCCTTTTATTATGGGCCTGACGCTATCGATGGAAAAGGAAAACGCCGCCAATCCGAATTTTGACACATCCAGCATTAACGGGATTAAAGTCGCCCTGATGGGACCGTTCGCCGGGGTAGGCGATTCGTTCTTTTACGGCGTGCTGCGTATTATCGCTACCGGTATTGCTATTGGCCTGGCGTCGCAAGGCAATCCGCTTGGCCCGCTGTTATTTCTGCTGATTTACAACATTCCCAGCTACCTCCTGCGCTACTACGGCGGCGTGATGGGCTATCGCCTGGGGTCGAAGTATATCGCGGAAGCTACCCAGTCCGGCCTGCTAGGTTGTATCACCAAAGCATCGTCGATCATGGGATTAATGATGGTGGGTGCGATGAGCGCCAGCATGGTGAAATTTACCACCACCTTTAAGACGACCATTGCCGGACAACCATTTGTGCTGCAGGAGATCCTCGACAAAATCTGCGTTGGATTGATCCCGCTAATACTGGTGCTCGGCTGCCTGAAACTGCTGAATAAGAAAGTCAGTCCCAATAAAGTATTAATTCTGCTGATCGTTCTTGGTTTCGCCGCGGCAGGAGTGGGAATTATTTAAACCTTCAGACTCCCTTCTCCGCAGGGGAGTCTCTTTCCGGAGCATACATGAGCTGGCACGCTGCTTTATTTACCTGCCGACCTGAAAAACTTTATCAGGTCTATCAACCGTCCCATATCAATGAAATTACCGCACGTTGTAATCTGTATCTCGAAGCCATTACACCCGAAAATATTGAAGCACTATTACCCGCCTTAAAAAATCTTGAGGTGATATTTTCAACATGGGGGATGTTTACGCTTACCGAAGAACAACTTGACCGGTTACCTAATTTGAAAGTCGTGTTTTACGCTGCTGGCAAGACGGATTATTTCGCCACGCCCTTACTGGCCCGAAAAATAAAGGTGGTTAGTGCCTGGCAAGCGAATGCTGTGCCAGTGGCAGAGTTTTGCCTGGCACAAATACTGCTTGGTTGTAAAGGATACTTTCGTAATCAGCGCGACTATATCCACCCCGCATGCTTTTCCATGCTGGCGAACCACCATCCCGCACCGGGAAATTATCAGGAGAGCGTGGCGTTAATTGGTGCCGGGGCAATATCAACGACATTACAGCGTCTACTCGAACCTTTTGATTTGAACGTTATGGTTATTCCTTCACGACAGGAAAAACGCACGATTTCACTGGCGCAGGCTTTTTCCCGCGCTTATGTTGTCAGTAACCATCTGCCTCACCGTACGGATAATATTGGTATACTTAATGGCGACTTATTTCACCGGATGCGGCCGGGAGCCGTATTTATTAATACCGGCAGAGGACAACAGGTTAATGAAGATGAGCTTATTACCGTTCTGCAGGAGCGCCCGGATCTGACGGCGTTGCTGGATGTAACCCGGCCAGAACCGCCAGCAGCGGGGTCGCTACTTTATACCTTACCTAACGTGCATCTCAGCAGCCATATTGCCGGAGCATTGAATAATGAAACCCGCCGCCTTGCTAACTGCGTGCTGGATGAATTTCAACGTTGGTTAACAGGAAAGCCGTTACTGTATGATATTTCTAATACAGTGTGATAACTATCGCAATTAGTGTTTATGTTTTTATTGCAATGAGATAAACACTACCAAAAAACGCTCAGTGTCTAATAATCCTGATCTGCATTATTTTTAACACTATGTAATTAAAGAATTTTATTTTCTGGCACAGCTTTTGCAATTTTAAAAAACCTCCTGTCTCCTTGCGAGGATTACGGCAAGGAAACTCATTGCATCTTATGGGAATAAAAATGAAAAAATTACATGCAGTACTTATCGGATTACCGCTGACCTGTTTTGCACTTAATACCATGGCAGCCGCAACCTGGGTAGATAATCGATACGCGCACACTACGGCCTCTGAAAAAAATCAGTATAAAATTGGCCTTGGTCATATATTTGATAACGGTGCAGGCGTTCTCGCTTCCGCGATGTATGATTTGGGGCAGGATTTCGATCAAATGAAAAGCTCCTTCCAGGAGTTTGAAGGCTGGTATCCGGTGCCGCTGGATGAAAAATGGACGCTCACTCCTGGTGGCTTAACTGATATTGACAGCAATGGCACCAAACTGGCACCTTACCTCACCCTGGATTATAAAATTAATAAAGATTTAAGTTTTAGTGGCCGTTACCGTTACAACCACATGACGCATAAAGAATACGACTATAATGGCTATATGGATTATAACGACAGCCATCAATTTGATCTGTATTTGAATTATCAGGCGACTGAGAAATTGTGGCTGCAGCTTAATCCGGAATTTTTTGTCAATACGAACGATTTTAATGCGTCTAACGGACAAAAAACCCACTGGGAACCGAGTATTGTCGCCCGGTACCGCGTCGATAAACACTGGCTGCCCTACGCGGAAGTCGCATGGCTGGACCAGGATCAAAATCACGACGACCAGGTGCGCTTTCGTCTGGGTATTCGTTACTATCTTGATTGATATAATGACAGAGAGGGGCAGCCAGGCTGCCCCTACACTAGAGAAAAGTGACGGCAAAAGCAGAAAATGTGATTTTTCCCTCCTGGCTTTCATCCTCTCCCCGTGCATATATTCCCATCCGCGCTCCGATCCATTTTCCTGCGCCAGCCGAGAATTGCGGTTCAACGTCCTGCCATTTTCCATCAGCCAGACGGTAGTTAAACTTAACCAGACCATCGTAACTGACGCGATAACCCAGTTCGATTTGCGTTATACCGTTGAGATCCGCAACCGGCAAGACGACATCATTAAGTTCTCCCCGATCGTCTATCCATCCGTGACGGAAAAGCAGCGTCATTCCGTCGGCGGTATGGGCCACGCTTAAGGCAGCAAAACGCTGGCCATAAATGACTATTCCCCCTTCATCGCCATGCTGATGAAACGCCGGGTGCATAACCACAGTCGCGGTAAAACGTTCGGCAGGGAATTTTTGCAGCAGCAACTGGGGTAAGTGATAGAGACTGACATCAACGGGCGTTGGCGCGCAGCACAAAGAAAGACCCTGAGTCCCGAAAGTAAGCCAATTATCTTGCGGATTCGCCTGCCACTGCCACTGCAGGCCCGGTCTGCCGTTGGCGAAATCATCACTGATTTGCAGCGCGCAAGGCGAATACGGTAAGGCGGGGCGTGAATACCTTAATACTGGCTGACCTTTACCTTTTTCATCCAGCGCTTCGCCAATATGCGGCCAGCCATCGTTCATCCAGCGCAACGGCTGGAGATGCACAATACGGCCATACACGCCTTTATCCTGAAAATGGAAGAACCAGCTTTCACCGTTTGACAGTTCAACCCACGCTCCCTGGTGTGGGCCATTGATTGGCGTTGAACCCTGGTGCAGAACGTCACGGTACTCCCAGGGGCCGCCCAGTGTCGCCGCGCGTAATACCGCTTGCCAACCGCGTTTAACACCACCCGCCGGGGCGAATATCCAGTATTCGCCATTTCGCTTATAGAGCTTGGGGCCTTCCAGCGTTGGGTGCGAAGGCGTACCGTCGAAAATGATGCGTCCATTATCCAGCAAGCAGGAAGCATCGGGTGCCATTTCAAACAGTTGCAGCTTGTTTTTGATTCCACTACGGCTGAAGGCAAAGGCGTGTATCAGCCATGCCCGGCCATCGTCATCCCAGAACGGACAGGGATCTATCCATCCTGGTTTCGCCTTCAAACAACGCGGCTCGCTCCACTCGCCAAGCGGATCGCGGGCATGGGTGACAAAAATGCCCTCATCCGGCAGGCTGTAAAAAACCCAGAACTGGCCGTCGTGAAATCGAATTGATGGGGCCCAGATGCCTTTTCCTGGCTGAACGGTATCATATTCCGGCGAGGGAAGACGTTTGATGACATGGTTAACGAGCCGCCAGTGGATGAGATCGCGGGAGTGGAGTAGCGGTAAACCCGGAAGTTGATGAAAACTGGAGGCGACCATCCAGAAATCATCACCGGTACGGATCACATCGGGATCGGCATAATCTGCGTGAATGACAGGATTCTGATAGAGCAACGGCATTGTACAGGACCTTTAGTTATCGACTGTACAAACGGCTGCAATATTCAGACCATCAAATAAAAAATCTTTATTAACAATACAATAGAGGAATAAACAGACACAAAAGACGACCGCAACCGCACTTTCGACACCAGGCTTCGCCAGTCCGCCTGGCGGACAAATGCATCTGGCCCTTTCCAGAACCAAAGAAACGTTAACTCGTCACCAGCCGTTGCGGATGCGTATAAATCGTTGCCCTCCCCGGCTTACAGAATCCCACCAGCGTCAGGTTACAGCGTTCCGCCACTTCTACCGCCAGCGTCGTGGCTGCCGACACGGCAAACAAAATCTCCACCCCGCACATCGCCGATTTTTGCACCATTTCATAGCTGGCACGGCTGGAAACCAGTACCGCACCCGACTGCCAGCGATTGCCTTCCTGCGCACGACGTCCCAGCAGCTTATCCAGCGCCACGTGGCGACCGACGTCTTCATGTCCGCCCGCCAGTTCGCCGGAAGGCAGCATCCAGGCGGCAGCATGGGTACAGCCGGTCAGCTGGCCGATGGGCTGAAAATCACGCAGCTGGCCCAGCCCGCGATCGAGATCGGCCAGGGCGAAAGTTTGCGTAAACGGCAGCGGCGCAATGGGCTTACCGATATCGTTAAGCTGTTCAACACCGCAGACCCCGCAGCCGGTGCGTCCGGCCAGTGCGCGGCGGCGTTCTTTCAGCCCCATGAAACGGCGGCTGGAAAGCTCAATTTGCACCTCCAGACCGTTGCACGCCTGAACCACATCCATCCCGTAGATCTCGTTTTGGTTTTCTATAATCCCTTCGGATAAGGAAAAACCGACCGCAAAATGCTCCAGATCTTTCGGAGATGCCATCATCACCACATGAGAGATGCCGTTGTAAACCAGGGCGACAGGCACCTCTTCTGCAAGCGCATCGGGCTGAGAATGTTGCAAATTATCGCGTTTCCAGAGGCTAACCTGGCGGCAACCTGTGATGTTCGTCACATTTTTATCCCTTTTGGGGTAAATTTCATTCACTTTTTTTTAACCGTGTCAAAACAGGCATACCAACGTTGTGGTATTCTAGGGCAAAACCCTTCCAGGAGGGAGGGATAACAATTCTGAACCTTTGCGGGGTTCACCGCAAAGTAAAACAAAAAAACCTCAACGCCTTTCGTTCTGGCGAAAGCAGTGAGGAAGAGACAATGTCGAAACAAGGAGCAAACCATGCAGGTCAGCAGAAGGCAGTTCTTTAAGATCTGCGCTGGCGGTATGGCAGGCACGACGGCAGCGGCGCTGGGTTTTGCCCCAGGCGTAGCGCTGGCGGAAACGCGGCAATATAAACTGTTGCGTACCCGCGAAACCCGTAATACCTGTACGTACTGCTCCGTTGGCTGTGGGCTATTAATGTATAGCCTCGGCGACGGAGCCAAAAACGCCAAGTCATCCATTTTCCACATCGAAGGGGACCCGGACCATCCGGTAAACCGCGGTGCGCTTTGCCCGAAAGGCGCGGGACTCATAGACTTTATCCACTCTGACAGCCGCCTGAAGTATCCGGAATATCGCGCGCCAGGGTCGGATAAATGGCAGCGAATCAGTTGGGAAGAGGCGTTCGATCGCATCGCTAAACTGATGAAAGAAGATCGCGATGCCAATTTCATCGCGCAGAATGACGAAGGCACCACCGTTAACCGCTGGCTTTCCACCGGTATGCTGTGCGCTTCCGCATCCAGTAACGAAACCGGCTATTTAACGCAGAAATTTACCCGCGCACTCGGCATGTTAGCCGTCGACAACCAGGCGCGTGTCTGACACGGACCAACGGTAGCAAGTCTTGCTCCAACATTTGGTCGCGGTGCGATGACCAACCACTGGGTCGACATGAAGAACGCCAACCTCATCGTCGTGATGGGTGGGAACGCGGCAGAAGCGCATCCGGTAGGATTCCGCTGGGCGATGGAAGCCAAGATCCACAATGGCGCGAAGCTGATTGTGATCGATCCGCGCTTTACGCGTACTGCCTCGGTGGCCGATTTCTATGCGCCGATTCGTTCAGGTACTGACATTGCTTTCCTGTCAGGCGTCATGCTGTACCTGCTAAACAACGAAAAATACAACCGCGAATACACCGAAGCCTATACCAACGCCAGCCTGATCGTGCGTGAAGATTTTGGCTTTGATGACGGTCTGTTTACCGGCTATGACCCGGAAAAACGCAAATACGACAAAGAAAGCTGGAACTATGAGCTGGACGAACGCGGCTTTGCGAAACGGGACACCACGCTGCAACACCCGCGCTGCGTGTGGAATCTGCTGAAAAAGCATATTTCCCGCTACACGCCGGACGTGGTCGAAAACATCTGCGGTACGCCTCAGGCGGACTTCCTGAAGGTCTGCGAGTATATCGCAGAAACCAGCGCGCACGATAAAACCGCGTCATTCCTGTATGCGCTCGGCTGGACCCAGCACTCGGTGGGTGCGCAAAACATCCGCACGATGGCGATGATCCAGCTGCTGCTTGGCAACATGGGAATGGCAGGCGGCGGCGTTAACGCCCTGCGCGGTCACTCCAACATTCAGGGTCTGACCGACCTCGGCCTGCTGTCGCAAAGCCTGCCGGGCTACATGACGCTGCCGAATGACAAGCAGGACACGCTTGAAACCTACTTTGCCGGTAACACCACTAAGCCGTTACAGGAAAATCAGGTTAACTACTGGAGCAATTACCCGAAATTCTTCGTCTCCATGATGAAGGCGTTTTACGGCGATAAAGCGACGGCTGAAAACGACTGGGGCTTTGAGTGGCTGCCGAAGTGGGACAAAGCCTACGACGTACTGCAGTATTTCGACATGATGGCCAAAGGCCAGGTGAACGGTTATCTCTGCCAGGGCTTCAACCCGGTGGCGTCGTTCCCGAACAAAAATAAAGTGGTCTCTTCACTGTCGAAGCTGAAGTTCCTCGTAACTATCGATCCGCTCAACACCGAAACCTCGACCTTCTGGCAGAACCACGGTGAGTCGAACGATGTCGATCCGTCGAAAATTCAGACCGAAGTGTTCCGTCTGCCGTCCACCTGCTTTGCCGAAGAAAACGGTTCTATCGTCAACTCCGGACGCTGGTTGCAGTGGCACTGGAAAGGTCAGGACGGACCGGGCGAAGCGCTGAACGACGGCGAAATCCTCGCGGGCATCTTCCTGCGCCTGCGTAAGATGTATGCTGCCGACGGTGGCGCGCTGCCGGAACCGGTGCTGAACATGACCTGGAACTACCTGACGCCGGAGAATCCGTCGCCGGAAGAAGTCGCGATGGAGAGCAACGGTAAGGCGCTGGAAGATATTACCGATCCGACGACCGGGCTGTTACTGGCGAAAAAAGGCAATCAGCTGGCCTCGTTTGCGCATCTGCGCGATGACGGTACGACGTCCAGCGGCTGCTGGATCTTCGCCGGAAGCTGGACGCCGGACGGTAACCAGATGGCTCGCCGCGATAACGCCGACCCGTCAGGGCTGGGGAATACGCTGGGCTGGGCCTGGGCATGGCCGCTGAACCGCCGCATCCTGTATAACCGCGCCTCTGCCGATCCGCAGGGTAAACCGTGGGATCCGAAGCGTCAGCTGCTCTCATACGGCAATGGCAAATGGGCTGGCGCGGATATTCCGGATTACAACACCGCGCCTCCGGGCAGCGATGTTGGACCGTTTATCATGCTGCAGGAAGGCGTAGGCCGCCTGTTCGCTACCGATAAGATGGCGGAAGGGCCGTTCCCGGAACACTACGAACCGTTTGAAACGCCGCTGGGCACCAACCCGCTACACCCGAACGTGATTTCCAACCCGGCAGCCCGCGTCTTTAAAGACGACATGGATGCCATGGGGAAAGCCGATAAGTTCCCGTATGTGGGCACTACTTATCGTCTGACGGAGCACTTCCACTACTGGACCAAGCATGCGCTGTTGAACTCCATCGCGCAGCCGGAGCAGTTTGTGGAAATCGGCGAGAAGCTGGCGAATAAGCTCGGCATCGCGCAGGGCGATACGGTAAAAGTCTCCTCTAACCGCGGCTATATCAAGGCCAAAGCAGTGGTGACCAAACGTATCCGCACGCTGAAGGTGAATAATCAGGATGTCGATACTATCGGTATTCCGATTCACTGGGGTTATGAGGGCGTGGCGAAGAAAGGCTTTATTGCCAACACGCTGACGCCGGTCGTTGGCGATGCGAACACCCAGACGCCGGAGTTTAAGGCGTTCCTGGTGAACGTGGAAAAGGTGTAACGGAGACGACTTATGGCTTATCAATCGCAAGACATTATCCGTCGTTCCGCGACTAACGGTTTCACCCCCGCGCCACAGGCGCGGGATCACCAGCAAGAGGTGGCGAAGCTTATCGACGTCACCACCTGTATCGGCTGTAAAGCCTGTCAGGTGGCGTGTTCAGAGTGGAACGACATTCGTGATGACGTGGGTCACAACGTCGGGGTCTATGACAATCCGGCAGACTTGACCGCTAAATCCTGGACGGTGATGCGCTTCTCGGAAGTCGAGCAGAACGACAAACTGGAGTGGCTGATCCGCAAGGATGGCTGTATGCACTGCGCCGATCCGGGCTGCCTGAAGGCGTGCCCGTCGGAAGGGGCTATCATTCAGTATGCCAACGGGATTGTCGACTTCCAGTCCGAACAGTGCATCGGCTGCGGCTACTGCATCGCGGGCTGCCCGTTCGACGTGCCGCGCCTGAATCCGGAAGATAACCGCGTCTACAAATGCACCCTGTGCGTGGACCGCGTTGTCGTCGGCCAGGAGCCAGCCTGCGTGAAAACCTGCCCGACCGGCGCTATCCACTTTGGCTCCAAAGAGGATATGAAGGTGCTGGCTGGTGAGCGCGTTAACGAGCTGAAAACCCGTGGTTATGATAACGCGGGCCTGTACGATCCGGCGGGCGTTGGCGGTACACACGTCATGTACGTGCTGCATCATGCCGACAAGCCGAATCTGTATCACGGCCTGCCGGAGAATCCGGAAATCAGCCAGACCGTGAAGTTCTGGAAAGGCATCTGGAAACCGCTTGCGGCGGTCGGCTTTGCCGCGACCTTCGCAGCCAGTATCTTCCACTACGTTGGTGTCGGCCCGAACCGCGCAGAAGAAGATGAAGACAATCTGCACGAAGAGAAAGACGAGGTGCGCAAATGAAAAGACGTGACACCATCGTGCGCTACACGGCACCGGAACGTATCAACCACTGGGTCACCGCCTTCTGCTTCGTGCTGGCGGCGGTGAGCGGACTGGGATTTTTCTTCCCGTCCTTCAACTGGCTGATGCACATTCTGGGCACGCCGCAGCTGGCGCGCATTCTGCATCCGTTCGTCGGGGTGGTGATGTTTGCTTCTTTCATCATCATGTTTTTCCGTTACTGGCATCACAACCTAATCAATCGGGATGATATCTTTTGGGCGAAGAATATTCGTAAGATCGTCGTCAACGAGGAAGTGGGCGATACCGGACGCTATAACTTCGGTCAGAAATGCGTGTTCTGGGCGGCCATCATTCTGCTGGTGCTGTTGCTGGCGAGCGGCGTGGTCATCTGGCGTCCGTACTTTGCGCCTGTTTTCTCAATCCCGGTGATCCGATTTGCGCTGATGCTGCATTCATTTGCCGCAGTAGGGTTAATTGTGGTTATCATGGTGCATATTTACGCCGCCCTGTGGGTGAAAGGCACCATTACCGCGATGGTGGAAGGCTGGGTAACCAAAACGTGGGCGAGAAAGCATCACCCGCGCTGGTACAGTGAAGTCCGCCAGAAAGAGGAAAAGTCATCTGAATGAGTATTCGCATAATCCCGCAAGATGAGCTGGGTTCGGGCGAAAAACGCACGGCGGATATGATTCCGCCGTTATTGTTCCCCAGACTCAAAAACGTGTACAACCGCCGTGCTGAACGCCTGCGCGAGCTGGCCGAAAATAACCCGCTGGGCGACTACCTGCGCTTTGCCGCGCTGATCGCCCACGCTCAGGAAGTGGTGCTGTACGATCATCCGCTGGAGATGGATCTGACAGCTCGCATCAAAGAAGCTGCTGCACAGGGCAAGCCGCCGCTGGATATTCACATCCTGCCGCGCGACAAGCACTGGCATAAGCTGCTGCATTCGCTGATTGCCGAGCTGAAGCCGGAAATGAGCGGCCCGGCGCTGGCGGTGATCGAGAATCTCGAAAAGGCGTCTGAGCAGGAGCTGGAGTTAATGGCGAGCGCGCTATTCGCCGCCAACTTCGCCTCCGTCAGCAGCGATAAAGCCCCGTTTATCTGGGCCGCGCTGTCGCTGTACTGGGCACAAATGGCGAGCCTGATCCCCGGCAAAGCCCGCGCCGAATACGGCGAGCAGCGCCAGTTCTGCCCGGTCTGCGGTTCAATGCCGGTCTCCAGTATCGTGCAAATCGGTACCACCCAGGGGCTGCGTTACCTGCACTGCAACCTGTGCGAAACCGAGTGGCACGTGGTGCGCATCAAGTGCAGCAACTGTGAGCAGACCCGCGATTTGCACTACTGGTCGCTGGATAACGAGCAGGCTTCGGTAAAAGCCGAAAGCTGCGGCGACTGCGGCACTTATCTGAAGATTCTGTATCAGGAAAAAGACCCGAACGTGGAGCCAGTCGCTGACGATCTGGCCTCGCTGGTGCTTGACGCCCGCATGGAGCAGGAAGGTTTTGCGCGCAGCTCCATTAACCCGTTTTTGTTCCCGGGTGAAGGGGAGTAGATAATACGTCGGGTAGCGCCTGCGCCTGCCCGGCATTTTTCTGTCAAAATTGATAAGGCGTTACGACCCCGGGTATGCCTGCGAAATCCTTTGTATTCCGCGTAACCATCGTATAGCGATGATGCTGAGCCGTGGCGAGAATGATAGCGTCCGGCAGTTTTAAGCCGAACTCTTGCCTGAGATTTACGCTCCGTTCCGCAATATCCTGCGATATACCAATAATATTAAAAGCGCTCAACGCCATACGCGTTTGATGTTCCCGGTGATATTTTTTCGCCCCGACCATCACTTCCATCCAGGTAACGAGACTAATAGCATGCTGTGGAGGATAAGCCTCAAGTGCTGACATCGCCTCACGATGGCCATTAAACAGATCGATCAGGATATTGGTATCAAAGAGCGCCTTTCCTTTCATCGCTCCCACTCCTCGCGCAGCGCTCTTTCAAACTCAACACCATCTTCTTCAAAACCCTGCCACAGCCCAAGCGCATTAGCGATGGCTGCTTTAGCCTGATTCTGCCTTTCAAGGTATTCTTCAACCGCTTCACGCAGCAACTCAGCCCGCGGAAGGCCGCGCTGGTGCTTAAGATCGTCAAGCCGCTTGATAACGTCATCAGACAAATCAAGAAGTATTCTGCCCATATCGATGCCTGCCACCATGCTCATATATACCTCCAGTATATCATTAATGGTTAATAAGGAGACAAAGTACTCTTACATCTTGTGTGATTAAAGAGAGGATTTGCGATAGTTTTCGCTTCTGCGAGCACTTTCCAGAATATCGTACGGCCCATGTAACCGTTGCAGATTGGAAAGGTATAAAAGCCCGCTGGTGTCTTTCACTATCGGGCAATAGAGTTGTGTCAGGAGCGGCATCACTTTTCAATCCGAGTAACATGCTCTGGCACGGATTTCCTGCATTTGAGGGCCTTAATTGAAGCGGATTATTAATCCAGTTCCACCCGGCTAAATGGTTTATTTCACAAGTAGTGCACAAATTTATTCAAATGGTCACCAGCGTTCACGGCTCGGACGCAGTGATATCAGGTCTTCAGCGACATATAGAGTAACTAGCGCTCGACGGATAAACGGGTACAGTACAGCATTCTGGCAATGTCGCTGATACTGACTCTCCGATGCAGCTTCAACTTAGATATAAGCCTAAGGGTATTGTTTTTATCGGACTTTTTATGGATTGCTTACTGCTTCAGGCGTCTTTCATCACGAGGTATTGGTACTATGATCAGCATTGCTCAGTCCGGTTGGTTATTTGGGGTATTCAGCGATTGATCAGATCGCACAATTCGGACTGAGTTCCCTTTAAATCATCTACTATTCCGAGCGGCTATTCAGTGCACTTGCTATTTTCAACGCTATACACTCTGGTTTTTCCATTGAGAATATTTTTAGATCCCCCATCCTGACATACTCATGAAAACGCTGATTGAATTTTTCTTCTTCTTTTTCTCGGACCAGAGAAAAGCCACGGTTAAGTTGTCGGTCGATAATGCATTCCAGAGCTTCGTTATAGTTAGGCGAGGGCATTAGTAAAACAGAAAAACCATTTTCCCTCACCATTCTTTTATTCTTTTCGACTATATCCGCACGAATGTCTGTCGACAAAAAACCTGAAGAAAGAATAAATAAAGTATTATGTTGACTATTCTCAACAAGCATTTTTTTCAGCAACGCTGAATTCTGCTCAAGATAAGACTCGTACCCATGAATTTTTATATACTCCCTGATGTTGATTATTCTATCACAAAACTCATTATCAAGATCTATCAAAATATAGCCGAGTATACCAGACAAAAGTTTGCCAACAGTACTTTTACCTGCGCCTCCAGGTCCTATCAGAAAAATAGAATCTGTCATTTACCTCTCCTTATCATGATAACTGACCATTTAAAACCATCCTTCGGATTAAATACTCTGTTAATTTAGGTTCAATAACATCAGTTATGATGTGGAATCGTGAAATAGATCACATATTTTTACCATTAACACGTTATTAAATAAGCTTATGGATTTATCAGTCATACTGAACCATGAAAGGAGAGGGACATGCAGAAGGATTTGTTAACAGTGGCTCTGGAAGGCCCCAGCTTCTCAGGTAAAACAATGTTGATCAATCGCAGTAAACAGAATGCTGCGCTTATCGCGATACCCGAGTATTATGAGCTTAACAATGGCGAGGCATTGGCAGGTTCTAACCCTAAAAAGGGATGAACTTGGGCAAATGGAGATTTTTTTTAAATTAATGACGATAGAATGTCGGAGACAGAGAATACTGACAGAAGCGATATCAGAGCACAAAAAAGTCTTACTAGACAGATCTTTTTTTAGTTTAATCTGTTATGAATATGCAAGGTATGGATCTCGTGAAACGTGGAAGAAACTAGAAAAAATAACGTGTCAATGTGCATTTGTTATACCTCAACTCATATTGTATATAGACACACCGGCAGATGAGGTTAAAAATCGGGGAATTAATAACGGAATAAAAAAAGACCATATCATGTTGAATAAGACATTCATAAAAAACAATAAAACATTTTTTTTCAAACATGTCTCAGAGGTTACAGAGGTTAAATCATGTACATATAACGAAGCTGAGATATTTATCAGGAGTTGGGCTGAACAAGGACTTTAAAATGACAGTTCAGTGTTTACATATATGGCAGTTAAAAAATAATGGTAATGTTTTTTTTGGCTATCGAAATGTCACTTTTATATTTTATGCAACCGAGGATTCCAATTTAGATAAATATGATAGTTGGTCCTCAGGGCTGCCGATAACTGTTACGAGTTTAATACGCGAAAATTCTTTATCAAGAACAAATAATGTTTCCGGTGTCATTATTGTAACCCGTACATGCATTTTACTATTATTACTGAACGATTCTCATATAATGATGCTCGCAGGGGCATTGAAATCGCTCGATCCGGTTATTAATTCGGATCGAGCACCTAATAGATTGTAAAATAAAATTTTTAATGATAGCCAGTATGATCCTGCTATCATATGGGAATGGTTTTATCCTCCCGCATTAAGTTATGCTGCACATAGTATTCAGGCCATGGCCTTAAAAATACTAGACAAATTAATTGACATTTCAAATAATAACCGAATACTATATCTGATATATAGTGAACTTCATTACAGGAATATTATTGTACTGGACGTTAAATTAAATTTTCTGAGTGGTCAAACACCCGTAGAGACATGTCATTAATTTATTCAGCTAACTTTGTGAGTTCTGAAAAATTAAACAGAAAAGGGCTCAGGTTTTTTTATCGTACTACGAACCTTATATAAATATCGAGAAGTTGTATGTTTCTATACTCTTCTCTATTTTTATGGACTAAATTATACATGGAAGATAATAAAATATATAGAGAGAAATCATTACGCTGGTACAGTCAATTGAATCTGTTTAAAATCTAACTTTTTCACTTGCATAAAGAGTGAGGGAAACCATGATTACGTTAGGATATTTCATTTTATATTTAGGTATTTTATTACTTTTAACTGTATCATTCCTGAATTTTATTAGATTTAGGCAATCAATTTTTTTCCTTAAACAAAGAAAATTTAAGACTGGGACGATGCCAACAATAACATCATCCAGACATATCATTTTAATTCCAGCTCTAAGAGAACAGGAACGTATCATCCCCACTATTGAATATTTTCTGGATATTATTCCTTCCGGCATGGATATCAGTATAACTATCTGTACCACTGATAAAGAAATTACAGATAATCAACACAGATACACAACGCAGGAGGTAGTGGAAAAATTTATTATTGATCACCCAGGAATTCCAGTTTTTGTATGTAACTATCCAGACATTAATGGAAGCATGGCACATCAGCTTAATTATACCATAAAAAAATATGCTGAAGCAGGACGGTTAGATAAAAAAGACTACATATCCATTTATAATGCAGACTCTCGTCCACATAAAGATACTTTTACATGGGTTTTATCACAGCTAAACGGATCTAATGAAAAATATGTATTTCAGCAGTCCGCCGTTTTCCTACGTAATTATTCAGGCCTATCGGATTTATCGGCAAAAGCAGTTGCTTTATATCAAAGTTGCTGGACACTCACTCACGAAATTCCAAGACTACGAAGACAAGCCGAGAAAAATAGTATGCTCAGTAAATTGTCAAATGTTCACTGTGTTGGACATGGATTATTCATTCGATTTGACATACTGCATAAAATGGGGCTATTTCCGGTAGAAACACTAACCGAAGATACATATCTTGGGTATAAATTACGCTGTGCTGGAATAGTTATATATCCGGTTCCTTATATCGAAATAGGTGATTCCCCATTGAGTATGAGATCAGCATTGAAGCAAAAATATGTCTGGTATTGGGGGCCCATGCTTTATCCTTATTATTTTTTTAAAAATCTTCAGGAAGAACATAATATATACCTCAAATTAAGAAGTATAATTTTGGCATGCCAAGGTATATTAAATGCAGTAAGATGGATAATTGTCGGCCCTGTTATCTTTTCTGTACTGATTCTACCATGGTTACTGAGTGCTAATATATTGGATTATATCTTATCATTTATATCAATAATTCTTTATACCTCATTACCTGTGTTAGGCCTACCTTATTTCATTGATGTCCTTGAAGCCGCGTCAGGTCAGGATATTAGTCCAGTCAGGGAACCATGGTATAGGGTTATCTTAAATCTGATATACGCGGTTTTTCATTCGTTACTACATAGTATCCCACCCTTCTTTTCATTAACCAGTGCTCTCATCATGATCTTTACCGGTCGCACACCAAAGAAGCCTAAAACAGATGAATAAATCCCGGGAATACCTACTCAGACGTCATAATAATGACTATTTAAAATTATGTATTATCAATGAAGCAAATGAAACATCTGATCAATCAACTATAATTAATGTTAACATTGTCATCCCTCTGTTTAATGGAGGAGACATATTTGATATAACACTGGAGTATACAAATTTTGCCATTAAGAAAGCAAAAGAGCTAATTCCCATGTTACATGTTTCAGTTACGGTGGTGGACGATGGTTCAGAAAAACCCTATGCTTTCCCTTCAGATAAATCCCATCCTGACTGGAATATCGTAAGACTCGATAAAAATAGAGGAAGGGCATTTTCAAGAAATACGGGATTGCAGTACCGAACAGCCAGCAAATACACCATTTTTATGGATGCTGATATTATACTTTATCCTAATGCAATTTCAGACTTTATACGTGAAATGGAAAGATTTAGTACACAAAACCGGAGCTGTATTACCTGTGGTCTTTTTCATTTCATCTATTTAAATACGCTTAATAAAAATAAAATCTCTTTTGATATATCTAATGATTTTAGGCTTAACTGTAATTATCAGGAAAACTGGATTGGATGTGAAAATGACAGGGAATTTATTGGGGCTGAATTCAATATAATCAAAGATACGGCGGGTTGGTCAAAATGGCCCGCCAGTGGTAAATTTGGGCCATGGACATTGCCTAATATGGTATTGGGCGGGCTTTTTTGTGTAAATACACACCATGCATTATCAGTCGGTGGGTTTGACGATAGATTTTCTGCTTATGGTTTTGAAGAGACCACACTGGCTACCAAATTGATTATTATGAAAGGTTCATTTGTCGTTCCCATTCTTGGTGGATTCTCAAAGCATATTGAAGAAGAGAATGGTGAGTCCAAGCGTAATGAAAAGGACCGGCTTTTCCGCAGGGCTTATGATCGCTACTTTCATGAGTTTATGAAAGAACCAGCGATAGATATTCATGAGGAATAACTAAGTGAAAAACTATATTTTGAAAGTATTTTCTTCTTTGAGCTATGTCAGGCGACTGGCCAACATTATTAGTAACATAAAGTTAATGCTGGCTCTTGCTTTTATTGCGGGTGTTATAAAATTTTCCGCCCCCTTACTTATAACCATTATCACATCCCGGGTAATTGATAATATCATCATGGATGAAAGCCTGACATCATCACAAAGGATAATTTTACTTGTGAAATATGTTATGATAGTTATCATCGTTTTTGTGCTTATCTGGGCACCTTCAACTTATTACAGACAATATTTAACTGAATTAATCACAGTAAAGATAACATCCAGGCTTAGAGAGAAAGTAACGAATCATATATTTTCATTACCTTTTTCATTTTTCCAAGAAAAACAAAGTGGCGAAATAAATTCCAGAATCATTTCTGATGTGAATTTAGTAGCAACACTGGTTAGTGGCGGACTCGTTTATGTATGGATAGATTTAGCTTCAATTGCTGTGGTTGCCTTTCTTGTATTTTATGAGGATCCCTTTGTAGGTGGCATTTCATTGCTTTTCATTCCACTTTATGTCTACCTTATGAAATATTTCAGGGATCTTATTAAAGTTTCATCATATAAGATACAGAGTATGCAAGGTGATTTTTCAGCGTACATCCAAGACCGCTTGTCAAATATCGAAACCATTCGTAACTATAATTCACATGATGTTGAGGCCGAAAATACCCGAAAACTCGTTAACGGCTATGAACATGCTTTTCTAAAGCGCTCACGAATTAAAAGTTTTAATCTTTTAATTATGGGGCAACTTTCACAATTACCCTCGGTCATCATACTGGCTCTAGGTGGGTATGAAGTAATCACTGGTGGATTGACGATCGGTGCATTTATAGCGCTCACAATGTATATTCGACAGATATTCTGGCCCCTAGATAGAGTGGCTGAATTTAATGTCAATTTTGCAGCGGCGACAGCGTCATTGGACAGGATATATCAAATACTGGACGTTGAATCTGAAAGATGTCAATCTCACCTCGCGATTGGTTTTCCTGTTGATTTCAGCACAATCACATTTAATAACGTTTTTGCATCTTATAATTTGACCGATAAATTTGCATTGTATGATATTTCATTTTCAATAAAAAAAGGAGAAATAATTGCTATTGCTGGCCCTAGCGGATCGGGTAAAACAACACTGGCACGCCTTCTTGAGAGAACCATAGCCTGTAGAACAGGTGAAATATTTATTGATAATATTAACATAAATCATATAGATCTTGTTCACTATAGGAAAAACATAAAAGTTGTTCCACAAAACCCATTACTCTTCTCTGATACAATTAAGATGAATATCTCATATCAGGAAAAAAACATACCAGTCAGTCAATTATACCAAGCTTGCAGTCGGGCAGGTGCATTAGATTTTATATTGAGCTTTCCGCTAGCTTTCAATTACCACGTTGGTGAACGAGGAGATCTCTTATCTGGAGGTCAGAGACAGCGAGTAGCCATATCCCGAGCCTTGGCTTCTCGTAGCGAAATATATATTTTCGATGAATCAACAGCCAATCTTGATACTGAAACAGAGAGATCTTTTTATGAAATGCTCAGAAAATTACGAGGAAAGTATACTATTATTATCATTGCCCATCGACCCGCTGTTTTTGATTATGTAGATAGAGCTATCCTGATTAATGAAGGCCGGTTAGAACACGAAGGTACTCCGGAATATCTGCGGAACTGCTCACCTCTGTTCCGCAAGCTGGCTGGATAGTGGAGTGGGACACCGTAAAAAACAACAGAATAATATGCTCTTTATACCGAAAGATGCTCAAAATAAATAAAGGAAATCTGAATGAAAATGCCTCTTATTACCTTTTGCCTTGCCAATGTATTCTCTATTAATGTCTTTGCTCTGGTTCCGCCAGGTGATGATACCACCACGAAGCCCGATCTCTACTATCTTACAAATGCTCAGGCCATTGATAGCTTAGTACTGTTGCCGCCACCACCGGAAGTAGGAAGTCTTGCCTTTTTAAATGATCAGGCAATATACGAAAAAGGGCGACTTCAGCGCGGTACCAGGCGGGGAAAAGAGGCCATGTATGACGCAAATCTGGGCGGGGGTGGAGTGGCTAGCGCTTTCTCTAGTGCTTTCGGCTCGCCAATTACAGCAAAAGTTACTCCCGAGCTTTATAAATTGCTGACCAATATGATTGAAGATGCAGGCGATCTAGCAACCCGCAGTGCAAAAGAAAAATATATGCGCATTCGTCCATTTGCTTTCTACGGCACCAACACCTGTAATACCAACCAGCAAAATGAGTTGACGAGAAACGGCTCCTATCCTTCCGGTCATTCCTCTATCGGTTGGGCAACAGCGCTGGTACTAGCTGAAATTAACCCAGAACGCCAAAATGAAATCTTACGGCGAGGCTTTGAACTAGGTCAAAGCAGAGTCATTTGTGGTTACCACTGGCAGAGCGATGTTGATGCGGCACGGATTGTTGGTTCTGCCGTTGTAGCCACGTTACATACCAGTCCCGCCTTCCAGCAGCAATTGCAGAAAGCCAAATCAGAATTTGCAAGATCGCATAATTAGTTTATGAACATAATCGGCTAACATGGTTACGACAGAAACGAGTACTGAATATATTTATTACAAGATTATATTCTTTTGATTTAGTGTATTAATGCCTGAAGCATGTGCTTTCTGGCTTACCCATTATTTAGGAGCAGCCCGTGAATAAACCCGCCATGCCTCCCGAAGTTGTCCACCGCATACAATTTCTTTATTTAATATTGTTATGATTTGCTGGGGGAATATATGGATTAATTTTTAGTGAACATAGCTCTAAAGCCACGATTTATGGCCTTCTGCCTTGGCGTGACTTGCAGGTGAGTAAAGTGATATACAACGGGAGCTCCGGATTGTTATTCAACCCAACGAAATGGCTTGATGGTCTCATTGATATTCATTACATGTATCCTTATGCTGGGCGCAAACGCCTTATCTGAAACAAGATCAGGATCATAACTGGAGAGTAGAGAGCCGTTATTGCGCTAGCGCAGGAATGACATGTCGCGGATCGTTCTCTATCGCCCTTAGCAACGCTTTTGCTGGCCCGGTGGGTGAGCGTTACCCCTGCTCCCGGTTACGCAAAGTATCACCATTTACCGATATTAAATCCGCGAATTTAGACTGCGATAATCCCGTAGCCTGACGAATTTCTTTAATTTTCATCGCATCAATGTGAAATGTTCGGGAAGGATGCCGTGTTCCCACCATAAATTCATTCATTTGATGAATGCTTTGGGTTAATTGTTCGAATAATATCTTATCCATATTAGCTTCCCCCTTCCCTGGTAACTCGGTTTCTCTGATGTGGGATTCATTTGTCTTACGATAATCTAAATAAATTGTACGTCAATGGCGTACTGTGCCACTTTGCAAACTTACCGCCTTATACTCCGTTTACATGTCTTTGCTTCCACTTTTGCGAGGCGCTTTCCAGAATCAGATCCCCACCAAAATTTGCGTTTTCATTTGCCAGCAGCCAGGTTATAAAACTGGATATCCATACAGGCAGAGAGCGTATTCATGGCACTGGAAAAAGGTATCGCGGCGCTAGTTAACGATTTTATCGCCGCCGGACGTCCGTCAGAACGACATCAAAGCGTTGAACAACGTCGGGAGGGCTATATAGCCAGCACCGTTCTCGCGGGCGAGAAGGAAACGCGCGTGACAGTGAAAGATATGGAGCTTGAAGGGTTGAGCTTCCGGGTTGTCTCGCCGCTTAACGCTAAGGGCGTTCTGCCGACGGTAATTTATTACCACGGCGGCTGTTTCGTCAGCGGCGGTTTTGCCACGCACGATCATCAGTTGCGGCAACTGGCGTTTTACAGCAGCTGCCGGGTGATTGCCGTTCAGTACCGATGCGCGCCGGAGCAAACTTACCCTGCGGCGCATGACGATGCAGAAAAAGGCGCGGATATCATCTGGCAGCATGCCGACACGCTCGGCGTCGATCGCACGCGCATAACACTCGCTGGCGACAGCGCGGGCGGGCATCTGGCGCTGGTCACGGCGCTGCGTCTGAAAGCGGCAGGCCAGTGGCAACCTGCACGGCTCATTCTCATCTATCCGATGCTCGATGCCACCGCCCATTTCGAAAGCTATACCCGTAACGGCCTCGACTACATCATTACCCGCGACACGTTGCTTTCCGGTTACGAGATGTATTTGCCTCATACAGAACGCCAGCATCCGGAGGCCAGCCCGCTGTGGCGGGATGACTTCAACGGTCTGCCTCCCGTGCATATCATTACTGCTGAATACGATCCGCTTTGCGACGAAGGCGAAGCGCTGTACCAACGGCTGAGTGAACAGGGCGTGGAGAGTACCTGCCAGCGCTATCTCGGCGTCATTCACGGCTTTTTTCAACTGGGTGGAGTAAGCCTGGCGGCAAAGAACGTGATGCGGGATATTGCCTGGCGGGCTGGTATATAGATGACTATTTCTCTGTTGTTTTCATATTGAAAACAACAGGTCCATCCACTATAGTGTTTTCAGGCTGAAAACACCGGTACAAGGACAGAGCCGTGCATGTTATTAGCCGTAAGCCTTTTAACGAGGCGATAGCCAGCTTTCCCGGTTGTGCCATCGCGCTCGTCGACTTGCTGAATGTCCTGGAGAAAAAGACTTTCAGCGATCCACAAGAGATGAAAAGCTATCTTCCTTCTCTGGACAACTTTAAATACAGGAAAAAATGGTGGGTAGTTGATGTTGCAGGTAACAGCTTACGGCTCATCGCTTTTATGGATTTCAGGCTGCAAAAAGTTTTTGTGAAGCATATTGTTTCCCATGCCGAATACGACAGGCTAACAAAATACTACCGGAGCCATACAGAATGAGCAGGCCCAATATACACCTTATGGATACCGCTAGCGCAGAAAAGATGGTTAACGCTTTCTCAAAAGCAGTGAAGCCTATTCCTCTGATGAACGGAGAACGTAACGAAACGGAGTATCGCAGAGCACTGGCGCTGATTGAATTCTTAATCGACAGGGACGATCTGGATAACCCGCTTTTTGAACTTCTCGCCAGACAAATCAGCGATTATGAAGACCAATCTCCTGAATTTGCAGAGTTTAATCGCCGCCTGGAAAGCACGCCTCCGGGCGTCGCTATGCTGCGAACGCTGATGGATCAGTACGGCTTAAAAGCAGCCGATTTAGCACAGGAGCTTGGGTCAAAAGCCAACGTCAGCAATATTCTCAATGGCCGCAGGGCGCTGACGGTAAAGCACATCAAAGCGCTCTCCGAACGTTTTAACCTTCCGGCACAGGCATTTATCGAATAAAGAGGAGCCATCACTCCTCCTCATTCCCCCCTTCTTCCAGCGGCCCAAATGGCTTCGCGGGGAGCACGATATAGATACCTTCAAACACCGCGCCGGAGGTTTCATTGCCGAACAGTTCGACCTGTAATTGCACGCGCGCCTTACGCCCGCGCGCCAGACGGTCGAGATCGCCGCTGAGCGAGCCAAGATCGGCAATGGCGGTTGGACGCCCACTAATTGGGCGACTGTAGCGAATATGCGCGTCGGCCAGGATAATCGTCCCGCCCAGATGACGCTCGCGCAGCATCAACCAGATCAGCCCCCAGCCGGTCAGCGTCGCCAGTGAAAACAGGCTGCCGGCAAACAGGGTATGGTGCGGATTTTGATTGCCGGTTTCGGGCATGGTGGTAATAAATTTTTGCCCGGTATACTGCTGGATGCGCACGCCCATCTTTTCACTGAGCGGAATGTGCTCGTACCACGCCTGCTGGAGTTGTCCGCACCAGTCGCCACGGTGCAGGATGTCATCCAGCGACGCGATAGGTTTAATCATCAGAAAGTGGCGCAGCGGCGTGGTTTGCGGGGCAGTAATTTCCCCCTGGTTCACAAATCCCAGCTTCGCGAAGAACTCGACTGCATCTTCACGTGCGCTACAGGTCACGCGCTTTACCCCTTCCTGCCGCGCGACGGACTCAAGAGTCATCGCCATCAGCGTTCCCAGTCCCTTCTCCTGCACACCAGGATCGACCGCCATAAAGCGAATAGACGCCTCGTTATCGGCATTAATATAAAGCCGTCCGACGGCCACCAGTTTGCCCTCTTCATCCACCACCATCTGGTGATGCGCCAGCGCATCCCAGGCATCGCGTTCGGATCCTTTCGGCTGATGCAGCGGTTTACGCAGCATCTCCCAGCGAAACTGATAGTAGGCGTCTAACTCTTCTGCTGTTTGCGGTACGCGAAGGTGATACATAGCGGCACTCTCTTTTGTTACTCGCGGCCACGCCGGGAGCTGGCTCATACCTGAAGCCAGAACGTAACCGGCCCATCATTAACCAGTGAAACCTGCATATCGGCGGCAAATCGCCCGGTCTGCGTCTCTATCTGCTGCTGACGGCAGCGGTCGGCAAAATATTCATACAGTTCTTCAGCGCGATCCGGCGCGGCACCTTTCGAGAAGCCGGGACGCATTCCACGTTCGGTATCTGCCGCCAGCGTAAACTGCGACACCACCAGCACGCTCCCGCCTGCCTGCTGAACGTTAAGGTTCATCTTGCCGTCGGCATCGCTAAAAATTCGGTAGCCAAGCACGCGCTCGCACAGGCGATTCGCTTTCTGTTCGTCATCCTCTTTTTCGACACCCAACAGGACCAAAAGTCCCTGGCCGATTTCACCCGTCACCTCACCCTCCACGGTGACGCTGGCACGGGTTACGCGCTGAATTAATGCAATCATGGCTGGTCTTCTTTTTCTTCTTTGAGTTTTCGGTACTCTCCGAGAGTGACAGTTATTTCCGCGCCAAGCAAGACGATGCACCACGTCCAGTAGACCCAGACAAACAAAATAGGGATCACCGACAGCACGCCGTAAATGAGCTGATAGGAGGGAAAGGTGGTGATGTAGAGCGCAAATCCTTTCTTACCCGCCTCGAACAGCAGCGCGGCGACAAATGCCCCGATCACCGCATCCCGGTTTGGCACCTGCGTCGTTGGCACCACGCTGTATAGCAGCCAAAAAGAGAGCCACGAGAGGATCAGAGGGAAGATACGCAGCACGTCATCAATCACGCTATTTAACTCACTGGCCCAGCGCAACGAGAGCAGATACGAACTGATCACCAGGCTGGCACCTGCGAGCACCGGCCCCAGGGTCAGGATCATCCAGTAGACTGCAAAGGAGTAGACTTTAGGTCGGATGCGTTTGCTGCGCCAGATAGCGTTTAACGCGCTGTCGATGGCATACATCAGCAGGAGCGAGGTTACGATCAGGCCGCACGCTCCGACCGCCGTCATTTTGCTGGAATTCGCCACGAACTGTTCAATATAGCGCTGGATCACATCCCCGGTCGCGGGCATGAAATTAGCGAAAACGAAATGGCGGAGTTGAACGCTCACATCCGAAAACATCGGGAACGCCGCAAACAGCGCAAAGATCACGGCGACCAGCGGCACCAGGGAGAGCAGCGAGACATAGGCAAGGTTACCCGCCAGCGTCGTCATGTTATCTTCATCGATACGCTGCCAGAGTAGTTTCAGCCACGCCACCAGCGGGCGCGTCGAGTAACTGATTTTTTGCCGTAAAGAGGTCATCATAACTGCTTCGAGAAGTAGTCCGGGATGGTTTCTTTCCCCGTTACCAGGATACTGGTGATCCCCAGCAATTTGGCACCTTCTATATTATCGGCGTTATCGTCGAAAAAGACCGTATCCTCAGCTGAAAATCCTTCTGCCTGTAACACCTGCTGATAAATACGGGCTTCTGGTTTACGCATGCCTAAATCCTGCGACAGATAGATCCGATCGGCGGCACTGCGGATTTCCGGGTATTCCTCCGGCCAGAAAGTGGTATGCAAACGGTTGGTGTTTGACAGCACCACAACGCGATGCCCCTGCTCCCTCAGCTTATGCATGATCTCAATAACTTCCGGGCGCAGCGCAACAAAGACAGCCTGCCAGCCGTGCGAGAACTGCTCGTAGCTCAGCGGTAGATCCATTTCACGACATAACGCCTCGGCGAAAGCCTCATCGGTGATCTCGCCCCGCTCATGCTGATGGAACGTGTCGCCCATCGCAAACGTCTGCTTCAACGTTGCCAGCGGTACACGGCTAAAATCGCTCCATGCCCCCAGCACACGGTTGAAGTCGATATCGACAATCACATTACCCAAATCAAAGATATAGAGCATTTTTGTCTCCTTTCGCGCCGTGGAGGAATAACTGTAGCGGGAAAGGCGAGGTTTGACTATGGGGTTATAAGGATTTGTAAACGCCCACAAACATGTGGGCGCGCCACGAAAAATCAGCAGGAAGGCTCCGCGTTAAACGCCCACCGACTTTCAATTACTAACGGCTTATCCGGGCTCACAAAGTGCGGATCGCGGTTAATAGCATTCGGCGCCTGAGAAAGCGGGTTGACGCAGGTTGCATCAGGCTGTTTATCAAAGACGACTAATGAAGGGGCTGGAGACGTCATTTCCATCCTCAGTTTGCCGGGCCAGTTCAGCGTGGCATGAACGCCACGAGTGAAACCGAAACAGTCATCCCACGGGCCTGGTTGCGGCGCGATTTTTTTGCCAGTGGGGAGTTCGTCATCCCCCGGCTCTTCCTGCCAGTCCGCCGTAAACGCAACGCAGAGTTCCTGTTCATCGCGATCTGGACCAAGCTTTTTGTTAAACCAGGGATGCCATCCAGCCGAGGCCGGAAAAGTCGCTTTTGCCGAATGGATTTCCAGTCTGAGGAGGATCGTGTCGCCCTCAAGCGTGATTATCTGGCAGACATCTCCCTGCCACGGCCAGGGGCTATCCAGTTGTGACCGAAGTATAACGCTATTGTTTGTCTGTTTTAGCACCTCCCATGAGGAATAGCAGGCCATGCCGTGTAACGCATGAGGCGGTTTATTGGCTGGTAACGCGTACTGGTTGTTGCCTACCGTCAGTGTCGCATTACCGAGACGGCCCGCCCACGGCACCATGGGAAAGCAGCCGTACTGAAAGGCCCGTCGCTCGGGGTGCCACGGCCTGAGGACATCAAAACCAAACGCGCAAAGCGACACAATGCGCGCACCATCCTGCGGATCGATCAGCAGGCGCAGATTGTCATTTTTGAGGATGACCGACTCACCGGAAGGCCCGGGCCATGGAGTATCAAATGCCTGCTGCAGTGCCAGTCGGTGCGCATTATTCCTTTCAATGTTCATTAGATTGCTCCCTGATAAAGCGATAAGAATGTTGTACGTTCTCTTGCGGTTGATGCGGCTCAATAAACCAGACGCAGATAAATGAAATGGTTGAAATAGCGAATAAAAAAGAGGCGACATACCACGGTTTTCCGTCGCCCAGCGCCAGCAGACTTGAGGCAATAAGAGGACTTAATCCTCCAAGAATGGCGGAAAACTGATAAGCAAAAGAGAGGCCGGTATAGCGCACCTGCGTTCCAAACATGCGCGTAAATAGCGTTGGCTGGACGGCAAACATCATGGTAGGGCCGAGGTTGTAGCCGAGGATCATGCTGCACCAGATGATGAGTGTGCTTTTCGTTCCCAGCAGCAGAAAAAAGGGAAATGCAAACAGCATGCAAAATCCGGCACCTAATAAGTATATTTTTCGTTGTCCGACGCGATCTGAAATCCACCCCATTAAAGGGCAACAAAAAATACCGATGGCCGACGCAATCAACATCCCGGTCAGGGGGATATCACGGGAGAGTATAAGCTGACTGGAAATATACACAATGCCAAACGCGTTAATGATATTGGAGGAGACGCTTTCTGCCAGTCTGGCTCCCAGCGCCAGAAAGGTATTGCGCGGGTGGTTACGAAACAGCTCAAACAAAGGGAGCGGCGCTTTTTTCGGCTTTCCTGCCTGACGCTGTTTTTTGAAATCGAGCGTTTCCTCTGTATGCAGCCGTATAAACATACCGACAATCAGCATGACCGCAGAGAGCCAGAAGGGAATACGCCAGCCCCATGAGAGAAATTGCTCCTGGGTCAGAAAATGGTTACAAAGTGCAAACACGCCGGTCGCCAGCATGATGCCCACCGACGCCGCCGTCTGCGGCAACGCGCCAAGAAAACCTCGTTTTGCTTCTGGCGCTGACTCAATGGTCATCAGCGCCGCGCCACCATACTCACCTCCCAGCCCGAATCCCTGAATCAGACGCAGCACCATAAGGATCAGAGGAGCCCAGAGACCAATATCATGATAAACAGGAATAAAGCCGATTAAAAAAGTGGAGGTGCCTACAATTGCCAGTGTCCAGATTAGCGTAATTTTACGACCTACTTTATCGCCAAAATGTCCAAAAACAATGCCGCCTAAGGGCCGTGTCAGGAAGCCAACGCCGAAGGTCGCGAATGAGGCAATCAGCCCTATCCACGGATCGCTGTCCGGAAAAAACAGCGGCGCAAATACAAGGCCGGCGGCAGTACCAAAAATGAAAAAGTCATACCATTCCAGCAGTGCGCCAGCAAAACTGCCTATTATTACGCGGCGCATTGCTTTACCAGATAATGTTTCACTCGGTTCACGTAATCTTTCAGACATAATTTCTTCTCCATTACGGTGAGAAGGTTTACTTTGCGCGTCGATACGTGCCGACGCGCATTATTTTATTTTTCCAGTTCCGTCAGTACCTGAGCATCCTCAGCGTCCACATTGGCACCGAGAGGTTCCCACTTGATCAGCACACAGGTGATGAATCCCAGGAAGGGAACGATGGCCAGCCAGAAGAAGGCGTCTGTTTTTAACGCCCCCCATAACATCGGCCAGAAGATAAGACCTGCAATGGCACCGGTGCGCATTATTGCCCTCGCGAATCCCACGCCGGTGGGACGAATAACCGGAGGATATGAAAGTGTTGCAATGGTCATCCCCAGCCCACCCGGTCCTGCCGAATGGAAGAAAATAATCGCCCCCAGTAACCCCAGAGACAGCCAGGGATTGGTGGTCGCCAGCGCGCCCAGTGCTAATAGCGCCAGCGTAACGAAAGCAAAGCCATACATGGATTGCAGGCGCGTGCCAAAACGCTGGAGAATAAGCGAACCAATCAAACCGCCGGAGATTCCGCACAGCGCATTGACGACGGCCGATCCTGAAAGCGCTCCCGCCAGCCCACCACTCAATATACCCGCGAGCGTTAGCGGCAGATAAACCCCCACCGCATTGTATTGCCAGGCCTGCATCGTCGCGACAACGCAGCCAAGCACGGTACGTCTGCGATAACGAGAATTAAACAGGATGCCGTAACCGCCGTGAAATTTATGTTCCTGTTTTTCAGCGGATTGCACAGAAGAGGGTGATACCACGCTGGCATCCACCCCATAACGCTTTTTAAGGATATGGCAGGCTTCCTCATAACGGCCCACGCGCGCCGCCCACATCGCAGATTCACCAATAAAGAAGTAGCGCAGGATCATGATGATGACGGCAAACACAGCGCCAATGAAAATGCCATAGCGCCAGAGCTGCTCTTCCGCAATACCGGACAGGAGGAGCGGTAACAACACCAGATAGACCACGGTTGTCGATACATACCACGCCATTTGCCAGAGGTTAACCGATGAACCGGTTTTCTTTGAGGTTGAACCGCGCAGTTCGGCTACCGCATTTGTCGCCAACGGGAAATCGATACCTAATCCGAATCCCATGATGACGCGGCAGACCAGGACCCACCAGATATCGGGCGCAACCGCCACCAGCGCAGCGCCGAGAGTACATAATGTCATACCTATCAGGAACGCATAACGCTGACCAAAACGGTTAATTACGCGGTTAGCCAGTAAGCCGCCAATCAATGCCGCCACCAGCACGGAGGCATTGACGGTCGCCGCGAGACCGGGAGAAATACCAAACTGGGCGGCAATGTATTTATTACCAAACCCCACCATCGCGGCCTGATAAGCATCAATCAGAATGCCGCCCAGAGCGATAAAGATGACGCCAACGTTAGCGTTCAACGCGGCATTTTTATTAACGATGTCGATAACATCCTGGGGACGACCTATCGTGTAGGGTGCAGGACTGGTGATGTCGCTCATCGCAGTATCCTTTTTCATTGTTGTAGAGCGGCGCTGCCAGGCAGCGCCAGACAGAGGTTGTTTACGCTTACACTTCTGAAAATTGCAGCATGACTTTTATTGAGTCATTTTGCTGCGCACGTTCAAAGGCGGCGGCGGCGTCGCTAACGGGATAGAGATCCGTTACCAGCTCGCGGGTATCAAAGCGTCCATCGGCCAGCCACTGGATGACCTCATCAAAATCCTCAGGGATATACATGCCGGAGTTGAGTAAATCACGTTCAAAGCGCTGCATCATTGGCAGAGGAATTTCACGCGGGCCACCGGGAACGCCCATGCAGACTACCGTTCCACCCGCATAGACGCGTGTACATGCCTCGTTGAGCGTTACCTGCGCGGCCACAACGTCAATCACGCCGGTAAATCTCGCCTCTTCTGACAGTTCACCTGGCGCAAAAACGGCCCCTGCTCCCAGTTTCAACGCTAAGTCGCGTTTTGCCTTGTCGGGTTCAATGACTGTGATCTTGCCCGCGCCCATAATGCGCAGCGCCTGAACGATAGACAAACCGATGGTCCCGGCACCAATGACCAGAACCTCTTCCAGCGAGGCTTCTGGCATCCGGTTAACACAATGCCTGGCGCAGGCGGCAGGCTCTGCAAATGCCAGCACTTTCAGCGGTAGCGAGGCGGGTGCCACATGACAGTTGCGGGCAGGGACGATGTGCTGCGAACGGGCAAAGCCCGGTGCGCGGAAGCCCGCCACCTGCGGTGGTTCACAAAGATTAAAGCGTCCGGCTTTGCATGCGCGGCACTCCATACACGCCATAATCGGATCGACAACAACGTGATCGCCGACCTTAACCGTGGTGACCTCGCTTCCCACTTCTGTTACGCGAGCGGCAATTTCATGTCCCGGTACAACCGGTGGTTTTGCAAAAGGATGCCCGCCTTTCAGAACGTGCAGATCGGAGCCGCAAATGCCAAAAAAGGCGGGGGCGATTCGGACTTCGTGCGCGTTAAGCGCCTGATGCGGCTGTTCAAGATATTGCGTGGTCACTTTGCCAATATCTGAAAATAAAACTTGGGTGATTTTATCCATCACTGTTCTCCGGATAGGTTTTATCAGCCATTAACGCTGAGCAATGCCTTCGTCGACAATTTCCGCCAGCCGCTGAAGACGCGGAACAGAAACATCGCGCAACATGGTCTGTGGATCCTGGGCACCGATGACGGAAGCCCATACGGCGCGCCCGGCAAGAAAACCAGAAGCCCCGCCTTTCATCGCAATGCGTACCGCGCGACCGAAAATATCGGCGTCCACGCCAGAGGAGAGGATCACCCACGGCATCTTCATCTGATCGTTAAGCTTCTGGCACGCTGCCAGCAGCGTTTTCTCATCACCTTTGCCGCCGTGAGGCATTTCGGCTTTGTACAGATCGGCTTGCGTATTACCCAATTCAGCCGCTGCCGCGACAATAGCCGCTTCACGATCGAACGCCCATCCACGGCGAGGCGGCCTGACCACCGGTTCAATAATGCTGACCAGCCCCGCGCTGCGGCAACGCTCAACGAATGACCTGACCATCGCCAGACGTTGCTCTGCCGGTTCGTCTTCACGCCATAGCACAAGAAGTTTCATTGCCTTAGCGCCCATCGCCCGTGCTTTATGGGGATCAACAGAGGTGTCAATTTCAACGCTGTCTACCGGGATGCCATTGCCCGGCACAAAAAGGTCGGCAGCAACAATCAGTCCGCAGGTATCAGCCACAGCGCGCTGCTCGACAATCTGGTCCAGGCAGAATTGTTTATCGGCAAGAACCGCCGAGGCATAGGGCGAAAGAATACGGGTGGCTGCAACTTTAAACCCGGTGAGTACATTGTCCGCTACCGGCTTTGGCTGGCCCGCCGCCATAAACATCAACCGCATTGCTTCACGCTGATCGACCGCCAGCATGGCAAAACCACCGGACGGACGGGCGATATCTTTCAGGGTATAAGGGGTATTCATAATTGCTCCTGTCACTATTTACTTGTTTACGGTTTCAACCAGACCGGCCTGCTGACGCATGTCGAGTAGTAATGCGCTCCAGTCCTGTCGGCCACGTCCACTGTCACTGGCTGACTGGTAATAGGTTTCCGCAACCTGCCCCATACCCAGTGGAACACCGGTTTGCTGTGCCACATCAACCGCGATACGCAGATCTTTCAGGGCCAGATCGACCATAAAGGCGGGTGAGACATCGCCTTTCAGCACCTTGCCCGGCCAGGAGGTGGTGAAATGGCCTTTTCCCGCCGCCGTGCCGCTCATGACGTTAATCGCCACCGCTAAATCCAGGCCAAGCGATTCACACAGCACTGCGGCTTCGCCAGAGAGCGCGTTCAGTGCAATGCTCATATAGTTATTAATCAGCTTCACGCGGATCCCCATACCCGGACCGCCCGCCTCAACCAGTTCCGAGCCCATGCACATCAGTACTGGCCGCGCACGCTCAACGTGTTCTGGGGTCCCGCCCGCCAGAATCAGCAAGGTGCCGTCTTTTGCGTTATCAGACGTTCTGCCGACCGGGGCATCCATCATGGCAAACCCTTTTTGCTGCATTTCCTTGATCAATGCATCAGTCTGTAAGGGATGGATGGTAGACATATCAATCACCAGCGCCGCCGGAGAAAGGGTTTCAGTCACGCCGTTTTCACCCATAAGCACCTGACGAACAATGTCTCCATTGGGCAGCATGGTAATAACAATGTCTGCTCCCCTGGCCGCGTCTGCTGGCGTTTTAGCGGCGGTGGCCCCTTTATCGACAAGCCGATTGACGGCATCGGCACTCACATCGAAAACGTGCAGTTGATGGCCCTTTAAAAGTAAGTTAGTGGCCATAGGGCTTCCCATTTGACCAAGGCCAAGAAAAGCGATAGTTGTCATGACTGTCTCCTGCATCCTCTGGATGGCTATAAAGTTACACATCAAAAATCATTTCCGTCTGTTTTTGAGCATATTTGTAATTTAAGGTTAAAAACTCGACACAGATCACTAATTAGATCATTTGTGTCATTAAAATGAGCATATGATGACAAACACAAAGGGAATAGACGGATATGACCAAAATCGCCTGTGTGGGAATTGCTGTTCAGGATCGGATTTACGCAATCAATGCGCTTCCTGAAGGGGGAGGAAAATATCAGTCAGAAGGCTATATCGAGGTGGGCGGCGGCCCGGCAGCAACGGCTGCGGTCGCGATTGCCCGGCTGGGCGGCGAGGTCGATTTTATCGGGCGCGTTGGCGATGACAGCTGCGGTACTGCCTTATTGGCAGAGCTTCAGTCGTGGGGCGTGAATACGCAATACTGTCGCCAGTATCCGGAGGCGCGTTCATCACAGTCGGCTATTTTAGTTGATAAGCAGGGCGAAAGAATAATTATCAATTATCCAAGCCCGGATTTACCGGACGACGCACAGTGGCTTGAAACAATTGATTTTTCGCAATATGACATGGTGCTGGCCGATGTACGCTGGCATGACGGCACGTTAAAAGCATTTAAGCTGGCTCGCGCCGTAAACGTCCCTACTTTGCTGGATGCTGACATGACACCGCAGGACATCACGCCACTGGTAGCGCTCGCCAGCCATGCCGTTTTCTCGGCCCCGGGGTTGCAAAAGATGACGGGACGAAATGATGATACTCTGGCACAGCTTAAAAGCGCCGCATCTTGTACCGATGCACAGGTCTATGTGACGCAGGGAAGTGAAGGTTCATACTGGCTTAGTCATGATCGTTTGTGTCATTTCCCTGCCTTTTCTGTTGATGTCGTTGATACCACCGGCGCAGGTGATGTCTTCCACGGTGCAATAGCCTTTGCGCTTGCCAAAAAAATGCCGCAAGATCGCGCTATTCGCTTCGCCAGCGCCGTTGCTGCCCTTAAATGCACTCAACCTGGCGGACGTGCCGGTATTCCTGATAGTGAGCAAACCGAGTCATTTTTGTCACGTTACAGGTAAACCTGAGGCGATAATTTACGGAAAATAACAGGAGAGATCATGAGCGTTATCGAACTGACCGGTAATCCGCGACACGATCAGCTCGTTCAGTATATTGCTGAGCGCGGGTATATGAATATTGATGAGCTGGCGCAGTTACTTGATGTTTCAACGCAAACCGTGCGCCGTGATATTCGTAAATTAAGCGAGCAGGGCCTTATCACTCGCCACCACGGCGGCGCTGGCCGCGTATCCAGCATAATGAACACGTCCTTTGAGCAGCGTGAGTTATCTTTAACGCATGAAAAACGGGCAATGGCTGAGGCCATTGCCGACTACCTGCCCGAACGCTGTACGGTGTTTATTACCATCGGGACGACCGTGGAAGCTGTCGCCAGAGCGCTGGCAGGACGGCGCGATCTGCGTATTATTACTAACAGTTTGCGGGTAGCTCAGATTCTCTATAAGAATCAGGATATTGAAGTCATGGTGCCTGGCGGCACCCTGCGTGCGCACAACGGCGGCATTGTGGGTCCGGCAGCGGTCAGTTTTGTTGAGGGATTCAGAGCGGACTATGCGATCACCAGTATAGGTGCGATCGAAAACGACGGCACGCTACTGGAATTCGATGTTAATGAAGCGACCATAGCCAGAACCATGATGGCCCATTCCCGCCATACGCTACTGGTTGCCGACCATACCAAATTTCATGCTTCAGCGGCCGTTTCCATTGGCAATGCGCGCAGGGTAAAAGCTTTCTTCACGGATACCCAGCCACCTGCCACGTTTAGTCAGCTTCTGGAGCAGGAAAAAGTCGAACTGGTGATTGCAGAAGAGGAAGCCTCCTGAAGGAGGCTTCTTTAAAACGGCAAGCGTGTACTTCCTCGCGGCATGATCTCAAAGCCCACATCAATAATTTCACCAGGATACTGCTTGTCCTGGCTCATTTTGAGCATCATTTCCGCCGTTTTTTCTGCAATTTTATTCGCATTCCAGTTCACACTGGATAGGGAAACCGGTGCCAGCCAGGCGCTGGAGGGAAAATCGCCAAAGCCCAAAATACTCAGTTGATCGGGAACGGTGATCCCTCTCGCCTGTGTTTCCATCAGTAACGCTGTAGCAATGGAATCGCTGGTACAAAAAATGCCGTCAATGTCACGCGCTTTCACCAGCGTCTTGATAAGAATTTCGCGGCTCGCCTGCCAGATATTTTCTGTTTGCGGGATGTCCACCAGCAACGCTTTCTTTCCTGCTTCTTCAAGCGCACGACAAAACCCTGCGTAGCGAATACGAGCGCGAATATCGTCGTGAAAACGCGTCGTAAAATAGGCCAAATGCGAACATCCTGTATCCAGCAAATAACGCGCAGCCGTATAGCCAATATGATCCTGATTATTACCGACCTGGGCGCTAAACACGCTGCCATCCACCTGCCACATTTGAACAACGGGTACCCCGCTGTTCTGTAACATTTTAAGGGTCGCAGGTTTATGATCGGCCCCGGCGATGGCAATAACGGCAGGGGACCACTGTAGAATGGCCCGTATTTGCTCTTCTTCTTTATCCAGACAATGATCGTGGGAGGCTATCGACAACTGGAAACCGTGTTCGCTTACGGTAGATTCTATACGTTGAATAACATGGCTGAAGGTCACATTAGCCAGTGAAGGCAGCACTACCGCCATATTACAGCTTTGCCCCCCGGTAAACTGGCTGGCAATCTTGTTATGGACATACCCTAAATCGTCAATTGCTGTCTGGATTTTTTTACCCGTTTTTGCCGAAACGCGGTCTGGCTGGCGGATATACAGGGATACCGTAGAGGGGGATACCCCGGCCTGCTGTGCAACATCATCAAGTTTTACGATTTGGCGTGACCTCTGGCGCATTCCTCTCCCTTCTGGTGATGACCACGAACTAACCTGACGATCAGTACCACGGCACCGAGCCAAATCAGCGCTAACAGAAGGTAAAAACTATCAGTAATACCCTCTCTGGACGCCAGCGCCAGCGGAGACAATGTGATAAATATACTGATCAAAGCCGCCATCATAATAACACTTGCCGGCGCTGCATATCGCCATTTTTCCATAGGAATATCGGGAGCGTGATGAGCGACAGGTCGTCTGTTCGAAGGTTGCCATAAGCCAATCAGTAGCATCATTGCCACTTCAATAACAAACAGAATGCCCATGACGTGAATGAAATGAAACGGGATCCACGCATCCAGCCCGGCAAAAGTATACAAACCATAAGCAACAATATGAAAAGCCAGTATCCATTTTGCGGCCAGCGCCGGTACAGCGCGAGTTAAAAACCCTACCAGAACAATTGCAATAATGGGGATATTATAAAAACCAGTAAAACGCCGCATTAAGTCAAAGATGCCATTCGGGCTCCATAACAGCAACGGAGCAATCACCACAGAAATGAGGGATATTACCACTGATGCCCTCTTACCTGTCCGCACCAGTTTTTTTTCGTCCTTGCAGCCGGTCAGAGGGGCGTATAAATCAATAACAAACAGCGTTGCGCCAGAGTTGACCACCGAATTGAAATGGCTAATGACCGTACCAAAGATGGCGGCGGCGAACATACCGACCAGCCACCAGGGAACCACGGCTTTCACTAACGCAGGATAGGCATAATCGACATGGGGGAAGACAGGGCCAAACATATTGAAAGCAATCAGACCGGGTAGAACCATTCCCAGCGGCACCAGCAGCTTTATACCGCCTGCCAGTAATACGCCCTTTTGACTTTCTGCAAGCGATTTGGCACCCAGTGTCCGCTGAATAATCATCTGATTGGTGCACCAGTAAAACATATTTGCACATAGCATACCGGTGAAAATAGTACTAAATGGCACGGAGGAGGTTGACGATCCTATCGCATTTAACTGCTCCGGATGTTCCAGTAAGAGAGTGCCACCGGCCAAAAAAGAGCCCTTTCCAAGCGCAAAAAGTCCCAGCACAGGCACCAGCATAGCGGCAACTAACAGAATAAGCCCACTGATGGTATCTGAAATCGCTACGGCTTTCAGGCCGCCTAACGTGGCATACAATCCCCCGGTAATCCCCATTACCAGTGAGAGCGTCCCAATCGCTCCCCAGTCAGAAAAGTGCATTATCTGCTGAAAATCGAACATTTCATTCATGGTGATTGCGCCAAGATAAAGACTGCAGGGATTAGCCATCACCGCATATCCCACCAGCAGCATAATGCTGACGATTCGCCGGGTGCTGCTATCGAAGCGCTCTTCAAGAAATTGCGGCAGAGTGGTAATGCCTCGTTGCAAAAAACGCGGCAGAAAAAAGAGAGCCATCATCACCGTCGCAATCGCGGCGGTACTTTCCCATGCCAGTCCGCTGATGTCGAAGCGGTAAGCGTTACCGTTTAGTCCAACCAGCTGCTCGGCGGACAAGTTAGAAAGCAGGAGCGATCCGGCGATAAAATAACCGCTCAATCCTCTCCCTGCCAGAAAAAAACCCACGACACCAGATTCAGAAACCCCTTTTGTTTTTCGATAGGAATATAGCGCTACGAAAACAAGAAAAAGGAAAAACGTCCCAATAGAAAATAGCATTTCCATATCATAAACCTTCTAAAAAATTGGCAAGGCGTACTATGTCACTGGAGATATGCTGTGATAAGGCCATGTCACTCTGAAACTTGACGTCGCAAACAAAAACCACACTGATGATGGGTGAAATGTGCATCAGATCACATAACGTGTTTCTACCCTCTTGAATATCGTAGCGCTACGATATTACCGTAAAAGCATGTTCAATACAGGATTAACAGTTATGTTTAATCAGGAATGCTTAACACGGCGAGATATCACGGAGCTACGAAGCCAGCGCTGGTACGCCCCACAGACCATCCGGGCATTTGCCCACCGTCAACGTACCCAGCAAATGGGATTTGCGCGCGAAGAGTTCTTAGGCAAACCGGTTATCGGCATTATCAACACCTGGAGCGATATGAGCGCCTGCCATTCACATTTGCGTGAACGGGCAGAAGCGGTAAAACGCGGCGTTTGGGCTGCAGGCGGATTCCCGGTGGAATTACCCGCCCTGTCGATGGGTGAAGTCATGGTGAAACCCACCACCATGCTCTATCGTAATTTTCTCGCCATGGAGACTGAAGAGTTGTTACGCCAGCATCCCATCGATGGTGTGGTCTTGCTGGGCGGTTGCGATAAATCCACGCCAGCCCTGTTGATGGGCGCCCTCTCTATGGATATCCCCACTCTTTTCTGCCCGGCAGGCCCGATGACTACCGGCAAATGGCACGGTCAGGTCACTGGCGCAGGCACACACACGAAAAAATACTGGGATCAGCTACGGCTGGGCGCCATCACTCAGCATGACTGGATTGAACTTGAGGGCGCGATGACACGGTCAATCGGTACCTGCAATACCATGGGTACCGCATCCACGATGACCTCTATTGCCGACGCCATGGGTTTTACCCTCCCCGGCGCCAGTTCCATTCCGGCAGCGGATTGTCGTCACCCGCAGATGGCGGCACAGTGCGGCCGTACCATTGTCGATATGGTGTGGTATGACCATAAGCCGTCCCGTTGGCTGACAAAAGAAAATGTGATTAACGGCGTTATCGCTTACATGTCACTCGGTGGGTCAACCAATGCTGCAATCCATCTTATTGCGATGGCTAACCGCGCCTCTATTTCACTCACGCTGAAAGAAATGGAAGCCATTGCCCGCAAGATACCGGTACTGGCAAATCTTTTTCCTTCCGGCCGGGCGCTTATGGACGATTTCTTCTTTGCCGGCGGCCTGATGGCGCAAATGAAAAAGCTCTCCGGCTTTTTACATCTCAACGCGCGTGGCGTACTCAATACGCCCGTCAGCGACTGGATCGAAAACGCGCAATGTTTCGACGATGACATTATTCGTGACATAGATAACCCGGTGATCCCGCTTTCACAGGGCTGCGCATTGACCGTTTTACACGGCAACCTTTGCCCGAATGGTGCCGTGATGAAATCCTCCGCCGCCAGCCCTCAGTTTCACCGGCATCAGGGGCCTGCGCTGGTATTTGACAACCATCAGGCGCTGTCTGACGCCATTGACGATCCGGATCTAAAGGTAACTAAAGATACCGTAATTATCCTGCGCAATGCGGGGCCGGTGGGCGGGCCGGGAATGCCGGAATGGGGCAATTTGCCTGTTCCTAAAAAACTGTTACAGCAGGGTGTGACGGATATGGTGCGCATTTCCGATGCCCGAATGTCCGGCACCCACTATGGTACCTGTATTCTGCATGTCGCGCCGGAGGCAGCCGTTGGCGGCCCCCTCGCGCTGGTACAAACCGGCGATATCATTGAACTGAATATTGAGGCCGGTACGCTCAATATGCAGGTCGATGACGCTGAATTAAAGCGCCGCCGATCCGCACTACAACCCCGGCATCCCGTTTTTGGCCGTTCCTGGGCCGCACTCTATCAACAACACGTTACGCAGGCTGATGAAGGGTGTGATTTCGACTTCCTCCAGTCCGGCAGCGACGTTCCTGAACCTCCCATTTTTTAAGGTGAAAAATGAATAATTTTAAGCAAGCTATTCTGGCAGGCCAGCGGATGCTGGGTACATGGATGATGACCGGCAGCGATACTGTCGCGGAGGCAATGGCTACGGTTGGATTCGATTTTTTAGTACTGGATCAAGAACATGTCGCCGTCGATACGCTGGAAGCCATTCGCATCGATCGCGCAATTCGTAGCGTTAATCCGCTGACGACGCCCCTTTACCGTCTGGCGGGGAACGAAGTGGTGCTGCTCAAGCGCGCGCTTGATGGTGGAGCGATGTCATTAATGATCCCATTTATTAATACGGTTGAGGATGCGCGTAAAGCCGTGGAGTCTGCTTACTATCCTCCTTATGGCAAGCGCGGTTTTGCCGCCATGCATCGGGCATCGGGCTGGGGAGGTAATGCGCAATTCGTCAGAGAAGCTCGTGAAGATCTGTGCCTGATTTTACAGCTCGAAACACCTGAAGCCATTGCTAACGTCGGAGCGATGGCTGAAATCGAAGGGATAACCGGCTTCTTCATCGGTCCCGGCGATTTATCCTCTGCGATGGGCCATCCGGGTAACCCTTCGCATCCTGACGTGCAGGCCATGATAAAACGCGGCCTGGATGCCTGTAAGCAGCTCGGTAAGCCATGCGGGATCGTTGGCGGTAATCCTGAACTGGTGAACCGCTACCAGCAAATGGGCTTTACATTTGTGGCCCTGGCGTCCGATATGAGTTTTCTGATCTCCCGCGCAAAAGAGCAATTGGGCGCTATTCGTGGAGAAGACGTACAGATTCGTGGCGGCGAGGTCTATTGATATGACCCGGCTTATTGAGCGCACTCTGGGTGCGCTTACCTTCACCGTAGCACCTGAGCTGGGCGGAGCGCTTGCCAGTCTGCGCTGGAAAGGACACGACATTCTCAGACCGCGCGATCCTCATGGCGAACAACGCGCTAACCAGTGCGCCAGCTATCCCTTAATTCCCTGGTCTAACCGTATTGCTGATGGACGTTTCTTCTTTGCCGGAAAAGCGCGGCAGGTGGCAAAAAATTTCGGCGATCATCCTCACGCCATTCACGGTCAGGGCTGGTTATCACCCTGGTCAGTCGCAGAAGAGAGCGATTGCCGGATTGTCCTGACGCTGGATATGCCAGCGTCCCCCGGCTGGCCATGGCCGTGGCGAGGCGTTCAGACATTTGATGCCACACAAGAGCGTTTATCAGTCACCCTTTGTTACCACAATCTTGCGGGGGAAGCCGTACCTGCAGGGCTGGGATTTCATCCCTTCTTCGCTCAGGCAGATGCCTGTGAGCTATTTTTTTCAGCTCCTCGCGTGTGGATCAATAACGAAGAAAGTCTTCCGGTTGAAGAGCTGGCGACACCGCCCGGGTGGAATTATTCGTCTTTCCGTACGCCTGTTGCTGGTTCCGTCGATAATTGTTTTTGCGGCTGGTCTGGCGAAGCAACGGTCCGCTGGCCGCAAAAAAATATCCGCGCGACCCTGACCTGCCACGATACCGAATGCGCCGTGCTTTTTATTCCTGGCGCAGGACGCAATGTCGTTGCAATTGAACCGGTCAGCCATATTAACAATGCCATTAATTTATTTTCCTGTGATGGTGATAAGCGTGCGATGGATATCGTCGCAGCTGGCGATTCTTTATATCTTGGCATGACGATAAGGATGTCGGACGATGAATAATCTCTCGGTATTATTTGATTATCAGGGCGAACTTCCGGAATGCCCGACCTGGGATGCTGACAGCCAGACGCTGTTCTGGACAGATATCCTCCAGAAACAGATCCATAGCTTTCACGTAATCACCCGACGCCACGAAATACTTTCCTTTCCTGAGGAAGTCGGCTGTTTCGCCCTGCGCCATGATGGTGGTTTTATTGTCGCTATGCGCTCAGGAATCTGGCTTACCGATGCAGACGGGACGCTGGTGAAGAAAGTGTGCGACAACCCTAACAATCCCCAACTGGCCCGATTTAACGATGGCGGCACCGATCCCCTCGGTCGCTTTTGGGCGGGGACCTACTGGGGGCCGCGTGATTATAACGGTGCACTGCTCGTCCGCGTGGACAACAACCTGAAGGTTTCAGTGGTACAAAGCGACATTCTGGGCGCTAACGGCCTGGCGTTTTCTCCAGATAATCGCTGGATGTACACCAGCGATACACCTAATCACACGATTTACAAAACGCCCCTCGACATCCGCGGCGAACCAGGACTGCGCGAGAAATGGAAGACCTTCCCTCATGGCCACGGTCGTCCTGATGGCGCGGCAATGGATAGTGAAGGTTGCTACTGGAGCGCTTTATTCGATGGCTTTCGTATTGCCCGCTTTTCCCCCCAGGGCGAGCTACTGGAAGAACACTCGCTTCCTGTTCGTTGCCCGACGATGGTGTGTTTTGGTGGTGACGATATGAAAACATTATTCATCACCACCACCCGAGAAAATATGACGGCGGATGAGATTGCCCTGCGCCCCCTGTCAGGAGCCATTTTTACGCTGCCGGTTACCGTTGCAGGGGTTTCTAAACCACGATTTAAAGAACAACCAAATAAGGATCAATAACATGAATTATAGCCAATCTGTTTCTTATCACTCCCTCAAAAATAAAATCGTTGCAATTACAGGCGGTGCCAGCGGCATCGGTGAAGAACTGGTGCGCGCCTATGTGAATCAGGGCGCAAAGGTCGCTTTTTTAGATTACGATCGGGCGGCGGGTGAAAAACTTGCCGCAGAGCTTAATTGCCGCTTTCTGTTTTGCGATGTCACCGATATTCCACAACTCAAAAACTGTTTTTTAACTATTGAGCAGGAATTAGGGGCTGTCGATATTCTTATTAATAACGCAGGAAGTGACGACCATCATAATATTGATGACTTAAGCGAAGAATATTTTAATAATCGGATTAATGTGAACTTGCGCCACCAGCTATTTGCGATTCAGGCCGTTATTCCTGGTATGACTACGAAAGGCGAAGGTAGCATTATTAATATGGGCTCAATCAACTGGATGCGTGGTCGTCCGGGGCGCGTATGTTACTCGCTATCAAAGGCGGCCATTCACGGCTTTACCCGTACACTCTGCCAGGAGCTGGGACCACGAGGTATTCGGGTTAACAGTCTGGTCCCTGGGGCAATAAAAACCGCTAAGCAAGAAGCTATGTGGGCCAAACTCGATCCGTCCGCCGTGAATCAATTTATGGATCTGCAGGCGTTAAAAGTGCGGCTGGATGGAACCCATTGCGCCCGAATGGCGCTGTTCCTCGGTTCAGGGGAATCATGCGGCTGTACCGGTCAGAACTTTATTGTCGATGCCGGGCTATCGGTTAATTAAGGATGCTCCATGGAATTCTTCAATCTCTTTACGCCTGACGGCGCAGCGCTTGATACTACAGCGATGCTTATCGTCATTGCCGTTATGTTTCTCTACACCTTCGTTGGCATCTGCGCGGGATTTGGCGGCGGTTTAACATCCATGCCGCTGATTACCATGGTATTACCACTTAAGATGGCCGCGCCGATGTCGGTTATGGTTGGTACTGCTACCGCCCTGTACGCCACGTGGTTATCGCGCAAGGAAACGGACTGGAAATCAGCGCTGGTTCTCATTCTTTTTTCGTTTGCCGGGATCCCCGTCGGCCTTTATGCGCTGTCATTTTTACCCGACCATATTATGAAAATAGGTCTGGGCGGTTTTATTATTCTGTACTCATTCTATAGCCTGTTCATACCTCGCCTGCCGGTATACGATCGCCGCTGGATTGCCGCACCGATGGGCGCAATTGCAGGAGCGCTGGGGGCTGCATTCTCAACGAATGGACCGCCGGTAGTAATGTACGGAATGTTACGTAACCTCGCGCCCGCCGCATTTCGCGGTACGCTGAATGCTTTTTTTACGGCGAATAATATCGCCATCATCGGTGGGCTTGCGACCAGTGGGATACTCACGATATCTACGGTAAAACTGGTGATATTTTGCGTGCCTACCATGATCTTAGGCTCCATTGTCGGGCAATATGTTCACAAGCGAATTTCCGTCAACGTGTTTCGAATCATGGTTTTTTTACTGCTTATCGCCTCCGGTGCCATGTTGATTAAAGGGGCTACGGGAATTTCTGCCCTGAGCGCATTATTACCGGTATTCGCTATCTTGATCGTTATGCAATTACTATTCGGCAAGAAAGTTGCCGCTATCCGCGCAGCGGATGAAGCGGCAAGAGCACAGTAATCGACATTGTAATTTTCTCAGATATGAAAAAAGCCGCTGAATAATCAGCGGCTTTTATTTATCACTTTTGACGTCAGATCGCGTTAATTACGCTTCTTTCGGACCACGGTTCGCACGTTTACGGTCGTTTTCCGTCAGGTGACGTTTACGAATACGTACGGAAACCGGGGTAACCTCTACCAGTTCGTCGTCATCAATGAACTCCAGAGCTTGCTCCAGGGTCATTTTCTGTGCCGGAACCAGCGTCGTGGCTTCGTCAGTACCGGAAGCACGCATGTTGGTCAGTTTCTTACCGGTCAGGCAGTTTACCGTCAGGTCGTTAGAACGGCTGTGAATACCGATGATCTGGCCTTCATACACTTCCGCACCGTGACCCAGGAACAGCTTACCGCGATCCTGCAGACCGAACAGCGCAAACGCAACCGCTTTACCCTGACCGTTGGAGATCAGTACGCCGTTCTGACGCTGGCCCACATCACCCGCACGAACGTCGTCGTAGTGGCTGAAGGTGGAGTACAGCAGACCGGTACCGGAGGTCATGGTCATGAACTCTGAACGGAAGCCGATCAGACCACGGCTTGGGATCACGTAGTCGAGACGTACGCGGCCTTTGCCATCCGGATTCATGTTTTTCAGGTCGCCTTTACGCTCGCCCAGTGCCTGCATGACAGACCCCTGGTGCTGCTCTTCGACGTCCAGCGTTACGTTTTCGAACGGCTCTTGCTTGCGGCCGTCGATTTCGCGGAAGATAACTTTCGGACGGGAAACCGCCATCTCGAAACCTTCACGACGCATGTTTTCAATCAGAACGGACAGGTGCAGTTCACCACGGCCAGAAACGCGGAATGCATCAGCATCTTCGGTTTCTTCAACGCGCAGCGCCACGTTGTGCACCAGCTCTTTGTTCAGGCGGTCAAGGATCTGACGAGAGGTAACGTACTTACCTTCTTTACCGCAGAACGGAGAGGTGTTAACGCAGAAGAACATGGTTACGGTCGGCTCATCAACAGACAGTGCCGGCAGCGCTTCGACATTCTGCGGATCGCAGATGGTGTCGGAGATGTTCAGCTCGCCCAGACCGGTAATCGCGATGATGTCACCAGCTTCTGCAACGTCGCTTTCAATACGTTCCAGACCCAGGTGGGTCAGCACTTTACCGACTTTACCGTTACGGGTTTTGCCTTCGCTATCAATGATAGTGATCTGCTGGTTCGGCTTCACTTTACCGCGCTTGATACGACCGATGCCGATGACGCCAACGTAGTTGTTGTAATCCAGCTGGGAGATCTGCATCTGCAGCGGACCATCAAGGTCAACGTTCGGTGCCGGTACGCGATCGACGATAGTCTGATACAGCGGCGTCATATCTTCAGCCATATCTTCGTGATCCAGACCCGCGATACCGTTCAGCGCTGACGCGTAAACGATCGGGAAGTCCAGCTGTTCGTCGGTAGCGTCGAGGTTAACGAACAGGTCAAATACCTGATCGACAACCCAGTCAGGACGCGCACCCGGACGGTCAACTTTGTTGATAACAACGATAGGCTTCAGGCCATGAGCAAAGGCTTTTTTGGTCACGAAGCGCGTCTGCGGCATCGGACCATCCATTGCATCAACGACCAGCAGCACGGAGTCTACCATGGACATTACGCGCTCAACTTCACCACCGAAGTCGGCGTGCCCAGGGGTATCAACGATGTTGATACGGTAGTCATTCCATTTGATAGCGGTGTTTTTAGCGAGGATGGTAATCCCACGCTCTTTCTCCAAATCGTTGGAGTCCATCACACGCTCTTGAGTTTCGGCACGCTCACCGAAAGTACCAGATTGTTGCAGCAGCTTATCAACCAGGGTCGTTTTACCATGGTCAACGTGAGCAATGATGGCGATGTTACGCAAATTTTCGATCACAACTTTGCCTCAGGCATTAGAAATAGCGCGTTATTGTACACGGATTAATCGCACTACAAAACAGGATCACAAAGATCCTCCGCAAACAAGTATTGCAGAGTTTGTTTGTGATCGCTTTCACGAAGCGAAATCAGGGCACCCTAACGCAAATTGCACCAATATGGTGCTTAATGTTTACATAGAAGCACTATACTGGTGCAGCGTGACGTTAATGGTGCAGCCCTTTTGCACTATGGTGCGCATGATAGCGCCTTTTGGGGGGAATTTGAAAGTTGGCACAGATTTCGCTTTATCTTTTTTAACACGATAACGCCAGTCAGGCCGTTTGAATACCTCGTTACCACGACGACAATGACCGAATCCGGGGAGAGTTAAAGTATGTCCGCTGAACACGTTTTGACGATGCTGAATGAACATGAAGTGAAGTTTGTCGATCTGCGCTTCACCGATACCAAAGGTAAAGAACAGCACGTCACGATTCCTGCGCATCAGGTAAATGCCGAATTCTTTGAAGAAGGCAAAATGTTTGATGGCTCCTCGATTGGTGGCTGGAAAGGCATTAACGAATCAGACATGGTGCTGATGCCGGATTCCTCTACCGCGCTCATTGACCCGTTCTACGAAGAATCCACCCTGATTATTCGCTGCGATATTCTGGAGCCGGGCACGCTGCAAGGTTATGACCGCGACCCGCGTTCCATCGCCAAACGCGCGGAAGAGTACCTGCGCTCTACCGGCATCGCAGATACCGTGCTGTTTGGGCCAGAACCTGAGTTCTTCCTGTTTGATGACATCCGCTTTGGCGCGTCGATTTCCGGTTCCCACGTCGCTATCGATGATATCGAAGGCGCATGGAACTCCACCACCAAATACGAAGGTGGTAACAAAGGCCATCGTCCTGGCGTGAAAGGCGGCTATTTCCCGGTTCCTCCAGTAGATTCTTCACAGGACATCCGCTCTACCATGTGTTTGATCATGGAAGAGCTGGGTCTGGTGGTTGAAGCGCATCACCACGAAGTGGCTACCGCTGGTCAGAACGAAATCGCCACCCGCTTTAACACCATGACCAAAAAAGCGGACGAAATTCAGATCTACAAATACGTTGTGCATAACGTCGCGCACCGTTTCGGTAAAACCGCGACCTTTATGCCAAAACCGATGTTCGGCGATAACGGTTCCGGTATGCACTGCCACATGTCGCTGTCTAAAAACGGCACCAACCTGTTCTCCGGCGACAAATATGCCGGTCTGTCCGAGCAGGCGCTGTTCTACATCGGTGGCGTAATTAAACACGCGAAAGCGATCAACGCCCTGTCCAACCCGACGACCAACTCCTATAAGCGTCTGGTCCCGGGCTATGAAGCACCGGTTATGCTGGCTTACTCCGCCCGTAACCGTTCTGCTTCTATCCGTATTCCGGTGGTTGCCTCTCCGAAAGCGCGTCGTATCGAAGTGCGTTTCCCGGACCCGGCAGCTAACCCGTACCTGTGCTTCGCTGCCCTGCTGATGGCGGGTCTTGACGGTATCAAGAACAAGATCCACCCTGGCGAAGCCATGGACAAAAACCTGTACGACCTGCCGCCGGAAGAAGCGAAAGAGATCCCACAGGTTGCTGGCTCGCTGGAAGAAGCCCTCAACGAACTGGATCTGGACCGCGAGTTCCTGACCGCCGGTGGTGTTTTCACCGACGAAGCCATCGATGCCTATATCGCGCTGCGCCGTGAAGAAAATGACCGCGTTCGCATGACGCCGCACCCGGTAGAGTTTGAGCTGTACTACAGCGTGTAATCTGACGCTTATTTGTTAGTTGCCGTGGAAACTTTTAGCCCATCTCCAGATGGGCTTTTTTCTCCACCAAAAACACCCGTTTTATCCACTTGTGCTTATACTGCACTCATTTGGTGCATACTAAGGAGACTGCTACATGGCAACTGGCGTGCTGCCCGATGCTGGGCAGATCCTCAACTCATTAATTAATAGCATTCTGCTGGTCGATGACGATCTGGCGGTCCATTACGCCAATCCGGCGGCGCAGCAGCTGCTGGCACAAAGTTCGCGTAAATTATTCGGTACGCCGCTGCCGGAGCTGTTGAGCTATTTTTCTCTCAATGTCGGGCTGATGCAGGAAAGTTTGCATGCCGGGCAGGGTTTTACCGATAACGAAGTGACGCTGGTGATCGACGGACGCTCGCATATTCTCTCGCTGACCGCCCAGCGCCTGCCGGATGGCATGATCCTGCTGGAGATGGCGCCTATGGATAACCAGCGCCGTCTGAGCCAGGAGCAGCTACAGCACGCCCAGCAGGTCGCCGCTCGCGATCTGGTTCGGGGGCTGGCCCATGAGATTAAAAACCCGTTAGGCGGGCTGCGCGGGGCGGCGCAATTGCTGAGTAAAGCGCTGCCCGATCCGTCACTCACGGAATATACCAATGTCATTATTGAGCAGGCCGACCGCCTGCGTAATCTGGTGGATCGTCTGCTGGGGCCGCAGCAGCCTGGATTGCACGTCACTGAAAGCATTCACAAAGTCGCCGAGCGCGTAGTGAAACTGGTCTCAATGGAGCTGCCGGATAACGTCAGGCTGGTGCGTGATTACGATCCCAGCCTGCCGGAGCTGCCGCACGACCCCGACCAGATTGAACAGGTACTTTTGAACGTGGTACGTAACGCGCTACAGGCGCTGGGTCCGCAGGGCGGTGAAATTGTCCTGCGCACGCGTACGGCTTTCCAGTTGACGCTGCACGGCGTGCGTTATCGTCTGGCGGCGCGGATTGATGTGGAAGATAACGGTCCCGGTATTCCCTCGCATCTGCAGGACACGCTGTTTTATCCGATGGTCAGCGGACGTGAGGGCGGAACGGGGCTGGGCTTATCGATTGCCCGCAGTTTGATTGATCAGCATTGTGGAAAAATTGAATTTACCAGTTGGCCGGGTCATACCGAGTTTTCGGTTTACCTGCCGATCAAAAAATAGAGGCGTGAGTTTATGCAACGAGGGATAGTCTGGGTAGTCGATGACGATAGCTCCATCCGTTGGGTGCTTGAACGCGCGCTGACCGGTGCCGGGTTAAGCTGCATCACCTATGAAAGCGGCAGTGAGGTACTGGACGCGCTGGCAACCAAAACGCCGGACGTTCTGCTGTCCGATATCCGCATGCCGGGTATGGACGGGCTGGCGCTGTTAAAACAGATTAAACAGCGCCACCCGATGCTTCCGGTCATCATAATGACCGCTCACTCCGACCTGGACGCTGCGGTGAGTGCCTATCAGCAAGGGGCGTTTGATTACCTGCCCAAACCGTTTGATATTGACGAAGCGGTGGCGCTGGTCGAGCGCGCCATCAGTCATTATCAGGAACAGCAGCAGCCGCGTAACGTGCAGGTGAACGGCCCGACAACCGATATTATCGGCGAAGCCCCGGCGATGCAGGACGTGTTTCGTATTATCGGACGTCTCTCCCGGTCATCAATAAGCGTGCTGATTAATGGCGAGTCGGGGACCGGGAAAGAGCTGGTCGCTCATGCCCTGCATCGCCATAGTCCGAGGGCAAAAGCGCCGTTTATCGCGCTGAATATGGCGGCGATCCCGAAAGATTTGATCGAGTCTGAACTGTTTGGTCACGAAAAAGGCGCGTTTACCGGCGCGAATACTATTCGTCAGGGGCGCTTTGAACAGGCAGACGGCGGGACGTTGTTCCTTGATGAAATCGGCGATATGCCGCTGGATGTACAGACCCGCCTGTTACGCGTGCTGGCGGACGGGCAGTTTTACCGGGTCGGCGGTTACGCGCCGGTAAAAGTGGACGTGCGGATTATCGCGGCGACGCATCAGAACCTGGAACTGCGCGTGCAGGAGGGGAAATTTCGTGAGGATCTGTTCCACCGCCTGAACGTGATCCGCGTGCATCTGCCGCCGCTACGCGAGCGGCGGGAAGATATCCCGCGTCTGGCGCGTCACTTCCTCCAGGTCGCCGCGCGCGAACTGGGGGTAGAGACCAAACAGCTTCATCCGGAAACGGAAGCCGCGCTAACGCGGCTGGCCTGGCAGGGTAACGTGCGCCAGCTGGAAAATACCTGCCGCTGGCTGACCGTCATGGCCGCCGGGCAGGAGGTGCTGATCCAGGATCTGCCGGGTGAACTCTTTGAAACCAGCGTTCCGGATAGCCCGTCACAAACGCACCCGGATAGCTGGGCAACATTGCTGGCGCAGTGGGCCGATCGCGCCCTGCGTTCCGGGCATCAGGATCTGCTTTCCGAAGCGCAGCCTGAACTGGAGCGCACGCTGTTAACGACCGCGCTGCGCCATACGCAGGGGCACAAACAGGAAGCAGCGCGGCTGCTTGGCTGGGGGCGCAATACCCTGACCCGCAAGCTGAAAGAGCTGGGCATGGAATAGTCGCCCGACGCTGTGTAAAAATGCAACATATCGCGCAAATTGCTGCATTTTTGTACTTTACTGTGCTTATGAGTTGAGTATGATCTGACCCGGTAACACGGGAGAGCCATCATGCTGGAATCATTAATTCATATTGTGTCGGGCAGCGTCGAAGCTGGCGCAGCGGCAAGCCATTCGCCCCAGACGGCGATTGCGGCGGTGCTGTGCGCGGCGCTGGTGAATTTCTTAAGTTAATTTCTGAACGCCTTCCTCTTCTCTTTTGAGGAAGGCGTCAGATTGCTGGCAAGCGTCATACCGTGGAATTATGCCAGGCGGCGCTGCGCTTGCACTGGCCTGTGAATTACTGAAGACTCCTCTCGCCCTTCTCTTTGTCTCTCTGCGCAAAATCAATAACGCAAATCATTCTTACTCATATTGGTAATTGCGAAAATTTTTGCGTCTGGTCAAACAACAAATCAATTACTGAACGGATCGTTTACTAATTAGTTTTTGCGCGATAACGTTACCGCCATGAGCCGTTTTCCTGTCGAAAATCGCTCAGCCCTATCACAAGGAGTACAAGGTAATGTTGGATTCAGAACAGCTTAATCAGGGATCTCTCCCCCTCAGTTTTCAGTACGGTAAAGCGCCCGAAGAGGTGACCGACCGCGAAATTAAAGTCACCGGTTCCGCGCGAGCGAAAAAACTACTCGACGATTATTACGAAGCGAAAGTATCGCTGGATACCGAGTTTACGTACTGGTACACCCAGAAATGGATCGAAGCGGAAGGCCATCATCCGATGCTGCGCCGCTCCATGGCGCTGAAGTGCGGCTTCGAGCACCTTACGCCGATGATCACCCGCGGCGAACTGCTGGCGATGCAGAAAACCCGCTACGTGCGCGGGGCCTATATTATGCCGTGGACCTCTAACCGCTACCCGCTCAATAGCGCGGAGCAGATGGAAACCGAATCCGCGAAAGCCGCGACAAAAAGCCTGGAAGAGGTAACTATCGTGGCGGAAGGCGGCGGCAACGTCACCGAAAGCGTGGGCAACGTGCTGTCGATTTCTAAACGCTTTGGCGTACGCCGCGAAGAATATCCGGTCATCGTTGAGCTGTGCCGATACTGGAAAAATAAATCCGTTGAGGACTCATCGTTTATGTGGGCGGCCATGCACCCGCGTTTCGAACAGTACCTCAATATGAAAAAAGCGGTGCTGATGTGTTCCGACCTGGAAACATCGGTGCGCCATGGGCGCAACGTGGTGAACTTCCAGTATCCACTGCAGATCGGTTTCAAAGGCATGCTGGAAAAATGCCGTCGGAAAATTGCTGAAAACACCGGTGGCTCGCCGGACAGCCTCGCCTTCTGGCAGGGCACCATTCTGGTGATTGAAGGCGTGCAGGCATGGATCGCCAGTTACGCCAAAGAAGCGCAGCGTATGGCGGCGATTGAGCAGGACGCCACGGTACGCCAGGAGCTGACCGATATGGCCGCACGGCTGGCGTGGATCGTTGAGAATCCGCCGCGCACCTTCCTCGAAGCCACCCAACTGATGTGGACCTGCCATATCGCGGTGTTAAACGAAATTCAGGGTTCCGGGATCTCGCCGGGGCGTATCGGCCAGATACTCTACCCGTTCTGGGAGAAAGACATTAAAGAGGGCCGCATCACCCGCGAAGAGACGCTGGAAATTCTCGAATGTATGCGCGTCAAATTCACCGGTATCGACCTGGCAATGGCGGTCGGCACCATCGGTCTGTTGGCCGGTAGCACCTTTAACAACGTCGGCATCGGCGGCCTGAAGCCGAACGGCGCTTCCGCAGAGAACGAGCTTGAAGAGCTGATTATGGAAGCAGCGATGCGCTGCTCCACCCCGCAGCCAACGCTGTCCATGCTCTACGATAGCAAGCTCAGCGATAAATTCGTGCTGAAAGCGGTCGAGTGTAATAAGACCGGCTCCGGCTTTCCGGCATGGGTGAATAACCGCGTCGCCATCGAATATCTGATGAAAACCTTCGGCGAGGAAAAAATTTCCCTTGAGGATGCGCGTGCCTGGACCATCGGCGGCTGCCTGGAAATTCAGCCCGGCGCGCTGGTTAACGGCGAGTTCGGCGCAGGCTCTTACAGCTCTACCGGCGTCGGCTTTATCAATATGCCGAAAATCCTCGAGCTGGTGCTGTGGGACGGCGTCGATCCGCGCACCGGAACCCGTGTATTTGAGGCTCACGGTCTGCCGCTGGACAGCTTTGAGCAGGTGATGCGCCAGTTTAAGCACTATTTCCGCGAAGTGGTGGTGCTGTTTGAAGAGATGTTTAACATCAAGTCGGCCTCCACATACGATGTGGACAACCCGATTTTCTACTCCGCGTTAATGGCCGATTGTATTGAGTCCGGCCTGGATATCGACCGCGGCGGCAGCCGTTATAACCGCTGCTTTACCACCTGGATCTCCGGCCAGGTCAATCTGACCAACTCGCTGGCCTCCATTAAGCGCAATATTTTCGACGAGCAGAAATTTACGCTGGGCGATCTGAAAACCGCGCTGGAGCATAACTTTGGCTATCAGAGCGTGGCGGAAACCGGCAACTATTCGATGTTCGATCAAAAACGCGTCAGCAATGAATGGGCCCGTATTCACTCCCTGTGCATGAGCGCGCCGAAGTTCGGTAACGATGAGCCTTATGTCGATGATATCTACCAGGACATCGTGGAATATTTCCGCGATATCGTGCCGGAAGTGAACGATATCTTTGGCCGTCCGTGGGTGCCATGTATGTTGTCCGTCACTACCCACGGTCCGTTGGGGCAAGCCTGTGTCGCCTCGCCGGACGGTCGTCTGACCGGCCTGACGCTGGCCGACGGCGCCCAGTCGCCCTATCCGGGCACCGACGTGAGCGGTCCGTATGCCGTCTTTAACTCGGCGACCTGTATCGATCACTCCGACTTTATGAACACCCAGCTGAATACCAAGATCCATCCGTCGGCGATTAAAGGCGTGCAGGGGTCGAAAAAACTTCAGGAGCTGATCCGTGCCTATATGGACAAGGGCGGCTATCACATCCAGTTCAATATCGTCGATTCGCGGATGCTGAAAGATGCCCAGGAGAACCCCGGCAACTATCGCGATCTGATGGTGCGCGTCGCCGGCTTTACGCAGTACTGGGTTGAGTTATCCAAACCTATTCAGGATGAAATCATTTCCCGCACCGAATATGAGGAAATTTAAATGACCATGGAATATACCTGCAACGACTGCCAGAAATGTGCGCCGTTTGACGTGTTTAAAGGTACCTGCGAACACTCCCAGCAACGCATTCTGCTGGATTCGCCAGTGAATGGCTGTAAAACCTTTGTACGCAAAAATCAGTGCAAATTCTGCCAGAACTACTGCGTGAAAGCCGGAACGGAATTCGTCGGCCAGTGCCATGAGAAAATGGTCTATCCGACGATGAACGCCTGCGAGAAATTCCAGCCGCTGCGCTAAACCCTGTGCGGGGCCGAAAACGGCCCCGCTTGCCACGGACGACCACAGCCATGAAAACCAATGAAGACGTCGCGCTGATTTTTGATATTCAGGGTTTTTCCGTTCACGATGGTCCGGGCGGAAGGACGCTGATTTTTTTTAAAGGTTGCCCGCTGAGCTGTACCTGGTGCAGCAACCCGGAGGGAGAGTGCCGCAACCGGGAGGTGATGTTCCGCGAGGATAGCTGTCAGCGCTGCTATAACTGCGTGGAGCAGTGCCCGGAACAAGCCATTACTCTTGCGCAGGACGGCGCGATAACCTTCGATCGCGCGCGCTGTCAGCAGTGTGAATCGCTGCGTTGCGTGGAGTATTGTTATGACTCTGCGCTGGGTATCGCCGGGAAGTATTACACCCAGCAAGCGCTGATGCGCAAAATCGAACGCGACCGCCGCTTCTGGGGCAGCGGCGGCGGTATCACCCTCGGCGGCGGCGAAATGATGACCCAGTATAAATTCGCCGCCCGCTTTCTTGAACAGTGCCACCGTAACTACATCCACACGGCCATAGAGACCTCCGGCTACGCGTCATGGAGCCATTATCAGGAGGTGCTTAAACACACCGACTGGGTCTTTGTCGATATCAAACATATGGACGACGCCCGCCACCGTGAAGGCACCGGCGTATCCAATACGCTGATCCTCGAAAACATCGTGAAGATGGCGCAGCATCGCGACGCGTTTCGCCTGATCCCACGCGTGCCGGTCATTCCTGGCTTTAACGATGATGACCAGAACATGCAGGCCACCGCGTGTTTTCTGCAACAGGCTGGCCTGACGGAAGTGAATTTATTACCGTTTCATCGACTGGGCGCATCAAAATATACCCAGTTAAGCCGTCAGTATGAGTTTGCGCACACCGGGTCACTCACCCAGAATGCGCTGCTGGCAATGAAAGCGCATTTTGAGGCGAAGGCAATTCGTTGCTACGTGGGCAGCGATACCCCTTTCTGATCCCCTCCCGCTTTCTTATACTCACTGGCAAAACGAAAGCGGGGAAAACGACGTGCAAATAAAACGAGGCCGCAGGCGGGACGACAGCGTGCGGATTTCCATTCTCACTGCCATGCTGGCGCTGGTGGAAGACGGCGTCAGCTTCGCCCGTATCAACGTTGAACAGTTAGCTCGCCAGGCGGGCGTCAGCAAAACCACCATTTACAAATGGTGGCCGGGCAAAGAGGCGATTTTCTGCGAGGCCTTTCTGCGTCACGCCAGCGAAGCGCTTCCGGTGCTGGAATACGATGCCGGGAACCAGCGCGACTTTTACGCGCAGTTTATTGCCCGCGTGATTGAGATGGGAAAATTTCACCGCACCGCCGTCGCCAGAGTGATGATTGGCCTGGCGCTGGAACATCCAGACATTTCCACTCAGCTAAACGAAAAACACCAGCAGCCGCGCTATCAGGCGATGCGCACTATTTTCGAAAGCTGGTTTCTGGAACATGCAACAAAAGAAGACATCGCCTTTTTTCTGGAAATGAGTTTTTCGCTTATCTACAACTTTTCCGCCGCCAGACGTGATGAAGACATCGTGGCGTTAATTCGTCGGTTGTTCCGCACCGTATTCCCTGACTATGCGGAACTCGACTTAAATTACCCGTGAGAATTGCTGCATACGCGCTTTCTGGCGCAGATAAGCGTCAAAGCACATGCAGATATTACGGATCAGCAGGCGGCCCCTGGCGGTGACCTGAATGGCCTTTTCATTAACGTCCACCAGCCCATCCTTCGCCAGCGGGGCCAGCAGCTTAAGGTCTTCGGCAAAGTAGTCGTTAAAGTCGAGATCCCACTGGGCTTCGACGGCTTGCGTATCCAGGCGGAAATTACAAATCAGCGTCTTAATGACATCGCGGCGGATGCAATCATCACGCGTTAAGGCAATGCCGCGCCACAGCGCATTGCCCTGTTCATCGACCTGCTGATAATAGCGTTTCAGCTCTTTCTGGTTCTGCGCGTAGCAGTCGCCGATCATGCTGATGGCCGAAACGCCTATCCCCAGCAAATCGGTATCACCCTGGGTGGTATAGCCCTGGAAGTTACGATGCAGAATGCCCTCACGCTGGGCGACCGCCAGTTCGTTATCGGGACGGGCAAAATGATCCATGCCGATAAACTGGTAGCCGTCATCGGTCAGCGAGGCGATGGTTTCCTGCAAAATATCCAGCTTCTGCTGTGCTGTCGGCAGGTCGGCATCTTTGATTTTGCGCTGGGCAGCAAACAGGGTCGGCAGATGGGCATAGTTAAATACGCTAAGCCGGTCAGGGTTAAGCTCGGCCACACGCTTAAGCGTAAAAGCGAAGCTTTCCGGCGTTTGTTTTGGCAGGCCGTAGATTAAGTCGATATTGGTCGAGGTAAAACCGATATCCCGCGCATGGTTGAGCAGCGCAAAGATAAAATCTTCATCCTGCTCGCGGTTCACCAGCCGCTGAACCTCTTTGTTGAAGTCCTGCACGCCCATGCTCAGACGGTTAAAGCCTTCGGCGCGTAAATGATCGAGCACATCCAGCGCAATTTCACGGGGATCGACTTCGATCGAGATTTCTGCGCCGTTATTGAAGGCAAAATTGGTCCGCAACAGCGTCATCAAACGGCTAATTTGCGCTTTATTCAGGTAAGTTGGCGTGCCGCCGCCCCAGTGCAGCTGACTAACGTGTCGACCGGCGAACAGCGGCGCACGATGCAGAATTTCCTGCTCCAGCGCGTCAAGGTACTGATCGGCTTTATGCTGCTGGCGGGTGACGATTTTATTGCAGCCGCAGAAATAGCAGAGCTTATGGCAAAAAGGGATATGGACATAGAGCGACAGCGGCCGCTCAGGATAGCGCGCCACGGCGCTGAGAAACTCCGCCTCGCCAAAGTCTTCTGAAAACTCCAGCGCGGTGGGATAAGAGGTATAACGCGGCCCGGAATAGTTATATTTTTGGATCAGGGCCAGATCCCAGTCGATTAACTGCTCAGACATGCTCACTCCTTCCGATGATGCCGACGGCGGGTACGGTATACCGGCCGGACACCGTTTTTCGTTACCAGCCGGTTGCGCAGCCAACGTTGACGCCGCGACAACCGCTGTAGTTTAACGAATAACCACCCCAGATAACATATGACCGGAAGGAGTAGAAGCAGGACGGGCAAGCCGACCTGATGCAAACGTTACTTTCCGCCTTTCAGCAGGCGCATCATATCTTCCTGTTTTTCTTCCTCTTCCTCATCTTCGTCGTCATCGTAAGAAAGGCCGAGTTTTTGCATCAGTTCATCAATACGATCCAGTTTGGCATCGACCCAGGATTGCTCTTCAGCAGTCAGGGCTTCTCCCTCTTCAAGACGTTCCAGCAGCGCGTCCAGGCGCTCATCGTTCTCCAGCATATCCAGCTCATCCTGCGGTGAAAGCATAGGTTTCTCGCTCTTCGGTTTGTGCTGCCTGGTGACTGGCGCGTCGGTAACGCCCAGTGGAATCGGTGTTTTACTGCCAATACGCGGATCTTTTTGCTGCTTTTGGCCTTTAGCGCCAGAAGCGCCTTCACTGCCGGACGCACGGCTACCCGCCGAATGGCCGCGGTGCTTTTTCTTGCGCTTGAGCGCACGCGCTTCCTGGTTCAACTCTTCGCGAGTTTTGCGGCGAACTTTACTACGCGGTGCCGATGCTGGTTTTTTCATAATGTGAGATCTTTAAGCCGTTTTCTTTAGTATAGAATTGAGGCGGAATCTATCAGAAAGCAAGCAAAGAAAAAAGGCGACAGATTACTCTGTCGCCTTTTTTCCTGACTCACACCCTCAAGGGGCTCCACTTTCCCTGTTTGCTTACAACCAACCCTGTTTATCCCTTAGCTGGAACAATCCTTGTTGCAGTTCCCTTTCCTTGTAAAACGTCTCCGGACGTTTGTCTTCCTGACAATCCTGCGTCTTCGCCTCCTGGCGCTCCTGACCCTCATCCTGAGTCATCAATCCTGCTGGCGTCCTCGCCTGTGAGTCACACTTTACCGTACTGTGATGGGTATACAAGATATAGCGAGACGCGAAAAAGGGTAATCGGAAAAAGCTTAAAAACTAACCCTATGATTTACGTAGATAAAAAAATTTAGCTTAGGGATACGCGCCAGCAATTTCCCATAAGGATTATGGTCAATGTCTCACAAAGCGTATGGCTTTTACTTACATGACCGCCGTCCAGCCGAAAAAACAGTCTTTTTCCGTTGATCGGGTATAATCGCCGCCAACGCCTGAATTAACGGAGACGGCCATTTTGACAAGTTTTAATTACCAACAAACGCACTTTGTCACCAGTGCACCGGATATTCGCCATCTTCCTGGTGATACCGGCATAGAAGTGGCTTTCGCTGGCCGCTCCAATGCGGGCAAATCGAGCGCCCTGAATACGCTGACCAACCAGAAAAACCTTGCGCGGACGTCCAAAACGCCGGGGCGCACCCAGTTGATTAACCTGTTTGAGGTGGCTGAGGGTAAGCGCCTGGTTGACCTTCCGGGCTATGGCTATGCCGAAGTTCCTGAAGAGATGAAAATTAAGTGGCAGCGCGCGCTCGGCGAATATCTGGAAAAGCGCCAGTGTTTGCAGGGCGTGGTGATCCTGATGGATATCCGCCATCCGCTTAAAGATCTCGATCAGCAGATGATTCAGTGGGCCGTGGAGAGCAATATTCAGGTGCTGGTGCTGCTGACCAAAGCAGATAAACTGGCCAGCGGCGCACGTAAAGCGCAGCTCAATATGGTTCGCGAAGCGGTGCTGGCCTTTAACGGCGATGTGCAGGTTGAAGCGTTTTCGTCGCTGAAGAAGCTGGGCGTGGATAAACTGCGGCAGAAGCTGGATAGCTGGTTTAGCGACCTCCCTCCGGTCACGGAAGAAGAAGACGCTGAATAAAACAGGCGCGGCATAGTCCGCGTTTTTTGTTTCGCCCAATAAAAAACGCCCCGGTCATTACTGACCGGGGCGGCTAAATATTCAGCCAAATCCGATTACGTGAAGTAAAAGGTCTGAAAGATAGAACATCTTACCTCTGTACCCTACGCGAATAACTCTACTCTTTTTTTAGCCACCTGCGAAGCCCTTTTTGTAATTTTTTTTCACTCTTTACATACCGAATTCTAATGTTCATCACAAAACACGATAAGTTATGTTGCTCACTTACGAAAAAGCGCTTATTACAGCCAAATCTTAGTGAGCCTGATCCCAGTTTTCACCGCTATCCACTTCCACCAGCAACGGCACGTCAAGCTGGGTACAGTTTTCCATCAGTTCATGGATTTTTTTCGACACGGTTGCGACGTCATCTTTGTGCACTTCAAACACCAGTTCATCGTGTACCTGCATGATCATCCGCACGCGCGGTTTTTCCGTTTCCAGCCATTCATCGACCGCAATCATCGCCCGTTTAATAATATCCGCCGCGGTACCCTGCATCGGGGCGTTGATGGCCGCACGTTCAGCGCCCGCCCGCCGTGCCGCGTTGCTGGATTTGATATCCGGCAGGTAAAGACGGCGGCCATCCAGGGTTTCCACGTAGCCTTTCTCTTTCGCCTGCGCGCGGGTGCGCTCCATATACTCCATTACGCCAGGGTAGCGCTCGAAGTAGAGGTCCATATATTTCTGCGACTCTTTACGCGGAATATTGAGCTGGCGCGACAGGCCGAAAGCGCTCATCCCGTAGATCAGGCCAAAGTTAATCGCTTTCGCGCTGCGGCGCTGCTCGTTTGTCACGCGATCCAGCGGCAGGCCAAACACCTCCGCCGCCGTAGCGCGGTGAATGTCTTTCCCTTCAGCAAACGCTGTCAGCAGTCCTTTATCACGCGACAGGTGCGCCATGATGCGCAGCTCGATTTGCGAGTAGTCGGCGGAGACGATGACGTAATCCTCCGGCGCGATAAAGGCCTGGCGGATGCGACGGCCTTCGTCATTACGCACCGGAATATTTTGCAGGTTAGGATCGGTTGAAGAAAGCCGTCCCGTGGCCGTGACCGCCTGATGATAGGAAGTATGTACGCGACCGGTTTTCGGGTTAATCATCAGCGGCAGCTTATCGGTATAGGTCGATTTCAGCTTCGCCAGGCCGCGATATTCCAGGATGACTTTCGGCAGCGGATAATCCAGCGCCAGCTCCTCCAGCACCTCTTCCGAGGTAGACGGCGCGCCGCCAGGCGTTTTCTTCAGCGGCTTGATGCCCTGCTTCTCAAACAGGATCGTTTGCAGCTGTTTGGTCGAGGAGAGATTAAACGGCTCGCCCGCGATGTCGTGCGCCTTCTGCTCAAGTTCGGTCAGACGTAGCGCAATTTCACCGGAGTGTTTATGCAATACCGCCGGATCGATTTTAACGCCGTTGCGCTCAATACGGGAAATTACCGGCACCAGCGGCATTTCAATGTTCTGGAAGATATTAAGCGGACCCGCGTGCTGTTGCAGTTCCGGCCACATTTTCAGGTGCAGTTGCAGCGTAACGTCGGCATCTTCCGCCGCATAGTGCCCGGCCTCTTCCAGCGCGATCTGGTTGAAGGTGAGCTGGTTTTTTCCTTTACCGGCAATCTCTTCAAAGGAAACGGTCTTATGCTTCAGCCAGCGATCGGACAGAGAATCCATATCGTGACGGCCCACCACACTGTCCAGGGTGTAGGATTCCAGCATGGTATCAAAGGCGATGCCGCGCAGTTCGATGCCGTAGTTCTGCAGGATACCGCGATCGAACTTCAGGTTTTGCCCAACCTTCAAAAGCGTTTCATCTTCCAGCAGCGGTTTGAGCAATTCGAGCGCTCGCTCGCGGGAAATTTGATCCGGTGCATCAAGGTAGTCATGCGCGACAGGGATATAGGCGGCAACGCCCGGCTCGGTAGCGAAAGAAATGCCAACCAGGTTAGCGCTGATATTATCCAGGCTGTCGGTTTCGGTATCGAACGCAAATACCGGCGTCTTCTTCAGCGTGGCAATCCAGCTTTGCAGGGTTTCTTCATCAAGAATAGTGACGTACTGCTCTGATGACAGGGTGGCAACCGTTGGCGTTACGTCCGCCTCCACCACCAGCGTCTCCTGAGATTTTGCTGCCGGTCTCGCTCCCTTCGCCTGTAGCCATTTGCCCGCTTCAACGTCGGTAAACCAGCGCTTAAATTCGTATTTTTTGAATAGCGCCAGCAGCTCTTCAACCGCAGGCGGCTGTACTTCAAGCTGATCGCAGGTCAGTTCCAGCTCAACGTCCGTTTTGATGGTCGCCAGCTGATAGGAGAGGTAAGCCACCTCTTTATTTTGCTCCAGCTTCGCGGCCATGGTTTTCGCGCCGCGGAAAGAGAGGCCTGCAATTTTTTCCGGCTCGGCATAAAGCGTATCAAGACCGCCCAGCCCCTGTAACAATGCCTGCGCGGTTTTCTCTCCGACGCCCGGCACGCCAGGGATGTTATCCGACGAATCGCCCATCAGGGCGAGGAAATCAATGATCAGTTCTGGCGGCACGCCGTATTTGGTCGCCACTTCTTCCGGCCCCAGAATGGTATTGGTCATGGTGTTGATAAGCGTGATATTTGGCGTCACCAGCTGCGCCATGTCTTTATCGCCGGTACTGATCAGTACCGGACGCCCCGCTTTATCTGCTTCACGCGCCAGCGTACCAATAACGTCATCCGCCTCAACGCCGGACACCGCCGTCAGCGGCAGGCCCATTGCTTTTACCATCGCATGCAGCGGCTCGATCTGCGCACGCAGATCGTCCGGCATTGGCGGGCGGTGGGATTTGTAATGCTCAAACAGCTCGTCGCGGAAAGTTTTGCCTTTAGCGTCAAAGACCACGACCGCATGAGTAGGCTGATACTGCATGATCAGACTACGCAGCATGTTGAGCACGCCGTACATCGCGCCCGTCGGTTCTCCGGCACTATTGGTCAGAGGAGGAAACGCATGATAGGCCCGGTAAAGATAGGATGAGCCATCAACCAGGATGAGTGGGTTTTCTGAGATCTGAACCATAATTTCCATGCCTGTTTATCAGTTTATGGTTAAAGGATGCCACAGACCGGATAAAAACTTGAATTTTTCCCTTAAATTGATCGAAAAGAATCTCCGATCATGAGGATCGCTCGCAGAGTTATCCTGTGGATAACTTTGTGTATAGATTTTTATGCTCGTATAACAAGAAGAAAACGCGGCACATCTACGATCATAAATTTCTTTATATTCATGGAATTATTTAAGATCCGCGATTATTTCAGGATCAATGCTGGTAATTTAACCGATGTGGATATAAGTACTATTTTTTAGTAGCCGGGTGTGGGTATTGTCACATTTTGTGCATTCGCTCAGACTATCCGTGCCCGTAGCCTGAGCGAAGCATTAAAACTGATTAATGAAGAGAGCCAAGCCGACCATATTGCTGGCGGAATTCCTCGACGGTCATTTTCTTACCGTTGAGAGTAATGTAGCCCTGGCTATATCGCACGTCTATTTTAACCGTATTATTTTCCAGGGTAATAAGCTTAAACATGCTGCCCAGCCCCACCAGACCGTTAACGCCCTGAGTTGCCTTAGCTTTCGCACTTTCTTCAGATTTATGATCTGCGATCATTAAACCCTTTTTACCCACTTCAATAGCCATATCCACGGGCAGAACCAGCTTACCCGAAACATATTTCAGCTGACTATCCAGAACCGCCGTTTTACTTGCGCTGTCATCTAATGTCTTATGGGTATCAGCAGCCTGATAATCCAGATTTAACGCGGCTTCGCCTTTCTCATTTTTCCAGCTGATAAGCCACTTCACTTCCGGCTCGCCTTTTTTCAGTTTGCTGGCATGCGCCGCTATCAACGCTTTTAACTTGTTAAGGATATAAATTGAATCTTCTTGCTGAGCAGGCGTACTCGCGACAAATTCTTTACTGAGCTGCTGGTAATCTTTCATGAAATCAGCGAAGGCAACAGCATCTAATGAGGCGAGATCCAAAGTGATTTTACCTCCACCGAAATCCTGCCCCAGAACACTCAGCGAGGCGACTGCATATTCGCCTTTAGCATTCAGCTTTTTATTGTCAGCGGAAAGATCGGCATTAGCACTAAAGCTCAGGCCATCTAATCGGGCGAATGGTTTGCCAGCCGTGGTAATACGTATGCTTTCAAAATCGAGCCGTTGATCGCCCGTCATAAAGTCAAACGGCGTCTTGTTTAGATGACCCGAAAACGTCATGCCCGGTATAACCATTTCAATGTTATTTTTGCCTGAGACAGTGATTTTTTTACTTTTACCCTCATAGCTAAAGGCGTTCATGGATGCATTAGCATCGACATGGTATGACGCGCCTTCGAACGTTAAGGAACTGTTTTGGTACTTATATTTAGCCGGTACCAGGGTAATGTCAGATGAAGTACTACCGTCCCAGGCAAAATTGACGATGGCTTCTACCGGACTTTTCCCTTTTGCACCATCAAATGCCGGTTTGGTCAGTTCATTGTTAACTAATGACAGTTTGGCTGAGGCCATCGCAGGCAGAATATTTCCTGAGCCAAGACGAGCCAGAGGGAAAGGTCCATGATCAACATCGATATTTAATTGTAAGCTCTGGTTAGATTTTATCCCGTCAATGTTGATACCTTTTACTGGCGCGATATCAAGAATAAAATGGCTACTAAACAAACCGCGATGAAAATCTTTAACGGTTGAATGGATTTCGGCACCCAGTTTTTTACTGGTGTCGGCTGTTAACTTGTTAACCACTACGTCAACATTCTTCTCCAGCTGTTTTCCGGTGTACCATGCGCTACCAGTCCATACCACGCCAAGCGCAATAATTACGCCTACGGCGATCGTTGATTTTTTCATATTCATCATCCTTAATAAAATAGCTCCATCAATTCACAGGATTTATAATTAATGCAATAAAAACAGATGGTTACAATTGACAATACTATCGTTTGTTATGCGCACGTTGTCCAGCTTTTGCGCTATTTTTTATTGCAGGCAAAAAAAACGCCTGAGCTATTCACTCAGGCGTTTTTAAGATTTAAAGCAGCGTTATTTTTTCTCAACCAGCTGTTTCACGGTGTTTGCGTACTGCTGGATAAAGACATCCATATTACTGGTGTCCATACCCTGCGGATTAAGCTGGTATTTACCGTTTACATACATTGCCGGTACACCCTGAAGTTGCAGATCGGCAGCCGCTTTTTCCTGCTGAGCGACCAGCGATTTCACTACAAAGCTGTTCCATGCAGCATCGTATTCTTCACCCTTAACGCCTGCATCCACGAATACCTTACGAATATCGGCAACGGACTGCACCGATTGTGTTTTTTGTACTGCATTAAACATCGGAGCGGTGATTTTGTCTTCCACACCCAATGCCACAGCAACTGCCCATGCCTGGGTCATCTCTTTGCCCAAAGGACCAAGGAATTCAACGTGGTATTTTGTCATCTTAGTGCCTTGTGGCAGCTTCTGTTTAACCGTATCAGAAACGTGCAGCACCTGTTCAAACTCATAGCAGTGCGGGCAATAAAATGAGAAAAACTCCAGCACCTGAGGCTCACCGGCGACCGGTTTATCAAGCGTGATATATTCCTTGCCATCAGTGATTTGTGCCGCTGATGCGCTAAATGCCAGAATCATACCTGCCAGTGCCAGCCAAATTTTTTTCATTGGTAACTCTCTCCTGAATATAGTCATTAATACATTGGCGTTAATTGTAGAGGGGGTTCTTGTAGAACCCGAATCTGTTCGGTGAATATTTGTTTTTGTCTGTACCAGTAATCTTCCTCGGCAAGCCAGGGGAAGTTTGCCGGAAAAGCAGGGTCGTCCCAGCGACGGATCAACCATGCCAGATAATAAACCAGCCTCATGGCACGTAAAGGCTCAATCAGTCCTAATTCATCGGAATTAAACTCACTGAATTCCTCATAGGCTTCAATGATGGTCTCCAGTTGCATGCGCTGCTCAGCCTTATCTCCGTTTAGCAGCATCCATAAATCCTGAATGGCCGGGCCACTGCGCGCATCGTCCAAATCCACAAACAGCGGACCGTCGCGCCAGAGAATATTGCCGGCATGACAGTCGCCGTGTAAACGTAGCGACGTAAAGCGATTATGCCATTGACCATTAACAGCGTCGATCAGCGCATCGGTGGTCTGCAAAAACGCCTCTTTTTGCCTGGCAGGGATCAGGGTGCAGTTTTCTAATATCTGCCGTGGTGCGATCAGGTATTCCTGAACACCTATCGCCGGACGGAACTGAAAGGGGTGTTTACGACCTGTCTGGTGCAGACGCCCAAGATAGCGCCCGACCCACTCCATCTGATCAAGATTATCCGCTTCGAACTGACGACCACCCATGCTCGGGAATATCGCATAGAAAAATCCCTGATGAGTCAGCAGGGTCCGATCGTTAAATTTTAGCGGCGCGGCAACGGGGACATCATCATGCTGAAGCTCCAGTGCAAACTGATGCTCTTCCTGTATCTGCTCAGCCGACCAGCGTTCAGGGCGGTAGAACTTAACCACAAAGCGGCGGCGATCTTCATCCTGAAACTGGTAGACACGGTTTTCATAGCTATTGAGCGGCGTAAGCCCGGAATCCACCCGAATACCCTGGTCGAACAGCGCATCCATGATGGTATCCGGATGTAATGTCTGGAATGTGAAAGCCTTGTCGTTCATCCTGGCATCCGAAAAAATACGAATGATTCAGGATATCATTTCATAGCGCTTTCGGAGGCTCCGCTTACAAGGTTTTACTCTTTAATTACGCCGCGTGCGCGAAGGAGCGCGGTTTTAAAGTCCTCTTCATAATCTTTCTGAATCCCTGGAATAACGGCATCTTTTGATGAGCCGCGCATTTTCAGGTGATAGATCAGGATATCGTCAGAAAGGTCGGCGAGATCGCCTTCGTATCCTGACTCCGTAGCCAGTTTCTGTAAAAATTGAATAAGGTTCAGCTCCGGCTCGTTCTGCCAGGCAGGCTGAAGAAGTTCAATCACTTCGTTAAGACGTTTACACTTCATAGCGTGACTCCTTACTTTTCGTTAAGACACGTTAGCAGGGTCAATCCCACAATAAAAGAGGCGATATCAGTGGATCAGGATAGTGCAGTAACGGGCGTCGTGCTGGCTGGAGGGAGATCGACCCGGATGGGGGGCAGAGATAAGGGGCTTATTGAGCTCCACGGGCGACCGTTGTGGAAGTGGGTGGCCGGGACACTGTCTTCTCAGGTAGAGAACGTGGTAATCAGCGCTAATCGTAATCTCGATAGTTATCAGGCCAGCGGACTTCCGGTGATAGAGGATTCGCTGGCGGATTTCCCGGGTCCCCTGGCGGGGATACTTTCCGTGATGCAGCAGGTTAACAGCGAATGGTTTCTTTTTTGCCCCTGCGATACGCCCGCTATCCCGGACGATCTATTATTACGTTTTAAAGCAGAGATAGAGGGAGCCGCCGCTGTATGGGCGCATGATGGCGAACGCGATCATCCGGCAATTGCGCTGCTGCACAGGCGTCTTATTCCATCGCTACAGGATTATCTTCAGGCCGGTGAGCGCCGCGTAATGGTGTTTCTGCGACAGAGCGGGGGGCATTCTGTTGATTTCAGCGATCGCCCGGCGGCGTTTGTGAATGTGAATACGCCTGAACAACTGGCGCACTGGCAGGAGAAACAATGATCCCTGTACTGGCAATTGCGGCATGGAGCGGCACTGGCAAGACAACGCTGCTTAAGAAACTGATCCCGGCACTGTGTGAACGAGGTATCCGGCCCGGCCTGATTAAGCATACGCATCATAATATGGATATCGATAAGCCCGGAAAGGACAGTTATGAATTACGTAAGGCGGGAGCCGCACAAACGGTAGTAGCCAGTCAGCAGCGCTGGGCGCTTATGACGGAAACGCCAGAAGCGAAAACCCTGGATCTGGCTTATCTGGTCAGCCGGATGGATCATTCCACCCTGGATCTGGTGTTGGTAGAAGGATTTAAGCAGGAGAGTATCGCAAAGATCCTGCTTTTCAGAGCCGGTGCGGGGCATGAACCGGGCGAATTAGCGCTGGATACGCATGTGGTTGCTGTTGCCAGCGATGTTCTTCTGACGCTGGATGTACCTGTACTGAATTTGAATGACGTCGGGGAAATAGTGGCGTTTATTGAGATGTGGATGGCGGGGCAGGAGACACTATAGACTTCGTTTTGCCCGGTTGCGCAGCGCTTACCGGGCCAGGAGACGGGGATACCGTATTGCTGGCAGGATCAGGCAGAACGCAAAAAGCCCATCCGTCAGGATGGGCTTCTCACTTGTTTGATGCCTGGCAGTTCCCTACTCTCGCATGGGGAGACCCCACACTACCATCGGCGCTACGGCGTTTCACTTCTGAGTTCGGCATGGGGTCAGGTGGGACCACCGCGCTGTTGCCGCCAGGCAAATTCTGTTTACCAGGGTGCATTCCGCACACTGATTAATCTGGTTCAGGCTGAAAATCTCTCTCAAATCCGCCAAAACAGCTTCGGCGTTGTAAGGTTAAGCCTCACGGTTCATTAGTACCGGTTAGCTCAACGCATCGCTGCGCTTACACACCCGGCCTATCAACGTCGTCGTCTTCAACGTTCCTTCAGGAGACTTAAAGTCTCAGGGAGAACTCATCTCGGGGCAAGTTTCGTGCTTAGATGCTTTCAGCACTTATCTCTTCCGCATTTAGCTACCGGGCAGTGCCATTGGCATGACAACCCGAACACCAGTGATGCGTCCACTCCGGTCCTCTCGTACTAGGAGCAGCCCCCCTCAGTTCTCCAGCGCCCACGGCAGATAGGGACCGAACTGTCTCACGACGTTCTAAACCCAGCTCGCGTACCACTTTAAATGGCGAACAGCCATACCCTTGGGACCTACTTCAGCCCCAGGATGTGATGAGCCGACATCGAGGTGCCAAACACCGCCGTCGATATGAACTCTTGGGCGGTATCAGCCTGTTATCCCCGGAGTACCTTTTATCCGTTGAGCGATGGCCCTTCCATTCAGAACCACCGGATCACTATGACCTGCTTTCGCACCTGCTCGCGCCGTCACGCTCGCAGTCAAGCCAGCTTATGCCATTGCACTAACCTCCTGATGTCCGACCAGGATTAGCTGACCTTCGTGCTCCTCCGTTACGCTTTAGGAGGAGACCGCCCCAGTCAAACTACCCACCAGACACTGTCCGCAACCCGGATTACGGGCCCACGTTAGAACACCAGCCATTAAAGGGTGGTATTTCAAGGACGGCTCCATGCAGACTGGCGTCCACACTTCAAAGCCTCCCACCTATCCTACACATCAAGGACCAGTGTTCAGTGTCAAGCTATAGTAAAGGTTCACGGGGTCTTTCCGTCTTGCCGCGGGTACACTGCATCTTCACAGCGAGTTCAATTTCACTGAGTCCCGGGTGGAGACAGCCTGGCCATCATTACGCCATTCGTGCAGGTCGGAACTTACCCGACAAGGAATTTCGCTACCTTAGGACCGTTATAGTTACGGCCGCCGTTTACCGGGGCTTCGATCAGGAGCTTCTCTTGCGATAACCCCATCAATTAACCTTCCGGCACCGGGCAGGCGTCACACCGTATACGTCCACTTTCGTGTTTGCACAGTGCTGTGTTTTTAATAAACAGTTGCAGCCAGCTGGTATCTTCGACTGGTTTCAGCTCCGTGAGCAAGTCACTTCACCTACGCACCAGCGTGCCTTCTCCCGAAGTTACGGCACCATTTTGCCTAGTTCCTTCACCCGGGTTCTCTCAAGCGCCTTGGTATTCTCTACCTGACCACCTGTGTCGGTTTGGGGTACGATTTCGTGTTACCTGATGCTTAGAGGCTTTTCCTGGAAGCAGGGCATTTGTCACTTCAGCACCGTAGTGCCTCGTCATCACGCCTCAGTGTTAATGCGCAACCGGATTTACCTGGTCGCACCACCTTCACGCTTAAACCGGGACAACCGTCGCCCGGCCGACATAGCCTTCTCCGTCCCCCCTTCGCAGTAACACCAAGTACGGGAATATTAACCCGTTTCCCATCGACTACGCCTTTCGGCCTCGCCTTAGGGGTCGACTCACCCTGCCCCGATTAACGTTGGACAGGAACCCTTGGTCTTCCGGCGTGCGGGTTTTTCACCCGCATTATCGTTACTTATGTCAGCATTCGCACTTCTGATACCTCCAGCAGCCCTCACAGGCCACCTTCAACGGCTTACAGAACGCTCCCCTACCCAACAACGCATAAGCGTCGCTGCCGCAGCTTCGGTGCATGGTTTAGCCCCGTTACATCTTCCGCGCAGGCCGACTCGACCAGTGAGCTATTACGCTTTCTTTAAATGATGGCTGCTTCTAAGCCAACATCCTGGCTGTCTGGGCCTTCCCACATCGTTTCCCACTTAACCATGACTTTGGGACCTTAGCTGGCGGTCTGGGTTGTTTCCCTCTTCACGACGGACGTTAGCACCCGCCGTGTGTCTCCCGTGATAACATTCTTCGGTATTCGCAGTTTGCATCGGATCGGTAAGTCGGGATGACCCCCTGGCCGAAACAGTGCTCTACCCCCGAAGATGAGTTCACGAGGCGCTACCTAAATAGCTTTCGGGGAGAACCAGCTATCTCCCGGTTTGATTGGCCTTTCACCCCCAGCCACAGGTCATCCGCTAATTTTTCAACATTAGTCGGTTCGGTCCTCCAGTTAGTGTTACCCAACCTTCAACCTGCCCATGGCTAGATCACCGGGTTTCGGGTCTATACCCTGCAACTTAACGCCCAATTAAGACTCGGTTTCCCTCCGGCTCCCCTATACGGTTAACCTTGCTACAGAATATAAGTCGCTGACCCATTATACAAAAGGTACGCAGTCACCCCACAAGGAGGCTCCCACTGCTTGTACGTACACGGTTTCAGGTTCTTTTTCACTCCCCTCGCCGGGGTTCTTTTCGCCTTTCCCTCACGGTACTGGTTCACTATCGGTCAGTCAGGAGTATTTAGCCTTGGAGGATGGTCCCCCCATATTCAGACAGGATACCACGTGTCCCGCCCTACTCTTCGAGTTCACAGCATGTGTGATTTTGTGTACGGGACTATCACCCTGTACCGCCGGACTTTCCAGACCGTTCCACTACCACACACGCTGATTCAGACTCCGGGCTCCTCCCCGTTCGCTCGCCGCTACTGGGGGAATCTCGGTTGATTTCTTTTCCTCGGGGTACTTAGATGTTTCAGTTCCCCCGGTTCGCCTCGTTAAGCTATGTATTCACTTAACGATAGTGCAACGGATTGCACTGGGTTTCCCCATTCGGGTATCGCCGGGTATAACGGTTCATATCACCTTACCGGCGCTTATCGCAGATTAGCACGCCCTTCATCGCCTCTGACTGCCAGGGCATCCACCGTGTACGCTTAGTCGCTTAACCTCACAACCCGAAGCTGTTTCACTTCGTGTTGCGAAAATTTGAGAGACCCACGAACAACTCGCGTTGTTCAGTGTTTTTCAATTTTCAGCTTGATCCAGATTTTTAAAGAGCAAATATCTCAAACGTGACTCGTGAGTCAGTTTTGAGATACGTTTGGTTGTGCCTTTCACCCACAGCCAGCAAGTGGCGTCCCCTAGGGGATTCGAACCCCTGTTGCCGCCGTGAAAGGGCGGAGTCCTAACCGCTAGACGAAGGGGACACGGAGTGTCGCGACTTCGCAGCCGTCTTGCTCGTTACTTTTCATCAGACAATCTGTGTGAGCACTTCAAAGGCAGGTTCTTTAAGGTAAGGAGGTGATCCAACCGCAGGTTCCCCTACGGTTACCTTGTTACGACTTCACCCCAGTCATGAATCACAAAGTGGTAAGCGCCCTCCCGAAGGTTAAGCTACCTACTTCTTTTGCAACCCACTCCCATGGTGTGACGGGCGGTGTGTACAAGGCCCGGGAACGTATTCACCGTGGCATTCTGATCCACGATTACTAGCGATTCCGACTTCACGGAGTCGAGTTGCAGACTCCGATCCGGACTACGACATACTTTATGAGGTCCGCTTGCTCTCGCGAGGTCGCTTCTCTTTGTATATGCCATTGTAGCACGTGTGTAGCCCTGGTCGTAAGGGCCATGATGACTTGACGTCATCCCCACCTTCCTCCAGTTTATCACTGGCAGTCTCCTTTGAGTTCCCGGCCGGACCGCTGGCAACAAAGGATAAGGGTTGCGCTCGTTGCGGGACTTAACCCAACATTTCACAACACGAGCTGACGACAGCCATGCAGCACCTGTCTCACGGTTCCCGAAGGCACAAATCCATCTCTGGATTCTTCCGTGGATGTCAAGACCAGGTAAGGTTCTTCGCGTTGCATCGAATTAAACCACATGCTCCACCGCTTGTGCGGGCCCCCGTCAATTCATTTGAGTTTTAACCTTGCGGCCGTACTCCCCAGGCGGTCGACTTAACGCGTTAGCTCCGGAAGCCACGCCTCAAGGGCACAACCTCCAAGTCGACATCGTTTACGGCGTGGACTACCAGGGTATCTAATCCTGTTTGCTCCCCACGCTTTCGCACCTGAGCGTCAGTCTTTGTCCAGGGGGCCGCCTTCGCCACCGGTATTCCTCCAGATCTCTACGCATTTCACCGCTACACCTGGAATTCTACCCCCCTCTACAAGACTCCAGTCTGACAGTTTCGAATGCAGTTCCCGGGTTGAGCCCGGGGATTTCACATCCGACTTGTCAGACCGCCTGCGTGCGCTTTACGCCCAGTAATTCCGATTAACGCTTGCACCCTCCGTATTACCGCGGCTGCTGGCACGGAGTTAGCCGGTGCTTCTTCTGCGGGTAACGTCAATCAACGTGGTTATTAACCACATCGCCTTCCTCCCCGCTGAAAGTACTTTACAACCCGAAGGCCTTCTTCATACACGCGGCATGGCTGCATCAGGCTTGCGCCCATTGTGCAATATTCCCCACTGCTGCCTCCCGTAGGAGTCTGGACCGTGTCTCAGTTCCAGTGTGGCTGGTCATCCTCTCAGACCAGCTAGGGATCGTCGCCTTGGTGAGCCGTTACCCCACCAACCAGCTAATCCCATCTGGGCACATCCGATGGCAAGAGGCCCGAAGGTCCCCCTCTTTGGTCCGAAGACGTTATGCGGTATTAGCTACCGTTTCCAGTAGTTATCCCCCTCCATCAGGCAGTTTCCCAGACATTACTCACCCGTCCGCCACTCGTCAGCGAAGCAGCAAGCTGCTTCCTGTTACCGTTCGACTTGCATGTGTTAGGCCTGCCGCCAGCGTTCAATCTGAGCCATGATCAAACTCTTCAATTTAAGTTTGATGCTCAAAGAATTAAACTTCGTAATGAATTACGTGTTCACTCTGAGACTTGGTATTTCTTTTTGCCTTTCGGCATTTAAGAATCCGTATCTTCGAGTGCCCACACAGATTGTCTGATAAATTGTTAAAGAGCAGTGCCGCTTCGTTTTTCGCTGCGGCGCGGGGTGTGCATATTACGCTTTCCCGCTTCAGAGTCAAGCGTTAATTTCGCTTTTCTCCGCTGAAGTTCCCGGAGGAGCCTCGCTAACCGGTCGGCTTGTTTGCCGTTGTTCCGTGTCAGTGGAGGCGCATTATAGGGAGTTATTCCGGGCTGACAAGCATAAATTTAAAATAATTTACCAGGCGCGCTTTTTTTCACCAAATTGCTGCCAGATACGCCAGATAATCCTTCAAATGCTGTTTTTACCACCGACATCAGCCACAAATGGCATACTAGAACGCGTGAAAAAGATTAAGGAACGGCATTTATGAAGCTAAGCGCACAGCAGCTGGCTGCTCAAAAGAACCTTTCATATGTGCTGGCCGAGAAACTGGCGCAGAAAATCTTGCAGGGTGTGTATGCCCCGGAGAGTATCCTGCCCGGTGAAATAGAGCTGGGCGAACAATACGGCGTAAGTCGTACCGCAGTGCGAGAGGCAATAAAAACCCTGACAGCAAAAGGAATGGTTTTACCCCGTCCGCGCATCGGCACGCGAGTCATGCCGCAAAGCGACTGGAACTTTCTGGATAAAGAGCTGCTCTCGTGGTGGATGACGGAAGATAACTTTCAGGGCGTGGTACAGCACTTCCTTATTATGCGCAGCAGCCTGGAACCTCAGGCGTGCCTGTTGGCAGCAACGCGTGGAAGCGCTGAGCAAAAAGCGCAGTTGAATACCTTGATGGAGGAGATGGTCTTACTGAAGCAGCACTTTCAACGCGAGCGATGGATCGAGGTGGATATGGCCTGGCATGAACACATCTATAAGATGAGCGGTAATCCTTTCCTGACCTCTTTCGCCACCTTGTTTCAGTCGGTCTACCATATTTACTTCACCTCTATTACACACAATGAAGTGATTAAACTCGATTTACATCAGGCTATCGTTGATGCCATTCAGGATAGCAATGGTCATCAGGCGCTGGCAGCCTGTCAGGCACTATTAAACGCGCCGGATCACATGCCAGCAACGAAGGAGTAAGCATGACGAAGAAAAAAGGAATTAGCATGGCCGGTTTGCCGTGGATTGCGGCAATGGCTTTTTTTATGCAGGCGCTGGATGCCACCATACTGAACACCGCTCTCCCCGCCATCGCACAAAGTCTTGATCGTTCCCCCCTGGCCATGCAATCGGCCATTATCAGCTATACCCTGACGGTCGCCATGCTCATCCCGGTCAGCGGCTGGCTGGCGGATCGCTTCGGGACTCGCCTGGTCTTTATGACGGCGGTCAGCCTGTTTACGCTTGGCTCTCTGGCTTGCGCACTTTCCGGCTCTCTCATGGCGCTGGTAATTTTCCGCGTGATTCAGGGTATTGGCGGCGCAATGATGATGCCGGTTGCCCGCCTGGCCTTATTACGCGCCTATCCCCGCAGCGAACTGTTGCCGGTGCTCAACTTTGTGACTATGCCCGGCCTGGTCGGGCCGATACTCGGTCCGCTGCTCGGGGGCGTGCTGGTAACGTGGGCGAGCTGGCACTGGATCTTCCTGATTAATATTCCCATTGGCATTGCGGGGCTGTTATACGCCCGCAAATATATGCCAAACTTCACCACGCCCCGTCGCGGCTTCGATATGAGCGGTTTCCTGCTCTTTGGTCTTGGGCTGGTACTTTTCTCCAGCGGGATGGAATTGTTTGGCGAGAAGATCGTAGCGACGTGGATCGCGCTGGCTATTATTGCGTTAAGCATTGTTTTACTGCTTGGCTATATTCGCCATGCCCGCCGTCATCCGAATCCGCTTATTGCCCTGCCGATGTTTAAAACGCGAACTTTTTCCGTAGGCATCGCCGGAAACCTGGCAACGCGCCTGGGAACCGGCTGCGTTCCCTTTCTGATGCCGCTGATGTTGCAGGTCGGCTTTGGCTACCCGGCGCTGATAGCCGGTTGCATGATGGCCCCGACGGCGATTGGTTCTATTCTGGCGAAGTCGATGGTAACGCAGGTGCTTCGACGACTGGGCTATCGCCGCACGCTGGTTGGCGTTACCGTGTTTATCGGGCTGATGATTGCGCAGTTCTCGCTGCAATCGCCAGCGTATCCCATCTGGTTGATGCTCATTCCGCTATTTATTCTTGGGATGGCCATGTCGACGCAGTTTACCTCAATGAATACCATCACCCTCGCTGACCTGACCGATGAAAACGCCAGTAGCGGCAATAGTATGCTGGCAGTGACCCAGCAATTATCGATCAGTCTGGGGGTCGCCATTAGCGCGGCGGTCCTGCGATTTTATGAAGGTTTTGATAACGCGAATACCGTGGAGCAATTCCACTATACCTTTATTACGATGGGCGCATTAACGGTGCTCTCCGCCGCGGTGTTTATGCTGCTACGACCAAAAGACGGAAGGAACCTGATAAAAGAACGTCATTAACCGCGTGTCGAGCCGCGAACCACCAGCTCCGGCGTCAACTGAACACGCTGCTGTTGCTGATCGGGCTGGGCCATACGATGAATAAGCACATCAATGGCCAGCTCGCCCAGTTCATCTTTCGGTTGATGAACGGTGGTCAGCGGCGGGGTCATATAGCGTGCCAGCTCAATATCATCGTATCCCACGATCCCCATATCCTCAGGAACACGCTTGCCCGCCTGATAAAGCGCCTGATAAGCCCCCACGGCCATCGCATCATTTCCGGCGAATACGGCCTCGGGGGGAACAGAATGTTCAAGCAACTGCTGCATCGCGGCAAAACCACCGCCAAACTCAAAATTTCCGGTAATTTCGTATCCGTCTGGAATGGCAAGGCCAGCCCGGCGCATAGCTTTACGGTATCCCTCAAGACGCAGGCGAGCAGGGGTTTTATCCAGCGGCCCCGTCAGACAGCCAATGCGGGTATAGCCCCGGTCGATCAAATGCTGCGTCGCTAAATCGCCACCCAGTAGCGAGTTATCCTGAATCAGATCGCTGTCACCATCGAAGGGAGCCCAGTCCATCATTACGGTAGGCACGGAAGGATAACGCTGCATAATTTCTTGTGAGGGCTGATGCGTTTCGGTACACAGCAACAGTAGCCCATCGACGCGTTTTTGCATCAGCGTTTCAAGGTTCTGATTCATCCGCTGTTCGTCGCCTTCGGTATTACACAGTACCAGGCTGTAGCCGCGTTCAAAACAGCTGCGCTCAACGCCGCGCACCAGCTCCGAGTAAAACGGGTTGGTACTGGCGGTAATCAGCATTCCGATAGTCCGGGTCTGATTCAGTTTGAGGCTGCGCGCCAGTGCGGATGGCGCATAGTTGAGGGTTTTAATGGCGGCAGCCACTTTGTCAGTGATGGCCTCGCTGACAAAGCGATCTTTATTAATGACGTGAGACACCGTTGAGGTGGAAACGCCCGCCAGGCGGGCAACGTCCTTCATGGTAGCCAATGTTTACCCCTGCTGACGTAAAAACAGGTCGATCTCATCACGCCACGGTACCGACGGCTGCGCGCCTTTCCGGGTGACCGCGATCGCCGCCGCCGCATGGGCAAAACGGATGGCGTCCGCCAGCGGTTTTTCTTCCAGCAGTGCCGTGATCAACGCACCGTTAAAGGTGTCTCCTGCCGCGATGGTATCGACCGCTTCGACGTTGAAACCGGGAACACGCTGGCCTTTACCGTCTACACTGGCCCAGACGCCACGACTGCCCAGCGTAATAATGACCGTTTTGATGCCTTTATTATGCAGCGCCTGCGCCGCTTTTGCCGCATCGTCATCGTTTTTAACCGCGATACCGGTCAGCTTCTCCGCTTCGGTTTCGTTCGGCGTAATAATATCCACCAGCGTCAGCAGTTCATCCGGCAACTCGCGCGCAGGCGCAGGATTTAGCGCAACCATCGTTTGATGCTGATGGGCGATTTTCGCGGCCGCCAGCACGCTCTCAATCGGCGACTCCAGCTGCATCAGCAATGCCGAAGCCTGAGCAATGCGCTCCTGCTGCGCCTCGACCAGTGCAGGAGAAAGCGCGGCGTTAGCGCCAGCATGAATCCCGATCACATTCTCGCCTTCACCGTTAACGAAGATCAGCGCCACACCGGTAGATTCGCCAGCGATGGTGCTGACAGGCTCAACATCAATATTATCGCTGACCAGCTGCTTACGGATACGCTCACCCGTGTCATCATCACCGGTACAGGCAATAAAGGCGATGCTGGCACCGCTGCGCCCGGCTGCTACGGCCTGGTTCGCGCCCTTACCGCCAAATGCAACCTGATACTGATTGCCGGTAACGGTTTCTCCCGGTGCCGGAAAGGCATGGAGATTAAGAATGTGATCGGCATTGATGCTGCCGAGGACGACGAGATAGCCTGCGTTTTTCATATCCAGAGTGTCCCTTTAAGTGCGCCACCGGAACCGGTGGCGCGTGCCCTGCTTTTCTTTTTAATATTACTGTTTAATAACCAGTTTCAGATCAACCGGGTATTTCGCCTGAACTTTCTCGCCTTTCAACACTTTGTCAGCCGTTTCGACACCTTTCGCGCCGATCTGCTCCGGCAACTGAGCAATGGTCGCGGCCAGTTTGCCATCGTTTACCGCTTTTTCGCCATCCGGCGTACCGTCAAATCCGACCACCATCACATCTGTTTTACCGGCGGTTTGCAGCGCGCGCAGTGCACCCAGCGCCATTTCGTCGTTCTGGGCAAAGACAGCTTTAACATCCGGATGGGCCGTGAGCAGGTTCTGCATCACGTTCAGGCCCTTAGTACGATCAAAGTCTGCCGGCTGGCTGGCCAGCACGTTAAATTTGTGAGCCGCCACCGCCTGCTGGAAGCCTTCACCACGTTCACGCGCAGCGGAAGTACCGGCAATACCCTGAAGCTCAATCACTTTCGCGCCTTCACCCGCTTTTTTAGCGATATAGTCGCCAGCAATTTTGCCGCCCAGCACGTTGTCAGACGCGATGTGGCTGACAACGTCGCCTTTCGATGCCTGACGGTCCAGCGTAATCACCGGGATATTGGCCTGGTTCGCCATCTTCACGGCGTTACCCACCGCATCAGAGTCGGTCGGGTTGATCAGCAAGATTTTGGTGCCGCGAACCGTTAAATCCTGAACGTTCGCCAGCTCTTTCGCCGGGTTATTCTGCGAATCCAGAACCACCAGGTTGTAGCCCAGTTTATCCGCTTCTTTTTGCGCGCCGTCCTTCAGGGAAACGAAGAATGGGTTATTGAGCGTGGAAACCACCAGCGCAATGGTGTCTTTCGCCATTGCGTTCGCGCTGACCGTAGCACTCAGTGCAACAGCAGAAACCAGAGTAGCCAGTTTTTTCATGTTCATATTTAAGATGTCCTGTAGTGTCGTTATTACTGCTTTTTGTTGTCTACCAGCACCGCCAGCAAAATCACCACCGCTTTAACGATCATCTGGTAATAGGAGGAAACACCTAACAAATTCAGGCCATTATTCAGGAAGCCGAGAATTAATGCGCCGATCAACGTCCCAACTATGCGACCTTTACCGCCCGCCAGGCTTGTCCCGCCCAGCACTACCGCTGCGATGGCATCCAGTTCATAGCCGGTGCCTGCGGTGGGCTGTGCAGAAGAGAGACGCGCGACTTCGATAATCCCTGCCAGCGACGCCAGCAGGCCGCTCAGGGAATAGACGATAACTTTGATTTTATTAACGCTAATGCCGGACAGACGCGTCGCCGCCTCGTTACCGCCCAGCGCATAGATATAGCGGCCCAGACGGGTGTGGTGCAGCATATACCAGGCAGCGAGGAAGACGATTCCCATGATCCACACCGGCGTTGGTACGCCCAGCGGACGGCCAATACCAAACCAGCCAAACAGATCGGCGTTATCGGTAAAGCCGGTATTCACCGGGCTGCCGTTGGTGTACACCATCGTTACGCCGCGAAGAAGAAGCATCATCACCAGGGTGGCGATAAATGCCTGCACACGGCCTTTTGCAACGATCACTCCCGTAACGCCACCAATGGCCGCCCCTAACGCCAGCGAGGCAGCAACGGCTACCAGCGCGTTAACTTCTACCCCAACGATTGACGCCGCCACTGCGCCCGTAAGCGCCATCAGGGAACCCACGGACAAGTCGATACCTGATGTCAGGATCACCAGCGTCATCCCCACCGCCATAATGGCGTTAACCGAGGTTTGCTGAAGAATGTTGAACAGATTATTAACGGTAAAAAAGTTCGGACTCATGGTGGAGACAATCGCGATCAGCACCAGCAGAGCGATCAGCGATTTTTGTTCCATCAGCCACGCTTTGGTGAAATAACGGCGACCAGAAATAGTCTGGGTAGTCATTGTATTACTCCTGATTCACGCGATTAAGCTTGCCGACGGCGGCAGCCATTAACACTTCCTGAGTGGCCTGCTCGCGAGTGAACTCACCGCCGTTGTGGCCTTCGTGCATAACAATAATGCGATCGCTCATCCCTAAAACCTCTGGCATCTCGGAGGAGACCAGAATGATGCTCAGGCCTTCAGCCTTAAACTGGTTGATGAGCTGATAAATCTCTTTCTTGGCACCGACGTCCACGCCGCGCGTTGGCTCGTCCAGAATCAGGACTTTTGGCCGCGTCATCAGGCCGCGGGCAATCGCCACTTTCTGCTGGTTACCGCCGGAAAGCAGGCCGATTGCCTGTTCCATGGATGGCGTTTTGACGTTAAACAGGCGAATAAAATCGCCTACCGCCTGCTGTTCTTCTTTATGCTTCAGGCTACCGCCCGCCCGGCTAAAGTAGCGCAGTGCGGTGAGAGACATGTTTTCTTTTACCGACATGCCCAGCACCAGGCCGTCGCGTTTGCGGTCTTCGGAGATATAGACGATGCCGTTCGCCAGCCCGTCCTGCGGCGTGCGCGTCACCACTTCACGTCCATCCAGCGTAACGTAGCCGCTGGTGCGCGGCAGCGCGCCGTACAGCACTTTCATTAATTCGGTGCGGCCTGCGCCCATTAGCCCGGCGACGCCAAGGATTTCCCCTTTACGCAGGGTAAAAGACACGCCATTTACGCCGGGACCGCACAGATTATCGACCTTGAGACGAATATCGCCCGCCGCTTTGTCGAGGCGCGGATACTGATCTTCCAGTTTACGTCCGACCATCATCTCAATCAGCGTATCTTCGCTCAGGCTGGCCACTTCGCGCTCGGCGATAAACTGCCCGTCACGAAAGACAGTAACGTCATCGCAAATTTCGAAGATCTCTTTCATACGGTGGGAGATGTAAACAATCCCGCGCCCCTGCGCTTTTAATTCGCGGATCACGCGGAACAGAGATTCTGTTTCGGTATCGGTGAGCGCATCGGTGGGTTCATCCATGATGATGACTTTCGACTCAAAGCTCAGCACCTTAGCGATTTCAACCATCTGCTGATCGCCGATCGACAGTTCGCCCACCAGCCGATCGCTCTTAAAGCGCAGATTAAGCTTTGCCAGCAGCGAGTCCGCCTCGGCATACATTCTTTTCCAGTCAATCTTGCCAAAGCGGTTAACAAATTCACGGCCGAGGAAAATATTTTCCGCGATGCTCAACTGCGGGATCAGATTCAGTTCCTGATGAATAATACCGATGCCCGCATCCTGCGAGGATTTCGGTCCGTTAAACGTCGTTTCCTGGCCCAGCCATAGCAGCGATCCGGCATCGCGGGTATAGATGCCGGTCAGGACTTTCATCATCGTGGATTTGCCCGCGCCGTTTTCCCCTACCAGAGCCATGACGCGGCCCGGATAGACGTTTAGCGCCGCGCCGGAGAGGGCTTTTACGCCAGGGAACGCTTTGTCGATCCCTTTGAGTTGCAGTAATGCGTCCATGATGGCCTCAGAACGTCACGCCAGCACAGAGAATAATATTCGCATACGGGGAACACTCCCCGCTGCGAATCACCGCCTGACTGTCTGCGGTTTGTTTTTTGAAGTCCTCATGCGAGATGTAATGGACTTCTATGGTGTTTCCCTGGTGTTGTTGCAGTTGTTCAATATGATTGAGCAACGTTTCGTGGAGCTGCGGATTATGCTGTTTAATTTCCGTCGCGAGGATCGCCGCTTCGACCTGCATCTCACTGGTGACCACATCCAGTACCTGCATAAAGCCAGGTACACCCTGGGTTAATGCCATATCAATACGCGACGTGCTGGCCGGGATGGGTAAGCCCGCATCACAGACCACCAGCGTATCGGTATGTCCCAGTAGAGAGATCGCCGATGACATTGCAGAATTCAGCACCGTACCTTTTTTCATTTTTTGCTCCACTAGCGAAACGTTTCGCTGATAAGGAGTGTAGCGCGGCGGGTGATGAGAAAACCATCACATCGTTGCAGAAATGTGATCGCCGTCGAAACGTTTCGCTAAGGTAAATGTAGAGGATGTTGTGGCGGGAAACAGACAATAGATACCGGGTGAGCAAACGCGTCACCCGGTATATTCAACGTATTAAATCTCGACCTGCGTCCCCAGCTCAATCACCCGGTTAGGCGGGATCTCAAACTGGTCTGGCGCACGCAGCGCATTGCGCTGAAGCAGCAGGAATAGCTTGCCGCGTAGCCGCAGATAGAGCGGTCGTTTGCCAATGATCAGCGACTCGTGCGACATAAAGAACGAGGTTTCCATCATTCGACAGCTCAGGCCTTCCAGACCACAGCGGTGGAAGACCTCTTCCACATTCGGCGTTTCGCGCCAGCCGTAGCTCGCCACCACCCGCCAGAAAGTCGGCGAAAGCTGCTCGATCTGCACCCGCTTCACGTTATGAACGTAAGGCGCATCTTCCGTGCGCAGAGTCAGCAGGATCACGCGCTCGTGCAGCACCTTGTTATGCTTGAGGTTATGCATCAGCGCAAAGGGGATCACGTTCAGGGCGCGGGACATATAGACCGCGGTGCCCGGTACGCGAACCGGCGGCGATTTCTCTAATGAGGCGATCATCGCCTCCAGCGAATTGCCGTGCTCGTGCATACGGCGCAGCAGACGAAAACGCTCGCTTTTCCAGGTGGTCATGATGGTGAACATGATCAGCCCCAGACTTAACGGCAGCCAGCCGCCGGAGACGATTTTATCCAGGTTCGCCGAGAACAGCGGGATATCGATACACAGGAATGCCACCAGAATGAATGCCACAAGAAACTTATTCCAGTGCCAGTTTTTACGCGCCACGGTCGTGGAGAGGAAAGAGGTTAATACCATCGTCCCGGTGACCGCGATTCCATAAGCCGCCGCCAGATTACTGGAATGCTCGAAGCTGACGATGACAATGACCACCGAGGCATACAGCAGCCAGTTGACGAACGGGATATAAATCTGCCCGGACTCCATTTCAGAGGTATGGATGATCCGCATCGGTGACAGATAGCCGAGCCGTACCGCCTGGCGGGTCAGCGAGAAGACGCCGGAAATCACCGCCTGCGAGGCGATAACCGTCGCCAGCGCGGCAACAATCAGCAGCGGGATCAGCGCCCAGTCCGGTGCCAGCAGAAAGAAGGGGTTTTTAATCGCTTCCGGATGGCGCAGCAACAGTGCGCCCTGGCCGAAATAGTTAAGCACCAGCGATGGCAGCACGACCGAAAACCATGCCAGCCGGATCGGCAGCTTGCCGAAATGCCCCATATCCGCATACAGCGCTTCAACGCCGGTAATGGAAAGTACCACCGCGCCGAGGGCGACAAATGAGATGATTTTATACTCAAGGAAGAAATGCACCGCCCACATCGGATTCAGAGCATGCAGGACGTCCGGGTTGGCAATGATGCTGCGCAGGCCGAGTACCGCCAGAATCAGGAACCAAATCAGCATAATGGGCGCAAAAAGTTTGCCCACCATCCCGGTGCCGTGCTTCTGGATCATAAACAGCAGCGTCAGAACAATAATAGAGAGCGGCACCACCCACGTATCGAGTTGCGGCGCGACGATTTCCAGCCCCTCAATCGCCGACATTACCGAGATCGCAGGCGTGATGACCACTTCCCCATAGAAGAAGCTGCCGCCAATCAGTCCCATGATGACCAGAACCGAGGTCATTCTGGCAGAGGTATTGCGCCCCGCCAGCGACATCAGCGTCAGGATCCCGCCTTCACCGGCGTTGTCCGCCCGCATGACAAAGGTCAGGTACTTAATCGACACGACAAAAATCAGCAGCCAGAAAATCAGCGATAAAAAACCGAACACGGCGTCGCGCTCTACGCCAAAACCGAACTGTCCGGACAGACATTCACGAAGTGTATAAAGTGGGCTGGTGCCAATATCACCGTAGACAACCCCAATGGCTGCGAGCGTTATCGCAGGCAATGATTGCTTATTATCAGTGCTCATAGACAAATCTTACGTTGGAATAAGGAATGTGCGCGTAGTCCCTTGGCCCACAAAAAACGCACAGTATGCATGATAAATGGCAAAATCGTACCCCTAAGTGAACTCGGGTTAACCTGGCTCAAAGAAAGTGAGTCGGCGCTTCAGTCTGGCACAGGCCTTATGTTAAAACGCTATACTCGCTTTTTACCGCCGCAGAAAGGCAAAAGGACGCAACTTGATTATGGCTCAATCACATCTGTTAGCAGAAAGAATTTCCCGCCTGAGCAATGCTCTGGAAAAAGGACTTTATGAGCGTAGCCACGCCATTCGCCTGTGTCTGCTGGCAGCGCTAAGCGGTGAAAGCGTTTTCCTGTTAGGCCCGCCGGGGATTGCCAAAAGCCTGATTGCGCGCCGCTTAAAATATGCGTTTCAACATGCGCGGGCGTTTGAATATTTAATGACCCGTTTTTCTACCCCGGAAGAGGTTTTCGGCCCGCTCTCCATTCAGGCGCTAAAAGATGAAGGGCGCTATGAGCGTCTCACGGCGGGCTACCTACCGGAAGCGGAAATCGTCTTTCTGGATGAGATCTGGAAAGCGGGCCCGGCGATCCTCAATACGCTGCTGACCGCCATCAACGAACGCCATTTTCGCAACGGTGCGCATGAGGAGAAAATCCCCATGCGCCTGCTGGTCGCGGCCTCTAACGAACTGCCAGAGGCGGACAGTAGCCTTGAAGCGCTTTACGACCGTATGTTAATCCGCCTGTGGCTGGATAAAGTTCAGGAAAAAGGCAACTTCCGCGCCATGCTGACCAGCCACCAGGAAGAAGGCGAGAATCCGGTCGCCGCCGGTTTGCAGGTCACTGATGAAGAGTTTGCCCAGTGGCAGATTGATATCGGTAACGTCAAATTGCCGGACGCCGTTTTCGAGCTCATCTACCTGCTGCGCCAGCAGCTTGATAATCTGCCCGCCGCGCCGTATGTCTCCGATCGCCGCTGGAAAAAAGCGATCCGCCTGCTTCAGGCCAGTGCCTTTTTCAGTGGCCGTGACGCCATCGCGCCCATTGATGTGATCCTGCTGAAAGATTGCCTGTGGCACGATGCGGAAAGTAAAAATCTGATGCAGCAGCAGCTCGACATATTGATGACCGGACACGCCTGGCAGCAGCAATCCATGCTGACACGTCTGGGTGCGATTACCCAGCGCCGCATTCAACTACAACAGCAGCAAAGCGATAAAACCGCGCTGAAAGTGACGCGTCAGGGCGGCATGTTTAGCCGTAAACCGCATTATGAATTGCCGCCGGAGATAGAAGGATCTGTCATCACGCTACTGCTTCAGCAACCGCTTAAGCTGCACGATATGGAGGTCGTACATATGACCTTCGAACGCGCGGCGCTGGCAACCTGGCTGGAAAAAGGCGGAGAAATTCGCGCCAAATTAAACGGCATTGGTTTTGCCCAAATAATCAATCTTGACGTCGACGCCGCTCAGCACCTGGTGGTGCGCGATATCAGCCTGCAGGGAACGCGGCTGGCGTTATCCGGCGTTTCGCAGGAAAACATGCCGGAAGAGATTAAGCAGCAGCTCGATGCGCTGGACGATGAGTGGCATCAGCAGCACAACCGCTTTAGCGAACAACAAAAATGCCTGTTTATCGCCGCTGACTGGCTGGGGCGCATTGAAGCCAGCCTGCAGGATGTCGGTGAACAAATCAGACAGGCGAAGCAATGCTAAACCTGGATACGCTCAATGTCCTGTTAGCGATTGGCGAGGACGGCATGATCGAAGAGACGATCCTCGCGTTGATGGCCTCGCCCGTGCTGGCGCTTTTCTTTGAAAAGTTTCCCCGCCTCAAAAATGCCGTAACGGAGGATATTCCGCGCTGGCGCGAGGCGTTAAAAAGTCGTCTGAAAGAAACCCACGTCTCGCCGGAACTCACTGAGGAAGTGCTTTGTTATCAGCAAAGCCAGCTACTCTCCACCACCCAATTTGTGGTTCAACTGCCGCAAATACTGACGGTTCTGGACAAAGTCAGATCGCCCTATGCCGACCAGGCAAAACAGCTGGTGGAGGCGAATCCTTCCTTTACTCCCGCCCTGCATACGCTATTTCTCCAGCGCTGGCGGCTGAGTCTCATCGTCCAGGCCACGACGCTGAATCAGCAGCTGCTTGAAGAAGAACGTGACAATCTGCTCAACGAAGTCCAGGAACGGATGACGCTGAGCGGCCAGCTTGAGCCGGTTCTTGTCGAAAACGATAATGCCGCCGGACGGCTATGGGATATGAGCGCCGGAAACCTGAAGCGCGGCGACTATCAGCTGATCGTTAAATACGGCGATTTTCTGGCGCAGCAGCCGGAATTACTGCAGCTGGCGGAGCAGCTTGGTCGTTCACGCGAAGCGAAATCCGTGCCGAAAAAGGATGCGCCGATGGAAACGTTCCGCACGCTGGTGCGCGAGCCGTCCACCGTGCCGGAGCAGGTTGACGGCATCGTCCAGAGCGACGATATTCTGCGCCTGCTGCCGCCTGAACTGGCCACGCTTGGCATTACCGAACTGGAATATGAATTTTACCGGCGGCTGGTGGAGAAACAACTGCTGACCTACCGTCTGCACGGCGAGGCCTGGCGAGAAAAAATAGCTGAGCGTCCGGTGATTCATCAGGATGTAGACGAACAGCCGCGCGGGCCGTTTATTGTCTGCGTTGATACCTCAGGATCGATGGGTGGCTTCAATGAACAGTGCGCCAAAGCTTTTTGCCTGGCGTTAATGCGCGTCGCGCTCGCCGATAACCGTCGCTGCTTTATCATGCTCTTTTCAAGCGAAGTGGTGCGCTACGAACTCAGCGGGCCACAGGGAATTGAACAGGCGATCCGCTTTCTCAGCCAGCGCTTTCGCGGCGGCACCGATCTGGCGAGCTGCTTTCGCGCCATCATTGAGCGTATGCAGGGGCCTGAATGGACCGATGCCGATGCGGTGGTGATCTCAGATTTTATCGCCCAGCGGCTGCCGGATGAGGTGGTAAAAAAGGTGGGAGAACTACAGCGGGTGCATCAGCACCGATTTCACGCGGTGGCAATGTCTGCTCACGGCAAGCCCGGTATCATGCGCATTTTCGATCATATCTGGCGCTTTGATACCGGGATGCGCAGCCGCCTGCTACGGCGCTGGCGGCGCTGAATTACAGCAGTGCGGAGACGCTCTCACGAACCTGAGCAGGCCAGACGCCGCATTGCACTTGTCCAATGTGCGGCAACTGTAGCAGCAGCATCGTTAAACGCGACTGGCCAATTCCTCCGCCGATGGTCTGCGGCATCTCGCCGCGCAGCAGCGCCTGGTGCCATTCCAGCTTCAGACGATCTTCATCCCCGGTCAGCGTCAGCTGACGTTTCAGGGTTTCAGCGTCCACGCGGATCCCCATAGAGGAAAGCTCAAGCGCATCTTCAAGAATCGGGTTCCAGACCAGAATATCGCCGTTCAGACCGGCAGCGCCGGACGCAGAGGCGGAACTCCAGTCGTCATAATCCGGTGCGCGCACATCGTGACGCTGACCGTCGGAGAGCTTACCGCCGATGCCGATCAGAAATACCGCGCCCAGCTCTTTGGCGATCGCCCGCTCACGCCCTTTGGCATCCAGATCCGGAAAGCGAGACAGCAGATCCTGACTATGAACGAAGTGGATTTGATCCGGCAGGAAAGGTGTCAGACCAAACGCTTTGCTTACTGCGGCTTCGGTCGCTTTGATCCCTGCCCAAATCGCTTCAACGGTAGAATGCAGCGTGGCAAGGTGGCGTTCACCATCGCCCATTACGCGTTCCCAGTCCCACTGGTCAACGTAAACAGAGTGGATGGCGGTCAGCCGGTCTTCATCGGGGCGAAGGGCCTTCATATGCGTGTACAGCCCTTCGCCCGCGCTGAAGTCGTGTTGTCCCAGGGTTTGACGTTTCCATTTCGCCAGTGAGTGAACCACTTCGAATTGGGCGTCGGGCAGTGTTTTCACTTTCACCTGCACCGCTTTTTCGCAGCCGGATAAGTTATCCTGCGTCCCGTCTCCCACGCGGCTTAAGATCGGAGCCTGCACTTCAATCAGGCCCAGCTTCTCTTCCAGCTGACGGGAAAAATGGGATTTAACGAAACTGATCTGGCGTTGTTTTGCGATATAAGCGGTTTTCATTTTTATACTCCTGCGTCCTGTTGAATATGATTAAGCAACAAAAAGCGGATACAATTCAATAATCCAACAACAAAAAGCCTTACTAACTTTTGATTCGTTAAAATAAGGCGCTAAAATAGAGTGAATCTCTATTCTTCATAAGAAAAAGCTATGGAAAATTATCAGATCGACAATCTGGATCGCGGCATCCTCGACGCGCTGATGGTCAATGCGCGAACCGCTTATGCTGAACTGGCCAAGCAATTTGGCGTCAGCCCCGGCACGATTCACGTTCGCGTTGAGAAAATGAAACAGGCGGGGATTATCACCGGCGCGCGCATAGATATCAGCCCAAAACAGCTTGGCTACGACGTGTGCTGTTTTATCGGCATCATTTTGAAGAGTGCGAAAGACTACCCCTCCGCGCTGGCGAAGCTGGAAAGTCTGGATGAAGTGACCGAAGCGTATTACACCACCGGACATTACAGCATCTTTATTAAGGTTATGTGCCGATCGATTGATGCGTTACAGCAGGTACTTATCAACAAGATCCAAACAATTGATGAAATTCAGTCCACTGAGACGCTGATCTCCCTGCAAAACCCGATCATGCGTACCATTCGCCCATGATCCTTTCTTTTTAATACCCCTGTTGTCCACAGGTAGATCCCAGCTCCTACACAGCGTACAATAGCCCCTCTTTAACAGGATGGGCTCTCATGGCAGACATAACTCTTATCAGCGGCAGCACCCTTGGCGGTGCCGAATATGTAGCGGAACATCTGGCTGAAAAGCTGGAAGATGCCGGTTTTTCTACCGAAACCCTGCATGGTCCGCTGCTGGAAGAATTGTCCACGGCCGGCATCTGGCTGGTGATCTCCTCCACGCATGGTGCGGGCGATCTGCCGGATAACATTCAGCCTTTACTTGATGAGCTTAAAGCGCAGCAGCCCGATCTGTCTCAGGTACGTTTTGGTGCAATCGGTCTCGGCAGCCGCGAATATGACACGTTCTGTGGTGCGATCGAAAAGCTGGACGCAGAAATGACGATCTGTGGCGCAAAACAGATCGGCGAAACGCTGAAGATCAATGTCCTTGAGCATGACATTCCGGAGGATCCGGCGGAAATTTGGCTAGGATCCTGGATTAATTTACTCAAAAACGCTTAAAGATCGTGCGATCGAATGTGGATAACTCTGGTTAAAAGCTTGGATCAACCGGTAGTTATCCAAAGAATAACTGTTGTTCAGTTTTTGAGTTGTGTATAACCCGCCCTTTTGATCCCAGCTTATACTGAACGGGATCACCGATCATTCACAGTTAATGATCCTTACTAACGGCTTGATCTTTAATGCCGGATCCGACTTATCCACAAGGGATAGCGATCCTAATAAGAGATCATAATAAAACAGATCTCTATATAAAGATCTTCTTTATTTAATAGTCAGGATCCTGGTGCTTTCTCGATCGACTAAAGTTGAGTAGAATCCACGGCCCGGGCTTCAATCCTTTTCAACACCGCTTTACGCGAGGCAAATTACCATGTTTTATCAGGATCCTTTTGACGTCATCATCATTGGCGGGGGTCATGCAGGCACTGAGGCCGCAATGGCCGCAGCGCGTATGGGTCAGCAGACCCTTCTCTTGACGCATAATATCGACACGCTGGGGCAGATGAGCTGCAACCCGGCGATTGGCGGCATTGGGAAAGGACACCTGGTAAAAGAAGTCGATGCGCTTGGCGGACTGATGGCGAAAGCGATCGATCAGGCAGGTATTCAGTTTAGGATACTAAACGCAAGCAAAGGTCCGGCCGTTCGCGCCACCCGCGCTCAGGCGGATCGGGTGCTGTACCGCCAGGCCGTGCGTACCGCGCTGGAGAACCAGCCCAACCTGATGATCTTCCAGCAGGCGGTTGAGGATCTGATCGTCGAAAACGATCGTGTTGTCGGCGCGGTGACCCAGATGGGGCTTAAATTCCGTGCCAAAGCGGTGGTACTGACCGTCGGAACGTTCCTCGACGGCAAGATCCATATCGGACTGGATAACTACAGCGGCGGTCGCGCTGGCGATCCGCCGTCGATCTCTCTTTCCCGCCGTCTGCGTGAGCTGCCGCTACGCGTCAATCGCCTGAAAACCGGGACACCGCCGCGTATCGATGCGCGGACGATTGATTTCAGCGTACTGGCACAGCAGCACGGCGATAACCCGATGCCGGTGTTCTCGTTTATGGGCTCTGCGGATCAACATCCGCGTCAGGTACCGTGCTACGTCACCTATACCAATGAAAAAACCCACGACGTGATCCGTAGTAACCTCGATCGCAGCCCGATGTACGCAGGTGTGATTGAAGGGATTGGTCCGCGCTACTGCCCGTCAATCGAAGACAAGGTGATGCGCTTTGCCGATCGTAACCAGCACCAGATCTTCCTCGAGCCGGAAGGGCTGACCTCAAACGAAATTTATCCGAACGGCATCTCCACCAGCCTGCCGTTTGATGTACAGATGCAAATCGTCCGCTCTATGCAGGGGATGGAAAACGCGAAAATTGTGCGCCCTGGCTACGCCATTGAGTACGATTTCTTCGATCCACGCGACCTGAAGCCGACGCTGGAAAGCAAGTTTATCGCGGGATTGTTCTTTGCCGGTCAGATCAACGGCACCACCGGCTACGAAGAGGCGGCCGCTCAGGGGCTGCTGGCCGGTCTTAACGCGGCACGTTTCTCCGCCGAGAAAGAAGGCTGGGCACCGCGTCGCGATCAGGCGTATCTTGGCGTGCTGGTTGACGATCTGTGTACCCTGGGTACTAAAGAGCCGTACCGCATGTTTACTTCGCGAGCGGAATATCGCCTGATGCTGCGTGAAGATAATGCCGATCTGCGCCTGACCGAAGCGGGTCGCGAACTCGGGCTGGTCGATGATGCCCGCTGGGCGCGTTATAACGAGAAGCTGGAAAACATTGAGCGCGAACGCCAGCGTCTGAAAGCCACCTGGGTTTCGCCCTCCGTTGACTCAGCGGCTGAAGTGAACGCTCACCTCGCCGCACCGCTTTCTCGTGAAGCGAGTGGCGAAGATCTTCTGCGTCGCCCGGAAATGACCTATCAGCAACTGACGGCCCTGACGCCGTTCGCCCCAGCGCTGGAAGACGTGCAGGCCGCTGAGCAGGTTGAGATCCAGGTGAAATACGAAGGCTACATTGCTCGCCAGCAGGACGAGATTGAAAAACAGCAGCGTAACGAGAATACGCTCCTGCCGGCGATGCTGGATTACCGCCAGGTTTCCGGCTTGTCAAACGAAGTGATTGCCAAGTTAAACGATCATAAACCGGTGTCGATCGGACAGGCTTCGCGCATCTCCGGCATCACTCCTGCGGCTATCTCTATCCTGCTGGTGTGGTTAAAAAAACAGGGCATGCTGCGTCGCAGCGCCTGATATATTTCCCGGTAAGCCCCGCTTACCGGGTCTGTAACACGTTCTTCATGCCGGATAAAATGACGACGCTATCCGGCAGATCTAAAACAGGTATTTACCGTGCTGAACAAACTCTCTCGTCTGCTGGACAAAGCAGGGATTTCGCTCTCCGATCACCAGAAAAACCAGCTAGTTGCCTATGTCGATATGCTGCACAAGTGGAATAAAGCCTACAACCTCACGTCGGTACGCGATCCGAACGAGATGCTGGTTCGCCATATTCTCGACAGCGTCGTTGTTGCGCCTTATCTCGAAGGGACGCGTTTTATTGATGTGGGCACCGGGCCAGGGCTACCGGGGATCCCGCTATCCATCGTGCGTCCTGAGGCACAATTCACTTTGCTGGATAGCCTGGGTAAACGCGTCCGTTTTCTTCGTCAGGTACAGCACGAACTGAAGCTGGATAACGTACAGCCAGTCCAGAGCAGGGTAGAGGAATTCCCCGCTGAGCCACCTTTTGACGGCGTCATCAGCCGGGCGTTCGCTTCACTGACGGATATGGTGCAGTGGTGTCATCACCTGCCGGGCGAGAAAGGGCGATTTTACGCACTAAAAGGTCAATTACCTGACGACGAGATTTCGCAGCTTCCCGTTGAATTTGCTGTCGAATCGGTAATTAAACTGCGGGTTCCTGAACTTGAAGGCGAGCGTCATCTTGTGCTTTTAACCCACAATAAAATTTAATTTTTATCAAAAAAAGTAGAAAAAAAACGCACCGGAGAATGTTAAAAAATTTAGTGGGAAAAGATGCCAGGCTTGATTGTATTTAACTATGACTTAACTATTTGTTCTCTTGATTTTAACTGAGCTCTTTTTGTTAACCAGAAAAATAGTCAACATGGAAAATATCAGCCTGCTAAAAATGTTAAGCGGTACCGGGTGTGACTTGTTAAATATTTATTATAAATGTCAATGCGGTGTTTATGGTAAAAGGGGCGCTGTTTTACGTAATCTCACTATTTTTAAACATTATTATCAACAGGATGTGAAAAACAGCGCTATGAACGCTGTCATGCAAACGAAACTGGAAATGTTTATTATGTGATCTGGTGCACGCTTTATCATCAGGGTTTTCGCGTTATTTGGACTTTTGCTCGATTGTTCACACTTTGGCGAAAACGTGAAAAATAGCCCTCCAGAAAATTATTTAAACATTTATTCACCTTTTCGCTACTTAATGTTTGAAATCACGAGACCGCACCGTATAATTTGACCGCTTTTTGATGCTTGACTCCGGGGCCCAAAGGACGTTTTATACGACACGCGGCATACCTCTTAGGGAGCAGGAGTAAAAACGTGATGTCTGTGTCGCTCTTGAGTAGAAACGTTGCTCGTAAGCTTCTGTTCATTCAGTTTCTGGCAATAATGGCAAGTGGATTGCTGTTTAGCCTCAAAGACCCCTTCTGGGGCGCTTCCGCGGTATGTGGAGGCATGGCAGTGTTACTGCCTAACTGTGTGTTTATGATTTTTGCCTGGCGTCATCAGGTCCATACCCCAGCAAAAGGCCGGGTGGCCTGGAGCTTCGCGCTTGGCGAAGGCTTCAAGGTTCTCATGACCTTTGCTTTACTGGTGATGGCGCTGGCGGTTTTGAAGGCGGTTTTCTTGCCGCTGATAGTCACGTGGATTTTGGCGCTGGTTGTTCAGATAGTTGCGCCAGCTGTAATTAACAACAAAGGGTAAGAGGCATCATGTCTGCAGGAGAAATCTCAACACCGCAGGAGTACATAGGCCACCACCTGAATAACCTTCAGTTGGACCTGCGTACCTTCACGCTGGTGGATCCGCACAACCCCCCGACCACCTTCTGGACGCTCAATATCGACTCCATGTTCTTTTCGGTGTTATTGGGCCTGTTGTTCCTGGTGATGTTCCGTAGCGTAGCAAAGCGTGCTACCAGCGGCGTACCGGGCAAATTCCAGACCGCTATTGAGTTGGTGATTGGCTTTGTTCACGGCAGCGTGAAAGACATGTATCACGGCAAGAGCAAGCTGATTGCGCCGCTGGCGCTGACGATTTTCGTCTGGGTATTCCTGATGAACTTCATGGACTTGTTGCCAATTGACCTGCTGCCAACCATTGCAGAGAAATATCTTGGCCTGCCAGCGCTGCGTGTGGTGCCGTCTGCCGACGTTAACATCACCCTGTCCATGGCGCTGGGCGTGTTCATCCTTATTCTGTTCTACAGCATCAAAATGAAAGGCATCGGCGGCTTCACGAAAGAGTTGACGCTACAGCCGTTCAATCACTGGGCATTTATTCCTGTCAACTTAATCCTTGAAGGGGTAAGCCTGCTGTCCAAACCGGTTTCTCTTGGTCTGCGACTGTTCGGCAACATGTATGCCGGTGAGCTGATTTTCATTCTGATTGCTGGTCTGTTGCCGTGGTGGTCACAGTGGATACTGAATGTGCCATGGGCCATTTTCCATATCCTGATTATTACGCTGCAAGCCTTTATCTTCATGGTTCTGACGATCGTCTATCTGTCGATGGCGTCTGAAGAGCATTAATTTTACCACCACTAAATGTTTTAAACTGAAACAAACTGGAGATTGTCATGGAAAACCTGAATGTTGATCTGCTGTACATGGCTGCCGCTGTGATGATGGGTCTGGCGGCAATCGGTGCTGCGATCGGTATCGGCATCCTCGGGGGCAAATTCCTGGAAGGCGCAGCGCGTCAGCCGGATCTGATTCCTTTGCTGCGTACTCAGTTCTTTATCGTTATGGGTCTGGTGGATGCTATCCCGATGATCGCTGTAGGTCTGGGTCTGTACGTGATGTTTGCTGTCGCGTAGTAAGCATTGCTTGTACAAGAAGCAATTATCAGAACGTTAACTAGATAAGAGGCATTGTGCTGTGAATCTTAACGCAACAATCCTCGGCCAGGCCATCGCGTTTGTCCTGTTCGTTCTGTTCTGCATGAAGTATGTATGGCCGCCGTTAATGGCTGCCATCGAAAAGCGTCAAAAAGAGATTGCTGACGGCCTTGCTTCTGCTGAACGAGCACATAAGGACCTTGACCTTGCAAAGGCCAGCGCGACCGACCAGCTGAAAAAAGCTAAGGCGGAAGCTCAGGTAATCATTGAACAGGCGAACAAACGTCGTTCTCAGATCCTGGACGAAGCGAAAACTGAAGCAGAGCAGGAACGAGCTAAAATCGTGGCGCAGGCTCAGGCAGAAATCGAAGCGGAGCGTAAACGCGCTCGCGAAGAACTGCGTAAGCAAGTGGCTATCCTGGCTGTGGCCGGGGCCGAGAAGATCATCGAACGTTCCGTGGATGAAGCTGCTAACAGCGACATCGTGGATAAACTTGTCGCTGAACTGTAAGGAGGGAGGGGCCGATGTCTGAATTTGTAACGGTAGCTCGCCCCTACGCCAAAGCAGCTTTTGACTTTGCCGTTGAACACCAAAGTGTACAGCGCTGGCAGGATATGCTGGCGTTTGCCGCTGAGGTTACCAGGAACGAACAAATGGCAGAGCTTCTCTCTGGCGCATTAGCGCCGGAAACGCTCGCTGAGTCGTTTATCGCAGTCTGCGGTGAGCAGTTAGACGAAAACGGCCAGAACCTGATCCGGGTGATGGCTGAAAACAACCGTCTGAACGCGCTCCCCGATGTTCTTGAGCAGTTTATTCACCTGCGTGCAGCCAGTGAGGCTATCGCAGAGGTAGAAGTCACTTCTGCAACCGCATTGAGTGACGAACAGCTTACGAAAATCAGCGCCGCGATGGAAAAACGTCTGTCACGCAAAGTTAAGCTGAATTGCAAAATCGATAAGTCTGTAATGGCAGGTGTTATCATCCGTGCGGGTGATATGGTCATTGATGGCAGCGTACGCGGCCGTCTTGATCGCCTTGCAGACGTCTTGCAGTCTTAAGGGGACTGGAGCATGCAACTGAATTCCACCGAAATCAGCGAACTGATCAAGCAGCGCATTGCTCAGTTCAATGTGGTGAGCGAAGCTCACAACGAAGGTACTATTGTTTCTGTAAGTGACGGCGTTATCCGCATTCACGGCCTGGCCGATTGTATGCAGGGTGAGATGATCTCCCTGCCGGGTAACCGTTACGCCATCGCACTGAACCTGGAGCGCGACTCCGTAGGTGCGGTAGTGATGGGTCCGTACGCTGACCTCGCCGAAGGCATGAAGGTGAAGTGTACTGGCCGTATCCTGGAAGTTCCGGTTGGCCGTGGCCTGCTGGGCCGTGTGCTGAACACGCTGGGTGCGCCAATTGATGGTAAAGGTCCGGTTGATAACGACGGCTTCTCTGCCGTTGAAGCTATCGCGCCGGGCGTAATCGACCGTCAGTCCGTTGACCAGCCGGTACAGACCGGTTACAAATCCGTTGACGCCATGATCCCAATCGGTCGTGGTCAGCGTGAACTGGTTATCGGCGACCGTCAGACCGGTAAAACCGCACTGGCTATCGATGCCATCATCAACCAGCGCGATTCCGGCATCAAATGTATCTATGTTGCTATCGGCCAGAAGGCGTCCACCATCTCTAACGTGGTACGTAAACTGGAAGAGCACGGCGCGCTGGCTAACACCATCGTTGTTGTGGCAACCGCGTCTGAATCCGCTGCACTGCAATACCTGGCACCGTATGCCGGTTGCGCAATGGGCGAATACTTCCGCGACCGTGGCGAAGATGCACTGATCATTTATGATGACCTGTCTAAACAGGCTGTCGCTTATCGTCAGATTTCCCTGCTGCTCCGTCGTCCGCCAGGACGTGAAGCATTCCCGGGCGACGTATTCTACCTCCACTCCCGTCTGCTGGAGCGTGCTGCGCGTGTTAACGCCGAATACGTTGAAAACTTCACTAAAGGTGAAGTGAAAGGGCAAACCGGCTCTCTGACCGCGCTGCCGATTATCGAAACGCAAGCGGGTGACGTTTCCGCGTTCGTTCCGACCAACGTAATTTCCATTACCGATGGTCAGATCTTCCTGGAATCCAACCTGTTTAACGCCGGTATTCGTCCTGCGGTTAACCCGGGTATTTCCGTATCCCGTGTGGGTGGTGCAGCGCAGACCAAGATCATGAAAAAACTGTCCGGTGGTATCCGTACCGCGCTGGCACAGTATCGTGAACTGGCGGCGTTCTCCCAGTTTGCATCCGACCTTGACGATGCAACCCGTAAACAGCTCGATCACGGTCAGAAAGTGACCGAACTGCTGAAACAGAAACAGTATGCGCCGATGTCTGTCGCGCAGCAGTCTCTGGTTCTGTTCGCAGCTGAACGTGGTTACCTGGCTGATGTCGAACTGGCGAAAATCGGTAGTTTTGAAGCCGCTCTGCTGGCTTATGTCGACCGTGATCATGCCTCCCTGATGCAGGAAATCAACCAGAGTGGCGGCTATAACGACGAAATCGAAGGCAAGCTGAAAGGCATCCTCGATTCCTTCAAAGCAACCCAGTCCTGGTAACGTCTGGCGGCTTGTCTCAGGACAGGCCGCAAGGCATTGAGGAGAAGCTCATGGCCGGCGCAAAAGAGATACGTAGTAAGATCGCAAGCGTCCAGAACACGCAGAAGATCACTAAAGCGATGGAAATGGTCGCCGCTTCCAAAATGCGTAAATCGCAGGAACGTATGGCGGCCAGCCGTCCTTATGCAGATACCATGCGCAAAGTGATTGGTCACCTTGCAAACGGTAATCTGGAATATAAGCATCCGTACCTGGAAGAACGCGACGTTAAGCGCGTAGGCTACCTGGTGGTGTCTACAGACCGTGGTCTGTGCGGTGGCTTGAACATTAACCTGTTCAAAAAACTGCTGGCGGATATGAAAGCGTGGTCCGACAAAGGCGTTCAGTGCGATATCGCAATGATCGGCTCTAAGGGCGTATCGTTCTTCAACTCTGTAGGTGGCAACATTGTTGCGCAGGTCACCGGCATGGGAGATAACCCTTCCCTGTCCGAACTGATCGGTGCGGTAAAAGTGATGCTGCAGGCCTACGATGAAGGCCGTCTGGACAAGCTTTATATTGTTAATAACAAGTTTATCAACACCATGTCTCAGGTTCCGACCATCACTCAGCTGCTGCCGCTGCCCGCGTCAGAAGATGATGAGCTGAAGCGTAAATCCTGGGATTACCTGTATGAACCCGATCCGAAAGCGCTGCTGGATACCCTTCTGCGCCGCTACGTAGAATCTCAGGTTTATCAGGGTGTGGTAGAAAACCTGGCCAGCGAGCAGGCCGCGCGTATGGTGGCGATGAAAGCCGCTACCGATAATGGCGGCAGCCTGATTAAAGAGCTGCAGTTGGTATACAACAAAGCTCGTCAGGCCAGCATTACTCAGGAACTCACCGAAATCGTCGGTGGCGCGTCTGCGGTATAACCAGGTTAATACGTAGAGGATTCAAGATGGCAACTGGAAAAATTGTCCAGGTAATCGGCGCTGTAGTTGACGTCGAGTTCCCTCAGGATGCGGTACCAAAAGTGTACGACGCTCTTGAGGTACAAAATGGTAATGAGAAACTGGTGCTGGAAGTTCAGCAGCAGCTTGGTGGTGGTATCGTGCGTACCATCGCGATGGGGTCTTCTGATGGCCTGCGTCGTAGCCTGGACGTCACCAACCTCGAACACCCGATCGAAGTCCCGGTAGGTAAAGCTACCCTGGGCCGCATCATGAACGTACTGGGCCAACCGGTAGACATGAAAGGCGACATCGGTGAAGAAGAGCGTTGGGCGATCCACCGCGCAGCACCGTCCTATGAAGAGCTGTCAAACTCTCAGGAACTGCTGGAAACCGGTATCAAAGTAATCGACCTGATGTGTCCGTTCGCGAAGGGCGGTAAAGTCGGTCTGTTCGGTGGTGCGGGTGTAGGTAAAACCGTAAACATGATGGAGCTGATCCGTAACATCGCGATCGAGCACTCCGGTTACTCCGTGTTTGCAGGCGTCGGTGAACGTACTCGTGAGGGTAACGACTTCTACCACGAAATGACCGACTCCAACGTTATCGATAAAGTATCCCTGGTGTATGGCCAGATGAACGAGCCGCCGGGAAACCGTCTGCGCGTTGCACTGACCGGCCTGACCATGGCAGAGAAATTCCGTGACGAAGGTCGTGACGTACTGCTGTTCGTCGATAACATCTACCGTTACACCCTGGCCGGTACGGAAGTATCTGCACTGCTGGGCCGTATGCCTTCAGCGGTAGGTTATCAGCCGACGCTGGCGGAAGAGATGGGTGTTCTGCAGGAGCGTATCACCTCCACCAAAACCGGTTCTATCACCTCCGTTCAGGCGGTATACGTACCGGCGGATGACCTGACTGACCCGTCACCAGCCACCACCTTTGCGCACTTAGATGCAACCGTGGTACTGAGCCGTCAGATCGCGTCCCTGGGTATCTACCCGGCCGTTGACCCGCTGGACTCCACCAGCCGTCAGCTGGACCCGCTGGTGGTAGGTCAGGAACACTACGACACCGCGCGTGGCGTACAGTCCATCCTGCAGCGTTATCAGGAACTGAAAGACATCATCGCCATCCTCGGTATGGATGAACTGTCTGAAGAAGACAAACTGGTTGTAGCTCGCGCACGTAAGATCCAGCGCTTCCTGTCCCAGCCGTTCTTCGTGGCGGAAGTATTTACCGGTTCTCCGGGCAAATACGTCTCCCTGAAAGACACCATCCGTGGCTTTAAAGGCATCATGGAAGGCGAATACGATCACCTGCCGGAGCAGGCGTTCTACATGGTCGGTTCCATCGACGAAGCCGTGGAAAAAGCCAAAAAACTTTAACGCCTTAATCGGAGGGTGATATGGCAATGACTTACCACCTGGATGTCGTCAGCGCGGAACATCAAATGTTCACCGGGCTGGTCGAGAAAATCCAGGTAACGGGTAGTGAAGGTGAACTGGGTATTTATCCTGGTCACGCCCCGCTGCTCACCGCCATTAAGCCTGGTATGATTCGCATCGTTAAGCAGCACGGTCATGAAGAGTTCATCTATCTGTCCGGCGGCATTCTGGAAGTGCAGCCCGGCAGCGTGACCGTACTGGCTGATACCGCGATCCGCGGCCAGGATCTCGACGAAGCACGAGCTCTGGAAGCGAAACGTAAGGCCGAAGAGCACATTAAGAGCTCTCATGGTGACGTGGATTACGCTCAGGCGTCTGCGGAACTGGCCAAAGCGATCGCCAAACTGCGCGTTATCGAGTTGACCAAAAAAGCGATGTAACACCGGCTTGAAAAGCAAAAAACCAGTCTGAAAACAGACTGGTTTTTTTTTATCCTCTCAATTTTTATCCGATAAACTATCCGTGTTAAAAACACGCCTGGTTGAATAAACGCTCCTTCTTCGGGGGCGTGCGACTTGACGCTTTCGCATAAGATCGGCTTCACCTGCGCTTGCGGTAAAGGGTAACCCGGTCAGTTTTATTGCCATAAATGAAGGATCATTACTATGTCATTCAAGCCATCCTTTGCTGGCCCACTGCCGGGCCTGCATACCGATCGTATTACTTTTATCCGTCGGGCCTATCTGCATCTGGCGGCTGCGATTATGGGATTTATCGTGCTCAGCGGCGCATTAATGTTTACCGGGATCGGCGACATGATGCTGGAGGTGCTGATGGTCGGCGGCAAGTACGGCTGGCTGGTGGTACTTGGCGCGTTTATGCTGGTCAGCATGCTGGCGACGCGTCTGGCGGATGGCGCTGACGCTAACCACACTCAGCTTATTGGCCTGGGCATCTACGTGCTGGCTGAATCCCTGATCTTTGCTCCGTTGCTGACGCTCGCGGCGTATATTAATCCCGCGATTATTGGGGCGGCAGGCATTACCACGCTGCTGCTGGTGGGCGGCCTCACCTTTACGGCGTTTACCACGAAAAAAGATTTTTCGTTTATGCGCTCAATACTAACAATGGCAGGCTTTATCGCCCTGGGCGCGATTATCGCCAGCGTGATTTGCGGTTTCTCGCTGGGCGTCTGGTTTTCGGCATTGATGGTACTGCTGTGCGCGGGCTTCGTACTCTATGACACTTCTAATATCATTCATCACTATCCGGTCGATCGCCCGGCGGGTGCGGCATTACATCTGTTTGCCTCCATTGCGACTATGTTCTGGTACGTGCTGCGTATTTTTATGTCGCGTAATTAATCTTACCCGGATCTCTTTAAAACCAGCGCTAAAACCGCTGGTTTTTTTATGCTTTCTTTGTGCATAAAAAGAATAATAAAAACAAAGGTTTTTCAGGAAATAACCGCCTGAAAAGTAAAATTCATGCGGTAAATACCTGACTTGTCACTGATAATCTCACTGATATTCTGCTACGTTGCGTGTTTTCGCGGCGCTTCATTTTCTTGTGAAAAATATGTAGAGTTTTCAACGGGAAAGTTATCTACTTCTTACTTACATTACAGTCAGGACGCGTATGGCAAACAGTGCGATGAGCGTAGTGATCCTTGCCGCAGGCAAAGGCACGCGCATGTATTCCGATCTTCCTAAGGTGCTACACACCCTGGGCGGTAAGCCTATGGTGCAGCATGTCATTGATGCTGCTAACCATTCAGGGGCAACGAAGGTTCATCTTGTTTACGGGCACGGCGGCGATTTGCTGAAGCACACGCTGCGCGACGACAACCTGAACTGGATCCTTCAGGCGGAACAACTGGGCACCGGTCATGCTATGCAGCAGGCTGCGCCATTTTTTGCGGATGACGAAGATATCCTGATGCTCTACGGCGATGTGCCGCTGATCTCTGTTGACACTTTACAGCGTCTGCGTGAGGCCAAACCGCAGGGCGGTATCGGCTTACTGACCGTTAAACTTGACGATCCGACGGGCTATGGCCGCATTACCCGTGAAAACGGCAGCGTCACCGGCATCGTTGAGCATAAAGACGCGACTGAAGAGCAGCGTCAAATTCAGGAAATTAATACCGGTATCCTGATTGCTAACGGCGCGGATATGAAGCGCTGGCTGGCAAAGCTTAACAATAACAACGCCCAGGGCGAATACTACATCACTGATATTATTGCGATGGCGTGGCAGGAAGGACATGAAATCGCCGCCGTCCACCCGCAGCGTCTGAGCGAAGTGGAAGGCGTCAACAACCGTCTTCAGCTCTCCCGTCTGGAGCGCGTTTATCAGTCTGAGCAGGCGGAAAAACTGCTGCTGGCAGGCGTCATGTTGCGCGACCCGGCGCGTTTTGATCTGCGCGGGACGCTGCAACACGGGCGCGATATCGAAATTGATACTAACGTTATCCTTGAGGGTGACGTCACGCTGGGGCATCGCGTGAAAATCGGCGCAGGTTGCGTGATCAAAAACAGCGTCATTGGCGACGACTGTGAGATCAGCCCGTATAGCGTGGTTGAAGATGCGCATCTTGATGCCGCCTGTACTATTGGCCCGTTCGCGCGGCTACGGCCGGGCGCGGAACTGCGGGAAGGCGCGCACGTCGGCAACTTCGTTGAGATGAAAAAAGCGCGGTTGGGTAAAGGCTCTAAGGCAGGTCATCTGAGCTATCTTGGCGACGCGGACATTGGCGATAACGTTAATATTGGCGCAGGCACCATTACCTGTAATTACGACGGCGCGAATAAGCATAAAACGATTATTGGCAACGATGTCTTTGTTGGCTCTGACACCCAACTGGTGGCGCCAGTCAGCGTGGGTAACGGTGCGACGATTGCCGCAGGCACCACCGTCACGCGCAATGTTGCCGATAACGAACTGGTATTAAGCCGCGTACCGCAGGCCCACAAACGGGGCTGGCAGCGTCCGGTGAAGAAAAAGTAATGATGTAGTCTTACCGCGTTCGATGACATTTTGTAGGCCGGATAAGCGAAGCGCCATCCGGCATGCAGACCAGGGCAGAGGAGATAAACATATATTTCCCGCCCAAAAAGCAGCACCCATAAAAATAACCCCACTCTCTACAAGGCTCGGGGCGCTCGTAACAACGGGCATAACAGGTTGACCGACAACGCATGGCATTACGCCAAAATCGGAATCAAAAACTATGTGTGGAATTGTTGGCGCTATCGCGCAGCGTGATGTAGCGGAAATCCTTCTCGAGGGTTTACGTCGTCTGGAATACCGTGGCTACGACTCTGCCGGTCTGGCAGTGGTCGACAACGAAGGGAATATGACCCGTCTGCGTCGCCTCGGTAAAGTGCAAATGCTTTCTCAGGCGGCGGAAGATCATCCGCTGCACGGCGGAACCGGTATTGCTCACACTCGCTGGGCGACCCACGGCGAACCGTCAGAAGCGAATGCGCACCCGCATGTCTCTGAACACATTGTAGTGGTGCATAACGGCATCATCGAAAACCATGAACCGCTGCGTGAAACGCTAAAAGCACGCGGCTATACCTTTGTCTCCGAAACCGACACCGAAGTGATTGCTCACTTAGTGCATTGGGAGCTGGAACAGGGCGGCACGCTGCGCGATGCCGTGCTGCGTACTATCCCGCAGCTTCGCGGTGCCTACGGCACGGTGATCATGGATACCCGTAAACCGGATACCCTGCTGGCGGCTCGTTCAGGCAGCCCGCTTGTGATCGGCCTCGGCATGGGTGAAAACTTTATCGCCTCAGACCAGCTGGCGCTGCTGCCGGTGACGCGTCGCTTTATCTTCCTCGAAGAGGGTGATATCGCAGAAGTGACCCGCCGTACCGTCTCCATTTTCGATAAAACTGGCGCAGAGGTGAAACGTCAGGATATCGAATCCAGTCTGCAATATGACGCGGGTGACAAAGGTATCTACCGTCATTACATGCAGAAAGAGATCTACGAACAGCCGAATGCGATTAAAAATACTCTCACCGGACGTATCAGCCACGGCGAGGTAGATTTAAGCGAGCTGGGCCCGAATGCCAACGACCTGCTGGCGCAGGTGGAGCACATTCAAATCATCGCCTGCGGCACCTCTTACAACTCAGGAATGGTTTCCCGCTACTGGTTCGAATCGCTGGCGGGTATTCCGTGCGATGTGGAAATCGCCTCCGAATTCCGCTACCGCAAATCTGCCGTGCGTCGTAACAGTCTGATGATCACCTTGTCTCAGTCTGGCGAAACGGCAGATACTCTGGCGGGGCTGCGCCTCTCCAAAGAGCTGGGCTACCTGGGATCGCTGGCTATTTGTAACGTTCCGGGCTCTTCACTGGTGCGCGAATCCGATCTGGCGATGATGACCAACGCCGGTACGGAAATCGGCGTGGCGTCGACGAAAGCCTTCACCACCCAACTGACCGTGCTGCTGATGCTGGTAGCGAAGCTGGCGCGTCTGAAGGGGCTGGACGCTGCCGTCGAGCATGACATTGTTCACGGACTACAGGCGTTGCCGAGCCGTATTGAGCAGATGCTATCGCAGGACAAGCGCATTGAAGCGCTGGCGGAAGATTTCTCCGACAAGCACCACGCGCTGTTCCTCGGACGCGGCGATCAGTATCCGATTGCGCTGGAAGGCGCGCTGAAGCTGAAGGAGATTTCCTACATTCATGCTGAAGCGTATGCGGCTGGTGAACTGAAACACGGCCCGCTGGCGTTAATTGACGCTGATATGCCGGTTATCGTGGTCGCGCCAAATAACGATCTGTTAGAAAAACTGAAATCCAACATTGAAGAGGTCCGCGCTCGCGGCGGTCAGCTGTATGTCTTTGCCGATCGCGATGCCGGTTTCTCCAGCAGTGACAATATGCACATTATTGAGATGCCGCATGTTGAAGAAGTCATCGCGCCGATTTTCTACACCGTACCTCTGCAGCTACTGGCGTATCACGTCGCGCTGATTAAAGGTACCGATGTGGATCAGCCGCGCAATCTGGCGAAGTCGGTAACGGTAGAATAACATCAGAACGGCCCTGCATACGCAGGGCCGTTTCTCTCTTACTGTTTTTTATGTCATAAAAATATAATTTTTATAGCGTCTTATTTTTATTATCGTTATTAATGTGTTGTTTAAGCAGTGTTTTTTAAATCTTATCTTTTACTCTTGCCCGCTGTCATTAAACTGTCATAAACCTTACATATAACTGTCACCTGATTGTCCTATTTTGCTCTTCGTAGCCACTTAACAATGATTTACGAATCCCAGCAGGAGACATTATGAACGTTATGCGTACCACTGTCGCAACGGTTGTCACCGCGACCTTATCCATGAGCGCTTTCGCTGTTAACGCGGCGGCAAGCCTGACAGGTGCAGGTGCAACTTTCCCTGCGCCGGTGTATGCCAAATGGGCCGACACCTATAACAAATCTACCGGCAACAAGATCAACTATCAGGGTATCGGCTCCTCCGGCGGCGTAAAACAAATCATCGCGAACACCGTTGATTTCGGTGCTTCTGACGCTCCTTTATCTGACGAAAAACTGCAGCAGGAAGGCCTGTTCCAGTTCCCGACCGTGATCGGCGGCGTGGTACTGGCGGTAAACATTCCTGGCCTGAAATCCGGTGAGCTGATACTGGATGGCAAAACGCTGGGCGACATCTATCTTGGTAAAATCAAGAAGTGGGATGATGCGGCTATCACCAAATTGAACCCGGGCCTGAAACTGCCTTCGCAGAATATCGCCGTGGTTCGTCGCGCAGACGGTTCCGGTACTTCTTTCGTCTTCACCAGCTACCTGTCGAAAGTTAATGACGAGTGGAAATCGAAAGTGGGCGCAGGCTCTACCGTAAACTGGCCGACCGGTCTGGGCGGTAAAGGTAACGATGGCATCGCTGCATTCGTACAGCGTCTGCCGGGTTCAATCGGCTATGTAGAATATGCTTATGCTAAGCAGAACAACCTGGCGTACACCAAACTGGTTGATGCTGACGGTAAGCCGGTAAGCCCGACCGAAGACAGCTTTGCTAACGCGGCGAAAGGCGTGGACTGGAGCAAATCCTTCGCTCAGGACCTGACTAACCAGAAAGGCGATGATGCGTGGCCGATTACCTCCACCACCTTTATCCTGGTGCACAAAGAGCAGAAAAAACCTGAGCAGGGCGCTGAAGTGCTGAAGTTCTTCGACTGGGCGTATAAAGAAGGCGCGAAACAGGCGAATGACCTGGATTACGCTACTCTGCCGGATAACGTGGTTGAGCAGGTTCGTGCTGCATGGAAAACCAACGTGAAAGACAGCAGCGGTAAAGCGCTGTACTAAGTAGATATACTGACGAAAATGGCGGTGGCGCACAGCGTCCCGCCTTACAGCTACAAACTGTAGGCCCGGTAAGCGCCAGCGCCACCGGGCAATTTCGTAAGACGTCGTTAACTAAAGAGTGATTTATGGCTGCAACCAGGGGTGTAATTAACCCGCCGGGTAAAAAAGGTGACATGATATTCAGCGCGCTGGTAAGACTGGCTGCGCTGATTGTGCTATTTATGCTGGGCGGTATTATCGTCTCGCTGATCATCTCCTCGTGGCCCAGTATTGAGAAATTCGGTTTCTCTTTCCTGTGGACTAAAGAGTGGGATGCCCCTAACGATATCTACGGCGCGCTGGTGCCCATCTACGGTACCCTGGCGACCTCCATTATCGCCCTGCTGATTGCGGTTCCGGTGAGCTTCGGTATCGCCCTGTTTCTGACGGAGCTGGCCCCCGCCTGGCTGAAGCGCCCGCTCGGTATCGCGATTGAGCTTCTGGCCGCTATCCCCAGTATTGTTTACGGCATGTGGGGACTGTTTATTTTCGCGCCGCTGTTTGCCACCTATTTTCAGGAGCCGGTCGGCAACATCCTTTCCAACATTCCGTTTGTTGGCGCGCTGTTCTCCGGTCCGGCGTTTGGTATCGGTATCCTGGCAGCGGGGGTGATCCTCGCCATTATGATCATCCCCTACATTGCCGCAGTCATGCGTGATGTCTTCGAACAAACCCCGGTGATGATGAAAGAGTCGGCCTACGGTATTGGCTGCACCACCTGGGAGGTGATTTGGCGCATTGTGCTTCCGTTCACCAAAAATGGCGTGATCGGCGGCGTTATGCTCGGCCTGGGACGCGCGCTGGGTGAAACCATGGCGGTGACCTTTATTATCGGCAACACCTACCAGCTTGATAGCGTCTCGCTGTATATGCCGGGCAATAGTATCACTTCCGCACTGGCGAACGAATTTGCCGAGGCGGAATCCGGCCTGCACGTTGCGGCGCTGATGGAGCTGGGGCTGATCCTGTTTGTGATTACCTTTATCGTGCTGGCTATCTCCAAATTTATGGTAATGCGCCTGGCGAAAAATGAGGGGGCGCGCTGATGGCTACGCTCGACATGCAAAACACGGTGGCGTTGGCAGAATCCCGTCGCAAGATGCAGGCTCGCCGCCGCCTGAAAAACCGCATTGCCCTGACCCTCTCCATGGCGACGATGGCGTTCGGTCTGTTCTGGCTGATCTGGATCCTGATGTCCACCATTACGCGTGGTTTTGACGGAATGTCGCTGGCGCTGTTTACCGAAATGACGCCGCCGCCGAACACCGCGGGCGGCGGGCTGGCGAATGCGCTGGCCGGTAGCGGCCTGCTGATTTTGTGGGCTACCGTGTTTGGAACGCCGCTTGGCATTATGGCGGGAATTTATCTGGCGGAATATGGCCGTAAATCCTTGCTGGCAGAGGTGATCCGTTTCATTAACGACATTCTCCTCTCAGCCCCGTCGATTGTGGTAGGTCTGTTTGTTTATACCGTGGTGGTGGCGCAGATGCAGCACTTCTCCGGCTGGGCGGGCGTTATTGCGCTGGCGCTGTTGCAGGTGCCGATCGTCATCCGTACCACTGAAAACATGCTCAAGCTGGTGCCGGATAGCCTGCGCGAAGCGGCCTACGCGCTGGGAACGCCAAAGTGGAAGATGATCTCTGCGATCACCCTGAAAGCGTCAGTCTCCGGCATTATGACCGGTGTGCTGCTGGCAATTGCCCGTATCGCCGGTGAAACGGCCCCGCTGCTGTTTACCGCGCTCTCCAACCAGTTCTGGAGCACCGATATGATGCAGCCGATCGCCAACCTGCCGGTGACCATCTTTAAATTTGCGATGAGTCCGTTTGCGGAGTGGCAGCAGCTGGCCTGGGCAGGCGTGCTGATCATCACCCTGTGCGTACTGTTACTGAATATTCTGGCGCGCGTTATTTTCGCGAAGAAGAAACACGGTTAAGACGAAGTGCCGGATGGCGGCGTAACGCCTTATCCGGCCTACGATTGAAGACATTTGTAGGCCTGATAAGCGAAGCGCCATCAGGCATGATGAGGAAGAGATTGAGATGAGTATGGTTAACACGGCACCGGGTAAAATTCAGGTTCGCGATTTGAACTTCTACTACGGCAAATTCCATGCCCTGAAAAATATTAACCTGGAGATTGCCAAAAATCAGGTGACGGCGTTCATCGGGCCATCAGGCTGTGGTAAATCCACGCTGCTGCGTACTTTTAATAAGATGTACGAATTGTATCCGGAGCAGCGCGCGGAAGGTGAAATCCTGCTGGATGGCGAAAACATTCTTAACCACGCCCAGGATATCGCCCTGCTGCGTGCCAAAGTCGGAATGGTTTTCCAGAAGCCGACGCCGTTCCCGATGTCCATCTATGACAATATCGCCTTTGGCGTACGCCTGTTTGAAAAGCTCTCCCGCGCCGATATGGATGAGCGCGTACAGTGGGCATTAACCAAAGCCGCCCTGTGGAACGAGACCAAAGATAAGCTTCACCAGAGCGGTTACTCCCTCTCTGGCGGACAACAGCAGCGTTTGTGCATCGCGCGAGGGATTGCTATTCGCCCGGATGTTCTGCTGCTGGATGAGCCATGCTCGGCGCTGGACCCGATTTCAACCGGGCGCATTGAAGAGCTGATTACCGAATTAAAACAGGACTATACCGTAGTGATCGTGACCCACAACATGCAGCAGGCGGCACGTTGTTCCGATCACACGGCGTTTATGTATCTTGGCGAGCTGATCGAGTTCAGCAACACGGACGATCTGTTTACCAAGCCCGCCAAAAAACAGACTGAAGACTATATCACCGGCCGCTACGGTTGATTCAGGAGTGCGTCATGGAAAACCTTAACCTCAATAAACACATTTCCGGCCAGTTTAACGCTGAACTGGAACATATTCGTACCGAAGTGATGACGATGGGCGGCCTGGTGGAACAGCAGTTATCGGATGCGATCACTGCGATGCACAATCAGGATAGCGAACTGGCTAAGCGGGTGGTAGAAGGCGACAAGCAGGTCAATATGATGGAAGTGGCCATCGATGAAGCCTGCGTGCGCATTATCGCCAAACGTCAGCCGACGGCAAGCGACCTGCGCCTGGTCATGGCGATCATCAAAACTATCGCCGAGCTGGAACGTATTGGTGATGTGGCGGACAAAATCTGCCGTACCGCGCTGGAAAAATTCTCCCAGCAGCACCAGCCGCTGCTGGTAAGCCTTGAGTCGCTGGGGCGACACACGGTGCAGATGCTGCATGACGTGCTGGATGCCTTCGCCCGTATGGATCTGGACGAAGCGGTACGAATTTATCGTGAAGATAAAAAAGTGGATCAGGAATATGAAGGCATTGTGCGTCAGTTGATGACCTACATGATGGAAGATCCGCGTACCATCCCCAGCGTGCTCACCGCACTGTTCTGCGCGCGCTCTATCGAGCGCATCGGCGACCGCTGCCAGAATATCTGCGAGTTTATCTTCTACTTCGTGAAGGGGCAGGATTTCCGTCACGTGGGCGGCGATGAACTGGATAAGCTGCTGGCAGGCCGCGATCCGAAAGAGTGATATTGTGCCTCGCCGGGTGGTGAAACCTTCCGGCGAGACATACTACACCTGCGGTTTCTCCAGCAGTTGCCGCGCCAGCGCGTCAATATCCTCATACTGCCACAGCCGCTCCCGCCACGCTTCAGGGATGCCTTCCACGCCGTAAAACGCCCCTGCCAGTTGCCCGGCTATCGCGGCAGTAGTGTCGGCATCGTCGCCAAGATTAGCCGCCAGCAGGATCGTCTCTTCAAAATCCGCACCGTGATAAAAGCACCATAGCGCGGCTTCAAGGCTTTGCACGCAATAGCCGGTGCCGTGAATGGCCGAACGTGGTTTCTGGCGATAGCTGCCCAGGGCAATCTGACGCAGATTTTCCTGCGGCGGCAGCTCCTCCAGTGCAGAAAGCGTTTCTTCTTTGTCTTTTCCGCTCAGCGCATTAAGCAAATACTGCGCGAAGAGGCGGCAACTGGCGATGGCTTCCGGTGCGGCGTGAGTGGTGCGCGATGAGGCTTCGGCAAAATCCAGCGCCTGTTGACGCTCCGGATAGTAATACAGCACTGCCGGTGCGAGACGCATCAGCGAGCCATTACCGGCAGAGTCCGGCGCTTCCGAACCCGCGTACGGATTGCCGTCCAGCGCGAATTTTCCCAGCGCTCGCGCGACGGTGCTGCCGATGTCGAAGCACTCCCCGGTTGAGCTGAAATAGCCCCAGCGCCACCAGTTGAGATAGCGGTTCATCTGATCGCCCGCATCAAACCCGCGACAGGTTACCAGGCTTTGCGCGAGGCACAGCGCCATTGAGGTATCATCCGTCCACTGCCCGGCCTTCAGATTAAACGGGCCGCCGCCCTGCATGGTGGTGAGCGGCGTAAAGGAATCTTTGGCCCGGAACTCGACGGTCGTTCCCACCGCATCGCCACTGGCCAGTCCCAGTAAACAGCCCTGATAGCGGGACAGTAAATCCGGCATAAACGCTTACTCCTTAATTTGACTACCGATCATGAAAAATCAGCCCACAGGCGTAACTTTCCACATTTCAGGCAGCGAAACAGATAGCCCTGGCAATCGCCGTCGTTACGCAGATATTTCGGTAAATCATCATAATGTATACCAACGTCCGCGCAGTCTTCTTCAAGGCTGGCAAACTCATCAAGGCGGTCTTTAATTTCTTCCCAACCGACGTAGCCGATAAAGGCGCAGAAATCACCACAGTGTGCCAGCCAGTGCTCCTGCTGCCAGCCGCGGTAGCCCGGAGTACGCTCGGTTAGTTCTTTGAGACTCTCATCAGAATACGGTATTTGCGCACCGCTAAATTCGCCATCTTCATCATAACGGGCTTCAATCCCTTCAATACTGGCGTCATCCTGGAAACTGCCTGCGTATTTTTCAGCGGCCTTACCGTCGGCGATGCACCACGGACAGAGGTGATCAATATCGTCAACGCTGTAAAAGGGGCTGGTGTAATAAACTGGCGTCGACTGTTCGCAGCAGTCGCAGGCGACCGTCTTATCCTGCTCAAACGCGCCGGTTTCCAGCGGCTGTGGATGGTACCTGAACGTGGGTAGCGGTCTGTGAGTATGAGACATAAAAACATCCTGTTAGTAATGATGATGACTACAACTACGTTAAAGCAACCTTCACAGAATTAACAGTCTGGTTTTTGCCACTCATCACAGAACGGTATAGTCACCTTTGTTATTGTTTTGCGGTTAATCATTCTGCAAGGATTCGCTCATGAAAAAGATTGCTCTCTCCCTCGCGGTTTCCCTCGCTACAGGCGCATTTATGTATCAGGTTCAGGCGGCATCGACCCTTCCGGAGCCCGGTGAAAATGCACCCGTTAACCAGTTTATTACGCAGGTGAATGCTGATAAAACCGTGACCTTCAGGCTCTGGGCACCCGAGGCGAAAAAGGTGAATGTCGTCACCGGTGCGACCGATGAAAGCCACGTCACGCATGTTATGCAAAAAAATGCTAACGGCGTCTGGACATGGACCAGCGCGGTAATGCCCGGCAATCTGTACGAATATTTTTATGAAGTCGACGGCCTGCGTACGATTGACTCCGGCGCGCCTTACACCAAGCCGCAGCGGCAGGTGAATACCAGTCTGGTGCTTGTGCCGGGTAGCCTGCTCGACGTGCGTAATGTGCCTCACGGCGAACTGCATTTGTTGACCTATCATTCCCGCGAACTCAATGCCGAACGTCAGATCTATGTCTGGACGCCGCCGGGATATAACGCAACAAAAGAGCCGCTGCCGGTGCTGTACTACTATCACGGCTTTGGCGATACCACCCTTTCGGCCATCAATCAGGGACGTATTCCGCAGATGATGGATAACCTGCTGGCAGAGCGGAAAATCAAACCGATGGTGGTAGTGGTGCCTGAGACGGAAACGGAGACGGCCACGACAACGCCAGAAAGCTATCGCTACGCTGATATTCGCTCGCAGTTTTATCTCCCCAACGCCACGCTTGGCGACCGGGAACTGATACACGATATCATCCCGCTGATTACTCAACACTATAACGTGCGTAAGGATGCCGAAGGGCGGGCAATCGCCGGGCTTTCCCAGGGGGGCTATCAGGCGGAGCTTTCTGCACTAAGACATCCGGAAAGCTTCGGCTGGCTGGGGCTGTTTAGTGGCGTCACGACGGTCACCGTGCCGGATGAAAAGGTTACGCAACGCCTGGCGGATCCTCAGTCCATCAACCAGCAATTACGTAACTTCACATTGGTGATCGGCGAAAATGATGAGGTAACGGGGAAAGATATCAAGGGACTAAAAGCGCAGCTGGATAAACAGGGTATTCATAATGACTACACCGTTTATCCTGGACTGGGGCATGAAATGGACGTCTGGCGTCCTGCGTATGCCAGGTTTGTGCAGAAGCTGTTTAAATAAGTCCGTTGACCGGGTGCCCGGTGGCGCTGCGCTTACCGGGCCTACGGTTATACGGTAACGCGCGGATATTGTTGGGTTTTGTAGGCCGGGCAAGGCGAAGCCGCCGCCCGGCATTTACCGCGTAATATTCCAGCCACGAGCGCGCCACAGTTCCGGCAGCTGCGCCAGATCGGTAAACGTCGTCACCTTCGGATGCTCGATAGGCTTATTATGCGGATCGGCGCAAAAATAGAACACTTCCATTCCCGCGGCGATCCCGGATTGCGCCCCGGCAACGGAATCATCCACCAGCACCGAATGTTCCGCATTGACGTTCATCGCTTTCGCCGCGTGAAACATCAGCGCCGGATCGGGTTTCCAGCGCTGGATATCATACCCGCTGAACAATTTTTCCGGAAAATGGTGCAGCATGCCGGTGCGCCCTAACGAGTGCTGCATTTTGCTCACCGGGCCGTTAGAGACCACGCACATCGGCACTGTTACGCTGTCCAGCAGTGCGTTGGCGCCCGTGATACCCACCAGCTCAGAATCAAACAGGCGGGCCACCTCAGCGCGATACACGGTTTCTAAATCGGCTTTCGCCAGGTTAACCCCATACTCGGCGTTAATGGTATCGATGATCTCGTAAAGCTTAACCCCTTTAAAACGCTTAAAAATCGTTTCCAGATCGAGGGTGATGCCGTACTGCTGGAACATATGCACATAGGCGCGAGAACAAATCACTTCACTATCTACCAGCGTACCGTCGCAATCGAAAAATACTGCTTCAATGTGGGACATGCCTGTTTCCCTTTTAACAAGTTTAACGTTTATCTGCTGAAATTTATGCCACGCAATCGTTGCCGTATAAGCAAAATCAATGAAAAAAGTCTCTCATGAATCTTCCTATTGTCTCATTTTGGTATAGGATAGCGACGGATTTTCCCTCCTTTTCTCGGAAACAGATAATGAGTCAACAACACCACAGCCAGGCATCTGGTCAGGGAATACTTGAGCGCGTGTTTAAATTACGTGCGCACGGCACCACTGCACGCACAGAAATCATTGCCGGGTTCACCACCTTTCTGACGATGGTTTACATCGTATTCGTTAACCCGCAGATCCTCGGCGTGGCAGGGATGGACACCAGCGCCGTTTTCGTCACTACCTGTCTGATTGCTGCGCTGGGCAGCATCCTGATGGGCGTCTTCGCTAATCTGCCGGTCGCGCTGGCTCCGGCGATGGGGCTTAACGCGTTCTTTGCCTTTGTTGTGGTTCAGGCGATGGGCCTGCCGTGGCAGGTGGGTATGGGGGCGATTTTCTGGGGCGCGGTCGGCCTGCTGCTGCTGACGATTTTCCGCGTGCGCTACTGGATGATTGCCAATATCCCGGTAAGCCTGCGCGTTGGTATCACCAGCGGTATCGGTCTGTTTATCGGCATGATGGGGCTGAAAAACGCGGGCGTGATTGTCGCCAACCCGGAAACGCTGGTGAGCATCGGTAACCTGACCTCGCACAGCGTGCTGCTGGGCGTGCTGGGTTTCTTTATTATCGCTATTCTGGCGTCACGTAACATTCACGCGGCGGTGCTGGTCTCTATCGTCGTCACGACGCTGCTGGGCTGGATGCTAGGCGATGTGCACTATAACGGTATCGTCTCCGCGCCGCCGAGCGTCACTTCCGTAATTGGTCACGTCGATCTGGCCGGTTCATTCAACCTGGGCCTGGCGGGGGTGATCTTCTCCTTCATGCTGGTTAACCTGTTTGACTCTTCCGGTACGCTGATTGGCGTCACTGACAAAGCGGGTCTGGCGGATGAGAAGGGCAAATTCCCGCGCATGAAGCAGGCGCTGTATGTGGACAGTATCTCGTCCGTGGCCGGTTCATTCATCGGCACATCCTCTGTTACCGCCTATATCGAATCCTCTTCCGGCGTTTCCGTCGGGGGCCGTACCGGTCTGACGGCAGTGGTCGTCGGCGTGCTGTTCCTGCTGGTCATTTTCCTCTCGCCGCTGGCGGGCATGGTGCCGTCTTACGCGGCAGCGGGCGCCCTGATTTACGTTGGCGTGCTGATGACCTCCAGCCTGGCGCGCGTGAAGTGGGAAGATTTAACCGAATCCGTACCGGCGTTTATTACCGCGGTGATGATGCCGTTCAGCTTCTCGATTACCGAAGGTATCGCGCTGGGCTTTATCTCTTACTGCGTAATGAAAATCGGCACCGGCCGTCTGCGCGATCTCAGCCCGTGCGTGATTATCGTCGCGGTGCTGTTTGTACTGAAGATTGTGTTTATTGACGCGCATTGATTGCTGACGCCCGATAACTGAAGCCCGGCCAGTGCCGGGCTTTTTGTTTCAGGCTTTCACCCGCTGTATATATTCACCAAACGCCGTTAGCTGCCCGGTCAGATGATCCAGCGTGCTCTGGTCAATCACTTCGCCCGTCTGCGGGTCCACTTTATTCTGGATCACGCCGCCCATAAACTCCGGCTTGTTCATCACCATCGCGTCGAGAAACACCAGGATCTGACGCAGATGATACTGGCAGCGCGCGCCGCCGATGGCACCCATAGAACTGGTCTGAATAAGCACGGGTTTGCCCGCCAGCGGTTGCTCAGGCAGGCGAGAAAGCCAGTCGATAGCGTTCTTTAAGCCGCCCGGTACGGAATAGTTATATTCCGGCGTGACGATAACCACGCCGTCTGCCTGGCGGATTTGTTCCGCCAGCGCTTCCACGCTTGCCGGAAACCCCTCTTCCTGCTGAATATCCGCATCGTACAGAGGAATATCGCCAATCGACGGTAGTGCGCTTACCTGAATGTTCGCCGGAGCGATTTTCGGCAGCGTACGCGCGACCATGGCGTTAAATGACCCTTTGCGCAAACTTCCCAATAACGTAACAACTTTCAACGTATCAGACATAATGACTCCTTCGTGTTATGGAGATTACTTTTGATCGGATTCGTTGAGTGTAAACGCTTTTTCGGAAGCTATGCTGGTAAAACGCATCAGACGCGCGGCAGGTTCATTGGCGCGCACCTGCGCATCCGGCAGGCAGCGCCAGTTACCTTTACCGCTATATTCCCAGAGCTTCAGGCGCTCAACGGCAGGCGTGACGGCCACAGACCACACCAGCACGTCCTCTGCATCGCAGACCGCCTCAATTTGCGCAGTATTCGCCGCTCGCAAACGCCCTGAACCCGGCAGCAGTTGTAATCCCTGCGTATCGCCTTCAACGTCACCCGTTAGCTTGAGCACGCTTTGGCGCAGTGACAATAGTTGTGCCCTGGCTTCGTTGGGATCGTTTTGATTGTTGATCCACAGCATTTCATTGCTGGTGAACGTGTAATGCGGGGGGATCGACGCGCCAGGGGTGCCGGGCATCACGCGCTGGAGCGCCAGCGCCAGACCGCAATCGCCTTCGGTGGTTAAGGCTACGCCAACGATATTGCCGGCATAGGCAATTGAAAAACGCGGCAGCGTGGTATCAAGAAAAACGGGCCGGCCACCGGGCAGAATAATTATTTCTGGCAGCTCGCTAATTCCATACAGCATGAACATCAATTCAGCCAGTAGCGCTCTGGAGGTCAGATAGCGCGTTCGGCGGTGTTCAGGGAGCTGGCGGGCCTGATGATGGCAGGCTGAAGACAAGCGAATGGAAAGGTGATAACCGTCGCCAAGGGTCCCTCGTGCAAAGTGCGTAGCCATTTTTCGCTCCGTGATAATGGTCAGTGGTAAAGATGAAAAGCATACTGTCGGTTAACCGCTTTCGTTTTAAACGCAAACGAAGCAAATGAGAAGATCCTGAACCTCATTTTTACAATTCATTTGATACAGGCGGCACTTTTTGCGAAAAACCGGGTGGCGACGTTTTATAACCAATAAGTCAATCAGCCAAATGGCCTGGCCACAAAGAGCGCCTGGATCGATGTAATAAGACGAGGCTCCCCCAGCGTTTCAATCATATCCGGGGGCAAAAAAGCCGTCTTCACCGTTATCAAAAGCCTGAAGCCAGTAATCCATACTCATGATGATCTCCTTTTCTGATGTCCCTCAGGAGTAAACTTTGCTCGTACCGGTACAGATTTGCAATCTTATTTCCCGATACAAAAACTCGAGAAAATCCGTCCCAGCAAATCATCCGAAGTAAACTCGCCGGTGATCTCGCTCAGGCTGTGCTGAGCAAGGCGTAACTCCTCCGCCAGCAATTCACCAGCCCAGGCACCGAGCAGTTGCGCTTTGCCCTGCTCAAGATGGTTCGCCGCGTCTTCCAGCGCCTGCAAATGACGACGGCGGGCCAGGAAACCGCCTTCCATCCGGGTATCGAAGCCCATACTTTGCTTGAGATGATCGCGCAAAACGTTTACGCCTTCACCGGTGCGCGCAGAAAGGCGTACAAGTGAGTGATTATTCACTTCACTAAAGCCCAGCGTTTCGCCGGTGATATCGGCCTTGTTACGCACCACGGTAATCGGCAGCTTTGCGGGCAGACGGGCAATAAAATCTGGCCAGATATCTGCCGGATCTACCGCATCGGTGGTGGTGCCGTCGACCATAAACAGTACGCGGTCCGCCTGTTCAATCTCCTGCCAGGCGCGCTCGATGCCAATGCGCTCAACTTCGTCGCTGGCTTCGCGCAGCCCGGCGGTGTCGATAATGTGCAGCGGCATCCCGTCGATGTGAATATGCTCGCGCAGGACGTCGCGCGTGGTGCCGGCGATGTCGGTAACAATCGCCGCGTCGCGCCCGGCCAGCGCATTCAGCAGGCTGGATTTACCGGCGTTGGGACGTCCGGCAATCACCACTTTCATCCCTTCGCGCAGCAGGCTGCCCTGACGCGCTTCGGCGCGTACCGCGTCCAGATCGGCCATTACGCCGTTAAGCTGTGCCTCGATTTTGCCGTCGGAAAGAAAGTCGATCTCTTCGTCCGGGAAGTCGATGGCCGCTTCGACGTAGATCCGCAGGTGAGTGAGTGCTTCCACCAGGTGATTCACCCGTGCGGAGAAGGCACCCTGAAGCGAGTTCAGCGCCGAGCGTGCCGCCTGCTCGGAACTGGCGTCTATCAGGTCAGCAATCGCTTCTGCCTGGGCTAAATCCAGCTTGTCGTTGAGAAACGCCCGCTCGGAGAACTCGCCGGGTTTCGCGATGCGCAGGCCGGGGAGGGTCAGGATACGTTTTAACAGCAGATCGAGAATGACCGGGCCGCCGTGTCCCTGTAGCTCCAGCACATCTTCGCCGGTAAAAGAGTTTGGACCCGGGAACCATAGCGCGATGCCCTGATCGAGCGCCGTGCCGTCCGCGTCCTGAAAAGGCAGGTAATCGGCGTAGCGTGGCTTAGGCAATTTTCCCAGTACGGCCTGCGCGACGTCGCGAGCTTTCAGGCCGGAGATGCGCAGGATGCCCACGCCGCCACGTCCTGGAGGGGTGGCCTGGGCAACGATAGTGTCGTTATGGCTCATGTTATGTCTCTTTGCTTACCAATAAAAAAGGCGGTCAGATGACCGCCCTTTATCACTGTTCCTTTTGCCGGGTGGCGCTGCGCTTACCCGGCCTACCGCTTATGTCAGGATTTTTTCTTCTCGCGGCTATGCAGGCCACGTTTTTCCAGACCACGGTAAATCAGCTGCTGCTGGATAATCGTCACGGTGTTACTCACGATATAGTACAGCACCAGACCTGACGGGAACCACAGGAAGAACACGGTGAAGATGACCGGCATAAAGGTCATGATCTTCTGCTGCATCGGGTCGGTCACGGTGGTTGGCGACATCTTCTGAATGAAGAACATCGTCAGGCCCATCAGGATCGGCAGGATGTAGTACGGGTCCTGTGCGGACAGGTCATGGATCCACAGGGCGAACGGCGCATGACGCAGTTCAATGGAGCCCATCAGCATGTAGTACAGCGCAAGGAAGATTGGCATCTGAATGACCAGCGGTAAGCAGCCACCCAGCGGATTAACCTTCTCCGCTTTGTACAGGGCCATCATCTCCTGGCTCTGACGCTGTTTGTCATCGCCCAGACGCTCACGCATGGCCGCAATCTTCGGCTGCAGCATACGCATCTTCGCCATGGAGGTGTACTGCGCTTTGGTCAGCGGGTACATGATGCCACGAACGATAAAGGTGATGATGATGATGGAGAAGCCCCAGTTACCCAGGAAGCTATGGATCCATTTCAGCAGTTTAAACAGCGGCTGAGAGATGAACCACAGCCAGCCGTAATCTACGGTCAAATCCAGGTGCGGTGCAACGGCCGCCATTTTATCCTGAATTTCCGGGCCGACCCACAGGGTGCTGCCCAGATTGCCCGTCTGACCCGGCTGAACCAGCAGCGGCTGAGACTTATAGCCGATTGCCGCCACGCCGTTACCCAGATTGCTGGTGTAGAAGCTGTTAGTGCTGTTGGCTGGCGGTACCCACGCGGTCGCGAAGTACTGCTGCAACATGGCAACCCAACCACCCTGAGAACTCAGGTTGAGGTTTTCGTTGTCGGCAATTTTATCAAATTTGTATTTTTCATACTTCTCGTCCGGCGTTGAGTACGCCGCACCGCGGAAGGTATGCAGCGCAAAGTTGCTGCTGCCGGTATCGCGATGAGAAGGCAAATCGATGGATTGCTTCAGCTGACCAAAGGTAGAGACTTCCAGCGGCTTCGCGCTGGCGTTCTGCACGTTGTAGTTAACGTTCACCGCAAACTCGCCGCGTTTCAGGACAAAGGTCTTGGTGAACGTGTTACCAGCGGCATCGGTCCAGGTCAGCGGGATCGCCAGCTCGTTCTGACCATCGGCCAGCACAAACGCATCGCTGTCAACGTTATACAGCGGACGGGAACCATTGGCCGGGTTATCCGGGCCGTCACGGCCGGTCAGGCCACTCTGCGCCTGGTAGATAAACTGCGGCGTGGTTTCAAGTAACTGGAACGGCTCGTTAGAACCCAGCTCTTTCGGGTAGGTCAACAGGTGCGCCTGCTCAACGTCACCACCACGGGTGTTGATCGTCAGCTCCAGAACATCGGTCTTAACCGTAATCAGTTTACCCTGGCCACTGGCTGGTACGCCCTGGTCTGCGGCACTACCCGCTGCGGTGGTCGTAGTCTGCGTGATCTGCTGCTGGGGTTGAGGATTTTTATCCTGCTCCCACGCTTGCCAGATCATGAAAGACACGAACAACAAAGCGATGACTAGAAGATTGCGTTGCGAATCCATCGTTAGTGTTCTCTGGTATCAAATGGTCCGGGCGGGACGGGGTCGTCACCACCCGGGTGTAAAGGGTGGCATTTTAATACGCGTTTCACCGTCAACCAACTGCCTTTTATCATTCCAAACCTGCGCAATGCCTCAATTCCGTATTGCGAACAGGTCGGGGTGAAACGGCAATGGGGCCCAAGCAGCGGACTGATCAGGCGTTGGTAGACCCGGATAAGGGCTATCAGGACCCTTGAGCCAGCCGACAGTGGCGACGCCATAATTTTTCCAGTGCTTCTGTAAGGGCACGATTATCGAGGTCGGCAACCCCTTTTTTCGCCACTATCACGAAATCCATTGCAGGGAGTTCATGCTGACGTAAACGGAAGCTTTCACGCGTCAGACGTTTAATCCGATTGCGTTCATGCGCACGCTTAACGTTTTTCTTGGCGACGGTAAGACCGATGCGGGGATGCCCCAGCGAATTCAGGCGGCCGAGGATGGTAATTTGCGGCGTGCCAGCCCGTTGTGGCTGCTGGAAGACGAATGTGAAATGACTGGGAGTTAACAAGCGTAACTCCCTGGGAAATGCGAGCTTAACCACGCAGGGTTAGCTTTATTACTTAGAAACGGTCAGACGAGCACGGCCTTTAGCACGACGACGTGCCAAAACCTGACGACCATTTTTATTAGCCATACGAGCACGGAAGCCGTGAGAACGGTTGCGCTTCAGTACAGACGGTTGAAAAGTGCGTTTCATGGCGATTTCTACCTAAACTTGAATAAATTCACTGACTTCTGCGTATGACCGAACAAACTTCGAACGACTTACGCCACAGTGTGGGTGATTAAAGAGGCCGGATTGTAATAATTGTACACTCCGGAGTCAATTCTCTTTCCTTATATCCCGCGTATTTTCGCACGTTTTCATGAGTAAAACCCAGGCTGAAAACGGGCTAACGCGCCGGGTGGAGGATTATACGGCCTCACGTTTAAAGCGCAAGGATCCCGGCGGATCTTCGTTAGATCATTTAAGAAAAATTTTGTCGTTGCTCATTAATTTTTCCGATATGCGGCCTAAATCGTGCCCCACATCGCCAGGATCGTTTACACTTAGCCAGTCGCGATCCTCCCTGTGGATAAATCGGGAAGAATCTGTGAGAAACAGAAGATCTCTGGCTCAGTTTACGCTATGATCCGCCTCCCGATCGGATCCACGGATCCGGATCGGGTAAAAACCGCAGATAGCGGTTCGCACGTCACCCTTACGTGGGTCTTTTCGCCGTGCGTCAACAATCATGAACGTTTCAGCCTTTGTCATTTATCGACTTTTGTTCGAGTGGAGTCCGCC